>NZ_BBRO01000001.1:140000-3161460 GCF_001047015.1 Sphingopyxis sp. C-1
CACGAATGGCGTAACGACTTCCCCACTGTCTCCAGGAGATGCTCAGCGAAATTGAATTCTCCGTGAAGATGCGGAGTACCCGCGGTTAGACGGAAAGACCCCGTGCACCTTTACTGCAGCTTCAGAGTGGCATTAGGAAAGAACTGTGTAGCATAGGTGGGAGGCTTTGAAGCGTTGGCGCCAGCTGACGTGGAGCCATAGGTGAAATACCACCCTGTTGTTTTCTGATGTCTAACCTCGATCCATGAAACTGGATCAGGGACCCTCTGTGGCGGGTAGTTTGACTGGGGCGGTCGCCTCCTAAAGAGTAACGGAGGCGCGCGATGGTAGGCTCAGGACGGTTGGAAACCGTCTGTTAGAGTGCAATGGCATAAGCCTGCCTGACTGCGAGACTGACGAGTCGAGCAGAGACGAAAGTCGGTCATAGTGATCCGGTGGTCCCGAGTGGAAGGGCCATCGCTCAACGGATAAAAGGTACGCCGGGGATAACAGGCTGATGATTCCCAAGAGCTCATATCGACGGAATCGTTTGGCACCTCGATGTCGGCTCATCACATCCTGGGGCTGGAGCAGGTCCCAAGGGTTTGGCTGTTCGCCAATTAAAGTGGTACGTGAGCTGGGTTCAGAACGTCGTGAGACAGTTTGGTCCCTATCTGCCGTGGGCGTCGAAATTTGAGAGGAGTTGACCCTAGTACGAGAGGACCGGGTTGAACATACCTCTGGTGTACCTGTCGTGGCGCCAGCCGCGCAGCAGGGTAGCTATGTATGGACGGGATAACCGCTGAAAGCATCTAAGCGGGAAGCCTCCCTCAAGATAAGATTTCATAGAGCCGTGGAAGACCACCACGTTGATAGATCGGATGTAGAAGCGCGGTAACGCGTGGAGCTAACCGATACTAATTGCTCTATTCGCACTTAAGAGTCCCGCCATCAACGACAAGCCTGAACGGTTTGTCCTCGATAGTGGATGATTGATCAGACAGTATTGCACGGACATCGATTGAAACCCTTTTGACCTACGCCGGCTTCATTGCTTGGTGACCATGGCGTCAGTGACCCACCCGATCCCATCTCGAACTCGGACGTGAAACCTGACAGCGCCGATGGTACTATGGCTCAAGCCCTGGAAGAGTAGGACGTCGCCAGGCATTGTGGCCGGCGTATGGTCGAAAGAAACCCATTCACAAAGTTAGAGGCCGGCAGCGATGCCGGCCTTTTGCTGTTTCTGCGGTCCCGACTGGCGATCGCGATTGGTTGACGCGGGATGGAGCAGCCCGGTAGCTCGTCAGGCTCATAACCTGAAGGTCGCAGGTTCAAATCCTGCTCCCGCAACCAACAAAAAGCCCGCCTTTCCTTCTGGAAGGCGGGCTTTTTTGCGTCTGAAGTGGCCAGTTTTAACTGTTCGACGCCCTAAAGTTCCTTTTCGAACGGCAAAGCAATCATGCTGCCCACTCGGCCGGATCGGATTCCTCGCCGATCAATGCAAGACCGTGGGCGATCGAGGTAAGTTCACCACCAGTCGCGATACGCTCCTCGCCGAAGCGGCGAGCGAATATCATGCGGATGGCCGGAATCAGCGAAGATCCTCCAGTCAGGAAGACGCGGTCGATCCCTTCGGGCGCCGTGCCCGCGCGGGCAATCGCTTGATCCATTGCTATCTCGATGCGGCGAAGGTCATCGGCGATCCATTGCTCGAAATCGGAGCGCCGCACATCGGCGCCAATCTCGATGCCGCCGCCGGTGAAATGAAATTGCGCGTTGTCGTCGCTCGATAGCGCCCGTTTGAGCCTACCCACTGCGTCATAGAGCGGGAATCCCTGTTCATGCTCGATTAGCGCGATCATGCGGCCAATCAACTCGGGCCGCTCGGCATCGCGCTGAAGGCGGCGGATGTCGTCAAGCGTGCGCCGGTTGCGCATCATCGCGAGCCGCGACCAGTCGCCGAAATCGGCGAAATAGCCGCCGGGTATCTCGAGCGATTTGTCGAACGACCTGTAATTACTCCCCTTGCCGAGAAGGGGCAGGACCAGCCGGTCGACTATGCGATAATCAAAGCGGTCACCGGCGATCCCGATCCCGGATGAGGCAAGCGGCACGCAACGGCGCTGGCTCCCGGGCTCTGCAACACGGACGATCGAAAAATCGGTCGTGCCGCCGCCGAAATCGGCGACGAGGATCGTCGCAGGTTCGGTCAGGCGCGACGCATAGCTGTGCGCGGCGCCGAGCGGTTCGTGGACATAATAGATTTCAGTGCCGAACGCCGCAAGCATCGCGTCATAGCGTTGGCGCGCAAGGTCGGGCTCGGGACGGGCTCCGGCATATTCGACCGGGCGGCCGACGATAATGCGGTGCGGCCGCTCGTCGAGCGCGCCGCCGGCGTGCGCGACGAGGCGCTGGAGGAAAAGGCGGCCCATATCCTCGAAGCGGAACGGTTTATTGAAGATCATCGCGCGTTCGAACAGCGGGCTCGCAGCAACGCTCTTGAACGACTGGATGAAGCGGCTGTCGAGCGGCGATTGCAGATATTCGTCGATCGCCCAAGGACCCGCCTCATGCGCGATGCCGTTCCAGCCGCGTTCCTCTTCCCAGAAGCATAGCGCCGAGCGAAACACCGCCTCGCCGCTGTCACCGAACGACACCAGCTTGGTCCCACCTTGGCCATCAGCCAGCGCAACGACGCTGTTCGTCGTGCCGAAATCGAGGCCGAGCGCGCTCGCGGCCGCCTTGTCCATGACATGCTCCTGTGATCGGAGACCCGGTCGGGGGCGGCGCCTATTGCACAGGATGACGGATGCGGCAAGCCACCGCCCCAAGGCTCAGCTTTCCGGTCGCCACGCGCGATAGAAAGTGTCGAGCGCTGCGTCGACATCGTCCTGAAGCCGAGAAAGGTCGCGGCTTTCAGGAAGATTGAGCATCGCGAACTGATAGATGCCCGATTGGCAAAGCCCGGTGAACTGCTGAACCGCGCGCATTGGGTCGCCCATCCTGAGCTCGCCGCGCACCATTTTCTCCCCCACCCATATCGCAGCGCGAGCCTTTCCCCGGCGTGGGCCGCGCTCGTAGAAGGTTTCGGCAAGGTGCGGGAAACGCTCGGCCTCGCCGACGACGAGCCGAAAGAGCGAGAGGATCGGAGTCGCGGTCAATTTGGTCATCAGCAGATTGCCGAAGCGCCGCAGCACGTCGAGCACCGGTTCGTCGAGCGGCAAGTCTATCGCAAGCGTCTGGCCATATTGCTCGACGATATCGTCGACTACGGCTTCGAAGAGTTCCTCTTTCGACGGGAAATAGGTCCAGAGCGTCGTCTTTGATCCTCCGACTTTGCTCGCGATCGACGACATCGTTGTTCCGGCATAGCCGTTTGCGAAAAACAACTCGCGCGCAGCATCGACAAATGCCTTGCGGCGCATCGTCGCGGCATCGTCTAAGCCTGCCGTACTAGCTGGTATCATTTCGATTGACAACGCATCCTCCGAGGTCCAATGGCGCATGATACCAGCTAGTATCGTTGGAAGCCATGCCCCGATCGATTTTTCTCTCCTCCGCTGTTTTCAGCCTGTTAGCGGGCTGTGCCACCGTTCCCGACCTTGGGCCGAAGCCCGCGCCTGCCGCTGTCGAAGCGCTTGAGTCGGCGACCGCCTTTGGTGCCACGCAGGGCGAATGGCCCGCCGAGGGTTGGTGGCGGGGCTTTGGCGACGCTCAACTTGATGCGCTGATTGCCGAAGGGCTCAACGGTTCGCCCGACGTCGAGATCGCAGCGGCGCGCGCGCGCGCAGCGGATGCAATGGCGCAACAGGCGGGTGCTGCACTGTTGCCGCGTGTCGGCGCCGAGGGCAGCGCGGGCGGCGTCCAGCAAAGCAAGAATATGGGCATTCCGCCCGAATTCGTGCCCGACGGCATCCAGGATACCGGACATATCGCCGCGACCTTCAGCTTCGATCTTGACCTGTGGGGCAAAAATCGCGCAGCGCTCGCAGCGGCGACGTCCGAGGCCGAAGCCGCACGCGTCGACGAGGCGCAGGCACGGCTGATGCTCACCACCGGCATCGCCGCAGCCTATGCCGATCTTGCGGGCTATTATCAGGCGCTTGATGTTGCAGAGGATGCGGTGCGGGTCCGCACCGCAAGCGCGGACCTGTCGGGCGAGCGAGCGCGCGCCGGGATCGAAAATCAGGCGAGTCAGCGGCAGGCCGAAAGCCGCGCGGCTTCGGCGCGCGCCGACGTCGTGGTGCTCGAAGAAGTGATAGCTACGACGCGTAACCGGATCGCAGCGCTCGTCGGCGCCGGCCCCGATCGGGGGCTGTCGATCTCGCGACCGCAAATGGCGCGGCCGTTGCTGGGACTGCCCGCGAATGCCGGGATCGACCTGATCGGACGCCGCCCCGATATCATCGCTGCGCGGTTGCGGTCAGAAGCCGCCGCGAAGCGCATCGACGTTGCGCGCGCCGATTTCTATCCCAATATCAGCCTGTCTGCGCTCGTCGGACTTCAGTCGCTCGGCCTCTCCAACTTGTTCAAATCGGGCTCCGAATATGGCAATGGCGGTGCCGCGATCAGCCTACCGATCTTTGAGGGTGGACGCCTGCAGGGCCGCTATCGCGGATCGCGCGCCGACTATGACGCTGCAGTCGCAACCTATGACCGAACGCTGATCGGCGCGCTGCGCGACGTTGCCGATCTTGTTGCACAACGCGCGGCAACCGAGCGCCAACTCGTCGGTCGGCGTGATGCGCTGACCGCGGCGGCCGAGGCTTCGAAGCTGGCCGGGTTGCGTTACCGCGCCGGACTCTCGAACCAGATCGTTCAGCTGACTGCAGAGGATAGCATGGTGGCATTGAGCCGCACCGTTGCCGACCTCGAAGCGCGCCAGCTCTCGCTCGATGTCGCCCTTATCCGTGCGCTCGGCGGCGGATATCGCGCGCCCAACCTGACAGGAGACGAATGATGGCCGACGAAACGGCTGCAGCCGCAACCCCCGCTCCCGAAACCTCTTCCGACGCAAGCTCCGAAGGCAATGGCGCTAAGCGCACAAAGCTGCTCCGCATCCTCGCGATCGTGGTCGTGACCATCGGGGTTATGTGGGGCCTATGGTATTTCCTGACACAGGCGGGGCGAGTGCATACCGACAATGCCTATGTCGGCGCGGACTCCGCGCAGGTGACCGCGCTTATCGCAGGCCCGGTCAAGGAAGTGCGCGTCAGCGGGACGCAGGCGGTGAAGAAGGGCGACATCCTCGTCATCCTCGACGACGCCGATCAGCGTATCGCAGTCGTCGACGCCGAAGCGGCGCTCCGCCTCGCGCGCCAGCGTTACGGACAGGCCGATGCCAATGCTGATGCGGCGCGCGCGCGCGTCGCGGCGCGTGGCGCCGATATTGCGCAGGCGCGGGCGCGGCTGCGCGACGCCAATGCGACGGTCGAGCGCGCGCGCGCCGAGCTTGCCCGGCGCGAAAGCATCGCCGGAACCGGCGCGGTTTCGGGCGAAGAGCTGACCTCCGCACGCGCCGCGCTCGCGTCGGCGTCGGCCGCGCGCGACCTCGCGGCAGCAGGAATTGCCTCCGCCGAGGCGACGCGCGGATCGGCGAGCGGTGACCTGGGCGCCGCCGAAGCCGTCGTCCGCGGTACGACGATCAACACCGCACCCGATGTCGCTGCCGCCGAAGCGAGGCTGGAGAAGGCAAAGCTTGATCTTGCGCGTACGGTGCTGCGCGCGCCGGTCGACGGCATTGTCACCAACCGGCAGGTTCAGGTGGGCCAGCGGATCGCCGCGGGCGCGCCGATCATGGTGATCGTCCCCATCAGTACGGCCTATGTCGACGCTAATTTCAAGGAAAGCCAGTTCGGGGATATCCGGATCGGCCAGCCGGTCGAACTGACCTCCGACTATTATGGCGACGACGTCGTCTATCGCGGCAAGGTGATCGGCATCGCCGGCGGCACCGGCGCGGCCTTCTCGCTGATCCCCGCGCAGAATGCGACCGGTAACTGGGTCAAGGTCGTCCAACGCCTGCCGGTCCGCATCGCGCTTGATCCGAAAGAGTTGAAGGCCCATCCGCTGCGCGTCGGCCTGTCGATGGAAGCCACGATCGATACGCGCGGGAACTGAGTGATGGCCAGCGCCGCCAACTCTATCTCTGTGATCCCCGCCGAACCGCAGCCGCTCACCGGCGTGCGGCTGATCGTCGCGGCCTTTGCACTTGCGCTGGCCAATTTCGTCGTCGTGCTGGACACGACGATTGCGAACGTGTCGGTGCCGCATATCGCGGGCGGGCTCGCGGTCTCGCCGACGCAGGGTACATGGGTGATTACCAGCTATGCGGTTGCAGACGCGATCAGCGTGCCGCTGACCGGCTGGCTTGCGATGCGGTTCGGGACCGTGCGTTGGTTCATGATCTCGATCATCGGCTTCGGCATCTTCTCTTTCCTCTGCGGTGTGTCGCGAACGCTCGACGCGCTGGTGCTTTTCCGCATTTTGCAGGGCCTCGCGGGCGGTCCGCTGATGCCGCTGTCGCAGATATTGCTGCTCCGAATCTTCCCCAAGGAAAAGGCGGGCGTGGGCCTCGCGATCTGGGCGATGACTACAACGACGGCGCCGATCCTCGGCCCAATCCTCGGCGGCACGATCAGCGATAACTGGACCTGGCCGTGGATATTCTTCATCAACCTACCCGTCGTCGCGATCTGCGCGTTCGGCGTGTTCACCCTGCTGACGCCGTTCGAGACGAAGCGCGCCAAGGCACGCATCGACGTAATCGGCCTGATCTTGCTTGTCGTGTCGGTCGGGGCGTTTCAGATCATGCTCGATACCGGGCGCGAACATGACTGGTTCGGTTCGACGTGGATTGTCGGGCTTGCTGTCATCGCGGCAATCAGCTTTGCCGCGTTCGTGATCTGGGAACTCACCGACGCCAATCCGGTCGTGAATCTGCGCATCTTCCGCTTCCGCGGCTTCAGTTTCGCAACGATGGCGATCTCACTCGGCTTCGGTGCCTTTTTCGCGCAAGTCGTGCTGACGCCCTTATGGCTCCAGCAGGTCGCGGGTTATACCGCGACCGAGACCGGCTTCATCGTCGCCTGGTTAGGCGTGTTCGCGGTGCTGCTGTCACCGGTCGCGGCGGGGCTGATCACAAAAATCGACGTGCGTATCACCATCTCCGCGGGCATCCTCTGGATGGCGGTGATGTCGATCCTGCGCGCAAGCTGGAATGCCGACGTCGGCTATTGGACGCTCGCGCTGCCACACATATTGCAGGGGATCGGCATGCCCTTCTTCTTCGTCGGGCTGACCGCGCTCGCGCTGAGTTCGGTGCCGGCGCAACATCAGACCTCCGCCGCGGGCTTGATGAGCTTCCTGCGCACACTGTGCGGGGCGATCGGCACCGCGATTGCGACCACCGCATGGGACGACGCGAGTCGGACCTCGCGGTCAGAGCTTGTCTCCTCGCTCAACAATCCCGAAGCGACGATGACCTCGCTGCAGAATGCAGGCCTAACGCTTGAACAAGCGCGCGGCGCGATAGAGCGGTTGGTCGAAGTGCAGGCCTCGACGATCGGGGTGCTGCACCTGTTCCTCGCATCGGGCGTGGTCTTCGTGATTGCCGCGATATCGGTGTGGTTCGCGCCGCGGCCAAAGCAGATTTCGATGGGCGGCGGGCACTGAGGCCTATTTGGCGAACAGTTGGTCCAGATCGGCGAAGGCCTTGAACTCAAGCGCGTTACCTGCGGGATCGTGAAAGAACATCGTCGATTGCTCGCCCGGCTGGCCCGGAAAGCGGGTGTGCGGTTCGATTACGAAATCGGTCCCCGCTGCCTTCAATCGGTCGGCGAGCGCCTGCCACTCGGCGGGCGGTAGCACGACGCCGAAATGCGGCACTGGCACATCATGCCCGTCGACCGGATTATGCGCGGCCCTGACGCGCGGCGTATCGACGCGGTGCGCGACGATCTGATGGCCATAGAGATTGAAGTCGATCCAGTCCGGGGCGCTGCGTCCTTCTGGGCAGCCGAGGACGGTGCCGTAGAAATGGCGCGCGGCGCCCAAGTCGTCGACGGGAAAGGCGATATGAAAGGGAGCAAGTGCGGCCATGGTGCCTGCTTGCCCCAGCGTCGCGCCGAACGCCAGTCCGGTCTTGGGCTGGCGCGCCGAACATGCTAGGCGCGCGGCCATGCTGACAATTAATGGAATCACAGTACGCCTTGGCGGGCGCGCCATCCTGGAACGCGCCACTGCGAGCCTGCCGGCAAAAAGCCGCGTCGGGCTGATCGGACGTAACGGCGCGGGCAAATCGACGCTGATGAAGGTGATGATCGGTCAGCTCGAAGCTGACGAGGGCAGCATCGACATGCCGCGCAAGACGCGCGTCGGCTATATAGCGCAGGAGGCACCAAGTGGCACCGCGACGCCGTTCGACACCGTCCTTGCCGCGGATACCGAGCGCGCCGAACTGCTGACGGCGTCGGAGACCGAGCAGGATCCCGACAAGCTCGGCGACATTCATGAGCGGCTGATTGCGATCGACGCCTATACCGCGCCGGCGCGCGCCGCACGTATCCTGATCGGGCTCGGTTTCGACGAGGATATGCAGGGCCAGCCGCTCGACAGCTTCTCAGGCGGGTGGAAGATGCGCGTCGCGCTCGCTGCGTTGCTATTCTCCGAACCCGATCTGCTATTGCTCGACGAACCGTCGAACCACCTCGACCTCGAAGCGACGCTGTGGCTGGAAAATTTCCTGCGCGCCTATCCGGGGCAGCTCGTCGTTATCAGCCACGAACGCGACCTGCTCAACAATGTCGTCGACAATATCCTACATCTCGAGGGCGGCAAGGTCACGCTTTACGCGGGCGGTTATGACGCGTTCGAGCGCCAGCGCGCCGAACGAGCGGCGCAGCTCGCCGCGGCGAAGGCGTCGCAGGATGCGCAGCGCGCCAAGCTTCAGGATTATATCGCGCGCAACAGCGCGCGCGCGTCGACCGCGAAGCAGGCGCAGTCACGCGCGAAGCTGCTCGCCAAGATGCAGCCGATCGCCGCACTTGCCGAAGACCAGACACTTGCGTTCGATTTCCCGAGCCCGGACGAATTGAAGCCGCCGCTAATCACGCTCGACCTCGCGAGCGTGGGCTACGCCGAACGCCCGGTGCTGCAGCGTCTGAATCTGCGCATCGATCCTGACGACCGCATCGCACTGCTCGGCCGCAACGGCAATGGCAAGACGACGCTCGCACGGCTGCTCGCAGCACAGTTGACGCCTATGGCGGGAGCGATGGCAGCATCGGGCAAGATGCGCGTCGGCTATTTCACGCAATATCAGGTCGAGGAACTCGACGGCAGCGACACTCCGCTCGCGCATATGACGCGCGTGATGGAGGGCAAGACACAAGCAGCGATCCGTGCGCAGCTTGGCCGCTTCGGTTTTTCGGGCAACAAGGCGACGACGCAGGTCGCCAAGCTGTCGGGCGGCGAGCGTGCGCGGCTCGCGCTCGCGCTCATCACACGCGACGCGCCGCACCTGCTGATCCTCGACGAACCGACCAACCACCTTGACGTCGATGCGCGCGAAGCGCTGGTGCAGGCTCTCAATGCCTTCGACGGCGCGGTAGTGCTCGTCAGCCACGATCGACACATGCTCGAACTTACCGCCGACCGGCTCGTACTCGTCGACGACGGCACCGCGCGCGAATATTCGGGCAGCATGGACGATTATGTCGACCTGATCCTCGGCAAGGGTCCGTCGAAGGAAAAGGCCTCGAAGGCGGACAAGAAGGAAGACCGCAAGGCGGCCGCTGCAGCGCGCGAGGCCGCGGCGAAAGTCAGGAAGGAGGTCTCGGACGCCGAAGCCGACCTGGCCAAATATCAGGTCGTGCTGTCCGCGATCGACCGCGCGATGTTCGACCCGCAGGGTGCGAGCAACGAATATGCCGGGCTGACGATGAGCGAATTGTCGCAGCGCCGCGGCAAGATCGTTGCCGCGCAGGAAGCCGCCGAAGCGCGCTGGGTAAAGGCCAGCGAAGCGCTGGAGGCGTTTGAGGCGGCGGCATAATTCGATCCGTCGCCCCCGCGAAGGCGGGGGCCGCTGAAGGTTTGCGCAGCGGCGAAGTGCCAGGACGATTACGGCCCCCGCCTTCGCGGGGGCGACGAGTCTGGCACATTGACTCCCCGCCTGCATTCCATCATAATAGTTTCAATTGAAACTAGATGGGAATGCGACATGGCCGACCTTTTCGACAATCCGCTGGGCCTCGACGGCTTCGAATTCGTTGAGTTTTCGGCGCCCGAAAAGGGCATTCTTGAGCCTGTGTTTGAAGCGATGGGCTTCACGCTGATTGCGCGCCACCGCTCGAAGGACGTGCAATTGTGGCGCCAGGGCGGCATCAACCTGATTGCCAATTATGAGCCCAAATCGCCCGCCGCCTACTTCGCTGCCGAACATGGCCCCTCAGCCTGTGGGATGGGGTGGCGGGTTCGGGATGCGGCCATGGCTTATGCTGTGGCCGTCGAACGCGGCGCCGAGCCGGTCGAGGTCAACCCCGGCCCGATGGAATTGCGCCTGCCCGCGATCCGCGGCATCGGCGGTTCGATCATCTATCTAATCGACCGTTATGGCGACGACCTCAGCATCTACGACATCGATTTCGTGTATGAAGAGGGAGTCGATCGCCACCCGGTCGGCGCGGGAATGCAGCTCATCGATCACCTGACGCACAATGTCTATGGCGGCCGCATGGCGCATTGGGCGGCGTTCTATGAGCGGATCGCGGGCTTCCGCGAGATCCGTTATTTCGACATCAAGGGCGAATATACCGGCCTGACGTCAAAGGCGATGACCGCCCCCGACGGCAAGATCCGCATCCCGCTCAACGAAGAGGGTGCGGGCGGCAAGGGCCAGATCGAGGAATATCTGCGCGCCTATAATGGCGAAGGCATTCAGCATATCGCGTTCAGCTGCGACGATCTCTACGCGGCGTGGGACAAGCTGAAGGCGCTCGGCAATCCCTTCGCGCCCGCGCCGCCGGCAACCTATTACGAGATGCTCGAAGAGCGTCTTCCGGGTCATGGCGAGTCGGTCGAGGGGCTTCAGTCGCGCGGTATCCTGCTCGACGGTTCGACCACCGAAGGCGATCCGCGCCTGCTGCTCCAGATTTTCGGCCAGACCGTGATCGGCCCCGTCTTCTTCGAATTCATCCAGCGCAAGAAGGATGAAGGGTTCGGCGAGGGCAATTTCACCGCGCTGTTCAAATCGATGGAAATGGACCAGATTCGCCGCGGTGCATTGAATGTCGAGGAACCCGCCGAATGACGAGCCCGATCAAATTGGGCGGCGTCCACCACGCCGCCTATCGCTGCAAGGATGCGAAGGAAACGGTCGACTGGTACGAGCGCATGCTCGGCATGACGTACACCACCGCCTTTGCCGAGGATCATGTGCCGTCGACCGGCGAATATGACCCCTATATGCATGTCTTTCTCGACGCGGGGAACGGCAACATTCTTGCCTTTTTCGAGCTGCCGAACCAGCCCGTCATGGGCCGCGACGAGAATACGCCAGCGTGGGTGCAGCATCTTGCGTTCAAGGTCGGCAGCTTCGACGAACTGGTCGCGGCAAAGGCGCATCTCGAAGCCGAGGGCGTCGATGTCCTCGGTCCGACGCACCACGGCATTTTCAAGTCGATCTATTTCTTTGACCCCAACGGCCACCGCGTCGAGCTGGCATGCGACATCGGCACCGCCGAACAATATGCCGAGCTGAAACGCGTCGCGCCGTTGATGCTCGACGAATGGAGCCAGACGAAGAAGGCCCCGCGCCACGCCGACTGGCTGCACACCGCGGCGAACGAGTAAGCGCGCCGGCTCAGAATTTGCGCGAGAAGCTGACCAGATCGGCGTCGGGATCGCCGTCGCCGCTGATCAGCCCGCGCAGCATTTGCGCGGCCATCATCGAAAAGGTGATGCCGTTCCCGCCATAACCCATCGCGGCATAGCAGTTCGGCATCCTGGGAATTCGGCCGATCGTCGGCGTGCCCGTCTTGCTGTCGCCGAAACTGCCCGCCCAGGCATGAACCGGAGTGGCGTCGATCATCGGCAGCAGCGCCGCGAGCTTGCGCGACAAGGTCCGCGCCTTGTCGGCGATTTTGGCATCGCGTTCGCCGGCATCGCTGATCTCTTCGTCTTCGCCGCCGCAGATGACTTCGCCGCGCGGCGTCGTGCGAATATAGAGATAGGGGTCCGCCGCTTCCCATATCATCGCCGCCGTTGGCCAGATCGCACGCGGCTGCGCTTTGGTCGCGATCGACCAGCTTGAGATGATCTTGTTCCCTTTGCGCGGGACGCCCTTCAACATCTCATAACCCGTCGCGACAACCAGATTTTGCGCGTGGATTTCATGCCCTTCGGCGCTGGTAATCGTCACCCCGCTCGCGCCGGGCGACACGTCGCAAATATCGACGGGGCTATAAATTCGCGCGCCGCGACCGATTGCCATATTCAGATAAGCGGCGGTCAGCTGGCGCGGATCAGCGGTGTAATTGCCAAAGCCGATGATCGCGTGCCGACCGGCAATGCCATAGCGATCGAGCACCGCTGCGGGTTTCAGCAGTTCGACTTCAAAGCCCGCGCGCCGCCGCGCATCGGCTTCGCGCGCCAGCCCCTCCGCATCGAGCACATTGCCATGCAGATAGATCGAACCGCGCGTCGCGGCATCGACTTTCATCCCCAGCCGCTCGGTGCGCTCGCGCAGCGCGTCGACCGCCTGACGCGACCGCCGCCACAGACGCTCGGCGCGGTCGCGGCCGATTTGCTGCGACAGCAACGACAAAGGGGTGTCGATTTCATATTGCAGCATAGCCGTCGACGCCGCGGTCGACCCGTCCATCGGTCGGCGACGGTCAACCACCACGACCTGCAATCCGGCCTCCGACAAGGTTTCGGCAATCAGCGCCCCCGATATCCCCGCACCGATGATCGTCACGTCGCAGCGGACGGTTCGGGTCAATGCGTGCGTCGGCACCACTGGGCGCCGCCGCGCCGACCAGATCGACTGGCCGGTGCGCAAATCGCGATGATGGGTGACCGAGGCTTGGATCGGCATGAAAGCGGCTCCCTATCGCGGCAGGAGCGACCCGTCTTCAATCCATGGCGCGCGAACAGGTTGCATCGCGCCGCGTGGCTACTTCCGGTCCAGCCCGATGCTTTCCAGCGTCGCGCCGCTGCATTTGTCGGCTTCCTTCGTCTTGCCGTCGCCCGACAGCGCGCCGATCGCGAGGAAGCCCGCGACCACGGCGACCAGAAACGCGCCGGTGACCCAGATCAGATATTTGTCGATGAACGCCTTGATCGGCGCCCCGAACAGCCGGAACAATATGCCGACAAGCATGAAGGAAAAGGCGCGGCTGGCGAGGCTGGCCCACAGGAACGTCCAGAAATTCATGTGGATGAAGCCGGCGGTGATCGTCAGCAGCTTGAACGGAATGGGCGTTGCACCCTTGATCAGGATGATCTCGGCGCCGAATTCGCGCAAATAGCAGGCGGCTGGCGGAAAGGCGTCGGTCAGCCCGAGCACCCCGAGCAGCCACAAGCCGACGCTTTCGTACAGGAAGAAGCCGATCCCGTAGCCAAGGATGCCGCCCGCAACCGACGCAAGCGTACAGATGATCGCATAACGCACCGCCTTTTTCGGATTGGCGAGGCACATCAGCCCGAGCAACGGGTGCGGCGGGATCGGGAAAAAGCTCGCCTCGACGAACGCGACCAGCGCCAGCCAGAATTCGGCGTGCGGATGCGCCGATTTCTCCATCGTCCAGTTATACATGCGGGTAATGAAACCGGGCCGATGGGTTGTGGCAGTCATGCTGTTCCTTTGCGCGGGGCCATGATGACCACAGGCCTGCTATGCCGTCCGGGCGCGGTTAAATAAAGCCGATATCCCTCGCCCCGCGAAGGCGGAGGCCACTGGCGGATTACACCGCCATTGCGGCACAAGGCCGAGAACGGCCTCCGCCTTCGTGGGGGCGACGCTTATCTTCCGATCAATGCCGGAAGTGGCGCATGCCCGTGAAGACCATCGCAAGCCCGGCGTCGTTCGCCGCCGCAATCACCTCATCGTCGCGGATCGAGCCGCCCGGCTGGATGACGCAGGTCGCGCCGGCCTCGACAGCAGCGAGCAGCCCGTCGGCAAAGGGGAAGAAGGCATCGCTCGCCACTGCGCTGCCGACGGTGCGAGCTTCGGACCAGCCGTGGCTATCGGCCGCTTCGCGTGCTTTCACCGCGGCGATGCGCGCGCTGTCGCGGCGGTTCATCTGACCCGCGCCGATGCCCGCCGTAGACCCGCCCTTCGCATAAACGATGGCGTTCGATTTGACGTGCTTCGCGACGGTCCAGGCAAAGAGTGCGTCGGTCAGTTCTTCCTCGGTCGGCGCGCGGTCGGTGACGACCTTCAGGTCGGCGCGCGTGATGCGGCCATTGTCGCGGCTCTGCGCGAGCCATCCACCCGCGATCGTCTTGAGCATCAGCCCGCCGCGTGCGGGATCGGGCAGTTCGCCCGTTAGCAGCAGGCGGAGATTCTTTTTCTTCGCGAATACGGCGCGCGCGTCGGCGTCGGCGTCGGGCGCACAAACGACTTCGGTGAAGATGCCGCTGATGAGTTCGGCAGTCGCGCCGTCGAGCGGACGGTTGACCGCGATGATGCCGCCGAACGCCGACACATCGTCGCATTTCAGCGCCGCGTCATAGGCTTCCGCGATCGTCGCGGCGGTCGCGACGCCGCACGGGTTGGCATGCTTGACGATCACGCAGGTCGGGTCGGCCTCGCGAAATTCGGCGACGAGTTCGAGCGCGGCGTCGGCGTCGTTGATATTATTATAGCTGAGTTCCTTGCCCTGCACCTGTTCGGCCTGCGCAATCCCGCGCGCGGCCGGGCCGGCGGGAAGGTAGAGCGCCGCCTTTTGGTGCGGATTCTCGCCGTAACGCAGTTCGGCCGACAGCTTGGCGGTCAGCGGTAGCGTGTCGGGGAACATCTTGCCCTGGTCGGCAAAGGCGAACCAACTTGCGATCATCCCGTCATAGGTCGCGGTGTGCGCGAAGGCGGTCGCGGCAAGGCGCTTGCGGAGCGCCAGCGTCGTGGCGCCGTCATTGGCGTCCATCTCGGCGATTACGGCGGCATAATCCTCGGGTTCGGTGACGATGCCGACAAAGGCATGGTTCTTCGCCGAAGAGCGGACCATGGCGGGGCCGCCGATGTCGATATTCTCGATGATCTCGTCACGCGCCGCGCCTTTCGCGACGGTCGCGGCGAAGGGGTAGAGGTTGACGACGACCAGATCGATCGCCCCGATGCCATGTTCTTCCATCGAAGCGACATGCGCCGCGTCGTCGCGCACCGCGAGGATGCCGCCGTGAACCGTCGGGTGCAGCGTCTTCACGCGGCCATCCATCATCTCGGGAAAGCCGGTGAGGTCGGACACGTCGAGGACCGTGTGGCCGGCCTCGCGCAGCGCCTTGGCGGTGCCGCCGGTCGACACCAGTTCGACCCCGTGGCGGACAAGCGCGGCGGCAAGATCGGCGAGCCCCGCCTTGTCGCTGACGGACAGAAGGGCGCGGCGGACGGGAATCAGGTCGGTCATTGGGGAAGGCCTCGGCTGGCGATGGGATGACGCGGCCCCCCTAGGCGGGTCATCCCCCAAGAGCAAGTATCGTTGCCCCGCGAAGGCCGGAGGGGGCTATCGGACATGGCTTTGGGCTGGCAGCGGGGTTGAAGTCTCCGCGTCTCCGCGTGAACTCCTATTCCTCTGCGCGAATGCGTTAAAGCCCCATCGCCGCCGCGATCTGGTCCCAGCGCACCAGTTTGAAGTTCTGGGCCTTGGGGGCATTGTCGCCGTCCTGGGCCAGGAAGATGCCATCGGGGAAGGCGGGGCCGAAATTGCCGGCGACCGCCTCGATCCCGTCGGTCTCGCTCGTCGCGCCAAATGTCCCTGCGGCGACCGCAAAGCGGCCGACATACTCGACCGACGGCAGCCGGAAGACCGCATAGGCATTGTCGCCCTGGCTCGATGCGAGAAGGTAGCGCTGGCCCTTGTGATCGATCGTCGCAAGGCCTTCGACATCGGCAACGAGCCGCTGATTGTCGACCGGTGCGACGATGCGTGCGATCGCGGTGGTGCCACTGGGCTTCAATTCCCAGATGCCGGCGTCTTCTTCGCCGACATACAGCGTGTCGCCGTCGAAGACGCAGCCTTCGGACTGGGTCGGAATCTTATATTCCCACTGAACGGTAAAGCTCGGCGTGTCATCGACTGCGAGCGTGCCGACGCGCACCGTGCCGTCCTTGACGATCAGCGCCGCGGTGATCGGCGCACCCGGCGCGGTCTTTTTGAGGCACAGGCCATAGGCTTCGCCGGTGCCCGCCGCCGCGCGGCCGAGCGAGACGATCGCCGGCTTGTCCGCGTCGAGCCGGAACACCGCCAGATGCGCGTTCACTCCGTCGTTGCGATCGCTCGCAACGATGATGTTGCCCGCGACATCGGCATTGTTGACGAGGCCGGCCTGGGTAAAGGCGATATCCTTGCCCGAAAGGTCATAGACGTGAAGCCCCGCCTTTTTGTCGGTCGCGACGATCAGCGCGCGGTTCGGATTGGCGGGATCGATCCAGATTGCCGGATCGTCCGCCGCGTCGGCCTTGCCCGTGCCGACGGGCGCGGTCTCAGCGCTGGCGGTAACCTGCACCGGCGGCAGACCAGTGATGACGGGCCCGCTCGCAGCGCATCCGGCAAGCGTCCATACGAGCGCCGCAGCTCCGAGCAATTTCCAGCGACTGACCATTATATCCCCCAAGCGTTGGTTCTTCATTTGCCCGATGCGACGCACACACCGCCGTCCGGGCCGACATCGCCCGTGCAGCGCCGCGCGGCAAGCGTCGGTTCGGCGAGTTCACGGAGGCGGTTGCCCTGCGCGGTGCGTTCGAGGTCGAAGCCGTCGTAAAGCTTTCCGGAGGCGGTGAAGGTCCGGAACTTGAGCGTCTTCGGCTCGACGTCGACGATCTGGTAGAGTTCGGTCGCCTCGGCGATCTTATCGGGCTGCCAGGGCGTGCGATCGTTGAGCCGATACATTTTCGATCCCGTCACCGACACAAGATAGACCGGCCCCTGGATGCTGCCGTCGGCGCGTGCCTTTGCATTCGCATCGCGCCCGGCTTCGCCCGTCAAACGGCTATAGCAATGATCGTGCCCCTGCAGCACCAGATCGACCTTGCGCTTTTCGAACACCGGCTTCCACGCCGCCTTGATCTCGGCGGTGTCGTTCGGGCGCGCGCAGGTGAAGACCGGCTGATGGAACAGCACGACGTTCCAGTTCGCCTTGCTCGACGCCAGCGTCTTGTCGAGCCAATCGGTCTGCGCCTGCATCGAACCGAGGTCGATCGCGGCGGTGCCGTCGAGGATGATGAAACGTACGCCCTGATAATCGGTGTAATAGGTCGTGGCCTTGACCGGATCGGTGCCGTTCGACGGCAGCGCGAACTGGGCTGGCCAATAGGGGCCGAGCCGGCGGCTTTCGCTGCCGTCCGCTTTCAGCACGTCGACATATTCATGGTTGCCCGTTGCAGGCACCTGCGGGACGCTCGCATAATTATAGCCGCCCGCCTGGTTCCACTCGCCCCATTCGTCGTCATGGTCCAGGTCGTCGCGCTGGCCGACAAGGTCGCCGGCATGCGCGACGAGACGGATATCGCCATTGGCAAGAAAGGCCTGCCGGATCACGCGGCTGGCATAGGTCAATATGCCGTTCTGGATGTCGCCCAGATAAAGGAAGCGGAAGGGCTTTGCCTCCGCGGCGGCGGTGCGGAACTGATGCCATTCGCTCCAGCCCGCAGCCCCTTTGACGCGATAGGCATAGACGGTGTCGGGGGAGAGGCCGGTGAAACGGACCTGATGATAGAGCGAGGGGCCATAGCTGCTATCGACCGGCATCGCCTTGCCGGTGACGAGCCGTGCCTTTTCGCCGAGCGTGGGCCCATCGACCGACACCGCGATCTGGGCCTGGGACTCGGCCTGCGCGGTGTCGGTGCGAAAGGCGACCGCCATCTCGCGCGCGGGATCGGCCCCGGGCGTGAGAACGATGCGGTCGGGAAGGTTTTTCGGCGCGTAGGGAAGGCCCGCGGAACGGGGGATGGGCGCGCCATCCTCCGTCTGCGTGACGATCTTGAACGCGGGCTCGGTCGCCGCGGCGGGCAGGGCGCCCGCCGATAGCAACGTCGCCGCGAGCAGCGACAGGCCAAGGGGCCGCTTGTTCATCATCGTCATGTCTACCCTTGATGTCCGTCGTCAGAAGTTGGCCGAAACGCCGAATTTCGCGGTCCAGCTATATTTTTCATATTGCAGGATGCGCTTGGCGCCTTCGAAGTTCTGATAGGCGAAATAGGGCGCGTCGGTGACGTTAACCCATTCGGCGAACAGCCGGACATTGTTGGTGACGCGGAACTTTGCCGACAGGTCTAGCTGGAAATGCTGATCGATGTAGCGGTCCTCGTCGGCGCCGCCGCCCAGTTCGTCCAGATATTTATCGCGATAGGTGCCCGCCGCGCGCAGCGAGATCGGACCCTTCTCATAACCCAGCACGACGTTGAACGTGTGCTTCGACGAAGCGGGCAGGTTGATGCGGCGCGGATCGGTCAGGTCGTCACCGGCGAACACCGTGCCCTTCGCATCGGTGAAGGTATAGTTCGCGTTGAGCAGCAAGCCGTCGAGCGGCGAGGGCAGGAAGGTAAAGCGCTGGGCAAAGCTCAGCTCGATCCCCTTGACCTTGGCGGTCTCGCCATTGGTGAAGGTCGTCGCGCGTTCATAATCGATGCCAAGGATCTCGCCCGGCGTATTGTCGGTCACCTCGACGATGAAATCATCGATCGACTTCCAGAACACCCCGGCGGTGATCGCCGAATTATTGCCGAAATAATATTCGGCCGATGCGTCGATGTTCCAGGCGCGATAGGGCTTGAGGTTCGGGTTGCCGAACTCGGCGTCCAGATCCTCGTTCACCAAAACGCGCGGCGCGAGGTTCGACAGTTTCGGACGCACCAGATTCTTGTAGCCGGCGAGGCGCAGGACAAGATTCTGGGCGGGCTCGAAACGCAGCGTCAGGCTGGGCAGCCAGTCGGTGTAGCTGCGCGTCGAACGGTTCGGGGTGACATCGAGCGTGTCCTCGTTGGTCGCGAAGGCGCGGATATCATTATAGGTGCGCTCGAAGCGGACACCGCCGACCACGCGTACCGCGCTGCCGTCGAAGCGGCCGAGGACATAGCCTGCAAGCACATCTTCCTTGATCGAATAGTCCGACGAGGCCGAGTTGATGATCGTGTCGGCGTCGTTCAGCTCGAACGAGTCGGTGTTGTTATTGTAGAAATCGCTCGGCGACGTTTTGCCCGGAAGCGGGCCGAGGTCCTGGATACGGTAATTATAGCCGCTGCCCAGCACGTCGGCGAGCGTGTAGGTGCCGTCATATCCGTCATAGACAAGCGCATCCAAGTCGTAGGATTTCTTGCGCCAGCGCGACTTGACGCCGCCTTGCAGCGTGAAGGTGCCTGCATCCATTGCGAACTCGCGCGCCACGTCGCCCCGCACGCCCCATTCGCGATCCTTCGAATCGGACAGGTCGGTCAATTCAAGTTCGTTGAAGCCATAGCTCGCCGGATTGTTGAACAATGCGGTGTTGCCGGTGATCGTGAAGGCGGGGCGGCGGGGATCCGAATAGTCGAAATTCACGCCGACCTGGTTGGCGCCCGAACCCGCGAAGCGCGCGCGGAAGCGCGTCGGATCGACCGAGCCATTTTCCCGCTCGGTAGCCTTTGAATAGCTGCCCGAATAGGTCAGTTTCCACGGGCCGGTTTCGGTTTCGCCGCCGACGACGAGCGAGCCGATCTGCTGCTTTTCGAAGCGGTCCTTCATGCGGCGGCGCACTTCGATACGCGGCGATTCGTCCGTGGGCTCGACGCCCTGCTGGTTGCTCAGGAAATTGGCGCTGGTTGCAGTGCCCGACACCGGGTTGATGCGTTCCTCGTCGAGGATAAAGATGATGTCGCCGCGATATTCCTGATCGGAAAAGCGGCTGTAAAGACCGCGGGCATAAAGTTTGGTCGTGTCGCTCGGGCGCCAGTCGAGGCTGAGCGAGCCGCCGAGACGCTTCCGTTCGACGTCATAGTCGCGATATTGAAGTTCGCGGGCAAAGGCGATGCCGCCGACCTCGTCCCAGTCTGCCGCTTCGATATTGTCGGTTTCGAACTTGCGCTGATAATAGCTGATGCCGCCTGCGATGCCGAAATTATCGGTGATGCGGGTCGAGAAGTCAAAGCTGCCCTTCGGGGTCACCGCATCGGCGTAGTCATTATAGCTGCCTTCCAGCTTGACCGAGAACAGGTCCTTCTTGCGGTCGAAGGCGCTCGTCGTGTTGATCTCGATCGAGGCGCCGATCGTGTCGCCATCCATGTCGGGGGTGAGCGATTTCTTGACCTCGATCGATTCGATCAGTTCGGACGGCACAACGTCGAGCGCGACCGAGCGTACATCGCTTTCGGGGGCCGGCACGCGCGCGCCGTTGATCGATGCGGCATTGAGTTCGGGATCAAGCCCGCGGACCGAGACGAAGCGGCCTTCGCCTTGATCGTTCAGGATATTCACCCCCGGCAGGCGGCGCAGCGATTCGGCGACATTCTGGTCGGGAAACTGGCCGATGCCGTCGCGGGTCAGAACGCTTTCGACGCCGTCGGCGGCGCGCTGGCGCGACAGGCTGCTGGCAAGATTTGCGGCCTGGCCGACGACCAGGATCGCACCGTCGGTGCCGAGCAGGACATTGGCGGTAACGCTGCCCGTTTCGGGAACGACGACTTCCTGCGTGCGCGGTTCGGCGCCGCTATAGCGCGCTTCGAGCGTATAGGTGCCTGCGGGAATGTCGGTGAAGCGGAAGCTGCCGTCACGGCCCGATTCGACAACCCGGCCAAGTTCGACAAGACGCAGCTCGGTGCTCTGGAGCGCGCGCGTGTCGGTCGCGTCGGTGACGGTCCCGACGATGTCGGACGCAAAGGCGGCGGTCGGAAGCGCCGCGGCGAGTGAAAGGCAGGTGCCGAGCAGGATGCGCGAACGGACAGTACGAAGCTGGTGCATGAAGTCCCCCGAGGAGTGCGAGAATGTCGCCGGGTCCTGTTGGCTCCCGACGAGTCGAGGGGGCCACTGGCAGGGCTGTATGACCGCTGTGTTACGTCGGTGTCACGGTTCTGACATATAGGAAAGCGGTGTCGCGCAACCGCAAGGGATTGTTCGCAAACTTGCGACCGTAAATATATTTGACGATCGATTGCCGGCCTGATCAGCCGATATGCTTGAAAATCCAGCCGATGCTGGCGCCTCCAGCGGGCGCGTTGCCGGTGACGACGAGTTGCTCGGTCGGGTGCGGCCGGCCCTCGCCATCGACCCACAGGCTCTGCTCGATGTCGAGACCGCCTTCGGACGTGCGGAACTGCCAGAGCGGGCCGCCGCCCACGCGCAGCAGCGCGCCCAATTTGTCGGCGGTCAGGCTGGCCGAGATATGCGGTCCAAGGTGGAAGCGCAGCGTGAAGCCTTTGTCGCCCTTGCGCCGTGTACGCGGGGCGGGAAGGAGCAGATCCTCGCCGCGGAGTTCGCGGCCGTTCGGCGAAAGGATCAGCAGGCGGCGATGGATCAGTCCGTGGCGCCGGGCATATCCGTCGTGGCTCATCTCGACCCGGCTGCCTTGCGGCGTCTCGCGCCGGTCGAGCTCGACCTCGGTCACGCCCTTGCCGAGCGAGCCGTTGGCAAGGATCGCGGTCGAATTGCTGTCGCCGAGCGTCAGCGTCGAATGCGCCGCGGTGGTGCGAAGCCCGCGTGCGAGATCGGCCGGAATCGTCGCGCCGGTCAGCGCCGCGCCGCCGCAATTGACGACGATGCGCTCGTCGCCGTCGCTGAGTTCGAAGGCGAGAGTCGAGGCGCAGCCCGCCTCTGTGACGCGCGCGATGGGCGGCGGCGCCGCGTCGGCGAGCAGCACGACCTTGTTCGCAACCAGCCGTTGATAACCCCAGTCGCGTGCCTGCTTGAGCGGGCGCGTGCGCACGCCGCTCGCATTGACGATGGCCTGGACATAGGCGGCGGAGGTCGCCCCGCTGCCCTGCCAGCTACCCATGCCGCCGTCGCTGTGAAGCAGGCCCAGCAGTGCCGGAACCGCCCGCGCGAGCACTTCCTGAATGAAGGGCGGCACTTCCATGCGGCGCATGTCATAGATTTTCGCGAGCATCGACAGCGCCATGATCGCGTCGAGCTGCGCCTGGGGCGAGCGTGAGATATTGCCGCCGTCGGCGTAGAAGCTGGTTTCGAGGACCCTCCGAAGGCCGGCTTCGCCGAACACCTGTCGCGGTTCGCCGCCGGGCATCAAAAGCGACGCGGCGACGATGCCGACCCACGCGACCATCTGCCCCGTGCCGGGCCGCGTCTTGTCGGCGATACGGTCGAGGTGGCGCGCCGCGCGTGCAAGATGATTGAGCACCGCCGAGCGATAAACAAGGTCGCTCGACGACAGGATCAGCGGCGCGTGCGCAGCCCAGAACAGGATGCGCCAGGCGGTATTGTCGGCTTTCCACGCGGGTTCGCTGACCGTTTCGCCGTGCGTGCCCAGCCAATGGCGCACGACGGCTTCGGCGATCGGCGCGCCGTCGGCGCGCGATCCCGTTGCGGCGAGATCGCGCAGCCAGGCAAAGCTGTGCAGATAATCGGCAAAGGTCGGAACGACGTCGAGCGCCGCGAAATCGAGCTCGCCGAGCGGCAGTTTCAACCCGCGGTGCAGGAGATGGCCGGCGCGGATCGCCGTGCCCGCCCGTGTGTCGCCGGGGATCGGATCGGTGGGCACGCCAAGCAGCTTGAGCGGAAAACGCCCCTTCAGCCGGAAGGCGTGAAGCGGTGTGCGCCAGGTCAGGCGAGTGATCGCGTTTGCGACGCGATCGCCGAGCGAAAGACCCTGGTCGGCGGGAAGGCGGATCAGCCGCTTGCCGGGTTCGATCGTATCGTCGAGTGGCGCGGCGTCGTCACCGGAGTCGAGCGGTGTGTCGGCGGGGGCAGCGGTCAACGGTCTCCCCTCCATCGATCAGGCCCCGCGCAGCCGCCGGATATTGTCGGCATAGGCGTCCGGTCCGCCCTTGAAAGTCGCGGTGCCGGCGACGAGCACGTCGGCGCCCGCCGATATCGCGAGCGGTGCGGTGCCCGCGTCGATGCCGCCGTCGACCTCCAGCCGGATATCGCGGCCCGACTTCTCGATCATCTTCCTGACCGCCTCGATCTTGCGAAGCTGGCTCGAAATAAAGCTTTGTCCGCCGAAGCCCGGATTGACGCTCATGATCAGGACAAGGTCGATGTCGTCGATCAGATAGTCGAGCATCTTCGCCGGCGTCGCGGGATTGAGCGACACGCCCGCCTGTTTGCCGAGCGACTTGATGTGCTGGACGGTGCGGTGGATATGCGGCCCGGATTCGGGATGCACGGTGATGATGTCGGCGCCCGCCGCGGCGAAGGCGTCAAGGAAATGATCGACGGGCGAGATCATCAGGTGGACGTCGAAGGGTAGCGTCGAGTGCGGACGCAGCGCCTTTACCACCATCGGGCCGATCGTCAGGTTCGGCACATAATGGCCGTCCATGACGTCGATATGCACCCAGTCGGCGCCCGCCGTTTCGATTGCGCGTACTTCTTCCCCCAGCCGCGCGAAATCGGCGCTGAGGATCGACGGGGCGATGCGAACTGGAGCGGAGGCGGCGGTCATGAGACCGGCCTTAACCATCTAGCGAGTCGGGGGCAAGCGGGGTGGGCGCGCCAATGGTGGAAAAGCGTGATGAGGGCAGTTTTCGGCCGGAAGCCGACCTATCTTTCGTCGTCACCCCGGACTTGATCCGGGGTCCCGCTTGAGGTCGAAACCAGTGAGTGCCTCAAAAAGCGGGATCCCGGGTCAAGCCCGGGATGACTGAAGTAGGGACGGGATGTCCGCTCCCCAATACAAAACAAACATCGCCTTCAATTAGGTCTTTCCTACATTATTCGGCCGTGCCAGCCTTCATCCGGCTCTTTCATTCGGTGAACAAAAAGGTGGTCGCTGCCCGGCTTGCGGGTACGACCATGATCGGACGTGCCTCGCACATCCAGCACGCCGCGACTTGCAAATCGGCGCGCTCATAGGGCTGAACTTTCCTGAACTTTGGAATATTGCGCGGCCCTTGCGCCGACCCGATCTGGATCCAGCCGGGCGATGTCCAAAGAAGGCAACGTCAGCTCCCCACCCCAAAACAGACATCGCGGCGCCTATCGCCAGCGCCACCCTCCCTCTGTCTTGGCGCGATAAAGCGGCATCGGGGCGAGGCCGGCAAGGACCACTGCGATGGTCATCATCGCGGGCCGATCGCGCAGGAGCATCGCAATTCCGGTAATCAGCGCGATGTGCATCGCCAGCATCAGCCAGCCTTGCCAAGTGATCGGCAGGCCGGTGCCGAAACCGCGGCGTTTCGGCCGGAACCAGGGGCGGGTGTCGAACATCAGGTGCAGCATATCAGCTTTCCTCCCTGGGTGGCCGTCCGCGCTTGGGCGCATCGGACCGTTTTACACTGACGCCGCGCCGCGCCAGCGCTTCGCGCAGCAACATCTCGATCTCCGCATTGGCGCTGCGCAGCTCGGCCGCCGCCAACCGCTCGATCGCCGCGTAGAGCGCGGGATCGAGGCGGAGGGCAAAGGCTTTTTTAGACTGCGCTGCCATCGCCCGGCCCTCAGTAGAGCGAGCCGGTGTTGACGACGGGCTGCGTGTCGCGTTCGCCGCACAGGACGACCATCAGGTTCGAGACCATCGCCGCCTTCCGCTCGTCGTCGAGGTCGACGACATTCTTTTCGGAGAGGTGCTGTAGCGCCATCTCGACCATCGTCACCGCGCCCTCGACCAGCTTTTTGCGGGCCGCGATCACCGCCTCTGCCTGTTGGCGACGGAGCATCGCGCCGGCGATTTCGGGGGCGTAGGCAAGGTGCGTCAGGCCGCATTCGTCGACCGTGATGCCAGCGACTTCCAGCCGTTCGATCAGTGCCTTGCGCAGTTCCCCGCCAACCTCGTCGTGGTTTCCGCGCAGCGTCACTTCCTGATGCTCGATGTCGTCATAGGGATAGCGCGAGCCGATTGCCCGTACCGCGGCCTCGATCTGCGCCATGACGAATTCCTTGTAATCGTCGACGTCGAAGAGCGCCTGCGCAGTGTCGGTGACGCGCCACACGACCTGCGCCGCCATTTCAATGGGGTTGCCGCGCAGGTCGTTGACCTTGATCTTGTCCGAAATCACATTGTTGGCGCGGACCGCGATCTTCTTGCGGCTGAGCCAGGGCAATACCCAGCGCAGCCCTTCCTCGCGGTCGGTACCCCGGTAGGCGCCGAACAGTTGGACCGCCGCCGCCTCGTTCGGGTTGATCATGTAGAAGCCGCAGAGGATGATCGTGCCGATCACCCCGCTCGCGACCACCACCGCCCATTTCCAGTTCCAGTCGATCCCGTCCGCGCCGATATTGGTCGTCGCCGCCCAGATGGCGGCGCCGAGCAGGCCAAGCCAGATCAGCAGCATCAGATAGCCGCTCTGTGTATTGGCGCGTGTCTCGCGGCTGCGGTTCAGCGCCCGTGTCCCTGTTTCGACCATCTTTCCCTCCGAATCACTCGATATAATGATGATATCATATTTATATCGAATGGAGCGATGGTCAATCGGGATTCTACGAAAACTCCGGACGCACTTTAGGGGGAAGGGTCGAATGGTTCATCGTGAGCAGCAGTCGCTCTTCGCCGGTACCGGCGATCGGCGGCGATCGGTGGACCGCGGCGCGCGCCTCGTCCCAGTTTCGGCCCTTGAGGATTGCGACGTAGCCCGCGCGCATCTCGCGGATGTTATGCGATGTGCCGCAGTCGCAATCGTCCATGCTCTCGCCGTCGAGCCACTGCGTCCCGCGCCCCGTATAGGTGGTGATCAGCCGTGCAAGGACGTAATCGGCGTGGAATTTCCGACAGGCATCGCCGGTGATCCGTTCGAACCGAATATCGAGCCTGTCGATCCGCATGATCGCCGCGAAGCGCGCGGCGAGATCGATGATGTCGGCTTCCAATCTGACGCGGACATTGCCGGCCGGATAGCCCGCGGCCTGCATCGCGCGGTTCAACGCCGAACCCAGGTCGCAGACGTCGCTCGTTAACTGGATCGGGCGCAGGCTGGGCACGGCGATCGGCTTCAAATCGTCGACGCTGCACAATTTTGCCGTCGCACTTGGCAGCAGGGCAGCGACGGAGGGCTTGCGGACCGTCGCGGACCAAGTGCTGAATGGCAAAACCTATAAGTTCGACAGTTCGAAGGCAAAAGCCGTAGTCAGCGTCGGTAACACCGATCAGCAACGACAGATCATCAACGTTGCGCCGGGTTCGATCAGCGCGACCAGTACGGACGCGATCAATGGGGCGCAGATATTTCCGCTCTATACCGAACTCAACGATCTGAACGGCAGACATGGGGCGCTGAAGACGCAGGTCGATGACCTCGGCAAGGGCTTTCAGGTCAGCGCGCAGGGCGCGAACGCGCGAAAGGTTTTGCCGGGCGAAACGGTCGACATCAGCAGCGCAGACGCGAACCTGGGCGTGTCGAAGGGCGCGGCCGACAATGGCGTGAAGCTGGCGCTGGCGCGCAACCTTGCGCTCGACAGCGTGACGGCGGGCGGCACGACGTTGAACAAGGACGGCGTGACGATCCCCGGCGGCGCGGCGGGTCCGGTGACGCTGGGTCCAAAGGGCCTCAACAATGGCGGCAATGTGCTGACTGGCGTCGGCGCGGGCAAGGTTGCGGCGGATTCGAGCGATGCGGTGACGGGCGCGCAGCTCGCCACGCTGCAGAACCAGCTCAACAATCTGCCCAAGAGCAACGGCGATGGCAGCGCGAAATCGGTGCTGGCGGCGGTGGGTCCGGGCGCGACGGTCGACGACAAGGGCGAACTCGTCCTGCCCCAGATCAAGTTGGACAGCCTGGGCAATGACGAAAACAATAAGCCGTTGCCGCAGCCGACAACGCTGCTCGGCGCGATCGATGCGCTGGACGGCGAACTTGCCAAAGTCGATGAAGCAACGGGCATCCTTCTGGATGACAGCCTGATGTGGGCCGATGGCAAAGGCGCTTACAGCGCGAAGCATGGCGACAAGCCCACGAACCGTATCACCGACGTCGCGCCGGGCGCGGTGAAGGCGGACTCGACGGACGCTGTGAATGGCGGCCAGCTTCACGCGACGAACGAGGCGCTGGCCAAGGGCCTTGGCGGCGGAGCGCAGGTCGGGCCTGACGGCAAGTTGACCGACCCGACCTATGCCATCCACAACCCCGGCAGCGCGACGGCGACAACCCCGCACAAGGATGTTGGCGCGGCGCTGGGCGCGCTTGACGCGGGTGTTGTCGGCAACACGGGTGCCATCGACAAGTTGGGCAAGGATGTCGCCAACGGCGCCGTGGGCCCGATCCAGCAGGGTGCGACGCCCGGGCAACTGGCGCTCGTTGCGCCGGGCGCGACCGGCGCGGCGCCGGGTGCGCCGCAGGGGCTGACCAACGTCGCGCCGGGCAAGGTTGCGGCGGGATCGACCGACGCGGTGAACGGCGGGCAACTGAACGACGTGGCGCAGACCGCGAACAAGGGCTTTCAGCTTAGCGCGCAGGGCGCGGACGCATCGCAGGTGAAGCCGGGCGATACGGTCGACATCAGCGGCGCCGATGCCAATATCGGCGTCACGAAAGGCGCGGCCGACAGCAAGGTGAAGCTGGCACTGTCGCGCAATCTGAATGTCGACAGCGTAACGATCCCCGGCGGTCCGAATGGACCGGTGACGCTGGGTGCCAAGGGCCTCGACAATGGCGGCAATGTGCTGACCGGTGTCGGCGCGGGCCGTGTTGCGCCCGGATCGAGCGATGCGGTAACCGGCGATCAACTCGCCGCGACCGATGCAAAGGCGGTCGAGGCACAGGACGCGGCGACCGCTGCCGACGGCAAGGCTGTAGCCGCCGACGAGAAGGCCGCGACGGCGCAACAGGCGGCGGAGGAAGCGCGCACGCTTGGGGCCAACAGCGTGCAATATACCGACCCGGCGAAGACGAGCATCGTTCTTGATGGCACGCGGTCGAACGACGGCGGCAAGACGGCCGGCACGCTTTTGAGCAATGTCGCGCAGGGGTCGCTGGCGCCGAACTCGACCGATGCGGTCAATGGGACGCAGCTTCGCGCGACGAACCAGGCGCTGGCGGACAATCTTGGCGGCGGTGCGAAACTGAACCCCGACGGCAGTGTTGCGGCGCCGACCTATAATATCCACAACCCCGGCAGCACGACCGCGACGACCCCGCACAAGGATGTTGGTGCGGCGCTGGGCGCGCTCGACAAGGGCGTGACCGGTAACACCGCGGCGATCGCGGGCCTCGCGAACGGCACGGCTGGACCGATCCAGCAAAATGGGACGCCGGGCCAGCTTGCGCTTGTCGGACCGAATGGCGCGGCCGGGCCGCAGGGCCTGACCAATGTCGCGCCGGGTGCGGTGGCGGCCGACTCGACCGACGCGGTGAACGGCGGGCAGTTGCACGCGGTCGAGCAGGCGGCGAACAAGGGCTGGCAGCTTAGTGCGCAGGGCGCGAACGAAACCCAGGTGAAGCCGGGCGACGTGGTCGACATCAGCGGCGATGCGAACATCGGCGTGACGAAGGGGGATGCTGACAGCAAGGTAAAGCTGGCGCTCGCGCGCAACCTGAACGTCGACAGCCTCGCCGCGGGCGGCACGGCCTTGACCAAGGACGGAGTGACGATCGCGAACGGTCCGAACGGGCCGGTGACACTGGGCGCGAAGGGCCTCGACAATGGCGGCAATGTGCTGACCGGCCTTGGCAAGGGCAGGGTCGCTGCGGGCTCCACCGATGCGGTCACCGGCGATCAGCTTGCCGAGATCGATGCGAAGCTGGGCCAGGCAGGGGTCGCCTCGACAGCCACCGATGCCAAGTTGGCGACGGCGCAGGACGCGGCGGATGCGGCGGACGATAAAGCGCAGAAGGCGCAGGAGGCCGCGGACAAAGCCGATGAGAAGGCGGTGAAGGCACAAGAAGCGACGACGGACCTGGCAAACAAGGCTGTGCAATATGGCGATGAGGGCAAGACGAGCATTGTGCTCGGCGGTCCTGCCTCGACCGACGGCGGCCAGACGGGGGGCACGCGGCTGAGCAATGTCGCGCAGGGCTCGCTGGCGCCGAACTCGACCGACGCGGTCAATGGGACGCAGCTTCGCGCGACGAACCAGGCGCTGGCGGACGGTCTGGGCGGCGGTGCGAAACTGAACCCTGACGGCACCGTTGCGCGTCCGACCTATGCCATCCACAACCCCGGCAGCACGACAGCGACGACCCCGCATAATGATGTGGGCTCGGCACTGGGCGCACTCGACGCAGGGGTGGTCGGCAACACGGCCGCTATCGACAAGCTGGGCAAGGACCTCGCGAACGGCACGGCCGGACCGATCCAACAGGGCGGTAATGCGCTGACCGGTATCGGTGCGGGCAATGTCGCTGCAGGATCGACCGACGCGGTTAACGGCGGCCAGCTTGCGGCAACCGACGCAAAGGTGGCGACGGCGCAGGAAGCTGCGACCACGGCCGACGGCAAAGCGGTGAAGGCGCAGGAAGCCGCCGATGCCGCCGACGACAAAGCGGAGAAGGCGCAGGGCACTGCGGATCAGGCGCTCGCGCTTGGCAACAACAGCGTGCAATATGACGGTGACGACAAGAAGAGCATGACGCTCCGCGGTGAGGAGTCGATCGACGGCGGCAAGACGGGCGGAACGCGCTTGGGCAATGTCGCGCAGGGTTCGCTTGCGGACCTGTCGACCGATGCCGTCAACGGCTCGCAGCTTCGTGCGACGAACCAGGTGCTGGCAAACGGCCTTGGCGGCGGTGCGGCGGTGCAGGCCGACGGCAGCATCACCAGGCCGACCTATGTCATCCACAATCCGGGTAGCATGCCGGGCAGCGCGGCCGCGACCAGCGCCTATGACAATGTCGGCGATGCGCTGGGCGCGCTCGACCGGGGCGTCACTGGCAACACCGCCGCGATCGCCGATCTTGGCAAGAGCGCGGTGCACTATGACAAGAATGCCGACGGCTCGCCCAATACGGGAGCGATGACGCTGGCTGGCGGTGTCGACGCGGCGGGCAATCCCACCGGTACGGCGATCCGCAACGTGGCGCCGGGTTCGGTAGCGGCGGGGTCGATGGAAGCGGTGAACGGCGGGCAACTGCACGATATCGCGCAGACCGCGGGCAAGGGCTGGACGCTCAGCGCGCAGGGAGCAAATGCTTCGCAGGTGAAGCCCGGCGAGACTGTCGATATCAGCGGCGCGGACGCCAATATTCAGGTCGCGAAGGGCGCGGACGATCGCAATGTGAAGGTGGCGCTGTCGCGCAACCTCGCCGTCGACAGCGTGACGGCGGGCAATACGACGGTGAACGGCGACGGTGTGACGATCGCCGGCGGTCCGAATGGGCCGGTGAAGCTGACCAACAAAGGCCTGGACAATGGCGGCAATGTGCTGACCGGTATCGGTGCCGGCAATGTCGCTGCGGGATCGACCGATGCCGTGAACGGCGATCAACTCGCCGCAACCGATGCCAGGGCGGTCCGCGCACAGGCCTCTGCCGACGCGGCGGATGCAAAGGCGGCAGCCGCGCGGGCGATGGCCCACGCGGCGGACATGAAGGCGGCGGCGGCGCAAGCTGCGGCGGACGCTGCGGACATGAAGGCGGTTGCCGCGCAATATGCGGCGGACGCCGCCGCGATGAAGGTCGTGACGGCGCAATTGGCGGCGGACGCAGCGGGCCTGAAGGCTGAGCAAGCCAATGGTACGGCCGAGCGGGCGCTCGCGCTCGGCAATAACAGCGTGCAATATGACGATGCGGGCAAGACGGGCCTGACGCTCGGCGGGCCGAAGTCGGAAGACGGCGGCAGGACCGGCGGTACGCGTCTGGCCAATGTCGCGCAGGGCCTGCTCTCGCCGACCTCGACCGATGCGGTCAACGGCGCCCAGCTCCATGCGACGAACGAACGGGTCGCCGCGCACGGCACGCAGCTGGCGTTGCTCGAAACCGGTCAGGCGGGCGCGTTCCGCATGAACAACCGGAGCGGCCTGCCCGCGCCCGACGCACGCGGCGAAGATGCGGTCGCCGGGGGCTTTGGCGCAGTTGCCAGCGGGGCCCGGTCGACCGCGATCGGCAGCAATGCGGTTGCCAGCGGCGCGGGCTCGGTGGCGCTCGGCCATGGAGCCACCGACGGCGGGCGCGACAATGTCGTCTCGGTTGGCCGCGAGGGTGCCGAGCGGCAGGTGACGAACGTTGCGGCGGGCACGCGCCCGACCGATGCGGTCAATCTCGGACAGCTCAGCAATGCAATCGACCACGGTTTGGTCGCGGCAACCGGCTACACCGATCACCATGTCAACGCGCTCCGCTTCGATCTCGCCAACGTCCGGCGAGATGCTGATGCGGGTACCGCTTCGGCGATGGCGGTCGCCGGTCTGCCCCAGGCCTTTAGTGACAGCGGCGGCATGATCGGGGGAGCGATCGGCGTCTACCAGAATGAAACCGCCTTCGCGCTTGGCGTGTCGAAGGTGTTCGGCGACGGCCGGACAGTGGTGAAGGGCGGCGCAACTTATGTCGAGACGAGCCGGGGCAGCACGTTCGGCGGCAACGTCGGCATCGGCTATCAATTCTGAACCGCCACAAGGTCGAAAAAGAACGGAAACGGTGGTCATCTGGCCGCCGTTTCTTTTTGTAGCCGCGCTATGGACTGAAACGTCACACATCGCGCGCTGCGAAGGTCGCACAGATGGCCGAAGGCTTCTTCGCCGAGGGAGTTTCGCGCCGCAAAATCCGCTATGCCCAAAAACAAAGGGAGCGAAATCGCTCCCTTTGTCTCGTTGGTTTCGTGCGCCTATTCAGTCGGAAAACCGCGCTTCTTCAGCAGTGCCTTCACGTCGGGGTCGCGGCCGCGGAAAGCGCGATAGGCTTCGGCGCGATCGGTCTCGTTACCCGTCATCAGCAGGATCGTGCGGAACTTGTCGGCGACGCTGCGGTCCCACGGTCCGCCGGCTTCGGTGAAGGCGGCCCAGGTGTCGGCGTCCATCGTTTCCGACCATAGATAGCTGTAATAGCCCGCCGAATAGGCGTCCGAGCTGAACAGGTGGCCGAACTGCGGCAAGCGGTGCCGCATCACGATTTCCTTCGGCATGCCGATTTCGGCAAGCGTCTCGCGCTCGAACTTGTCGACATCGGCTGGCGGCGTCTTGCGGTCGTGCAGCTTCATGTCGACGATCGCGCTCGACAGATATTCGACCGTCGAGAAGCCCTGATTGAACTTGTCGGAGGCGAGGATCTTGTCGACCAGCGCCTGCGGCATCGGCTGACCCGTCTTGTAGTGCGTCGCATATTTCGACAGCACTTCGGGGGTCATCAGCCAATTCTCGTTCACCTGGCTGGGATATTCGACGAAGTCGCGCGGTACGCCTGCGAGCGCTGGATAATAGACATGCTGCAGCAGATAGTGGATGCCGTGACCGAATTCGTGAAACAGGGTCTGCGCGTCGTCGAGGCTGATCAGCGTCGGCTCACCCTTCGCGGCTTCGGTGAAATTATTATTGTTCGACGCGAGCACATTGCGCTCGCCGCCCAGCGTTTGCTGGCTGCGATAGGTCGTCATCCACGCGCCCGAACGCTTTCCATCGCGCGCGAAATTATCGAGATAGAAGACCCCGACATTCTCGTTCGTCTTGAGATTATAAACCTCGAACGTGCGGACCTTGGGGTCGAAGACGGGGATCGTACCGGTATTTTCGCGGAAGCCTAGATCGTAGAGTTGGCCCGCCGACCAGAACATCGCATCACGCAGCTTGTCGAGCTGGAGATAGGGCTTCACCTCGCTTTCATCGAGGTCGTATTTCGCCTTGCGAACCTTTTCGGAATAGAAGCGATAGTCCCACGGCTCGATGGTGATCTTCGGGCCATTGCCGGCCTTGGCTTCGGCGTCGGCGATCGCCTGCATGTCGGCGACCTCCTCCTTCACGCGCGCGACAGCGGCGGGCCAGACTTTCATCATCAGGCCCATCGCGGCTTCGGGCGTCTTCGCCATCGTGTCGGCCATGCGATAATTGGCGTGCGTCGGGAAACCGAGCAACTCGGCGCGCTGCTGGCGCAGCTTCAATATCTCGACGATCGTCGAATTGGTGTCGTTCGCGTCACCATTGTCGCCGCGGCTGACAAAGGCCTTGTACACGCGCTCGCGCAAGCCCCGGTTGGTCGCGCCCTGCATCACCGGCTGCGCCGACGAACGGGTGTTCTTGATCGCCCACTGTCCCGGCTTGCCCTGCGACTCCGCCGCCGACGCGAGCGAGGCGACGAAGCCGGGCTCAAGGCCTGCGAGCTCGGCCTTGTCGGTTACAAAGGTATAAAGCTTCTCATCGCCGAGCAGCTTCGACGAGAAAGCCGAGAACAGGCCTTCAAGCTTCGAGTTCAGCTCGACCAGCTTTGCCTTGTTCGCGGGCGACAGGTTAGCGCCGTCGCGCACCATCTCGTCATAGCTGCGTTCGACGATGCGGATCTGCTGCGCGTTGAGTCCGCTCGAATTGCGCTTGTCGTAAACCGCCTTGTACCGCGCGAAGAGCTTGGGCTCCAAAAATAGTTCGGTATAGAAGGTGGTGAGCTTGGGGCTCCATTCGGCGTCGATATCCTCGACGCGGTCGTTCGACTTGTTCGACGTCTGCACGCCCCACAGCGCAAAAAGGCGCTCCATCGTATCGCCCGCGAGCATCATCGGGACGTGCGTATTCTCGAACGTCGGCGCGGCGGGATTGTCGATCACCGCCTGCACCTGCGCCCTGGTTTCGGCCATGCCCTTGGTGAAGGCGTCGGGAAACAGTTCTGGGTCCATCTTGTCCCACGGCGGCACCCCTTCGAACGGGCCGGTCCACGGCGCGAGCATCGGGTTTTCGCCCGCGGGGGCGGTTGCGGCCGGCTTGGCGGCGGCGGTCGGTTCGGCGGCGGTTGCGGTCATCTGGCTATAACCCACGATCATTGCGGTGGATGCAAGCATGATCGACAAATGACGGGCAAAAGGCTGCGCGGTGCGCGACATCGATAAATCTCCCCGGAGGATAAGGTTTCGGACGAAACCATGTCAGGGGCCGACTTAACCTTATATGACAGCGGGGTGCAAGCCGCCTAAGCGCCAAAATCCCGCTGAATCAGGCCGGGGACATCAACGCGGAAGGTAAAGACACCGCCCGCGTGCGGCTGTTTTGCGCGCTCGTCATCGGTCAGATTCTTGCCCGCGCTCGTAACGAAGGCGGTTTGGAGGTCGGGCCCGCCGAATGCGATCATCGTCGGGCGTTGCACCGGCAGCTCGACCGTCTGTAGCAACTCGCCCGCAGGCGAGAGGCGCACGACGCGCCAGCCGTCCCACAGCGCCGACCAGTAACAGCCCTCGGCATCGACCGCGGCGCCGTCGGGGCGGCCATTGCCGAACTCGAACTGGTGAAAGATGCGCCCGTTGCTCAGCGTGCCGGTGGCTTCGTCGAAATCATAGGCGCGGATCGCGTGGGTCGGCGTGTCGGCGTGATAGAATGTGCGGCCGTCGGGGCTGAAGGCGGCGCCGTTGCTCGTCGTCAGCCCATGCAGCATTTCGGTAAGTGAGCCATCGGGGTCGAGGCGATAGAGCGTCGCGGCGGGGTTCGCCTTGTCACTCGTCAGGCTGCCGACCCACAGCCGGCCCAGGGCATCGACGCGGCCGTCGTTGAAACGCTGCTCGGACTTGCCGGTGAGGACCGCAGGGCCGAAGGGCCGTGGCTCGGCGTTCCAGTCGTCGATCAGCGCGCAGCCATCTTCCAGCGCCGCGACAAGCCCACCGCCCGCACGCGGCGCGATGCAGCCGACTTGCTCGGCAAGCTCCATCGTCTCGTCGACACCTGTCGCGGGGTCGGTGCGATGGATTTTGCGGGCGTCGATGTCGACCCAATAGAGGCGGGCTTCGGCGGCGTGCCAGACGGGCGATTCGCCAAGCAATGCGCCGGCGTCGAGAAGCAGTTTGACCATGGAGCAGATCCTAGCGCGGGCCGGCGATGCTGCCCAGCGACTGCAAACCTATTCGCTGCGCCGCCGCTCTCCGCGCCTTTGTCGCATCTTTGCCGCCGTAGCGGCATTTCTACTTGACGTGGACGTAAACGTAAGGTCAGTTGGCGCGCGAAGCCTGCATCGATCGATGCGGGGGCAATGGCGTATCGGCTTCGACAGACTGGCCGGACGTCCCCGGAAAAGGAAGCATCATGTCGCTCGATAGTCTCTCACGCTCCGCTTACACCGAGGATCATGAGGCGTTCCGCGCGACGGTACGCCAGTTCCTCGAAAAGGAAGTGGCACCCAATCAGGCGCAGTGGGCCGAGGATGGTATCGTGCCCAAGAGCATCTGGCCCAAGGCGGGCGAGCTTGGCCTGCTGTGCCCCACGGTTCCGGAGGAATATGGCGGGCTCGGCCTTGACTTCGGCTATAACGCGATCGTTGATGAAGAGAGCGCCTATTATGGCCGCGTGACCACGGGCTTTTCACTCCAGTCGGATATCGTGACCAATTATATCACCCGCTACGGCAGCGAGGAGCAGAAGAAGCACTGGCTGCCCAAAATGGTCTCGGGCGAGGTAATTACCGCGATCGCGATGACCGAACCGGGCACCGGCAGCGACCTTCAAGGTATGCGCACGACCGCGAAGAAGGATGGCAATCATTATGTCATCAACGGTTCGAAAACCTATATCACCAACGGCCAGAACGCCGACCTGATCCTCGTCTGCGTCAAGACCGACACCGACGTCGAGCCGGCGTGGAAGGGCGTGTCGATCGTACTCGTCGAAGCCGACCGCGAAGGTTTCCAGCGCGGCCGCAACCTCGACAAGATCGGGCAGGACGAGGCCGATACGTCGGAGCTGTTCTTCAACGACGTTCGCGTGCCGATCACCAACTGCCTGGGCGAAGAGGGGCAGGGATTCATCTATCTGATGAGCGAACTGCCGCAGGAACGTCTATCGATCGCGGTGTCGGCGCAGGCATCGGCGCAGCGCGCGTTCGACGACACGGTCGAATATACGCGCGACCGCAAGGCGTTCGGCAAGCCGATCCTCGATTTCCAGAACAGCCGCTTCGTGCTCGCCGACCTGAAAGCGAAGCTTCAGGTGGGCTGGGCGCATCTCGACTGGGCGCTGTCACGGCATTTGAAGAAGGAACTGACCCCCGAAGAGGGCGCCGCGGCGAAGCTGTGGCACACCGAACTGCAGTGGGAAGTCATGGACAAATGCCTCCAGCTCTTCGGCGGCGCAGGCTATATGAACGAATATCCGATCGCCCGCGCCTGGCGCGCCGCACGCGTCACCCGCATCTTCGGCGGCACGAACGAAATCATGAAGGAACTGATCGGGCGCAAGCTCTGATCGCTTGAAATCGCAGGAAAGGAATTCTCCCATGGCTACAGCTTATATCGTCGACGCCGTCCGGACCGCGGGCGGCAAGCGCGGCGGCCGGCTCGCGGGCGTCCACCCCGTCGACCTCGGCGCCGCGGTGTTCGACGCGATCGCCGATCGCAACGACTTCGACACCAAGGCGATCGATGATGTTATCACCGGCTGCGTCAGCCAAGGCGGCCAGCAGACGATGGACATCGGCCGCAACGCCGTGCTCGCCTCGAAGCTGCCCGACTCGATCCCCGCCGTCACTATCGACCGCCAGTGCGGTTCGTCGCAGCAGGCGATTCAGTTCGCGGCGCAGGCAGTGATGTCGGGCACGCAGGACATCGTGCTCGCAAGCGGCATCGAAAGCATGACGCGCGTTCCGATGGGCAGCGTCGCAACCCTGTTCATCAAGGAAGGTCTCGGCCACTACAAGTCCGAACGGCTCGAAGAAAAATATCCCGGCATCATGTTCAGCCAGTTCATGGGCGCTGAGATGATCGTGAAGAAATACGGCCTCACCAAGGATGATCTCGATGCCTATGCGCTCGAAAGCCACCGCCGCGGCAAGGCCGCGACCGAGGCCGGCCACTTCAAACGCGAGATCGTCGGCGTCGAAATCGAAACGCCCGAAGGCCGCCAAACGCACCTCGTCGATGAGGGCATCCGTTTCGACGCGACGCTCGAAGGCATCGCGGGGGTCAAGATCCTTCAGGAAGGCGGATCGATCACGGCGGCGACCAGCTCGCAGATCTGCGACGGCGCCTCGGCTGCGCTCGTGGTTTCGGAACAGGCGCTGAAGGATCATAATCTGACCCCGCGCGCGCGAATCCACCATATTTCGGTAACCGCGGGCGACCCGATCATCATGCTCGAAGAACCGCTGTTCGCGACCGAACGCGCGCTGAAGAAGGCGGGCATGAAGATCGGCGATATCGACGCCTATGAGGTCAATGAGGCGTTCGCGCCCGTGCCGCTGGCATGGCTGCAATATCTGGGCGCCGACCATGCGCGGCTCAACCAGCATGGCGGCGCTATCGCGCTCGGCCACCCGCTCGGCGCTTCGGGCACCAAGCTGATGTCGACGTTGCTCGGCGTGCTCGACGCGACCGGCGGCAAATACGGCCTGCAGACGATGTGCGAAGGCGGTGGCCAGGCCAACGTCACGATCATCGAGCGGCTTTAAGACCATTCAAACCCCTCCCCTTCGGGGGAGGGGCAGCGAGACTTGCGGGCTTGCCCGCTAGCCGCAGCGGGGAGGGGTCTATCGGCCTTGCTCTTCGCCGCGACACCCCACCCCAACCTCTCCCCTGAAGGGGAGGGGCTTTAAGGAGAGCCTCAATATGAAACTCGATTCCACCGTATCCGCCGTCGTCACCGGCGGTGCCTCGGGCCTCGGCGCCGCCACCGCACGCGCGCTTGCCGCCAAGGGCGTGAAGGTCGCGATCTTCGACCTGCAGGAAGAAAAGGGCCTCGCGATCGCAGCCGAACTCGGCGGCATCTTCTGCGAATGCAACGTCACCGACGACGCGTCGGTCGACGCCGCTTTTGCCAAGGCGCGCGAAGCGCATGGTCAGGAACGCATCCTCGTCAACTGCGCCGGCACCGGCAACGCGATCAAGACCGCGAGCCGCAGCAAGGAAGACGGCAGCATCAAGCATTTCCCGCTCGATGCGTTCAACTGGATCATCCAGATCAACCTCGTCGGCACGTTCCGCTGCATCGCCAAGTCGGCGGCGGGCATGCTGACGCTCGACCCGATGGAAGACGGCGAACGCGGCGCGATCGTCAACACCGCATCGGTCGCCGCCGAAGACGGCCAGATCGGTCAGGCCGCTTACTCTGCATCGAAGGGCGGGGTCGTCGGCATGACGCTTCCGATCGCGCGCGATCTCGGCAACGAGAATATCCGCGTCAACACGATCCTGCCGGGCATCTTCGACACGCCGCTGCTTGCAGGCGCGCCGCAGAATGTCCGCGATGCGCTCGGTGCGTCGGTGCTCAATCCGAAGCGCCTCGGCAACCCGGTCGAATATGCCAATCTTGCCATGTGCATGATCGAGAACGGCTATTTCAACGGCGAAGACGTCCGCCTCGACGGCGGCATCCGTATGGCGCCGCGCTGATATGCCCAAACCGGAAAGCTGGCGGCTCGATGCCGCCAGCTACCCCGTCTGCATCGACTTGCAGACGCGTTTTCAGGACATGGACATCAACGGTCACCTCAACAATGTGGCCTTTGCCGCGTTGTTCGAGAGCGGCCGCGTGCTGCTCAACCGGCAGGTGCGCCCGCTGGACGAGCGTCCATCGAACGAGCGCACGATGGTTGCCGCGGTCGAAATCAACTATCTGGCCGAGGGCAATTTCCCCGATCCGGTGCATATCGCGACCGGTATCGGCCGGCTCGGCACTTCGAGCTGGACGATCGTGCAGGCGATGTTCCAGAACGGCCGCGCAATAGCGACCTGCGATACGGTCGTCGTGTGTCGCACCGACGGTCAGGCGAAACCGCTCCGCGCCGAGATGGTCGCGGAACTCGAAAGTAATCTGGCGAAGCCGGGCTGATTTCCTTCTCCCTCGATGAGGGAAGGATACGAAGCCTTGCTGCGAAACGGCTAGGCGCAGTTGGATGAGGGTGACGGTGCGGCATGGCACCGCCGGTGCATCCCGAAACCGCACCCGCACCGCTGCGACCAGCCAGCAAGCTGGCAAGTCTCGCTGCCTCCCCCATCAAGGGGGAGGAGGCAAAAATTACAGATTCTTGTCCGCATCGGGCACCGAACGAATCAGGTCGCGCGCGAAGCCGATCAGTCCGATCTGGCGGCGGCGCTTCAACCGTTCGGCGCGCAGAATCGCGCGGACTTCGTCGAAACAGCCTTCGACATGGTCGTTGATCAGGACATAATCATATCCGTCCCAGTGGCTGATCTCGTTTGCGGCGCGCTCCATGCGTGCGGCGATCACCTCGTCGCTGTCGGTATTGCGCGAACGCAGGCGGCGTTCGAGTTCTTCCATCGTCGGCGGCAGGACGAAGACGCGAACAACGTCGGGGCCGGCCTCCTGATAAAGCTGCTGCGCGCCCTGCCAGTCGATATCGAACAAAACATCCTTGCCCGCGGCGAGCATCGCCTCGACCGGCGCGCGCGGCGTGCCGTATCGATGGCCAAAGACATGCGCCCATTCGAGGAACTCGCCGTCGGCGGCCATTTTCTTGAAGGTTTCCGTGTCGACGAAATGATAATGGACGCCGTCGATCTCACCGGGACGCGGCGGGCGCGTCGTCGCGGAGATCGAGAGGGCGATATCCTTGTCCGCCTCGAGCATCATCCTCGAGATGGTGGTCTTGCCCGCGCCCGAGGGCGAGGAAAGGACGAACAACACGCCGCGGCGGTTCAGATGGACGCTTTCGGTCATGCGCGCTATTCGCCTGACGAGGGGCAGCGGTCAAGGGGGCGCGAATGGCGGGAATATCACGAACCGGATGGCTCGTCGCCGCGGCGCTGGTCGCGCTGCTTGCTGCCATATTGATCGGCATGGGCCGTCCGCCGATCTGCCCGTGCGGGACGATCAGCCTGTGGCATGGCACGGTGCAGTCGAACCAGAACAGCCAGCAGATTTCGGATTGGTACAGCTTCAGCCACATTATCCACGGCTTTATCTTCTATGGCGTGCTGCGCTGGATCCTGCCGCGCCGCCCGCTTTGGGTGCCGCTGGCGATCGCGATCGGTATCGAAGGTGCATGGGAAATTCTGGAAAACTCGCCGATCATCATCGACCGTTATCGCGAGGTAACGATGGCGTTCGGCTATTCGGGCGATTCTGTACTCAATTCGGTCAGCGACACGCTGTTCATGGTGCTGGGCTTTATCGCGGCCAGCAGGATGCGCTGGTGGGTGACGGTCACGCTCGCGATCGTCTTCGAGCTCTTCACGCTATGGACGATCCGCGACAATCTGACGCTTAATGTGCTGATGCTGGTATCGCCCGTCGAGGCGATCAAGGAGTGGCAGGCGGGGGCCTAGCTCCGTCCGTTACAGGCCTTTCCGGCCGAAGCTGCCCGGTGGCTTGGGCGCAGACATATCGCCCAATTCGGCGCCGGGGCGGTTGCGCATATAGCGAGCGAGCGCCGCGTCGGGATCGAAACTCGTCTCTTCGGGATAGATGTCGGCCGGTTTCGGTGCAGACGGGGGTGCCGCTTGTTCATTCGGCGTGCGCGGCTTGCCAAAGAACATCCGTTTCAAAGCCCAGATGAAGCACGCCGCCGCGGCAATGAGCACGACGAGCGCCGATACATGGTTGAACAAACGGCTGCCCGGATCGCTGGCTAGATCGCCCGTCCGTTCGAGCGCCTTGCTCAGCGACCGCAGCCCGAAACCGAGCGCGAGCAACATGACGGTGCGAAAGCCGGGCGGGTTGAACGTCATGGCCGCCGTCGATAGCCGGCCATGATGAGAATCAGGTTAATCGGGCGAAAGGTGATTCAATGAAGCGCGCCGCTGCGCCCGTTCGCGTCGAGCGGGATCGCGGGCGGCAGCGCATCGCCCATCGTCTGCCCGTCGGTCGGGACGTTGGCGGTTCCCGCATAGGTGTCGACGACACCCGCATTCGCCAGCGCGGGATCGAGCGCATGCGCCTCTTCGGCCGCCTTGCGCGCTTCAGCGCGTTCGGCCCATTTTTTGGTGAGATAGGCGCCTGCGACGGTCGCCGCGAGTACCGCGTAGCGCTGCGGGAACAGCCGCCGCGCCGCGAACAGCGTGCCCGCGCCGATCACGGCACCCGCGACGGAATGATTGCCATTCTGGCGTCCGATGGCGCTGCCGAGAACGCCGCCTACGATGCGACCGATCATCTTCATCTCTCCTTCCCCTCTTCAATCCCCGGAAGGCCCCACGGGTTCCTTCAGTTGTCGGGCCCCAGCATCGTGCGCGGATCGACCACGCGATCGAAGGTCGAGGCATCGACATAGCCGAGGTCGAGCGCGGCTTCCTTCAAGGTGCTGCCCGTCTCATGCGCGTGCTTCGCAATCTTGGCCGCCTTGTCATAGCCGATCTCGGGGGCAAGTGCCGTCACGAGCATTAGTGAGCGATTCATCAACTCGTCGATGCGCGCGAGATTGGGTTCGATCCCGACGACGCAATGCTCGGTAAAGCCCGCCATGCCGATGCTAAGCAATTCGATCGAGCGTAAGACATTCGACCCGATCAGCGGCTTGAAGACATTGAGTTCGAGATGGCCCTGGAGCCCACCGACCGTAACGGCCTGATGGTTGCCGATGACTTGCGCCGCGACCATCGTCAGCATCTCGCACTGCGTCGGATTGACCTTGCCCGGCATGATCGAGCTGCCTGGCTCGTTCGCGGACAAGTCGAGCTCGCCTAGACCCGCGCGCGGACCCGATCCGAGCAGGCGGATATCGTTCGCGATCTTGGTCAGCGCGACGGCGAGCGTGTTCAGCGCGCCCGAGAAAAAGACGAGGCCGTCGTTCGATGCCAGCGCCTCGAATTTATTCTGTGCCGGTTCGAACGCGATTCCGCTGTTCTTCGACAGGTCCTCGGCCATCGCGACGTCGAAACCCGCGGGCGCATTTAGGCCGGTGCCGACCGCGGTACCGCCCTGTGCGAGCTTGCAGATATTATGCGCAAGTGCCGCATCGATCCGCGCGCGGCACGCGATCAGCTGCGCGACATAGCCCGAAAATTCTTGCCCCAGCGTCAGCGGGGTCGCGTCCTGCAAATGGGTGCGGCCGATCTTGACGATATCACCCCACGCTCGCGCTTTGCTTTCGAGCGCATCGGTGAGGGCGATCAGCGACGGCAGCAGTCCTGCCGTCGTTTCGACCGCGACCGCGACGTGCAGCGCGGTCGGAAAGCTGTCGTTCGACGACTGGCCCATGTTCACATGGTCATTGGGGTGAACGGGCGATTTGCCGCCGCGCGTGCCCGCCAGCTTTTCGTTGGCGATGCCGGCGATCACCTCGTTCGCGTTCATGTTCGACTGGGTGCCGCTACCCGTCTGCCAGATCGCGAGCGGGAATTGGTCGTCATAGTCACCCGCGACCACGGCATCGGCGGCCGCGGCAATTGCTTCGGCAAGCCCTGCATCAAGGCCATGGTTGCGATTGACGCGCGCCGCCGCGCCCTTGATCCGCGCGAGTGCGTGGACGATCGGAAGCGGCATCCGCTCATGCGGCGGGAAAGCGAAATTGTGGCGGCTGCGCTCGGTCTGCGCCCCCCAATAGACATCCGCCGCGACTTCGATCTCGCCGATACTGTCGCTTTCAGTCCGCGTTTCGCTCATGCCACCAGCATCCTTGTCACCAAAATCGCCCCGGCCCAGATCATCGCGACGAGGCCAAGCAATTGCCAATATCCCGTTTCGCCGACGCGGCGGCGCAGCCATCCGGCGGCAAGCCAGACAAGGATCAGCGCCGGGGTCAGCACCAGCAAGCTAAAGCGCAGCAGCCCGTCGGCAACCTGTCCGCGCGCATAATTATTCTGGAACAGGGTATAGCCCTCGACCCCCCACCAAAAGGCGCCGGTCAGGACGAGCATTCCCGCGATTGCCCAAAATTGCCAGAAACGGCTGGGGGGCCAGGCGGGGCCTGGCACTTTAGCGCTTCTTGCCGAAATCCACCGTCACGACATTCGATCCGTCCTCGGTCGTGACCTCGGGGCGATCATTGTCGGCTTCGTCATGCGGTTCGGGTTGGGTTTCGTCGTCGCTGACCTGGAACTGCAGTCCGAAATCGACCGACGGGTCGACGAAAGCGGTGATCGACGCATAGGGGATCGTCAGGATCGACGGTGTCTGGTTGAAAGACAGGCCGACGCTGAAATGATCGTCCTCGACCTTCAGGTCCCAGAAGCGATTTTGGAGGACGATCGTCATTTCGTCGGGAAATTTGGCGATCAGATGGGCCGGAATATCGACTCCGGGGGCCTGCGTCTTGAAGGTGATATAGAAATGATGTTCGCCGGGCAGGCTGTCATAGCCGACGATCTGGCTAAGCACGCGGCCGACCACGGCGCGCAGCGCGTCCTGCACGATTTCGTCATAGGGAATCAGGCTGTCGCGTACATCGTCACTCATGGGGCGAGGGGATGAACGCGCGCCGCACGCCGGTCAAGGGGGGAGAGTTACCTTGCAACGCGAAAAGTCGCTGCTATGGGGCATCCCATGCGAACCGCCACCGTCCAGCGCACGACCAAGGAAACGGATATCGCGATCGCCGTCAATCTTGACGGAACGGGCGAATATTCGGTGTCCACCGGCATCGGTTTTCTCGACCATATGGTCGAGCAATTGTCGCGCCATTCACTGATCGACATCTCGATGCAGGTAAAGGGCGACCTGCATATCGACCAGCATCATACGGTCGAGGATAGCGCGCTCGCGCTCGGCGAAGCCGTCGCGAAGGCGCTCGGCGACAAACGGGGCATCGCCCGTTACGGCGAGGCGCATGCGCCGATGGACGAGACGCTGACGCGCTGCGTCCTCGACATTTCGGGGCGCCCGCATTGCGTCTATAAATCCAGCTTCTCGCAGCCGCGGCTCGGCGAGATGGACACCGAGATGTTCCCGCACTGGTTCCACAGCTTTGCGCAAACCGCCGGGATCACGCTGCACATCGAGATGCTGTATGGCGAGAATAACCATCACATCGCCGAAAGCATGTACAAGGCACTCGCGCGCGCGTTGCGCCAGGCAGTCGAGATCGACCCGCGCAAGGGCGATGCGATCCCCTCGACCAAAGGGGTCCTCTAGGACCAGCCAATGAGCATCATTGCCCTGATCGACTATGGCGCGGGCAATCTTCGCTCGGTGCATAATGCGCTCGTCGCGGCCGGCGCGGACAATGTTGCCGTGACTGCCGATCCAGACGTCGTGTCGAAGGCCGATCGTATCGTGCTGCCCGGCGTGGGCGCGTTCGCCGCATGCATGAACGGGCTTTCGGCGATCGACGGGCTGGTCGATGCCATGGAGAGGCGGGTGCGCGGCGAGGGCGCTCCCTTCCTCGGCATCTGCGTCGGCATGCAATTGCTCGCCGACGCGGGCGAAGAGCACGGTACGCACAAGGGGCTCGGCTGGATTTCCGGCACCGTCCGCGCATTTGACCCCGCGCCCGGCCTGCGCATCCCGCACATGGGCTGGAACGACGTCGTGCCTGCCTTCGCGCATCCGGTGATCGCGGCGGGTGAAGCCTATTATCTCCACGGCTATCATTTCGCCGAGGCGGTCGATGTCGCCGCCACCAGCAGCCATGGCGCAAACTTCGTTGCCGCCGTGGCAAAGGACAATATCGTGGGCGTCCAATATCATCCTGAAAAAAGCCAGGCCTATGGCCTCGCAACGCTAGAGAGATTCCTTGCATGGCGGCCCTGACCATCTTCCCCGCGATCGACCTCAAGGGCGGACAGGTGGTGCGGCTGGCCGAGGGCGATATGGCGCGCGCGACCGTCTATGGCGACGATCCCGCGGCGCAGGCCCGCCTCTTCGCCGACGCGGGCGCCTCGCATCTCCATGTCGTCGATCTCGACGGCGCGTTTGCGGGTGAAAGCATCAACGGCGGCGCGGTCGAGAGCATCGTTGCGGCGTTTCCGGGCAAGGTGCAGGTCGGCGGCGGTATCCGCGACCGTGCCGGTGTCGATCGCTGGCTCGCGCTCGGCGTCGAGCGCGTGATCATCGGCACCGCGGCGCTCAAGGATCCCGAATTCGTGAAGTCGGCTGCGCGCGACCTGCCCGGCCGGATCGTCGTAGGCGTCGACGCCCGCGACGGAATGGTCGCGACCGAGGGCTGGGCCGATGTCTCGGACGTTCGCGTGGAAGACCTCGCGCGCCGCTTCGAGGACGCCGGCGTCTCGGCGTTGCTCTTCACCGACGTCGGGCGCGACGGGCTGCTCAAGGGTTGCAATGTCGACGCAACGGTCGCGCTCGCCAAGACGGTCGCCATTCCGGTGATCGCGTCGGGCGGCGTCGCGGATATCAACGACATCCACGCGCTCCGCCCGCATGTCGCAAACGGCATCGAAGGTGTCATCACTGGCCGCGCGCTCTATGATGGCCGGCTCGATCTTGCCGAAGCGATTGCGGCGGGGGCGGCGTGACCGTCCGCGTCCGCGTCATCCCCTGCCTCGACGTCGCTGACGGGCGCGTCGTGAAGGGGGTCAATTTCGTCGATCTGCGCGACGCGGGCGATCCGGTCGAGGCGGCGCGTGCTTATGACGCCGCAGGCGCCGACGAGCTTTGTTTCCTTGATATCAGCGCCAGCCATCAGGGGCGCGGCACTTTGCTCGACATGGTCGGCCGCACCGCCGAGGTCTGCTTCATGCCGCTGACCGTAGGCGGTGGGGTCCGCAGCGCCGACGATGCGCGCGCGTTGCTGCTTGCGGGCGCCGACAAGGTCGCGGTGAACAGCGCCGCCGTCGCGCGGCCCGAACTCGTTGCCGATATCGCCGACCGTTTCGGCAGCCAGTGCGCGGTCGGCAGCATCGACGCCCGCCGCGTCGAAGAGGGGCGCTGGGAAATCTTCACTCACGGCGGGCGCAAGCCGACGGGCATCGATGCGCTGGAGCACGCGATCCGGCTTGCCGAACTCGGCGCGGGCGAATTGCTCGTCACCAGCATGGACCGCGACGGTACGAAGGATGGCTACGACCTGGCCCTCACCCGCGCGATCGCCGATGCGGTCAGCGTGCCGGTGATCGCATCGGGCGGCGTCGGCAATCTCGACCATCTCGTCGCGGGCGTGCTCGAAGGCGGCGCAAGCGCGGTGCTCGCCGCCAGCATCTTTCACTTCGGAGAAGCGACGGTGGCAGAGGCGCATGCCCGGCTTGCCGCTGCGGGATTGCCCGTCCGCGCGCATTAAATCCTGCAACGGGGTAGTCATGCGGGGAGGGGGCTGCAATAGAAGCCTATGACCTCGAAACTTCGTATCGCCGACCGCACCAACGACATCTTCCCGGTTCTGGGTTTCCTTGCCGCGATGGCGAGCTTCGCGATGCCGCTCAACGCATGGCTGGTCGCGTTCATCCTCGCGGGCGCCGTCGTTGCGGCTGTCCACCATGCCGAAGTGATCGCGCACCGCGTCGGCGAGCCGTTCGGAACGCTGATCCTTGCGCTCGCGGTGACGGTGATCGAGGTCGGGCTGATCCTGACGCTGATGCAGGCCGAACCCGAAAAGGCGCAGACGCTGGCGCGCGACACGGTGTTCGCCGCGGTGATGGTGATTCTCAACCTCCTGATGGGGCTTTGCTTGCTGAGCGGCGCGATCCGCCACCACGAACAAAGATTCCAGCGCACCGGCATCGGCGCCGCGCTCGCGACGCTGACCGTGCTGACCGTTGTGACGCTGGTGCTGCCCAATTTTACTTCGAGTGTGCCGGGGCCTTTCTATTCGGCGACGCAGCTCGGCTTCGTCGCGGCGGTTTCGCTGATCCTCTATGCGACCTTCGCGCTGGTCCAGACGGTCCGGCATCGCGATTATTTCCTTCCCGATGGCGAAGCGCATGACGAGCCCGACGCGCACGCCGCGCCGCCGAGCATCCAGCGCACGGCGATTTCGGGCGCGCTCCTGCTCGCGAGCCTGTTCGCGGTCGTGCTGCTCGCGAAAAATCTGTCGCCGATCATGGGCGCGCTTCTCGCCGACTGGGGGGCGCCGCCCGCGGTGCTCGGTGTGCTGATCGCGGCGTTGATCCTCGCACCCGAAGGGCTCGCAGCCGTCCGTGCGGCGAAAGCCGACCGGCTCCAGACCAGCCTCAACCTCGCACTCGGATCGGCTCTCGCCACCATCGGCCTCACCATTCCCGCGGTGGCGATCCTGTCGATCATGACCGACATGCCGATCAGCCTCGGGCTCGATGCCAAGTCGGCGGTGCTGCTGTTCCTGTCGCTGATCGTCGCGTCGCAGACGCTGGCGAATGGCCGCACCACGGTGCTGCAGGGGGTCATCCACCTGATGCTGTTCGCGATCTACCTGTTCACGACCTTCGTACCGTAACCGCGGACTTTGAATATCTATCCGTCATTGCGACCGTCGCGACGCAATCCAGAGTGGTTTATGTCCGCCCTGGATTGCCGCTTGCAATGACGAGCCGAAAGAGACGATCCTCAGGTCTTGCGGACGAATACCGTCCCGGCGCTATACCCCGCGCCGAATGAGCAGATCAGCCCCGTGTCCCCCGCCACCATATCCTCGTGATTCAGGTGGAAAGCGATGATCGACCCCGCACTCGACGTATTGCCATAGGTGTCGAGCACCGTCGGACTTTCGTCCTCACTGGCTTCATGCCCCAGCACACGCTGCGCGATCAGCCGGTTCATATTGGTGTTCGCCTGATGCAGCCATAGCCGGCGCATATCGCCGCCTTCGAGGTTCAGTACCTCCATCTGCTCGACGATCAGGTTCGCGACCCATGGCACGACTTCCTTGAACACCTTGCGGCCTTCCTGGACGAAAAGCTTGTCGCTCTTCGGGCCCGACTGGTCGATCCCGCCATGGCCCCGGTTGAGGAAACCGAAATTGTTGCGGATATTGTTCGAGAATTGCGTCTTGAGCTTGGTGCCGAGGATATCCCAGTGCCCGGCGGGTGCGATATCCTTGTCCTCGACGAGGATCGCGGTCGCGACGTCGCCGAAGATGAAGTGGCTGTCGCGGTCGCGCCAATTAAGGTGCCCCGAACAGATTTCGGGGTTCACGACGAGCACGCTCCTTGCGTGGCCGGCGCGGATATAGTCGGCGGCGGTCTGGATGCCGAAGGTCGCCGAAGAGCAGGCGACATTCATGTCGAAACCGAACCCGTCGATGCCGAGCGCGTCCTGAATCTCGACCGCCATCGCCGGATAGGGGCGCTGCATGTTCGACGCGGCGCACAGCACGGCATCGACTTGTCCCGCGTCGCGGCCGGCGCGTGCGAGCGCGTCCTTTGCCGCAAGGACGCCGATTTCGGCGAGGATCGACAATTCGTCGTTGCTCCGCTCAGCAATGCGCGGCGCCATATGTTCGGGGTCCAATATACCCGCCTTGTCGACGACGAAACGCGACCCGATCCCGCTGGCCTTCTCGATGAATTCCACGCTCGATTCAGCGAGTTCGGCAATTTCGCCAGCCGCAATGGCGGCTGCATTTTCCCTATTGTGCAGCGCAACATACCGGTTAAAACTCTCAACAAGTTCTTCGTTGGAGATGCGTTCGGCGGGGGTGAAAAGGCCGGTTGCGGAAATGACCGGCTGCGGTGTGTGCGACATGGTGGCCCTGCGTGTCTTATGGTTTCAAGACACGCTGATTAAGCCCGGTCGCGGCGCTACGCAACGCCCTCAACATTGGCTGAACGATCGCTAACTTCATGGTTAACCCGCCACTAACCATTTTGGTGGCAAATTGTTTGATGCAGGCCTCCGGGGGGATGGCTCCCCGGGTGCCGAGCGGGAGCATGACCATGGCGACGCGTTCAGGACCGGCCGCAGGCGACCTGTCCCTTTCCGAGATCAAAGAATTTGCGGGCTTTCCCGCATCGACCCAGCGATACATCCGCCGTTCGCTCGATATCGGGCTTGAACGCGACGATGCGATCGCGCGCTGGTCGCGCGACATGGTGGAGGAAACCGCGATCCGCGTTCAGGCGCGCGTCTATCAGCGCTTGCACGAAATCCGCGCGCATATTCCCGACGACAGCGGGCTCGACGCGCTCGAACATTTCATGGCGCCGCTGATCGCGGTCTCGGCCTTCGACCTCGGACAGGACAGGCTCCACGCATTCGCGCCCTATCGTTTCCTCTATGAACGACTGCTCGGCGCGCATGCGCGGCCGTGGCTGCCCGGTGCCTTTTGCGCCGCGGCGTCGCTGCCGCACCTGCATCCCGACAAGCGCAAGATATTGCTCCAGTCGATCAGCGAAGCCGCTGCGACGGCGCCTGGCTGGTCGGCTCGCGAACCGAGCTTCTTTCCCGAATGGGTCGACAAGATCGACGAGACCAAGCCGGCGAATTGAGTGGGAAGGTTTGGGGGGGGGTGGAGAACTGACGTTCAGTCATCCACTTCCGTCATCCCGGACTTGACCCGGGATCCCGCTTCTTTGCGCATCTACCGTTTCGGCATCGAGCGGGAACCCCGGGTCAAGTCCGGGGTGACGAGAATGGAATGGTCCGCGACCGCTCGAATCCCGCCTTCAAGCCGAAATTAAAACACCGCGCGGTAAAGGCCGAAGGCGCTGGTCGCGGTCAGCACGATCCCGACCATCACCAGCATCACCTTGGGCGAGAAGCGCTTGGCCATCATTGCGCCCAGCGGTGCCGCGGCGACGCCGCCGATGATCAGGCCCAGCGTCGGCCCCAGAATCTCTTCGAAGCCCAGATTCCAGATGAAGGCGATCGACACCGACACGGCGAGGAAGAATTCGACGCTGTTGACCGTGCCGACAACCTTGCGCGGTTCGCCGCCCTGGACGAGCAGATTCGATGTTACGACCGGTCCCCAGCCGCCGCCGCCGGCGGCGTCGAGAAAGCCGCCGACCACCGCCAGCGGCGCGACGACCTTGGGCTTTGCGATCTTGGGCGGATAAAGGAGCCCGCGCACGAGCAGCCACACGCCGATCAGCACCAGATAGCCGAGCACGAAGGGCTTCACCACATCGGCGTGGAGCGAGGTCAGGACATAGGCGCCGAGCACGCCACCGACGACTCCCGGAATAAGCAGGCGCCAGAACAGCGGCCAGTCGATATTGCGATGGAACAGATGGCTGAGCCCCGACGCGCCGGTCGTGAAGATTTCGACGACATGGATGCGCGCCGATGCGGTGGCGGGCGGGACGCCCAGTACTGCCACCAGCAGGGTGTTACAGATGACGCCGAACGCCATGCCGAGCGCGCCGTCGACCAACTGCGCGGCGAAGCCGATCAGGATGAACGGCAGGAGCGCGCTAAAGTCGATGGCCGCAAGTTCAGTCATATATCATCCCAACCCTTTTAATTGAGAACCTGCTGCCGGGATTCTGATGCAGGCGCCAGCCCAATTTTTCTGCTCGCGGCAAAGGGATTTGTTTGCGCGCCCATCGAACCTCTCCGAATCCCCGTCAGCCGAGATCGTCGGGCAGATATTCGCGCACATAATCGATAAAGGCGCGAAGTTTGGGCATCACCTGCTTGCGGCCGGGATAATAGAGAAAGAGGCCGGACGTCGCGGCGGCATAATCGGTGAGCACAAGTTCGAGTTCGCCCGTTTGCACCATCGCCTTCGCCATCGGCTCGGCCATCATCCCCATCGCGACGCCGGTGCGGATCGCCACGAGCGCCGCGATCCAGTCGTTGACGATTACCGGGCCGGTGACGCCGACATCATATTCGCGGTTCCCCTTCTCGAACGTCCACGGCATCAGCGCGCCGGTTGCCAGGCGGAAACGGATGCAGCGATGGTCGCGCAATGCCTCGGGCGTTTCAGGGCGGCCGTGCTTTTCCAGATATCCGGGCGTTGCAGCGACGACGAACCGGAACGGGCCGGTCAGGCGCACCGCGATCACATCGGCATCGAGCGATTCGCCCATCCGAACCCCCGCGTCGAAGCCGCCTGCGCTCAGGTCGGAAAGCGCATCGTCGGCATAGATTTCGAGTTCGATATCGGGATAGGTTTCGCAGAAGCCGGCGATGATCGGCTCGAACAACGGTTGGACCGCGCCGCGCATCAGGTTGATCCGCAGGCGCCCCGCGGGCCGGTTGCCCAGATTGCGTGCCGCCTCATAGGCGTCGGCAAGCCCCGTATAGGCGGGCGCCGCGCGTTCGAGGAACATTTCGCCTGCCTGCGTCAGCCCGACGCTGCGTGTGGTGCGCATGAACAAGGGCGCGCCGACGCGCGCTTCGAGAGCCTTCACGGTTTGGCTGATCGCGGAAGGCGAGACGCCGAGGTCGGCAGCAGCGGCCGAAAAGCTGCGCCTTTCCGCGACGCGGAGGAAGGCTTCGATCCCGTCGAGCGCCCCATGAGGGATTGTTAAATCCTGCTTCAAAGCACTTGCAGATTATAGAGGATTATCTATGTGCGCAACCGCGACTAAAAAGGTTGCACAACGAAACGAAAGGAAACCTCTCCCATGGCCTATCAGCTCTCCTCTTATCGCCGCTTTCCTGCCGCTTTCGCGATCGTCGCCGCTTCGGCTCTCGCGTTCACCGGCCTGATGGCAACCGCCAGCCCCGCCTATGCCCAGTCGGGTAGCGATTATCGCTGCGCCGGTCTGGCCGAACAGGCCCATGTCGCCGCCAGCGGCGTCGAAGGTGGCAAGCAGTCAAGCGCAAAGCGCTTTGTTTCGACCGGCAAGAAGCTGTGCGAAGCAGGCAATGAACGCGCCGCTGCCAAGCAGTTCCGCGCCGCGCTGAAGATCGCCGGCGTCGCCGAAGTCGAAACCGACAGCCAGATGGCGTCGCGCTAAGACAGCCTGACACACGAATCTCCGGACCGTCCTCTCTCTCCCCGACGGATCCACAAAACTGGGGCGGCACTCGATACGAGGCCGCCCCATTTGTTTGTGCGCGGTTTGCAAGGTAGACTGCCGCCATGCCGGACAAGAAACCGCGCCGAGAAACGCCGCCCGCCGGTGCCGCCATAAAGGAGGCGGTCCCGCTATGCCGTTATGAAGAGCTGGCGATGCGCGAAAACCGACTGCGGCAAGCGAGGTCGGCAGAAAGCAAAGCCGGGGACTAGATCCGCCGGTAGCGGAAATACCAGACCTCATGTCCCTGCGCGCGCGCCTTGGCTTCGTAGCGCGTTTCGGGCCAGCCGTTCGGGCGAACCTGAAAATCGCGCGCGTCCTTTGCCAGCCATTCGAACTGGTGACGGTGGCGGCGCATCACCATCAACGCATGCTGCAGATAGATGGGGTGATCGGTGCCGAAACGGAATTCGCCGCCGGGCTTGAGTTTCGCGGCGATCAGGTCGAGCGGGCCATCGTTCATCATCCGCCGCTTGGCGTGGCGCGCCTTGGGCCAGGGGTCGGGATGGAGCAGATAGGCAAAGGATAGCGCGCCGTCGGGAATGCGTCGCAGTACCTCCAGCGCGTCGCCATGATGGATGCGAACATTACCCAGCGGCAACTTCGCACCATGGTCGCCAGCAACATGGACCAGCGCTTGGGCGACGCCATTGATGAACGGTTCTGCCCCGATAAACCCATGATCGGGCAGCATATCGGCGCGTCCCGCCATATGTTCGCCGCCGCCAAAACCGATTTCAAAATGCAACGGACATTCATGTCCGAACAGACGCTGCGCGGCAACTTCGCCGCCTTCCGGCACCGCGATCCGCGGTAGCAGCGTGTCGACGAGATCCTGCTGGCCGGCGCGCAGCGGCTTGCCTTTCGAACGGCCATAAAGGCGGTTGATCGTCGTCGGATCGCCGGGTTTGTAGGCAGTCATGGCGCGCGCGTTAGCCCCAAGGCTGCGCGGCGGCAAGCCGCTCGTCAGAGTCGCGTAAAGTCGATGGCCGCGTGGCGGTCGAGCGTCTGCGATGCGTCGGGCAGCGGATATTTGAGGCCGGTGGCGCAATTGAAGAGCAGCGCGGTCTCGCCATCCTTTACCCAGCCCTCGGCGCGCGCCTGCCGCCATGCTGCGAGCGTCGCACCGCCTTCGGGGCAGAGCAGCAGCCCGTCGCTGCGCGCGGCGTCGTCAACGGCTTGCTGGATCGCAGCGTCGCTGACCGCCATTGCGCGGCCGTTCGATTCGCGCACCGCGTCGAGGATCAGGAAATCGCCCACCGCCTGTGGGACGCGGATGCCCGCGGCGATCGTCGCGGCGTCTTCCCAGCGCGCCGCGTGACGCTCGCCGGCTTCCCATGCACGCACCATCGGCGCGCAGCCCTCGGCCTGCACCGCGACCATGCGCGGCAACTTGCAGGCGATCCAGCCGATCGCCTGCAATTCGGCAAAGGCTTTCCACATGCCGATCAAGCCGGTGCCGCCGCCGGTCGGATAGAAAATGACGTCGGGCAGTTCCCAGCCGAACTGTTCGGCGAGTTCCAGGCCCATCGTCTTCTTGCCTTCGATGCGGTATGGCTCTTTCAGCGTGGAAAGATCGAACCAACCGTTCGCCGCAGCACCTTCGCGCACCAGCTTGCCGCAATCGTCGATCAGCCCGTTGACGCGATAGACGCGCGCACCCTGCGCCGCGATTTCGCGGACATTGATTTCGGGCGTGTCGTCGGGGCAGAAGATTATCGCTTCGATCCCTGCCTGCGTCGCGTAGGCCGCAGCGGCCGCGCCGGCATTGCCGTTGGTCGGCATCGCGATGCTCGTGACGCCCAGCTCCTTTGCCATGCTGATCGCCATCACCAGCCCGCGCGCCTTGAATGATCCGGTGGGCAGGCGCCCCTCGTCCTTGACGAGCAGCGTCCCGGCGCTCGCGCCCGCCGCCCCAGCGACCTTGTCGAGCGCGATGACTGGTGTGTCGGCTTCGCCAAGGCTGATGATGTTTTCAGCGCGACGCACGGGCAGCACCTCGCGCCAGCGCCACAGGTCGCGTGGGCGCGCCGCCATTTCTGCCCTGTCGATCGCCGCCGCAACGCCGGCAAGGTCATAGCGGACGAGCAGCGGCCGCCCGGCGTTCGAGAGACCGTGCAGGGCATCGGCCTCATACCGCTCGCCGGTCAGACCGCACTCCAGATGCGAGACGAAGGTCGGCCGCTCGGCCGTCAGGTTGACGTTGAGCGGCAGCGACCGGCTCAATTTGCGAGCGCCGCCTTCAGCTTGTCGACCAGGTCGGTGCGTTCCCAGGGGAAGCTGTCGCCTTCGGCAGTGCGGCCGAAATGGCCATATGCCGCGGTCTGCTTGTAGATCGGCTTGTTGAGGCCAAGATGAGTGCGGATGCCCTTGGGCGTCAGGCGGACGAGCTGCGGGATGACCGCCTCGATCTTGCCTTCGTCAACCGTCCCCGTGCCGTGCAGGTCGACATAGATCGACAGCGGCTCGGCAACGCCGATCGCATAGCTCAACTGGATCGTGCAGCGGCGCGCGAGGCCCGCGGCGACGATGTTCTTGGCCAGATAGCGCGTGATATATGCAGCCGAACGGTCGACCTTGGTCGGGTCCTTGCCGCTGAAGGCACCGCCGCCGTGCGGGCTGGCGCCGCCATAGGTGTCGACGATGATCTTGCGGCCGGTCACGCCGGCATCGCCATCGGGGCCGCCGATCTCGAAACGTCCCGTCGGATTGATGTGGTAGACCGTATTTGCGGTGAGCAATTCGGCGGGCAGGACGTCGGCGATCACCCCGAGCACATATTTGCGAAGCTCGGTATATTTGGCTTCGTCGCCTTCGCCGTTGTGGAAATAATAATCCGGCGCATGCTGGGTCGAAACGACGATTGCGGTCGCCTCAACCGGGCGCTCGTTGGCATAGCGCAGCGTAACCTGGCTCTTGGTGTCGGGTTCGAGGAAGGGGGCGGTGCCCGCTTTGCGGTCGGCGGCCATGCGCTCGAGAATCTTGTGGCTGTAATCGAGCGTCGCGGGCATCAGGTCGGGGGTTTCGTCCGACGCATAACCGAACATGATGCCCTGGTCGCCGGCGCCTTCGTCCTTGTCGCCGCTTTCATCGACGCCCTGCGCGATATGCGCCGACTGGCCGTGGAGGTTGTTTTCGAAACGGAAGGTCTTCCAGTGGAAACCGTCCTGCTCGTAACCGATTTCGCGCACCGTATTGCGCACGGTGGCTTCGATTTCCTCGAGCGCGCCCGGCGCCCACTCGTCATTCTCGAACACGCCCTTGCAGCGGATTTCACCGGCGAGGACGACGAGTTGGGTGGTGGTCAGCGTCTCGCACGCGATTCGGGCTTCGGGATCCTTCGACAGGAACAGGTCGACGATCGAATCGCTGATCTGGTCGGCCACCTTGTCGGGATGTCCTTCGGACACGCTTTCGGAGGTGAAGAGGAAGCTGTTGCGCATGGAGAGCCTTCTGTGAACGGATATAAAGGAAGCTTTATGTGATGGTGCTGTTAGCGTCCGCGTCGGCGAAAGGCAATGGCCAGCGCGAGCAGCAGCAACGCAAATCCGACCGGCAGCACGTTCCCGTGGCGTGCAAAGAGCGTCGGCGCATGGGCCTTTGGTATGAATGTGTCGATGCGCCCGGCCGTATGCATCGGCAGCGATTCGACGATGCGGCCGCTGGCATCGATCACCGCGCTGATCCCCGTCGGCGTCGCACGCACGACCGGCAGTCCCTCTTCGATCGCACGGAGCCGCGCTTGCGCCAGATGCTGCGGCGGGCCCCAGCCGCCGAACCAGGCGTCATTCGAGGGGTTGAAGATGAAATCGGGGCGGTGCGCACGGTCGACGACCTGGCCCGAGAAGATGATCTCGTAGCAGATTTGCAGCCCTGCGCGGCCAAAGGCGCCGAGGTCAAGCGTATGCGGGCCGGGGCCTGGCCAGAAATCGATATCACCGGGGGCAAGGCGCGACAGTCCGATCGCCGACAGCACCGGCCGCATCGGCAGATATTCGCCATAGGGGACAAGATGGGCCTTGTCGTAACGCGCGCCGAGCGTCCCGTCCGCGTGAACGGTCATTACGGCGTTGCGCGCACCGACGACATCGCCGTCACGATCTAGTTCGAGCTTCAGCGCGCCGAGCAGCATGACGTCTTGCGGGTTCATCAACGCGACAAGCCGCGCGCGCGCCGCGGCAGGCGAGCGATCATAATAGGCCGCCGGATAACCCCATTCGAGATAGTCGGGCACCGCTGCCTCGGGCCACAGGATCAGGCGCGGCGTGTCGTTCTTTGGAGTGGTCAGTCGCGCCAGCTTGGCGAAATTGCCGTCGGCCTTGCTGCCTTCCCACTTGTCCGCCTGCCCGACATTGGGCTGGACGACGGTGATGGGGATGCGCTGCATTCCCTTGGAACGGACAGCAGCGTCGGCGGCGCTGCCTGTCTGCGCCAGAAACGCCGCGCCCCAGAATAGCGCGAGACTTCCGAGCAGAGTCGCGGCTGCGACGCGGCGATGAAACCATGCCAATATCAGGACGGCCGCGAGCAGGATGATGATTCCGCTCATGCCATAGGTGCCGATCCAGCGAGCGGGCGCCGCGACATGCGGGACGGCCATCACGCCGAGGGGGTTCCATGCGAATCCCGTGAAGACCCAACTGCGGAGCCATTCGGTAAGTGTCCAAAGGCTTGCGAAAGCCAGAAGGTAGGAGGGCGCCGCGAAATGCGTATCGGCTTTGGGCTTGATTGCCCAGGCGCCCCATGCCGCGACAGCTGGATAGACGGCTAGATACAGTGCCAGCAGCACGACGGCGATCCACCCGAGCCATGCGGGCATCGCCGCCTGATAGGTGAAGGCGGTGGCGATCCAGTTCAGCCCGACGACGAAATGGCCGACGCCGAATGCCCAGCCGAGCCCGAACGCCCGCGAACCCTTTGGACTGCGCGCAACCAGTGCCATCCAACCCGCGAGTGCGAGCAGCGTCAACGGCCAGAAATCCAGCGGCGCAAACCCCGTTGCCGAAACGGCACCGAGCAGGAGGGCGACAAGCTTGGGCCAGCGGTCGGCGAAAGCGGCGATGCGGGAGGAGGTCGCGGTCACGCGCGCTCTATTAGCCGGGCGTCGCCAAGCTAACTAGAGCATATATTTCATGTTGATCGACTGGCGCATGTCCCCCGTCACCGCAAAGCTCGCCGATTTAAAGCTCGGCGGACCGACGGTGATCGTCGGGTTGCGCGAAAAGCCGAAGCCTTCCTTGGGCAGGAAGATCGCTGTGTCCATCTTGTTGTTGCTGTTCTCGTCATGGACGACCGCGATTGCATAGGTTCCGGTCGCGGGGGCATGGATCAGGAAATCGCCAGCGTCAGCCGCCTTCACGGCCATGCGCACCGATGACTTGTCCTTGCTGCAATCGGGAAACGCCTTGGGATTTGTGGTCAGGCAGACAAGGACCTGCCCCTTCGTGCTGCGCAACCCGGTGACGCTGACCTCAACCGTTGGCGGCGGGGCGCTCGCGGCGGCGGTCAGCAGCGTCAAAGCGGCCAAGCCCAAGATCCGTGCCGCAAGCCTTGTCCCAGAAGCGGAAATAGAGCCCATAATTCCCTCGGTAAGCGGCATGATGCTGCTCATGATGCGTTGCGGTTATCAGCCATCGCCCCGCGGGTCCATGGACGAGCGCGCGCGGGAACATTTCCCACCCCATATGATTGCCGACACCCATGATTGTCATGATCGCCAGGACCAGCCCGAGCATTGCAACATGGATCGGGATCAGAAAAACGAGTGCGGGGATGACGAGCGCGCCTGTAATCGCCTCCAGCGGATGAAAACTCATCGCGGCCCAGGCGGTCGGCGGTCGGCTGTGGTGATGGACGCTGTGCGCGATGCGGAACAGCCGCGGCCGATGCATCCAGCGGTGCGTCCAGTAAAACCATGTGTCGTGGATCAGCAGATAGGCAACGAGGCTAAGCGGCAGATACCAAAGCGGAAAGGCACCGACTTCGGTATAGATGCGCGTCCAGCCATGCGCCTGCCACCCCCATGCAACGATACCTGCGGGAATCCCGTAAATCGCAGTGCTCAAAAGGCTCCAGCTGATCTCGCGGCGCATCTGCGGTTCCAGCCCGCGATAGAGGCCGGGATGCTTCAGTCGCGTTGCAAAGGCGAAAGCGCCACTGGTGAGGAGATAGCGCACACCGACGATCGCGGTCATCGCCAGTGCGGAGAAAAGGATCGGCCAGCCGGTCATCGCGCAAGGCTAGCCGCTCCCCGCCGCGTTGCAATGGCTTTGCGCCCGCGCACTTGCGTGGCTAAGGCAGGGAAATGGTGGGGCAGAGCAACGATAAATGCGACATCGCGATCGTCGGCGGCGGGCTTGCCGGCGGGCTCGCGGCGCTCGCGCTCGCCGCAAAGCGGCCCGACCTCGATATAAGGCTGGTCGAACCGGGGCCGATTGGCGGCAATCATGTCTGGTCCTTTTTCGACAGCGATATCGCAAAGCGGGACCGATGGCTGGTCGCGCCGCTCGTCCGCCATCACTGGTCGCGCTACGATGTCCGCTTCCCGTCGCACGCCCGTACGCTGGCCATGGGATACAAGAGCATTACCGGCGAAGCGCTTGCCGATGCCGTCATGGCGGCTTTGCCCGCGGGGCACATCATCGCCGACAGGGCCAAGCATGTCGCGCCCGACCATTTGCTGCTGTCGCGCGGTGGGCGACTGTCGGCGAAGCATGTCATCGACGCGCGCGGCGTGACGAAATTTCCGACACTGACAAGCGGCTGGCAGAAATTCGTCGGGCAGGCGCTGACGGTGAAGGGGGGGCACGGCGTCGAGCATCCGGTGGTGATGGACGCGACCGTCGAGCAGTTGGACGGCTATCGCTTCGTTTATCTGCTTCCCTTCGATACCGAGACGGTTTTCGTCGAGGACACCTATTACAGCGACGACGCTGACCTTGACCCTGTCCTCGTTCGCGAGCGGATCGCGGCCTATGCGGCGTTGCAGGGCTGGGAGGTGGCCGCGACGACGCGCGAGGAAAGCGGCGTACTACCCGTCGTGATCGCCGGCGATTTCGATCGACTATGGCCCACCTCCGACCGCACCGCGCGCATCGGCGTGCGCGCGGGCACCTTCCATGCGACTACCGGCTATTCGCTTCCCGATGCCGTGCGCACCGCATCGTTGTTGCCCGGCCTCGTCGATCGCGCGGACCTTCCCGTCATCCTTCGCGACCGCGCCGCGAGGTCCTGGCGCCGCCAGCGCTTCTATCGCATGCTTGGCGCAATGCTCTTCCGCGCTTCGGAGCCCGCCACGCGCTACCGCATCTTCGAGCGTTTCTACCGTCTGTCGCCGGGGTTGATCGCGCGCTTCTATGCGGGGCGATCGACAACCGCAAACAAGCTACGCATCCTGTCGGGCAAACCTCCAGTGCCGATCGGCCGCGCGATTTCCGCCCTGGCGAAGCGCGACTGGAAATGAGCCGCCGCGCGATTGTTGTCGGCGCAGGATTCGGCGGGCTCGCCCTCGCAATCCGGCTGCAATCGGCGGGCGTGGACACGACGGTCGTCGAGGCCCGCGACAAGCCGGGCGGACGCGCTTACCATTGGGTCCGTGACGGCTTTACTTTCGACGCTGGTCCGACAGTGATCACCGATCCGCCATGTCTTCAGGAACTCTGGGCGCTGAGCGGGCAGGATATGGCCGCCGACGTCACCCTCGTCCCCGTCATGCCTTTCTACCGGCTCAACTGGCCTGACGGGACAACCTTCGACTATTCGAACGACGAGGCCGCGCTGCGCGCCGAAATCGCGAAGCTCCATCCAGCCGATGTTGCCGGCTACGATCGTTTTCTCGAATATTCGAAGGGCGTGTACGAGCAGGGCTATGTGAAGCTCGGCGCGGTCGCCTTCCTCGACTTTGCTTCGATGATCAAAGCCGCACCCGCGCTGATGAAATATCAGGCGTGGCGCAGTGTCTATGGCGTCGTGTCCTCCTATGTGCGGGACGAAAGGCTGCGGCAGGCGCTGTCGTTCCACACGCTGCTGGTGGGCGGCAATCCGATGACGACCAGTGCGATCTATGCGCTGATCCACACAATCGAGAAGGACGGCGGCGTCTGGTTCGCGCGCGGCGGTACCAATACGCTGGTCGGCGGCATGGTGCGGCTGTTCGAGCGGCTGGGGGGTGTCTTGCGCCTCGGCGATCCGGTGGCGAGGATCGAGACTACGGGCGGGCGCGTCACCGGCGTGACGACGCAAAGCGGCTGGCGCGCCGATTCCGATATGATCGCTTGCAACGGCGATCTCATGCACAGTTACAGGGATCTGCTCGACCACCCGCGCGGGCTGAAGGTTGCGAAAAGCCTCGCGCGCAAACGCTGGTCGCCCTCACTCTTCGTTGTCCATTTCGGCGTGAAGGGCGATTATCCCGATATCGCTCACCACAGCATCCTGTTCGGCCCGCGCTACAAGGGATTGCTGGACGATATCTATGGCGGCGTCGTGCCCGACGACTTCTCGCTCTACCTTCACCATCCCAGCATCACCGATCCGGGCATGGCGCCTGCGGGACATTCGACCTTCTACGCGCTCGCTCCGGTCGCGCATCTGGGGAAGGCAAAGGCCGACTGGGACGGCGAATATGGTGAGCGCTTTGCCGACGCGATCCTTGAAGAGGTCGAACGCCGTGTTGCGCCCGGCCTTCGCGCAAACCTCGTCACGCGCTTCCATTACACCCCGGCCGATTTCGGCCGCGACCTGTCGGCGCATCTCGGCAGCGCCTTCAGCCTTGAGCCGCTGCTGCGGCAAAGCGCATATTTCCGCGCGCACAACCGCGATGACACGATTTCCAATCTTTACTTCGTCGGCGCGGGGACGCATCCGGGCGCGGGAATCCCCGGCGTCGTCGGCAGTGCCAAGGCGACCGCCAATCTGATGTTGGAAGAATCATGAAACGTCTTGCCGTCTATTGCGGGTCCGCGACCCCCGAAGATCCGATCTATATCGAAACCGCGCGCCATGTCGGTCGCACGCTGGCGCAGCGCGGGATCGGCGTCGTCTATGGCGGCGGCCGCCTTGGGTTGATGGGCGCGGTGGCCGACAGCGCGCTCGAGGCTGGCGGTGAGGTGATCGGGATCATCCCCGATGCGCTTGTCGGGGCCGAGGTCGCGCATCGCGGCTGCACCGAGCTGCACGTCGTCTCGGGCATGCACGAACGCAAGAAGATGTTCACAGACCTGTCGGACGGTTTTCTTACCATTCCCGGCGGCGTCGGTACGATGGACGAGCTGTGGGAAGCGATCAGCTGGGCGCAGCTTGGCTATCATGCCAAACCCGTCGGGCTGCTCAACGCGGCGGGCTTTTACAATGAACTGATCGCCTTCAACCGCAAGATGGTCGAGGTCGGCTTTATCCGGCCGGCGCACGCCGGGATCATGATCGTCGACGCCGGGCTCGACGAGCTGCTCGACAAAATGGCTTCCTATGAACCGCACAAGACGATTTTTGCGATGAAGGCCGAAAATCTCTGATGATTGCGGAGGGGGCCTATGATGCACATGCCCTCCACGGTTTCGCGCACGACAGCATCGCGCGCGGATCGAAAAGCTTCGCGCTGGCCAGCCAGCTCTTTGACCGACAGACGCGTGAGCGTGTCTGGCTTCTCTACGCCTGGTGCCGCGCCGCCGACGACCTGATCGACGGGCAGGATCATGGGGGCACGATGACGCCCGGGCATGATCCGCTGGCCGCGGTCGCCTATATTCGGGCGCAGACCGACAAGGCGTTCGCGGGCGAGCCGACGGGCGACATGGCGTTCGACGCGCTCGGTTTCCTGCTTACCGAGGTCGCGATCCCGCGTGCGGTCATCGACGATATCGTTGCGGGCTTCGAACTCGATGCAAAGGACTGGCGCCCGCGCAGCGAGCAGGATCTTCTGCGCTACAGCTATCATGTCGCGGGGGCGGTCGGGGTGGCGATGGCGCTTGTGATGGGCATCGACCCCGCCGACGAAACGACGCTCGACCGTGCCTCGGACCTCGGCATCGCGTTCCAGCTCGCCAATATCGCGCGCGACGTGGCGGAGGATGCCGCGGCCGACCGCTGTTACCTGCCGGTCGAATGGATGGTGGAACTCGACATTCCGCCGGGACAGCATATGCACCCCGCCTTTCGCGGGCGTTTGTCGGTGATGGCGAAATGGCTGTCCGAAATGGCCGAGGAATATGAGGCGTCGGCGCGCTGGGGCGCGCGCAAGCTTGGCCCGCGCAGCCGCTGGGCGGTGCTCGCGGCGGCGGGCATCTATGGCGATATCGCCCGCGAAGTGCGTGCGCGTGGCGATCATGCGTGGGACCACCGCGCGGCATCAAGCCTCTTCGCCAAACTCGGCTGGATCGCGCGCGCTGGCTGGTCGGTGGTCCGAAGACCACCGCAGCGGCGGATCAGCCGCGAGGGACTGTGGACGCGGCCCAGACATATGGAGCCGGGCCATGAGGGCGCGGCATGAGCTATCTCGAATGGATCGCGGCGGCGTTCGTGCTCACCAATGTCGCGCTCGTCGCGTTGCGCAGCGTGTGGAACTATCCCTTCGCTCTCGTCGCGGTGACACTCTATGCCTTCGTCTTCTTCGAGGCGAAGCTCTACAGCGACATGCTGCTCCAGGGCTTTTTCTTCGCGCTCAACCTCTATGGCTGGGCGGCGTGGATGCGCGCGCGCGACGATAGCGGCGTGCCGGTGCGCTGGATGGCCGAAGGCGCGCGTTGGGGTTGGGCGCTTGCGACCATCGCCGCCTGGGCTGGCTGGAGCTTCACGATGGATCGCTATACCGACGCGGTCGCGCCATGGATCGACGGGGCGATCGCGATGCTTAGCATCACCGCGCAATGGCTGCTCGCGCGGCGCCGTGTCGAAAGCTGGTTCCTCTGGATCCTCGTCGATCTGATCGCCGTGCCGCTGTTCGCCTGGCGGGGACTTTACGCGACCAGCGCGGTCTATGTGGTGCTGCTCGGCCTGTCGATCGACGGCTTTGTCCAGTGGCGCCGCGCCGCGGCGACGGGCAGGGTGGCGATATGACGCGCCATATTTGCCTCCACGGCGCAGAAAGTACGGGCAAATCGACTCTCGCTCCGCGCCTTGCCCTGCATCTCGGCGGGCTCGTCGTTCCCGAATATGGCCGCACCTATGCCGAGGCGAACGGCACCGATCTCGACGAGGTCGATTTGCTCGCGATCTTCGACGGGCATATTGCGGCCACCCGCGAGGCGCTTGCACAGGCCCCCGACTGGCTGGTGTCGGACACCGACCCGTTGATGACGCAGGCGTGGGCGATCATGCTGCTCGGTCGCCGCCTGCCCGAAATCGACCTTTGGAACGATGTCGCCGACCTCTATCTCGTCCCCGCGATGGATCTGCCTTGGCAGGAGGACGGAACGCGGCTGTTCGGCAGCGAACTCGCGCGCGTACAGTTCATGGAGCTTGCGATCGGCGAACTCGACCGGCGCAAACTCAAATGGACCTGGGTCGAGGGCGAAGGCGACGCGCGGCTCGCGAATGCGTTGGCGGCGATAGCGGCGGCGGGCTTGGCCTGATTGAAATTGGTGTTAGCGCGTGAGGGTCCTTTTAGGGGGCGAGAGCTGTCGTTGCCCTCTTTGGACATCGCCTGGCTGAATCCGGATCGGATCGGCGCAAGGGCCGCGCAATATTTCAAAGTTCAGGGAAGTTCAGCCCTTTGAGCGCCCCGATTTGCAAGTCGCGGCGCGCTGGATGTGCGCGGCACGTCCGATCGTGGTCGTACCCGTAAGCCAGGCAGCCACTGCTTTTTTTGTTCACCGAATGAAAGAGCCGGATGAAGGCTGGCACGGCCGGATAATGTAGGAAAGGCCTATTTGAAGGCGATGTCTGTTTTGGGGTGGTGAGCGGACGTTTGCTACTAGGTTGTACCCCGGCGAAGGCCGGGGCCCAGGGCTTTAGAAAGCCGAGTTATGCGGATTGCCGCCCTGAACCCCGGCCTTCGCCGGGGAACTCATTACCCGCGTTAGTTTCCGGTCGTTTCTTCGCTCTCGTCATCCCGGGCTTGACCCGGGATCCCGCTTTTCTTGCGCATCGACCGGCCACCGCATCAAGCGGGACCCCGGATCAAGTCCGGGGTGACGATATGGAGAGGGCCGCAACCGGTCGCTTTAAGTCATCAGGCCGCGACCAAAGCGTCATGCTCACCGATTGCTGCGACATCGAACGGCGTGGTCTGATAGATTTCGTTGATCCAGTTCGCGAACAATAAATGCGCGTGGCTGCGCCAGCGGTTCTCCGGCGCGCTCGCCGGATCGTCGTCAGGAAAATAGCCCCTTGGTAGCTGGGCCCGGCCGTCGCGGTAATATTCTGCCGCCAACGTGCCGGTGTCATATTCAAGGTGATTGAACATATGCAGGGTCCGGTGGGCCCGATCGTAGACAAGACCCGCGCCGGCTTCCTCGTTGCCAGCCAGGACCTGCAGCCCGTCCGCCTCCGCCAGTGCGGTCGGGCAAACGTCTGTCCAGCGCGACACGGGAACGTCGAACCGGTCTGAAAAGCCCCGGAGATATGGCGAGGCCGGCGCAAGATTCGCATGCGGGAATATACCGAATGCCTTGCTGGACAGATCGCGTTTCGGAACGCCGTGGAAATGAAAAAGGGCGGCCTGTGCTGCCCAGCAGATCGTGAAGCAACGGTGGACATGCGTCTGTGTCCAGTCGAGAATTGCGCGCAGTTCGGACCAGTATCTGACCTCCTCATAAGGAAGTCGCTCGACCGGCGCCCCGGTGATGATGAAGCCATCGAACTTCTCGGTACGGACATCGCGCCATGGCCGATAAAAAGCCGCCATATGGTCGGCTGACGTATTGCGCGCGACGTGGTCGGTGATCCGCACAAGCGTCAATTCGATCTGGAGCGGCGTCGCTCCGAGCAGGCGAGCAAGCTGCGTTTCGGTGCTGATCTTGTCCGGCATCAGGTTCAGCAGGGCGATCCGCAACGGCCTGACGTCCTGGCGCCCCGCGTCGACTTCGCGCATGACCATGACGCCTTCGGCCTCGAGGATATGTCGAGCGGGGAGTTGATCGGGTATCTTTATCGGCACGAAACGTCGTTCCTTTTTACGGTTCGACGCTGCATGGCTTGATCCGTTTGGTTGCCGGCTCGGCCACATCCTCCTTGCGGAGCGCCACCTTGCCCGGATTGGCAGGTTGGCGTTGGGCGTCGACCCAACTCTTGATGCTGATATTCTCTTACGTCGTCGCGCCGGTCTTCGCAACCGGCCGAAAGTGACTCTTCGATGCTATCGGGCGTGTGCGTCGCGCAATTCGCGCTTCAGTACCTTGCCGATCGGGCTGCGCGGCAGTTCCTCGACTTGCACGATCGCGCTCAGCCGCTGCGTCTTGCCGACCCTGGCGTTGCAGTCGGCGCGTACACTCTCGGCATCGACGCCGGCTTTCAGCACGACGAAGGCGACGGGAGTCTCCCCCCATTCCTCACTCGGCATGCCGACCACTGCCGCCTCGACGACGCGGTCGTCGGCGATCAATATGGCTTCGAGGTCGCTCGGGAAAATGTTGAAACCGCCCGAGATGATCATGTCCTTCGCGCGGTCCATCAGAGTCAGGAAGCCGTCCTCGTCGATGCGGCCGATATCGCCGTGGCGATAGAAGAGATTTCCTTCGGCATCGTACCAGTGCATCGCCTTCGTCGCGTCGGGGCGGTTATTGTATCCGGTCATCATCGCAGGGCTGCGTCCGACGACTTCGCCGACCGATCCCTGCGGCAGTTCGTTGCCGTCCTCGTCGATTACCTTCGCGATATGGCCCGGCGCGGGCTTGCCGACGGTATGGAGCTTGTCGGGGAATTGATGCGCCTCGAGGATGAACGCTGCGCCGCCCTCGGTCATTCCGTAAATTTCGACCAGCCCGCCCGGCCAACGTTGTAGCACATCGGCCTTCAGCGCCGCGGGGAAGGGCGCCGAGGTGCAATATTTGACGACGAAGCTGGACAGGTCGAAGTCGCCGAAATCCTCGAGCGCCATGATGCGGCGATACTGCACCGGCACCAGCATCGTGTTGGTCGCGCGTTCGCGTGCCGCGAGTTCGAGAAAGCCGTGCGCGTCGAATTTCTTCATCAGGACGACCTGTCCGCCCGACCCGACGGTGGGCATGAAGCTTGCCATCGTCGTATTCGAATAGAGCGGGGTCGACAGGATCGTCACCGCATTGGGGCCATAGGCGGGCGCGCCGCGGATGATATGCTGCCAGCGCATCGCATGGCTGTGGACGATGCCTTTGGGTGTCCCGGTGGTGCCCGAGGAATAGATGATGTTGAACCCGTCCCCGGGCAGAATCTCGACCGGCGCCGGCTTTGCGCCCGCCAGCGACAGCCAGGCATCGAGCGGCGTTCCGGCTTCGCTGCCGTCCATCGCGATCAGGTCGCTTGCGGCGATGACATGGCCTTCGAGGCTCGCTTTTGCCGCGCTGTCGAGAAACAGGTGGCGCGCACCGGTGTCGGCGATCATCGCGGCCATCTGTTCGCCCGTCGCGCTGTTGGTGACGAGCCCCGCGACCCCGCCGGCGCGCAGCGTGCCAAGGATAACCGCCATTTGCTCGACGCTATTGAGTCCGGCAATCGCGGTACGGTCGCCCTTGGCGAATCCGTCCTGCTGCAACCGCGCGGCGATTCGGTCGGTCAATTGATCCAGTTCGGACCAGCTCAGCCGCCGCACGGCGTCGGCAGCCGCTACGGCATCGGGACGCTCCGCGGCATGGGTGCGGACAAGGTCGGGCAGGGTAGCGAAGTCGCCTTCGAGCATTTCGATACTGGTCATGCCCATGGACTAGCACAGCCGAAAGGCGGTGCAATGCCGGCGGGCCGATGGGCTTGCGTCGACGATGCGAATTTGACTGATCCTCCGCCCGGATTTGCCGCTTCTTGATCGCAGCCCCTGTCATAAGCTCCAGCTTGCTTGACCAAAAGTTTCAGGTTGCTACTCATCTTCGACATAAAGATACGAACGATTCCCGGAGATGATAGCCGATGCACCCCTCAGTTCATGCGCGTAACAACCCCGACAAGCCCGCAATCATCGTTGCCGAGACGGGAGAGGCGATCAGCTATGGCGAACTCGACGCCGCGTCGAATCGCGCCGCGCACCTCTTTCGCGCGCACGGGTTGAGGCATGAGGATGTCGTCGCCTTCATGCTCGACAACACGCCGCATTATTATGGGCTTACCTGGGGCGCGCAGCGCGCGGGGCTGCGTTATGTCTGCATCTCGTCGCGGCTGACGCAGGACGAGACCGACTATATTCTCGAAAATTCGGGAGCGAAGATTCTCGTCGTCTCGGCGAGCCTCGCCGGCGCGGCGCAGCAGCTCACGACCGGGATCAGGCGTTTCGCGATGGGCGGTGACATCGCGGGCTATGAGAGCTGGGAAAATGCGGTTGCGGCGATGCCCGCGACGCCGGTCGTCGACGAACGGGCCGGGGTCGACATGCTCTATTCGTCGGGCACGACTGGCCGTCCCAAGGGCGTGCGTGTGCCATTGCCCGAGGATCCGGCGATCGATGCGGTCAACAGCCTCGTCATGCTTGCGTCGGCGGTGTTCCAGATCAACGCCGACAGCGTCTATCTGTCGCCCGCGCCGCTTTATCACGCCGCACCGCTGCGCTGGTCGATGACCGTCCATCGCCTGGGCGGTACCGTTGTGCTGATGAAGAAATTCGACCCCGAAGCCGCGCTCGCCCACATCGAAAAATACCGCGTGAATTCGAGCCAGTGGGTCCCGACGCATTTCGTGCGGATGCTTAAACTGCCGGGCGATGTTCGCACGCGCTACGACACTTCTTCGCTCAAAGTCGCGATCCACGCCGCGGCGCCCTGCCCGGTGCCGGTCAAGCAGGCGATGATCGATTGGTGGGGGCCGGTTCTTTTCGAATATTATGCGGGGTCCGAAGGCAATGGCATGACCTTCATCTCCAGCACCGACTGGCTGACGCACAAGGGCAGCGTTGGCCGCCCGATCCTCGGCGCGATCCACATCATGGGCGAGGATAGTGAAACTGAGCTTGGGCCGAACGAAGAAGGCGCAGTGTTTTTTGAAAGCGAAAATGTCTTCGAATATCACGGTGATAGCGAGAAGACGGCATCGAGCCGCAATTCGAAGGGCTGGTCGACCCTCGGCGATGTGGGCAAGGTGGATGAAGAAGGCTTCCTTTACCTCACCGATCGCAAAAGCTTCATGATCATCTCAGGCGGAGTGAACATCTATCCGCAGGAGATCGAGAATCATCTCGTCACGCACCCGAAGGTTGCCGACGTCGCGGTGGTTGGCGGCCCACACGACGAAATGGGCGAGGAAGTGATTGCGGTCATCCAGCCCGCCGACATGGCCGACGCGACCGAAGCGTTTCGCGACGAACTGATCGCTTTTGCGCGCGAGAAACTGTCGGGCGTCAAGATTCCGCGCCGCATCGACTTCCTCGAAGCTCTGCCGCGTCACGACACCGGCAAGCTCTACAAGCGGCTGCTCCGCGACCAATATTGGGAGAAAGCGAAGGCGGAGGCCTGATCCCGTGACCGCGCGCGTCGAATTCTTCTTCGACCTCTCCTCGCCCTGGACCTGCCTCGCGTTCCACAATCTGCCGGGCGTGCTTGAGCGAACCGGCGCGACGGCGATCTATCGACCGATCCTTGTCGGCGGCGTGTTCAACGCGGTGAACCCGGCCGTCTATGCGGCGCGTGAGCAGGCCGACAACCGGCGGCTGACGCACAGTTGGAAGATATTGAAGGACTGGGCGCGGCTGGCGGGCGTGCCCATGAATTTTCCGTCGCAATGGCACCCGGCGAAGAGCATCGCCGCAATGCGTTTCTGCTGCGCGCTCGAGGAAGATCAGGCCGCGCTTGTCCGCTTCGCGCGCGGAGCCTTCGCGAGCTATTTCGACCGGCAGGAAAATCTCGACGACCCTGCGGTTCTCGCCGCCGTCGCGGATGCCGAGGGGCTCGATGGCGCCGCGCTGGCCGCTGCGGCCGGCAGCGATCCGGTGAAGGTCCGGTTGCGCACGAATACCGATGAAGTCATCGCGCGCGGTGGCTATGGTTCGCCCACGATCTTCGTCGACAAGGACGATATGTATTTCGGCAACGACCAGCTCCCGCTCGTCGAGGCCGCATTGAAACGCTGAAAAGGACTTTTCCGTGAAAGACCGTATTTCGATCACCATGCTCGATGGCGGGATCGCCGACGTCCGCCTGATCCGCGCCGACAAGATGAATGCGCTCGACCCCGCGATGTGGGAAGCGCTGGCCGAAGCGATCGATCGGCTCAAAGCAACCGCGGGGCTGCGCGTTGTCGTGTTGTCGGGCGAAGGCCGCGCCTTCTGCGCCGGGCTCGACCTGTCGAGCCTCAGCAATGATCGCGATCCGGGCGCCAGCAGCGCAGGGGGCAGCCTGTCCGACCGCACGCGCGGCATTGCGAACAACGCCCAATATGCCGCGTGGGGCTGGCGCGAAATCCCGGTACCGGTGATCGCGGCGGTTCACGGCGTCGCTTTTGGTGCGGGAAGCCAAATCATGGCCGCCGCCGACATTCGCATCGTTCATCCCGATACGCGCATTGCGATCATGGAAATGCGCTGGGGCCTGGTTCCCGATGTCGCCGGCATGGCGCTTTGGCGCACGCAAGTCGCCGACGATGTGCTGCGCGAGCTGATCTATACCAATCGCGAATTCAACGGGTCGGAAGCGAAGCTGCTCGGTTTCGCCACGCATGTGTCGGACGACCCGCTGGCGAAAGCGATGGAACTGGCCGAAGTGATTGCCGACAAGAACCCGCATGCGATCCGCGGGGCCAAGCGGCTTTGCAACATGCTGGCCGACGCAACCGATGCCGAAATATTGCAGGCCGAAAGCGACGAGCAGGTGAAGGTGATCCGCACCCCGAACCAGATGGAAGCGGTGATGGCCGGGATGCAGAAGCGGAAGCCGAATTTCGCCGACTAAAGCAGCGTCAAAAACCGCGCGGCATTGTCCCAGTCGCGTTTGTGCGCCGCGCGCGCTTTCTGCGCCTCGCTATCGGCGCCCCAGCGGCGTTCCTGATAGAGGTCGTCGAGGCTGACCGCCTCCCACAAGGCGTCCGCGTCGAGCGCGTTTTCGAGCAGCGCGAGTCCGGCGACAAGCGACCCACCGATCGTCACCAGTGGCGTGAGTGCGGTGATCCGCCACGCGTCCTGCGCCAGCACCGCATCTTGCAGGACCGTGATCGTCGCATCAGGCTGGTCGACCGGCAGCACGCCCTGCGTCAGCGTGAATTCAATCGCATAGCGTGCCTCGGCCCAGGCGAGCAGCGGGTTCCACGCCGCGGCCTGTTCGGCCTGCAACGCCGCGTCGCGCGCGTCACGATAGCAGAAGAGATCGCTCTCGGCATAAGCGGCGACCGGTGCCGCGAAGGCCATAAGGTCGGGCGTCGCCAGATCGATCGCGGCGTTGGTCAAGCCCGTCATCGGCATGGCGGCCGGATCGATCGTCTCACTGACGTCGCGCCATTCGGCGGCGACCGCTTCGGCAAGCGCGATACTCGCGACGGCCAGCGGCGCGCGCTGCGGCGTACGCACTGGCCGGCCATCGAGCGCGATGCCCCAGCCGCCGTCGTCCGCGACGACCGCAACCTCTTTCCAGAAGCGCTTCACGGGTTTTTGGGCGACCGCCAGCGGCGCGCGAGGAGCAGCGGCATCACAGCGAAATCGAACGCGCCGACGAGCACGATCGCGACGCCAATCCAGCGGTCGGTCGGCTGCCCCGCGAGCGAAAACCCGCCGCTGATCAGGATAAAACCGATCGCGACAAAGGCGGCGCCCATCAGGCGCATGATCGAAAGGGCAAAGAAGCGTTTCTTTGCGAGTGCGTCGTCAGCTTGGCTCATGCACCCTCCCTATCGCCGCCAAGATGGCGCATCAACTGCGCGAGCGCGCCATGACCGGTCGCCTCCACGCCCTCAATCACGCGCGCGCGTTCGTCGGCGGATTTGTTCTGTGACAGCTTTATCGTCGGGCGCCAGGCGGCGATCCGCATCTCGAATCCGGTGATGGCACCGGTCATCTTGCTGAACAGCGCAGGGTTCATCTTGGCGCGCGTCCATGGCGGGTTTGCTCCGACGCGCGCTTCGTGCTGGGCGGACAATGTATCGAGCAGGGCGACCAGCGCGCTATCGTCGAGCTTGCGCGCCATGCCTTCCATCTCGATCGCGACGTAGTTCCACGTCGGGACCTGATCGGCCTCTGCGTACCAGCTCGCACTAACATAGGCGTCGGGCCCCTGTACGACGGCAAGCGCATTTGCTCCGTCGAGATGCCGCGTCAGCGCATTGCCGCGCGCGAGATGGAATTGCAGCGTCGTCCGGTCGTCGCTGAGCACCACGGGCGTGTGCGCCACGCGCGGGCCGTCGGGCGTGTTCGCGAAGATGGCGGCAAAACCGATCTCGCGCACAAGCAATTCGGCAAGGTCGTCCTGCCGCGGGCGGAAGGCGGAATTCGGATGCATCAGCCGGCTTTGGGCGGGCGCGCCGGATGCTTCTTCGCGCTCGGCTTTTTGCCCACGGGTTTCCCAGGCGCCGGCTTGCCGGGCTTGCCCGGTTTCGCTTTCGCCTTGGGCTTCGGCTTGCCGACGAAATCGGTCGGCTTGCTGTCCGCCGTGCGTCCGCGTCGTTCGCCGCGCCTGGCCTTGCGGATCTGTTTGCTATGCGCCTTGGCAGCGGCTTTTGCCGCCGCCTTCGGTGGCGGTCCCTTGGCGATATCGTCGATCCCGATCTGGCCGAGCAAAAGGTCGAAGCCGAGCGCGTCGAGGCTCGCGGCGAAATGCTCGGGCACATCCGCGCTGATATCGATCGCGCCGCCATCGGGATGGTCGATGCGCAGGCGCCGGCTGTGCAGATGCATCTTGCGGCTGATCGTCCCGGTCAGGAACGCGCCCTTGCCGCCATATTTGCCGTCACCGACGATCGGGTGACCGATTGCTGCCATATGGACGCGAAGCTGGTGCGTGCGCCCGGTGAGTGGCTGCAGCTCGACCCATGCCGCACTGTTTCCCGCGCGTTCGATGACGCGATAGCGCGTCTTTGCGGCGAGGCCGCTGTCGTGGACGTGCATCTTCTCGCCGCCCGATCCCGGCTGCTTGGCGAGCGGCAGGTCGATTTCGCCCTGCTGAATATCGGGGACGCCGACGATCAGTGCCCAATAGGTCTTTTTCGCGCTGCGGTTCGAAAAGCTTTTGGCGAAATAGGCGGCGGCGCGCGGCGTGCGCGCGATCAGCAGCGCGCCGGACGTATCCTTGTCGAGCCGGTGGACGAGTTTGGGCCGCGTCGGACCGTCGAATTTCAGCGCGTCGAGCAAGCCGTCGACATGCTGCTCGGTCTTGGTTCCACCCTGCGTTGCAAGGCCGGGCAGCTTGTTCAGCACGATCGCGCTGTCGTCCCGGTGGATCATCATCCCCGTCGCCAGATCGATATCGGCGTCGGTCAGCGGACGCCCTTTACGCGCCGGACGCGCCTCGGCCTCCACCGGCGGCGTCGGCATGACGAGTTTTTGCCCGGTCGCAATCCGGTCCGACACGTCGGCCTTCTTGCCGTCGAGCGTCAGTTGGCCCGACCGCGCCCATCGCGCGAGCAGCGCGTGTGGCGTGCCCTCGCGGTGGCGCTTGAACCAGCGGTCGAGGCGAATGCCGTCATCCTCCTCGGCGATGGTGGCGCCGTCGAACTTTCCCTTGGGTTCGCTCATGCCGGTACCTGCCGCACGATGAAGAGGCCGAGACCGCAGGCGCAGATCGCGCCGATTACCGACGCGAGGACATAGGCGGCCGCCTGAGCATTTTGACCGCGTTCGAAAAGCATCCAGAATTCCATGCTGAAGGAGGAGAATGTGGTGAAGCCGCCGAGAATTCCGACCCCAACGAACAGACGCGCGGTTTCGCCGCCATCGCTGCTACGCGCGAGCGCGCCGACGAGCAGGCCCATAAGGAGGCTGCCGGCGATATTGATGGACAACGTCCACCACGGGAAGCCGGGGCCGAGCCGCGCGAGCATCGCCTGCCCGACCATATGACGGGCGCCGGCGCCGATCGCGCCGCCGATCATGACGGGAAACAGGCTGTTCATGTGCTCGCCCTAGCCCGAAACGGGCGCGAGGCATAGCGGCCCATTTCTAGGGATCGGGCGACATGAGAGCGGCGGTGGTGCGTTCGTGGGCCGCGCGCCAGTTATCGGGACGGATAAAGTCGCCCTGCCAGATGCCGCGCCGTTTCGCCTGCGCTTCGGCTTCTTCCACCATATAGGCGTCGCTAGTCGCCACCGCCCAACCGAGCCGGGTCATTTCGGCGCCAAGGTCAATCCCGTCGGGGAAGGGTGCGGAGCGGCACACGGCAAGGGTGCGGCCGTAACGATCCTTTGCGGCGAATTCGCAATGGAGCGGTCCGGGGCCAGCCAGTTTTTCAAGCGCGGTACGTGCTTCGCGCCCGCATGCCCAGCGTTCCGCGGCGCGCGAGCAATCCTGCCGATATTCGACCGCGTCGATACCGGTCAGGCGGATCGTCAGCGGCGCGTTATCCTGCCGCACCGTCAAGCTGTCCCCGTCGATCACATGGACAAGCGGCACCGTCGCAATCGGGGCCGGCGACGCCAGCCATGCGGCAAAGGCGAGTCCGGCGAGCAGCAGCAGCGCGAGCAGCGACCGAAAGCGCCGCCGCCAACGCAGATGTGCGAGCGAAGAGGAGCCTGAAACCATAGGTGTCGCCTGACTCGATGAAGGGGGCTTTGCAAGGATGATTTAAGTATTGACGATGAGAACAAACCATGTCCAGAATGGACAGATTACCCGACGACCGATGCACGCCCACTCATGCCGAGAACAAGCTTGGGTCCGGATTGGCGGCAAACGGGAGCGAATAGAAAAGTGAATATCGCCGAAATGACGGCATGCTTACGCCAAGGTGGAGTTATGGAAAGGGGGGACGACAGCATGATAGACCTGCAGCCATTGGAAACATCGGCATTTCCGCCGAACGGTTTCGGCGCGGAGCATGACGAGCCTCCCGAAGCGCTCCGTGGGTCGCTCCCTGAAGCTGTTGCGTCGCCACTTTTGTTCGTGGGGTTACCGGGCGATTGTCCCGATCTGACTTCGCTTGCAGATGTACGCTTGGCGAAAACAATATCGGCTCCTTTGGCGGCAAATTATATTCGGAAAACCGCCACGCTCGACATTGTCTGGGTGTCGCGGGCGGACGCGGTCGAACGCGAAACGCTGGCTGACATATGCGCGGCGGCGGAAGCGCAGGGGTGCAACCTGGTTTTCGAAACCGAGCTTCCGGATCTCGACCGGATCATGGCAGTCATTCCCGCGTCGCTCAACGCACAGTTTCTGGTCGACGCCGATCCAACCGACCGGCTCGTCGCGTTGGCGACGGCGCGGCGCGCGCGGGACGGCGTGTTCCACGATGTCGCACGAGACGATGCGATGGAGCGGATCGATCGGCTGCAAGAAGAAGTCGCGCGCATCTCTCGTTTGCTCGGCGACCTCGCCGGACATAGGGGCGGTCTTCCCGGTACGCCGACGGGCTATATTTCGCGGACCGAAGATCTTTCCGACTATCCGGAACAGGTCCGCACGCCGTCGCGCGACTTTACTGCGATGCCGCGCAGCTTCGTTCCCGAAGAGCGCACGCTCGACCGGCAGCGTGCCAAAGCGGTGCGACGGATGCTGCGCCAGCGGCGGATGCGCGAACAATATTTCCCCGCCGACCTGTTCGCCGATCCGGCGTGGGACATGTTGCTCGACCTCTATGCCGCGCGGCTCGAACGCCAGCCGGTCTCGGTGTCGAGCCTGTGCATCGCCGCTGCGGTTCCCGCGACGACTGCGCTGCGCTGGATCAAGACGATGACCGACGCCGGCCTGTTCGTGCGCGGGGACGATCCGCAAGATGGCCGCCGTATCTTCATCGCCCTAGCCGAAGGCGCCTATGATGCGCTGGCCCGATATTTTGAGGCGCTCGAAGAATAGGCTTGGTTCATACCGATTGGCGCGGCATGATTCCGGTCATGAAGAATGCCGTCGAAGTGGTCGTGACTGACCGGATGCAGCAGGGGTATCGCTATACGCGGACCGCCCCGATGGGAAAGGCGTTCGATCCCGATTTCGAACCCGAACTCACGCCTGCCGAGATGTTGGAACTCGGGGTATTCTGCGGCAAATATATGACCGACTGCACCGCCGAATTTCCGGCAAGCTGGTTCAAAAACGCGAAGCTTGCGCCCGAAAGGGCCGACTGCACGCTCAACTATTTCGGCATAAGGGCGAGTGTTCCCTTGCAAGTCTGGGTGCAGAAAGGGTGGATCCACCCCGACGACCCGCGCGGCTGGTTCCAATGGTATTGCCGCTATTATTCGGGGCGACGGATGCCGGGCGAGGACCACCGCCAGATTGCGCGGTGGCGCGCGTTCCGGCGTCACGCCGCGCAAGTGCGCAAACATTGCGAGCCGGGCGATCCCTTTTGCCGGCCGAAACAGCGGCAGGCATTGCTGCAGTGGGCGTATGACAGCCGGGATATCTAGCCGCGACGCGGGGCGCATTTCCCTTCGCGATTGGCCGCACTATGTAAGCGCCATTCAACGGAGTTTCTGTCTATGCCGATCATGGCCGCCCGCGTTTATCATGATGGAAAGCTTGTTCGGGAACTGGGTCCGGACGAAGCGATTCCCGAAGATTGCGATCCGGGTGATTTCTTCTGGCTCGGCCTCTACGAGCCGACACCGGAAGAGCTTGCGGGCATAGCAAAGCGTTTCGGCCTCCACCCGCTGGCGGTCGAGGATGCGCTGAAGGCGAATCAATTGCCGAAGGTCGAAGCCTATGGCGACCAGTTGTTCCTGATCACGCGTACCGCCAATCTTGATGGCGATACGATCCAACCCGGCGAAACGGCTTTTTTCATCGGCCCGCATTTCTTCGTTAGCGTCCGCCACGGGTCGGCGCGTACGCACACGGACGTGCGCGCAAGACTCGAAAGCTTGTCGGCAAAGCTCGCGCATGGACCCGATTACGTCCTTTATGCCGTGCTCGATTTCATCGTCGACGGTTATTTCCCGGTGGTCGATGCGATCGAGGAGCGGATGCTGGGGGTCGAGGACAGCGTCATGGATACGCCGCTCGATGCCGCCGAAATTCGTCACCTTTACAAGCAACGGCACGAGATTATCCGCTTCCAGCGTCTCGTCGGGATGATGAAGGAGGTCGCGGGGCGCCTTGCGACCGATGATGAGCTGCCGAATATCGACCCCGTCGTGCGCCCATTTTATCGCGACATATGGGACCATGTGCAGCGCGCGGAATATCGGCTCGCCGGGCTGCGCGATATCGCTGCATCGGTGATCGAAACCAACGGCATGCTCGAACAACAGCGTCAGGGCGTGATCACGCGCCAACTGGCGGCTTGGGCGGCGATCCTGGCGGTGCCGACCGCGATTGCCGGCATCTATGGCATGAATTTCGATCATATGCCCGAACTTCGATGGGCCTTCGGCTACCCGCTGATCGTTGGCACCATGGGCGGCATCTGCCTGATGCTCTATCTTCGTTTCAAACGGATCGGCTGGCTCTGATCGCGTGAGGTCGCGCTTGCCAGCGGGCGCGGCTTATGGCAGGGGCGCACCTCCCGCATATGGCGACATTCGGGGGCGCTTAGCTCAGTTGGTAGAGCATCTCGTTTACACCGAGAGGGTCGGCGGTTCGAGCCCGTCAGCGCCCACCATCCTCCCCTTGTTGTATCGACCGCGACGGGGCTAAGGCATTTCCCGAGTCTGGAAAGGTCGCCCATGAAACAATTAGTCACTGCCCTTGCGTCGTCGTTGCTTGCCTTGACGTCCCCCGCCTTTGCCGCCCCGACGCAGGGCGATGTCATCATCCGCCACGTCACGATCATCGACGTCGAAGCGGCGAAGCCCGTGGCTGGGCAAGCGGTGGTACTGAAGGGTAACGATATTGTCGCGGTGGGCGACGACGCCGCGATCGCCAAAGGATGGCGCGCCGGGCGCACGGTCGAAGGCAAGGGGCGCTACCTGATCCCGGGATTGTGGGACATGCATGTGCATTTCGGCGGCGGCCCCGAACTGATCGAAGAGAATAAGGCGCTGCTGCCGCTCTATGTCGCGAACGGAATCACGACGATCCGCGACTGTTCGGGGGATTTGCCCGAACAGGTGCTTGCATGGCGCAGCGAAATTGCGAGCGGTAGCCTTTTCGGTCCGCGGCTCTTGACCTCGGGCGCGAAGATCGAGGGGATCGCACCGATATGGAAAGGAACGATCGAAGTCGGAAGCGAGGCCGATGTCGATGCAGCGCTCGAGCGTCTGAAAACGCGCGACAAGGTCGATTTCGTCAAGATCACCGACAGCACGCTGAAACCCGAGTTGTTTCTCTATGCGCTGGGGCGGGCGAAGGCGCTCGGGCTCAGGACTTCGGGCCATATCCCGATGGCGCTGACTACGGAGCAGGCGGTCGATGCCGGGATCAGCTCGATCGAACATCTCGACTATGCCTATAATGCGGGCGCGAAGGACGAAGCCGCGATTGCCGCCGATTTCGCCGCGAAGCGCATCGACCGCGCCGAGGCGAACCGTCGGCTCGATGCGGGGTTCGATCGCGAAACCGCGATGGCGGCCTATCGCCATTTCGCCGCGAAGGGCGTTTTTGTGACGCCGACGCTCAACGGCAGCCGCATCATCGCCAATCTCGATCGCGAAGATCATTCGAAGGATGCGGGCCTCGCCTATATCGGGCCGAAGCTGCGCAAGACCTATGACTGGCGGATCGAGCGCGCGGCAAAGGCCGACGCCGCGGCGATCGCGGCGCGGCACAAGCAGATCGAGGACGTAGCGACGATCCTGCCGATGCTCGCCAAAGCCGGCGTGCCGATCATCGCCGGGACCGACGCGGGTTTCCTCAACAGCTTCAATTACCCGGGCTTTGGCCTGCATGACGAGGTCGAACTGTTCCAGAAAAAGGGGTTGACCCCCGCGCAGGCGCTGGTCTCGGCAACGCGCGCGGGACCCGCGTGGTTCGGTCAGCTTGATCGCTATGGCGCGGTGAAACCCGGTATGGCGGCCGATCTGGTCCTGCTTCGCGCGAATCCGCTTGAGGATATTGCAGCAACGCGCGCGATCGATGCGGTGGTGATGCGCGGGGTCGTTCAGGACCGTCGAGCGATCGACAAGATGCTGTCCGACACGCGTGCGAAGGTCGCGGCGTGGAACGCGGCGGCCAAGCCCTAGGGAGTGATGGCGCGCGCCGCCCGCCGGCCGCGCCACACGGCCCATAAGGTGAATATCCCCATGCCGGCCCAGATGACGTTGAGGACGGCCGACGGGATCGCGCCGTTATACCCCGAATTGATGATGAATCCGCCCGCGCCCACCACGTTCATCCACTGATAGAGATAGCTGCGGCCATCGAGCCTGCCGATCGACAGCAGGACATAGGCAGCGAGGATGATTACGGCAGCGGTCCAGCCGATGACCTCGATCAGGATTTCGAGCGGACCCATCGCGTTTTCCTTTGTCAGTAAGAGCGCGCTTAGCGCAATGTCCGTTCGATAGCCTCGACGGCATCCTTGGCTTCGGAAAGCCGCATTCCCGTCAGGTCGCGCATCCGCTTGATCGCTTCGATCTTGCGGCCGCGGCGGATCATTTCGAGAATCTGGTCGTCGCTATGGACTTCGGTATGGACCTGTACGGTCACCGGTGCCGCGTCGATTTGCACGCTGCGGGGCGGGGAGGGCGCCCGCGGCGGCGGACCCGTCAGGTCGCGCGCGCCGCTGTCACGCCGCAGCGCCAGTACGAGGCCGGCGCCGCAGAGAAAGCCGAGGGCGAAGAGAAGAAGTCCGCTCATCGCCCCCGTGTATCATCAGGCCGCGAGCTTGCGCAGCACATAGTGCAGGATGCCGCCGTTCATATAATATTCGACCTCATTCGCCGTATCGATGCGGCAGAGCGTATCGAAGCTGAACGTCGACCCATCGGGGCGGGTGACGTTCACCGTGACCGTCTGGCGCGGCTTCAGGTCCGCGACGCCGGTGATGGTGAACTGGTCGTCGCCGGTCAGGCCCAGCGTCTCGCGGCTCTGGCCTTCGAGGAACTGCAGCGGCAGCACGCCCATGCCGACGAGGTTCGAACGGTGGATACGCTCGAAGCTTTCGACGATCACGGTGCGGACGCCGAGCAGGTTGGTGCCCTTTGCCGCCCAGTCGCGCGACGAGCCGGTGCCATATTCCTTGCCCGCGATAACGACGAGCGGGGTGCCGTCGGCCTTGTGACGCATCGCGGCGTCGTAGATCGGCATGACCTCCGAACCGTAGCGCGACATGCCGCCCTCGATGCCGGGGACCATTTCGTTTTTGATGCGGATGTTGGCGAAGGTGCCGCGCATCATAACGTCGTGGTGGCCGCGGCGGGCGCCGTAGCTGTTGAAGTCGGCCTTGCTAACCTGATGTTCCATAAGCCATTTTCCGGCCGGCGAGTCCGCCTTGATGCTGCCGGCAGGGCTGATGTGGTCGGTCGTGATGCTGTCGCCGAGGATCGCAAGCGGCTTGGCGTTCACGATATCCGACACCGGCGCCGGGGTCATCGTCATGCCCTCGAAATACGGCGGGTTGGCGACATAGGTCGAGCCCGCGCGCCACTGATATGTGTCCGAACCCTCGACCTCGATCTTCTGCCAATGCTCGTCGCCCTTGTAGACATGGGCATAGCGCGCCTCGAACATGTCGCGGTCGACCGCGCCCGCCACCGCCTCGGCAACTTCCAGATTGGTCGGCCAGATGTCGGCGAGGAATACGTCGTTACCCGACTGGTCCTGCCCGATCGGGGTGGTGGTGAAATCCTCGATCACCGTGCCCTTGAGCGCGTAAGCGACGACGAGCGGCGGCGAGGCGAGGAAGTTCGCGCGAACGTCGGGCGACACGCGGCCTTCGAAGTTGCGGTTGCCCGAAATCACCGCCGCGGCGACGAGGCCATTTTCGTTGATCGCCTTTGAAATCGGTTCAGCCAGCGGCCCCGAGTTGCCGATGCATGTCGTGCAGCCATAGCCGACGAGGTTGAAGCCGATATTGTCGAGATGCTTCTGCAGCCCGGCCTTGACCAGATAGTCGGTGACGACCTGCGACCCCGGGGCGAGCGAGGTTTTGACCCACGGCTTGGGCTTCAGCCCAAGCGCGTCGGCTTTCTTCGCGACCAGACCCGCGGCGACCAGCACGCCGGGGTTCGAGGTGTTGGTGCAACTCGTGATCGCGGCGATGGTGACGTCGCCGTCGCCAATGTCGAAATCCTTGCCCTCGACCGGAACGCGCGTCTGCGCCTTTTTATAGGTGTTCGCCATGTCGGCGTTGAACACATCGTCGACGTCGGGAAGCGAAACGCGGTCCTGCGGACGCTTCGGACCGGCAAGCGACGGCACGACGGTGGCAAGGTCGAGTTCGAGCGTGTCGGTGAACACGGGGTCCGCGGCACCCTCGACGATCCACAGGCCCTGTGCCTTGGCATAGGCTTCGACCAGCGCGATATTCTCGTCGCTGCGGCCGGTCAGGCGCATATAGTCGAGCGTCTTGTCGTCGACGCCGAAGAAGCCGCACGTCGCGCCATATTCGGGCGCCATATTAGCGAGCGTCGCGCGGTCGGCGAGCGACAGCGACGCGAGGCCGGGGCCGAAATATTCGACGAAACGGCCGACGACGCCCTTGGCCCGCAGCATCTGCGTCGCAGTGAGCACGAGGTCGGTCGCGGTGACGCCTTCCTTGAGCTTGCCGGTGAATTTGAAGCCGACGACTTCGGGGATGAGCATCGACACGGGCTGGCCAAGCATCGCGGCCTCAGCCTCGATCCCGCCGACGCCCCAGCCGAGCACGCCGAGGCCGTTGATCATCGTCGTATGGCTGTCGGTGCCGACGCAGGTGTCGGGATAAGCGACCGTCGTGCCGTCGGCGTCCTGGCTCGACCACACCGCCTGCGCGATATGCTCCAGATTGACCTGGTGGCAAATGCCAGTGCCCGGGGGCACCGCCTTGAAATTGTCGAGCGACTTCGAGCCCCATTTCAGGAAGTCATAGCGTTCACCGTTGCGATAATATTCGATCTCGACATTCTGTTCGAACGCCTTGGGATGACCGAATTCGTCGACCATGACCGAGTGGTCGATGACAAGGTGGACGGGGACGAGCGGGTTGATCTTGGTCGTGTCGCCGCCAAGCTTTGCGATCGCATCGCGCATCGCGGCAAGATCGACGACGCAGGGAACGCCGGTGAAATCCTGAAGCAGCACGCGCGCGGGGCGATACTGGATCTCGCGGTTCGAATGCGGGTCCTTTTGCCAGTCGACCAGCGCCTGCACGTCATCCTTTGACACGGTGAACCCGCCATCCTCGAAGCGGAGGAGGTTTTCGAGCAGTACCTTCATCGAGAAGGGCAGGCGCGAAACGTCGCCGAGCTTGGCCGCAGCCTTGTCGAGCGAATAATAAGCATAGCTTTTTCCGCCGACGTCGAGCGTCGAACGGGTTCCCAGCGTGTCGTGGCCGGTGGTGGTCATAGGATTGCAGTCCCCATGTTGGCGCGGCGGGGAATGACGGCCGATGCCCGTTCGGGAGAGCGGAGCTAAGCGGAGTCGCACGCGCAGGTTTATGTCCGCGCCGCCTTACGCCGAGGGTGGGGAAATGCAAGGGGGTGGGGGGAAGATTTGGCTCACGCGAAGGCGCGAAGACGCAAAGGAAAACCGCCGCGTTTCTACGCTCGTCACCCCGGATCAAGCCCGGGGTGACGAGGAAGGGGGGCTTAGCCGGATAGCGCCCGCACCGCCCTTGGTCGGCGGTCCGGGCCGACCGCGACGAAGATGAAGACCGCTTGCGTGACCTTGTGCGCCTCCTCGGCATGGCGGTCGCGAGCCCAGGCTTCGACCTCGACATGCATCGAGGTGCGGCCGACTTTTACAAGGCGGCCAAAGACCGAAACCTCGTCCCCAACGAAGACGGGACGGTGGAAGGACATGCCCTCCACCGAGATCGTCACCGCGCGGCCGCGCGCGTGGAGCGACGCGACCGACGAGGCGGCAAGGTCCATCTGGGCCATCAGCCAGCCACCGAAAATGTCGCCATAGACATTGGCGTTGGCGGGCATGGCAGTGACGCGGACGGCGGGCTGGCCCGCTGGCATGGCCTGATGCGCGGCATCACTTGGCAAGATAGGCCTCCTTCACCAGCGCGCGGGCGCGCATCGATTTGGCCGCGGCGACCATCGCGACCAGCGCGGGGCGCACCTCGTCCCACTTGCGCGTCTTGAGCCCGCAGTCGGGGTTCACCCAAATCTGCGCGGGCGGGACGTGCTTGGCGGCGAGCGTGAGCAGATCGGTCATCTCGCGCTCCGCCGGGATGCGGGGGCTGTGGATGTCATAGACGCCGGGGCCGACCTCGTTGGGATAGGCGTAGGAGGCGAAGGCGTCGAGCAACTCCATCTGTGAGCGTGCGGTCTCGATCGAGATGACGTCGGCGTCCATCGCGCCGATCGCGCGGATGATGTCGTTGAACTCCGAATAGCACATATGCGTGTGAATCTGCGTGTCGTCGCGCACGCCGGACGATGCGATGCGGAAGCTTTCGACCGCCCAGTCGAGGTAATGCTGCCATTCGCTGCGACGGAGGGGGAGGCCTTCGCGCAGCGCCGCCTCGTCGATCTGGATGATCGCGGCGCCGGCAGCCTCGAGGTCCTGTACCTCGTCGCGGATCGCGAGCGCGATCTGGCGGCAGCTTGTCGCGCGCGGCTGATCGTCGCGGACGAAGGACCAGTTCAGGATGGTGACGGGGCCTGTGAGCATGCCCTTCATCGGCAAGTCGGTCTGGTCCTGCGCAAAGCGCCACCAGTCGACGGTCATCGCCCGCGGGCGCGAGACGTCGCCATAGAGGATCGGTGGGCGGACGCAGCGCGAGCCATAGCTTTGCACCCAGCCGGCGCGGGTGAAGGCGAAGCCCGCGAGCTGCTCGCCGAAATATTGCACCATGTCGTTACGCTCGAACTCGCCGTGGACGAGGACGTCGAGGCCGACCTCCTCCTGCCATTTCACCGCGGCGCGCGTTTCGACGCGGAGATATTGGGCGTAAGCGGCGTCGTCGATATCGCCCTTGACGTGCGCGGCGCGCGCCTTGCGGACCTCTGCGGTCTGCGGGAAGCTGCCGATCGTCGTGGTGGGGTAGGCGGGGAGGTTCAGCCGGACCTGCTGCGCTTCGCGGCGGACGGCGAAGGGGGAGGTCCGGTGGGTGGCGCCGGCGTCGAGGGCGGCGAGGCGCTGCGCCACCTGCGCGTCGTGGATCTTGGGCGAGGTCCGGCGTGCGACCGCGGCGATGCGCGAGGCGGAGAAGGCGGCGAAGCTTGCGTCCTCGCCTTCGTTCAGCGCCTTGGCCAGCGCGGCGAGTTCCTCCACCTTCTGCGCGGCGAACGCCAGCCACTGGGCGATTTCGGGATCGAGGCCGGTTTCGAGCGCGAGGTCGACGGGGACGTGGAGGAGCGAGCATGAGGGCGCGAGGATGACGTCGCGCCTGGCCGCAAGTTCCTTGAGGCGCCAATAGAGGTCGGGGAGGTTGGCGCGCCAGATGTTGCGGCCGTCGATGACGCCGAGCGAGAGGAGGACATGCGGCTGGAGCTTCGCCAGCGCGGGGGCGAGCTGATCCGGCGCGCGGACGAGATCGAGGTGCAGGCCGTGGACGGGAAGGTCCGCGACGAGATCGAGATTGTCGCCGAGGCCGCCGAAGTAAGTGGTGAGCATCAGCTTGGGCCCGCGCGTCGCGAGCCGGGCGTAGGCGCGCTCGAAGGCGGTGCGCTGGTCGCCCGTCAGGTCGAGGACGAGGCAGGGCTCATCGATCTGGACCCAGTCGGCACCAAGCGCGGCGAGGCGAGCGAGAATCTCTGCATAGGTGTCGAGGAGCTGGGGCAGCAGGGCGAGCGGCTCGACCGCCTTGCCCTTGGCGAGCATCAGATAGCTGACGGGGCCGAGCAGGACGGGGCGCGTCGCATGGCCGAGCGCCTTGGCTTCCGCAAACTCGTCAAAGATCTTGGTCGAGGCGATGCGGAAGGTCTGGCCGGCGGTGAGTTCGGGGACGAGGAAATGATAGTTGGTGTCGAACCATTTGGTCATTTCCATCGCGGTCGTATCGCCGCCGCAGCAGGCGTTCTGCGCGCCGCGCGCCATCGCGAAATAGAGGTCAGGGTCGACGGTGTCGGCTGCCCAGTCGTAGCGCGGAGGGATAGCACCCACGAGCGCCGAGGTATCGAGCACATGGTCATAGAGCGAGAAGTCGTTCGAGGGCAGGATGTCGGCGCCGAGCGCTTTTTGCCGCGTCCAGTGGAGCGCGCGCAGCCCCGCGGCGGCGGTTTGCAGGTCGGTGAGGGAGGATTTCCCGGCCCAATAGCTTTCGAGCGCGAATTTGAGTTCACGGCGGAGGCCGATGCGGGGGAAGCCGAGAGTGGCGACGCTGACAGTCATTCTTCAAGCACCTTGCAAGGAGCAAGGCGCCGGGCAGACGCGAACGCACAGGATTCCACGCCCGCGAAGCAAGGTCGGGCGCAGCCATGCATGCGGCCTGACCGGACACCCCGCCGGAGGACGTTATCTGACGAGGCAGGTCTCCTGGCTCGCGGGTCAATGCTGCGGTCTGGCCTTCCCGGTTCCTTGCCGAACCAGTGACACGTAACGACCGCCGCTCGCCGCTTACAGTTGCGGGGGCAGCGCCGGAATTGCCCCTTTGCGAGGCGCACCGGCTTCCCGTCTTAGCTTCGCGGCGCATGACGACGCGAAGAACCTCGACAGCTTTCAGGATAGAGGCCGCTCAGTGATTGTCAACAGACATATAAAGAATTCTTTATATGATGTAGGATTATCGGTTCAGCGCCTCGTCGATCGTCGTGAAGATAGATTCGAGACTGAGCCCGAGCATCTGGAAGGCGATGATGCACGCGAGCGAGATCAGCGCGGCGATCAGCCCATATTTGATCGCGGTCGCGCCGCGTTCGTCGCAGAGGAGGTTCGATGGTCGTCGGGTCCGCATGTTTCTGTTCCCTTGTCTCTGTTCCGTTCATGGTCCCGCGCGGGGAATAGCTTGGCGGGACTGCGGCTTTTCCTGCGGAAGAGGATTAATGGCCTGATAAGCGAAGAAAATCATGGTCGGTCTGTAGGGGGCCGGTTCGTGGCCGGTGACGAAGGGCTGGCCTTCGCGACCGTCCGCTGTCAGGTTCGCGGGCGTGGTTGGATCGAGACGGGGGATGCGGATCATGCGAGGGGCGATGCCAAGGATGGTGGGAATGGCGCTGGTGGCGGGGCTGTGCGCCGGGTCGGCGGGCGCGCGCGAGGCGGGATCGGTGCTGATGCCCGAAAATGCGGAAGCGCGCGCGTTTCAGGAGGCGGTGGGCTATGCCGATGCGGTGATCGCCGGCGACACCATCTATCTGTCGGGGGTGGTCGCGGCGCCAGCGAAGGGCGAGAGCGATCTGGCGCCTGGGTATGAGCGCGCTTTCAAACATATCGCCGCGACGCTGGCGCGCGCGGGCGCGAGCTGGGACGATGTCGTCGACATCACGACCTTTCACACCGACCTTGCCGCGCATATCGACGGCTTTGCGGCGGTGAAGAACAATTATGTCAAGGCGCCCTTTCCGGCGTGGACCGCGATCGGCGTGTCGCGACTGTACGAACCGACCGCGGTCGTCGAGATCAAGGTGGTGGCGGTGCGGCGCGCGAAATAGCGCGGCGGCTCAGCCGCCATTCGCGGTAAGGCGCACGGGCTTCGGCGTATAGGAGCGCACGCGGTTGCGGCCGGTGCGCTTGGCTTCGTAGAGCGCCTGATCGGCCTCGTGCATCAGTGCGGCGAGGTTGGTGCCACCGCCGGGCGTCCCGACTGCGATGCCGAAGCTCGCGGTCGGGCAGAGGCTGGCGGGGATGCGGTCGGCGCAGGCGGCCTGAAGGCCGGTGCGCACCGCTTCGGCGAGCTGGCGCGCCGACTCGATCCCCGCGCCGGGGACGAGCAGCGCGAACTCCTCTCCGCCGATGCGGCCCGCGACCATAGCTGCGGGGCCGATCAGCCGGACATGCGCGCCGAAAGCGGCGATGATCGCGTCACCGACCGCGTGACCGTGATTGTCGTTGATGCGCTTGAAATGATCGAGGTCCGCGACGAGCAGCGCGACGGGGCGCGCTTCGTCCTGGCAGCGACGAAGCGCGGTTTCGGCCTGCGCCTCGAACCCGCGGCGGTTGAGCAGGCCCGAAAGATTGTCATAGTCGGCCTGACGGCGCAGCTCGGCGATCTGGTCGATCGCAACCGCGACCATCAGGCTGATCGCCGCGACGATCGACACCATCGCCTGCGTGAACTGGACGGTGGTCCAATAGATTGACTGCTGGAAGCCGACATAATTGTCGAAACCGCCGCGTAGCGAAAGCAGGACGACGGGTCGGACGATGAGGTTGAGCGCCGAAAAGGCGGCGACCCAGAACAGCACGCGGTCGATCAGGTGGCGCTTTTCGACCGGCCAGAGCGCGATGACGACCATGGTCGCGATGATACCCGCGCCGGTGCTGATCGTCAGGATGCGCGCGGCGATGCTCGGTCGGCCGAGAAGGAACCAGACGAAGATGGTGGTGGAGACGGCCGCGGTGATGCCCATCGCGCGCCAGGGGACGGGGAGGTCGTAGCGTTTGATGATCGCGGCGGCGAAGAGCATGCCGGTCGCGAGGAAGCCGACATTCGCGGGTAGGCGCTGCAGTTCCATCGGCAACACCGGGCCGACGTCCTGGATCAGGAAGGCGAGGGCCGAAGCCGTATAGGCGGCGGCGGCATAAGCGACGTAGCGCTCGCGGCGGTTGAGCCACAGCAGGAAAAAGGCGGTGGCGAACAGGAAGCCGATGCCCGGGTTGAGCAGCGAGATGAAAAATTGTCCGTTCACACTACCGCTTTCTGCCCCCGCCCCGATGGGTAGCAGAGACACGGATAACGAAGCGTTACTTTTCGGGGAGTTAAGTCACGGTAACCCGGTGCGGACAGGGCTCAGGCGGTGCCGCGCACGACGAGATGGACGGGGATGCGCGTGCCGCTGCGCGTATGCTCGTCGTCCTCGAGCGCCATCGCGACGAGCGCCTCGCCCGCGGCATCGAGGTCGGGCTCCAGCGTGGTGAGCGCGGGGTCGGCGAGCGTACCGGCGCGGATGCCGTCGAAGCCGATCAGCGCGACATCCTGCGGAACGCGGCGCCCCGCATCCTTGAGCCCCTGCAGCACGCCGAGCGCGAGCATGTCGGACGCGGCGAAGATCGCGTCGGTTTCGGGGTGCGCCTCCAGCAGCGCCTGCACCGCGGCTACGCCCTGCGCGTGGCGGTCGGCGGCGGCCGGCGGCTCGGCGACGATGGGGGTGAGGCCGTGCGTGCCAAGCGCGGCGGTAAAGCCGTCGCGGCGTTCGTCGAACTGGCGCTGCGGCGATTGCTGCGGCCCGACGAAGGCGATGTGGCGGCGGCCGTCGCGTACGAAATGTTCGGCGGCGAGTTGGCCGCCGATGTCGTTTTCGCTGCGCATCCAGTGGAAGGGACTGCCCGGGCTGCCCCAGCAGACGAAGTCGAGGCCGGAGGCCTGCGCCTCGGCGAAATATTTCCACGCTTCTCGGTTGCTGGTCGTGCCGATGACGATCATCGCGTCGGCGAGCCCCGAGGCGACGAAATCGGCGCGGAAATTGTCGGCATTTTCCTGAAAGGAAACGAGCAGGTTGAACCCGCGCGCCGAGGTGGCGGCCGCGATGCTGCCCAGAAGCGCGAAATAGAATGGATTGATCGCGCTGCGGTCCTCGCCGGGGCGGCAGATGGTAACGAGCGCGATCGTCTCGCTGCTCTTGAGCCGCAGCGACGAGGCGTGACGGTCGACGACATAACCCAGCTCGCGCGCCGCGGCCGAGACGCGCGCGCGTGTCTCGGCATTGACGCCCGGGCTGTTGCGGAGAGCGCGTGACACCGTCGATTGGGAAACCCCGGCGCGTTCGGCGACGTCGAACGAGGTCGGGCGCAGCGTCTTCATTGGCAGTCCTTCATCCCTTTGCGCCGTCCTTCGCCGCGAGGGCGGGGCTTGTCAATCGGCGAGGCCGTCGAGCGCCAGCAAAGCAAAGCTCGCGAGCCAATGTTCGCCCATATAGTCGCCGGTGACATGCGGGAGCGCGGCGGCGAGGTGGCGCTGCGCCGCGGCTTCGGCGACGGGGCTGACGGGATGGTCGGCGCCGAGCCCGGCGGCGATCGCGCGCCAGCTCCACGCGCGGCTGAGATTGAGGCCGTCGAGATGCGCGATCTTGCCGTCGCTGCGGTCGGAGACGGTGGCGGGCATGAAAAGCGTCGCGGGCTGCTCGGCGGTGGCGCGAGGGAGGAAGGCGTCGAACCATGGCGTGAAATCTTCGCATAGGACAACGGCCATCAGATGCGCTTCGGTGAGCGCGGAGGAGAGGAATTCGTCACCGCCGGGTTCCCATGCCTGACAGTCGCGATCATCGGCGAACCAGCCGCGCGCGCGGGCGTCGATGAGGGTGACCAGCGCGGGATCGCGGGTTTCGGCCCAGTGGCGCGCGAGAAGGAGCGCAAAGCTGATGTTGAAATGGGTGCCGACGCGCAGCGGATAGGTGAGCTTGGGGAGGAACGCGTGGAAGCGCGCGGCAAAGGCGGCGGCAAGCGGTTCGAGCGCGGTGGCCCAAGGGGCGTCGTGACGCTCGGTCTCGGCGTGGAGTGCGAGCAGCCAAGCCCAGCCATAGGGGCGCTCGAAGCCCGCAGCATAGGGGCGTTCGAGATAGGCGAGTTCACCGGCCACCTTCCCAGGCACGAGCATTTCGTCGGCGCGGGCGCGGATATCGGCGGAGATCGGCAGATCGGGGAAGCGGCGCGCGAGGCGAAGTATCTGCCACCAGCCATGGACGCAGCTATGCCAGTCAAAGCTGCCATGAAAGATCGGGTGGTGCTCGCGCGGCGGCCTCGCATCCTCAGGGCCGTTCAGCACAAGGTCCATCTTGTACGGATATTCGCGGCCGAGATGCGCGAGGGTCGCGTTGGCGAAGCGGGCGGCGTGGTCGGGGGTGAGAATGGTCATTCCATATCCTGTGGTCATCATTGCGACCCCGGCGAAAGCCGGGGGAAACAATTCAGAGCGGTTTACGCATGCTCTGGATTGCCGCGTCGCTTCGCTCCTCGCAATGATGATTAAAAGGCAAATAGCCAGATGAAGACGATGTTCACGGCCAGCAATGGGAGTGCCGTTCCGATTTGCGCCTTGATCACGCCATAGGGGTTTTTGAGTTCGAGCAGCGCGGCGGGGACGAGATTGAAGTTGGCGGCCATCGGGGTCATCAGCGTGCCGCAGAAGCCCGCTAGCATACCGATCGCCGCGACGACCGCTGGGTCGCCGCCATATTGCTTGATGAGCAAGGGCATGCCGACCGCGGCGAGCATGACGGGGAAGGCGGCGAAGGCATTGCCCATCACCATCGTGAAGAGCGCCATGCCGAGCCCGAAGGCGAGCGTCGCGCCGAACAGGCTGCCTTCGGGGATTGTGGTGCCGATGAGGTCGCCGACCACCTCGCCGACGCCCGCGAGCGCGAAAACCGCACCTAGGCTGGCGAGCATCTGCGGCAGGATCGCGGCCCAGCCGACCGCGTCGAGCAGACGGCGTCCCTGCTGAAGCGGGAGCAGGGGAGGCGGTTTGAGCCGCGCCATGCCGACGGCGAGCGCGATGAGAACGCCGATCGCGAGCGAGATCAGTGTCGCCTGTTTGGGGTCGGCAAGACCGGGGACCCATTTGAAGAGGAACGTGCCTGCGAGAGCGACCGCGGGGATGATCAGCGCGACCAGGAGCAGGAAGGGGCCGTGTTTTGCGGCGCGTTCGGTCTGGACGTCGGCGGGGACGTCGCCGTCCGGCGCGCGGCCGATCTGCCCGGTGCCGGCGATCGCGACGAGCGCAAGGACCAAAAGGCCGTTGCCGAAGTCGCCGAGCCGGTCGCCCGCTAGCATCGACAGGGCAAGCAGGCCCCAGAAGGCGGCGTTGCCGAAACGCTTGGGGTTGCTGCGGTCCTGAAGGCCGAGGATCGCAAATAGTGCGAAGGTCAGTCCCGCGAGGACATAGACGAAGCCGAGCGTGATCATGCGCTGGCCTCCTTCTTCGCCATGCGCCGTTCGAGGCGGCGAAGGCGGAAGCCGTGGATCAGGAAGGCGGCAATCGCGGTCGGGATGGCCCAGAGCGAGAAGTGCAAAGGTTCGATCTGATAGCCATAGCCTTCGAGCACGCCCTTCATCAGCAGGATCGATCCGATCGCGAGGAAGATATCCTCGCCGAAAAAGAGCCCGATATTGTCGGTGGCGGCGGAGAAGGCCTTAACCTCTTCGCGCTGATCGTCGGTCAGCGCATCGTTCTTTGCCTCGGCGGCGGCTTCGGCCATCGGCGCGACGAGCGGCCGGACGGTCTGCGGATGGCCTGCGACCGAGGTCAGGCCGACCGCCGCCATCGCCTGACGCAGCAAGAGATAGGATGTGAGCAGGCGGCCGAGCGTCGCGCCCTTCATGCGGCCGATGAGCGTGCGGGCGTGTTGCTGAAGGCCGTAAGCTTCGAGGAGGCCGATGACGGGCAGGACGATCCAGACGATCGAGACATAGCGTGTGTCGTTGAACGCCTTGCCGAAGGCGGCGATGATCGCACTTATGTCGAGCCCCGCGGCAAGCCCGGTCGCGAGCGCCGAGGCCATGATTACGAGCAGCGGATTGAAGCGGAGCAGAAAGCCCGCGATGATGATGAGGATGCCGATCAGGACGAGCATGATCGATATCCCTTCACTCCGTCATCCCCGCGTGGGGTAGACCGTGCTGTCGCCAAATTATCTCTCCCTAGGGTTCCCATAACCGCCGCCGCCCGGCGTTTCGATCACGAAGGCATCGCCCGCGGCAAGCTCTGCGCTGCCGGTGGCGGCGAGCATTTCGACCCGGCCGTCGGCGCGCTCGACCCAGTTGCGGCCGGGGGCGGCGTCGGCGCCGCCTGCGAGACCTTTCGGTGCGATCTGACGGCGGTTCGCAAGGATATTTGCGGCCATCGGCTCGCGGAAGCGGATACTGCGGGTGGCGCCGTCGCCGCCGTGCCATTGACCCGCGCCGCCCGAACCTTGGCGGATCGCAAATTGCTCGACGATGACCGGGAAGCGCGTTTCCATGACTTCGGGGTCGGTCATGCGGCTGTTGGTCATATGCGTCTGGATGACGCTGGTACCGTCGAAGCCGGGCCCGGCGCCCGAGCCCCCGGCGATGGTCTCGTAATATTGGTACGCTTCGTTGCCGAAGGTGAAATTGTTCATCGTCCCCTGCGCGGGGGCCATCGCGCCGAACGCGGCGAAGAGCGTATCGGTGATGACCTGGCTGGTCTCCACATTGCCCGCGACGACCGCGGCGGGATAGCGGGGAGACAACATCGAATTATCGGGGACGATCAGCGTGACCGGGGCAAGGCAGCCTTCGTTCATCGGGATCGGGTCGTCGAGCATGGTGCGGAGGACATAAAGCACTGCAGCGCGGACGACGGGTGTGGGCGCGTTGAAATTGTCGGGTAGCGTTGCCGACGACCCGGTGAAGTCGATCGTGACGTGGCGCGCTTCGCGGTCGACCGTCACCGCAACTGCAACCTCGGCGCCATTGTCCATCGCATAGGTGAACCGGCCGTCGCCGAGGCCTGCAATGAGTTGGCGCACCGCCGCTTCGGCCTGTCGCTGGCCGTGCGCCATATAGGCGGCGACGGTCGCGGCGCCGTGCCGGGCCGAGAGGTCGGCAAGGGCGCTTGTGCCGCGCTGGCAGGCCGCGACCTGCGCCTTGAGGTCGGCGATATTGAGCGCCGGGTTGCGGGCGGGGTAATCGCCCGTGATCAGGTGTGCGTGGACTTCGGCGTCGAGGAAGTTGCCGTCGTCGACGATCAGCTTGTTGTCGAAGAGGATACCTTCGTCGTCGATGCTGCGGCTGTTGGGTGGCATCGAGCCGGGGGCGATGCCGCCGAGATCGGCGTGATGGCCGCGCGCGGCGACGAAGAAGCTGGGTGCATCATCCCCGCCATTTTCTTTGGCGACGAATACCGGCATGATGACAGTGATGTCGGGCAGGTGGGTGCCGCCATCATAAGGGGCGTTGAGGGCGTAAGCGTCGCCCCTGCGAATGCCGCGGCCGTCGCTGGTCCGCTGTCGAAGGATGGTGCGGACGCTTTCGCCCATCGAACCGAGATGCACCGGCATGTGCGGTGCGTTGGCAACGAGGCGGCCTTCGCCGTCGAAGATCGCGCAGGAAAAATCGAGCCGCTCGCGGATGTTGATCGACGAGGCGCTGTGCTGGAGAGCGCCGCCCATTTCCTCGGCAATCGCCATGAACAGGCTGTTGAAGATTTCGAGGCGGATCAGATCGGGGCTAATCAGGTCGTCGGCGGTGACGGCGTGGGTTTCGGCGCCTCGGGTGCGGGTGAGGAGTAAGGTGCCTTCTCTCTGGACCTCGGCACGCCAGCCCGGTTCGACGATCGTGGTCGAGAGCGTGTCGATGATGATCGCGGGTCCGGCGAGGGCGCGGCCGGGGGCGAGCGCAGCGCGCTGGTGCAGCGGGACTTCATGCGGGGCGCCGGCGAGCCAGGAGGTAATCATCTCGGGCGCGGTCTCGGTCGGTGGCGTGGCCGGCGGGAGTGTCGCGGGGGCGTCGCCCGCCTCGGTCAATTCGACACGGATCCGGTCGACCACCAGATTGTCGTGCGGCGCATAGCCGAAGCGCTGGCGGAAGGCGGCGGCGAAGGCTTGCCTGACCTCGGCGGGCGAGGCTAGCGGAAGTTCGATCGCATTATCGCTGTCGGCCAGGCGGACGAAGAGCAGGGTTTCGCGCGTCGTTGCTGCGCCGGGCGCAAGGTCGGCGCGGGCTTGTTCCGCCAGCTCGCTTTCGGTGGCAGCCAGCGTGGCCGCGCAATGCTCGTCGAGCTTCAGCGCCAGCGTGCGTTCGCGGATCGACGAGGGTTTGGCGAGGCCCATGCCATAGGCCGAGAGCACCCCCGCGAGCGGGTGGAGCAATATTTCGTCGATGCCGAGCGCGTCGGCGACGAGGCAGACATGCTGTCCCGCCGCGCCGCCAAAGCCGACGAGGCTGTAGCCTTGTGTCACGTCGTGGCCCCGCGCGATGGTGATGCGTTTGATCGCGTTCGCCATCTGCTGCACCGCGATGGCGAGCAAGCCCTCGGCAAGGGCTTCGGGCGTGATGCCTCCGACATCGGCCGCCATGGCGGCGAATTTTTCCACCACGACGGCGCGGTCCAACGGCTGATCGCCGTTCGGTCCGAAGAGTTTGGGGAAATGTTCGGGCTGTATCTTGCCGAGCAGGACATTGCAGTCGGTGACTGTGAGCGGGCCGCCGCGGCCATAGGCAGCGGGGCCGGGGTTCGCACCGGCGCTTTCGGGGCCGACGAGCAGGCGCGTGCCGTCCCAGCGGCAGATCGAGCCGCCGCCCGCCGCGACTGTGTGGATGCGTAGCATCGGCGCGCGGATGCGCGTGCCCGCGACGATGGTCTCGTTATCGCGTTCGAGGTGGCCGGCATAATGGCTGACGTCGGTCGAAGTCCCGCCCATGTCGAAGCCGATCAGGCGGTCCTTGCCGAGCGGCGCCGCGCTGCCGACCATGCCGACGATGCCGCCGGCGGGGCCGGAGAGGATTGCGTCGCGGCCGTGGAAAGCGGCGGCAGAGGCGAGGCCGCCCGAGCTCTTCATGAACTGGGGAGCGACGCCGTCCCCCAATTGCGCCACGAATTGATCGACATAGTGGCGTAGCACGGGCGAGAGATAGGCGTCGGCGAGCGTCGTGTCGCCGCGCCCGACGAGCTTGATGAGGGCGCTGACGTCGTGGCTCGTCGAAATCTGGGTGAAGCCGAGCTCGGATGCGATGGCTGCGAGGCGCTGCTCGTGCTCGGGGTATCGGTAACCGTGCATCAGCACGATCGCGATACTGGTGAGGCCCTTGCCGCGGGCGGCTTGCAGCGCCGAGCGGGCCTGCTCCTCGTCGAGCCGAATCAGGACATCGCCATCGGGGCCGATGCGCTCGGCGATCTCGGCCACCGCCGCGTGGGGCGGGGGCGTGCGATCGAGCCGCCTCGCGAACAGTTCGGGGCGGTCCTGATAGCCGATCGTCAGCGCGTCACCGAAGCCCGACGTGATCGCGAGCAGGGTCGCCTCGCCCTTGCGTTCGAGGAGCGCGTTGGTTGCCACCGTCGAGCCCATGCGGATGGCGAGCGGAGGAAGCGCGCCGGCGCTGGCGCCGGTGAGATCGCGGATCGCATTGACCGCGGCGTCGCCCGGGCGCGCCGGGTCCTCGCTCAAATATTTGGTGGTGACGACCGTGCCGTCGGGGCGGCGCGCGACGACGTCCGTGAAGGTGCCGCCGCGATCGATCCAGATGTGCCAGCGCTTGTCAGTTGGGGATGCCATTGTCCGGCCATCGAATGACGATGGCGAGGCGGTTGTCAACCGCGGTGCGTTCCCAGCTGCCCTTGAGCTGCCGCTCGATGAGTGTGCGGATGAACCGCGTGCCGAAGCTTTCGCTTTCGATATGCGGCGTTTCGGCAAGGTCGGCTTCGACCCAGTCGAGTTCGATATGTCCATCGTCGCGGTGCCAGCCGACGGTGAGGCGGCCCTTGCCCGCGAGCGCGCCATATTTGATGCTGTTGGTGACGAATTCGTGGATCGCGAGCGACAGCGCCTGTGCGCCTTCGTCGTCGAGACGGACCTCGGGCCCTGCGATGGCGGCAAGTTGTTCGGCCGAGACGCCCGCGAGTTCGAGTTCGCGGTGGACGATCCGCCCCAGATCGACGCTGTCCACCGCGCCGGTGACGAGCATCTGCTTGGCGTCGGAGAGCGCGCGCATGCGGCCATCGAACCGCGCCTCAAACTCCTCGAGCGTAGCAGATTCGCGGAGCGTTATGCGCGCGAGCGCACCGATGCGTGCGAAGGCGTTCTTCATCCGGTGCGCCATCTCGCCGATCATCAGTTCGCGATCCTCGGCGTGCCGCGCCTTTTCCTCTGCAAGCGCCTGTGCCTCACCGACGCGGCGCTGCTGGACGCGATGGAGCTGCGTCGCGAGTAACGCCAGCGCGAGACCGAACAGAAAGATGCCAAGCGGTCGGCCGAGCCGTTCGAGCAGGCGACCATATGAGATACGCATCGTCCACTGGCGATCGGCGATGCGCAGCATCTGTTCCTGCGCGTCCCAGCCCATCTTGCCGTGCCGGAACACGATCGGTGCCGACGGGCCGGCGCCGGCGCGAATTTCGAGCCCGTTGATCTGGCCGAGCTGCGGCCCGAGTATGGCCTTCATCATGTCATTGATGCGGAAGGGGGCATAGATGAAAGCTTCGATCGGCCGGACGCCTGGCGCCGTCGCGGTCAAGCCCGCCGCGGTGTCGCTGGCCATTCCCCGAGCATAGACGGGAAGATAGATGAGAAATCCCGGCTGCTTGACCTTTGCGGCGCGTTCCTGCGCGAGATGGACGATGCCGCTCGCGGCGGGGCGACCGGTCTGCCAGGCGCGGCGCATCGCTTCGCGGCGCACGGGTTCGCTATACATGTCGAAACCGAGTGCGACGTGGCGGCGGGGTGTATAGGGCTCCACGAGCACGACGGCGAAGCCGACCGGCTGGCCAGTCTCGCCCCACACCTTGATGTCCTCGCCGTAATTTTCCTTGAGTCGCGCTTCGAGTTCGGCTGGCGCTCCGGCACGCATTGCGGCCGCGATACCGATTCCTTCCATGCCGGGCGAATGGACCTGCGGTTGAAGCGCGCCGAGATAGGCGCGGATGCCGGGGCCGCTGGCGGCGGCGTCGGACTGATAGAGCGCGCGCACGCCTTCGAGGATCGCGACATGGTCGCGCAGCCGCATGTTGAACTGCGCCGCGACGCGTTCGGCCTGGTCGGCTTCTTCGGCCTGATTATAGAGGAAGCTGGCACTGGCCGCGACGATGGTCGCAAACAGAATGACCAGCCCGACGAACCGGACCAGCAGCGCCAGCAGCCGATCTGCCCATGTGGAAGGGCGCATTGAAGATATCCCGCCTGTGGCCGCCGCAGCAGCGTCCCCCTCCAAGGCCTGATGTTTCACGCGGAGGGACTGATAGCAAGTTAATTTCATTCCGTTCCGGCCGCATCGCGAGGCCGGTTGCAAGTAAAAACTCATTGCCTATGATGCAGGTTATGGACGGGAGAAACGGGATGATCATTTACGGTTCGGTGGTGTCGCCGTTCGTGCGCAAATTGCTGGGCTATCTCGGCGAAAAGAGGATCGAGTTCGAGCTGAAGGGCGTCGGCATCGGCGATCCCGACCCGGGGTTTCGTGCCGCGTCGCCGCTGGGGAAAATGCCGGCGATGGACGACGACGGCTTCCTCCTCGCCGATTCGAGCGCGATCATCCAATATATCGAGGCAAAATATCCCGAGCCTGCGCTGATCCCCACCGACCCGCAGGAACGCGGCCGCGTGATATGGTGGGAGGAATTCGGCGACACGGTGTTCGCGGCATGCAGCGGCAAGATGTTCTTCAACCGCATCGTGGCACCGAAATTTCTGGGACGCGAAGGCGATCTTGCCGCCGCGGCGCAGGCCGAGGGCGAGGAATTGCCGAAGCTGCTCGCCTATCTTGAAAGCGCGATTCCGGCGTCGGGGTTCCTCGTCGGCGACCGGCTGACGCTCGCCGACATAGCGGCTGCCTCTCCGCTCATGAATTTCCGCCATTGCGGTGCATGCATCGATGCAGCCGTCCATCCCCGGATCGCGGCGTGGAGCGAGGCCATATTGTCGCGGCCCAGCATGGCACCGTGGATTGCAAAGGAAGAAAAACTGATCGCGCGTGTGCTGGCGGCGTAAAAGCCGCAGGGTCAGACCCTAATATTCGACGAAGATCCGGACCCGATCGACGCTGACCCCCATGGCGTGCGCGATTTCTTCGCGGCTCCGTTCGATCAGCTCCTGCGCGTCCTCGGGCGTCGTCTCGTCCACCAGGTCGGTCGCCGGGACGCCCAATATGCCGGCGAGTTTCGCCATGCGTCCCTGCTTGGGGCGCGACCGACCGGTTTCCCAGCTCGAAACCGACGGAGCGCTGACGCCCATCTGTTCGGCAACCTCGGCCTGATTGAGCCCGGCTTCGGTGCGCAGCCGTTGCAGGCGATCGCCGAACGCTTCGTCGATCGCGGGTTCGGCCTCCTCCTCCTCCTCCTTGATGAGGGGCTCCGGGTCGACGGCGCTTTTGAGCTCCACGGCGCTGAGCGTCGCGGGTGATACCGGACCTTCGAACTGGCATCCGAAATGCCGCCCGCTCGCCCAGATGACGACCGCGGTGATGTCGCCGGCGTGCGGAAGCTCGATTTCGATCCGGTCGCCGGCCGCCAGCTTGACGTCGCTTTCGAACAGCAGCCCGGTTCCAGAGATATTGTGAATTTGAACCTCGATGCCGGAGCCGTCATGGTGCGAACCCCGGGCGAGAAGGCTGAGTTTCCGGCGATCGTCGTAACGTCGGTCGGCGCCTGGCGCCGATGGAAGAAAATATCCGGAAATGGCCATATGCGGTTGTTGGGGTCGGCTGGTTAAAAGAAAGTTAGCGGCGGCGCCGAAAGATGGCGTGCCGACGCAAAAGCAGGGTGAGCGCTGGCTAAACTTCGTTTTTCGGTCGGCCGGTCAATTCGACGGTCCGTTCGATCCCGATCGCTTCCAGAAATGCCGTGTCGTGACTGACGACGAGCAGCGCCCCGTCAAAAGCGGCAAGACCGGTTTCGACGGCGTTGAGCGACTCGATGTCGAGATGATTGCCCGGCTCGTCGAGGATCAGCAGTTGCGGCGGCTGCGGGGCGCCGAGCACGCAGGCAAGACCGGCGCGGAGCATCTGGCCGCCGCTGAGCGTGCCGACGATGCGATCGGCGGCATCGGCGCGGAAACGGAAGCGCGCGAGCGCGGCGCGGCATTGGTTGTTCGTCGTGCCTGGGTTGAGACGAAGAAAATTGTCGGCAATCGACAGCGCGGGATCGAGCAGGCTGACGCGCTGGTCAAACAGCGCGAATGGAACGCCCACCCGCACTTGCCCGGACCATGGGGCGAGCGCGCCTGCGATCAGTGCGAGCAGTGTCGACTTGCCCGACCCGTTGGGGCCGATGATGGCGACGCGTTCGGGGCCGGTGATGGCGAGCGACAGGTCCGCGATAACGGGTAGGTTTTCGGTATAGCCAGCGGTCACATGGTCGAGCGCAAGCACCGTTCGCGACGCCGCTAGACCCGTGGAGGGCAGGCCCACCGATAGCGGGTCGACGATCTCGATTTTCGCGCGCGCGGCGGATAGCTGCTCTTCGGCTTCGCCATGCTGGCGCTCGGCGAGGCGGTTCCCCGCGGCGCGGGTTTCCTCGGCGCGGCGCTTGAGTCCGCCGATCAGGATTTTCGGCATGTCGCCGCGTGCCGCCTTTGCGCGCCCCCGCGAGTCGCGGCGGTCCTGTTTTTCGGTTGCCGCCTGCGCCTGCCGCTGTGCCGCGTCGACGCGTTTTTCGGCGCCCGCGAGTTCGGCCTCGACCGCTGCCTGCTCGATGTCTTTGCGCGCGCGATAGGCGCTCCATCCGCCGCCGTAACGCGCACTGCCGAGGCTGGTCAGCTCGACGATCGCATCCAATTCCTCGAGCAGCTCGCGGTCATGGCTGACGACGATCGCGCCGCCGCGCCAGCGGGCCAGGAGGTCGCGCACAGCTTCGCGGCCCTCGCGGTCGAGATTGTTGGTGGGCTCATCGAGCAACAGGAAGTCGGGCGCGGCGAACATCGCGCCAGCGAGCGCGGCGCGCGTGCGCTGACCGCCCGAAAGCTGGGCGAGCAGGGTGTCGGCGGGAAGGGGCAGGCCGGCGCCTGCCAGCGCCTCGTCAATCCGCGCTTCCAGCGTCCAGTCGGCGTCCCCGATCTCTTCGACGGTCGCCTCGCCCGCTTCGGCCTTGCGAAGCAACGCAAGGGCGCTCCGCGCGCCGAACAGGTCGGCGATGCTTTCATGCGCGGCGACCTGCACGGTCTGGCGGAGCATCGCGATGCTGCCGTCGATTGCGATACTGCCCGATGCGGGCGCGAGCTCGCCTGTCAGCAGGCGCAGCAGCGTCGATTTGCCGACACCGTTGCGCCCAACGATGCCGGTGCGTTCGGGCTGGAAATTAAGGTCGAGGTCCGAAAGGACGGCGCGGCCGTCAGGCGTAGACCAGCTGAGATTGGAGATCGTAATGGACGGAGAGAAGGGGGGCATGAACATGAACTTTCCTGGCGGCAAGGCGGGGCTGCGTTGCGGTCAGGTTGCGGTCCATGGCGAAAGTCTCCGGTTGATTGAGAGGGGAATGTAGGGGGCTTGGCGGTTCGGCGCAATCGGGGTTGTGGTGTGGCTGCATTTCGACCCACTGCTGACCCCTCAATCCCCGTCACCCCCGACTTGATGCGTGGTCCCGCTTTAAGACCAAGCCAGTCGATGCGGAAGAAAAGCGGGATCCCGGGTCAAGCCCGGGATGACGGAAGTTGCGTGACTGAACATAGGTGCCCCCGCGCACCCCAACCCCTCACGCAGCTCTCCTGTGTTACCCGAATAAAACCCCTTGCCAAGCATGCGCTACAAATGTAGCACGCTACAAATGTAGCGCATGAGGTGAGTCGTATGTTGTCCAGTTTGCCCCCGCGGGAACGCGAAATAGTCGACATTCTCTATGAGCGCGGGGCGTCGACCGTGACCGAGATTGGCGAGGCGCTGGCCGACGAGCTGTCGGGTTCGGCGATCCGCGCGATGCTGAAGCGGCTCGAGACCAAGGGCTTTGTTGCCCGGGAGCAGTCGGAGCGCGGTTTCGTCTATGCGCCGAGCGTGTCGGACAAGACTGCGCGCAAGTCGGCGCTGAGCCAGGTCGTGCGTGTCTTCTTCAACGGATCGGCAACGAGCGCCGCGGCCGCGCTGCTGGGTATGCAGGACGAGATGAGCAATAGCGAACTCGACGAGCTTGAACAGATGATCGCCAAAGCGCGCGAAGGGAGAGGGTGATGCTGACCACCGCCATGTTGCTGGGCTTGGCCTGGAAATCCGTCGTCGTCGCGGGGCTGACGCTTGGTCTGTTGCGCCTAGCGCGTTGGCGTTCTGCCGGCGAGCGATCGATGATCGCGCATGCGGGGCTCGCGGCATTGCTCGCACTGCCCGCCGCGATCCTGTTGCTGCCGCAATGGACGCCGCTGCCCGCGAGTTGGTCCTTCGAGGCCGCCGCGCCAGTGGTGCAAACCGCAACCACGAAGGGGGCGGCGATCGACCCGACACCTGCCGCGACGTCGGTCCCCGTCGTCGCGGACAGTGTCGGCTCGACGCCGATAGCCTTTCCGTGGAGCGACCTTGCCCCCTTTCTCTATCTTATCCCGCTCGCACTGCTGTCTGGAATGATGACGCTGGCCGTCGTGCGGCTGTTCGCGATGCGCGGACGTGCGGAGATATTGGTCGAGGGCTCGTGGCTGTCGGCGCTGGCGGAGGCGCAGCGGCGCATGGGGTTCAAGCATGGCACCGCGCTTTTGGTCAGCAAGGAATTGCGCTCGCCGATCAGCTGGGGCGTGCTGCGCCCGACCATCGTGCTGAGCCCGAAGGCGGTGGCGGCCTCAGGCGAGGCCGAGGCGATCATCGCGCATGAACTGGCGCATGTCGCGCGGCTGGACTGGGCGAAATTGCTCGGTGCGCGCGTCGCCTGTGCAGTCTTCTGGTTCAATCCTCTGGTGTGGATGCTGGCGCGTGAGAGCCATCAGCTTCGCGAGGAAGCCGCCGACGATGCGGTGTTGATGGCCGACATCAACGGGCCCGATTATGCGACCCTGCTGGTCGGCGCAGCGCGCCACGACAATCAGGGCGCGCTGCTCGCCGCGCATGGTGTCGCACCGGGCAAGGACAGCCTGAAGCGTCGCATCACCCGCGTGCTCGACGGCAGCTTGAAGCGCGGCCCGGCGAGCGCGAGCTGGATATTGATGAGCCTGGTGGTGCTGGCGGGCGTGACCGCGCCGCTGGCGGCCTTCTCGGCAACCGCAAGGCCCGCGGCGACGGCGGACGTCCACTCCGTCGTCGCCTCGACGGCCAAGGAGACGACGACTGTGACATCGCGGTCCGCATCAGCTGCGAAGGCCTTAGCGACCGAGGATGCGGCCACCGCCGCCGCGACGGCGAAGACGCTGAGCGCCGAACAACTGGTGAGCATGCGTGCGGTCGGGGTGACTCCTGAATATATCGAAAAGATACGCGAGAGCGGCGGATCGATGGACGCCGACGACATCATTTCAGCAAAGGCGAGCGGGATCGATCCCGCTTATATCCGGCAGATGCGCGAGGTTATTCCCGGCGCTGATTTCGACGAGCTGGTCGGCGCGCGGCATGTCGGCGTCAATGCGGCCTTTGCGCGCGACATGAAATCGCATTTCCCTGATATCGGCGTGGACGATCTGATCGCGCTGAAGGCGATGGGGGTCGACTGCGACTTCGTGACCGACATGCAGAAGTCGGGCGTGAGAATGCGCGACGCGGACGACGCGATCGAGCTGCGTGCGACGAGCGGATTCCGGCCCGTGAAACCGCGTCCTGCCGCCGCGCCGCGACCGGTTGCCAAGGCGGTGCGCAACGGGAATGTCGCCGTGGTCGATATGGAGCGCGGCGTGATCGAAGCGCGGCGCGCCGACGGCCGGACCGCGCGGGTCGAATTCCCGGCAGCACCGGAACCGCCCGAGCCGCCCGTCCGCGACTGACGCCCGGACATTCGTCCGTAGCGACCGACGATTAATCGAAACCTGATTCAAAATTGCTGCTGCGGCGGCGAGCGATGACGCTCGCCTGGCGCACGGAGGGAGGAGTGCACCAAATGAAAGCTCTGTTATTTGCCGGCAGCGCCACGCTGCTGTCGATCCTCGCCTGTTCGGCGCCGACTGCCGCCGCCGACCCGCTGGTGCTCAGCGACGTCAGCTGGATCGCCGAGCCCACAAGCGGAAAGAAGGGCGCGCCGCGCGTTCGCATCCAGCACAAACAGTCGAGCAGCGACCAGACACTCGACGGCTCGCGTCCCTATTTCGCCGCTGCGGAAGCGGCGCTCGGCCGGACCACGCCGGGACCGGTCAGCTTTACCGTGACGCATGATGCAGGGACGCTGACCTGCACTGGCACACTGACCCGCGCGTTCGCGGGGAAGGGCGAATGCCGCTTTACCTCCGACCCCGCTTTCGAGCGCGCGCTCGGCAAACGCGGACTGGCGCCCGATCGGCGGTCGACCCTGCTCGCGATGCTGCTCGTCGATGCGACGATCGAACTTGCCGACGGGCTGGCGAACGAGGGCGTGGGACCGAAAGATGCCGACGACCTGATCGCGGCCGCGGCGCTCGACGTACGGCCCGAATATGTTCGCGACCTGAAGTCCGAGGCACTGGTGCTAACCGATGTCGAGGATGCGATCGCGTGCAAGGCGCTGGGCGTCGACGGCGCCTATGTGCGTGGGCTTGCCGCGGCGGGATACCGGAAACTGAGCGCCGACGACGTGGTCGGCATGAAAGCGATGGGCGTGACGGGTGAATATGCGCAGGCAATGAACCGCGCGGCGGGGGGAATTTCCAAGTGAAGCGATGGACCAGCCTGATCGCGGTCGCGGCCGCGATTTCTGCCCCCGCGCTGGCGCAGGAGGTCGCGGCCCCGACCGGCGACACGCCGCCGCCTGCGGCGACCGAAGCGCCCGCCGGGGGCATCAGCAATGCGGCGCGGCAGGTCTATGCCCCCGCTGACTTCGCACGCTACGCGCCCAACAATGCATATGACATGTTGATCCAGGTCCCGAGCTTCCAGATTCGTGACAACGAAAATCTGCGCGGACTGGGGCAGGCGACGGGCAATGTCCTGTTCAACGGCGAGCGGCCGTCGAACAAGGGCGACGACATGTATACCCAGTTGTCGCGTATCCCCGCAGGCAATGTCGAGCGGATCGAGATTGTCGATGGCGCAACGCTCAACATTCCCGGGCTGTCGGGGCAGGTCGCCAATATCGTCTATCGCGCCGACGCCTTTTCCGGGCAATTTTCTTGGAAACCCGAGTTCCGCGCGCATTACACCGACCCGCTGTTCACTCGCGCCGACGTGTCGGTGCGCGGCCGCACCGGGGCGGTCGAATATGAGGTTGCGCTGAACAATGATGATTCGGCGCGTAGCGGCGCGGGCGGGCCAACGCTGATCTATGATGGCGCGGGCAATATCACCGAACGGCGCAAGGATATCTGGAACACGCATTACGACACGCCGAAGCTGTCGGGGCGGATTACCTGGGACCCGGCGGGCGACACCGTCGCCAACCTTGGCGGCCATTATCAGCGCAAATATGACCGCTATTATGAGGACGGCCTGCGCACGGGCCCCGGCCTGCCCGATCGCCTTCGCACGGTGTATGAAAATGCCGATAGCTGGAATTACGAGGTCAGCGGCGATTACCAGTTCGGTTTCGGCCCCGGAAAGCTGAAACTGATCGGCCTCCGCCGCTTCAGTCACGAGCCTTACCGGCAGGAAATCGTCACGACGCCCGAAGGCGGTGTCGCCACCGGCGACCGCTTTGCACAGACCGGCGATCTGGGCGAGACGATCGGGCGCGGTGAATATCAGTGGAAGATGTTCGGCGGCGACTGGCAATTGTCGGGCGAGGCGGCGTTCAACACGCTCGACAATGTTGCGTCGATCGCGGTTCTCGATCCGTCAGGGGCATGGGTCGACCAGCCGTTTGAGGGCGGCACCGGCGGGGTCAGCGAGGATCGCTATGAAGGTTTGCTAAGCTTTGGGCGCAAGCTGACCGACAAGCTGAATTTCCAGATCATTGCGGGGGCCGAGCATTCGACGATCACCCAGACCGGGATGAACGGGCTGACGCGCAGCTTTTTCCGGCCAAAGGGGTCGATCTCGCTCGCCTGGACGCCATCGCCCGATTTCGATGTATCGGTGAAGCTGCGGCGCCGCGTGCTACAACTCAGCTTCTATGATTTCCTCGCGCGTGCCTTCTTGAACGACGGCAACCAGAATGAGAGCAACAACGACCTGCGGCCGCAGCAGGACTGGACCTATGAGGCCGAGATCAACAAGAAGTTTGGCGCCTGGGGCTCGACCAAGGTCATCCTGATCTATCGCGACGTCGAGGACCGCGTCGATGTGATCCCGATCGGCGCCAATGGCGAAGCGGTCGGCAATATTGCGAAGGCCAAGGCGGGCGCGATCGACTGGACCGCGACGATCAACCTCGATCCCGCCGGGATCAAGGGAATGCGGCTCGAACCCCGGATGCTGCTGCAGAAGAGTTCGCTTCGCGACCCCTTCACCGGCGAAAAAAGGCAATGGAACGGCTTCACCGACACGGTGATCAGCCTGGGCCTGCGCCACGATATTCCGGCCAGCGACTGGGCGTGGGGCGGCGATGTCGAATATTCGCACTATCAGCCCAACTATCGGCGCACCCAGGTCGATAAGGTCTGGGAAGGGCCGGTCTGGGCCTCGGTCTTTGTCGAGCATAAGGATGTAATGGGCCTGACCGTGCGGGCGTCGATCCGCAACATTGCGAATGCCCGTTCGAAGCGCGATCGGACGGCCTATACCGGCGTCCGTGGGGAAAGCCCAGTCAGCTTCGTCGAAGAACGCGATCGGCTGATCGGCCCGATCTTTTCCTTTTCGGTGCGCGGAAAGTTCTGACCAGCTAAGGGAAGGGGATGATGGCGCGCCGGATCAAAATCTATTTCGATGGTGGATGTCGGCCCAATCCGGGGCGGATGGAAACCGCCGTCGTGACGGGCGGCGCGGCCGTGGTCGTGCGCGATGCCGGGATCGGCAGCAGCATGGATGCCGAGTGGCTGGCGCTGATCGCGGCACTGCGGCTGGCACGCGATCTGGAACTGACGGACTTCGTTCTGCTCGGCGATGCGGTGGCGGTGGTGGAGCAGGCGACCGGCGCCGTGCGGGCGCGGGGCGAAGCGGCGGATCACTTGGCTGCGTTTCAAGCCCTTGTCGGTGCAGGGCCGCTGCCGATCGTGCGTCACATCAAGCGGACGCAAAATCTGGCGGGCATCGCGCTGGCGCGCGGACGGTAGAACGTGGAAGGACTGTCAATCGACATCATGAGTTGTTAAGCGCCGCGCGCCTATCCTTGGCGGGACCTGATGGAAGACCGGCGCGTTGAAGCAAACTTATCCCTTGCCCGTACATCACAGCTGGCCGCTGTATGAGCGTGATCGCTTTTTCGAGCTCGGTCAGTTGCATGGGAACGAGATGCTAGACCCGGTTCCCGATCTGGACGATGTCGTGGCGCCGGTTCGGCCTGCCCGGCTGGGCCAGTGGGAATGCGATCTGACCGACGATGACCGGCTGAGCTGGTCGGACGAGGTCTATGACATATTCGGCATTCCGCGCGGGGTGGCAGTGGCGCGCCACGAGGCCGTCGCGCTCTACACCGAGGGATCGCGCGCGGCGATGGAGAAGCTGCGCGCCTATGCGATCAGGCATCGCCGCGGCTTCACGCTCGACGTCGAAATCAAACCAGCGCGGGCGCCGCGGCGGTGGATGCGATTGATCGCTGCGCCGGTTTGTGCGGGCGATGATGTCGTTCGGTTGCAGGGCCTGAAGTTCATCGTTCCGGGCTCGATCGGTCCCGAATTTTGAACCGGTCGCACGGCCGGGCCTGAGAAACCACCGCTCTGGCAGTATTGGCGGCGGCTTTCGTTGACGCGGGTGCGCGTGCAGCGCAGTCGATATGTGACAAGCGTTGAAGGCGACAAAGGCCCAGCACGCCTGATTCTTCCGTTCATTCCCGAAGGCATTTGCCCCGTATATGAAGTTTTTTAATCGGTTTGCGTCGGCCGCGCACAACATGGCCATCGACCTGGGTACAGTGAATACGGTGGTTTATGTTCGGGATCGGGGCATTGTCCTTAACGAACCGTCGGTCGTTGCGCTGGAAACGCGTGACGGCGTGAGGCGTGTGAAGGTCGTCGGCAACGAAGCGAAGCCGATGATGGGCAAGACGCCCGACAACATCCAGGCGATCCGGCCGCTGCGCGATGGCGTGATCGCGGACATCGACGTCGCCGAACAGATGCTGAAGCATTTCATGGACAAGGCGCAGGGCGGCACGAGCCGTTTCATGCAGCGCACCCATGTCGTGATCTGCGTGCCGTCGGGCTCGACGATGGTCGAACGCCGCGCGATCCGCGATGCGGCGAGCAATGCCGGCGCGGTATCGGTGCAACTGATCGAGGAATCGCTAGCCGCCGCGATCGGCGCCGGGCTGCACGTCACCGAACCGAGAGGGGCCATGGTCGTCGATATCGGCGGCGGCACGACCGAGGTCGCGGTGCTGTCGCTGAGCGGTATCGCATACAGCAATTCGGTGCGCGTCGGCGGCGACAAGATGGACGAGATGATTTCGTCGTCGATCCGCCGCAGGCACAATCTGATGGTCGGCGAGATGACCGCCGAGCGCGTCAAGCTGACGATCGGCTGCGCGACGCCCCCGGTGGGCGACGGAATGACCATGGGCGTCAAGGGCCGCGATCTGGTCACGGGGCGCCCGGCCGAGGTGCAGGTGACCGAAGCCGAGATCGCCGAAGCGCTTGCCGAGCCGGTCGGACAGATCGTGAGCGCGGTGCGCGCGGCGCTTGAACAGACGCCGCCCGAACTGTCGGCCGACATCATCGACGAAGGCATTACGCTGACCGGTGGCGGCGCGCTGCTGCGCCGGATGGACGAGGCGATCGCGCGCGCGACGGGGCTTCCTGTCGTGGTCGCCGACGATGCGCTGATCTGCGTCGCGATGGGCGCGGGCCGCGCGTTCGAGGACCGCGCCTATCACGGCGTGCTGATCGCGGCTTGAGCCGAGGGGGCTCGGCTGGAAGCCGGCCTTGAATAGCGGCTTTGGCGTGGGGAGCGGACGATGAAATCCTCCCCACTTGTGGGGAGGTGGCAGCGCGAAGCGCTGACGGAGGGGGGGAGCGCAACTGCGCAGCCTCGCCGAAAGCCGCGAGCCCCCTCCACCGCCTTCGGCGGTCCCCCTCCCCGCAAGCGGGGAGGATTTTACGGCAACAACCGGTCGTTATCCGTCGTCTCTGCTTCCTGAGTCGGCTCAGGCGTAGGCGTCGATTGCGGCCAGGTTCTTGGCCTTGTCGACATCGCTCAGGAACGATCCGGTGAAGCTGTTGCGCGCGAGCGTCAGGAGGTCGTCCTTCGACAGGTCGAGCGCGTCGGCGACCGCCTGGTAATTGGCGTTCACATAGCCGCCGAAATAGCTGGGATCGTCACTGTTCACGGTCGCGCGGAGCCCGGCGGCGAGCATGGTCCCCAACGGATGGCCGGCGATGTCGTCCACCACGCAAAGCTTCAGGTTCGAGAGCGGGCAGACGGTAAGCGTCATGCCCTCTGCCGCGAGGCGCGCGACGAGCGCGGGGTCTTCGAGGCTGCGGTTGCCATGGTCGATGCGGTCGACCCTGAGCAGGTCGAGCGCCTCATGAACATAGGCGGGCGGGCCCTCCTCGCCCGCATGCGCGACGAGTTTGAGGCCGAGGCCGCGGGCGCGCGCGAAGACGCGTTCGAACTTGGCGGGCGGGTGGCCGACCTCCGACGAATCGAGCCCGACGCCGTCGATGCGTTCGAGAAAGGGCAGCGCTTCGTCGAGCGTCTTTTCGGCTTCGGCCTCGCTGAGATGGCGGAGGAAGCACATGATGAGTTTCGACGTCATGCCATGGCTTGCCGCCGCATCGCCGAGCGCGCGGGTGATGCCCGCAATGACGGTTTCAAAGGCGACGCCGCGTGTCGTATGCCCCTGCGGGTCAAAGAAGATTTCGACGTGGCGGACGGCATCGGCGTGAGCGCGCGCGAGATAGGCCGCGGTCAGGTCATAAAAATCCTGCTCGGTCCGAAGGACGCCCATCCCCTGATAATAGATGTCGAGGAAATCCTGGAGGTTCGAGAAGGCATAGGCGGCGCGCACATCCTCGACCGACGCGAAGGGGATGGCGACGGCGTTGCGCTGCGCCAGGTCGAACATCAGTTCGGGTTCGAGCGAGCCTTCGATATGGAGGTGGAGTTCGGCCTTGGGCAGGCCGGCGATGAAGGCGGCGCGTTCTGCCGCCGACGCAAAACCATCAGGCATCGGGCGTGTCCTCTTCGCGCAGGATGATGGCGGCCTCGGGCTTGTGCCGGCGGATTTCGTCGACCGTCAGCCCGTCGACCTCGTGCGGGAAGATCAGCCATTGATCGGTTTCGTGGACGAAGAAGTCGGGGCGAAGGTCGGTGACGTTGCGGCCGGGTTTGTACCAGACGGTCGCGATGCGGATGTCGCGCGGCATATTGTTGCGACAGCGCGCCTTCAGTTCGGCGATGAAGGCACGGATGCTGCGACCGCTGTCGAACACATCGTCGATGATCAGCAGCCGGTCCTCGGGGTTCAGCGTGTCGATCAGATAGCCCAAAGCGAAGACTTTGACGTGCGCATCCTGTTTGTCGATGCCGTGATAGGAAGAGGTGCGGATCGCGATATGGTCGCAATGCCGGCCGTGATAGTCGAGCAATTCCTGCACCGCGATCCCGACCGGCGCGCCGCCGCGCCAGATGCCGACGAGGTGCGTCGGCTGGAAGCCGCTGTCCAGCACCTGCATGCCGAGCCGGAAGGAGTCGGCGAGCAGATCGTTCGCGCTGATGAAGATTTTCTCGCCGGTCATGGGCGTGGATTAAGCGCGCGTGAGGAGCGGGGCAAGGTGGGTTTCGAGCGGTTGCCGACTTCCCAATATCGTCACCCTCGAACGCGACACGTGGCTCGTTCGACTTGATCCGGGGTCCCGCTATTTCGTGAAGCGTGCCAGTGCCTTCAATAAGCGGGATCCCGGGTCGAGCCCGGGATGACGGAAGTGGGATGTCCGCTCACCACCCCATATCGGTCATTTGCCGCCAATCTGGATCGAATGGCAGGAAACGACCGATTGCGGACGTTTAGGCCTGCCGTAAGAGCTGCGCGAAATCCGGCAGCTCGCCGATAGCAACAATTGGAAAGCTCGTTGCCGCTTTTTGGATGGAAGGATTTGTCTCGATCCAATCAGCGAATTGCGCCGCTTCCCACGAGTAAGGCTCGTTGCCTGAATGCTCGAACAGCCACGCGACGAAATGCTCGGCGACGGTTCTTCCCCACTGGAGCGCCTGTTCTTCACCCGCCCCGGAAATCCAAACGCCAGTGCTAGATTCAAAATCGGTGCCCGCGTCAGCGTTTGACCGAAACTCGGCTGGAGACTCATAGCCGAACAGATAGAGAGACTTCGTGGGCATCTCCTCAAACTACCTCTTACACCTAGCCCGTCAATGGCAGCTTCCCACCCCAAACCGGCCGTCGGTGGCGCGGGGTTACTTCTTCTTTGCCGCGATATAGCGCGTCACCTGTTCTTCGAGAATGTCGAGCGGTAGTGCGCCTTCGCTCAGCACCGCTTCGTGGAAGTCGCGGATGTCGAAACGTGGGCCGAGTTCCGTTTCGGCGCGTTTGCGGAGTTCGGCGATCTTGAGCTGGCCGACCATGTAACTCGTCGCCTGACCCGGCCAGTTGAAATAGCGGTCGACTTCGCGCGCGATGTCGGTGTCCGACACCGAACTGTTCGCCTTGAAATAGGCGATCGCCTGTTCGCGCGTCCAACGTTTCGAATGGATGCCGGTGTCGAGCACCAGGCGGATCGCGCGCCACACCTGCAGCGACAGCATGCCGAAGCGGTCATAGGGGGTCTTGTAGACCCCCATCTCGTTCGCGAGCCGTTCCGAATAAAGTCCCCAGCCCTCCATATAGGCGCCATAGCCGCCGAATTTGCGGAACTTCGGGATGCCCGTGAGTTCCTGTTGGCGCGCGATCTGGAAATGATGGCCCGGCGCGCCTTCGTGCGCGGCGATGCCGGCGACCTGAACCTTTTGCGTCTGGTTCATGTCGACGAGGTTGACGTAATAGATGCCGGGACGCGTGCCGTCGGCCGAGGGCGGGTTGTAAAAAGCGGTCGACGCCGTCCCCTCGCGCCATTTCTCGACCGCGCGCACTTCCAGCGCGGCCTTGGGCAGCACGCGGAAATAGCGTGGTGCGACATCCATGACCGATGCGATCACCGCGCGCGCGTCGGCGAGATAGGTTTCGCGCCCCGCCTCGGTGTTCGGATATTTGAATTGCGGATCGGTGCGGATGTGGTCGAAAAATTGTTCGAGCGTACCGGTAAAGCCGACCTCGCGCTTGATCGCCTCCATCTCGCCGCGGATCGCCGCGACCTGGGCGAGGCCGAGGTCGTGAATCTGGTCGGCGGTAAGGCTGGTGGTGGTCGAGCTTTTCAGCCGGTCGGCGTAATAAGCGGCGCCGTCGGGGAGGTTCCACGCGCCGAAATTGCCCTTCGATTGGGGCTCGATCGCGTCGATCGCGGCGACCAGCGTATCATAGCCATGCTTGAACGGGCCGGTGAGCGCGGCGCCTGCTTCGGCGATCAGCTTGGCCTTGGTCGCGGCGGGCGCGTCCAGTGCGTCGACCTTTTTGCGGAAGTCGGCCATCAGCGTCGAATCGGCGCCGGCGCCGAAGGGCGCCCCCGTGATCACCTTGAGCGCATCGGCCCGCGCGGGGGCGAAATTGACCTTGTTGGGGATGATGCCCGCCGCGGCCTGCTCGCGCATCGTCGCCGCGACTTCGCGCATCACGCGATCGGTGTCGCGCAGGCGGGCGATATAGGCCTCGGCATCCTGCACGCTGTCGACCTTGTGATTGTTGATCAGCAGGACGGGGATCGCGCCCGCCGGGCTGCCGTTGGTCGACACGGGAAAGCGCAGCTTGCGAAAGCGGAGCGATTCGCGGCCGCGTTCAACTTCATATTCGAACAAGCGGTAGCTAACGCGCGCACTCTCGCCGAGCTGGTCGGGCTTGAAGCGCGCGCGCATGTCCTTGAGCTGGCGCTCCATGAGGTCCTGTTCGCGCACCGATGCGGCGTCGGTGTAATCATCGAGCTTGTCGTAGTTGGTCTTGAGCCCGAGCTGGGTCTGCGATTCGGGGCTGAGGCCCAGCCGCTCTTCGAACGCCTGATCGAGGAACTGGAGCAGGACCTGGTCCTGCGCCCCGGCTTGCGGTGCAGCCTGTGCGAAGGCAGGCGCGGTCATCGGCGCGAGGGGCAGGACGGGGAGCAGCATCAGGGCAACGGCAAAGCGCATCGGGATCTCCTATCGAATGACGGGCTTGTTGCGCAGCGACGGGCCGGGCGCAATATTATTTCAGCGTGTGATTGTCTTTGTGCTGCGTAGAGGGCTGGTTTGGGGGTGGGGAAGGGCCGCTCGACCCCCCACCCTCGTCATCCCGGACCTGATCCGGGATCCCGCTTTTCTTCGGCATCTACCGGCTTCGGCATCAAGTGGGACCCCGGATCAGGTCCGGGGTGACGAAGATAGATAAGGCAGCAACCGGTCGTTTCCGGACTTCGTCATCCCGGGCTTGACCCGGGATTCCGCTTCTTTGCCGCAATCGCCGGCTTCGGCATCAGCGGGACCCCGGGTCAAGTCGAACGAGCCGCGCGTCGCGTTCGAGGGTGACGATATGAGGAGGTCCACGTCCGGCCGTCAGCCGTCACCGCCGCCCGCTTATTTCCGCGATGCCGCGCTCTTGTCGCGAACGGCCTTGAATTCGCTGCCGTCCTTCCAGCCCGGCCATTTGGCCGAGCGGGCGAGTTCGTCGCCGATCGTATAGAAGATCGAGATGTCCTGCACCGCGCCGTCCAAGTTCCAGCTTTCGTCCCACGCGTCGCACGCCTGATGATAGCATTTGCCGGTATAGGCATCGACCCATGCCTGCCCGGCGGGCTTGCCGCCCTCGACAAGGTCGGAGGCGCCCGCGATGCCCATCATCAGAAGGACGGGGACGCCGCGCTTGGCGAGGCTGAAATGGTCGGCGCGGTAAAAGAGGCCGCGTTCGGGGAGGCTTTCGACGCTGACGGTGCGGCCTTGCGTGGCGGCGACGCGCGCGAGATCGTCCTCCAGCGTGCCCTGTCCCTTGCCGACGAGGACGACGTCCTTTGCCTTGCCGGCGGTCTGGAGGATGTCGAGACCGAAGTTGGCGACGGTTTTTTCCGCCGGGAAGATCGGGTTTTGGGCATAGGCCTCCGAACCGAGCAGCCCGCGTTCCTCGGCGGTCCAGAAGGCGAAGGCGATCGTGCGGTCGGGGGCGGGAGCGGCTTTGAAATTGCGCGCGATTTCGAACAGGCCGGCGACGCCGAGCGCGTCGTCATTGGCGCCGGCGCGATAGATGCGGCCCTTTTCGTCGGGCGCCCCTTCGCCATAGGCATCCCAATGCGCGCCATAGATGACGACCTCGTCGGGGCGTTTGGCGCCGGGGATCTTGGCGAGGACATTCTGGCTTTGCACGACTTCCTGCGTCACCGGGATCGCGGCGTTGAAGCCGGTGCCGAGGTCGACGGGCTTGAAATCCTTGCGGCGCGCGGCGGTGCGCAGCTTTGCCAGATCCTGTCCGGCGTTTGCGAACAGGCTGGTCGCGGTCTCGCCCGAAATCCAGCCCTGGAGCGCGAGGCTGGTCACCTTTTCGGGCGGCATGACGAGGCCGTAATTTTCGCCGCCCGGTGCTTTGACGACGTTCCAGCCATAGCCGACGCCGTCGGTGTCGTGGACGATCAGCGCGCCGATCGCGCCGCGGCGCGCGGCCTCTTCGAACTTATAGGTCCAGCGGCCATAATAGGTCATCGTCCGGCCGCCGAACTTGCCGAAGCTATCCTCGCCCTTGGTCGCGACGAAATCGGGGTCGTTGATCAGGAAGACCGCGACCTTGCCCTTCAAATCCTGACCCTTGAAATCGTCCCAGCCGCGTTCGGGCGCGGCGACGCCATAGCCGACGAAGACGAGCGGGGCGTTCGCGATCACCGCCTGATCCTTCGGCTGCAGCGTCGAGAGATAGATGTCGGTGCCGAAGGTGAGCGGCGTTGCCGTGCCCTTGCGGTCGAAGCCGAGCGTCGTCGGGGTGCCGAGGCGGGTGTGGAGCAGGGGGACGGGCTGGGTCCAGCCGCCGCCGGTACCCGCGGGTTCGAGCCCCAGCGCCTGCAACCGACCGATCAGATAGCCGATCGTGCGCTCCTCGCCGATCGTGCCGGGCGCGCGGCCCTGAAACTGGTCGGAGGCGAGGGTGCGGACGGTTTGGGTGAGGTTCGCGGCGTCGATGCCGGACTGCGCCGCGGCGGGCGCGGCGAGGAGGAAGGGGAGGAGGGCGGCGACGTGGCGTAGGGTCATGATGAATCGGTTCCGCTGCTGACTGGATGGCCTGCCCTAGCACGGCGGAGCGCATTGTGAACCGCCCGGGCGGTGACGAGGGCAGCCGCGTGCGTTAGGGGCGGGTGATGACTGCTGTTCTTCGCGCTTCGTTTTTCCGGCGGCCTTTTGTCGCGGCAGGCGCGCTCGCGCTTGCGGCGTGTGGGCCGAAGCCGCCGCTGCGCGTGATGGCGTGCGACGCGGCGCCCGCTGCGTCGGTGACGGTCGCGAAGGACGGGCAATCGGCAAGCGCGACGCTGTCGGTGCTGACCTATAATCTGGAAGGGCTGGGCTGGCCGGCGCGCAAGGGGCGGTCGGCGGAGCTGAAGCAGATCGGCGAGCGGCTGGCGGCGATGCGCGAGGCGGGCAGGGGCCCCGACGTCATCCTGTTCCAGGAGATGTTCAGCGGCGCGGCGAAGCGCGCGGTCGAAGCAAGCGGGTATCCGGCGATCGCGCCGGGGCCGCGGCGGACGACCAGGCCCTATATCGCCGATCAGGGCAAGATGGCGGGCAAGGCAAAGCCGCTGAAGGGCGAGCTGGGCATCAAGCTGGTCGGCGGCGGGCTGGCGATCGCGTCGCGCTATCCGATCGTGGAGACGGCGCTCGACGCCTATGGCCGGCGCGCCTGCGCGGGGCTCGACTGCCTGTCGAACAAGGGGGTGATGCTGGCGCGAATCGCGATGCCGGGCGTCCCCGCGCCGATCGACATCTATAACACGCACATGAATTCGCGCGGCGCGTCGGGGGTGTCGGAGGCGCGCGACGGCGAGGCGCATGCGCGGCAGGCGATCGCGGCGTCGGAATTCATCGCGCGGACGCAGGATATGGCGGTGCCGCTGATCTTTGGCGGCGATTTCAACATGCGCCATTCGGAAGATCGCTGGGCGGAGTTTTCAGAATATCACCCGCTGACGCTGGTCCACGAAGTCTGCATCGATCCGGCGTCGGCGTGCGAGGTGAAGATGTCGTGGGACGGCGACGCGCCGTGGATGGACACGCAGGACCTGCAATTCTTCGCCGACGGCGCGGAGCTGACAGTGCGGCCGATCCGCGTCGAAGCCTTGTTCGACGGCGGCGCGAGCGGGCCGCAATTGTCGGATCATGACGGCTTCCTCGTCACCTATGAGCTGAGCTGGCCGGTGGGGATGGCTGCGAAGCCGATGTGCCGGGGCGCCGAAAAGGAAGGCGCCCCGGATCATCGTTTCTAGCCGTCGATGAGCGCGTCCGCCTCGTCGACGATGTTGCCCGACTGGCGGTCGAACAGCCGGCGATACTGCCCCCCTGTATTGGCGAGCAGCGTTTCATGGTCGCCGTCCTCGATGACGCGGCCCTGATCGAAGACCAGAATCCGGTCGAGCGTCCGCACCGTCGACAAACGGTGCGCGATGACGATCGCGGTGCGGCCCTTCATCAGCCGGTCCATCGCCTGCTGGATCAGCGCCTCGCTTTCCGAATCGAGGCTCGACGTCGCCTCGTCGAGGATCAGGATCGGCGCATCGGCAAGGAACGCGCGCGCGAGCGCCACGCGCTGCCGTTCGCCGCCCGACAACTTGACCCCGCGTTCGCCGACGAGCGTCGCATAGCCGCGCGGCAGGCGCGCGATGAAATCATGCGCATTGGCGAGCCGCGCCGCCGCCTCGACCTCGGCGCGGGTCGCGTCGGGGCGGGCATAGGCGATATTGTCGGCCAGGCTGCGGTGGAACAGGATCGGTTCCTGCTGCACGATCGCGATCTGCGCGCGCAGCGATTGCTGCGTCGCGTGCGACACATCCTGCCCGTCGATCGTCACCCGGCCCTCGCCGACGTCATAGAGGCGCTGGATAAGTTTGACGAAGCTGGTCTTGCCCGACCCCGAGTGGCCGACAAGGCCGACCCGTTCGCCGCCGCGGATCAGGACGTCGAGATGCTCGTAGAGCGGCGTATCGTGCCCGCCATAGCGGAACGTCACGTCGTCGAAACGCACCTCGCCGGCATCGATCCGGATCGGCTGCGCATCCGCCCGGTCCTCGATCCCCAGCGGCTGGTCGTGAAGGTCGACGAGTTCCTCCATCTCGTTCACCGAACGCTGCAGATGGTGGATGTGAAAGCCGATATCGACGAGATAGCCGTGGACGACGAAATAGCTGGTCAGCACATAGGCGACATCGCCCGGCGTGGCGGCGCCGTGCCACCACAGCCATAATGCCGCGCCGGTGATCGCGCTGCGCACGACCCAGAGGAGAAGGATCTGCGCGCTGCCCGACCAGGTATAGCGCATCCAGGTGCGCCGCGTCCGCTTTGCCCATTTGGCGAGCAGCGTTTCGACGCGCGCTTCCTCGCGGTCTTCGGCACCGAACGCCTTGACGACGGCGTTCGACCCGATCGCGTCCGAGAGGAGGCCGCCAAGCTTTGTATCCCATGCGTTCGACAAGGTCGCGGCGGGCGACGCCCAGCGTGTGGCAAGCACGACGGTCATCGCGACATAGGCAGCGGCGCCGACGCCCATGACAAGCCCGAGCAGCGGCCAGTGCCAGCCAAGGAGGAGCATCGTGCCGACGAGCACGACGACCGAAGGCAGCAACTGCAGCAGCAGGACGTCGTTGAGCGTGTCGAACGCCCACATGCCGCGCGTGATCTTGCGCACGGTCGAACCGGCAAAGGCATTGGCGTGCCAGTCGGTCGAAAAGCGCTGGACGCGGTGAAAGCTGTCCTGCGTCACGCCCCGCATCATGCGCAGGGTGAAGGGGACGATGCCGGCCCAGGCGACGTGGCGGAGCAGCACCATCGCGAGGCCGAGCGCCGCCATTGCCGCGAACAGCGCGAAGGCGCCGTCGCTCCGGCCCGCCGCGAGCGCGTCGATCAGGCGTCCCGCAAACAGCGGCACGAAAACCTCCGTGAGCGTCGCGGCGGTGATGAACAGGGCGATGAAGGCCGCGCGTCCGCGCTGCCCGGCCCAGTGGCGAAAGGTAAAGTCGAGGACGCGGCGGATCGAATCCGCGCGGCCCTTTTGAGGCGTCGATGTCATATCATGAACCGGCGCGCGGGGCGCCGTCTCCAAAGCGTTAAGTCAGGGAGCGATCGGGTCGGGGACCCGGATCACGGAGGCTTCAGGACCTAGTGGTCGAAGCGCTCGAAGGATCGAAACCTTCCGGGAGGGCATGCTGCGAACGAATATTTCATTTACGCCCTCCTTTCTTCGCGTTGGAATGGACGGGAGAGGTAACAATCTCGCTTCGATATGGCAAGCTTGCGGTTCCCGGTTGCGCGCGCGCGGCGGTTTGACAGCAAGAAACGGGGCGTGCGGCCGTGCCGGCCGTGGCATGGCGGGGTCATGACCGAAACGATCGAAAAGACTATCGCGGCGCGCCTCTGCACGCTGGACTGGACGAATGTCGCGGCGGCGCTCGACCGCGAGGGCTGGGCGGTGTTGCCGCGCATATTGAGCGATGCCGAATGCGACGAGAGTGCCGCGCTCTATGGCCGCGAGGCTGGGTTTCGCAGCCATGTCCATATGGCGCGGCATGGGTTCGGGCGCGGGGAATATCGCTACTTCGCTTATCCCCTGCCGCCGCTCGTCGCGGATTTGCGGGACGGATTATATCCGCACCTGGCGCCGATCGCGAACCGCTGGCACGAGCGGATGGGGATGGCGGTGCGCTTTCCCGCCGCGCACACGGAATTTCTGGCGCGGTGCCATGATGCGGGGCAGCGTCGGCCGACGCCTTTGCTGCTGCAATATGGCGCGGGCGATTATAATTGCCTGCATCAGGACCTGTATGGCGAGCATGTCTTTCCGTTGCAGGTCGCGGCGCTGCTGTCGGCCCCGGGAGCGGATTTCGACGGCGGCGAATTCGTGCTGACCGAGCAAAGGCCGCGGATGCAATCGCGGGCCGCCGTGGTGCCGCTGGCGAAAGGCGATGCGGTGGTGTTCGCGGTGAATGCGCGCCCGGTAAAGGGCGCGCGCGGCGACTATCGCGTCGCGATGCGCCATGGGGTCAGCGAAATCCGGTCGGGCCGGCGGCACACGCTGGGCGTCATTTTCCACGACGCCGCTTGAGCGGGCGGTCAGTCGTCCAGCGAGCGCATCAGATTGTCGCGCAGCTTGGCGACCGATTTCTGGACGTCGAAGAAGCTGTCGCCGAGCCCGGTCGCGTCGAACAATTCATTGCCGATCTCGTGGCTGCGCAGCTCGCTGCCCTTGGCGGTCAGCCGGATGCGAACCTGACGCTCGTCGGCGGGGTCGCGGCGGCGCTCGATAAAGCCCGATTGTTCGAGCTTCTTGAGAATGGGGGTGAGCGTGTTCGATTCGAGAAACATCTTATCGCCAAGCTCGCCGACGGTCTGATCGTCCTGTTCCCACAGGGCGACGAGCGCGACATATTGGGTATAGGTGAGGCCGAGTTTTTCGAGGATCGGGCGATAGGCGCGGCCGAAGGCGAGGTTCGCCGAATAGACCGCGAAGCAGAGGAATTCCCCGAGTTTGGGCCGTTCGGTGGGTGGCGACTGGGTCATTGGGATTCCTTGGCGAACGTCCGATAATTCAAGCGCATACGATGAAATCGGAATTCGCGGGTGTCAACCGGGCGGTGCCTGCCAGGGGGGAGGGCAGCACCGCCCGGAGAGACATCAGACGAGGTTGAGTTCGATGTCGATATTGCCTTCGACCGCCTTCGAATAGGGGCAGATCTTGTGCGCATTGTCGATCAGTTCGCGGGCGGTGACGGGGTCGATGCCGGGGACCGCGATGTCGAGGCGGGCGCGGAGGAAGAAGCCGCCATCGTTCATCAGAACTTCGATCGTGGTGTCGGCTTCGGGGCTTGCGGGCAGCTTGATCTTGCGCTGTCCGGCGGAGAGTTCGAGCGCGCCGATGAAGCAGGCCGACCAGGCGGCGGCGAAGAGATTTTCGGCGGCGGGGTGCGGCTGGGGCAGCGCAAGGTCGAGAATGTCGTTCGTGCTGCGGGCATAGCCGTCGGGGCCGCCTTTGACGTGGGTGGTGCCGGTGAAGATGATTTTGTCAGCCATTTCAGGTTCCTTTCGGGGGTTATGATCGTATCCGTTTAGATCGGATGCGATGTAATTAAGCGAGTCGGTGGCTGAGGTCAAGCGGTTGCGATTAAATCGTATGCGATATAATTATAAGATATTGGAATCGAGTTGATATAATTTTGCGATGGATGTGGTTTTGGGCTTTTGGGGTCGTTGTGTGGCGGATTTCGACCGTTAGCGGGCCTCTCTATCCCTCGTCACCCCGGACTTGATCCGGGGCCCCACTTGAAGTCGAAGCCGGTCGATGCGCAAGGAAAGCGGGATCCCGGGTCGAGCCCGGGATGACGGAAGTGGGTGGCTGAATGCCCGCTTAGCGCCCCCTATCGGCCGTTTACCGCTAATCTGGATGGAATGACGGGAAACGACTGGGAGTGGATACTCCACCCAATCTAAACCGTCCGCATCGAGCGAAGTCGAGATGCCCATCGGGCTGGGCGTTTCGTCGATGGGTGTCTCGACTTCGCTCGACACGAACGGAGAAAGGGCGGAGCTCAAAGCGACCGGTTGCAGACCTCTCCATATCGTCACCCCGGACTTGATCCGGGGTCCCGCTTGATTTCGAAGCCGGTGGGTGTTTCGAAAAGCGGGATGCCGGGTCGAGCCCGGGATGACGAAGTTCGGGTAACGACCGGACGCTGCCGTAGCGCCAACATAGCCCCTCCCCTGAAGAGGAGGGGCTTTGGCGATGAAATCTGAGCTTCCAACCCCCGAGCCCCCCGCGGGACGGGCGGGCTATTTCGTTGCCGCGTCGCCCGCGGGCCGCGCCCAGCCCTTCTTGTATTTTTCGAACCAAGCCAAGATCGCCGAGGCCTTGGCCGCGGACTGCGAGGGGCGTGCGGCGATGGTGCCGTGGCCGGCGCCGGGAACCTTGATCAGCGCGCTGGGCACGCCGCGGAGGCGGAGTGCGGTGTAATATTGTTCGGATTCGCTGACCGGAGTGCGGTAATCCTCGGCGCCGACGATGACGAGCGTCGGGGTTTCGACATTGCCGACGAGCGAGAGCGGCGAGCGCGACCAGAAGAGTTCGGGCTTTTCCCAAGGCTCGGCACCGAGCCAATAGGGGCCGAAAAAGCCGGGACCGTCGGCGGTGAGCGCCTGCGTCGTCCAGTTGATCACCGGTTTTTGGGTGACGGCGGCCTTGAAGCGGTTGGTCTTGCCGACGATCCAGCTGGTGAGCACGCCGCCGCCCGAGCCGCCGGTGACGAAGAGGGCGTTCGGATCGGCGAAGCCGAGTTCGATCGCGCAGTCGACGATGCTGATGAGGTCGAAATAGTCATTGCCCGGATAGGCCTTGTCGATTTCGTTCGCGAAGGCCGCGCCATAGCTGGTCGACCCGCGCGGGTTCGCCGAGAGAACGGCATAGCCGCCCGCGGCGTAAAGCTGATTGTCGGTCGAGAAATGGCCGCCATAGGCCGAAAAGGGGCCGCCGTGGATTTCGAGGATCAGCGGCACGCGCTGGCCGTCGCGATAGCCGGGTGGGAGGGTCAGCCAGCCCTCGATCGTCTTGCCGTCGTGGCTGGAGGCGACGGTGATCTTGCGCACCTCGCCGAGCGATTTCACTTCGCGTAGGCTCCGGTTGAGGTCGGTGAGGATGCGCGCGGTGCCGCCGCGATTGAGCTGAACCTCCGCCGGCCGGGTCGCGGTGCCGCCGGTGAAGGCGATCGCGCCGCCGTCCGACACGGAGAAGCTGCCGCCGGTATAGGGGCGGTCGAGCCCGCCGCCCGAGAGGCCCGTCGCGGCGGTGCGTACGGTACCATCGAGGCCGATGCGCGCGACCTTGGTTTCGCCGTGATCGTCATATTGGGCATAGAGCGATTTGCCGTCGGCGGCCCATTTGATCGCGTCGATCCCATAGTCCCAATTGCCGGTCAGGCTGCGCTTGCCCGATCCGTCGCGGTTCATGATGTAGAGCTGTGTGTTTTCGTAGGCGCGCAATTTGTCGTCGAAGCCGAGATAGGCGATCTTGCCCCCGTCGGGCGAGACGAGCGGGTCGGTGTCGGGGCCGTTGCGGTCGGTCAGCGCGGTGACCGTGCCGCTCGTGACGTCGAGTGCGTGGATTTCGCTTTCGACGGGGTCGCGTTCCCAGTCGGGCTTGCGGTTCGCGCTGAAATAGATGGTGCGGCCGTCGCGCGACCAGCTCAAGGGGCCGCCGTCGTGATAGGGGCCGAAGGTAAGCTGGCGCGGCGAGCCGCCGGTCGCGGGAACGACGAAGATCTTTTCGAAGCCGGGTTCGAGATAGCCTTCGCCGTCGGCGCGATAGGCAAGAAGGTCATGGACCTCTAGCGGGTCGGCCCATTTCGCGCCCTCGGGCTTGTTCTTCGGCGCCGCGCCGAAGCTGGGGCCGTCGTCCTTGACGAGCATCGTATAGGCGATCGAGCGGCCGTCGGGCGACCAGGCGAGGCTGGACGGGCTGGTCGGCAAGCCGGTGAGCCGGACGGCCTCGCCGCCGTTCATCCAGCGCACCCAGAGCTGCGCGCTGCCGCCCTCGGTCGAGGCGAAGGCGAGGCGCTTGCCGTCGGGCGACCAGCGCGGCGCAAAGGCGCCGCCGCTGCGCCCCGCCACGGGGGTTTCCTCACCCGTGGCGGTGTCGATCAGCCAGATCGAACTGACCGCGCGGTCGGACATGATGTCGTTCGAGCGGCGGACATAGGCGATATGGCGCCCGTCGGGGCTGATCTGCGGATCGGCGGCGATCGAAAGGTCGAAGAGGTCGGCGCCGGTGAGGCGGCGCTCGGGCGCCGTGCGCGCGCTGCCGGCTGCGGAGGCGGACATGGGGGCGGCGGTGGCGGTCTCGGGGGCGGGGGCGGCGGCTTCGGCTGCAGCGGGCGCCGGCTCTTCCTGCGCGAAGCTCGTTTGCGGGATAAGCGCGAGAAGGCTCGCGCCGATAAATGCGAGTTTGTGCATGAAAAGCAGCCCCTTGTTGGATTGTTCCGGTCTGTCCCGATCCCACTTTCGGCCAGCCGCCCAACGGGTCGCAAACTATCGCGACTTCTTCAACCCAAAATGCGGGTCAAAATGCGAGCAGTGGACATGGGCGTTCGAGAGGCTAAGTCGGACGCCGCAGACCGGTTGGCGGCTGCGTCACCAGATAAGGCGGATGGGCATGGATTTTTCGCGGTTGCAGGCTTCGAGCAAGATCGGCGACGACTGGGTCTATCCGCAGCCGCCGTGCCTGAATTTCGGCTGGCTGGAGGTCGACCGCGATCCGGCGCACCGCATCTATTGGGAAGAATATGGCAACCCGGCGGGCGAACCGGTGATGTTCCTCCACGGCGGACCCGGCGGCGCATGCGCACCGGTCATGGCCCGTTTCTTCGATCCGAAGCGCTATCGCGTCATCCTGTTCGACCAGCGCGGGTGCGGCAAGAGCGAGCCGACCGTCGCGTCGGCGGGGCCGGCGGTCGCGCTCAGCAAAAACACGACCGCCGACCTGATCGGCGATGTCGAGAAATTGCGCGAGGAGCTGGAAATTGCGGGGCCCATGCATGTGTTCGGGGGGAGTTGGGGCAGCACGCTGGCGATGGCCTATGCGATCGCGCACCCCGCGCATACGGCAAGCCTGATCCTGCGCGGCATCTTTCTGGGCGCGCCCGAGGATCTGCTTTATCTGTACCAGGGCAACGCCGCGACGTGGGATGCCGACCCGTACGGGCTGACCGAGCCCGGCGCCTATATGAAATATCCCGCGGAGTGGGCCGAACTGCTGTCGCTCCTGACCGCCGACGAACGCAAGGATGTGATGAAGTCGTACAAGGCGATCTTCGACATGGTGCCCGCGACCGCGGCCGAGAAGGAACGCCAGTTGAAGGCGGCGCTGACCTGGTCCTTGTGGGAAGGCGTGATCTCGAACATGATCCCCGAGACCGCCGATACGGGCAAGTTCGGCGAGGCCGATTTCGCCCTGAGCTTTGCGCAGATCGAGGCGCATTATTTCGCGAACGAGCTGTTCCTGCCCGCGGGACATTTCTTCGACAATATCGCCACGCTGGCGAGCATCCCGGTGCATATCGTCCACGGCCGCTTCGACGAAGTATGCCCGCTGACACAGGCGTCGCGGCTGGTCGAGGCGCTGCATGATGCAGGCGGCGCGCCCGCGACCTATGTCGTGACCAACGCCGGGCACAGCGCGATGGAGCGCGAGAATGCGCTGGCGCTGACTGCGATCATGGACGGCCTGGCGCCGATCGCGGGCTGACGGGCGGGTGCCGGGGCGGCGCCCCGTTCAGCGCCGCCTGATGCCGTAATCGATCCGGATTCGGACCCAGGCGCCGACCATCTGGCGGCCGCCGAGGCGCGGCGGGCGGACCTTGAACTGCCAGGCGGCCGCAAGCACCGCGCGCTCGATCTGCGAACCAGCCGGATATTCGTCGAGCCCGACGCAATCTTCGACGCGGTAATCGGGCGCGGTGCGGCAGGCGATCAGCCCCCATCCCGGCCCGCTGGCCGTCGCAAGATAGCCGCGCAGTTCGTCATCGCTCGGCTCGCGATACCAGGCCGCGGCATAGAGCGGCTCGCCATTGGGCGCCGTTCCCACCCGCTCGGAATCGCGCGATGCGGGCGACCCGCCCGTATTGGGCGGCCCGTAAACGCGTCCGTCGGGCGGCCGCGCCCCGATCTTGGGCGTCGGGGGTGACGGCGGCTGTTCGGCGGGCGGCGCCATCGGGGGAGCAGCCTTTGGCACGATGGGCGGCGGCGGCAGCGGGGCGGCCTGTTCCAGCGGCTGCGGTTTGTCCGGCTCGGGCTCCGGCGACGAATCGCGATCCTCGGCCTTCTGCGGCTTTGGCTGGCTCGCCTCGGCCGCATCATTCGGCGCCTCGGTGGCCTCCAGGCTCACCACGCTGACATAATCATCCTTTTTGCCCGGCTGTTCTTCGGCACCCCAGTTCAGCAGCAGGAGGAGCAGCAGCGCCGCGATCGCCACGGCCAGGCTGATGGCGAGCGTACGGCGCCCCGCACCGATGTTGAGCTGTTCGACATAGGGAGAGTCGTGAGACCTGGTGGGGGACGTGGCGGGAAGAGGGCTCAGCAGAAGCAATCTTTGGTGATGGAGCCCGCCGGTCGGGAGCCCCGGTTATGAGTGCGCGACGGATAGTTGGGCGCCCGGGCTTTGACAAGCGCGAGCCGTGGCGTTGATGTTCGGATTTTCGTTGAAAGAAACCATATAGGTTATTTCACTTGACATCGTCACGCTGATATGGTACAAATACCACATCATGAAGAATTGCGAGTCGGGCCGGCGGCCTTCCGTTTGCGGGAGGTTGTTCCGGCCCGATTGCTTTGGGCCGTTAGTTTTGGCCCCGTTTGTTTTGGGAGGTGGCGATGGATGAATCGACGGATGACGGACGCGAGGGGCCCGAGGATGATGATCGTCCGCAGTCCGCGCGGCGGGAAATAAGCGACATTCAAAGACAGGCGTTTCTGGAGGCACTGGCCGAAAACTGCCACGTGCGCGGCGCGGCGGCGGTGGCGGGCTTTGCACCGTCGGCTGCCTATAATCTGCGGCGCCGCGATCCGTCTTTTGCCGAGGCATGGCAGGCGGCGCTCGACAGCGGCTATGCGCGGCTGGAAATGGCGCTGGTCGAACGCGCGATCCAGACGATCGACGTCGCGCATGACGACAATCCCGAAGCGATAGCAGTCGTCGGCGCGATGACGGTCGCGCAGGCGATCGACCTGATGAACAAGCATCGCGCCAGCATCGAAGGCGGCCGCGCCAAGCGGGTGCGCCTGAACGCGCGCAATCGGCCGACTGCGGAGGAAACCGACACTGAAATCCTGCGCCGCATCGCGATCATCGAGCAGCAGCGCGAGCGCAAGGCGAAGACTGGAGAGGAATGATGCAGCTTGCGCGCTGGCTTGAGCGATTGGCGCTCTGTGAAGGCGAGACCATTCTCGACAGGCTTTTGGCACTGGCGCCCGAAGACAGAGGGCGCGTGCTGCGCGAAATTCCGCGCAAATATGCGCAGGAGCTGGACGAGCGTTGGTATCAGTGGGCGCATGCGGGGCAGCGCGAGCCGCCGGGTGACTGGCCGGTCTGGTTGATCCGTGCGGGGCGCGGGTTCGGCAAGACGCGTGCCGGTTCGGAATGGATCAGCGAAATGGCGCGGCGCATGCCGGGCGCCCGCATCGCGCTGGTCGCGGCGAACGAAAATGACGGCATGCGCGTGATGATCGAGGGGCCGAGCGGATTGCTGGCGGTGGCGCGCGCCGACGAAGCTCCTCAATGGCGATATCGGCTGCGCGAGCTGCATTTCGACAGCGGTGCGGTCGCGACATTATATTCGGCCGGTGCGCCCGAAAATCTGCGCGGTCCCGAACATAATCTCGCCTGGTGCGATGAATTGGCGAAATGGAAGAAGGGCGGCGAGGCGGCATGGGACAATTTGATGCTTGGGATGCGGCTGGGCGAAAAGCCGCGCGTGCTGGTCACGACGACACCGCGTCCAGTGCCAATGATGATGAAGGTCGCGGCCGTGCCGGGATGTATCACGAGCCTGGGACGGACGGCGGAAAACCCACACCTGCCGCCAAATTTCGTGACGCATATGATTGCACAATATGGCGGCACGCGGCTGGGGCGGCAGGAGTTGGATGGCGAGATGCTTGAGGATGTCGAGGGCGCGCTGTGGACGCGCGGGCTGGTCGAGCGGTGCCGGGTCGGTGCCGATGACATCGGCAAGCCGGTGCGCGTGATCATCGGGGTCGATCCGCCGGCGACCAGCACGGGCGATGCGTGCGGGATCGTCGTCGCGGTTTTGCTTCGCGACCACCGGCTGGCGGTGGTCGAGGATGCGAGCATCGAAAATCCGCCGCCGGGCGTATGGGCGCAGGCGGTGGCGAGCGCGGCGGCGCGCTGGGGCGCGGACCGGATCGTCGCCGAGAGCAATATGGGCGGCGATATGGTGGAGAATACGCTGCGCCAGGCCGATTGCACGCTGCCGGTGGTGCCGGTCCGTGCGAGCGTCGGAAAGGCGCGACGGGCGGAGCCGGTCGCGCTCGCTTACGAGCGCGGGCGGGTGATCCATGCGGGCTCGTTCGCGGCGCTGGAGGATCAGCTTTGCGGGCTGCAGGTGGGCGGCGGCTATGCGGGGCCCGGGCGGTCGCCCGATCGGGCCGATGCGTGCGTTTGGGCGCTGGCGGCTTTGCTGGACGGGATGAAGACGGGACGGGAGCCGGGGGTGCGGGTGGTTTGATTGACTTGGGGAACAGAACGAATACAAATGACCGATGTTAATCGCTAAGCAACATGTGTTGACTTAAATGGCAACGGTTTTAGAATTGATGCTGTCCGGCGCGTTGTACAGACTCGACCCCGGCTTAGGCCCGCGAGAATTGGAAGTCAGACGCATCTTCCTCCTTCCGCGCGCTCGGGACTGGATGGAAAAGGAGCTTCCGGACACTGCGTCGAATTGGAATATTGAAGAAGATCCAGCCCAACAACTCGATGCGCTGGTTTACGAGTTTTGTGTCGGAGAACCGCTAGCGATAGGACAACGCTTCAAAGCCGTGCGACCCGTTGGCGATGGTGTGTGGGAACTGAAAACCGCAGATTTGCGCATATTTGGATGGTTTGCGCAAAAGGACTGCTTCATTGTGTGTGATTGCGACACCACATTGCGGGTTAAGCAGATGAGCCTGTATCGCGGCTACCGCGATCAGGCGGTGAGATTTAGAGAGCGGCTCGATTTAGATGAGCCGAAATTTGTTGCTGGAGATGATCCAAATGACGTCGTTTCAGATAGCTATCAGCCCTAGCAAGCGTGCCGCTGGTCGTTTCATTTCGAAAGTTCGGCGCGCGTTGCAGCGGGCGCTGGTGGAAGAACAGGCGGCCTCTGGCATCAATCAATCGGCGGTTGCTAAAGCCATCGGTGTACATCGGTCGGTCATCAGTCGCGAGTTGAATGGACGACAGGACATAACTTTGGGCCGGGTCGCCGAACTTGCATGGTCGATGGGCCGGGAAATCGATTTCCAGCTGGTGAAACCCGAACGAGAAGCGGGGCTGAATGCTCCGCTCGTAAAACCGGGCGCTCTTTCGACCCTTCGCGAACCGAATGCGGTGCCGCTTGCTATCGGGACGCGAGCTGCAGAGTCCGCAATGGCTGTCGCATGATCATCAATCCTCGCTTGCCGACCGGTCATGTGGTCTTTTGCGATGATATTCGTGAGGAGCTTGGCGGGAAGCTTACATATGTTGGCGTTTATCGAAATGCCTTGGTCATTTCTGCTGCTGCGCCGGTGACTCTTCCCCAATTGTGCGCGGCCGTCAGCTTGCGTATTGAGCCGCCGACAGAATCGCTTGCGATCACCCTCCGTATATCGCGTTCGGACAGTGACGAGGCACTATTTGAGGCGCAGGTAGAACTCGAAGCGCTTGTGGCTCCTCCTCCTTCTCCATTTAGTGACGCAAATTCAGTTCCATTTTTTGAACTGTTTTTTCCGGTGCGGATGCAGAGCCTAGTAATAGAGCGAGACTGTGCGATTAAGGTTCGTGCCCATATCGGGGACGATGAAATCAGGCTTGGTGCCATATTGGTAAGCTTCGCCGAGATGGCGCACGAAGACACTCCAACGTTGGCCGACTGAATTTGGCGTCATAGCGAGTATGTCTCCGGCCAGCGTCTGCTGGCCGTTCTTTTTTGCGGAGAACATCATGAACTGGTTTGGCCGTAAGGCTGCGCAGGGGCCTGCGCGGCCCGCTTTGTCGCGTGTCTATGGGATGTGGACGGCGCCCGCGCCGTTGTCGTTCGAGGCGCAGGTGCGGGAGGGGTATCTGGGCAATGCTATCGTGCAGCGGGCGGTGCGGCTGGTGGCCGAGGCGGCGGGGTCGGCGCCGGTGGTGGCGAGCGATCCGGCGCTTGGGGCCCTGGTTGCGGCGACGGCGGGCGGGCAGGGGCTGGTCGAGACGCTGGCGTCGCAGTTGCTGCTGCATGGCAATGGCTATGTGCAGATCCTGACCGATGGCGCCGGGGCGCCGGCGGAGCTGTTTGCGCTGCGGCCCGACCGGGTGACGGTCGAAGCCGACGCACGCGGGTGGCCGGTGGCCTATCGTTACAAGGTGGGCGGCCAAACGGCGGGCGGCTCTGCGGCCGTGTTGCCCGCCGAAGACGGCGCGGGGCGGACCGCGGTCGTGCATGTGAAGGCGCTGCATCCGTTGGACGATCATTATGGCGCGGGGTGTCTGGGCGCCGCGTCTGGCGCGATCGCCGCGCATAATGCCGCGGCGAAGTGGAACGCGGCGCTGCTGGACAATGCGGCGCGGCCGTCGGGGGCGTTGGTGCATGACCCGGGCGACAAGGGGATGCCCTTATCGGCCGAGCAGGTCGACCGGTTGCGCGAGGAACTGGCGGAGAGTTTCGCGGGCGGGGCGAATGCGGGGCGGCCGCTGCTGCTGGAGGGTGGGCTCAAGTGGCAGGCGCTGTCGCTGTCGCCAGCGGAGATGGATTTCCTGGCGCTGAAAGAGTCGAGCGCGCGCGAGATTGCGATGGCGTTCGGGGTGCCGCCGATGCTGCTCGGGCTGCCGGGCGATGCGACCTACGCCAATTATCGCGAGGCCAATCGCGCGCTGTGGCGGCTGACGGTGCTGCCGCTCTGCGCGAAGATTTTGGGGGCGATCGCGGAGGGCCTGTCGGGCTGGTTCGCGGGTGCGGAGCTGCGCGTCGATCTGGATCGGGTGCCGGCGATGGCCGAGGACCGGATGGCGCTGTGGCGCGAAGTGTCGGCGGCGGACTGGCTGACGGCGGACGAGAAGAAGGCGCTGTTGGGGGTGAGCTGACATCAACGGCACCCCGGACTTGATCCGGGGTCCCGTTCAGCGACGCCCGCAAAGCGCGACCCCGGGTCAAGCCCGGGGTGACGAAGAGGAGATCTGAACATGGATGAGGAAGAGGCGCTGGCGCGGTTGATCGCGCTGGCTGGGACGAGTGCGCCCGATGCGGCTTTGCTGCGCGCGGTCGTGGAGGAAGCGAGCGAGCTGGGCGCGCGGCGGGCGCTGGCGCGGCTGGGGCTGGCGGACGAGGCGGCGCGCGATGATGTGAGCGATTTGCGGCAACTGCTCGGCGCGTGGCGCGATGCGAAGAAGAGCGTGTGGGCGGCGGTCGTCGACTGGGCGGTCCGCGGGATGCTGGCGCTGCTGGTCGTCGGGCTGGCGATGAAGCTGGGGCTGCCGGGGCTGCTGAAATGAGGGCGGCTCCGCGTGAGTCTTTTTCGGTTCGGTTCGCCGGCTATGCGTCGGTGTTCGATCGGGTCGACCGCGGTGGGGATATCGTGCGGGCGGGCGCGTTTGCCGAGAGTTTGCGCGCGCGGCGGGCGGTGCCCTTGCTGTGGCAGCATCGGCCGGGGGCGGTGGTCGGTTCGATCGAGATGTTGGCGGAGGATGCGCGCGGGCTGCGCGTCGTGGCGCGGGTGACGCATCCGGCCGCGGCGCGGCTGGTCGAGCGGGGCACGCTGACGGGGCTCAGCTTTGGATATCGGGTGACGGCGGCGCGCGGGGCGGTGCCGCGCGAGCTGGTGGCGCTCGATCTGGCGGAGGTGAGCCTGGTGGCGGCGCCGATGCAGCCGCTGGCGCGGGTGATTCAGGTGGTGAAGGAGTGACGAATATGGACGGTATGGAAGTGAAGGCGGACGCCCTCGATGGAGCGTTCGATGCGGTGCTGGCGGCGGAGGCGGTCGACGAGCTGAAGGCGTCGGTCGCGGCGCTGAAGGCGCAGGTCGAGCGCCAGGCGGTGGCGGCGTCGCGGTTGCCGCTCGACGGGGCGAAGGCGGCCGATCCGGCGCGCGATGCCTTTGTCGAGCGATATCTGCGGCGCGGCATCGATGCGGGCGTGGAGATGAAGAGCCTGTCGGGGGCGACCGGCGGCGAGGGCGGTTATGCGGTGCCGCGCGAGATCGATGGCTCGATCGCGGCAACGCTGAAGGCGCTGTCGCCGATCCGGTCGATCGCGACGGTCGTGCAGACGGGGACGAGCGGATATCGCAAGCTGGTCGCGACCGGATCGATGGCCGCTGGCTGGGTCGGCGAAACCGATGCGCGGCCCAAGACGGCGGCGCGCAGCTTTGCCGAGATTGCACCGCCGTCGGGCGAACTTTATGCCAATCCTGCGGCGAGCCAGGCGATGCTCGACGACGCGATGTTCAACGTCGAGGACTGGCTGGCCGAGCAATTGGCGAGCGAGTTCGCGGTCGCGGAAGGCACCGCCTTCGTCAACGGCACCGGGGCGAACCAGCCGAAGGGCTTTCTGACCTATATGACGACGAACGAACCTGACAATCGGCGGGCGTTCGGGACGTTGCAACATCTGGCGACGGGGACGGCGGGGGCATTTCCGGCGTCGAACCCGCAGGACAAGCTGGTCGAACTGGTCCACGCGCTGAAGGCGCCGTACCGCCAGGGTGCGTGCTGGGTGATGAACAGCGACACACTTGCCCGCATCCGCAAGTTCAAGACGACCGACGGCGCGTTTATCTGGCAGCCGGGGCTGGTCGAGGGGCAGGCGGCGACGTTGCTGGGTTATCCGGTGGTCGAGGCCGAGGATATGCCCGACATCGGTGCAGGCAGCCTGTCGATCGCGTTCGGCAATTTCCGCGCCGGCTATCTGATCGCCGACCGCGGCGAGACGCGCATCCTGCGCGATCCGTTCAGCAACAAGCCGTTCGTGCATTTCTATGCAACCAAAAGGGTCGGCGGTGCGATCGTCGATTCACAGGCGATCAAGCTGATGAAGTTCGCGGTCAGCTAAGCTGGCGCGCGATGGGCGTCCGGCCCCGGCCCTTTCCCTTTCGGGGCCGGGCCGGGCGCCAATTTATACCGAACACAGGAACCGCAAGAGCGGTGGAGGAGCGGCGATGGCGGAGAGCCTGTTTCCGGGGAAGGCCCCCGTGAGCCTGGAGGAAGCGCGGAGCTGGCTGCGAATGGGCGCGGCCGCCGACGATGCGGTGATCGAGCGGTTGATCGATGCCGCGACCAATATTTGCGAAGCCTTTATCGGCGCCCGGCTGATCGTTCGCGCAGCAGAGGATATATGGCCGGTCGCCGGTGCACCGGTGCAACTGCGCGTGCGGCCCGTCGTCGCGGTCGACGCCGTGTGGTTGCTGGCGGACGGACGTGACGAGATGGTGCTGGAGGCAGACGATTATCGCGTGACGATCATGCCCGACGGTCGCGCCCGGCTGGCGATCGTGGCGCCCGGCGAAGCGAAAAGGGTGCGCGTCGCCTATCGCGCCGGAATCGCCGAGGGGGCGGACGGGATTCCCGAAGCGATCCGGCACGGCATCGTCCGCATGACGCAGCATCTGCACGAGGAGCGCGACGGTGCGGGTGCGGCCCCGCCGGCTGCCATCGCGGCGCTATGGCAGCCGTGGCGGCGACTGTCGCTGGGAGGCGGGCGATGATCAGCGCGGAAGGCGCAGTGCGCGCGCGGGCGATCGAGCTGCTGGCGCGCGACGACGCCCTGGCGACGATGGTGCACGGGATATTCGACGGCACGCCGCCCCGGGTCAGCGCACCCTATGTCACGGTCGGCACCGCGGATGGCGCCGATTGGGGGACCAAGGACCGGGCGGGGCGGGAAATCCGCCTGACGCTGACACTGGTCGGCGTCGGCGGCGCGATCGACGGAATCGGAGCAGCCGCCGCGGCGCGCATCGAGGCCGTCGTCACGGTCCTGCGCGGCGCGGCCGGCACCTGGTCGGTGGTTGGCGCACGGACGATCCGCACGCGCTTTGCCTTTGCGCGCGACGGCGGCTGGCGCCACGAAGTGGTTGTGCGGTGTCGCTGCCTGGCGGCGTAGCGAGCGGGTCCGCCCCTTATTCGCCCGGCATCGTGTTCGTGGACTTATAGTCTTTGAACTTGTCGGTGAAATTGGCGTGATAATCGTCGATCTGCATGTCGGCATCCTCGGACGCGACCTTTTCGGAATCGCCGCCCGACCGGCCCAGCGCGATCACCGCCTTGCGGAAGGCGTCGCGCTCGGTCGCGCAGTTCGATTTCACCGACATTTCAAATTCGGATTCTTCGACCTTGGCCTCAAGCGCCTTCTTCATGTCGGCGCGCAGGCATTTCGTGAAAGCGGCGCGCGTCGTGTCGACGGCGGCCGAAGGCGACTGCGCCATGGCGACCAAAAGCAATGTGGTGATCAGCATCCTGCGACTCCCCGTTAGCAGTGTTTTTTCCCGGAGGAGATTAGACGATGGCGATTGAAAATGGGAGTGATTTTCTGCTCAAGATCGGCGACGGCGAAGCGTCGCCAACGTACCGCACGGTGGCGGGGCTACGCACGACGCAGATGTCGGTGAACGGCGAGGCCGTGAACGTCACGACAAAGGATTCGGGCGGCTGGCGCGAGTTGTTGTCGGGCGCCGGGGTGCGATCGGTTTCGGTAAGCGCAGCCGGCATTTTTACCGGGTCCGATGCCGAGGTGCGGCTGCGCGGCCACGCCTTGTCGGGCGTCATCGACGAATATGAGCTGAGCTTTGAAAGTGGCGAACGGATGCGCGGGCGTTTCCTGGTCACGCGGCTCGATTATGCCGGCGATTATAATGGTGAGCGCAATTACACGCTGAACCTGGAATCGAGCGGCGCGGTGCGCAGCCTGTGAGCGGCGCAAATATCCTGCGCGGCGAAGCGGAATTGCGGATCGGGGGCCGGGTGCATGTGCTGCGCCCGAGTTTTGCCGCGCTGGTTGCGGCGGAGGCTGAACTCGGGCCGCTGTTCGCACTGGTCGAACGCGCGGCCGATGCGCGGCTGGGGCTGGGCGAGCTGACCGCGCTGTTCTGGCATTGCGTGCACGACCGGCCCGAAACGCTGACGCGCGATGCGGTGGGCGAGGCGGTCGTGGCGCAGGGGCTGGCGGCGGTGACCCCGGCGCTGCGCGTGCTGCTGGGGCAGATTTTGCAGGGACGGTGACGGTGGGCTTTGAGGCGGGGATCTATTGGTTCGCGCGGAGACGCGGAGACGCGGAGAGTTTGCGGCCGAACGGTTGGTCCTGTGCCGCGATGATGCGCCAAGTTCGATGGATCGGGGCGAAGGCGGCTTTGCCGCTTTTTATTCTTCTCCGCGTCTCCGCGTCTCCGCGCGAACCCTTTTGATGGGGAGGCGGCAAGATGATCTTCCGGCACGAAAGTTCGATGGGCTTTGGCCCTGGCGCAGTTGTTTTGGCGGGACTGATGGCGCGTGTGGCGGGGTGGCGGCCCGATGAATTCTGGGCGGCGACGCCGGCCGATGTGCGCGCGGTGCTGACGGGCTGGGTCGGAGAAGAGGCCGAGGCGCCTTTTGACGGTGCGGCGCTGGCGGCGATGATGGAGAGGTTTCCCGATGGGTGACGAGGTCGATGAAATGCTGGTCGCGGTGCGCGCCGACACGGGGGCATTCCGGCGCGATATCGCGGCGCTGCGCGGCGAGTTGGAAGGCTCGCTGGGTTCGGGCGCCGACGCCGGCGCGCGCGCGATCGAGCGGGCGCTGTCGCGCGCGATCGTCAGCGGCAAGATGGGGTTCGAGGATCTGAAGCGGCTGGCGCTGTCGGTGATGGCCGACATCGCGCGCGCGGCGATTTCGAACGGCATCGGCACGGCGATGGGCGGCGGGGAATCGGGCGGGAGCGGCGGGAGCTTGCTCTCGCTCGGCACCTCGATCGCGACGGCGCTGTTCGGGGCGCCGGGACGGGCGACCGGCGGGCCGGTGAGCGGCGGACGCGCCTATCGCGTCGGCGAGCGCGGTCCCGAGCTGTTCGTACCGACCGCGAGTGGGCGGATCGAACCCGCCGGCGCTGGAGCGAAGAATATTGCGATCACGGTCAATGTGCGGGGCGAGGCGGGGAGCGAGCCGCAGCGACTGGCGCAAACCGGGCGGCAGTTGGCGCGCGCGGTGCGGCGCGCGGTGGCGTCCGACGACTAGGGAACAAGCTCCCAAGTCTCGCTGCCCCTCCCCTGAAGGAGCGGGTTTATGTTGAAAACCGAAAGGCTGTTGCGATGGGTTGGGCATTGATAGCGGCCGCCGAACCGCATCATCGGAAAGGCTGGCTGAAGCGGTTCGATCCGCGGTTCTGGACGGTCGATTTCGCACGGCCGATGATGGCGAGCGTGACGAGCGATGCGCCGGGCGCGCTGCGGGTCGAGGCGGTGTTTTATCGGAAACAGGATCTGGCGGGGCTGATCTGGGAGAGCGAGGACCGCTGGGATCATCCACTGGTCGCTTATGAGACCCGCCGCGATTTCCGGCATACGCAGCTTAAATTCCGGTGGCGGTCGGGCGGGGTGAAACCGCTCGATGCGCTGCACGGGCCGACGTTGACGATCGAGGGCCGCGATGCGGGCGGCGCGGCGCGTACCTGGTATGTGCGGCTGTGGAATTATGCCGAGGGGACGGCCGAGGATGCGGTCGTCAGCCTCGACTTCGATACGCTCGACGGCGGTTTCATGCTGCCGGGGGAGGCCGACCCGGTGTGGGCGGGCGACATCGACCGGATGTTCATCTCGCTGGTGCCGCCGACCTATGATGGCGGCGAGGGCGTGTTGGGGGCGCCGGCCGCGGGCTGGGCCGAAATGAGCGGGATCGTCTGTTCCGGATCGGGGTCGGTGCTTGCGATCGGCGATGTCGTGATGCCCGAATTGGACCCGGGCAACGGGGGGCTGGGCATCGCCGGCGGCTATGACGACAGCTATCATCTGACCCCGGCGCGGCTGGTGCGGCAGATGGTGCAATTGGGGTATCGCGGCGATGTCGTCCATTATGTCGGGATGAGCCATTATATGCGGCTGGAAGCCGCGAGCGGCGGCTTTTACGCGAGCCTGGCGGGGGGTGCGATCAATGCACCCTGTGCGGCGTGGCATAGGGGGTTTGCGGCGGCGTGCCGCGACGCGGGACTGGGGGTGATCTGGTCGCTCTCTTACGAATTGTTCGATGCCTATTGTTGGGAGGCATGGAAGCAGCGCGCGCGCGACGGTTCGCCCGCGCTGACCGGATGGGAGCCGCCATCGACCCTGTTGTCGCCGGCGAATGCGGCCGCGATGGGATATCTGCAACTGGTCGCGCGGGCGTTTGTGGGGATCGCGGCGGCGGCGGGGCTGCCCGTGAAATTCCAGGTCGGTGAGCCATGGTGGTGGATCGCCGCCGGCGGGCGCATCTGCGCCTATGATGCCGCGACGACGGCGGCGCTGGGGGCGGCGAGCGTGCCGATTGCCGACGTGCGCGGAGTGCAGGGCGCGGCTGAACTCGCGATGCTGGATGCGTTGGGGGCGTTGCTTGCGGGATCGACCGCGGCGCTGGTCGCGGCGGCGCGCGACGAGGCAGGAGCGGCGGGGCTGACGAGCCATCTGCTCGTCTATCTGCCGACCGTGCTCGACCCGGCGGCACCGGCGGTGCGGCGAGTCAATGTGCCGCTGGGATGGGCGGCGCCCGCCTTCGACGTGCTGCAGCTCGAGGATTATGATTGGGTGACCGAGGGGCGCGGGGCCGAGACGGCAAGTGCGCGCGCGGCGATGGTGCTGCGGCTCGGCTACCCGGCCCATGAGCAGCATTATTTTTCGGGCTTTGTGCTGGCGGCGGCGGATCGCGCGCAATGGGCGGCGATCGCGAAGGCGGCCGATGGCGCGCGGCGCGCCGGGGTCGCGCGGGCGTTCATGTGGGCGTTGCCGCAGGTGGCGCGCGACGGGTTCGTCACATTCGATGGGGAGGATGACGTGCAGGCTTTCGATGCAGTGGATTTTCCGATCGCGATCGGGCGCGAGGCGATGGCGCTGACCGAATTTTCGACGCAGATCGTGAGCGCTCCGTCGGGGCACGAGCAGCGCGCGAGTGAATGGGCCGAAGCGCGGATGCGTTACGACGCGGGGCCGGGGGTGCGGTCCGAGGCCGATGTGCGGGCGCTGGCCGCATTCTTTCGCGCGCGCCGGGGGGCGGCGCGCGCGTTCCGCTTTCGCGATCCGTTCGATGACAGGTCGGCGGAGGACGGCGGCCTGCCGACGGCGGTCGACCAGATGCTGGGGGTCGGCGACGGCGCGCGGCGGCAGTTCGCGCTGGTGAAACGCTATGGTGATGGCGATGCCGCGCAGGTGCGCAGCATAAGCTTGCCGGTCGAGGGCAGCGTGCGCGTGTCGGTCGACGGGATCGAGACGGCGGCGTTTCTGATGACCGATGATGGCGAGATCATGCTCGATCATGCGCCGCCGTTCGGGGTCGCGGTGCGCGCGGGCTTTCTGTTCGACGTGCCGGTCCGGTTTGCCGAGGATCGGCTGGAGGCGAGCCGCGCGACCTTTCTGGCGGGTGAGATAGCGAGCGTGCCGCTGGTCGAGGTGCGGGCGCCATGGTGATGCCGGAGGCGATGCCAGAAAGGATGAGCGCGGCGCCGGGTTGGTTGCGCGAGGAGCTGGTGACGCTGGCGTGGTGCTGGCGGCTGGCGCGGCGCGACGGGGTGGTCGTCGGGCTGACCTCGCACGACCGTGACCTGATGGTCGGCGGGACGATGTACCGCGCGGCGCCGGGGATGAAGCCTTCGGCGCTGGAGACGAGCGACAGCCTGGATGTCGCGACGATGGACCTGGAGGGCGCGGTTACGAGCGACGCCATTGCCGCGCGCGATCTGGACGCCGGGCGGTGGGATGGGGCGGAGCTGGAGCTGTTCGTTACCGACTGGACATCGGCCGAGGTGGCGCCGGTCATGGTCGCGCGTGGATCGCTTGGGGCAATCGAGCGGCGCGGGCCGGCCTTTGCTGCCGAGCTGCAGGGCGTGACGCGGTTGCTCGACCGGCCGGTGTGCCCCGCCACCTCGCCATCGTGCCGCGCGATGCTTGGCGACCGGGCGTGCCGGGTCGATCTGGCGCCGCTGACGCACGCGCGGCGCGTCGTGGCGGTCGACGGGCGGACGGCGACGCTCGATGGCGCGGCGCCCGGAATGGCGTTCGGTGAGCTGATATGGATGGAGGGCGCCAATTGCGGACTGGCCAGCCCTGTGATCGCGGTCGAGGCGGCGGTGCTGCATCTGGCCGAGGCGCCTCCCTTCGCGGTCGCGGAGCCGGTGCGCGTGCGGCTGACCGAAGGATGCGACAAGCAGCTTGCGACGTGCCGGGGCCGCTTTGCGAACGCGGTCAATTTCCGCGGCGAGGCGCATCTGCCGGGCAATGACCTGCTGACGCGCTATCCCGGTGGATGATGTCGGGCCGCGCGCCTTTGCGGCGGCGCGAGACATGGTCGGCGTGGCGTTTCGGCCACAGGGGTGTGACCCGGCGACGGGGCTGGATTGCGTGGGGCTGGTGTGGGCGGCCCATGCGGCGGTGGGGTGCGTGCTGGAACGGCCGCGCGGCTATCCGCTGCGCGGCTGGTCGCGGGCTCAGGTCGAGGCGGGGCTGGTCCGCGCGCATTTCGTGCCGGTTGGGGGCGAAGGGCGGGAGGGCGATGTGGCGCTGATCGCCTATCCGGCGGGGCAGTTTCATCTGGGCATCATGGGGCGCGATCGGCTGGTGCATGCCCATGCCGGGCTGCGGCGTGTGGTCGAGACGCCAATGCTGGAATTGCGCGATGCGGCGCGGTGGCGATTGTCGGGAGCAGGTTGATGGCGACGTTGGTGTTGACGGTGGTCGGCGGAATGGTCGGAGGTCCGATGGGTGCCGCGATCGGCGCGGCGGTGGGCCAGCAGATCGATGCGCAGATTTTCAAACCCAAGGGACGCGAAGGGCCGCGACTGGCCGACCTGAAGATTCAGGCGTCGACCTATGGCCAGCAAATCCCGCAGCTTTTCGGGACGATGCGGGTCGCGGGCAGCGTGATCTGGGCGACCGACCTGATCGAGCGGCGCAGCAAACACGGCGGGGGCAAGGGGCGGGCGTCGACGACCGAATATAGCTATGCCGTGTCGATGGCGGTCGCGCTGTCGTCGCGGTCGATCCGGGGTATCGGGCGCATATGGGCCGACGGCAATCTGCTGCGCGGGTCGAGCGGGACATTCAAGGAGCGTTGCAAGTTTCGCTGGTACGACGGAAGCGAGGATCAGGCGGCCGATCCGCTGATCGCTTCGGCGCTGGGCATCGCGTCGGCGAGCGCATTTCGCGGCTGCGCCTATGTGGTGTTCGATGAGCTGGAACTGGGCGCGTTCGGCAACCGCATCCCGTCGCTGACCTTTGAGGTCGAGGCCGACGAAGGCGGCGTCGATGCCGGGCTGGTCGGTAACATATTGTCCGCAGGAAGCGCGCGCTGCGCCGGCGAATGGCGCTTTGCGGGCTATGCCGCATCGGGGGACCGGTTGCGCGATGCGCTGGCACCGCTGGTCGAGGTCGACGGGGTGCGGTTGATGAGCGGACCCGATGGGTGGAAGCTGACGCCGCCGACATCGGCGGGCGAGCCGCTGGCGCTCGCCGATTTTCGCGAGCGCGGGCGGAGCGATGCGCCGGGCGACCGGATCGAGCATCGCCGTGCGCCGCTGTCATCGCTGCCCGGGACGATAAGGCTGCGGCACTATGAGCCCGAGCGCGATTACCAGCTCGGCCAGCAGACGAGCCGGGTCGCGGGCGGCGCTCTTCGCGAGGAGCGGATCGATTTGCCGGCGGTGCTGCCCGCGACTTCCGCACGGGCGCTGGCGCAGCGGCTTGCCGCCGCCGCGGCCGACGGGCTCGAGACGCTGCTGTACCGCGCCGACCTTGCGGCGCTGGCGCTGACGGTCGGGCATGTCGTCGCGATGGACGATGGCAGCCGCTGGCGGCTGGCAGGCCGGACGGTTCGCGCGAGCGAAATCCTGCTGGAACTGAAGCGTCATGCGCCGCTTCCCGTGGCCGACCTTTCGGCGGAGCCGGGAATTGGGGTGGGGGCGCCCGACTGGCCCGATGCCGTCGGCACGGTCCGCCTGTTCGAGCTTCCCAACATCGGGAGCCCGGCGGCATCGGCGCCGCGGTTGTCGATCGCCGGTGCCGGCAGCAACGACGGCTGGCGGGGCGCCGATTGCTGGATCGTCCCCTGGGCGGGCGCCGAGCCGATCCCGATTGGGATGGTGCGCCCCGCGAGAGGGCTGGGCGAACTTGCCGAGCCGTTGGGGCCGGGAAGCGGTGCGCTGTTCGATCTTTCGAACAGCATCGAAGTGCGACTGGCAAACCCGGCGATGACGCTTGAATCCGTCACCGACGCCGCGCTGCTGGGCGGGGCGAACCGGGCGATGATGGGCGGCGAACTGTTGCAGTTTGGCGTCGCCGATGTCGTGGGGGCGGGACGTTGGCGTTTGTCGCGATTGCTGCGCGGGCGCGCGGGGACCGAATGCGATGCAGCCCATCCGGCCGGAACTTTCTTCGTCCTGCTCGACGACCCCGCGCTATTGGCGTTGCCCGAGCCGCTCGCAGAATTGGCGGAGAGCGGCGCGGCGATCTTCCAATGGGCTCCGCGTGGCGGGGCCAGGCTGACCGAGGTTGGCGTGCCGGCCGCCGGCCGGGCGCTGCGGCCGCTGGCCCCAGTGCACGGTCAGGTCCGCCCGGATGGCATCGGCGGCGTGACGATCAGCTGGGTTCGGCGCAGCCGCGTCGACACGGGCTGGCGCGACCATATCGACCTGCCGCTCGGCGAAAGCCGCGAGGCGTGGCGCATCACATTGTCACCGCCCGTTCCGGGGATCGGGCCGTGGGAAAGTGCGACGTCGGCCTGGGCTATCGATGCCGCCGAACTGGCGGCGGTGCCCCCGCGCCACATGATCGAGATTCGGCAGGCGGGGGACTTCGCGCTGTCGCCCCCTTTGTCTTTGCCGTTGACCTGAAAGGATAATGCCATGACCGCCATGCCGGCTACGCCGCGCCTCGCGTTACCGTTACTTGCGGTGGCGCAGGCGCAAAAAGAGGTAACGCACAACGAGGCGCTGACCCTGATCGACGCCCTGCTTCATGCAGCCGTCGAGGCGGGGCCGGTTGACGCGCCACCCGCGAATCCCGCCGAAGGGCAATGCTGGATCGTCGGGACGGATCCGGCCGGCGCCTGGACGGGTCAGGAAGATGCGATCGCGATCTACACGGGCGGCGGATGGCGATTTGCGCCGCCCCGCGAAGGGATGCGGGCGACGCGCCTTGCCGATGGCGTGATGCTTCGTTTCGATGGCGGCGCGTGGGCTCCGCCTGGGACGATGGGAACGCCATCCGGCGGCGTGACAATCGATGCCGAAGCGCGTAGGGCGATCTCTACATTGATCCTTCACCTCGCCGCGCAGGGTCTTCTGATTTCAGGCTGAATTTGTGCTAATTGGCATCGTCAGTGCGACTTTTTGGCAACATATTGACGATTTGTTAGCTTGCACGGAACCAAAGCGGCGGGTAGGACGTCTGCCGAGACGTATATCTCAATTTGAAAGGGGAATTACTATGAGGAAGCTTGCCGTCGCTCTGGCGTTGGCCTCCACCACCCTGGCGTCGCCCGTTCTGGCGCGCGACAACTCCTGGTATGTTGGTGTTGGTGCTGGCGCAATGCTCATCGAGGACCTGGATCTCGATATTGGTACTGCCAACAACGCAGGTTCGCTCGATCATCGCGCTGGCTATGATGTCGAAGGCACCGTCGGTTATGACTTCGGCGGTTTCCGTGCGGAAGTCGAAGTCGGCTATCGCGAAGCCGACATCAAGTCGGGTCGTTTCACGGCTCCCGGTATTCCGCAGACCGCGGGCGGCACCGGAGTGCCTTTCACGGGCACGGCCGATCTGGCCGGCGACACGAACGTCCTGAGCTTCATGGTCAACGGCCTGCTCGACTTCGGTGACGACGACGGCCTTCAGGGCTTTGTCGGCGGTGGTGCCGGTGTTGCTCGCGTTTCGGTCGAGCCGGTTTTCGCCGGTAACTTCCTTGACGATTCGGACACGGGCTTTGCCTGGCAGGCGATTGCGGGCGTCCGCGCTCCGCTGACCGACAGCATCGACGTTGGCCTGAAGTATCGCTTCTTCAACGCCGACAAGGTTGGTCTGGTTGACCAGCTCGGCCGCGACGTTTCGACGCGCTTCCGTTCGCACTCGCTTCTCGGCACGCTGACGTTCAACTTCGGTGGTGCTCCGGCTCCGGTGGAACCGGCTCCGCCGCCGCCGCCGCCGCCGCCCCCGCCGCCCCCGCCGCCTCCGCCGCCGCCGCCGGTCGTGGAATGCGCACCGGGACCGTACATCGTGTACTTCGACTGGGATCAGTCGAACATCACGCCGGAAGCGGCTTCGACGCTCGACAACGCGATCAGCGCCTACAACCGTGGTTGCACGGGTACGCAGGTCATGCTCGCCGGTCACGCTGACCGTTCGGGTTCGGCCAAGTACAACGTCGGCCTGTCGGAACGCCGCAACACCGCGGTTCGCAGCTATCTCACCGCTCGCGGTATCTCGGATGGCTCGATCAGCGCGCAGGCGTTCGGCGAAACCCGTCCGGCCGTTGCAACCGCCGATGGCGTCCGCAACGACCAGAACCGTCGCGTGGAAATCACTTACGGTCCGAACTCGGGCATGTAAGACCGGTTTCCGCTCCCGACAGGGACGGAACGAAAAAGAAGGGCGGTACCGAAAGGTGCCGCCCTTTCTTTATGCGCGCTTTGCTTGGGGACTATTGTTCGGCGTCAATTCCAGTTTCTTCTTGCCAGTTCAATTTTATGATATACCGTCACACATGGGCGCGAGGTGATCTTGGGCCCAGGATGCGGGGCAGGCGCTCGTCATCGCGGAGCATGTCCCCCGAGCGGGAGAGAGACGATGCGCAAACGCCGCAGCATGTTCCATCGAAGCATTTTTCGCGCCGACCCCAATGGGGATCCCGATATCAACACAACGCCGCTGATCGACGTGATGCTGGTGATGCTGGTGATGTTCATCATCACCATCCCGCCACCGACGCACAGTGTCGACGTCACGCTGCCGGGAGAGGCTCCGCCGCATACGCAGATACTCGACGAAAATCGCGTGACGATCGACACGGCCGACGTGATCCGCTGGAATGACGAGGCGGTCGATCTGGCGCAGTTGGGGATGCTGGTCAAAGAAGCCGCAGACCGGCCGGAACCGGCTGCGATCATGCTCGAACCTGAGGCGCGGGCGCGATACCTGCGTGTCGATGAAGCCATCGGGGCAATCCGGCGCAATGGGGGGGCCAAGCTCGCCTTTCCGGGCATCCAAAATTATGCGGGACTGATCTGAAGCACCGATCCCAACCCTTTTCGTCATCCCGGCCTTCGCCGGGATGACTACTCAGGAAGGCGGTATTTCAGCCCAACCTAGCCCGCTTAGGGGCCGATCCGGGACTTCTGTCCTTTTCATCGCCTTGCCACGCTCATCGCGCCCGTCGGCGCGACCAGCCCTTACCAGGGTCAGGCCCTGCTTATTGCACGATCGAGGCGTCGAAATGGCGAAGATATCGGGTTCGGGTGGCGGCGGCGGGTAGCATCGCTGCCCGTAAGCCTGTCCCCCTCGACGCCGCAGGCGGCGTCGAGGGGGCCGCGCGGGCCAGAGATCGAAGTCATTTCGGCGTCCCTTCGGGATTTGACCGATTTTGTCCATTGCGTCGTGGGCAAGTCTGGAAATATCGACATATTCCTGCGCCTTGCTTCCTCGCACCGAACAAAATCGCTTCAAACCTCGATCGTGCAATAAGCAAATCCCGACCCTAGCCGCCACAGGCATCAAGTGTATCGGGTCGCCTATCAAACGGTGGGTGCCGTCCCGGGCCTCAGATAACGCATCATATAGCCGACATAATCGGCCTTGCCGAGCGGCACCCCCATGTGGCGCAGGACGGCGTAGGCGGCGACGCGGTGGAAAGCGAATTGGGGCGCCGCCCAGTCGCGGACATATTCAAACGCGGTCATGTCGAAGGTCATGCCGTTCGGCAGGTCGAAGCTGACCGGCCGGTCGGCATCCTGTCCGAGCGCGGTGCGGTCGACGGCATCGAGAATGGCGAGCGTCGCGGCGATCTGATCCTGCATGCCGGCGAAGTCGGGCGCGTCGTCCGGAAATTCCGGGATCGCGATCCCGCCGAGCCGACTGAGCGGTTGCAGCGCCTGGGTACAGGTGAAGCGCACCTGCGAGGCGAGCGGGAACATGTCGGGGGCGAGACGCGCGACCGCGAACTGCAATTCGCCGATAGCGTTGTCGGCGCTCCAGGTGCTTGCCTTGGACAGCTCGCCCGACAAGGCCCTGAGGCCATTCTGGAACGCCGGTACGGTCAGGTCGTAGAGCATCGTCATTTCCTTCGATCGATCGAATCTGTGTCAGGCGGCGGCGAGATTGTCCTGGAACTGGAGCCGGGCAAGGCGCGCGTAGAGGCCGTCGGCGGCGACGAGTTCGTCGTGCTTGCCCTCTTCGACGATACGGCCGTCATCCATCACGATGATGCGGTCGGCGGCGCGCACGGTGGCGAGACGGTGCGCGATCACGATCGTCGTGCGGTCCGCCATCAGCGTTTCGAGCGCATCCTGCACGAGCTTTTCGGATTCGGCGTCGAGTGCCGAGGTCGCTTCGTCGAGGAGAAGGAGCGGCGCGCGGCGGAGGAGCGCGCGCGCGATCGCGACGCGCTGGCGCTGGCCGCCCGAGAGGCGGGCGCCGCCTTCGCCCATGAAGGTGTCGAGACCTTGCGGAAGCTTGCGCAGAAAATCCTCAGCATTGGCGGCACGCGCGGCATCCCAGAGGTCGTCTTCGCTCGCGGCCCAATTGCCGTAACGCAGATTGTCGCGCGCCGAGGCGGCGAAGATGACCGTTTCCTGCGGCACCATCGCGATGCGGGCGCGGATATCGGCGGGGTCGGCGTCGACGAGCGGGACGCCGTCGAGCAGGATCTGGCCGCGCTGCGGATCGTAGAAACGCTCGGCGAGCTGGAAGAGCGTCGACTTTCCGGCGCCCGAGGGGCCCACGATCGCAACCGTCTCACGCGGGCGGATCGCGAGGCTGAAATCATGGAGGGCAGGGGCGTCGGGCCGGGTCGGATAGTGGAATTCGACATTCGCGAATTCGAGCGTGCCGACAGGCGGTTCGGGGAAGCGGCTGGGGTTCGCGGGCGGGGCGATGCTCGCCTCGGCGTTGAGCAATTCGCTCAATCGCTCGGCAGCGCCCGCGGCGCGAAGCAGGTCGCCATAGACTTCGGTGAGCGCGCCGAACGCACCCGCGACGAGACCGCCCGTGAGGACGAAGGCGGCGATCGTGCCGCCGGTGATCGTGCCGGCGGCGACGCCCTCGGCACCGTACCAGAGCAAGGTGGTGATCGCGCCGAACAAGAGGCCGATCACCGTCGCGGTGATGATCGCGCGGAGGCGGATGCGGCGCTTCGCGGTCGCGAAATTCGCCTCCACCGCCACCGAGAAGCGGTCGGCCTCTCGCGCTTCCTGTCCGAAAGCCTGGACGATCTTCATCGCCCCCATCTGCTCGGCGGTCGTCGCACCGATGTCGGCGACGCGGTCCTGACTGGTCCGCGAGACATTCTGGAGCCGGCGGCCGAGAAGGACGATCGGCAGGATGATGACCGGAATTCCGAGCAAAATGCCCGCGGTGAGTTTCGGCGACAGGCTGAACAGATAGATGATGCCGCCGATGCCCATCACCGTGTTGCGCAAGGCGACCGAGACGGTGGTGCCGACGACCTGTTCGATGATCGCGGTATCCGACGTCATGCGCGAGGCGATTTCGGACGGGCGGTTTTCCTCGAAGAAGCCGGGCGCAAGGCGCAGCAGGTTCTGCTGCACGGCCTGGCGGATGTCGGCGACGGTGCGTTCGCCGAGCCAGCTCACGAAATAGAAACGGAGCGCGGTGGCGAGGGCGAGGGCGACGCAAATGGCATAGAAGAGCCGGAAATGCGGCGCGACATCGCCGCCGCCGGCGATGAAGCCGCTGTCGATCATTGCCTTGAATTGATAGGGAATGGCGAGCGTCGCGAGCGCCGCAATCCCGAGCGCGATCGCCGCGATGACCAGTTGGAGCGGATAGTTGCTGGCATAGTGCCACACCATGCGCAGGCTGCCGAGTTTGCGGCGGGGTTCGGCGGTCGCTTTTGCAGCGGGCAGGTCGGGTTGGCTGGCCATCGCATCGGCCCTAGCAGCGCCGGGGACCGGGCTCAACGACGCAGAATGCGCCCCTGCTTCAAGCGGTTTGAAGCAGCGCTGCATGGGAGCGCTAAGGGAGCGCAGCAAGGGAGCGCGGCGACCGGCGCCGCGCTCCCCCTTTGTCAGCGGTTATCAAGCTGCGCGCGCACGGCGCGAAGCCCCGCCTGTGTGATGCGGTACGGTGCGCCGCCCTGCGAGCCGATGAAGCCGCGCCGCCGCAAGCGGCTGAACAGCGACAGGCCGGTATTGGCGAGCACATGCCCGTCGCGGGTGAAGCAGAGCGCCTCGATGATATGGCCGCTTTCGTCGCGGCGATGGCGGATCATGCCACCCTGCGCCAGCACATGGAGCATACGCTGCTCCGCTTTCGAGATATTCATGGGATATGTCCGGATTTTGCATGCAACAACAGCGCACCGACCGGGGGTCGGCACGCAGCGCACATCCCGTTTTCGCCGGGATGTTAGCGGTTGCCCGCAATCTCAGACATATTCACTCCATCGGCGCATCATGCGCCGCTTTGCACCGAATATTCGCATTCGGAACGTCCCGCAATGATTTTGATGCATTGCACAATGAGATCGAGCCCCTAGACTGCTAATCAATGAGCAGGCGCCGAAGAGCGCCGCCGGGCTACGCAAGGAACGATCTGAATATGCTGTATCACGCGTTTGACATGCAGAAGAATTGGCTTGCCGGGGCGAGTGCGCTCGCGACGGCGGGCGCGCAGGCGATGCAGCATCCGGCGAATCCGCTCGGCTATTTCAGCGGCAGCCCGATGTTCGCCTCGGCGCTCGAAGTGTTCGCGCATGCCGCGGCGCCGCGCGGCAAGCCCGGGTTCGAACTGTATGAGACCGTCGTCGATGGCGAGACGGTGCGCGTCGCCGAAGCGATCGAGGCGCGCAAGCCGTTCGGCCAGCTCAAGCATTTCAAGCATAAGGGCACCAAGGACGCGCCCAAGCTGCTGATCGTCGCGCCGATGTCGGGCCATTATGCGACGCTGCTGCGCGGCACGGTCGAACGCATGCTGCCGGGCCATGACGTGTGGATCACCGACTGGCGCGACGCGCGCAACGTGCCGCTGGAAGCCGGCAAGTTCGACCTCGACGACTATGTCGATTATCTCATTTCCTGGCTGGAACATATCGGCCCCGGCGCGCATGTCCTGGCGGTATGCCAGCCGTCGGTGCCGAGCCTTGCCGCCGCGGCGATCATGGCGGCGAACAAGAATAAGTGCCGGCCGAAGACGTTGACGATGATGGGCGGGCCGATCGACACGCGCAAGGCACCGACCGCGGTCAACGAGCATGCGACGACGCGGCCCTATGCCTGGTTCCAGGAAAATGTGATCGCGACCGTGCCCGCCTGGTATGCGGGCGCGGGCCGCCGCGTCTATCCGGGCTTCCTGCAGCTTGCGGGCTTTATGTCGATGAACCTTGGCAATCATATGATGAGCCATTGGGAGATGTTCAAACATCTGGTCGACGGCGACGGCGAGAGCGCGGACAAGACCAAGGAATTCTACGACGAGTATCGCGCCGTGTGCGACATGACGTCCGAATTCTATCTGCAGACGGTCGACATCGTGTTCCAGCGCCACCTGTTGCCGAAGGGCGAGATGACGCATCGCGGTCAGCCGGTCGACGTCGGCGCGATCGAGGATATCGCGATCCTGGCGATCGAGGGCGAGCGCGACGATATTTCGGGGATCGGCCAGACCAAGGCGGCGCTGACCATCGCCAAGGCGCTACCGGCCGAAAAGAAGAAATATCTGATGGCGAAGAGCGTCGGCCATTACGGCATCTTCAACGGCCGCAAATGGCGCGAGGAGATTGCGCCGGTTGTTGAAAAGTGGATTCGTAGCAACGGCGGGTAACGACTGGTTGCGGGCCTTTTCATATCGTCACCCGGGCTTGACCCGGGGTCCCGCTTGATGCCAGGGTCAGTGAGCGAAAAAAAGCTGGATCCCGGGTCAAGCCCGAGATGACGCGAGTGGGCGACTGAATAGCAGGAAACGCCCGATTTCAGCTATGATGGATCGGCCGGCGGAAAGCGCAACGTGGCAGCGATCTGTGCTTCGGCCGCGGTTGCTTCATCGATGAGCAGGCGCAATGCCTTTGCGGTGTCTTCCAAAAGCCCGTCACCAAGGGGCCGCTCGCCATTGATAAAACGGCGGATGGCCCGCTCGTCTATGCCAAGGCGCCGCGAGAATGCGGTGGTCCCGCCAAACAGTTGGACGCAATAAGCAAGATGCTCGCGTCGCTCGTCTGCTGAAAATGACGCGGCCATTGTTTTCCCTTTTCGTTCACCGCCGGTGGCCATAGGCCATCTTGCGGATGAGGCGCAATCGACCAGTTGCTGCCCTCCACATCCTCGTCACCCCGGACTTGATCCGGGGTCCCGCTTGAGGCTGAAGCCAGTGAATGCGTCAAAAAGCGGGATCCCGGGTCAAGCCCGGGATGACGGAAGTGGGGGACGGGATGTCCGCTCGCCACCCCAAAGCAGTCCCTCAGGCGTTCCGCGCCATCAGCCCGCCGTCGACGGGGATTACCGCGCCGGTGATATAGCTTGCGGCGGGCAGCACGAGGCTGAGTGTCATATGCGCTACTTCTTCAGGTTCGCCATAGCGGCGGAGCGCGGTGCGGCGTCTTGCGAAAACGGCCTTGTCTTCTTCCGGGACCTTGTCGGTCATGCCGGTGCGGATCGGGCCGGGGCAGATGCAGTTGACCGTGATCCCGTCCTTGCCAAGATCGACCGCGAGGCCGCGGGTGAGGCCGACGACACCCGACTTTGCCGCGACATATGGTGTGTCGCCCGGCGTTGCACCCAGGCCTTCGGTCGAGGCAATGTTGACGATGCGCGCAGCGTCGCTTTTGCGGAGGAATGGCAGCGCGGAGCGGACCATGCGCTGATGCGCGGTCAGCATCACCGCGAGGGCGCGGTGCCAGATCGCCTCATAGTCATCCTCCGCGTCAAGCGGGGCGAAGCTGGAGACGCCGGCGTTGTTGATGAGGATGTCGATGCCACCAAAATGCGCGGCGATGGCGGCGACGGTCGCCTTGATCGCCTCGCCTTCGGCGACGTCCAGTGCGAAGGCCTTGGCGTTCGGGCCGGCTTCGGCGGCGACGGCCTCGCATGCGGCGAGGTCGAGATCCGTCACTGCGACCTTCGCGCCTTCGCTCGCCAGCAGCAGCGCGGTCGCGCGGCCCATGCCGCTCGCCGCACCGGTGACGATGGCGACGCGGCCTGCGACCGAGCGCGACAGCGGCGCCCCGCTCACCGGAACGGCGGCTCGTTGAAAGCGCGCAGTTTGCGGCTGTGGAGCTTGGCCCCTTCGTCGCGCATCGTCTCGCACGCGCGGATGCCGATCTGAAGATGCGCGGCGATTGCTTCTTCGTAGAAGCGGTTTGCCTGTCCAGGCAGCTTGAGTTCGCCGTGGAGCGGCTTGTCACTGACGCAGAGCAGGGTGCCGTAGGGGACACGGAAGCGATAGCCTTGCGCGGCGATCGTTGCCGATTCCATGTCGATGCCGATCGCGCGCGATTGTGAGAAGCGCAGCGCGCTGTCGGTGTAGCGCAGCTCCCAGTTGCGGTCGTCGGTGGTGACGACGGTGCCGGTACGCATGCGCTTCTTGAGGTCGGCGCCGGTGGCGCCGGACACCGTTTCGGCGGCGGTCGCGAGCGCGACCTGCACTTCGGCAATCGGCGGGATCGGGATGGCAACCGGCAGCACCGCGTCGAGGATATGGTCGTCGCGCAGATATGCGTGGGCGAGAACATAGTCGCCGATACGCTGGCTGGGACGAAGGCCGCCGCAGTGGCCGATCATCAGCCAGGCCTCCGGACGGAGCACCGCGAGATGGTCGCAGATCGTCTTTGCGTTCGACGGGCCGACGCCGATGTTGACCAGCGTGATGCCGCCGCCGTCGGGCGCGATGAGGTGATAGGCGGGCATCTGGTGCCGGCGCCAGGCGCTGTCGGCGACGAGCGCGCTGGCGTTGACGCCGGGTTGGTCGACATAGAGGCCCGCAGCGCCCGCGAGCGCGGTATAGCGACCCTGCCCCACCTGCGACCCTGCCCAGGCGACGAACTCGTCGACATAGCGGTGGTAGTTGGTGAAGAGAATGTAGCGCTGAAAATGCTCGGGCGCAGTGCCGGTATAGTGGCGGAGGCGCGCCAGGCTGAAGTCAGTGCGCAGCGCATCGAACAGCGCGAGCGGCTGCGATGCCGCGGGGTCCTGTCCGAACAGGCCGTCGGCAAGCTCGTCGCCGATGTCGGCCAGTTCCGTGGTCGGAAAATGGCGGGCCAATTCGAGCGGCGTGACCCCGCCCATGTCCGACCCATCGCTGGCGTCGAGCACGTAGGGGAAGGGGATCTGCTGCCCCGTGCGCGTCACCTCGAGCGTGATGTCATAGTGACGCGCGAGGAGCATGAGCTGTTCGCGCAGATAGTCGGCAAACAGGTCGGGGCGCGTTACGGTGGTGACGAACTCGCCTGCACGCTCGAAGCGGCCGAAAGCGAGATTGTGGCCCTTCTGGCCCTCGCGCTGCTCGCCCGTTGTCGTCAGGCGGATCGCCGGATAGTCGAACAGACCCTTCGCGGCGGCGTCGGCCGGCGGCAGGGTGCGATCGTGCACATAGGCGGCGATGGCAGATTTGAGATTGGAAACCGAAGCGCGGAAGCGGTCCTGCAGCTCGGTGATGATCCCTTCAACGAGGGCGGTGGGATCGGTGCTGTCTTGCGATGAGTTGGCTGTCATCGCGACGCTGTTGCACGAAATTATGACAAAAGGGAAGAGGGGCGGCCTCCCCCAATTGCGTCGCGCCGGGCTTGACCTGGGGTCCCGCTGAGCGACGTTGCAGAAGCGGGACCCCGGATCAAGTCCGGGTGTCGAAGAAGGAGAAGGCGGCGCGTCGACCGCGCCGCCCCTCCCACAAATCAGAGCTGTTCGAGCATATGGTCGGCGCTCGACACCTTGAATTCGCCCGGCGCTTCGACGTTGAGCTGTTCGACCACGCCGTCGTTGACGATCATCGAGAAACGCTGGCCGCGCTTGCCCATGCCGAAGGCGGTGCCGTCCATGGTGAGGCCCACGGCTTCGGCGAACGCGCCATTGCCGTCGGCGAGCATCGTGACGCTGTCGCCCGCGCTGGCGCTCTTGCCCCACGCGCCCATCACAAAAGCGTCGTTGACCGCGGTGCAGACGATCTCGTCGACGCCCTTGGCCTTCAGCTCATCGGCCTTGTCGACGAAGCCCGGCAGGTGTTTCGCGGAGCAGGTCGGGGTGAAGGCACCGGGAACCGAAAAGAGCGCGACCTTGCGGCCCTTAAAATAATCGGCGGTCGTGACTTGTTCGGGGCCGCTTTCGGTGACCTTTACGAAGGTCGCGTCGGGAAGCTTGTCTCCGGTCTGGATCGTCATTGGTCGGCATCCTTTCATCGAGGGGATTTTGGTGGCGGTGACATTGGATGTGCCGGACGGCGAGTCAAGCGCGCGGCGCGAATTGATCGAAAAGCTGGACCATGTCGCCGCAAGAAGGCATGGTGACGTCATGAGCACAGACCCCACCTGGTTCACCGGCCAGCTGCTGCTTGCGCTGCCGGGCATCGGCGATCCCCGTTTCGAGCATTCGGTGATCGCGATGATCAGCCATGACGAAGAGGGCGCGATGGGGATCGGCATCGGCGAGCCGATCGACGGGATGACCGTCGGCGCGGTGCTCGACCAGCTCGAAATCGAACATGAGGTTCCGCTCGACCAGCCGGTTTTCCTTGGCGGACCCGTCGAGCCGTCGCGCGGTTTTGTGCTGCACAGCCGCGATTGGGGTGGGCAGGAGGCCGTACAGGTTGGCGATCGCTGGATGGTATCGAGTTCGCATGACATATTGCGCGCGATCGGCGAGGGGCGTGGCCCGTCGCGCTGGCTGGTGGCGCTGGGCTATGCGGGATGGTCGCCGGGGCAACTCGAAAGCGAGCTCGTTCGCCATGGCTGGCACGTAACGCCGGGCAGCGACGGCCTGCTATTCGAAACGCCGCCCGCCGAACGGTGGCAGGCGGCGTTTGCCGAAGCGGGAGTGGACGCCCGCTTGCTGACGACAGAAGGCGGCGAGGCCTAAGCTCCAGCTAGCCGTCGCCCCCGCGAAGGCGGGGGTCGTTATCGGTGTAGCGTTAAGGCCTCCCGCGGCTCCCGCCTCCGCGGGGGCGACGCTTCCTTGTTTCTTTTATCGAGCCAATGCGAGCAGCGGTTTGCCCTGATTGAGGTTTGCGAGTGCCGTGCGCGCGGCCCAGCGCGAGTCGACATAGTCGCCGTTCGCGAGTTCGACGTCGTAGCGGATCGGACTGCCGATCGCGGTGTCATAGGCTGCGGCGGCTTCGACGGTGCGACCCAGACGAGCGTAAGCGGTACCCAGATTGATGAGGCGTGACGGGTCGCGCGCGTCGAGCGTCGTTTCCCCGATAAGCTTGTCGACCGCGGCGCGGTTTTCGCCTGCCTTCAACTCGGCAAAGGCGACCGGCAGCGCGTCCGAATCGGGCTGCGCAGCGGTCACGACGACGATCGATTGCGCCGCGACAGGGCTTGCGAAAGCCAGGGCAAAGAGCGGCAGCAGAATTTTTTTCATCTTTCGTATCTCCCCGAAAACTTTCACCGATTTTCTCGCGCAGCGCAGGAAAAGTCAATATTTTCGGGGGTTTGTAACACTGTTGTCACAATATCGAATTAAGCTAAACGCAAGGCGCATTATAAGTCAGGATTTTCAGAATCTTGGGCTCCGCGACTCCGTGTCACAATTGGGCGGCACGGATTGTCACAATTGCGGCCGGCAAAATTTTTTTCTGGGGGTGCGTGCATTTTGCGCGCCGATTCGCGTGTCGGCAGTCGGGCGTCGAGGCGGTTCCCATATGCGATATAAAGAAAAGTTTATATTTGATCGGCGGCGGTGTTTCGGCTAGGGCGCGCACGATAATTTCGTGGCCGCTCGCCTGCGGTCGAATAGCAATATGGAGAATCCCCCGTGGCTACTCTCGCCGCCGACACCCATGATTATGTGATCGCCGACATCGGTCTCGCCGACTTCGGGCGCAAGGAAATCAACATCGCCGAAACCGAGATGCCGGGCCTGATGGCGCTGCGCAGCGAGTTCGGCGCGGCGCAGCCGCTGAAGGGCGCGCGCATTACCGGATCGCTGCACATGACGATCCAGACCGCAGTGCTGATCGAGACGCTGACCGCGCTCGGCGCCGAAGTTCGCTGGGCGACGTGCAACATCTTCTCGACCCAGGACCATGCCGCCGCCGCGATCGCCGCGTCGGGCGTGCCGGTGTTCGCGGTTAAGGGCGAAAGCCTTGCCGATTATTGGGACTATGTCGGCCGCATCTTTGACTGGGGTGTGGAAGACGGCACGACCTGCAACCTGATCCTCGACGACGGCGGCGACGCCACGATGTTCGCGCTGTGGGGTGCGAAGCTCGAAGCCGGCGAAACCATGCCGGCGCCCGAGAATGAAGAAGAGATCGAGATGCAGCGCGCGCTGAAGGCGTTCGTTGCCGCGCACCCCGGCTATCTGACCAAGACGGTCAAGGCGATCAAGGGCGTGTCGGAAGAAACGACGACCGGTGTCCACCGCCTGTACCACATTGCGAAGAAGGGCGAGCTGCCTTTCCCCGCGATCAACGTCAATGACAGCGTCACCAAGTCGAAGTTCGACAATCTTTATGGTTGCAAGGAATCGCTGGTCGACGCGATCCGCCGCGGCACCGACGTGATGCTCGCGGGCAAGGTTGCGACCGTCGCGGGCTTCGGCGACGTCGGCAAGGGCTCGGCGCAGTCGCTGCGTAACGGCGGTGCCCGCGTCCTCGTCACCGAAATCGATCCGATCTGCGCGCTGCAGGCGGCGATGGAAGGTTTCGAGGTCGTGACGATGGACGAAGCGGTCAAGCGTTCGGACATTTTCGTCACCGCGACCGGCAACGCCGACGTCATCACTGCCGAACATATGGCGGCGATGAAGAATATGGCGATCGTCTGCAACATCGGCCACTTCGACAGCGAGATCCAGATTGCGGCGCTCGCCAATTACAAGTGGACCGAAGTGAAGCCGCAGGTCGACCTGGTCGAGTTCCCCGACGGCAAGCAGATCATCATCCTGTCGAAGGGCCGCCTGGTCAATCTGGGCAACGCGACGGGCCACCCGAGCTTCGTGATGTCGGCGAGCTTCACCAACCAGACGCTTGCGCAGATCGAGCTTTGGACGCGTAGCGAGCAGTACAAGAATGACGTGTACGTCCTGCCCAAGCATCTCGACGAAAAGGTCGCGGCGCTTCACCTCGAAAAGCTGGGCGTGAAGCTTAGCCAACTGAGCCAGAAGCAGGCCGATTATATCGGCGTGCCGGTCGAAGGCCCGTTCAAGCCCGACCATTATCGTTATTGATCGGACGAGGGCTGGCCCCTCTTTCGACCGATAGAAAACTGTGGACGGCGCGCCCATCGGACGATGCGGCGCGCCGATCCGTATGACATGCGATTGAAACATGACTCCATCGTCTTTAGGGCAGGCGATCATGCGCGCGGGATATTCGGACAAAGGTGGATTTGAAGCGGGATGAGCGGATCGCTTTCCCCGGAGCTTTTGTTCGCCCTCGGCCTGTTCGCGGCGCTGTGGTTCATCGCCGGCGTGTGGGCTACGGTGCGTGGGATCGCGATGCAGCGCCGCTCGGCATTCGTCGCCGGGCAGGCCGAGCGCCTGGCGAGCCTCGTCGAGGCGTCACCCCAGCTTCCCGTGATTGTGCGGGCCGACTGGCGGATCGAGGCTAGCGAGCGGCTTGGACGCTGGCTCGGGCTGGACCGTGGGCCGCGAAATTTTGATGAACTGCGCGGATTGGGAAGCGGGCTCGATGCCGCTGCTCACGACGCGCTGCGCCAGGCGATCCTGGGAGCGCAACGGGGCGCCAAGCCGTTCTCGCTGAGCCTGAAGCCCGACGGCAGCAGCCGCACGATTATCGTTCATGGGGCCGCTGCACCGCAGGCGGTCGGCGGACCGGGCGGCGTATTGCTGTGGCTGAGCGATGCGACCGATGGGCAGCAGGCGCTTGCGCACGCACGCCGCGAGCGCGGCGAAGCGATGGCGGCCTTCGAGGCACTGTCGGGACTGATCGAGGCCGCGCCCTTTCCGATGTGGTTCCGCGACACCGACCTCAATCTCGCATTGGTGAATAATGCCTATGTCCGCGCGGTCGAAGCGAAGAGCGCGACCGCGGTGATCGACGGCGGAATCGAGCTGTGCGAGACCGTCGCGGGGATCAGCGCCGCCGAAGCCGCCGACGAAGCGCGCGTGGCGGGTTCGGCGCAAATGCGTACGATCCCGGTAACGATCCAGGGCGAGCGCCGCATCATGCGCGTCGTCGATGTGCCGCTGGCGCCCGAGGGCGGGCGCGTGATCGGTGTTGCGGGCTATGCGATCGACATTCAGGAACTCGAAACCGAACGCGGTGCGCATCGCCGCTTTGTCGATACGCAGCGTGAATTGCTCGACCGTTTGTCAGCGGCGGTCGCGCAATTCGGTCCCGATCAGGGCCTGAGCTTTGCCAATCTGCCGTTCCGCCGGTTGTTCGCGCTGGAAGCCGACGATGTCGCGGAAGCGCTTCCGTTCGCGCGGCTGCTCGACGCCTGGCGCGAGGGCGGGCGGACGCCCGAGGTGCGCAACTATCCCGAATGGCGCCAGGCGCATGTCGACTGGTTCGCGCAGGCCGAGGCGAGCGAAGAGGATTGGTTGCTGCGCGACGGCACGCACCTTCACGTCGTTGCGCAACCTACCCCCGATGGCGGCCTGCTGCTGATCGCCGAGGACAAGACCGAGCAGGTGCAGCTTGCGGGCGCGCGCGATACATTGCTGCGAGTTCGTACTGCGACCTTCGACAATCTGTTCGAGGCGGTCGCCGTGTTCGCGCCCGACGGGCGGCTGCATCTGTGGAACCAGCGGTTCCGCCGCCTTTGGGGCATCGACGAGCCGACGCTTGCGGCGCACCCGAGAGTCGACGCGTTGATGGGCGGGCTGGCCGACCGGCTCGCGAAACCGAACCAGATCAGCATCGTGCAGGAGGTCATCCGCGCCGCGACGCTCGAACGGCAGCAACGCGTCGGAGAAGTCCGGTTCGCCGACGGGCGCCATTTCGATTTTGCATCGATCCCGCTGCCAGACGGCAATGCGCTGCTCATCATGCTCGACATCACCGCGAGCCGGAAAATGGAAGGCGCGCTGCGCGAACGCAACGAGGCGCTTGAAGCGGCCGACAAGTCGAAGACCGCTTTCCTGTCGCGGATGAGTTACGAACTGCGGACGCCGCTGACCTCGATCGGCGGCTTCGGCGAGATGTTGCAGGCGGGCTATGCCGGCAAACTCGGCGACCAGCAGCGCGCCTATATCGATGCGATCATGGATTCGGTCGGCGTGCTCGGGCGCCAGATCGACAATGTGCTGGACCTGGCACAGGGTGAGGCGGGGACGCTTGCGGTCGAGCGTATGCCGGTCGATATCCGTGGGCTGCTGCAAGATGCGCTGGCCGACGCCAAAGCCTTTGCCGATAGCGAGAAGGTCGAGCTGGTGGGTAACATCTCCGCAAACCTCGGCCAGATCGACGGCGATGCGCCGCGCCTGTCGCGCCTCGTCGCAGGATTGCTCGACAACGCGGTTCGCTTTACCGCGCCGTCGCGTAAATCCGGCGGACGCGTGCTGCTGCATGCCGATGGCGATGCGCGGGGGATCGACATCATCGTGTCCGACAATGGCCCCGGGATGCCCGAGACGGCCGTTGCGGTCGCCAAGGGGCAACAGGGGGGCACCGCGACGGGCGGCATCGGCCTCGCGCTTGCGCGGCAGCTCGTTGCGGCGCATGGCGGGACGATGGAAGTGGTGAGCGAGCAGGGGCAGGGCACGCTCGTGCGCATCAGTCTGCCGCGCGGCGCATGACGAACTTCTCCACGCAATATGACCTGGGCGAGGCCGAGCGGATCGGCGCGGCGATCGGTGCGGCGTTGCGGCCCGGCGATGTCATTTTGCTATCGGGCGATCTCGGCGCGGGCAAGACGACGCTGGCGCGTGCGATGCTGAAGGAGCGGGGGTTGGCCGGTGAGGCGCCAAGTCCGACTTTTGCGATCGTCCAACCCTATGCGCCGCCCGAAGTCGACCTGCCCATCGCGCATGTCGATTTGTACCGGATCGAGGATGCGCATGAACTGATCGAACTTGGCCTCGACGATTATCTTTATGACGGAGCGCTGCTGATCGAATGGCCCGAGCGACTGGGCGAAGACGGCTGGCCCGGGGCGCTGCTGCTCCGGATTTCGGGTGAAGGTGACGCGCGCGTCTTGACAGCCGATGTGCCTGCGGCTTGGGGAGCAAGATGGCCGCTCCCATGATTCCGCCCGCCCACGCGCCCGCCTTTCTTGCCGCGCATGGCTGGGGCGATGCCCAGATTTTGCCGCTCGCCGGCGATGCGTCCTTCCGCCGCTATTTCCGTGTCGTCGATAAGGGGCGGCAGGCAGTGCTGATGGATGCGCCGCCGCCGCATGAAGACCCGCGCCCGTTCATCGCGGTTGCCGAATTTCTGTGCGAACAGGGACTGACCGCGCCGACGATTCTCGCGCGCGATCTGGAGCAGGGCCTGCTGCTGATCGACGATTTCGGCGATGTGCGGCTGCGTGAGACGGTCGACGAGGCGCCGCACACCGAGGCTGACTATTATGCGGGCGTTACCGACCTGCTCGTGCATCTGCATGCGCGGCCGCCGATGGACGGACTGCCGGTACATGGGTTGGAGCAATGGCTCGACGAGGTGATGCTGTTCAGCGACTGGTATTGTCCGGCACTGGATATCGAGGTCGATCGCGATGCGTTTCGCGCTGCCTGGGCCGAGGTGCTGACGCCGGTCGAACAGGACGGTTTGCCCAGGGTAACCGTGCTGCGCGACTATCATGCCGAAAATATCATGCTCGTACCGGGCAAGGACGGCATCGCGCACTATGGCCTGCTCGATTTTCAGGACGCGCTCGTTGGGCATCCCGCCTATGACCTCGCCTCGGTGCTCGAAGATGCGCGGCGCGACGTGAGTCCGGCGGTCGAGACCGCAATGCTGGCGCGTTACCAGACGGCGACCGGGCAGGATATCGAGCGTGCCTATTGGGCGCTCGCGGCGCAGCGCAACACGCGCATTCTCGGCGTTTTTGTCCGCCTGTGGAAACGCGACAACAAGCCGCATTATAAAAGCTTCCAGCCGCGCATGTGGGGGCTGCTCGAACGCGATCTCGCGCATCCGGCGCTTGTCCCCGTTCGGCAATGGTTCGACGCCAATGTCCCCGCTTCGAAACGGGCGGAGGCTTGGCTGTGAGCGTGAAGATCGAAAGTGCGATGGTGATGGCGGCGGGCATCGGCAAGCGCATGCGCCCGCTGACCGCGACGCGGCCAAAGCCGCTGGTGCGGGTTGCGGGCAAGGCGCTGATCGACCACAGCCTCGACCGGATCGAGGCGGCGGGTGTCGAGCATGTCGTGGTCAATGTCCATTATCTGGCGGACGCATTGGAGGCGCATCTGGCGGCGCAGAAGCGCAAGTTCACGATCGCGATTTCCGACGAGCGCGACCTGCTGCTGGAAACCGGCGGCGGGATGGTCAAAGCGCTGCCGCAGCTTACCGGCGATCCGATCCTGATCGTCAACAGCGACAATATCTGGACCGACGGGCCGCAGGACAGCATCCGCCATCTCGCGCGCCACTGGGATGGCGACAAGATGGACGCGCTGTTGCTGCTGATCCGGCAGGCGAGCGCGACGGGGCATGGCGGGCGCGGCGATTTCCATATGGACGGCGACGGCAAGCTGTCGCGTCGCAAGCCGGGACGGATCGCGCCCTTCGTCTATACGGGCATCCAGCTCATCTCGCCGCGGCTGCTCGATGACGCGCCTGAGGGAGCGTTTTCGACGAACATCTTGTGGGACCGCGCGATTGCGGCGGGGCGGCTTTACGGCCTGTCGCATATGGGGCAATGGTTCGATGTCGGCACTCCGGCGAGCATTGCGCCGACCGAAGCCGCACTGACGGATGGCTGACGCCAAACCCACCATCTTTTCCATTCCGGTCCAACGGGCCTTTGCGGATGCGCTCGCGGCGGGGCTGATCGCGCGATATGCCGACGGCGCGCTCGGGCTGGCGAACGGGTTGATCATCCTGCCGAGCAATCGCGCGCGGAGCGCGGTGCAGGCGGCGTTCGTGCGCGCGAGCGGTTCGGGGCTGCTGATGCCCAGGCTCGCGGTGATCGGCGACGCCGACCTTGATGAGAGCGTTGCCCTCGCGCTCGACCCCATCGATGAGAGCGACGCAATCCCGCCCGCGATCGACGCGCTGAAGCGGAGGTTGATGCTTGCGGGGCTGATAGAGAAACATGTTCCGGCGGGTGAAGACCCGATCACCGGCGCTGCCGCCTTCCAGCTTGCCGAGGGGCTGGGGCGCGTGATCGACCAACTGCATTATGAGGAGGTCGCGCCCGCGCGGCTGGCCGATATCGAAAGCGCGCTCGGCGATCTGGCGGGGCATTGGCAGGCGTCGTGGCGGCGGCTGTCGCTGCTCGTCGATCAATGGCCAAAGCTGCTCGCGACAACCGGCCATATCGATCGCGCCGACCGCCGCAACCGTTTGCTTGAACGGGTGAGCCGCGGATGGCGCGTGGCACCGCCCGCACGCTTCGTCGTCGCGGCGGGCGTGACGACAGCGGCGCCTGCGATAGCGCGCCTGCTGCGCACCGTTGCGGATCTGCCACAGGGGATGGTCGTGCTGCCGGGGCTCGACATCGGCATGGCGGGCGAGGAATGGGAAGCGCTGGGGCCGGTGAAAACGGATCCCGAAAAACCCGGCGACCGGCCGCTTGAAACGCATCCGCAATATCATCTGAAGTTGCTGCTTGGTCGCATGGGCGTGTCGCGGGACGAGGTGCAGTCGTGGGACGCAGCCTCTCCCTTTGACGGCCCCGATGCACGTGCGTCCTTCACCTCGCTGCTGTTCGCGCCCGCCGATTACACCGCCCGCTGGCAGCAGGCGCGCGATCTGGGCGAGGGCATTGCCGGGGTGACTGCCGCAGTGTTCGGCGATGACGGGCAGGAAGCGCAGGGAATTGCGCTGATGATGCGCGCGGCGCTCGAAACGCCTGCGCGCACGGCGGCGTTGGTGACACCCGACCGGGGACTGGCGACGCGTGTCGCGGCGGCGCTCGCACGTTGGGACATATCGGTCGACGACAGCGCGGGGCAACCGCTGGGACAGACACCGCCAGGCGCGCTGCTGCTCGCGCTCGCCGAATTCGCCGCGGCGTTCGACCCGGTGCGCCTGATCGCGCTGCTCGGCCATCCGCTCGTGCGTGCGGGCGATACAAGGCTCGGTTGGCTCGATCAGGTGCGGCGGCTCGATCTGGTGCTGCGCGGCCCCGGACTGGTGCCGGGCTGGGGCGGGGTTACGGCGCGTATCGCGGCGCTCGCCGCCGATCCGAAGGCGCGCGGTCATTCGGCAGCGCAGGCGATCGAACCATGGTGGGACGATGTCGTCGCAGGGCTCGGAGCGGCGCTCGCGCCGTTTGAAGCGGGCGCCTCCGCACCGCCATCGGTTTTGCTCGGCGCATTGCAGTCGGCGCTCGGCTGGTTGACCGGCGACGGCGTGTGGTCAGGGCACGCGGGCCGCGCGCTGTCCGAAATCTTCGATCGCTGGGCGCTCGCGAAGGGCGACGGACCGGCGCTCGTAGCGCCCGACGATTTCCCAGCGATGCTGACCGATCTCCTGTCGGGAGAAAGCGTGCGGCCGCCCTATGGCGGGCATCCGCGATTGTTCATCTGGGGGCTGCTCGAAGCGCGGTTGCAGCGCGCCGATGTGATGATCCTCGGCGGGCTCGACGAAGGTCGCTGGCCGCAGCAGCAAAGCCCCGACCCGTGGCTTGCACCGGGCATCCGGCGAATGCTGGGGCTTGCCGCGCCCGAACGCCAGCAGGGCGCGGCAGCGCATGATTTCGCGGGCGCTTTTGCGGCGCGCAAGGTGGTGGTGACGCGCGCGATGCGCAGCGGCGGCGACCCGGCGGTGGCATCGCGCTTCTGGCTGCGGCTCGCGGCGCTTGCGGGCGAATTGCCCGAAGCGCGTGTGGGCGGCGACAGTGTCACGGCACTGGCGGCGGCGCTCGATGTGCCGGCGGGGCCAATCGCGCCAGCGCGGATGCCGGAGCCGCGGCCGCCCGTCGACGCGCGGCCCGACCATATCAGCGTCACCGGCGTCGACCTGCTTGCGAAGGATCCTTACGCCTTTTACGCGGGACGCATCCTGCGGCTGTCGGTGCTCGATCCGCTGCGCGCCGGCCCCGATCCGCGGTGGCTCGGCACGCGCGTCCATGCGTTCATGGAGGATTGGCAGCGCGCCGGGGCGACGCCCGACGCGCTCGAGGTCGAACTCGGCCGCCTGCTGGACGACCCAGCGCTCGATGCGCTCGCGCGCGCATTCTGGTTCCCGCGGATCGAGCCGGCGCTGCGCTGGGCGGCAGGGCGCGTGTGGGAAGCCCGCATCGAGGGGCGCGAGCCGATCGCGACAGAGGCTAGCGGCATGCACGAACTCGACGGCATTCGCCTGTCAGGCAAGGCCGATCGCATCGACCGGCTGTCCGACGGCAGTCTTGCCATCGTCGATTACAAGACAGGGGCGGCGCCGAGCGGCAGCGCGGCGGCGGGTGGGCTCGATAATCAATTGGGTCTGCTCGGGCTGCTCGCCGAAATGGGCAAGGTTGACGGCGTGGCCGCAGGACCGATCAACGCGCTCGAATATTGGAGCCTGAAGGCCGACCGCGCCAAAGCTGTCGACGGCAGCATCGCGGCCACGCATGGGTCGCGGCGCAAGCTCAAAACTGCCGAAGAGGCGGTTGCGCGGGCCTATGACGCGTTCGCCGAACTGACTGCCTCCTATTTGCTCGGCGACGGCGCGTTCGCGCCGGGCGACAATGCAAAGCGCTTTACCGATTACGACCAGTTGATGCGCCGTGATGAATGGTTCGGGCGTGGCAGAGATTTGGGCGGCGAACTGCCATGACGCGGCTCCACGATCTCGATCCCGGCCAACAGGCAGCGGCCGAGCCGGGCGAGCATGTCTGGCTCGGCGCTTCGGCGGGGACGGGCAAGACGCAGGTGCTGTCGGCACGGGTGCTGCGGTTGATGCTAGCGGGGGTCGCGCCCGACGCGATCCTTTGCATCACCTTCACCAAGGCGGGCGCCGCAGAGATGGCGCACCGCATCCACGAGCGGCTGGCCCTGTGGGTACGGATGGGCGACGCCGACTTGCGGGTCGACCTCAATGCGCTCGGCGCCGATTGGCAGCAACCGGGCGTCCTCGATCGTGCTCGCTCACTCTTTGCCACCGTGATCGACAGCGCCCCGGGCGCGATCCGCGTCCAGACGATCCACAGCTTCTGCCAGACGCTGCTCGCGAGCTTCCCGCTCGAGGCGAAGATCATGCCGGGCTTTCGCGCGCTCGAAGAGGGTGAGGCGGCGGAGTTGCAGCGGCAAGTGATGGGAAAGCTGCTCGCCGAGGCCGGCGCCGACGGCGACGCAATGCGGGGGCAGGCTGCGATGCTGTCGCGGCGGATGGGGCAGGATGCCGCGATGGCGTTCCTTGTCCGTTGCGCACACGCCTTTGCCGCGCCGTTCCAGACGCGCGTCCTGCCGCCGCGTGCACATGATCTGCGCGCGGCGCTGCGGCTGCCCGATGGCGATCCCGACGCCTGGCTGGCGGGGAGGATCGCGGACGGAGCTATCAGCGACGCGCATATCGGCATGGTCGCGGCGAGCGGCGCGAATTGGGGGACGAAGACGGGGCTCGGCTGTGCGGACGCGATGGCGCGCTGGCTGGCCGCCGATGCGCCGGCCCGTGCAGCGACGCTCCGCGACCTGCTTGGCTGTTTCCTCACCGGCAAGGGCGAGCTGCGCGCCGATTTCGCGGGCGACAAGGGGCGGATGACCGATTGTCTGGATAGCGCAGTGCGCGTCGTCGAGGCGGCGCAAAGCCTGCTTGCTTCGGCGACCGCGATGCGGGTTGCCGACGAACTGGCTGCGGCGTGGGATCTGGGGAGCCGCTTTGCCGAGGCCTATGCACTGGCGAAGCGCGAGGGCGGGCTCGCCGATTTCGACGATCTAATTGCGATCGCCGGGTCGCTGCTGCGGCTCGGCCAGTTCGGCGAATGGGTACGCTTCAAGCTCGACCAGCGCACCGACCATATATTGGTCGACGAGGCACAGGATACGAATACGCGGCAGTGGGCGATCGTCGCTGCGCTGGCTGACGAGTTTTTCGCGGGCGAGGGCGCAAAGGACGGGCGCGTCCGCACGATGTTCACCGTCGGTGACCGAAAGCAGGCGATCTTCGGTTTTCAGGGAACTGAGCCCGCCGCGTTCGAGGCGGCACGCATCCGCTTCGGCGAATGGGCGGCTGACGGTGGTCAGCCCTTCGCTGAGGTCGACCTGGTCACAAATTATCGTTCAAGCCCAGCGGTGCTCGATGTCGTCGACGAATGGGTCGCGGGCGGCGGGACCGGGCTGATGGGGCTCGCGAGCGATGAACCGCCGCATCTGCCGTTCCGCAGCGCGCATCCAGGACGTGTGGAATTGTGGCAGCCGCTGCCCGTGGGCAAGGCGATAGCGGCCGAGGGCGAGAGCGAAGAAGGCGCGGACGAGGATATGCCCGAGGAGGGCGGCGGCGATCCGCTCGCCCCCGCGAACGATCCCGCGAGCCTCAGGTTATCGCGAGCGCTTGCCGACGAGGTCCAGGGCTGGATCGAGCATGGCAAGGACGGGCGCAGCGTCGCGCCCGGCGATATTTTGATCCTCGTCCGTCGGCGCCGCGACCTGGCGGCACGGATAGTTGCACGGTTGCAGTCGCTTGGCGTGCCCGTCGCGGGGGTCGACCGCTTTGCGCTGACGCAGCCGCTTGGCGTGCAGGACCTGTTGTCGGCGATGCGTTTTGCGATCCAGCCGCTCGACGATCTCAATCTTGCTGCGCTGCTGGTGTCGCCGTTGATCGGCTGGTCGCAGGATGATCTGTTCGGCTTTGCCCACGGCCGCGGCAAGCGCGCCTTGTGGGAGCAGCTTCGCGCGCGCGAAGCCGAAGTGCCCGCCTCGACGATGACGGCGCTGCGCGGATTGCTCGGCATGGCCGATTTCACGACGCCCTATCGTTTCCTCGATCACGTGCTGTCGGGACCGATGCAGGGGCGTCGGAGGCTTTATGCGCGGCTGGGGCGCGAGGCGCGCGATCCGATCGACGAATTGCTGAACCAGGCGCTTGCGTTCGAGCGATTGCATATCCCCTCGCTGCTCGCCTTTCTGAGCGACGTCGAGGCGAGTCGTGTCGATATCAAGCGCCAGACTGAAGCCCGCAGCGATGTCGTGCGCGTGATGACCGTGCACGGGTCGAAGGGGTTGCAGGCGCCGATCGTCATCCTTGCCGATGCAACCGACGACCCGGAGCAGCGCCAGCGCGGGTTCGACCTGTCGTTCGAAGGCTGGGACAGGCTGCCCGTGTTCGGCATGGGGCGCGACGAACGATACGGCGCGATCGCCGCCGCCCATGATGCCAAGGCGCGCGCCGAGATCGAGGAACATTGGCGGCTGCTCTATGTCGCGATGACGCGGGCCGAGGAATTGCTCATAGTTACCGGCGTCACGAAGAAGGAGGATCGTTCGCTGCCCGAACTGTGCTGGCATGCGGCGGTCGACCGGGTAATGGAAGGCATGGGGTGCGATTGGCAGGATGCCGGACCGCGCTGGGGGCAAAAGCGCGTCCATGCCGTGAATGAAAAGGCGTGGGCGCGGCGGCGGGACAAGCCGGTTGCCGGGACGCCTGGAGTGGTTATCCCCGATTGGGCGACGAAGCCCGCCCCAGAAGAGGCACGCCCGCCGCGCCCGCTTGCGCCGTCCGCGCTGGGCGAGGACGATGTCGCATCGCCGCCGCAGGGCGGCGAACGGTCGGTTGCAGTCGAGCGTGGCCTGCTGCTTCATGCACTGTTCGAACGGTTGCCGCCGGTGGCGCCCGCGCGTCGACGTATCGCGGCGGAACATTGGCTCAAGATGCAGGCGGCGGCGCTGGACGACAGCGCGCGGGGGGCAATGGTGGACGAGGTATTGGGCGTTCTGGACGATCCCGCGCATGCGGGGCTGTTCGGACCTGATTCGCTCGCCGAAGTGCCCCTGTCGGCGGTGGTGGACGGCGTCGTCGTCGCCGGCATCGTCGACCGGCTGCTCGTCGCCGATGGGACCGTGACGGTGGTCGATTACAAGACGGGGCGACATGTGCCGGCGAGCGCTGCCGACGTTCAGCCCGCCTATCTTCGCCAGATGGCCGCGTATCGCGATGCGCTTGCCGCCATTTTTCCGGGCCGGCGAGTCGAGGCGGCGTTGCTCTATACGGCGGCTGCCCGGCTGATCCGGCTGGACGACGCGTTGCTCGATGCACACAAGCCGGGCTTGACGGCAACCAAGGCGAATTTGCCGGGCTCAGCCCTTGAGCCGGACGCACCGACGCCCTAGTTTGGGGGCAACGATATTTCAGGAGTCCAACATATGGGTACCAAGGCAATCAGCGACGACAGCTTCCAGGCAGACGTCCTCGACAGCGACACCCCCGTGCTCGTCGATTTCTGGGCCGAATGGTGCGGCCCGTGCAAGATGATCGGCCCGTCGCTCGAGGAAATCGCCGACGAACTGGGCGAAAAGGTCGTGATCGCAAAGCTGAACATCGACGATCATCCGAACGCCCCCGCCAAATATGGCGTGCGCGGCATTCCGACGATGATCCTGTTCAAAAATGGCGAGATCGCCGACACCAAGGTCGGTGCGGCACCGAAGAGCGCGCTCAAGGGCTGGCTCGAAGGCGCGCTGTAACTGATGCAAGGGCCCCGGCGAAAACCGGGGCCTTTTTGTTTTCAGGTCAGCGGAATCATGACCTGTTCGGCATAGCCTGGCCGTGATCTGAGCCGCGCGTACCACGCCTCGAGATGAGGGAGTGCGGGCCGCTCGATTTCGAGCGAGAGCCAAGTATGGACGTAAACGCCCATCGGGATATCGCCGATGCCGAAATCCGCGCCCGAAAGCCAGGGCCACTGTCCCAGCGCGGCGTCGAGGACAGTCATTCGCTTGGCACAACGTTCGGCTGACGCGGCAATCGCCGCCGGATCGCGCTGTTCGGCTGTCTTGCGAACCAGATTCACGAACGCGTCGCGCTGCCCTTCGGCATAATCGATCTGCCAGTCCATCCATTTGTCGGCGACTGCGCGGGCCGCCGGGTCGGCAGCCCAAAATCGCTCGCCGCCATGTTTTGCGGCGAGATAGCGCAGGATCGCGTTCGATTCCCACAGGATGACGCCGTCGTCCTCGATCGTCGGGATCAGTGCGTTGGGGTTCTTCGCCAGATAGGCGGCATCCATTCCGAACTGTCCGCCGACGTCGTGGCGTTCGAAGGGCAGGCCGAGTTCGACGGCGAACCATGCGACCTTTTTGACATTGTGCGAGTTGAGGCGGCCCCAGATGGTGAGCATCGGCTCAGCTCCGATAGTCGGCGTTGATGCTGATGTAGCCGTGCGTCAGGTCGCAGGTCCAAACGGTCGCGCGGCCTTCGCCGAGACCGAGATCTGCGCCGACGCGGATGTCCTGGCTTTTCAGATGCGCGGCCACCGGCGCCTCGTCATAGCCGTCGACCGGCAGGCCGTCCTTTGCGACCCAATGATCGCCGAAGCGGATCGCAAGCTTGTCGCGGTCGGCGGGTTCGCCCGCCTTGCCCACCGCCATCACGACGCGGCCCCAGTTGGCATCCTCGCCCGCGATCGCAGTCTTGACCAGCGGTGAGTTGGCGATGGCGAGCGCAACGCGCTTGGCGCTGTCGTCGGTGGTGGCGCCCGTCACCTGTATTTCGATGAACTTCGATGCGCCTTCGCCGTCGCGCACGACCTGATGCGCGAGGTCGAGTGCGACGGCGCGGATCGCGGCGTAAAGCGCATCGGCGCCCGGATCGTCGCGGGTATTGAGCGGCGCATTGCCGGCCTGTCCCGTCGCAAACAGCAGCACCGTGTCGCTGGTCGAGGTGTCGCTGTCGACGGTGATGCTGTTGAAGCTGCCCCCGGTCGCCTCGCTCAGCATCTCCTGCAACAGTGCAGGCGCAACTGCGGCGTCGGTAAAGATATAGCCGAGCATCGTCGCCATGTCGGGGGCGATCATGCCCGATCCCTTGACCACGCCAGCAACCTGCACGGTCGTGCCGCCGACAATTGCGCTGGCGCCCGATCCCTTGGCAAAGGTGTCGGTGGTGCCGATGGTTTCGGCGACGGCTTCCCACGAGCAGACGGCGGCGGTCAGTGCGGCCTCGACGCCGGCGCGCGCCTTGTCCTTGGGCAACGGTACGCCGATCACGCCGGTCGAGCTTACAAAGACTTCGTTTGCGTCGCAGCCGAGATGCCCGGCGACCTGAGCCATGATCTGCTCGACCGCCTCGCGGCCGCGATAACCGGTGAAGGCATTGCTATTGCCAGCGTTGACGATCAGCGCACGGCCTTTGCCGCCCTTGACCTGTTCGCGGCCGAGCTCGACTTCCGACGAGCAGCAGACGTTGCGCGTGAATACGCCCGCGACTGCGGTGCCGGGCGCAAGCTCGACATAGGTGAGGTCGCAGCGGTCCCAATTCTTGTACTGCGCGCGCGCGACGCGGCGCGTAACCCCGGCGATGTCGGGGAGGGCGGGAAAAGATTCGGGGGCGAGCGGTGAGCGGGTCGTCATGATGGACCCGCGCATAGCCGCTCTTCCCCCAACGCAAAACCCCTCCTCTTCAGAGGAGGGGGCTTGATCCTCCCCACGGCTGCGCCGCAGGGAGGATATTGAGATCAGGCGGGAATGCCGCTGATCGACTTCACTTCCATGAAGTCCTTGAGGCCGAACACGCCGCCTTCACGGCCGTTGCCCGACGCCTTGTAACCGCCGAATGCCGCGCCCGGACCGGGGCCCCATGCGTTGACCGCGACCATGCCGGCGCGCAGCTTCGGCGCCAGGCCGGCCGCCTTCGCGGGATCGCCCGAGATGACCGCTGACAGGCCATATTCGGTGTCGTTGGCGATATCGACGGCTTCGTCGAGGTCGCCATAGGCCATGATCGTCGCGACGGGGCCAAAGATTTCCTCATTGGCGATGCGCATGTCGCGCGTGACGCCCGAGAAGACCGTCGGCTTGATATAATAGCCGCGGTTGACGTTCGAGGGCAGGCCTGTGCCACCGGTTTCGAGCGTCGCGCCTTCGTCGATCGCTGACTGGATCAGGCCCTGGATCTTGTCGAACTGCGCCTTGTTGACGACGGGGCCGATGTGGCCACCCTCGGCCTGCGGATCGCCGACCGAGGTGCCGTCGAACATTGCCTTGATCACGCCAACGGCTTCGGCTTCGCGGTCCTTCTGGACGAGAATGCGCGTCGGGGCGATGCAGCTCTGACCGGTGTTGACCAGGACGCCCTGGACCGTCGGCGGCAACACAGCGGCAAAATCGGCGTCGGGCAGGACGATGTTCGGCGACTTGCCACCGAGTTCCTGATGGACGCGCTTAACGGTGTCGGCCGCCGCCTTGGCGACGAGGATGCCGGCGCGGGTCGATCCGGTGAAGCTCACCATTTCGATGCCGGGGTGCGCGCTGATCGCGTTGCCGACCGTCGGGCCGTCGCCCTGCACGAGGTTGAAGACGCCCGGCGGCACGCCCGCGGCGTCGAGGATTTCGGCGAAGATGACCGCGTTGCCGGGGCATTCTTCCGACGGCTTGAGCACCATCGTGTTGCCAGCGGCGAGCGCGGGGGCGACCTTCAGCGCAATCTGGTTGAGCGGCCAGTTCCATGGCGTGATCATGCCGACGACGCCGATCGGTTCATAGGCGATCATGCCCGCGGCATATTTTTCGGTGAAGCTGAAGTCTTTCAGCGCGGCGATCGTGCCGATGAAGCCGCCGATGCCGGCGCCGACCTGCGCGGTGCCCGCGAAGCTGACCGGGGCGCCCATTTCGGATGCCATCGACTTTGCGAGGTCGGGCGCGCGCTTCTTATACTCTTCGACAATGCGGTTCAGCAGGTCGAGACGCTCTTCGCGCGTCGTCTGCGAGAAGCTCTTGAAGGCTTCCTTTGCGGCGGCGACAGCATCGTCGACGTCGGCCGGAGTGCCGAGCACGACGGTCGAGGCCGCTTCTTCGGTCGCGGGGTTGATGACGTCGTGGAGCTTGCCGCCCTTGCTGTCGACCCAGCGGCCGCCGATGTAATTTTGCTTGAGATGCGTTTCGGTGCTCATCATTCTTCTCCCATCGGCGGTCAATTCCGTCTCGGATTGCTACCTAATCACTGTGCCTGATGAATCAAGCGCGGCCAACTGTGAAAGACGGCAGTTTAGCGCTTTTCAGCAGAAAGGCGTGACATCAGGATGGCAGCGCGCGTCGCCTGCCGGCTGATGCTGGGGATATCGACCGCTTCGCCCGGCGCATGGTCGCCGGTACTGTACGGCCCGAGTCCCGCGAGCCCGTCGACGTCGGCGGCGACGAAGCTGATATCGCCCGCGCCGCGCTTCAGCGGATCGAGCGGCGCCATTTCGGCAAGGCCGAGGTCGCGGTTCACGCCATTGAGTTTTGCGAGCAGCGCACGGTTTCCATCGGTCGGCGCCATCGACGGATAGCCGCCCGGATCGAAGCTCAGCTTGGCGTCGGTACCCGGCGCATGCTCGGCGACGATCGCGGCCATCTTCGCTTTCACCCGTTCGATTTGTTCGGGCGACAGCGCGCGGAGGTCGCCGCGCGCGATTGCGATCGGCGCGATGATGTTTGTCTTGCCGTTCACCGTCGCGCGTATGCCGCCCGCGTCGAGTTCGGCCTGCTGCCCGCCCGCGATCAGCCCGACGTTGAAGGTGAGGTTCGGTTCGGGGAGTTCGGTGCGGAAACGGTAGACGATCCGCGTCAGCTCATAGATTGCGCCGTCGCCCGCCGCGGCGCTGAAAATGCCGGAGCTGTGCGCGCTCTTGCCCGTGGCGGTGACGGTCCAGCTATCCGACGAGCGCCGTGCGACGGACCCCATGTCCGCGCCATTGTCGCGGACGAGCCCTTCGAAATCGAGCGCAACGTCGCTGCGCTTGCCTGCATCGATCAGGTCGGCGCGCGCCTTTTCGATCGGGCTGCCCGAATCCTCTTCGTCGCCGGTCATGTGGATTTCGATATTCGCGTCCTTGAGCGTGCCGGCGGCCTTCATCGCGCGTAGGGCCGCGACGATCACGACCATGCCGCCCTTGTCGTCGCCCGCGCCGGGTCCTTCGCCCATATCGCCCTTGCGTGTGAACTTCTGGAACGGCGAGTCGGGTTCGAACACCGTGTCGAGATGCGCGATGAGGAGCAGGCGCTTGGCATCGGGCTTGCCTGTATGCGTCGCGATCAGGTGGCCGGCGCGGCCGGTATCGCGCATCGGTTTCCATTCGACCTTGAAGCCTAGCGGCTCGAGTTCGGCGCGCATCATCGCTCCGACCTTTTCGACGCCTTCCAGATTCTGCGAGCCGCTGTTCTGGTTGACGAGCTTTTCGAGCAGGGCCAGCGAGCGCGCCTGTTCGGCGTCGACCGTTTTCGCCATGCCGCTTTCGGCCTTCGACAGCTTTGCTTGCGCTGCCGGGATCAGCGCGAGTTGAAGGGCGACGATAGCGGCAAAGGGCAATGATTTCATGGGGAGGCCTCCTATGGAGGCGCCCTTGTGCCGTGCCTTTCCGTTCGCGGCAAGCGTTCAGCCGGACAGTCGCTCCGCGACGTCAGTTTCGCGGACGCACCATGAAGATGTTGCCCGACACGCTGACGATATAGAGGTTGCCCGCGCTGTCCTCTCCGAAAGACGCGAGTTGCCGGAGCGTGTCGACATCGGGCCTGAAGTCGTCGTTGCGGTTGGCGAAACGCGACGATGGCAATGTCTGTCCTTGCGCGAAGTCGGCGAACGGCAGCGTCCACACATTGGCCGAGATGAAGTCGCCAAAGACATATTGTCCGCGCAGCGATGCGATCGGTCCGCGATAGACATAGCCGCCGATCACGCTGCGGCCGAGGGCGGGCGCATATTCTGCGACCGGTGGCGTGAGACCTGAGGGCGGCGTGCCACGGTTGACGCGTGTTCCCTCCATGAAGGGCCAGCCGAAATTGAGTCCCGGCGTACCGATTGGCAACATGCTGATTTCTTCCATATTGCTCTCCCCCACGTCGCCGATCACCAAGGTCGATCCCTGGAAGGACGCCCGGAACGGATTGCGGAGGCCGCGTGCGAAGACATAGGGGTCTCCGCCACCGGAAATATAGGGATTGCCCGGCGCCGGAACGAAGCGATTGGCGTTCGCCGGATCGACCGCGAGCCGCAGTATCTTGCCGAGGCGCGAATTCGTGTCCTGCGCGGGGTCGCCGCCCGTGGCGCCGTCGCCAATAGCGACATAGATGTTGCCATCGGGACCATAGCCGATCCAGCCGCCATTGTGATTGGAGGAGTCGGCGTGCGGAACCGATAGAGCGGTTATATAGGTCGTCTCAGGCGACGCGGTGCCCAGCGTGTAGCGGCGGACCTGCACCGAGCCGTCGGGCCCGGTGGCGACGACCATCAACTGGTTCACATTGTTTGGATTGACGGCGAGCCCCAGCAGTCCGCGTTCGCCGCCCGACGAAAGATCGGTGATGTTGAGAACGCGCGTGCTGCTGCCGGTCGTCGGATTGAACCGATAGACCCCGCCACCATTCTCCACGACATAGACGTTGTTGCTGTCGCCGGGGATCGGCGCAAGATAGACGGGCCGGCTGAAGCTGGTCGATCCGACGGGCGCCACGCGCCCGACCGAGATTCCGTCGGCGCTGTTGGTCACGGTGATGTTGACCGTCAGCGTCGCACTCGCGCGGCCGTCGCTGACGCGGAGTTGGACGTTGTAGACATTGTTGCGATCGGCATCGGTCGGCGCGGAATAGTTCGGCGCGGTGTTGAACCGGAGTGCACCCGCGGACGTAATCGAGAAAACCCCCGCATCGGCGCCGCCGTCGATGCTGAATGTCAGCGCATCGCCGTCGGGATCGCTTGCGGTGGCCTGATAGGCGCTGGTGGTGTTTTCGACGATGCTTGCAGTCTGTGCCGAGGTGAAGCTGGGCGGAGAGTTGCTGGCGGGTGGCGGCGTGCTGCCGCCTCCGCCCCCTCCGCCGCCGCCGCACGAAGCGAGGATCAAGGGGAAAAGGGCGGCAAAAACTCGCATCCGCATGGGCAACAGCCTTTCGCAATCGAACGAACCCGGCGGGCAGCCTGTCACCCATCGGCGGGGATCGCAACCTCGCTGATTTACCAACTTATATATTGGAATCGGTTCGTCTCAGGCGAGCTCCTTGACCTCGTCGAAATCGTCCAGCTTGTCGAGCGCGTCGCGGGCGATTTTCCGAAGGGCGGAGCGGTTCACCATCAAGCCCTTCGACCCATCACCGGTCAAATCGTCGATCGTGAACGCGACCTTCGTTCGGCCCGGCGCCAATTCTTCAAAGGTGAATTTCAGCCCCGTCTTCAACGCGCCATCGTCGACGCTGTAGATCAGGTGCGTTTCGCGCGGGATTTCCATCGCAACCGCAATCTTCACCTTTTGCGCATCGGGCCGCTCGTCGGGGATCATCTTGTCGAATCCGGGTTCGCCCTTTTGCACGATGAGCTCATAGAGCCGTGTCGATCCGCCGTTGGTGACGAGCGGCAAGCCGGTGAAGGCGCTGTCGTTACCGAACATCTTCGCGAACACCTCCTCGCGCGGCGCGGCAACGATGCGTGTCTCGTTCGCCAGCTCGGCAATCTTGCCGCAGCCGGTTGCAAGCAGCATCGCGATGATCGGAACTATCATGCGAAACATTGAATATCCCCCCGATTCGTCCTGCTATTAGCGCGTTCGGCTTATCAAAAAGTAATCGCCAGAAAGTCGACGGGGTGTAAAGTATGTTTGACAGATCGGCTGATGATATGTAAAGAGTTCTTTACAGGAAGGGCCTTGGCTGTTGGAAAATCGGGTTCGCGAATATCGGGAGAAGGCGGCGTGGAGCCAGGGCGAACTCGCTCGCCGGCTCGGCGTGTCGCGCCAGACGATCAACGCGGTCGAAACCGACAAATACGACCCCAGCCTGCCGCTTGCATTGCGCATGGCTCGATTGTTCGGGCTCGAGGTACGCGAGCTGTTTGTCGATCATTGGTTGCCGGAGGACGAAGGATGAACAAGGCCGTGACAGGAAATCGGGCGTCGCAGGTCAAGGCTTCGGCCCTCAAGATGCTGGTGGGCGCGATGGTGGGCGCGGGATTTTCCGCGGCGGCGCTTGCGCTGGCGGGCGCCGGGTTGCTCGATGCAATGGGCCCGTCGCGCGTGGCGCTGGCCGGCGTCGGCCTGGTCTATCTGCTGATGGGGGCCTTCGTAGGCTTCGGCCTTGTTGCACCACAGGCGGGCGCGAAGCTCCTCAACGTCGGCGATGCCGACGAACTGCGTGACGAGCGCAGCACGCTTGCGCAGTCGACCGCAGTCATGGGCATCACGGGGATCGTGCTCGTCCTGCTCGCGTTGGCGCGTGGGCCGGGATTCGCGGCGGGGCCGGTTTCCGCCGAAGTTGCGATCGGCGCGCTGCTCCTGTCGACCGCCGCGGGCGTGTGCGCAAGCTGGCGGTGGCGTGGCGCCTTCGACGAGTTGAGCTGGCAACTCGGTCTCGAAGGCTGCCTGTGGGCCTTCTGCCTGAGCTGGGTCATTCTGTCGCTTTGGGCGGCGGCCGATTTCCTCGGCTTCGGCGCGGTGCTCTCACCGATCGACGTCGTCACGACGCTTTCGGCTATGTTGCTGCTGGGTTCGTTCGTCGCGATCGGAAAGCGCGGAATGATGACCCGCTGACGAAAAAGGGCGCCCGGTTCCCCCGAACCGGACGCCCTTCCTTAGGCGATCTGACCCTGTCGGATCAGGCGCTGTAGTACATGTCGAACTCGACCGGGCTCGGCGTCTGTTCGAAACGATAGACCTCGTCCCACTTCAGTTCGACATAGGCTTCGATCTGGTCCTTGCTGAACACGTCGCCCTTGAGCAGGAAGTCGTGGTCGGCGAGCAGGCTGTCGAGCGCTTCGCGGAGGCTTCCGCACACGGTCGGGACTTCGCTCAACTCTTCGGGCGGCAGGTCGTACAGATTCTTGTCCATCGCGTCGCCGGGGTGGATTTTGTTCTGGATACCGTCGAGGCCCGCCATCAGCAGCGCCGAATAGCAGAGATAGGGGTTCGCCATCGCGTCGGGGAACCGGAACTCGACGCGCTTCGACTTCGCGCCCGCACCGTACGGGATGCGACACGAGGCCGAACGGTTGCGGCTCGAATAAGCGAGCAGCACCGGAGCTTCGAAACCGGGGACGAGGCGCTTGTAGCTGTTCGTCGTCGGGTTGGTGAAAGCGTTGAGGGCTTTGGCATGCTTGACCACGCCGCCGATGAAATAGAGGCACATGTCCGAAAGGCCAGCATAGCCGTTGCCGGCAAAGAGCGGCTTGCCCTTTTCCCAGATCGAGATGTGGGTGTGCATGCCGCTGCCATTATCGTCCTTGATCGGCTTCGGCATGAAGGTCGCGGTCTTGCCATAGGCGTGCGCGACCTGGTGCACGACATATTTGTAGATCTGCATGCGGTCGGCGGTTTCGGTCAGCGTGCCGAAGGTGAGGCCCAGTTCGTGCTGCGCGGCGGCGACTTCATGGTGATGCTTGTCGCAGGGCAGGCCCATTTCGAGCATCGTCGAGACCATTTCGGCGCGGATGTCGACGGCGCTGTCGACCGGCGCGACGGGGAAATAGCCGCCCTTGGCACGCGGACGGTGCGCAAGGTTGCCGCCCTCATAGCTGCGGCCGGTGTTGGTCGGCAGTTCGATATCGTCGATCTCGAAACCCGACTTGTTGTAGCCGGTTTCGAAACGGACGTCGTCGAACATGAAAAATTCGGCTTCGGGGCCGACATAGACGGTGTCGCCGATGCCGGTCGAGGCGACATAGGCCTCGGCGCGCTTCGCGGTCGTGCGCGGGTCGCGGGCATAGCCTTCGCCGGTCGACGGTTCGACGATGTCGCAGAAAATCACCAGCATCGGGGTGGCCGAGAAGGGATCATCATAGACGGCATCGAGGTCGGGCTTCAGGATCATGTCCGACTCGTTGATCGCCTTCCAGCCTTCGATCGACGAGCCGTCGAACATCAGGCCGTCTTCGAGTTCGTCCTCGCCGAGGATCGACGCGACCATGGTCAGGTGCTGCCACTTGCCCTTGGGGTCGGTGAAGCGCAGGTCGACCCACTCAATGTCGTTTTCCTTGATCCGCGCGATGATATCCTTGGGCTTCGTAGCCATCGTCTATGCTTCCTTCTTGCGAAATGGTCCGGCGTGCCGGGGGTTGTCGGGTTTTCGAAAAATGCGAAAGATTAAAGCGCGTCCTCGTTGCGTTCGCCGGTGCGGATACGGAGCGCCGTTTCGACCGGGATGACGAAGATCTTGCCGTCGCCGATGCGGCCAGTCTGCGCAGCGGCGGCGATCGCCTCCACCACACGTTCCGCCATCGAGTCTTCGACGATGACTTCGAGCTTCACCTTGGGCAGAAAGTCGACGACATATTCGGCGCCGCGATACAGTTCGGTGTGACCCTTCTGCCGTCCGAAACCCTTGGCCTCGGTGACGGTGATGCCGCTGACACCCACTTCGTGCAGCGCTTCCTTCACTTCGTCGAGTTTGAACGGCTTGATGATCGCCTCAATCTTCTTCACGCTTTTCGTCCCCCTTTGGGCTGGCCGCCGCTCCTTGCGCGTCAAGCCGGATCAGGCCTGCCTGGTCCGGTCTGCCGTCGAGTCGGTGCGATGTCCCGCCATCTTGCACCAATCAAAAGCCGTGCCAATTGGCGAATCGCGGGGATTTGGTAAGAAATTTGAAACGAAAGAACGCTGCTGCCCAAGGGCTGGGCAACGACGTTCTTCGGCTGCCTAAATTTTGAGCAGTCAGCGTCCCATCGGCGCCGAGGAGTCGGCCAGATTGGCTTTGGTCCAGTTCGACCGCTCGATGACATAGGCGCGAATCGCCTCGGCATCGGCGGGGGTGAGCACATTGGCGAAGCTCACCATGCCGCGGTCTTTCAGGGCGCCGCCGATTACGACGCCCTTCCACGCCTCGGCATTGGCGAGGGTGCCCGAGACGCGCAGGTCGGGGGTGAAGCCGTTGCCGATCGCGCTGTCGCCGTGACAGACGATGCAATAGCGCCCGAAATGCGCCTTGCCTGCCGAAACCTGCGCCGGCGATGCGGTCATCGGCGGCGGGTTCCATGCGAGCGCGGCGGAGGACGGCGGAGCAGGGAGTTTCACCGTGCCGCCAATCTTCATCACGACAAGGCGCGGGATGTTCGGGATCTTGCGCGTCGCGCCGCCCGCGACCCCGGCGACAAGCGGAAAGGCGCCGCCCTTGCTCGTCATGAACGCCACATATTGGACGCCGCCGACGCGGAAGGTCGAGGGCGCGCTGACGATCCCCGATTGCATGTCGAGGTCGAGCAATTGCTTGCCGGTGTCGGCGGTATAGGCGCGGAAGCGACCGAGGCTGGTGCCCTGGAAGACAAGATTGCCCGCCGTGGTCATCGTACCGCCGTTCCACGCCGCGGGGTGGTCGACCGCCCATGCGACCTTGCCGGTGCGCGGGTCGAATGCCACCAGCCGCCCGGTGGTCGCGGCGACCGCGGCGCGGAACGCTGCCTTGTCGTCGGGGAGCATCGTGCCGGTCAGCGTGGTACCGATGTTGAACCCGACGACCTTGCGTTTGTCGAGTTCGGTCATGTCGGCGAGATAGCCCTGCGGGATTTGCTGCGCGGGGATATAGACGAGGCCGGTTTTCGGATTGTAGCTCATCGGGTGCCAGTTGTGTGCGCCAAGCGCGCCGGGGATCGCGATGAACGGCTTGCCGGTCTTGTAGAAGCGCGCCTCGGGATTCTCGATCGGGCGGCCGCTGGCGAGGTCGTAACCCGTCGCCCAGTTGATCCCGTCAACGAAGGGCTTGGCGTCGATCAACTTGCCACTGGTGCGGTCGATCGTGAAGAAGAAGCCGTTCTTCGGTGCATGGTACAGCACCTTCGTCGGCTTGCCGTTCATCGCCTGTTCGGCGAGGATGATCGGCTGGGTTGCGGTATAATCCCACGTCTCGCCCGGCGTTTCCTGATAATGCCATTTATATTTGCCGGTCGTGGCGTCGAGCGCCACGACCGAGGACAGGAACCAGTTGTCGCCCTCACCATTCGAGCGCGTGCCATGGTTCCATGGGTTGCCGTTGCCGACGCCCAGATAGATTTGGTCCAGATCCTTGTCGTAAACGATCGCGTCCCAGACGGTGCCGCCGCCGCCTGAGGTCTGCCACTCGCCTTTATCGGACCAGGTCGCGTTACCCTTTGATGCGAAGATGTCATCGGACGCCGCGCCGTCCTTCGCCTTGGTCGGATTGGGCGCGGTGTAGAAGCGCCAGCGCTCCTTGCCGGTGTCGGCGTCATAAGCGGTGACATAGCCGCGCACCCCGAATTCGGCGCCGCCGTTTCCGATCAGCACCATATCCTTCACGACGCGCGGCGCGCCCGTGATCGTGTAGGGTTTCGACGTGTCGAAGGTCTGCGTCGACCACAGTTCCTTGCCGGTCTTCCTGTCGAGCGCGATCAGGCGGCCGTCGAGCGCGCCCACGAAGACCTTGTCGCCCCACACCGCAACGCCGCGGTTGACGACGTCGCAGCAAGCAGAAACCGCTCGCTCGCCGGGGACCTTGGGGTCGAACTTCCACAAGGATTTACCGGTCGCGGCGTCCCAAGCGCTGACCTTCGACCAGGCATGGGTGACATACATTACGCCGTCGACGACGACGGGCGTTGCTTCCTGTCCGCGCGCATCGTCAAGGTCGGCTGTCCAGGCGATACCGAGCTCACCCACATTTTCGTCGTTGATATCGGTCAGCGGACTGAAGCGCTGCTCGTCATAGCTGTAACCGATCGCGCCCCAATTATCGCCATTGCCGCCGGTCTTGAGGAGGGTCTCACTGGCTTTCTCGGCATCGTCGATCGATCCGCCGCCTGAAACACTGTCGTTTTTCGACGCGTTGCATGAAGCCAGTGCCAGTGCCGCGCAGCCCAGCAGCGCGGCCGTAAAGACCCGTTTCGCCATCCCTTGCTCTCCCGTTCGACGCCTATCGTTGACGTTAACGTCAAGACTGCGCCCGAAGGCGCATGTGCGCAAGCGGGAAAATGGGGGGTGAGGGCGGGGGGCTCTCCTATCGTGACCCTCGAACGAGACACGTGGCTCGCTCGACTTGATTCGGGGTGTGTGCAGGCAAGCGCCGCGTTGAAAGTCATGGACCCCGGATCAAGTCCGGGATGAAGAAACTGGAGTCGTCACGCGGATTATTGCCAGGGCGGCGCGTTCAGACCTTTGGGGCTGGCGGTGAAAATCTCGCAGCCGGTTTCGGTGATGCCGATGCTGTGCTCGAACTGCGCCGAGAGCGAACGGTCGCGGGTGACCGCGGTCCAGCCGTCGGCAAGCATCTTCACCGCATATTTGCCGGTGTTGATCATCGGCTCGATGGTGAAGAACATGCCGGGGCGCAATTCCGGTCCGGTGCCGGGACGGCCGGCGTGGACGACTTCGGGCGCGTCATGGAACATCTGGCCGAGACCATGGCCACAGAAATCGCGGACGACCGAATAGCGATGTCGCTCGGCGTGGGTCTGGATCGCGTGCGCAACGTCGCCCATGCGGTTACCGGGCTTTGCCTGCTCGATGCCGAGCATCAGGCATTCGTAAGTGACCTCGACGAGGCGCTTCGCCTTGATCGGCACATCGCCGACCAGATACATGCGGCTGGTGTCGCCGTGCCAGCCGTCGACGATGCTGGTGACGTCGATGTTGACGATATCGCCCTCGCGTACCGGCTTGTCGTCGGGGATGCCGTGGCAAACGACGTGGTTGATGCTGGTGCAGCAGCTATGCGTAAAACCGCGATAACCCAATGTCGCGGGGATGCCGCCGCCATCGAGCATCATCGTGCGGACAAGGTCGTCGATTGCGGCGGTGGTAACGCCGGGCTGGACGAAGGGAACGAGCGCGTCGAGGATTTCAGCCGACAGCCGGCCCGCCTTGCGCATGCCGGCAAAGCCAGCTTCGTCATGCAGCTTGATCGTGCCGTCGCGAACACGGGCGGGGGCCGCGGCGTCGGCAGCGGTTACGGAGACATAGTCGTACATGCGAGTGATATAGTCGCTGGAGGCTGAAAAAGCGAGGGGCGGCCATCGGCCGCCCCGTCACCTTACTCCGCAGCCTTCTTCGTCTTGTCGGCTTTCGCCTTGCCCTTGCCGGCCTTGGGCGCGGCGGGGGTGATTTCGAAGGCGAGCGGATTGCCGACATGGGCGTCTTCGCCGGTCTTCATCTTTACCTTGACCTCGCCGCCGTGGACCAGCTTGCCGAAGAGCAGTTCCTCGGCGAGCGGCTGCTTGATCTTTTCCTGGATCAGGCGGCCCATCGGACGCGCGCCATAGAGCTTGTCATAGCCCTTGCCGGTCAGCCATTCGCGCGCCGCATCGTCGAGCTGGATGTGGACGTTGCGGTCGGCGAGCTGCAGTTCGAGTTCGAGGATGAACTTGTCGACGACGCGCGCGACAACCTCGGGCGGCAGATAGCCGAAGGGTACGATCGCATCGAGGCGGTTGCGGAATTCGGGGGTGAACATGCGTTTCACCGCCTCTTCCTGCACATCCTCACGCGTCGACTGGCCGAAACCGATCGACTCGCGCGCCATGTCGCTGGCGCCCGCGTTGGTCGTCATGATCAGGATGACGTTGCGGAAGTCGACAGTCTTGCCGTGGTGATCGGTAAGGCGGCCATTATCCATCACCTGCAGCAGGATGTTGAACAGGTCGGGATGCGCCTTTTCGATCTCGTCGAGCAGCAGCACGCAATGCGGATTCTGGTCGATGGCATCGGTAAGCAGACCGCCCTGATCATAGCCGACATAGCCCGGCGGCGCGCCGATCAGGCGGCTGACCGAATGGCGTTCCATATATTCCGACATGTCGAAGCGCTGGAGCGGGATGCCCATGATCGAGGCGAGCTGCTTGGCGACCTCGGTCTTGCCGACGCCGGTGGGGCCCGAGAAGAGATAGTTGCCGATCGGCTTTTCTGGATCGCGTAAACCCGCGCGGCTCAGCTTGATCGCCGACGAGAGCACCTCGATCGCGGTGTTCTGGCCGAACACGACGCGCTTGAGGTCGGTTTCGAGGCTGGCGAGCGTTGCCTTGTCGTCGGTCGACACCGACTTGGGCGGGATGCGGGCCATCGTCGCGATCACGGCCTCGATTTCCCTGGCGGTGATCGTCTTCTTGCGCTTCGACGGCGCGACCAGCATCTGCATCGCGCCGACCTCGTCGATCACGTCGATCGCCTTGTCGGGCAATTTACGATCGTTGATGTAACGCGCCGACAGGTCGACCGCTGCGTTGATCGCGTCCTGCGTGTAACGCACCTGATGATGCGCCTCGAACGCGCTGCGCAGGCCCGCGAGGATTTTCTTCGTATCCTCGAGCGTCGGTTCGACCACGTCGATCTTCTGGAACCGGCGAAGCAAGGCGCGGTCCTTTTCAAAATGGTTGCGGAACTCCTTGTACGTCGTCGAACCGATGCAGCGGATGACGCCGCCCGACAAAGCGGGCTTGAGGAGGTTCGACGCGTCCATCGCGCCGCCCGAGGTGGCACCTGCGCCGATCACCGTGTGGATCTCGTCGATGAACAGGATCGCGTGCGGCAGGCCTTCGAGTTCGGTCACGACCTGTTTCAGCCGTTCCTCGAAATCGCCGCGATAGCGCGTTCCCGCGAGCAGCGCGCCCATGTCGAGCGAATAGATCACCGCGGGCAGCAGCACCTCAGGCACGTCGCCTTCGATGATCTTACGCGCGAGACCTTCTGCGATCGCGGTCTTGCCGACGCCGGGATCGCCGACATAAAGCGGGTTGTTCTTGCTGCGGCGGCAGAGGATCTGGATCGTGCGATCGACCTCGGCGCTGCGGCCGATCAGCGGGTCGACCTTGCCGCCTTTCGCCTTCTCGTTGAGGTTGACGGTGAACTGGTCGAGCGCGGTTTCTTTCTTGTTCTTGCCGTCGGCCTTTTCCTTGGCCTCTTCCTTTTCCTCGGGCTCGGCCTGCGGTGAGGGCTTGCCGCCCTTGCCGACGCCGTGGCTCAAATAAGAGACTGCGTCGAGGCGCGTCAGATCCTGCTGCTGCAGGAAATAGACGGCATAGGATTCGCGTTCGGAGAACAAGGCGACGAGGACGTTGGCGCCCGTCACTTCATCCTTGCCCGACGACTGGACATGCAGGATCGCCCGCTGGACGACACGCTGGAAGCCCGATGTGGGCGATGGGTCGCTATGTCCTTCGACCTTCAAACTGTCGAGCTCGGTGTCGAGATAGTGGACGACCGCCGATTGCAGGTCGTCAAGCGCGACGCCGCAGGCGCGCATCACTTCGGCGGCATGATCGTCATCGATCAGCGCATAGAGCAGATGCTCGAGCGTCGCATATTCGTGGTGACGCTCCGAAGCGGCCTTCAGCGCGTTGTGTAGTGTCTTTTCGAGGCTTTCCGAAAAGGACGGCATGGTCTTCATCTCCTTGCGGGGACCAGGCCGGGGAGAGCGGCCCCCTTAGAAATGCAACGTGGCGATGCCGCCGCCCCACCGCAAGGGAAAAGCGGTCGGCTTTGTGAAATTACGATGACGGCGGTTGCGGCGCGGTTAACGGGGTGTTCGGAATTTGGGGTGTGGGCGCATCATTGGGGTGAGCGGGCGTGGCTTGTTCTTCCTTCGTCATCCCTGACTTGATCCGGGATCCCGTTTTTTTTGCGCGCCCGCCGGCTCCGGTATCAAGCGGGACCCCGGATCAAGTCCGGAGTGACGATGATGGAGCATGTCCAAAAGAGGTCGCTAGCAGTCCTCGCCCACCCCGGACTCCCAGCAAAAAGAAAGGGGGCCGAAGCCCCCTTTCCGTTTAGCGTTTCAAACCGTCAGTTGAACGACGGTGCCGGCGGGACCGGCGGCGGGGGTGCGTCCGCGTCGTCTTCATGCACTTCGACATGGCCGAGGCCCACGTGGCTGCGCGAACGGCTGTAGACGAAATAGACGACCAGCCCGATCGCGGCCCAGATCAGGAAGAGGTTGATGCTCTTCTGGTCGAGGTTGAAGAAGAGATAGAGGCAACCAAGGATCGCAATCGGCGCCGTGATATAGATCAGCGGCGTCTTGAACGGACGATGGCGGCCCGGATCGGTGCGGCGGATCACCATCACCGCGATCGACACCGCGGCAAAGGCGAAGAGCGTACCCGAGTTCGAGATGTTCGCCAACTGCCCCACGGGGAAGAAGGCGGCGAACAAGGCGACCGCGATACCCGTGATGATCGTGATCACGTGCGGCGTGTTGAACTTCGGATGGATCTTCGAGAAGGCCTGCGGAAGCAGACCGTCGCGGCTCATGACGAAGAAGATACGGGTCTGGCCGAACATCATCATCAGGATGACCGACGGCAGGGCGAGGCCGGCGGCGAGGCCGATCAGGTTGCCGATTTGCGGCCAGCCGATTTCGCGCAGCGTCCATGCCAGCGCTTCCTTCGAGCAGACGACCGCCTGGTCGCCGATCGCGCCGCATGCAGCGGCGAGTTCGCGGCTGCCCGGTTCAAGCGCATGGCCCGCGGCGGCGTCGATGCCAACCGGCTGCGCACCGACGGTGCCGATGACACCGGCGGCGACGAGCAGATAGAAGACGGTGCAGATCGCGAGGCTGCCGATCAGGCCGATCGGCATGTTACGCTGCGGATTCTTCGTTTCCTCGGCCGCGGTCGAGACCGCGTCGAAGCCCACATAGGCGAAGAAGATCGAGGCCGCAGCGGCGCCGATGCCGCCGATGCCGAGCGGTGCGAAGGGTTCGAAATTCTCCATATTCATCACGGGAACCGCGAGGATGATGAAGAGCGTCAGGGCCAGCACCTTGATGACGACGAGGATCGCGTTGATCGTCGCCGATTCGCGCGTGCCGATGACGAGCAGCATCGTGACGAGGCCCGCGATGAACATCGCCGGCAGGTTGATCATCCCGCCGTCGAACGGTCCGAGCACCCATGCCGAAGGTATGTCTATGCTGAACGCATGTTCGATCAGCCCGACGACATAGCCCGACCAGCCGACCGAAACGGCGCCTGCGGCGACCGCATATTCAAGGATCAGCGCCCAGCCGACCATCCATGCGATGAGTTCGCCCATGACGGCGTAGCTATAGGTGTAGGCCGAGCCTGACACGGGGACCATCGAGGCCATTTCGGCATAGCAGAGCGCGGCAAAGGCGCAGACGAAGCCGGCAATGATGAAGCTGATCATCATGCCTGGACCAGCCTTTTGCGCGGCTTCGGCGGTCAGCACGAAAATCCCGGTCCCGATCACGGCGCCGATCCCCAGCATCGTGAGCTGGAAGGCGCCGAGCGTGCGCGTAAGCGACTTTTTTTCCGCTGTCGCCAAAATGGCATCCAACGGCTTTACGCGGTCAAATAGCATAATCTTCCCCTTGTGAGCGGCTGAAACTGCCGCCCCTTCTCTTGGCGGGACAGACTAGCCGCTCCGCGCGTCAGCGCAACTTAATTTCAGGGGCTGGTGCCGCTTACCGTACCGTAAAGCGCACGCGGTCAATCATTCGGCCGCCCGGATCAACTAGCGCGAGCATATGAACCCCGGGACGCGGCAGGATCTGTTGCCCCGCATCGGCGTCGCCGAGCGGCTTCTTGTCGAGGATCAGGCGATAGCCAGCGACCGATCCGCTCACCGTTACCGCGAGCCGCTGGCGGTCGATCGGGATGTCAGGGTCGAGCGCGTAGACGCTGCCGCTGACCGGGCTGGTGATACGCGGGCGGCGCGCGGCTTGCGGGGCGGCGGCCATTTCGCTTTGCGCGGTGCCCGCCATGAAATATTCGCGGCGCGGCGGTTCGCGGGTGCCGGAGAGAGTGATCTGGCGGACTTCGACCCCGCTCGGCATGGCGGGAGGCTTGCCGGGGGTGCCAGCGTGGAGCGCGAGCATCACGTCGCGCCAGACGGGTGCGGCGCCCGAGGTGCCCGAGACGGCGCGCATCGAATCGCCCTCGAGATTGCCGACCCAGACGGCGACGGTGAAGCGGTCGGACCAGCCGATGCACCAATTGTCGCGCATGCCCTTTGATGTGCCCGTCTTGGCGGCGGCCCAGAAGGGGAGGCGGAGGGCGCTGTCGGAGCCGAAGGCGTCGGTGCGCGCCGAGGCGTCGGCAAGGATGTCGCCGACGATGAAGGCGGCGGCAGGGCTGACGATCTGGCGTGGCGGATGTTGGCGAAGGTGCCGCGTAATGTCAAAGCTGACCGGCGACCACTTCCCCATATTTGCAAATGTTCTGAAGGCATTGGCTTGTTCTACGAGCGAAACTTCGGCCGATCCGAGCGCCAGGCTGAAGCCATAATATTCACCATCCTCGACCAGGCCATGATAGCCGAGCGCCCAGAGGCGGTCGCGGAATTGCTGGACGTCGTCGATCACGAGCGCGCGGACCGCGGGGACGTTGAGCGACGAGGCGAGCGCGTGGCGCACGCTGACCGGCCCCTTGAAGCTGTGGTCGTAATTTTTCGGGACATAGAGCCCCGACGCGGTGTCGAGCTGGACCGGGCTGTCGTCGAGGATCGACGCGGCGGTGAGCCAGCCATGTTCGATGACCTGCGCGTAAAGATGCGGCTTGAGCGTCGAACCCGCCTGCCGCCGCGCGTTTGCGCCATCGACCGACGCGGCGGTCGATTTCAAACCGACGCCGCCGACATAGGCGAGCACTTCGCCCGTCGCATTGTCGAGCACGACGACCGCGCCGTCGCGGACACGGTCCGAACCCAGCCCGGCGAGCTGGCGGCGCAGCGCGACGATTGCGGCGGTCTGGATACGGCGGTCGATCGTCGTCGTGACGCGCTTGCCGGGTTTGTCGAGCAGACGGACCGCGAGATGCGGCGCGAGCGCACGATCGAAGCGCGCGGCATGTTCGCCCGACACCAATGTCGCGGCGGCGGCGCGGACCGCGGCGCAATCCTTCGCCTTCGCGACGCGGCAAGCGCGGCGGCCCAGCGCTTTGGCGTCGGCGGCCGGATTGGGGAGAAGCCCCGCGAAAAGCGCGGCGTCGGTGCGGTTCATTTCGGCGGGCTTCTTGCCGAACAGACTTTGCGCGCCCGCGCCGATCCCTTGCGCCTCGCCGCGCAGCGGCACGAGGTTGAAATAAGCCTCGAGCATCTGGTCGTGCGACCAATGCGCGGCGAGCGCCTGACCGGCGCGCATCTGGCGAATCTTCGTTCGCCAGTCGCGCTTGCCCGGCTGCGCGAGCGTGGGATCGATGAAGGCGGCGAGCTGCATCGCCAGCGTCGAAGCGCCGCGCGAGCGGTCGCCGGTCCACCTCGCGCGGATCGCGCTGGCGATTGCGAGCCAGTCGACCCCGCCGTGCGACCAGAAGCGGCGATCCTCGCTTTGCACGACGGCATCGCGGACGGCAGGGCTGATGTTATTCAGCGGCACCCAAGCAAGGCGGCGGCGCTGGAAATTGACGCGCTCGCTGTCGAGCAGGCGGCCGTCGCGGTCATAGAGCCACGCTTCGCTGGGGCGCCAGTCGGCGCGGACCTCGGCATAGTCGGGCATCGCCGGGGGGCGGGTGAAGAGATGCGCGACGGTGACGAGAATGAGCGCGCCGAGCGCGAGCCATGCGAGAGCATCGCGCCAGTGCGGGAATTTGGTCCAAATAGTCATTGATGAGGGGCCTAGCCGTCACCCATCATCTCGTCATTGCGAGCGGAGCGAAGCAATCCAGGGTGCGACAAGCCGCTCTGGATTGCTTCCCCCGGATCAAGTCCGGGGTCGCAATGACGGAAGAGAAAAACGCTCGCGATGACGTCAAGGCAAAGCCTCCCGACATCACTGCCCGACGCTCGCCACCGTCATCGGGGCGTTTGGCCATTGGCCGCGGATCGCGGGCGAATACATCGCTTCGACGCGCGTCTGCGGCAGAGTGAAGCGGCCTGAGCCGTTCAAGCGGACGACATATTCGACCGCATGGGTGCCCGCGGGCATCCAGCCGAAATAGCCGCGCCAGCTGTCCTTGCCGCGTTCGACATAGCTTGGCTGTGCGCCCGATCCGCTGGCCTGACTGCCGAGCATTTCGGACTGGCCGCCGAGGTTGCCGACGATCGTTGCGCCCGGCGCGATCGGATCGTTGATCACGACCCACGTCCGGCCCGCGGCCGCGACGACCTCGATCCGCACCTTGATCACGTCGCCGCGCGTCAGCTGATCCTTGTTCGCCGCCTTGACGATGCTGACCGAGCGCTTGATCCGGTAACCGGCGTTGAGCGGTTCCTTCAACGGCACCGCCGCCTTGACGCTGACCGTGGCCCATGGTGCGCCGGTGCCGTCATGCTTGAGGCTCATCGTCGCCGCGTTCAGGGCAACGCGTAGCGGCGAGATGGGCTCGGCGGGGAGCGGCCAGCTTTGCGAGGCGGTGCCGCCCGCAAGGCTGACGTTGGTGACGCCGGTGATCGCATTTGCCGGATAAAGTTCGGCGAAGCGGCGAACGGTGACGGCGCCCCAGGCGTTGGCGGGGGTGGTGTCCCAATGGCCCTTGCGCTGGCGTTGCGCGACGCCGACCATCAGCTTGCCCGCGTCATCTTCCCAGCCCTTGCGGCCCAGCACAGCCTCCAAAGCCTTGATCGCCATTTCGTCGCCGCTGGTCATCATCCACCACGGTGCCTTGGCATCGTCGACGAGGTCGAGGCGCGTGCCTTCGTAGACGAGACGCTTGCGAAGCTCGCCCTCGGCCGCGGTGCGCAAGGCGGGGGCATTGCGGACGCCGGGGGTGCGTTCGATCGCGACGAGCCAGTCGGCGAGCGTGCTGGTGGCCATGTCGATCGGCGCGACGTCGATCGCCGACACGAGCTGCGCGCTCGACGCGTTATTGCGTGCGAGCGCCGCGAGTGCCGCGATGCGGACCGGGCGGATGTCGTAAGGGCCATAGCCTTTACGCGTGAGGCGCCCGTCGACGACCGCCTGCAACGCCTTGACCATCTTGGCCTTCGACGCCTCGGGGATCGCGAAGCCGTTCGCCGCGGTGATGCTGAGCACATAGGCGGTGAGCTCGATCGACCCTTCGAGCCGCTCGTTCGGCCAATAGCGCAGCAGTCCGTCGTCATCGAGATAGGTCGGCATCGCGCCCGCCAGCGCCTGCCAGCGCCCGATGTCGCCGAGCGCAATTGCGCGCGAAGTCGACTGTTCAAAGCAATTATAGGGATAGGCGCTCATATAGTCGCGCACGCCCGTGAGCGGCGGCGCGAGCGTGCCCGCAAGTGCGATATCGACATAACCGCCGGGCAGCGCGCCCGCCGGGATGCCGATCGGCAGCGTCGTATTGGGGCCGACGCGGAACAGGCTGGCGGCCCAGGTTTCGACAGGGACGGCGGGTTCGACGGTCTGTTCGAAGACAAGCCGGTCGCGCTGCTTGCCGCCCTTGGCGACCGCTTCGACCGTCCATTCGATCGGGCCGGTTGTTTCGGGCGCGGTCATCGACCAGCTGATCGGCACGGCGCCGCCCGCGGGGATCGTGACGGTCAGCGGCGGCGCGGTGGCGACGGCGGGCGACAGCGTCGGGGTCGCGGTGACCTCCATCGGCTTGTCGGTGCCGTTGCGCAGCGTGAAGCGCGCATCATAGGTGTCGCCGGTTCGCACGAGTTCGGGCATCCCGGCAAAGATGCCGAGATCCTGCACGGTGCGGACGGTGGTCTCGCCGGTGCCGAAATATTGCGATCCGTCGGTCGCGATCGCGACGAGGCGGAAGCCCGACAGATTGTCGCTGAGCGGCACGTCGACGGTCGCGCGGCCCTTGGCGTCGAGCGGAACATTGCCCTTCCACAGAAGCACGGGGCGGAAATCCTCGCGCGTCAGGCCCGACAGGTCGCCGCCGCCGCCGCCGCCCGGTTCGAGCGCCTTGCGGCCATAATGGCGCTTGCCGACGACCTGCATCTGCGCGGTCGAGGTGAGCACGTCGAGCGTGCGTTCGCCCATCATCGCGTCGATGACCTGCCAGCTCTCGTTCGGCGCGAGCTGGAGCAAGGCTTCGTCGACTGCCGCAAAGGCGACGTCGGCATTTTTGGGAGCCTTGCCGCCCGGCGTCTTGACCTCGATCGCGACCTTGGCGGTCTCGCGGACCGAATATTTCTCCTTGTCGGCCGAAACCTTCACGCCAAGCTGATGGCCTTCCCACCCAACCTTGATGCGCGCGATGCCCATGCGATAGCTGGGCTTGGCCAGATCGACCAAAGCGGTCGGCGGGGCACCTTCGCTATTCTCGATCTTGAAACCGACCGCGCGTTTCATCTTGCGGAACCAGCTTTCGTCGCCGGTCACGCGCCCGCGCACCGCCATCACCGAGACATAGACGTCGGGCGCATAGGTTGCGGGAAGCTTGAGCTTCACGACCGGATTCGTGCCCTTCAAAGGAACGACAAAGCTCGACAGCACGCCCTCGCGTTCGACGGTGACGAGCGCGGTCGCTTCACGGAACGGCATGCGGACCTGGAAGCTGGCGGTGTCGCCGGCGGCATAGCGCGGCTTTTCGGCGATGACGTCCATGCGGTCGCCATTGTCGCCGCCGAACCACCATTCATTGTCGCCCGCGAGCCAGACCGAGCGGACGGCGCGCGCTTCGTTGCCGTCGGCGTCGACGGTCGTTGCGACGACGGTGACTTCGCCCGAGATGCCGGGTGCCATCGCGCAGCTTGCGCGGCCAAGCTTGTCGGTCGTCGCGGTGCAGGTCGCATCGAGGCGCGTCGTGCGCATCTGATTGTCATAGGCGTAGAAACCGCCGATCAGGCGGCGCCGCGCGGTGATGATTTCGCGATTATAAAGCGCGACCTGCACGCGCTTGCCGGAAATCGGCTTGCCGTCCAAATCGAGCGCGATGAAATTGAGGCGCAGATCATTGTCGCGCATCAGCCAGCCGTCGGTCTTGAGCCCGAGGCGGACGGCGGAGGGGTAGAGGGTGATGCGGCGGCTCGACGTCAGCGTCTCGCCATTGGCATCCTCATAATCCATTTCGACCGCCATCAGCGTCGGTTCGGTGATCGGCTGGTCGACTGCGACGCTGGTCGTCGCGGCGCCATTGGCGTCGAGCTTCAAAGGCACCGAGCGCGCGAGCGGCAGTTCGGCGGAGGGTTCGTCGCCGCTGTCGTCAAGCTGGACGACGCCTTCCTTGACCGGCTGGCCGTCGAAATCCCAATCCTTGTAATCCTGCGGCGGCGACCAGCTCGACTGGAAGTTGGTGCGCAGCTCGACGGGGATATTCGGGGCGGGACCACCCGACAGATAGCCGACGAACAGCGACAGCGGCACGGCGGTCGGACGCACGGGTGACGTCTTTGGCCCGGTGACCGTCGCCTTCATCGTCGGCAGGCGATATTCGTCGACGCGGACCGACTGGCCCGACCAGATCGTCTTGTCCTCGCCATCCTTATCCTTGGTGACAAAGACAAGTTCATAGTCGCCCATCGGCGCCGAGGCGGGGACGTCCCAGACGGTCTCGCCGCTGCCCGTCGCGGCAATGGCGAAAGGCATTTCGAATTCGGTGTCGGAGCCGCGGTGGACGAGGCGCAATTTGCCCGCGAGCGGCTGTGGCGTCATGAAGCCGGTGCCGACGGGGCGGCGGAGCAGATGCTTCATATGCACCGTCTCGCCCGCTTTCACGAGTGCGCGGTCGAAGACGGTGTGGAGGATGTCGTTCCGTTCCGACCAGCCATAGGGAAAGTCGAAGTCATAGGGGCGGATGCCGTCACCCCAATCGGTGAGCGTGAAGCTGAAATCATCGCCCGCGCGCGCGCTGACCATCAGTGCATGGCCCTCGCTGGTCGACGGATCGGGATCTTCCTCGCAGCTCGAATAGGTTTCGGGCTGGGGCAAGCCGCCCGCAAAGGCGAGGCGCCCCGCCTTGTCGGCGGTGCCGCGCGCGAGCAGGCGCCCGGTGCAGCTGTCCGAAACGCGGATTTCGGCGCCCGCGACGGGAAGCCCGGTGTCGAGCGCGGTCACCCATGCGAGCGAACCCTCGCGGCCCCATTTGAAATGCACCGCCATATTGGTGACGAGCGCCGCGGTCGCGACATAGCGCGTCGATTTGCGGCCGAGCAGCGCGGCGCCCAGTTCGGGGCTGGCGATCTCGACGACGTGGAAGCCTTTTTCGGTCAGCGGGATGCCGACGACTTCAAATTCCTTGCCGCCGCCGGGAGGCGACAGCTGCATTTCGCGGCGTTCGCCGCCCGCAGGGGCGTCGGCAAAGACCGATTTGGTGCCGGTGTAATTGACCGTGACCTCTTTGCCGGTGCGGTCCTTTTCCTCGCGATAGTCGGTGTCGTCGGCGTCATCGACACGCTTCAGCCAGCGTGCGATCGCGGCATCATCGTCGCCGACCTTGAGCGCGGTCGCGGGCATTTTGAGGTTCGACTGAACCATCGTGCCTTCGACGCCGCGGACAGTGACGGGCAGCACGCCGCCTTCGCCGGCTTCGAGAATGCCGAATTCGGCGGCGAATTTGACGAGCGGCGGGGCGCGGTCGATGTGGAATTTCAGCGGGAAGTTCGACTGATTTTGCAGCTTGCGGCCGCTCTGGTCGGTGACGTCGGCGGGCAGGACGAGCGTCGCGTCGACATTTTGCGGCAGCGGGCCGGTGAAGCGGACGCTCGTCAGCCAGGCGTCATTCTTGTCGTCGTCGTCGATCTTGGGCGTCAATTTCTTGCCGTCGCTGGTGTTGAGCGTCGCGGCAAGGATCGTTTCGCGCGAAACGGGCGAGGCGAAGCTGAGCGTCACATCCTTGATCGGGTTGCAGCCTGCCTGCGGATTGATGCGGCTGCACGACATTTTGGCGGTGAAGGCGGGGCGCACATCATGGTCGAAGCGCTGGTCGCGGCCCGCGGTGCGGCTGGGCACGCCCGCCTGGCTGATACGCGCGTCCCAGACTAGCGCCATCTCGCGACCGGGGGGCAGCGGGCGGCGGCATTTGACGGGGACGATGCGGTCGAGCGCAGCTTCGCGGTCGGGGCCGGCGGCGGGAAGGCGCTGCGGCAGACCGGCGTCATAGGTGAAGGACTGGCGCGACCAATTATTGTCGCCGAGGCCGGTCAGAATCTGCGTTGCCGTCTCGCGCGGCAGGACGTCGACGGGAATCTTCTCGCCGATACCGTCGACGGCGCAATAGGCAAAGCGGCCGACCGAGGCGCGATCGGCGGCGACATTGGTGGCGACGAGGAAGACCTGATCCTCTTCGATATCTCCGTTCATCCCGCCCGCGAGGACAGCGCGCGCCGAGGGGCCGCCGGTATCGAGCGCGAAGTGGCTGTTGCCGACGACAGACACGCCGCGCGCGGTCTTGAGCCCGTCGCGCAGTTCGACATGACAGGCGAGGCCGCCGGGGAGCGGCTTGTCAAATTCGAGCACCCAGGTGCGCGTGTCGACCCAGCGTCCGGTCGCGGGCAATTTGCAGTCGTTGGTCGCGGGGGCGGCGGCGCGGGGATCGCCGAGCGGGACCATGTCCTCGGAAAAGCGCAGGGTGAAGCGCGTGATCGTGCCGTCGCCGGTGCCCGAGCTGCCCGCGGTGGCGAGCGTCACCTGCGGCACGGTGTCGGCGGCGGTCGCGGCCATTGCGAGGCCGAGCGGGACGATCAGCGCCAATTTTGCCTTGCTGGCCAATGTCGTAGCCAGCGCGCGCCATCCGATGCTCATCGTCAAATCCCCCGGTTCAGTCGGACATCATCCTGCTGGAAAAGGGGGGCAAAGTCCACCCGTCGCCGCGCATGGCGCACGGTTAGTCGCGGTGCGGGAAAATGCTGTGACGGCGGTCATAGACGGCGCCCGAATATCAGCGCGCGAGCATCGGTCCGAGCTTTTGCCCCGCGAAAATATGGACGTGGAGGTGCGGGACTTCCTGGTGGCTGTCGACGCCGATATTCGCGAGCAGGCGGTAGCCGGGGGCGACGAGGCCCTGATCGCGTGCGACCTGGCCCACTGCGCGGACGAAGCCCGCGATCTCGGCATCGCTGCCGCGCTCCGAAAAATCGTCCCAGCTCACATAGGCGCCCTTGGGGATCACGAGGATGTGGAGCGGCGCCTGCGGGTTGATGTCGTGGAAGGCGAGCGCAAACTCATCCTCATAGACGGTTTTCGACGGCAGTTCGCCGCGCAGGATGCGCGCGAAAATATTGCTGTCGTCATAGGGAAGCGTCGCGTCGATCGGCATAAGGAGAGCTCCTATTGAGGGCGGCTGGCTTTTTCGGCGTGACCCGAGGTGCCGTGGCGGCGGTCGAGCTCGGCGGCGATCATGTCCCACGTCAGCCCGCGCTCGGCGATCAGGATGGAAAGGTGGAAGACGAGGTCGCTCGCCTCGCCGATCAGCGCGGGATCATCCTCGCTGACGGCAGCGATCACCGCCTCGACGGCTTCTTCGCCCAGCTTTTGCGCGATCTTGCCGCGGCCTTTTGCGGCGAGGCTCGCCACATAGGAAGCGTCGGCCGCGCCCGCCGCGAGCCGGTCGTGGATGACCGCTTCCAGCCGTCCCAGCGTCTCGCCCATTGCCCTGCTCATCGCCCGATCCCTTCGCGCCGCTCATTCGCCAGCGTGCCTAGCCGCGCCGCGCCGTCCCGACAAGCGGGGCGGCGGCGCCGCGAAAACTTACTGCAGCGTAAACCATATCGAAACGCCTGTTCGCGTAGCTTCCGCCCTGCCGGGGGGCGGGATCAACTTTGGAAATCGGACGAAGATTATGAAAATGGGCACGGAGCCTTCGGTGTTTCTGGCAGCGACTGCCTCGGTGATCGCGCTCGCGGCTTCGCCCGCAGCGGCGCAGAGCGGTGACGAAATCGTCGTCACGGGCTCGCGCATCGCGAAGAGCGAATTTACCAGCGCCGACCCGATCCAGATCATCGATCCCGAGAGCGCGAAGCTGCAGGGGCTGGTCCAACTGGCCGATGTCCTGCAGTCGACCCCCGCAGCGCAGGGATCGATCCAGATCACCTCGGCGATTTCGAACCGCTTCGTCGCCAATGGCGGGAATGATGTGCAGACGGTGTCGCTGCGCGGGCTGGGTGCCGAGCGCACGCTGGTGCTGATCAACGGCCGCCGCGCAGGCCCTGCGGGGGTTCGTGGTTCGGTTGCGCCGTTCGATCTCAACGTACTGCCGCTTTCGGTCGTGCGGCAGGTTGAGGTGCTGAAGACGGGCGCCTCGTCAATCTATGGTTCGGACGCCGTCGCCGGCGTCGTCAACATCCTGACCCGCAACGACCTGAACGGCTTTGAGGGCGGCGGTTTTTCGTCGGTCACCGAGCATGGCGGCGGTGAAAGCTATGGCGTCGACGCGAGCTTTGGCAAGACGTTCGATCGCGGCCATTTTTTCGCGACGGTCGATTATTTCCGCCAGCAGAGCCTGACCCGCCGCGACCGCGGTTTCCTTTTCTGCGCCGAAGAATATCTGAAGCGCGAGGCCGACGGCAGCCGCGCCGACATCGTCGATTTCCGCACCGGCCGCCCGCAGTGCAGCGGCACGATTGGCAATGCGATCGCCTTCAGCGATTTCACCGGCGTCGATCAAAACGGCTTTCCGGCATTTGAGCCTGGGCTGTTCGCCCCGAACGGCCAGCTGATCCCTTACGGCCAATATGGCGCCGAATTCGCGGGCGTCGGCATGCCGATCAACGTCTATAATCCGATCGGCGTCTTTGGCCCCGCCAATTTCTTCGGGCTCAATTTCGACGGCCCCTCGACCGGCGCGCTCAACAAATTCACCCCCGCCGAGCAGGATATGGACGTGTTTTCGGGGGTGAAGCGCATCAGCGCCTTCGCCGAGGGCGCCTATGACGTGACCGACGGCATAACGCTTTATGGCGAAGCATTGTTCAGCAACCGCAAGTCGCACAACAACAGCTTTCAAGTGATGACGGTCGACCAGTTCACCGGCGCGTCGATGCTGCCCTTTTTCCTCTGCGACCCGACCGCATATAATTGCGACCCCAATGACATGGGCGACCCGTTCAACGCGGAGTTCGGCGGCAACCTCATCCTGCGTCCGCAGATAGTGGTGAAGTCGGAAAGCAGCACCGATGTCGACTATTATCGGGGCGTGCTTGGCCTGCGCGGCGAGATCGCCGGCGGCTGGAAATGGGATGTCAGCGGTCAGCACAGCCGTTCGGACGCGAGCTATACGCAGGATGTGATCTATCAGGACGCACTCGCGTCGCAGACCTTCCGCACGCGATCGTGCGCCGGGACGACGACGGCGATCCGCGGCGTGCCGTGCATCGATATCGACTTCACCGATCCGCGCGTGCTGCGCGGCGATTTCACACCGGCCGAGCGCGCATTCCTGATGGGCCGCGAGACGGGCCGGACCCTATTCAAGCAGACCTCTGCCGAGGCGTTGCTGACGGGCAAGCTGTTCAACCTGCCCGCGGGGCCGGTCGGCGTGGCGTTCGGCGCGAATATCCGCCGCGACGAGATCAACGACACGCCGGGCGAGGCAACGCTTGCCGGCAATGTCGCCAATTTCACGACCTCCGGCATCACCGCGGGGCACACCGTGTCGAAGGAACTCTTCGGTGAGGTCGAAGTGCCGCTGCTCGAAGGCGTGCCGATGATCGAGCGGCTGACGCTGTCGGGTGCGGCGCGCTATACGCATGTCGAGGCGACGCGCGGCGACGGTGTGCAGGACAAGTATAGCGATACGACCTGGAAGGTCGGCGCCGACTGGGCGGTGACCGACTGGCTGCGCTTCCGCGGCACATGGGGCACTTCGTTCCGCGCGCCCGCGCTGTTCGAGCTGTTCCTCAACGACCAGACCGGCTTCCTTGGCCAGCAGGCGATCGACCCGTGCATCCAGACCGGCGCGCGGCTGGCTGCGGGAGCGATCACCCAGCGCATCTTCGACAATTGCGCCGCCGACGGCATCAGCCCGACCTTCGCCGGCGGCTTCGGACCGGCGGTCATCGCATCGGGCGGCGGCATCGGTCAGCTCAAGCCCGAAACCTCGACCGCCAAAACGGTGTCGGTCATCCTCACCCCCGATTTGTCGGGTGCGCTGTGGGGCGGACTCAAGACGCGGCTAGCGGTCGACTATTTCGATATCGAGGTGAAGGACGAGATCACTTTGCTCGGCGCCGGCAATATCCTGCGCGGCTGTTATGACTCCGACGTCGCCGACGAGCCGCTGTGCGGCCTGTTCACGCGTACCGCCACGGGCCCCGATGCGCAGAGCGTCGCCACCGTCACCGACCGTTATGTCAACATCAGCCGCCAGTGGAACCGCGGCGTCGACCTGTCGCTTGCGATCGATCAGGATCTGGGCAAGCTCGGTTCGCTCGCCTTCCGCGCGCAGATGACCTGGCAGGTGAAGGACAAGGTCGCGCTCTTCCCCGGCACCGAGGTCAATGACAATGGCAAGATCGGCAATCCGAAATGGGTCGGCGATTTCAATCTTGGCTGGATGAAAGACGGCTGGACGCTCTTCTATGGAATCGACGTCACCGGCGCGGCTTCGAATGAAGCGGATCTGCTGAAGGCGCAGGGCGGCGATGCATGCCGCACCTCAAGCTTCCGTCCGGGCGGGCGCTTCTGCCCCGACGTCAGCGTGCCCGCGACCTTCTATCACTCGCTGTCGCTGAGCCGCGATGTTGCCGAGCGGTTCCGCATCACGCTTGGCGTCGCGAATCTGTTCGACACCCCGCCGCCGCGCGTATCGACCGTCATCACCGCGACGCCGCTGGTTATCGGGCAGGCGCCGGCGTTCGGCACGCAATATGATTATCTGGGGCGCCGCTTTTTCCTGAGCGTGCGCGGCAAGATTTAGCGCTGAGACATTGTACTCCCCGGCGAAGGGGGGGACATCTCTATCGCCTGATTTCCGCCGTTTCTTGTCTCTCGTCATCCCGGGCTTGATCCGGGATCCCGCTTTTTGACGCATTCACTGACTTCGACCTCAAGCGGGACCCCGGATCAAGTCCGGGGTGACGAGGATATATAGAGCAGCTCCCGGTTGCTCCCTGCCTTTCGTCATCCCAGGCTTGACCCGGGATGCCGCTTTTCTTCCGCACGGACTGGCTTCGATTTCAAGCGTCACCCCGGATCAGGTCCGGGGTGACGAGGAAAGATTGGGCGATTTCGGGCCCTTAGCCGGCTTCGGCTTCGCCCGACCTGTCGACCAAATCCATAAAGTCGCGCGCCACGTTGCGCTCGCCCTCGTCCTTGAAGGCGACGTCGAGGTCGGGCGCGACGCCGAGCATGTACATCAACGCCCAAAGCGCGAAGCGGCGGCCGGGATTGGTTTCGAGCCCGAAGTCGACGCGCATGCGTTCGGTGCCCGCGGCGTGGGCCTCCGGGTGGATCGCCGCAATGTCGGCGGTTCCGAAATAGCGGCGGAGCTGGTCGTCGAAATCCATGATCGAGTCTTTGGCCGAATTTGGCCGATTGGAAAACCCCATCGGAGCTCATTGCCCGCCCCCTTTGATGGGCGAGGCTGCGAGACTTGCGAACTTGTTCGCTAGTCGCAGCGGTGGGGGTGCGGTTGCGCCCCTGAACTTTGGTTGAAGGACGCACCATCACCCCCATCCAACTTCACCTAGTCGCTTCGCGACAAGGCTGCGTATCCTTCCCCCATCGAGGGGGAAGGGTGTCGATGCGGTTGTCTTTGCCCGAGCGCCCCGATAGGGCGGCGCCTGTGAAGACCAGCATCGACATCGGGACCGACGCCGCGGGGCAGGGCGTACGCATCGACGTGCAGGAACTGCTCGCGACGCGCCTGCTCGTCCAGGGCAATTCGGGGTCGGGCAAGTCGCATCTTCTCCGCCGCATCCTGGAGGAAAGCGCCGAACTGGTGCAGCAGATCGTGATCGATCCCGAGGGCGATTTCGTGACGCTTGCCGACGCGTACAGCCATGTCGTGATCAACGGCGGCGATTATAACGAGCGCGAGATCGCCGCGATGGGCGCGCGCATCCGCGAGCATCGCGCGTCGATCATCCTCAGCCTGGAATCGCTCGATATCGAGGCGCAGATGACCTGTGCCGCGGCGTTTTTGAACGCGCTGTTCGATGCGCCGCGCGAGCATTGGTTCCCCGCGCTGGTCGTGGTCGACGAGGCGCAGATGTTCGCGCCGAGCGTCGCGGGCGACGTCGCCGACAATGTTCGCCGCGCGAGCCTGTCGGCGATGACGAACCTGATGTGCCGCGGGCGCAAGCGCGGTCTGGCCGGGGCGATCGCGACGCAGCGGCTGGCCAAGCTTGCGAAGAATGTCGCCGCCGAGGCGAGCAATTTCCTGATGGGGCGCACCTTTCTGGACATCGACATGGCGCGCGCCGCCGACCTGCTCGGCATGGAGCGGCGGCAGGCCGAGGCGATCCGCGACCTGGAGCGCGGGCATTTCCTGGGGCTCGGCCCCGCGATCTCGCGCCGGCCGATCGCCGTGCGCATCGGTTCGACGCAGACCTCGACGCGCCTTGGGACGCACGGCCTGATGCCGCTGCCGTCGGCGGGGGGCGAGGATATGCGATCGATGCTGTTCACCGAGATGGAGGCGCCGGTCGCCCCGCGCGTCTTTGCGCCCGAACCCGAACCGGTCGCGGCAAGCGAGTTGTTGGAGCGGATCGCGGCGAGCGAAGGGCTGCACGAGGATCTCGATGCGCCGCCGGTGCTCAACATCATCGACGCGGTCGAGGAAGCCGAGCAAAGCGATGCGGTGGTGATCGAGACTTTGCAGGAAATGCTGTCCGACCCCGATTGCGCGTTTCAGCCCGAATCCTTCCTCTATCAGGATTTTTCGGTGCGCTGCCGGATGCAGAAGCTGAAGAAGGTGCCGCTCGACCTTGCCGCCTTTCGCCGTCGCTTCGCCTTGGCGAAGGGTGGGGTGTTCGACCCCGCCGAGCCGCGTTGGCGTGAGATGCTCGCCGTCGCCGACCGGCTGCCGCACGACATGTTCGCGCCCTTTCTGCAGATCGCGCGCGCCGCGATGGACGGCGAACCCTGTCCCGACGACGAGATCCTCGGCCGCGCCTATGGCAGCCGATCGCCGGGGCGCATCCGCCGCCTGGTCGAATATATGGAAAAGCAGGGCGTGATCGTCGTGCGCGCCGATTTCGGTGGCCGGCGGTCGATCGGCATCCCCGAACTCGGGCTGAGCACCGAGGCCGAATAGGCGAACCCTCATTCCGTCGCGATTCCGCCGCGACCGGGCATGTTAATCGCGAATTAGGCACCTAAAATCTTGGGACCGGGCGCGGATCGGCGCAATCCGGTCCGCAGGTTCGCGCCTAAAACAGCGGATGCCAGCTCTCCTTGGTGGGTGGATCGTCCCGAATCCAGACCATAACCATAGAGGAGAGACTGCCATGCCTCGTCACGGCGTATATCCGCGCGACATCGTTCCGCCGCGCTCCAAATATTCCGATGCTGGCCGCTTTGGCCGAATGTTCGGCGAATTGCCGCCCTTTGCCGCCGACACCCCCGATGTACGCGCCGCGCTGATGGAAATCGGCAAGGTGGGCGGGATCATGGATGCCAAGGACAATCTGACCAAGACCCCCGCCGAACTGATCACCAACCCGGCGCTTTCGGCGAAGAATAGCGACAATCCGACGCTGACTGCGGGGTTCACCTTTCTCGGCCAATTCCTTGACCATGATATGACCTTTGACCCGACATCGAGCCTCGAGCGGCAGGTCGATCCCGAACAGATCGCCAATTTTCGCACCCCAAGCCTTGGCCTCGACAATGTGTATGGCGCGGGACCCGGCGGCAGTCCGCATCTGTACGACACGCAGGGCGGCAAGGGCGGCAAGTTCCTGCTCGAGCCGACAGGGACGGCGAACAAGTTCGACGTGCCGCGCAACAGCCAGAAAGTCGCGCTGATCGGCGACCCGCGCGACGACGAGAATCTGATCATCAGCCAGCTTCAGGTCGCGTTCCTGAAGTTTCACAATGAAGTCGTCGAATATGTGAAGACCAAGATCAAGCTGACCGGTTCGGACGAGATTTTCGCGGAGGCGCAGCGGATCGTGCGCTGGCATTATCAGTGGATCATCGTCCATGAATTCCTGCGCAAGACGTGCGGCGACGCGGTGGTCGACGATGTGCTGACGAACGGCCGCAAATATTATAGCTGGCACAACGAGCCTTATATCCCGGTCGAATTTTCGGTCGCTGCCTATCGTTTCGGGCACAGCCAGGTGCGGCCGTCGTATCGCGCGAATTTCACCGGCAATGGCGGCAGTCCGTTCTTTGCGATGATCTTTACCCCGACGCCGTCGGATCCGAACGATCCCGACGATCTGTCGGGCGGCTGCCGCGCGCCGCGGCGCTTCGTCGATTGGCCGACCTTCTTCGATTTCAGCGACGGCAATGTGAAACCGAACAAGAAGATCGATTCCACTTTGTCGACTTCGTTGTTCCGCCTGCCGGGATCGGTCGTGCCCAACCCCGATGCGAAATCGAACCCGGCCTCGCTCGCGCAGCGCAATCTGCTCCGCCACCTGACCTTTTCGCTGCCGTCGGGACAGCGGGTGGCGCGCGCGATGAAGCTGCCCGAATTGTCGAAGGGCGATCTTGCCGACCTCAAGCCGCATGGTTTCGACGACCGGACGCCGCTGTGGTTCTATATCCTGCGCGAGGCGCAGGTGACGCAAAATGGCGAGCGGTTGGGGCCGGTCGGGGCGCGGATCGTCACCGAGGTGTTCCTGGGGCTGCTACAGGGCGACAAGGGATCCTATCTGTCGCAGGACCCCGAATGGCAGCCGTTCCTGCCGACGGTCGACGCTTCGAAGAAAGGCGACGACTTTCGGATGATCGACCTGCTTCGCTACGCAGAGGTCGCGTAAGGGGCGATGTCGCCGGCGTCCCTTGCGGGCGTCGGCGATTTCCCGTTCAGCTCTTACGGAACAGCGCTTCGGCGGCGGCCTTCTGGCTCGTCGCGGCGCTGCGATGCGCCTTGATGCGCGCAATCTCTCCCTCGAGCGCGGCGATGCGGTCGTCGAGTTCGTCGACCGACAGCGGATCGAGCGGCTGTCTGGTCAGCGCCGTCAACACATCGTCGCGGCGGCGGGGAAGGTCGTCATCGTCCACGCGCATCCTCCTGATCCTGAGGCCGAAAAGGCGCGCGACTGTTGACCCGTGTCGCAGCACTGTCAATAAGGCGGGGCAGGGGTGCGGGAATGAGTGGACCAGTGGGGGATTGTACCAAGTGACGAGCGTGCCAGCAGAAATGACCGCCATCGCCATCAGCGAGCCCGGCGGACCCGAGGTTTTGCAACCGCAGACGCGGCCCGTACCGCAGCCCGGACCCGGCGAAGTGCTGATCCGCGTCGCCGCCGCAGGGGTCAATCGCCCCGACGTGTTGCAGCGCATGGGCTTTTACCCGCCGCCGCCGGGCGCATCGGACCTTCCCGGGCTGGAGGTTGCGGGCACGGTGGTCGCGGTCGGCCCGGGCGGCGATCCCGAACTCCTCGGCCAGGCGGTGTGCGCGCTGATCGCGGGCGGCGGCTATGCCGAATATTGCACCGCGCCGGTCGGTAGCTGCCTGCCGGTGCCCAAGGGCTTTTCGATGGAAGAGGCGGCGGCGCTGCCCGAAACCGTCTTTACCGTGTGGCATAATCTGTTCGAGCGCGGCTATGTCCGCGACGGCGAGACCGTGCTGGTCCATGGCGGCACCAGCGGCATCGGCACGACCGCGATCGGCCTTTGCAAATTGTTCGATGTGCGGATCATCGTGACCTGCGGCAGCGCTGAGAAATGCGCCGCGGCGACCGCTCTCGGCGCCGATCTTGCCGTCGACTATTCGGCGGAGGATTATGTCGAGGCGGTGAAGGGCTTTACCAATGGCAGGGGCGTCGACGTCGTGCTCGACATGGTCGGCGGCGATTATCTGCCGCGCAATCTTGCCTGCCTTGCCGAAGACGGCCGCCATGTCTCGATCGCTTTCCAGCGGGGCGCCAAGGGCGAGTTCGACATCGCCGATGTGATGCGCCGCCGGCTGACGCTGACGGGTTCGACGCTCCGCGCGCGCAGCGCCGATTTCAAGGCGTCGCTCGCCGACGAGATTCACCGCACGCTTTGGCCGCGCCTTGCCGAGGGCCGATGGAAGCCGGCGATGGACCAGACCTTCCCGCTTGCCGAGGCAAGCGCCGCGCATGCGCGGATGCAGGCGGGCGAGCATGTGGGGAAGATCGTGCTGACGGCGGGATGAGCCGAGGGAACATTCGGTATCGATCGGCGGTTAGGCGACCGGGGGGGCTAATCAAAAGAGGATGATCTCTCCCGATGAAGATGCGTAGCCTGTTCCTGCCCGCCACCGCGCTCTCCCTTGTCCTTGCAGCCTGTTCCCAGCCCGCCGAAACCGAAAAGGCGCCGACCGCATCCTATGACGGCGACGTCGTGCCCGCGGGCAAAGCGGCCGAGCCCGCCGTTCCCGCGATCAAACCCGTCGATATCCCGACGCGCGGCGGCGACGGGTCGCCGATCGAACTGGCGGCGCTGACCGAAGCCGATGTCGGCGGGGCGAAGCTGAAGGGCGAGCTTGCGTGCAGCTTTGCCGCCGACGAAGCCGCGCAGCCGATCCTGCACGCGCAGGGCGACGTCGCCTCGGCCGACCCGTCGCGCGGGATCGTCAAGGTCGGCGATACGATTGAAGCCGTGTCGGCGAACGGCGGTTTCGATGCGATGGCAAAGGGCACCAAATTCTTTGGCAAGGGGCTGCAGCTTCGCATCGCGCTGGTCGGCCCGGCGCAGGGCGGCGGTGAGTCGCCGCCGCGCCCCGCGACGCTGACCGCCGACCGCGCCGACGGCGCGCAGCGCGTCTTCGCAGGGCTGTGGCGCTGCGGTCCGTAGGCGCGGGCTCGGTTACCGCGCCCCGAGCTTGTTAGCAGTAGGGATCGCAGCCGGCCGAGGCGCGCGACCGGTCGATCGTGGTGTGGGTCTCGTCCTGCGCATCGCGGGCAATCCGCTCGCGATCCTCGCGCGTCAGGCAAACCCGCGTCACCTTGGCCAGCGATCCCGTGACCGACGACTGGCGACAGGTGATGTAATAGGGATGGTTCGGGGGCAGCTTTGCATTGAAGGCACGGATTTCAGCCCGCGACATCGCGGGCACGTCGGGGCGGGCGATCCCGTCCGCCGTTGCCGTAGCCGGCGCCGCGGCGGGCGCCGCAGTCGCACCAGACATGGTGGCAAGTGCGAGGCCGCCTGCCAGAACGGCTGCCGTTGCGAAATATTTCATGACCGTATTTCCCCCAAATGGCTTGCTGTTTCCGGCCGTCCCCGCGCGGCCGGGTGTCTGTCAGACTGATTAGCTTGAGCAAAATCGCGCGGCAACAATATTTGCGCATAGGGGCGGGGCGCCCGCGAACGGCGGTCTTTTCACCCTTATGCTTGCCCCATGGGGCAAACAGGTCTACATCAGCCGCCGAACGGCCGCCCCGCGAGGGGCGGCCCTTATTATTTCCGCTTGGAGACTTTTCGTCATGGCCAATGCCGACGCCACCCCGCTGATGCCGCATGCGACCGCCGCCTGGCTGGTCGACAACACCGGCCTGACCTTTGTGCAGATCGCCGAATATTGCGGCATCCATATCCTGGAAGTGCAGGCGATCGCCGACGAGACCGCCGCGACCAAATATACCGGCCGCGACCCTGTCCGCGCGCACGAGCTGTCGATGGAAGAGATCGACAAGGGACAGAAGGACCCCAATTACAAGCTGAAGATGAGCAAGCAGGCGCAGGACACGATTCGTCGTACCCGGGGCCCGCGCTATACCCCGGTCAGCAAGCGCCAGGACAAGCCCGACGGCATCGCGTGGATTCTGAAGAACCACCCCGAAGTGTCCGACGGCGCGATCAGCAAGCTGATCGGCACCACGCGCAACACCATCGGCGCGATCCGCGACCGCAGCCACTGGAACAGCGCGAACATCGTGCCGAAGGATCCGGTGACGCTTGGTCTCTGCTCGCAACGCGAACTCGACGCGCTGGTCGCCAAGGCGGCGAAGAAGGCGGGCATCAAGGCCCCCGAGGACAGCCGTTTCGAGGGCGACCGCGAAGCGCTGCTGGAAGAGCTGCGCGCCGAACGCACCGCCGCGAACGAAGCGCGCGCCGCCGAAGAGGCCAGCGAAGAACAGGCCTGACGGCTTGGTTGCGATCTGCCCCTTGCTCGTCATTGCGAGCGAAGCGAAGCAATCCAGTGCGGTTTACGCAATCATGGATTGCCGCGTCGCTTCGCTCCTCGCAATGACAACGGGAGGTTGAGATGGGTCAAGGTGACGAGGATAATATTCCGGCGGCCAGCGGTTCGCCGGATGCCTCGCTGACCCAGGACGACAGCTTTACCGCGACCAGTCACGCGGGCCTCACCTATCCATGGGGCGAGGCTGCGCCCGGCGCGGGCGAGACGATCCGCATCGCGAACGGGATCAGTTGGGCACGCATCCCGATGCCGGGGTCGCTGGGCCATATCAACAGCTGGCTTCTCGACGACGATGCCAATGGGGAGGAGGGCGGCGTAGCCGTCGTCGATACCGGCATCTGCCTGACCATGTGCTCCGATGCGTGGAAGGCGCTTTATGCCGGGGCGCTGAAGGACAAGCGCATCACGCGCGTCATCGGCACGCACCTGCACCCCGACCATATCGGCCTCGCGGGCTGGATCGCGAAGAAGCAGGATGTGAAGCTGTGGATGACACGCGGCGAGATGCTCACCGCGCGCGCGATCGTCGCCGATTCTTCCGATACCGCGCCCGACGAGGTGCTCACCCAGTCGCGCGCCGCAGGGTGGGACGAGGCCGCGATCGAGACGCAGCGCAGCCGCGGCTGGAACATGTTCCAGCGCATGATCTTCACGCTGCCGCGATCCTATGTGCGGATCGCGGACGGCGAGACGCTCGACATGGGCGTGCATCGCTGGCGCGTCGTCACCGGGTCGGGGCATAGCCCCGAACATGCGTGCCTGTGGAACGAGAAAGAGGGCGTGCTCGTCTCGGGCGATCAGGTGCTGCCGCGGATCAGTTCGAACGTGTCGGTCAACATCACCGAACCCGACGCCGATCCCCTGGGCGAGTGGCTCGCGTCGATCGACAAATTGCTCGCCACGGTGCCTGCCGATGTCGTTACCTGTCCCGCGCATGGCGAGCCGTTCAAGGGGCTGCACGTCCGCCTGATGGCGCTGCGCGACGAGCACCGGATGCGGCTCTATAATCTGGCCGAAGCGGCGGCGAAGTCGCCGATGCGCGCGGTCGACAGCTTTCCCCTGCTCTTCAACCGCCCGATCGGCGAGCATAATCAGGGGCTGGCGACGGGCGAGGCGCTCGCGCATCTGAAGCGGCTTGAAGTCGAGGGTCGCGTGAAGCGCGAAGACCGCGACGGCGTGTGGTGGTATCACGGGGTAGCGTGATGCGCGGGTCCGGTTTCTGGTTGGGCGTCGCGATCGTCGCGATGCCCGTTCCCCTTTGGGCAAACGAGCCGGCGGCCACCGACGAGGCCAATGAAGAGATCGTCGTCACCGCACGCCGATCGGGCGCGCCGATGTGGACGATCGAGACGCGCGCCGGCGTCGTCATCCTCGTCGGCGAGATCGCGGCGGTTCCGAAAGCCACGCCCTGGCGCCCCGAACGGCTGGAAGGCGCGACCGACCGGGCGCAGCGCGTCATCCTAGGCACCAAGGCGAAAGTGTCGCCGGGCGACATCTTGCGGCTGATCTTCAAGGGCGGCGGGCTCACCAAATTACCGAAGGGGCGCGTCGCCGCCGACTATCTGACCGCCGATCAGCTCAAGCGGCTTCGTGCGCTCGAAACGCGGTTCGATCAGGATTATGCGCGCTCGAATTTCCTGATGACGGCGTTCGACCTTTTGTCGAAGCGGCTTTCCTTCAACAAGGACAGCGCCGACGACGCCTCCGACGTCGTGCGCAAGGCGGCGCGGCAGTCGAAGATTCCAACCCGCCCCGTCGGCGAGGTGCGCGGCGAGGACATGCTCGACAATCTGTTCGCCGCAGCGCCCGAAACGCACATCCCATGCCTGGAAGCCGCGATGGCGGCGACGGAAGCGGGCGGCGATATCGTGATGGAGCGCGGGCGCGCATGGACCGAGTTCGATGTTCCCGCGGTGATGGCGAGCCCGCTCGAAGAGGCACTCGGGCGCTGCTGGCCGTGGACCAACGACGGCTTCGGCCCCGAACTGCGTCAGACCTGGGTCGGTGCGATCCGCGAGGCGACCGCGCAACCCGGCGTGACGCTTGCGGTCGTTCCGCTGCGCATCCTTGCCGAAGACGGCGGGGTGCTCGACCTGCTGAAGGCGCAGGGGCTGCCGATCACCGGCCCCGCCTGGTAGGCGCGACTTATCGCGGTCTTTGCATGATCCAACTGAACGCCATCGCGTTGAAGATGGTGTAGAGGCCATAGAGCATCAGCGCGGTGAACCAGTTTCGCGTCGCGATCGCCATCGCGCCGACGAGCAGCAGGAATTCGAAGACGTAGGTGATGTTCGGCCCGACCTTGTCCGCGAGCGGCTTCACCATCTGCTGGATCAGCGGATCGTCGCTTTCCATGAAGGCGCGATGCATCGCGAAATTGCCGACCCCGGCACAGAAAATGGCGATGAGCGCGATGAGCATAGGTTTGCAGATGGGGGACGCGGGGTGGAAATGCCAGCAACATTCGGGTTATAGGGGCGCACCGTTCGCGTACCGGCCCCGCGCGAACGATCGAACGAACCCGGCTTCTGCCCCCAGAGAAGGACGTCTTCGGTGACAGCTCTCCCCCGACTGGCCGCGCTTTGCCTGCCATTTGCTCTCGCCATTCCGTCGGCGCACGCGATGCAGGATCCCGAAGAGTCGCTTCAGCCGAACCCGTTGCTCGTCGATCCGGTGCTGGGCAATCCGATCCCGACCGCGCTCGTGCCGCTCGATCCCGATCTGCCCGTTGCGGTGCGCGCGATGATCGACGCCGCCTTCGCGAGCGGCGACAATGACGATGTCGAGGCGGTGGCAAAATTCGCCCGGCGGACCAATCCCGCCAATATCGGCGAGATCGACGCGCTGCTCGCTTATTATCGCAGCGGGCATCCGCCGGAGACGCCGCCCGACCCGATAGGCAATATGCTGGCGGCCGCGATGGCGAGCGCGAAGGATGCCGATGTCGAGGCGGTCGGCAAGCTCGCGAAGGAAACCAATCCCGAGAATGCGGCGGAGATCGAGGAACGGCTGCTCGCCTATCGCGCCGAACGCAAGCGGCTGCGCGACGAGGTGGCGGCGGCCGAACGCGCGAAACTGGCGGCCGCGAAATTCTGGCAGAACTGGAAGGGCGAAGGGCAGATCGGCGCGTCGCAGAGCAGCGGCAACACCGAATCCGTCGGGCTGAGCGCCGGCCTAGCGCTGGCGCGCAAGGGGATCGACTGGACGCACAAGATGCGCGCGCAGGCCGACTATCAGCGCACCAATGGCCAGACGTCGGTCGAACGCTATCTGGCCGAGGTGGAACCGCAATATCGGATCAACGACCGCACCTTTGCCTACGGCCTCGGCCGCTGGGAACATGATCGCATCCTTGGATATGACACGCGCTGGAACCTGTCGGGCGGGCTCGGTTACAAGGTGATCGACAACAAGAAGATGACGCTCAGCCTGAAAGGCGGACCGGCGTTCCGCCAGACCGATTTCGTCAGCGGCGAAGAGGACACCGAACTGACCGCGCTCGCGGGGCTCGATTTCGGCTGGCAGATATCGCCGACGCTGCGGCTGACGCAGGTCGCATCGACGATCATCGGCGAAGCTAACGGGTCGACCAGTTCGCAGACCGCGCTCAGCGCCAAGCTGACCGGCGCGCTGTCGGCGCGGATTGCCTATTCGGCGCAGATCGACACGAGCCCGCCGCCGGGGATCGAAAGCGTCGACACCCAGACGCGCTTTACTTTGGTGTACGGCTTTTAATCGAACGCGTTCGCGGCGCCGATCTGCTCGCCTTCGGCAAGCAGGCCGACGCCGGGGACATGATTGAATTCGATACGAATGCCGTCGGGATCCTCGAACAGCACCGAATAATAGCCGGGCGCCCAGGGTTCTTCCTGCGGTTCGTGGACGATGCGGATATCGTCGCGGCGCGCGAGGAAGCCATGCACCGCGTCGACCGCCGCGCGGTCGCGCATCCGGAAGCAGGCGTGGTGCAGGCCGGGCGCCCCCTGATCGAAGCGCTTTCCGGCGTTTTCTAGGCTGCCGGTACGGATGCCGATCGCGGTGCGGCCGCCGACGCCATAGAGCATATGCTCGCTATCCAGAACGACCTTCAACTCCAGATGGGCGATCATCGCGCGCCAGAAGGCGGTCGAGCGCGCGAAATCGCCCGCGGTCAGGATGACGTGCGCGACGCCGTTGAGGCCGCTCATTTGCCGCTCCCTATTTGATCGCTGCCAGCACGTAGAGGAATTCGGCGAAGCCCATCGTCGCGTCGACAAGACCGGCGACCTTGGGATTTGTCGAATCGATGAGGAAATATTCGTCGGGGGCATGCGCGCCCGACCCGTGGCCGATGCCGAAATGCGCTGCGGGAATCGATACCGGCGGCGACGTGAAGGTCGAGCCCGGCCAGCTTCCCGCCATCCGCGGGTTGATGCTCGTTTCGATCCCCAGCTTCTTGTAAGTCGCGAGTTCCGAGCGGACGAGACGGCTGTCCTCGGCGACCTCGGTCGGGTCATAGCCGCCCGAGACATTCACCTCGACATCGGTGAAGCCATGTTTGTCGAGATGCGCGCGCAGCTTCTTTTCGGCCTCGGCGCGCGTCTGGTTGGGGACGAGGCGCAGGTCGAGCTTCGCGACCGCCTTGCCGGGCAGGACCGTCTTGCCGCCAGGGCCGGTGTAGCCCGCAACCAGCCCCTCGATATTGACCGTCGGCTCCTGCGCGAGGCGGATCAGCGCATCGTCGTAGGAGAGGTTATCGATCCAGTGGGTGACGCCGAGCGCCGCTTTCTGCTGCGCTTCGTCGCCCGCCTTCGCGGCTTCGCGGATCAGCGTTTTCTCGCGGTCGGTGAGCGGGCGGACATTTTCGAACCAGCCCTCGATCGCGGGTTTGTTGCCATCGGGGGTGACGAGCGTCTGGAGCGCCTGCACCAGCCGCCACGCGGGCGAATCGACCATCGCTTTCAGGCTCGAATGCACGTCGCCCTTTGGCCCGCGGCCCCATTTCTCGCCGCTGGCGATCAGTTCGAGTTCGATGATCCCCTTCGACCCCAGGTTGACCGTGACATTCCCGGTCTTCCCCTGCGAAGCGAAGGGGATGAAAATGCCCTCGCATTTCTTGAGCGCGGCGAGGATGTTGGGCTTGGTCGCGATCTGGCGGAAATGCGGCGAGCCGATCTCTTCCTCGCCCTCGCACACGAGCACGATGTTGACGGGCAGCTTGCGTCCGGCGGCGCGGATCGCGTGGAGTGCGGCGAGGAAGGTTGCCTCGGGCCCCTTCTGATTCACCGCGCCGCGGCCCATGATCGCCTGTCCGAAACCGGGGCGCTCGACCATCTTGCCCTCGAGCGGCGGCGACGACCATTCGGCGGGGTCGAACTGTTTGACGTCGTACATGAAATAGATGCCGAGCGTGCGCTTGGCGCCGACGTCGATCGTGCCGAAGACGCCGGGATGGCCGTCGGTGGGTACGATCTCGACATTCGTGAAGCCCGCGTCTTTCGCGAGTTCGGCCATATAGGCCGCGCCTTCGGGCATGCTGCGGTTTTCGGCGGCGATCGAGGGGAGTGCGATCCAGTCGCGGATACGCTTGATCGAGGCATCCTTGCCGGCTTCGGCAGCCTTGCGGATATCCGTCATCGTCCCCGACTGCGCCCAGAGCGGCAAGGGCTGCATGAAGGCGGCGCCCGCCCCGAGCATCGCGGTACCGCGCAGCATGTCGCGGCGGTTCAGTCGGTTAAGCTCACGAAAATCCATCATGCGTCCCCTGCCTGCTTCGTATACGAACCAGTGTGCCGATCCCGCGGAGAAACGCAAGCGCGTGTCGGCGACTTACTGTTACCCGGCCGTTACGTCAGCGGACGCGCGTCGATTTCGCGGGCGAGGAAGGCGAGAATCTTGGCCTTGTCCTCGGCCGGGTCGGGCTGTGCGCGAAAGGCGGCGAGCCCGGCAAAGATCATCAGCAGCGGAATGCCTGCGAAGATCGTCGCGAACAGGCCGGCGCCGGGGATGTAGAGAAAGGCGAGCACCCCGCCGATCACGAACAGCGACAGGAAGCCGACCCATATATAGGGGAAATAGCGCGCCCCGGCCGGCGCGCCGAACGTGCCGGTGATCCGCGTGCCGCCCTTGTACGATTCCATCACCGCGTCGAGCACCGGTTCCATGTTGGTGCGCGTGTCGCGCTGGCGATAGCGCAGCGTCATCTCGCGCTCGCTTCCCTTGCCGAACACACGCGCCTTCGCGCCCGGCATCGGGTCGTCCATGATCCGCTTGAGCGTGCGCGCGATCTGCTCGGGCGAATGGGGGGCGTAGAGGTCGATGGGGTCGTGGATCGACATCGTTTCGCCCTCCCGCCGTTTACGCCTTCTCCAGCAACCCCTCGTCCGCGATCCGCTTTTGCCATAGCTTTGGCGCGTTGACGTGGACATTCTGGCCTTCGCTGTCGACCGCGACGGTGACGGGGAAGTCGCTCACTTCGAATTCGTAGATCGCCTCCATACCAAGGTCGGCGAAGCCGACGACCTTGCTGCCCTTGATCGCGCGGGCGACCAGATATGCCGCGCCGCCGACCGCCATCATATAGGCGCTCTTGTGCTTGGCGATCGCGTTGGTCGCGGAGGGGCCGCGTTCGGCCTTGCCGACGCAGGCGAGCAGGCCCTGATCGAGCATCATGTCCATGAACTTGTCCATGCGCGTCGCGGTCGTCGGGCCGGCGGGGCCGACGATTTCTTCGCCGACGGGATCGACCGGCCCGACATAATAGATGACGCGGCCCTTGAACTCGACGGGCAGTTTTTCGCCCTTCGCCAGCATGTCGGCGATGCGCTTGTGCGCCGCGTCGCGGCCGGTGAGCATCTTGCCGTTGAGGAGCAGGCGGTCGCCCTGCTTCCAGCTTGCGACGACTTCGGGGGTCAGATTGTCGAGGTCGACGCGGATTGCGGCCTTGTCGGGCGCCCAGTCGATCTGAGGGTAGTCGGCGAGTACCGGCGGTTCGAGGAAGGCCGGGCCGCTGCCGTCGAGGGTGACGTGTGCGTGGCGCGTCGCGGCGCAGTTCGGGATCATCGCGACGGGCTTTGACGCGGCATGCGTCGGCCAGTCGGCGATCTTGATGTCGAGCACGGTCGCGAGTCCGCCCAAGCCCTGCGCGCCGATGCCGAGCGCGTTGACCTTTTCATACAGCTCGATGCGCAATTCTTCGGTCGGGTTCGACGGACCGCGCGCGAGCAGCTCGGTCATGTCGATCGGGTCCATCAGCGATTGTTTGGCGAGCAGCATTGCCTTTTCGGCGGTGCCGCCGATGCCGATGCCGAGCATGCCCGGCGGGCACCAGCCGGCGCCCATCTGCGGGACCATTTCGAGCACCCAGTCGACGATGCTGTCGCTGGGGTTCATCATCTTGAACTTCGACTTATTCTCGCTGCCGCCGCCCTTCGCGGCGACGTCGATGTGAACCTTGGCGCCGGGCACCATTTCGACGTTGAGCACCGAGGGCGTGTTGTCCTTGGTGTTGACGCGGCTGAACGCCGGATCGGCGAGGATCGAGGCGCGAAGCTTGTTGTCGGGGTGGAGATACGCCTTGCGGACGCCTTCATCGACGACCTGCTGCAGGCTGCGCGGGCTGTCGAGGCGGCAGTCCATGCCCCATTTGATGAAGACGGTGACGATGCCGGTGTCCTGGCAGATCGGGCGGTGGCCCTCGGCGCACATGCGGCTGTTCGACAGGATCTGCGCCATCGCGTCCTTCGCGGCAGGCGACACTTCGCGTTCATAGGCGGCGCCCAGCGCGCGGATATAATCCATCGGATGGAAATAGCTGATGTACTGGAGCGCGTCGGCGATCGTTTCGATCAGATCGTCTTCGCGGATGATCACGGTGTTCATGTGCAGCCTTTCGCCCTTTTTGGGGATTCGCGGTTTCCCTAGACCTGCACGGCCGGAGTGAAAAGGGGCGTCAGGCGCCGGGGCGGCCAAAGACGCGCCGCGCCCACGCATGGGCGCCGCGCAGACCCTCCTGCAGAAAGTGTTCGCTTAGCCTATTGGCACTCGGCGCATTTGCCGCGCACTTCGATCACCGGGCGTTCGGCGGCAAAGCCCGTCGCTTCGGCTGCGGCGCGGACGCCGCCCGAAATCTTGTCATTGTCGACATGCACCGCGCTGCCGCACGTGTCGCAGATCAGGAAGATGCAGTCGTGGAGGCAGCCTGGGTGGCTGTTCGCGACAAAGGCATTGGCGCTTTCGACGCGGCGGACGAGGTTGTTCGCAACGAACAGATCGAGGATGCGATAGACGCTGTTCGGCGCGACGCGCTTGCCGCGCTTTTGCGATACGATGTCGGCAATTTCATAGGCGCTGGCGGGTTTGCCGATTTCGGCGACGGCGTCGAAAATCTCGGCGCGCATATCGGTCCATGCTTCGCCCGCGCCTTCGAGCGCGGTCTGCGCCGCCTTGGCGAGCGAGGCGCCGCTGGCCTCGACGTGCGGATGATCATGCTTGCCCATTGGCGTTTCCTCATGCGTGGGAAATCCCGCGCTAACTATCGTCCCAATGTAGGCTGTTTGCCCGTCCCCCGCAAGCGGCGGACCGGCCCGTATCGGTGAGCCGTCAGTGCCGCGCGCGGCGGTTGAGGTCGTGACCGAGCGCAACGACCGCGACGCCGATCATCGTCGCGAGAACTTCGCTGCCGTCGTGCGGCCGCGACAGCGCGCCCGCCATCATGCCGAGCCCGAAGCTGCCGACCGCGAACGGCATCATATAACCATGGCTCAGCACGCCCGAAACGAGCGTGATCAGCGCAAAGCCGATCGCGACGATCAGCCCGATCTCGTGGAACAGATGGTTTTCGAGAAACACCCCGCCGACCGAAGCGATCGAGGCGAAAAAGATCGTCGTTGCAAGGCAGTGGACCAGGCACAGGCCCGACAGGCCCATCGCGAGCTGGTCGCCGCTGAGTGACGTCAGCGGACGCGAATCGCGCGCAGCCCGAATCAGCGCGCCGAGACGCGTCAGTGCAGGGGCATGGCTGGCGACATGGGTCACCCGATTCTCCGTTCAACGACTATGGCCTCTGATATGGCATAACATGACCTAGGTTACAATATTACATTGTCCGATTGTCGTTCAGCGCGTCGCCGCCGCGGCGCTCCTCCGGACTTGATCGCTTTCCCTTTTCGCTTTGTCGTGCGTCACGATCGATCGACGTCAGCGGCGGCGGCCATGTCCCGGTGATGGATTGCGTCGATAACGACGCAGTTTTGTAGCAATCTCTCTTCAATAGATCGCCGATCAAAAGCGCGGTTTTCATCATCAGCTCAATCCCATTCGCATCCTTTCTCCATGCAGGCGTGGTGGCTGTCTGTCCGAGTGCGTCTTTGATAGTTGTAACTGTAGAAGGTGTTGCGGACGTTGAAGAGGCGGGAAGCTGGACGCATATTCGCTGGCGCGGTTGATTGTGCCCGCCGAAAAGGCCGGGGAAACTATAGGCGTGCAGGGTGATGCGCATCCTTGTCGTCACCCATAGCCTTGCGACGGGCGGCACCGACCGTGTTGCCGTCCATCTGGCCAACGGTTTTGCTCAGCGCTTTGAAACCGTGCTGCTCAACGTGCAAAAGCCGGTGCCCGAGGCACGGCTGCTCGACATGATCGATCCCTCTGTGCGGCGCGTGTCGTTGGAGCGAGAAAAGAAATCGCGCGCACTCGATCTGCTGACGTCGGTTTTCGATTTTGTGTCCGAGGTGCGGCGATTGAAGCCGGATCTGATTTTGGCTTCGGGCAACAACAACAGTCTGTTTTCTGCGTTGGGGCACGTGGCAAATCCCAACCGGGGCAGGCGGTTTGCGGTGAAGATCACGAACCCGATCATCCGCGAAAAAGACCGATGGTTCAAACGCGCTTTCCGCTCGGCCCTCTATCGCCTTGTCCTTGGCCGATGCTCGCATATTCTTGCTCTTTCGCAGGGCGAGGCGCTGCGGCTTACCGAGCTGTACCCGGACCTGTCGGGCAACATAAGGGTCGTACAAAATCCTTATGTTACCGACGCTATGGTCGATTTGTGCGCGAAGCGTGAGGCGGCAACCACAAGACGTACCTTTCTGGCCATAGGGCGTCTGCATCACCAGAAAAACCTGTCGTTGATGCTGGACGCATGGGCGCAGGCGAATTTGGCGAGCGCCCGGTTGCAAATAGCCGGGGAGGGTCCGCTGCGCGATCAGTTGGTGGCGCAGGCGGAAGCATTGGGCATTGCCGGATCGGTGGATTTCCTTGGTTATCGGCCCAATATCACTGAGTATTTGAGCGGAGCACATTGTCTGTTGCTATCGTCGGATTACGAAGGACTGCCCGCCGTGGTCCTGGAGGCGTTGGCCGCGGGTTGTCCGGTCATTTCGACGGACTGTTTCCCAAGCGCCGTTGAAATGCTGGGCAATATGCCGGGCTGCAAAGTGGTGCCGCCCCGGGATTCCGGCTCACTGGCCGCGGCCATTTGTGAAAGTGCGGGCAGTCATGCCGGCGACCGTGCATTCCTGCAGGAAAGGGCCGCTCCCTATCGCATAGGAAACGCGATCGAGAGCCACATCGGCGCTTTGACGGGGTAAGGCTGCGGTCAGGCCGCGCTCTCCTCCGCGCGCAACGCCTTCCTGTCCAGCTTGCCGATCATCGTCTTGGGCAGGTTCAGTCGCACCTCGACAGCGATCACCCGTTCGTGCTTGCCGAGTTGGGGATTGAGCCATGCGGCCAGTGCTTCACCGCTGACCTGGAAACCGTCCTCCAGCGTGACGAACGCCTTGGGCGCCTCGCCCCGATAGGAATCGGGAACGCCGAGCACGATCGCTTCCTTCACCGCCGGATGTTCGTGGAGATGGGCCTCGATCACGCTTGGATACACTTTGAACCCGCCGACCGCGATCATGTCCTTCAACCGGTCGACGATGCGGATATAGCCGTCGGCCTCGACCACCGCGACGTCGCCGGTCCGCAGCCAGCCGTCGTCGGTGAAGCTGTCCTTGTCTGCTTCGGCGCGGTTCCAATAACCCTGCATGATCTGCGGCCCCTTCACCGCAAGTTCCCCAGGCTCGCCATCGGGCGCGTCCTTCGACGGGTCTTCCTTGTCGAGCAGGCGGATATGCGTCGCGGGAATCGGCTGGCCGATGGTGCCGGGCTGGACGGGGCCTTCATAAGGGTTGGTCGCGACCACGCCCGAACTTTCGGTAAGGCCATAGCCTTCGACAAGCGACGCGCCGGTCGCCGCGACGAATTTCTCGCGCAGCTCGGCGGGCATCGGCGCGCCGCCCGAAATGCAGATGCGCAGCGAAGAGAAGTCGGTCTTTGCGAGGTCGGGATGGTCGAGCAGCGCCTGATACATCGTCGGCACGCCGGGGAGCGCGGTCGTCTTTGTCCGCGTGATTGCCTCCAGCGCCTGCTTCGCATCGAAACGCGGGAGCATGGTGATCGTGCCGCCGTTCAGGATCGTGCGGTTGAGGACGCAGGTGTTCGCGAAGACGTGGAAAAAGGGCAGCACGCCGAGGATGCGGTCGGCGGCATCATGGTCGGGATCGATCGCATTCACCTGCCGCGCGTTGGCGGTCAGATTCTGGTGCGTCAGCTTTGCGCCCTTTGGCGTGCCGGTGGTCCCGCCGGTATATTGGATCAGCGCGATATCCTTTTCGGCGTCGATCGCGACGGGGTCGGGCTTGCCGTCATTGTCGGTGAGTGCCGAGAAGCGGATCACGCGCGGGTCCGCGGGCATCGCGGCGACTTCGCTCCGCTTGAACAGGCGATAGAGGATGGATTTGGCGGACGGCAATCCGCCGGCGACCGACCCGACGACGAGCTGCTTGAGGCTGGATCCGTCGAGCACCTTGAGTGCGGTGGGGAGCAGCGCCGCCGCGCTGATCGTGAACAGCGTCTCGGTGCCCGAATCCTCGACCTGCGCCTCCAGTTCGGCGACCGTATAGAGCGGCGAGAAATTGACCACCGTCGCCCCGGCGGCGAGCGCGCCATAATAGGCCGCGACATAATGCGGGACGTTGGGGAGGAACAGGCCGACGCGGCTGCCCTTGCCGATGCCGCGCTGTTGCAGGCCGCGCGCGACGCGCGCGACGCCGGTCGCAACCTCGGCATAGCCGAACTGGCGGCCGAGGAAGTCGAGCATCGGCGCATCGCCTTTTCGCGCAACGCTGGCGGCCAGCATGTCGGGCAGCGACAGCGGCGCAAACTCCTGATCCCATGCCGTGGGGTGGCGATAATCGGTCGACCAGGAAAAGCGGCTGTCCATCGGGGGCTGGGATCCTCTCAATATTGCAAGGTTTCCTTACACTAGGGTCAGTAAGCATCGATTTGCAACCGGCTCGCTTGCGGCGCCGCGACGCGGCGGCTAGGCAAGGCCATCGTCATCGCAGGGGGTTCCGCCATGTTGCAACTGTCATCGCGCGTCGCTGTGGCGCTCGTCATTCTCGCCGGCACCGCCGCCGTTCCGGTGGTCGCGAAGGACAAGTCGCCCGCGGTGCCGCCGACGCAGATCCGCGAACTTTATGCTTGCCGCGACATTGCCGATCCGACGGCGCGGCTCGCCTGTTTCGACCGCGAGGTCGGCGAACTGTCGGCGGCCGATCAGGCGCGCGAGATCGTCTTTACCGACAAGGAAACCGCAAAGGAGACGCGGCGCGGGCTGTTCGGCTTTTCCTTCCCCAAGCTCGGCGGCATTTTTGGCGGCGAGGAGGATGCGATCAAGGAAATCGAAACGACGATCCGCACGGTCAGCACCGACCGGTCGGGCAAATATATCCTCGGCATGGAGGATGATTCGGTGTGGATACAGATCGATACCACCCATTTGCCGCGACAGCCCAAGACGGGGCAGAAGGCCAAGATCCGGGTTGCGACGATGGGCAGCTATTTTGCCACGATCGAGGGCGGCCGCGCGATCCGCATGAAGCGCGACCGCTGAACGCGGCGGTCGCGTGATCGGCCCCATGTGAGATAGTGATGGCGGACGACAACGCGATTCCGGCTTTGGGGACCGACTGCCCGCCCTTTGTGCTGCTCGACGATGCGCGGGTGCACGGCGCGGCGGCGGCGCGGCTGTTCGTCGATCCGGTCGATATCCTGTCCGCCGCAACGGCGGCCGAGGTCCCGGCGCTTCTGACGGCGCTCGAAGCGGCGCAGGCGCGCGGGCTGCACGCGGCCGGATATCTTGCCTATGAAGCCGGCAGGGGGTTGGCGCCCGCATGGCGCGGCGCGGCGGAAGGCGGCGCGGGCGACGCGCCGCTGGGATGGTTCGGGCTGTTTCGCGGCGTGGAGCGGATCGAAGCCGATGAGGTTTCGGCGCGGCTCCCCGATCCGGCGTCGGCGTGGGTCGGCGCAGTGGCGCCGCGGGTGGCGCGCGCCGACTATATCGCCGCGGTCGAGCGGGTCCTCGCCTATATTCGCGCGGGCGATATCTATCAGGCGAACCTGACCTTTCGTGCCGATGTCCCGGTGCTCGGCGATCCGCTCGCGATCTATGCGAGGCTGCGGCAGACGGCGCGCGCGGGCTATGGCGGCTTCATCTGGACCGGCGACCGGGCGATCGCGTCGCTGTCGCCCGAACTTTTTTTCGCGCTGCGCGACGGGCACGTCATGGCGCGGCCGATGAAGGGGACCGCGGCGCGGCTTGCCGATCCCGCGGCCGATGCGGACGCGGCGCGCGCGCTGGCCGAAGACCCGAAGCAGCGCGCCGAAAATCTGATGATCGTCGACCTGATCCGCAACGACCTGTCGCGCGTCGCCTTGCCGGGATCGGTCGCGGTGCCCGACCTGTTCCGTGTCGAAAGCTTCCCGACGATCCATCAACTCGTATCGGACGTCAGTGCGCGGTTGCCCGGCGGTGCGGGCGCGGTCGACGTGCTGCGTGCGGCCTTTCCATGCGGTTCGATCACCGGTGCGCCCAAAGTCCGCGCGATGGAGATTATCGACGAGCTCGAGGCGGAGCCGCGCGGCGTCTATACGGGATCGATCGGCTTCATCGAAGCGGGGGGCGACGCGGCGTTCAATGTCGCGATCAGGACTTTGGTGTTACCGCAAAGCGGCTTGCGCGATAATCCGCCTTGCGCCACGCTGGGACTGGGCTCCGGAATCGTCGCCGACAGCGAACCGGCTGAAGAATGGCGCGAATGTCTGGCCAAGGGGGAATTTGTGGGCGCAGCCGGGGAAAGTTTCGACCTTATCGAAACGATGTTTTTCGATCCGGTGGATGGTGTTCAGCGGCTTGAGGGGCATCTGGCGCGGATGAAGGCGAGCGCCGCGGCGCTGGGCTTTGTGTTCGATCGCCACGGTGCGCGTAACAGCCTGCAATCGGCGACTTTTCGCCTGCGCAATGCCGCGCGCGTGCGGATGCGGCTTGCGCCGTCGGGCGCGCTCGCGATCGAGGTGTCGCCGCTGCCGCGGCTTGCCGAACTGCCGGTGCCCGTCGCGATATGCCCGGCGCCGATGGCTGCGGACGACTTCCGCCTGACGCACAAGACCAGCCTGCGCGCCGCCTATGACAGCGCGCGGCGGGAAAGCGGCGCCGCCGAAGTCGTCTTCATCGACGAGCCCGGGTTCGTCACCGAGGGGAGCTGGAGCAATATCTTCGTCGAGCGCGGCGGCCAATTGCTCACCCCGCCGCTCGCGCTCGGGCTGCTTCCTGGCGTGCTGCGCGCCGAACTGATCGACAAGGGGCGCGCGGTCGAATCGCACCTGCGCCTCGCCGATCTGGAGAGCGGATTCTTTATCGGAAATTCGCTGCGCGGATTGATCCCGGCACGGCTGGCGGACGCTGCGGCATCCTCGATAGGCTGACCTGCGCGCCCGCATAGGTAAATTATCTACCAGCGCGCTTGCGAATATCGATCAGAGGCTCTAGGCGCGGCCCCGCGCAATTTCCTGTCATTTTGCAGCCCGACCGCGCAAGCCACGGAAGATATCGTCATGTCGCTGAAGCCCCATGTCTCCGCCGCCCTCAACCGCATCCAGCCGTCGGCGACGCTCGCGATGACCGCGCGCGTTTCGGCGCTGAAAGCCGCGGGCGTCGACGTCATCGGCCTTTCGGCGGGCGAGCCCGATTTCGACACGCCCGACTTCGTCAAGGAAGCGGCGATCGAGGCGATCCGGAACGGCCAGACCAAATATACGCTGGTCGACGGGACGGTGGCGCTGAAGGAAGCGATCCGCGGCAAGTTCCGCCGCGACAACGGGCTCGAATTCGGGCTCGACCAGATTTCGGTCAATGTCGGCGGCAAGCACACGCTGTTCAATGCGCTGGTCGCGACCGTCGATCCGGGCGACGAGGTGATCATCCCCGCGCCCTATTGGGTGAGCTATCCCGACATCGTCGCCTTCGCGGGCGGCACGCCGGTGATCATCGAGGGGACCGCGGCGCAGAATTACAAGATCACGCCGGCGCAGCTCGACGCCGCGATCACGCCGAAGACGCGCTGGGTGATGTTCAACTCGCCGTCGAACCCGTCGGGCGCCGCCTATTCGGGCGAAGAACTCGACGCGATCGGCGAGGTGATCCGCCGTCACCCGCATGTGATGGTGATGACCGACGACATGTACGAGCATGTCTGGTACGCCGATTTCGAATTCTCGACGATCGCGCAGCGCTGCCCTGACCTCATCGACCGCATCCTGACGGTGAATGGCTGTTCGAAAGCCTATGCGATGACCGGCTGGCGCATCGGCTATGCCGGCGGTCCCGCATGGATCATCAAGGCGATGGGCAAGCTGCAGTCGCAGTCGACGTCGAACCCCTGTTCGATCGCGCAGGCGGCCGCTGCCGCCGCGCTCGGCGGGCCGCAGCAGTTCCTCGACGATCGCAACGCCGCATTCCGCAAGCGCCGCGACATGGTCGTCGCGATGCTCAACGACGCGCCCGGCCTCAACTGTCCCGTCCCCGACGGCGCTTTCTATGTCTATCCCGACGCGTCGGGCTGCATCGGCAAGAAGACCCCCGACGGCAAGCTGATCGACAGCGACGAGGCGCTGATCGACTATTTCCTCGACAGCGCCAAGGTTGCAGCGGTGCACGGCGGCGCCTTTGGCCTGTCGCCCGCGTTTCGCGTTTCCTATGCGACGTCGGAAGCGGTGCTGAAGGAAGCATGCGTGCGCATCCAGCAGGCGTGCGCCGCGCTCAGCTGACATGTTTTCGGTACAAAATAATCTGCGCAAGATTATTTTGTACCGATCGGTCTTGTAATCCCGATTGCGGAGCCTATTTGAACCTGAACGGCGGTTAACCGCCCGGTTCACCGGATGGTAAGTCATTTCCTTTAAGGGTGACTGCCATCACTGCACGGCTGGTCGGGGCGCTCCATATCGTCGGTGTAACCAATGCGGTCTCGGCCGCGAACTGACAGATATGAAAAAAAGAGGCCCATATGCTCTCCATGCTTCGCTCCGACTGGTTTCTGACCATGCTCGCAGGTTTCGCGATTGGCGCGACCTACATCGTCCTCAATCAGCCGGCGCTTCCGATCCCCGCGTGACGCCGCTGCGACGCAGCCTGTCGCTTCGCGCCGTCACGGCGCTGGTCGCAGGCGCGATCGTCGCGCAATGCGCCCCGGCGCAGGCCGAAAGCGCCGTAAAACTGCCCGCCGCACTCGTCGATCCCGTCGTCAATTCCAAGCGCGCAACCGCGGTGCTTGCGGGCGGGTGTTTCTGGGGCGTCGAGGGCGTCTTTTCCAACGTCAAAGGCGTGATTTCGGTCGAATCGGGCTATCATGGCGGCAGCGCCGCGACCGCCCGATACGAACTCACCCACGACGGCAAGTCGGGCCATGCCGAGGCGGTGCGCATCGTCTATGACCCGTCGCAGGTCAGCTATGGCAGTCTGCTTCGCATTCTCTTTTCGGTCGTCGCCGACCCCACGCTGAAAAATCGTCAGGGTCCCGATACAGGCTCGCAATATCGCGCGGCGATCGTTCCGCTCGACGCCGCGCAGCGCCAGGTCGCCACCGCCTATCTGGCGCAGATCGGCGGCGGGAAATATTTTGCCAAGCCGATCGTCGTGCCGGTCGAGGCCTATAAACGCTTCTACCCCGCCGAGGCGAACCATCAGGATTTCATGCGCCGCAATCCATCGAACGGCTATATCCTGCGCTGGGACGCGCCCAAGCTTGCGGCGCTCAAGCGACTCTATCCTGACATGGTACGCGCCCGGCCTGCTCCCTGAAATCTGCCGGGTTCCCGCCATTGGTCGCGGTAGAAGAATCATTCACCGCAAATCGCTGGCCCGCCCCGGACGCCTGCGAGACGAGGAAAATGCCCGAGAGGGGTCGGGTATATATAAAGTAGTCGCAAGTGCGGGGTTAGAATGAAGTTCAGCTTTTCCGGCAGGCCGCTCCTCGCCACGTCGATGGGCGCAGCGGTGCTCGCAGGCTGCGTCAGCAGCGCCGCGATCGTGCCGCAGCCGCGAACGCAGCCGCAAACGGCGGTGCGTAGTCCCTCTGGTGCCGTCACCGTGCCGATCGGCCAGCCGGTGCGATCGACCATGCCGCGCCCCGCCGGGCCAGCCGATCCCGGATTTCGCCGCGCGCCCGCCGGTCTTCAGGACCGCATCTTTGAATTGTGGAAAGCCTTTCCCGGCAAGACCGGCATCGCGGTCCAGCGCATCGACGGCGAATGGGCGCTGGCGCAGCGGGGCGGCGACCTGTTCCCGCAGCAAAGCGTGTCCAAGCTTTGGGTGACGCTGACCGTGCTCGACGCGGTCGATCAGGGGCGCATCAAGATGGACCAGCGCGTCCGCATCGGGCCCGAGGATTTGGTGGTCTTTCACCAGCCGCTCGCGGCACGCGTGCGGGCTGAGGGTTCGGTTACGATGAGTGTCCGTGACCTGATCGAGACCGCGATCACCCACAGCGACAATCTTGCGAATGACAGCTTGCTGCGCACCGTCGGCGGTCCCAGTGCCGTGCGTAGCTTCATCGCGAAAAAGGATCTGGGTTCGATTCGCTTTGGCCCCGGCGAACGAATGCTCCAGGCGGGGACAGCCGGACTGACCTGGCAGCAGAGCTATTCGGTAGGCCGCAATTTCGAGAGCGCGCGTGCGGCGCTGCCCGCCGCAGCGCGTCAGACCGCGATGAACAATTATCTCGCAAATCCAGTCGATGGCGCCAGCCCCGCGGCGATCGCGAGCGCCCTGACGCGGCTTGCGCGCGGCACGTTGCTTTCGCCCGAATCGACCGAATATCTGCAAGGCGTGATGAGCCGGACGAAGAGCGGGCCCCGGCGCCTCAAGGCCGGGCTGCCGCCGGGCTGGCAGTTCATGCACAAGACCGGCACCGGACAGAATCTGGGCGGCATGACCGCCGGATACAACGATATCGGCATCGCGACGGCGCCCGACGGCACCCGCTATGCGATCGTCGTGATGATGGGCAGCACGACCGCGGGCATCCCCGCGCGCATGGCGCTGATGCAGTCGGTCTCGTCGGCGGTCGCCGAATATCACGGAAGGTAATCCCGATGAAATTTGCTGTCCTGCCGCTGGCGCTGCTGTCGCTCGCGCTCGCGGGCTGTGCGACGCCCGAGACGCGGCTGCGCACCGGCCTCAACAACGCCGGCCTGTCGAAAGCGATGTCGGCGTGCATGGCCGAGCGCATGGTCGACCGGCTGTCGCTGCTCCAGCTCCGCCGCCTGTCGGCGCTCGGCAGCCTCAAGGACAAGCGCGTCACCGACCTGACGCTCGATCAGTTCTTCCACAAGGTCCGCGCGCTCAAGGATCCGGAAATCCTGACCGTCTCGACCAGCTCGGCGGCGCTCTGCGCGCTGCGCTAGGTCTCAGTCGCCCGGAAAGCGGACGACGAGGTTCGGCGGCGGAAAACTGTCACGCACTGTTTCGGAGCGGTCGGTAGGCGGCCATGTCTCGCCGCGGAAAAAATCGCCGATCGCCCCATATTGTCCCAGCCGCGTGAGCGAGGCAAAGAGATAGGGCTGGCCCTCGGCGCCGAGGATCGACGCGCGGTCGGCGAGATGAAAATGCAGGTGCGGCGCGCTCGCCTGTCCGGTGAAGCCGAGAAAGCCGACGACTTGCCCCGCCTTGACTCGATCTCCCACCTTGACCGGTGCGCCCTGCTTCAGATGCTCATAGGTCGCGATGCGCCCGCCGCCGATATCGAGCATGAGATAATTGCCGCTCGCATCGGCGATAGTGGGGTTCGCACGGCCCTTGACCGCCGCCGGATCGGGCACGTCGTCGCGCACCCCGACGACCGTGCCGTCGGCGACCGCGAGCACCGCGGCACCGAAGCCATAATGGTTCGCGGGAACATTGGCGTCGCCCGCCGACAGCTTGCCGCCCGTGTCGACCTTCATGAAATCGATCGCGAAGCGGCCAGGCAAGGTCGCCGTTCCCTCGGTGGCGTAGAAGACCCGCCGGTGGCCGCGCTCCATGCCGGGATCATAGACCGCGACCCACGGCCCACCACGCAGCGGCGGCGACAGGCGGGGGAGGGGTGCCGAGGCCAATGATGCCGTGCCGCCCGAAATCGTGAAGCTGGCGCCATCGGCGCCGACCTTGCCGAGCGTCAGTTCGTGCGAAATGGCGCCGCGCGGCAGGCCGGCGGTGACGGGGGCGTTAATGTAAAGGACGGCTCGGCGCCCCGGCGGAACAATCCGCGCATCGGCCTCGGCCGGGCCGACGAGCCCGATCGCTTTCGCCAGTTCGTCACCGTCATAGGTTTTGAGCGGTGTTCCCGTGCTGCCCGCCTTCACGACAAGCCGGTCCAGCCGCAGCGGCAGGCTGGCAAAATTGGTAAGATGCAGTTCGTAGATGAGCTGGTCGGCGGTGCCGATCCGGACAAGATCGGGCGCCTCGACGACCCGGATGTCGAGCGCCTGATTGGTCTGCGCCGTCGCCGCAGCGGGGCAGACAAGCGCCAGAAACGCCAAAACCGGAACTTTTATCTGCATCTTCCACGGCTCCCCTCATCCTGATCCCCGGCGCCGCCCGATTATCAGCTTGGGTCGGGGCCGTCATCCCGAAGACGGACCGATTGGCTGAAAGCCTTTGCCGCGGACAAGAATATCTGGGGACCCCGGGGGTAGCGTTGCGCGCGAACTTGTGCTTATGCGGCGCCAAACTTCTCCCCGCTCCAGAGTCGAAAGGCCCGGCAGACCTCATGAACATCCACGAATATCAGGCGAAAGAACTGCTCGCGAAATTTGGCGTCGCTGTCCCCAAGGGCATCGCCGCGATGAGCGTCGAGGAAGCCGTCGCCGCGGCAAAGCAGCTCCCCGGGCCGCTCTATGTCGTGAAATCGCAGATCCACGCCGGTGGCCGCGGCAAGGGCAAGTTCAAGGAACTGGGCCCCGACGCGAAGGGCGGTGTCCGCCTCGCCAAGACGATCGAAGAGGTCGAAGCGCACGCCAAGGACATGCTCGGCAACACGCTGGTGACGATTCAGACCGGTGAAGCCGGCAAGCAGGTCAACCGTCTCTACATCACCGACGGTGCCGACATTAAGCAGGAATTCTATCTCGCTTTGCTCGTCGATCGCGGTTCGAGCCGGGTCGCGGTCGTTGCGTCGACCGAAGGCGGCATGGACATTGAAACCGTCGCGCACGACACGCCGGAAAAGATCCACACGATCACCATCGACCCCGCGACGGGCCTGCAGCCGCATCATGGCCGCAGCGTTGCCGCAGCACTGGGGCTGTCCGGTGACCTCGCCAAGCAGGCCGCGAAGGTTCTTGCAGGCCTTTATGCCGCATTCCTCGGCACCGATGCCGAACAGATCGAAATCAACCCGCTGGCCGTCTGCGAAGGCGCGAACGGCGACGAACTGCTCGTCCTCGACGCCAAGGTGGCATTCGACGGCAATGCGATGTTCCGCCACAAGGACCTCGCCGAGCTGCGCGACCTCACCGAAGAAGATCCGGCCGAAGTCGAAGCGTCGGAATATGACCTTGCCTACATCAAGCTCGACGGCAACATCGGCTGCATGGTCAATGGCGCCGGCCTTGCGATGTCGACGATGGACATCATCAAGCTCAACGGCGAATTTCCCGCGAACTTCCTCGACGTCGGTGGCGGCGCTTCGAAGGAAAAGGTCACCGCGGCGTTCAAGATCATTCTGAAGGATCCCGCCGTAAAGGGCATCCTCGTCAACATCTTTGGCGGCATCATGAAGTGCGACATCATCGCCGACGGCATCGTCGCCGCGGCGAAGGAAGTGAATCTGTCGGTGCCGCTCGTCGTCCGCCTCGAAGGCACGAACGTCCAGCAGGGCAAGGACATCCTCGCCAATTCGGGTCTGCCGATCGTTGCGGCAAATGATCTCGGCGACGCAGCAAAGAAGATCGTCGCCGAAGTTCGCGCGGCTTAAGGTAATTGCCTCTCTCCTGAGGGGAGAGGCAGCGAGACTTGGCAGCTTGCTGCCTGGTCGCAGCGGTGAGGGCGGCAACGTCCGTACCCTCACCAAGTCCGACTAGGTCCTTGCGGACCAAGTCTCCCTATCCTCTCCCCCAAGGGGAGAGGAACGAAGGGACTGCTGGTTGACGTTTACGTAAACGCCAATTATGGCGCAGTGCACAATTTTTCGAGAGGAGCTGTCGAAGCTATGAAAATCCTCGTCCCCGTTAAACGGGTGCTCGATTACAACGTGAAGCCGCGGGTCAAATCCGACGGCACCGGCGTTGACCTGGCCAATGTCAAAATGTCGATGAACCCGTTCGACGAGATCGGTGTCGAAGAAGCGATCCGCCTGAAGGAAAAGGGCGTCGCGACCGAGATCGTCGCGGTTTCCGTTGGCCCCGCAAAGGCGCAGGAAACGCTCCGCACTGCGCTCGCGATGGGCGCCGACCGCGCGATCCTCGTCCAGACCGACGACGAAGTCGAACCGCTCGCGCTCGCCAAGATCTTCAAGGCGATTGCCGATGCCGAACAGCCGGGTCTCGTGATCCTCGGCAAGCAGGCGATTGACGGCGACAACAACCAGACCGGCCAGATGCTCGCAGCCCTCACCGGCTGGGCGCAGGGCACCTTCGCCAGCGCCGTGAACGTCGAAGGCGATCATGTCAGCGTGACGCGCGAAGTCGACGGCGGCCTTGAAACGGTGAAGCTCAAGCTTCCCGCAATCGTCACCACCGACCTTCGTCTGAACGAGCCGCGCTATGCGTCGCTGCCGAACATCATGAAGGCCAAGTCGAAGCCGCTCGATACCAAGACCCCCGCCGATTACGGCGTCGACACCGCGCCGCGCGTGAAGACGGTCAAGGTTTCGGAACCGCCCGTGCGCTCGGCCGGCGTCAAGGTCGCCGATGTCGATGAACTGGTTGCCAAGCTGAAAGCGATTGGCGTCCATAGCTGATTTCTACCCCCGTTCGTGTCGAGCGAAGTCGAGACACCCATCGGACAGCGCAAGATCGAGAGGCATCTCGACTTCGCTCGATGCGAACGGGAAGGGTTGAAGGAACAAACTTATGAAAACTCTGGTTTGGGTCGAACATGACGGCAAGGCCGTCAAGGACGCCACGCTCGCGGTGGTCACGGCCGCATCGAAGCTTGGCGAAGTTCACCTGCTCGTCGCCGGTTCGGGCGTCGACGCGGTTGCCAAGGAAGCCGCGCAGATCGCCGGCGTCGGCAAGGTGCATGTCGCTGACAACGCCGCTTTCGGTCACAATCTGCCCGAAAACATCGCGCCGCTCGTCGCCGAACTGATGGCATCGCATGACGCGTTCCTCGCGCCCGCGACGACCACCGGCAAGAATGTCGCGCCGCGCGTCGCCGCGCTGCTCGACGTGATGCAGATTTCGGAAATCCTGTCGGTCGAGGGTCCGAAGACCTTCACGCGCCCGATCTATGCCGGCAACGCGATCGCGACCGTCGAATCGTCGGATGCGAAGCTGGTCCTCACCGTTCGCGGCACCGCGTTCGACAAGGCCGCAACCTCGGGTGGTTCGGGTACGGTCGAAGCCGTCGTCGGTAGCGGCAGCGACGCCGGTATCTCGAGCTTCGTCGGCGCCGAAATCGCCAAGCAGGATCGCCCCGAACTGACCTCGGCGAAGATCATCGTCTCGGGTGGCCGCGCGCTCGGTTCGAGCGAGAAATACCAGGAAGTGATCGTCCCGCTTGCCGACAAGCTCGGCGCCGCGCTCGGTGCTTCGCGCGCCGCGGTCGATGCGGGCTATGTCCCCAACGACTATCAGGTCGGCCAGACCGGCAAGATCGTCGCGCCGCAGGTCTATTTCGCAATCGGCATCTCGGGCGCGATCCAGCATCTCGCCGGCATGAAGGATTCGAAGACGATCGTCGCGATCAACAAGGACGAAGACGCCCCGATCTTCCAGATCGCCGACTTCGGCCTGGTCGCCGATCTGTTCAACGCCGTTCCGGACCTGACGGCCAAGATCTGATCCGCCGTGGCCGGCGATCATCCCGGTGTGCCCGGTCTCGGTGAAACGCCGTTCAACGCGGGCGGACGCCGGGCGACGCGCGCCGGACCCGACGATCATAACGACGAAGCGGCCGTGGGCGATGCTCACGGCCGCTCGTTGATTCTGGCGAGCGTCGCGCGCGATGCCCGCCTCGACACCAAATTTCTGCTGCTTGTCGTCATGGCGACCGCGATTGCGACACTTGGGTTGCTGCAAAGCTCGGCACCGGTCGTGATCGGTGCGATGCTCGTATCGCCGCTGCTCGGACCGATCATGGGAATCGGCTTTGGCCTCGCGACGATCGAGAGCAATCTGATCAAGCGTTCGCTCGTTACGCTTGCTGCGGGCACACTGGTCGCCATCATCATCGCGGCCCTCATCATCTGGCTGTCGCCGATCAAGGACGTCACGCCCGAAATTCGTGCCCGGACCCAGCCGACGCTGATCGACCTTGGCGTCGCGGTGGTCGGCGGCATCGCCGGCGTCTATGCGATCTTGCGCAAATTATCGGGGGTGATGGTCGGCGTCGCGATCGCGACGGCGCTGCTGCCGCCGCTTTCGACCGTCGCCTTCGGGCTCGTCACCGGCCGGCCCGATTTCGCGATGGGCGGCGGCCTTCTATTCCTGACCAACACACTCGCGATCGCTTTTTCGGTGACGATCGTCGCGCGGCTCAACAAATTCGGCCCCTCGCTGACGCCGCAGCACACAGCGATGCAGGTCGTCGGGATCGTCGCGACGCTCGGCATATTGTCGATCCCGCTCGCGATCTCGTTCAACAATATCGTTCGCGAAATTCGCGCGCGCACCGCGGTTCAGTCCGAACTTCGGGCCCTGCTTGGCGATGGCGACCAGATCGACAGCCTCAATGTGCGGCTGGAGGGCGATGCGATCGAGATCGACGGCGTTGTGCTCGTCGATCGCTACGCGGGGCAGCTCAACCGGGAGCTAGAGGCCAAAGTCCGCGGGGATCTCGATCGCGACGTTCGCGTCAATCTCGCGCAGCTTCGGAAACAGACCAATGCCGCCGCGCAGCTTGAGGAGCGGCTCAGCAGCCGCATCGCGACGCTCGAACAGCGCGAGGAGGAAAGCCGCGCGATCCTGTCGAGCTTGACCGTCGGCGACTTGCTGCCGCGCGGCCAACTACTGATCGATGCGCAGGCCCGCCGCGTGATCGTCCAGCGCGACCGGGAGGCGGAGGGCGAACAGGTCGCGGCGGCGATTGACCGGATCATGGCGTCGGTGCAGGCGGGCTACCCGCAATGGTTGATCCAGAACGGCAGTCTGACAGCCGCCAAGGCTCCTGTCGCGGAAGCTGCGGCGACCGAATAGAGCTCTCGCAGACCTATTCGGGTTGACCTGTCCGGCCCGATACCATGTGATGTACCCCGATCCCGGGCGAACGGCCGGGACAGGGGAGAGACGATATGCGCGGCACGCGACTGGCTCTGGCGATGATGATGGCATGTGCAGGTTCGGCCGCGGTCGCGCCGCCGCTGCTGGCGCGGACCGCGCCTGACGCAGTGCTGAAAATCGACAAGGCGCGGATCGATGCGGTGCTGAAGGCGATGATCGCCGACGGCCGCGCCGCCGGGACTTCGGCGCTGATCTGGCAGGACGGGCGCGAGGTCTATTTCGGCAGTGCGGGCATGGCCGATCGCGACGCAAAGCGCCCGATGCGCCGCGACACGATCGCGCAAATCTATTCGATGACCAAGCCCGTCACCGGCGTCGCGCTGATGCAGCTTTGGGAACAGGGCAAATTCCGCCTCGACGATCCGCTGTCGCAATATCTGCCCGAATATGCCGATATGCGCGTCTATGCGGGCAAGGATGCGGCGGGGCAGCCGGGCTATATCGCCGCCGAGCGTCCGATCACGGTGCGCGACATCATGCGCCATACTGCTGGCTTTGCCTATGGCGCGGGGCCGACGCCCGCGCACGAAGCTTATGTCGCCGCCGATCCGCTCGCGCTGACGATCCCGCTGGCCGAAACGAGCAGGCGCCTCGCGCGCGTGCCGTTGCTGTTCCAGCCGGGCAGGCAATGGGAATATAGCATCGCGGTCGATGTGCAGGCGGCGCTCGTCGAGAAGCTGTCGGGCGAGCGCTTCGCCGATTATGTCCGCGCCCATATCTTCGAACCGCTGAAGATGACCGAGACCGCCTGGCGCCAGCCCGATGCGCGTCTGCCGCGCTTTGCCGCGATGAATGTCAACAAGGACGGCAAGCTCGTTCAGCAAGCGGCGGCCGAGGCGCAGACGCTGAACTTTCGCGATCATGCGCTGACCCCGGGCGGTTTCGGGCTCGCCTCGACGCTCGACGATTATCAGCGGTTCGCGCGGATGCTGCTGAACAGGGGCGCGCTCGACGGCGTGCGCATCCTCAAACCCTCGACGGTGGAACTGATGTCGACCGACCAGCTCGATCCTGCGATAACCGAACGCGCGTGGCTTCCCGGCAAGGGGGCGGTCGGCTTTGGCTTCGACTTTGCGGTGCGCAAATCGCCGCCGCAGACGCGCGAGGAAAACCGCGGTGCGGTCGGCGAGTTTTTCTGGGATGGCGCCGCCTCGACTTTGTTCTGGGTCGATCCCGCGAACCGGCTCACCGCGGTCTTCTTCGTCCAGACGATGCCCTATGACGGCACGCTCCACCGCGACTTCCGCGCCGCGGTCTATGGGCTGGACTATAAGGGGCCGACGGGGGATTAGGCTGTCATCCTTTTGTCATCTGGATGTCCTTGAGCGGGCCGAGGAGTTTTTTACATGCCCCAGCCCGACAAACGCGCCCTGCTTGCAGAAGGCCTCGCCGCCGGTGACGAAGATGCCGCGCTGCATGCGCGGCTCGTCGCCGCAGGCGTGTCGGCCGCCGCCGCGAAATATGAAGTCGACCGGTTGGCCAAGGACCCGATGGCGGCGATGCTGCGCCGGCAGGCGGCGCGCATGGCGAAACAGCGCTGGCTGCTCGCCAATCAGGATCGGCTGGCGCGCGAGGGCGAGGGCGGCTTCGCGCTCGATACGCTCGATGCGCCCGACTCCGGTCATTTCTATCGCCATCATTATGAAGTGAACCGCCCGGCGAAGCTCAGCGGCATCATCGATCACTGGCCGGCGCTGACGCGCTGGTCGCTCGATCATTTTACAGAGGTCGCGGGGGACGCCGTCGTCGAGGCGCAGGTCGAGCGTGACCGCAGTCCCGATTATGAACTCGCAAAGGACGATCACCGCCGCCTTGTCCGCTTCGCCGAACTGATCGACTGGCTGCGCAAGGACGAAGCGAGCAACGACATCTATCTCACCGCCTATAACAGCGGCACCAATGCTGCGGCACTGGCGCCCTTGTGGGACGATATGGCGCCGATCGCCCTGCTCGACGACACGCGGCAGCGCGACGGCTTTTTCTGGCTGGGGCCAAAGGGCACGCTGACCCCCTGGCATCATGATCTCACCAACAATCTGCTCGTCCAGGTGATGGGGCGCAAGCGCGTGCGCATGGCGCCGCCCTGGGCGTTCGACCGCATGAAGAACAGCCGCCACTGTTTTTCCGATTGGACGAATGACGCGCTGCCCGCAGGCCCCGGCGACGCCGACACCCCGCCGATCCTCGAAACGGTCATCGGCCCCGGCGAGGCGATTTTCCTGCCCGTCGGCTGGTGGCATCAGGTCGAGGCGCTCGACCTGTCGGCAAGCATGAGCTTCACCAGCTTTCGCCGCTCGAACGCGCATGTCGATGATTATGCCTCTTACGGGGCGCTCGACTGATTCCGTTCTGCCGCGAATCGCGCCGCTCCGGCGTTGCGGCATTATTTGGCATTTCCTGCGATTGCGCCGACCCGGATGCGATTACGGCTTGCGGCCGTCAAAAATCCTTAGCATCATTAAGTAATGATCGATCTCGCCGCACCGCTTTCCGCCTTCATGACCCGCGTCGCTCGCCCCGGCGCCCTTTCGGGACTCGCCCGCCTGTCGGGCGGGGCGAATATGGAAAGCTGGGCGTTCGACTGGGGCGAGGCGGAGCAGGTGGATCGCTATGTGCTGCGCCGCGCGCCGTCGGCGGACTATATGGAAGGTCGGCCCTATGGCCATGCCGACGAGGCGGCGCTGGTGATCGCGGCGCATGATGCCGGGGTAAAGGCGCCCGAAGTCGTCGGCGTGCTGGAGCCGGGCGACGGCATGGGCACCGGCTATGTGATGCGGCGCGTGATCGCCGAAGTGAGCCCGGCGAAGATTCTTGCGGACCCGCCGCCGTCGCTGCTCGCCGACCTGGGGCGCGAGCTTGCGCGCATCCACGCGATCCCGGCCGGCACGATCCCAGCGGCGATCCCGCTGATGGACACGGCCGAGGCACTGGCCGAACTCAAGGCCCGCTTTCTGTCGTACGGCGGCGACCGGCCGGCGATCGCGCTCGCGATCAAATGGTGCGAGGATCATCTGCCCGAACCGGCGATGCCTGTGCTGGTCCATGGCGATTATCGGATGGGCAATGTGATGGTCGACGGTGAGGGCCTGGCCGCCGTGCTCGACTGGGAACTTGCGCATCGCGGTGACGCGCATGAAGATCTGGCGTTTGGCTGCATGACCGTGTGGCGCTTTGGGCGGCTCGACAAGCCCGCGTTCGGGGTCGGCAGCATCGACGATTATTTCGCGGCCTATGAAGCGGCGGGCGGAGCGAAGGTCGACCGCGGCCGCTTTCGTTTCTGGCTCGTCTATCGGACCTTGTGGTGGGCGCTCGGCTGTTTGCAGATGGGGCAGATGTGGCGGAACGGCGCCGACCGGACGGTCGAGCGCGTCGTGATCGGCCGGCGCACCGCCGAGCAGGAGCTTGATCTGCTCTTGCTGCTCGAAGCCGAAGCGCCGGAAGTGGAGCGCGATCGGCCGCTGCCGCCATCGCCGGATGCCGCACCGGCGCCGGTGGGCGAGCCGACGAATGCCGAGATGGTGCAGGCGGTGCGCGACTGGATCGAGGCATCGATCAAACCGAAAGCGGAGGGCCATGCCAAGTTTGAGGCGGTGGTCGCGATGAACGCGCTCGGGATCATATTGCGCGATCTCGACGCTGGCGTGCGCGCCGAGGATGCCGTGCTGTCGGCGGCTCTGCTGTCGGGAGCGACGACGCTCGCCGAGCCGGGGCTGCTTGCAAAGCTGCGGCGTGTCCTGCTCGACAAATGCGCGATCGACAGCCCCAAATATGCTGCGCTCGGCGCGGCGCGCGCGGCGTGGCGCGGATAGAAGATAAAAGGGAGAGAGACATGGATTTTGCGATGCCCGCCGACCTGCAGGCGTATCTGGACGAGCTTGATGCGTTTATCGACGCCGAGATCAAACCGCTCGAACTTGCGGACGACAATATCCGCTTCTTCGACCATCGCCGCGAACATGCGCGCACCGACTGGGACAATCAGGGGCTGCCGCGCCACGACTGGGAAGACCTGCTCAAACAGGCGACGCGCAAGGCCGATGCGGCGGGGCACTGGCGCTTCTCGGCGCCCAAGAAGTACGGCGGCAAGGACGGCAGCAATCTGTGGATGGCGGTGATCCGCGAGCATTTCGCGGCGAAGGGATTGGGGCTCCACAACGATCTTCAGAATGAGCACAGCATCGTCGGCAATTTCCCCTTCGTCGAAATGTTCGAACAGTTCGGCACCAGCGACGAACAGAAGCAGGAATTCATCCTCGGCGGGTTCGAGGGCAAGCGCCGCACCGCGTTCGGGCTGACCGAGCCCGACCATGGCAGCGACGCGACACATATGGAGACGCGCGCGGTCCGCGAGACGCGCGATGGCGTCGACGGCTGGCTGATCAACGGGCGCAAGATGTGGATCACCGGCATGCATGTCGCGACGCATTGCGCGACCTTCTGCCGCACCAGCGGCAATGACGGCGATGCGAAGGGCATCACCTGCCTGCTCGTGCCGACGGGGACCGAGGGCATGACCGTCGACGAATATATGTGGACGTTCAACATGCCGACCGACCATCCGCGCATGACCTTCATCGACGTTTGGGTGCCCGACGATGCGCGGCTCGGTCCGGAGGGCGGCGGGCTGTCGATCGCGCAGAGCTTCGTTCACCAGAACCGCATTCGGCAGGCGGCAAGCTCGCTGGGCGCGGCGGTGTTCTGCATCGAGGAAAGCGTTCGATATGCGCGTGAGCGTAAGCCGTTCGGCGAGGCGCTGGCGAAGAATCAGGCGATCCAGTTCCCGCTCGTCGAACTCGCGACACAGGCCGAGATGTTGCGCCTGCTGATCCGCAAGACCGCGTGGGACATGGACAACACCCCGCACAAGGAGGTCGAGCGCACGCTCTCGGACAAGGTCAGTATGTGCAATTACTGGGCGAACCGCCTCGTTTGCGAAGCTGCCGACCGCGCGATGCAGGTGCATGGCGGCATCGGCTATTCGCGGCACAAGCCGTTCGAGCATATCTATCGCCACCACCGCCGCTATCGCATCACCGAAGGCGCCGAGGAAATCCAGATGCGCAAGGTCGCGGCCTATCTGTTCGGCTATATGGGGCCGCGCAAAGAGACGCTGGGCCGAATCTGATCGGGATGGACTCTCCTCTTCCGGTTGCGGCATGATCGGCGCAACGAGCAGAAGAGGAGAGGACCATGGCCGAAGCCGACCGCGCCAAGGATGCGACATCGTTCCGGATATTCCGGGGCGCCGACGCTCCCGATCTCAACGAAACCGACAAGATGACGCTCGCCGGCCTGACACCGATCGTCGAGGCGGGCATCGGGCGCTGGGTCGCCGCTGGCGTTGGCGAAGGGAACATCACCAAAGCGCTGTTCTCGCTCCCGCATATGAGCCTGACCTATGCGTGGTTCAAAAGCGGTTTCGCATTGCCGCTGCACAGCCATAATGCCGACTGCCTCTATTATATCATCGCGGGTTCGTTGAAGCTCGGCACCGAGGAACTGGGCGCGGGCGACGGTTTTTTCGTCGGCAGCGACGTGCCCTACACGTACAAGCCCGGCCCGGATGGGGTCGAAGTGCTCGAATTCCGAACGGTCGAAAGCTTCGACATGAAGTTCCAGGGCCGGACCGAGGCCTATTGGGACAAGGTCGTCGCGGGGATGGATGCCGCGCGGCCCGCTTGGAGTTCGGAAGCGCCGCCTTCCGGGCGTGCTTAGCGTTTTCTCACAAACTCCGCGCGCAGCACCAGCCCCTTGATGCCGTCGTGGCGGCAGTCGATTTCCTGCGCGTCGCCGGTCAGGCGGATCGACTTGATCACCGTGCCGACCTTCAGCGTCTGGCCCGCGCCTTTCACGTTCAAATCCTTGACCAGCACGACCGAGTCGCCATCGGCGAGCAGATTGCCGACCGCGTCGCGTACTTCGGGACCCGCGGCGGCCGCGGCGTCGCGCGCGGCAATGTCGCTGGCGGACATCCATTCGCCGCTCGCTTCGTCATAGACATAATCCTGGTCGTCGCTGGTCATTCTTTTATCCCGGTTTGCGGAAGCGCAAGGTGAACTGGTCGGTCTTGCCGCGGATTTCCTTGTCGAAGACATTGGCCGTGCGCGGATCGGCGGGAAGGCGATAGAGGTCGCTTTCCGCATCAAGCTTGAAACCCGCTTTGGTCAGTGTGGCGATGACCGCATCCTTGTCGATCCGGTGCAGGCTGTCCGACAGCGTCGTACCGCTGCCCTTCGCCGCGCTATGGTCGACGACGACGAGCGTGCCGCCGGGTTTGAGCGCCGCGAACAAAGCTGCGCTCGCCTTGTCGCCGGTGCCCGCGGCAAAGGGTTTCAGATAGAGGTCGTGGAAATTCTGCACGGTGATGATCGTGTCGAGCGGTTCGGGAAAGGCGGGCGCCGCGAACGGACCGGCGACGGCATCGACATTGGTATAAGCGGCGTCGATCGCGGCCTGATCGTCCCCATATTGTTTCTTGAAGGCGATGAATTCGGCGGGCTGGAAGGCATAGACCTTGCCCGCCGGGCCGACTGCGCCGGCTAGCAGGCGCGTCACATAGCCGCCGCCCATGACGAAATCGCCGACCTTTTGCCCGGGCTTGATCTGCGCAAAGGTGAGCAGTTCGGCGGGTTTGCGCGACGCATCGCGTTCGCGGTCGGCGGCGGGGCGCGCGGGATCGGCGAGCGCGGCCTTATAGTCGGGGGCGGGCGAGTCCTTGGCGGCGAGCGGGGTCGCCGAAACGGCGAACAACAGGGCGAACGTGAGCGGACGGATCATGGCAGCAACTCCCAATGATTTTGTCCCGTCACCATAGCGCCTTGTCGCGGGCGCCGCGCGTTTATTTGCATATCGCAATTTTGATGATAGGTTTCTTCGTGAAACTAAAAAATCTGGCCAAAATGCTTGGGAGAGCGGACATGCATGATCTGGTGATTCGCGGCGGCACCGTCGTCGATGGTTCGGGCGGAGCGCCCTTTGTCGCGGACGTCGCGATCGATGGCGACCGGATCGTCGCGGTCGGCGAAAATCTCGGCTCAGGACGGGAGGAAATCGACGCTGCCGGCAAGATCGTCACCCCGGGCTTCGTCGACGTCCACACCCATTATGACGGGCAGGCGACGTGGGACGCCGAAATGGCGCCGTCGAGCTGGCACGGCGTTACCACCGTCGTGATGGGCAATTGCGGCGTCGGCTTCGCCCCCGCCAAGCCCGACCGCCACGAATGGCTGATTTCGCTGATGGAAGGCGTCGAGGATATTCCCGGCACCGCGCTTGCCGAGGGCATGTCGTGGGATTGGGAAACCTTTCCCGAATATATGGACGCGCTCGAAAAACTGCCGCGCACGGTCGACGTGGCGTGCCACGTCCCGCACGGTGCCGTCCGCGCTTATGTGCTCGGCGACCGCGAGAAACCCGGTGCGATCCCGACCGACGCGGACATCGCCGAAATGTCACGCATCGTCGAGGAGGGCGTGCGCGCCGGCGCGCTTGGTTTCTCGACCAGCCGCACCGTGCTGCACAAGTCGATCGACGGCGAACTCGTCCCTGGCACCACTGCGACCGCCGAGGAACTGGTCGCGATCGGGCGCGCAATGGGACGCGTCGGTTACGGTGTGTTCGAAATGGCGAGCGACATGAAGCGCGAGTGGAACGAGTTTCAGTGGATGGGCGACCTCAGCCGCGAAACCGGACTGCCGGTGACCTTCGCCGCATTGCAATCGATCGCCAAGGAGCTGCCGCTCGAAGAGCAGATTGCGGAAATGCGGAAACAGAATTCGACCGGCGCGAACATCGTCGCGCAGATCGCACTCCGCGGCAACGGCATCATCATGGCGTGGCAGGGCACCGTGCATCCGTTCCGTTTCAAGCCCGCATGGAACGAGATTATCGACCTGCCCTGGGCCGAGCAGCTCGCGAAGCTGAAAGATCCCGCGTTCAAGGCACGGATGATCGAAGAGGCGAATGTCTGGCCCGAAAGCGACATTCTCGACTTTCTGAAGGTCGTCGCCGAAGGCTGGCCGGTCCATTTCGAAATGGACCCCGATTTCAACTATGAGCCCAAGATGGACGAGAGCATCATGGCGCGCGCGGTCGCCGCGGGCGTCTCGCCCTCCGAATATGCATACGACCTCCTCATGAAGGATGACGGCAAGGGTTTCATCTATTTCCCGATTTTGAACTACCGCGACGGCAACCTCAATTTCCTGGAGGATTTGCAGGCGTCGGACGATACGGTGAACAGCCTGTCGGACGGCGGCGCGCATTGCGGCACGATCTGCGACGCCGCCTCGCCGACCTTCATGCTTCAGCACTGGGTTCGCGACCGCAAAGGCCATCGCATCGCACTCGAACACGCAATCAAACGTCAGTGTCGCGACACGGCGATACTCTATGGCCTCGAAGATCGCGGCGTGCTCGCGCCGGGCTATCTTGCCGATCTGAACGTCATCGACATGGATTCGATCAAGCTCGGCAAGCCCTGGCTCGCATTCGACCTGCCCGCGGGCGGCAAGCGCCTGCTGCAAAAGGCCGACGGCTATGTCGCGACGGTCAAGTCGGGTGTCGTGACGTTCAAGGACGGCGAAATGCAGGGGCCGACGCCGGGCGGCGTCATCCGCGGTCCGCAGCGTGTTGAAATGGCGATGGCGGCGGAGTGATGCGAGCGGTCCAGCTTCGCGCGCCCGCCTCGCTCGACAATCTGACGCTGACCGATCTTCCCGACCCCGGCGACCCGGGGCCGGGTGAGATTCGTGTGCGGCTGGCAGCCTCGTCGCTGAACTTCCACGACTTTGCGGTGGTCGCCGGGATGATCCCCACCGTCGACGGACGTATTCCGATGTCCGACGGCGCGGGGACGGTTGAGGCGGTCGGTGAGGGCGTCACCGACTATCGCGTTGGCGACCATGTCGTGTCGCTCTTCTTTCCCTTCTGGGCCGATGGTGCGGCGCCGCCGAACGCCTTCACGCAGGTGCCGGGTGACAGCATCGACGGCTATGCCCGCGAAGTGGTGGTGACGCCGCAGCAATGGTTCACCCATGCGCCGAAAGGCTGGTCGGCGGCCGAGGCGGCGACGCTGACCTGTGCCGGACTGACCGCGTGGCGCGCGCTGTTCGTCGATGGCGTGACGCAGCCGGGCTCGACCGTGCTGGTGCAGGGCAGCGGCGGGGTTTCGGTGTTCGCGTTACAATTCGCCAAGGCGGCGGGCGCGCGGGTGATCGCGACAAGTTCGTCCGATGCGAAGCTCGATCGGCTGAAGGCGCTCGGCGCCGACGAGCTGATCAATTACAAGGACGTCCCGGAGTGGGGCGCCAGGGCGCTCGAACTCACCGGCGGGCGCGGTGTCGATACGGTGGTCGAGATCGGCGGTGCGGGCACGCTCGACCAGTCGATGGTTGCAACGCGCGTCGGTGGGCATGTCGCGCTGATCGGTGTGCTCGCCGGCATAGTCGGGCCGGTGAAAACAGCGCTGCTGATGAGCAAGAATCTGCGCGTACAGGGTCTTACCGTCGGCAGTCGCGCGCAGCAACTTGCGATGATCGCGGGAGTCGAGGCGAACGGCATCCGCCCGATCCTCGACCAGCATTTTCCCCTCGAAAGTCTTGCCGATGCCTTCCGGCATCAGGCGGCGAACGCGCATTTCGGCAAGATCATCGTCGATATCTGACGCTCAGCGCGTGAGCAGGTCCGAAGGCAAGGTCGGTTCGCTGACGATTTTCGCCATGCGCCGCCACATCTCGTCGCGACTGGGCTTGCCGCGCTCGACATAGGCGCGGACCATCGTCTCGCCGAGACCATAGTTGATCACATAGCTGCGATATTGATCGGTGAAGCTGATCGATTGCTCGGCGCGCTGCGGCGAGACGAGCAGATATTTCTGGGTGAGCGCGACGGCTGTCGGGCGATCGATCGCGCCGTCGAGATATTGCTGCGCGATCGTCAGCCGCGCCCCCGAAGCGCGCTTGATCGCCGCGAGCAATTGCCAATAGCGGTCGTCCGACGGCACCGCTATCTCGGCGATCGGCATCAGCACGTCGCGTTCGGTGTCGGCTTTGCTGCTTTCGGGAAAGGCGAGGTCGATACCGTAATTCGCGCTGCCCTCGGCGATCAGGCTCTGCGGACTATAGAGCGGATAGACGCTGAATTCGTTCCAGCCGCGCTCTTTCACCAGCTTTTCCTCAAGTTTCATGTTGAGGAGATGATGTCCCGGATAGCCCTCGTGGCACCCAAGGTCGAGTGCGCGCGACAGGCGGATCGGCAGGTCGGTGTTGACCTGGATCAGGCTGTGATAGCCGCCCTGATAATAATTATAGCCGCTCCAGCTCTTGCCGGTCACGAATTCCAGCCGAAAGCTTTCGCCTTCGGGCATCGGGATATGCGCCATGCTGCGCCCGCGGCATCGCGCGATCGCGGCGTCGAAGGTTTTCTGCAGGCGGTCCTTGGGGAGGGTGAAGGCGTCGAGATACGCCTCGACGCGATCGGCGAGCGCGCCGTCGCCAGGGACGAGCGCCTCGATTTTCGCGAGTTCGGCGTCGTAGCTCGCGAGCGGCTTCAGTCGCGGGCGCACACCGAACAGCCGCTCGGCCTCGTCGGCAAAGGCGAAGCGGGTGCCCTGCATCATCTGCAGCCGCGTTTCGGCGGCGCGGAGCTGCGCCCGGAGAAAGGTCGCGCGGCGTTTCGCGAGCGGGTCAGAGATGCGCCGGGCCGCAAGATCGACCTCTGCCATCAACGCACGCGTCGCCGTGAGCAGCGCTGGTTTGTCGCGCGGCGCCGTTTCGGCCGCCTTCTGAAGCTCGGGCGGGCCGTAATAGGCGTCGATATAGCCGGGCTCGTGCGTCCCGATTTCGAGGGTGAGCCGCAGATATGCGGCTGCAATCTCGTCGAGCGCCTTGGTCGAGGCGGCCGTGCGGCGGACGTCGAGTGTGGCGAGGTCCGGCTTGGCCGCCGAAGGTCGGGTTTCGCTTGCGGCGCACCCCGAAAGGAGGGCGATCAGCGACAGGGCGATGAGTTTGCGCATCACGCGGCTATACCGCTGCTTTCGCTGGTGTCACGCACATCGCCGTCAGCGGCGATTTCCGCATCGGACTGGCTTTCGGCCGCGTCATGATCGGGATGGAGCGGTGCGAAGCGCAGCACCGCGAAACCGACAAGCGCTGCCATCAGCGATCCTGTCAGGATACCGATCTTCGCCTCCTCGACCAGCAGCGCATCGCCCGGAAAGGCGAGGCCGCCGATGAACAGGCTCATCGTAAAGCCGATGCCGCACAATATCGCGACGCCATAGACCTGGAGCCAGGTCGCGCCGCGCAGTCGGCCCGCGATTCCCAATTTGACCGCCAGCCAGACGCTGCCGAAAATGCCGATCTGCTTGCCGAGGAAAAGGCCGGCAGCGATCCCGACCGGCAGCGGCGCGAAAATCTGCTGGGCGGTGAGCCCGCTGATATCGACCCCGGCGTTGGCGAAGCCGAACAGGGGAACAATGCCGAACGCGACCCAAGGGTGCAGCGCATGTTCGAGCTTGTGAAGCGGCGAATGTGCACTGTTGGGTTCCCCCGGCGTGCGTTCGAACGGGATGGTCATCGCAGTAAGTACCCCGGCGATCGTGGCGTGGACGCCCGAAAGCAGCATCGCGTACCAGAGGAAGGCGAACATCAGGAGATAAAGGGGCAGGCTCTTCACGCGCAGGCGTGCCATCGCGAACATCAGGCCAAGGATGACCGCCGCCACCCCGAGCGCGGCGAGATTGATCTTCGCAGTATAGAAGAGCGCGATGATCGCGACCGCGCCCATGTCGTCGACGATCGCGACGGTGACGAGGAACAATTTGAGCGAGGTCGGCGCGCGTTTGCCAAGCAGCGCAAGCACGCCCATCGCAAAGGCGATGTCGGTGGCCGCAGGGATAGCCCAGCCTTGCGCCAGCCCCGATGTGTTTCCCGCGAAGAGAATGTAGATGACTGCAGGAACCGCCATTCCGGCTGCCGCTGCAATGAACGGCAATCGGCGCCGGTCCCAGCTTGCGAGCCTTCCGTCGACGAACTCGCGCTTGATCTCCAGCCCGACGAGCAGGAAGAAAACCGCCATCAATCCGTCGTTGATCCACAGATGGACCGTCATCGGGCCGAGCTTGTCGGTAAGTATCGGTCCGGTAACGGCGTGAATCGCGTCGTGATAAAGCGGCGCGAACGACGAATTGGCAACGATCATCGCCAAAATGGATGCGAAAATAAGAAGAATTCCGCCTGCGCTTTCACTTCTCAGGAATTCTATCAATGCTGAATGGGGTGGAAATCTGCGGATCATCGGTCAGGTGTTTCTTTGATTTGTCAGTGAAATTGACAGTTAATCAATGATATAGTCGTCTTTACAAATCTGCTCTGTTCACTAGCAGTATCGATATTGATGACATTAGGTGATCGGTGGGGGCAGGGCTAGCACATTGGAGCAGTCGACCGCATGGCTGGAATGGTTGGTGATGGGGGCCAGTCACGAACTGATGCTGTTCGCCTCGGTCGGGATTCTGCTGTTCGGGCTCGACGACCTGCTGTTCGATGCGTTGTGGCTGGTGACCCGCCGCCGTGGACCATCGCTCGCCCCGAACGCGCCGCCGGTGGAGGGACGCTTCGCGGTCTTCGTGCCCGCATGGGACGAAGCCGATGCGCTTCCGGCAATGCTCGATCGGACGCTCGCGGCGTGGAGGGACGAGGATTTTCGACTTTACCTCGGCTGCTATCCCAATGATGCCGCGACCCTCTTTGCCGTATCGCCGCTCGTCGCGCGCGACCGGCGGCTGCGGCTTGTCGTGGGCAGCGTCGAGGGGCCGACCACCAAGGGCGACAATCTCAACGGCTTGTGGCGCGCGCTTGGCGATGACGAGCGCGCCGAGGGCATGCGTTTCGCCGCCATCGTCCTGCACGACGCCGAAGATCATGTTCATCCGGCCGAACTCGCACTTTACCGCCGCTATCTCGGCGAAAATTCGATGGTGCAGATTCCGGTCGTGCCGTTGATCAGGCACAGAGAACGCTGGATCGGCGGGCATTATGGCGACGAATTTGCCGAAGCGCATGGAAAGGAATTGGTCGTTCGCTCGCGCCTCGGCCTGCCGCTGCCGTCAGCGGGAGTCGGCTGCGCGCTGACGCGTAGCTCGCTGGCGTTGCTGGCGCTCGAGCGTGGCGGCGAGCCTTTTCGCTGCGACAGCCTGACCGAGGATTATGAGATGGGCATGCTGATCGGCGCCTATGGCCTTCGAACGCGCTTTATCGACACGGTCGGACCCGCGGGTGACAGGATCGTATCGCGAGGGGCTTTTCCGGGGGAAATCGAAAAGGCGGTGCGGCAGAAGTCGCGCTGGATTACCGGGATCGCCTTGGCGGGCTGGGACCATCTCGGCTGGCTTGGTGCGCGGCGTGATAAGGCCATAGGCGCCGGCGCCGGCCGGGCGTGGATCGGGCGCTGGATGCTGTGGCGCGATCGTCGCGCGCCGCTTTCCGCGCTCATTCTAATGGCGGCTTATGCAGGGCTGATCTTCACGATCGCTGGCTGGGCGGGGCAGTTTCTGCTGGACTGGCGTGCCGTCGAGCTGGGCGGCGGCATGCGGTTGCTGCTGATGTTCAATGCCGTGATGCTGTGTTGGCGGATCGGCGTTCGCGGGCATTTTACGGCGCGCTGGTACGGTTTGCGCGAGGCGATGATTTCGTTGCCGCGTGTCTTTTTTGCCAATGTGATCGCGATGCTCGCTGCGCGACGTGCGATCGGACTTTACTGGCGGATGCTGCGGTCGGGCAAGGTTGTTTGGGACAAGACCGACCATCCGGATCATGAGGTCGCGCACCAGGACGGCTTTGTCAGGATGGGGGCGTGATGATGATGCGCCGCCTCGACGTGCGCCGTGACGCGCCCGCACTGCGCTTTCTGCTGTTATGCGTCGGCGGCTGGATAGCGATGCGGGTTGTGATGGTCGGGAATCCGGCCACCTCTTTTGCGCTCGATCCCGTCGAAGCGCCTTTGTCGCCGTCTCCCCTTGCGGCGGGCCGTGCCGTCGCGGACATCCCGCCTGTCGCCCGCATCGATGAGCAAGATCTCTCGACGCACCGGCGTGTTGGCGTGCCGGCCTTCTTCGAGGTCGCCCCGGCTTCGATCGAAAACGAGTCCGTTTCCGTCGATTTGGGCGCCGATCGCGATAGTCTTCGGCTTGCCCCGGTCGCGCCGCTGTCGCCTTCGCCGCCAGATGATGTCGCGCTCTCTGCCTCCCCGACTATCGGAGGGCTCTGGTTTCCGCTCGCACCTGCCGAACACTCCGATCCGGGGAACGGCAAGCCATTCTGGATTCAGCGGCAGCTTGGCGGATGGGCGCTCGCGAACTGGGTCTATTTGCGCCAAGGCTCCGGCTCCGCGCCCGAGAACATCGGTGCGGCGAGCCAATTGGGTGGGAGTCAGGCGGGTGTGCGGCTGGACTATGGCTTTCGCGATGACGGGCGCGTCCGCGCCTATGGGCGCGCGACGGTTGCCATTCAGCGCCCGCAGCAGCGCGAGATCGCGTTCGGCCTCGCCCTTGCCCCACTCGCGCACCTGCCGGTCGATATTGCGATCGAGCAGCGCGTCACGCTGGGCAGAGAGGGGCGCACCGCGATCGTGATGATGGCGAGCGGCGGCGTTTCGAGGGTTGCGCTGACGGCCGGTTTCCGGCTCGACGCCTATGCGCAGGCGGGCGTCGTCGGCGTGCGGCGGCGCGACGCTTTCGCCGACGGCGCAATCGTCGTCGATCGCCACCTCGGCCCCGACGACACGTCTCTCCTGCGGCTTGGCGCGCTCGTTGCGGGAGCGGTACAGCCGGGCGCCGCGCGGGCCGATGTCGGTCCGCGGCTGACTTTGCTCCTGCCCGATCTGGGCGAGGGCACCCGCATCGCGCTCGACTGGCGCCAGCGCCTTGCTGGCAATGCGCGCCCCGAAAGCGGCCTGGCGCTGACGCTGGCGAGCGACTTCTGAACGCCGGAAAATTTAGCCACCGCCGCCGATTCCCCGCCGCGAAAAAATGCTCTAGGGTCGCGGGACTCGGCGCAGTTTCGGCGCCTCGGACCCGCAATTCACAGGCCCTGACAATTGGATCTTTACCTCCCAGTCGCCAATCTGTCGGTCAATGCGCTGGTGATCATCCTGCTGGGCGGCGGGGTGGGTTTCCTGTCGGGCATGTTCGGCGTTGGCGGCGGATTCCTGACGACGCCGCTGCTCATCTTTTACGGCATTCCGCCGACGGTCGCGGCGGCGTCGGCGGCGACGCAGGTGACTGGCGCCAGCGTTTCGGGGGTGATGGCGCATCTCGAGCGCGGCGGGGTCGACCTCAGGATGGGCGGGGTATTGGTTGCGGGCGGCCTCATCGGCTCGCTGATCGGCGCGGGGCTATTCGAACTGCTCACCTCCTTGGGGCAGATCGATACGGTGATCAACATCCTGTATGTCGCGCTGCTCGGGACCGTCGGGACATTCATGGGGCGCGAGGCATGGGGCAGCTTTCGAGCGTCACAGGCCGGACTGCCGGCCCCTGCGCGCAAGCGGCGCCACCATCCGATGGTCGCGAACCTGCCGCTCCGCTGGCGTTTCTATCGCTCGGGCCTTTACATCTCGCCGCTCGCGCCGCTGCTTCTCGGTATCGTCGGGGGCGTACTTACGATGCTGCTGGGTGTCGGCGGGGGCTTCATCATGGTGCCGGCGATGCTGTATCTGCTCGGCATGGGCACGCAGGTCGTCGTCGGCACGTCGTTGTACCAGATATTATTCGTGACCATCGCAACGACGATGGTTCACGCGCTGACCACCGGCGCGGTCGACATCGTGCTCGCAGGATTGCTTCTGCTCGGAAGCGTCGTCGGCGCCCAGATCGGCGCGCGTTTTGCGCAAAAGGTAAAGCCCGAATATCTGCGCATGGCGCTCGCCGCAATCGTGCTGCTCGTCGCGCTCCGCATGGGGGTCGACCTCTTTATCCGCCCCGAAGAAATCTACACGGTGCAATGATCGCGCCGCGCGCCTTGCTCCCGTTGCTCGCGGCGCTGTCGCTGCCGGCGGCCGCCAATGCCGCCGACCCCCGGCTGGTGCCTGACGTGTCGAGCCGTGCGATCGACATCCAGTACAGCTTCACCGGCGAGGAATTGCTGCTTTTCGGCGCGATCCTCTATCCCGGGCAGCGGCTGCCCGACGACCGTGCCGACATCGTGGTCGTGCTGAAGGGACCCGTGCGACCGATCGTGCTGCGCGAAAAGCGGCGCGTCGCGGGTATCTGGGTCAATGCGAGCAGTATCCGCCTGCGTACCTCGCCGGGCTTCTATGCGATCGGATCGTCGCGCCCGATCGACAAGCTGGTCGACGAGCGGACCGCAGCGATCTTTGAACTCGGCCTTGCCAATCTGTCGATGTCGCCCAGCGGATTTTCGGAGGCAAAGAAGCTGGAGCGGTTCGAGGCGGGGCTAACCGATCTCTATCGCCGATCGGGTCTCTTCGTCGAAAATCCTTCGGCGGTCGAAATCACCGAAGGCGTGCTCTATCGCGCGCGCATTCCGGTGCCGGCGCGCGTTCCCGTCGGCACCTATCGCGCCGAAACCTATTTGATCAGCCGCGGACGCGTGCTCGCCGTCGCATCGCGCGACGTGCAGATCCGCAAGGCAGGGTTCGAACGCTTCGTCGCGCTCGCAGCGCAGCGGCACGGCTTTCTCTATGGTCTCGCCGCGGTCTTTCTGTCGCTGGTGCTCGGTTACGGCGCGTCGGCTATTTTCCGCCGTCGTTAGGGTCAGGCTCCCTTTAAGTCTGGAAATATCGACATATTCCCGCGCCTTGCCTCCTCGCACTGAACAAAATCGCTTCAACCCTCGATCGCGCAATAAGAGGGGCTGACCCTAATCATCATTCACGGCCTATTTACCCTCGTCTGCGATATCCCGAGCCGGGACCATCAAAAGGCGGGGCGGGATACATGGATATGCAAGGTGGCGGATTTGGCGCCAGCGATTTGACGGCGGCACAGCATGTGAGGCTCGCCGGCGGCGGCGGCGTAGCGGCGTCGGTTGCACCGGTAGCCAACCATCATCGCGATGACCTGATGATCGGCGAAGTCGTCGATATTTCGGGCTCGGCGTCGCGCATTCTGCTCGATGCTGCCGTGATCGGCAAATTGGCGTCGTCCAGCGATGCGGCCGTCGCAATGGCGGGGCAGGTGGGTGCGCAGGTCAAGGTGCGCGTCGGCAATATCTGGCTGATCGCCAGCATCCGCGACCAGCAACTGCACGAGCGCGGGGAGGGCTTGATCGTCGCGACGATCGATTTTCTCGGCGAAGGTGAGGAAGAGAAGATCACCGGCCGCATTCACAATTTCCGTCGCGGCGTAACGCGCTATCCGATCCCGGGCAGCCAGGTTTTTGCGGCGACCAGCGCCGATCTCAAACAGATTTACGCCGCCGATGAACGCGCGCACGTCGAAATCGGCACCGTCTACCCGACCAAGGATATTCGCGGGTCGCTCTATGTCGACGCAATGCTCGGCAAGCATTTCGCGCTGCTCGGTTCGACGGGTACGGGTAAATCGACCAGCGCGGCGCTGATCCTCCACAAGATCTGCGAACTCGCGCCGCAGGGTCATATCGTGATGATCGACCCGCACGGCGAATATTCGGCCGCCTTCAAGGGCACCGGCGCGCTGTTCGACGTCGACAATCTCGCCATGCCCTATTGGCTGATGAATTTCGAAGAGCATTGCGAAGTGTTCGTCACCGCCGAAGGCCGCGATCGTCAGGCCGACTGCGACGTTCTGGCGCGCTGCCTGCTTCAGGCGCGCACCAAGAACCGGCTTGCCGAGGGCATGACGAAGATCACGGTCGACTCGCCGATCCCCTATCTGCTCTCGGACCTGCTCAACATCCTGCAAAACGAGATGGGCAAGCTCGACAAGGCGACCTCGTCGGCGCCGTTCATGCGCATCAAGGGCAAGATCGAGGAAATGCGCGCCGATCCGCGCTATAATTTCATGTTCTCGGGAATGCTTGTCGCCGACACGATGGCGGGCTTCCTTGGCAAGATCTTCCGCCTGCCGTCGGACGGCCGGCCGATTTCGATCATCGACGTGTCGGGCGTGCCGTCGGACATTACCGGCGTCGTGGTCGCGGTGCTGTCGCGCCTGACCTTTGACTATGCGATCTGGTCGCGCGGCGAGCCGCAGCGCCCGATCCTGCTCGTCTGCGAAGAGGCGCACCGCTATATTCCGTCGAAGGACACGGGGCAGGGACAGGCGGTCCGCAAGATCCTCGAACGTATCGCGAAGGAAGGCCGTAAATATGGCGTGTCGCTGGGTCTCATCACCCAGCGTCCGTCCGACCTTGCCGAAGGCGTGCTGTCGCAGTGCGGCACGATCATCTCGATGCGCCTCAACAACGAGCGCGACCAGCATTTCGTGAAGGCTGCGATGCCCGAAGGCGCGCGCGGCTTCATCGATTCGATCCCGGCGCTCCGCAACCGCGAATGCATCGTCTGCGGCGAAGGCGTGTCGATCCCGATCCGCGTCTATCTCGACACGCTCGAGGAAGAGAAGCGCCCCGCGTCGAGCGATCCGCTCTTCTCGAAACTGTGGCGCGAAACCGGCGGCGAGGCCGAAATCCTCGAACGCGTGGTCAAGCGCTGGCGCAGCCAGGGCAGATAAGCGCTCGTCATTGCGAGCGAAGCGAAGCAATCCAGGGCGGTTTGGGCCTTCTCTGGATTGCCACGTCGCCTTCGGCTCCTCGCAATGACTTCGCTTTTCAGGTCGCGGGCGGTTCCCAAAGCTCGATAGGATTGCCCTCGGGGTCGTGCACGCGCGCAAAGCGGCCGATCGCGGGGTCGTCCCATTCGTCCTTCGTGATGATCTCGTCGCCCGCGTCGCGGAACGGCGCGAGCACCGCGTCAAGATCGTCGACGCGCAGGTTGATCATGAACTGGCGGTCGGCCGCGAAATAGTCGGTGTCGGCCTTGAAGGGCGCAAAGACGAGCGGACCCGCCGTCACATTCCATACCCACTGGTTCGGCGGCACGCTGTCGTCCGCGCTGCATCCGCCGCCGACGCCCAGCCGTTCGCGATACCAGGCGCTCAGCGCCTCTGGGTCGCGCGCCCGGAAAAACAGTCCACCGATGCCTTTGACATGTCCCATCCTGGCCTCCCGTGATGATCCGGGCAGCCTAGGCCGTTTGCGTCACTGTTTCCACTCTCCGCTGCCGCGGAATTCTTCGCGGACCTGGCCCGACTGGTTCAGCCGCGGATCGGCATAGGTTTGCGCCGCGGGAGCCGCGACGGGCGGCGGCGCGACCGGCGCCGTGGGCGCCATCGTGCCCGGCAGCGGGGCGGCGGGGGTGTCGGGAAGCGGCGCGGCGGCGCCGGTGAGCAATGGGGCGGGACCAGCACCGGGCGGAAGGCCTTGACCCTTCAGGATCGCAAGCTGCTGTGCCAGCGGCAGATAGGGGCCGGGCACCGGCTCGCGGCCGAGATAGGGCGCGCGGAATGCGTCGGGCATGCCCCAGCGACCGCGCCAGCGGTGAAAGATATGCGCGCCGACGATATTGGTCATCACAAGGCTTTTGCCCCAGCGCGGCCAGATCGCCTGTGTGTGGTAATGGGTCGCCAGGCCGACCTTGGGGAAGACATAGCCGCCGAGTGCGGCCGAGGCGATGCGGCTCGCGCGGAGCCAGTTGCGGCGTTCGGGCGCGCGCGCCATCGCGCCGTCGCAGCTGAAGGTGAACTGGCACACGCCCGCGCGCTGCGATCCCTGGAAGACGACGCCGCACACGGTGTTCGGAAAGCTTGGGTGGCGCACGCGGTTGATCACCGTCTGCGCGACGCCGCGCATCCCGTCGTCTGTTTCGGACGCGGCCTCATAATAGATGGCGGCGGTCAGGCAATAATGCGCGCGCTCGCGGTCGAGCGCGGTGACCCCGCGGAAAACATAGGATTTGGCGGGCGGCCCGACAAAGGCTTCGTCGCGCAGCATCGCCGGATCGGCGGGCGGCGAGGCCGCCGCGTCGCCATAACCGACGCTGTCCGGATTGGGCAGGGTCGGATCGATCTTCAGCGCGTCGGCATAATCCTCTGCATTCATGATTGCCCAGCGCTCGGGATCATAGGCTTTGAAGCTCAAGGGTACCGAGACGCTGTATGGACCGAAGAAGCGGGGGGCACGAAACTGTCCGCTCGTCAGCAGAAAGGCAAGGCAGGCGACCGTAACGACCGCGATGATCGCCGCCCAGAAGGCACGTCCCGGCCCGGCCGGTTTTTCCGGCACCGGGTCGCGCCACGTCGAGCGGGCGGTCAGGGACAGTTCGGGCTTCATGCGTGTGTCAAATTCCGTCGCGTCCGTTCCGCGCGCGATTCGCGCCAACGGGGCCAGTCTCCCTTATACGCTGAAACGCCAACAAAATGTTTCATCCTCGTTCGGCGCATCCACAGCGGATCGGCGATTAGCCAAGCGTTGAGGTTATTGCGTTAGCCTGGGTGCGATGACCGACACCGTCCCCTCCTATCGGCGAAGCGCGCGGACCGACTTTCGGATGTGGCTGCTGCTCACCTTCGGCCTCTTCTTTTTCTGGGCGGGTTCGACGATCGACCCCGCCGACAATTGCAGCGAGGGCGGGCGCGAGTGCGCCCCGTGGCTGGTGCCGCTGGCGCAGGGGCTTGGGGCGCTGGTCGCGCTTGGCGCGGGGCTCAACATGCTCGCCAACCCGAACCGGGGAAGCTTCATCGAACCCGCGACAGGCGACCTGGTCTGGTGGCAGCGGCGCATAGGGACGCGCGGCGGCGACGAAGGCCGCATCCACCCGTCGCGCATCGGCAAGCTGCGCATCGTCCGGCAGGACGAGAGCGATGATGAGGTGCATCTCTATGATCTGGAAGGAAACCGGCTCTTCTGGTTCGACGAGGAGGTGATCCCGTGGCCCTATGACCGCTGGGCGAAGCGGCTTGCGGCGCACTGGCCGCATATCGAGGTCGAGCGGGTCGATTAGGCGCCGGCGACCGGCGCCGCTTCACCGGATCTCGACCGTCAGATGTTCGATTGCGCGGACGGGTTTGACCCGTGCGCAAATGACCTCGCGCGTCGTACCCACGACGCTGATGATCGCGGAATGCGCGCCCGGACCGACGCGCCAGACGTGCAGGTCGGTGATCTTCGCATCGCCCGGTCCTTCGACCAACGCACGGATTTCGGTTTCGAGCGCGGCGTCGGTGGCGTCGAGCAGCACGGCGCCGGTGTCGCGCATCAGCGACCAGGACCAGACCGCGATGACGACCGATCCGACGATCCCCATCAACGGATCGAGCCACACCCAGCCGAGATAGCGCCCGCCGAGGAGCGCGGCGATCGCAAGGACCGAAGTGAGTGCGTCGGCGATGACATGCAGATAGGCGGAGCGGAGATTATTGTCCGTCTCGTGATGGTGATGGCCATGCGCATGCCCGTCGCCATGGTGATGGTCGCCATGATGGTCGTGGCCATGGTCATGCCCGTGCCCGAGCAGCAGCGCGCTGACGACGTTCACGCCAAGGCCGATGACGGCAATGACCGTCGCCTCGACAAAGGCGACCGGGCGCGGGTCGAACAGGCGCGTGACCGATTCAAAGGCGATTCCGAGCGCGACGATGCCGAGCACGAGCGCCGAGGCAAAGCCGGCAAGGTCGCCGACCTTTCCCGTGCCGAAGCTGTAGCGGCGGCCATAGGCATGGCGCTTCGCATAGGCATAGGCGACCGCGGCGATACCGAGCGCGCCGGCATGGGTCGCCATATGAAAGCCGTCGGCGAGCAGCGCCATCGAGTTGAACGCGATCCCCGCAGCGATCTCGCCCACCATCATCACCGCGGTGAGCGCGACCACCCACAGGGTACGGCGAGCATTTTCGTCATGCCGTTTGCCGAGGAAGACATGGTCGTGGGCCAGCGCCTCGATTTCGCTATCGAACGACATGGACGCCTGCCTATCCGATGGAAAAATTATGGCAAGTGGCGGATGGCGGCGTCGTACCACTCGCCGCGCGGGGTGACCTCGATCGGCAGGCCGAAAAGGTCGGTCAGCGTGTCGCTGGTCAGGAGCGCCTCCTTGGGGCCGTCGCGGTCGAGTTTCCCGCCGCGCAGCATGATGATGCGGTCGATCTCGGGCAGGATTTCCTCGATATGATGGGTCACGAGCAGCAGGGCGATCCCCGTGCCCGCGATGCCGCGCAGCATGTCGAGGAAATGGTGCCGGGCCGCGGGGTCAAGTCCCGCGCAAGGTTCGTCGAGCAACAGCGCGCGCGGCCGGTGTGCGAGCGCGCGGGCGATGAGGACGCGGCGCGCCTCGCCGGTCGAAAGGCTTGCCATGCTGCGTCCGACCAGATGGCTCGCGCCCGCATCTTCCAGCGCGGCGAGCGACGCGTCGACCATTTCGCGCGTATAATGCTGATGCGCCCACAACCCGCGCGAGGCGAAAAAGCCCGAGACGACACAGTCGAGCGTTTCGAGCGGCGGGTCGGCATCGAAATCGAGCTGTTCGGTAGTCGACACGATCCCGAGCAGTTTGCGAAGGTCGAAAACATTCCAGCTATCCTGTCCAAAGATACGGACATCGGCGCCATAGGCGGGATAGAGCTGGCGCGTGATCAGCTTGACCAGCGTCGACTTGCCGGACCCGTTGGCGCCGAGGATGGCGGCGCTTTCCCCCGCGCCGATGGTCAGCGCCGGAAGGTCGAGAATGCACGCTTCATCCGCCATGACGCGCACATTGGCGATCGAAAGCAGCGCTTCGGCGGGCGGGGCGTCGGCGTGTGCCGACGGCGGCGGGATCGTTTCGGTCATGCCGGCCCTTTTGCCCAGCGCCGCGTGCAGGGCAAGGGGCGGCATCGGTGTCCGGCTTTGCATTCTCCCCATTCTTCCCTTGCCGACTCACGCGCCAAAGCCTATATGCGCCCTACTTCTTGACATGGTTAGCCAGTTGGGACGTCGGGGCCGCGGGCCGCGGCGGCTATACCCGCATGGTTTTCCGGTCATCCGATTTGGGAAATTGTCTTGGTCGATATCGACGCCCTCAATGCGATCATCGCGCCCGAAGCCGAGGCGATGGGTCTAGCGCTCGTGCGCGTCGCCTTTTTTGGCGGCGAGAGCGATCCGACGTTGCAGGTGATGGCCGAGCGGCCCGACACGCGCCAGTTGACGATCGAGGATTGCGCCGACCTGTCGCGCCGCATTTCGGCGCAGCTTGACGCGCTTGAAGAGGCCGGCAAGGACCCGATCGACGCCGCCTATCGGCTGGAAGTTTCGTCGCCGGGCATCGACCGCCCGCTGACGCGTCGCGCCGATTTCGCTGACTGGGCCGGGCATGAGGCGAAGATTGCGCTGAAGGAAAAGCGCGACGGCCGCCAGCGTTTCAACGGTGAACTGGTCGGCATCGACGGCGATGTCGTCACGATTTCGGATAAGGAAGGGGTGGAGCACAAGCTGCCGTTCGACGCGATCGATACGGCGAAGCTGGTTCTCACCGACAAATTGATTGCCGCAACCGTCCCGCTCTCGATCGAGGGCGCCGACGAAATGGAAGAAGAAGGACAGGACTGATGGCCACTGCCATTTCCGCCAACAAGGCCGAACTCCTCGCGATTGCCAACAGCGTCGCCAGCGAGAAGATGATCGACAAGGGCATCGTCATCGAGGCCATCGAGGAAGCGATCCAGCGCGCCGCGCGCGCCCGTTACGGCGCCGAGAACGACATCCGCGCAAAGCTCGACCCGCAGACCGGCGACCTTCGCCTGTGGCGCGTCGTCGAGGTCGTCGAGGCGGTCGAGGATTATTTCAAACAGGTCGACCTGGCCGCCGGCCAGAAGCTGCAGAAGGACGCCAAGATCGGCGACTTCATCGTCGATCCGCTGCCCGCGGTCGACCTTGGCCGCATCGACGCGCAGTCGGCGAAGCAGGTGATCTTCCAGAAGGTCCGCGAAGCCGATCGCGAGCGCCAGTATCAGGAATTCAAGGATCGCGCGGGTGAGATCATCACCGGCGTCGTGAAGTCGGTCGAATTCGGCCACATCGTCGTCAACCTTGGCCGCGCCGAAGGCGTGATCCGCCGCGACCAGCAGATCCCGCGCGAATTGATGCGCGTCGGTGATCGCGTCCGCGCGCTGATCCTGTCGGTGCGCAGCGAAACGCGCGGGCCCCAAATTTTCCTCAGCCGCGCACACCCCGACTTCATGAAGAAGCTGTTCGCGCAGGAAGTGCCCGAAATCTATGACGGCATCATCGAGATCAAGGCCGCGGCCCGCGATCCGGGTTCGCGCGCGAAGATCGGCGTCATCAGCTATGACGGCAGCATCGACCCCGTCGGCGCCTGCGTCGGCATGAAGGGCAGCCGCGTTCAGGCGGTCGTCCAGGAAATGCAGGGCGAAAAGATCGACATCATCCCCTGGTCGGAAGATACCGCGACCTTCGTCGTCAACGCGCTTCAGCCGGCAACGGTCCAGCGCGTCGTGATCGACGAAGATGACAGCCGCATCGAAGTCGTCGTTCCCGACGATCAGTTGTCGCTCGCCATCGGTCGCCGCGGGCAGAATGTCCGTCTCGCCAGCCAGCTTACCGGCAGCCAGATCGACATCATGACCGAGGCCGACGCGAGCGAAAAGCGCCAGCGCGAATTCGTCGAACGCTCGACGATGTTCCAGGAAGAACTGGACGTCGACGAAACGCTTGCGCAGCTGCTGGTTGCCGAAGGCTTCGGCGAACTCGAAGAAGTCGCTTATGTCGGCATCGACGAACTGGCGAGCATCGAAGGTTTCGACGACGAACTGGCGCAGGAACTCCAGAGCCGTGCAGCCGAAGGGCTCGAACGCCGTGAGGAAGCCTCGCGCGCGCAGCGCCGCGAACTCGGCGTCGAAGATGCGCTGGCCGATATCCCGCATCTGACCGAAGCGATGCTGGTCGTGCTGGGCAAGGCTGGCATCAAGACGCTCGACGATCTGGCCGACCTTGCGACCGACGAACTGATCGCCAAGAAGCGCACCGACAACCGTCGTGGCCCGCCGCGTAGCGAACGCGCCGAGGACAAGGGCGGCGTGCTGGGCGAATATGGCCTGAGCGAAGAGCAGGGCAACGAGATCATCATGGCGGCGCGTGCGCACTGGTTCGACGACGAACCCGAAGCGGCTGCGCCTGCCGAAGCGGAGCCCACGGCGGAGCCGCAAGCCGGACCCGCGGCGGAGCCGCAAACCGGGGAGGCCGCCGATGCGGACCCCGCGCAATGATCAGCTGACCGAAACCGACCGCGCAAAGGGGCGCGGCCAGCATGTGCCCGAGCGGCGCTGCGTCGTAACCGGTGAGGTTTCGCCGGCGGAGCAGCTCGTGCGTCTGGCGCTCGGCCCCGACAACAGCATTGCCCCCGACGTCCATGCCAAGGCGCCGGGGCGCGGGGCGTGGATCGGTGTGGGCCGCGCCGAACTCGAAGCCGCGCAGGCCAAAGGCAAGCTGAAGGGCGGGCTCGCCCGCGCGCTTCACGAAGGCAATATCGCCATTCCTGACGATCTGGGCGAACGTATCGAGGCGCAGTTGATGCGCGCGACGCTCGACCGCCTGGGGCTTGAATCGCGTTCGGGTACGCTGATTAGCGGCAATGAAAAGATCGAACAGGCCGCGCGCCGCGGACAGGTCCGCTTGCTCCTCCACGCCAGCGATGCGGGCGAGGACGGCCGCAAGAAGCTGGCGCAGGCATGGCGCGTCGGCGAGGAAGACGAAGGCTCCGGCCGCGAAGGGTTGATCTTGCCGGTGGACCGGCAATCCCTATCTATGGCATTGGGGCGAGAGAATGCGGTGCATCTGGCGATTGTCGACGCCCGCGCCGCCGACCGGGTGCTGGCGCATTTGAGCCGCTGGCAGTTTTTCACCGGATGGAGTAGGGACGCGGCCAACCGCGTTTCCGATACAGATTCCCGCATTGCGGGTGATGGGATGGCGTCCACGGATTCCGATACGGTTTCCGACGCTTCGGGCGCGTATTGAAGGAAAATAGAGTTTAGATGAGCGACGAACAGGACAAGCCGACCCTTACCCGCAAGCCCTTGGGGCTTAAGCGGACGGTCGAGGCCGGCCAGGTGCAGCAACAATTCAGCCACGGCCGCCGCAATACGGTGGTGGTCGAGGTGAAGCGTCGCCGCGTGCTCGGCCGTCCGGGCGAAGCCGCGCCGGCCACCGAGGTCGAAGAGGTCGAGGCCGCCCCGGCGCCCGCGCCTGCCCCCGCTCCGGCACCCGCCCCCGCGCCGAAGCCGGCCCCGCCGCGCGCCAGCGAGAATGACAGCCTGATGTCGCGTCAGGAACGTCAGGCGCAGTTGCTGCGCGAGGCGGAAGAAGCGCGCATGGCCGCGCTCGAGGAAAATCGCCGCCGCGACGAAGCCGCGCGCGCCCGCGCTGCCGAGGAAGAAAAGGCCCGCGCCGAAGCCCGTGTCGAAGAGGCGGCGGCCAAGGCGGCCGAGCCCGCACCGGCTGCGCCCGCCGCCGTCGAACCCGCTGCCGAAGCGCCCGCAGCCGCTGCCGCTGCCGAGCCGCAGAGCGAAGCCGCTCCTGCAGCGCCGCGTCCGGCGACGACCAGCGCCGCTCCGGCGCCGCGCCGTTTCACGCCTGTCGAAGCGCCGAAGCGCCCCGAACCCAAGCGTCCCGAGCCGAAGGCGAACCGCGGCACCGACAATCGCCGCCAGTCGGGCAAGCTGACCGTCACGCGCGCGCTCAACGATGACGAGGGCGCACGTGCGCGCAGCCTCGCCGCGCTGAAGCGCGCCCGCGAAAAGGAAAAGCGTTCGCACATGACCTCGTCGGGTCCGCGCGAAAAGCAGGTCCGCGAAGTCGTCGTGCCCGAAAGCATCACGGTTCAGGATCTGGCGAACCGCATGGCCGAAAAGGGCAGCGATCTGGTCAAGGCACTGTTCAAGATGGGCATGCCCGTCACGATCAACCAGACGATCGACCAGGATACGGCCGAACTGCTCGTCACCGAGTTCGGGCATGAGATCAAGCGCGTCAGCGAAGGCGACATCGACATTCGTCACGACGAAGATGTCGACGACGCCGCGCATCTCAAGCCGCGCGCACCGGTCGTCACGATCATGGGTCACGTCGATCACGGCAAGACCAGCCTGCTCGACGCGCTCCGCGGTGCGAATGTTCAGGCGGGCGAAGCCGGCGGCATTACGCAGCATATCGGTGCCTATCAGGTGAAGGCGAAGGACGGCAGCGTTATCACCTTCCTCGATACGCCGGGCCACGAAGCCTTTACCGAGATGCGCCAGCGCGGTGCCAACGTCACCGACATCGTCATCCTTGTGGTGGCGGCCGATGACGGCCTGAAGCCGCAGTCGATCGAGGCGATCAACCATGCGAAGGCGGCCGGCGTGCCGATCATCGTTGCGATCAACAAGGTCGACAAGGAAGGCGCCAATCCGCAGCGTGTCCGCGAACGTCTGCTCGAACATGAGCTGGTGGTCGAGGAAATGGGCGGCGACGTGCAGAATGTCGAAGTGTCGGCGCTGAAGAAGACCGGCCTCGACAAGCTGCTCGACGCGATTGCGGTGCAGGCCGAAATCATGGAGCTGAAAGCCAACCCCGATCGCGCCGCCGAAGGCACGGTGATCGAGGCGAAGCTGGACAAGGGCCGCGGCCCCGTCGCGACGATCCTGGTCCGCCGTGGTACTTTGAAGGTCGGCGATATCTTCGTCTGCGGCGCCGAAAGCGGCCGCGTGCGTGCGCTCGTCGACGATCATGGCAAGCAGATCAAGCAGGCAACGCCGTCGATGCCGGTCGAGGTTCTTGGCCTTGGCGGCGTCCCGATGGCGGGCGATACGCTCACCGTCGTCGAGAATGAGGCCCGCGCCCGCGAGGTCGCGACCTATCGTCAGGAACAGGCGACCCGCAAGCGCACCGTCCAGGCGCCGGTCAGCCTCGAAGGCATGTTCGAGGCGCTCGCCGACAAGGCGAACGTCATCGAATATCCGGTCATCGTCAAAGGCGATGTGCAGGGCAGCGTCGAGGCGATCGTCAATGCGCTGAACAAGCTGTCGACCGACGAGATCCGCGTGCGCGTGCTCCTGTCGGGCGCCGGTGCGATCACCGAGAGCGACGTGACGCGTGCGGCTTCGACCGGGGCGCCGATCATCGGCTTCAACGTCCGTCCGAACGCCAAGGCGCGCGAGATTGCGAACCGCGAAAAAGTGCGCTTCATGTACTATGACGTCATCTATCACCTGACCGCCGAAGTGGCGAAGGAGATGGCGGGCGAGCTGGGTCCGGAGCGCATCGAAAATGTCGTCGGCCGCGCCGAGGTCAAGGACGTGTTCCCGGCCGGCAAGCGCGACAAGGCCGCGGGCCTTCTCGTGCTCGAAGGCGTCATCCGCAAGGGCCTTCATGCCCGTCTCACGCGCGAGGATGTCATCATCTCGGCAACGACCATCTCGTCGCTCCGCCGCTTCAAGGACGATGTCGCCGAAGTGCGCGCCGGTCTGGAATGCGGTGTCGTGCTGGCGGATACCAACGACATCAAGGCGGGCGACCACCTCGAAGTCTTCGAAGTCGAACTGCGCGAACGGACGCTCTAACGGGCGTCCGCTCCGCGCGGATCGGGAGGTGCCGGCATGGCTCGCTATGTGGCATTGTTCGGAAGCATCAACGTCGGCGGCAACCGGCTGACGATGGCCGACCTGCGCGCGGCGTTCGAGGCCGAGGGCTTTCGCAACGTCGAAACCGTCGTGGCCAGCGGCAATGTGCTGTTCGACCATGACGCGCGGCCGACGCGCGGGCTCGAGGAGAAATTGTCGATGATGGTCGAGGATCGTTTCGACATGACGAGCGCGGCGCTGGTGCGCAGCCGCGACGAGCTTGCCGCGGCCATCGCCGGAAATCCGTTTGCGGGCACGAACGAGGACAGGATCGTCCACACGATGTTCCTCGACGGGCAGCCGACGGCCGAGCAGTTCGATGCGCTGGCGACCGACCATCGGGTCCGGCCGAACGAGCGCCTCGCGCTCGGCGACCGGGCGCTCCATATCGATTTTGGCGATGGAGCGGCTGACAGCAAGCTGCATCCGCGACTGATCGAGCGCCGGCTCGGGCACAAGGGCACCGCACGCAACATGCGCTCGATCGCACGGATCATCGCGAAACTGGACGAAGAGGCAAAGGGTTAGGCGATGAAGACCGAAAAAGAAAAAGGCCCGTCGGTCCGCGTGCTGCGCGTCGGCGAACAGGTGCGCCACCTCCTGTCTGAAATTCTCGCGCGCGGCGATGTGCATGACGATGTGCTCGCGACGCACCCCGTCAGCATCACTGAAGTGCGGATGTCGCCCGACCTGCGCCATGCAACCGTGTTCGTGAAGCCGTTGCTCGGCAAGGACGAGGAAGCGGTGCTGAAGGCGCTGCGCACCAACACCGCCTATTTGCAGAAGACGGTCGCGTCGAAGGTACGGATGAAATATGCCGCGAAGCTGAAATTCCTCGCCGACGAAAGCTTCGACGAGGCGAGCCATATCGAGAAATTGCTGCGCGATCCGAAGGTGGCGCGGGATTTGGCGGCGCCCGAGGCCGACGAGTGATGCGTCGCTATTTCTTCGCCTTGATGCCCGCCGCTGCCTCCAGTTCGACCAGCGCTTCCTCCAGATAGTCGATCATTCGCTGCGCGTGCGGCACGCTGCGGCGGCAGGCGGTTATGCCGAAGTCGATATTCTCGAAATTCGACACCTGCGTGATGTTCATCGCCATGCCGTCGACGGGGATGCTCGCAGGGTACATGCCGTCGAGCCGTGCGCCGTTCCAATACATCTGCTCGCGCGGGCCGGGGACGTTCGATATCGTCACCGAATAGGCGGGGAATTTGTCGGCGGTGCGCGTCAGCGCGGTGAGCATCATCGGAAAGCTGGTGATCGCGGTATAGAGCTGGATCTGCGCCGCGGTCATCGCGCGCAATTGCGCCTTCGCCGAGTTCATCGACTCCTGGATCGCCGCCATGCGGCTCGCCGGGTCGTCGATATGCGTCGCAAGGTTCGCGGTCACCGACGCGACCGAATTGCCCGAATCGATATCGTCCTTGGGCCGGATCGACACCGGCGCCATGGCCTTCAGCGGCTTGTCGGGCAGTTCGTTCAGCGACTGCAGATATTTGCGCATCGCGCCGGCGCACATGCCGAGCACTGCGTCGTTGATCGTGCCGTCATAGGCCTTGCCGACGCGGCGTACGCGTTCCAGCGACCAGCTTTGCGCGACGAAACGCCGCGCGCCGGTGATGTTGCGATTGAAGCTGGTGCGCGGCACCCCGGCAAAGGGGGTGACGAGGCCTTCGCCGCCGAGACCGAACATCGCCGCGACATATTGGTTGAGCGCCTTGGTCACCCCGACGCTGTTGCCCCATTGCTCCTTCAGAAACTCGCCGATCGCCGCGATGTCGGTCAGGCTGGGGCGTGGCGCCTTTTTGGGGGCAGGGAATTTGCGTTTATACGCCTCATAGGCCTCGACCGAGAGCGGAGAGGCGCTGCGCCGTTCCTTGGGGTCGGGCGAGAGCATCGAATTATAGAAATGAATGCTTGCCGCGCCGTCCATCAGCGCGTGGTGGATCTTTTTGAACGTCGCGATCTGCCGGTTCGGCAGGCCCGAGATCAACGTGATCTCCCACAAGGGCCGGGTGCGGTCGAGCAGCCCCGAATGAAGGCGTGAGGCGAGCTCGAACATCTCGCGGTAACGCCCCGGCTTGGGCAGCGCGGAGGCGCGGACATGGTAGTGCATGTCGATGTCGCGGTCGGGTTCGAGCCGGATCGGGCCATATTGCCCGAGCGGGGTCAGTTTCAGCACTTCGCTGAACGGGCGCCGCAAACCTTCGGACTGGCGAAGCAGGGTGAGCTGTTCGTTGAGCCAGTCGGTCTCGTCGACATCGTCGGGCAAGGTGTAAAGGTTGATCCCGCCGATGTGCATCGGCATCTCGCGGCTTTCGCCCACCAGGAACATCGCATCGCTGATCGGCATCAGGCGCATCGGCAGCTCTCCCCCACTGATTGTGCTGCATATTTGTGCGCAGCATGACAGGGGTGAGGGGGGAGTCAAGCGGGGCGCCGACTCTTCGGGTGACGGCGGCGCATCGGCGCGTTATCGCACGCCCATGGCCAAGCTCTATTTCTACTACGCCAGCATGAACGCCGGCAAATCGACGACGCTGCTTCAGGCGGATTTCAACTATCGCGAGCGTGGGATGGAAACGATGCTGTGGACCGCGGCGCTCGACGATCGGTACGGGGCCGGGCAGGTGACAAGCCGTATCGGACTGATGGCAGAGGCGCATAAATTCGATCCCGACAGCGACATGTTCGCGGCAGTGACCGCTGAAAATGCCGAACGCCCGCTCGCCTGCGTGCTTGTCGACGAGGCGCAGTTCCTGACGCGCGCGCAGGTGCTCGATCTCGCGCGGTTGGCCGACGAGGTGAATATTCCGGTGCTCTGCTATGGCCTGCGTACCGATTTTTCGGCCGAACTTTTCCCTGGATCGGCGGCCCTGCTCGGGATCGCCGACGCGCTCGTCGAACTCAAGGCGGTCTGCGAATGCGGACGCAAGGCGACGATGAACCTGCGCGTCGACGAAAATGGTCGCGCGGTGGTCGAGGGCGCGCAGACCGAGATCGGCGGCAACGACCGCTATGTCGCGATGTGCCGCCGCCATTTCATGCAAAAGCGGCGCGAAGCAGCGACGCCGCCGGTGGCGGCCTGATCTTTCAGGGCAGAACCCGGCCTCCCCACAGTTTTTGCGAAAGGAATATCATGCGTAACATCGTGTCGCTGAGCCTCGCCGCTGCGCTGCTCACCGTCTCCTCCGCACAGGCGGCGCCGGCGTCGAAGCCCGAGGCGGTGCTCAAGACCAAAGCCTATAAGGCGGCCCTCAATATCCTCGATCGGAATCATGACCGGATGGTCGAAGAGATTGTGAAGCTGACCGAGATTCCTGCGCCCCCCTTTAAAGAGGCCGCGCGGGCCGCCGCCTATCGCGACATGTTGACGGATGCGGGACTTGAGGACGTCGAAATCGACGAAGAGGGCAATGCGATGGGCGTCTATCGCGGAACCGGGCCCGTCGGCGGTCCGGCGGTGATGATCGCCGCGCATCTCGACACCGTCTTTCCCGAGGGCACGCCGGTCAAGGTTCGCCGCGAGGGCACGCGCCTCCATGCCCCCGGCATCGGTGACGATACGCGCAGCCTTGCCGTCCTGCTCGCTTATGCGCGCGCGATGAAGGAAAGCGGCATCCGCGTGAAGCAGGATATCATCTTTGTCGGCAATGTCGGCGAGGAAGGGCCCGGCGACCTGCGCGGCGTCCGCTACCTCCTCACCAAGGGCAAATATAAGGACCGGGTAAAGGCCTTTTTTTCGATGGACGGGATCGATGTGTCGAACATCGTGACCGGCGGTGTCGGGTCGAAACGCTATCGCATCACCTACAAGGGGCCGGGCGGGCACAGCTATAGCGCATTCGGGTTGGTCAATCCGATGGCGGCGATGAGCCAGACCGTCGTCGATTTCTACAAGATCCCGGTTCCTGCGCGGCCCAAGACCACTTATGCCGCCAGCGTTACCGACGGCGGCACATCGGTCAATTCGATCCCGAACGAAACCTTCATGGAATTCGATATGCGTTCGGAAAGCCCGGCGGAACTCGCCAAGCTGGAACAGGCGTTTCTGGCCGTCGTCAAAAAGAGCGTCGAAGGCGAAAATGCCGTGCGTTCGGTCAGGGAAGGGCCGATCACCGCCGATATCAAATTGATCGGCGACCGTCCGGCGGGCGAGACCGCGGCAACGCAGCCCATTGTCCGCACCGCCAATGCGATCATTCGGGCGAGCGGGTTCGATCCGAAGCCCACCTACTCGTCGACCGATTCCAACTTGCCGATGAGCCTCGGCATCCCCGCCATGACGATCGGGTCGGGCGGTGAGGGTGGGCGTGCACATGCGCTCGACGAATGGATCGACGTCGAAAAGACAAAAAGTGTGCGGGGCGCCGCCGTCGGTCTTGCTATACTGCTTGCGACTGCGGAGATTCAGTGATGCTCGATCGGCTATATGTTGAACTGAGCGACGGTGCGTTGCGGCTCATCAAGCTGACGGAAGAATATCGCGAGGCGCTGCGTGCCGTTTGCGCCGCCGACGCCGACATCTGGCCGATCTATTCGTCGAGCTTTGGTCCCGAGCATTTCGACAAGAGCTTCGGCGTGCTGATCGGCGGCGTCGGACGCATGCCCTATGCGATCATGGATGGCGACACGCTCGTCGGCATGACCGCCTGGCTCCGCCCCGATATGTCGGCGCAGACGGTCGAGGTCGGCAATAGCTTCATTCACCCCGCAGCGCGCGGCACCGGGTTCAACGGCCGGGTCAAGCGCCTGATGCTCGATCATGCCTTTGCGGTCGGCATCCGCCGCATCGAATTCCGTATCGACGAGCGTAACAAGAGGTCGCAGGCTGCGGTCGCCAAGCTTGGCTGTACCAAGGAAGGCGTGCTGCGGTCGGAACGTGTTACCTGGACGGGCTATGTCCGCGACACCGGTCTCTGGTCGCTGCTCGCCAGCGAATGGACGCCGGGAAAGATGTGAGTAGCCTTCAGATCCTCCTCAACATTGCGGTCACTGCGGCGAACGGCCTTGCCATCTTTGCGATCGGGTGGTTCATCGACCGCCGACGCGCGACGTTCGGCGGACCGGATGACGGGATCATTCAAGCGACGATCGCCGCCTCGATCTTGGCAACAACTCTGTGGTTTTTCGGACTGCTCGTCTTTGGCGACGGGGTCAATCTATACGGCACGGCAATGATGGGCGGTAGCGGCACGGCGATCGCGATGCTGGCGGCGATCATCCTGTATCGCCGGCGGCGCGCGCGACCTGCCGAGCTTCAGGCGGCCGCGCTGCGCGATATCTTCTCCTGACAATCCAAAAAGCTTGCGAAAAGCGGATCGAGACCATGCTTCGGGTCAGTGCCGGTTCAGATTGCCCATGCTAGCACCCGTATCGGGTAGGGTAAAACCCACCGAAAGACACAATATGAAACCGAATCTCGCACTCTCCCTGGCCGCCGTGCTGCTCCCCCTTTCTGCGGTTGCGGCGGCCAACGAGCCCGCGAAAGAGCCCCGCGCGCTCGGCGTCGAATCGAGCATCGTCTTTCCCAGCGACAGCTCGATCCGCAACTGGCAGGCGGACCGCGATCGCGGCATCTGGATCCAGGGCCGCGGCAACGACTGGTATTATGGCAGCTTCGCCGGTTTCTGCCGCGATCTCGATTTCGCGCAGGCAATCGGCTTTGAAACGCGCGGCGCCGGCCGGCTCGACAAATTTTCGTCGATCATCGTGCGCGGCGAGCGCTGCCAGCTCTCCTCCTTCGTGACCTCGGCGCCGCCGCCTTCGAAGGAAGAGCGCAAGGCCGCGCGCGAAGCCGAAAAGGCCGCGCAAAATTGACAGGCTTTGACCCGCGCCCTAGCGGCGCGGGATGAACGGCTGGATCATTCTCGACAAACCCGTGGGCCTGGGTTCGACACAGGCGGTTGGCGCGGTGAAGCGCGTGTGCCGCGAGGCCGGGCTCGGCAAGGTCAAGGTCGGCCATGGCGGGACGCTCGATCCGCTCGCGTCGGGGGTGCTGCCGATCGCGCTCGGCGAGGCGACCAAGCTTTGCGGGCGGATGCTCGACGCGAGCAAGATTTACGACTTCACCATCGCCTTTGGGACCGAAACGGCAGGCCTGGATGCCGAGGGCGAGGTCGTTGCGACCAGCGATGCACGCCCTACGCTGGCCGAAATCGAGGCGGTGCTGCCACGCTTCACCGGTCCCATCGAGCAGGTGCCGCCTGCCTATTCGGCGATCAAGATCGATGGCCAGCGCGCCTATGACCGCGCGCGCAAGGGCGAAGCGGTCGAAATGAAGGCGCGGGCGGTGACGATCCACTCTCTTCGTCACTCCCAGGGTGACGAGAATGGGGGTGGGCGCTTTGACTCCATCACCCTTACCGCTCACGTCTCGAAGGGCACCTATATCCGCAGCCTGGCGCGCGATATCGCTCATGCGGTCGGCAGCGTCGGGCATGTCACGATGCTCCGCCGCACCAGGGCGGGGCCGTTCACGCTGGAACAGGCGATTTCGCTGGACAAATTGAACGCATTCGGCCAAGGGGCCGCGCAATCAGAAATATTTCTGCCGCTGGAGGCAGGGCTGGTCGACATCCCGGCTCTGAACCTTTCCCCGGAAGCGGCAGGGGCGATCCGTCAGGGTCGCGTCTGGACCGGGGGTAGCACGGAAGACGGGCTCTATTGGGGAAGGGACAGCGATATGCGTCCTGTCGCCCTGATCGAGGTTTTGGCGGGAACGCTGAAAGTCGTCCGGGGCTTCAATCTTTAAGCAAGGATGTTCGAAGGATAGATTGAATATGTCGATTACCGCCGAGCGCAAAGCCGAAGTCATCAAGGACAATGCCCGTGAACAGGGCGACACCGGTTCGCCGGAAGTCCAGGTTGCGATCCTCACCGACCGCATCAACACGCTGACCGACCACTTCAAGGCGCACCACAAGGACAATCACAGCCGTCGCGGCCTCCTCATGATGGTCAACAAGCGTCGCAGCTTGCTCGACTATCTGAAGAAGAAGGACGAGGGTCGCTATCAGGCTCTCATCGCGAAGCTGGGTCTTCGTAAATAAGAATTTCTGGCGGCCCCGGATTTCCGGGGCCGCTGTCATATTGGCTCCGCGCAAAGTGCCGGACCACAGGGCCGCTCCCGCATCCGGCGGGACCGCCATCGGGGCAGACAGACGCCCTACACCGCCCCGGGCCGGATTGCCCGGAATCAGAGGCCCCGCCCGGCATAGGGCCCGGCGGGCGAAGGAAACCACATGTTTGACGTGAAAAAAGTATCGATCGAGTGGGGCGGTGAAACGCTGACTCTCGAAACGGGCAAGGTTGCCCGCCAGGCCGACGGCGCCGTGATGGCGACGCTGGGCGAAACGGTCGTCCTGTGCGCCGTGACCGCCGCGAAGTCGGTGAAGGACGGGCAGGACTTCTTCCCGCTCACCGTCCACTATCAGGAAAAATATTCGGCCGCCGGCCGCATCCCGGGCGGCTTCTTCAAGCGCGAACGCGGCGCGACCGAAAAGGAAACGCTTGTCAGCCGCCTGATCGACCGTCCGATCCGCCCGCTGTTCCCCGAAGGTTTCTACAACGAAATCAACGCCATCGCTCAGGTTCTGAGCTATGACGGCCACAACGAGCCCGACATCCTCGCGATGGTCGCCGCTTCGGCCGCGCTCACCATCTCGGGCGTGCCCTTCATGGGCCCGATCGGCGCCGCGCGCGTCGGTTATGTCGACGGCGAATATATCCTGAACCCGACCGACGCACAGGTTGCCGAGGGCGACCTCGATCTCGTCGTCGCCGCCACCTATGACGCCGTTATGATGGTTGAATCCGAAGCCAATGAGCTGTCGGAAGAAATCATGCTCGGCGCCGTCCTGTTCGCGCACGACGCGTGCAAGGAAATCGTCAAGGCGATCGTCAAGCTCGCCGAACAGGCTGCCAAGGATCCGTGGGAAGTCGCCGCAGGCGACGACAATGCTGCGATCAAGGACAAGCTGAAGAAGCTGATCGGCAAGGACATTGCCGCCGCCTACAAGCTGACCGACAAGTCGGCCCGCTCGAACGCGCTCAACGAAGCGCGTGCGAAGGCGAAGGAATCGTTCGTCGCCGACGGCCTGTCGCCGCAGGACGTTATGGCCGGCATCAAGCTGACCAAGAAGCTCGAAGCCGAAATCGTTCGCGGCGCCATCCTCAAGGACGGCAAGCGCATCGACGGCCGCACGACGACGCAGATCCGTCCGATCGTTGCCGAAACGCACTTCCTGCCGCGCGCGCACGGCTCGGCGCTGTTCACGCGTGGCGAGACCCAGACGATTGCGACCGCGACGCTGGGCACCAAGGATGCGGAGCAGATGATCGACGGCCTCAACGGCCTGTCGTACCAGAACTTCATGCTGCATTATAACTTCCCGCCCTATTCGGTCGGTGAAGTCGGCCGCTTCGGCGCGCCGGGCCGCCGCGAAGTCGGTCATGGCAAGCTGGCATGGCGCGCGCTGCACCCCGTGCTGCCGACGAAGGACGAATTCCCCTACACGATCCGCCTGACCAGCGACATCACCGAGTCGAACGGCTCGTCGTCGATGGCGTCGGTTTGCGGCGGTTCGCTCGCGATGATGGACGCCGGCGTGCCGATCAAGCGCCCCGTCTCGGGCATCGCGATGGGCCTGATCCTCGAAGGCAAGGACTATGCGATCCTGTCGGACATCCTGGGCGATGAAGACCATCTTGGCGACATGGACTTCAAGGTTGCGGGCACGTCCGAAGGCATCACCACGATGCAGATGGACATCAAGATCGCGGGCATCACGCGCGAGATCTTCGAGGCCGCGCTCAATCAGGCCAAGGAAGGTCGCGCGCACATCCTCGGTGAGATGAACAAGGCGCTCGGCGAAACCCGCAGCGAATTGTCGGCGCACGCGCCGCGCATCGAGACGATGCAGATCGACAAGTCGAAGATCCGCGACGTCATCGGTACCGGCGGCAAGGTGATCCGCGAGATCGTCGCGACCACCGGCGCCAAGGTCGACATCGACGACGAAGGTCTGATCAAGATCTCGTCGAGCGACCTCACGCAGATCGAAGCGGCGCGCAAGTGGATCAGCGGCATCGTCGAGGAAGCCGAAGTCGGCAAGATCTATGACGGCAAGGTCGTCAACCTGGTCGATTTCGGTGCGTTCGTGAATTTCATGGGCGGCAAGGACGGTCTCGTCCACGTCAGCGAAATCGCCAACGAGCGCGTCGAGAAGGTGGCCGACGTCCTGTCCGAAGGCCAGGAAGTCAAGGTCAAGGTCCTCGAGATCGACCAGCGCGGCAAGGTTCGCCTGTCGATGCGCGTCGTGAACCAGGAAACCGGCGAAGAACTCGAAGATACCCGCCCGCCGCGCGAACCGCGCGGTGATCGTGGCCCGCGTCGGGACGGCGGCGACCGTGGCGATCGCGGCCCGCGTGGCGGCGGTGGTCGTGACCGCGATCGTGGCCCGCGCCGCGACGGCGGTGGTGACCGCGGTCCGCGCCGCGAACGCAGCGAAGGCCCGGAAGATCAGGGTCACGTGCCCGACTTCCTGAAGGACTAAGTCTTCCGCTTATCGGAACAGAGGAGGGGCTGCCGAAAGGCGGCCCCTTTTTGACGGCTATGGGGTGGGGAGCGGACTTTCGGTCACCTACTTCCGTCGTCCCGCGCTTGATCCGGGATGATGATAAAATGATGGCCGTTATCGGTCGCTAACCCCTCCGTAATATGCTGCGTCAGCGATCAACCCTGCCGCTGCCGCCAGTCGGCGTAGAGGTCGGGCTTGTTCTCGTTGCGGACCGGCAGGTGACGGATTTCCATCGACTGTTCGGCAAAGGGCCTGGCGAGATCATCATAGATCGCCGCTGTCGAGAGCCCGTAAGGCGCGCCATCCTCGTTCGAATAGGCATAGGTTACCGTAGCGATGCCCGCGAGACGCATTGCCGCCATGCACATCGGACAGGGGTGGCCGCTGGCGAAAACCTTGCAGCCGCTGAGGTCAGCTCCCAGCGATTGGCTCGCGAGCCGGATCGCGTTCAGTTCGGCATGCGAAGTCGGATCGCCGGTCGCCAATATCTCGTTCACACCGCGCGCGACGACCTGACCGTCGCGGACGATCACCGCGCCGAACGGGCGGCCGCCTTTTTCGGCATTGGCATAGGCGAGCGCGATCGCCTCGCGCAGAAAGATTTCATTGTCGTCCGTCATCCGGCATTCGTTTCGGTTCGAGTTCGGCGTTCAGGAATGCCACAATTTTCGGCCAGCTGTCGATACGCGCAGCGGCGTTCTCCTCCGCCGCTCCCCCGAACTGCTCCATTCCCCTGACCTGCTCGGTCATCGGGCAACTCGGCCAGAGCTTTTCCGCCTCGCCGCAGACGAGCAGAAGCTTCTCGACCGAGGTGACCGCAACGGGATTCTTGTCGAGTTCGCTTCGAGCTACCTTCGAACAGCGTCTTCAGGCAGCGGGCTTTTCCACAAAAAGGAAGGGGCCGCTCGTGCAGCCCCTTCCTCTTCCGATAGCGGCGGGATCAGCCGAACAAGCGCTCGGCGTAAACACCACGCAACTGCGAGAAATTGTCCCAGTGCGGCGTCGCTGCCATTCCGCGCATCTTTGCTTCGAGCACATCGATGTGGCTGTGCCAGCCCGCGCTGACGTTGAGCAGAACCGAGGGATCCTCGACGCGTTTGTGGACGATCGTCAGCAAAACCTCGTTGCCCTTTTCTTCGAGCGTGAAAGTCACGCCGCCAGTGTTGCCCCAACTGATCGACAGGAGGCGTCGTGGGTCGATCGCGAGGACTTCGCACGTCATCCGGTGTTCGTCGCCAAAGCCCTCGGGACGTTCGCCTGGCGGGTCGGTCAACTCGTCGTTACGCCAGACCAACTCGACAGGCGCGCCGACCATGTGCTCCATCGCACCCGCGGCGAGCCATTGGCGGCGCAGGTCGCCATCGGTCAGGTACGACCAGACGCGCTCGACCGGGCCAGGAAGCAGGCGTTCGATGGTCAGCGTCGCGGGCTCGGTGAGCACGCCGTAATTGTCGTCGGTCAGCATCGTCGTCATCACTTTTCTCCTTCTTTCCCGGGGAGGGGTTTCTTGGGCGGAGGGGGCGAGGCGTCCTCCGCGCGCAAAAGTCGTTCGAGGGTGTCGATCCGGTCGGTCCAGAAGCGGCGGTAAACGCCGATCCACTGATCGGCGCTCATAAGCGGTACGGGGTCGAGACTGCAGACATGGGTGCGGCCGCGCACGTTGCGGCGGACCATCCCCGCATTTTCCAGCACCTTGATATGTTTCGATGCCGCGGCGAGCGACATGGCGAAGGGCTCCGCGAGTTCACCCACCGTCCGTTCACCGGCGGCGAGTTCGCCCAACATCGCGCGGCGCGTTGCATCGCCGAGGGCGTGGAAGATCGTGTCGAGAGCGTGCGAATCATATTCAACCATGTGGTTGAATATGAGCCATCCGATTTTATTGTCAACCGATTGGTTGAATTATTGCGCGTTGACCCCGGCGATGCGGTTTCCGGCGTCCTCGCGATAGAGCGACCAGTCGGCGGGACATTTGTTCACCGCTTTCGGCAAGCCCTGCATGCCTTCGGTGATCCAGCAATCGTTGAAGATCGAGCAATAGCAGGCACGGACCTTGAGCTTCCACCGCTCCTTGTTGAAGGTCTGCCAGACTTTCTCGGACGCGGGGGTGCGTGGAAAGCTGACGAATTCGATTGTCTCGCCGGGCCGCACGGCGATTCCGGTCGAAGGCGAAGTGGAAAAGGTGAGGGCGCGCGCCTCGGCTTGCGTACAACATGCCCTGAGCAAATCGATCGGGGTTTTTACCGGCTTGCCTTCATAACGGATTTCGATCGGACCGAGGATCGCGGGACCGACGCCGTTGTTCGTCAGCGTCAGCGCAATATCCTGATTGCCTTCCTCGTCCCCGTTGCTCGTCCCGAAGGTGACAAAGGGCATCACGCCGCCCGTCTGCATCTTTTGCGTCGCATCGGCCTGGACGAAGGCGAACCAGGCGAGCGCGAGCGACGCGATCAGCGCGGGCAGGCCGATCAGGAAATGCGCGATCGTGATCAGGGGTAGATAGCGCAGCAGGCGTGTTCCGATTGCCGCGGCGTCCGGTGCGGGCACGGCAGGCGCCGGCGCGGCGTCACGGTTCGGCGTTTCGCTCATCACGTTCCTCTTTTGCTCGTTCGGTCGGTATGCCTAAACGGGCTTTCGGCATTTTCCAATCGCTCTGAAACCTCTCGCATCGATCGGCGCATTGCGTTTATGATCGATGTCATGCTGACCACGCTTATATCCGCGCTCGCGCTCGCCGCCCAATCCGCCCCCGTTCCGCCGCAGGCGACGCAATTGCCCCCGCCGGTCCCGACGGTGCCCGCGCCCGTTACGCCCGTAGTTGAGGCGGATACGCGGCCCTATGTCGCACTCGTCACCGATCTCGGCACGATCACCGTGCGGATCGAAAACAAGCGTGCGCCGATCACCGCCGGAAATTTCCTGCGCTATGTCGATGCAAAACGGATGGACGGGTTCAAATTCTATCGCTCGACCAAAAGCTGGGGACCCGCGAACCAACTGATCCAGGCCGGCAATCGCGGCGACGCGCGCAAGAATTTCCCGCCGATCGCGCATGAGCCGACGAAGGTCAGCGGGCTGACGAATTGCAAGGGCGCGCTATCGATGGCGCGGCTCAACCCCGGCGATGCGACGAGCGACTTCTTCCTGCTGCTATCCGACATCAAGGGTTTCGACAGCGACGCACCCGGCGGCGACGGCGCGGGCTTTGCCGTGTTCGGCGAAATCATCTCGGGCGCCGACATTGCTGAGCAGATTTTCAACGCCCCGATCTCCCCGACGGCGGGCGAAGGTGTGATGGTCGGCCAGATGCTCGACCCGCAAGTGACAATCAAAACCGCGCGCCGCGTGCCTGCACCCGCTGGCGCGCCGCAAGGCTGCGTCGTCAAGGCGCCGTAAAGCTGCGCCGGACCCCCATCATTTATTTTGCGTTCATCTGCGCTGTGGCTATACCGCGCGCATGACTCATCCTTCTTCCTCGCGCGCGCGCGCTTTCCGTGTGTCGCCGCGCCTGCTCGCCGCAGCACTTGCGATTACCCCCATGCTGGCGGCCTGTGCCGGGGGCGGCAATGTGAAGAAAGACACGCGTTACGTCGCGCGTGACGTCAACACGCTGTACCGCGCGGCACAGGACCGGCTCGAACGCCGCCAGTACGGACTGGCCGCAGCGCTGTTCGACGAGGTCGAGCGTCAGCATCCCTATTCACCCTGGGCGCGCCGCGCGCAGCTGATGAGCTCGTTCAGCTATTATATGGACCGCGAATATACCCCGGCGATCGAGGCGGCGCAGCGCTTCCTCGCGATCCACCCGGGCAACAAGGACGCGCCCTACGCTTATTATCTGATCGGCCTCAGCTATTATGAGCAGATCAGCGACGTGACCCGCGACCAGAAAATCACCCAGCAGGCGCAGAACGCGCTTGGCGAAGTGATCCGCCGCTACCCCGACAGCCGCTATGCATCCGACGCGCGCCTTAAGGTGGACTTGGTGCAGGATCACCTCGCGGGCAAGGAAATGGAAATCGGCCGTTTCTACCAGCGCAGCTCGAACTGGCTCGCGGCGTCGATCCGTTTTCGCGAGGTCGTCGACAAATATCAGACGACCAGCCACGCGCCCGAGGCGCTCTATCGCTTGACCGAATCCTATCTCGCGCTCGGCATCCCTGCCGAGGCGAAGAAATCGGCTGCGGTGCTCGGCGCCAACTATCCGGGCAATGAATGGTATCAGCGCGCTTACAAGCTGATGCAGAAGAACGCGCCGAGCGCCTGATCGCGCCGGGAATAGATTCTGCCTTTGTTCTGCGGTAAGGACGCCCTGTGCTGACCGCTTTGTCCATCGCCAATATCGTTCTGATCGAACGGCTCGACCTCGATTTCGAGGCCGGGCTGGGCGTGCTGACTGGCGAGACCGGGGCGGGCAAGTCGATCCTGCTCGACGCGCTCGGCCTCGCGCTGGGCGCGCGCGCTGATAGCGCGCTCGTGCGTCAGGGTACCGACAAGGCGCAGGTCACGGCCAGTTTTGCCGCGCCCGCATCGGGAACGAAGCTCGCTTCGCTGCTCTCCGAGAATGAGATCGCGTTGGAGGCTGGGGAGCCGCTGCTGATCCGCCGCACGCTGAAGGCGGACGGCGGCAGCCGAGCGTTCCTGAACGATCAGCCTTGTTCGGCAGCGCTGCTGCGCGAAGTCGGCGGCCATCTCGTCGAAATTCACGGTCAGCACGACGACCGGGGCCTGCTCGCCCCCGCAGGGCACCGCGCGCTGCTCGATGCCTATGCACGCGCCGATACCCGCGGCGTTGCAGCGGCCCATGCAACATGGCGCGCCGCCGAGGACCACCTCGCCGCCGCGCGCGCGGCTATTTCCGAAGCCGAACGCGACCGCGAGTGGCTCGAACATTGCGTCGCCGAATTGCAGGCGCTCGCGCCGCAAGCTGGCGAGGATGCCGAACTCTCCGAAGCACGCGCTGCGATGCAAAAGGGCGAGAAGGTCGCAGGCGACCTCGGCGCGATCATGGAGGCGTTCGAGGGTAGCGACAGCGGTCCCGCGCAGCTTCGCGGCGCGGCGCGGCGGCTCGACCGGCTTGCGGGCGATCATCCCTTGCTCGCCGAAGCACTCGCCGGTCTTGATCGCGCTATCATCGAGGCCGACGAAGCGGAGGCCAAGCTCCACGAAGCCGCGCGCGCCATGGAATATGATCCCGAACGGTTAGAGGCGACGGAAACACGGCTGTTCGAACTCCGCGCGATGGCGCGCAAGCATAATGTCCAGCCCGACGCCCTTGCCGAACTCGCCGGCACGCTCGCGGCAAGGCTCGATGCGATCGAAGGCGGCAGCGCGGGGCTCGCCAAACTGGAAGCCGCGGTCGCCGAAAGCGCGGCTGCCTACACACACGCGGCGACGGCTCTGTCCGACCAGCGCGCTAAGGCAGCAACCCGGCTCGACGCCGCGGTCGCGGGCGAACTTGTGCCCCTCAAGCTTGATGCGGCGCGTTTCCAGACTCTTGTCGAACGCGTTCCCGCCGATCGTTGGGGCGCCGACGGCATGGACCGCGTCGAATTTCTCATCTCTACCAACCCCGGCGCGCCCTTCGCGCCGCTCGCCAAGATCGCCTCGGGCGGTGAACTTTCGCGCTTCATCCTCGCGCTGAAAGTCGCGCTCGCCGAAGAGGGCGGGGCCGACACGATCATCTTTGACGAAATCGATCGCGGCGTCGGCGGCGCAGTCGCCAGCGCGATCGGCGAACGGCTGGCAAGGTTGGCCAAGGGAGCGGGAGACGGAGCGGGCAAGCAGCTTCTTGCCGTAACGCACAGCCCACAGGTGGCGGCCAAGGGCGCCGCGCATTTCATCATCGCCAAGTCGAGCGAAGGCGTGGTTACGCGCACCAGCGTGCACCAACTCGACGAAGCGGGCCGCCGCGAGGAAATCGCCCGCATGCTCTCAGGCGCCGAGGTGACCGTGGAGGCACGAGCGCAGGCCGAGAGGCTGTTGGAGACGGCGGTATGACCGCGTCGCACCCGCTCGACCGTCCGGTATGGAGCATGCTTACCGGCCGGCAGGCGCATCTTGCGGAGGGCGATGCACGCGCGGTGCGGATCGATCGCGGCTATGGCGTTTTCGGAGCGGCCCCCGATACCGGCGCCAAAGCTCTCGCCGCGCTTGCTGCACTCGTCCCGGATGACGGAGAAATCTGGATCGTCGAGGGAGAGCCTTGGCCGGTACCGGCCGGCACGCGCGAAGTGAAGCGTGCGGTGCTCGCGCAGATGATCGCCGAGGGCCCGCCGCCCGTGGCGCGCGATGGTGAGCCCGAAATCGTTGCGCTGGGCGATGACGACGCCCCCGAAATGGCGGCGCTCGCCGAGCATGCAAAGCCTGGACCATGGGGTCCCAAGACGCATCTTTATGGTCCCTTCTTTGGAATCCGCGAGAACGGCCGCCTGCTCGCGATGGCGGGGCAGCGCATCCTGGTTCCCGGAATGGCGGAAGTCAGCGGCGTTGCGACATGGGAGGATTGCCGTGGCCGGGGGCTGGCGCGCGCGCTGATCGGTCACGTCATGCGCAAGATGGTCGCCCGCGGCGAACAGCCTTTCCTGCACAGCTATGCGGACAATGCGGGCGCGATCGCGCTCTATGAAACGCTCGGTTTCCGGATCCGGCGCGAAGTGCATGTGCTGGCTATTGCGAAATGATGGACCGGCGCGAACATCTCGCCGCAATGCTGGCGATGGCGGCTGCCTTGTTCCCCGCCACGAAACTCCGTGCTCTGGAGGCAAAGATGGAAGAAGCCGATCCGCAATATGGCCTGCTCGGCCAGATGATGGCGCAGCCCGGCAAGCGCGCCGAACTCGTCGCGATCCTCGCCGAAGGGACCGGCGAGATGCCTGGAAATACGGCCTATCTGATCGGCGAAGACAGCGCGAACGCCGACGCGATCTGGATCGTCGAGCTGTGGGATAGCAAGGAGGCGCACGCCGCCTCGCTGCAACTGCCCGCCGTGCAGGCGGCGATTAAAAAAGGTCGCCCGCTAATCGCAGGATTTGGTACTCGCGCCGAATTCAAGCCGGTGGCAAAGGCCGGTGCATGACCGAAATAGAATCCATGTCGCAGGCCGACGCCGCCAATGAGTTGATGCGGCTGGCGAAGCAAATCGCCTATCACAGCAAGCGCTATCATGCCGAGGATGCGCCCGAGATTTCGGACGCCGACTATGACGCGCTCGTCCGCCGCAATAACGAACTCGAAGCCGCCTTCCCGGCGCTGATCCGCGCCGACAGCCCGAACAATGCGGTCGGCGCCGCGGTCGAGGCGTCGCCGCTTGCCAAGGTCACGCATGCGCAGCGAATGATGAGTCTCGACAACGCCTTTTCGGGCGAGGATGTCGAGGAATTCGCCGCGCGCGTGCGCCGCTTCCTCAATCTTCCCGGCGGTGCGGTCGTCGCGATGACCGCCGAGGACAAGATCGACGGTCTTTCCTGCTCGCTGCGCTATGAAAAGGGCAAGCTCGTTCAGGCCGCAACGCGCGGCGACGGCAGCGTGGGCGAGGATGTCACCGCCAATGTCCGTCACATCGCCGACATTCCCGAGGAGCTGAAAGGCGCCGCGCCCGACGTCTTCGAAATCCGCGGCGAAGTCTATATGTCGAAAGCCGACTTTACCGCGCTCAACGACCGGCTGATGGACGAAGGCCGCGCGCTCGCGGCGCAGCGCGAGCAGGAATTCGATCCCGCCGCCGTCCGCCAGTTTGCCAATCCGCGCAACGCCGCAGCGGGATCGCTGCGCCAGAAGGATGCCAGCGTCACCGCGTCGCGCCCGCTGCGGTTCCTCGCGCATGGCTGGGGAGAGGTCAGCGCGCTTCCCGCCGACACCCAATATGAGGTGATGCAGCAGATCGCGCGTTGGGGCGCGCCAGTATCGCCGCTGCTGGTGCGTTACGAAAGCGTCGCAGATATCCTCGCGCATTATGCCGAGATCGAGCGACGCCGCGCCGACATGGATTATGACATCGACGGCGTTGTCTACAAGGTCGACAGCTTGGCGTGGCAGCAGCGCCTCGGTTTCGTCGCTAAGGCACCGCGCTGGGCGATCGCGCATAAATTCCCCGCCGAACGCGCGCAGACGACATTGGAAGCGATCGACATCCAGGTCGGGCGTACCGGCAAACTCACCCCCGTCGGACGGCTCGTCCCCGTAACCGTCGGTGGGGTCGTAGTGTCGAACGTTACGCTCCACAACCGCGACGAGATCGGCCGCCTCGGCGTGCGCCCCGGCGACCGCGTTGTCATTCAACGCGCGGGCGACGTGATCCCGCAGGTCGTCGAGAATCTCACCCGCGACGAGGATCGCGCTGCCTATGCGTTCCCCGACCATTGCCCCGTCTGCAACAGCGAGGCGGTCGCCGAAGAGGGCGAAGTCGATGTGCGCTGCACCGGCGGCCTGATCTGCAACGCGCAGAAATTCGAACGCCTGCGTCATTTCGTCAGCCGCGGCGCGCTCGATATCGAGGGACTGGGCGAAAAGAGCATTCAGGAATTTCTTGACCTCGGCTGGCTCGACAAGGGACCTGCCGACATCTTCCGCCTGAAGGCGCACCGCGCCGACCTCCTGACGCGCGAGGGGTGGAAGGAAAAGTCGGTCGACAATCTGTTCGCCGCGATCGAGGCGAAGCGGCAGCCCGACGCGGCGCGGCTGCTCTTTGGTCTGGGCATTCGCCATGTCGGCGCGGTGACCGCGCGCGACCTGCTCAAAGGCCTCGGCGACATTGCGCGGCTTCCCGAAAAGGCAGCCGAACTGCACGCCTATATCGAGGCGAACCCGCAAGCTGACGGTGAGTCCGACGGCAAATATATGACGCGCAAGGTCGAGGCGTTCAAATCGATCCTCGAAGTGCGCGCCGACGGCATCGGCCCCGCGGTGGCCGAGGCGCTCGCCGATTTCTTCCACGAACCGCACAATCGCGACCTCTGGAACGATCTCCTCTCCGAAGTGTCGCCGCCGCTTTATGTCGTCGAGACGCGCGAGAGCGAAGTTTCGGGAATGACGGTGGTGTTCACCGGCAAGCTCGAGACGATGAGCCGCGACGAGGCCAAGGCGCAAGCCGAGGCGCTTGGCGCCAAGGCGGCGGGCAGCGTGAGCGCGAAGACCGATCTGGTCGTCGCGGGACCGGGGGCAGGCTCGAAGCTCAAACAGGCAAGCGCGCTCGGCATCCGCGTGATCGACGAGGCCCAATGGGCTGAGATTGTTGCGGCGGCGGGTTGATCTATCCGACGACCCTCGTCATCCCGGACTTGATCGGTGACACGATCCTCATCCTGTTCCCCGGCGAAAGCCGGGGCCCATGCGGCGTGGCCTGTGCCCTCTGGGCCCCGGCTTTCGCCGGGGAACACATATTCGCTCGACCGGCATGACGAACTTTGGCTTAGCGTGATAGTAAGCGGTGCGCGCCATCACAGACGGGGCGGCGAAAATGCTGTGAGGGGGCCACATGGCAAAGCGTGATTATCTGAACAGCCTGATGCGCGATCTCGAATCGCACACCGAGGTAAGACGTTTCGGCAGCGGTTGGCTGTCGGGATTTTTCGGGCTGCTGTTTGCAATCGCGGGCTTCGGCATGGTGATCGCATTGCGGTTCCCCGACTGGTTCGCGACGCCCGAGCTTGAAATCATCAAACACTGGGGCGGCTTTCGCGGTGTGGTCCACGCAACGCTCCTGATCAGCTATGGCCTGTCTTTGCTTAGCCTGTTGCTGCGGCCCCGAAAGGTGCTCGGCCTAACTGCGCTCATGATCGGGCTCGCCGCGATTCTCGTCGGCGGCGCGAACGTCCAGCCGCAGGAAACGCGCGACTGGGGGATTTTCTTCGGACTCGACTTCTTCGTCGTGAACCTGCTCGTCACCGGCTTCATGTTCGCGCCGCTGGAACGCGCGTTCCCGCATCGCCGGACGCAGCGGCTGTTCCGCACCGAATGGCGCGAGGATCTCTTCTATTATCTCGTGAGCACGATGTTCGTGCAGGTGCTTGGCTTCCTCGCGCTCGCGCCGTCGACGATCATCAACGAGAATACGTCGAATTGGGAGGCGTTCCGCGCCGGGGTCGCTTCGCTGCCGTGGATTGTGCAGTTCCTCATCGTGCTCGTCGCGTCAGACATGGCGCAATATTGGTTCCACCGCACCTTCCACCGCTACCCCTTCCTCTGGGGCTTCCATGCGGTCCACCACAGCGCGAAATCGATGGACTGGCTTGCGGGATCGCGGATGCATTTCGTCGAGATCATCCTGCTCCGCTCGATTACCTCGCTGCCGCTGTTCACGCTCGGCTTCGCGCCGTCGGTGATGCAGGCCTATATCGGTTTCGTCTATGTCTGGTCGTCGCTGCTCCACGCCAATGTCGGCGGCAATTTCAACCGCCTCGGTCACTGGATCGCAACGCCGCGGTTCCACCATTGGCACCATGGGCTGGAGCGCGAGGCGTTCGACGTCAACTTCGCGATCCACTTCCCCTGGATCGACAAGATGTTCGGCACTTTCCACCTGCCCAAGGACCGCTGGCCCGAAAATTACGGCATCCCCGAGGATGTTCCGCGCAGTTACTGGGGCCAGTTTCTCTATCCCTGGACGCGTACCGGGAAGAAAACCGACGAGACGCCTGCGGAGTGATGGCCAGTCATGGCCCCAAACTCTTTTCGTCACCCCGGACTTGATCCGGGGTCCCGCTCTGCGACGGAAAGAAGCGGGACCCCGGGTCGAGCCCGGGGTGACGATGATTGGTGGGACGCTTTGTCCGCTTGCCACTCGCACGGCCGCGCCATAAGGCGCGCAGCGTGAGCCTGCTCGCCGCCTTTCGCCGTCCCGGCATCCTGCTGCTTCTGCCGCTGCTGCTCGCGCTCGCCGCGCGGGTGATTGTCGCGCCGGGCTGGATGATCGAAAGCGATGCGGGTGGCTCGATCACCGTGCGTATCTGTTCGGACCCCGCCAACCCCGGCGGCACGATGACGATTCCGCTCGAAAAGGCTGGCAGCCACGATGCGGGCGAGCCGCAGCAGCATTGCCCATGGGGCGCGCTCGCCAATGCGCCGATCGTGCCCGACACGCCGGTGCTCGCCGCCGCGCCGATCGCCCCCGAACCTGTGCCGGTCGCGGTGCGCTCGCTCGGCTTTGCGCCGGGCATCGCCTCGCCGCTGCCGCCGAGTACCGGACCGCCCGCCTTCGCCTGATCCAGACCGATCGGCTGCCCGCGCTTTCGCGCGGCGCGGCCCGTGACTGCATTCAGCGAAGGAATATACATGAAAACCCGTATCCATGGGGCGGCGCCGTTGCTGGCGCTTGCAACCTGTCTTGTCGCCGCTCCGGCCCACGCCGAAGAGACCGACGCCACCATCATCGTCACCGCGCCGACCGCCACCGACGCAGCTGAAGTACGCGCGGCCGCAACTCCCGGCGGCACCGATGTCGTCTCCTACAAGGATTATGCCGACAAATCGGTCGTCTCGCTCCGCGACACGCTCGCTTTCTCGCCGGGCATCTATCTTCAGCCGCGCTATGGTCAGGAAGTCCGCATTTCGATCCGCGGCTCGGGGCTGTCGCGCGGCTTTCATATGCGCGGGCTGACGTTGCTGCAGGACGGCGTGCCGATCAATCTCGCCGACGACAATGGCGATTTCCAGGAACTCGAACCGATCTTCTTCGATCATCTTCAGGTCTATCGCGGCGCAAATGCGCTGCGCTTCGGATCGGGGACGCTCGGCGGCGCGATCAACGGCGTGACGCCGACGGGGCGTACGGCGGGGGGCGTCTATCTGCGCGGCGATGTGGGCAGCTTCGACAGCGTGCGCGGTCTTGTCTCGGCGGGCGTCGCAACCGACCGCGTCGACGCATGGGGTGCGATCAGCGCCGATAGGTCGGACGGCGATCGCGATCATGCCCAGCGGCGCAGCCTGCGCTTTCAGGGCAATGTCGGGATGAAGCTGAGCGATGTCGTCAGCACGCGCTTTTATGCCAGCATCAACCACATCAAGCAGCAACTCCCCGGCGCACTGACGATGGGCGAGGCGCTCACGACGCCGCGCAAGGCCAATGCGGGCGCCGTTGCCGGCGACCAGGGGCGCGATATCGATTCGCTGCGCCTCCAGAACCGCACGACCTTCGACTGGGGCGTGCTCACGCTCGACGTTGGCGGCTTCGTCAACGCCAAGTCGCTGCACCACCCGATCTTCCAGCTTATCGACCAGAAATCGGTAGATATCGGCAGCTTCTTCCGTGCCGATTACGCCAGCGGCCCGGTCGAACTGACATTCGGCGGTGAGATTCGCCGTGGCAGCACCGATGCGCGCCAGTTCGTCAACTCGGGCGGCCGGCGCGGCGCGCTCACCTTCGACGCCGACCAGAAGGCGCAGACCGCGACGCTCTATGGCGAAGTGCGCGTGCGGCCCGTCGCCGCGCTGTCGTTGATTGCCGGAGGCGTCTACGCCGATGGCTGGCGCAAGCGGCAGGTGAATTTCTCTACTACCCCCGCGACCGACGGCCGCATCGACTTCGATGCCTTCTCGCCCAAATTCGGGCTGTTGTTCGAACCGTCGGCGGACATTCAGATATTCGCCAATTACAGCCGCTCGGCCGAATTCCCGGGCTTTGGCGAAGTGTTCCAGACGATCGGAACCCCGCCGACCAGCAGCGTCGTGTCGGATATCCGTCCGCAGCGCGCGTGGACTGCGGAAATCGGCACGCGCGGCAAGCTCGGCTTCGCCAGCTGGGACCTCGCGCTCTACCGCTCGACGCTCAAGGGCGAACTACTCCAGTTCACGGTCAATCCGAATATTCCCGCTGCGACCTTCAACGCCGACCGCACGCTGCATCAGGGTGTCGAGGCCGGGCTCGACCTCGCGCCGACCAACTGGCTGCGCTTGCGGCAAGTCTATACCTACAGCGACTTCCGCTTCCGCGATGACGCGCAGTTCGGCGACAACCGCCTGCCGGTCGTCCCGAAACACGCGTATCGCGCCGAGCTGCGGCTCGGCAGCGATGCGCTGCATATCGCGCCGAACCTCGAATGGGTGCCCGATGGTCCATTTGCCGATTATCGCAATCAGGTTCGAACCCCCGGCTATGCGCTGATCGGCGTCACCGGCGGCGCAACGATCGCGCAGGGCATCGACGCCTTCGTCGACGTCCGCAATATCACCGGCAAGAAAGCGATCGGCGACATCAGCGCGGCGATCAACGTTACGCCTGCGTCGGCGATCTATTATCCGGTCGAGCGCCGCGCGGTGTCCGCGGGCGTCCGGGCGCGGTTCTAAAGGGGAAGGCAGGGGATGACCGACATCAACCGGATTCCGCTTTATCGCACGATCTGGCGCTGGCATTTCTATGCCGGGCTGTTCGTCATCCCCTTCATCCTCATCCTGTCGCTGACCGGCGCGGCCTATCTGTTCAAGCCGCAGGTGGACCGCTGGGAGGAGCGCGAGTGGCGCGGGCTTTCGGTGCAGGGCGCGGTCGATGCCGATGCGCAGGTTGCCGCCGCGCTCGCAGCCTTTCCGGGCGCGGCTTTTCATTACTACCGGATTCCCGAGGCGCCCGGCGACGCCGCTGTCGTCCATGTTGCGCTGCCCGGCGGCACAATGCGCGACGTGGCTATTTCGCCGCAGGGCCGGGTGATCGGCGCCGCCGATCCCGATCAGCGCATCTCGGCGTGGCTGTCGCGTATCCATGGCACGTTACTGATCGGCCGTGCCGGTCGCCTGCTCGTCGAGCTCGCGGCAAGCTGGGCGATCGTGATGATCCTCACCGGCCTCTATCTCTGGTGGCCGCGCGGGCGCGGTGCGGCGGGGATTGTCTGGCCGCGGCTGTCGCTCGGCGGCCGCGCGGCGCTGCGCGATCTTCATGCGGTCACGGGCTTCTGGGTCTCGGGGCTCGCGCTCGTGCTGCTTTTTACCGCGCTGCCATGGACCGACGTGTGGGCGAGCGGCTTTCGCATTGTCCGCTCCGAAATGGGCTGGGTGTCGGGGGTTCAGGACTGGAAGGGCGGCTCCGATCCGCACGCGGCGCACGACCATAGCGCGATGGCGGCTACGGCACCGACGGGCCCCGCGCCATCGGCGTCGCTGCAATATATCGTGCTGCGCGCGCGAGGTGAGGGGATGCCTGCACCGGCGATCGTCCAGCCGCCCGGCGCGCCCAATGATTTCGGGCCGCCGAACGGCAATGTCTGGACGCTCACCACGCTGACGCAGAACCGCCCGCAGGTGCGCAAGGTCAGCTATGATCCCGAAACAAGCATCGAAGTCGGGCGTAGCGGCTTTGCCGAAAAACATGCGATCGACCGCGCCGTCGGTTTCGGCATCGCCTGGCACGAGGGGCAATTGTTCGGCCTTGCCAACCAGCTCATCGGCGTCGCGACCGCGCTCGCGCTGTTCACGCTCGCGATCTCGGGCTTTCTGATGTGGCGTCGCCGCAAGCCCGATGATGCGCTCGGCGCGCCGCCGGGGCCGCGCGATCCCGGAAAGCTGAAGGGCGTTGCCGCGCTGATCCCCATCCTCGCGGCGCTGCTTCCCTTGCTCGCCGCCTCGCTGATCCTGCTATGGATCGCCGAGCGGCTGGTGCTGCCGCGTCTTCCGCGCGCCGCGCGCTGGCTTGGCGTTGCGGCAAGGGCACAGCCGCGCCTATAGTAGCGGCATGACCCGCATCCTCCACCTGCTCGTCGCGCTTGTTGCTCTGCTGCTCGCTCCAGCAGCGATGGCACAGGGGCGCGGCCCGGTGGTGCTCGCGGCGGCGAGTCTGCAGGAATCGCTGACCGAGGCGGCGAATGTCTGGGCGGCAAAGGGCCACGCCAAGCCGATCCTCTCCTTCGCCGCCTCGTCGGCGCTGGCGCGGCAGGTGATCGCGGGCGCGCCCGCCGACCTGTTCCTGTCGGCCGACGAGGAATGGATGGACGCCGTGGCACGGGCGGGACTGCTTCGCGTCGGCACGCGCACGACCTTGCTCGGCAACCGCCTCGTGCTGATCGCCCCGGCGTCGAGCAAGGTGCGGCTGAACCCCGCGCGCGGCTTCCCGATCGCCAAGGCGCTCGGCACCGGCCGCCTCGCGATCGCCGATCCCGACGCGGTGCCCGCGGGCAAATATGCGAAAGCCGCGCTCACCGCGCTCGGCGTCTGGCCCAGTGTCGCGGCCAAAACCGCTCCCGCCGAAAATGTCCGCGCTGCAATGGCGCTCGTCGAACGCGGCGCGGCGCCGCTCGGTATCGTCTACGCCACCGACGCGCGCGCATCGAAAGCGGTGCGGATCGTCGGGACCTTCCCGGCGGCGAGCCATCCGCCGATCCGCTACCCCGTCGCGCTGCTCAAGGCGTCGCGGAGCAAGGACGCCGCCGCCTTCCGGGCATTCCTCCTCTCGAAACAGGGCCGCGCGATTTTCGCGCGCCACGGCTTCTCGGCGCCATAACGAATGAAAAACCTCGTCATTGCGAGCGAAGCGAAGCAATCCAGAGCGGTCTACGCGCGCGCTGGATTGCTTCGCTTCGCTCGCAATGACGGGAGGGCTCACGTTTGATGCTTTCACCCGAAGAGTGGGGGATCGTCGCGCTATCGCTCAAGGTCGGCGGCGTCGCGGTGCTCGTCACGCTGCCGATCGCCTTCGCGCTCGCCTGGCTTCTCGCGCGCTATCGCTTTCCCGGGCGCGTCGTTCTCGATGCGCTGGTGCATCTGCCGCTCGTCCTGCCGCCCGTCGTCACCGGCTGGCTGCTGCTGATCGCCTTCGGTCCGTTCGGTCCCGTCGGGCGCTGGCTCGAAAGCTGGTTCGGGGTCAGCCTGATGTTCCGCTGGACCGGCGCCGCGCTCGCCGCCGCGATCATGGCGCTGCCGCTGATGGTGCGTGCGATGCGGCTGTCGATCGAGGGCATCGACCGGCGGCTCGAGGGCGCGGCGCGGACGCTCGGCGCCGGACGCTGGCACAGCTTCTGGACGATCAGCCTGCCGCTCGCGCTCCCCGGCGTCCTCGCCGCGCTCGTCCTCGGCTTCGCGCGCTCGATCGGCGAATTCGGCGCGACGATCACCTTCGTGTCGAACATCCCCGGCGAAACGCGCACCTTGCCGCTCGCCATCTATTCAGCGCTGCAGGTGCCTGATGGAGAGGCGATGGTGACGCGCCTCGCGCTGCTTTCGGTTGCGCTGTCGCTCGGCGCGCTGGTCCTGTCCGAATGGCTGGTGCGGCGTACGCACGCGGGAAAGCGCGACCATGGCGATTGATATCGACGTCGAAAAGCGGCGCGGCGATCGGATCATCGCCGCGCGCTTCAACGCAGGGGCGGGGCTGACCGCGCTGTTTGGGCCGTCGGGCGCGGGCAAGACGAGCATTCTCAACATGGTCGCCGGGCTGCTGAAGCCCGACCGCGGTCATATACGGATCGGCGACCGCACGCTGTTCGGCGACGGCGTCGATCTGCCGCCCGAGGCGCGGCGCATCGGCTATGTGTTTCAGGATGGCCGTCTGTTCCCGCATCGCCGCGTCCGCGCCAATCTGCTCTATGGCCATGATCTTGTCGATCCCACCGACCGCTGGATGAGCCTCGGCGAAGCCGTTCGCTTTCTTGGTATTGCCGACCTGCTCGACCGCTGGCCGCACACGCTGTCGGGGGGCGAGATGCAGCGCGTGGCGATCGGGCGGGCGTTGCTCGCGGCGCCCGAAATCTTGCTGATGGACGAACCTTTGTCGTCGCTCGACGCGGCGCGGCGCAGCGAGATCATGACGGTGATCGAACGGATTCGCGACGAACTCAAACTGCCGATCCTCTATGTCAGCCATGATCGCGCCGAAGTCGACCGGCTTGCAACTTCGGTCGTGGCGATTGGCGAATAAAGTTTCACTTGAAACCATTTTGATGATAGAAGCGTGCCGATGGAAAGACAGTTTACCCATGTCCATGACACGCCGCCGCCCGGTGCTGCGGCCGACTGGACGATTTCGCAAAATTGGGATGCCTTTACCGCCGACGAACATGCGATGTGGGACCGCCTCTTCGCGCGTCAGTCGGACATGCTGCCCGGCCGCGCCGCTGACGCCTTTCTGCGTGGCATTGACGTTCTGCGCCTCGAAAAGCCGGGTATTCCTGACTATCGCGAACTCAACGCGCGGCTGATGGCGGCGACGGGATGGCAAGTGATCGCGGTGCCGGGTCTCGTTCCAGACGATGTGTTTTTCGATCATCTCGCGAACCGGCGTTTCCCCGCGGGCAATTTCATTCGTACGCCCGAACAGCTCGACTATCTGCAGGAACCTGACGTTTTCCATGACGTCTTCGGCCATGTTCCGATGCTCGCCGACCCGGTGTTCGCCGACTATATGGTTGCCTATGGCGAAGGCGGGTTGCGCAGCCTGAAATTCGACGCGCTCAAACAGCTCGCGCGGCTTTACTGGTATACCGTCGAATTCGGCCTGATCCGTGAGGCGGGCGGCCTGCGCATCTATGGCGCGGGCATCGTCTCCTCCTTTGCCGAAAGCGTCTTCGCGCTCGATTCGGACAGCCCGAACCGCATCGGTTTCGACCTCGCGCGCGTGATGCGCACCGACTATCGGATCGACGATTTCCAGCAGAATTATTTCGTCATCGACAGTCTGGAGCAGCTTCTGGGCACGACGGTGAACACCGACTTCGCGCCGCTCTATACGAGAAACGCCGCGCTGCCGCCGATCCCCATCGCCGATATCTTACCGGATGATGAGGTGATTACGCGCGGCACACAGGAGTATGCGCTCAGTAAGCAGACCGCTTAAATCCGTTCGCGCGACGCGAACGGAGCCTGGGACGCCGCTTCTTACCAGCTCCCGAAACTTGCGTCCGACGGGCTCGCTCGGTGGAACGCGCGTTCCTTGCGGCGCCAGCCATAGCGGCGGCGCTTGACCAGCAGCAGGCACGGCCATTCGGCGCTGCCGCCGCGCGCTGAAAGGCGAAAGCCCTGCGCGCGATAGGCGGCGAGCACCGGTTCCATCTGCCGCGCGATCAGCCCCGCGAGGATCGCATGGCCGCCGGGTGCGGTCGCCGCGGCGATATCGGGGGCGAGCGTGATCAACGGCCCGGCGAGAATGTTGGCGATAACCAGATCATAGGGCGCGCAGTGGCGGATCGCGGGATGATCGGTTCCCGGCGCGACCGCAAGCGCAAGCCGTCCGCCGCCGCTGCCGAGCGGGATATTATTGATCGAAGCATTGTCGCGCGTCACGAAAATGCTTGCGGGGTCGATGTCCGATGCGATCGTCTTCGCGCGGGGCCACAGCGCCATCGCGGCGAAGGCGAGCAGGCCCGTGCCGGTACCGATATCGGCAATGTTGCGCGGACTCGCGCCTGCCTGCGCGAGCCGGTCGAGCATCGACAGGCAGCCGGCGGTCGTGTCATGTCCGCCCGTCCCGAACGCCTGGCTCGCGTCGATCAGGAACGGCGTGCTGCCCGCGGGAACGCGGTCTGCATAGCTGCTTGTGTGGACGAAGAAGCGTCCCGCCTGCACGGGCTCGAGCCCTTGCTGCGACAGCGTGACCCAATCCTCTTCGGGCAATTCTTCGACGACGGGTTTTTTGCCCTTGGCGCTCGGCACGAACGACTGGAGCAGTTTGAGCAGCGACGCCCCCGGCCTGTCGTCCATATAGGCGTCGAGTTGCCACAGCCCCGCATCTTCGTCGATCTCGCGCGTTACCACGACGGGAGCCTCGGGCATCGCGTCGAGTTCGGGGATTTCGCCCGACAGCGCCTCGGCTTCGGCGCGCGTGCAGGGGAGGGAGACGATCCAGCTCATAGGTTAACGGACATAGCTCGCGCCGTTCACGTCGAGCACGGCGCCAGTCATTGCCGCGGGCGCGTCGAGCGCGCACCAGCGGGCCATCTCGCCGACTTCGTCGGGCATGGCGACGCGGCCAAGGGGAATTTCGGCAAGCAGTTGCTCGCCGCCGCGACCCGCCAGATATTCCTCGGCCATACCGGTCATCGTGAAGCCGGGGCAGATCGCAAAGGCAAGAATGCCGTCCTTGGCATATCCGCGCGCGATTGTTTTGGTCATCGCGACCATGCCCGATTTTGATGCCGCATAATGCCAGTGCGCCGGGCTGTCGCCGCGGTATGCCGCACGGCTCGCAATATTGACGATTCGCCCGGCCGACTGCCGTGCCTGCCAGTGCAGCACCGCACGACGGCAGAGCTGCGCACTCGCGGTCAGATTGACCTGCATCGTGCGGTTCCAGCTCGCCAGCCAGTCGGCGTCGGGATCGCCCAGCGGGCTGTCCTCGAATATCCCCGCATTGTTTACGAGAACGTCGATCCGTCCGTCCAACCGGTCGAGGCTCGCCTGCCACAGTCGATCGGGCGTCGCCGGGTCGGTGAGGTCGCCATCGGCGCTCGACAGCGCGACGACTTTGGTCGCGCCCGTGGTGAGAGCCTCGGCGATCGCCGCGCCGATACCGCGGCTCGCGCCGGTGATCAGGATGTGCGTGGTCATAGCCCGCCTTAGGCAGCGGGGCGGACCTTGCCAAGCGCGAGCAGTCGTGGCGCATCCGACCATCCGTCATTCCGGCGAAGGCCGGAATCACACCGGTGCGTAAAAGGGCGATGGCGAGATCCCGGCCTTCGCCGGGATGACGATATGGGTTGGGTTGTCGGCGTTAAGCCACGCGGCGGCTGAATTCGCTCGCGGCGCGTTCGAGCTGCTGCAGGCGGCCGCCCATTTTGGCGAATTCCTCGCTCAGCACGCTGATCTCGTTCGCGACCATGCCCGAATCGTTGCGGATGCTCGCGATCGTCGACGACATGCTGTCGGCGGCGAGCGCGGTTTCGTCGACCGCCGCGGTGATCGAGGTGACCGTCTGCGCCTGGGCGTCCATCGCGTCACGGATGCGCTGCGCCGAATTCTGCACTTCGACGATCGTCTGCCGGATCGACTGGTTGGCCGAAACCGACCCGCGCGTCGCCTGCTGGATCGCGGTGATCTTGCCCGCGATATCGTCGGTTGCGCGCGCGGTTTCGTTGGCGAGGCTTTTCACCTCCTGCGCGACGACCGCAAAGCCGCGACCCGATTCGCCCGCGCGCGCCGCCTCGATCGTGGCGTTGAGCGCGAGGAGGTTGGTCTGGCCCGCGATCTCCCGGATCAGGCCCAAGATCGATTCGATCGACTCGGCATGGTGCGACAGCGTTTCGGACATGACGACGGCTTCGCCCGCCTGTTCCGACGCACGCGTCGCGACGCTGGCAGAGGCTTCGACTTCGCTGCGTGCGTCCTCGATCGCGCGGATCAGCCCGGCGGCGGTCGAAGCCGCTTCGCGCATCGCCATCGCCGATTGTTCGGAGGCGGCGGCGACTTCGCTCGTCTTCGCGATCATTCCCTTCGCCGCCTGGTCGGCCGAAGCCGCCTGCCGTGCAAGTTGATCGCGCACCCCGTCGGTATCCTGCACCAGCGAGGCGATGGAGCGATCGAAATCGCCCGCGAGCGCCTGCCGCTCGCTCGAAAAGACCGCGCGGTCGAGTTTGTTCGCATATCGCTGCATGATATCGAATTCGAGCAGCGCGAGGCGGTTCACCGCGCTCGTCAGCCGCGCCAGCCGCTCAGGCTCGCCGATGCAAGCTTCGACGATATATTCGATCGTCAGCCGCTGGCTTTCCGCGATGCACGACAGGACCGAAGCAAGCGGCAGCTTTACGCGCCGCGCCATATGGGCGTTCTGACACGCGATCGTCGCGACTTCCTGTCCGGCGGCATCGGCATATTTGGTAAAGGTGTGGCGCGCGCTGCCACGGATATAGCTGTCGAGAAGCTCGCCCTCGACCTTGCGATCGACGCCGGGCAGCGCGTTGAAAGCGTCCCAATAGGCTTTCGCGATCGCCTCTTCGCGTCCGGCGATGATGCCATGTATCTCGGTGGCATTGGCGGCAAGGCGTCCGTCGAGATCATAATAAGGGAAGCGATCGGCCATCGGCACCGGATCGATCTGCTGCTTGTGAATCGGATTTTCCTTCACCATGATCTTGGCTTCCCTGATCGACCCAAAAGGCGCGCGGGTCTGTTGCCCGCATGCGTCCCATGAAACTGGTGAACGGGATATGCGACGGAAATGGTAAAAGCGGTGTTAACCCCGGGCTAGCGTCTTGCCTTCGGCGCCCGTCGATGGGGACGGCACGGGATAGCCCTCGAACGCCTTGATCGTGCGCAGCGCAAAGGCGCTGTGCATCGCCGCGACACCCGGCAGGCGCGAAAGGCAATGACGGTGCAGCCGATCGAAATCGGCAACGTTACGCGCCGCGACGCGCAGCCGGTAATCCGACGCCCCCGACAAAAGCTGGCATTCGAGGATTTCGTCGAAGCTCTTCACCGCGCTCTCGAACGCGGTCAGCGCTTCCTCGCTTTGCGACGTCAGGCTGATGTCGACGAACACGTCGAGCCCGAGCCCGATGCTTTCGGGATTCAGGCGCGCGGTATAGCCGGCGATGATGCCCGCCGCCTCCAATGCGCGGATACGGCGGTGGCAGGCCGACGCCGACAGGCCGACGGCTTCGCCCAGTTCGGCCGCCGGTCGCGGGCCGCCGCGTTGGAGCAAGTCGAGCAACTTCACGTCGATCCGATCAATCATTGTGCGCCATCGATCCATTTCACGCCAAAATCGTGCAATTATGTCGCGAATCTGCGAAGGATATGCAAGCACCTCGCGAGCTATTTCTGTTAAAAGCGCCGACAAGTTTTCGGCGGCAATAATCGATCGCCGATGACACCCAATATTCGGAGAGCGACCATGATCATCGGCACCCCCAAGGAAATCAAGAACCACGAATATCGCGTCGGCCTGACCCCCGAGAGCGCGCGCGAACTCGTCGTTCACGGTCACCGCGTCCTCGTCCAGACCGGCGCGGGCGAGGGGATCGGCGCGCACGACCGCTATTATGTCGAAGCGGGCGCCGAGATCGTTCAGACCGCCGAAGAAATCTTCGCCACCTGCGAAATGGTCGTGAAGGTCAAGGAGCCCCAGCCCGTCGAGCGCGCGATGCTCCGCCCTGACCAGATCCTCTACACCTACCTCCACCTCGCGCCCGATCCCGACCAGACGCGCGACCTGATGAAATCGGGCGCCGTCTGCATTGCCTATGAAACCGTCACCAGCCCGCACGGAGGCCTGCCGCTCCTGAAGCCGATGAGCCAGGTTGCGGGTCGCATGTCGATTCAGGCCGGCGCGACCGCGCTCGAAAAGGCGCATGGCGGCCGCGGCGTATTGCTCGGCGGCGTCCCCGGCGTCGCGCCGGGCAAGGTCTGCGTCATCGGCGGCGGCGTCGTCGGCTTCAACGCGGCGCAGATGGCGGCGGGCCTCGGCGCCGATGTCACCATCCTCGACCGCGATCCCGAAGTGCTTGAACGCGTCGGCACCTTTTTCGAGGCGCGCGCCAAGACGCGCTTCTCGAATCGCGCGAACCTGGCTGAATGCGTCGCCGAGGCCGACCTCGTCATCGGCGCGGTGCTGATCCCGGGTGCCGAAGCGCCGAAGCTGGTCACACGCGAGATGCTCGGCACGATGCGCCCCGGCTCGGTGCTCGTCGACGTCGCGATCGACCAGGGTGGCTGCTTCGAGACGAGCCACGCGACGACGCACGCCGACCCGACCTACGTCGTCGACGGCATCGTCCATTATGCGGTCGCGAACATGCCGGGCGCAGTCGCGCGCACCAGCACCTATGCGCTCAACAACGTAACCCTGCCGCACGCGCTGCGCATCGCCGATCTGGGGTGGAAGGAAGCTTTGAAGCGCGACGTGCATCTTGCGCAGGGTTTGAACGTTTGGAATGGTAAGGTGACGTTCGAAGCCGTAGCGGAAGCGGTCGGAACCGATTATGTGCCTGTCGAACAGGCGCTCGCCTGATAAGACAAGGATATAGAGAGACGATGACCGAGCCAGTGGCACCTCCCCCGCCCGAAGAGAAAGAAAATGAAGTGCTGCGCGCGGCGCGCGAGCGTCAACAGCAGCGCGAAGCCGCCGAAGCGGCGCAAGCTGCCGATCAGGAAGCGGGCAAGGGCAAGCGCGGCTGGAAGACCGCGGCGGCGGCTGGGCTTGGCATCGGCTCGGCTGCGGTGATTGCGGCGCTGCTCTACGCGAACCGCGGCAAGATCAAGTGAGGCTGTTCCCGGCGTCTTCGGGCGTGCGGGTGGCCTGATGCGAACCGCCGCCGGTCTTTGGGCCATCATGGCCGGCGTTGCGGTTTTGCAGCCCGCCACAGCCAGCCCGGCCGCGCCGCCGCCCTGGAGCGCGCCCGCTACGACACGGGTGACGACCGAGGATCGCCGCTTCATGAGCGGCGATACCGAACTCGTCGGCACGCTCTACATGCCGGCCAGCCGCAAGCCCGTCGCGGCGGTCGTCGTCACGCACAGCGCTTCGTCGCCGCTTCGCACCGCATCGCTTTACGATCATCTCAAGACTGCGCTCCCCGCACTCGGGATTGCGGTCTTTGTCTATGACCGGCGCGGATCGGGGCAATCCGGGACAAAGACGGCCGGGGGCGACTTCGCGCTCCTCGCCGACGATGCGGTTGCTGCGGTGCGGAGCCTGAAGGCGGACCCGCGCATTGATCCGAAACGCATCGGCACCTGGGGACTGAGTCAAGGGGGCTGGATATCGCCGCTCGCGGCATCGCGCAGTACCGATATCGCGTTTGTGATCGCCGTCTCGGCACCCGTCGTGACGGCGGACGTGCAGATGCTCTTCTCCTCGACCAATCATCTCATCGCCAACGGCCATTCGCAGGCCGAGGTCGACCAGATGGCTGCGACGCGCAAAGCGGTCGACGATTATATGCGCGGGTCGGGCAGCCGCGAAGCCGCGCAGAAAATGATCGACGCGGCCAAGACGCAGCCGTGGTTCAAATATACCTATATGGGCGAAACGGTACGCGACCGCGCGGTTTCGGGCTGGCGCCGCGAGATCGAGAATGATCCCCTCAAGAATCTGTCGGCGGTCACCGTCCCGACGCTTGTCCTCTATGGCGCCGACGATGCGGTCGTGCCGGTCGCGGTTTCGGTCGAGCGTCTGAAAGCCATCGCGGCGCAAAAGCCGAAGATGGCGGTGCACAGCATCGCCGGCGCCGATCATGCTATGGAGATGTCCGCCGACCGGAAAGTCTCGCTCGATCCGAAACATGACGGGACCGAGCGGCCGGATTCGGCCGAATATATCGCTCTTCTGGCGAGTTGGCTCGCGATCAACGGGTTCGTCGCCAACTGAATAGCCGGAAACCGAGCGATTTATTCCCCTATGCTCCTAAGCAATTGCATATCGCGGCGGGAAGGCTTAACCGGCGGCGCATCGACCGTTTAGAGTCAGGACAGGGCTGATATGGCTGGCAATCAACCGAGCGCGCGTCCGCGCTCTCCGCATCTACAGGTGTATAAATGGACCCCAGCGATGGCGGTCTCGATCTTTCACCGCGTCAGCGGCGATGGTCTCGCGATCGTCGGCGGCCTGATGTTCCTTTGGTGGCTGGGGGCGCTCGCCGCGGGACCCGACGCCTATGCGGCGTTCATCGCGTGCGTCTGGCACGATCCCAGCCCCGAAGTCGGCACGCTGCACCAGGTCACCAACATTCTTGGCAAGGTCGTGCTGATCGGGCTGACCTGGGCCTTCTTCCAGCATCTCTTCTCGGGCCTGCGCCACTTCGTGCTCGACACCGGCGCGGGCTATGAGCTCAAGACCAATAAAATCTGGTCGACGCTCGTTTTCGTGGGTTCGATCACGGCGACCGCTGCGGTCTGGCTCTATGTATTTGCGGAGGCGCTCAATGGGTAACGGAACGCGTCTCGGCCGCGTGCGCGGGCTTGGTTCGTCGCACCATGGCTCGCACCACTGGATCCAGCAGCGCCTGACCGCGCTCGCCAACGTCCTGCTCGTCACCTGGTTCGTCGTCTCGATGTTCCGCCTGCCGCTCGGCGATCATGCTGCGGTGCTGCGCTGGGCGTCGAACCCGACCGTCGCGCTCGCGCTGATCCTGCTCACCGCCAGCGTCTTCTGGCACCTGCGGCTGGGGCTTCAGGTGATGATCGAGGATTATGTCCACGGCGAAGCGACCAAGATCCTGTCGCTCGTCCTTTTGAACTTCTACGCGATCGGCGGCGCTGCCTACGGCATTTTCGCCATCATCCGCATCGCGCTTGCGCCCGCCGCCGGGCTCGCTCCGGGGGGCATGTAAGATGACCGACGCCTACAAGATCATCGACCATATCTATGACACCGTCGTCGTCGGTGCCGGCGGCTCCGGCCTGCGCGCCACGATGGGCAGCGCCGAAGCGGGGCTGAAGACCGCCTGCATCACCAAGGTGTTCCCGACGCGCAGTCACACGGTTGCGGCGCAGGGCGGCATTGCGGCATCGCTCGGCAATAATTCGCCCGACCATTGGCAGTGGCACATGTACGACACCGTCAAGGGTTCGGACTGGCTCGGCGACCAGGACGCGATCGAATATATGGTGCGCGAGGCGCCGAACGCGGTTTACGAACTCGAGCACGCCGGCGTGCCGTTCAGCCGCAACGCCGACGGCACCATCTATCAGCGCCCGTTCGGCGGCCATATGCAGAATATGGGCGAAGGCCCGCCGGTGCAGCGCACCTGCGCCGCGGCCGACCGCACCGGTCACGCGATGCTCCACGCTCTCTATCAGCAGTCGCTGAAATATGACGCGGACTTCTTCATCGAATATTTCGCGCTCGACCTGATCATGGAAAATGGTGAGTGCCGCGGCGTGATTGCGCTGTGCATGGAGGATGGCAGCATCCACCGCTTCCGTTCGCAGGCCGTCGTGCTTGCAACGGGCGGCTACGGCCGTTGCTATTTCACCGCGACCTCGGCGCATACGTGCACCGGCGACGGCGGCGGCATGGTGCTACGCGCCGGCCTGCCGCTTCAGGACATGGAGTTCGTCCAGTTCCACCCGACCGGCATCTATGGCGCGGGCGTGCTGATCACCGAAGGTGCGCGCGGCGAGGGCGGCTATCTGACCAACAGCGAAGGTGAGCGTTTCATGGAACGCTATGCCCCGTCGGCGAAGGATTTGGCGTCGCGCGACGTCGTGTCGCGTTCGATGGCGCTCGAAATTCGCGAAGGCCGCGGCGTCGGCCCGCACAACGACCATATCTTCCTGCACCTCGACCATATTGATCCCGCCGTGCTCGCCGAGCGCCTGCCGGGGATTACCGAGAGCGGCAAGATTTTCGCGGGCGTCGACCTCACGCGCCAGCCGCTGCCGGTCGTGCCGACGGTCCATTACAATATGGGCGGCATTCCCTGTAACTATCATGGCGAAGTCGTCACGCTGGGCAAGGACGGTCCCGACACCGTGGTTCCGGGCCTGTTCGCGGTCGGCGAAGCCGCGTGCGTGTCGGTCCATGGCGCGAACCGCCTTGGGTCGAACAGCCTGATCGACCTTGTCGTCTTTGGCCGCGCCACGGGGCATCGCCTGAAGGAGATCCTGAAGCCCGGTGCGGCGCAGCAGCCGCTGCCGAAGGACAGCGCCGACCTCGCGCTCGCGCGCCTCGATCATTTCCGCAATGCGAACGGCGGCTCGCCGACCGCGGAAATCCGTACGGAGATGCAGCGCGCGATGTCGCAGCACGCGGCGGTGTTCCGCACCGACGAGCTGATGGCGGAGGGCAAGGAAAAACTCACCAAGACCTATCAGCGCATGAACGACGTGCATGTCACCGACCGCAGCCTGATCTGGAACACCGATCTTGTCGAAACGCTGGAGCTCGACAACCTCATCAGCCAGGCGACGGTGACGATGCATTCGGCGTTCAACCGCAAGGAAAGCCGCGGCGCTCACGCGCACGAAGATTTCCCGAATCGCGACGACGCGACGTGGATGAAGCACACGATCGCATGGTTCGACGGTTGGGGCGGCAAGGGCGGCGGCGTTCGCCTCGATTACCGTCCGGTCCACGAATATACGCTGTCGGACGATGTTGAGTATATCAAGCCGAAAGCACGCGTTTACTGATCGGCTTTGCGGGATAGACGGGGTCGCGAGTGATCGCGGCCCCTTTTTTGTCCAGTGGTTGCGTTACTCGCCGAACAGACTGCGCACGGGGTTGATGTCGGAAAAGGGCACATCGACGTCCTCGCCCATGAGCCACAATTTCTGGCACGCGATGGCAAAGAACATTGCCGCAATCGTCCAGACGATGAAGGTCTTGCGAGCGATCCAGCGGCGTTCGGCTTCTGCAGCCTTGGCCCGGGCCTTGTGGTCGATGCCTAGTTCGCCTTCGAATTCGGCGACGAGTTGAGCACGGCGGGTACGCGAAATATTCGCGATACTCGCGTCACCTTCCGCGGATTTCGATCGGCGTTTCGCCATTGCTCCAACCCTGGCCCCAGCTAGTCCTACCTCCGTCTATAGCGCGCGGCTCCTGCTAATTGGTTAACCCGGCGCTATCGACTCGTCGCAATTCCTATCAGTTTGACGCGGGCCGCCGCGCCGCGGAGCAGTGTCAAATCGCGCGGCGGGCAGCCGAGCACGGCGGCGAGCAACCGCAGAACCGCGTCGTTCGCGGCGCCGTCGGCGGGCGGCGAGGTGACGCGGACCTGCACGGCGCCGTCCTCGACGCGAACCTCGTCGCGCCGTGCGCCGGGCGTCACGCGGACCTCGATCCGCCCCGATGCGGCGAGCGCGCGCAGCGCATCGGTCAGTGCGGGATCGGGGCGATATTTCAGATGGTGATGACCAGCTTGCCGACCGCCGTCCGGTCGCCAAGCTTGGCAATCGCCTTGCCGCCGTCTTCGAGGCTGAAGCTTTCGGTGACGCGCGGCTGGATTTTGCCCTGTTCCCACAGCTGGAACAGCCGCGCGATATTGGCGCGGTTGCGGACTGGGTCGCGCATCACGAAGGCGCCCCAGAACACGCCGGCGACGTCGCAGCTCTTGAGCAAGGTCAGGTTGAGCGGCAGGCGCGGGATACCCGCGGGGAAGCCGACGACGAGATAGCGTCCCTCCCACGCGATCGAGCGCAGCGCGGGCTCGGCATAGTCGCCGCCGACCGCGTCATAGATGACGTTCGCGCCATTGGGCCCGACGGCTTCCTTGAACTTGTTCGCGAGTTCTTTCGACTGATCCTTGTCGAACGGCTGGCGGCCATAGACGACCACATCGTCGGCGCCTGCGGCCCGAGCGATTTCGGCCTTTTCTTCGCTCGACACGCCGGCGACGACGCGCGCGCCGAATGCCTTGCCGAGTTCGACCGCCGCGATGCCGACACCGCCCGAGGCGCCGAGAACGAGCAGGGTGTCGCCTTCCTCGATGTGACCGCGATCGACAAGTGCGTGGATGCTGGTGCCATAGGTCATCAGCAAGGAGGCACCTTCCGCGAAGCCGTGCGCTTCCGGGAGGTGATAGACATTATGCACCGAAACCGCGACCGCCTCGGACATGCCGCCGTTGCCGCAGCCTGCGATTACGCGGTCGCCGACCTGGAACTCCGTGACACCTTCGCCAACTTCGGCGACAAGCCCCGCGACTTCGCCGCCGGGTGCAAAGGGGCGTTCGGGGCGGAACTGATATTTATCCTCGATGATCAGCACGTCGGGGAAGTTGACCGCACAGGCCTTCACGTCGATCACGATCTGGCCCTTGCCCGCACTGGGGCGTGGCAGTTCGCCCAAAGTGAGCGTTTCGGGGCCGCCGGTTGCGGTCGACAAGAGAGCCTTCATCATCTTCTCCTCTTATGGTGTTTATCGTGCCTTATGCTGCGGGCCGCATCCACGGCCGCTCGGTGTCGAGTTTGGCTTCGTAAGCGCCGATCGCCGCGTCGCTCTTTTCGGTCAGCGAAATTTCGTCGAGCCCCTCGAGCAGGCACATCTTGCGGAACGGGTCGATCTCGAAAGTGAAGCGGTCCTGGAACTGCGTCGTCACCGTCTGATGCTCGAGATCGACGAACACCGGGTCCGTGGCCGCTACCTCCATCAACCGGTCGATCGCCGCCTGGGGCAGGACGACGGGCAGAATGCCGTTTTTCACCGCGTTGCCCGAGAAGATGTCCGAGTAGGAGGGGGCAATCACGACGCGGATGCCAAGGTCGCCGAGCGCCCATGCGGCATGTTCGCGGCTCGACCCGCAACCGAAATTGTCGCCCGCGATCAGGATCGGCGCGCCCTTATATTCGGGGCTGTCGAACAGATTGTCGGGATCGGCGCGCAGGCTCTCGAACGCTCCGCGCCCCATGCCCTCGCGCGTCGTCGTCTTCAGCCAGTGCGCTGGAATGATGACGTCGGTGTCGACATTCTTGAGCCCGAACGGGATCGCGCGGCCTTCGACCTTGTCGAGCGGGGTCATGCCATCAGCTCCCTGACGTCGGTGAGCTTGCCCGTCACCGCCGCCGCCGCCGCCATCGCGGGGCTGACGAGGTGCGTGCGCGCGCCCGGACCCTGACGGCCGACGAAGTTGCGGTTGCTCGTCGAGGCACAGCGTTCGCCTGCAGGCACCTTGTCGGGGTTCATCGCGAGGCAGGCCGAGCAGCCGGGCTCGCGCCATTCGAGGCCGGCGTCGGTAAAGATGCGGTCTAGCCCCTCGGCCTCGGCCTGTGCCTTGACCAGCCCCGACCCGGGGACGACGATCGCCCAGCGGACATTGTCGGCCTTGTGGCGGCCTTTGATCACCGCCGCGGCGGCGCGCAGATCCTCGATGCGGCTGTTGGTACAGCTGCCGATGAAGATATTCTCGATCGGCACATCCTGCATCCGCGTGCCGGGTTCGAGCCCCATATAGGCGAGCGATTTGGCGGCGGCGGTTTGCTTCGACGGATCGGCGAAACTGTCGGGGGCGGGCACGACGCCGGTAATCGGCACGACATCCTCGGGGCTGGTGCCCCAGGTGACGCTCGGCGCGATGTCCGCGGCGTCGATGACCACCACCTTGTCGTAGGTCGCACCCGAATCAGTCGTGAGGCTCTTCCAATATGCAACTGCGGCATCCCAGTCGGCGCCCTTCGGCGCATAGGGACGGCCCTTGAGGTATGCGAATGTGACCTCGTCGGGCGCGATCAGGCCCGCGCGCGCGCCGCCCTCGATCGCCATATTGCTGACGGTCAGCCGCCCTTCGACCGACAAGGCGCGGATCGCGCTGCCGGTATATTCGATGACATGTCCGGTTCCGCCCGCAGCGCCGATCACGCCGGTGATGTGGAGAATGACGTCCTTGGCCGACACGCCGGGGCCGACTTCGCCCTCGACGCGCACTTCCATCGTCTTCGACGGCTGGAGCAGCAGGGTCTGCGTCGCGAGCACATGCTCGACCTCGCTTGTCCCGATGCCGAAGGCGAGCGCGCCTATGCCGCCATGGCAGGCCGTATGGCTGTCACCGCAGACGATCGTCGTCCCGGGCAGCGAAAAGCCCTGTTCGGGGCCGACGACATGCACGATGCCCTGTTCGGGCGCGACAGCGTCGATGTAGCGGATGCCAAATTCAGGCGCATTCTTTTCGAGCGCCGCCAATTGCGCCGCGCTTTCAGGGTCGGCGATCGGCAGCTTGTGTCCGGCCGCGTCGAGCCGGGCCGTCGTCGGCACATTATGGTCGGGGACCGCAAGCGTCAGATCGGGGCGGCGCACCGTGCGGCCAGTCGCGCGAAGCCCTGCAAAAGCCTGCGGGCTGGTGACTTCATGGACAAGGTGGCGGTCGATGAAGATCAGAGCGGTTCCATCGGGGCGCTGTTCGACGACATGCGCGTCCCAGATTTTCTCATAAAGGGTGCGGGGCCGAGTCATGCGGTTCACTTAAGCCTGTGGCATAACAATGCAAGCGAGTGGCGATCAAAAACGCAATTTTCGGTCGCGCCGTTTTCTGCCTTCTTTGGTCATGCCGGACTTGATCCGACATCCCTCATTGCGACGGTGACAAGCGGGACCCCGGATCGAGTCCGGGGCGACGGAGAGGTGATGGCGCGGTCGCTGTAACCGTTCTATAATCCCTCGCATGTCGACGCTCGCCATCCTTGCGCTCATTCTCGCCACCGTCGTGGCGATGGAGTTGGTCGCTTGGGCGAGCCATAAATATATCATGCACGGCTTTGGCTGGGCATGGCACCGCGACCATCATGAGCCGCACGACAAGATGCTGGAAAAGAACGATCTGTTCGGCCTCGTCGGCGCCGCGATGAGCATTTCGATGTTCGTTGTCGGCAGCCCGATGATCATGGGCGCGGATGCGTGGGAGCCTGGGACTTGGATCGGGCTCGGCATCCTCTTTTACGGGATCATCTACACGCTGGTGCACGACGGGCTCGTCCACCAGCGCTATTTCCGCTGGGTCCCGCGGCGCGGCTATGCAAAGCGGCTCGTTCAGGCGCACAAACTCCACCATGCGACGATCGGCAAGGAAGGCGGCGTGAGCTTCGGTTTCGTTTTCGCGCGCGATCCCGCGAAGCTGAAGGCCGAATTGAAGGCGCAACGCGAGGCTGGAGTCGCGGTCGTGCGCGAGGCGCTGGTCGATTAACTCCCGTCATTGCGAGCGCAGCGAAGCAATCCAGAGTAGCGTAACCGCTCTAGATTGCTTCGCTACGCTCGCAATGACGACGGATAGGGGGCTTAGGCTGTTCGATAGTCGGCGGTAATCGCGCCGGCCGCCATCAGCTCTGCCTCATGGCTTTCCTCCCGCCAGCTTTCGGCCAGCGCCTGCCGTTCCCAGTCCTGCATCGCCGGATGTGCGAGCATATGGTCGACCCACGCCTGTCCGGCGCCAACGTCGAGGCCATAGGTCCGGATGCGAAAGGCGACAGGGGCAAAGAAGGCATCGACTGCGGTAAAGCGGTCGCCCGCGAGGAAGGGGCCGCCAAAGCGCGACAGGCCCTCGGCGAACAATTCGCGGATACGTGCGACGTCGAGCCGCAGCGCCCCCGACGGAGGCTTGGGCGTGACGCGAACGCCGACGTTCATCGTGCAATCGTTGCGCAGCGCCGAAAAGCCGCTGTGCATCTCCGCCGCCGCGCATTGCGCCCAGGCGCGCGCATCGGGGTCGGTCGGCCACACGCCGTCATGCCGATCGGCGAGGTAGAGTGTGATGCCGAGCGAGTCGTAAACCGTCCGCCCTTCGTCGAGCAATGCGGGCACTTGCCCCGTCGGCGAAAAGCTTCGAAACTCGTCATAGTTGATCGGGTTGCTGAAGGGTTCGATCTGGTCTTCGAACGCGATGCCCAGCGCGCGCATCAGCATCCACGGGCGGAGCGACCAGCTCGAATAATTGCGGTTGGCGGTGATCAGCACATACATGCTTGGCGCTCCTGTGCGATGATGGGCGAGGTATAGTCGGGATCGTGTGCAAAGGGCAGCTCGGCGCCCTCGCGCAGCGCCGCGAGCACGCTGCCGAAATCGGTCGCGGCGCGCCAGCCGAAGCGACGCTCGGCGCGCGACGGATCGTAAACGCGGTCGATGATTTCCGGGAGCACCCAGCCCTTGGCGGCATAAAGGTCGGCCGCGTCTGGATAGTGGCGTGCGATGACGGCGCGCGCATCGCGGGCGAGCTCCTCGGCTTCCTCGCGCGCGAAGGGCGGCGGGGCGGAGAGGATGAAGGTGTCGCAACCGATCGACGGCGCGGCCTCGAGCGCAGCGAGATGCGCCGCGGCGGCATCCTCGACGGTCAGGCGGCGATTGAGCAGCTCATTCGCTTTCAGGTTCGGACCGCTCGGCACGGCATGCGTGTCGTCATCCTCGGGGAAGAAACGGCCGGTACGCAGGATCAGCGCGGCGATGCCATGCTCGCGGTGGACCAGCTTGCATGCCTGCTCGGCCGCAAGCTTGGTGATCCCGTAAATGTTGCGCGGTTCGATCGGACCGAAATCCTCGTCCATCCACCAGGCGCCCGCCGCGCCTGCGCCGGCGCGCACGTCGCTGCGGATCATCAGCGACGTCGTCGAGGTAAAAAGGAAACGGTCGTTGCCGGCGGCCACCGCGGCCTCGATCAGGTTGAGCGTGCCGCTGACATTGACGTCGACGAATGCCTGCCGCGGATAACGCGCGATGTCGGGCTTGTGCAGCGCGCCGCCGTGGATGACCGCATCGATGCCATGCTCGCCCATCGTCCGGTCGATCAGCGCGCGGTCGGCGACGGTGCCGATCACCTGCGTGTGCGCGCCGGGAACGACGTCGAGCCCGGTGACCTCATGGCCGTTTCCAGCGAGCAGCGGCGCGAGATAGCGCCCCAGCCAGCCCGACGATCCGGTCAGCAGCACGCGCATCGATCAATCTCCTCCCGGCCTTGTCCGCGCGCCTCATACACAGGCGGCGGACGTGGGGAAAGCCAGTTACCCTTTCGGATCTGCGGTGGCCGGTCTGGGCTTCGCGGTGGCGGCTGTCGGCTGTGGCAGTTCGCTCAGGTCGAGCCAGCCTGCGTCGTCGCGTTTGTGATAGCTGTCGATCACCGTGAACGGGATACGGAACGGAAATCCCCAATCGCTGTTCCACAGCGCCACGACGCCCGTCCGCGTCGCGGGTTCGAAGATCATCGTCGCGCGATATCCCTCGACCGCGCCCGAATGGCCTTCGAGTCGGTTGCCGGCATAGGTAAAGCTCCGCCAGCCAAGGCCATAACCCGCGTCACCCGTCGCGGCCCGCAAGGTGCCGCCATAAAGCCGTCCGGTGCCGACGCGCGGGTGGTGGGCAAGCTGCAACACCGGATCCGGCAGCACGTCGGGGCGCTTCCCCATCATGGCCTGCATCCATTTGGCGAAATCGACGATATCGCTTTCGACCCCTGCGGCGGCGGGGACGCGCCAATAGGCTTCCTTGATCGGGCGGATCTGCGCGCCGCGGTGCGGCTTCGCCCAATCCTTTGCGCTTGTCAGCCGATCCCTTCCATAGCCTGCGCTGACCATGCCGAGCGGGCGGAAAAAACGGTCCTCGACCGCGTCGGCGAAAGGCTCGTTCGCGGCCTTGCCCAATATCTCGCTCGCGGTGTCGAAAGCGACATTCTGATAGGTATGGCACGTCCCGGGATCACATTGCAGCGGTGCCGCGGCAAGGCTGGCGCGCAGCGCGGCCGGATCCTGCCCTTCCTCCAGTTTCTCGTCATAGGCGTTTTTGGTGAGGCCGGTGCGCTGGGCCAATAGCTGGTCCAGCGTGACGTGCGCCTCGGCGCCGCGGGGCAGGCGCAGCGATGTGCCCCAACTCGCGACCGGGCGGTTCAGGTCGAGCGAGCCGTCGTTGGCCAACGCGGCAGCGAGAACGCCCGTTGCGGTCTTGGAAACCGAGGCCCAGCGAAACAGCGTTTGCGCCGTTACGGGTGCACCGGTCGAGGCGTCGGAAACGCCATAGGTGCGCACGAAGCTGAGTTTTCCGTCTTCGACCACGGCCACCGCCAGCCCTGCCATCTCGGGACGCTGCGACAGGGCGGCGAGTTGCCGGTCGAGTGCGCGATAGTCGATGCGGCCGCGCCATTCGGCGGGCGTGTCGGGCAGGTTCTCGGGCGCCGAAATCGGGATCGGTACGCTCGCAAGCGGGTGGTTGCCGCCAAGGGCGTGAATGCCAAGCCAGCCGGCGGCCACCAGCGCGGCGGCCACGATCAGAAAAACAAAAACCCGCTTCATTGACTCTCGATTGGACTGCGACCTCGTAATTGGCGGCCGTCTTAGCCGCGACTTCCGCGGCCGTCACCCCTCAGGGTGCAAGATGGCGCCACGCCTTGAACGTCCCGGCGGCGTAAACCGCACCATAGACAAGGACGATCAGCGACGACCAGATCGCGAAACTGTCGCTATGTTGCGGCCGCCACATATGGAGCGGTACGAAAATGAGCCCGCGGAGCAGATAGATGGCGGCGATGACGATCAGCCCCGTCCGCAGCAAGGGCAGACGCGGGAGCGAGCCGGCTCCCGAAAAGGCATAAGCGGCCCAGACAAGCAGGATGGCACCAATTGCCAGCGTGATCAGCGTCGGCCGCAGATCGCCGCGCGCTGCCGCGCGCGCCATGCCTTCGCCCGCGCCGAAAAAACGATACCAGTCGGGGCCGCCGAAAATGCAGGCAATATGAAGCAGCGCGGCCAGGACCGACAGCCACCCGCCGACAATCAGCCAGGTGGTCCCGGGATTGGCCGCAACATTATGCAATATAATGCGCCGTCGTTTTTTCCGCGACTTCCTCGGCGGTGACGCCCGGCGCCAATTCGATCAGCTTGAACGGGCTGTCATGATTGTCGCGCTTGAACACCGCGAGGTCGGTGATGATCATGTCGACGACATTCTTGCCGGTCAGCGGCAGCGTGCATTCGGGGATGAACTTGGGGCTGCCGTCCTTGGCATTATGTTCCATCACCACGATGATCTTCTTGACGCCCGCGACCAGGTCCATCGCGCCGCCCATGCCCTTGATCATCTTTCCGGGGATCATCCAGTTGGCGATGTCGCCATTTTCGGCGATCTCCATCGCCCCCAATACGGTGAGGTCGATATGCCCGCCGCGGATCATCGCAAAGCTGTCGCTCGACGAGAAATAGGCCGACTGCGGCAATTCGCTGATCGTCTGCTTGCCCGCATTGATCAGGTCGGGATCTTCATCGCCTTCATACGGAAAGGGCCCGATGCCGAGCATGCCGTTTTCCGACTGCAACGTCACGGTCATCCCCGCCGGGATATGATTCGCGACGAGCGTCGGGATGCCGATGCCGAGGTTGACGTAATAGCCGTCCTGCAGCTCCTTCGCGGCGCGCGCCGCCATGTCATCACGCGTCCAGGCCATGTCAGTTAGGCTCCCATTGCTTGTCGGAGGGGAAGGCGTCGCCCCAGCCCAGTTTTTCCCACGGGCCATAGACGGGGTTGGGAAAAAGGAACCAGCCCTTGTCCCAGAGTGCGATGGCGCCCGCGCTGGTGGCGAGCGCCATGCGCTGCGCGGCGGGCAGATCCTTCACGTTGAACTGCTGGCTGAAATCGCCAAGCTGGTCGCCGCCGAGGATGATCACGCAATATTTCGAGGCGATTGTCGCGCGGCGCGGGTCCTTGCTCGACCCGCCGGCGTCGTCGCCCATCAGGAACAACGTCTCGCCATGCTTGAACTCGCCGAGCCCGGCGGCGCGGAGCGTATCTTCGCTGCCCTTGGCATTGGCGGCGCTGCGGTTGGTGTTGGCGATGACGGTGATGCCCGCAGCGCGGAGCCGGTTCACCATCTCGACCGTGCCGGGCATCGCGATCGCCTTGCCGGCGCCGGTCTTTTCCCACTGATCCCAGACCTTGAGGTCAAAGCCGGTGCCCTTTTCGGCAAAATGCCGCATCGGGCCGAGGTTCCAGATCAACGTTTCGTCGGCGTCGAAGACCGCAGCGAAGGGCTTGTCGCCGCACGGCTCGAACGTCGGCGCGTCGATCGACGCCCCGGCCGCCAGCACAACGCTGTCCTTCGGGCGCTGCTTGATCCGCCACACGCCATAATCGGCGATCCGCGCATTGGTCGCGCGCACTGCAACCGCGGCTTCGGGCGAGCCATAGAGATATTGCAGCGCGACGGGCGGCTTTGCGGCTTCAGCGGGGGCCGCCGTTGCGGGCGGAGCCGGGACCGCCGCCACCTCGGCCGGCGCGCTGGCGCAGCCCGAGAGGAGCAACGTCGCCGTGATGGCGAGGCTACGCATCACGCCGTCTCGCGCGGGCGTGTCGTGCGGAATTCGATCTTTTTGTCGTACGGCGCGCCGAGGACGAGCCGCTTCACATAGATGCCGGGCAAGTGGATCGTGTCGGGATCGAGGCTGCCGACCGGCACGATTTCCTCGACCTCGGCGACGCAGATTTTCGCCGCGGTCGCCATCGGCTGGTTGAAGTTGCGCGCGGTCTTGCGGAAAATGAGGTTGCCGCTCTCATCGGCCTTCCAGCCCTTGATGATCGCAAGGTCGGCGAAGATGCCGCGTTCGAGGATATAATCCTGCCCGTCGAAATTCTTCACTTCCTTGCCCTCGGCGACAAGCGTGCCGACGCCGGTCTTGGTATAGAAGCCTGGAATGCCCGCGCCGCCCGCGCGGCAGCGTTCGGCCAGCGTGCCCTGGGGACAGAATTCAACCTCGAGTTCGCCCGCCAGATATTGCCGCTCGAACTCCTTATTCTCGCCGACGTACGACGAGATCATCTTTTTGACCTGCTTGGTGCGGAGCAACTTGCCCAGCCCTTCGCCGTCGATTCCGGCATTGTTGCTGGCGATGGTGAGGTCCTTCGTCCCGGCATCGCGGATCGCGTCGATCAGCCGTTCGGGAATACCACAAAGGCCGAAACCGCCCGCGCAAATCTGCATTCCGTCAAACAGCAGGCCCTCGAGGGCGGCGGCGGCGTCGGGATATTGCTTCTTCCCCATGGGATGGCTCTCCTGAGTGATTTCGCGCGCGACCTTGGCGCATTTGATCCATCAATTCTAATTGTTCGATTTTTGGATTATACATAGACGATGTCTATCAATCGCGTCTCGCTCTATCATCTCGAAACTCTGCTCTGGATCGACCGGCTCGGCACCTTCTCGGCCGCGGCCGAGCGGCTCAATACAACGCAGCCGACGGTCTCGGCGCGGATGCGCGAACTCGAACAGCGGCTCGGCACCGCGCTGTTCCGCCGCGAGGGGCGCGCGATGTCGCTCACCGCGGCGGGGCGCAAGCTTGTACGCGATTGCGATCCGCTGCTCCGCGACATGCAGGTCGCGCTCCTCGGCAGCGGCGGTTATGGCGAGGCGAGCGGTGTCGTGCGCATCGGTGCGGGAGAAATCGCGGCGGCGAGCTGCCTTCCGGCGTTTGTGGCCGGACTCAAGACCGACATGCCCAATGTCGGGCTCGAAATCGAAATCGACCTCACCGCGAACCTGATCCAGCAACTGCTCACCGGCCGCACCGACATCGCTTTTGCCGCAGGACCGATTGCGCACCCGGCGCTGAAAACCAGCCCGATTGGTGCGGTCGAACTCGTCTGGCTCGCTAGCCCCACCGTCGCATCGGCCTTTGCCGGCGGCAAGGCGATGCTTCCCATATGGTCGCTCGCCAGCCATTCGCCGATCCACGGCCGTATGCGCGAGGCGATCGAGGCGTCGCGCATCGCGCAAAAATCGCTCAACCTCTGCAACAATGCCCGCACGATGATCGACATCGCAAAGGCAGGCGGAGGCATCGGCATTTTTCCGCAACCGATGGTACGCAGCGAAGTGGCGAGCGGCGCGCTCGTCGAAATCGACGCGATGCCGGCTTTGGCCCCGGTCGAGTTTCAGGTCGCGATGCGCGTTGCCGACACCGAGCCGGTGCTGACGCAGATTTTCGAGCGCGCGGCGAGGCTGAATCTTGCGGAGGCGACGGTCTGAGCCAAACGAGCCGCAAGCGACGGGTTTCGAGCCTCTCCATATCGTCACCCCGGACTTGATCCGGGGTCCCGCTATTTCGTGAAGCGTGCCGGTGCCTTCAAAAAGCGGGATCCCGGGTCAAGCCCGGGATGACGGAAGAGAGTGACTGCACGTCAGCACCCCACCCCGATGCCGCCATCTTTGGCGGGACAGAAAGGTCACCGTCAGGGCAGCTTCACCCCCAACACCGCCGACAGGTCGGCAAGCGCCTGTTCGCCGCTCGTCACCTTGATAGCGTGCATGCCAAGCTGGCTTGCCGGTTTGCAGTTGATGCCGAGGTCGTCGAGATAGATGCATTCAGCGGGTTCGACGCCCAGCTTCTCGCACATCATCAGGTAAATCCGCGGATCGGGCTTGCGCACCCCGGCCTTGCTCGATTCGATAACATGCGCGAAGCGCGCCATGATATCGGCGACCTCGATCGCGGCCTCTTCGCTGCGCGTCATGCCCGCGCCGCCTATGCCCATCTTGCCGCCCGGCACATTGTTCGTGATGCACGCGATGGTGAAGCCTCGATCTTTCAGCGTGTCGAGCGCCGCTACCATCGCCGGACGTACCGCGCCCGCGATCACGGCGAGCACCGCTTCGCCTTCCAGCTCATGCCCCAGCGCGCGCGCCTCGTCGGCGAACAGCGTGTCGAAGGTCGCTGCATCGATCTCGGCGCGCTCGAATTTCGCCCAGGCATTTGCGTCGGGATTGATTGCGTTGACGCGGCGCACGAAATCGCGCGGCAGGCCGCGCTCACCCTCCAGCCGGTTGAACGCTTCGAAGGGAGAGGCGGTGATGACGCCGCCGAAATCGAAAATAACGGTCGTATAAGTCATGGGAGAGGGATGAACCTTGTTACTTGGCGGGACTGGCCGAGCGGTTGCCCGACCAACTCGCATCGTCGATGGTAAGGTCGAGCCGGTCGGGCGAGCGTACCGTGTCGAGCAGGAAGACATAGGGTCCGCTTGCGGCAAGGATCGCTTCCATCGCCTTTTCGAGCGGGATGGTGACGGTCGGGATGCGCGCATGGCTCGATTTGATCTCGACCTTGTTCGGTCCGGTGCGCGTAACCGTGATCGTCACGCCGTTTTTCGACGAGCCGCGTGCGTCGGAGATGATGTCGCCCTTGTAAGTGCCGGCGACGCGGTCCGCCAGGTCGGGCTTGTGCGCGGGTGTGGCCTTGGGTGTTTCGGCAAGTGCCGCTCCCGCCGGAAGCAGGAGCGCGAGCGAGGCAGCGAAGACTAGGGTACGAAGCATGGTCGGTCCTTTCGTGCGGCGGGGAAGGGACTGCTCATGCGACCCTCATGGGACGACGACGATCCCCTGTTTGGGGTCGGCCTGTCCCGAGAGCATCTCCCGATAGGCAGCGAGCGCCGCGTCGCCGCCGCTGCGCTTATCGACCGATGCCAGCCGCGGTGCAACATCCATGAAGGCAAGCCACGCCTCGGCAATCTTCTGCCCGAATGCCGCGCCGCCCCAATCGGTGATGCGCTTCTGGCTGCGGCCCGGCGCGAAGAAGCCCTGCCGCTCGGGGCCGGGCAGGCCTTCGACATCGGCTTGCGCATCCCAATGCGACTTGCCGACGATGATCGATGCCTTGAGCTGGTTGCCGAAATGGCTGTGCACGCTACGCGTCACCGCACCATTGCCCGCCATGTCGACCAGCGCGGCCGGCGTCGACGCGTTCAGCGTCATGATCTGGTCATAGCTGACGACGCGGTCGTAAATGCCCTGCGCGGCGAGTGCATCGACATTGGCGGCGCTGGTCAGCCCGATCGTTTCGGGACGCTCTGCGCGCTGGCCCAGCGCGAAGCCAAGACCGATGGCCGTTTTGCTCGATGCGCTGGCGATCAGTATCTGCTGGACGCCATAATCGGCCTCATCTTCGAACTGGTCGGCGATCAGCCATCCGGTCAGGAAGAGCGGGCGGAACACCGGCCAGTAATCATGGTCGGCGGCGCGATAGTCGGGCAGCGCCGCGATTCGCTGATAATTGTTGTAAATGGGGGGCAGGGTGGTGCGCCGCGGTGTCACGTCGGTAAAGCCGCCGGGCCCCGCTTTTCCGACATTGAGGACCGCATCGCTCGCCATCGGATAATAGCCATAGAAACGGTCGCCGACCGCCACGCCTTCGGCGGCGCTTTCGGTCACCGTCGCAAAACCCCAGACGGGCAGGCGGCCGGGTTCGCCGGGCTCGGCAAAGAAATCCCAATAGCCCTGATCATTGCCGAACAACCCGGCGGGCTTTCCGAACACCGCATAGGTGATGTTGTTCGCGGTCATGGCATAGCTGTCGAGATGGACACGGATCTGACCCGGCGCGAGCGGCGCCGGGGCTTCCTCAACCAGTTGAACTTGCGTGATATCGTCGCGATCGATGTCGATCGCCCAGCTTTTTGCGCTCATTCCGGACCCCTCCGATTGACTTGCCCGCGAACGCGGGATGATCGATAGTCATACAGATGGCACCGCCCCTGACAATCGCGGTCAAGCGCATTCATGAACCGGCGGCTCCCGGCGACGGTACGCGTTTCCTTGTCGACCGGCTGTGGCCGCGCGGCGTGTCGAAGGAAAAGGCGGCGCTCGCGGCGTGGCTCAAACCACTGTCGCCGAGTGATGGCCTACGCAAGCGTTTCCACGGCGAGACTGCCGATTCGGACGAGGCGTGGGACGCATTCCGCCGCGACTATTTTGCCGAGCTCGAAGCGGGCGGCGAGGAGGTGAAGGCGGCGCTCTTCACGCTGAATGCTGCGTCGCAGGCGGGACCTGTAACATTGCTCTATGCCGCGAAGAGCGAGGAACGGAACAATGCCATCGCGCTGCGCGAGTGGCTGAAGCGGCGCTAGATCATAAAAAGCTGCACATGCAGCTATCAACCCACCGTTGTCCCCAGCAACGATCCGATCGCGATCGTCACCGCCATAGCAATCGCGCCCCAGAAAGTGACTCGAACGACGGGGCGCAGCATCGGCGCCTTGCCCGCCCATGCGCCGAGCGCGCCGAGAATCGCTAGGAAAACGAGCGATGCCGCCGATACGGTGAGGGGGAGTGAATCCCCCCGATCGACCAGTACAGTCCCCAGCGGCAGCGCCGCACCGATCGCGAAACTTGCCGCCGAGGCCGCCGCTGCCTGCACCGGGCGCGCTGCCATCGCGTCGGTCATGCCCAATTCGTCGCGCAGATGCGTGTCGAGCGCATTGTGCGCCGTCAGTTGCACCGCCACCTCTTCGGCAAGCGCGCGGTTGAGCCCGCGGTCCTGATAAATCTGGGTCAGCTCCTCAAGCTCGAACTCTGGGTCGGCCGCGAGATGCCGCTTCTCCAGCTCGACATCGGCCTTTTCGGCGTCGCCCTGCGAACTCACCGACACATATTCGCCCGCCGCCATCGACATCGCGCCGGCAACCAGTCCAGCGGTGCCGGTAACGAGGATCGAGGATTGCGACACACCCGCCGCCGCGACGCCCGCGATCAGGCTTGCGGTCGACACGATCCCGTCGTTGGCGCCAAGGATTGCGGCGCGCAGCCAGCCGATCCGCGTGACGGCATGGGTTTCCTCGTGCATCGTGAGCTCCCTGTTGCAGGAGGCGCCACGATGGTCAGCGCGCGCGCTCCGATTTCAGCCCTGCTGCCGCGATCCCCGCGGCGGCGCAAGCGGCATCGTCGGTCGGCGCCTCGCCCGATGCACCCACGCCGCCCAGCCGCGTCCGTCCGTCGGCGCTGAATATCGGCACGCCGCCGGCGACGGTGACCACATGCGGTGCATCGGCGAAGCCCGGCGTGCCCTTGGCTGCTTCCTCCATCCCGCTTGTCGGGAAACCCCATGCGGCGACCGCGCGCGCCTTTTCGAGTGAAAACTCCATCATCCCGAACGCATTGCCGTCCATCCGCCACATCGCGACCGGATGGCCGCCGAGGTCGACGACCGCGATCGCATGCCCCTGACCCTTGGCACGCGCGTGCGCGGCGCAGCCCTTGATGATCGCATCGGCCTGTTCGGCGTTCAGCACCTGCGCATTCGCGGGCGCCGCCATCAGCAGCGCCGCCACCAGGATCATTCTCATCCTCGCCTCCCTTGCAGAGGCGCGGGGTCAGTACTGCAGTTGCAGCCCCGGCCTGGCCCAGCGCGTCTTCACGAGCCGGCCCGTCCCCGACAGGGTGATATAGGCATCCTGCCGGTCGGACCCGCCAAAGGCGATGTTGGTCGTGAAGATGTCGTCGGTCGCGACAAATTCGACGAGCGAGCCATCGGGGCCGACGACCGAAATGCCGCACTCGCCGATCGTCGCGACGCAGATATTTCCGTTCGCCTCCATCGCGAGGCTGTCGAAGAATTTATAACCTGCCGGGCGATAGAGCGGGATGCCGGGGCCGCCGGGACCCGCCGCATCGTCGACCTTACCGGGCGCGACGATGTTGAACTGGGTCAGACGGCAAGTGTAGGTTTCGGCGACGTAGAGCTTGCTGCCATCGGGCGAGAGGCCGACGCCATTGGGGTTATAGCTTGGGAAGATCACTTCCTCGATGAAGCTGCCGTCGGCCTTGGCATAGAAGATGCCGACGATGTCGTGGCAGCGTTTCGCATAATCGACCTTGCCATGATCGGTGAACCAGAAGCCGCCGTGGGCGTCGAACATGATATCGTTCGGCCCGCGCAGTACGACGCCATGGTCGCCCGATTTGTACAGCACCTCGACCGCGCCCGTTTCGATATCGATGCGCTCGATTCGCCCCCCCGAATAATCGTCGGCGATACCGTGCGGCGCCAGATAGCCGTTCGATTCGACATAGTTGAACCCGCCGTTGTTGCAGCAATAAAGCTTGCCGTCTGGGCCGATGGCGAGGCCGTTAGGGCCGCCGCCGGGGGTCGCGATGACCTGTTTCTTTCCGCCGGGCCAGCAGCGCGTGATGCGCTTCGCCTCGATCTCGACGACGATGACGCTGCCGTCCTCCATCACCACCGGCGCCTCGGGAAAGCGTAATCCGTCGGCGATCAGTTCAAACTCGGCCATCCCCATCTCCCTTGCGTGTCCGCACTTGCTGTGCTTTGCGGCCATCATGCCCGTTCGCACGCTCTTCGCCACCAATTTTTACGAGGCCGACATCGGCACGCCCGACCTGCTCGAAGAGCTGGAGGAAAGCAGCCGTCTGTTCGCCGAAGAGGATGGCGCGGGGCGGCGCTGGAGCCGCGAGCATGGCTATAAGGGTTACACCAGCTATGCGAGCCTCGGCGATCTGCCCGAGCGCGACCCCGCGTTCCACGACCTCAAGAAGCTGCTCGACAAGGAAGTGAAGGCGTTTGCCAGGGCTTGCCACTTCGACCTCGCCAAGCCGCTCAAGCTCGACAGCCTGTGGGTGAATATATTGAAGCCCGGCGGCACGCACAGCGGGCATATTCACCCGCACAGCATCGTGTCGGGCACCTTTTACGTCGCGGTCCCGCCGGGATCGGGCGCCCTCAAGCTCGAGGATCCGCGCCTGCCGATGCTGATGGCGGCGCCCGGCCGGACCGACGACGCGCCCGAGCATCTGCGCCCCTTCATCTATGCCGAACCGGCCGCCGGCCGCGTCTTTCTATGGGAAAGCTGGCTGCGTCACGAGGTCATGCCGCATTCGGGCAAGGGCGAACGGATCAGCATCAGCTTTAACTATCGCTGATCGGCATTATATGGTCGGCATCTGACCACCCCCATTTCCGTTCGGGTCGAGCGAAGTCGAGACACCCATCGGCGTGGAGCAAGGTCGAGGGGCATCTCGACTTCGCTCGATGCGAACGGATCAGACAGGAAATGCATATGACCGCGACCTACGACGCCGACCTCCAGCTCTTCATCAATGGCGCATGGCGGAGCGGCGAGGGGCGCGAGGCGCGGCCGGTCTATAATCCCGCGACCGCAGGCACCATCGCCGAATTGCCGGTCGCGACCGCAGCCGATCTCGATGAGGCGCTCGCCGCCTCGGCGCGCGGCTGGCCGGTATGGCGCGCGAAGACCCCCGACGAACGCGCCGCGCTGATGCGCAAGGCCGCGGGCATCATCCGTGAGCGCGTCGACCATATCGCGACGCTGCTGACGCTGGAACAGGGTAAGCCGATTGCCGAAGCGCGGGGCGAAGTATTGTCGGCCTCGTCGCTGCTCGAATATTTCGCGGAAGAAGGAAAGCGCATCGGGGGCCGCGTCGTCCAGCGTCCCGCGGGCCAGCGCGCGATGGTGTTGCGCCAGCCCGTGGGCCCGGTCGCAGCGTTCAGCCCGTGGAACTTTCCGGTCAATCTGATGGTGAAAAAGATCGCCCCCGCGCTCGCGGCGGGCTGCGTCGTGATCGCCAAGGCGCCCGAGGAAACGCCAGGCTGCACCAGCGCGATCATGCGCTGCCTCGCCGACGCGGGTATCCCTGGCGATGTCGTCCAGCTCGTCTATGGCAATCCGGATATGATCAGCCGCCACCTGCTCGGCAGCGAAGTGATCCGCAAGGTTAGCTTCACCGGTTCGACCGCAGTCGGCAAGCATTTGATGAAGCTCGCCGCCGACCGGGTACAGCGGATCACGATGGAACTGGGCGGCCACGCCCCGGTGCTGATCTTCGACGACTGCGATCTCGAAACGACGCTTGATCGCGTCGTGCTGCAGAAGTTCCGCAACGCGGGGCAGGTCTGCATCTCGCCGACGCGCTTCTACGTTCAGGAGGGCATCTATGACGCCTTCGTCGCGGGTTTCGCAGAACGGACGAGGAAGGTGAAGATCGGCAGCGGACTCAACGCCGATACGCAGATGGGGCCGCTCGCCAACGCCCGCCGCGCCCCCGCCTTGGAAGCGATGATTGCCGATGCGACCGCGAAGGGCGCGCGAGTCATCGCAGGCGGCGCGCCCACAGGCGAGGGCTATTTCTTCCAGCCGACCGCACTCGCCGATGTGCCGCTCGACGCCGATGCGATGAACAACGAACCCTTTGGCCCGATGGCGCTAATCCGCCCGTTCGGGACCGAGGACGAGGCCCTCGAACAGGCAAACCGGCTGCCCTATGGCCTCGCCGCCTTTGCCTTCACCGAGAATGGCCGCCGTATCAACCGTATCGCCGACGGCGTCGAAAGCGGGATGGTGGGGATCAACAGCTTCGTGATCTCGGCAAACGACATGCCGTTCGGCGGGATCAAGGAATCCGGCTTCGGCAGCGAAAGCGGGCCCGAGGGGCTGGATGGATATCTCGCGACGAAGGCCGTCCATATTTACTGACGGGCGTCGGTCCTTCTTTTCTCTCGTCACCCTGGGCTTGACCCGGGGTCCCGCTGTAAATCGAGGTCAGCCGGCGCCGAAAAAGCGGGATCCCGGGCCAAGCCCGGGCTGACGAAACAAGTATATGGTCAGTCGCGCTCCAGCGCGACGAAATCGCGCTCCATCGGTGCCAGATGCGCGCCGCCGTCGACGAAGATCGTCTGCCCCGTCACCGCCTCGGCACGCGCGAGATAGACCACCGCATCGGCAATCTGCGCCGGCGTCGGCAGCGCGCCGAGCGGCATGAGCTTGGCCAGCCGTTCGACCTGCGCCGCCGAATAATCGTCGGTCGCCATTGTCAGCCCGGGAGCAACGGCATTGACGCGCGCGCGGCTTCCGAACGCGACGGCAAGCGTCTGGGTCGCCTGCCACAGCGCCGATTTCGACAGGCTGTATGCGACCTGGTCGGGTACCGGATGGACGACGCGCTGATCGACGATATTGACGATCGCGGGCCGCTTGCCCTCGCTCGCCGCGACGAGCGCTTTCGCCAGCATCACCGGGGCGTGATGATTGACCTGCATCATCTCGGTCAGCTTTGCGGCGGACAGGTCGGGCCACTCACCTTCGGCGAAGAGCGCGGCATTGTTGACGAGCAAATCGGGCGCGCGGCCGAATTTCTCGATCACCGCGGGGATCAGCCCGTCGACCGCCGCCGGATCGGCGAGGTCGGCGGCGAAGCGGTGGCCAAGCGCTCCCGTCTCGGCGAGCGCATCCGCCAGTACCGGATCGGCGTCGCCTGGACTGCGCTTGTGGATCGCCAGCGCATAGCCTTCGCGCGCGAGGCGCGCCGAAATCGCGGCACCGACGCGGTGGAGCCCGCCCGTGACGAGAGCGAGCTTCTGCGTCACTTGCGCGCCCGCCGCATCGTGATGCCGATCTCTTCGCCGTCCTCAGCGATCGCGAGCTTGACGATCTTGACCTCGACCTCCTCGACCTTTTCGTCCTGCAGGAACAGGGTGTCGATGATATGGTCGGCGACGCTTTCGATCAGCACGAAATGAACATCCTTGGGAATACCCTCGGTCGCCGCGAATTTCAGGTGCATATAGTTCTTCGAACGGCTCAAAGGCGTCGTCGGCTCGTAGTGATCGGCCATCGCCAGCTTCGCGCGCACCGAGATGCGCAGCGGCTGCGGCAGGTGCGTTTCTTCGGAATAGATGCCGGTCAGTACGTCGACGGTCAGCCCGTTCACTTCCAGCCACAATGTATCGGTCACAAGAAATTCCTGTCGAACGAGCGCGACATTCGGCTTTGCATTGCCGACGCCGGACCCTAAAGCGCCGCCGCATTAGCGAAAGGGTATGCGTTGGTCGAGTTACTTCCATTGTCCGATATCGAACCGCAGGCAGTCGAGGATCTCCTCGACGTCGCTTTCGGATCGGATCGCTTTGGACGAACCGCCTACCGCATCCGCGAAGGCATGGATGCGGTGCCGGCGTTGAGTTTCGCGGCGGTCGAGGACGGCATGTTGATCGGCACGATCCAGTGCTGGCCCGTCGCCCACCGCGCGGCCGGTGGCACCATAACGCCGCTTGTCATGGTCGGACCCGTCGCGGTGCGCCCCGACGTCCAGCGTGGCGGCCATGGTCGCGCGCTGATGGCGCATATGCTCGAAGCCGCCGAAACCAAAGCGGACAGCGCACTGATGATGATCGGCGATCCGGAATATTATGGCCGGTTCTTCGGCTTCGATGCCGATGCGACCGCCGCGTGGGACTTGCCCGGACCGTTCGAGGCGCGCCGCCTGCTCGCGCGGGCGGTGAATGGGCACAGCCTGCCGACCGATGCGGGAATGATCGGGCCGCGATAGGGGCAAAAAATTCTGTCCTACATTATCCGGCCCGCATAGCGTTGTGGGATGGTGCTGATTTTCCCTCTTCAGATGCGATTTGCGAGTGAAGTTACGCAGTTTTCTGCGGATTTCGAAAATATGGCCGTTCCGCGCCCGCATTATCTACGTTCGCTCGTTCGTCACCCCGGACGTGACTGGGTGCGCGCGCGTCGTGGCCGCCAACCGCAACCGTCTCAAATGCAAATCGCGAGTGAAGTTGCGCAGTTTTCCGCTGCTCTTACTGTGCAAGCCCGCGCCGTCGCGCCTTTACATGCGCACCCACCTTCCTATGTCAGGGAGATGGTCACCCCCGTACCTTCACTTCCCAAGGCCTTCGCGCAGCTTTCGCTGACCGAGGCTGCCGAACTGCTTGCGGCGCGCAAACTGCCGCCGGTCGAACAATGGCATCCCGAGCGCAGCGGTGACAGCGCGATGGAGATTCACGCCGACGGAAGCTGGTATCATGAGGGCGGACGCATCAACCGACCCGCGATGGTGAAACTCTTCTCGACCATCCTGCGCCGCGAAGCCGACGGCAGCCATGTTCTGGTTACCCCGGCGGAGAAATTGGTAATTGCCGTCGCGGACACGCCTTTCCGCGCGGTCGAGATGAAAAGCGAAGGCGAAGGGGAGGGCCGCAAGCTCGTCTTTCGCCTCGATACCGATGATCTCGTCATGGCGGGACCCGACCATCCACTCGGTTTTGGCAGCGACCCCGACAACCCCGACCCGCGTCTGCATGTGCGCGGCGCGGTCGGCAACGGGCTTGAGGCGCGGATCGACCGCGCGCTTTACTATGAGATTGTCGAGATGGCGCTCGCCGACGCAAGCGATCCGCCTGCGATCTGGTCGAACGGCGCGCGGTTCCCGTTGGTGGATCGCTGATGCTCTCCGAAAAGCTGCGTACTGCGCTCGACAATCTGCTGCCCGACGCGGGCGAGGACGAAACCTACCTCGGCATGCCGACGCTGCGCGATGCTGCGGTGCTCATCGCCTTCACCGATCGGCCAGATCCTGGCGTCATCCTGACCCAGCGGCCGCAATGGCTGCGCAGCCATGCCGGGCAGGTCGCCTTTCCGGGCGGCAAGATCGATCCGGGCGACCGCGATGCGATCGATGCGGCGCTGCGCGAGGCCGAGGAGGAGATCGGCCTCAACCGCCGCGACGTCCTGGTCGCGGGTGCCACCGAAGCCTATCGGTCGGGCAGTGGTTACCTCATCACCCCGGTGCTCGGCGTCATCCCGCCGGACTTGCCGCTCGATCCCAATCCCGACGAGGTCGAGGATTGGTTCGAGGTGCCGCTCGACATATTGTTCGATCCCGACAATTATGCGCGCCAACATGCGAATTGGCAGGGGCACGACCGCCATTATTACGACATGGACTGGCAGGGACGGCGGATCTGGGGCGTGACGGCGGGTATCATCATCAATCTGGCACGGCGTCTGCCTGCGGGGTGGCACCGGTGACCGTGCTGCCCGCCGCCGAATGGCGCGAACGACCGGGGCTCCGTCGCATCGTTGCGGCGCTGACTGCCGATGGCGGCGCGGTCAAGGCGGTCGGCGGCGCGGTACGCGATACGCTGCTTGGGCTCCCCGTCGCCGACATCGACCTTGCCACCCCGCTCCTGCCGACCGAGGTAACGCGGCGGCTTCAGGCGGCCGATATCAAGGTTATCCCGACTGGCATCGCGCATGGCACCGTCACTGCGATCGCAAGCGGCGATCATCACGAAATCACGACGCTGCGCCGCGATGTCGAAACCGACGGCCGCCGCGCGACGGTCGCCTTCGCCGACGACTGGCGCGATGACGCGGCGCGGCGCGACTTCACGATCAATGCGCTCTATGCCGATGTCGATAGCGGCGCGCTCGACGACTGGTTCGGCGGCATCGCCGATCTGGACGCCGGGCGCGTCGCCTTCATCGGTGATGCCGCGACGCGCATCGCCGAGGATCATCTGCGTATCCTGCGCTTCTACCGCTTTGCGGCGCGCTTCGGTAGTGGCGAACTCGACGCGGAGAGCCATGCTGCGGTGGTAACCGCGCGCCAGTCGCTCAAAAGCCTGTCGCGCGAACGCGTCGCGGATGAACTGCTCAAGATACTGTCACTCGCCGATCCGCGCGGCATCGTCCGGCAAATGGCGGCGGACGGTATTTTTGCGGTGCTGCTTCCCGAACTCGAACCGGATTTCGCTTCGGCTTTCGATCGTCTGATTGCGAATGAGGAAGCGTCGGCCGCCGTCATCGTGCCGCTCCGCCGTCTTGCGGCGCTGCTTCCCGCTGACGCTGCTGTCGCCGAACAGGTTGCGAGCCGCCTTCGCCTGTCGACGCGGCAGCGCAAGCACCTCGCCGCGCTCGGCAGGCACCGCGCCGACATTGTGCGCCCGGTTCGGCAACTGGCGTATGCGGTCGGTGTCGACGCCGCGCGCGACGTGCATCTGCTCGCGGACGATGCGGCTGCTGCACGGGCGGCGGTCGAGGCGTTGTCGGACTGGACCGTCCCCGAAATGCCGCTGAAAGGCGGCGACATCGTCGCGCGCGGGATTGCGGCGGGGCCGGAGGTTGCGCATATCCTGAAGGCGGTCGAGGCCGAATGGGTCGCGGAGGATTTTCCGGATGCCGCCAGAGTCGCCGAGCTTGTCGCCCAGTTCGTCGATCAGAAGATCGGCCGCACCAACGACTGACGCCAATATTCGAGCGCGGCCTTGCCATCCATCGGCCGCGCGAACAGGTAGCCCTGGCCGAAATCGCATCCGAGCGCCGACAGCAGCCGCGCCTGATCGGCGGTCTCGACGCCCTCCGCCGTCGTGCGCATCCCCAGCACCTCGGCCAGGCTCTGGATCGTGCGGACGATCGCCACCTTGTCGCGGTCGTCGACCATATGCTCGACAAAGCTGCGGTCGATCTTGAGAACGTCGATCGGCAGCCGCTGCAGATAGGCTAGGTTCGAATAGCCTGTACCGAAATCGTCCATCGCGACGCGCGCGTCGAGTGCCTTCAACTCGCTGAGGACCGACAGCGCCAGGTCGGGATCGCCGATGATCGCGCTTTCGGTAAGTTCGATCATCAACCGCTCGCCGCCGATTTTTTCGCGTTCGAGGGCGTCGCGCACGACCGCGGCGACATCGTCGCGAACTAGCTGGATCGCCGACACATTGACCGAGAAATAGGCATCGACGACCGCGCCGCCATTCTGCTTGTCCCAGTCGGCGAGCACGGCTGCCGCCTTGCCGATCGCCCATTGGCCCAGCGGGACGATCAATCCCGAATCCTCGGCGATCGGGATGAATTCGGTTGGAGAGACCGAGTGGCCGTTGCTGTTGTCCCAGCGGGCGAGTGCCTCGAAGCCGGCGACGCGCCCGCTCGACAGCTCGATCAACGGCTGGAAGGCGAGGTGGAGGCGGTCTTCCTCGATCGCGTTGCGCAGCTCGGTTTCCAGCCCGAAACGATTGTCCGACAGCATCGCCGCTTCAGGCTCATAGATTTCGATGCGGTCGGTCTGCTTTGCGCGCTTGAGCGCGATCTGGGCATGGCGGATCTGGTCCGCGATATCGGTGTCAATCGCCGGCTGAATCGCGCAGCCGAGCGCGCAGTCGACGCTGACCTTGAGTTCGCCGATGCGATAAGGGTGATCGAAACAGCCACGGATGCGCCGCGCCATCTCGCGCACGTCGGCGCGCCCGCCCGCGACGCGCGTCGATATTGCGAACTCGTCGCCTCCGGTGCGCGCCAATATGTCTCCGCTGCGCAGGCTCGATTTCAGCCGCCGCGCGACGGTGATGATCAACTCGTCGCCCGCCATCGGCCCGATATGTTCGTTGATGCGGCTGAACCGCGCGAGGTCGAGCAGCAGGATGGCATGGTCGGCGCCGATGCCGTCGGTGATCGAGCGTTGTTCGACGAGTTCCTCGAACCCGGCGCGGTTGGGAAGGCCGGTCAGACTGTCGGAAACGAGTTCGCGGCGCAGGTTGCGCTCGGTCATCATTTCCTGCGTCCGGTCGATCAGCGTCAACAGGAACAGCCCGTCGTCGCCCGATTCGGTCGGCAACGGCCCGATGGATCCGCGCAGGTCGCGGGCTGCGGGGCCGTCGCCGAGCTGGCACGAAAATTCCTGCGATTCATCGGGGAATTGCGACGCCCGTTCGATCGCGCGCAGCAGCTCGATCGGCGCATCGACGCCCACCGGCGACAGGCTCAGCCGGTCGAACGCCGCGTTGCTCGCGTGGAGTCGGAAATTGCCGCGCGCCATCGGTCTGATCAGCGCGGCCGGAACGGGCAACGCGTCGATCCAGCCGACGAACAACAAGGGCCGGTCTTCGCCGGTTCTATCGATAGGCATAACAGAGGGTTTTGTGCGACCTTTCCCCATTGCCCAAAGCCTAGGTCACGGGAAGTAAAGAAGGGATTTACGGCTACCCGGAATTACGATCAGCCGAAGCGATTGTTCCTTGGAAAACCGGTCGGAGGCATTCGGCCGGCAGCGCCGCGCGCGACGCGCCAGGGCGCAAGGTCGGTTTCGGTGCGCGTGCGCCCCGTATCGCCGCCCATCGCCCAGCTCAGCCCTTCGGCAAAGGCAAAGCTCACCGCGTCCGACAAGCCGCCGTCGCGATAGCGTTGCAGCATTACGCCCTGGCCGCGCGCCATCACCGGCACCTCGGCAAGCGGGAAGACGACGAGCTTGCGATTCTCACCCACCGCCGCGACGCTGTCGTCGCCCGCCGCGATCGGCCGGACTACCGCAAGCACAGCCTTGGGTTTCAGGTTGACGACGTTGCGACCCTTGCGCGTTTCGGCGACCACTTCGGCCATCTGCGCGACGAAGCCATGGCCGCTGGTCGAGGCGAGCAGCAACCGCCCTTCGGCGCTCGCGGGGATCATCGCGACGATACGTGCTTCGGGATCGATATCGACCATCAGCCGCAACGGTTCGCCGAAGCCGCGCCCGCCGGGCAGCTTGTCGGCGCCGACGGTAAAGAAACGCCCGTCGCTCGCCGCGATCAGCAGCTTGTCGGTCGTCTGAGCGTGCGCTGCGAACAGGAGTTCGTCGCCTTCCTTGAACTTGAACTCGCCCCACTGGTCGGCAGCGACATGGCCGCGCTGCGCGCGGATCCAGCCGCGCTTCGACAGGATCACCGTCACGGGTTCCTTCTCGATCATCGCATCGAGCGGGATTTCGCGGGTCGGAGCGGCCTCGGCTATCGTCGTGCGGCGCGCGCCGAGCAGCGTTTCCAAGCCATAGACGTCGCGAAGCTTTTCAAGGTCCTTGCGCAGCCGCGTCTTTTGCCGCGCCGGGCTTTCGACGAGCTTGGCCAACTCCTCGCGCTCGGCGGTCAAATCGGCCTGTTCGCGCTTCAGCTCCATTTCCTCGAGCCGGCGGAGGCTCCGCAGCCGCATGTTGAGGATCGCTTCAGCCTGTCGGTCGGTCAGGATGAATTCCGCGATCATCACCGGTTTCGGCTCGTCCTCGGTGCGGATGATTTCGATGATCCGGTCGAGGTTGAGGAAGGCGATGATATAGCCGGCGACGAGTTCGAGCCGGTCGTCGATCTTCGCGATGCGGTGCTGCGCGCGGCGGACGAGGACGATGATCTGATGCTGCAGCCATTCGGTGAGCAGTTGTTTCAGCCCCATCACCTTCGGCGTGCGCGTCGCGTCCAAGACGTTGAGATTGAGCGCGAAACGGCTTTCGAGGTCGGTCAGCCGGAACAGGCTGTCCTTAAGCACCTCGGGATCGACATTGCGGCTCTTCGGTTCGAGCACGATGCGCAGATCCTCGGCGCTTTCGTCGCGAACATCCTCAAGGATCGGTAGCTTCTTGTCGGCGATCAATTGCGCGATCTGCTCGATCAGCTTACCCTTGGCCACACCATAGGGGATTTCGCTGATGACCAGTTGCCAGGTACCGCCTGACAATTTCTCGATCCCGCTCTCTTCCCAACTGCCATCACCGAGTTTGCCGGTCGAAAAGCGCGCGCGAACGCGAAAGCCGCCGCGCCCGGTTTCATAGGCGTGGGCGATCGTTTCGGCGCTGTCGACGACGATCCCGCCGGTCGGGAAATCGGGACCTTTCACATGTTCGAGGAGTTCGGACAGCTCGGCGTTCTGGTTTTCGATCAACAGCAGCGCGGCGCCGATCACCTCGGCGGCGTTGTGCGGCGGGATGTTCGTCGCCATGCCGACCGCGATCCCGCTCGCGCCATTGGCGAGCAGGTTCGGGAAGAGGCCCGGCATGATCTCGGGCTCTTCATCCTCGCCATTATAGGTCGGACGGAAATCGACCGTGCCCTCGTCGAGCCCCTGCATCAGGTCGACCGCGACGCGCGTCAGCCGCGCCTCGGTATAACGATAGGCGGCGGCATTATCGCCGTCGATATTGCCGAAATTGCCCTGACCGTCGACGAGTGGATAGCGGAGCGAGAAATCCTGCGCGAGGCGGACCATCGCGTCATAGACCGCGGTGTCGCCGTGCGGGTGGAATTTGCCGATGACATCGCCGACGACGCGTGCCGATTTCTTGTAGCCCTGCGACGGGTCGAGCCGCATCGCGCGCATCGCCCACAGCAGGCGGCGGTGAACGGGCTTCAGCCCGTCGCGAAGGTCGGGCAGCGAACGCGCGGTGATCGTCGACAGCGCATAGACCAGATAGCGTTCGGACAGCGCGCTGTCGAACGAGGTGTCGGTCATGCCGGGGACGGGTTCGGAAGGGGGGAAGTCGTCTGTGGTGTTCGCCATTGTCCGGAGCCGATAGCAAGGCTGGCGCGCCAAGGCAAAGGCTTGCGTTGACGCTGCGCAACACTAGCTTGGCATATCCACCGGGAGAGGGACGACATCTTGAGCGAAACCACTGGCACCGTTCGCAAAAGCATCTGGTCGCGCGCGAAGGACATGGCGCAACAGGCGCCGCCCGAACGCAACCGCTATGTCGATTTCCTCCGCGCGCTGTCGATCCTCGCGGTCGTCGTCGGTCACTGGCTCGTCGCCGCGCCCTATATGAAGGACGGCGCGGTCGAGGGCGGGCATCTGCTCGGCATCCTGCCGTGGACGCAGTGGCTGACCTGGGGTTTTCAGGTCATGCCGCTCTTTTTCCTCGTCGGCGGTTTCTCGAACGGCATGTCGTGGGCGGCAACGCTGCGCAAGGGCGGCAGCTATGAAAGCTGGTACAGCGGACGATTGCAGCGGCTGATCAACCCGGTGCTGCCCCTGTTCCTGATCTGGACGCTCGTCGCGATGTTCGGGACACTCGCGGGGATCGACCGCGGCATCGTCGCAATGGCGGCGCAACTCGCGCTGATCCCGGTATGGTTCCTGTCGGTCTATCTGATGGTCGCGGCGGTCGTGCCGTTGACCTGGAAGGCCTGGAAACGCTGGGGCTTTGCGTCCTTCTGGGCGCTCGTCGCGGGGGCGGTCGCGATCGACGTCGCGGCCCTGCACTTCGGCGTGCCCTACGTCAATTTCCTCAACTTCGCCTTCGTTTGGCTTGCGATCCACCAGCTCGGTTTCGCGTGGAGCGAGGGGCGACTTGCGCCGGGCAGGGCGATTCTATGGGGCATTGGCGGGCTAGCCGCGCTCGCGCTGCTTGTCGGTCTCGGACCCTATCCGATCGCGATGATCGGCGTACCGGGAAGCGGCCTCAGCAACTCGATGCCGCCGACGCTCGCGCTGCTTGCGCTCGGCATTGCACAGGCGGGTTTCGCGCTTGCGCTTGAACCCGCGGGGCGGCGGATGCTCGATAATCTTCGCATCTGGACCGGCGTCGTGCTCGTCAACGGCATGATCATGACGATCTATCTCTGGCACCTCACCGCTTTTGTCCTTGTGATGGTCGCGGCGTGGTTGCTCGGCGGGATCGGGCTCGATGTGCAACCCGGCAGCGCGGCATGGTGGCTCGCGCGCCCGGTGTGGTTCATCCTCTACATCGCGGCGCTTTTCCCGTTGATCACGCTCTTCGCGCGCTACGAACGCGCGAGCAAGGACAGCGGCGAGGTGCCGCACTGGCGCCTGATCGTAGGCCTGCTGCTGATTTGCGCAGGACTCGGCGCCACGGCTGCGATCAGCATCGCGAGTCCGCTGGGCGTGACGGGCGTGCGGCTCTGGCTTGTCGCGCTACCGTTCGTCGGTGCCGCAATTGCACAGTTCGGCCCGGTTCATCGGCTGACACAGTCGCGGACCTGATGCGGGGCTGCATTGGGGTGGGGAACTGCCGTTACCCCCTTTGGATATCGCCGGCAGGATCCGGGATCAGGGCCGCGCAATATTCCAAAGTTCAGGAAAGTTCAGCCCTATGAGCGCGCCGATTTGCAAGTTGTAGAGCGCTGGATGTGCGCGGCACGTCCCATCATGGTCGCAACCGTAAGCCCGGCAGCGACCCCCTTTTTGTTCACCGAATGAAAGAGCCGGATGAAGGCTGGCACGGCCGGATAATGTAGGAAAGACCTTTTTGGAGGCGATGTCTGTTTGGGGTGGGGAGCGGACGTTTGCTACTATGTTGTACCCCGGCGAAGGCCGGGGCCCAGGGCATTGGAAAGCCGAGTTATGCGGATTGCCGCCCTGGACCCCGGCCTTCGCCGGGGCACACAATACCGTCGTTAGTGTCCGGTCGTTTCTTCGCTCTCGTCATCCCGGGCTAGACCCGGGATCCCGCTTTTTGACGCACTCACCGACTTCGACTTCAAGCGGGACCCCGGATCAAGTCCGGGGTGACGATGATGGAGAGGTCCGCAATCGGTCGTCATCTGACTCCGCGCTCTATCACCGACACCGCCAAAACGAAAACCGGCGCGGATCGCTCCGCGCCGGGTTCCCTCGGTAAACTGCTATAATGCGCTACGCGTCAGGCGACGCGGCGTACTTCATTGCCTTCGTCATCGATATCGCGAAGGACGTAACCGCGGCCCCAGACCGTTTCGATATAATTTTCGCCGTGACAGGCGAGCGCGAGTTTCTTGCGCAGCTTGCAGATGAAGACGTCGATGATCTTCAGTTCGGGTTCGTCCATCCCACCATAAAGGTGGTTCAGGAACATTTCCTTGGTGAGCGTCGTGCCCTTGCGCAGGCTGAGCAGCTCGAGCATCTGATATTCCTTGCCGGTCAGATGCACACGCGTCGTGTCGACCTCGACCGTCTTGGTATCCAGATTGACCGCCAGCTTGCCCGTCTTGATGACGCTCTGGCTGTGGCCCTTCGACCGGCGGACGACCGCATGGATGCGGGCGACCAGTTCGTCGCGGTGGAACGGCTTGGTGACATAATCGTCGGCGCCAAAGCCGAACGAGCGCACCTTCGAATCCATTTCCGAAATGCCCGACAGGATCAGCACCGGCGTCTGCACCTTGGCGGTGCGAAGCTTCTTCAGCACGTCATAGCCGTGCATGTCGGGCAGGTTCAGGTCGAGCAGGATGATGTCGTAATCATAGAGCTTACCCAGGTCCAAGCCTTCCTCACCGAGATCGGTGGTATAGACATTGAAGCCTTCGGTCGTGAGCATCGTATCGATCGCTTTCGCGGTCGTCGGCTCGTCCTCGATCAGCAGTACGCGCATTGGGCACCCCTTTTTCCCACGATAATCCCGCGAACCGATCGCGTGACCATCAAGGATGTCACCGACCAACCCCCGTTGCGGGACTGCCGGAACATTAACCACGAAACTAATGAAGGGAAAAGGTTAATTTTGATTTAACCCGCAGAAGTCCGCGAGTCGCGGCCATTTTGCAACAGTAGCTCAGGCCGTTTTAAGATCATGGTGAAGCGCCACATAGCGGTCATGTGCCCCGGTACAGGACATCTTCAGCGTGTCGACGAGATGGTCAGAAAGCGCGCGCACGCGTGCCGGACGCAGCCGCGACGGCGGCGACAACAGGTGCAGGTGCGACTGCGGCAGCGACCAGTCGGTCAGAATCGGGACGACCGCGCCCGATGCCAATGCCTCGGCGGCAATGAAGTCGGGCAGGGCAGCAATTCCCACCCCGGCGACGACCAGGGGTACCGCGACATCGCCATTGTTTGCGAACAGCGGCCCGGTCGGCAGCACGGTCGCTTCCTCGCCCTTGCGATGGAAGTGCAGCGGCATCGCGCGCTGGCGGTGACCGTAACCGATCAACCGATGGCCCGCGAGTTCGAGCGGGTGTTTCGGGACGCCGTGCTTTTCCAGATAGGCGGGGCTTGCGATCACCGACGCCGCGACCGGGGCGATCGTGCGGGCGAGCAGACTCGAATCGGCGAGCGGGGCGATACGCAGAGTCAGGTCGATGCCTTCGGCGACGGGATCGTTGCGCGCGTCGCTCAGCAACACCTCGATCTCGACCGCGGGATGCCGGTCGAGAAAAACCGCGAGCGGGGGGCCGAGCACTTTGATCCCGAAGCTCATCGGCGCGGCGAGGCGGATCGGGCCCGCAAGGTCGACGCGGTCGCCGCGTGCAGCCTCGGTCGCCGCCGTCGCTGCCGCGACCATGGCGCGCGCCTCGTCCAGCAGGCCCGCGCCGGCGGTCGAAACCGCGACGACGCGCGAACTGCGATGAAGCAGGGTGATGCCAAGCGAAGCCTCGAGCCGTGTCACCGCCTTCGACACGCTCGCCTTTGACAGGCCGAGCGACGCCGCCGCCGAAGTAAAGCTGCCGCCGTCGGCGACGGCAACGAAACAGGCCCAGCCTTCATAGTCGGGAAGCGCCACGAATACCTCATGATTGGAAACGATGGTTTTCCATCTACGCTATTTTCGAAACGATCCCAATGACTATTTTGTCCTCAACAGATGAACGCCGCCGGGCATCAAAGCTGCCGGGCGGCAAGGAAAGGACAAGGCCAATGATCGACATCCGCAAATTCGACACGCTGGGCCACGCCAACCACGGCTGGCTCGACGCCCGTCACCATTTCTCTTTCGCGAGCTATCACGACCCGAAGCGGATGGGCTGGGGCGCGCTGCGCGTCTGGAATGACGATGCCATCGCGGCGCAGTCGGGTTTTCCGCCGCACCCGCACCGTGACATGGAAATCATCACCTATGTCCGCACCGGCGCGATCACGCACCGCGACAGCATGGGCAACACCGGCCGCACCGCGGCGGGCGACGTCCAGGTGATGAGCGCCGGCACCGGCGTGACGCACAGCGAGTTCAACCTGGAAGATGAGGAAACGACGCTTTTCCAGATCTGGATCATGCCCGACCGCGACGGCGGCAATCCCGGCTGGGGCGCTCGACAGTTCCCCAAAGCCGACCGGTCGGGCCAGTTCGTGACGCTGGCAAGCGGCATCGAGGGCGACGTCGAGGGCTTTGGGGCCCTTCCGATCCGCGCCAATGCCCGCGTCGCGGCAGCAGCGGTGAACGCTGGTGAGAGCGTCTCCTACGACCTCGAGCCCGGACGCCACGCCTATCTGGTCGCCGCGAAGGGCCGCATCCGCGTCAATGGCACGGACGCCGACCCCCGCGACGGCATCGCACTCCGCGATGTCGGCACGATCGAGGTCGAGGCGCTCGACGACGCCGAACTGGTGCTCGTGGACAGCCTCTGACGAAGTCCCCTGGGCCGCCGCCTAACCCCCTCCCTGTCGGCGGCCCAACCTGTGCCGCGAGTTCCCTTCCCCCCAAAGATCGGGCGACTCGCGGCACCCCCTCCCTCCCATCCAAAATCAAGGAGCAGCAAGATGAGCCATATTCTCCGCATCGATTCGAGCGCCCGCCACAATGGTTCGACGAGCCGTCAGTTGACCGACCAGCTTGTGACCCGCCTGGTCGAACAAGGTTACGGCGCCGCCGTTACCCACCGCGATCTCGCGAACACGCCGCCGGCCTTGCTCACCGAAAACTGGGTCGGTGCCAATTTCACCGACGATGCCGACCGTTCGGATGACCAGAAAGCCGCGCTCGCCGCGTCGGACGAAATGATCGCCGAACTCGAAGCCGCCGACACGATCGTCATCGGCGTGCCCATCTATAATTTCAGCATCCCCGCCGCGTTGAAAGCGTGGATCGACCTGATCGCCCGCGCCCGCAAGACCTTCCGCTACACCGAAGCGGGGCCGGAGGGGCTGCTCAAGGGCAAGAAGGCCTATCTTGTCGTCACCTCGGGCGGCGTGCCCGTCGGCAGCGATTATGACTTCGCCACCGGCTATCTGCGCCACGTTCTGGGCTTCGTCGGCATCACCGATGTCAACATCATCGCCGCCGACCAGCAGATGATGAACGGCGAAGCGATCAACCAGGCGACCACTGCGATCGCAGACCTGAAACAGGCCGCCTGACTCCCTGCCGCCGTCGCGCCTTCCTCCCGCGGCGGCGGCTTCGTTTGAATGAAAGGACTATATGATGGCCAAGGTACTGGTGCTTTATTATTCGAGCTATGGTCATGTCGAACAGATGGCCGACGCCGTCGCCGACGGCGCCCGCGCCGCGGGCGCCGAGGTCGATATCCGCCGCGTTGCCGAGACCGCGCCCGCCGCGGTCGTGCAGGCCGCGGGGTTCAAGACCGACACCGCGCATCCGCTGCTCAGCGATCCCAACGAACTCGCCAATTATGACGCGATCGTCGTCGGCACGCCGACGCGCTTCGGCCGTATGTCGAGCCAGATGGCAAGCTTCTGGGACACCGCCGGCGGCGTCTGGGCGCAGGGCAAGTTGAATGGCAAGGTCGGCGCGGCCTTCACTTCGACCGGATCGCAGCATGGCGGCCAGGAAACGACGCTCTTCTCGGTCCTCACCAACCTCATTCACTTCGGCATGACGATCGTCGGGCTGGACTATGGCTTTGCTGGCCAAATGGGAGTCGACGAGGTGAAGGGCGGCGCGCCTTATGGCGCGACGACGATCGCCGGTGCCGACGGCTCGCGCCAGCCGGGCGAGGCCGACCTTGCCGGCGCCCGCTATCTTGGCGAGCGCGTCGCGCGCACCGCCGCGAAACTGATTGTCTGAGACGATGCGCCGTCTCCCGAGCCTTTTCCTTTCGCACGGCTCGCCGATGATGGCGCTCGAGCCCAGCCCGGCGCGGGACTTCCTCGCTGGGCTGGGCGACCAATTGCCACGCCCGCGCGCGATCCTTGTCGTATCGGCGCACCATGACGCGGCGTATCAGGGCGGCCGCGCGACGGTGACGGCATCACCCGCGCCGCCGACGATCCACGACTTCGGTGGCTTCCCCGATGAACTGTTCGCGATGCGCTATCCCGCGCCGGGCGATCCGGCGCTGGCATCGCGCGTCGTCGAATTGCTCGCTGGCCACGGCCTTGCCGTCACCGCCGATCACGAACGCGGGCTCGACCATGGCGCATGGGTGCCGCTGTCGCTGATCTATCCGCACGCCGATATTCCCGTGGTCCAGCTTTCGATCCACTCGAACGCGTCGCCCGAATGGCATTTCGCATTGGGGCAGGCGCTGGCGCCGCTGCGCGACGAGGGCGTGCTGATCGTCGGATCGGGCAGCATCACGCACAACCTCCGCGCGCTGTTTTCGGCGCGGCTGCCGATCGACGCCCCGGCGCCAGCCTGGGTTACCGACTTCACCGATTGGATCGCGGAACGCATGTCTGCGGGGGCCATCGACGATGTGCTGAACTGCGTCGAACGGGCGCCGCACGGCGCCGACAATCATCCGACGCCCGACCATATTTTGCCGCTGTTCGTCGCGATGGGCGCTGGCGGAGTGCCGCTTAAGGCCGAACGTTTGCACCACAGCGTCACCTATGGCCTGCTCGCAATGGACGTTTACACTTTCGACTAGGCGGCGGCGCGCCTATAGCGCGCCATGCTCCTTTCAGATCGTGTCCTTTTCCTCGATGGCGAGGCCCTCGTCATCGACAAGCCAGCGGGCCTTCCCGTCGATGCGCCGCGCGACGGCAGCCTCAGCCTCGAAAATCATCTCGACCTGTTGCGGTTCGGATTCAAGCGCTGGCCGCTCGCGGTCCACCGGCTCGATCGCGACACCTCGGGCTGCCTGCTCCTTGCGCGCAATCCCAAGGCGCACGGCCGCTTCACCCGCGCGTTCGAGAGCCGCGAGGTCGAAAAGCAATATCTGGCGATCGTCGATGGCGTGCCCGAAGGGGATGGTGGCACGATCGATATTGCGCTCGCCAAGGTGTCGACCGCCGAAGATGGCTGGCGCATGGTCGGCGATCCCAAGGGCAAGCCGTCGGTTTCGCACTGGGAAAAGCTTGCCGTCGTCGAGGGCCGCAGCCTGCTGCGCTTCCGCCCTGAAACCGGCCGCACCCACCAGTTGCGCGTCCATGCGCTCGAAGGGCTCGGCTTCCCGCTCGTCGGCGATCCCGTCTACGGCCGCGGCGGCACCAAAACGCGCACCTTGCTCCACGCCGAAAGGCTGGTCGTAAAACGTGACGTCAAGCCGTCTATAATTGCCGAGGCGCCGTTCCCCGACAGCTTCGTCGCATTGGGCTTTGCGGCACCGGAGGGAGCGGAGCCCACGCGTGGCTGAAATTCCAGAAAGCGCGATCAGCGAGAAGTTTCTCGCGGGGTCGGGCCCTGGGGGGCAGAATGTAAACAAGGTCGCGACCGCCTGCCAACTGCGCGTCGACGTTTTTGCGCTGGGGCTGGCGCCGGATACCTATCGGCGGCTCAAGGCGCTCGCAGGGAGCAAGATGACCGCAGCGGGCGAACTCGTCATTCTCGCCCGGAGCTTTCGTACGCAGGAAGCGAATCGCGCCGATGCGCGTGCGCGCCTTTCCGAATTGATCGACGCCGCACTCATCCGCCCCGAACGCCGTATCAAGACCAAGCCGAGCAAGGCGGCCAAGGCGAAGCGCGTCGACAGCAAGAAGGCGCGCAGCACGATCAAGGCCGGACGCGGGCGGGTGCGCGGAAGCGACTGAGGCCCCGCAATTACAAGTCTCTACCGCCTCGATGCACCCGCGAGCGCGATTGCCGCCGCGTTCGGCGCCGAGGCGGGGAAGGACCCCTGGACCGGCGATTATGTCGCGCCGGCGCGCCCTGCGCCGGTGATCGTCAGCGACGGCCGCGGCGGCGCGCGCCGCTATCTCCGCCCAAAATTATGGGGCGTTCCGCCGCCGCCGCAGGGCACCCAGCCGGTCACCCATGTCCGCAATCTTCAAAGCCCATTCTGGATCGGCACGCTCCGCCACGCCGAGCTGCGCTGCCTGATTCCGGTCACCGCCTTTGCATATTGGTCGGGCAGCGAAGGCGCGCGGCGCCAGCACTGGTTTTCGGTGCCATCGCGGCCGGTGTTCGCCTTCGCCGGAATCCTGCGCCAGGGTGAGGACTGGCCCTGCTTCGCGATGCTCATGACCGACCCGAACCGGCTCGTCGCATATCATCAGCCGAAGGGCATGCCGGTGATCGTGCATCCTGAGGACTATGCTACTTGGCTAAGCGGCGAATGGCGTGCCGCGGTGACGCTCGCAATTCCCTATCCCAGCCAGTTGATGGCGGTGGGCGACACGCCTCCAGTGTAGCTGATTTTCACCATATCGCTTCACTTTACGATAACCAACGGCGCCCTAAAAGCGGGCGAATCAAAAGATCAACGCAGGGACCAAGCCGTGTTGGGGAATCGCACCATCGAAACCAGAAAGGCGCCGACCGCCGGGCGTGGCGCCGAACGCGCTCCCGTTAAGGCGCGCGCGCGCTTTCGGGAACCCGGACTCAACCCCTTCGACGTCGAGCTGTTCGACCTGTCGTCGACCGGTTTTCGCATGGTAACCTCGTTCCGCCCGCAAATCGGCAAGAATATCTGGGTGAACCTGCCAGGACTTCAGCCTCTGGAGGCCGTCGTCCGCCGTGCCGACGGCAACAATTACGGCTGCGAATTCGTCAACCCGCTTCATGTGTCGGTGGCGGCGCACCTGCAGGCGAAACTTCGTGGCGAGTGACGGAGCCCGGTAACGGTGCGGGATCAGCCCTCGGGCTTTTCCGACTTTTTCAGAATATGCTTCCATTCGGCGGGCGTCACGCGCCCGACCGACAGCCGCGACTGACGGATCAGGTCCATGTCAGCGAGTGCCGGGTCGGCCTTGATCGCCGCAAGCGTTACCGGATGCTTCAGCGCGCGCACCGGGGCAACGCGAACGATGACCCAGGGCGAACCCTTTTCGGCGGTGGGATCGGGCGAGGCGGTCTCGGTGATCGTCATGATCCCCACGCATTCCTTGCCGATATTGCTGTGATAAAAGAGCGCCTCGTCGCCGACCTTCATCGCCATAAGGTTCAGCTTCGCGGTGTGATTGCGCACCCCGTCCCACATCCCTGTGCCTTCACGCACGAGTTGTTCCCACGCATAGGCGTCGGGTTCGGATTTCATCAGCCAATATTGCTTTGCCATGGGGCGGGACTTAGCCGAGCCGATCGCGCGGCGAAACCGCCTTTTTCCCTTTAACCGCGGCCGCGCAGCGCCTAAATCGCGACTCATGACGCGCCCCGACGGGCGCCGCCCCTTATCAGATGGACTTATCTTTCATGACCGCTGCCGTTCCCGTCATTTCCATGTCGCTTCCTGCCGATCAGTTCGCGAAAGATTTCGGAGCGTCGTTCGAACGTTTCGGCTTCGCGATGATCACCGACCACGGCATCGACCCTGCGCTGATCGACGAAGCCTGGGACAAGGCGAAGGCCTTCTTCGCGCTGCCCGAAGAAACGAAGCGCGCCTATCATATCGCCGGCGGCGGCGGTGCGCGCGGTTACACCCCGTTCGGGACGGAGATCGCGAAGGGCGCAAAGGAAGTCGACCTCAAGGAATTCTGGCACGTCGGCCGCGACCTGCCCGTCGGCCACCGCCTCGCGGCGCAGCAGCCGAACAATGTCTGGCCCGCCGAGGTCGAAGGATTCCGCACCGCCTATGACAAGCTGTTCGCCGAATTCGACCGTGTGGGCGGTCGGCTGCTTTCGGGGATCGCGCGCTACCTTGGCCTCGCACCCGATTTCTTCGATGACACCGTCGCCGATGGCAACAGCGTGATGCGCCTGCTCCATTACCCGCCGGTCGAAGCTCCCGCAAAGGGCATCCGCGCCGAAGCGCATGAGGATATCAACACGATCACGCTGCTGCTCGGCGCTGAAGAGGCTGGGCTCGAGATCCTCGACAAGGACGGTAGCTGGCTTCCGGTCAGCCCGCCGCCTGGTGCGATGGCGGTCAATGTCGGCGACATGTTGCAGCGGCTGACCAACAACAAGCTGCCCTCGACGACGCACCGCGTCCGCAACCCCGACGAAGGCCGCGCGAGTGTCGCGCGTTACTCGATGCCTTTCTTCCTGCATTTCCGTTCGGACTATCCGATCGAAACGCTCGAAAGCTGCATCGACGCCTCGCACCCGAACCTCTATCCGACGCCGATAACCGCGGACGATTATTTGCAGGAACGGCTCCGCGAAATCGGGCTCAAGAAATAGGCGAATCGCGGTCCCGGGGTGCGGGTTGGAGCTGCTGGCCTCCGCTCGCCACCCTTAGGCGGATTTCCGCAAAAAACTGCTGTGGCTTTAAGCGTCAGCGGATCGCGAAGATACGTCCACAACCGGCTTCTCGGCTCCAGGATGGACGTCGGTCAGCGCTTCCGCCCGAATTGCCCTGGCAGGCTGGTCGCGCGCGTCAGTCCCGGGCGCCAGGTGTCGACGCGCGGCGGCGGCACGATCTGGAAATCGGCGCGGCTGTCGGCGGCGACGATCTGGTCGTTGTGCGCAGCGCGCAGGCGGATGGTTTCGATTTCGCGGTCGGTCTGGATTCCGAAGCGTGTTCCCGCGACCCAGCGTACGGTTCCCATCATTGGCTCGTGCCCGGGCAAGAACACCGTCATGCGCTCGCCGATCTGCAGGATATGCGGCCCTTGTCCGCCGATTCCCGTTAGTGAGACGTTGCGAAGCGTGACGTCGAACCGGCCCAGCCGCTGACAGCCGAGCGCCGCCTTGACCAGCCGTGACTGTCGCGGCTGGCGCTTTTCATCCGGTAGCGATGAGGCAGGGGAGGCCTCGGGATTCGACATGCGCGACTCGACAACTGCCGCCCGATTCCCACCTCGGACGGTTATCTGATTGGTCCCGATCCCAGTCCTAAAGGAGGAAGGTAAATTTTCGTATAGCGTGTTTGATAATATCCACGAATTATTCGGGTCGCCGAAGATATTTGGCGGACGTGATTCCTCCACCAGCGCGGGATCCGGCGGCCCAACCAGCCGCGGAGGCGGGAACCGCACAAAAAGAAGGCCCGCCGCGTGCCTGAGCACGGGCGGGCCGGATCGTCAGGGCATCGGGAGATTAGCCGAGGCCCGAGAAGCGGATATCCTGGACACGGCCATAGCGGATGTCGCACGTGAACTTGCCCCTGTCATACGATCCGCCGCGGCCCCAGCGGCCACGCCAGCCGTCGTTAACGATCACGCGGCCTTTGACGCGATAACCCTCGCGCTTGCGGTCGATGCTCGTCACTTCGGTGACGTCGGTGCGGCCATAGCGGCGGCTGCCGCGTTCGACGGCGTTGACGCACTGGCTGACCGCGCTGCGGCTGTTGCCATAGCGGTTATAGTCATAGCCGTAGCCGTAGCGCGCATCGTCGTAGCGGCCACGATAACGATCGTCATAGCGGCCATCGCGGTCGTAACGATCGTTATTGCCGCTCGACAGGATCGCGGCGAGCCCGCCGATCACCACCGCGCCGGCGATGATTTCGCCTGCGCTGATGCCGTCGCGGTCATAGCGGTCGCGTGCCGCGGCGGGGGCAGCGCTCATCAGCATCGCGCCGGCGGTGGCCGCACCAATTGCGGCCTTGGTCAGGTTGGTATTGATAGCCATGGTTCGGTCTCCTCAAAAAGCGCAGGCGGCGTTTCGCGGCCTGTTGAGGATGATATATTGCAGGCGCTGTGACGCCGTCCTGAACCCGGCGCTTATCTGGCGTTCAGCCTTGGTTTTGCTGGCGTTCATAAAGAAAAAGGCCCCGCGCCATGGGGCGGGGGGCCTTTGCCGCTATGGCATTCCGTCAGCCGAAATTGACGTCGACGACGCGGCCATTCCGGTAACTGCAGCCAAAGCTTTTCACCTCGCCGCCGAGGCGCGAGGCGGTGCCGGTGACATACCAGCCGCCATTGTTGGGCTCGGTCCCGGTGATGCTGTCGACGCGGGCGTCGTCGCCCAACTCGCCCTCGACCGCCCAGCTACAGGCATCGGCGGCACGGCTTTCGGCTTCGCCGCGGCCATAGGGGCCGGGGACGGCGTCGTTCTGCGCTTCGGGTTCGTAACGCGGCACTTCTTGCCGGCCGTCATCGCTGCGATACGGCGGCTCGTACCGATAATCGGGCGCGCGCTCGCGCTTGTCCTTGCTGACCGAACTGGCGATGGCTGCAATGGTGCCGATGATGAGCAGCCCGCCGAGCACGTCGCCAGTGCTGATCCGGTCGTGGTGGCGATAGCCCCAGCCGCCATATCGTCCACGCGCTTCGGCGGGGGTGGCGCTAAGGCCGATCGAGGTCACGACGATCGCCGCGGCGGTGGTGAAGCTGGTCAATTTGCGCATCGAGGGAAACTCCCTGTGGGCCCCGGATGGTCCGGCCCGCAATGATCCCGCCCTACGCCCGCGATGCTTTCGCGCCGCTGAACCGTTGCCGCAGCGCGGTAAGGCGAGCCCCAAGGAAAAGGCCCGCCATCCTGAAGATGACGGGCCTTTGGACCAGCTACAGGTGACCAGACCCGTCTCTTAAATCTCAGCAGACGCAGCGCGGGGCGGCCTTGGGTTTCGGCCTCCACTTTTTCTTCGCCACATAACGTTTCCGCACCGGCACATTTTCATAATAGGTGCGCGTCGAGGTCTCGACCCGCTCGGTCACGACTGGCGCTCCGCTGATGATCGTCGTGACGACGACGCCGGGAGTGTAATAGCCATAGCCGTAGCCGCCATATTGGTAGGTCGTCGAATATCCGCCCGGATAAGTGCCGCCCTGATAATAGCCGTCGTAGCGCGCGCTGCGGCTCGACCAATAATCTTCGCACTTCTTTTTGTCCGCGGCATTGCCGATCGCGCTGCCGGCAAGCGCGCCGACTCCGGCGCCGATCAGCGTGCCGGCGGTGCGGTCACCGCGTCCGGCTATGCGGTTGCCGGCGATGCCCCCCACGAGCCCGCCGACAACCGCGCCGCCCACTGTGCCCCCCCGGCCACAGCGGCGTTCCATCTCTTCGTTGTAACGGGCGTCATATCCGCCGTGATAATAAGGATCGTAAGCGGGGGGTGGGGGGTAGTCGGGGCCATGGCCTTCGATGGTGCCTTCGTAGCGGCCTTCGTAGCGGCGGCCGTCGGGAGTCTCGTAGGTTCCGTCCCACGTCCCGGTCCAGCGACCCTCGGCATCATAGCCCGAGACGCGGCGGTACTCGACTTCGCTCGGCACGCGATCGGGATAGCCGGTATAGACGCGGGCATCGGGGTCGGCCGGAACGCCATAGTCGAGCGCGGGCTGTTCGGCGCTGGCGTTTGCCGTCAACAGCAACGTCCCTGCGGCCAGTCCCAACAACATAGTCGTACGCATGCCAAACTCCCTGTTCCCTCGGCGCGAACCGATTGGTTAACAGTTTGTTAGCAAAATTAGCGATTCGTCGCGAATCCGTTAACCCTGAAGAATGCGTCCCGTTTTGGGTCAGGGATTCAGGCGGCGAGCGACGCAGCGATGCGCGCGACCAGTGCTTCGGCGCCCGCCTGATCGGCGGCCGTGAAGCGCGCGGGAAGCGGGCTGTCGAGATCGAGCACGCCGATGAGGCGATCGCCCGCGATCACCGGCACGACGAGTTCGCTGCGGCTGTCGGCGTCGCACGCGATGTGGCCGGGAAAGGCGTGAACGTCCTCGACACGCTGAGTCGCACGCAGCCGCGCGGCGGCACCGCATACGCCCTTTTCGAGCGGAATGCGGATGCACGCTGCCTTGCCCTGGAATGGACCGAGGACCAGTTCTGTCCCGTCGAACCGATAGAAACCCGCCCAGTTGAGGTCGGGGATCGCCTGCCAGATCAGCGCCGCGACATTCGCCATATTGGCGATGCCGTCGGGCTCGCCCTCGACGAGCGCCGCGGCAGCGTCGCCTGCCTCGGCCCAGAGTTCAGCGGGATCGGTTGCGGTGAAGGAAAGCGCGTAACTCATTATTCGACGCTCAGCCCGGTCCACTTCGCCGCAAAGGCATATTTGTCGGCCGCCTCTGCGATGATCTTGTCCGTCGGCTTGCCGCTGCCATGGCCCGCCCGCGTTTCGACGCGGATCAGATGCGGCTTGTCGCCCGCCTTCGCGTGCTGGAGCGCGGCGGTATATTTGAAGCTGTGCCCCGGAACGACGCGGTCGTCGGTATCGGCGGTGGTCACCAGCACCGCGGGATAGGCGGTGCCGTCCTTGATATTATGGTAGGGCGAATAGGCGAGCAGGTTCTTGAAATCGCCTTCCTTCGACGGATAGCCATAATCGTCGACCCAATAGCGCCCCGCGGTGAAGCGGTCGAAGCGCAGCATGTCCATCACGCCGACCGCGGGCAGCGCGGCGGCGAACAGGTCGGGGCGCTGGTTGGTGACTGCGCCGACGAGCAGCCCGCCGTTCGACCCGCCCTCGATCGCGATCTGGCCCTTGCCGGCAATCCCCTCTGCAATCAGATATTCGCCCGCCGCGATGAAATCGTCGAAGACATTCTGCTTCTTGTCGAGGCGGCCGGCATCGTGCCACGCCTTCCCATATTCGCCGCCGCCGCGCAGGTTGGCGATCGCCAGCACGCCGCCCTTGTCGACCCAGGCGAGGCGCGTCGGCGAGAAGCCGGGGGTCATCGAGACGTTGAAGCCGCCATAGCCGTAAAGAAGCGTCGGCGAGCCCTTGCTGCGGTCGAGGCCCTTTTTCATCACCAGGAACATCGGCACTTCGGTACCGTCTTTTGATTTGTAAAAGCGCTGTTCGACGCTGAAATCGGCCGGTTTGAAGGTCAGCTTCGGCTCGGCGAAAATCTCGCTCCGCCCGGTCTGCGTGTCGAAGCGATAGATAGTCGTCGGCCGCGCATAGCTTGAAAAGGCATAAAAGGTTTCGGGATCGCTCGACTTGCCGCCGAAGCCCGAGGCCGAACCGATGTCGGCAAGGTTGATGTTGGCGACCGGCTTTCCGTCGAGCGCGATCATCCGCGCTTCCGACTTCGCATCGCCGAGGTAGGAGAGGATGATGCGATTGCCGACGCGCGACGCGCCGACCAGTGTCGCCTCATTCTCGCCGGCCAGTTCGGTCAGCGCCGCGGACTTTTTGATGTCGAGCGAGACCAGGCGCCCGCGCGGTGCGCCCTTGTTGGTGACGAAGGTGAAGCGCGGCCCCTCGTTGGTCACATATTCCCAATTGTTCGCAAAGTCGTCCACCAGCACGATCGGCTTCGCGCTGCGCTTGTCGGTCGGATACAGCGTCAGGCCATAGCGTTCGTCGGTGCCTTCGGACGAGACGACGAGCAGATATTTGCCGTCGTCGGTGACCACCGCGCTGTTGTTCAGCTTGGGCTTGTCGGGGGTCGCGTGGATCAGCACGTCGGCGCTCTGCGGCGTCCCGAGCTTGTGGAAATAGACGCTGTGATTCTCGTTGAGCGACTGGAAGGCCTCGCCCTCCTTGGGTTCGGGGAAGCGCGAATAATAAAAGCCGCTGCCGTCCTTTGCCCAATCGAGCGCGGAGAATTTAACCCAGCGGACCTCGTCGGACAAATCCTGCCCGGTCGCGACATCCTTGACCCGGACGATGCGCCAGTCGGTGCCGCCGTCCTGCACCGAATAGAGGAGATGTTTGCCGTCCTCCGACGGATTCCATTCCCCGAGCGCGGTCGCGCCGTCCTTGGCCCAGCTATTGGGGTCGATCAGCACGCGGCCTTCGCCCTTCAACCCTTCGCGGACGTAAAGCACCGACTGCGGCTGGAGCCCGTCGTTGCGGCTGTAGAAATAGCGCGTCCCCGCCTTCGTCGGCAGGCCGAAGCGCTCGTAGTTGTAAAGTTCGGTCATCCGCTTCTTGAACGTGTCACGCCCGGGCAGCGTGTCCAGATAGGCATCGGTCACCTTGTTCTGTTCCACGACCCAGTCGGCGACCTTGGGGTTGACGCGAACATCATCCTCGAGCCAGCGATAGGGGTCGGCGACATCGACCCCGAACTGAGGGTCGATCGTGTCGCCGCGCGCCGTATCGGGATAGGCCAGCGCCTTGACCGATGCCGATGCCGATGCCGCGGCGGCGTCGGCCGCCTGTGCTGCGCCCGGAATCATCGTCAGGGCAACAAGCGCCAGCGGCGCGGACAGGGTTTTACGGGGCATGGCAAGGCGACCTCTTTTCTGGGGAAATTATCGTGCGCCGATATGTAGGCATCGACAGGAGACGGGCAAGGGGATTTGATACCCGTCAGACGGGTTCGAGCGATCCGCGATAGGCGACGATCAATCCGACAAGCGGCGCAGAGATTTCCACGTCAAAGAAGAACCGGCCATCGGCTTCCGCCTCAAAACTCGTGCCGTCCGGCATCAGCCAGCGCGGCATGGGAATGCCAAAGGCCGACCATCGGCGCGGGACGAGATAGAGGCGCTCATCCCGGGTCACGAGCGCCATGGCAAAGGACAGGGGACCGAAGCGTTCGACGAGCAGATAGTCGCTTCGTCCGGTTCCGCGCGACTGCAGCGACGAAAAGCGCTTGCCGCCGAAATCGCGGCTCCAGCGCTCGCCCCCCTCTTCGGCGGTGAAAGCGACCGTGACCGGCACGCTTGCCGCGGCTTTGGGGAAACCGATGATGGCGGCGGCAAGGCGCGCGAGCAGCCCCGTGCCGCGGCGGACTTCCGCATGGCCTTGCCACCGGCGTTCGGCCTTGCTTCCGTGCAGCGACCGAAGCTGCGGCGGCAGGGTGTCGAAGGCAGCTCCGAGTATCTGACGATAGAGCGGGGCGCCCGCTTCTTCGCTGCGAAACCCGGTGTGGATCGAGCGGCCGTCGAAAAGCGCGTCATAGTCGGCCAGCGTCAGCGCATCGACGCTGGATCGCGCGCCCGCGGCCGGGCGGTCGCCGGTGCGCAGTTTGCGGACGATCGCCTCGATCGCCATCGAAGGAATATAGGGGCCGTCATCGCCCTCGGCCAAAAGATGCCAACTCCGCTCCGCCGGCCGGTCGTCGACCAGACCGCGCGCGCGGATGAACATGCCACCGCGATGCTCGCCGAAACGCATGCGGTTGAGCACTGCATAGAAAAGTCGAGAAAACGGCTCGAACGAGGGCAGGTGAAAACGCGCGCGCGTTTTGGCGAGAAGGTTCAGGATGCGGTGCAGGATTTCGGGCACCGGCCCGGCGCCCATCCAGATGTCCGTAATCGCAGGCCATGCGCGCGGAATGAGTTGGAGATCGGGGACGTCGACGAGCGAGAAATGAATGTTCCTGAGCGGCAACCGGCCGGGGACTGCGACGGTATAGCGCAGACTCTCGGCCAGGCCGATGCCATGGCCGTCCCGACCGCCGCGCCGCAATTTAACCGGCGCGCCGGCATAGCCGACGACCGCGCGCATCACGTTGAGCCCGATTCCTGCAAAAGGCGAGGGCGCGATCCCGCCTTCGACGGTGCGGATGTCCATCGTCTTTGCCATCTCGCGCAGCACCGCCCCGGTAAGTGCGGGAAAGCTGCTGACGCCCGTCAGGATGAAGATATCGGCGGCCTTTGCCTGTGCATCGAAGCGATCGATGCCGAAGACGAAATCGGCGCCATCGGCAAAGTCGAGATAGTCGGTCTTTGCCGCGATGCAGGCTTCGACGACGCGATAACGGTCGGCGCCATAGTCCTGAAAAGGCCCCGACGCATCGACGACGAGGTCGGGCAGGAGATCGTCCAGCGCGCCGGCGATATCGCGCCGGTCGAGCGCGTGCGGATGGACGCGCGCGGCGCCACGATAGGCCGCGCAGAAGCGTTCCGCGCGGGCGAGGTCGCGGCCGCAGATCAGCAGGTCGAGGTCGGGCAAATCGGCGAGCAGTTCGGCAAGGCGGCCGCCGAACACGCCATAGCCCCCGAGGATCAATATCTTCATGGCAATATCCTGCTGCGATATTCGGGCGGGGCGATCCAACAGGACGTGCGTCTTCCGAACAGCCGGTAACGATTGCGCGCGATCCATCGGTAAACCGGATCGCGGAGCAACGCGGGAACGAGGCGTAAAAGCGAAAATAGCCGCCAGGGCCGGCCGAGCCCTTCGTAAATCGCCAGAACCGCATCGCTATCGCGCCGCACGCGCGCGTCTTTGATCACGAGAATGGTCGTCGGATCGTTCGGATCGAGACCGTGTTCGCGGCATAATGCGCGGCCCGCCTCGCCCTGGATCGACGCAAGGCGGAACCGTGCGGACTTGTCGTGGCGCAGGACGAATTGCGCATTGGCCGAGCACAGCACGCATTCGGCATCGAACAGGATGATCGGGCCGGCTTGGTCAGGCATCGCGGAACAGCCCGTGCTGGTTGAGGAGTTCGCCAAGCTGCGGATGCGTGACCTTGAGATCGAAGGCGAAAAGGCCGCTGCCCAGATGCTGGTGCGTCACGACGGTCGTGCCGGGGGAGAGCCAGCCGGGGATGCGGAACCGAAGTCCCGCCGCCTGCCAGAAATAATGATCGGACGTAAAGATCAGCGCGTCGGCCTCGGCGCGGACGGCAAGCGCCATGCCGAAGCCGCCACCGATATGTTCCTCCAGCCCCGTCGGTCCCGCAAAGCTTTTTGCACTATGGATGACTTGCGGGTGGCCACGGGCGCGACCGTAGAGTCGCGTCCAGCATTGGCCGCCGCTTTTGCGGTCTTCGCTGACGGCGACGGCGGCAGGTGCGGGGCCGCTGCGGCTGGTCGGCAAGGGCGCGCCGATCAACCGGCAGAACTGTGCGAGCAACCATCCGGCGCGCGAAAGGCGCGTCCAGACAATCTCGCCGCGATAGGTCGCGACCGCCGTGCCGGAGAGGCGCTTGCTGAAGCGTTGACGGACATCATGGGGGAGTGCGTCCCATGCAGCGCGCGGAACGAGGCGGCGGAAGCGATCGTCGGACAGCGCCTCGCCACTTTCGCACGCGGCGGGTTCCCGTGCGTCGATCATCCGCTTTGCCGTGCCGCGCATCGCTGGCCTCCTATCCGGCGTCCTTGCCCTTGCCCGGGCGCCAGTTGATCAGCTTGGTCACCCCGGCGCCGAGTTTGATGAGCCGCATCAGTGCAGGTTTGGGCACGCTCAGCATCTCGTCGTGCCAGCGCCCCATCGTCGTGACGAAATCGAGCATGTCGGCGAGCCGCGCCTTGGCTTCGCCGCTCAATTGTGGGTCATCCGCCGCGCGGGCGACACACGCTTTCAGCGCCGCTTCGGCGGGGTCGACCTCCCGCGCCTTGCGCCCCGCGGCGATGCGCGTGACCATTTCCCAGATGTCCTTCTCGGCCGTGAAATGGTCGCGCCGGTCGCCGAGCAGCGGAACGCGTTCGATCAGCCGCCAGCCGAGCAGCTCCTTGATCGAATTGGAAACATTGGAACGTGCCAGCCCAAGCATTTCTGCGATTTCTTCGGCATGGAGCGGGCGGTCGGAGATGAACAATAGCGCGTGGATCTGCGCCACCGAGCGGTTGACGCCCCACTGGTTGCCAAGATTGCCCCAGTGAAGGATGAACTCGGTCGCGGCCGGGGAAAGCTTCGACAGGTTTTCGGTAATTTCTGTCATGACAGAAATATCGGACATAGGGGATAGGAAGTCAAGTACCGGCGGGCGGGTTTCGACCGGTTGCGGCCCTTTCCATCATCGTTACCCTCGAACGCGACACGTGGCTCGTTCGACTTGATCCGGGGTCCCGCGTGAAGTTGAAGCCAGTGGGCGCCTCAAGAAGCGGGATCCCGGGTCAAGCCCGGGATGACGAGGTTCGGGTAATGACCGATTGCTGCCGTTGCAGGTGTGTGCCCCGGCGAAGGCCGGGGTCCAGAGCGCAACGAGCAGAGGTCGGCTCTCTGAAGCCCTGGGCCCCGGCCTTCGCCGGGGTGCGCAAATGGGAAACGACCGGTTGCCGACCAATCCTTTTTCGTCACCCCGGACTGGATCCGGGGTCCCGCTTGAAATCGAAGCCAGTGAGTGCGTCAAAAAGCGGGATCCCGGGTCAAGCCCGGGATGACGGAAGCGGGGGACGGGATGCCCGCTTTCCAACCCAAAGCCGACACCGCGGCCATGAAAAAGGGCGGCCATCCTTTCGGATGCCGCCCTTGATCTCGTTTCGCTGAAAGCGCGTTTTACGCGGCTTCCACCTCGTCGTCATACTGCTCGACGGGGCCCGAATCCTGGCCCTTGGCGTCGACGTCGCGGTCGACGAATTCGATGACCGCCATCGGTGCCGCGTCCGAGGCGCGGATGCCGGCCTTGATGATGCGGGTGTAACCGCCGTTGCGGTCCTTGTAGCGCTCGGCGAGGACGTCGAACAGCTTCTTGAGCTGCGTGTCGTCGAGAAGGCGGCTGTTCGCGAGGCGACGGTTGGCAAGGCCACCGCGCTTGGCGAGCGTCACCAGCTTTTCGACGTAGGGACGCAGTTCCTTCGCCTTGGCGACGGTCGTCGTGATCTGCTCATGCTTGATGAGCGATGCCGACATGTTGCGGAAAAGGGCGGTGCGATGCGCGCTCGTGCGCTGAAGCTTCCGGCCACCTGATTTATGACGCATATCTTTGTCCTTCGTTTGTCAGAGGGGCCGTTCAAGGTACCCCAAGCCAGGTCGATTTGCGGGCCGACCCATTCCCGTTGTGACGGCGCCCCGGCGAACCGGGGCGCTATCTCGATTAGCCCAGCAGCTCTTGTTCGAGCTTCTTGGCCATTTCTTCGATGTTCTCCGGCGGCCAGCCGGGGATGTCCATGCCGAGGCGAAGACCCATCGACGACAGCACTTCCTTGATTTCATTCAAGGACTTGCGGCCAAAGTTCGGGGTGCGAAGCATTTCGGCTTCGGTCTTCTGAACGAGATCACCGATGTAGATGATGTTGTCGTTCTTGAGGCAGTTGGCCGAACGGACCGACAGTTCGAGCTCGTCGACCTTCTTGAGAAGGAAGCGGTTGAGCTGGTTGACGTCCGATTCGTCGGCAGTGGCCGACGGAGCCGCCATGCCGATGAGACCGCTGTCGTTCATCGCTTCTTCGAAGTGGACGAAGACCTGGAGCTGGTCCTGGAGGATGCGCGCGGCATAAGCGACGGCGTCTTCCGGGGTGATCGTGCCGTCGGTTTCGACGGTCAGGTTCAGCTTGTCATAGTCCAGTTCCTGACCGATGCGGGCATTGTCGACCTTGTAGGCGACCTGGCGCACCGGCGAGTAGAGCGAGTCGACCGGGATCAGGCCGATCGGCGCGTCGATCGGACGGTTTGCGGTCGCGGGGACGTAACCCTTGCCGGTGTCGGCAACGAGTTCCATGTTCAGCGTCGCACCATCGTCGAGGTGGCAGATGATGTGGTTGGGGTTCATCACCTTGATGTCGCCCGAAACCATGATGTCGCCGGCCTTGACGGTCGCGGGACCGGTCGCCGAAAGCTGAAGACGCTTCGGGCCTTCGCCTTCCATCTTGAGCGCGATCTGCTTCACGTTGAGGACGATGTCGGTGACATCTTCACGCACGCCGGCCAGGCTCGAGAATTCGTGCAGGACGTTCTCGATCTTGATCGACGTGATAGCCGCACCCTGGAGCGACGAAAGCAGCACGCGGCGCAGCGCGTTGCCAAGCGTCAGGCCAAAGCCGCGCTCGAGCGGTTCGGCGACGAAGGTCGCCTTGCGCTTGCCGTCGCTGCCAGCCTTGATTTCCAGGTTGCTGGGCTTCTTCAATTCCTGCCAGTTCCGGATATTGACAGTCATGGATTTCCCTTTGCTTTGGGCGGGACGGGCGGGGGTCGGCTGCCTGTCCAGCGAGGATTTTTATGCGGGCGGCGCCCCGGCGGTGAGGCGCGCCCGAAAAAAGACGTCAGACGCGGCGGCGCTTGGCCGGGCGGACGCCATTGTGCGGGATCGGCGTCACGTCGCGGATCGACGTGATGTGGAACCCGACAGCCTGCAGCGCGCGGAGAGCTGATTCACGACCGGCGCCCGGGCCCTTCACTTCGACTTCCAGCGTACGGACGCCATGTTCGGCGGCCTTCTTGCCGGCGTCTTCGGCGCAAACCTGCGCCGCATACGGGGTCGACTTGCGGCTGCCCTTGAAGCCCATCATGCCGGCGCTCGACCAGGCAATCGCGTTGCCCTGTGCGTCGGTGATGGTGATCATCGTGTTGTTGAAGGTCGCGTTGACGTGGGCGACGCCCGACGAGATGTTTTTGCGTTCGCGCCGACGAAGGCGCTGCGGTTCACGAGCCATGATATATTCCTAACCTAAATCCTGAACGGCCGGTGGCGGGCGATGCGCCGCTGCCCCGGCAGGGGGAAACAAGGAAGCGCGCCCAGATGGACGCGCTCAAACCTTATTTCTTCTTACCGGCGATCGCCTTGGCCTTGCCCTTGCGGGTGCGCGCATTGGTGTGCGTGCGCTGGCCACGGACCGGAAGGCCCTTGCGATGACGCAGGCCGCGATAGCAGGCGAGGTCCATCAGGCGCTTGATGTTCATCGCCGTGTTGCGGCGAAGGTCACCCTCGACCGTGTGGTCGGCGTCGATCGTTTCACGGATCTGCAGCACTTCGGCGTCGGACAGGTCCTGTACGCGGCGCGTATGGTCGATGCCCAGCTTGTCGGCGATGTCGATCGCGCTCTTGCGGCCGATGCCGTGGATATAGGTGAGCGCGATGATCACGCGCTTGTTGGTGGGCAAGTTGACGCCCGCGATACGTGCCATTGGTAACTTTCTCCTGCTCCACAGGGTCGCAGGCAAACGACCCCATCTCAAAGCGTCTGAATTTCCAACGCAAAAAACGGACCACGATGCGCATGAGGGCGCTTCGCCGTCCGGTCAGGCTGTCGGAATGATCGCGCAGTTAGGGTGAGTCGCCCCGAAAGTCAAGTGAACTGCGGTGGATTGCGTGTCGGAACGGGTGCTCACGAATGCGATGTAAGGGCGACCGCCCGATCGCGCAAGCGGTCGACGACCGCCGCATGAATCCCGGGCGCGCAGGCGATGACACCAAAGGCTTGCGCGCGGGGCGTATTGAACTTCAGGGGCTCGCCGAACGCGTCGGTGACGGTCGCGCCCGCCTCGCTGGCGATCAGCGCGGCGGCCGCGACGTCCCACTCGAACCCCCAGCGCAGCGTCGCGACCAGATCGGCGCGATCGTCGGCGACGAGTGCCATGCGCAGCGCGATGCTGTTCGGTTTGGTCACGATGACCAGATCGCTGTCGACCTTGGGCAGCGCGTCGGCGGGAACACGCGATCCCGGAAACCGCGTGCGTTGGCTGGCGTGCAGGGTCTCGCCGTTCAGCAAAGCTCCCTGACCCTTTTGCGCTACCCATAATTCGTCGAGGGCAGGGGCATAGAGAATGCCGAATTCGGGCGTGCCGTCGATCACGAGCGCGACCGACACGCACCAGCCGGGGCGGCCGCGGATGAAATCGCGCGTGCCGTCGATCGGGTCGACGCACCACATCGCACGGCACGACAGGCGGGCTTCGTTGTCGGCGGTCTCTTCCGAGAGCCATCCCGCCTCGGGCACCATCGCGCCCAGCACCGCTTTCAGCCGTGCGTCGACCGCCAGATCGACGTCGCTGACCGGATTGTCGTGCGATTTGTTCCAGACGTTGACGGCTTGCCCCTCGCCGCGCCAGCGCGCCATCGCCATGTCGCCGACTTCGCGGGTCGCGGCGATCGCGGCTTCGAGGTTGCGGCCGGGCATCGGCGCCGGTCCTAGCTCGACGCGACGGTCATGCCGTCGATGCGCAACGTCGGCGCGTTGGTGCCGTGCCGGAATTCAAGGTCGTTCGCCGGGATAAGTGCGGCGAACATATCGATAAGATTGCTCGCGATGGTGAACTCGGCGATCGGCCCGGCGAGCGCGCCGTCCCTGATCAGGAAGCCCGATGCGCCGCGGCTGTAGTCGCCGGTGACCGGGTTGACGCCCTGACCGATCAACTCGGTGATATAGACGCCCTCGGCGATGCCTTCCATCAGTGCCGCGGGGGTCGCGCTGCCCGCCGCGAGATGCAGGTTGCTTGCGCCGACCCCCGACGCGCCGCCGCCACGGCTCGCGTGGCCGGTCGGGGCCAAGCCAAGCTGCTTGGCCGATGCGGTGTCGAGCAGCCAGCCGGTGATCCTGCCATCGGCGACGAGATCGCGTGCCGCGGTCGGCAGGCCCTCGCCGTCGAAGGCCCGGCTGCGCAGGCCGCGCGGACGATGGGGTTCGTCGCGGATGACGATGCTGCTGTCGAACAGCTTCTGATCTTCCTTGCCCAGCAGGAAGCTCGTCCCGCGTGCGATTGCGGGTCCGGCGATCGCGCCGAGCAGGTGTCCGACGATGCCGCCGCTGATGCGCGGGTCGAGCAGGACCGGAAGCTTGCCGTTCGGGGCCTTGCCGGGATTAAGCCGCGCGACGGCACGCGTGCCAGCGCGCGCGCCGATCTCTGCGGCGCTTTCGAGGTCGGTGAGGTAGTGCGCGCTGTGCCAGCCATAGTCGCGCTGCATGCCTGCGCCTTCGCCCGCGATGACGCTTGCCGACAGGCTGTGGCCGCTCGATCCATAGCCGCCGGCAAAGCCGTGGCTGGTGGCGAGAGCGAAGCGCGTGCGGCTGTGGCTGGCGCTGCCGCCTTCGCTGTTGGTGACGCCGGCGACAGCGCGCGCGGCTTCCTCGACCGCCAGGGCGGCTTCGCGCAGCGCGGCCGGGTCGGCTTCGCTGCCGTCATCGAGGTCGAAATCGGGGGTGGCACCCTTGAACAGCAATTCTTCGGGCGCGAGACCGGAATAGGGGTCCTCGGGGGCTTCGCGTGCCATCGCGACGCAGCGTTCGACCAGCTTGGCAAGTTCGCCCGCGTCCATGTCGGCGGTCGACACGCTCGCGCTGCGCTGGCCAACGAAGACGCGCAGCGAAATATCCTGCCCTTCGGACCGCTCGACATCCTCAAGCGCGCCGAGCCGCATCGAGACCGACGTCGCGGCGTTGCAATAATAGAGCGCGTCGGCGGCATCGGCGCCGGCCTTGGTCGCGGCGTCGCACAGCATCTTTGCGCGGTCGAGGGCTTCGGAAACGGTCAGCATCCCCGCGCCCTATACGGCACGCGGGCAAGGGTCAAAATAAAGTCACCAAACCCGTCAGCCTGAACCCTTCGACAGGCTCAGTGCAGGCTCGAGCCGAAATCCATTTCGGCGGCAAAGTCTTGGCCCCCGGATCAAGTCCGGGGTGACGGTGACAAGGAAAAGCTTATTTGATGATCGCAGCGAGCGCGTCGGTTGCGGCGATTGCGCCGCTGGTCCACAGGAAGGGCAGCGTCAGCGCGGCGATCCAAAGGCGGCGGACGTCGCGGCGGAAGCGCGCATGAAGGCCCCAGCTTGCGAGTGCCTGCCGGCTCAGCCGATACCAGTGCCGTTCGGTGGACCGCGCCACGGGAAGCGCGAGCGCGACCAGCATGATCAGCGCGACGACGATGAAGGCCGACGACGCTCCGGCAGCGACGGCGCTCATCACGAGCCAGATCTGAAGAGCGGCAAAGGCGAGGAGGGCAGCAGCGGCATGCCAGGTCATTCGGCGACCGAGACTCCGTGCCGGCGGCACGCTGACGGTCGTGCGCCTCCACAGGCGCGGTCCAAAAGTTGATGCCATGTTACAGCCCCCTTAGGCTGGCGATTCCCAGAACCGCACGTTTTGCCTCAAAAATTCCCAAGTCAAGACACTCTGCCAGCGATTCGTTAATTTTTGCACTCAGTTCGGCGCGGATTCGCAACTGAATCGCGCTAAGCCGCAAAAATGCTACATTTCTGGCAGGATGGCCGCCCCTTTTGGGGCGGTGGAGCGGGGTTTATTGCTAAGGGGGGAAGATCAGCGTTTCGGCGGGGTCGGCAGCGGCTGCGCGTCGGCTTCGTCGGGGGCGGTCGGCGCGGGGGCCTGGCCGCTGGCCTGCCGTTCGAGTTCTTCGGCCGCCTTCTGCCGTTCGGCGAGCGCGCGCTCTTCGGCGACGACGGCGGCTTCGACTTCGTCCGCCGCGGCGTCGATGCCCGCGATGCGCTTGGCGCGTTCGTCGGCGATCATTGCCTGCCAGTCGGTCTTGTTCGCCGCCTGACGTTCGGCCTTCGCACCCGCGACCAGCGCCTGCGTACAGCCGGTAAAGCCGCCCAGTCCGGTCGGCGAGCAGCTATCGGTGCCGAAACGGCCGACGCGTTCGAGTGCGACGACCTTGTTCGCCCAGGCCTCGTTACGCACGTCGAGCGGATTGCCGCGGAGCATTTCGGGAACGCGATAGCGTTCGGTCTCGGGCAGGCGGTTACAGACGACGATTTCGTCGGGGCTCGACTGTTCGCACTTGTCGTTGCCGTAAACGATGACCTGGTTGATCTTTTCGGCATCGACCGTCTGCTGCTGCGCCGCGGCGGGCATGGCGGCAGCACTGCCGGCGAGGATCAGCGCGAACAGGGGGAGGCGGGTCATCTCGATCTTCCTTTGTCAATTTGGTGCGGCTTGGCACCGCGACCCTGCATCCGTCATGAACGGTGCGGGCCCTTATGTATCAGATACGTTTCGACAGCGCGATGGCTGCACGGCAACCGGCGCGGATCGCGAGGCTGAGAACGGGGTAACCCGGGGCGCTCTCGGCGCCCGCAGCGAGGGCGGCTTCCTTATGCTCGAGCTCTTCGGCGCGGAAATCCTCGACCGCTGCACTGAGTTCGGGGTCGCTGTCGCCAAGCTCGTCGAGCTGATGCTGATAATGGCGGTCGATTTCGGTCTCGACCGCTGCTGTGCAAGCCATTGCGGCGCGGGGGCCCATCGCGGCGGTTACCGCGCCGAGCGCAAAGCCCGCGACATTCCAGAAGGGCTGGAGCGCGGTGGGGCGAACCCCCCGCTCGGCGATCATGGCATCGAAGAATTTACGGTGTCGTTCTTCCTGCTCGGCCATATGTGCGATTTCGCGGGCCATCGGATGGCGGTCGCCCATCACCGCGAGCTGGCCGGCGTAGATGCGCGTCGCGCCATATTCGCCCGCCTGGTCGACGCGGATCATCGATGCGTTTTTTCCGGCGCTGGAGTTTTTTGGGCTCATGCCGCCGATGTGGTCTTCCGGCGCAGCAAGGTCAAGACGAGTGCCGCCGCGCAAGCCGAGAAGATCGCGTTGAAACCCGCGAGCGAGATGCCCAGCAGCGTCCATTGCGCGGTGTCGCAGCGGATCAGCGGGGCGTTCATGATCGAATCGAGCGACACGGGGCCGCTGGCGCCGGTCGCGCAGGTCGTGATGCCTTCCCAGAAGCCATATTCGACCCCGGCATGGAAAATGCCGATCGCGCCGCTGACGGCAATTGCGACGGCCGCCAGCAGGGTGAGCGCGCGCATCGCCTTGTCATTGCTGCGGAGCAACAGCGCGAGCAGCGCCAGCACGATCGCCGCCTGATGCGGCCAACGCTGCCAGTAGCACATCTCGCAAGGGTGCAGGCCAAAGCCATATTGCGATACGAGCGCGCCGCCATAGAGCAGCAGCGGCGCGAGGAACGCGACGAAGGGCGCGGCGAGGCGCGATTTCAGCATGTCCGCACGTCCCTTAGTTGCGCGCGGTGGGCTTGGCGGCGGGCTTCACCGGGGCCTTTCCGCTTTGCGCCATGCGCGGCGTGGCCGCGTTGATCCGTCCGATCGTCTGCAGCGCATAGTGAAGCTGGAAGTCCTCGATGCCCTTTTCCTTAAGCTCGGCGGCGGTCGCGGTGAAGCGCGGGTCGGCCTTTTCGTCCTTTTCGAGCAGGCCGTTGTCGACCTTTTTCTCGTTGATCAGGTGACGGCGCAGGTCGCTTTCGCGGAACTTCGGACGCGAGGCATAGTCGGGGTCCGAAATCTGCGGCACGCGGATATCAGGCTCGATACCGCCTTCCTGTACGCTGCGACCCGACGGCGTGTAGTAGCGCGCGGTGGTCAGGCGGAGCGCGGTGGTGTCGGTCAGCGGCAAGACGGTCTGCACCGATCCCTTGCCGAAGCTGCGTTCGCCCATCACGACCGCACGATGCTGGTCCTGCAGCGCGCCCGCGACGATTTCGGACGCCGAGGCCGAGCCCGAGTCGATCAGCACGACGACCGGCGCACCGCCGGCCAGATCGCCGGGTTCGGCGAAATAGCGTTCGATATCGCCCTTTTTGCGGCCGCGCTGCGAAACGATCTCGCCGCGTTCGAGGAACAGGTCGCTGATACCGACGGCTTCGTCCAGCAACCCGCCCGGGTTCGAGCGGAGGTCGAGGATCCAGCCGCGCGGTTTCTTGCCGAGCGATTTTTCGACCGCCATCATCGCGGCCTTGAGGTCGGTCGTCGCGTCAGCCGAGAAGCTGGAGACGGTGAGCACGCCGACATCGCCGCTGACTTCCCATTTCACGGGCTTCAGGTCGATGATTTCGCGCGTCAGCGACATCTCGATCGGCTTGTCCTGACCTTCGCGAACGACGGTGACGTCGATCTTGGTTCCGGGCTTGCCGCGCATCTGTTCGACCGCCTCGTCCAAAGTCAGGCCGAAGATCAGTTCCTTGTTGATATGCGTGATATAGTCGCCCGCCTTGATTCCCGCCCTGGCGGCCGGGGTGTCGGCGGTCGGCGCGATGACCTTGACCACGCCGTCTTCCATCGTCACCGACAGGCCGAGCCCGCCATATTCGCCGTCTGTCTGGGTGCGCAGGTTCGAAAAGCCGCGCGCGTCGAGATAACCCGAATGCGGATCGAGGCTGGCGAGCATGCCGTTGATTGCGCCCTCGATCAGCTTCGAATCGTCGACCTGTTCGACATAGTTGGATTTGACCTCGAGATAGACGTCCATGAAGCGCGAAATTTCTTCCTGCGTCTTCGAATCGACGGTTGCCATCGCGCCGGTCGCCAGCGGGACGAGCGCCAGCGTCGAGAGCGCGGCAGCGCCCTGCCACAGGGCGAAACGGCGCCGGGGAGACGAGGTGGTCTTGGTCGATTCGGTCATGGGCGTCTTTCAGTCACGCGAGAGCAATCCCGCCTTATAATCCCCAGCGCGCCATCCTCCTACGCAAATCTGCGGGCGTCAAGCACGGCATCGCTCTACCGAAATGCAGCATAATGGGCGATTAACGCCGCGGGTCAGCCGATCATCGCGACGATATCGACCGGACGCCCGGCGCGACGCAGCTCGACGGTGATGCGGCTGTCGTCGGATCCCGCGCGGCCGACCGGCGCGCCGGCATCGAGCGTGTCGCCAACCCCGACCGACAGCGCGATCATGCCGGTCAGCAACGACACCCAGCCGCCGCCATGGTCGATGATCACGATCTTGCCATAGCCGCGATAGTCGCCTGCAAAGCTGACGCGGCCGGGCGCTGGGGCGACGACCTGCCCACCCGGACGCGCGGCGATGGTGACACCGCGCGATCGCACGCCGCTTTCATTGACTTCCCCCAGTCCCGCGACGATGCGTCCGACGACGGGCAAGCGATAGGCGCCCTGGGCAAGGTCGGCCTCTGCCTCCGCCGGGGGCGCTGCATTCACGATGCTGCCTTCCGGATTGCGTGGACGCGGCAGCGGGCCCGCGAGCTGCGCAAGCTCGGCGCGAACCGCACTGTCGGCTTCGAGAGAGTCCATCAGGTCGACAATATCGCGCGCCTTCTCACCAAGCCCCAATGCGCGGTCGGCCTCTAGCTGCGCGCTGCTCATCAGCTCGCGCGAGCGCAGCCGGCCTTCATTTTCGAGCCGCGTCAGCGCATCGCGGCGCTGTGCGAGTTGCGCCTTGCTGGCCGAGAGCGACTTCAGCGCTACGGCCTGTTGCCGTCGCACCGTCTGCAGCATCGCGAGTTCGTGCCGCGCGCCGGCGGTCCGGCGCTCGATCACCGGCATCGCGGCGTCGATCACGGCGCGTGCGTGCACCATGTCGGTAAGCGAGCCGGGCTGCGCGAGCACGCTCACCGGCGGCTGGCGGCTGAGTTGCTGGAGCGAGGCGGCGAGTTCGAGCAGGGGCTGTTGTTGCTGAGCAAGCCGGGCGCGCTGTGCCGACAGGCGGCGGGTGACGAGCGCGACGCGCGCTTCGCCCGCGCTGATATCAGCCTCGGCAGACTGGATGCGCGCGGCGAGCGCGGCGCTACGCTTTTTCAGCCGGTCGGCTTCACTGTTCGCCGCCACGGCCTGTCGTTCGAGCAGCGCGCTGCGCGCCATAGCGGCCGCCGATTGCTGCTTGGCATCGATCAACTGCGTACGCTCGCGCGCGGCGATCGCTTGCGGATCGAAAATGTCGCTCTGCGCCAGCGCGAGCGCCCCGCCCGCGAACACGCCCGCCATCGCGATGGCTGAAAGGGCGCGCCTCATTGGCGACCCTCGCGGTGATAGGGGTGGCCGGCGACGATGCTCGTCGCGCGCCACAATTGTTCGGCGAGCATCGCGCGCGCCATCAGATGCGGCCAGGTCGCGCGGCCAAAGGCAATGACCTTGTCGGCGCCCTCGCGCTCCTCGGGTGTGAAACCGTCGGCAGCGCCGAGGCAAAAGCGTGCCTCGCGGACGCCACCATCGCGCCATTTTTCGAGCAGTCTCGCGAATTCGAGCGACGACATCTGGTCGCCCCCCTCGTCGAGCAGGACAGTGCGGCTGTTGTCGGCGGCAGCTGGCATGCGGCCGCCCGTATCGGGAAGCTCCGAAATTTTCTGCGCCCAGGTCACGCGCTTCATATAGCGCTCGACCAGCTCGGCCTCGGGCCCGCGCCCGATGCGCCCGCGCGCGATGATGTGCAGCAACATGAGCGTCCGCCTAGCCGGTAGGCGGGGCGGACGTCAATTTGCGGCGGCAACCGGCGGCGCGTCGCCGAACGACCACATGCGTTCGAGGTTGTAGAAGCTACGGACCTCGGGGCGGAACAGGTGGACGATGACGTCGCCCGCATCGAGCAGCACCCAATCGGCATTGGGCAGTCCCTCGACGCGAACCTGGCGGCCCGCTTCCTGCTTGATACGCTGCGCAAGTTTCTCGGCGATGGCCGAGACATGGCGCGTCGACCGGCCGCTCGCGATCACCATATGATCGGCGATGCTGCTTTTACCGGCAAGCGGGATGGAGATGGTTTCCTGGGCCTGGTCCTCATCCAGTTGGTGGAGGATCAGCGCGTGGAGCGTATCCACGCTGGCGTCCGAAGACTTTTGGGCGGATGCGGCGCCATTGGCGGCATCCTGGGTTGCGGAGATCAAATGCGTCCTTTCCTGTTCGTGTCCACAAGCCGCGAACGCGTTAGCGGGTCGCGCATTGCGCGGCCTTCATAGCGTTCGAACCAGCGGGGGTTGGCCTGCCGTATCGCAGTTGCGGATCGCACATCGGGCGAAAATCGCAGGAACACGAGGGCGGGCGGTCTCCAGTCCGTCCAATGCAATTTCTGGTCCACGGGCCGGACGAAGCGCCGAAGCCAACCCATCGCACGTCTTGCATGGGCGCGGTCATTATAGCCCGGACGCGCGATAACCGCAATCGGCATGAGTCGGGCGATCCCCCGCCAGTCGCGCCATTGGGGCAGTTGGACCAGATTGTCGGCCCCCATGATCCAGATGAACTGCCGGTTCGGGTAACGCCGGACGAGCTTTTTGAGCGTATCGATCGTGTAGCGCGTGCCGAGTTCGGCCTCGATTGCCGTCGCCCGAATCGGCGACCGCTGCGCCATGTGCTGCGCCGAACCGAGGCGCGCAGGGAGTGACGCCATTCCCACCTTGGGCTTCAGCGGATTGCCGGGAGAGACCAGCCACCAGAGCTCGTCGAGCCCCAGCGCATCGATCGCATTCAAACTGATCGCGCGATGGCCGCCATGCGCCGGATTGAAGCTGCCGCCGAGGAGGCCGGTGGGGATCATTCGGGGAATGATTTCACCACTCGGATATGGCCGACGATCGCTTCATTGAACGCAGGCAATTTTTCCGCCGGAATCCAGTATTCTTCATGTGCGTGCCCGCCCGCTTGCTCGATCTTGTAGCCGGCGAGATAGTCGGTCGCGACGTCGAACTCGGTGACAAAACCGGATCCCGACGCGGGGACGTTCCAGTCACGAGCGATTTTCACCGCATAGTCGAATGTGGTGACCGGATAGAAAATCGGTTGTTCGGGAAGCCTTGGCGGGAACTCGCGCATGCCGCTGGCGGCGATCAGCGCGAGTTCCTTGGGGCCGACGGGACGCCACAGGCGTTTGGTCGCCGTCAACGCCGGACCTGCCCCGTCCCACGTACCAACCATTTATAGGTCGTCAGCCCTTCGAGCGCGACGGGCCCGCGGGCGTGGAGGCGGCCGGTGGCGATGCCGATTTCGGCGCCGAGGCCGAATTCACCGCCGTCGGCGAATTGCGTCGAGGCATTGTGCATCACGATCGCGCTGTCGACGCCGGTGAGGAAACGCTCGGCGGTCGCGGCATCCTCGGTGACGATCGCGTCGGTGTGCTTGCTCGAATGCGCGTCGATATGTGCTAGTGCGCCGGAAAGTCCGTCGACCATGGCGATCGATACGATCGCGTCGAGATATTCGGTGTCCCAGTCGCCGGCCGATGCGGCGTCGACATGCGGGCTCAGCGCCTCGACGGCCTTGTCGCCGCGCACTTCGCAACCCGCCTGCACCAATGCCTCGATGATGGCGAGCGGTGCGGGATAGGCGCGGTCGATCAGGATCGTCTCGGTCGCGCCGCAGACGCCGGTGCGGCGCATCTTGGCGTTGACCGCAAGCTCGACCGCTTTTGCGGGATCGGCGGCGCCGTCGATATACAGGTGGTTGATCCCGTCGAGATGCGCGAGCACGGGCACGCGCGCCTCGTCCTGCACGCGCGCGACGAGGCCCTTGCCGCCGCGCGGGATGATGATGTCGATCAGTCCCTGCGCGCGAAGCATCGCGCCAACCGCAGCGCGGTCCTGCGTCGGGACGAGCTGCACCGCATCGGCGGGCAGCCCAACCTCGACCAGCCCCGCCGCGAACGCCGCGTGGATCGCGCGGTTCGAATGCGCTGCCTCGCTGCCGCCGCGCAGGATCACGGCGTTGCCGGACATCAGCCCGAGCGCCGCCGCATCGGCGGTCACATTGGGGCGGCTTTCATAGATGATGCCGACAACGCCGAGCGGCACGCGCACGCGACTCAGCACCAGACCGTTAGGCCGCGTCACGCGGTCGATCTCGGCGCCCGAGGGGTCGGGCAGCGCCGCAACATCGTCGATCGCATCTGCAATAGAGCCCAGCCGTCCATCGTCGAGCCGCAGCCGGTCGAGCATCGCGCCGGACAGGCCGTTCTTTTGTCCAGCGGCCATGTCTTCGGCATTGGCGGCCAGAATGTCGGCCGCCCGCGCACGAATTTGCGATGCCGCAGCAACCAGTCCCGCGGCCTTGTTCGCCGTCGGCGCGAGCGCGAGCGCTTTCGACGCGGCGCGCGCACGCGCGCCCATGTCGGCGATCAGGGCGACGGCATCGCCGGGCATCGGCGGGGCGGTGAGGGCTTCGGCGTTCATGGCGCTGCCACTATCACGCTTTGCACGGGCCGCGAAAGTCCCGTTGCGTGCCGCCGCGCGCGCCTTTAGGCAGGGCGTCATGAGCGGGGATATTGAAGGCATCGGGGCGGCGGTGACCGCCGGTTTGGCGGGGCATACGGTCGAGCCAGGGCACGGTGGTGCCGCGCACGGCCAAGCGCCGCTGCGCTGTCTGAATTGCGGCACCAGCCTAGCGGGCTCGCATTGCCATCATTGCGGACAGCGCGCGGACGTGCATCGCAGTTTCAGCGCGATCGGACACGACCTCGTCCACGCGATCTTTCATTTCGAAGGCAAGATCTGGAATACGCTGCCACTCCTCAGTTGGCGGCCCGGCGACCTGACGCGTCGCTATATCCACGGTGAACGCGCGCGCTTCATCTCGCCGCTCGCGCTGTTCCTGTTCGCCGTCTTTCTGACCTATGCGGTGCTCGCGATGGTCGGCAGCGGCGGCGGGGTCGGCGAGGGGTTGAGCAAGGCGGCGGCCGAACAGACGCGCACGACCGCGATCAAGGACAGTATGCAGGCCGAGGTCGACCGGGTCGACGCCGAGCTGGTCCGGAAGGACCTGTCCGCCGACAAGCGCCGGGAGTTGGAGACCGAACGCGATGTGCTGCAAAAAAGCGCCGACTATCTTGGCGTTGCGCGCAGCCGCAGCAAGACCGAACGCGCTGCCGATCGCGCCGCGGGGCCGCCCGTCCTCGAAAACCCCGTCACGCAGGTGAAGACGAGCGCCGATTTCATTTCGCAGAACAAGATCGATACCGGGGTGCCGTTCATCGATCACGGGCTGAAGAAGGCGTTCGCGAACCCCGCGCTCGTCCTCTATAAATTGCAGGCGAACGCCTATAAATTCGCCTGGGCGCTGATCCCGCTGTCGCTGCCGTTCATGTGGTTGCTCTTTCCTTTCAGCCGGCGCTTTCACACCTATGACCATTTCGTTTTCGTCACCTACTCGATCAGCTTCATGCTGCTCCTCTTCGTCGTCGTGCGCCTGCTGAACCTAACGATCATTGGCGATGTCGCGACTTTCTTTGCGATGCTCTATGTGCCCTTCCATATGTATCGCCAGCTTCGCGGCGCCTATCGCTCGTCGCGCTTCGGATCGCTTGTGCGCGCAGCGCTGCTGCTCTTTTTCAGCCTGTTTTCGGTAATCTGGTTCATGCTTCTGCTGCTCGCGCTCGGGATCAGCGGATAGGCGCGAATCTGTAACAAAGACGCGCCACAGACCCGGCGACGCGGGAGGATATGCGATGCATCAGCTGTGGAACGAAATCGATCGCCGTTTGCTCATCAAGCTTGGCACGGCGGGGCTTGCCGCGCTGTCGCTGCCCGGCGCGGCACAGGCGGCGATGGCGCAGGGCTTTACCCACGGCGTCGCAAGCGGAGAGCCGGGCGCGCATTCGGTGCTGTTGTGGACGCGCTATGCGGCGGCGAATGACACAAGGCTGACCGTCGAACTGTCGGAAAGTGAGGATTTTTCAAGGGTCGTCGCGGGCGGCAGCGTCGTGGCGGCGGGCGAACGCGATCATACCGCAAAGCTGGTCGTCGAGGGGCTCAAGCCCGGCCGCTGGTATCATTATCGCTTCGTCGCCCCCGATGGCACCAAGTCGGTGACCGGCCGCACGCGCACCCTGCCGCAGGGATCGACCAAGGCGTTCAACCTTGCGCTCTTTTCCTGTTCGAACATGCCGTTCGGCTGGTTCACCGCCTATGGCCATGCCGCGGCGCGCGGCGACATCGACCTTGTCGCGCATGTCGGCGATTATCTCTACGAGTATAAGGCGGGCGACTATCCGTCAGCAAAAGAGGCGCTTCCGGGGCGCGAGATCCAGCCCGCGCACGAGATCGTCGCGCTTGCCGATTATCGGCTGCGCTATGCCGCCTATCGTGCCGACCCCGACCTCCAGAAGTTGCACCAGATGTTTCCGATGATCGCGCAATGGGACGATCATGAATTCGCGAACGACGTCTGGAAGGGCGGCGCCGAAAATCACAATGAGGGTGAGGGCGAATGGCCCGCGCGCATGGCCGCCGCCGAGCGCGCCTATCGCGAATGGATGCCCGTCGCCGACAAGCGCTGGCGCCAATATCAGGTCGGCGACCTCGCGACGATCTTCCTTCCCGAAACGCGCGTGACGGCGCGCGACCGGCAATTCGAAATTGACGAGATCGTCACAGGGGGCGGCGATGCCGCGGCGAAGCTTAAGCAGTTTGCCGAAACCGGCTATCGCGACCCCGCGCGCCAGATGCTCGGCGCCGAACAGGAGAAATGGCTGTTCGACGGGCTCGCGGTTTCGACCAAGGCGGGTACGCGCTGGCAGGTCTGCGCTCAACAGGTCGTGATGGGCACGCTGTTCACTCCGCCCGAGACACGCGACTGGTTCGCGGGTGAACAGCCTGACTATGTCCGCCGGCGGGTGGAAACCGGTCAGCTGGCGGCGAAGGCGGGCTTGCCGCTCAACCTCGACGCATGGGATGGTTATCCCGCCGCGCGCAGCCGCTTGCTCGCCGCCGCGCAGCGTGCCGACGCCGACCTCGTCACGCTGACGGGCGACACGCACAACGCCTGGGCCTTCGACCTCGCCGAGGATGGCCGGCCGGCGGGGATCGAGATCGCGGGACAGAGCGTCACGTCGCCGGGCTATGAAAGCTATATCCGCGGCGTTTCCGACGAAACGCGCGTCGCGGCGCTGCGCCGGGCGTCGCCGCAACTCAAATGGGCGAATACTGCAGATCGGGGCTATGTGACTGTCCAATTCGCACCCGAGCGAGTGACGGCAAACTGGCACAGCGTCGAAACGATCCGGGCGCGTTCGCTCGCGCTGAAGGGCACGCACAGCATGACGGCAGATCGCGGGCGGCGCGTCTATAACGCCGCCTGATCGCGGCAGTCGGATGGCCACGACCGGTCTGGTTCAGGCACCAGATCGATGACGAACATCTCGCCCGAACGGTCGCCGTATCGCTGCGCAAAGAGTAGCCGATCGCCTGTCGGCGACAGCAATGGACCGACCTGAAACTGGTCAAGATCGGCCGGAATGCGACCGACTTCGACCCAGCGATCGCCTTCGCGGCGGAAGCGATAGAGATGCGACCGGTCGCCGCGGTCGGACACGGCGATCATCGTCCGCCCGTCGCGCGAAATCTCCGCCTCATATTCATAACCGCCCGCGCTGACCGGCGGGCCGAGATTTTCGACCTTCCATTCGCCGGGCCGGACTTCGGTTGCGACATAGATGTCACCGCCGCCCGCGCTGCCCGCGCGGCTCGATCCGAAATAGAGGCGGCCGGCGGCGTCGGCGCGCGGGAGGAGCTCTGCCTCGGGCGAGTTGACGGGTTCGGGCAGGCGCTGCGGTTCGCCCCAGCCGCCCTCGGTGGTATGCTCGACATACCATATGTCGAAGTCCTCCTTCGCGGGCGCATGGCGCGACGAGATATAATAGAGCCGCTTTCCGTCGGGGGTGACGAACGGATCGGCCTCGATCACCGGCGACGGCATGGCGAAGGTCGGCGGCGCAGGTTTTCCCCAAGCGCCGTTTTCACAGCGCGACTGCATCAGCCGGTAGTTTCGGAAATCCTTGTCCGCCGCAAGGTACAGCATCGTCCGGCCGTCCGGCGTGAAGGTTGGCGAGGATTCATAGCCGGGCCCCGAGATGGCAGCGGGAGTCCACAGCGTCGCGCTAGCCGGTCCGGGCGTATCCGCGGCGGCGGTGCACCCGGCAAGCACCGTAAGGCAGAGGAGGGGCGGCGCGCGGTTGGCAAACGGCATGGACTTTCTCTCCGGCAAGACGCTAGCAGAAGCATTGAGGATCTTTGCCCGAGTGCAGGTGCTTGGCCATCGTCCGATCGGCGGCGGCGGCGCCGAAAGGGCGGCGGGGAGAGGATATGGACGCGATCGACCGACAAATTGTGGCGATGCTGCGCGACAATGCCCGCCTGCCGCTGAAGACGATCGCGGCGACCGTCGGGCTGGCGCGCAGTTCGGTTCGCGAGCGATTGTCGAAGCTGGAGGCCGCGGGAACGATCGGCGGATATCACGCGCGCATCGTCGATGAAGGCGGGATCGCGGCGATCCTGCAACTGCGGCTCGCGCGCACGCCCTCGCCGGAGATCGTTGCGGCGGTGACAGGGATGGCGGAGGTTGCGCGCTGCTATTCGCTGAGCGGCGAGATCGATCTGCTCGTTGAAATCGCGGCGGCGGACTCGGCGCAGCTCAACGCCGCGCGCGACCGGATTGCGCTGATCGCAGGGGTGGAGGATACGACGACCGCGCTGATTCTGAAACGCGACAAGGATCGCTGACGGGCTCGGCTAAACGGCCGCGATCGCTTCGATCTCAAGCAACCACGCCGCATCGTAGATGTCGGCGATGATGATCGTCAGCGCGGGCGAATGACCGCCCAGCACGTCGTGCCGCACCTTGTAGTTCGCTTCGCGATAGCGGCGGTCCGACAGGAATACGGTGACCTTGACGAGGTCCTGCAAATTCATCCCCGCAGCGAGGAGCTGTTTTTCGACGTTGCGCCAGACCAGCCGGCACTGATCCTCGAACGCCGCCGGCACCTCCTCCTTCGCATCGACGGGAATTTGGCCGCTGACGAACAGCCATCGCGTCGGGTTTTCGACAAGATGCGCCTGCGCGTAGGAGACGCCGGTGGGATTGATCGCGCGATTGGGCATGGGGGACCTCGTCATTCGGATGGACGGGACGACTATCCCCGCCAGCACCCCGGCACAGACCGAGCGACGCGAGGAGTGACGGAGAGGGGCGTCCGATATGTTCACCACCGCATCTAACGTGAAGGCGATGGTACGCTCCAGCGTCCGATCGGCGGCCCGCCCGGCATAACGACGGCGCTTGACACTCATAACCATATGGTTATTGGAAACGCATAGCCAGAGAGTTATGAATTATGACCGACACATCGCCCGACCTTCTTTTCAAGGCACTCGCCGATCCCAGCCGGCGTGCGCTGTTCGAGCGGCTTTGCCTGGGCGGCGAACAGACGGTCGGCGCACTTACCGCCGGCGCGGGCATATCGCAGCCCGCGGTTTCGAAGCATCTCGGCATTCTCAAACAGGCGGGGCTGGTGGAGGGCCGGGAGGAGGGGCGCCAAACGCATTACAGCGCCCAGCAACGCGCGCTCGCGCCGCTCGTCGACTGGACCGGGCGCATGAACCGCTTCTGGGAAGCGCGGTTCGACGATCTCGAAGATTTGCTCAAAAGGATGGATCAATGACCGATACCGACGTGCGTAGCGTGACCGTGGAGCGTGAAATCCCGCATCCGCCCGAAAAGATCTGGCGCGCGCTGACGACGCAGCATCTGATCGAGGAATGGCTGATGAAAAACGACTTCGGCCTCGATCTCGGCCATCGTTTTCAGTTGCGCGGCGACTGGGGCAATGTCGATTGTGAGATACTCGACGTCGAGCCCGGCCGCAGCCTCTCCTACACATGGAACTACGCGCACGACGACCCGGCCTACCGGCTTGATAGCACCGTGACATTCACGCTCGAACCGACGGCCGCTGGCACCTTGCTCCGCATGGAACAGGTCGGTTTCCGCCCCGATCAGAAGCAGGCGTTCGGCGGTGCCAAGGGTGGCTGGAAGATTCACCTCGAAAATCTCGAGAAGGTGGTCGCGGGCCTCGGCGCATAATCGAAACAGGGAGATAGTTATGAACTGGAGTCTGTGGATCCGGCAGTTTCACCGCTGGGTATCGATTATCTTTTCGGCGATCGTGCTAGCGATTTTCGTCATGCTGGGGGCGGGGCAAGAGCCCGCCCAATGGGTCTATTATTTGCCGCTGCCGCCGCTGTTCCTGCTGATATTCTCCGGGCTCTACATGTTCTTCCGGCCCTATTTCAGGAAGCGCGGCAGCGCAGCGGGCTGAACTCTCAGCTATAGGGCGGCGTGTCCTCGAACTCGGCGAACCACGGATAATCGTTCGCGACGCTGACGGTGAAGTTCGCGGGGCGCTTCTCAAGGAAGCTCGACACGCCCTCGGCGGCATCGGCGCTGCGCCCGCGCGCGAAGATCGCGCGGCTGTCCCAGCGATGCGCGCTCATCGGGTGCGGCGCGCCAAGCATCCGCCACAGCATGTGGCGGGTGAGGGCGACCGATACCGGCGCGCTGTGCTCGGTGAGTTCGCGCGCCTTGGCGATCGCGGCGTCGATGAGTTCGCCGGGGGCGTGCACCGACTGGACGAGGCCCTTGTCATGCGCCTCGGCGGCGTCGATCAGCCGCCCCGAATAGCACCAGTCGACCGCGTTTTGGATGCCAACGAGGCGCGGCAGGAACCAGCTCGACGCCGCTTCGGGCACAATCCCGCGGCGGGCGAAAACGAAGCCATAGCGGGCGGTTTCGCTGGCGAGGCGCGCGTCCATCGACAGCGTCATCGTCGCGCCGATACCCACCGCGGCGCCATTGATCGCACCGAGCACGGGTTTTTTGCAGTCAAAGATGCGCATCGACACGCGGCCGCCCGAATCGCGGATCAGCGGGTGCGACCAGTCGATCGTGCCGTCTTCGGCAACGGGACTGGCCGACATGCCGTCGGGCAAGATTGCCTGCTTGTCGGTGCGCTTGTCATAATCGAAGGTCGCGGCACCTTGGCCCAGGTCGGCGCCGGCGCAATAGGCGCGGTCGCCCGATCCGGTGAAGATCACCGCGCGCACGCCATCGTCGGCGTCACATTCGTCGAGCGCCGCCACGATTTCGAGCATCATTTCGGTGGTGAAGGCGTTCATCCGGTCGGGCCGGTGCAGCGTCAGCAGCGCGATACCCTCATGCTTGTCGAGGCGAATCTGGTCGAAGCTCATCCATCTCTCTCCTTGGTTTGGCACAGCCTTGCAAGCGAGCGCCCCGAGCGCAAGCACTTTACGTAAACGTAAGGGGAGAGGGTGTCATGCCGGGGATGACGCGCCCGACCTTTGCCGCTATAGGGCGCCCAACCGCCCCGGCGCCGCGCCTCTGCCTGAGTCGCTTTGCCGGGGTCATTCATTTGGTTCCGACAGAAAGTTTGTGCCCATGGCCCGTCGCCGCCAGATCTACGAAGGCAAAGCCAAGATCCTTTACGAAGGCCCCGAACCGGGCACTTTGATTCAGTATTTCAAGGATGACGCGACTGCGTTCAACGCGCAGAAGCGCGGCACGATCAACGGCAAGGGCGTGCTCAACAACCGAATTTCTGAGCATGTGTTCACGCTGCTCGGCAATATCGGCGTGCCGACCCACTTCATCCGCCGCCTCAACATGCGCGAGCAGCTGATCCGCCAGGTAGAGATCGTGCCGATCGAAGTGATCGTGCGCAATGTCGCCGCGGGAACGCTGTCGAAGCGCCTCGGCATCGAGGAAGGGACGCAGCTTCCCCGCACCCTGATCGAATATTGCTACAAGGATGACGCGCTGGGCGATCCGCTCGTCGCCGAAGAGCATATCGCCTGCTTCAACTGGTGCAGCCAGGACGAGCTTCACGACATTCAGGACATGGCGATCCGCATCAACGACTTCATGTCGGGCATGTTCGCCGCGGTCGGCATCCGCCTCGTCGACTTCAAGCTCGAATTCGGCCGCCTTTATGAAGGCGACTTCAGCCGCATCATCCTCGCCGACGAGATCAGCCCTGACGGCTGCCGTCTGTGGGACATGACGACGAATGAAAAGCTCGACAAGGACCGCTTCCGCCGCGACCTTGGCGGCGAAGTCGAGGCCTATCAGGAAGTCGCGCGCCGGCTGGGTCTGATGCCCGAGGGCAGCGAGAATGCGGTGCTCGACCTTGAGAGCCATCGGAAGAAAAAGGGTAGCTGAGCTTCAACTCGCTCTCTAATCCCCGTTCGCATCGAGCGAAGTCGAGATGCCTCTCGGCCTGGCGCTGCCCCTAGGGGTGTCTCGACTTCGCTCGACACGAACGGATGGGGTTGGTCTGACTAGATATTGATGCTTGTCGGGATCAGGCTCGGCTGCAGATAGGGATAAGGCTGCATCCGCTCGGCATTGCGCGTGGCGATCTCCGCCTCGACGCCCTGCAGCACCGCCTGGAACCATGCCAGCGGCCCCTCGGCCCCCGTCACGCGCGGATCCTGAAACCAGAGCGGATAGGGAAAGGCGTTGCTGCGATAATCGCCGAGCGGCCGATAATGCACCGACCCCAATAGTTCGAGCACATTGAGCTGTTCGAGCGCGAGGGCCATCGGCGGCATCATCGCGAGCCAACCCGGCTTGTCGTGCCCGCGCTGGCCGTTCGGTGCCGCCTGCCAGCCCGCGCCGGTGACGGCGGGCGCAAAGGCCATGATGTTCTTTTGCGGGAAATTGACCGCGGCATGCTGCGCGCTCGCGGTGAACATCACCATCGTACAGATTTCGGCGAGCTGCGCGCGCGTCGTGACGGGGCCGAAGCCTTTGATCTTGGCTTCGCCGGCGAGGCACGTCGCCCATGCCGTCAGCTCGGTGTCGGCGACGACGTCGGCGTCATGGGCGTAATAGAGGTCGACATATTGCCGCGCCCATTCGTGGATCGCGTCCCACACGAGCAGCGCGTCGTCGCGGTACGGATAGTCGGTAAGCGCAGTATCGACGCCGACCCCGCGCGCAGACAGGTCGGTGCGAAGCATCTTGCCATAAAAGTCGAAAGCGAGGCGCGCATCGACCGCGGCGAGCTGGCTCGATGCGATAGTGCCCGCGAAAATATGGTCGATCGGGCCGCCTGCCGCGATCAGCGAGGTCGCCGCCTGTTCGTTGATGAACAAGGTGCCCTCGAAATGCGGGACGAGCAGGGCCCAAACCGGGTGCACTTCGGCGAGGTGGCGGTGCGTCGCGACCGCAAAGGCTTCGATCACCAGATGCGTGCGCGCAAGGTGCGCGAACAGCTCGTGATAATTGCCGTCGGCGACCTGGACGACGAACTTCGCCATTTCCCATCCCCAGATTTTCTCGGCAACGGGTGAGGGGCTGAAGATCGGATAGTCGACCGGATCCTGTCCGCACTGGATCGCGACGGGAATCAGCGACGATCCGCCCGGGGGTACCGCGAACAGCGCCATCGGCTGCCAGATATATTTTGCCTCGGTTCCATAAGTGCCGGGGTCGATCACCGCGAGCGCGGCATAGTCGAGCATGAACAGGCGTCCGTCAGCCAGCGCGGCGGCCAGCGTATCGCCATTGACGACGGCGGCATATTTCGCGGCGCTGAGCGGAAAATTGGCGGGCAACGCATCGCCGACCGCGGCGATCAACATGCAGTTCGGGCCTTGAACGCGGAGGCGCGCGAACTCGTTATCGTCCTGAAACATATAGCTGATGCCCGGAACCGGCAGCGTCGCGAACAGTGCGCGATACGCCTCAATGCTGCGCGGGGTCTTGCTGCCGAGGCCGTCGGCGTCTTCGACCTTCATCAGTTCTTCGAGGCGGTCCTTATAACCCTTGAGCAAAGCGACATGCGCATCACGCTCCGCGGCGGCGACCGCATTTTCGACATCGCCGATCATGCGCTCGAAAATATTGCCACCGGTGTGGACGCCATGTTCGGCCGCGATCTTCGCCGCCGAGGTTTCGATCGCGTCGCACTCGACCAATGCCGCCTCATACTCGGCACGCGGACTGTTAAGTTCGCCCTTGTCGACGGCGCCCAGCTTTACCGTCAGCGCGTTGCGCACGATGCCGAGCCCGACGCCGATCAGGATCACGAACCAGGCGATCGTCGGCTCGTCACTCTTCGGCACATCGGTCGCGAGTGGAACGCCGGGCAGGGTCGGGATTTCGGTCGTCCATGTGTAGACCGCCTGCGTCGCGGTGAGCTGCGCGGCGCGCGCGGCCTGCTCGGCAGGCGTGTCATTCTGCGGCAGCGTGGGATCGCTTGCCGGCATCGGCACGGTCGGCGCGGCGGCGGGTGAAGTCAAAGGCGTCATCGGATAAGACATGGCGTTGCTCCTGTCGGGCGCGATAAATTCGGCGGTCGCTATCGCTAAACATGGTTAATATTTCGCAAGCCATGTGCCCGTGCGGAGCCGTTAGGTAAGTGATAAGACAGGTTTTCATTCCTTAACCCCTGCTTTACTTGCGCTTGCTATCCAGCCCCTATGACGGGGGTCTATCACTGGCTGCGGACGCGCTTTTTTCCGCCGATTCCGGATGCGATTCGGGACGACGTCGCCTTGCTGCGCGCCAATCGCGTCGAAACGCTGACCCCGATGCTGTTCCTGATGCTGGCGGCGACGACGCCGACCGCCATCTATGCGGGCGTCGACACGGTTCACCCGATCGTCCGCATCGGCTTTCCGGTTACGCTCGCGATCATCGGTTTGCTCGGCTTCATTTTTCTGATGCACAATCGCGGCCGGCGAATGAGCCTGCGCCGCGCGCGGAGGATGATCAAGGAATCGATGTGGCTGTCGGGAACGACGGGCGCGATGTGCAGTAGCTGGACGGTGATCAACTGGATGGCCGCTCCGCCCTCGACGCACAGCTATTATGCGATGATCATGGCGATGGGCTCGCTCGCGACCGCTTATTGCCTGTCGTCGATCCGCCTGGCGACCTTCATCAACCTGCTGATCGGGCTTGTGCCGATTTCGTTCCTGATGCTGACGTCGGGTAACCCGCCCGAAATCGCTGCGGGCACCAGCCTGGTCGTCGCCACGATCTTCCTGCTCCGCATGATTCTTCAGCAGCATGACCAACTCATCGACCTGCTCCAGCTTCAGCATCAGATGCGCGACCTTGCGCACACCGATCCGCTGACCGGCCTCGCCAATCGCCGCGAGTTCGACATGCGGCTCGACGAGGAAATTGCGAAAGGCGACGCGTCGAGCCCGTTTGCGATCGCGCTGCTCGATCTCAACGGCTTCAAGCCGATCAACGACCAGCACGGCCACGCTATCGGCGACGGCGTCTTGTGCGAACTCGCCGAGCGTCTGCGGCGCGCATGCGGCGATCATGCGGTGGTCGCGCGCCAAGGCGGCGATGAATTTGCGATCCTCGTCCCCGCCGGGTCGATCCTGCTCAAAACATCGCTCGCCGACCATGTTCTTTCCGCGCTCGCCGCGCCCTACCGCATCGGCGGCCGGTCGATCGGCGTCGGCGCGGGAATCGGCACCGCGAGCTGGCCCGAACATGGCGACAGCGCGCGCAAATTGCTCGAGGTTGCCGACCGCGCACTCTATGCTGCGAAAGCCGCCGATCGCGAGAAGACGTCGTCTGTCGAAAGCATCGGCCGGGTCGCGTAACACTGGCTTGACCGCCCGCAGGGCGGTGGCCACATCTGGCGAATGACCAAGTCCTTTGTCCGGCGTGCTTCGACCGCGCTGTCGCCCCTCGTTTTCCTCATCGCCAGCACCGCCCCGGCCTGGGCCAGAGAAGCGGCCGTAAAGGTTGCCGCATCGGCGGCGGTCAATCCGCAGAGCGAGGCGGCCAAGGCGTGGAACTTCGCGGCGAGCGACGTGCCGGTCGACCCGAACATCATCTTCGGCGTGCTGCCCAACGGGATGAAATATGCGCTGCTGAAGAACAGCACGCCCAAGGACAGCGTCGTGCTGCGCATGCGCTTCGCGGTCGGCAGCTTCGCAGAGGCCGAAGACCAGCGCGGCCTCGCGCACTTCCTCGAACATATGGCGTTCAACGGATCGACCAACGTGCCCGAGGGCGAGATGATCAAGCTGCTCGAACGCAAAGGGCTGGCGTTCGGCGCCGATACCAATGCGTCGACCGGCTTCGATGAGACGATCTACAAGCTCGACCTGCCCAACGCATCGGACGATCTGATCGACACGGGCCTGATGCTGATGCGCGAGACGGGCGGTAATCTGACGATCGATCCCGCCGCGGTCGACCGCGAGCGCGGGATCATCCTGTCCGAGCGGCGCGCGCGCGATACCTATCAACTGCGCAATCTGATCGACCAGCTCGATTTCCAGATGAAGGGAATGACGGTTGCGAACCGCATCCCCGTCGGGACCGAGGAGGTGATCAAGACCGCGCCCGCATCGCGTATCCGTGACCTTTACGAGCGCTATTACCGCCCCGAACGCGCGACGTTGGTGATGGTCGGCGATTTCGATCCTGCGGCGGTGGAGGCGAAGATCAAGGCGCGCTTTGCCGATTGGAAAGGGCGCGGCCCCGCCGGTGCCGACCCGGATATCGGCAATGTCGACTATAAGCGGGCATCCGCGGCGGACGATTTCGTCGATCCCGCGATCCAGGATTCTGTGACGATCGCAAGCTTCAAGCCTTGGGTGGACGAGCCCGACACCAAAGCGAAGCGTGCGCGCAAGCTTGCCGAGGACGTCGGTGAGGCGATCATCAGCCGCCGGCTCGCAAAGATCGCGCTGAATGAGGATTCGCCGATCCTGACCGGCTATTTCAGCGACGCCGAAGGGTGGAAGAAATTCGATCAAGTCACCATCGGCGCGGTCGCCAAGGAAGGCGCGTGGAAAGAGGCGCTCGCGCTCGTCGAGCAGGAACAGCGTCGCGCGGTCGAGCATGGCTTTACACAGGCCGAGGTCGACGAGCAGATCGCGAACCGCCGCACCGCGTTCAAAAATGCCGTTGCGGGCGTCACGACGCGGCGCAGCGACGGCCTGGCCGATACGCTGATCGCGGCGGCCGAGGGCGATTTCGTCTTCGTGCGTCCGGAAACGTCGCAGGCATTGTTCGAAGCGGCGGCGCCTTCGCTGAACGCCGCAGCGGTCACCGCGGCTTTTCGCAAGCGAATGGAAGGTCTGAGTGCGCCGCTCGCGCGCGTCTCGGCGAAAAAGCCGATCGAGGGCGGCACGGCCGCGATCCTCGCCGATTTGCGGGCATCGACCAAGGTTGCCGTCGCTGCACCGACCGAGGCGGCGAATGCTGCCTTTGCCTACGATAGTTTCGGTACCCCGGGCAAAATCGTCAGCGACGAACGCGTCGAGGATCTTGGTATCCGCCGCATCCGCTTTGCCAATAATGTGATGCTCAACATCAAGACGACCGATTTCCAGAAGGACAAGGTCATGCTGTCGCTGCGCGTCGACGGCGGTAACCTGCTCGCGACGCGAGACGATCCGACGAAGGTGTCGCTTGCGGGGTCGCTGATGCTCGGCGGGCTCGAGGCGCACAGCCTCGACGATCTGCGCTCGATCCTTGCAGGCAAGACGATCAGCCCGGTCTTCGGCAACTCCACCGATGCCTTTGGCGGTAGCGCGCTGACCTCGCCCGAGGATTTCGCGCTGCAGGCCAAGCTGATGGCGGCCTATCTTACGCACCCCGGATACCGCGCCGACGGGCTCGCGTTGATCCGCCGCGTGCTGCCTCAGCAATATGCGGCGAACGACGCGACGCCGGCGGCAGTGCTAGGGCGCGATGTCGGCGGCATTCTTGCCAATGACGACCCACGCTCGCAGACCCCGCCGCTCGAAAAGGTGATGGCGCTCGACTGGGCGCAGCTCAAGCCCGTCGTCGCCGACAGCTTCGCGCATGGCGCGATCGAGATCGGCGTCGTCGGGGATATCGGCGAACAGTCGGCGATCGACGCCATCGCCGCGACCTTCGGTGCGCTGCCTGAGCGGCGTGCGGCCTTCGATCCGCGCGCCGATGCCCGTATTCGCCAATATGCGACCGACCGCAGCGAACGCACGTTGATCCACAAGGGGCCCGCCGAACAAGCGGAACTGCGCGTATATTGGCCGGCGCGCGACGACAGCGACCTGGCCGAAGCGATGCAGCTCACCCTGTTGTCGCGCGTGATGCAGCTAATGCTGACCGAAGAATTGCGCGAAAAGCTAGGTGAAAGCTACAGCCCCGGAGCGGCGGCAAGCTTGTCGGACGAGTTTCCGGGCTATGGCCATCTTTTCGCTGCGAGCAACGTCGACTACAAGGATCTCGCGACAACGCGCGCCGCGATCTTCGCCATCGCCAAGGAATTGCGCGACAAACCCGTCGACGCCGACCTGCTCGATCGTGCGCGTAAGCCGTTGCTCGAAGCGATGGTCAAATCGCGGCGTGAGAACAGCTATTGGCTGAACTATGTTTCGGAAGCGGCAAGCCACGCCGATCGCCTCGACCGCAGCCGTAAGGGGATCGGCGAGGTCGAGGCGGCGACGCCGGCTGAGTTGCAGGCTCTCGCGAAGCGCTATCTGGTCGATGACAAGGCGCTGGTGATCAAGGCGGTTAGCGACAAGGCGGGCAAATAACAGGCTGCGAGCCGTGTTGTGGTCGAAGAGAAATCCTGTCGGTTCCCGCGCCATCGGGGCGGCTGCGCTTTTCGCGTTGCTTGCGCTGGGCGCCACCGCCGCCTGGACCCGGCCGTCCGAACCCAAGGAAGTGGATGGACAAGCCGAACTCCTGCGGCAGATCGAAGCCTTGCGGACGGCCGAGGTTGCCCCGCTGACGCCCGACGACGCGCTGGGCGAACAGCATATCGGCAAGCGCGTGCGCTGGGCGGGCGGCGTCTATGCCATCGACGGACCTTGCCTGACGATCCTCTTCGCGCGGAGCGGCGATTATGGTGAGCCGCGCTGGACACCCGAACCGACCTACCAGACCTTCGTCGCCTGTGGACCGGGCGTCTATGATGCCGACCTGATACATGCGCACAGCAATGTCACGATCATCGGGGAGGTCATAGGCAAGCAATTTATCGGCATGGGCGGCGGCGGGTCCGACGGTCCAACCATTCGCATCGAGAAATTATATCGCTGGTCGGACTGCCTCGCCGGAGATGACAGCCCGGTGTGCGAGCAGGGTTTCCTGGACGTAGAGCCGGTCGCGAGCGATTAGGCAGCGAAGGGGCAGTTTTCGGCCGATTGCGGCCCTCTCCCTATCGTCATCCCGGGCTTGACCCGGGATCCCGCTTTTCTTGCGCATCGACCGGCTTGGACCTCAAGCGGGACCCCGGATCAAGTCCGGGGTGACGAAAATGGGATGTCAGCTCACCACCCCACAACGGACGCTACACTCGCCCCGGGGCGCGGGCGCGGATGAAATTCTCGAGTGCGACGAACAGCATCTCCCGCGCGTCGCTGCCGAGCATCTCGGCGGTCAGCCAGTCGAATTGAACGCGGTCGCTGCGCGAGGCAGCGCCGACGATTGCGGCGAGCAGCGCTTCGTCGAAACTGACGCGCGGGCAGCAGGGCGGGGCGACCGCAAAGGGTTCGGGCCAGACATGGCCGATCGCTTCGACCACAAGGCGATAGCGGCGCGCGGCGAGGATATTGCCCCATCGCCGTTCGAGTTCGGGCATCGGGTCGCGTTCGCTGCGGCGGCATAGAATGCAGTATCTGAGGGCGAGCACAGCCTGCGCTGCTTCGACGGTCAAATCGCGCACCAGCGGCTGTTCGGACAATTGGCGGATCAGCTCGCTGCTTTGCATGAGGTTCGTTTCTCCCGGCCCATGCAGTCCGTCCGTCCCGTTTTTAAAAAGATGCCGGCCGCTTTAAAGCGCAGCTTTAAGTTGCAGCGGCCGGCAGGAGGGGACTGCCCCACCTTGCTATTGAGAATTATTCGCAAATACAAGCGAAAAAAGAGGCGCCCGAAAGCGCCTCTCTTCTCAACGACTTAGGGTGTGGACATGCCCTTTCCGTCGCCGAATCACTCAGTCGTCGCTCACCGGCTTCGACTGGAGCTGGATATAATTTGCGATACCCATGCGTTCGATCATCTCGAACTGCTTTTCCAGTTCGTCGACATGATGCTCTTCGCTTTCGAGAATGTCGGCGAACAGGTCGCGGCTGACATAGTCGCGTACGCTTTCCGAATGCGCGATTGCATCCTTAAGCAGCGGGAGCGCTTCTTCTTCGAGCGCGAGGTCGGCCTTCAAAATCTCTTCGACCGTCTCGCCGACGCGGAGGCGCCCGAGCATCTGGAAATTGGGAAGGCCGCCGAGGAAGAGGATGCGGTCGGCCAGCTTGTCGGCGTGCTTCATCTCGTCGATCGATTCTTCGCGTTCGAACGCTGCGAGCTTCGCCACGCCCCAATTGTCGAGCATTCGATAATGCAGCCAATATTGGTTGATCGCGGTCAGCTCGTTCTTGAGCGCCTCGTTCAGAAAATCGATGACCTTTTCGTCGCCCTTCATGGTGTCTGTCCTGTCATTTTTGTCTTGGAATGGAGTGGGCGCATTATACGCGCCCCAGCCCCTTCAGGCCAAGGTCAAAAATGGCGGAAAACCAAGAAAAATCAGGCGGTCGCGGCGACGTCGCTGATGATATTGCGAGCGAAAGGCAGGCACTGGCCGCACTTGGGTTTGCGACCCAATTGCGCATAGGCGGCCTTGGCGCACCGCAATTGGCCATCGCGCGCGACATCACGCAGCTGGCTTTCCCTTATTGCGTTGCAGACACAGACGACCATGTGCGAATCCTTCTCAACAATGCTGATTTAGGGATAGTGCGAGGGATTCGCAACAGGAAAGATGCGACTGGTTCGCAATCCGAACAACGGCATTTTTCAGCGATCGGCCGGTCCTCCGGCCCTTGCCCCCGAAGTGATTCGCGGGCATAGGCGCGCGCATATTCTCCGCCCGTCAAAGCAAAGGTCCGCCCCCATGAAAGTGAATGTCTATGTGACGCTCAAGCCAGGGGTGCTCGACCCGCAGGGCAAGGCGATCCATCATGCGCTTGAGGGGCTTGGTTTCGGCGGCGTTGCCGATGTCCGTGCGGGCCGCTTCATCGAACTCGACGTCGCCGACGGCACGAGCGATGCCGACCTTGACGCGATGTGCGCCAAGCTGCTCGCCAACACGGTGATCGAAAACTACCGTATCGAACGCCCGTAACAGGAGCCCAAGCCATGAAGACCGCCGTTATTGTCTTTCCGGGTTCCAACTGCGATCGCGACATGGCCGTTGCGCTGGAGCAGGTGACCGGCCGCGCCCCCGCGATGGTGTGGCATCGCGAGACCGAACTGCCGGATGGCATCGACTTCATCGCGCTGCCGGGCGGCTTTTCCTATGGCGATTATCTCCGTTCGGGCGCGATGGCCGCGCGGTCGCCGATCCTGCGCGCGGTCTCGGACACCGCGGGCCGCGGCGTTCCCGTGCTCGGCGTGTGCAACGGCTTTCAGGTGTTGACCGAAGCGCAGTTGCTGCCCGGCGCATTGATGCGCAATGCCGGCCTCAACTTCGTGTGCCGTACCGTACCGTTGAAGGTCGAGAACAGCCAGTCGCTGTTCACCGCGAGCTATAACGCGGGCGAAGAAATCAACATTCCCGTCGCACATCATGACGGCAATTATTTCGCGGACGCAGGCACGCTCGACCGGATCGAGGGTGAGGGGCGCGTCGCCTTCCGCTACGCCGACAGTGTCAATGGATCGGCGCGCGATATCGCGGGCGTGCTCAATGACGCCGGCAATGTGCTCGGTATGATGCCGCACCCCGAGCGCGCGATCGATCGCGCGCATGGCGGCACCGACGGACTACGCATGTTCGAAGCGGCGCTCGGCGTCCTCGCCTGAGGTGGGTTCCGGCGCGGCGGCCGGGACTTTTGCTTTAGGTTGAAGCCAGCGACCGACGATTAGCAGGACAGTAGGCCAGAAGGCCGTGTTCCAGATGTCGTGCCAATGCGCGGGGTCGGGCTGGATTGCCGATCGTCCGACTTCGGCCGTCATGTCCAGCCATTCGCCGCCGCAGGCCATCGCAATTACCGCGAGCCAGGCAACGATCCAGCCGCCACGCCAGCGCCACACGAGCCGGATGGTGAGGAACAACGCCAACCCGAAATAGATATGCAGCGCGTCCTTATCGAGCCCGGTAGCGTCGATGACCGAGCCTTTTCGCGCCTCGAACAGCGAGGCGATTTCGATGAGAGTCATGGGATCAAACCTTGGCGCCGAACGGGTTGAAATCGGTGCCTTCGTCGAACACATCGACACCTTCGCGCCGCTTCAACGCGCCCACGACCACATAGGTTGCGGGCGTCAGTGCGGCTTCCCACGCGGTCTTGATCAGCCATTGCGACAGGACGACTTCGTAAAGCTGCTCGGGCGGCCAGCCGGCCAGGCCGTAAAAGGCGAGCGGATAGAAAATCAGGCTGTCGAGACCCTGACCGACAATTGTAGACCCGATCGTCCGCGCCCATAATTGCTTGCCGCCGGTCCATAGTTTCATTCGTGCCAGCACATAGGAGTTTGCAAATTCGCCCACGCAAAAGGCCGTCATCGACGCGATGACGATGCGCCAGCTATTGCCGAAGACGAACTCGTAGCTCGCCTGTCCGGGCCAGCCGTCGGCGGGCGGCAATGCTACGACGATCCATGCCATGAACGCCATGAAGGCGAGCGCGGCGAACCCCGTCCAGATGACACGCCGGGCGCGGGCATAGCCATAGACCTCGGTCAGCACGTCGCCGATGATATAGCTGATCGGAAAGAACAGGACCCCGGCACCGAACGCCCATTGCGTGCCGTCCGGCAGCGTAACGTAGCTGGGTTTTGACGCTCCGATGATGTTCGACAACAACAGTATTGCGACGAACGCCGCCATCAAAAGGTCGTAATAGCGGAAGTGACGCACGCTGGCGGCGCTGACCGCGACCGGCTTGTTCGTCAGGGAAGGAGAGTCAGACATGCAGCCGCTGCTTAACGTGCTTTGCAGCATACGCAAACCGCGCTATTCGCGCTGCCCACAGCCTCGTGCACGCGCCCGTAGCTCAGCTGGATAGAGCACCCGCCTTCTAAGCGGGTGGTCGCAGGTTCGAATCCTGCCGGGCGCGCCATATTGCTGTCCGGTTTCATTTGAGATGCACCTACGGTGCACAAGAATGGACCGGCTTGTTCGATTGAACGACAAGCATTGAGGCAATGCGAAATTTCCGGAGGGGCGATCGTGTCCGGCGCAACAATGCGAAGGTCCACCGATTACGCGAAATTTCCTTGATTTGTGCACTTGAAGAAGGCGACTAGAGGTTACCTGTTGCGATGCTTCGACGGCGGCCGCCTCAGAGCTCAGCGCCGAGCTTCGGCGAATTGAGGATTCCTAAATTGCACTCTCCGAGAGTTGATCGGTCATCGAGGCAGACCGCCCGCTCCGATGATGACCGACAACAAATGGCTTGTCAGCGCAGACGCGCCCTTTCGGTAGGCGATTTCACCCCAATCATCCCAACGGTGCACCCGCTCGGCGAGCCAGGCGAATAGGTCATCACGCGATTTTGCATCGGCGAAGGACTGCGACCACGCGATATTGCGGGTCGGCATCCGCGCGCCAACCTTAAGTCCGGTCAACGTCACCAGGTAACGACGTCCCAAATCTTCGCGCTCGAACAGATGGCGACGAAACCCAACCTCCTGCTCAAAGGTGATCAGCGCCCGCTCGCGTGCCTCGGCGTCGAGCCCTTTGCTCGCACTTACCGCGGCGACCACCGCCGACATTGGCAAGCGCTCGAATTCCGGCTCGCGCGTGGCCTGCAGCATCATGAGGACCGACTTGCCCAACGAGGTCAGTCCCCCGCCGAGAAAATCCCTCCCGTTCGAATTCCCGACCATTCCGATGCTGGCGAGCCAGCACTGATAGAAACGCCAGAACATCATGTCCCCGCCGAAAACATCGTGTTTGCTCTCCGTGCCAAACCAGCTCGCATCGATCGCGGTCATCACCCTCAGCATCAGTTCATGCTGCTCGGGCACGAAGTGGACCGGCGGGAAGCCAAGTTCACCTTCCCAGAAGGCGTCCCTGACGCTTGCCCAATTTCGCCCAGCCTCATCCTCGAAGCCGCGCGGATTGGCTCGAAGCCACCAGCCCCACGGGAGTTCGCCGACGTGGCGATCAAAGTCGCCCACGGCCACCTCCCCGACGGGGATCGAGGCCGAGCGGCGGTGGCCCGCCATCGCGCGGGGGCGCCGCGCCGCCTTCGGCGATCGCTCGCAGCTGAGCCGCGAGGGCGATCGTTTCCCTGGCAACATAGGCATCGTCCCGATAGATCCGTGCAAGCTCCGAAGATTTCGATCCGGAGGAATTCGGCCCATCGCTCGGAATAAGATCGTAGGCATGATCGCAACTGAAGCCGAACCACCACGCATGCGAATCTTCGACGCGGTGGTCGGTTGCATGTTCGACCGGATGGTAAACCGCCGGTCTTAGTGTCACGTGGCAGATGCGTCGCGCCTCGACGGCTAACCGACGCGTCGGACTCGGACCTTCTTCGCACAGTCTTGAATAAGTCAAACCGCCATGCACATCGATCCCTATGTCCGGCGGAACTGCGTTTGCATCCCAGCCCCAGAGAGGGTGATCCTTCGGAATGCCGACATATCCGCAGAGAAAGCCATTGTCCGTGTTACGCAACATGATGCAGTCGTATCCACTCGCCGTATCGCGCCAGCTGACCTTGTCCGCTTCTCCGAGCCACACCCCCTTACCACCGGGCCGAGCAGCCTGATCGTAGAAAATTTCTTCTGCGGGAACGACGCATTCGCGAGTTGCATAGGCGCGGCCGGTGACGAGACCGACGCCGCCCTCTCGCGCGACTTCGCCTCCAACGCCGATTAGTTTTGCCAGAGCGAGTTCGGAGTCGACGATCGACAGCAGCGTGTCGTCCGTCGCGGGCGTAACCGCAAGCGTGGCAGCCTTTCGTTTGACGGGCGCCTTATGCCTGCCGGTCGGGACGAGCGCGTTGGACTTGGTGGACCTTTTGGTCATGCCTTTTCTCCAGTCTATTTAGGGGTGTCGATGCGCATAGTTTCGGGCTGAGCGTTCATGCCGGTCGGTTCGATGGCACTGTTGGTGCGTAGCGTTCCCGCCACGTCAGCCGCTCGATGATCGGTCCAAGAGCTCGGGGATTGGCCTCCATCGAGTAGACATGACTGGCGAGCCACCATTCCTCCTCGGCGCGACGGGCGTCGGGCACTTCTCGCCACCAGCATTTCGGATTGCTCGCAGCGTCCCATCGGTAGCCCCGCATTCGAAGCAAGTCCTTCACCTCAAAGGAGGCGCCGACCGCGCGGAATCGCCAACTGGGCGCGCGGGCGGTGGTGAGCATCTGCGCGAGCGCAGTCGTGCCATCAGGCATATTCTGTCGTAGAATTTGGATCACCGCGTCGACATCGTCCACGGCGCGGTGTGCACCGTGGAAGTATCCGCTCTGCGCAAGAAGCCACCCCAGCGACCGGCCGTCGAACCCATTGGCGCGCCAGTCGATATCATTGCAGCTGCAGCACCACGCGAGCCCCGCAGCTTCTGGTATTCGGCGTTCGACATGACGACGATCGAAGGAGGCATTGTGCGCGCAGACAAATGTAGCGGATTTGAGAAGTCGCAGGGCCACCCCGTCGTCGATGGATTTGCCGGCCAGGTCGGCGTTGGTAATGCCAGTTAGGCGCACAATGTCCTCGGGCAGTTCGCATCCCGGATCCTCTAACCACGAGTATGGCCGGTCGATCTTGACGATCACGCCAGCGGGGTCGACGCGGAAGCGCCGCAATGCGAGTTCGATGATTGCGTCCTCATCACCGATGCCGGTTGTCTCGCAGTCGACGGCAACGCCGATAAAGGTATCGACACGGCCGCCGACGCCGGTCTCGCCCTCGCGGACATCGAGCCGGCGCAGCAGGCGCACATCGTCATCGCCGTTCGGCACGCACAGCGCGGCCGGATCAGGAACCTCCTCCTGCATGGTTGTCTCCGATCGTTGAAGGAACTTTGCCTGAGCCGAACGCCCTCGTGATGGACGGCGGACGTGGTCGGGAATATTGTCAGGCCGCGAAGCGCTGCCTGAGGCTAATGGTTAAACGACGCGTGCCGCCATAGGCGCGGCGTCGACCATCCTGATTTCGGATCAGACGTCGATGCGCTGCTCGATGGTCACTGCGAAATCATTGTGTAATGGATGATCTGCTTCGGGCGCCACACGGCGGATAAGTTCCGCGACGGGCTCCTGCACCAATGCCATCGCCACCGGTGTCGATTGGTGAAAACCTTCGCGAATGTCGGCAACATTTGCCGCCGAATGTCCAAAGCGTTCACACAATCGGGCCGAGATCTCGGACGGCTCATGGGCGATGGAGGCATGGAACGCCTGCAGCATCAGATTTCGGTCAGAATAGATTATGGTCGCCGTGAACAAGCGGGGCGCTGCCAAAGGCCGATGGCCAGAGCGGTTACGCTTTTTCCCCGCCTTTCGTTTGGACGACATGTATTGCCGTGATCGTCGGCGCTTGTCCTCTTCATCGTCTGAAAGAAGAGTATCAACAGCCGTGGGAGCGAGGTCGAGCCCAAGTGACAGCCCATGGACGAGAATGCTGCGCAGACAATGCTCGCGCTCGAGGCACGCGTCGATAGCCGCCCTACCATCAAACAGCCGCCGCGGTGCGAGCATCCATGACATTGGGTCATGCTCGATCCCCTCGCGCTGAAACCGACCTCCCGTTTCTACCGCAACCAGAGCAACGCGAGTAATTGCGCGCCGCGTGGTAATGATGGCGGTGTCACCGTAGGGACAGTCTTCCGCAAGTGGATCGAGAACGATCGGCTTTACTTCGATTGAGGCAGCGTTGCCGGGGATGGTTTGCGGGGCAATGGTCATGAGGTCCATTGGAAGTCTCCTGGTCGCCGAAGTGGCAATTCCTCTTATGCAAAAGCGGGGCGACACCGCCGACGAATGACCATATGGAAACTTCAGTTTATATTTCAATAGTTCGTGAAGTATTGAATGTAAATTTCTATTAACTATGAAATGGGCAAGTCCTGTTTCTTTGGAGGCGGGACCCTTTGATTCGCGGTGACGGCTGTCACGCACGCTCGTGGTGGAGGTTCCGAGGAATAACCGATTTAAACTGGCTGACTGTAGAGGCGATACGCGTTTTCAGGTCTGTTTTTGAAGAGGCATGCCCGCGAGCGTGTCAGGCTTCTCAATTTATGACGATCGGTGCCGACATCAGAACACGCCCAAAAATATAAAGCAGCATTTTACCGAAAATTCGGTTTTGAGTTTCATCTTGGGAAGGAAAACAAAGAGATGGAAGATATGGCGCGCAAAATCGATGCTCACGATGTCGCAGATTGGTTTATCAATCGCATTGATCGCGGAATGGGCGAGGTCATCACCTCTGACGTTGTTAACCGTCTGCTCTATTTTGCTCAGGCTTGGTATCTGGCGAATACCGGCCACGAGATGTTTGAGGAGGAATTTGAAGCTTGGGGCACGGGTCCGGTAATTCCATCCGTCTATGAACGCTTCGAGCGATTGGATGGCGCAAGCCTCCCGGATATCGAGAAGAGCCGCACTATCAAGGGCAGCAAGCTGGAAATGCTCGAATGTATCCAGAGGGACTATGGTTGCTACCTGCCCTTCAAGCTCGACGAACTTGCGAAAGAGGCGGGTGGGCCTTGGCATTCAGCGCGCAAAGGTCTTGCTCCTCTCGCGCCCAGCGCCAAAGTGATCTCCAAGACCGCCATGAAGAGCTTTTACCGGGAGAAGATCAAGAATGCCGCGTAAATCTCACAAGCGCGGCATGCGAACCGATCAGCAAGATCCTTCTCCATCCTTAAGATCGTTGGATGATGACGCCGGAGTAACGGTCAGCTTCGCCCACTACAGGGCAGAAACCGAATGTCTTTCGACGTGGGGTAAAGCAGACCTCAAGAGTTTCGTCGGCGTTTTAGAGAAAATGCGGGCTATGAATATCGCGACGTTACGAAATTCTAGCATTTGCTCTCCACATCGAAAAGGGTCGCCACTGGCCGAGCGTTTCTCAAGGCCCGACACGATCGGCAAGGATTATCGGATGCATGAAATTCGGGTCGATCGAAGCAACGCCGCACGAATGCATGGTGTCATTGAGGATTCGGTGTTCTATCTGGTTTGGCTTGACCGCAAGCACGAGGTGTTCCCTGAATAGCCTGGGCACTTAGAATCTAGCGAACACTCCAAATATCGCCCCGAGGCTTAAGTGAATTTTCCGGATCATTCGGCCCACATGCGGAGCTTCATATCAACGTCTGACGTTCCGTCGCTTGTGCTTTGCGGGCGAACCATGGGTCATCGGTGCGCTCCACCGTCAGCTTCGTCGCCGAATATTGCGTCACGACGGCCATTGCTTCCTCGGCGTCAGCACGCAGCCATGTCTCGTGTGCGTCAGGGTGCAAGATCACCGGCATTCGATCGTGAATGTCCCAAAGTTCTTTGGTCGCATCGACCATTACGCCGGTATAGGCATTACCCCATTCATCAGTGGGTCGCCAAAGGCCAGCCCAAGCAGCAACCGGCTGGTCTGCGACGTTGATCCAGGTTCGGGTCATTTTACCAGGCTCGCCCTCGGCCTCAGCGAATGCCGTGAATGGGATCAGGCACCGGTGAGCAGGATTGGTGAACCACTGGCGCCAGATGGTCCATAATTTGTCGTCCCGAGCGTTATTCGTCGCTGTCGGCTTGTTGGGTTTTCCGGTCCGCTTGTTGATCGAGTGCCGCGGAAAGCCCCAGGTCATCTGCTCGAGCACCCGCTTCCCTTGATCTTCGCGAACGACAATGCCGGGATACTGGGGATAGACGTCGGCGGGCGCGTTGAAACCGTAGGTCGCAGGTGTCGCGAAAAGCGAAGCCATTTCCTGCACCGTCGATTTGTTGGTGTAGAGATTGCACATGCGAATAGACTGGCGCCGGGTCGAGGTCTGTCAACTGTTTCGATGAGGGAAGACGACGGAAGTTTCCAAACTTCCGAGTTACAGCGTGTCGCCTTCATGCTTCTGGCAGTTTGAGGTCAAACTCTGACCGCCACCATTGCCGGTTCTCGGCCGTGTCTGTTGCGCGGCTTCCGGGGCGTTCCAAAGATGGGTCGGATATTATGCTGATTGCCCGGGGCAGCCGCGATAACCACCCAAAACACTTCTGCAGATCCTCCCAGGAGATGGAATGCTTTTCGCCGTTGAGTTCCCAGCGCAATTGGGCCGGCACTTGCTCATTTGCCGCCGAAATTCCGATCAGGCCGTGGCATAAGCCATTTCGCGTATCGAGGGGGCCTTGCAGCTGGCATCGCATGACCTTGGCCAACGAAGGGCACAGTGAGGTGGCTGGATGCGCCGCGATCACTGCGCTTTCCCAAGTTCGCACGACGGCTGCAATGCCGTGAGCCCGTGGCGGCAGGGAGCCATGAAAGCGAATGACTTCGTCGCGCAAAGACTTTTCCAGTCTTGACCATACCAACAGCAGCGATCCCAATGAAGCGCTGATCCTGTCATAGTTCACTTCCAACGTAGTGCGACCTCTGCTTTCGCCATCGTCGGATCGCCATACTATCCACGCCCTAATGATTGGTAATCTGGGGAAGGCGCAACTTTACCTCTCGGCCGCTCTGTTCCTATCGGCGGCGCCGTAGTTGGCGCTTCCATTCGATGATGTCAGGCATCGGCAACTGCCGCGTATGGTCAATGTTCACCAATTCGAGCGTTGCGAGCGTCCGCTTTCGTTTCGCAAAATAGCACTGCAGGCACCGCATACGCTTACGCACCTCGGGTAGCCGATCGTTCCAGCCTTTGCGCTCGAACAGATACCACAGCGCGTGCGGATCGAAGATGCCGACATTCCCACACTGACAGGAAACCTGGACCGTGTGGTGTCTGCAGGCGACATCGAATAGGTCGCTGATGGGGTTAACTAGCTGCCGACTCATGACTCGACAAAAGAGAACAAAAAAGGAACAATGGGCAAGAGAGATTCGAGTCGGAGTGTGGAAAAATGGATACGATCGACCGCAAATATCGCGGGCTGGAGATTTGGGACGTCGATGACGTTGCACCCGAGATCAGAGACGAAGCGACCGCTGCCGCGTTGGCGGTGCTCGATCTACAAGGGGTGTCGCCCCTGCAAGCTCGCGTTGCGCAGTTCACGCTAGAAGCGATGGATGACAAAGGCGTCCTCGATCGCGCTGATCCGTCAGACTTCGGCCTCAATATGGCGCACCTAAATGCTTGCCGAGAAGCTGAAGGCGCTGCCCGCCGAGTGATTGAACGGCTCGCGCCCAACCGCGCCGAACCCTATCTTATGCTCGGCGTCGCGGAATGGGCGCTAAGCGAATGGCAGACCCACGATACGGATCCGACCAAGTTATGACACCGGGTCACAACGGTAAGCCAGAGGCGGACCGCATCGCCGATTATCTGGAAGGCAAGGCAGAGCGGTTCAAGGATCGCGCAGGGCGAACGGGCGACGTTGATTTACGCACTCGCGCCTCGACCCTGAACGCCGCTGCGTCGGATATTCGCGCGCGACTGTTTGACGACTGACATGCACCGTGTTGATCGCGATTATCTCAGCACCTGTATCTATGTAGCCATCAAAACGATGCGTGCCGGGAAGAATGGAAAAGGAAAACATCCAGTCCCCGAATTGCGGGACGACTGGAATGTGCAAAAGCTCGTCAGCGCCGTGCTGAACCAGGTGGACAACGACAGCACGTTCGTTTGCCGCGCCGGACCCGACCCCACTGACATCGCATTCGTCCCATCCTACTCAACCAGGAAATTCGGGATCGACGAGCCGTGGCCCGATGGTATCAAACCGCGATGATGTTCACACTCCTGCTTGCCGCTGCCATTGTCCCCGCGGGGCAGACCTTCGATTGCACCCCAACCGCGGTGTGGGACGGCGATGGACCAATATGGTGCGCGGAAGGTCCGCATATACGCCTCTCCGGTATCGCCACTCGCGAGATGGATGGAACTTGTCGTCCAGGACATCCTTGCCCTGCCGCCGACCCCATCACGGCACGCGATCATCTTGTCGGATTGCTCGGCAAGGCTAGCGGTGTGCGACCCACAGGTCACGTCATCGTGGTCGGACCGGTTATGCGATGCAGGTCAGCTGGTTCGGCCGGCGGCAATCGCACGGCCGCATTTTGCACTTCGCCCCGATCGGGAGATATTTCCTGCGCGATGGTGCGAGACGGCTTAGCGGCGAAATGGGATCGGTATTGGCGAGATCATCGTTGCAACTGACATCGGGCATTTGACGCTCCTTGCCGAAGAGCGCCTCAAGGCCAAAGGCTTCAAGGCGATTTTTGCCGATCCAAAATATGGATGCGATTTCGCTAAACTTTAGGTTTAGACGCGTAGCTCGACTTGAGCTATTTTGCATGACGAACAAAGTATCGACCATCTTAATCGGTATAATGATAAATGAAAGAAGCATTATCGCCTTGCTTTGGATAATAATAAGACTGTGAGTGCGGTCGGAAGCGGACCTAGTGGCGTGACTTCCGTGGTCATGAGACATAATTCGCTAACGAAGGAAAACATGCTGTATGAGCGTTGCCGACGATATCAAAAAGAATGCCAAGGATACGTTCGGCTCGACTTGGACTGTGCGGAACGGCACTGTTGTCCCGAGCGCTGCAGACCTAAAACTGACGAATGATGCCGTCCGCTTCGAAACTGCTACGGTGCTGTATGCCGATCTCGATAAGTCAACGGCCTTGGTAGAGGGCCATCGGTGGGATTTCGCAGGCGAGGTTTACAAGACTTTCCTCTACGCGGCGTCGCGCCTCATCCGAAACCGTGGTGGGTCGATCGTGTCGTATGACGGAGACCGCGTTATGGGTGTCTTCATAGGCGAAGCGCAGCGCGACAGTGCAGTCAACTGTGCTCTCGAGATCAACTATGCGGTGAAAAACATCATTCAGCCTCAGCTAAAAACAAATTGGAAAACCGATTATGAACTTGGTCATATCGTAGGAATCGACACATCTGAAATCCGCGCTGCAAGAACCGGTGTCCGCGGCGACAATGATTTGGTCTGGATCGGGAACGCAGCAAATTTGGCCGCCAAGCTTACAGCCCTCGATGAGGGGCGCCCGACCTGGATAACAAAGAGGGTATTTGATCCTTTACACGACAATCAGAAGCTCGGCCCGGAGGGAGAAGGCATCTGGCGACAGTGGAGCTGGACCGAGCATGATGGCCAGCCGATCTATTCATCGACCTACTGGAAGGAAATCTCGTGACGACACTCATCGACCGTTTCCGCGGAGACGCCGGACGAGAAAACCTATTTGACGCAATGATGCAGCAGGCGATCGTTTGCGGCAATCGCGAACTGGCCGCTGAGATCGCTGCGAAGGCCGAGCTTGTAGATGTCCCTGAAGGCGCTGCGATCATCACCCAAGGAGCTGATGATAACGATCTGTTCCTGATCATTGCGGGGTCATTCAAAATTATCGTCAACGGCCGTGAAGTCGCGATTAGGGGCCGAGGAGACAACGTCGGTGAAATGGTCGTGGTCGAACCAACTCAGCTTCGATCTGCAGACGTTGTCGCTGCGGAGGCCTCCTTAGTAGCCAGACTAAGCCATGCCGACACGACCGAACTCGCCTCGCGATATTCTGACATCTATCGTGTGATCGCCAGATCGCTCGCCCGACGCTTACTCGAACGAAACAAACTGGTCGGAAACCATCGCGAGAAAATCAGGGTCTTCGTCATTTCCTCCGCCGAAGCGCTGGAAGTCGCGCGGATCATTCAGAATGCAATGGCACATGATGGCTTCCTGGTGACACTCTGGACCGATGGCGTGTTCAAGGTCGCAAGCTACCCGCTGGAATCGCTTGAGAGCGCGGTAGATGAGTCCGACTTCGCCATCGCCGTTGCACACAGTGACGATATGACGCTTTTCCGCAACCAAGACTGGCCCACCCCGCGGGACAACGTCGTTTTCGAGCTCGGTCTCTTCATGGGGAGGCTTGGACGCAAGCGAGCAATTCTCATGGAGCCTCGCGAAGGTAAGATTAAATTGCCGAGCGATTTAAGCGGGATCACCACGATTCCTTACACCTATGAGCCGGGCAAAGACGCTGCCGCCCTTATGGCTCCTGCATGCAACATCTTGCGCGACCATATCAACGAGTGGGGCCCGTTCAACGGCTAGAACTGTATCGGCCGAAACATCCATTTCGGCATGATCTTTCGTGGAGCGATCTAGTCATGCGGCACCCGTTCTGGTAATGTTCTAATTATAATCCGGCCGCTGTCGAGTTACGATTCGCGGTCAACAGGGAGCTGCAAGCGATGGCATGGAGTGAAGACCGCGCCCGGAAAAGGATTTCCGATTTTAAGGCGAGCGTTCCAGAGGGCGACATTAAGGTCGAGGACTTCAGGTCTTTTCTGACCGAGGCTCGAGTGCAAAAGGGAGCCGCTCTGGACGCGTCCGCAAGAGCTGCATTGATCGACATCCCTCAAAACCGGGCGATCACCACCAATGCTGTTCATGTTTACGCCAACCTTATCGACTTCAATGATGTGCTGGTCGATGCGGGCCGGGAAACTGAGGCAAGTCACCGCCGCGCCCTAGAATTTCTCCACGCCCATTACCGTGGCTGCGATGAACTCATCGACGAGTTTGAAATGCAGCGGGTCGATTTTCACGGATCCCGGCTCCATGCCGTGGTCCTCGCTCCAGATGGGGTTGAAAACGAGGGCGAGCGTGTAAGGGTTGCGGTGACCTTCGCGGCGGCATTTCGCGAGATGGTGGAGCGCCTTGGCGAAGATCATCCCAACTTCCAAACCCGTGTATGTATCGGCATCGACAGTGGCCCCGCCGTTGCAATCGATTCCGGTCGAAGCGACGAACGCGAGCCGCTCTTTGTAGGCAGTCCGGCCAATCACGCGGCAAAACTTGCGGATGGTGATCAAGAGGGTCTAAATCTCAGTCCACGGGCAGCGGCTGCTATGGGCCAAAATCCGAGCCCGCTTGCCAAGAGTGTGATGATCACAGAGGATGCCGGATACGGTTATCTGCGTGACAATGTCACGACCGCGAATGTCGAACGGAGCGGAAACGAGCGGCTTGAGAAAGCCTATACTGCGGTTTTGGAAAGTCTCGACGCTCGAAAGAACGATGACGGCGGTGAGGCGGTATTCCGCTTCCACCACAAAGAACCGCCATTGAAAGACGTGATCTACGCCGACCATCCGCCAAGCAATGCGATACGGATAGATCTGGCTTCGATTTTTGCCGATGTCGATAACTTCACCGCCTACATCGATAATGCGATCGCGACGGGTCAGATCGCGCAGGCCGTTGCCAACCTTCATGTTATCCGTGCAGAATTGGGAGCAGTGCTCCGCGACGACTTCGGGGGGCGAAAGGTTCGCTACATTGGTGACTGCATCCATGGTCTGGTCGCCGAAGGCAACAGGATCGAGACTGACCAGATGGCAACCATGAAAACAGCAGTCGCAGCGGCTGCCGGTTTGCGGTCGTCTTTCGAACTCTGCCGCGACATGCTGCCGGGCATCGATAACCTCGGTCTCGCGATTGGGATCGATTATGGCACCACGCCCATCTGCCGGCTCGGAATGCGCGGTGAGGCAAGCGTCCGTGTCGCTGCAAGCCGGGCCACTTGTGTTTCCGAGGCAGAGCAACGGGATTGCAGCGGCATCGAAACTGCGCTGGGCGAGAGTGCATATCAGGCTTCACCCGCGAACATCCGTGAGGCTTTTTCTGTCCAGCGCAAAGTCCAGAATTTGGACGCGAACACTGCGGAAATTTTGCTGGGAACGATGCCTTCGCCGTATATCAATACCGGAGCGGAGCCAGATCCCATGCGGGCTCACGAACCCGATGCGGCGCCCCCGATGCGAGCGCATGATTACAGGTGAAATCCGCTCTTCGCTATCTGGCTGACGCCGCCCCAGTTTGGTTTTCCGTTGATAAGCTTAGCAGCGATACGCTGCTTGGCTCCGCCCGCGTTCGTAAGACCCCTTGGGAGAAGAATGGACTTCGCCTGCATATCTTTGGCAATCCAAAGCCGAAAGCACGCGAAGAGGTTCCTGGCACCGATCTGCCGATCCGATGTCCCGAGCGACATATCCAGGGAGATAAGACATTCTGTCTGGGCCTGCGATATATCGACGTGCGCAGCGCCGAAGATGCCGCCCAATGGTGGGAGCAATTGCGGCAATATTTGGCTTGCCAAGGTGTCGCGGCTCTAACCCGCATCTGGCCACCTGGTCATGCGCTCGATCATGGCGATGCAGGCAAGCATCACGAACGCGCGTTGAATCTGGCTGCTGAAGCTGAGGTGGAGGAGGAATATGCCGCCGCGCGACTTAATGAGCCCAGTTGGCTGACAAATCCCAAACTGCGCTTGTTCGACAAAAAGGGGCACCCGATAAACGGCCGGGCAGTCTGTCCGCGCGGCTGCCAGCGTCGCTCCCGCGGGCGTATGGTGAAGACTCTCAGGACTGACTGTCCGAAGCGCAAGATCCTGGTCGATCTCGCCTTCACGGAGCAAAAGCGCCGCGTGGCATTGGACGATTATTGGAAGCTGGTTTTTAGTGAGGGGACCCGCTGCTGCCGAACGATGCGATCGTGCCCGCTAGGGGATTTCGAGGATAATTCATTGGCACTGGGGGGAAAATGAAATGAAGGACATTGAGACGATACAGCGGCAACTCGATCGGGTGCTTGGTTTCTTCCCGCGCGTCGAAGCGCGCATAACCGGATTGTTTGGCGTGAACACGCTGATCCTGGCGATCTGTGCTCTAAATGTTTCGGCAGAAGATCTGAAGCTTTGGTATGTAAGCGTGCCGGGGGCGGCCTTCGTTGCCTTACTCGGCGCCTCCTACATCTATCTGTTCAAAGCCAACTTTCCCGACGTCCGAGGAGGCGAAGGTAGTCTCATCTACTTTGGCGAGATTCGAAAGCGAACGGAAGTTGGATATCGCGACGAAGTCATCGCGTGCAGCGATGAAAAATACCGCAATGATCTGATCGGTCAGACTTGGCGCAACGCCGATATCCTGTGCTCAAAATACGAAGGCGTCAAAAAAGCGATCATCGCCACAACCACCTCTCTCGTTCCATTGTTTATTTTCCTGGCGGCGACGGCGACTATCCATGGCCGGATCCCATTTTTCAAAGGTTGATCGATCGAGATTCCTAGGAGTTTCAAACTCTGTTCTACATCGCCTGAAAGCGGAGAGCGGCGCCACCGTGCGGACGGATCATGACGACATCTGCCAACCTGACGATCATTTTAATGTTCCAATACTTCGCGAAATGTTGTAGATTAACGTCTCTTAACTACGGAATGCGGACTCCTGCCGCTTGCGGGATCTGCGCTTTCGTTTCAGGAGGCGGAATGGAAAAGAAGAGGGCCCGGATGGCGATGAGCGCTCTGAGCCAGGAGACGCGGCTCGCAGTGTTCACACTGCTGATTGACGCAGGCGATGCGGGTTTGGCGGCAGGCGCAATCTCGGAAACGACGAAGACATCTCCCACGGCAATGAGCGCCCATCTTGCCATACTGTCTCAGGCTGGCCTGGTGAAATCAAAAAAGATTGGTCGTAGTGTGATTTATCGTGCGATGCCTACGGTTGCCAATGAACTGGCGAGCTTTCTTACCAATATCGGCGGCACACGGCCATATGCCGCCCAGCCGCTCGCTAAATCTAATCGCAATCACCTTGGACAGGACGCGAACGAATGAGTGCCCTCATTAAGAGCCGTCAACGGGTCGCAGATCATGGCGAAGTTTTCACGGCCGAGCGGGAGGTCAATGCCATGCTCGATCTCGTCAAGTCAGAGACTCATCGGATCGACAGCAGGTTCCTAGAGCCAGCTTGCGGATCGGGGAATTTTCTCATCGAAGTTCTTCGACGGAAATTGTCAATTGTCGAGGAGCGCTACGGCAAAGGGCAGCTGGAATTCGAACGGTATGCGATCGTTGCTCTCGGCTCCGTCTACGGAGTGGACTTGCTGAAAGACAATGTCGCTGAATGCAGAGACAGGCTTTTCGGCTACTTCGACGAAGTTTACCGGAGGCTCTTCGGTGATGCATGCCGCGAGGAATGCAGGGCGGCAGCGGCATATGTCCTGGCTCGCAATATCATTTGTGGCGACGCCCTGACCATGAAGACCGTGGGAAGGAATCCCGAACCGATCGTCTTCTCCGAATGGTCGCCCGTTAACGGCAGCCTCGTGAAACGACGCGATTATTCGCTGGCGCACCTCCTCGTCTATCAGCCAATGGATGGACCGAGCCTGTTCTCGGATCTCGGGGAAGAGGCGTTCATCCCGAAACCCGTCCGCGACTTTCCGCTCACGCACTATCTGAAGCTGGCCGAGGCTGAGCATGCTTGAGATCAATTACAATCCCGACGTCCTCAGTTGCCTGGCGAACCTGAGCAACGACGAGGTGTTCACGCCTCCGGAACTGGCAAACCAGATCCTCGACCAGCTGCCGGTAAGCCTCTGGTCAGACAGCAGCGCCACGTTCCTCGATCCCGTCAGCAAGTCGGGCGTATTCCTGCGCGAGATAGCCAAGAGGCTGATCGAGGGCTTGAGGGACGAATTTCCGGATGAGCAGGAGCGCATCAACCACATCTTCAAGCACCAGTTATTCGGCATCGCGATCACGGAACTGACCTCGCTGCTGGCGCGCCGCTCCGTCTATTGCTCGAAGAACGCGGACGGTCCTTACTCAGTCTGCTCCGAATTCGATGTCCCGGACGGGAACATAAAATTCGAGAAAGTCGATCATTCCTGGGAAGATGGACGCTGCAAGTTCTGCGGCGCGAGCAAAGAGGCGTTCGATCGCGGAACTGAATTCGAAACTCACGCCTACCAGTTAATACACACCGATCATCCGGAAGAGATTTTCAACATGAAGTTCGATGTCATCGTCGGCAATCCCCCTTACCAGCTCGCCGACTCTGGGTTCGGAACGAGTGCCGCGCCTATCTACCAGAAGTTCGTGGAGCAGGCGAAGAAGCTTAATCCGCGGTATCTGTCCATGATTATTCCTGCGCGTTGGTTTGCGGGAGGAAAGGGGCTGGACGATTTCCGCGAAACGATGCTGTCCGACAACAGGATTCGCAAGATCGATGATTACCTGAGCGCGTCCGATGTTTTTCCGGGCGTCGGTCTGAAAGGAGGCATCTGCATCTTCCTGTGGGATCGCGATAATCCGGGTGACTGCGAAGTAACGACCCATCTCAACGGGGTATCAGCAGAACCTGTGCGAAGGAAATTGCTTGAGGATGGGGCTGACGTGTTCATCCGCTTCAATGATGGTCTTTCGATCCTCAAAAAGGTGGTTCAAGTGGAAACTGGACAGGATAGCCGCCTCTCTCTTCCTCAGGAAAGGCGTTTCGATGGCCTAGTCAGCTCACGAAAGCCTTTTGGCCTGCCCACTACATTCAAGGGCCGGGTCAGAAAGTCCCAAGAGGACGATCTGAAGATTTACCAGAATGGCGGATCGGGCTTCGTAAAAAGAAGCGACGTGAATTCGGGAAGCCAATACATCGATAAATGGAAAATCTATACGGGCCGGGCGGCACCTGGAACGGGCAACAAGGATACATATCCCCACCGGATCATAAGCACACCATTTCTTGGTGAACCTGCCTCGATCTCATCAGAGACGTATCTCGCCATCGGACCCTTTGACACGAAGGAAGAGGCGAATAGTGCCCTGTCTTACCTTTCCTGTAAGCTGACCCGTCTCTTGATCCTCCTCCACAAGCCGTCCCAGGACACAACGCGAAAAGTCTATGCCTTTGTTCCAACGCAGAATTGGGACAAGGTTTGGACCGATGATGAGCTCTACGAAAAATATGGCCTTAACGACGAAGAGATTGCTTTCATCGACTCAATGGTCCGGCCGTTGGAGGTGGACCTAATCGATGCCTGACACCTTCTTCCCTCCGAAGCCCGATATCGAACCCAAAATCTACGCGTATCGAGACAAGAGCCCTGCATATGACGGTATGCTCAAAATCGGATTCTCAGCACGCGATGTGGAAGGACGCGTCGCGCAGCAATATCCGACGAAGCGGCCTGGCGATTTGCCTTACGAGATCCTGCTCGAGGAAAGCGCTGTGTGGAGCGACGGTGGCTCTTTCACCGACCGCGACATCCATCGCTACCTGCGGAAGAAGGGCTTCCGCAACCCGGCCGGCGAATGGTTCGAATGCGAAGTTGATGATGTTCTCGCTGCCATCCTGGCGGTGCGCGAAGGCATCGACAATGACGACAGCCGCACGCAAAATTTCAAAATGCGGCCGGAGCAGGCCGCCGCGGTCGAGAAGACGGCCAGATATTTCTCCAGCTTCCGGGATGAGGGAACGAGCGAGACGCCGCATTTCCTTTGGAACGCCAAGATGCGCTTCGGGAAGACCTTCGCCTCCTATCAGCTCGCCAAGCGCATGGGATGGAAAAAGGTGCTCGTCATGACCTTTAAGCCAGCTGTGCAGAACGCTTGGGAGGAGGACCTTAAGAGCCACATCGACTTCGAAGGGTGGCAGTTCGTGTCTCGCGGCGGGCTGTCCGAGGACGATGTTGATATGACTCGTCCCATTGTGTGTTTCGGCTCCTTCCAGGACTTCCTTGGCAAAAACTCGGCAGGAGGAATCAAGGCCAAGAACGAATGGGTGCACGCGACCAACTGGGACTGCGTGATCTTCGACGAATACCACTACGGTGCTTGGCGTGAGAACGCGAAGGAGCTGTTCGAGGCGGAGGGACGCAAGGAGATGGAGTTCGCTGAGGGCGAAGGTCTGGACTATTTCTCCGAGGAAAACATGCCGATAACTACCGGCGCCTACCTCTACCTGTCCGGAACCCCATTCCGTGCGATCGCGTCCGGGGAGTTCATCGAGGAGCAGATCTACAACTGGACCTATTCCGACGAGCAACGAGCCAAGGAGCAGTGGGAAGGCGATGACAATCCCTATGCTTCGCTGCCGCGCATGGTTATGCTGACCTATCAATTGCCCGAAGCGATCCGCGAGATTGCAATGCAGGGCGAATTCGACGAATTTGACCTCAATGCATTCTTTTCCGCCGAAGGCGAAGGAGATGAGGCCCATTTTAAATATAAGAACGAGGTTCAGAGCTGGCTCGACCTGATCCGTGGATCATACGAGGACACGGCAGTCGACGATCTCCGGTTGGGCAGGGAACGGCCACCAATGCCATTCTCGGACGCCCGTCTTCTCAGTCTCCTGTCGCACACCTTTTGGTATCTCCCATCGGTCGCGGCATGCCACGCCATGAAGAACCTGATGTCCGAGCGCCAGAACCGCTTCTACCACGACTACAATGTCATGGTCTGCGCCGGCAGCCGGGCTGGTATCGGTGTCGCCGCGCTTCAGCCGGTGCTGGACGGCATGGAGGACCCGCTCAAGTCGAAGTCGATAACGCTCTCCTGCGGCAAGCTGACCACTGGCGTTTCGGTGAAGCCATGGACCGGCATCCTGATGCTTCGCAACATCTCCAGCCCGGAGAGCTACTTCCAAGCTGCATTCCGCGTGCAGACGCCGTGGGTGGTCCAAAACCCTGATTCTGTCTCTCCGACTAAGCGGGAAATCGTGAAGCAGGAATGCTATGTTTTTGACTTCGCACCCAACCGGGCGCTCAAGCAGGTGGCCGACTACAGTTGCCGGCTGAATGTTGACGAATCGAATCCCGAGCGGAAGGTCGAGGAATTCATCCATTTCCTGCCCGTGCTTGCGTATGACGGGAGCTCGATGCGCCAGATCGACGCGGCCGGTGTTCTCGATATGGCGATGAGTGGAACGACAGCGACCCTGCTGGCGCGGCGCTGGGAGAGCGCCCTGCTGGTCAATGTGGACAACAATACCCTGCAGCGCCTGATGAACAACGATGCGGCCATGCAGGCGCTGATGAAGATCGAGGGTTTTCGTAACCTCAATCAGGAAATCGAGACGATCATCAACAAGTCGGAATCGGTCAAGAATACCAAAGCCGCAGCCAGCGATCGCGATCTTTCAGCGAGGGAGAAAAAGCAGCTCAGTGAGGAAGAAAAGGAATACAAGAGCGTTCGCAAACAGATTCAGGAAAAGCTGATCAAATTTGCAACGCGTATCCCGATCTTCATGTATCTTACGGACCACCGTGAGCGTAGCCTGAAAGATATCATTACCCAGCTAGAGCCTGGCCTTTTTAAGAAAGTGACTGGCTTGACGATCAAAGATTTTGAGCTGCTGGTCAGCCTCGGCGTATTCAACAGCGGGCTGATGAATGACGCAGTTTACAAGTTCAAACGCTACGAGGACGCTAGTCTGTCATACACGGGGATAAATCGCCATTTGGGCGCCGATATAGGCCTCTACGACACAGTAATTTCGGCTGACGAGTTGATCTGAATGTAATGTCTTGGTCCAGGACGTTGCCATCTGAAGATACTCTGCCCTGAGTGTTTCAGTGGACTGGAAAAATAACTGGATCGTCCGCACACCACACGCCTAGGTGGCCAATAGCTGATAGTCGTCTGACGGGACGCGTTTATTTGCCGCCCATCCGGTGAACCCAATTTCGCCTGACTTTTTCAACGCGGCGGCGATTGCGCCTGCATCGGTCTTGCGGATAGCGTGGTCCGCTAGCAGTCGGGGCCAGACCTTACCCCACCGGCTTCCGGGCTCCGTTTCTGCGATATGAAGCAACGATTGCTTAGCAGCCTGACGCTGGTCGTCGAGGAACTGGCGATGGGTCACGGGCGCAGTTTCCCAGCTGCTGTCGAATAGCGAGCCTTGTCCGGCCGTTTCCCGCCTTTGAAGCGATCGCTGTCCCGAAATCATCGACTGCGCTTCCAGCGCCTTGATCTGACAGTCCCGAAAGACGGCGATGCCCGGCGGTTCACGCGTGCCATAAACTAGGAAGTAGAAAGTGCGGTTGGTGCCAGGGTAGCGGATGTCGACATCAGCGACATATTTATAGCCGCCTACCAATTTCACCGCCTCTTTGAAGCATGCAAGGAAGGCAGCCTTACGCTCGGTCGGCCCCGCGGCGTCAGCAGATGCTATGCGTGGCCTCCAATCGATACCCGGGAGAAGGCGGTCGTAGACGTCGCCCAGGCTTGCAAGCGTCGTGAACCTGTTGGCGAAGTCAAACATGAAATTGAACACGACCTCGCTCTGGGGACGGGCCAGCAACGGGCGAAGCGCTTCGAGATCGAGCTTGAAGCCCTTGGGATCGATGAGTGAAAAGGTGAACGCCCGGCTGGGAATCCGCGCCGCGATCTGTGGGGCAACATTGAGGAAATCGCCGCGATAGGGGTGGACGGTGGCGTGAGGAAAAAGCGTTCCAATCGTTTCGAGTTCAGCAAATGGCTGTGTCTGCTTCTCGACCAAATGAGCCGTCATCCTGACGTTGCGCCAATGCTGGGGCATATCCAGCCAAGATTGACGAGCATCGGTCATGCTCTGCAGTGCGATGCCGAACGAAGTATCTGCGTAAGCCTCGCCTCCGCTCTTCCACGGTCCCGAATAGCCATCGACATAGACGACTTCGTCGTAAGCGCTGGCAATCTTATGAATCAGGCGCTCGAGGTAGTTACGCAGGAAATGGTGTTTGACGAAGGCCTGCTCGCGACCGGCATAGTGCGGCGGGACTTCGATATCGATCATGCCGCCGCCAAGATCGGCATCTCGTTCCATTCCCGGCCATCGAGCTCGCGCCCACCGGTCTTTGGTCTGATGCCGCCCCATTGCTTAAAGAAGAAGGCGACATGCTGCTCTTCGCACTGTCGCTGAATTTCCCGAACCCATTCAGGATTCATCGGCCGTGCGCCAGGCCCGCTCTCGCCGCCGACGATTACCCAGTGAATGCCCGAAAGGTCCATTCTGCCGACGGGGGCGATCAGCGGCTCTATCGATAGAAAGCGAACGGATGCCGGTGCTTGGCGTATATGCTGGATTCGCGACTTAGCCTTCGCATCCTCGACGGACGTGCCGAGCCAAATGTGCTCGGGCGCCGACCGTTCCCCGTAACGAGACTTCAGATAGTCCCGCATCAACGAACTACGTTTCGTCAGGACCTGGAACGTATGCCAATCGGCCCTTTCCATCGTGGCGAAGACCTTGTCGATAAAGCCACGGGGCACCTGCTTATGAAACAGGTCGCTCATCGAATTCACAAAGATCATACGCGGCCGACGCCACGCCAACGGCTGAGCAATTCGTTCTGGCCTTAGGGTAAGGTCAAAACCTGCTTCGAACGGATGGTTGGGCACTCCTCGGAACCTCTCCGAGAAGCGTTTGGCATAACAATTGTCGCACCCAGCAGAAATTTGCGTGCAACCTGTCACGGGGTTCCACGTCGCATCTGTCCATTCAATGGCGCTGCCGTCCGCCATAGCACTCCCTCAGAACACATGAAGAACGATGCCACAGTAGGAATCGGCTTGCAACGAACACCATGCGGGATCGCCCCAATATCTGACAGCATTCCGTGCCGGTTGGGTCACTACATGGAGATTTGGTGGCCCGATCTAGTGCTCTGCCTCCGTCCGCCATGCAGCTGGCGCATGGTCAAACACCCACAGGTGCCAACTGCACTTGCCGCATCGGCGCAATCTGGACGGCGATCGTCGGCGTCAGTGCATTGACCGCGAAGACGTTTCGCAAAATTCGAATAAATCCAAAAAAGGACATGAAAAAATGAATACACCCGACTTCTCGGGGATCGACCCGCTGCGCGTTCCTGAAGCTCGCCGCCGTGTTGCTGCTCTGAACGAATACCTGAGCCTTCCCAACCCGTCGTCAAATGATACCTTGCGTATCGCGGCCTCGATCGGTCTCAGTCGAAGCCAGTTTTGTCGCTTAGCGCGAGTATGGCGGGACCATCAGGACGCCAGCCTGCTGGTCGTAGGGAAGCGCGGTCCGGCTAACCGAAAGTATAATGTCGATCAGCGCGCCGTCTCGATTGCCCAAGAACTGCTGGCCGAGGCTGGTCCGACTGCAAGTCTTGCGCTGATTGCTCCCCAAATCGAAAAGCGATGCGCTGAAGCAGGTATCTCACCGCCAGCTCGATCGACAATCAATAACTACATAAAGGCCGCTCGAGCTGGAACAGCGGCGCCAGCGGCGGGGCCTCCTCGCATCGTGGTTGGTCGTATGTGGTTTCATATTCCAATTACCGCAGCCGGCTCCGATGATATGCCCACCCTTCTCACCGCGGTTCTACTCCCAGAGCGTATCGTGGTAGCGCACGGAATCTCAGCAGATCCATTGTCGCCGCCGTCGGTAAATGACCTGATCGACAGGCTGGCCGGTGTCAGTTCGTCCGATAGCGAGGCACGGGAGCTTCTACTTGATCCCGATGATCGCCGCGTCGGCAGTGAGGCTCTCGCGCGCGCGGGCCTCGGCAGCACAAGATCCTACAATCGCTCAGTCCAACGAGAATTGTCGAAGGCGTTCGGGGGCTCACTTGGCCCACTTGCTGTCATCCATCAACGCGGAATGGCGCGCCCTGCGACCAAGCGGGTAATTACCCGTCATGACGAGCCGCTGCCTGTTGAGAATGCAATGGAAATCATAGAAAATGCAGTGCTTTCCCATAATGCATCCATCTGCATGGCCCCAGTCAGGTTTTCGTTGGCACCATATTGACAGATAGGAGCAACCGCTCGTCGGCGTGCCTGCGCATTAACGTCAGATATACTTGTCTTCGAGGCCAATCGGAGTTCGACGTTATCATGTAGCGAGAACGCGGAGCGCCTTTGCCAAGCCGTCCGGCATCACCGAACGCCCGGAATATTGACCCAATCTTCCCAAAATGTCGGTGTTGTGTTGCTCGACCGCAATGGTTAGCGCCGTGCGCGCGGCATCATCGGTCCAAGGGGTCATGTCGCCATTGTCAGGAGAAGCCTGACCCTTTTCAGTTCGTCCAGGAGTAATCTCGATGCGACCAATGCGGGGTCCGACGAGCTTCCGGAAGTAGCGTCCGTAGCGGGTGGGCGCGATGTTAATTCCTGCACCGAGATCAGCCTCTATTAGCCGCGACCGAAACGCAGCAGACCGCTCGCGGTCGTCCCCCACCTCAATGTCGATCCTAGTCAGCCGGTCGGCCCATTTTAACTCGGACAACATGCCTTCAATCCGCTCGATCGCGTTCCGAGCAGCTTGCCGATAGCCTTCAATTTCGTTGGTTGTGCCGCCTGTCCATGCGCCGAGGATCAGTTGGGTGCCCTCGTCGATCAACGTGAAAAGAATGTGAGGTCGTCCGTCCGCCCGCGGGAGATTGATTGCAGATAGTCCCAGCTTAACTGCATGTCCGGCCTGTCCGGTCGCCTGCTTGCGGCGCAATTCTGTCTCCACGATGCTGCGCAAGCGGGTCGACCCAGGGAGCTTTTGCTCATCGATATCGGCGGCGTCGACCAGTAAGCGGACGAGTTCACTGACGCTCGCGCCGTCATTCATCGCAACCACGTCAGCGACCACAGCCTGTAGTGCATTTATTGCCTCTGGGTCCAAGCGCTGGCGCGATGCCGGGGACCCGGCGAACGCGCCCAGTGACGCCAGAGTTCTCGATTCGCGGAATTCCGCCGATATCGTATAGAAGCGGGTGCGGCTAAGGCCGGACGCTTCGAGCGCCGATCCCAAAGTTATGTCGCCAGCCTGCCAAGCAAGAATGGCTTCCAACCGTCGGCGCGCTCTCGTGCGCTGCGCTGGCGTCATCGCGGTCCAGACCGCGAGATCCGAATCGGAGAGTGATTCGGGGAAAGCGCCTTCTGAGGTTTCCTGATTCTGACCGCTCAAATTCAAATCCAAGATTTTGCTGCCATCGGGCTCACTGCGAAACACCCTACGGGTGATACATTGAAATTTCGGCGCTGCAAACCAATTTACAGATGAGAATGGGATTTTGATTGACAGATAAGAACGGGATTTACATATAAGAATGAACTCAGCTCGGAGGTTCAATCATGTCCCGTCAAATTTGCGAAATCTCATCCCTTCAACCTGACCGCGATGAAGCAAGCAGAAGCGCCGACCCAGTCGAAACGCACGAAGCGGGAAATTTTGCCGTGGAAGGTTTCGATCACGATGCGGCTCAATGTGACAATCAGAATTTGGATGAGCGGCGTCGCCGTTCATGGACGCGACGTCGTCCCAGATGCCGAACCTCGTGGTTTCGGATTGTTTACAAAGCCGGAGGGCCCCGCTCATGAGCGCAATTGTTGGCAGCGTTGACGGACCGTTCGCATTCCATCCTGTTGGTGGGGAAGCCGGTGAGCGGATTAAAATACCGCTCTCGCAGAAGGTCGTGCGCGGAGTTGAAATCCATCGTCGGCTGCGAGATGTATCGTTCGTGCCCGATCGCACCCGGTTGGTCCCGCGAGTTGACTTGCCCGTCGCAGATGAACGTCTGACGAGCATGGGCGAGATAATCATGGAGGCCAATGGGGGCTCGATCCGCACCCGCTCCGGCGATCGGGCGCACGAGAATGGCTGGTGGCCGTCTCGTAAGCGGGGTCGATTGCAACACTGGGAGGGGACTGCCCAGCGCTTCGCTCTCCTCGCAATGGAATGTGATTTTACGGTGGAGTGGGCTCAGTCCGAGCCTTGCCTTCTTCGGTTTCCAATCGGCAATGAGTGGTTTGAGTGGTATCCGGATTTGCTTGTTCGGCGGTTCAACGCTCCTGATGAATTGTGGGAAATTAAGCGTGACGAACGCCAGCTTGAAGACGAACGCTACCGACTCAAGCTTGCAGGGGCTGATGAGATTTGCCGCCGCGTAGGGATCCGCTTTCGCCTTGTCATGGCGCACGAGATCGTTGCCGATCGCTTTCACCGGGATAACCTCGAACTCTTCGCAGCACGCCGGTTCGTGAACATTCGGCCAGAGCACATGCGCCGCTTCGAGGCATTTGGCATTCAGAATGGCCCAAGCACAACATATGGCGAGCTTGCCCGGGTCATCGATCCGCAATGTCCCACCCGGGGCGCCGCCATAATCCAGGGACTCACGGTCCTGCGCCGGGTCGAAATAGACCTGCGCCCATTACTCACAAACCGAACACCGCTCTGCATCCATTGATCGGATTCACTGTGTGACTTGATCCCGATGCCACCCGTGGGTGGCGACCCTCAGAAATCGTGGCGTCATTTGGCGTCCCGTTCCGGGTTTGCAGGCTCGGTTCATTCGAGATCGTGCCTGCGGTCGGCGACATGCTGACGCACGCTCTCCTCACGAGGAGAAATAGCGTGAACGATCTGCCTTTGCCCGAGTATAATTATCCCGTCGGCACAATCATTGAGATTGACGGCCGCCCACATCGACCGCCCGTCCAGCATATACCTGGCCGACTTACAATCATCGATTGTCACACCGGCCAGCCGTTCCTTGTGCCAGATGGCAACGGCGGCACTATGATGCCCACTCATGACGATTTCGATCGCCTTCTCATCGACGATCGTATCGAGGTCAAGTTCGCGCAGAATGTCCTCGCGTCGAGGGCGCTCGCCACGAGAGCCGAATGGGACCTGTCGGATCTAGAAGTGTTCGATCCGGGCATTCGCAAGGTTATTGCACAGGTCGAATTGCTCGACTCTAAAGGCGTAAAAAACGGTGTGCTCGCCATTGCGAAAGGTCTGGCTGAACACTGGAGGGAGGAACTGCAGGAGCAGTTTGGCGACCCCGATCGTCCCGAGAACATAAAGCGCTGGCGGATGAAGAGCGGCAAACCAGGTGCCCGCGATTTGCGCTTGCTTGTCCGCCTCAGTGGTAACGTTGCGCGCAGGCCCCACGACGCCGAGATACCAAAAGAGATCCGCAACAAACACGCAATGGTTGCGATGGCAGCCAACGACAGAATCAACATGAAAGCGGCATTTTCGCTCGCCCAAGCAGAGTTGATAGAGGTGAATGAGGGGCGCAGCGCGCTGTATGGGAAGCCCGAAACTCCATACCCGCTTTTCAGCTATGCTACTTTTCGTCGCGACTGCATTGCAATCGATGGGTCAGAATTCGTTGCAGAGCGCGATGGCAAGCAGATGGTGGAAAGCGCGATGCGCGGGGGCGGGAAGCCGCTCAGGGCGAGCCGAATTCTTGAAAAAGTGATCATCGATCACACTCCTTTGGACGCGTTCGTCGTCGTTGACCTAGAGCGCGATGTTGTCGCCGGCCGTCCTTGGCTGACATTGGCAATCGATGTTTATAGCCGAGCTATCGTTGCTTGGGTCATAACCTTTCGCCCACCCAGCTACTGGACGGTATGTGAGTGCCTTCGCCGCATGAACCTTCCGAAACGGCCTCCAGCTGCGGATGCCGCTAGATATCCCATTCTCAAACGTATTTGTGGGAAACCGACAGAGCTGATCCTTGATAACGCAAGAGAGTTCACCGGTCATGGCCTCGAGGACGCAGCGAAGTGCGGATCATTCTCCGTGCGTTTCTGTCCGATAAAGAAGCCTCGCTACCGCGCAATCGGCGAGCGGGCGATCGGCACTTTCCAGCGTCGCATGCTCGAGCACCTGCCGGGCGCGACCCGACCTATCGCTGAGACAGACCGCTCTGGTCACGATGCCGCAGACAAGGCGGTGGCCACCATGAATGAGTTGGAAGCGCTCGCAAACAAGACGGCGGCGGAATTTCACGTTGACCCGCACGAGGGCATCAACAATCTGCAGCCTGCTCTTTTATGGCAGCGGTCAGCAAACCGCCACGGCATCGACGTGATGGCTGATCTTCGCCGATTCCGCCTTGAAACCTTCGAGACCAAGTCGAACGTAAAGGTCACGAAAAGCGGGGTGCGCGTATTTAATGGCCTTCGGTATCACTGCGCCATTGGCGTGCCGCGCCTGATCAACAACTGTCTGCGCTTTGAACCTCGACGCCAAAAACGCGTCGATGCAACGATCCATACCAAGATTAAGTTCGATCCAGATAACATTGCCGTCATCCACGTGTGGGACAAGACGACAAAAACCTACGTAGACCTCAAATGCGCTGACGAGACCTATGCCGATGGCATGCCTCTCTGGTTTCACAAAGAACTGGTGGAACTGGCCAAAGCGGATGCCACTGGCGCCCCCAAATCATCCGCAGTTTCTCGCCGCAAATCCACGCCTCAAAAGGCAGATGCCGAACTCAAACGCATCGCCGAGACCGAGGACGACGAAATCACCCCCAAGGGCTTTAATACCGAGGCAGAGCGGCTAGAATCTCGCGCACGTCGGATTGCGGCCATTCGAGCGATCAAACCGGGTGCCAAGCATCGCGAACGATTAACGCTGGCTCGACTCTACGATATTCCGCGGGTTCGCGCGATTACCGGCAATATTGTCCATCTCGACACCGATTTTGCGCGATCGGCCACTACCGACGACTTTATAGCCCATGATGTCTCAGCACTAACGATGCTTGATCAAGAAATCTTGGCGCCACGCCCCGGTGTTTCTGCCGCGCGGCCTCGCACAGGGAAGGGGGACCGGCGCGCGCTCGGCGCACCGCGCAAGTCCGAAGTTCCGTTTGACCAGAATACGTCGGCAACCGCGACCCGAAGCCGCCGCCGCAACGCTCGCGGATAATTCACGCACCCGCCCGCACCGGTTGCGGGCGGGGGCACCAAAAAAGGGCATGTTCATGACCTATCAGATTGAAGATTTTCGCGACGATCCCGATCACGACGAGCAGCAGATTCGAGACCTTGCGGTCGCCGGAAACCTGAATGCAACCAGCTTACCCAATAATCGAAACCGTAGGAAAACCGTTCGTCAGCTTATCGCGGAACGCCGCTTGGCAGTTCGCTCCATCCGTGTGGAATATGGCCCGCAAGTGGAGTTGGAGGACGCATTCGACGAAATACTCGACGGCGCGCGTCTGCTGCGCAAAGCTAAGCTTCCGCAGCCAGCGGTTCACCTGCTTGCCGAAAGCTTCTCGGGAAAGAGCGTAGGCGCTATCAGTTACGTGCAGAAGCGCGCCAAATGTGGCAGTGAACATGATGGCATTACGCCCGTCGCCTATTGCCGGATCGACACTGACGGCACAATCGGTTCCGTTGCGGCGGATATACTGAAGGCACTTGGGGAAAAGCGGCCAGACGCCTTGGCGCCCGATAAACGTTGGGACAGGGCCCGCCACGCGATCCGTTCCCACGGCGTTTCTCTCCTAATCTTCGATGAGTTCCAGCGCGCGGGTCGTCGCCCCACAATTAGCCCCTCAATCGCTGGCAAAATCCTGGACATAATGGATAGCGGAGATTGTGGCGTGGCATTCCTTGGCAAAAGGGACGCCATTAATGTGTTTAAGTCCTGCCCCGATTTGATGAACCGCTTGGATGCACCAGTCCAAATTCCACCGCTTCGTTGGGCAACAGACCGAGAAGAATTCGTGGCGTTTGCTGACGCATTCGATCAGGCACTGGTTGACGCTAATATCACCAAGTTCAAGTCAGGACTGGGGGAGTGGGCCACCGCGCAAAGGCTACTCGAAGCGTCAAACGGTCTTATCGGTCAGTTTAGCCGAATAGTCGAGACCGCTGTCATAATGATTACGCGCGATGGTAACGACGCTATCACTCAGGATGATCTGCGCGACGCGGTTCAGGAATGGTCAATTGGCAACCAGCGCATCAGTTATAATCCATTCGTTACGTCATTATCGGACATGGATGCCACCGAAAATACCAGTCCGACAGGATCGAGTTTTGAGGAATTCGGAAAGGCCAAATTTAGTTCTGGCCCGCGCAGGCGAGCCGCGAACGGTTCCAATCACGGTGAGGGCGAGCTGTGAGTTCGCAAGCACAGCCAGAACAAGGGTTCGCATTCATTGAAGGTGAATCCTTCAATGGTGCGGTAGCTCGCTGGGCGGCCACGGCTTGGGTGGATCGTATGCTCGACCTTACTCGCGCCGCGGGAGTCAGAAGTTACCTCAGGCACACGGCAGCTGGCGCATCCGCAGCGAATATCCGTTGGCTGGCAAAAGAAATGGAGGTTGATCCTCAGGAATTGGACTGGCGGGCCACGCCGCAGGTTAATGGTGACAACGTCACCAATGGGCAACGAGCCTTTTATGGATTGCTCGTGCCAGCCACCATGATCGAAGGGCTCGCACGCCGCTACGCTCCTGCAGCATTCTGCTTGCCAAACGGAGAATATCACCGCGCGCTTTGGGACCTTCGCCTCTTTCCCGTCTGCTTAGAGACGGGCCAGCCGTTACAAACTCGATGTCATGATGCGAACTGCAGTAATCGTCGTGTCGGATGGCAGCGCCCACTTGGAATAGCGACCTGCGAACATTGCATGGCCGACCTGTCTAATGCTCAAGTGGACGCGATCTCACCAACTCTGCTGAACGCACTCAGGCCTGTCGCTGGGTTATTTCAACCTAAAATGCGAAGCGCTTCCCTCGCGTTGCTGCCCCCCGCAATTGCATCCGATGGCGGACAGCTTGCCGTTGACCTTCTGATCCAACTTGTTCCGGTTGTTAATCCCACGCTGACCGACATCCGCAGCGGATTACATCGGTCTGATCCCGTGCAAGCGTGCGAAGCTCTGGTTCAAGCATGGGATTTGATGAAGGGATGGCCGGGCCGCTTCCAAGACTTTGCGTTGACCCAAGTGCTGTCGCGCGGGCCCGGACGCGGTGATGGAAATCGAGGGAGAACTGTGCGGTTCCTCAAAATGAAATCCCAGACGACCCGGTCTGCCGCGTTGGTGGGTCTTGCCACTGGGGTGCGCGACGCGATCGACTTGCTCGGACCTAATGCCCAAGCGATCTCCTCCTCAACCTGTTCGATCAAGCGTGCTGCGTCCATGTTAGGACTCGGGACCCAAGAAGTGGCAACGCTAAGGCGCCAACAGGCTCTTCGATCACGGCTCGTTCTTAACGGCTATCGTCTCCAACCTGTCTTCGATCGTGCTGAACTCGATCAGCTTGCTGTTGGCATCGCTGGCCGGCAGGGGTTCGCCTCCATCGCCTCTCACCTCGGAATCTCCCATCACGGGGTTGAACAGCTTGCCGACATGAAACTGATCGAACTTCACGAGCATCCGTTTTTCTTGGAGCGCTACAAGATGCATCAGAGCACGGCAGCATCGTTCATGGAGCTAGAGAGAACACTAAGGGATCGACAGACTGACCTTTCTCGCGCTTCCAGCATAACGCTTGCTCAGGCAATGAAATCTGTGGGTGGACGGCTCAAACCGTGGGGACCAGTGATAGCCGAACTGCTCGAGAAACGCATACCATATCAGATTAAAACAGGGCCGGATTCGTTGGTTAGGCGCATTTGCATTCGAGTTACGGATGTAGCGAGCGTCTCCGAACTCACCTTCAACGCCAGTGCGGTCAGGCGATTTGCCTTCGCTAAAATGATGTCGAAGAAAGATGCGATGGAGGCCCTCAACATAGGTCCTAGGCAGGGCACTAAATTGTTCGCGCCAGTGGAAACTGAAAAGGGTTGCCGCGCGAAAACAGTCGATATTCAGTGGACGTTGGATCTCGCCGCGCGCTGCATTTCGGTGGCCGAACTTGCGGCGCGTCGAGGAGTGCCCGCCCGGACAGCGTATTGGGATGCAGTGCGCGCTGACATGCCCTGGCTATGCGAAGCCGGCTTTTGCCGATCAGCAACCGAAGCAAGATTCCTGCCGCAAGCTCTGACCCGCTGACGCGAGGCATACTGTCGTCGATCGTGGTTAGGCGCGTGAATGCGCAACAGTTGTCCGAGGAGGGTAGGTCCACGGTTTGATCAAACGGTGGCACGTTAAGTCCACGGTATGCAACTTTCGTTCGATGCAAACTTGGAGATATCCAAGGGAGCGGGTCATCGTTAGTGCAACCGGACAATTGCTGATCAAGCTGGTTCGGGCTGGCCTGGCGACGGCTTTGGTGGCGGCAGCGCGGATAGATTTGCCTCTGCCATAATGTTGCGACAAAATCGTGATGCTCCTTTCCCCCGCGCGGCAGACCGGCGTGTCGCGTCCGAAATTTTTCGACGGGTCTGTCCATGATCGCTTCGTTCCGCCTTATCCTGTTTGCATTGCTCATCGCGGTAACCGGCGCGGCGACAAGCTCGGCGCAGACGATGTTTTCGCCGAATGTCGAAGTCTCGCTCGCCCCGATGCACCAATGGGCGGCCCCCGGGTCGACGGCGATCGTCGCCGTCCGACAGGACATCGCGCCCGGCTGGCATACATATTGGCGCAATCCGGGGGATTCGGGCGGTGCGACCGAATTGACCTGGACGCTTCCGGCCGGCGTCTCCGCCGGGCCGATCCTGTGGCCGCTCCCCGAACGCCAGCCGGTCAAGGGGCTGATGAACTACGGCTATTCGCGGCAGGTCTATCTGCCCGTCCCGATCGAGGTACCGCGCACGGCAAAAGCCGGGTCGATCGTGCCGCTCAGCGTCAAGGTCCTATCGATGGTCTGCAGCGAGGACATGTGCGTTCCCGACGAGCGGACGGTGAGCCTCGACCTTGCGATCCGCGACGGGACGTCTCCGCTGGCCGGCGCCGATGGGGCCGCTCTCGAACGCGTCGTCAATGCTGCTCCGCGCGCCGCTGACATCGATGCGCATATTTCGCGCGATGGTGCCGATCTTGTCCTCACCTTGCGCGGTCCGACTTTGCGTGGTGCGGGCGGCGGGGATGCCTATTTCTTTCCCTTCGAGGGCGGCATCGTCGAACATCCCGCCGATCAGCGCGCCGAAGGGAAAGGCGATGACCTTATCCTCCGGATGAAGGCCGGGGGCGCCATACTCGCGAGCGGCCTTGCGAAGCCAGTGCGAGGGGTGATTGCGACATCGGGCGGAGCGTGGGAAATCGTCGCAGATGCGCGGGCGCCTCCCGCAGTAAGCACAGAAACCAGCCTCCTCTTCTTTGGCCAAGCCGCGCTGTTTGCGCTAATCGGCGGCCTCATCCTCAATCTCATGCCCTGCGTATTCCCGATCCTGGCGATGAAGGCCGCATCGCTGTCGGCCACCGCACATGCGCCGCGCGAGGCCCGGCGCGACGGTATCGCTTTCCTCCTCGGCGTGTTGACGACATTCATTCTGCTTGCCGGCGTTCTGCTCGCGCTCCGCGCGGCGGGCGAGGCAGCGGGTTGGGGCTTCCAGCTCCAGAACCCGGCGGTCACCGCGGCGCTTGCGCTGCTGATGCTGGCAGTCGGCCTCAACCTTTCGGGGGTGTTCGAGATTGCCCTTTCGGGAAGTGGAACGGGTGGTGGACTGACGCGGCTACCCGGCGGGTCCGGCGCGTTTTTCACCGGCGTTCTCGCGGTGGTCGTGGCGGCCCCCTGTACCGCGCCCTTTATGGCATTTGCGCTCGGCGCGGCGCTCGTCATGCCGGCACCGATGGCGCTGGCCGTTTTCGCGATGCTCGGGCTGGGCCTGGCGCTTCCCTATCTGATCATCAGCCTGTCGCCCGGCCTGCTCGGACGCTTTCCAAAACCCGGCCCGTGGATGGACCGCCTCAAATCGATCCTCGCCTTTCCGATGTACGGCGCCGCCCTGTGGCTGGTCTGGGTGTTCGCGCGCCAGACGAGCGGCGAAGCGCTGGCATTGATCCTTGCCGCTGGTCTCCTTTTGGCATTCGCGCTGACCCTGTGGGGTTGGCGGCAGGTCGCGCGAATGTCGGGACGACGCGCGATTGCTACGACTGCTGCGTCGACATTGGCGTTGTTGGTGGCGGCGACCCTCACGGTGTCGGCCGCGTCGCTAACGCCAGACAATGAGGCCGCGAGTTCGCAAACCGCGTCGCAGACGGCCTGGTCGCAGGACGCCGTCGCTGCCGCGCGGACGGAGGGCAAGGTCGTTTTCGTGAACTTCACCGCCGACTGGTGCGTCACCTGCAAGGTCAACGAGCGTGCCGCGCTCGCGAATGAGGGAACGCGGGCATTGTTTGCCGGCAACGAGGCGGTTTACATGGTTGCTGACTGGACGCGGCGCGACGACCTGATCGCGCGCGAACTCGAACGCTTCGGCCGTTCCGGCGTCCCGCTTTATCTCGTCTATTCGCCGGGCAAGGCGGAGCCCGAAATATTGCCGCAGCTCTTGACGCCGGGCATCGTCGCCGATGCGGTGAAGCGGGCTGGGGCGAAAGGTTGAACTTGATGATGACCGAGAGGAGAATAGCCGTGAAACATGCATTGCTTTCGATCGCCGCTGCGTCGGCGCTGATGCTCGCCGGTTGCGGACAGCCCGCGGAAAAAACAGCCGAAGCGCCCGCAGGGAAGGAAAAGGTGGAGGCCGCCGGCGGTCAGATCGCGCCCGCCTTTCAACTCGCCGACGCCAATGGCAAGCAAGTCTCGCTGGCCGACTTTCGCGGCAAGACCGTGGTACTCGAATGGACGAACGAGGACTGCCCCTATGTGAAGAAACATTATAGCGGCGCGATGCAGGCGTTGCAGAAGCAAGCGGTTGCGGACGGCGTCGTCTGGCTGACGATCATTTCGTCGGCGCCCGGCGAACAGGGCTTTGTCGAGGGCGAGCGTGCGAAGAACTGGGGGCAGCGTTTCAACGCGAGCTTCACCCATCTCCTCCTCGATCCGACCGGCGCGACGGGTAAGGCCTATGGCGCAAAGACGACGCCCGACATGCGCGTGATCGATGGCGAGGGGCGGATCATTTATGCCGGCGGCATCGATGACAAGCCGACCAACAAGGTCGAGGATCTGCAGGGTGCGAAGAATTTTGTCCGCGCGGCGCTCGACGACCACGCGGCAGGGCGGCCTGTCGCGACGGCATTTGCGCAGCCCTATGGCTGCTCGATCAAATATGCCGACGGGGCCGGGGACGCTCCCAAAAAGGGCTGATCGGATCGACTTGCCGAGGCGGTGATCGCGACGCGGGGCGTCCGCTGTCGCGATCATTCGGGCACGAGCGCCGGTCCGCGCGCGACCCCTTCAGGGCGCCGGGCATATTTCCTATTTCGCCGGGCACATCCGCCGGTCTAGGTGCGATGGCGCGCGAGATGATATCCCCCCGCCATGACCGACGAACGAAATAGCGCTTCAATCCAGGTCGATGGCGGCTCGATCCGCGGTCGAATTCGCGGCTCGATAGCAATTTTTCTTGGCGTTCCCTATGCGGCACCGCCGAAACGTTTCGAGCTGCCGCAACCGCCGCAGGCGTGGGACGGCGTGCGCGACATGAACGATCCGGGTCCCGCAGCGCCGCACCGGATCAGGCCTTTTCCCATGGTCGACCCGACGCCGCTCGTCGGTCATGGCAGCGACGGCAGCGACGGCGATTATCTTCGCCTCAACGTCTGGGCGCCGACCGATGCCAAAACCGCGCCGGTCATGGTCTTCATCCATGGTGGCGGCTTCGTCGGGGGCTGCAAGGATGCCCCTGTGCATGACGGCACCGCGTTTGCGGAATCGGGCGCCGTATGTGTCGCGATCAATTATCGCATGGGGATCGACGGCTTCCTGCCCGTACCCGGCGTCCCAACGAACCTTGGCCTGCGTGACATGCTGTTCGCGCTTGCATGGGTTCAGCGCAATATCGCGGCTTTCGGCGGCGATCCCGCCAAGGTCACCGTGTTCGGCGAGAGTGCGGGGGCGATGGCGATTGCCGATCTTGTGACTTCGCCGCTCGCGAAGGGGCTGTTCCAGCGCGCGATCATTCAGAGCGGGCATGGGGCGATGGTGCGCGAGATCGGGGTGGCGCAGCGGTTGGTGCGGAAGTTGGCGAAAGTGCTGCGTATCGTGCCCGACGCGAGCGGATTTCTACCGGTGTCCGACAAGGACGCGATGGACGCGATCGACAAGGTTGCCAAGCCGTGGGCGGTCGACCTCCGCGACGGAGACGGGCGCGAGCCGGTCTATGGGATCAGCCGCTTCATCCCGGTCTATGGCGACGATGTGCTTCCCGAAAAGCCGATCGACGCGCTGCGCAAAGGTGCCGGTAGCGATGTGGAAATTGTCATCGGCTCCAATGCCGATGAGATGAACCTCTATTTCGTGCCCACGGGAGTCCGGAAAAAGATCGGCGGGCTGTTCGCACGCTGGCTGCTCGGGCGGTCGCATCCGGAGGCGAAAGCGGTGCTGAAGGCCTATGGCTACAAGCAACCGGGCGTGCGGCCGGGCGAGGCGCTGACCGACGCGATGAACGACCTCGTCTTCCGCTGGCCGGCACGACAATATGCCGCGGCGCATCAGGGCCAGACGTGGATGTACGAGTTCGACTGGCGCTCGCCCGCGTGCGACGGCGAACTCGGCGCATGCCATGGGATCGAGATGCCGTTCGTGTTCAAGACGCTGCCGAGCGTCACGGGCCCGCAAGGCCTGGCGGGAATGGACCCGCCACAGGCGCTCGCCGACCGGGTGCATGACTTATGGGCCGGTTTCGCCCGAACGGGCGCGATGCCGTGGCCCGAGTTCGGCGGGTACCGCATGGTGTATCAGGTGACGCGCGGCGAGGCGCTGCACGAACCCGTGATGCCCGCCGCCGCCTTCGTTCCGGAGTAGACTCTATGTATCTCGACAAGCTGCGCCTCGATGGGCGCACCGCCTTCGTTACGGGCGGTGCGCAGGGCATCGGCCTCGCGACCGCCGAGGCGCTGGCCGAAGCGGGGGCGAAGGTGACGATCGCCGACAGGGACACCGCCGCGCTCGATCGCGCCGTCGCCGATCTTGCTGCCAAGGGCTATGCCGTCTTCGCAGAGGCGCTCGACGTCACCGACAGCACGGCCGTCGATGCCGCCGCCGCCGCGATGCTGGCGCGCGACGGCCGGGTCGACATCCTCGTCAACAATGCCGGGATCGCGCGCAGCGAGACGGCGGCCGAGGAGGTTGCCGACGAGCATTGGCTGAATGTGCTCGACGTCAATCTCAACGGCAGCTTCTGGTGCGCGCGCGCCTTTGGTCGCCACATGCTCGCGGCGGGGCAGGGGAGCATCGTCAATGTGGGGTCGATGTCGGGCTTCATCGTCAATCGGCCGCAGCCGCAAAGCTATTACAACGCGTCCAAGGCCGCGGTACATCAGCTTACCAAGAGCCTTGCCGCCGAATGGGCAGGCCGCGGCGTGCGGGTGAATGCGGTTGCGCCGACCTATATCGCTACGCCGCTCAACGCTTTTGCCGACAAGACGAGCGAGATGTATCGCCGCTGGATCGATGGCACCCCGCAAAGTCGCCTCGGCGAGCCGGAGGAGGTGGCGTCGGTGATCCTCTTCCTCGCCTCCGACATGGCGAGTTTGATGACGGGCAGCATCGTGCTGGCCGACGGCGGATATAGTTGCTGGTAACGGCCGGCTTTCAGCTTAGCCCATTCTCGTCACCCCGGGCTTGACCCGCGGTCCCGCTTGGCGACGACGAACAGCGGGACCCCGGGTCAAGCCCGGGGTGACGATGAGCGCGCGCAGCGCTCCTGCAAACCCAGTCTGCGGATCAGCACAATGAGCAGACCTTTCATATAGGTCTAAAAGCTGTCATATAGGTTTACACGGGCGGCCAAGACCGCCGTTTTTGGGGATGCCTGATGACCAAGTTCCGATTTGCCGCTGTTTCGACGCTTGTTTTGGCCGCTACCTTAGGCGCCGCGCCCGCTTTTGCGCAGGATAGCGCTGCCACGCCCGCTGCCGCCGAAACCGAAGATGACGGCATCATCGTCGTCACCGCACGCAAGCGCGACGAAACGCTGGCCGACGTGCCGATCGCCGTCACCGCGATCACCGGCGACACGCTGACCGCGCGCGGGTTCAACTCGGTACGCGAAGCTGCGGTTCTCTCGCCGGGTCTCAATATCAACAGCGACGGCACCGGCCGCGCCTTCGTGTCGATCCGCGGCGTCGGGGTGACGCTCGTCCAGTCGGTGCAGCCGGGCGTCGGCCTGTTCATCGACGGCATCTATCAGCCGAACACCGCTTATTTGAACAACCCGCTGCTCGACGTCGACCGCATCGAAGTGCTGCGCGGGCCGCAGGGCACATTGTACGGCAAGAATACGATGGGGGGCGCGATCAATGTGATCACGCGCCAGCCGGGCAATGATTTCGAGGTCCGGGCGAACGGCAGCTATGCCGGTCCCGACGATAGCTGGATGGTGTCGGGATCGGTCTCTGGCCCCATCGTTACCGACAAGGTCGCGCTGCGCGTCGCCGCCGCGCACCGCCAGCAGGACGGCTTCCTTCGGAATAGCGTGATCGGCGGCAACGCCAACCCGTTCAACACCGACTCGGTCAACGCGACGCTGCGGATTACCCCGTCGGACGGCTTCGCGCTGACCGTCAAAGGCTATTATGATTGGGTCGACGGGGTGAACACGCCCTATTCGCGCGTCAGCGGGCCGACCGACTATCGCCGCGACGTCCAGTTCAACACGATCAACCGCGTTTCGTACAAATATCGCGGCATCAACGCGCGCGCCGAGGCCGATCTTGGCGGCGGTTCGAAACTCAGCGTCATCGGCGCATATGATATGCGCAACGGCTTTACCCCCGATGGAGAGGGGGATTTCGGGCCGACCGACACGGTGCGGACGATCGCGCGCGACAGCCTGCGCACGATGACGCTCGAATCGCGGCTCGACAGCGAATGGTCGGACCAATTCTCGACTTTGTTCGGCGTCTTTTATTCGAACGAGATGGTGCGCGCGCGCGGGCAGGACACGATCCGCCTGACGCATCCTGTGCTGGGGCCGGTTTCGATCCTGCGCACCACGGCCGTGAAGAATGTCGGCGATACTTATGCAGCCTTTGGCACGCTTTTCTTTAAGCCGAACATCGACTGGGAAATTGCGGCGGGCCTGCGCTTCGACCACGAAGATCGGACCGCGAACGGCTCGGTCGTCTCCGCCACGACGACCATACTCGGCACCGCGACGGCGGGCGGCATCGTCCCAACCGCCAAGATCAAGTCGGACGAATGGCAGCCGAAGCTGTCGATCACCCGCAAATGGACCCCCGACCTGATGACCTATGTCTCGGTCGCGCGCGGCTATCGCGGCGGCGGCTTCAACGCCCCGACCGCGCCGACGCGAACGTATAAGGGCGACTCGGCATGGACTTATGAAGCCGGCGCCAAATATGCTGCGCCGGGAATGAGCCTGTCGGGCACCGTCTTTTATAGCGATTATAAGGATTATATCGGCCTCAACTCGATCGCCCCGGCGATCGGCGGCGGGCTTGTCACCGTCGATCTCAACACCGGGGATGTCGAAAGCTATGGTGTCGAACTCGAAGCGATGGTCCGCCCGGTAAAGGCGTGGACGCTGCACGGCGCCTTCACCTGGATGCATGCGCGCATCACCGACGCATCGGCCTATACTGCGACCACGGGCCGCGTGCTGTCGTCCGAACGGCTGACCTTCCAGCCCGACTGGACCGCCAGCTTTTCGAGCGACTATCGGATCGAGACCGGGGGTGACAGCGACCTGACGCTGAGCGCGGGACTGGTCGGCAAGGGCAAGCGCCTTGCCGCGACGCTCAACCAGACGACACCGACCTTCCTGGACAGCTATTGGCTGACCAACGCGTCGATCGCGTATCGCACCGGCCCGGTCGAGGTGGCGTTGTTCGCGAACAACATCTTCAACACCAAATATTTCGAATCCTATATCGAACAGACGACGCTGGCGCTCGCGGGCCTGCCGGCCTCGGACCTTGGCATCACGGGCGACCGCCGCCGTTATGGCGTGCGCGCGAGCCTGAAGTTCTGACCGTGGCGGGGACGGCGCATTCGGGGGAACGCAAGCCGCTCCCCGCCGGTCTGGTGGCGGCGTTGGAGCAACGGTTTGGGGACCGTTTCCAGCGCGGCCAGGCGGTGCTCGGGCAGCATGGATCGAGCGAGTCTCATTTCGCTCCCGTGCTGCCCGACGCCGTCGTCTTTGCGCATTCGACCGAAGATGTCGTCGCGCTGGTGAATCTCTGCTCGGCCGCCGACATTCCGATCGTGCCTTTCGGTGCGGGGACGTCGATCGAGGGCAATGCGCTGGCGGTCAACGGCGGCATCTCGCTCGACATGAGTCAGATGGACAGAGTGATCGCGGTGAACGCCGAGGATTTCGACTGTGTGGTCCAGCCGGGGGTGCGGCGCGAGGAACTGAACGTCCACCTGCGTGATCAGGGGCTGTTCTTTCCGATCGACCCCGGCGCCAATGCGACGATCGGCGGCATGGCGTCGACCCGCGCGTCGGGCACCAATGCGGTGCGCTATGGCACGATGAAGGATGCGGTGCTCAGCCTCGAAATCGTGACGCCGCAGGGCAAGGTGATCCGCACCGCGCGCCGCGCGCGCAAGTCGGCGGCGGGATATGATCTGACGCGGCTTTATGTCGGTTCGGAAGGCACGCTTGGGATCATCACCGAAGTGACGCTGCGGCTGCATCCGGTTCCCGATACGATTTCGGCGGCGGTGTGCAGCTTCGATACATTGGGCGGCGCGGTCGATACCGTCGTCCAGTCGATCCAGTGCGCGGTTCCTCTCGCGCGCGTCGAGATCCTCGACAAAAAGCAGATGGTCGCGGTCAACCGCTGGTCGAAACTCGACTATCCTGAAGCCCCGACGCTCTTTTTCGAGTTTCACGGCAGCGCCGCGAACGTCGCCGAACAGGTCGAAACGGTGAAGGCGCTCGCCGAAGCCAATGGCGGCAGCGCGTTCAGCTGGTCGAACCTGCCCGAAGAACGCACCAAGCTGTGGCGCGCGCGGCACGAGGCCTATTATGCCGCGGTCAACATGCGCGCGGGCGCGATCGGATGGGCGACCGACGTGTGCGTGCCGATCAGCCGCCTTGCCGAATGTATCGCGCAAACGCACATCGACCTCGACCAGTCGAGCGTGCCCGCGACGATCCTCGGCCATGTCGGCGACGGCAATTTTCACGTCATCTTTTCGATCGATCCCGACGCGCCCGACGAAATGGCGGAGGTCGAGGCGATCAACGCCCGCATCGTCGAACGCGCGCTCGCAATGGACGGGACGTGCACGGGCGAACATGGCATCGGGATCGGCAAGCAGGAGTGGCTCGTCGCCGAACTCGGCGATGCGGTCGAACAGATGCGGATGATCAAGCGCGCGCTCGATCCGCAGAACCTGCTCAACCCCGGCAAGATTTTTTCGCTGTGATGGCGACGCACGCTGAACCGCTCGGCGCGCCCGCCCCGCGTTTGACCGCGCCCGCGACGCTCGTCCCGCTGCTGTTGCTCGCGCTGGTAACGACGATGGGCTTCACCGCGCTCGGCAGCTTCGGGACGATCCAGGAAAGCGCCAAGGCCGAACTCGCATTGAGCGACGATGCGCTGGCGCTGATCCAGGGGCTCGGCGCTGCGGTGCCTATGGTGCTCTTCTCGATCCCGATCGGCATCCTCGTCGACCGGCGCAACCGCGTGCGGCTTACGATCGGACTCGCGCTGCTCTGGACACTGGGAACCTTGCTCACGGCCTTTGCGCCGAGCGCTGGGTTGCTCACTGCCGCGCGGATGCTCGTCGGCATCGGGTCGACCGGATCGCTGACCGCGGCACTCTCGCTCTGCGCCGATTTTTGCGCGCCAGAACAGCGCGGCCGCGCGATGTTGATCGTCAATCTGGGCAAGGCGCTGGGCGTCGCGCTCGGTTTTGCGCTCACCGGCTGGCTGTTCGGGCTACTCGCCGATTTTTCTGCGCCGGGCTGGCTTGCCGGGCTCGCGCCATGGCGCGGAGCGCATGTGCTGCTCGCTGCGATCAGCGCGCTGTGCCTGTTGCCCTTGCTGTTCCTGCGCGAACCGGCGCGGCGCGAGGTCGAGGCCAGCCCCGATGCGCCGTTCCGCGTCGTCGCCGCCGAACTTTGGGCGCGCCGCGCATTTCTCGGGCCGCTTTTTGCCGGGCAGGTCGCGGTCGTGATGGCCGATGTCGCGGCGACCGTCTGGGTCGCGCCCGTATTGTCGCGCGACTTTGGGCTGCAACCGCAGCAGTTCGCGAGCTGGGTCGGCGCGCTGATGTTCGGCACCGGCGTTGCGGGCGCGGTGCTGGGCGGGCTCTCGGCCGATATCGGACGGAGAAGCCGCCGCCGCGGCGGCATTCTTCTGGGCGCGGTCATCGCGGCGGGGATCGGTGTTCCCGCCGCGATGTTCCCGCTAATGCCAAGCGTGACGGGCCTGGCGGTCGCGCTCGGCGTGATGTCGCTGTGCGGCGCAGTGACGGGGCTCGTCGTGTCGGTGGCGCTCACCGTGCTGCTTCCCAACGAGCTTCGCGGCCTGTGCATCGGTGCCTTCATCGCGATAGCGGGGCTGATCGGCTTCGGCCTCGCGCCGTGGGTGGTGACGCGTGTCAGCGCGTTGATGGGCGGAGAGACCATGCTTGCAGAGGCGCTCGCGCTCGTCGGCGTCATCGTCAGCGCGCTGTCATTCTTCGCCTTTCTGCTTGCGATGCGCCGCGCGCCGGAACCTATCAGATAGGTATTGTCAGAGCTATAAGATAGGTCTAGAGAAGGCGTCAGGGAGAATCGTGCCATGCCGTCAAAGCATCCAGTGATCGTGTCGCCCGAAATGACGACCTATGTCGGCCGCGGTCCTTGCGACCGGCTGTTGCTGCCGCCCGATGCGCTGTTGCTCGGCTTCGGCGATATCGGCGAGCCTGTCGTCCGCACGCTGGCGTTTCGCGAACTCGAAAATGAAGAGCATCTGCTCGTCATCGCCGTCTCACGCGCGGCATGCCGCCGCCTGTTCGGCGAGATGCCCGATCCCGACGCGCGTTGGTATCTGCCGTCGGACCTGCGCGCGCTCGGCCAGTCGATCGTTGCGCCCGAAAGCGACGAGGCGGCGGCCGACACGCTCCGCCTCGCGCGCAGTATCGAACTTCTCTGCCAATTCTTCGCCGCGCTGCGTGCCGGCAATCTTGTCGCTGTCGAAGGGCAGCCGAGCCTGACCGAAAGCGATATCGCCCGCATCGCCGCCGCGCGCCGGATCGTAGATACCCGCTGGCAGGAGAAGCTGACGATCGACGACATCGCCAAAAGCTGCGGTATCAACCGCGACAAGCTGACGCGCGGCTTTCGCGAGCTTTATCAATGCAGCATCGCCGAGGCGCTCAGCGAGCGCCGCCTGCGTCAGGCGCGGCAGATGCTCGCGGCGAGCGATCTGCCGGTGGCCAGCATCGGCTATCGTTGCGGCTATCTCAACAACGCCAGCTTTACGCGGGCCTTCTCGCGTCGCTTTGGCATGGCGCCCACCGCGATGCGCCGCGTCGGAGTTGCAGCATGAGCGGGATGGTCGACCCCGGCGCGCGCGGCTCGCTCGTCGAGCGTGCGGTCGAATCGGTGCGCGACTTCATCCGCACCAACGACCTGAAGGTCGGCGACACGTTGCCGGGCGAGGGGAGCTTTGCGCAACAGCTCGGGGTGAGCCGCCCCGTCATGCGCGAGGCGTTCGGGGCGCTCGCTGCCCTCCGCCTCGTCGACGTCGGTAATGGCCGCAAACCGCGCGTCGGTGCGATTGACGGGTCGGTCATGGCCGCTTCGATGGGGCATGCGGTGAACACTTCGCAAGTCTCGCTCGCCGATGTCTGGGAGGTGCGACGCACGCTCGAACTGCGCACCGCCGAACTCGCCGCGATCAACCGCAGCGACGAACAGGCGCGTGCGATCCTGACCGCGGCGCACGGCCTGTCGGTCGAACATGACGAGGCCGCGCGTACTGCCGCCGATACCGTCTTTCACCAGACGATCGCGGAGGCGAGCGGCAATCAGCTTTTCCACCAGATCGTCCGCTCGTTCGAGCAATTGATGGCGCTTGCAATCCCGCGCGCCTGGGCGGGGCGGACGACACGCGAGGAACGCGACGAAACGCTCGCGTTGCACCGCGAAGTCGCCGAAGCGATTTCGGATCGCGACCCGGCGCGCGCCCGCGCCGCGATGGAAAGCCATTTCAACAATTCGATCGGCGAGATGCTGAGGGACCAGTTCTGATTTCCGGATCGAGCCGAGCGGTCAGCTTCGTCCCTCCGTTGCGGATGCGGGAACGATCCGGCCGACACGCGCCATCGCAATCAGCGCCAGCAACAGGGTAAAGGCGGCGAACGCCATCGTATAGATGGGCTCGCCCGGGAACAGCGATTTCATGATCGAGCCCATCACGGTTGCGACGAGCAATTGCGGGACGACAACGAAGACGTTGAACAACCCCATATAGATGCCAAGCTTTGCCTGGGGCAGGCTGGAGGCGAGGATCGCGTAAGGCATCGCGAGGACCGATGCCCAGAAAATGCCGATGAAAATCTCGCTCACGATCAGTTGCGACGGATCGCGCAGCACAAAGAAGCTGGCGTAGCCGACGGCGCCGCAGGCGAGGCCGATCATGTGGGTCCGTGCTTGTCCCAGGCGGCGAGCGAGCCACGGGAGCAAGGTCAGCGCCGCGACCGCCGCGACGCCGTTATAGATTGCGAACAATTCGCCGACCCAGTTGCCTGCGTCCTGATAGGCCGCGCTGGCGGCATCGGTGGTCCCGAAATGATATTGGGCGACGATCGGCGTGGTGTTGATCCACATGATGAACAGCGCCGACCAGCTGAAGAATTGTACGAGTGCGAGGCGCTTCATCAGCGGCGGCATGCCGGAGAAATCGCCCACGATGCTGGACAGCATATTCGTGTCATTGCCCTGCCGCGCCAGCGCGATCGCGGCGATGCTCGCGAGGCCATAGCCGACCAGCAAGGCGCCCAGCAGCAGCACCTCGCGCAAAAGCGAAAGCTCGACCTGTGCCAGAACCACAAGGATACCCGCCGCGATCCATCCGAGGCTGCTTGCATAGCTGTGCGATGCAAGCGCACGGATGGCCGGGGCGTCCTCCACGGTCGGCGGATCGAAGGCCGCCATCTGCTCCGGGCTGTACTCGTCGGTCGTGACGACGGTCCACAGAACCGCGAGGAACAGCGCTATCCCGCCGAACCAGAAGGCATAGCGGACCGTATCGGGAATCTGCCCCGGCGGCGCCACATTTGCGACGCCCATCGCCTCCATCAGCGTGGGAAACAGCGATCCGACAACGGCACCTGCACCGATAAACGCTGTCTGCACAGCATAGCCGACGCTGTGCTGATCCTTGCGCAGCATGTCGCCGACGAAGGCGCGGAAGGGCTCCATCGAAATATTGAGCGAGGCGTCGAGGATCCACAATGTCATCGCCGCGAACCAGATCGCCGGGCTTTCGGGCATCACGAACAGCGCGATCGCGGCGAGGATCGCGCCGGCAAGAAAATAGGGGCGGCGGCGGCCGAGACGGCCGAACCAGGTTCGGTCGCTCATATGGCCGATGATCGGTTGGACGAGCAGGCCGGTCAGCGGCGCCGCCACCCACAGGCCGGGGAGCTTTTCGATATCCTCGCCAAGCGATTGGAAGATGCGGCTCATATTCGCATTCTGCAGCGCGAAGCCGATCTGGATGCCGAAAAAGCCGAAACTGATATTCCAAAGGCCGGCGAAGCCCTGGCGCGGCTTTTCCATCATGCGTCTCCCCTGGGCGCCGTCGGTCGCGGCGTCCGTTGCGCCGGGGTGTTGCAGCGCGCGCGGAAGAGAGCAAGCGTGGCGGGGTTACGTATACGAATACGTGGGGGCGCCAACGGCCGGGAGCAGTCCTCCTTTCTTCGTTACCCCGGACTTGATCCGGGGTCTCGCTTGATACCGAAGGCAGTGAGTGCGTCAAAAAAAGCGGGATCCCGGGTCAAGCCCGGGATGACGGAAGTGGGTGACTGAACGCCCGCTTTCCATCCCAATGCACAGACGATGCTTCGTCAAACCGCCGTGCTCTGTCGCCGGATAAGCCGCGCCGGCAAAATGCGCTGTTCGACCGGCCGATCCTCGATCCGCGCGAGCAACGCGTCGACGAGCAAGGTGCCCGCACCCTTCATATCCTGCATCACCGTGGTCAGTGTCGGCGACGTCAGGCTGGCGGCCGGGATGTCGTCGAAGCCGATGATCGCAACATCGTGCGGCATGCCGAGACCGGCTTCGGCGAGGGCGCGCATCGCGCCGATGGCGATCAGGTCGCTCGCGGCGAAAATCGCGTCGAAGGGTTCGCCGCTTTGGATCAGCGACGTGGCGGCCGCATGGCCCGAATCCTCCGATGACACCGCATCGCGCTGCAGCGCCGGGTCGGGTTCGAGCCCGGCGTCGCGCATCGCGCGGCAAAGCCCGTCGTAGCGATCCTGAAACTCCGGCGCATGGTCCGATGCGTCGCCGAGGAAGGCGATCTTCCGCCGCCCGATCTCGACCAGATGCGCACCCACCTGTTCGCCCGCGCCGACATTGTCCGAACCGACGGTGAGGCCGATACCGTCTTCGGATACCGATCCCCAACGCACGAACTTGGTCCCCATCTCGACCAGATGCTCGAGCTTGGTCAGGTAAAGCTGATAATCGCCATAACCGAGCAGGATGATCCCGTCCGACCGGTGGCTGTCCTGATAGGTGACGTGCCAGTCGTTGTGCATCTGCTGGAAACTGATGAGCAGGTCATAGCCGCGGCGTGCGCATTCGCGCGTGATCGACCCCAGCATCGACAGGAAAAAGGGGTTGATCATCGATTCGTCGGGATTCGGATCCTCGAAGAAGAGCAGCGCGAGCGTGTGGGTGCGTTGCGAGCGCAGGCTCGATGCGTTTTTGTCGACCGTGTAGTTGAGTTCGCGCGCTATGCGTTCGATGTTCGCGCGGGTGGCCGCGCTCACCGATTTGCTGCCGCGCAGCGCGCGCGATACCGTGGGTTGCGAGACGCCCGCCAGATAGGCGATGTCGAAACTCGTCGGCTTGGCCGAGGGCTGACGCCCCATGTCTCTCTCCCTGACGCGGCGGCCTTGTCGGTGGTCGCCGCTGACGCTGGAGACTAGCGATTGGTCTGGTGGATGCCAAGAAATTGCACCGCTCGATTTCCGCGGTTTTCGGTCCGGAAAGCGTTGTATTTCTGCGACAGGGCGCAGCGCTGCATATTATGCGTATACGTATACCCTATGGCGGCGCGTCGTGATTGGTTTCAATTGCGAGGCTCAAGATGGGAAAGCCCACGTGTCGGAGAGGAGCCTGACGGACGCATCGCGTCCCCCTCCCGGTGCATGAGTTAAGACCACCCGTCCGTGCCAGGGGAGCCAGATATGACCATGTCGACAAATCTTCGCCGAGGTGCCAGCGCCATCGCGCTCGGCTTCGCCTTGACCGCATTGCTGCCTGCCGCCGCGATGGCGCAGGATGCCGGTACGGCGCCCGTCGACGAAGCGCCCGCCGAAGGCGAGATCGTCGTCAGCGGTATCCGCGGGGCGATCAACAATTCGGTCCAGGCAAAGAAGGCGAACACCTCGATCGTCGAGGTCGTCTCGGCCGAAGACATCGGCAAGCTGCCCGACCTGTCGATCGCGGAATCGCTGTCGCGCCTGCCGGGTCTCGCGACCCAGCGCCTCGACGGCCGTGCCAATGTCGTGTCGATCCGGGGCCTCGCCCCTGATTTCACCACAACCTTGCTCAACGGCCGCGAACAGGTTTCGGCGAGCAACAACCGCGGCGTCGAGCTGGACCAATATCCGTCCGAATTGCTGAACGGAGCCATCGTCTACAAGACCCCCGACGCGTCGCTGATCGGGCAGGCGATCGGCGGCACGATCGACATGCGGACGGTGCGGCCGCTCGCCTATGGCAAGCGCGCGATCGCCGCGGGCGCGCGTTTCGAGATCAACGATCTCGGCAAACTCAATCCCGACATCTCGAACAAGGGTTATCGCGCCAATATCTCCTACATCGACCAGAATGCCGACGGCACGCTCGGCTGGGCGATCGGTTACGCGCGCATGCAGTCGCCGACCGCCGAGGAACGCTTCAACGCGTGGGGCTATCCCGAGGCGACCGACGGCACGAACACCGCCTTCATCATTGGCGGTGCCAAGCCCTATGTGAAATCGAACGAGTTGAAGCGCGACGGCGTGATGGCGGTCGTCGAATGGGAACCGAGCGACAAGTTCCACACGACGATCGACGGCTATTGGTCGAAGTTCAAGGATGAACAGCGCCTGCGCGGCATCGAATTCCCGCTCTTCTGGGGCAATTCGACGCTGCAGCCCGGCTTCACCATTGAGGACGGGCTGGTGACGAAGGGCGTCTGGACGGGGACCGAGGCGGTGATGCGCAACGACGTCGTCCATCGCGACTCGACGATCATCGCCGGCGGCTGGAACGCGCAGTTCAAGCCGAATGAGAAACTGACGCTCGAACTCGACCTTGGCTATTCGCGGATCAAGAAGACCGAGGAAAATCTCGAAATCTATCTCGGCACCGGCCGCGGACAGGGCGTCGGTGCGCGCGAAACGGCGCTGGGCTTCGAAATGCGCCCGAACGGCGGGATCATGTTCGATCCGTCGCTCGACTATTCCGATCCCAACCTGTTCGTGATCACCGATCCGCAGGGCTGGAACAGCTGCGGCGGCGCGGTTCCCAACTGCCAGGACGGCTTCGTCAACACGCCGCGCGTCAAGGATCAGCTAAAATCGCTGCGCCTGCAGGCGACGCAGGAACTTGACGGTGTACTCAGCAGCATCCGCGTCGGCGCTAATTATTCGGACCGCAAGAAGAGCCTCGACGACCGCGGCTTCGTGCTGACCAGCAAGAATTATCCGGCGAACACGCCCGTGCCCGCCGATTATCTCTACGACCCGGTGTCGCTCGATTTCATCGGGATCCCCGGCATGGTCGCATTCGATAGCTGGCGCTTTTACAATGACGATAACTATAATCTGACCGACGGTGCAGGCTTCGATCCGGCGCGCGTATTCAACGACTATACGATCCGCGAAAAGGTGCTGACCGGCTTCGTCCAGGCGAATTTCGACGCCGATGCGGGCAGCACCCCGATCCGCGGCAATGTCGGCGTTCAGATCGTCCACTCGGATCAGACGGGCTCCAGCTTCTATGCGCAGGTCGTCGGCGGCGTGACCCAGTCGACGCCGGTCACCGACGGCACCAAATATACCGACATCCTGCCCAGCCTGAACCTGTCGGTCGAGTTCGCCGACAATACCTTCCTGCGTTTCGGTGCCGCGCGCGTTCTGGCGCGGGCGCGCATGGACCAGTTGAAGCCCGGCGGCGGCGTCAATTTCGACACGTCGAAGCGCAACAACACCGACGTCAACGCCTCGCCCTGGTCACTCGACCTCGGCAACGCAAAGCTGCGTCCGCTGATGGCCGACACGGTCGATATCGGGCTTGAGAAATATTTCGGCCAGGGCGGCTATGTCTCGATCGGCGGCTTCTACAAATATCTCGAAAATTACATCTATCGTCAGGTCAATCCGTTCGACTTCACCGACTTCGAGGTTCCCGACGGCGGAACGGTGGGCACGCGGGCGGGTCTCAGCAAGCAGTGGCTGAACGGTAATGCCGGGCGCGTTTATGGTGCCGAAGCGTCCTTCTCGCTGCCCTTCGCCAACTTCACCCAATCGCTCGACGGCTTCGGGGTGCTCGGCAGCGCCTCTTATACCAAGAGCCGCGTGCGCGAGGGCGGGGAGGACCCGATCTCGATGCCCGGCCTGTCGAAATGGGTCCTGAACGGGACCGCCTATTTCGAGAAAGCGGGCTTCCAGGTGCGTGCATCAGGTCGCTACCGTTCGAAATTCCTCGCGGAAGTCTCGACGATCAGCCTCGCCCGCGACATGTTCATGGCCAAGAGCGAGTTCGTCGTCGACGCACAGGTTGGTTACACCTTCCAGAGCGGCGCGCTCGAAGGGCTGGGCATCCTGTTGCAGGCATCGAACCTCACCAACGAGCCCTTCGTGACCTATTACAACAATGACCCGCGCCAGATCCGCGATTATCAGAATTATGGTCGCAACTTGATGGCCGGTATCACTTACAAGTTCTGACGGGATGAGCGGGCCGGCGGACACGTCCGGCCCGCTTCCGGACGAGAGGAAGGAACAGGGTGGGCGACAGTCGCATCACGAAGGTCGTCATCGTCGGCGGCGGCACCGCAGGCTGGATGGCCGCCGCGGCGCTGTCGCGGACGATCGACAATCTGTCGATCCGGCTGGTCGAAAGCGACGAAATCGGCACCGTCGGGGTTGGCGAGGCGACGATTCCCGCAATCCGTCTGTTCAACGCGCTGGTCGGCATCGACGAGAATGAATTCATCCGCGAAACGGGCGGGACGTTCAAACTCGGGATCCAGTTCCACGACTGGGGCCGGCTCGGCGATGTCTATATGCACGCCTTCGGGCAGATTGGGCGCAGCCTGGGAATGCTGCCGTTCCAGCAATATTGGCTCCGCGGCCGGAACGAAGGTGTCGCGGGCCGCCTCGGCGATTATTCGCTTAACGAAACCGCGGGGCGCCAGAGCCGCTTTGCCCGGCTGCCGCAGATCCCGAATACGAGCCTCGACGGCATCGCTTATGCCTTTCATTTCGATGCTGCGCTTTATGCCGCCTATCTGCGCAAGCTCGCCGAAGCCGCCGGGGTTCGACGCACCGAAGGCAAGATCGCCCGTGTCCGCAAGGACGGTGATAGCGGCCATGTCCAAGCCGTCGTGCTGGAAGACGGCACCGCGATCGAAGGCGAGCTTTTCATCGACTGTTCGGGCTTTCGCGCGCTGCTGATCGAGGGGGCGCTCGAAACCGGCTTCGAGGACTGGACACACTGGCTTCCCTGCGACCGTGCGATCGCGGTGCCGAGTGAAAATCCGGGCCCGGCGCGGCCTTATACGCAGGCGATCGCGCACAAGTCCGGCTGGCAGTGGCGCATCCCGCTCCAGCACCGGACGGGTAACGGCCATGTCTTTTGCAGCGACTTCGTCAGCGAGGACGAAGCGACGGCGATCCTGCTCGCCAATGTCGAAGGCCGCCCTCTCGCCGAGCCGCGAACGCTTCGCTTCCGCACCGGGATGCGCAAGCAGGCCTGGAATAGAAATGTCGTCGCATTGGGCCTCGCCTCAGGTTTCCTCGAACCGCTCGAATCGACGAGCATCCATTTGATCCAGAATGGCATCGCCAAATTGCTCGCGCACTTCCCCGATCGCGATTTCGATGCCGCCAATATCGATGCCTATAACCGGCGCGTGCGCTTTGATTACGAACGCATCCGCGACTTCGTCATCCTCCACTATCATGCCAACCAGCGCACCGACTCGCCCTTCTGGATCCGCTGCCGCGAGATGGCGATTCCGGAGACGTTGGCGCGAAAGATCGAGCTTTTTCGGAGCCAGGGCCAGATCGTTCGCGAAGGCGACGAACTGTTCGTCGAGATCGGCTGGTTCCAGGTGCTGACCGGCCAGAATATCATGCCGGAGAGCTATCATCCGATGGCCGATCAACTCACCCGCGACGAACTGGCGGGCTTTTTCGCCGACATCGAAACGATCGTCGCGCGCGCGGCGTCGCAACTACCCCGCCACGACGATTTCATCGCGCAACATTGCGCGGCAGGAGTGCCCGCATGAGCTTGCTCGCATCGATCATCGCGCTGAGCCTGTCGGGCGCTGCGCCCGCCGCGGATTACCGCCAGCGCCCGCCCGAGGACGAGATCATCTATTTCGTCCTTCCCGACCGCTTCGAGAATGGGGACGCACGGAATGACCGCGGCGGACTGAAGGGCGACCGGCTCCGGACCGGCTATGACCCGACCGCCAAGGGTTTCTTCCACGGCGGCGACCTTGCGGGGCTGACCAAGCGGCTCGATTATATCCAGGGCATGGGGACGACCGCGATCTGGTTCGCGCCGATCTTCAAGAACAAGCCCGTACAGGGGCCGAAGGGCGACGAGAGCGCGGGCTATCACGGCTATTGGGTCACCGACTTCACGCAGGTCGACCCGCATTTCGGCACCAACGCCGAGTTCAAGGCCTTTGTCGACGCGGCGCACGCGCGCGGGATGAAGGTCTATATGGATATCATCGCCAACCACACCGCCGACGTCATCACCTACAAAGAAAATGCCCCCGGAGGCTTCCGCTACCGCAGCCTCGCCGACTATCCCTACTCGCGGCGCGGCGGCGTGAAGGGTGCGCCGATCAATCCGGGCTTCGCGGGCGATCATGTCGCCGATGCCGAGAACTGGAAAAAGCTGACCGACCCGGCGTTCGCCTACACGCCCCTCGTCCCGAAGGGCGAGGAGCGGGTGAAGGTCCCCGCCTGGCTCAACGACCCGATCTATTATCACAACCGCGGCAACAGCGACTGGGTCGGGGAATCGGCACTCTATGGCGATTTTGCCGGGCTCGACGACCTTGCGACCGAACATCCGCGCGTCGTCGAGGGCTTCATCGATATTTATGGCCGCTGGATCGACGAATTCGGCATCGACGGCTTTCGCATCGATACCGCCAAGCATGTGAACCCCGAATTCTGGCAGGCCTTCGTCCCCGCTATGCAGGCGCGGGCGAAGGCGCGAGGCATTCCCAATTTCCACATCTTTGGCGAAGTCTATGTCGATGCCGTCGATCCGGGCGCGCTCGCCTGGTACACGCATGCGGCGGGCTTGCCCGCAGTGCTCGACTTTGGTTTCGCGCGCGCCGCGATCGACGCGGTGAGCGGGACGAAGGGCACCGACCAGTTCGCGCGTCTCTTCGACGGCGACGCGCTCTACAAGGGCGGGGCAGAGGCGGCGCTCGGGCTGCCGACCTTCCTTGGGAATCATGACATGGGCCGCTTTTCAATGTTCGTGAAAGCGGCGAACCCCGGGGCTAGCGAGGCCGAGCTGCTTCAGCGCGTCATGCTGGGCCACGCCATGCTGCTGACGCTGCGCGGGGTGCCGACGATCTATTATGGGGATGAGCAGGGGTTCGTCTCGGACGACAAGGATCAACTCGCGCGCGAGGATATGTTCGCTTCAAACGTTGCGGCCTATAACGACAATGACCTGATCGGCAGTGACGCGACGACCGCGATCGCAAACTTCGATCCCGCGCATCCGCTCTATCGCCATATCGCGGCGCTGTCCGAAATCCGGCGCAAGACCCCCGCGCTCACGCGCGGTGCGACAAAGGTCCGCGCCTTTTCGGAAAAGCCCGGCGTGCTCGCGGTATCGCGCTTCGATCCCGATACCGGCCGCGAGGTGCTGCTCGCCTTCAATACGTCTGCGACGCCGTTGTCGGCGAATATTGCCATCGATATGAAAAGCGCGGGCTTTACCGCGCTCCACGGCGACTGCCCCGCGGCACCCACCGCGCCGGGCAGCCTCCATCTGTCCCTCCCCGCCTTCGGCACGATCATCTGCCAGGCCAGCGAATAAGCGAAAGTGCGTGTGACGACGAACCAGCCCCTCGTTCAGGATCCGATCCCGGCCGCCACCCAGGCCCCTTGGTGGAAGGGCGCGGTGATCTATCAGGTCTATCCGCGCAGCTTCGCCGATTCGAACGGCGACGGCGTCGGCGACCTTGCGGGCATCACCGCGCGGCTCGACCATATCGCCTCGCTCGGCGTCGATGCGATCTGGCTTTCGCCCTTCTACCCCTCACCGATGGACGATTTCGGATATGACATCGCAGATTATTGCGGCGTCGACCCGATTTTCGGGACGCTCGCCGATTTCGACGCGCTGGTCGAAAAGGCGCATGCGCTTGGACTGAAGGTCACGACGGACCTGGTCTTTGCGCACACGTCCGACCACCACCAATGGTTCGCCGAAAGCCGCGCGGGCAAGCATGGCGACAAGGCCGACTGGTATGTCTGGGCCGACGCGAAAGCCGACGGCTCGCCGCCGACGAACTGGCAGTCGGTGTTCGGCGGCCCGGCATGGACGTGGGACGCGCGGCGCGGCCAATATTATCTGCACAATTTCCTTACCAGCCAACCGCAACTCAACGTCCATAACCGCGCGGTTCAGGATGCGCTGCTCGATGTCGTGCGCTTCTGGCTCGACCGCGGCGTCGACGGGTTCCGCATCGATGCGATCAATTTTTCGATGCACGATCCCGAATTGCGCGACAATCCGCCCGCCCCGCCATCGAACAAGCCGCGCACCCGGCCGTTCGACTTTCAGCAAAAAATTTACAACCAGTCGCACCCCGACATCCCGCTGTTCCTCGAACGTATCCGCGCGCTGACCGATCGCTACCCCAGCCGTTTCACCGTCGCCGAAGTCGGCGGCGACGACGCGCTGCGCGAGATGAAGAGCTTCACCGCGGGCGAGGGACGGCTCAACAGCGCATACGGCTTCAACTTTCTCTATGCCGACCGGCTCACGCCCACGCTGGTGCGCGAGGCGGCCGACGCCTGGCCCGACACGCCTGGCACGGGCTGGCCGAGTTGGGCGTTCGAGAATCACGACGCGCCGCGCGCGGTATCGCGCTGGACGCCCCCGGGTGTCGACCCGCAAGCCTTTGCGCGGATGAAGATGGCGCTGCTCTGTGCGCTTCGCGGCAATATCATCCTCTATAATGGCGAGGAATTGGGGCTCGATCAGGTCGAGATTCCGTTCGAGCTGGTCAAGGATCCCGAAGCGCTGAAGAACTGGCCGCTGACGCTGTCGCGCGACGGTGCGAGGACGCCGCTGCCGTGGGTCGCGGAGGCGGTCCACGCCGGCTTCTCCAGCGCCGAACCATGGCTGCCGCTCGGCACTGCGCATGCTGCGCTAGCGGTCGACCGGCAGGACGCCGACCCGCACTCGATGCTCGCGCATACGCGGCGGCTGATTGCGCTGCGCGCCGCGAACGCCGCGCTGCGCGAGGGCGCAAATGGCCGCTGGGTGGTCGAAGGCGATTTGCTCGGCTTCGACCGGGTCGCGGGCGGGCAGCATATCCGCTGCCTCTTCAATTTCGGCGCGGCGCCTGCGAACGTTGCCGCGCATACCGCCGGCGGCAAATTGCTGCTGGCGGTGAACGGCGCCGACGCCGGGCAATTGCCTGCCGCCGGCGCGCTCTGGCTCGAAATGAAAGACACGAACTGATGCGTAACCTGTTGTTCCTCGCCGCCGCCATTGCGGCCCCCGCCGCCGCGCAGGAAGCGCCGCTGACCGCGACCTCGCCCGATGGCAGCATCGTCCTCTCCGTTTCGACCGACAGCGATCAGCGCCCGACATGGTCGCTGTCGCGCAAGGGCAAGCTCCTCATTGCCCCGTCGAAGCTCGGTTTCACCCTGACCGACGGGATCGGCCTGCAGCGCGGCTTTACCATCGCGGGTTCGGAGCGGGCGAACGGCGACACACGCTGGGAACAGCCCTGGGGCGAACGGCGCTTCGTCCGCGACCGGCACAATGAACTGCTCGTGCGCTTTCGCCAGACTGAGAGCTGGGGCGGGCACGCGATGAATGTCCGTTTCCGCCTGTTCGACGACGGCATCGGTTTCCGTTACGAGCTGCCCGAACAGGCGGGGCTGAAGACCGCGAAGATCGGCGACGAGTTCACCGAATTCGATATCGCGCCCCACGGCACCGCATGGTGGATCACCGGCGGCGAGTGGAACCGGTACGAACAAATCTATCAAAAGACGCCGATCGAGGGCGTAGCGACCGCACACACCCCCATCACGATGAAGCTCGACGACGGAACCCATCTGGCGTTCCACGAGGCAGCGCTCGTCGATTATGCTGGCATGTGGTTCAAACGTGTCGAGGGGCGCAAGTTCCGCGCGACACTGTCGCCCTCTTCGCAGGGCCCGCGGGTGATCCGCGACCTGCCGTTCAACACGCCCTGGCGCACCATCCGCATCGCCGACAATGCGGCGGGCCTCGTCGAAAGCGACCTTGAACTCAACCTCAACGAACCGAACAAGCTTGGCGATGTAAGCTGGGTCAAGCCGATGAAATATATCGGCATCTGGTGGGGTATGATCCGCGGTCCGTGGAGTTGGGCCGAGGGCCCGCAGCACGGCGCGACGACGGAGCGTACGAAGCAATATATCGATTTCGCGGCGAAGCACGGCTTCGGCGGCGTGCTGGTCGAGGGTTGGAACAAGGGTTGGAACGGCAACTGGTTCGGCCATGGCGACGAGTTCAGCTTCACCGAAGCCTATCCCGATTTCGACCTGAAGGCGGTCACGGATTACGCGCGAAAGAAGGGCGTGACGCTGATCGGCCATCATGAAACCGGCGGCAGTATTGCGGTTTACGAGGCGCAGCTCGACGATGCGATGAAGCTTTATGGACAGCTTGGCGTCAAGGCGGTGAAGACCGGCTATGTCGCCGATGCCGGCGGGATCATCGCGCCCGGCGACACGCCCGGGACGACGCGCATGGAATGGCACGACGGCCAGCGGCAGGTGCAGCACCATTTGAAGGTCGTCCAGACCGCCGCGAAGTACAAGGTCGCGGTCAACCCGCACGAGCCCGTAAAGGACACCGGGCTTCGCCGCACCTATCCCAACTGGGTCGCGCGTGAGGGGGCGCGGGGCATGGAATATAATGCCTGGAGTGACTTCGGCAGCGGTCCCGACCATGAACCGACGCTCGTCTACACGCGGATGTTGTCGGGACCGATGGACTATACGCCGGGTGTGCTGAGCCTCGAGGGATCGAACAAGGCGCCGTTCGCATCGACCCTCGCCAAGCAGCTCGGCCTTTATCTTGCCATCTATTCGCCGATCCAGATGGCGGCCGATTTCATCGAAAGCCTGGAGGCGCATCCGCGCGAACTGGCTTTCATCAAACAGGTTCCCGCCGACTGGGCCGAAAGCAAGCTGATCGCGGGCGAGGTCGGCGATTATGCGATCTTCGCGCGCAAGGACCGGAACAGCGCCGACTGGTATGTCGGCGGGGTCAATGATGCGACCGAACGCACGCTGACGCTGGACTTCGATTTCCTGGAGCCGGGCAAAACCTATACTGCGACGGTCTGGAAGGATGGCGAGGGCGCGACCTATCTGACCGACGCGCGCCACCGCATCGCCTATGAAACGATCAAGGTGAAGAAGGGCGACAGCTACAAGCTCTGGCTCGCGCCGGGCGGCGGCGCGGCGATACGGCTTGCGCCAAATCGGTAAGCCTTCGGCGCGGGCCGTATTTGGCGATAGCGGGAGGGCCGTTTAAGGGACGGGCCATGTCCGATATCCCGATCCTCTACAGCTTTCGGCGCTGTCCCTATGCGATGCGGGCGCGCATGGCTTTGGCGGTCAGCGAGACGCCTCATTCGCATCGCGAGGTGGTGCTGCGCGACAAGCCGCCGGCGATGCTGGCGGCATCGCCCAAAGGCACCGTGCCGGTGCTCGTTCTGCCGGACGGCACGGTGATCGACGAAAGCCTCGACATCATGCGCTGGGCATTGGCACGGCATGACCCCGAGGACTGGAGCCCCCGCGCCGACGCGGCCCTGGTTGCCGAGTTCGACGAGGTCTTCAAACATCATCTCGATCGTTACAAATATTCCGGACGATATGACGCCGATCCGCTTGCGCATCGGGCTGCGGGCCTGTCGATGCTGGCAAGGCTGGATGAACGATTGGCGCGACATGATCATCTGGACGGGACGAACAGGGGCTTCAGCGACATCGCGCTATTCCCGTTCGTGCGGCAGTTTGCGGGGGTCGATGCGGACTGGTTCGCGGCCCATGCGCCGCATCGGGTCCGGGCGTGGCTGGCGCGCCTTGTGTCGTCGGAGCTGTTCGAACGCATCATGGCCCGGTTCACGCCATGGGCGGAGGCTGACGCGGGCTGAAACGACGGAGCAGGCGCGCGCCATTGTTGAATTCCCGCCGACATCGCTTATGTCAGCTATGCGGGCCGGGCCCCTCTGGCGATCCTTCGGGATCGTGATGTCGGACCGCATCGGGGATTTCCGATGCCGGCTCGACCAATATGCTTTTTCAAGCCGCATCATGTCCCCGATCCGATCATGATTGGAGACCATGCGATGACGCATCATTTTTCTGAATTTCCCTGCGAACATGGGGGCAGTGCGCGATGACCGGCGCCGCCGTTGGCATGCCCTGTCCGGCATGCAAAACCCCGCTCGCCATGTCCGATCGTCAGGGAGTCGAGATCGACTATTGCCCGCAATGCCGAGGTGTGTGGCTCGATCGCGGCGAACTCGACAAGATCATCGAACGTAGCGCGCTGTCGCAACCGGCAGCGCAGCCCGCACCCCAATCCGCGCCGCCGCCGCAGGGCTATCCCGCGGCGTCGCACGGGTGGGACCCGCACTATGGGAAACATCACAAAGGATATCCGAAACGGCGAAAATCCTTCCTCGAAGAGCTTTTCGACTGATCCGTGCGGCGGGGACGGAACGACCGTCCCCGCCGCTTTCCTGATCGTTGGCGGCCAGGTTAACACCAAAGACCGATGGATATGCCCGGGCCGCTATGCTTTAGTCGGCGACATGGCCGACAATGTCCCCCGGTATAAGACCTATAATAGCCCCGCCGGCGGCTGGGGCGCCGCAGCGGCGACCGCCAAGGTGCTGCTCGAACAAAGCGTCGTTACCAAGGGATCGCGCGCGCTGCTGTCGATGAACCAGCCGGGCGGGTTCAAATGCCCGAGCTGCGCCTTTCCCGACGCGCATTGCACCAAGAAGCTCGAATTTTGCGAAAACGGCGCGAAGGCGCTTGCGCATGAGGCGACGAAGTTCCGCGTCACGCGCGAGTTTTTTGCGCAGCATAGCGTCACCGAATTGATGGGGCAGTCGGATTACTGGCTCGAAATGCAGGGGCGGCTGACCGAGCCTATGCGGTACGACGCGGCGACCGACCATTATGTTCCTGTCGGATGGGACGACGCTTTCGCGTTGATCGGCCGACACCTCGGTGCGCTCGCCAGCCCGGATCAGGCCGAATTCTACACGTCGGGCCGTACCGCGAACGAGACGGCCTTCCTCTATTCGATCTTCGTGCGCGAATATGGCACCAACAATTTCCCCGATTGTTCGAACATGTGCCACGAACCGACGAGCCGCGGCCTGCCGCAGTCGATCGGCGTCGGCAAGGGCACGGTGATCCTCGAGGATTTCGACCATGCCGAGGCGATCTTCCTGATTGGCCACAATGCGGGGACCAACGCGCCGCGGATGATGACGCCGCTCGTCGAGGCACGAAAACGCGGGATTCCGATCGTCGCGGTCAACCCGATGCCCGAGCGCGCGCTGATCAAATTCACCGAGCCGCAGGACATCGTTCAGATGGCGACCTTCGGCTCCAGCGACATCACCAGCGAGTTCGTGCATATCAAGATCGGCGGCGACCTCGCGCTCTTGAAGGGCATGATGAAGGTTCTGTTCGAGCGCGAGGCGGCGGGCGAGACGCTGCTCGACCACGCCTTCATCGCCGAACATACGTCGGGCTTCGAGGCGCTGAAGGCCGATGTCGAGGCGCAGAACTGGCCCGACCTCGTCGCAGCGTCGGGGATCGACGAGGCGCAGATCCGCCGCTGCGCCGAAATCTACATCCGCTCGAACGCCACGATAATCTGCTATGGCATGGGCGTCACCCAGCACCAGCAGGGATCGCAGCTTGTCCAGCAGATCGCGAACCTGCTCCTCCTGAAGGGCAATTATGGCAAGCCTGGCGCCGGCATCTCGCCGATCCGCGGCCATTCGAACGTGCAGGGCGACCGCACCGTCGGCATCGACGAGAAACCGGGCCAGGCCTATCTCGACAAGGTGCGCGACGTCTTCGGTTTCGAACCGCCCCGCGACCACGGCCATCACACCGTGGAGTCGGTCGAGGCAATGCTCGCGGGTAGCGCCAAGGTCTTCATTGGCCTCGGCGGCAATTTCGTCCGCGCGGTGCCCGATACCGACCGCTCCTACGACGCGATGCGAAAGCTCGACCTGACCGTCGGCATCGCGACCAAGCTCAACCGCGGCCACCTCGTCCATGGCAAGGACGCGCTGATCCTGCCCGTCGTCGCGCGCTCCGAACGGATCGAGACCGCGAAGGGCGAGCAGTTCGTGACGATCGAGGATTCGATGTCGAACGTCACCGCCTCGCGCGGCGTGCTCGACCCGGCGAGCCCCGATCTGCTGACCGAGACCGAGATCGTCTGCCGCATGGCGATGGCGACATTGCCGGACAGCAAGGTCGACTGGGCCAGCTATATCGACGATTACGGCCTGATCCGTGACAAGATCGCCGAAGTCTATCCCGCGCTGTACGCTGGCTTTTCGGAGCGGATCAAGGCGCCGCTCGGCTTTCACCTCGACATTCCGCCGCGCCGCCGTGCGTGGGCGACCCCGAACGGCAAGGCCAATTTCCTTGTGCTTCCAGGGCTCGCGGTCAACGCGCCGGTCGACGATCCTGATATGCTGCGCCTTGCGACCGTCCGCTCGCACGATCAGTTCAACACGACCATCTATAGCTACAACGACCGCTATCGCGGCGTGTATAACGACCGCATGATCCTGTTCATGAATGCCGCCGATATTGCGGCGCGCGGGCTGGAGGCGGGCACCAAGGTCGCGCTCGAAACGATCGGCGCCGACGGCATCGCACGCCGCGTCGACGGGCTCACCATCATCGACTATCCGATGTCGCGCGGCTCGGTCGCGGGCTATTATCCTGAACTCAATCCGCTGCTGCCGCTTGCTTTCTATGACAAGACCAGCGGCTGTCCGGCAGCGAAGTCGATCCCGGTGCGCGTCGTCGGGATCGCGGGCTGACGCCGCCGATGGCTGTCGGCAAGCATATCGCGCCCGTCCGTTTCCTGATCTTTCCCGTCGTGCTGGTCGCCGCGCTGGCCGCCGCCCTCGCCGCGCGGATCGATCCGCGCGCGGCCTTTCTGATCGGCTTCGACGCGGCCGCATTCATCTTCCTGTGCACGGTGATGCCGCTGTTCGGTGCCAGTGCCGATCAGATGCGCCGCCGCGCCGAGAATAATGACGCGAACCGCATCGGGCTCCTCGCGATCACCGTGCTCCTCTCGCTCGTTATCCTGTTCGCGGTCGGCACGCTGATCGCGAGCCCCGGCCATCTGGGCCGCACCGACGTCGTCCTCATCGTCGCGACGCTCGCGCTCGCGTGGCTGTTCGCGAATATGGTGTTCACGCTCCACTATGCGCATCTCTATTATCTGCAGAAGGACGGCCGCGACCAGCGCGGGATCGAGGTGCCGGGGGTGCACGAGCCCGGCTATTGGGACTTCCTCTATTTCGCCTTCACGCTCGGCATGACGTTCCAGACGTCGGACGTCACCATATCGGGCGCGCATATGCGCCGCGTCGTGCTCGGCCACTGCATGGCGGCGTTCATCTTCAACATGGGCATATTGGCGTTCACCGTGAACGCCATCGGCGGATCATGATCCCGTCAGGCGGTCGAGGTCGGCGCTGCGGTTGATATTCGGCGGCACGAAGTCGCTCGTCACGGCGCGCGCGCCGATCCGCCGGGCAAAGGCCTTGACCGCAAGATCGCTTCCATCCTCCAGCATGACGCGAAGGTCGCGCAGCGCCGCGACCGGCCAAAGCCCGATTACCGGCTGCGTGCCCAGAAATGCCGGCGCGGGCTCCAGCAACGCCCGCAAATCATCGGGCAGGCGCACACAATCGACCGGCGCCGTCAGCAACTGATCGAACCCCCGATCCGCCGCATGGATGAGCGCCCCTGCCATGCCGCCGAGCGGCCCCATGTCGGGGCGCGGCCAGTCGGCGACGTCGCCGCGACCGACGACGACCACCGCGTCGCAATGCGGGCGCAGCGTCGCCGTCGCATGATCGAGCAACGTGCGCCCATCCAGCATCGCGAGCGCCTTGTCCGACCCGAAGCGGCTCGAACGGCCACCCGCAAGCACCGCGCCGAGCGTCCTCATATGATCATCCCGCGCGGATCGCTGATCACCAGCGCCGAGTCCGTCCGCGCCAGCGCGACCAGCGTCAATCCCGCCGCTGCCGCGCGCTCCGCCGCCAGGCTCGTCGGCGCCGAGATGGTGACGAGCATCGGGCATCCCGCGCGCACCGTCTTTTCGACCAGCTCGTAACTGCAACGCGCCGACAGCAGGATAAAGCCTGTCCCCGGATCGATCCCCGCGCGCGCCATCGCCCCGACCAGCTTGTCGAGCGCATTGTGCCGCCCGACGTCCTCGCGCACGATCCGGATCGCGCCATCGGGCGTACAGAAAGCCGCGGCATGGACCGCGCCCGTCGCGCGCCCGAGCGGCTGGTGATCGCCAAGCGCCGACAGCGCCGCCGCGATGGCGCCCCGGTCGGTGGCGATCCGCGCGGTGACGGTGGGCAGGGGGCGCAACACCTCCTCGATATTCTCGATCCCGCAGAGACCGCAGCTACTCTCGCTCACCCGTTTGCGCGCGCGTTCGAGCGCGATCGCATTGCGTTCGGGCGGCAACCAGATGCGCAGCGCCCAGCCGCCCTCGATCGCGTGCGCATCGACGCGGCCGATCTGGGTCGCCGTCTCGATCAGACCCTCGCCCAGCGCAAAGCCGATCGCATAATCTTCAAGGTCGGCTGGGGTCGCCATCATCACCGCATAGGCGATGCCGCCGACCTCGACCGACACCGGCGCCTCGACGGCAATGCTCCGCATCAGCGTTTCGTCGCCGGGTTCGGCAAGGCCCAGACGGCGGACGGGCAGGTCGATCTTTTCGCTGGTCATGATCGTACGATAGCTCATCGATATGGGCTTGTCTCAACCCGGCGATGCGGGGCGTGTCAGTTCGTCAGTAGGCGCTCGCTTCGGTGCAAGGGCCGCGCAATATTTCAAAGTTCAGGAAAGTTCAGCCCTATGAGCGCGCCGGTTTGCCGGTCGCGGAGTGCTGGATGTGCGCGGCACGTCCGATCATGGTCACCGGAAAGCCAGGCAGCGACCGTCTTTTTTCTCACCGAATGAAAGAGCCGGATGAAGGCTGGCACGGCCGGATAATGTAGGAAAGACCTATTTGAAGGTAATGTCTGTTTTGGGGTGGGGAAGCTGACTTCAGTGCTGAGAGCCAGTAAATGTCAAAACTAGCGCACCAACCACACCGGCGCCAATTGTTAGCCAATATGCCAAAGGCCGTCGAATGTCCTCATTGCGCCTTACTGTAGGCAATCTAGCGATGAGGAAAAAAGCGACAACGAACAGGACAAAGAGAACCCCATTGTCAAAACCTTGAAACAACCGCCACGCAAAATACCGATTTGCTACGGCAACCATAAATGCCGTCAACCATACGCCACAGATGAGTCGCTCATGGGCGGTGGGTGGACGAGGATCCCATTCAAACGCGCTCTGAGTCATAATCATAGATTACGGAGGACTCAGCGCGCACGCAATGTCCGCTTCTGGTCGAGAGCTGCCATCGTATCTAGATTAGCGGCCAGCGACGTAAAGGGAGTGGGAAGCGGACGGAAATGCATTAAAACTGGCGATATGAACATCTCGATCAAGATTTGCGTCAGCTTCCTAGTTTCTATGTGCGGGTTAGGAGTCATAAGTTGCTCTAATCCCGGTGAGAGGGATGAGGCCGACCAACTTAGCTGCCGCCAATATCTGTCGGAGGTCGGTTACAATGTCCTTGAAAGCGAAGAAGAGATCACCCGGGTGATGGACAATATTTCTGTTCCGAAGAACGAGCGTGCCTATTTCTGTCTTGGAAGCCTGGCCAAGCCCAGTGGAGGCTTTTGTTACTTGGCGATGCCTGCCGACGGAAGGCTGGACGGGGAATATACAGACTGTCCTTACGAACTGCTACGTTAGCGGCTCACCGTCGATTTCACTATGCCAAGCAGGCTGCACCCCAGCAGCATCTGCAACTTGTCCGCAATCGGTCGATTGCCGTCATTTCAGCCGGATCGGCTCCGAAGGGCTGAAACGGGGTGGAGGGCGGACATCCTGTTACACACTTCCGTCATCCCGGACTTGATCCGGGATCCCGCTTATTGAAGGCACTGGCACGCTTCACGAAATAGCGGGACCCCGGATCAAGTCCGGGGTGACGACGAAAGATAGGGCAGGTTCCGGTCGTTCCCTGACCACCAATCTCAACCTCCACGCCCCAGCCGTTCGACAAGGAAGTCCACGAACACCCGCACCCGCGCCGGCGTGTTCGCCCCGCCCGCGAAAACCGCGTGGATCGCCTCGATGTCGCCCGGATTATAATCCTCCAGTATCGGCACCAGCGCGCCGCTTTCGATCTGGTCGGCGATGCTGAACGCGCCGACGCGCGCGATGCCGACCCCCGCGGCGGCGAGCTGCCCCAACGTCTCGCCATTGTTCGCCTCGATATTGCCCCGCACCGACAGCGCGTACTCCCGCGTCCCGTCGCGGAACGGCCACACGGGCTCGGCGCGGCGGAAGTTGAAGTTCAGGCAATTATGATCGTGCAGATCTTCAGGGCTACGCGGCGTGCCGTGCGCCGCCAGATAGGTGGGGGAGGCAACGATGACGCGGCGGCTTTCGCCCAGCTTGCGCGCGGTCAGCGGGCTGTCGGCGAGCGGGCCGAAACGGATCGCGACGTCGGCCTGTCCCGCCGCGATATCGACCAGCCGGTCGGCAAGGCTGATGTCGACGAGGATGTGCGGATAGAGTCGCACGAACTCGCCGATCAGCGGCACGATCGTCTGTCGCCCGTGCGCCTGCGCCGCGCTCACGCGCAGCCGTCCGCGCGGGGCGCCCTGATCGGCGATCGCCTGTTCGGCATCGCCAAGGTCGGCGAGAATGCGCCGAGCGGCGCGCAGATAAGCTTCGCCCTCGGGGGTCAGCGTCAGCGCGCGCGTCGAGCGCAGCAACAGGCGCACGCCCAGCCGCGCCTCGATCCGGTCGATCGTGCGGCTGACCGCCGACGGCGTCAGCCCAAGGCAGCGCCCTGCGGCCGAAAAACTGCCCTCGGCGATCGTCGCGGCAAAGACTTCCATCGATCGTGCGCGGTCGCCGCTTCCATCCATCTTTGCGTTCATTTCAAAAATATTTCGCTTCATGCAACGCTACAACGGCCCAATGCGCGCGTCCATCTATGCGTTCGACACGCAATCGAAAGGGTGGATCATGGATTATCGCCAATTGGGATCATCGGGACTGCGCGTTCCGGCGTTGAGCTTCGGAACCGGCACCTTCGGCGGACAGGGACCGCTGTTCAGCGCCTGGGGCAGCAGCGATGCCGACGAAGCGCGGCGCCTCATCGACATCAGCCTCGACGCGGGAGTGACGCTGTTCGACACCGCCGACGTCTATTCGAACGGCGCGTCGGAAGAGATTTTGGGTGCTGCGATCAAGGGCCGCCGCGACGCGGTGCTGATCTCGACCAAGACCGGCTTGCCGATGGGCGATGGTCCGCAGGATTGGGGCGCCTCGCGCAGCCGGCTGATCGGCGCGGTCGACGCCTCGCTCCGTCGCCTCGGCACCGACCATATCGACCTGCTCCAGCTCCATGCGTTCGACGCCTCGACCCCGGTCGACGAGCTGATGGACACGCTTGCCACGCTCATCGCCGCGGGCAAGCTGCGCTATGCCGGCGTCTCCAACTATCCCGGCTGGCAGCTCATGAAGGCGCAGGCGGCCGCCGACCGGCTGGCCGCGCCGCGCTTCGTCGCGCATCAGGTCTATTATTCGCTGATCGGCCGCGCCTATGAAGCCGATCTGATGCCGCTCGCCGCCGATCAGGGTATTGGCGCGCTCGTCTGGAGTCCGCTCGGCTGGGGGCGCCTCACCGGCAAGATCGGCCGCGACCGGCCGGTTCCCGCGGGCAGCCGCCTCCACGAAACCGAACAGTTTGCGCCGCCGGTCGCCGAGGATCTGCTTTACCGCGTGATCGATGCGCTGGAGCTTGTCGCCGCCGAAACCGGCAAGACGGTGCCGCAGGTCGCGATCAACTGGTTGCTCCAGCGTCCGACCGTCTCGTCGGTGATCATTGGCGCGCGTAACGAGGAGCAGCTTCGGCAGAATCTGGGCGCGGTCGGCTGGACGCTGACGGCGGAGCAGGTGGCGGCGCTCGACGCCGCGAGCGACGTGCTGCCGCCCTATCCGCACACGCCCTACCGGCAACAGGCGGGCTTCGCGCGCCTCAACCCGCCGCTCGTCTGACAGGAAGCATCCCATGAAAATCAATTTCCCGCTGCTCGCGCTCGCGACGGGCGCTTTCGGTATCGGCATCACCGAATTTGCCCCGATGGGCTTGCTCCCCGATATGGCCGAGGGGCTTGGCGTCTCGATCCCCGCCGCCGGGCTGCTCGTCTCGGCCTATGCGCTCGGCGTCATGCTGGGCGCGCCGCTGATGACGCTCACCACCGCGCGGATGAACCGCCGGACCTTGCTGATCGGCCTGATGGCCATCTTCACGCTCGGCAATTTCCTGTCCGCGGTCGCGGGCGATTACACGACCTTGATGGTCGCACGCGTCATCACCTCGCTGAACCACGGCGCGTTTTTCGGCGTCGGCTCGGTCGTCGCGGCGAGCCTCGTCCCGCCCGAAAAACGCGCGAGCGCGGTCGCGGCCATGTTCATGGGGCTGACGCTCGCCAACGTCATCGGCGTGCCGCTTGCGCCCTGGGTCGGCGAAACCTTCGGCTGGCGCACCGCGTTCGGCATCATCGCGATCTGGGGCCTGTTCACGATGGTCGCGCTTCGCTTCGCGCTCCCCGACATTCCGCGTGCCGAGGACGGCAATATGCTCGCCGAGCTTGGCGTGCTGAAACGCCGCGCGGTGCTCGTCGCGCTCGCCCTCACCGCAATCGGTTCGGCCGCGATGTTCACCGTCTTCACCTATATCGCCCCGATTCTGACCGAAGCGACGGGGGCAGGGACCTTGTTCGTTACCGCGATGCTGGTGATTTACGGGCTCGGCCTGACCGCCGGCAACTGGCTCGGCGGCGTCTTCGCCGACCGCTCGATCGATCGGACGCTGATCGTCTCGCTCACCGGGCTTGCGGCGATGCTCCTGCTGTTCGCGATGACCATGTACTCGCCGATTGCCGCGGCGGTCACGATCTTCCTGTGGGGCGTCGCGACCTTCGCCATCGTCCCGCCGCTCCAGATGCGCGTGATGGAGGCGGCGTCCGACGCGCCGAACCTTGCCTCGGCGGTCAACATCGGCGCCTTCAACCTCGGCAATGCGATCGGCGCCGCGGTTGGTGGCGGGGTGATCGGCCTTGGCCTCGGTTTTCCGGCGGTGTCGATCGCGGGGGCGGGGATGGCGCTCGCCGGGCTCGCGATCGTACTCGCGACGCGGACGCAAAAAACGCCCGCGCTCGCCGAGGCCTAAGTCTGGCGTCCCAAGCCTCCTGCCAAAGTCTGCCAATTGCCATTTGCGCCGCTTGGCCTATGCAATCGCGGGCATGAAGACCCCGATTCTCGCTGTCCTGACGGGCAAGGCGCGCCCCTTTCGCGGCGACGAGCCGAGCGCGATAGGCAAGCTGCCGGTCGCCGACGCCGTCGCGGTCGACGCGATGGGGCTCGTCGGCGACGAACAGGCCGACCGCAGCGTCCATGGCGGCATCGACAAAGCGATCCATCATTATCCCGCCGATCATTATGACTGGTGGCGCGGTCAGCTCGGCGATGTGCCCCTGCTCGATACGGCGGGCGCGTTCGGGGAGAATATCTCGACCGCCGGACTCGACGAAAACAGCGTTTTTCTGGGGGATCGCTTCCGTCTCGGCAGCGCGCTTGTCGAGGTGACGCAGGCGCGCCAGCCGTGCTGGAAACTCGACCATCGTTTCGGGGCCAAGGGCGTGATGGCCGGCGTCGTGAAGACGCGGCGCTCGGGCTGGTATTACCGCGTGCTCGAACCTGGCACCGTGCGCGCGGGCGACGATCTTGAACTGGTCGAACGGCCTTGGCCCGAATGGCCGCTCGCGTCGCTCTTCGGGCTGCTGATCGGCGGCGAAGCGAAGGATCGCGTCGCCGATCTTCGCGCGCTTCGCGACGTGCCCGCGCTCGCCGAAACCTGGAAAGTGCGGCGCGCCAAGCTCGCCGAACAGTTCGGCGCGGATTAGGCGAGCTTGCCCGCGCGGCGGGCGATGCGCGCGCCAGGCCAGCTATCAGTCGTCTACGCGGCCGTCATAATATTCCGCGTCGGCGAGCCGCGCCTCGGTGACGAGGCGGGCGCTTTGTTCGGCGAGCGCGGCTATTTCATCCGGCGTGAAATGCAGCCCCAACTTGCTCCGCCGCCAAAGAATGTCGTCGGTCGTGCGCGCCCATTCGCGCGTCACCATCCAGCGGACTTCGGCAACGCTGAGTCCGTGGGCGATTTCACCGCCGAGCGCATCCCAGTCGGTCGCGTCGCCCAGCCAGCGGCGCGCATCGGTGCCATAGGCCTTGACGATGCGGTCGACGGTTGCGGCGGCCAGGAAGGGATAGGCGAGCCTATATTCAGTCTTTAGTGCCTCGGCACCGTCGGTCACGAAATCGCCGCCGGGCAGCGACGCTTTTCCTGTCCAGCGCCTGCCTGCCAGCGCGTCGATGTGCCCGGCAAGCTCGTCGACCGCGTCTTCGGCGACGTGGCGATAGCTGGTGATCTTGCCGCCATAGATGGTGAGCAGCGGCGCGCCTTCCGCCATGTCGAGGTCTATGCGGTATCCGCGCGTCGCCGCCTCCGGACGCCCCGATCCGTCCTCGATCAGCGGCCGGACGCCCGAATAGGTCCAGACGACATCGGCGGGAGTGATCGGCGCACGAAAATAGAGGCTGGCGCCTTCGCAAAGATAGGCGATTTCCTCGTCGCTTGCCTTCGCCTCGCTCGCCGGTCCTTCATGATCCTGATCGGTTGTCCCGATCAGCGTGAAGTCGCGTTCATAGGGAATCGCGAAGAAGATGCGCCCGTCGGGAAGCTGGAAGAAATAGGCATAGTCATGCTCGAAGACCTTGCGCACGACGATGTGCGAGCCGCGTACGAGCCGCATCTGGTGATCGGGTTCTGCGTCGGCGCGCTTCAGCAGGTCGAGCACCGCAGGCCCCGCCGCATTGACGACGCTGCGGCCAGCGAAACGATATTGGTGCCCCTGATCGTCGCGCGCATCGACGATCCACAACCCGTCCTCGCAGCGCAGCATTTCGGCCCGCGTGCGCGTGCGCACCCGCGCGCCATGATCGGCCGCGTCGCGCGCGTTGAGCGCGACAAGCCGCGCATCGTCGACCCAGCCGTCCGAATATTCGAAGCCTTTGACATATTGCGGCTGCAGCGGCCCACCTGCGGCATGGCGTCGCAAATCGATCGAACGCGTCGCCGGCAGCTTTTTGCGGCCGCCGATGTGGTCATAGAGGAAAAGGCCCAGGCGGAGCAGCCAGCGCGGGCGGAGCCCCGGCCGGTGCGGCAGCACGAAGCGCAGCGGACGGATAATGTGCGGCGCAATGCCCCACAATATTTCGCGTTCCTTCAGCGCCTCGCGCACAAGGCCGAATTCATAATGTTCGAGGTAGCGCAGCCCGCCGTGAATCAGCTTGGTCGATTTCGACGAGGTGCCCTCGGCAAGGTCATTTGCCTCGATCAACAGCACGCGCGCACCGCGTCCCGCGGCATCGCGCGCGACGCCCGCGCCATTGACACCGCCGCCGACGACGATGACATCATAAGGGGCAGGGCTGTCGAACATGGCGAATTCCTATGGCAGCGTTGTCCGATTTGCCAAGGGGCGACATCGTATGCGGCCTACGTATGCGCGTTGCATTCGCGGGGTGCATCCTCCAATTCTGAAATACTATCCAAGGGGACTGTAGTGAGCGTGAAAGTCGAAACCCTGATCCTGTTCGGCGCGACGGGCGACCTTGCGCAGCGCATGCTGTTCCCATCGCTCTATAATCTCCACGTCGACGGGCTGCTCGAAGACGCGCTGACGATTGTCGCCTCGGGGCGCTCGAAGATGGATCGGGCAGCATGCCACCAGATGGTCCGCGACGCGCTGACCGATCATCTCTCCGCCGATCGTCTCGACGACGGCCAGGTCGCGGGCTTCCTCGAACGCGTCGATTATTGTTCGGTCGATGCAGGCGCGGGCACGGGATATGACGAACTCGCGGCACAGCTCGGCGACCGGCTCGGTCGCCCGATCGGTGCCTATCTCTCGACCCCGCCCTCGATGTTCGGGCCGATTGCGCAGGGGCTGAAGGCCGCGGGCATCGCCTGCGCCGAATGCCGCATCGCGATGGAAAAGCCGATCGGGCAGGACCTTGTGTCCTCGCGCGACGTGAATGCGCAGGTCGGCGACGCTTTCGCCGAGGACCGCGTCTTTCGCATCGACCATTATCTGGGCAAGGAAACGGTCCAGAACCTGCTCGCGCTGCGCTTTGCCAATATGTTGTTCGAGCCGCTGTGGAATGCGCAGGCGATCGACCATGTCCAGATCACGGTTGCGGAAACCGTCGGGCTCGAAGGCCGCGTATCCTATTACGATGGCGTCGGCGCGCTCAAGGACATGGTGCAGAACCACATGCTGCAACTGCTCGCGATCATCGCGATGGAGCCGCCCGCGAGCGTCTCGTCGACCGCGGTACGCGACGAAAAGGTCAAGCTGCTCCGTTCGCTGCGCAAGATGACGGCCGAGGACGTGAAGTCGCACAGCGTCAAGGGCCAGTACACCAGCGGCGCAGTGAACGGCGGCGCGGTCGCGGGCTATGCCGACGAACTCGGCAACCCGTCGAACACCGAAACCTTCGTCGCGTTAAAGGCCTATATCGACAATTGGCGCTGGAAGGGCGTGCCCTTTTACCTGCGCACCGGCAAGCGCATGCCGCAGCGCAAATCGGAGGTGCTGATTCAGTTCAAGCCCGTGCCGCACAATATTTTCGCGCGCGTCGGCGCCGGCAAACTCGATGCGAACAGCATGATCATCAATTTGCAGCCCGAGGAAAATATCCGGGTCAAGGTGATGGCGAAACAGCCTGGCCTCGATCGCGACGGGGTGAAGCTCAAAGAAGTGACGATGGACGTCTCGCTCTCGCACAGCTTTGCGGGCGAACGTCGGCGTATCGCATATGAGCGTCTGCTGCTCGATTTCATCGAAGGCGACCAGACCCTGTTCGTGCGCCGCGACGAGGTCGAGGCGCAGTGGCAGTGGATCGATTCGATCCGCGACGCCTGGGCCGCGGTCGACATGGCGCCGCAGAATTACACGGCGGGAAGCTGGGGGCCGTCGAGTGCAATCGCGCTGATCGAGCGCGACGGAGCGAGTTGGCATGACTGATCTGAACCCCGTAATCGCCAAGGTTACCGACCGTATTATCCAGCGCAGCGCGCCGCGCCGCGCTGCCTATCTCGACCTGATGGAACGCCAGCGCGAGGCGGGGACCAATCGCGGCAATCTGTCGTGCGGCAATCTCGCGCATGGTTTTGCCGCGTCGGGCGATGACAAGGCGGTGATCCGGACCGGCGGCGCGATGAATATCGGCATCGTCACCAGCTACAATGACATGCTCTCGGCGCATCAGCCGTATGGCCGCTACCCCGAACAGATCAAACTCTTCGCGCGCGAAGTGGGCGCGACCGCACAGGTCGCGGGCGGCGTCCCTGCGATGTGCGACGGCGTGACGCAGGGGCAGGCGGGCATGGACCTGTCGCTGTTCAGCCGCGACAATATCGCGCAGGGCACGGTGATCGCGCTCAGCCATGCGATGTTCGAAAGCGCGCTGCTGCTCGGCATCTGCGACAAGATCGTTCCCGGCCTGCTGATTGGTGCGCTGCGCTTCGGCCACCTGCCGCAGATCCTCGTGCCGGCGGGGCCGATGCCCTCTGGCCTTGCGAACAAGGAAAAGCAGCGCGTCCGCCAGCTTTATGCCGAAGGCAAGGCGACGCGTGACGAGTTGCTCGAGGCCGAAGCGGCGTCCTATCACGGCGCGGGCACCTGCACCTTCTATGGCACGGCGAACAGCAACCAGATGATGATGGAACTGATGGGGCTCCACGTTCCCGGCAGCGCCTTCACCAACCCCGGCACCAAGCTGCGGCAGGAACTGACGCGCGCCGCGACGCACCGAATTGCCGAGATCGGCTGGGATGGCGACGATTATCGCCCGCTTGCGCGCTGCATCGACGAAAAGGCGATCGTCAACGCCGCGATCGGGCTTCTCGCCACCGGCGGCTCGACGAACCATGCGATCCACCTGCCCGCAATCGCGCGCGCGGCGGGGATTATCATCGACTGGCAGGATTTCGACGAGCTGAGCCACGCCGTGCCTTTGCTCGCGCGCGTCTATCCGAACGGCGCGGGCGATGTGAATAATTTCCACGCTGCCGGCGGCATCGGCTATATCGTGCGCGAGCTGCTCGGCGCCGGTTTGCTGCACGGCGATGTGCTGACCGTCGGCGGCACGATGGCCGATTATGCCTCCGAGCCTGTGCTCGTGGACGACGAACTCCGCTGGCAGGCCGCGCCGGAGACCAGCCGCGACGACACCATGCTGCGTCCGGTCGCGGCGCCCTTTTCGCCCGATGGGGGCATGCGCCTGCTCGCAGGCAATCTCGGCCGCGCGATCATCAAGACCAGCGCCGTGGCCCAGGATCGTTGGACGATCGAGGCGCCGTGCCGGATCTTCGACGACCAGAATCAGGTGCTCACCGCATTCAAGGCGGGTGAACTGGAACGCGACGTTGTGGTCGTCGTCCGCTTCCAGGGCCCGCGCGCCAACGGCATGCCCGAACTGCACAAGCTCACACCCGCGCTCGGTGTGCTGCAGGACAAGGGATACCGCGTCGCATTGCTCACCGACGGCCGCATGTCGGGCGCCAGCGGCAAAGTTCCTGCGGTGATTCACCTTTCACCCGAAGCTTTGCCCGGCCCCGATGGGGTGAGCGGTCCGCTCGCCTATCTTCAGGACGGGGACATCGTGCGCGTGTGCGCGGTGAACGGCGAAGCGGTCGCGCTCGTGGACGAGGCCGAGTGGGCATCGCGCACACCGGCCGCCGCGCCGCCGCCAGCGCTTGGCGTCGGGCGCGAATTGTTCGCGCTGTTCCGCCATCACGCCGACGAGGCGGAGAAGGGCGGTTCGGCGGTGCTCGCGGCGATGGAAATGGTGACCTAAGTCCTCAAACCCGTTTGTCCTGAGCTTGTCGAAGGACCGTATTTCCCTTCCAGCGGGTCAAGAAAAGAACAGCCCTTCGACAAGCTCAGGGCGAACGGAGATTGAAATGTCGGATTCAGGTATCGAGCAGATCATGCGCATCGCGCCGGTCATCCCGGTGATCGTCATCGACCGCGTCGAGGATGCGGTCCCGATGGCCGAGGCGCTCGTCGCGGGCGGCCTCAGGGTGCTCGAAGTGACGATGCGGACCCCCGCGGCGCTCGATGCGATCCGGGCGATGAAGGCGGTGCCCGGCGCGGTGGTCGGCGCGGGGACGGTGCTCAACCCCCGGATGCTCAAGGACGCCATTGACGCGGGCTCCGAATTCATCGTCTCCCCGGGCCTTACCGACAGCCTCGGCGAAGCGGCGGTGGCAAGCGGCATCCCGTTCCTGCCCGGCGTCGCCAATGCATCGAATATCATGGCGGGGCTCGACCTCGGACTCGACAGCTTCAAATTCTTCCCTGCCGCGACAAGCGGCGGCATTCCGGCATTGAAGGCGCTCACGGGGCCGTTCGGCGGGATCAATTTCTGCCCGACCGGCGGGATCAGCGCCGCGACCGCACCCGAATGGCTCGCGCTGGGGCCCGTGCTTTGCGTCGGTGGCAGCTGGGTCGTCCCGTCGGGGCCGCTCGACCCGGTGCGGGTCGAAGCTCTCGCGCGCGAGGCGTCGGCACTTTCGGGCCATTGATTAACCCCATTTTACCTGTCATCGTGCAGGGATAAGCGGCAACATAGCCGCTGGTGGGGAGATACGGGTGCCAAGGCCGCAGCCACATTTGGAAGAAGTTCTCAGCTCCGAACCCGGACCGCACATCGCCGCACTGTTCGATTTCGACGGCACGATCATCTCGGGCTATTCGGCGACCGCGATGCTGCGCGAGAAATTTCAGCGCCGCGAAATGTCGGTCGAGGAGATTGCCGAGACCGCACAGGTCGTCGCGCAGCACAGCCTCGGCCAGATCGGTTTCTCGGGGCTGATGACCGCCGCCGCCAAATTCATGAAGGGCGTCGATGAGGAGAGCTTTGTCGCGTTTGGCGAAGAGCTCTACAAAAAGCATATCGCGCGGAAAATTTACCCCGAGACGCGGGCGATTATCGAGGCGCATCAGGCAAAGGGGCATCGCGTCGCAATCATCTCGTCGGCGACGATCTACCAGATCGAACCGACCGCGCGCGACCTTGGCATCACCGACATAAAATGCTCGGCCTATGAGATCGAGGACGGTGTTTTCACTGGTGAGATCATCCGACCGCTGTGCTTTGGCGATGGGAAGGTGCTTGCCGCCGAGGAACTCGCCGCCGAATATGGCCTCGATCTCGATCAGAGCTTTTTCTACTCGGACAGCGACGACGATATCGAACTGCTCGAACGCGTCGGCAAGCCGCGGCCGCTTAATCCGAACATGAAGCTGAAGGGCATCGCCGATGAGCGCAACTGGCCCGTCCAGCGCTTTGCTAGCCGCGGCACGCCGTCGTGGATCGACTATACGCGCACCATTTACGCAACAGGCTCGCTCGTCGGCGCCTTCGCTGCTGGCCTGCCGATCTGGGCGCTGACCCGATCGCAGCGTGAGGCGGTCAATTTCTCGATGGGACTGTTCGGCGATTTCGCGACCGCGATCACCGGCGTCGAGCTGGAGGTCGAGGACGAACGCCATCTCTGGTCATCGCGCCCATGCGTCTTCATCTTCAACCATCAGAGCAAGGCGGACGTGATGATCCTCGCCAAGCTCATCCGCCGCGACATGGGCGGGGTGGGGAAGAAGGAGATCAAGGACATCCCCATCCTCGGCAAGCTGATGGAATGGGGCGGCACCGTCTTCGTCGACCGTGCCGACGGCAAGAGCGCGATCAAGGCGATGGAGCCCCTCGTCGACGCGATCCGCGAGGAAGGAAAGTCGATCTGCATCGCGCCCGAAGGGACGCGCAGCCTGACGCCGAAGCTTGAACCCTTCAAAAAGGGCGCGTTCCACCTTGCAATGCAGGCGGGCGTTCCGATCGTCCCGATCGTCATTCACAATGCGACCGACGTGGCGCCGAAGAATGAGTTCGTGATGCGTCCCGCAACGGTGCGCGTCACGGTGCTGCCGCCCGTCGACACGTCGAAATGGAGCCCGCGGACGATTAACAATCACGTCCGTGACGTCCGCAACATGTTCCTGCGTACCTTGGGGCAGCCTGAGGAGAGCGTGGCGGAATCGGTGGCGAAAGAGCCGGCGGCTGCTCCGCCTGAGGCCAAGACGAAGAAGGCAGCTGAAAAGAAGCCCGCAGCGAAGAGAAAGGCTCCGGCCAAGAAAGCCGCCGCGCGAAAGGAAAAGAAGGCCTAGCCATGTTTCACCTCGTCATTGCGAGCGAAGCGAAGCAACCCAGGGCGGCTTACGCGACACTGGATTGCCGCGTCGCTTCGCTCCTCGCAATGACGGCGGTCTAAACCGTGGCGGACGGAACGCCCCGCACCCCTATCGTGGCGGAGCAGGCGGCCGACCGGCTTTATATCATCGACGCGCGCAACGGGGTCGAGCGGCGCCTGCTCCTCGACTGGATCCATTCGACGAGCGGCGATGACGAACCGGCCTGGGCAAGTCTCGATATCGAGGATGGCGACCATGCGCTGCCCGTCGACGTGCTTCAGACGCGGCTTGGCGGTGCACCGTCGCGGCTGGTGGTGCCCCTGCGCGTCGCTTGGCGCATCCCCGGGTTCGACAGGGACCGCGCGCTCAAATTCCGCCACCTGATCTTCGGCGATCCGCGTCATCCGGGCCCGCTCCGGTCCCGGCTGATTCTGCTCCGCGATCGCCGCCGGGCGCAGATATTGGTCGGCGAGGCGGCGACGCTCGACACGCTCCGCGACCGCTTTTGCGCGCAAACGGGCGGCGGCGACGGCGAGGGCGCGGACAGCCCGGAATTCGCGGGCTTCGTCGCGCGGCAGGCGGCGCTTGCGCTCGACGTTGCGGAGCGCGGCATTCGGGGGACGCGTTACAAGGTGCCGCGCTTCGTCGCCGATGGCCTGCGCACCAGTCCCAAATTCCGCGCCGCGCTCGCCGATCTGGCGGAGAAGACGGGCCGCCCGGTCGGCGATCTCTATCGCGAGGCACGGCCGCTGATGAAGGAAGTCATCGCGCGGCCGTCGGCGCTCTTCCTCGACCTTCGCGCGCGGCTCGATCGCATGATGTTCGGCGGATATGCGCCTGAAATGGAAATCGACGCGGCGGAGCTCGCGAAGCTGCGGGGCATCCTGCGCGAGCATCCCACCGCGATTCTCTTCACGCACAAAACCTATATCGACGGCGCGACGCCCAGCCGGCTGACATATGAGAACGACATGCCGATGCTGCACAGCTTCGGCGGCGCCAATCTCGACTTCGCTGTGATGGGCGAATTCTTCCGCCGATCGGGGATGATTTTCATCCGGCGCAGCTTTCAGGATCAGCCGGTCTATAAGCTTGTGCTGCGTCATTATATCGCGTGGCTGCTCGCCAAGCGTTTCCCCCTGAGCTGGGCGTTCGAGGGAACGCGATCGCGGCTCGGCAAGCTGATGCCGCCCAAATATGGGCTGATGAAATATGTCCTCGACGCGGCACATGCGACGGGCACGCGCGATGTGCATTTCGTTCCCTTCGTCACCAGCTTCGACCTGATCCGCGATGTCGAGGAATATGCGGCCGAACAGACGGGGCGGAACAAGAAGCCCGAAAGCCTGTCATGGTTTATTGGCTATATGAAAAGCCTGAAGGAACCATCGGGCCGCATCCGCCTGGACATCGGCAATCCCGTGGTGATCGACGAAGCGCCGGCCCCCGACGACAGGCGCGCGCTCGAGAAGATCGCCTTTGCGGTCGCAGTCGAGGCGAACCGCGTCACCCCGCTCACCGTCACCTCGGTCATGTGCCTGATCCTGCTCGGCATGGCGCCGCGGGGGGCAACTGCCGCGGAACTTCTCGGCGCGATCGGCGCGGTGACCGACTGGGCGCGTGCACGCGATATCCGTCTCAGCCGCGAACTGGAGAGCGGCGACGACGGCGCGCTGTCGGCAACCGTCGATACGCTGGTCGAGAGCGGCCTGCTGACGCGTTACGAGGCGGGCAGCGAGAATGTCTATTCGATCGACCCCGCCAAACATCCGATGGCAAGCTATTACCGCAACATCATCGCGCATCATTTCCTCGACCGTGCGATGATCGAACTCGCCCTGTTCGAACTGCGCGATGGCGACAGCGGCGATGCGACGGCTGCCTTCTGGGCGAAGATCGACCGCCTTCGCGATCTGTTCAAATTCGAATTCTTCTACCCGCCCCGCGACGAACATCGCGCCGCGTTGGAGGCCGAACTTGCCCGCATCGACCCGGTGTGGGACCGCCGGCTTGCGAGCGGCGACCGCGGTGTCGCGCAGCTTCTACGCCGTTGTCAGCCCGTCGTCGGTCACGCGATCCTGCTGCCCTTCGCCGAGGCCTATTCGGTCGTCGCCGAACAGCTTGCGCGGGCGAATCCCGGCGATGCGGTCGACGAAAAGGCGCTGCTCGACGCGGCGCTGGTCGAGGGGCGGCAGGCCTGGCTGCTCCGCCGTATCAGCAGCGAGGCGGCGATCGGAAAATTGCTCTTTGCCAACGGCCTGTCGCTGATGCGCCACATGGGGCTCGCGGAAGAGGCGACGCCGGTGAATCTCGCGGCGCGCCGCGCGCTGCTGATGGAACTGCGCGGCCTCGCCAACGTCATGGAGACGATGCGGCTTTCGACCGTCGCGCTCGCCGACCGCTTGCCGGGTTCAGGAGGATAAATGCTCAAACAGCTTAGCGCGCAGGACGCCCAGTTCCTCTACACGCAGACCGCGAACAATCTGACGCACATCATGGGGGTCTATATCTATGACCCCTCGACCGCGCCGGGCGGTTTCGTGCGCTTCAAGGACATCATCCGCCACGTCGAAAGCCGAGTCGACACCTCGCCACTGTTCAAGCGGCGGTTGCATCGCCTGCCGTTCGACATGGACCATCCCTATTGGGTCGAGGACGAGCATTTCGACATCGAGGCGCATATGAGCCACGCGCGCCTGCCCGAACCCGGCGACTGGCGGCAATTCTGCATCGCGGTCGCGCGCTGGTTCTCAAAGCCGATGGATATGAATCGCCCGCTCTGGGACATTTATATCATCGAGGGGCTCGACCGCATTCCGGGCATCCCGAAGGGCAGCTTCGCGATGCTCCACCGCGTTCATCATGCAGCGGTCGACGGCGCGTCGGGGGCGCACGCCTTTATCGCGATGAGCGACATCGATGCAAAGGGCACGCCCGCGATACCCGAACCGCCGCCGGTCGAGGAATTGGGCAAGGCACCGTCGAGCACCGAAACCCTCTCGCGCGCCTGGTCGGCATCGATGCAGTCGCCGGTCAAGTTCATGAACGCGCTCATGAAGATGTCGCCCGCGATCATCTCTTCGGCGCGGAAGTCGATTTCCGAGGGCGGCATGACCGCTGGAGTCCCCGAAACGCGCTTCAACGTGGCCGTCGGCCCGCACAAGATGTTCGACGCGACGACGGTCGCGCTGACCGACGTGGCGGAAATACGCAAGAAAGTGCTCGGTGCGACGGTCAATGACGTGGTGCTGACCACCGTCGGCGGCGCGCTGCGCAAATATCTTCAGAAGCATAAGGAACTGCCGAACGAGAGCCTTGTCGCGGTCGCGCCGATCAATCTGCGCGGAAAGGGCGGAAAGGCATCGACCCCGGGCAATCAGGTGTCGGCGATGAGCGTCCCGATCCGCACCGACATCGCGGGACCGCTCGAACGGCTCGCGGCGATCCGCGACTATACGGTCGAGGCGAAGGAGGCGAAGGCCGGGGTCAGCGCGCGGATCATGACCGACCTGTCGCAGCATATTCCGGGCGCCACGATGGCGGCGGTTGCCCGGCTCGTGACCAGCGAGCGTTTCGCGGTGCGCGGCACCAACCTCTTCATCTCGAATGTCCCCGGCGCGCAGGTGCCGCTCTATCTGGCCGGTGCTCAGTTGGTGCAGCAGCATGGCATGGCACCGCTCGCGAACAATATGGGGCTGTTCGTTGCGACCCCAAGCTATAACGGCCGGATCGCCTTCTCGATCATCGGCGAACGCTCGATCATGCCCGACATCGCCTTTTTCCGCGAATGCATCGACGAAAGTTTCGCCGACCTGATGGCCGCGACGCCGAAACCCGAAAAGCCGAAAGCCGCTACGGCAAAGCCGAAAGCGGCGCCCAAACCCGCCCCCAAATCCAGGGCAAAGCCAAAGGCGACGGCCCAAACTGCGACAAAAGCCAGGGTGAAACCGGTTGCTAAAGCGAACGCAACCGGCAAGACTCGGAAAAAATAAACCATGCTCTCGCAGGATTACCGAATGCTTTTCACCCCGACGCTCAGCGCCGATCGCGATCTTGTGACCGCAACCGATTATGCCGCCTGGTCGAAAGCGGCGCAGGAACATGACCGCAAATCGGGGATGTCGGCATGGCGCGCCGCCGATGAGAGCAAGCATTTCGATTATAAGGCGATCCGCGCGCGGCTGGAAAAGCTGCGCAAGCTATCCGCCGCGGGTGACGTCAAGGGGCTGCTCTTTGTCCTGAACGAGGGCATTCACGGCAATATCGACGGCATGGGACACGAACGGCTGTACCAGAAGGCGCGTTTCGGCACGAAAAAGCTGATCGAGGATTATGTCGCGGAGGTCGTCGCCTCGCTCGACAAGATTGCTGCCGCGCGCAGCATCGGCCGCGACGAGAAGCGCGATTTCTTCCGCCGTGCGCAACATTGCTATGGCCGCTCGGCGCTGCTGCTCTCCGGCTCGGGCAGCTTCCTCTTCTTCCATATCGGTGTCGTAAAGGCCTTGTGGGAAGAGGGTGTGTTGCCCGCGATCATGTCGGGCGCGAGCGGCGGGTCGATCGTCGCCGCAGTCGTCTGCACGCGCAAAAATGCCGACATCGGTGCTTTCCTGGAAAGCGAACGCCTCGCCAATCCCGACCGCGATCCGGAGGGGCGGCGTCTTGCACCCGACGAGGTCCGCGCGCGGCTCGCCGACCTGATCCCCGACCTCACCTTTCAGGAGGCCTATGAGGTCAGCGGGCGGCACCTCAACGTTTCGGTCGCGCCCGCCGAAAAGCATCAGAACGGCCGGCTGCTGAATGCGATCACCGCGCCGAACGTGTTGATCCGCGAGGCGGTGCTCGCTTCGTGCGCGGTGCCGGGAGTCTTCCCGCCGGTGATGCTGATGGCGCGTGACGATGCGGGCAACCGCGTACCCTATCAGCCCGATCGGCGCTGGGTCGATGGTTCGGTGACGCACGACATTCCGACCAAGCGGCTCGAACGACTCTATGGGGTCAATCACCATATCGTCAGCCAGGCGAACCCGATCGCGCTGCCGTTCGCGACCGACACGCGTAAGCAGATGGCGCCGATCGAGGCGATTCAGCACGCGTCGATGACGACCTTCCGGGCGTGGCTCAACGCAAATATGGTGATCTTCCAGAAGCCGCTCGAATGGGTGCCGCCGCTCAACAGCATCGCCAACATGGCGCGTTCGGTGATCAATCAGGAATATACCGGCGACATCAACATCATCCGCCCGCCCAAATTCTGGTCGCCGACCAAGATTTTGAGCGATCTGGGACAGGAAGATATCGACGAACTGATCGATACGGGTGAGCGCACCGCTTGGCCGAAGGTCGAAATGGTGCGTACCCAGACCGCAATCAGCCGCGCGCTCGAAGCCATATTGGCGAAGATCGACAAGGCGGGTGACGACGGCCCCGGCCACCGCAGCGCCGCGCTGCAAAAGGCGGTTCGCTAGATGCGTCGAGACTTTGAACTGCCCTTTTGCCCGTTCGTGCTGAGCTTGTCGAAGCACCGTATTTCCTTTGGCGACGCTGAAAGAAAGAACGGCCCCTCGACAAGCTCAGGGCGAACGGTTGGGATTTGATATGACAAGCGGAGCGGTGATCCTGCCGGCCGAATCCGCGGGTGCGGGCGCAAAGCTTCACGTCACCCACTGGCTGCCCGAGGGGCGCCCGCGCGCGGTGGTCTTGCTTGCGCACGGTTATGCCGAGCATGCCGGGCGCTATGAATATGTGGCAAAGCGCCTGACCGACGCGGGCTATGCAATCTATGCGGTCGACCATTGGGGTCACGGCAATTCGGACGGCGACGGCGGTTTCGTCCCGCGCTTTTCTGCCTTTCTCGACGGCATGACCGAACTTCTGACGCTCGTCGAGATCAATCATGGCGATACGCCGCGCCTGTTGCTCGGCCACAGCATGGGCGGACTGATCGCGACTTTGTTCCTCGTCGAACGGCAGCAGGCGTTTCTCGCCGCCGCCGTTTCGGGACCCGCAATTCTGCCCGCCGAACCGCCGTCGCGCTTCACTGTCTGGATCAGCCGTTTCCTTGCGCGCTTCTTCCCGCGCCTCGGCGTGCTGTCGCTCGATGCAAACGGCGTCAGCCGCGATCCGCTGGTCGTTGAGGCCTATAAGGCCGACCCGCTCGTCTACACCGGCAAGATCGGCGCGCGGCTCGGCAAGGAATTCATGGATGCAATGGCGGTCGCGCAGGCCGATGCGCCGAAGATACGCCTGCCGATCCTGATCCAGCATGGCGAGGCCGACCGCCTCACCGCGCCTGCTGGGTCGCGCTATCTGTTCGATAATGTGGCATCGAAGGACAAGCGCCTCGAAATCTATCCCGGCTTGTTCCACGAAATCTACAATGAGCCCGAACGCGACGCGGTGCTCGATGATCTGATCGGATGGTTCGACGCGCATGTGAAGGGACCGGCTGCGGCATGAAAATCCTGCTGGTCCTAATTTTCGCGCCGCTCATCACGCTCGCGCTCCTCTATTTCCTCTTTCCCGAACAGCTTGTGCAACTGATGCGCTGGCTGATGCGCAGACGCGCACGGTTGGTGCGCAAAACGGTGACGGTGGGCGGTCGTAACTGGCCCTATCTAGAGGGCGGCGATCCGTCGAAGCCGACGCTTGTGATGGTCCATGGCTTCGGTGCGGACAAGGATCACTGGACCTTTTATGCGCCGTGGATGACGCGCGACTATCATCTGATCGCGCCCGACCTGCCGGGTTTTGGCGAGAATGACCGCGACCGCGAACTGCCCTTCGACGTGACCAGCCAGGCGCGGCGGCTCAAGGATTTTCTGGACGCACTGGGTATCGAGCGCCCGCATCTTGGCGGCAACAGCATGGGCGGCTGGATCGCGCTGCGCTTTGCGATCGATTATCCGGGCAGCTTGCGCACATTGACGCTGATGAACAATGCCGGGATTATCGGCGCCGACGAAAGCGAGCTACAGAAGCTGGCGGCGGGGCGCGACTATAATCCGCTCGTGCTCGCCAATCTGGAGGATGCCGACCGCCTGATCGCCTTCGTCGTCCGCAAGCCGACGCATGTGCCGGCGCGGCTCAAGCCCGTCATCTATGCCGATGCGCTGAAACACCGCGACCTGCTCGACCAGATTTTCTGGATCATCGCCGACGAGATGGAGCAGAAGCCGCTCAACGACCAGCTTGGCGGTGTGAAGGTGCCGACGCTGATCATCTGGGGCCGCCACGACAAGCTGATCGATGTGAGCTGCGTCGCGGTGCTCGAAGCTGGTATCGTGGGCAGTAAGTCGCATATCTTCGAACATGTCGCGCATGTGCCGATGATCGAGGATCCCAAGGCGACCGCAGAGGTACAGCGCGAGTTTCTTGCCAAGCATTGAAACTGCCGTCAGTCTCTCTTCGAAAACAGGGAGGGCGGGATGCGGTTGAAAGTGGGGCTGCTCGGCGGGGGTAGCTGGGGAACGACGGTTGCGTCGGTGGTGTCGCGCAACGCGCCGATCACGCTTTGGGCGCGCGATGCCGAGACGGTCGATGGCATCAACAGCGATAATGAGAACCGCCGATATCTGCCCGGCATCAAGCTGCCCTCGGCGCTCCGTGCGACCGCGGACATGGCGGAGGTCGTCGCGGGCGCCGATGTGCTGGTCATGGGGGTCCCCTCGCACAGCTTTCGCAGCGTTCTAGAGGAAGCGCGCAACCACCTGCGCCCGTGGGTTCCGGTAATCAGCCTGACCAAAGGGCTCGAACTTTCTTCGGGCAAGCGCATGACCGAGCTGATCGAGGAGGTCCTTCCGGGCCACCCCGTCGGCGTTCTGACCGGCCCGAACCTCGCGCGCGAAATCATGACGGGGCAGGCGGCGGCTAGCGTGCTTTCGATGGAGGATGAGATCGTCGTGCGCGCGCTCCAGCCCGTGTTCCACTCGGGGCTGTTCCGCGTCTACACCAACACCGACCTTCTCGGCTGCGAACTCGGCGGAGTGCTCAAGAATATCATCGCGATCGCGGTCGGCATGGGCGACGGCCTCGGCGCGGGCGACAATACGCGTTCGGCGCTGATGACGCGCGGGCTCTCCGAAATCACCCGGCTCGGCGTCGCGATGGGCGGGCGGGCGGAAACCTTTGCGGGGCTCACCGGCATGGGCGACCTGATCGCGACATGCACCAGCCCCTTGTCGCGCAACCGCCATGTCGGCGTCGAACTCGGCAAGGGGCGGCCGATCGACGAGATTATCGCGGGCATGAACATGGTCGCCGAGGGCGTGAAGAGCGCGCCGACCGTGATTGCGCTTGCCGAACGTTACGGCCTCGACATGCCGATTGCGCGCGACGTCTATGACGTGACGCAGGGAAAACGCAGCGCGCAGGACGTGTTTCGCGGCCTGCTGAAATCCAGCGTCGGCGACGAATCGCATCCCGGCTAAGCTTATCCCTGTCATTGCGAGGAGCCGAAGGCGACGCGGCAATCCAGAGCGTGCAAGCCCGCCACTGGATTGCTTCGCTTCGCTCGCAATGACGAGAATCTACGATTCCACCGTCAGACGTGCCGAATCTCCGTTAAGCCGGGAATAAAAGGGCGGTCTGCTTCGTTGACTCACCTGACCGGCTCGCTAGCGGGCCGGCAATCAGGAGATGGACGATGAAAAAATGGACCACCCTCGCTATTCTCGTGGCTCTCCCCGCCACAGCCGCCGTCGCTGCCGTGCCCTATGGCTCGATGCCGCCGGGCTTTGAGGCGCCGCATATCCGCACTACCCCGATTGCGGGCGTCGTGAACCAATATTGGTATAATTACAAAGCCGACATTCTGGAGGCGGAGAAGGAATTGCGGAGCGACCTTCGCCACTCCACCGACCGCGAAGACCGCTGGGATGCGTGGGACGAGTGGGAGAATGAAATCGTCGATGCCGACAAGGATTATGTGAAGGAAATGCGCAAGAAGGGCTATCGCAGCGGCCGCGTGACGGTCGGCGGCTAAGCTCGATCAAGTTCCCCGGAGCCTTGCTCTGGGTCGCAGGGAAGGGTGGGTGTCATGGGGCACCCGCCCTTTCTTGTATCAGCGGCTTGCCTCGGCCAGCAGCGCTTGCGCTTCCTTGCCCTGCCAGTCGATGGCGCCGACAACGCGCCATATTTCGCGACCTTCGGCATCGTAATAGATGCTGGTCGGCAGCGCGCTGCTCGCGGCGTCGAGCAGGCCGTTCTCGGGATCGACATAGGGTTGCAGCGCCTTCAAGCCGGCTTTCTGGAACCAGGGATCGACCACCTCGGCGCCTTTCAGATCCTGCGCCACCGCGATCACGGTCATGCGATCGCCGCTTTTCGCCGCGAGCGCGTCGAGCGTCGGCATCTCGGCGACGCACGGCGCGCACCATGTCGCCCACAGATTGACGAGCAGCGGTTTGCCGCGAAAGTCGGCGAGCGTGACGGGCGCATCGTCGGGGCCGCGAAAGCCGACCGTCGGTGCCGCCTTGCCCTTGCCCGTGCGCTCGACCTGATGTTGAAAATGGCCGACGCCGCCATCCTTCGCTTGGCCGGGCGAAATATTTGCTTGGCCGTCTGCGGCTTGCTCGCCCGGCGGCTTTTCCCTATCGCAGCCCGCGATTGATCCGGCCAGAAATATGGCGAGGATCGCAAGAGACGGATTTGGGACGCGGCGGATGGCGAATACTCCGGATAGCAACAGCATGTGGGGCGGCCGCTTCGGTGGCGGACCCGCGGCGATCATGCAAGAGATTAACGCATCGATTCCCGTCGACAAGCGCCTGTGGGAAGAAGATATCGCGGCCAGCCGCGCGCATGCGACGATGCTCGGCGCCGCGGGAATTATCGCGGCCGAGGATGCGGTGGTGATCGACCGCGGGCTGGCGCAGATCGCCGACGAGTTCGCCGCGAACGGTGTGCCCGTCGACCTCAGCCTCGAAGACATCCACATGACCGTCGAATCGCGGCTCAAGGAACTGGTCGGCGAAGCCGCCGGCCGCCTCCACACCGCGCGCTCGCGCAACGACCAGGTCGCGACCGATTTCCGTCTGTGGACGCGCACCGCGTGCGAGCGCATCGACGCGGGGTTGCAGGCGATCCAGACCGCGCTGCTGACGCGCGCCGACGAACATGCGGGCAGCATCATGCCCGGCTTCACGCATTTGCAGGTCGCGCAGCCGGTGACGCTCGGCCATCATCTGCTCGCCTATGTCGAAATGTTCGGCCGCGACCGTTCGCGCTTCGCCGATGCGCGCCGCCGCCTCAACGAATCGCCGCTCGGCGCCGCGGCGCTGGCGGGCACCGGTTTTCCGGTCGATCGCCATGCCACCGCGGCCGCGCTCGGTTTCGATCGCCCGATGGCGAACAGCATCGATGCCGTCTCCGACCGCGACTTCGCGCTCGAATTCTGCGCGTCGGCGTCGATCGCCGCAATCCACCTTTCGCGCCTCGCCGAGGAAATCGTGATCTGGGCCAGCCAGCCCTTCGGTTTCATCAGCCTGCCGGACGCATGGTCGACGGGCAGCTCGATCATGCCGCAAAAGCGCAACCCCGACGCCGCCGAACTGGTGCGCGGGCGCGCGGGCCTGCTGCTCGGCGCGTTCCAGCGGCTCGCCGTGATCGTGAAGGGCCTGCCGCTCACCTATTCGAAGGATCTGCAGGACGACAAGGAAACGGTCTTTGGCGCCTTTGATGCGCTCGCGCTGTCGCTGGCGGCGATGACCGGGATGGTCGAGACGCTGACCTTTCGTACCGACCGCATGCGCGCGCTCGCCGCGTCGGGCTATTCGACCGCGACCGACCTTGCCGACTGGCTGGTGCGCGAGGCGGGCCTCCCGTTCCGCGAGGCGCATCATGTGGTCGGCGCCTGCGTGAAGCGCGCCGAGGAATTGGGCGTCGAACTCTCAGCGCTGCCCGCCGGGGACGCCGCCGCGATCCATGCCGAGGTCACTCCCGAGGTGCTCGCGGCGCTGACCGTCGAGGCATCGGTCGCCAGCCGCACCAGCTATGGCGGCACGGCGCCGGACGGGGTAAGGAAGGCCGTGGCCGCAGCCCGCGCGGCGCTCGAAGGACAAATATGATGGCGACCAAGCGCCTCATCATGACTGTGTTCGCCGCAACCGCGCTGCTCGGCGCGTGCGGCAGCAGGGAAGATCTGAAGCCCGTGGCAGGCCAGCCTGCACCGGTGATTCCCGTCGGCGCCACCAGTGCCCCGACAACGGAGGAGCTTACGACGCCTGACGCGCAGGCCCGGCCAGCGCGCAGCGACGAACTTCTCAAACGATCCGAACAACGCGAAACCGACGATTTTGACTTGCCGCCTCCGGGCTGATTGAAGTCGGGAGCCGCCCTCCATTCCGTTCGTGCTGAGCTTGTCGAAGCACCGTTCGTCTTGAACGTCGGAAAGGGGAAGGACGGCCCTTCGACAAGCTCGGGGCAAACGGCGCATATATTTAGGATCTACTTGTGAATCATTTTGAAATTCGGGACGGCGTGATGCACGCCGAAGATATTCCGCTGCCACGCATTGCCGAAGAAATCGGCACCCCAGTCTATGTCTATTCGCGCGCGACGCTCGAACGTCATGCACAGGCGTTTCGCGACGGGCTGAAGGACGTGCCCAAGAAGCATCTCGCCTTCGCGATCAAGTGCAACCCCAACCTTGGCGTGCTGCGCGTCCTCGCGCGGCAGGGCTATGGCGCTGACGTCGTGTCGGGCGGCGAACTCGAACGCGCGCTCGCGGCGGGTATGGCGGCCGAGGATATCGTCTTTTCGGGCGTCGGCAAGACGCGCGCCGAACTGGCGCAGGGGCTCGACCGCGGTATCGGTCAGTTCAACATCGAGCATGAGCCCGAGGGTGTCGCCCTCGCCGAGATCGCACTCGCAAAGGAAATGACCGCCCCCGCGGTGCTGCGCGTCAATCCCGACGTCGATGCGGGCACGCACGCCAAGATCTCGACCGGCAAGGCCGAAAACAAGTTCGGCGTCGGTATCGACGTCGCACCCGAAATCTTCGGCCGGCTGTCGGCGCTTCCGGGGCTCAATATGCGCGGCATTGCGGTGCATATCGGCAGCCAGCTTACCAGCCTCGAACCGCTCGAAGCGGCGTTCAAGCGTGTGGGCGAACTCGTCGCCGAACTGCGCGCTGCGGGGCACAGCATCACCCATGTCGATCTCGGCGGCGGCCTCGGCGTGCCGTACAAGGCTGACGACAATCCGCCGAGCCCCGCCGAATATGGTGCGATGGTCGCGCGGGTGACAAAGGATTGGGACGTCACTCTGATGTTCGAACCCGGCCGCGTTATCGCGGGCAACACCGGCGTGCTGTTGACCGAGGTTCTCTGGGTCAAGCCCGGCGCGACGAACCCGTTCGTGATCGTCGATGCCGCGATGAACGACCTCGCGCGTCCCGCACTCTACGACGCCTATCACGACTTTGTTGCCGTCAAGCCGACCGGTGAGACGATGACGGCGTCGATCGTCGGCCCGGTGTGCGAGACCGGCGACACCTTCGCGCGCGACCGCGTCACCGACAAGGTCGAACCGGGCGATCTTGCCGTGTTTCGCACCGCGGGCGCCTATGGCGCGACGATGGCGTCGACCTACAACAGCCGCAGCCTGGTGCCCGAGGTGCTCGTCGATGGCGACCGCTATGTCGTCGTCGCCGACCGCATCACCGCGGGCACGATCATGGCCGCCGAGCGCGTGCCCGACTGGATCGACTGAGGCGGGTCTTCGAAGTCCTACCCAGGTTGAAAATATCGGATCGGTCGGCGAGAGTAAGCATATGAGGCCGACCGATCCGATGCAGATCAGCCAGGTGGACGATTTTCCGACCGCCGATTTTGCCGCGTGCGATTTTTCGTTCGACATTTCGCAGGCCATCGCTTTCCCATATGATGACCCGCGGCAGCTCCATCCTGTCTCGCCGCGACGCAAGGATTATAACTGGGATCCTGCCGACTGGGATGGCGTGGCACCGGGGTGCAAGGCGCTCTTCATCGCTCGATCGGGCGATCGGATCCTGGGTTATGCCAGAATGTGCGAATGCTGGAACGGGATGGCGGACCTTGCGGAAATTGCGGTCGACCGCTGGGCGCGGGGACGCGGGGTGGCGGCCGCACTCTTGGCAAGGGTCGAGGTCTGGGCACGTGATACGGGCTTAGAGCTGATCCGTCTGGAAACCCAGTCGAATAACCCGGCGGCTTGCCGTATCTATGCCCGCGCTGGCTACACGCTGGGCGGCTTCGACCAAAAGCTTTACGCGGGCGGGCCCCATGAGGGCGAAGTCGCGCTCTTTTGGTACAAGGATTTGCGGTGAAAGCTGCACGGCTTTCTCGATCCGCGCCAGGCTCGCCGCCCGGGCCGACGAATAATGGCAGGACCGTCTGATGCACCAGTTCCCCGTCTTTCTGAATCTCCGCGGCCGCACGGTCGTGCTGGTCGGGGAGGGGGAGGCTGCCGATGCCAAGGCGCGGCTGATCGCGCGCGCCGGCGGCCGGGTCGTGCCGGAGTGGCGGGAAGACGCCACAATCGCCTTCGTCGCGCTCGACGATGACGCGCAAGCACGCGCCGCCGCGCAGGCGCTCCGCGCGCGCGGGCTGCTCGTCAACGTCGTCGACCGCCCCGACCTTTGCGATTTCACGACGCCCGCGATCGTCGACCGCGCGCCGGTGACGATCGCGATCGGGACGGGCGGCGCGTCGGCGGGTCTCGCAAAGGCTGTTCGCCAGCGGATCGAAGCTTTGCTCCCGGCCCGGCTCGGCGCGCTCGCTTCGGCGCTCCATGCGGCACGCGGCGCCATGAAGGCACGTTGGCCCGCCGCTGCCGACCGCCGCCGCGCGATCGACGCGGCGCTTGCAAGCGGCGGTGCGCTCGACCCGCTCGATCCCGGGGCTGCCGATCGGGTCGAAACCTGGCTGGAGAGCGACGCCTCGATCCAGCCATCGCGCCTCGAAACCGTCCGCCTCGCCAGCGCCGATCCCGACGACCTCACCCTCCGCGCCGCGCGCCTGCTCGGCGAGGCCGACCATATCTTCCACCCGGCGCGCGTTCCCGCCGCCATCCTCGATCGCGCGCGCGCCGATGCGGTGCGCCATGTCGCTGATGCGCCGCCCACCGACGCGCCGGTCGGCCTGTCGATCTGGCTTTTGCTCTCATGAGCTCGGTCCACCCGCTCTATGCCGCGATGGAGCCGACGATCTTCGAGCATATGTCGGGGCTCGCGCGGGCGCATGGCGCGATCAACCTTGGGCAGGGCTTTCCCGACGAGCCGCCGCATCCCGACATGATCGCTGTTGCGGCGCGCGCGCTCGCCGAACAATCGAACCAATATCCCCCCGCCTTCGGCCTGCCCGAACTGCGCGATGCGATCTGCGCCTTCTATGCACGGCGGCAGGGCCTCGCCCTTTCGCGCGAGCAGGTGAACGTAACGTCGGGCGCGACCGAGGCGCTCGCCGCGGCCATCCTCGCGCTGGTCGCGCCGGGCGACGAGGTGATCCTGTTCCAGCCGGCCTATGACAGCTACGCGCCGATGGTCCGCCGCGCGGGCGGCGTGCCCGTGTCGGTCGCGCTCGCGCCGCCCGGCTGGCGTTACGACGCAGCGCGGATCGCCGCCGCGATCACTCCGCGCACGCGTGTGCTGATGTTCAACGACCCGCTCAATCCCTCGGGTACAGTCGCGAGCGAAGCCGAACTCTCGATGCTCGCCGACATCTGTGTGCGGCACGACCTTTCGGCGATCTGCGACGAGGTTTGGGAGGATGTCCGCTTCGACGGCGTGCCGCATCGCTCGCTCATGTCTTTTCCGGGAATGGCCGAACGCACGGTAAAGATCGGATCGGCGGGCAAGATATTCGGTCTGACGGGATGGAAGGCCGGCTGGATGTGCGCCGCACCCACGCTCGCGACGGCACTTGGCCGCGCGCACCAGTTCCTGACCTTTACGACGCCCCCTGCGCTGCAATGGGCGGTGGCGGAGGGGCTGGGCCGGCCCGATAGCTGGTTCGCGCCGCAGCGCGCGCGTTGGGCCGCGTCGCGCCAGCATCTCCGCGACGCGCTCGATGCCGCAGGTTTCGCCGTGCTGCCCAACGCCGCGACCTGGTTCCTGTGCATCGACCTCGCCGCATCGGGGATCGCGCTGTCCGACCGCGAGTTCAGTGAACGCGCGGTGCGCGAAGCCGGGGTCGCCTCGATCCCCGTCTCGGCGCTTTTCGAAGGCGATGGCCCGCGCAATATCCTGCGCCTCTGCTTTGCGAAGGAGGGCGCGATACTCGACGAGGCGGTCGCGCGCCTCGCCGCCTTTCGCGACAAATTGCTGGCCGAAAAGGCCTAGGGTCACGCCCTAGGGCGCGATCGCCAGCCCGTCGCCATTCTTGCCCGCCGCGATCCGGCGCAGCACTTCTCCGCTCGCGACATCGATTTCCGCTACCTTGTCGTGCCCGGTCTCGGCGGCATAAAGCCGCTTCGAATCGGCGCTGAACAACAAGGTGACCTGCCCCTTCGCCTGCTCGCCCGACACTTTGATCGTTTTCAGCGGGGCGCGCGTTTCGGCGTCGAACAGGCTGATCGTACCGCTCGCGATATTGCTCGTTGCGACAAGCTTGCCGTCGGGGCTCGCCAGTACCCGGATCGCGACCGGATCGACGGGCAACTCGGTGATTTTCTTGCCGGTCTTCGTATCCCAGATCGACACGCGCGGCGCATCGAGGTCGCCGACCCACAGTTCGCGCCCGCGCTTCGTCAGCGCCAGCCCCTCGGGCTTGCCGCCGATCGTCAGGTCGCGCAGCTTCTTCGCGGTCTTGAGGTCGAGCACGCTCACCGTCCCTGCCCCAATATTCGCGGTATAGGCCGTGCGATTATCGGGCGCGACGACGATCATATGCGTGCCCTTCTGCCCGGTCGAAATCGACGTCAGCTTGCCATCGGGCGCGACCACGGCGACCGACTCGCTGCCTTCGGTCGTCGCGACCAGCCGCCCGTCCGACAGCCACAGCAGCCCGTGCGGCCGCTGATTGGGGCTAAGGTCGATCGTGCGGACCTTCGTCCGGCTCGCGACATCGAACACATCGACCGTGGTGCTGCCATAGGCGACGACCGCCGCCTGCTTGCCATCGGGCGACACCGCAATCTCGTGCGGCATCTTGCCGGTCGGCAGCCGCGCCAGTTCCTCCCCCGACGCGAGCGCGATGACGCTCAGCGTATCCTCGCCCTTGTTGCCGACGAGCAGCGTCTCCGCAGCGGCGGGCGCAGCAAGCGCAAGGGCATAGAAGGCGGCGGCGATGGTGCGGTGCATGACAGATCTCCCGGTTGCGACGGCGGCACCCTATCCAGCAGAGCACCGCGGACAACCCCGCTTCGACGAGCGACATGACTGCGATTGCAGGTCAACTGAGTAGCATCCCAACGCTTCCTGGCCATGTCGCCGAGCCACAAAATCCCTTTCCTACTTTATTTCGCCATGTCAGCTTCATGTCCGGCTCTTTGAATCTTCGAAATCTGCTGCACCGCCGCTGCGCGAAACATCGCGCTCGCGTGCGATCTTTGCGACCTTTCGCCTGTCGGCGCCGTAGGGAACCTTCGCGACCTTTGCTCCAGCGTGCTTCGCTAACCCGTTGATTTCCGATCTGGGGAAGTGACAAGTCTGACAAGTTAGGCCGGGACTCCGGCAATCGACGCCACTCCCTACTGACAGCGGGGCTTTCGCCTGCTAACGCGCCGCGCATGACCACGCCCTTGTCCCATATCCGCAATTTTTCGATCATCGCGCACATCGATCACGGGAAATCCACGCTCGCCGACCGGTTGATCCAGTTTACCGGGGGGCTGACCGCGCGCGAGATGTCGGCGCAGGTCCTTGATAATATGGACATCGAGAAAGAGCGCGGGATCACGATCAAGGCGCAGACGGTGCGCCTGAAATATAAGGCGCACGACGGCGAGACCTATGAGCTCAACCTCATGGACACGCCCGGCCACGTCGACTTCGCCTATGAAGTGTCGCGGTCGCTCGCGGCGTGCGAGGGAGCGTTGCTTGTCGTCGACGCGGCGCAGGGGGTCGAGGCGCAGACACTCGCGAATGTGTATCAGTCGATCGAGCACGACCATGAGATCGTGCCGGTGATCAACAAGATCGACTTGCCCGCGGCCGACGTCGACAAGGTGAAGGCCGAGATCGAGGACATCATCGGCCTGCCCGCCGACGACGCCGTGCTCGCCTCGGCGAAGTCGGGGATCGGTATCGAGGAATGCCTCGAGGCGATCGTGACCAAGATCCCGCCGCCGAAGGGCGACGCTGCGGCGCCGCTGCTCGCGATGCTTGTCGACAGTTGGTACGACCCCTATCTGGGCGTCGTCATCCTTGTCCGCGTCGTCGATGGCATCCTTAAAAAAGGCCAGCAAATCAAGTTCATGCAGGCGGGCACGAGTCACCTGATCGATCGCGTCGGCTGTTTCACGCCAAAGCGCGAGGAACTGACGGAAATCGGCCCGGGCGAGATCGGGTTCATCACCGCGCAGATCAAGGACGTCGCGCAGGCGCGCGTCGGCGACACCGTGACCGACGCCAAGAAACCCGCCGCGGCGCCGCTGCCGGGGTTCAAGGAAGTCCAGCCGGTCGTCTTCTGCGGCCTGTTTCCGACCGACGCGAACGATTTCGAGAAATTGCGCGAGAGCATCCAGAAGCTCCGCCTCAACGACGCGAGCTTCTCGTTCGAGATGGAAAGCTCGGCCGCGCTCGGCTTCGGTTTCCGGTGCGGCTTCCTGGGCCTCCTTCACCTCGAGATCATCCAGGAGCGGTTGACGCGCGAATATGACCTCGACCTGATCACCACCGCGCCGTCGGTGGTGTACAAGCTGAAGCTCGGCCATACGAAGAATGAGGCGGCGAAGGAGATCGAACTCCACAACCCCGCCGACATGCCCGACCCGAACCGCATCGACGAGATCGAGGAACCGTGGATCGAGGCGGTGATTTACGTGCCGGACGACTATCTCGGCCCGATCCTGAAGCTGTGCCAGGACCGCCGCGGGGTGCAGAAGAACCTGACTTATGTCGGCGGCCGCGCCCAGATCACCTATGAACTGCCGCTCAACGAGGTCGTGTTCGATTTCTATGACCGGCTGAAGAGCATCAGCCGCGGCTATGCGTCGTTCGACTATCACCAGATCGGCCACCGCCCCGGCGACCTCGTCAAGATGAGCATCCTCGTCAACAACGAACCGGTCGACGCGCTGAGCATGATCGTGCATCGCGGATCGGCCGAAACCCGCGGCCGCGGCATGTGCGAGCGGCTGAAGGATCTGATCCCGCGCCACATGTTCAAAATCCCGATCCAGGCCGCGATCGGCGGGAAAGTGATCGCCCGCGAAACCATCGCCGCGCTGCGCAAGGACGTGACCGCGAAATGCTATGGCGGCGACGCGACCCGCAAGAAGAAGCTCCTCGAAAAGCAGAAAGAGGGCAAAAAGCGGATGCGCGAATATGGCAATGTGAACATTCCGCAGGAAGCCTTCATTGCGGCGCTACGGATGGGCGACGACGCCTGATCCGCAGAATGAGCACCCAACGCCACCCCGGTCAGGAGCGGGGTGACGAAGGGGGAGGGGGCGTGCGTGCGGGCGGCTACATCTCGATCGTGATGCGCACCTTCGACGGGGTCGTGCCCGCGGCGTGGGCGATTTCGGTGCGCATGCGGGCAACGAGGTCGGAGAGATGATCGCCGCCGGGCGTGCTGTCGCGGCTCAGCAGCTCGGTCGGCGAGGTGCCAAGAAGGTCGGCGAGCGCCTCTAGCCGTGCGAGCCTGGGGCGCGAGCGGCCCTGCTCCCAATAGCAGATCGAGGTGACGGTAACGCCAAGGCGGCCGGCGACGTCGGTCTTGCTATATCCCCGAGCCTGACGCAGCCGCGAGAGGCGGTCGCCGAGCAACTCATAGGGAGTGCTGTTATCCGGGTGAGCATGGATCACAGAACGTGCAACCTTTCCGACTTCTGGAAGCAACATTTACCAAAGTTAAGGGCGGTTCGCTTTCAACATTTCACCCATCGGCCGCGGTGAAAATGCTTAGGGTTAATGGCCGCTGCGAGAGTGAGCGCGCACGGATTGCGGGCAGGCGGGCACTTGCCTATCGTGCCGTCGCAGGAGGCCGCGATGACCGGAACGGACAGAGAGGCAAGGGCGCGGATGCGGATCGAGGACATCGTCGTGCATTGCGCGCTCAACGACGGCACGGCGGTGCGCCTGCGCACGATCACTCCCGACGATGCGCCGCTGATTCGTGAAGGGATCGCCAAGCTGTCGGCGGAATCGCGCTATCTGCGCTTTTTCTCGCCCGCGCCGGTGCTGCCCGACGCGGTGGTGCAGAAACTCGCCGACGTCGACGGGCACGACCATATCGCGTGGGGCGCGATCTGTATCGAATGTCCCGGCCGGCCGCCGATCGGCGCCGTGCACGCGGTGCGCCACCGGCATGACGGGCCGGTCGGGGAATTTTCCGTCGCGGTGCTCGACGAATTTCACGGGCTGGGACTGGCGCGGATGATGACTGCGGCGCTGCTCGTCCATTGCCATGTCGAGGGGTTGGACGTGCTTGACGTGCATATGCTGTCCGAAAATGCGGCAGCGCGGCGGTTGGTCAAATCGCTGGGTGCGGTGTGGGCGGGCGAGTCGGCGGGGGTCGCCGAGTATAAGCTCGATGTTGCGGCAGGGATCGCTTCGTTGCGTGCCGATAGTGATGCGCCGGGCGTGCAGGATGTGCTGCGCGCGGTAGCGGCCGACGGGCTGGGCCAGGCGGACTAGTCCCTCCCGCCGCCTTGGGTCGCTGGGGGCGGCGGGAGGGTGGTTCGTGGAGACTGTCGCTAAAAGCGCCGTTCCCGTCCCGAATTCCGCATTAACCCTGATCGCCGGGCGGCGCGGTGATCGTAATCACAGGGGCGCAAAATATTGCGCGCACGATAAAGGGCGCCGGAAACGACCGGCGCCCTTCACCCTGCCCTTTAGGGGAGGCAGCCCTTACTTCTTGGCGGGGTCGGCCGGCGGTGTGGCGCCGGTTTCCGACGGAGCGATCTCGCCCTTGTCGTCCATTGCATTGGCCTTTTCTTCGCCGGCTGCTTCGACGGCGTCGGCCTTCGCTTCGGTTGCTTCCTTTGCCGGGCCTTCCGGCATGGCATCGGCCTGTTCGTCGATCACGTCGGCCTTGGCTTCGGCCTGATCCTCGACCTTGTCGGCGGCGGGGCTCTGGCAGGCGCCGAGCGCGAGGGCCGAAGTGGCGGCGAGGGTGATGAACATCTTACGCATATCGAGTGACTCCCAAAGTTGACTCGGGGGCTTAACGCGGGATGAACGTCAGGGTTGCAATGAAATCGTCATGGCACTGAAATCGCGCCGTTTTTCTTTTTTTACCAAGGCGATCTGCGTCAGGCAGGCGGCTTGACCTTGACCCAGACCTGCACCGTCGCGGCGAACTTGCCGGGCGCGGGCGGGGTGACGTCGATCCGCTCGGCGGTCACGAGTTCGCCAGTCGCTAGATTGAAGCTGGCCCAGGGTTTGGGCATTCGGCCAAAGCTCATCTTCTGGATCGGCTGGCCGGTGGCGGTGTTCATGATCGTTGCGGTGATACCCATGGGGCGCCGGTAGCGGCCGCAGGACATGCCTGTCCAGCCGGTACCCAAAAAAAGAGGGCGCCTGAAGCGCCCTCTCTCGTGCCTGGTCCGGTCTCGCGGCCTTAGAAGCGCTGTTGGCGTTCATACAGGTCGCGGTAGTGCTGGATGCGCGTGACGCGCAGTCCGGGCATGCCGCTGCGGTCGATCGACCGCTGCCATCCGGCAAATTCCTCGAGGGTCAGCCCATAGCGTTCGCACGCTTCGTCGACGGACAGGAGCCCGCCGTTGACGGCCGCTACGACCTCTGCCTTGCGGCGAACGACCCAGCGGGTCGTCGACGGGGGAGGCAACGAGTCCAACGTCAGCGGTTCCCCGAGGGGGCCGATAACCTGTGCGGGCCGGATTTTCTGATTCTCGATCATAGTCATTCCATATTTGAAACGTCGGAGGGGGGTGTGTCCGACGCGTTCGGCTCTAAAACAGAGGGATTCAACATCGGCTGAAATCCTCTGGTAAACAGGCTGTTCATAGTTTCGGGCAGGGCGTTCACATCGTCGGACAAATCGAGGAAGCGAACGATACGCGGCGCTTTTTGTTCCGTTGAAGAGCGCGTTCCGCAGAATGTATCGCGCAACGCGTTAAGCTTCGCATTGTGGCGCTCGCGGTGCGCCAACTCCCGCAACTGTCGCACGGTCGGCAACGCAGCCTGACGCGCGCTGGACACAGCCAGCAAGATGTCGAAGCCGGGCTTCGACAGTCTGGCCGCACCTGCAATGCGTGGAAGATCGGACGGTACGAGGTTCATGCGACTCGTCTACGCGATAGGAGCTAAGGTCCAGTAAATGGCTGTTTCAGAACCCGTTAGCGAAGCTTAACCGGCGTCAATATCTTGACAGCTACGGCGGAAAAGCTGGCATTTTTGCATTCGCATCCCTAGATGGCACCGATCATGATCGACACGATTTCCTCTCCTGCCGCGCTCGCCGGGGCCGACTTTCAGCTCGCCGAGCCCATGAAGGACCGGCGAATCGTCGTCGCAATGTCGGGCGGCGTCGATTCGAGTGTGGTCGCCGCGCTCGCCGCGCGATCGGGCGCCGAGGTCATCGGCGTGACGCTCCAGCTCTATGATCATGGTGCCAAGGCGAAGCGCGTCGGTGCCTGCTGCGCGGGGCAGGATATCCGGGACGCGCGCGCGGTCGCCGACCGGCTGGGCTTCGCGCATCATGTCTATGACCATGAAAGCCGATTCCGCGATACGGTTATTGACCAGTTCGCCGACGAATATCTGGCGGGGCGTACGCCGATTCCCTGCGTGCGCTGCAACATGGGGGTGAAGTTCACCGATCTGTTCCGTCTCGCGAAGGAACTCGGCGCTGACTGTCTGGCGACGGGCCATTATGTGCGCCGTGTGATGGGGCCTACAGGTGCCGAACTGCACCGCGCGGTCGATCCGGCGCGCGACCAAAGCTATTTTCTCTTCGCGACGACGCAGGACCAACTCGACTTCCTGCGCTTTCCCTTGGGAGGGCTCGAAAAGAGCGTTGTGCGCGAGATCGCCCGCGACCTCGGGCTTGGTGTCGCGGGCAAGCCTGACAGTCAGGATATCTGCTTCGTTCCCGATGGCGATTATGCGACGCTGGTGAAGAAGCTGCGGCCCGAAGCCGACGATCGGGGCGACATCGTCCATATCGACGGCACGGTACTCGGCACGCACAAGGGCTTGATTCATTATACCGTCGGACAGCGACGGGGGATCGAGATCGGCGGACAGGCCGAGCCATTATATGTGGTGCGCCTGGAGGCCGATACGAAAACGGTGGTCGTCGGGCCGCGGCGCGCACTCGCGGTTTCGGGGGCACGGCTGGGTGAAGCGAACTGGCTCGCAGCGATCGAAGGGCGCGATGTGCTTGCGAAGGTAAGGAGCATGGCAAAGCCCGTTCCCGCACGCGTGGCGGGTGACCGGTTGGTCTTTGCTGCACCCGAATATGGTGTTGCGTCAGGACAAGCGGCGGTGCTGTACGATATCGCCGATAACTCGCGCGTGCTTGGCGGTGGCTGGATCGAAGCGACGTTCGCTGCGGACTTTAGCCCGGAATAGATTGCACTTTTTGCCCCGATGCCGCAGCCTGCCGGCAAACAGGGAGAAGAGTGATGGTCAATTGGGTCTTGCGCGGCGCCGTTCTGCTGTGGGCGCTGTTCTTTGTCATCGTCGGCGCACGCGGGCTGTTCGACCCTGCGAGCTATAGCGAGACCTTCGGCATATTGGTTGAGGGGCCCGCGACCAATACGATCCGCGCCGACTTGTCCGCCTTTTTCCTCGTCGCCGCCGGAGCGGCCGCCGTCGGCGCGCTGGTGCCGGGCTGGCTGCGCGCACTGCTGGTACCCGCCGCGCTTTACGGGACCGCGCTTGCGGGCAGGCTGTTCGGCGTCGCGAGTGGCGATCAGGTGAATTCGGGGATCGTGCAGGCGATGATCATCGAAGCGCTGACGGTGCTGTTGATGATTGGCAGCTGGTGGGTGCTGTCGCGACCGGTGGCAAGCGAGCCGGTTGCGAATGATATGGCACATTAAAGCCGCAACGGCTGCATTCGGGCGGGGGTCATCTTATCCATCCTCGTCACCCCGGACGTGATCCGGGGGGGGCCGCTATTTGCGTGGAGGCCCAGATCCTCGAAAAAGCGGGATCCCGGATCAAGCCCGGGATGACGAAAGTGGAGTGGGGCTGAGGCGGCCCCCACCCATGAACACAGGCTGCCACAATCGGCGGATTTCCGGCGTTGCTTGTGTTTTTAACCAATTTGTGAGTTACTGCGCCCCGGGTCGCTTCTGTTTTCCTTTGTGGTGGGGAGGAAGCGTATGGCAAGCGATGACGATAAAAGGGCAAGTCCAGAGCGGCGGTCGGGAGATCGCCGAACAACCGACGACCCGAATTATAATGGACCGGATCGTCGCAAGGGCGACCGGCGGACGGGCAAGGACCGCCGTTCCGATTGAGCGCCGCGGCGCGCGCCGGCAGGAGAAGAGTTTTGACCGAACCGCGCGTGCCGCGCCTCAGTGTCGACATCGTGTCCGACGTGATGTGCCCTTGGTGCATCATCGGCTGGCTGAAATTCCGGAATGTGATGGATCATTTTGCGGGGCGGCTCGATTTTCGAGTTCAGTGGCATCCGTTCGAGCTGAACCCGGACATGCCGCCCGAAGGCGAGGATGCCTCCGCGCATGTCATGCGCAAATATGGCATCAGCGCCGAGCAGAGCCGCGCGAACAGCGGCAAGATGGCCGGGGTTGCCGCCGACTTGGGCTTCACTTTCAATCGCGGGCCGGGTTTTCGGATGCGCAATAGTTTCGACGCGCATCGTCTGCTGACTTGGGCGGGGGCACTCGAGGAGCCTGAACAGGATGGTGCGACGGGCGTGCAAACCGCATTGAAGCTAGCGTTATTCGCCGCGCACTTCACGGACAATCGCGACGTTAGCGACCATGCGGTGCTGGCCGATGTCGCGGCGTCGGTGGGGCTGGACCCCGCGCGTGCGGCCGCGATCCTTGCATCGGGCGAGTTCGGCGAGATGGTGCGCACCGAGGAAGCCTATTGGGCCGACCAGAATATCACCGGCGTGCCGGCCTTCATTCTGGGCGGGCGAATGCTGATTCCCGGCGCCCAAGACCCCGATGTTTTTATCCGCGTGATCGAGACGAAGATATTGGCGGCCGCCGCCTGAGGAACCCCGCGGCGCGGCGGCGCGTTTTCAGGCCTCCCCCGTCAAGGAGCAGGTCATGGCTGACGATCCCCACAAACCCGCGGCAGATGCCCCGGAGGCACGCAACCGCGAGCAGGACGACGAAGAAGCGCAGGCGCAGAGCGTTGCGGAAGCGGCGCGGCGCGAAGCCCGCTTGCAGGATAGCGAGAAGAAACGCAGCGGCGACGAGAGCGACGACGCGCAGGACCTGGTCGACCATATGCGGCAGATGGAGCGGTCGGGCGTGATCGATATGGATGCCTATCGCGGCGAGCGCAGCGACGACGACGAAGATGATGAGCTTGGTCCCGGCGGGATCGACGATGACGAGCCGCGTGGCGCGCCCTGATTGTCGGCGCATCGTCGCGCGCGACCGGACGAGCGTCCGCTCGGTGCTGATCGATGAGGGGCTGGCGCGGCCTTGGGAGGCAAGGCGGCGCCCCTGATGTTAATCGTTCGGGATGGCGTCTCCGACCTCTTCGGCCGCCGCCTCGGCTGCGTCTGCTGCTTCCTCGATCGTGCCGTCGTCTGCTGGAAGGAGTTCGATCGAGCCCTTCAGCGGCGCGTTCGGCCCGGCGAGTTGGCGGTCGATGTCGGCGGCGATCAGCTGCGCGACCGGATCGTCGGCAAGCGCGCCGAGTTCGTCGCGCCGTGCCGCCAGCGCGGCGACGCGGTCTTCTTCGGGCAGCCGTGCCACTTCGATATAGAAGCGAACCGCCTGCAGCCACGGTGCGTCGTCGGTCAGCACATCTTCGGCCCAACGGCTGAATGCGCCGCCGGCGGGATGCCACATGCCGTCCTGCCGATCGAGAAAGAAGAGTATGCGCGATCCGCGCGGGAAGACATAACGGACGCAGGCGCCGGCCAGGCTTTGCGGATGCGCGTCCCTGAGGTCGTAGGGATTGCTGAGCTGGACGTCCGCGTCGGTGGCGATCATCGCGGGAAGGGCGATCGGCGCGCTTGGCATGGCGCCCTTGAGCGCAGCGACGGGTTCGACCTCGATCATTTGTTCTTCGGTGCTGTCGGGCGCGAAATCGCCGTCGGTGACGGTGCCGAGCAGGATGAGATCGGCATCCTCGACCAGTTCGAGGTTGGTCGGGACGCTGTAGCCCGGCGCGACCGAACAGGCGAGGGCGGGGAGCGGCGCGGCAAGAAGCGCGACGGCGGCGAACAGGGAGAGGGGGCGCATGGCCGAAAGGTAGCGATGCGGACGCTGATTGGGAAGCGGGCGCGACTTTGGGTCACCCTATCTTGGTATATGGAGCCGACTCGATTTCCATGCGTATGATGGCACGGCTCCCCCCTCCGGAGCGACAAGGAGACTGACCATGGCAGAGCATGACCATAGCGCGATCAAGGAAGGCCTGAATGTCGTAGGCGCCGACGGCGTCCACATCGGTACCGTCGATCATCTCGACGGCGAGCGTATCAAGCTGACCAAAGCTGACAGCGGCGACGGCAAGCATCATTATCTGCCCGCCGGACTGGTCGCGGCGGTCGAGGGCGACACTGTGCGCCTGTCGGCAAACGCCGCGAACGCGGTCGACCTGTTCGAAGAGGCCGAATAGCCTTCCCGAACAACAGAGGGCCGGCGCCGCAATCGGGCGCGCCGGCACCGAAACTGGCCCGTCCCCTTCCCCTGGGGCGGGCCATTTTCATATGCGCCCATTTTCATATGCGCGGCGCCGTCCCCGAAAAACGAAAGGGAGCCGGCATCCCGGCTCCCTCCCCGATCGCGCTCGCGATGCGGTGTCTTGAGGCCCAAGGCGGGGAGCCGAGTGCACCCGGCTCCCCCCAGCGCGGCCACGTCCCTCTTGCAAGGGGTCGCCGCGGCTTGTTCCTATTCCTTTCCGTCCATCAGCGCGATTCGATCGCTGCTGTGGTGCGCGCCTGAATTTCGGCGGTGGACAATTTGGTGACGAGGCCATGGGTCGCGCCCACCGCGCCATGATAAATCTGGGCGATCGGCACATTATAGAGCTTGCCGGCGCGCACCACGACCGCGGTGTCGCCCTCGACGCTCTGTACCGTGCCAAGGCTGTTGCCGCCGGTGTCGTAAAGCTCGGCGCCCGCGCGCACCTGTTCGCGCGTCGCAAGGGTGAGGTTCGCGGCGTCGACCGCCTTACCCACCGCGCCATCGACTTTGCCGACGGTATTGCCGACGGGATTGGTTACGCCATCGACCGGGTCCTGAACCGCGCCGCCTTTCAACCCGACCTTGCCGACCAGATTAACGTTGGCGCTGCCGTCGGGCGCGAGCTGGGCGAACGCGGGGAAAGCGATGAGAGCGGGTGCGACCGTCAGAAGGGCGAATGCCTTGCGCATGTCTGTCTCCGTCTTGGGACCGGTGGTCCGGCATCGGCGTCCGCCCCGCGGGGGGGGGTAGGGGCGGCGCCGATGCCTTCGACGCAAGAAACCTGTGCAATGTCCGATTGTTGCATCGCGGCGGGCGGGTTGCGACGGACCGTCGCGGGCGCGCGGCGAGCGGTTAATGCGGCTGTTGGCGCGACGGTTTTCCGGGCGGCCCGGCGATCAATTTGTTGAGCGTGGCAAGGCGCTGGCGCGCTGCGGTCCAGTCGCGCTCGGGATGCGCCTGAATTTGTTCAAGGAGGACGCGAACCTCCTTGCGGCGGTCGCCTTCGGTTACGGCCTGCATTGGCTTTCTCCTTTCGCGGGCCAGTATAGCAGCGATCGGGCGAGCGCGGCACCGGCTTGCCGCGCCCGGGGCCCGGTTAATCCTTTCCGGGAGCGGCAATCGCCCCGGGTGCGTCGGGATCGATGGCGCCGCGGCAGTCGGTCGCCTTGTCGAAGCCCAGCACATAAAGCTCGTCAGCCTCGCGCAGGCTGACGACATTGTTGCCGCGAAAACCGACCAGCCATGTGTGGTGGGCCGTTTCATAATGCGGGTCGGGGTTATAGACCGGCATCAGCATGCCGTCGGTACCGGCATAACGTTCTAGCTCCCAGCGTTCGCGTTCGACCCGCGCCACATAAAGGGCGACGGTTTCCTCGTTGCGATCGTCGATCCGGCGGAGCGCGATCAAGCGCATCGGCGCCTTGTCGGGCTTGCCATTATGGGTGCGCAGCCCCGCGAGCAGCGCATCCCATTCGTTCGGCTGCACCCGGCCCAGCGCATCGGTCGTCACCTGCATGCCGGATAGCAGCCTGGTGAATTCACCGCGATCGGCGGCCGCGAGCCGGTCGAACAGGCCCGCGACGATGCCGCATGTGCGTGCAGGCTTGTGGGGAGGAATGGCGGCCAGCGACGTCGATGCGGCGGGCGACGCGAGCCCGGCGAAAGCGAGCGCGGCGAGCGCCGCGGCGACGGTGCGATGACGCGACATCATATGGCGACCCTCCTCGGTTCTGGGTGCGCGCGGCGCTGTGGCGTGTCAAGCGGCGGCGATGTAGGAAAGGGGCGCTCGGTCCCATTTCATGCCGGCGCACCATGATGGGCGCGGCACGCGGCGACTTGCACGCATGACGCCGCGCGTCAGGTGCTATCGTTGCGCTCCTCGCGTTGGCGGCGTTCGCGCTCGCGCTGGCGCTCGATTTTTCGGTCGTACCTATTGTGGCGCAGATAGAATATGCCGGCGACCAGCGCCGCGAGGAGCAGGGCGAGCAGGGCGTAGGCGACCAGGGTTCTGGGTTCGATGTCATCGGCTCCGGGGAGGGGCGGACTTGCCCCTGGTCAGTACGGATGCCGGACGGGAAGGTTGCGCCCGCCGAAACCACGGACTGGCGCGGCGCGGCCGCGATGCCTATCTGGGCGGCGATGACTGATATGGACCGGAAGATGGTGGTGGTGGCCCGGCTGCGCGCGGCGCCGCTGGTGGGATGGCAGTTTGCCTGCGCGGTGCTGCTCGGCGTGCTCGCGGTGCGGCTCGATTGGGCCGGCGATCCGATCGATGCGCTGCGGGCCATGATATTCGGGCAGCCGCTGCTGCTGCTTGCCATCGCGGCGGTGCTGGCGGTGTGGGCCTATATCATCGGCATGTGGCGGCGGCGCGGCGATTATCTGCGCCATGACGGGGTGACGCTCTATCGCGGCGGCAGCGCCCAGTGGCCGCTCGCGCTGGTCCGCGATGTGGTGGTGGCGCGCGGCAATCTGGGGCTGGAGTCGCTGCGGCTGGTCGTCGACGACGACAGCGAGGTCACGCGCGAGCTGGTGAAGCTCTATATGCTGGAAGGCCCGCCCGAGGTGGTGCGCGACGGTGTGATGTTCGCGGTGGCGCGGGCGGGCGGCCGGTTGGAGGCGGTTACGGTGCATTGAGGGGGCGGGGTCGTTCCGGCGGCGCCAAAGTTCAGTAAAGTTCAGCCTCATCGTCAAGGGTGTGGGTATCGGGTGCCGGCATCGCTCGCGACACCGGGACCGCTTCGGCCGGGCCGTCGCGATACCAGTGCGGCAACTCGCCCTCCCCCAGATCGGCCACCTCCAGCGCCACGGCGAGATCCTCGGGCGCCATCAGGGCGGCAGGCGCGGCGGGCGGTTCGGGGTGAAGATGGACCAGCGCTTCGGCGACCGGGGGCGCGGTGGGGGCGGCTTGGCCGGCGGCGTTGCTGCGGAAACAATCGGGGCCATAGGCGCGCAGCAGGAACATCAGCAAGCGGTCGCTCTGGCGCAGTCGGCGGCCGACGCGGTTGCCTTCGCGGTTGAACACCGGCTCGTCGGTGCCGACCAGCGCGCGTTCAAAGGCGGCGTCGAGCAATTTCTTTGACGCCGCATCGATCGCCGCGCCCCAAGCGCGATCGAACGCCTCCGCCCCCGGCGCGCGGCGCAGGCGATAGGCGGAGGATTCGGACATATTGACGGCGCGCGCGGCACAGGCGACCGAGCCGCAGTCGGCCAGCGCCTCGATAAAGGCGCGCTGCTTGTCGGGCGACCAGCCATCGTGGCGGCGCTTTTTCAGCACCGGGATCCAGTCGTAAACGGCGGGGTCGTGGCCGTGCGCGTCGAGCGCGGGGGCGGCGGCCGTGGGGGTAGGGGTGGGGGTCTGGGCGGGGATGGCGCCGGGCGAGGGGATGGGGGCGATGTGGCTCATCTGCCAGTTTGGAGCATGGCGGGAGAATGTAGGACAGGGGTTTTTTGGGTGGGGTGTGCGAAATAGGATTTGGGGTGCAGACGTAAGAGGTTAGTCCTTCCCTCATCGTCATGCCGGACTTGATCCGGGATCCATGCTGCTCAGGGCAATTTGGGGTTCAGTAAGCTGTCACCGTAATTCCACTAAGATCTCCTCAATCTATGTATCGTATTGACTAAGCCTCGCTGAAATCGAGACGCCTGATCTGCGAATTGGTCATCGGTTAGCGACGCGTAGGAGCGAGCTTTCCACCATCGAACATCTCTGTCATTCGAATATTCCATACGCGGCATAACGACAATCATTGCATCGGAGCCAATGAAATCTTGATGAGTTAAAATGGAATTGCAAATGACGGTCGAGAGAAGTTGTTTTTGGTAAGGGCTAAGAGAAAGATCTGACCAACCTATGAGGAAATATGGGGTAAGTTTTCCATCTTCTATCGCGATGAATGAAGGCCTTATTCTTATCGGAAAGTCAGGGATATCGTCCCCAATATATATGTGTATATAGTCTGTAAATTCGTGGAGGTCCGGGATCGCATCAATTTGTCTTGTGGACAAAAATTCTTGGAATGCAGGAAGTATTTCTGACCCCATTGTCTGTATGTATGAAGATTTACTTCTTCTTATTTTCTCCATTTCTTCTTCGATCGTGGATTGGCGATATGCTAGGCGCGAGCATCGCGCATAGATTGAGTTCAATGATGGCAAATTTAGAAGATTGGCAATTTTCCAAATCGCCTCCTCCGTGTCATCAGATCTCGGGAAATTTATACTTGTCCAGTTAATCACTGATCGCGGCGAAAGAAGGCGATCAATTTTTTGCTGAATTATATCCATTTCGTAGGCGCCTCGGCGCTGATGTAAGGATTGTTGCAGGGGTTATTTCAAGTGTTGCGTTACCGCGATTTCCTTGATCTCTCGAATGCTCCCAGGCTCCGTCAACATCATGAGAAATATTTCTAAGGTCTGATCCGCTCTTAGAGCCAAATTTGTTCCAAATCTGTTCTAAAAGCTCTATCACTTCAAGGGGAAAATTATCCTCACAATCTGCAAGCTTACGAGTTTTGGGGTCGAATTTTTGAATGCGCTTTGAGACGGTTTCCGAGGCATTCCCCTTGTTGGGATGATAAATTTCTCGAAATACTGGGCCGTGTTGCCAAGCTTGAGGGCGAGCCTCTGTAAGGATGCGCCCCAAAAGTAAAATCGCCTGCTCATAAGTAAAATATACGAGCTTATTCAAAGACATGTTGGAAAGCGAGGTTTTCTTTTGGCCTGCCTTGTCGATGAACCAGTTAGCGATTGACCGTACATCATATGCGCTACGCATGAGCGAATAGGGTAGAAACCTTCCGCGGTCCCCACCTCTAAAGCTTGTCTGAGGAATGTCACTCAGGTCGATCTGATCGTCCGAGATTGAGGACGCAAAGTCCAGCTCTCGTTGAATATGTTCGGGAAGGGCCTTTTTATCCATTTTCGTAGTCGAGGCGCTCGATACGCGTCGCCTTCCTCGCGCTTATAATGCGGCCGGGTATGAAGGCATCGCTGGAATCCACGGGTTCGGTGTGTATCACAACTATGGTCAGATGCCCAACGACGCCGATCGTCCGATAGCGCTCTTCATGTTCATATGGATCGATAGTTGTTAGCGCTAGGGTGTCTGTAAACACTAAGGTTGCTGTCTCGAAAGAAAGACCGTGCTTGCCGAGATTAACGGCATTCTTGTTCTGATCCCAAGTCCAATATCCGTGGATTTCCATCGTGTCTCAGAAGAAGCCCCTATTCGTTGGGAGCTTCTAGCATAAATAGGCAATCTTTCGATACTTTCATCAAACCGAAAACCCGCCCGAGTTGCGCCGGTTCGAACTCGCCGCCAGCACCTTCTTGCCCGTCTGGGTCAGCGCCCATTTCGCGCCCTGTTTCACGACCAGGCCCAGCGCGACGAGTTCGTCGCGGATCGGGTCGGTGGGGAGTTGGGGGCGGCGGTTCGAGAGGCCTTCGAGGGTCGCGCGTTGCGGCTGGCTGAGGATTAGCAGTTTCTGTTTTTGCTTGTCGGTCATTTTGGCCTCTGACGTCTTGTTGGCCTGCGTTTGCTCGCGGGCTTGGCTCTTTGGTCGGTGGGCCCCGGCTTGCGCCGGGGTTCGCAAATAGGGCTCCTCCCGTCTGGGGAGGGGCTGATGGCTTATTCGGCGGCGATGCCGGCCTTGGCGAACATGTCTTCGCCGTCGGCGTCGGCTTCGAGGGCGCCGGTGTCGTCGTTGGCTTTCGCCTTTTTGCGGTTGTCGAAGCTGGACCACACGGTGTTCCAGTCGCCGCGCGTCGCGCCCTTCGAATATTCCGTCGCGCGGGTTTCGAAGAAGTTGGCGTGCTCGACGCCGTTCAGCAGCGGGGCGAGCCAGGGGAGCGGGTGTTCGTCGATCATATAGATCGGCTGGAACCCAAGCTGCCCAAGGCGCCAGTCGGCGATGTAGCGGATGTAGCGCTTGATCTCCTTCGGCGTCATGCCGGGGACGGGGCCCTGTTCGAACGCGAGGTCGATGAACGCATCCTCGAGCCGCACCGTTTTCTGGCACGTGTCGATAATGTCTTCCTTCACCGCCTTGGTCAGGCAGTCGCGTTCCTTGGTAAAGGCGTGGAACAGCTTGATGATGCCTTCGCAGTGGAGGCTTTCGTCGCGGATCGACCAGCTGACGATCTGGCCCATGCCCTTCATCTTGTTGAAGCGCGGGAAGTTCATCAGCATCGCAAAGCTGGCGAAGAGCTGAAGCCCCTCGGTAAAGCCGCCGAACATCGCCAGCGTGCGGGCGATATCCTCGTCATTCTCGACGCCGAACTGCTGCATATAGTCGTGCTTGGCGCGCATCTCGTCATATTCGAGGAACATGCCATATTCGCTCTCGGGCATGCCGATGGTGTCGAGCAGGTGGCTGTACGCCGCAATATGCACCGTCTCCATGTTGCTGAACGCGGTCAGCATCATCTTGATCTCGGTCGGCTTGAACACGCGGCCATATTTGTCGTGGTAGCAATCCTGCACCTCGATATCGGCCTGGGTGAAGAAGCGGAAAATCTGCGTGAGCAGGTTGCGCTCATGATCGCTGATCTTTTGCGCCCAGTCGCGGCAATCCTCGCCCAGCGGCACTTCCTCGGGAACCCAGTGGATCTGCTGCTGGCGTTTCCAGAAATCATAGGCCCACGGATATTCGAAGGGCTTGTAGGTCTTGCGGGCTTCTAACAACGGCATAGCGGCTATCCTCGGGTCTGATCTTTTGTTGTGCTCCCCGGCGAAAGCCGGGGGCCCATTCTATGTTGCGTTACCGCGCGCTGGGCCCCGGCTTTCGCCGGGGTTCACGCGGCGGGAGCGTCACTGGCAGGCGAGGCACTCGTCGTAATCGGTGCTCTCGGCCGAGAGTTCGAACTTTGCGGCCTCGGGCGTGTTGTCGGCCTCGACCCCGCCCGCGAAGCCGGCGCGCTGCACCGATTTCGAGCGGAGATAATAGAGCGATTTGATGCCGAGTTCCCACGCGCGATAGTGGAGCATGAGCAGATCCCATTTCTCGACGTCGGCGGGGATGAACAGGTTCAGCGACTGCGCCTGATCGATATAGGGCGTGCGGTCGGCCGAGAGTTCGAGCAGCCAGCGCTGGTCGATCTCGAAGCTGGTCTTGTAGCAGTCCTTCTCGTCCTGCGTCAGGAAGTCGAGGTGCTGGACGCTGCCGCCGCGTTCGAGGATCGAGTTCCACACCGCGTCGCTGTTCTTCGCCTTGTCGACGAGGAGCGCCTCGAGGTGCGGGTTGCGGATCGAGAAGCTGCCCGAGAGCGTCTTGTGGGTGTAGATGTTCGCGGGGATCGGTTCGATGCACGCGCTGGTGCCGCCGCAGATGATGCTGATCGACGCGGTCGGCGCGATCGCCATCTTGCAGCTGAAACGTTCCATCACGCCCTGATCGGCGGCGTCGGGGCAGGGGCCGCGCTCGTTCGCGAGCAGCATCGACGCCTGATCGACCTGCGCGCGGATATGCTTGAAGACGCGCAGGTTCGACGATTTCGCCATCGCGCCCTCGAACGGCAGGCCGCGCGCCTGCAGGAAGCTGTGGAAGCCCATGACGCCAAGGCCGACCGAGCGTTCGCGGCTGGCGCTATATTTGGCGCGCGCCATTTCGGGCGGGGCGCGGTCGATATAGTCCTGAAGGACATTGTCGAGCATGCGCATCACGTCTTCGATGAAACGCTTGTCGCCGTTCCACTCGTCCCAGGTTTCGAGGTTGAGCGACGAGAGGCAGCAGACCGCGGTACGATCCTGACCCAGATGGTCGCGGCCGGTCGGCAGCGTGATTTCCGAGCAGAGGTTCGAGGTGGTGACCTTGAGCCCCAGGTCGCGATGATGCTTGGGCATCATGCGGTTCACCTGGTCGATGAAGATGATGTAGGGCTCGCCCGTTGCGAGGCGCGTTTCGACGAGCTTCTGGAACAGGCCGCGCGCGTCGACGGTGCCGCGGACGCTCTGGTCCTTCGGGCTGCGGAGGTTGAATTCGGCGCCGTCGCGGACGGCTTCCATGAACTCGTCGGTGATGAGGACGCCGTGGTGGAGGTTCAGCGCCTTGCGGTTGAAGTCGCCCGAGGGTTTGCGGACCTCCAGAAACTCCTCGATCTCGGGGTGCGAGATGTCGAGATAGCAGGCGGCCGAACCGCGGCGGAGCGAGCCCTGGCTGATCGCGAGGGTCAGGCTGTCCATCACGCGGACGAAGGGAATGATGCCGCTGGTCTTGCCGTTGAGGCCGACGGGTTCGCCGATGCCACGCACCGCGCCCCAATAGGTGCCGATGCCGCCGCCGCGGCTGGCGAGCCAGACATTCTCGTTCCACGTGCCGACGATCCCCTCAAGGCTGTCGTCGACCGAGTTCAGATAGCAGCTGATCGGCAGGCCGCGGCCGGTGCCGCCGTTCGAGAGGACGGGGGTCGCGGGCATGAACCACAGCTTCGAGATATAGTCGTACAGGCGCTGGGCGTGATCCTGATCGTCGGCATAGGCGTCGGCCACGCGCGCGAAGAGATCCTGATATGATTCGCCGGGCAGGAGATAGCGGTCCTCGAGCGTTTCCTTGCCGAAGTCGGTGAGCAGCGCGTCGCGGCTGCGATCGGTCACGATGTCGAATCGACGCGCGTGGACCTTGGGCTCGCTGCTGTCGTTGAGCTTGGCCGCGGGCGCCGCATCGGCAAGCGATTCGCCGGTCGATTCGGGCGCTGCCGGAGCGTCATTCTTTGCCAGTTCCATCGTCGCCACGTCGCTCGTCTCCACCCGTTCCGTTTCCCGAAAATCCATCTTACTCGCCCCCGATTTGAACGCGCACCCGGTGCGCTTTGTTCCTGTCTTGTTCGACTCAGGGCGAAGCCCCGATCCTAGCATCTAAACCTGTCCCGTGGGCACTTATTTTGGCCGCATGAAGGGTTTTCCCGTGTCCATATGGGATGGACGACGGAAATCCGCCACTTGCAGCCTGATACAATTTATTGGGGTGCCCCCGTGGTTGACCCACCACCTATAGTGCCACGTCGGCGCGACGATGCAAGACGGTAAATGACAGAACGGGGACTCAACTCGTCGATAATTTGATTCGTCTCGTCGACGCTGATGGACGTGCCGGGCGGTGAGGGCAAGGCATTCCGCGGCTTTGCGCGCGGATCGGTGCCGGCCGTCCGAAAGGGCAAATTTTTTTGCGGCCGCGAGCCCGGACAAGCGGGGCAGCGGGCATGCCGCTCGCGCCGCAGGAAATGCATCGATCGGGTCGTATTCAGCGCACGGTCGCGCGCGTGTTCCGGGCAAAGAAAAAGGGCCCCGGAAATGTCCGGGACCCTTTTTTATCTCGTTTCTGGCTTACGCTTCGCCGCCACCGTTACCGGTGCCGCCGCCGCCGAGAAATCTCCAGAACCAACCCATGTCAGATCTCCTGTTGGCACTGCCCACGACGAACAGTTAACGGAGCATATACCTTAATCGATATGGTAAATCGAGTCTTAACCAACATGATTACCGCCATTTTGGCAGTTATGCTGTGCGGTTCTGGGGGGAGGCGCTTAGCGTCGCGGTCAGTTCGGAAAACAGTTGAGGTTTTCCAAGATGATAGCCTTGACCGACATCGCAGCCGAGATTGGCGAGCAGCGTCACGGTTTCGGCATCTTCGATGCCTTCAGCGACCGCGACGGCCCCGAGACGGTGCGCAAGATCGATCGTCGATTTGACGACTTCGAGGTTCCGCTGCGAATCGCGCATGGTCATGACGAATCGCTTGTCGATCTTGATTTCGTCGGCTTCGATCTCGGTGAGATATTCGAGGTTTGACTGACCGGTACCATAATCGTCGATCGACAGGCGGATGCCGGTGCGGCGAAGCTGCGCGAGTGTATGGCGCGCCTGGCGGCTGTTTTCGATCTGCGCCGTTTCTGTGATTTCGACCGTCAATATTTCGGGCGGCAAATGGTGCGCGGTGAGCATCACGCGGATCGTGCCGACGAGGTCGCTGTGGTCGAGCAGGCTCGCCGACAGGTTAACCGACATGTTGATATGGATGCCGCGCTCGCGAAGCTGCGCCGCCGAACGGATCGCCTGATCCATCACGAACAGGGTGAGGCGATAGATGTCCTGGCTCTTTTCGGCCTGCACGATGAATTCGTCGGGCGGGATCGGGCCGCGCGTCGGATGCGTCCAGCGCGCGAGCGCCTCGACGCCGACGAGCCGGTTCGTCGCGATTTCAAATTGCGGCTGGAAGGCGACCCAGATGTCGCCGCCGGTGAGTGCGTCCTCGAGCTGCGAGTGGAAGCTGAGCTGCCAGCCGGCATCCTCTTTCTGACGCGACGTATATTTGGTCCACAGCGAGCGCGTGCGGATCGCGCGTTCGGCGGCGACGAGCGCGGCGGCGAGGCGCTGCGCGTTCGATCCCTCAAACTCGTCGTTGACCCCGAAGGCGATCGCGACGTCGACGCGCAATTCGCCAATCGTGAGCGGTGCGTTGAACAGCGCGGCAAGGCCCGCGAGCTGCCCCTCGATCTGGCTGTGCTGATAATAGGGGACGAGCCAGGCGAAGGTGCCGTCGAGATCGTGATGGAGCGTCGTGCCCTGCGACGCGAGCTGGAGGCGGCGCGTGACCTGTTCGACGAGCTTGCCGATCCCGTCGCCCGGGATGAAGGCGGCGAGATCTTCGAAATTGACGACCTTGGCGGCGACGACGGTGGCGCTGCCGAAAGCGGCCTGCGAGCGCAGCGCCTCGAAATTGGGCAGGCCCGAGACGGGGTTTTCGCGCTGTGCCGACGCGCGGCGGCGGGTACGCGAGACGTTTGCGCTAAGCGCGGCGATAAGGAAGCACGCAGCGCCGATCTGGGTCGAGACGAGCGAGAGGCCGAGGAATATCTTGGCAGCGATCAGCGCGGACGTCGTCACAAACGCCGCCCAAGCGAACCACCGGCCGCGCCGGACCGCGAGGGCGCCAAGCAGGATTGCAAAGGTGAGGGCAAGGCCCGGGAAAAATCCGATGTCGACGGGATTGCCACGCTTCAGCGCTTCGCCGGCGATCAGATGGATGTAAGCTCCCGGCAGTTTTTCGTGCCCGGGCAGGAAGTGCTGATCCGATGAGGAGGCGTTGGTGGGAGCAAAAATGACATATTTACCGGCGAGCTGCTGGCGCCCCACGCGGCCGTTCAACACGTCGATCGCGCTATATTCGGTGATGGTCGAGGTATCGTAGGAAAAATCGAGCAGGAACAGCCCGGGCTTGTCCAGCGGGCGATCCGCGAGCAACGCCGCGAAGCTCGGCAGATGGCGGCCGTCGGCGATGACCGCAAGGGGAACGCGCCAGACCTGCCAGAATTCATATTCCCAGCAGATGCAGGCCCGCACGGCCCGGTCGCCCATCGCCTGCGACGGCCAATAGCTGACTTTTACGTCGGATCCGGTCATTTTTGCAGCCGGCACGGCCAGAACGACCCGGTCGTCCATCCGGCGAACGGCGGCCGCGACCTTGGAATAGTCGGGATGCGTCAGGCGGCGATAATAGGAAAAGTCGATGAACAGGCGTTTCGCACCGGCGTCGTCGACGGCCCGGATGAGCCGCGCATGGTTCGCGACCGAGAATTCCTGATCCTGCAATGACTGCAGAGTCTTGTCGTCGACGCCGACGATGACGGTGTCGCCCGATACGGGGCGCCACGCGGCGCGCCCGATTGCGGCCTCGATCACGCGGTCCACCGGCTCACCGATCGCCGAAAAGCCGACGATCACGCTGAGCAGCAGCGAGAGCGCGATGGTTCGCCAGCTGATGATCAGACTTTTGACCGGGATGGGCACGCACGTCTCCAGCAATTGCCGGTCGCGTCTAGCTCCAGATGGTTATCATCGCGTTAATTATGAACAAAATCCTGCGTCCCGAGCCGGGGCGCGAGGCGCAGGATTCCAGAGGTTTCAGGCGATCGCCGGCAGCGGTTCGAGCGCGGCGTCGCCGGCCAGCGCCGAGGCCGCAAGACCCGTTGCCGTGGGGACGATCTGTTGCAGGTAAAAGCGTGTCGAGGCGATCTTGCCTTCAAGGAAGGCGCGGTCGCCGCTGCCCTCATCGAGTGCCGCGCGCGCCGCCTTGTGCTGGATCGCCATCAGCCAGCCGCAGGTCGCCGTGGCGAGCATGGTGAGATAGGGATAGCTGCCGGCAAGCCGGTCGCCGGTGTTGGCCCCGATCATCCAGTCGGTGACCGCGCGGCAGGCATCGACCAACTGCTGCAATTCGGGGAAATCGGCCGCACCCGCTGCGATATCGTCGATCAGGCCGCGGACGAGATCGCCGCCCGCCATGCCGAGCTTGCGTCCGACGAGATCGGCGGCCTGAATGCCGTTGGTGCCTTCATAGATCGGGGCGATGCGCGCGTCGCGATAATGCTGCGCGGCGCCGGTTTCCTCGATGAAGCCCATGCCGCCATGGACCTGCACGCCAAGGCTGGCGACCTCGCAGCCGATGTCGGTCGCATGCGCCTTTACCAGCGGGATCAGCACGTCGGCGCGCATCGCGGCGGCTTCGTCGCCGAGCTTGCCGAAATCGATCTGGGCTGCCGCGTAATAGGTGAGTGCGCGCGCTGCCTCTGTCTGGGCGCGCATCCGCCACAACATGCGGCGGACGTCGGGATGCTGGTCGATCGTGACGGGGGTGCGGTCGGGCGAGCCCGCGAGCGACGACTGGACGCGCTCGGCGGCGAAGCGCTGCGCCTGCTGCGTCGCGCGCTCGCCGATCTGGATGCCCTGACAACCGATCATCAGGCGGGCGTTGTTCATCATGACGAACATCGCGCGCATGCCGCCCATTTCGTCGCCGACGATCTCGCCGAGGCAGTCTTCGTCCTCGCCATAGACCATGACGGCGGTCGGCGAGCCATGGATGCCGAGCTTATGCTCGATCGACGCGCACTGGACGCCGTTCGAATGCGCGGGCTTGCCGTCGGCATCGAGGCGATATTTGGGGACGAGGAAAAGCGAAATGCCGCGCGTTCCCTCGGGCGCGCCGGGGGTGCGCGCAAGGACGAGGTGGACGATATTGTCGGTGAGGTCATGCTCGCCGAAGGTGATGAATATCTTCTGGCCCTTGATCTTGTAGAGGCCGGCATGCTCGCCCTCGGTGACCTTTTCGGCGGTCGAGCGCAGCGCGCCGACGTCGCTGCCCGCGGCAGGCTCCGTCAGGTTCATCGTGCCGTTCCACTCGCCGGTGATCAACTTCGGCAGCCAGGTCTGGCGCTGTTCCTCGGTGCCATAGGCCATCAGCGCGTGGATCGCGCCGGGGGTCAGGATGCTGCACAGCGAAAAGCCCATGTTCGCGCTGCCGAGTGCCTCGATCACCACCGTCGCGAGCGTGAAAGGCAGATCCTGTCCGCCATATTCGCCGGGGCCGTCGATGCTGCCCCAGCCCGCCTCGACGAACTGCTTATAGGCGTCCTTGAAGCCCGGGGGCATGGTGACTCTGCCGTCCTGCCACTTGGGATTGGTGGTGTCGCCGACGCGGTTGAGCGGGGCGTAGACCTCTGCGGCGAACTCGCCGATGCCGGTAACGATCGCCTCCACCATGTCGGGGGTCGCGGCGGCGAATTTGTCGTGCGCGGCCATCGCGTCGACACGCGCGATATGGTTGAGAACGAAAAGCTGTTCGGTGGTGGGCGGCGTGTAAGACATGAAGAGCCGACTTTCCTGGTGAATATCGTTGCGCGGGCGCTATAGCGCGGCATGGCTGATGGTCAAACGCGCATGAGGACCGATATCCGCCCGTTCGGGCCGGAGGCAATGGCGCGCGCCGGGGGGCTGATCGGGGAGGGGCAGCCGGTCGCGGTCCCGACCGAGACGGTTTACGGCCTCGCCGCCGACGCGCGCAACGCAGACGCGGTCGCGCGGATTTATGCCGCGAAGGGGCGGCCCGATTTCAACCCGTTGATCGTGCATGTGCCGGACTTGGCTGCCGCCGAGCGGCTGGGCGTGTTCGGCGCGGTCGAGCGGGCGCTGGCGGCGCGTTTCTGGCCTGGGCCGCTGACGATTGTCGTGCCGCGGGCCGCCGATTGCCCGGTGGCGAGCATCGCGACGGCGGGGCTCGATACGATTGCGCTGCGCGTGCCGGGGCACCGCGCGATGCAGGCCTTGCTGGCGGAGACGGGGGCACCGCTTGCTGCGCCGAGCGCGAATGCGAGCGGACGCGTGAGCCCCACCAAAGCTGAGCATGTGTTGGCGAGCCTCGATGGGCGGATCGCGCTGGTGATCGATGACGGAGCGACGACGGCGGGCGTGGAATCGACGATCGCGAGGGTGAAGAATGGTGCCGTCGAAGTGTTGCGCCCGGGGCCGGTGACCGCCGACATGTTGTCTGCGGCGAGCGGGATGTCGGTAACGGGAGTCAAGGGAACGGAGATCGTCGCGCCGGGGATGCTCGCGAGCCATTATGCGCCGGGCAAGCCGGTGCGGCTGGGCGCGCGCGAATTTGCGGGCGACGAGTTTGGGATCGGGTTCGGGGCGGTCGCGGGCGACTATGACCTGAGCGCAAGCGGCGATCTGACCGAGGCGGCGGCGCGGCTTTTCGATGCGTTGCATGCGGGGGCGGCGAGCGCGAAGGCAAAGATCGCGGTGGCGGCGATCCCGGCCGAGGGGCTGGGCGCGGCGATCAACGACCGGTTGAGCCGGGCGGCGGTCTGAAAATGTCCGTTCGCATCGAGCGAAGTCGAGATGCCCCTCGGTCCTGCTCGCACGATGGGTGTCTCGACTTCGCTCGACACGAACGGAGATAGGGAGGCTTGCTGGTTACGCCGCTGCGGGTTCGATCGGGTCGCCGTGCGGGGCCTTGCGCGCGACGATCAGGCAGGCGGCGACGATCAGCAGCGCGCCGGCGAAGGTGGGCAGCGTCACCGCTTCGTCGAAGAAGAACCAGCCGAACAGCATCGCCCACAGGAAGCCGGTATATTCGGTGGTCGCGAGAATCTGCGTTTCGGCGCGGGCATAGGCCCAGCTCAGCAGCAGCAATGAGGTCGTCGCGAGGATCGCGGCGCCCAGGATATGTGGCGCGTGGCTCGCGGCTGGAACCGCAAGGAACCACGGCGCGCCGAGCGCAAGGATCGCGGCGACGAAGAAATTCTGGAAAAAGGCGATTTCCATCGGCTCGGCCATTTTGGCCTGTCGCCGCGCGAGGATGAGGTTGTAGGCGTAGAAGATCGCCGAGAGGAACACCGCGCCGACCGCCAGCAGCGCCTCGTCGCTATAGTCGCTGCCGCCGAGCTTCCCCGCGACGATGACGATCACACCGCACAGTCCGAGGATCGAGGCGGCGATCGAGCGCGGGCCGATCTTCTCGCCCAGGAAGATCGCGGCCATATAGAGCGCCATCAGCGGGGCGACGAAAGCGAGCGCGATCGCCTCGGCCATCGGCAGCCGCGCGAGCGCCCAGAAAAAGCTGAGCGCCATCCCGGCGACGAAGAGCGAGCGCCAGGCATGGATCTGCATCGTCGCCTTGTCGGGCCATTTTGGCCGGCTCGCGAAATAGAGGAGGCCGGCCAAAATTGTGCCTGTGCCGGTGCGCCACAGCACGGCGTTATACGCGCCGATGTCGATCGACAGCCCCTTCATCAGCACGTCCATCGCCGAAAAGGTCGCGATCCCCGCGCAAGCGATCAGAAAGGGGATGACGGGCGAGGGCGAATCGGGGCGCATGGCCCGCCTCTAGCGGAGGGGTTCGGACTTGCACAATGAAACGAAGCGGCGCAGCATCGCGGCGGGTCGTTGGATGGAGTGGGGCCATGACGAAACCGAGCAAGTTCGCGCATGTCGTCTATATGACGCGGCGCTATGACGAGATGATCGCATGGTACCAAAAGGTGTTCGAGGCCGATGTCGTGCATCAGGACCCGGCGCTCGCTTTCCTGACTTATGATGACGAGCATCACCGCTTCGCCTTCGCCAACCTCGACCTCTTGAAGCCCGGCGGCGACGGCGGGCGTGGCGACGTCGGCGTCAATCATGTCGCCTATACCTTTGCGAGTGCGGGCGACTTGATGGACGTTTACAAGCGGCTGAAGGTCGACGGGATCAAGCCTTATTGGCCGATCCATCACGGGACGACGCTATCGCTCTACTATGCCGATCCCGACGGCAACCGGATGGAGTTCCAGGTCGACCACGGGACCGTTGCCGACGCGGTTGCCTATATGAAAAGCGAGGCATTCGGCGGCAATCCGATCGGGATCGAATATGATCCCGACGAATTGCTGGCGCGATATGAAGCGGGCGCGAGCGAGGCGGAGTTAATGGTTATGCCCGTCGGCCCGCCGTCGGGGATTCCCGCCGAGCATGGGATGGCTTGAGGGTTAGCGGAAGGTTGCCTGTCCGGCGCCGTCGATGTTGAGTTTTTGGCCCGAACAATAAGAGTTGGCGTCGCTGACGAACCAGACGACTGCGGCGGCGACGTCGGCGGGAACGGCGACGCGGCCGAATGGCATTTTGGTGTCGAGGTGATGGATATCCTCGTTGCCGGTGATCGCGCGGGAAAGCTTCTCGCCCATGTCGCTGACGGTAAGCGCGGGGGCGACGATGTTGACGCGGACACCGTTCGCAAGCTCTTCCTTTGCGAGCGCATAGGCCATCGCCTCGCCCGCCGCCTTGGCCATCGTGTACGGCGCGCCGTTGGGCGAGTGGGTGTAGGTCGCGATGCTGGAGATGACGATGATGTCGCTGCGCGCGTGGCTGCGTAGCTGCGGCAGCGCGAGGCGCGACAGGCGGTGCGGGCCGGCGGCGTGGACGGCGAAGAGTTTGTCGACTTCTTCGGGGCTGGTATCGGCCACGGACAGCCCGCGGCTCGCGACGCCGGCGTTGTTGACGAGGATCGAAATCGGGCCGAAATCGGCCTCGACGGCGGCAACCATCGCGGCGCACGCCGCTTCGTCGGTAACGGAGGCCTGGTAAGCTTTCGCCTTGCGGCCGAGCGCTTCGATCGCGGCGACGGTTTCGGCGGCGGCTTCCTGGCCGCGCGTATAGTTGACCGCGACGTCGGCACCCGCCTCCGCCAGCCCAGTCGCGATGCCCCGGCCAATGCCGCGCGAGGCGCCGGTGACGAGCGCGACGCGCCCCGTAAGGTTCATCTCGGCCATGTCTCTCTCCCTAACCCATCAGTTCATTATAAATGTCGTCGTCGCTGCGGCTCGCGGCGTTACGCCATTTGGGCGCGGCCTTGCGGTTGAGCACATGGCCATTGGCGTCGAGCACAGCGACCGTGGGGGTGCCCTTGATCTTGAAGTCGAAACGCGCGGGCACATCGGGGTTGCGTCCGAGGCCGCGAATATGCGGCATGCCGATGTCGGCATAGACGATCTGATATCGGTCGCGCACGGGGGCGAAGCGGTCGGTCGCAAGCAGGTTCGCAAGCCAGGCGCTGTCGTGGCAACCGTTCGTACCCATGACGAGCAGCACGCGCTTGCCGGTGTTACGAGCCTCGGCGAGCGCGGCATCGATCTGCGCGATCGGATCGGCGTCGGGGTTGAAGGCATCGGTCTTGTAGGGATCGACGACGCCAGGAATGCTACGCGTTTCGGACGCCGAAACGGGCGCAAGCGGGAGCATGGTAGCGGCCACGGCGAGGGCAAATTTGCGCATCATGGCACGACGATAGGTTTTGCATGACGTTTCCGTCAACGTAAGATAGCTTTCTGCCATGAGCTGGAAAAAAGAGATCGACGAGCTGGGTCAACGCCGCGCGATGGCCGAGAAGATGGGCGGCGAGGAAAAGGTCGCGCGGCAGCACGGGCGCGGCAAGATGGACGCGCGGGCGCGGCTCGCGGGGATCGTCGATGCAGGCAGCTTTCGCGAGATCGGCAAGATCGCGGGGCGCGGGCGCTATGGCGCCGATGGCGAGTTGGAAGACCTAGCCGCGAGCAATTTCATTTTCGGACGCGCGAATATCGACGGCCGGCCGGTGGTCGCCAGTGCTGACGATTTTACCGTGCGCGGCGGCGCGGCCGACGCGGCGCTGCACAGGAAGTTCGTCCAGTGCGAGGCGATGGCGCATGAATATCGCCTGCCGCTGATCCGCATGATCGACGGCACGGGCGGTGGCGGCTCGGTAAAGACGCTGGAAGACATGGGCTATACCTATATCCCGCACGTGCCCGGCTGGGACGAGATTATCGCCAACCTCGACACGGTTCCGGTGGTGGCGCTTGCGCTCGGGCCGACCGCAGGGCTGGGCGCCGCGCGCGTCGTCGCGAGCCATTACAGCGTCATGGTGCGCGGACTGTCGCAGTTGTTCGCGGCGGGGCCGGCGGTTGCGGCGGCGATCGGCGATACGCTGGACCGAGAGGAACTGGGCGGCGTCGACGTCCATACGCGCAACGGCGTGGTCGATGATGAGGTGGCGTCGGAGGTCGAGGCGTTCGCGGCGGCGCGGCGGTTTTTGTCCTACCTGCCTTCGTCGATCCACGATCGGGCTTTGCGGACCGCGTGCAGCGATCCGGTCGACCGGCGCGAGGAGTCGCTGCTGGCGGTCGTGCCGCGCGAGGCGAAGCAGGTCTATTCGATGCGGCGCATCGCGAATGCGGTGTTCGATCAAGGCAGCTTTTTCGAGATGGGCGCGCGCTGGGGACGCGCGGTGATCACCGCATTCGCACGGCTCGACGGATATCCGGTCGCCGTGCTTGCGAGCGATCCGTCCTATCTTGGCGGATCGTGGGACGCGAAGACGAGCGAGAAGGCCGAGCGCTTCGTCAAGATGGCGGACCAGTTCCGGCTGCCGATCGTCCACCTTGTCGACAATCCGGGCTTCATGATCGGTGGCGAAGCCGAGCGGACGGGAACGATCCGCTATGGCGTGCAGGCGATGAACGCGATTTACCGCGCGACGGTGCCGCTAGCGTCGGTCGTGGTGCGCCGCGCCTATGGGATTGCAGGGAGTGCGATGTCGAACGCCGAGCGTTTCCAATATCGCTTTGCCTGGCCGTCGGGCGACTGGGGCAGCCTGCCGATCGAGGGCGGGGTCGAGGTCGCATACAAGAGCGAGCTTGAGGCCGCGGAAGATCCCGCGGCGCATCTGGAGGCGATCCGCGAGCGATTGAACCGCGTGCGAAGCCCGTTCCGGACGGCGGAGAAATTCGGGGTCGAGGATATTATCGACCCGCGCGATACGCGGCCGTTGCTTTGCGAGTTTGCCGAGCTGGCCTGGCGGGTGCTGAACAGTCGTTCGTAGAATAAGGCTCGTCATCGCTAGCGAAGCGACGCAATCCAGAGCGGTTCACTATACGCTCTGGATTGCCGCGGGCCTCCGGCCCTCGCAATGACGGTGGGGGGATATGGAATGACCGGCGTGCGCCATTACGGCATGGACTGGCTGCGGATCGCGGCGTTTGCCCTGCTGATCCTCTATCATATTGGCATGTATTTCGTGCCGTGGGGCTGGCACGTGAAGATCGCGCAGCCGCTCGACTGGGTGCAGGTGCCGATGCTCGCGACGAATAGCTGGCGGCTGCCGTTGCTGTTCCTCGTATCGGGTTATGCGAGCGCGGCGCTCTTCGCGAAGCTCGGTGGCAGCGGGGCGTTCGTGCGGTCGCGCAGCGCCCGGCTGCTGATCCCGCTGCTCTTCGGCGTCCTGGTCGTCATCCCGCCGCAACCGTGGATCGAGCTGGTGACGCAGCATGGTTATGCGAAGAGTCTCGGCGCCTTCTGGACCAGCGATTATTTCCATTTCGGGACGCTCGATGGCATCGTCCTGCCGACGTGGCAGCATCTATGGTTCGTTGTGTATCTCTGGGTCTATACCCTACTCGCCGCGGCGGTTCTGGCGTGGGTGCCGGTGGCCGCGCGCGCGAAGGTCGCCGATGGCGCGGTGCGGTGGCTCGGCGGCTGGGGGCTGCTGGTGCTGCCGCTCGCATGGTGGCTGCTGCTGCTCGCGCTCTTTCCCGATCATGACGAAACGCATGCACTGTTCGACGACGGGCCGTCGCATCTCCATTATCTGATGCCCTTCTTCGTCGGTTGGCTGCTTCGCGTGCGGCCCGCGCTGTTCGAGGTGGTCGCGCGCTGGTGGCGGTTTTCGCTGGGCGTTGCGGTTGCGGCTTTCGCAGTGGTGGCGGGGATCATGTATCTGTGGCTGAGTGGGTCGCAGCCGCCCGAATGGGGGCGGTTGCCCTTCGACATCGCGCATCAGGTGCAGGGCTGGATGACGATCGTCGCGCTGGTCGGGATTGCAGACCGTTACTGGAACCGCGACCATCCGCGGCGTGCGATGCTCGCCGAGGCGGTGTTCCCCTTTTATATCATTCACCAGACGATCATCGTCGTGGTCGGCTGGTATCTGCTGGGGGCGCACGTAGCTGCTCTTCCCTCCTTCCTGATCCTCGTCGCGGCGACGGTGACCGGGTGCTGGCTTTTCTACCTGATCGGGCGCAGCATCGGCTGGCTGCGGCCGCTGATCGGATTGCAGCGCAAATAGGGGGAGACCGGGCATGGCGGCTTTGAAAAGCATCTTGGGGATCATCGGCATCGCGGCGATCCTTGTCGGCGGGCTGTGGGTGTTGCAGGGCCTCGATATCATCCGCTGGCCGGCGAGCAGCTTCATGCTCGGTGATACGACATGGACGCGAAATGGTGCCATCCTCGCGGTCGTTGGTGCAATCATGCTATGGTTCGCGCGCAAGCGCTGACTATCGACTACAAATGTAGTTGATCTGTATTGCTCTTATGATACACTACGATCCGGCCGGGGTTGGATTGGAGACAGGAATGATTCGTTCGTCGCGTATATTGCCCGCGCTTTTGCTCGCCGCCGGGATGGCGGTCGGGCCCGTCCTTGCCCCGCCGCCGGCGATGGCGGCCGATGAGGTCGCCGCCGATACGATCGCAGAGGCTTATGCAGCGCTGCTCGAACGTGACTATGTCTATCCCGAGACGGGCAAGCGCTACGCCGATGCGATCCGCGCCGGTATCGCCGCAGGCCGCTATAAGGCGCTAAACGGCGAAGCGCTGGGCGCCGCGATCGACGGCGATGTCCATGCGGTATCGCCGGATGGCCATTTGCGCCTGCGCGTTCCTGAAGCGGCAGCGACCGCGGCGGCCCCGGCACCCGGCAGCGCCGCGCCGGTGCGCCGCCCGCCCAAGGTGCCTGTCGAGCAGGCAGGCTGGATCGCACCGGGGATTGCCTTCATTCGCTTCAACATGTTTCCGCAGGACGAGGCAGTTACCGCGCAGGCGGCGAAATTCATGGCTGATCATGCCGATGCGAAGGCGATCATCTTTGACATCCGCACGCATAACGGCGGCGGGCTGGACCAGATGGACGTCATCTTTCCCTGGCTTTTCGGCAAGGAAACGCGGCTGGTGACGATGGCGACGCGCGCGTCGGTCGACGCGGAGGGCGGCTCGCCGATCGCCGGGGTGCCGTCGATGCGGATGGCGAAGGGCGATGCGGATATGGTCGCGCGCGAGCATTGGGCGACGCCGAATGCCGACAAACGGCTGCGCGATGCCAAAGTCTATGTTCTGACATCGGGGGCGAGCGCCTCGGCGGCCGAGCATTTCGCGCTCGCGATGAAGCATACGGGACGCGGCACGCTGGTCGGTGCACCCACCGCGGGGGCCAATCATTTCGGGCGCGGTGAGGATCTGGGCGGCGGCTATAGTGCCTTCATCCCGGTCGGGCGCACCTATGATCCGGTGACGGGCAAGGATTGGGAAGGCGAGGGCGTTTTGCCCGACATCGCAGTGGCGCCCGCGGATGCGCTGGTGCGCGCGTTGACCGAGCTTGGCGTCGCGCCGGCGGAGGCGAAGACGCTGTCCGATGCGCATATGCCAAGTTGGCCGATGGAGCGGCGGAAGCCGCGCGGGATGAAGCCCGCGGGCTAGGCACGCGATATTCCACTCTCGTCATGCCGGACTTGATCCGGCATCCATCCCGCCGGTGCGGCTTGGACCCCGGATCAAGTCCGGGGTGACGAAAGTTTAGGAAGCGGCGAGGCTGGTCAGCGCTTCACCGTCCACCCGCATCACCGTCCATTCGTCCATCAGCTTTGCGCCGAGGCTCTGGTAGAAGCCGATCGACGGCGTGTTCCAGTCGAGCACCCACCATTCGAGCCGCGCGCAGTCGCGCTCGACGCAGAGCTTCGCAAGATGCGCGAGCAGCGCCTTGCCGAGCCCCGATCCGCGCGCTTCGGGACGCACGAACAGATCCTCAAGATAGATGCCCGGGCGCCCCTCGAAGGTCGAGAAATTGTGGAAGAAAAGCGCAAAGCCCTGCGCCGCGCCGTCGATCTCGCCGATCACGACCTCGGCATAGGGGCGCGGACCAAAAAGATTGTCGCCAAGCTTCGCCTCGTCGAAGCGCACCTCATGCGCGAGCTTTTCATATTCGGCGAGGTCGCGGATGAACTGCGCGATCAATGGCAGGTCGGCGGGGGTGGCGGGGCGGATCGATAGGGTCACGCGGATTATCCTGCGAAGAGACGGGGCGTGGCGATCCCTTAGCGGCGACGGATGCCGATGGGCAATGGTCCTGCCCTTACAATCGCCGCCCGTGGCCCCATATGGATGCTATGCCATTGGACCAAGCGGCGTCGCAACGCAGCGGGCCAGCTGTCGGGCATTGTCTCCTATCGATCAAAATGACTTTGGTTGGGTTTTCCGGGACAGGAAAATGATCGCGCTTCCGGTGGGCTGACAGCCCGGGGCGGCGATCCGAAAGGTGTGCCTTCATGATCGGCTATTTCATCCTCCTCCACCGCTTCCCCGAACAGTTCAAACGAATGTTCCATGCGATCTATGCGCCCGGAAACAGCTATGTGGTCCATGTCGACAAGGGATCGGGATCCGAGTTCGCGGCCGACATCGCCGCATTTCTGAAGCCCTTTCAGGGGGTTGAGATCATCGAATCGAAAAACGCGCTGTGGGGCGGCTACAGCCTTGTTGACGCCGAATTGCGAGGAATGAAGCAACTGCTGAAAATGAATCGCAGCTGGACCCATTATATCAACCTCAGCGGACAGGATTTCCCGCTGAAGTCACAGGCGTATATACGGGCTTTCCTGCGCGCCAATCCGCGGCGCCAATATATTCGCGCGCTCGACCAGCGAGCGGCGCGGCCCGATACGATGAACCGCGTCAGCCATATGTTCGTCGAGGCTCTGGGTCGTATGTTTCGTACCCGTCTGCCACGCGCGTTTCTGAAAGACGCGACGCCCTATATCGGGACGCAGTGGAAAGCCGTGACGCGGAGCTTTTGCCATTTCGCAGTTCATCATCCGAGCGCCGAGCGCTTCAAGACATTCTATCGCCGCAGCTTCATTCCCGATGAGGCATTTTTCCAGACGTTGATGATGAACAGCCGCGCGCAGGGCGAAGTGATGAATGACGACTTGCGCACGATTGACTGGGTGCCCGACGGCGACATCAAGCTGCGCCCGCGAACCTTCGTCACCTCCGATGCGCTGCGCCTGACGCTGAGTCCCGACCTGTTCGCACGCAAGTTCGATGCGGAGGAGGACTCGGTGATTTTCGACCTACTCGAAGCGCATTTGAAGACACCGGCGGCGAGCGTCTATGCCGGCGATCCGGCCGCAAAGCCGCTCGAACGGACGCCTGAAGTCGCCTGAATTCCCGCGCGGCAGGGTGGCTTACGCCGCCTTGCCGTGCAGCGTGTCCATGCTGACCGAACTGCCCGCGTCGATCTCGGCCGCCTTTGCTTCGACGAGCTTTACGATATGGCTGATCATGTCGGCGTCCTCGACATGATGGTCGGTGACGCCCGACAGGAAGACCATATGCTTGCCGTTGCCACCGCCGGTGATGCCGATATCGGTTTCGCGAGCCTCGCCGGGGCCGTTGACGACGCAGCCGAGGACCGAGAGCGACATCGGGGTCTTGATGTGGCTGAGTGCGTCCTCAAGCGCCTGCACGGTGCGGATGACGTCGAAGCCCTGTCGCGCGCAGCTTGGGCAGGAGACGACGCGGACGCCGCGGGTGCGCAGGCCCAAGGATTTCAGTATTTCATAGCCAACGCGCACTTCTTCCTCGGGCTCGGCCGAAAGGCTGACGCGGATCGTGTCGCCTATCCCGGCCCATAGCAGGTTGCCGATGCCGAGCGCCGACTTGACCGTGCCGCCGATCAGCCCGCCTGCCTCGGTAATGCCGAGGTGCAGCGGACAGTCGACCGCGTCGGCGAGCTGCGCATAAGCGGCGACCGCGAGGAACACGTCGCTGGCCTTCACTGCGACCTTATACTCGTGGAAGTCGTGATCCTGCAGCAGCTTGATGTGGTCGAGCGCGCTTTCGACGAGCGCCTCGGGGCAGGGCTCGCCATATTTTTCGAGCAGGTCTTTCTCGAGGCTGCCGGCGTTGACGCCGATGCGGATGGCGCAGCCGTTCGCCTTGGCGGCGCGAACGACTTCGCCGACGCGCTCGGACGATCCGATATTGCCGGGGTTGATGCGCAGGCACGCCGCGCCAGCGTCGGCGGCTTCGAGTGCGCGCTTATAGTGAAAATGGATGTCGGCGATGATCGGGATGCGTGACGCGCGGACGATCTTGCCAAGTGCGGCGGTCGATTCGGTGTCGGGGCACGAGACGCGGATCAGGTCGGCGCCGGCTTCCTCGCAGCGACGGATCTGGTCGATCGTCGCGACCGGATCGCTGGTCAGCGTATTGGTCATCGTCTGCACGCTGATCGGCGCGCCGCCGCCGACGGGGACATTGCCGACCATGATCTGGCGGCATTCGCGCCGCGCAATGTCGCGCCAGGGGCGCAGGCCGGGGTTGTGATCGCTCATGATGCGGGCTCGATACGAAGGGAAGTGTGTGTGCCGCTCTTTAGCCGTCCGGGATCGGCTTGGCAAAGCCCGCCGTAGTTAAGGTGAATTGTTGCTGGAAAGACACAGTTTGACACCGATTTGTAACTTTTGAGCAATTTCTGTTTGTGCATCGCAGCAAAATCGGCAACTTCTTAAGCGTTCGTCGTCACACGCCCATATTGAAGAGGCGCGGACGCGTACGGCAGGCCGGGACGATCCGTTTTTTTGGTTAGGGGGATCACCCATGAAGTTTCTTACCAAAGCGTGTTTCGGCATGCTGCTCGCCGCGTCATCCATGTCGACGCCCGCCTTTGCCCAGGAAGAAGAAGCCAGCGGTCCGTTCTCGCTTTCGGGCGGTATCGCCGTGACGAGCGACTATCGTTTCCGCGGAATTTCGCTGTCGAACGAAAAGGTCGCAGTGCAGCCGACGCTGACCGTCAGCCACGAAAGCGGTTTTTATGCCGGCGTCTGGGGTTCCTCGCTTCCCGACAGCCCGGCCTATGGCAAGTTCGAACTCGACGTCTATGGCGGGTTCGCGACCGAAATCGCATCCGGCACGACGGTCGACGTTGGCGTCACTTATTATACCTATCCGGGTAGCGAAGACGGCGGCGCGCCGACCGATTATTTCGAGGGCATCGGCAAGCTGTCGCACGACATCGGCCCCCTCTCGATCACTGGCATGGTGGCTTATGCGCCCAAGCAGGATTCGCTGGGCGATGCCGATAATATCTATCTGAACCTTGGCGCCGGCTTTGGCGTACCCAACACGCCGATCACGCTGACCGCAGGCATCGGTTACAATGATGGATCGCTGGGCCTCGTTTCGCCCGATGGCAAATATGTCGATTGGTCGGTCGGCGCCTCCTACGCCGCCGGTCCCGCGACCCTGACGGTCCAATATATTGACACCGACGTTAAAAAGACGGGCGTCAAGGCCGTCGACACACTTTACGATCCAACCGTGGTCTTTACGCTGGGCGTCTCTTTCTGACAGCCTAGCGGGTCAGCGACCACGCGCTAAGGGGGCGGCTTCGGGGGAGGCCGCCCCCTTTTTCGTGCACGAAGAAGGGGGGCGACGCCTCATCGCAACGCGCTTGACCGTGTAGACGAACCGTGCAATTTCATCGACGAGTTGAAGCAGCGGAGTTTATCCCCCATGACTCAGAGTGTTTCCCTTCCCCCCGTACCGCCCGCGCGGTCAGAGCGAAGTCCCGGCGTGAAGCTGGTCATCGCAGTGTTGATTGCGGTGGCGCTGATGGTCCCGCTCCTGATGATTTACGGCCTGCTCTGGGATCGCCAGCAGCAAGCCGAAACCGCCCAGGCCTCGATCGGCCAAGGCTGGGGCGGGCAACAGACGATCGCCGGACCGGTGATCGTCATCCCCTATCGCGCCACGGAAACGACGACGGTGCAGGAGAATGGCAAGGATGTGACGCGCACCGTCAACACGATCCGTAACCTCTATCTGTCGCCGCAGACGAACAAGGCCGACGTCGTCATCAAACCCGAGAAGCGCAAGAAAGCGATATACGAGACCGTTGTTTACGAAAGCCAGATCGCTGGGAGCGCCGAGTTCGTTCTGCCCGCCGACATAGCGCGCTATGGCGTCAGCCGCGAGGCATTGATGCTCGACCGCGCCGAAGTGCGGCTGGGCATCAGTGATGCACGCGGGCTGGTAGACGGCAACAGCCTGACAGTCGACGGCACGCCGCTTGCGCTCCAGCCCGGTAAGGGGCTGCTCTCCACTGGCAATTCGGGAACCTTCGCTTTCGTCGACTGGAGCGCGGCGGCGCCGATGAAGGTCGATTACAAGATCGGCGTCCGCGGGCTGGGCGATTTCAAGCTGATTCCGCGCGGCGTCGATACGCGCTGGACGGTGAAGTCGAGCTGGCCCAATCCGAGCTTCGGCGGCGATTTCCTTCCGGCGAAGCGCGATGTGAAGAGCAGCGGTTTTACCGCGACCTATGCTGTCCCGAACCTGGCGTTAGGGCAGGCGCAGGTGCTGACGGGCGATTTGTCGCCGCCGGTCACGACCAGTTACGGCCCGCGCGACGCCTATATGGAACCGGTGGCGGTCGAGGCTGCCAGCGGTGGCGGCGGCAGCGAGGCGTCGGGGGGCACGGCGAAGGCGGTCGCGATCAGCCTGATCGAGCCCGTCGACCTTTACAGCCAGGTCGATCGCAGCATCAAATATGGCTTCCTGTTCATCGGTTTCACCTTCGTCGCCTTTTTGATGTTCGACATCATCGCGGGCGCACGGGTGGCGCCGGCAGAATATCTGCTGACCGGCATCGCGCTGGTGCTGTTCTTCGTGCTGCTGCTCGCCTTTGCCGAAGTGATCGGGTTCACCTTCGCCTATATGCTGGCGTCGGCGGCGATCATCGGCTTGCTGGCCTTTTACAGCGCGGCGGTGCTCAAGAGCTGGAAGCGCGCGCGCTTCCTCGCGGCGATGCTGATCGGGCTCTATGCGCTGCTCTATGTGCTGCTCAATCTCGAAGCCTATTCGCTGCTCATCGGTTCGGTGTTGATGTTCTTTGCCCTCGCCGGGGTGATGTATATGACGCGCAACATCGACTGGGGCGGGATCGGCAAGAAGGATGAAGTGGCGGCTTAGCGTCGCTTTACTTCGTCATTGCGAGCGAAGCGAAGCAATCCAGAGCGGTTCCACTTCGCTGGATTGCTTCGTCGCTTCGCTCCTCGCAATGACGATATCGTCTACCGCCAGCGCAGATTTTGGGGGCCGAGATCCGACAGGGCCTTAGCCCCCATCAATTTCATTCCGCGCTCCATTTCGGCGCGGAGCAAGGCGATCGCACGCGTGACGCCATCCTCGCCCGCGGCAGCCAGCGCATAGAGGTAGAGGCGGCCGCCCGAACAGGCCTTCGCCCCGACCGATAGCGCTTTCAACACATGCGTGCCGCGGGTGATGCCGCCGTCACAGATCACCTCGACCTTATCGCCGACCGCATCCACGATCTCGGCGAGCGCATCGAAGGGCGAAATGCTGCCGTCGAGCTGGCGGCCGCCGTGGTTGGAGACCATGATTGCGGTGGCGCCGATCTCCGCGGCGCGCTTCGCATCCTCGACCGCGACGATGCCCTTCAGGCAGAAGGGCCCGTCCCATTTCTTGCGGATGGCCTCGGCGCGGTTCCAATCGAGGCTTTGGTCGAGCATCGAGGTGAAATATTCGGCGACCGATTTGGGGACGCTGGATCCTTCCGACACGTGCGTCGCAAGATTGGGCAGGCTGAATTTTTCGCGGAGGACATAGTTGAGGCCCCAGCCCGGCTTGGCGGCGTAGCTCAGCATGTTGCCGGCGGTGAAACGCGGTGGCGAGGTGAAGCCGGAGCGCAGGCAGCGTTCGCGATTGCCGCCGACGATCGTATCCACCGTGAGCGCGACGGCGTCGAACTTCGCGTCGCGCGCGGCGTCGAGCATCGCCTGATTTAGGCCTTCGTCGTGGTGGACGTAGAGCTGGAAAAGCTTGGGGCCGTCGGTGAGCGCGCCCGCCTCGGCAAGGCTGATCGTCGCGAGGCTCGATATGCCTGCGACGGTGCCGGCGTTCGCGGCGGCGCGGAGCACGGCGCGCTCGCCCTGCCAGTGGAAGAGGCGCTGGAGCGCGGTCGGGGACAGGAAAAGCGGCATCGCCATCTCGCGCCCGAACAGCGTCGTTCGCATGTCGACGCTTTCGACACCGGCTAGGACGCGCGGGATGAGGTCGCAATCGTCGAAAGCGGCGCGGTTGCGGCGGCGCGTGACCTCGTCATCGGCGGCGCCATCGATATAGTCGAACACGGGCCAAGGCAGGCGCCGCTTTGCGAGTGCGCGGAAGTCGTCGATATTGTGACAGTCGGTGAGTTTCATGCGTGCCCTGCTTTTATCCCGTCATTGCGAGCGTAGCGAAGCAATCCAGAGCGGTTTGCGCAACTCTGGATTGCTTCGCTACGCTCGCAATGACGAATCTAGAAAACCGTCCGCGCCGCCACCGTCCCCTTGGTCGCGAAGCTGAAGCGCGGTTCGATTGCGAGGCTGGCGTCGAGGATATGCGCGGCGATGCGCTTGCCGACCGCGGGGCCGTTCTTGAACCCGTGGCCCGATCCGCCGCCGACGAGCCAGACATGCTCCTGCCCAGGAAAGCGATCGATCAGATAATCGCCGTTAGAGCTATTCTCATATTGGCAGACGCGTCCGCCGAGCAGCGGCGCCGACGCCAGGCCGGGGAAGCGACGCTGCATATAGGTGCGTGCCTCGGCTATACCCGCAGGCGAAAGCTGGCGTTCCATGGTGTCGGGATCGACCGTCGGGCCATGGACGTCGATCGCGATCTTGAACCCTGTGCCTTCGAGATCGGGGACGCCATAGACGATGCGGCCGTTGTTGAAGTCGGCCCACACCGGCAGTTCGGGCGGTGCAAAGCGCGTATCGCCCTGCGGCGCGCCGAAATGATAGACCTCCTGCCGCGTCGCGACGATCTTGTTCATCAACTGCTGCGGGAAAAGTTCGGCGATCCACGGGCCTGCGGCATAGACGAGATGGTCGGCAGTGCCGCCGTCGGGCAGCGTGTGGCGCTTCGTCTTTTTCGAAAAGAGCGGCGCGGGCATGACGACGCGCTCGACCTCGATCTGGGCGTCGGCGATCAACTCCTGCACCCCGCGAGCGGCGATGAGCGCGCCGGCCTCGGTTTCGAGAATCCCGGTCTCGCCCTGATAGAATTGGATCTGGCGATATTTATTCTGGAGCCAGCTTACGTCGCCATGTTCGTGCCCGACGCGGTTCGCCTGCAGCCAGGCGAGCGACTGCGCGGTGTAGGCGTCCCCTTGCGGCGCGAACCAGAGCACACCGGTGTTGTGGAAGATCGGCGCGCTCGCGCTGTCCGAGAGGTCTTTCCAATATTTGAGCGAGTCGCGCGCCATCTCCGAATAGATGGTGTCGGCGCCATAGCCCATGCGGATAACGCGGCTTTCGCCCCCCGACGATGCGCGTGCGTGGCCCGCGCCATAGGCGTCGAACAGCCGCACCGTCTTGCCCGCGCGCAGCAAATGCCATGCGGTCCATGCGCCGAACACGCCAGCGCCGATGATCGCGACATCGACATGCTGGACCCTCGGCTTGGCGGGTTTTCGCTTCTTGGGCTTGCGTTCCTTGCTTTCGGCCGCGGCGGAGGCCGCCGCCGCAACGGGCAGCGCGGCAAGGCCAGTCAGGAGCGCGCGACGCGAGGGACTGTTATCGGCCACCCGATGAAGCCTCTTTCTTGTAATAACGATAGCCGCCGATCCAGGTTTCAAGCGGGGTCATGCGACGGATCTCGTCGGGGCTGGCGAGCATCGGGTCGGCGTCGATAAGCAGGAAGTCGGCGCGCATTCCGGGCATCAGCGTGCCAATGCGGTCCTCGGCGAAACCGGCAAAGGCGGCGGTGCGCGTAAAGCCGTCGAGCGCGGTTTCGCGCGTCACGATTTCCTCGGGGCGCCAGCCACCGAACGGCTCGCCCTTGGCATCGGTGCGCGAGATTGCGGCGGCGATGCCGGGGAAGGGATTGGCGCTTTCGACGGGCACGTCGGACCCGAAGGCGAGGCGGACGCCCGCCTTTTCGAGGCTGCGCCAGGCATAGGCGCCCTTGAGGCGGTCGGGGCCAAGGCGCGCCTCGGCCATCACGCGGTCGCTCGTTTGGTGGACGGGCTGCATCGACGCGATGACTTTCAGCTCTGCGAAGCGAGGAATGTCGACGGGGTCGATGATCTGCGCATGTTCGATGCGCCAGCGGCGCTCGCCGGGAAGGTCGGCGGTGAGGTCGCCGATGGCGGCGAGCGCCTCGGCATTCGCGGCGTCGCCGATCGCATGGATCGCAACCTGGAACTTGTCCATCGACGCGCGCACCATCTTGTTGCGAAGCTGTGCGGGGGTGAGGAGCGGCAGGCCCTTCTGTCCCGGTGCATCGCTGTACGGCGCCTTCAACCACGCACCGCGCGAACCCAACGCGCCGTCGAGATAGAGTTTCACCCCGACCATGCGGAGGTGGTCGTCGTACAGCCAGGGCGTAGGTTCGGATCCGGCGATGATCGCCATATTGTCGATGTCACCGCCATAGCTCAGAATCCGAACCGAAAGCTGCTTCTTGTCGCCCGCGCGGCGATACGCCTGCCAGTCGGCGATGCTGGTGCCCATGTCGGCGATCGTCGTGATGCCCTGTTCGAGCAATTTCTGCTGCGCGAGGTACAGCGCACGGTCGAGGTCGCGCGCGAGCGGTTTGGGCTTGGCGCTGTCCACGAGGCTCATGGCGGCGTCGATGAAAACGCCGCTCGGCTTGCCGCCCTCGATTTCGATACGGCCGCCCTCGGGCGACTTGCTCGCCGGGGTGATCTTTGCGGCCGTCATCGCCGCTGTATTCGCCCAGCCGGCGTGGCCGTCGACGCGTTCGAGCCAGACGGGGCGGTTCGGCACCGCGGCGTCGAGGTCGGCCGCGGACGGGAAGCGGCCGAGACCCCATTTTTCCTGATTCCATCCCGACCCGATGATCCACGGCATTTCGGGATTTTCGGCGGCATATTTGCGGATCGCCGCCTGCGCTTCGGCGAGACTGTTCGTGTTCGACAGGTCGAGCAGCATGAGCTGGAAGCCCAGCCCCATGACATGACCATGCGCGTCGATCAGGCCGGGAATGAGCGTGCGGCCCTTGCCGTCTTCCTTGAAATCGGGGCGTTCGGGCCGCTTGTCCTTGCGGTCGAGCAACTGCTTCACCTTGCCCTGCGTGTCGATGACGAGGCCGGTAAAGCGGACGAGCTTGCCGTCCTTGTCGAGCGTGATGCCGTTGACATTATCGACGAGTGTATCGGCGTGCGCGGGCGCCGCGAGGGTGACGGCCAGCGCGGTCAGAAGGAGGCGCTTCACTTCGGCAACCTCGTCACGAGCGAACTCGTATCCTTTCGCCCGCCGCCGGCTTTTTGGACGTCGGCGTAAAATTGGTCGACCAGGCTGGCGACCGGCAAGGTTGCGCCGTTGACCCGCGCTTCGTCGAGCGCGAGGCCCAGATCCTTGCGCATCCAGTCGACGGCAAAGCCGAAGTCGAATTCATCCTTGGCCATTGTGCCCCAGCGGTTGAGCATCTGCCAGCTTGCCGCCGCGCCGCCCGAGACTGCCTCGAACACCTTGTCGGTGTCGAGTTTCGACGCCTGCGCGAAACGAAGCGCTTCGGATAGCCCCTCGATCACGCCGGCGATCGCGATCTGGTTGACCATCTTCGTCGTCTGCCCCGCGCCGGGGCCGCCGATATGGACCATACGCGCGGCATAGGCCTGCATCACCGGTTCGGCGGCCGAGAAGGCTTCCTTCGTTCCGCCGCACATGATCGAAAGCGTGCCATTCTGTGCCCCGGCTTCGCCGCCCGAAACGGGGGCGTCGACGCATAGCAGACCGAGCCCGTCGGCTTCGACCGAAAGCTGGCGGGCGATGCGCGCCGAGACGGTCGTATGGTCGACGAACAGCGCGCCCTTTCGCATCGCCTTGAACGCGCCGTCGCGGCCGAGCGTGACTTGTGCCAGATCATCGTCGTTGCCGACGCAGGTCAGGACGACATCGGCATCGCGCGCCGCCTCAGCCGGCGTCGCGGCCGCGGTGCCGCCGTGCTGCGCGACCCAGGCGTCGGCCTTGGCGCGCGTGCGGTTATAGACGGTGAGGGCGTGCCCCGCCTTGACGAGGTGCCCCGCCATCGGTCCGCCCATGACGCCGGTGCCGATGAAGCTGATGCGCAATTTTTGTTCGCTCATGGCCGAGTCCATAAGCATAGTTTGCGCGGCGCGCCAGATAGGCTAGGGCGCTTCCGCTATGACAGATCAACTCACGCTGACCTCCGCCGCCGATCTTCCGGCGATCACATTGGACGATGTGCGCGCGGCGGCCGGGCGAATTAACGGCGCGGTCGTGCGGACACCGACGCTGCATTCGCAGACGCTGTCCGAACTGGTCGGCGCCGAGGTGTGGCTGAAGTTCGAGAATCTCCAGTTCACCGCCGCCTACAAGGAACGCGGCGCATTGAACGCGCTGCTCCTCCTCAGCGACGAAGCGAAGGCGCGCGGCGCGATCGCGGCGTCGGCAGGCAATCATGCGCAAGGCCTCGCCTATCATGGCAAGCGCCTCGGCGTGCCGGTCACGATCGTCATGCCGAGCACGACCCCGCAGGTGAAGGTCTCGCAGACTGCGAGCCATGGCGCGACGATCGTGCTCCATGGCGAGACCTTTGACGACGCCTATGCGCATGCAAGGCTGCTTGAAGTCGAGCGCGGACTGACTTTCGTTCATCCCTTCGACCATCCCCACGTTGCGGCTGGGCAGGGGACAGTGGCGCTCGAAATGCTCGAAGATGTGCCCGAACTGGACACCCTCATTGTTCCGATCGGCGGCGGCGGGTTGCTCGCGGGCATGGGTACCGCGGCGCGCGGGATCAAGAATGACATGCGTTTGATCGGCGTGCAGGCCGAGCTTTATCCGTCGATGTATGCCGAACTCAACGGCGTCGACATGGCGTGCGAGGGCGACACGCTGGCCGAAGGCATCGCGGTGAAGGAGCCGGGCAGCTATACGCGGCGGCTCGTCTCCGAACTCAACGATGATATCGTTCTTGTCGCCGAGCGGCATCTGGAGCGCGCGGTGAGCCTGCTGCTGCAGATCGAAAAGACCGTGGTCGAAGGCGCGGGCGCAGCGGGGCTCGCTGCGATGCTCGCGCATCCCGAGGAGTTCGCCGGACGCAAGGTCGGGCTGGTGCTGACCGGCGGCAATATCGATACGCGACTGCTCGCGAACGTGCTGCTGCGCGATCTCGCCCGCTCGGGCCGCATCGCGCGCCTGCGCATCCGCTTGCAGGATCGTCCGGGCGCTTTGTTCAAGGTGATGAAGCTGTTCGATGAGAAGCAGGTCAACATCATCGAAATCTATCACCAGCGCATCTTCACGACGCTGCCCGCCAAGGGCCTGATCACCGACATCGAGTGTGAAGCGCGCGACCGTGAGCATCTCGACAGCCTCGTCGCGGCGCTCCGCGATGCGGGCTATATGGTGACCACCGTCGAACTCGCATGAGGGAGTTCACGCTCGAACTCACGGCGACGCCTGAGAGCATCGATGAACTCGGCCACGTCAACAATGCCGTCTGGGTCCAGTGGATCCAACAGGTCGCGACGGCGCATTGGGACGCTGCAGCGCCGCAGTCGCACAAGGATGCGTATATCTGGGTCGTGGTGCGGCACGAGATCGACTATCTGCGCGCGCTCGGCCCCGGTGAGACGGTGACCGCGCGGACGTGGGTCGCCGACAAGCCGCAGGGCGCGAAGTTCGATCGCTTCATGGAGTTCACGGGCGCCGAGGGGAAAGTGCATGTGCGGGCGCGGACGGTATGGGCGCTGCTCGACAAGGCAAGCGGGCGGCCGCTGCGCGTCACCGATGACATAGTCGCGCCGTTTCTCGGATGATCATTCGGCCGGCAATTGAATCCGATGCTGCGGCGATCTGGGGAATCATCGCGCCCGTGATCCGTGCGGGCGAGACACTGACGCTGGATCGCGACATGACCGAGCATGACGCGCTGGCCTATTGGTTCGGTGCCGACAAGGAGGCGTTCGTCGCTGAGGATGGCGGCGTCGTCCTCGGTACCTATTATCTCCGCGCGAACCAGACGGGCGGCGGCGGGCATGTCGCGAACGCGGGTTATGTCACCGGCGCGGGGGCAACCGGTCGCGGCATCGCGCGGGCGATGGGGTTGCATTCGATCGAGCATGCAAAGGCGCGCGGCTTTCGTGCGATGCAGTTCAATTTCGTCGTCAGTACCAATGTGCGCGCGGCCGGGCTGTGGCAGTCGCTGGGGTTCGAAGTGGTCGGGCGCCTGCCCGCCGCCTTTGAGCATCCGGCAGAGGGGTTCGTCGACGCGCTGGTGATGTTCCGGTCCCTATGACTATTCGCTGAAGCGTTCGGTCAGGGGCTTTTTGGTTAGGGCGTTCAAGGCTTTCAGTATGGCGCTGTGAACATCGCCAACCTCTTCGAAAAGCGTGCGATAGACCTCGGTAATCCGGGCGCTATAGGCGTCGATGCGGTGGAGCTGGTCGCGGCCCGCGTCGGTGATCCGGAAGATCTTGCGCCGCGCGTCCGCAGGGTCGGCGTGCTGGGTGATGAAGCCGAGACGCAACAATGCAGGACATTTCTGCATCACCAACTGGTGCGACTGGCCGAGTGCGCGCGCCAGCTCGGCCGCCGTCGCTTCGCCGGCATTGTTCAATGCTGTGAGCAAGGAGCAGGAGCGGACGGGCACCGTGATCCCGGCGGCGTCGAACAGCGGCCGCGTCTGTTCCTCGATCTGCTGGCTCAGCGCTTCGCTGAGCCGGCCGAGGAAAGAGATGTCGTCGAGATCAGTCGAGATGTCAGTCGAGGCGGGCATAGGTCTGGGTAGTTCCGTCGCGGTCGATACGTTCGAGCGCGGTGACCTTGCCGCCTTTGCGCACAATACGGAAGCGGAAGTCGTCCACCCCCTCGATCGCCAGCAGATCGCCGGCAAGCGGTTCGAGCGCCAGGCGGAAGCGTTCACGCCAAGTGTAGAGCAATTTGCCGCCGACGAGGTCGACGCGCCGTCCTTCGTAGCGTCCCGCTATCGCCTTGAGCGCAGGGCCGGATAGCTGCGGGTGCGCCGCAAGTTCGGGCGCGAGCCAGTCGGCATCGGCCCGTTTCGCCGGATCGGCCTTGGCAAGGTCGGCAAGTGCGAGGCGGTGCGCCAAGGCAAGGGCGTCGGCCGATGGGAGCTGATGGTCGGGCGTGACGCCCTGACCCTCGAAATCGCCGCGATCGATCGGGTCACGAATCTGGCCGATCGGCACCTGCACGAAAAAGTCGGTGCCAACGGGCTTGCGGTCGACGGGATGCGCGCCGCCTGCGGTGCGTTCGCCGACCAGCGTTGCACGTCCCAGCTTCTTCAGCGTGTAGGCGAACCATTCGGCGGCGGAAAAGCTGGTCGAACCGGTGAGAACATAGACGGGCTTTCCGGTCAGCCGCTTGGCTGGGAGTGCGGGGAGGACCCATTGGCCACGCTCAACCCGGCGGCCGTCGAGCGTATATTCATAGTCGAACAGCTCCTGATCCTTGTCGCCCGGAAAGAGCTGGCTGGCGAGCAACTGGGCCATCTCCAGATGACCGCCATTATTGTAGCGCAGGTCGTAAATCACTGCGTCGCCATTCTCGATAAAGCGCATCGCCGCGGCCGCCGCGTCATAGCCGAGTTCGGGGTCCGCGAAATGCGTCAGGTCGACATAGGCGATATTGCCGTCCAGATAACGGAGGCCGGCGAAGCCGAAATTTTGCCGCTCTTCGTCGCGGCGGTCCTTTTCGCGGAGCGCCGCGGCGCGCGCGGGATCCCGCCGCGCCGCATAATCGGCGACCCACTTCGGATCGAAACCGACCGAGAAATGCAGATCGTTGCTGGCGGAGATCAGGTCGTCGGTCAGTTCGTGCGCGAGCGCCCCCCGGTCTGGCACGGCGTCATAATCGCCGGCGTCAATGTGGTGACGCAGCGCCGCGGCGATGCTCTTGGCTTTGTCGGGGAAGGCATAGTTCGCCTCGATCATCCGGCTGAGTTGTTCAACTATGGCGCGCTTGTCGACCGCCGTGAGAGGTGCGTCTTGCGCCGAGGCAGCGCAGCCAACCGATGCGGCAGTTGCAGCGAAAATTATAGACAAGTGACGGATATTCATGGTTGTCCTGCCGTGATGCGATTTATACAATATATTGCGCAATATATTGTAATTCTCATCGGCGCAAGCCTGCGATCAATCGACGGCAGAGAGTGTCGGGGGAACTATCGCCCGACGGAGTGGTTTTCCACATGCGGTGCGGGCGCGAGAGGAGACCTCGATGGAAACGCAATTGCTGCACCGCGGCCGGTTGATCGACCACCTTCAACTGGTGGTCGCCGATCTGAAGTCCAGCCGCGCCTTTTACGGTGCGATCTTCGAAGTTCTGGGTGTACCGATCGGCGGGGAGGCCGAGGACTATTTCTGGGCGGACGAGTTATTCGTATCGACGAAAGACAGTCAGGCGGCGCTGGGTCAACTGACCGGCCGGCATCATCTGGCGTTTCAGGCGGCGGACCGCGCCGCGGTCGACAATTTTCACAAGGCGGGCCTCGGTGCGGGGGGCCGCGACAATGGCGCGCCAGGCGAGCGGCCCTATCATCCCGGCTATTACGCCGCCTTCCTGCTCGACCCCGACGGCAATAATATCGAGGCGGTCTATCATGGCGCGCATGATCGGAGTGCGCCGTCGGTGAAAATTCGTTTCGAAGGGTGACGGCAACATAGACTTCTCCTGGAAAAATGACGACTGCCAGCCAGCAAATGCCGTGGAATTTATCCCTACGTAAATTTCCAGGCGAAAAAATTACGCTTTTGACACACGGCCTTATCGGCCGTCCGTGCCGTGCGCCCGATAGTCTGCGCAACTTTCGACTTCGCCGCGAGTAATCTTGTCCCAGAACGGACCACGCGAATACGCGGGCCGACCTGCGTGGGCGGCAGTTTTGTAAGGAGAAGTATATGGGCGCCGTTTCCAAGAGTCCGAAAATTTTGCTGATGCTGGCCATGCTGGCAGGAACCGCCACAATGGGGGTAGCCGCGCAGTCGCAGGAACCGCAGGACGCGTCGGGTGGCGATGTCATGGCGACCGTAACTGCCCAGATTCCCCCTGCGTCGGAGATGACCAAGGGCCCCAAGGTTGAAGGTATTATCTCGGCGCGCAGTGAAGGCCGGATTCAGGTCACGACCGCTGATGGCAACAACACGATCCTCTCGATCATTCCTGAAACCCGCGTAAAGGGCAGCGGCGGTTTCCTTGGTCTTGCCAGCAGCAAGCTGGCGGCAGATTCGTTGCTCAACGGTCTGCCGGTGACGGTCGATACGCTTCAGTGGAGCGGCGGCCTCGCGGCGAGCCAGGTCTCGCTGAAGAACAAGGATCTTCGGACTGCGTCGATGATCCGCACGGGCACCGACCAGCGCTTTGCCGAACAGACGGCTGCGACCGATGCGCTACGCAGCCGCGTGGGCGATATCGATCAGTATAATGTCAAGGGCACGACCAACGTGAACTTCGACACCGGCAAGGCGGTATTGTCCGAACAGGCGAAGGCCGATCTGTGCACCGCGGCCAATCAGGCGAACGGGATGGACAACGCACTGTTGCTCGTCGTCGGCTACACCGATTCGACGGGAAGCCAGGAGTTCAACCAGGAACTCAGCGAAAAGCGCGCCAGCCGCGTCGTCAATCACCTTCAGCAGGCGTGCGGCTGGAAGCCCTATCGCATGCTGACCCCCACCGGGATGGCCGAAGCCGACCCGGCGGCCGATAACACAACGCCCGAGGGCAAGGCCCAGAATCGCCGCGTTGCGGTGAATATTCTGGTGAGCAAGGGCCTCGACGGTCTGTAAGATGTTCGGGGTGGGCGGCGCCCACCCCGGCAAACCGACTTAGCGGTTACCGCCGAAGGTATAGCTGAGCGCGATTCCCCCGGAGGGCTGGCTGCGCGAGCCGAGTTGGCGCGTGACGGGCGAGTCCGCCGCGTCGCCGACAAGCCGGTCGTAGCGGCCATAGACGGCGATGCCCCAATTCTTCCCAAACATTCGGTGATAGCCGGCGGTCACACCGACCGACTGGACGCCGCCACCCGGATCATAGGCGGGCAGGCCCGAAGTGAGCGCCGCAGCGGGCGTGACCCCGAAATAGGCGCGCGTATATTTCGCATCGCCCAGCGTCACGCGCGGACCGATCGAAAAGAGCCAGTCGTCGCCCTGCCGCGCGACATAGTCGGCGCTGATTTCGCCGGTCCAGCCCTTGTGGCCGCTCAGCCCCTTGCGCCCTTCGAGACGGAGGCGGAGTTCGGGGGTCAAATGGACCTGACCGAACGCGCCGGCCTCGACCGACAGGCCAACCTTGGGCAGATCGGCGCCGATGTCGGATGCCTTGCGCTTGCCGATGAAGCCGAACGCCGGACCAAAGGCGAAATTGCCCGAACGGACCAGTGGCGAACCGAAGCTCTCGTCGGGCGCCTCGAACGCAAATTCGGCGTCGCGGGTACGCGAGACGTCGATATAGGGGCCGACACTGAACTTGTCCGCGCCGGGCCATGACGGCGAAAGCTGCGGTCCGAGGATGATACGCGTGCGCTTTTCTCCGCCGCCATCGCCCTCCTGTGCGTGCGCCGGCATGGCTGCCAGTGCGAGTGCAGTGAGGAACAGGGCGGGAAACTTGCTGCGATCGGTCATGCGAAATCCTTGTTGTTCCGCATGAAATTCACAGCGGCATTGTTTCGTTCCTAGACCGGCGACCAGCCGGCGGCTTCGTCGCTTTCGTCCTCGCCCGGTTCGGGGTGACCGATCGCTTCAAGCAGCTTGTCGAGTACCGCAGGTACGCCCGCGCCGCTCGCGCCCGAGAGAGCCATCACGGGGTGGCCGCTTTCTTCGGCGAGCTCGGCCGAAAGCGCGGCGACCAATTCGTCGTCGAGCGTGTCGATCTTATTGAGCGCCACGATGACCGGCTTGTCGATCAGGTCGGCGCCATAGGCTTCGAGTTCGTCGCGCACGATGCGATAGCTTGTCGCGACGTCCGTGTCGTTTGCATCGACGAGGTGCAGTAATACGCGACAGCGTTCGATATGGCCGAGGAAGCGGTCGCCAACGCCGGCGCCTTCGGCAGCGCCCTCGATCAGCCCGGGAATGTCGGCGATCACGAACTCATGCCCCTTGTGGCTGACGACACCGAGCTGCGGGCGGAGCGTGGTGAAGGCATAGGCACCGACCTTGGCCTGCGCGTTGGTGACGCCGTTGATGAAGGTCGACTTGCCCGCATTGGGCAGCCCGACGAGACCGGCATCGGCAAGGAGCTTCAGCCGCAGCCACACCCACAGTTCCTCGCCTGGCCAGCCCGGCCCGTGCTGACGCGGTGCGCGGTTGGTCGACGTCTTGTAGCTTGCATTGCCGCGCCCGCCGTCGCCGCCGCGCAGGAAATGAACGCGTTCGCCTTCTTTCGTCAGGTCGGCAAGCAGGCTGCGATCCTCATCATCGTCGAGGATCTGGGTGCCAATCGGCACCTGGATGACGAGATCGGGGCCGCCTGCGCCGGTGCGGTCGCGGCCTGCGCCGGGGGTGCCGCGCTTCGCCTTGAAATGCTGGGTATAGCGAAAATCGATCAGCGTATTGAGGCCGGCGACGGCTTCGAAGACTATATCGCCGCCCTTGCCGCCGTTGCCGCCGTCGGGGCCGCCATATTCGACATATTTCTCGCGCCGGAACGACACGGCACCAGGGCCGCCGTCGCCGGATTTGATGAAGATCTTGGCTTGGTCGAGGAAATGCATGGCGAGGCCTTTAGGGCGTAAACTTGACTGCACATCAAGTTCCGTTCGTGTCGAGCGAAGTCGAGACACCCATCGAAATGGCGCAAGGCCGATGGGCATCTCGACTTCGCTCGATGCAAACGGAATGAAGGGATTGCTGCGGCTCCTAACGCCTAAAAGACGAAAATGCTACCCCTCAGCGCCAGGCTTGCCGCCATGCTCGGCCCAGAACTTTGCGATCCGCCCCGTGATGAGCTCGGTCGCCAGCACGCGCGAGGTGTCGCGCGGCAGATCGAGTGCCTCGGCCATCGGCCCGCCAAGCTGCGCATCGCCGAGCGCCATGAGCACCAGTGCAAGCGTATCCTCATGCATCAGCCTCTTTTCATGCGCATCGGGCGCCATGCCGTCGATCAGCCGGTGGATCGCATCGACGATCGGGTCGAGCGCATCATCATTGCCCGTCGCCGCCATCCATGTCGCGAGAGCGCCCGCGCCGCCCTCATTGAAGGCGTCGAAGGCGAGGTCGACGATCTCGCGCACATTACGGTCGCCGGGCGCCGATTCGGCCATTTTCTTGCCGATCGTCGCGCATACGGTTTCGGCCTGATAGGCGGCTAGGGCCTTTTGCAGCCCCGCGGCGCTACCGAAATGATGGAGCAGGTTCGCGTGGGTGCGGTCGATCCGCGCCGCGACGGCCTTCAGCGTCACCGCCGCAGGCCCCGTTTCGACCAAAATCTGGCGTGCAGCCTCGAGCGCCGCCGAACGGCTTTCCTCGGGACTCAAACGCTTCTTCACTATTGACATGTGTGTAAGTAAACCCTATTGCTGGCCCGTCTCCCCTTTTCGACGGTATGAGCCATATGTCCAGCATTTCCCAGTCGCCGACGCCCGCCGATCTGTCGATCACTCCGCGCGACATGCGCTTTGGCCGTGACGATCGGCAGGGCCGCTGGTGGCTGAACGGCGACCCGATCGCCTCGGCATTCCACACCGCGCTGTCGGTAACTTTTCCGCGCGGCGAGGCGATGTTCATCGAGGCGGTGAAGGCGCACCGCGATGGTGTGCCCGACAAGCTGGCACGCGAAATCCGGGCCTTTACCCAGCAGGAAGTGATCCACAGCCGCGAGCATGTCGTCTTTAACAAGAAGGCAGCGGAAGCGGGGTACGACCTGTCGGAACTCGAAGCCGATGTGAACCAGGTCCTCGACCTCATCAAGACGCGGCCGCAGATCGTCAACCTGATGGCGACGATCGCGCTCGAACATTATACCGCCATGATGGCGGCGGTGATGCTGCGCGAGGACAAGATGTATGCGGGCGCCGAGCCCGAGTGGGCCAGCTTATGGAAATGGCACGCGATCGAGGAAATCGAGCATAAGGGTGTCGCCTACGACACCTGGCTTCACGCGACGAAGGACTGGAGCCGTTTCCGGCGCTGGCGTGCGAAATCGCTGATGATGATCCTTGTCACCACTCGCTTCTGGCCGAAGCGCGTGAAGGGGATGAAGGCGCTGCTTAGGCAGGACGGCCTCACCGGCTGGCGCGTCACGGCGCGCATCTGGTGGTATCTGCTCGGCACGCCCGGCGTGTTGCGCAAGAGCTTCTTCCCTTGGCTTTCCTATTTCATGCCTGGCTTCCACCCGTGGAATCATGACGACCGGTCGCTGATCCAGAAATATGAAAGCGACTATGCCGACGCGATCATGCCGGCGCATTCGTCTAAACCCGAACTGGCTGCCGCGGCAGCCTGACCCCCTGCGAAAGCGCGATCCGGGACGGTTTCTCTCTCCCCTCCTTTGGATCGCGCTTTCGCGGGCATGACCGGCAACGCAGGCTGGACGCGGCGTTCGTCCTCCCATATCCTCCGACCGGTGGAGGGGACCATGCAACCACATATGACCGCGGCCGAGGTCGTGCAGTTCGAACTGCAGCTCGCTGGGCTGGCTTCCTTGCTCGAATTCGGGTGCGGCGGCAGTACCGTGGTGGCGGCGCGGCAGGTGCAGCGCATCGTCAGCGTCGACAGCGATACCGACTGGCTGACCAGGGTTCACACCGAGGTCTCCCGCGAGGCGGTGGAATTTACCCCCGTTCATGTCGACATCGGACCCGTGGGCGAATGGGGTTATCCGGTCGATGAAAACCGGCTGCGCGACTGGCCGCGCTATCACACGCATATCTGGCGCGTCATGGGCGGCAGCCCCGATGCGGTGTTTATCGACGGCCGCTTTCGTGTCGCCTGCCTGTTGCAGTCGATCATCCACTGCAAGCCCGACTGTATCTTCCTGTTCCACGATTTCAACGACCGGCCGCAATATCATGGCGTGCTTCGTCATGTGGACGTGCTGACGCGCGTCGACACTCTCGGCGTGATGCGCGCGAAGCAGCAGGTCGACGGCAAGGCCGTGCTGCACGACCTGTTCGACCATTATCTGAACCCGGATTGACCGGCCCGCGCCGGTTCGGCACATCGGGGCGATGTATACATCGCCTCCCGTCATCGAAACCGACCGTTTGCGCCTGCGCCCGGGGCGCCTGTCCGACAAGGACGTCCATATCGCGATGTGGGCCGACGAACGCGTCACGCGCTTCATCGGCGGTGAACCGCGCGCACCCGACGTCAGCTGGGGCAAGTTCCTGAGCTCGGCGGGGCTGTGGCCGGTGATGGGCTTTGGCTATTGGGTGTTCGCCGACCGGGCGAGCGACGCGCTGGTCGGAATGGGCGGCCTAAGCTATTTTTGCCGCGGCATCCCCGAGCTGGAGGGGGTTCCCGAAGCGGGATGGGCGTTCGACGCCGACCATTGGGGCGCGGGCTATGCGACCGAGGCGATGCGCGCGGCGCTAGGCTGGGCCGACGAACATCTGGATGAGGCCGAGGTGCGCTGCATCATCGATCCGGGCAATGACGCGTCCGAGCGCGTGTCGGCGAAGCTCGGTTTCCGCCGGATCGGCGAGAGCGATGCGCTAGGCCATGTCGTCGCAATCTATTCGCGGTCGAAGGGCGGCTAGGCCACCTCGACCACCAGCACGCCGCCGTCGGCGCTGACAACGCGCACCTTCGCGCCTTCGGCAACGTCGGGCCCGCGCACCGGCCATTCGCCGTCGCCGACCTTGGCCCGGCCGCGGCCGTCCTCGATCGCCTTGGTCACCGTCAGCACTTCGCCGATCAGGCGGCCACCGCGCTGGTTGAGGTGCGGGTCGGTCGTCGTGATCGGGTTCGCCTTCAACCAGCGGCGCCCGCCGTAGAGCGCGACGAACGACAATATGGCGAAGATGCCGAGCTGGAGCGGGATGCTGAGCGGGACGATCCAGGCGACGACGCCGGTGACGACCGCCGCGGCGCCGACCCAGATGAGGAAAAAGCCCGGCGCGACGATCTCGGCGGCGGCGAGCAGCACGCCGAGCGAAAGCCACGCCCAGTGCGGTTCCATATTCGTCAGCCAGTCGGGCATGTCAGGCTCCCGTCTTGCGTTCGAGCGCATCCCTGGCGAGTTCGCCGATCCCTCCGAGCGTGCCGATGAGCTGCGTTGCTTCGACGGGGAAGAGGATCGTCTTAGCATTCGGGCTGGTTGCGAACTGGCTTACCGCCTCGACATATTTCTGCGCGATGAAATAGTTGATCGCCTGCGCATTGCCGCTGGCGATTGCGTCGGACACCATCTGCGTCGCCTTCGCTTCGGCCTCGGCTTCGCGTTCGCGCGCTTCGGCGTCGCGGAAAGCGGCTTCGCGGCGGCCCTCTGCCTGCAGGATCTGGCCCTGCTTCTCGCCCTCGGCGCGGAGGATTTCGGAGGCGCGCATGCCTTCGGCTTCGAGGATGTTTGCGCGCTTTTCACGCTCGGCCTTCATCTGCCGTGCCATCGCGTTCGAGATATCGGCGGGCGGGCGGATGTCCTTGATCTCGACGCGCGTGATCTTGACACCCCATGGGGTCGTTGCGTCGTCGACGACGTGGAGTAGCCGGGTGTTGATCTCGTCGCGCTTCGACAGCGTTTCGTCGAGGTCCATCGAACCCATCACGGTGCGAAGGTTCGTGGTCGTAAGGTTCATGATCGCGAGATAGAGGTCGCTCACCTCATAGGCGGCGCGCGCGGCGTCGAGCACCTGGAAGAAGACGACGCCGTCGACCGCGACCATCGCATTGTCCTTGGTGATGATTTCCTGGCCCGGGATGTCGAGCACCTGCTCCATCATGTTCACTTTGCGCCCGACACGGTCGAAGATCGGCATGATGAAGTTGAGCCCAGGCTGCGCGGTGTGCGTGTAGCGGCCGAAGCGTTCGATCGTATAGGCATAGCCCTGACGAACGGGCGTGAGCGCCCAGATCAGGAACACAAGAGCCAAAACCACCAGTGCAAGCGCAAATTCCATCGATCATCCCCTCTGCAAAATTGCGACTTTGCAAACCCGCTTCCTTATTGCGGCAATGGCCGCCTTGCGCCACAGAAAAGCGCATGACCCCAAGTGACTATCCGCCGCGCTCGCTGCTCTATGTCCCCGGTTCGAACGCACGCGCGCTCGAAAAGGCGCACGCGCTCGCCGCCGACATGCTGATCATCGACCTCGAGGACGCGGTGCCGGCGGACCGCAAGATCGAGGCACGCGATGCGATGCGCCGCGCGGTCGAGGCCGGATATCCCGGCAAGCGCGTCGCGGTGCGCGTCAACGCCACCGGCGCCTATGAGCAGGAGGCCGATATTGCGGCGCTCTATGGTCTTGCACTCGATGCGGTCGTGCTGCCGAAAGTCGACGTGCCAGCCGACCTCGACCCGCTCCGCGACATGGGCCTGCCGGTCTTTGCCATGATCGAGACGCCCGCTGCGATCTATGCGGCGCGAGATATCGCGGCCGACCGGGTGGTGACGGGGTTGATCGGTGGGCTCAACGATCTCGCGCACGAACTCAAACTGCCCGACGGAATGGACCGCGGCGCGATGAGCCACGCGATCCAGACGATCGTGCTGGCGGCGCGCGCCGGCGGCGTATGGTGTTTCGACGGCGTTTATAATGCGATCGACGATGCCGCAGGTTTCGCCGCCGAGGTGGCTGAGGGCCGACGGTTCGGTTTCGACGGCAAGACTCTGATCCATCCGTTGCAGGTCGATCCGTGCAACATGGCGTTCGCGCCCTCCGAACGCGAGGTCGCCGCCGCAGAAGCGCTGGTCGCGGCGGCAACGGGCGGGGCGCAGCGGCATGATGGGCGGATGATCGAGGATATGCATGTTGCAGCGGCCAAGGCATTGCTGGAGCGCGCGGGGCGGGGTTGACGCCGCCGTTCGTCTTTCGACGAACGCGCCTTGCCGCGCCGCGGCGGAAATGCCATGCGGCGGCGCCATGAAAACCACCCGTTTCCACGCCGCCGTCGCGGCCATCGCCCTTGCCGCTTTCGCTCCCGCCTGCTCGGCCGCGCCCGCCAAGGGCGACGCCCCGATTACCGAGGCCGAGCTTGCCGACCATATCAAGGTCCTCGCGAGCGATGCGTTCGAAGGCCGTGCGCCGGGAACCGAGGGAGAAGATCGCACGATCGCCTATATCGTCGGCGAATGGGCGAAGGCCGGGCTCGAAGCTGTTCCGGGCAGCGCGACACCCTGGCTCCAGCCGGTACCCTTCGTCGAAACGCAGGCGCTTGGCGGCTCTGCGAAATTCAAGGTCAACGGCCGCGACTTCGCGCTGGGGAATGACGGGATTATCCTGAGCAGCCGCGATGCGTCGGCCTCCTTTGACGATCTTCCCGCCGTCTTCGTCGGCTATGGCCTCGATGGCGCGGGCAAGGTCAATACCGACGTCAAGGGCAAGCTCGCGATCATGCTGTTCGACAATGCGCCCTTCGGCGACAAGCTGCCGCGCTATCGCGAGCGGCGCCAGATGCTTGCCGATGCGGGTGCCTCGGCGGTGCTGGTGATCGCGACCGATGCGGTGCCGTGGACGGAACTGCGCGAAAGCGCGGGCGCCAAGTCGGTACGGCTCGCGAGCGCCAAGCCGGGCGCACCGATCAGCGGCTTCCTGTCGATCGAGGCGGCTGATGCCTTGCTGAAAAAGGCAGGGCAGGATGGCGATGGGCTGCGAGAGGCGGCGAAATCGCCTGACTATAAGGGCGCGGCGCTGCCGGTGACCGCCAGCATGAAGGCGCAATCGACCTCACGAGCCTTTGCCAGCAACAATATCATCGCAAAGCTTCCCGGCGCCAAGCCCGATGGTAAGGCGATCCTGTTTCTGGGGCACTGGGACCACCTCGGCATTTGCGAGCCCGAAGGCGCCGCTGATCGTATCTGTAACGGCGCGGTCGACAATGCGAGCGGTATCGCGGTGCTGATCGAGGTGGCAAAGCGCCTGGGTTCGGGCGCTCGCCCCGACCGCGACATCTATTTCATGGCGACGACAGCAGAGGAAAAGGGTCTGCTTGGCGCACATTATTTTGCCGATCATCCGGTCGTGCCGCTGTCCGACATCACGGTCGCGCTCAACATCGATACGATCGCCATCTCCCCGCGCGGCACCCCGGTGGCGACGATCGGACGCGGCAAGCCCGCCTATGACGCTGTTGTGCGCGAGACCGCGACGAAGCTCGGCCGCAAGCTCGACGAGGATGGCGAGGCCGATGCCTTCATCCAGCGGCAGGACGGCTGGGCGCTGGGTGCAAAGGGCGTGACGTCGCTGATGGTCGGCGGCAGCTTCTCGGACATGAAGCTGCTCGAAGCTTTTCTTGGCAGCGACTATCACAGTGCCGCCGACAATTTCTCGGACAAGATCCCGCTTGGCGGTGCGGCGGAGGATGCCGATCTGCATGTCGCGCTGGGCCGGGCGTTCGCCGATACGAAGCAGTGGCCGGGTAAGTAATTTCTTAGATTGTCATTGCGACCCCGGCTTTCGCCGGGGTCGCAATGACAAAGTTGGTTTTACGCCGCTTGCTTGGCGCGATCCGCCATTTCCTGATTGAGCATTTCGGCCAGCAGGAATGCCAGCTCGAGGCTCTGACCGGCGTTCAGGCGCGGATCGCAATGCGTGTGATAGCGGTCGGCAAGATCCATCTGCGTGACATCCATCGCGCCGCCGGTGCATTCGGTGACATTCTGGCCGGTCATTTCGATATGGATGCCGCCGCCATGCGTGCCCTCGGCGCGGTGCACGGCAAAGAAGCCGCGCACTTCGGCGAGGATGCGATCGAACGGCCGCGTCTTATAGCCGTTGGGCGTCTTGATCACATTGCCGTGCATCGGGTCGCACGACCAGACGACCGGGTGACCCGATTCCTTCACCGCGCGTACCAGCTTGGGCAGATGCGCTTCGATCTTGTCGTGGCCATAACGCGTGATCAGCGTCATGCGTCCGGCGACATGGTTCGGGTTAAGCGTATCGAGCAGGCGCAGCAGCGCGTCGGGCTCGAGGCTCGGGCCGCACTTCATGCCGACCGGATTGCCGATACCGCGCAAATATTCGATGTGCGCCGAACCTTCAAAGCGGGTGCGGTCGCCTACCCACAGGAAGTGGCCCGACGTATCGTACCAGCCGCCGGTCAGGCTGTCCTGACGGGTCAGTGCTTGCTCATAAGGAAGTAACAAGGCTTCGTGGCTGGTGTAGAAGCTGGTGCCCTTAATCTGCGGCACGGTTTCCGGCGTGACGCCGCACGCTTCCATGAAGGCGAGCGCTTCGGAAATGCGCGCGGCGGTTTCCTGATATTTTTTCGCCCACGGGCTGCGGTCCATGAAATCGTGCGTCCAGGCGTTGACCTGGTGCAGATTGGCATAGCCGCCATTGGCAAAGGCGCGCAGCAGGTTCAGCGTGGCCGCCGACTGGTTGTACGCCTTCACCATGCGCTGCGGGTCGGGCTCGCGGCCCGCTTCCTCGAACGCGATGTCGTTGATGATGTCGCCGCGATAGCTCGGCAACTCGATGCCGCCGATATCTTCCATGTCGGCCGAGCGCGGCTTGGCGAACTGACCCGCCATGCGGCCGAGCTTCACCACGGGCATTTTCGACGCAAAGGTCAGCACGACCGCCATCTGAAGCAGCACGCGGAAGGTGTCGCGGATATTGTTCGGATGGAATTCGGCAAAGCTTTCGGCGCAATCGCCGCCCTGCAACAGGAACGCCTTGCCCTCGGCCACGCGGCCGAGTTCGGCGGTCAGGTCGCGCGCTTCGCCGGCAAAGACCAGCGGCGGATAATTGCTGAGCTCACGCTCGGCGGCCGCCAGCGCATCGGCGTCGCGATAGGTGGGAAGCTGGCGGGCTTCGTGCGAGCGCCAGCTATGCGGTTGCCAGTTTTTCGTCATATGCCTGTCTTTTCGCGTTCGAATCGAGCGCCACATGGCGCCTATGTCGCGCGGAAGCAATGTTTCCGGCACGATCAAACCCGAAAATTAGCATTATCGTGACATTTGCGCACCTATGCTTTTCTTGAGCGGCAAAAACGGTTAGTTTGTTACGTGCTTTGGATGTGGAGGGGTCTGCGGCCAAGGCTTTTTGCGATCGGCAACGTCATACACCCGGTGGCCCGGCGGCGGGTCGGGATGCGAGCGACTAGCAATGGCGAATTTCGAATCCGCGTGGTTCGTATATGGGGTGCTGCTCCTGTTGCTCGCGACAAGCCTTGTCGTGAGGATCGAATATGCGCGCATCGGCCTTGCCGCGGCGGCGCTGGTGGCGCTGCCGCTGACATTGTTCAGGGGAGGCGACGTCGGTTACGGCCTGCTGGTACTCGCCATCCTAGCGATCAATATCGGTATATTGGCGCGGTTATGGCTCGGCGGGGCGAATATCCGCTTCACCGCCGAGGAAGAAGAATTGCGCAGGCAGCATTTTCCGGGGCTTGGCGCGATGGTCGCGCGCGACCTGATCGACCAGGGAAACTGGATATCGGCAAGGCGCGGCGAGGTGCTGATCCGCGAAAATCAGGCGGCGCCCAGCCTCTTCTATCTGGCGGAGGGCAAGGCCACGATCCTGCGCGACGGGGTCGAGATCGGAAAGCTTTCGGACGGCGCGCTGATCGGCGAAGCGACCGTCCTCGACGGCACCCATGCGACGGGGACGGTGCTGCTGGGCACCAACGCCCGCCTGTGGTTCGTGCCCGCGGCGGCGCTGCGCGCCTATCTGGCGGCGAACCCGGGGATTGCGGGTGCGCTACACGAAGGGTTCGCGCGCGCGCTGCGCGGCAAGCTGGCGAGCGCGAACACGCGCATCGCGGACCGACCGTCGATTTCCTGAGCGCGTTCACTCTCTCGGCCTCGAAACTGCAACCGGCGCCTGCTAGTCCCTGACCCATGACGATGATTCTCTATGGCATTTCGAACTGCGACACGGTGAAGAAAGCGCGGCGCTGGCTCGACGAGCAAGGCGTGGCCTATCATTTTCACGATGTGCGCAAGGATGGGCTCGACGCAGCGCGACTGCAGGGCTGGATCGACGCGCTCGGCTGGGAAAAGCTGCTCAACAAGGCCGGTACGACCTTTCGCAAGCTGCCCGATGCGCAGAAGGATGGGCTGGATGCGGCGTCGGCGAAGGCGCTGATGCTCGATCAGCCTGCGATGATCCGTCGGCCGGTTGTCGAAGCAGATAATGGTATCAGCGTCGGTTTCTCGGCCGATGAATGGAAGGCGCGTTTTGCAGCATGATCCGGTCGTTTTTGGCCTTGCTGGCCGTCATGCTGTCCGCTGGTTGCACTGCTGACACGGTGACAGCGCAGCCCACTCTCGATGGCCAGCCGCCGATCGTGATCGCCCATCGCGGCGCGTCGGGCGAACGTCCCGAACATACGCTGGCAAGCTACCGGCTCGCGATCGACCTCGGTGCCGATTATATCGAGCCCGATCTGGTGTTGACGAAAGACGGCGTGCTCGTCGCGCGGCACGAGAATGAGATTTCGGAAACCACCGACGTCGCCGCGCATCCCGAATTCGCCGGCCGCAAGGCGACGAAGACGATCGACGGGCAGCAGGTTGCCGGCTGGTTCACCGAAGATTTCACGCTCGCCGAACTCAAGACGCTGCGCGCGCGAGAGCGGCTGCCGAAGCTGCGCAGTACCGAATATGACGGCCAGTTCGAAATCCCGACATTCGAGGAGATCCTCACGCTGCTCGCGGAGGTGAACAAAGGCCGCAAGACGCCGGTTGGCGTCTATCCCGAAACCAAGCATCCGAGCTATTTCGTCTCGATCGGCCTGCCGCACGAGGCGCCGTTGCTCGCCATGCTCGATCGCTTCGGCTATCGCGGCCGCGCCGCGCATGTGTTCATCCAAAGCTTCGAAGTCGGCAATCTGATGGACCTGCGCGCAAAGAGCGATCTGCCGTTGATCCAGTTGATGGATGCCGAGGGCGGACCGGCCGATCGGCCCGGAACCAGCTATGCCGCCATGACGTCGCCCGAGGGGCTGAAGATGATCGCCGCCTACGCCGACGGGATCGGCCCGAACAAGGCGATGGTGATCCCGCGCGGCGCGCTCGGTCGGCTTGGCACGCCGACCAGCCTTGTGCACGATGCGCATGCGGCGAAGCTGAAAGTCCATCCCTGGACGTTCCGGCGCGAAAATTATTTCCTGCCGCTCGGTGACAAGGGCGGGGTCAATCCGGCGGGGCACGGCGACCTCGCGGGCGAGATCGCCGCCTATCTTGCGACGGGGATCGACGGTCTGTTCAGCGACAATCCGCGCGAAGCGGTGGTCGCAGTCAAAGGGAACGGAAAATGAGCGAAAAGCCATTGGGCCAGAGCGGCCTTTCGATCCGTCCGTTCGTGCTGGGCGGCAATGTCTTCGGCATGACCGCAGGGCGCGATGCGAGCTTCGCCGTCCTCGACCGTTTCGTCGAGCTCGGCGGCGGGATGATCGACACCGCCGACGTCTATTCGGCGTGGGTTCCGGGGCACAAGGGCGGCGAATCCGAAAGCATGCTAGGAGCCTGGCTGAAGGAAAGCGGCGCGCGCGAACAGGTGTTGATCGTGACCAAGGTGGGGATGATGCCGGGCGGGCTGAAGCCCGATCGCATCCGCGAGGCCGTGCAGGGATCGCTCGATCGTCTCGGCGTCGACACGATCGACCTCTATTTCGCGCACAAGGACGATCCCGATGTGCCGCTGGGTGAAGTGCTCGGTGCGTTTGCCGAACTGGTCGATGCCGGCATCGTCCGCGCGATCGGCGCGTCGAACTATTCGGCGGAGCGCCTCGCAGAGGCGCTCCGCGTGGCTGACGAACAGGGCCTGCCGCGCTTCACCGCGATGCAGCCCGAACTCAATCTGCTCGACCGCGCCCAATATGAAGGCGCGCTGCAACAAACATGCGTCGACGAAGGCCTGGGCGTCGTCACCTATTTCAGCCTCGCGTCGGGCTATCTGTCGGGCAAATATCGGGGCGCCGACGACTTGGGAAAAAGTGCGCGCGGTGCGCGGGCCAAGCCCTATCTCGAAGGCAAGGGGCCGGCGGTGCTGGCGGTGATGGATCGCATCGCGGCAGAAACCGGTGCTACCCTTTCGCAGATCGCGCTTGCGTGGGTTGCCGCGCAGCCGGGCGTCACCGCGCCGATCGCCAGCGCGACATCCGTCGAGCAACTTGACGAGTTGATGGGCAGCCTCGATCTTCGCCTCGACGATGAACAACTCTCTGCGCTGAGCGCCGCCTAAGGCCCGGCCCGACACCACCGGGGAGGGGCATCGGTCCGGGCCCGCGCGGCCGCGCTGTCTCAGTCGTTGGTGGTGTCAGTCCACTGGAACACCGCTTCGAGTGGCTTGTCGAACACGCGCGCGATGCGAAATGCGACCTCCAGCGAAGGCGAATATTTACCCTGCTCGATCGCGGCGATCGTCTGTCGCGTGACACCGACGCGGTCGCCGAGATCGCCCTGCGTCATCTCGCCGGAAAGGAAGCGCAGCGTCCGGATATCGTTGGTGAAGGGAGGCTTAGCCATGCCAGCCTCGCCGGTAGCTCAGCAGGACGACGACGCTGTGGACCGTCTCGGCCAGCACGATGGCGAAAAGGGCGGCATTGGCGATCTTCACCCCGGTGTCGGTGAACGGCATCACCACTCCGACAAGGATCATCCCAACCAGCATGGCATAATAGGCGGCCGCCCGGCCGCGCCGACTGATCGCGCGGTCGCGCTCGTCGGCTGGCTTGCGATCGGCTTTCGGCGTCGCGAGAAGCAGGGCAATCGTCCCCGCGATAACGACCACCGCCTGCGTAGCGGCGATTCCCCCGAACAGCCACAGCATCGGGAACATCTCCCGCCCAGCGGGATGGCCGGCAATGACGAGGCTGAAATAGAGGCTGTAGGCAATCAGCATGCAGACGAGATTGAGCCAGGCGGTCTTTTCCCGATAGGTCATCTGCCATCCTTCGAAGTCAGCGGTGCGATACGCCATGGCTCAATAGCCTCGGCGATAGAGATAGAGCTGCGTGCCGATCCTCACGAGCTCGGCCACGACCAGCGTCGCGATCATCAGGTTGAGCTGCTCGGCTTGCCCGATGCCCCAGAAGATCAGGAAGATATTGATCCAGATTCCGATGACGAGCGGATAGTAGCCGAAATGCGTTCCGCGCAAATGGAAGTCGCGGTCGCGCTCATCTTCGCGCGCTTCTGCCTCGTGGGGGCTTCGGATCGCCAGAAAGGCGGTCGCGATGGTCATCGCCACGATGATCGCAATCGTCACGGGAACCAGCATTCCTGCGGTCGCCATCACGCCCGCCGGGCTCCCGACAATCCGCCAAGGATAAAGGAGGAAATACCAGCCGAACGCCAGAATCATCGTCACCAGCGTCACCCAGTGAATCTTTTCCCGAAAAGACATTCGCCCTACTCCATGTCATATGATTCGAACTCTATGTTATATATTTTTAACATGGAGTCAATAATCAGTGACATGCTTGGCCTTTGCCGCTTTCGCGTATGCGCTTTAGCCGCTAAGCCCCCGCGCCATGTCTACACTCCCCAAAACGCTCACCCTCGACACCTCAACGAGCCGCGCCAATCCGACGCCGCAGCCGATGAAGCGCTTAACGGTGCCGCGTATCCGTCAGCGCAAGGGCGGCGAGCCGCTTGTGATGCTCACCGCCTACACCGTCCGCATGGCGCAACTGCTCGATCCGCATTGCGACATGTTGCTCGTCGGCGATTCGCTCGCGCAGGTGATCTATGGTCTGCCGCATACCGTCGGCGTGACGATGGACATGATGGCGCTGCACGGCGCCGCGGTCGTCCGCGGCAGCTATCATGCCGCAGTGATCGTCGACATGCCCTTCGGTAGCTATGAAGGGAGCCCGCAGCAGGCCTTCGACAATGCCGCGCGGCTGCTCAAGGAAACCGGTGCGGCCGCTGTGAAGGTCGAGGGCGGCAAGGTGCTTGCGCCGACGATCGAATTCCTGACCCAGCGCGGCATCCCGGTGATGGGTCATGTCGGGCTGACCCCGCAGGCGGTCAACATTCTCGGCGGTTATGGCGTGCGCGGCAAGAGCGAGGAAGAGGCGCGCTCGATCGTCGAAGATGCCATTGCGGTCGCGCAGGCCGGTGCGTTTTCGATCGTCATCGAAGGCGTGCTCGAATCGATTGCAATCGAGATCACGAACAAGGTCGATTGCCCGACGATCGGCATCGGTGCCTCGGCACAGTGCGACGGCCAGGTGCTCGTCACCGACGACATGCTCGGCATGTTCGAACGTGTCCCCAAATTCGTGAAGCGCTTCGGGAATATGGCGGGCGTCGTGGAAGCCGCGGTGAAGGACTATGCCGACGAAGTCAGGTCCCGTTCATTCCCGACCGAGGATCAGACCTACGCCGGTTGATGGCTCAGCGATCCACCAAAGTGAAACGCTTGGCCTTTTTCGGTGCTGTCGCTAAGGAAGCGACCGGCGGGACGAATGCCCAGAGCCATGACGAGTATATGGAGGTTTGATTGGCCCTGAGCCCGACGAATGATGCCGCGCTGTTGCAGGAAGTCGACGAAGCCGTCCGCAAGGACCGGCTCGACACGATCATGCAGCGCTACGGCCGCTGGATCATCGGCGGCGTGCTCGCCGCTTTGCTCGCGTTCGGCGGCTATCTCTTCTGGAGCCATCGTCAGGATGCCGCGCGCGGCGAACAGGCCGAAGAACTGATTGCGGCGTTCGAAAAGCTCAGCACCAACCAGCCGCGCGCCGCGACCGCCGAACTGGAGAAGCTCGTTGCCGAAGGCGATCCCGCCTATCGCGCCGTCGCGCAAATGCAGGAAGCGAATATCAAGGCGCAGACCGGCGACCTGAAAGCCGCCGCTGCGTTGATGGCGAAAGTCGCTGCCGACACGAAGCTCGACCAGGCGCTGCGCGACCTTGCGCTGATCCGCCAGACGGCGTTTGAATATGACACGCTGAAGCCCGAGGTGGTGATCGCGCGAATGAAGCCGATGGTCGACGCAAAGGATCCGGCGTCGAGCTGGTTCGCGAGCGCCGCCGAACTTTCGGCGACCGCGCATTATCAGTTGGGGCAGTTCGATCAGGCGGGCGCGCTTTACGGACGCATCGCCAAATTGCCCGACGTCTCCAAATCGCTGCAATCGCGCTCGGTGCAGATGGCGGGTATGCTCGGCGTCGACGCGGTCGCAGATCGCGCGAACGAAAGCGCCGAAAAGGACCAGAAAGGCAATGCTGCGCCGAAGGCAGCGGCAGCCGCAAAGACTGAGAAAGCCAATTAATATGCGGAAAGCGCGTTACGGAATTTATGCGGCGCTGCTGGCGCTGCCGCTCACGGCATGTGGGGTGCTCAAGGGCGACGGCGGACCGAAGACCCCGACGGTGGGTGACCGCGTGTCGATCCTGTCGAACGACAACAGCGTCAAGGTCGATCCCGCCACCGCATCGATCGCGGTCGTGCTTCCCGAACCGGCGGTCAACGCCAATTGGGCGCAGTCGGGCGGCAACGCTTCGAAATCGATGGGTCATCCGGCGCTCGCCGCCACGCGAACCAAGCTGTGGGAAACCAGCATCGCGGGCAACACGAACAAACAGCGGATCGCGGCCTCGCCCGTGATTGCCGACAACCGGCTGTTCGTCGTCGATACCGATGCTGTCGTCACCGCTTTCGCCGCCGATACGGGCGCGAAATTGTGGAGCGCCGCGATCGGCAGCACGGGCAAGGATTTCAAGGCATCGCTGTTCGGCGGTGGTGCCGGGGTCGACGGCAATGTGGTTTATGCCACGAGCGGCGTCGGCGATGTCGCGGCGCTGAACGTTGCGGACGGCTCGGTGATCTGGAAGGTAAAGCCTTCGGGGCCCCTGCGCGGCGCGCCGACGATCGCCTTTGGCGGGGTCTATGTGATCAGCCAGGACAATCAGATTTTTGCCCTCAACGCCGCCGATGGCGCGGTGCAGTGGCAGGCGACCGCATCGATGGAGCCGGGCAGCGTGTTTGGCGCCGCGTCGCCCGCAGCCGGGCAGGGGACGATCGTCGCTGGCTTCTCGTCGGGTGAAGTGCAGGCCTATCGTTACGAAAACGGCCGCGACCTGTGGGAAGATGCGCTTGCGCGCACGTCGATGGCGCTGTCGGTTTCGACGCTCACCGACGTCGATGCCGATCCGGTCGTCGACCGTGGCCGCGTCTTCGCGCTCGGTCAGGGCGGCCGCATGGCGAGCTATGAACTCGTCACGGGCCAGCGTAGCTGGGAAATCTCGATCGCCGGCATTTCGACGCCCTATGTCGTTGGCGAGTGGGTCTATGCCATGACCGACGATGCCAAGCTTCTGTGCGTCGCTCGCACCAGCGGCAAGGTACGTTGGATGCAGCAGCTCGCGCGTTTCCGCGTTGAAACCGAAAAGAAGAAGAAGGACCCGATCCGCTGGACCGGCCCGATTCTTGCGGGCGGCCGTTTGATCGCGGTGAACAGCGAAGGCACGTTGTCCGAATTCTCGCCGACCGACGGATCGCTGCTGGGATCGACCGAATTCAAATCGTCGCTGTCGCAGCCGCCGGTGGTTGCGAATAATATTTTGTACGTCCTCGCGGACGATGGAAAGCTCACGGCCTGGCGCTGATACAGCGTCCGGGCCGGGGTGGCCCGGATAGGATAGGAACCAAGCCATGTCGCGATTCGCGACGATCGCCATTGTCGGCCGCCCCAATGTCGGCAAATCGACGCTGTTCAACCGGCTGGTCGGCAAGCGCCTTGCGCTCGTCGACGACCAGCCCGGAGTCACGCGCGACCGGCGCGAGGGCGACGGTGAACTGCTCGGCCTGAAGTTCACCATCGTCGATACCGCCGGTTTCGAGGATTATGACGCGGCGACGCTGCCCGGCCGGATGCGCGTGCAGACCGAAAAGGCGGTGCGCGAGGCCGATGCGGCGCTGTTCATGATCGACGGCCGTGCGGGCGTAACTCCGCTCGACGAGGAAATCGCGCGCTGGCTGCGCAGCGAGGACACGCCGATCATTCTCCTCGTCAACAAGGCTGAGGGGAAGCAGGGCGAAAACGGCCTGATGGAGAGCTATTCGCTCGGCTTCGACAATCCGATCGCGCTCAGCGCCGAGCATGGCGAGGGGGTCGTCGACCTGTTCGATGCGCTGCGTCCGATCATCGAGGCTTATGACGCGGCTGAAGCCGAAGCCTTTCCGCCGCCGGTGGAAGGCGAAGAGGATGAGGACGCGCCGCTCGGACCGATGAAGCTGGCGATCGTCGGCCGTCCGAACGCGGGCAAATCGACGCTGATCAACCGCATGATCGGCGAGGATCGCTTGATCACCGGGCCCGAGGCGGGGATCACGCGCGATTCGATCCGCGTCGACTGGCAATGGGAAAATGACGGCGAGGTCCACGAAATCCAGCTTTTCGACACCGCGGGCATGCGCAAGCGCGCCAAGGTCGTCGACAAGCTCGAAAAGCTCTCGGTCGCCGATGCGCTCCACGCGGTCGATTTCGCCGAGGTCGTGGTGCTGCTGCTCGATGCCACGAAGGGCCTCGAGGCGCAGGATCTGCGCATCGCCGACAAGGTGCTGCAGGAAGGGCGGGCGCTGATCGTCGCGCTCAACAAATGGGATATCGCCGAAGATCCCTCGGCACTGTTCAACGGCGTTCGGAACGCGCTTGACGACGGGCTCAGCCAGGTGAAGGGCGTTCCCGTGCTCAGCATCTCAGGCGCGACGGGCAAGGGGATTGATACGCTGGTCCGTGTCGCTTTCGAACAGCGCGATATCTGGACCAACCGTGTTTCGACCGCGCGGCTCAATCGCTGGTTCGAAGGGGCGGTCGAGAATAATCCGCCACCGGCGCCGGGCGGCAAGCGTATCAAGCTGCGTTACATCACGCAGGCGCGCACGCGGCCGCCGACCTTCGTCGTCTTCGGGTCGCGTACCGACAGTTTGCCGGGAAGTTATGAACGCTATCTGGTCAACGGGATGCGCAAGGAACTGGGGTTCCAGGGCGTGCCGGTACGCCTCAATTTCCGCAATTCGCGCAATCCCTATGACGAATGACCGGACCTGACGCATTGGGGACGCGCGTCGTCGATGCGCGCGGGATGCGCTGCCCCTGGCCGGCGCTCAGGCTGGCGCGGGCGCTGCGCGAGACGGCCGATGTCCTGCTGCTCGCCGACGATCCGCAGGCGGCGCGCGAGGTCGCAGCACTGGCAGGCGAGCATGGCTGGTCGGTCGAAGATACCGTGTCCCCTTCGGGTGACGCAGGCTGGCGAGTCCGGCGCTGATCCAAAATGGGGCGCCTTTCGTCATCCGGGCGCGGGTATTGTAACGTCTTTTTTACCGAAGCTGGGGCATGGATCGGCCGGGACCACGACCGAATTTGAATACCAAGGGACGGAACATTGGACGAAATCCTGGTCGATTGGGATGAATTTCGCGCGACGCGCACCCAGTTGGGCGCGGCGTTTGTAAGGATTCTCGGCTATTTTCGCGAAGACGGCATCAAATCGGTTGCCGCGATCGAAGAGGCGATGCGCGCGCGCGACGCGGGCGGCCTTGTCATGCCCGCGCACACGCTGAAAAGCGAAGCGCGTCAGTTCGGCGGCGAAAGGCTCGGCGCGCTCGCCGAGGATATCGAGGTTTTCGCGCGGCACTGTGTCGAGAGCCAGATCAGTCCTGAGGAATATCTGCCGCGCGTCGTCGCGCTTCGTCCGATGTTTGAGGAAACGCTCGGCGCGCTTGAACGCGAGGCCAATCCGCTCGTCCAGCGTCGCCCGTCGGGCTTCGATCGCGCCATCGGCTATTGAGCCGCAGTTTTTCGCATCGGTTGCACCTGCCAGCGCGACAGGCTGCGCCATAACCATTCGAGTGGTCCATAGTGGAAGCGCGCGAGCCACGGCTTTGACCAGAACAGCATCGCGGCCCACATTCCGAAACAGAAGAGATAGAGCGCGGTCCGGCCAATGCTCCCGAACAAGCCCAGCCCATAGCCATAGAAGATCGTCGTCATGACGATCGATGTCGTGAGATAGTTGGTGAAGGCCATGCGTCCGGTCGCGGCAAGTCGCATACGGATCGCGTCGTTGGCTTTCACCTTGATCAGCCACATGATGAGTGCGGCCCAGCCGATCGTCATCACAATATCGAATGGCGTCGACAGCGACAGCGTCGCGCCGAAAGTCGACACCGCGCTGAACCCGCTCGCGATCTGGTAACAGGCGAGTGCAATTAGCGGCGGTACGCCGATCAGGAAGCAGCGCAGCGCCCATTTGCGATACCGGGCGGGCTCCCAGTCGCCGGTCAGCATGCGCGACTTGAACAACGCCATGCCCAGCAGCATCAGGCCCATCGTCTCCCACAGGAACATCATTACCGCGACGAAGGGCTCGGTCAGCGTCTCGCCGGTACGATGCGCGACGATGCTGGCGTAACTGCCGAGATAGATTGCCATTTCCTTGGCATAACTCGCCGCGCCGGGGCCCATCTCGGCATCCATTTCGGCAAGGCCCTTGCGCATCTCGCCCATCATGTCGGCCGGCAGCTTACCTGCTTCGGCCAGCGCCATCACGGCCCATCCCGATCCGAGAAAACCGATGCCGATGACGAAAAAGACGATCGCCCAGATCGTCAGCGCCTTCACCGAAAGATTGCGGAACGCGAAAAGGAGCAAGCCGCACATCGCGTACAGGAACAATATGTCACCGAACCAGATAAGGTAGAAATGGGCGAGGCCGAAGAGAGCCAGCCAGAACATCCGGGAATAATGGACGCTCGCGGCGCTGCGCCCGGCGCTGTCCGCGCTCTCGATGACGAGCAAGGTGCTCGCGCCGAAAAGCATCGAGAACATTCCGCGCATCTTGGAATCAATCAGTACAAAGTTGAAGAACCAGGTGCCAAGATCGATCGAGCCGACCGGTCCCCCCGCCATCGGGTTGGAATAGGCCGCAAAGGGCAGGGCAAAGGCGGCAATATTCATTGCCAATATGCCCATAACCGCCACGCCGCGGATCGCGTCGAGGCTTTCGTAACGTGTCGATGCCATGGCCATGCCCGCTGCCCCCTTCGGTGGATGGCAAGGCGTATCGCGCGCCGTAAAACGCGTCGAGGAGTTTCGGCATTCAGCGACTATTGACATCTATGTCAGTAATGCTATTTGCACAGCATCACCTGATTCGAACGAGAATAGTCATGACCCCCACGATCTTCTCCCACCCCGATCGCATTCCCGCGAAGTTCCGCCCGTTCAAGGCGTTCGCGCACTTCCGCAAGCTCATCAAGGACAAGGAAGACACCGAACAGGTGTTCCACATCTTTGAAAATCTGCCGCGCAAGGGCTTCATGGACGACGCGCGCGCCTTCGTCGAAAGCGATTTTGGCAAGCAGCTCATGGAGCGCGAACCCTATCTCCCCGACCTGCTCGACGATCATAGCTGGATCGATGCTTTGCCCGAAGGCACCGTCGGCCACGCCTATGTCACCTTCATGCGCCGTGAAGGCCTGTCGGCGGCGGGGCTTGTCGCCGAGAGCGAGAAGATGGGCCGCCCGCAATATGACGACCAAGTGCAATGGTATTCGAACCGCCTGCGCGACACACACGACCTGTTCCACATTCTGACCGGCTATGGCCGCGATGCGCTGGGCGAACAGTGCGTGCTCGGTTTCACCTATGGCCAGACGGGCAATTACGGCAATGCCTTCATCGCCTATGCCGGCGGCTATGAAGTGAAGCGCGGCGTCAAGAGCGACGCGCCGGTGATGGGCGCGATCCGCCAGGGCCAGCGCCACGGCAAAGCGTCGAAAGCAATCATCGAGCAGGACATCCGCTCGCTGCTTGCCGAACCGCTCGACGCCGCGCGTGCGCGCCTCGGCATCGGCGAGCCGACGCTTTATCAGGAAGCGCACCGCGCTTACCGCAACCGCGGCATCGATCCGTACAATTTCCTTGCGGCAAAGGCTGCAATGGCCTGAACTGCGCCCCGGCGAAAGCCGGGGACCCCGCTAATCCAGCTTTGCGATCAGTGCCTGCGCGGCCGCGGGGTTGCGGACCTTCGCGCCGGATATGAAGAAAATATAGGCATCGCGGCCGTCGGCCGCCCAATCCTTGGCGCGCTTCGCCCAATGATCGAGCGCCTGGGCGTCATAGCCGGTTTCGACATCCTCCTCGCTGCGCTGGAGCCGCGCATAGGTGAAGTCCGCCGTCTGCTCATCGATGCACGGGAATTCGTCGCTGTCGGCGTAGACGGCCGCCATGTTGCGGTCGCGGAGCATGTCGACGAACTTCGGGTCGCGGAAGCTTTCGTCGCGGACCTCGATCGCATGACGTAGCTTTAGGCCATCCTGACTGTCGGGCAGCAAGTCTAGGAAGCCTGCGAAATCGTCGCGGTCGAACTTCTTCGTTGCCATGAACTGCCAGTGGATCGGGCCGAGCCGGTCGCCGAGCCGCGTCAGGCCCTGCGTCAGGAACTTCTCGATAGAGGCGGCGCCTTCCGCCAGCACCTTACGGTTTGTCGTGAAACGCGACGCCTTGACGCTGAATTTGAAGCCGTCGGGGACCGATGCGGCCCAATTGGCAAAGGTCTCAGGCTTCTGGCTGCCATAGTAGGTGCCGTTGATCTCGATGCCGGTCAGGTGCTGGCCGGCATATTCGAGCTCTCGCTTGTGCGCGAGCCCGGCGGGGTAGAAGGGGCCGCGCCACGGTTCGAAGGTCCAGCCCCCGACGCCGACATAGATGCTCATATGCGCGTGACCTCCGTGCCAAATCATTTTTCGTCATTGCGAGCGTAGCGAAGCAATCCAGAGCAGGCGTACACCGCTCTGGATTGCTTCGCTACGCTCGCAATGACGGATGAGGCAAACGCCGAGCTAATTAGGCGAGCGCCGCGTCGGCTCCCATCAAATTCGGGAAGAAACCCTCATGCGCCTCGCGGAGTTCAGCGAGAGTCACCTGATGGTCGCTGCCTTCGAGTTCGAAGACGATGCGGTCCTTGATCGTGCGGCCGACGGGATCGACCGGTACGTCGGCACGGCCGGCGGCGTCGAGGAAGTCGGCGAGGCAGGTGTCGCAGACGGTGACGAGGTACAGGCCCTGATCCTCGCCGAAGAAGCTTTCAGCGACACCGAAGGGCTGTTCTTCGCTGACCAGCACGCCGATGTTCGACTTCAATGCCATTTCGGCCAGCGTCACCGCCATGCCGCCGTCGGATACATCGTGGCAGGCCGTGATCCAGCCGGCGTTGATCGCGCCGCGAATGAAGTCACCGGTGCGTTTTTCGGCGCGGAGGTCGACCGGCGGCGGCGGGCCTTCCTCGCGGCCGAGAATTTCGCGGAGCCACACCGACTGGCCTAGATGACCGGCGCGTTCGCCGACCGCGAGCACGATGTCGCCGGTGCGCTTGAAGCCGATGCCGACCGCGCGGTTCAGATCCTCGATCACGCCGACGCCGCCGATCGCGGGGGTCGGAAGGATCGCGCTGCCGCCGCCGGTTGCCTTGCTCTCGTTATAGAGACTGACGTTGCCCGAGACGATCGGATAGTCGAGCGCACGGCAGGCCTGTGCCATGCCGTCGAGGCAGCCGGTGATCTGCCCCATGATTTCGGGGCGCTGCGGATTGGCAAAGTTCAGGCAATTGGTGATCGCGAGCGGGGTCGCGCCGACCGCGGTTATGTTGCGCCAGGTCTCAGCGACCGCCTGCTTGCCGCCCTCGACCGGGTCGGCATAGCAATAGCGCGGGGTGCAGTCGGTCGACATGGCGAGCGCGCGGCTCGTGCCGTGGATGCGGACGAGCGCGGCGTCACCGCCGGTCTGCAGCGTGTCGGCGCCGACCTGGCTGTCATATTGTTCGTAAATCCAGCGGCGACTGGCGATGTCGGGGGTGCCCATCAGCGTCTTGAGGTCGGCGGCGACATCCTTCGTCTCGGGGACGTTGGTGAGTTCGCCCTGCTTCGGCGTTGGAACATGTGGGCGGTCATAGAGCGGCGCGTCGTCGGCGAGCGGCGCGAGCGGAATGTCGCACACGATCTCGCCATGATGTTCGAGCACCATGCGGCCGGTGTCGGTGACGGTGCCGATGACCGCAAAGTCGAGCTCCCATTTGTGGAAGATCGCGGCGGCGAAATCCTCGCGGCCGGGCTTCAGCACCATCAGCATGCGTTCCTGGCTTTCAGACAGCATCATCTCATACGCCGTCATGCCGGTTTCGCGCTGCGGCACGTCGTCCATTTTTAGGTGGAGGCCGACGCCGCCCTTCGATGCCATTTCGACCGACGACGAGGTGAGGCCCGCGGCGCCCATATCCTGAATCGCGACGATTGCGTCCGACGCCATCAGTTCGAGGCAAGCCTCGATCAGCAATTTTTCGGTGAAGGGGTCGCCGACCTGAACCGTCGGGCGCTTTTCTTCGGCATCCTCGCCAAAGTCGGCCGAGGCCATCGTCGCGCCGTGGATGCCGTCGCGGCCGGTCTTCGATCCGACATAGACGATCGGATTGCCGACGCCGCTGGCGGCCGAATAAAAAATCTTGTCCTGCTCGGCGACGCCGACGGTCATCGCATTGACGAGGATATTGCCGTCATAGGCCTTGTGGAAATTGACTTCGCCGCCGACCGTCGGGACGCCGACGCAATTGCCATAACCGCCGATGCCATGGACGACGCCCGAGATGAGGTGCTTCATCTTCGGATGGTCGGGGCGGCCGAAGCGCAGCGCGTTGAGGTTCGCGACGGGGCGCGCGCCCATCGTAAATACGTCGCGCAAGATGCCGCCAACCCCGGTCGCCGCGCCCTGATAGGGTTCGATGTACGACGGGTGGTTGTGGCTCTCCATCTTGAAGATGGCGGCGAGCTTCTTGCCGTCCGGCCCTTCGCCGATATCGATGACGCCGGCATTTTCGCCGGGGCCGCAGATCACCCATGGGGCCTCCGTCGGCAGTTTCTTCAAATGGAGGCGCGAGCTTTTATAACTGCAATGCTCCGACCACATGACCGAGAAGATGCCGAGTTCGACGAGGTTGGGCTCACGCCCGATCGCGTTCAGGACGCGATCATATTCCTCGGGCGAAAGCCCATGCTCGGCGACGATTTCGGGGGTGATGGTGGGCGCTTGCTGAGTCATGGCGCGCCTTTAGCCGCACAGGCGCAAAACGAACAGACCCCATGATGCGAAAACATCATGGGGTCTGCGGTCGGAGAGACGTTTTAGCGAGAAGCGAGAGTGGCCGTCTCGATCTTGAGCGGCTCGACGTCGCGCAGCGCGAAGCTGACCTGCTGCGAACCGACGGTGCCGCGAACGCGGTGCTGGCCGACGCGGAGCGTGAACGGCTTGCCGGTGCGTTCCTCGACACCGTTGATCACGCGCGTGTCGCCAACTTGCGTGACGGTATAGCTGTAGGTGCTGCCCTCATGCTCGAAACGGTTGGTCGGCGCGTCCTTCGCAAGAGCAACGGAAGGCGCCAGCGCGAGCAGGCCAAGGGCGGGGATAATGAATTTTTTCATGATGCAAGTCCTTGTCTAAAAACAAAACTTGCCTTCGAGCCCCTCTCTTCTTGTGCAGTGCAGCATGACGGGCTCACACCATGTGAGCAATTGCAAAAAACAGAACCGCGATTGCGCTAAGGCGAATGGCTTAGCGGGTAGCCGCGCGACGGTTCGCACCAGCCCACGCCGCAGTGCCCGCGAGTAGCGCATAGGCGAAAAGCATCGTCGCGGGGACGGCGAGCGAATAGGCTGGCTCTTTCGGGCCGAACCAGTCGACCGCCTGCGCAAAGGCAAGCAGCGCGGCAAGAACCCAGAGTCGGCGATTGCCACCCGGTGCCTCTGTTCGGCGCATATAATAGAGGAATGCCCCGCCGATCAGCAGGATCTCCAGCGGCATCGCGATCAGTGGATGATTCCACAGCCCGAGGCCGAGTTTGGGCGGCATGCCATAGAGTGTCAGGTCGGGAATATGGACGATGAGGTCGATGAACCAATGCGACACCACAACCAGTGCTGCGCCGATTGCCGCTTCCTTGCGTTTGGTCGCAAACCAGACCAGCACCCCGAAAATCTTGGCCCAGATCAACGCGCCCAGCAGGCTGTGCGTATAGGGCATATGATGCAGGTCCATCGGGTTCATCGCGGTGATGCCGGGAACGATCCGCATCGCCTCCACGCCCGGGATGAGCAGCGCGGCGAAACCGATGTCGACGAGCTGCGCCGCGACGAACAAGGTCCCGAGCCCCGCCGCCTTGGGGCGGGCCGCGGCGATCAGAGCCGGAGCGAAATGGCCGATGAACATGGCGCGACGCTATAGGGCGAAATCGCGACGTCAAGCTTGACCGACCGGGGGCGATGGGGCCAAAGCAGGGCCATGACGGATACCCCCGAAACCGCCGCCGCTGTCGACATCGCTTCTCTGTCATTCGAAGCGGCGATGGGCGAGCTTGAAACGATCGTGCGTCGGCTCGAGAGCGGGGACGTCAGTCTCGAGGAATCGGTGACGCTCTATGAACGCGGCCATGCGCTGCGCGGCCATTGCGAAGCGCGGCTTGCAGCGGCGCAGGCGCGGATCGAACAGGTCAGCCTGGGCGCCGATGGCCGGCCCACGGGAACCACTCCCTTCGGCGAAAGCTGATCCGGGGTGGCGCTCGACGACGACGAAGTTTCGCGCGGCCGGCAATTGCTGCTGTCCACCCAGGCCGAGGTCGCGGCCGGAACAGACAATCTCTTCGAACAGCTTCTCGCGGTACCGTCCGATCCGCGCAGGCCACTTTATGAAGCGATGCGGCATGCTGCGGTTGCGGGCGGCAAGCGGCTACGGCCCTTGCTGGTGCGTGCGGCGGGTGATCTGTTCCATGTTGACCGCTCGCTGACGCTGCGCGTCGGGGCGGCGGTGGAGGCGATGCACGTCTATTCGCTGATCCATGACGACCTGCCGTGCATGGACGATGACGATATGCGCCGCGGCAAGCCGACGGTGCACAAGGCCTTTGATGAAGCAACTGCGGTGCTCGCGGGCGATTCGCTTCATGCCCTCGCGTTCGAATGGCTGTGCGATCCGGTGACGAGCAGCGACCCGTTCGTGCGTAGCGAACTGTGCTGCGAACTTGCACGCGCCGCGGGCCCGGCTGGCATGGCGGGTGGGCAGATGATGGACCTTGCCGCCGAGACCTCGAATTTCGACTTGCCGACGGTGACGCGCCTGCAGCAACTGAAGACCGGGGCGCTGATCGCTTTTTCGGTCGAAGCCGGCGCGATACTTGCGCGGATTCCGCCCGACAGCCGCACTCCGCTGCGCGGTTATGCGCGTGATATCGGGCTCGCCTTTCAGATCGCCGACGACATCATGGATGTCGAGGGTGACGAGGCGCTGGCGGGCAAGGCGCTGCACAAGGACGACGCTGCGGGCAAGGCGACCTTCGTCACCCTGATGGGGATCGAGCGTGCGCGCGAACAGGCGACCGCGCTCGTCGAACAGGCGATTGCGCATCTGGCCGGCTTCGGCGAAGAAGCGACGCTGCTACGCGCGATCGCGCGCTATGTCGTGGAAAGGGACCGTTGATGCGGGTGGGGGTTTATCCGGGTACGTTCGATCCGATCACGCTCGGCCATATGGACATCATCCGCCGCGGTGCGAAGTTCGTCGACCGGCTGATCATCGGGGTGACGACCAACATCGCGAAATCGCCCTTGTTCGACGACGACGAACGGATCGCAATGGTAAAAGCCGAGGTTGCGGGAATCGATGGAGACATTGAGGTCGTCGGCTTCAATTCGCTGCTGATGGACTTCGCCGATGCCCAGGGCGCCTCGATCATCGTCCGCGGCATTCGCGGTGTCACCGATTTCGAATATGAGTATCAGCTGACGGGCATGAACCGCCAACTCAATGACCGTGTCGAAACCGTCTTTCTGATGGCCGACGTCAGTCTTCAGCCGATCGCATCGCGGCTGGTCAAGGAAATCGCGATCTTTGGCGGCGACATCCACAAATTCGTGACGCCCTCGGTACGCGATGCGGTCGTCGCTCGCATCGCCGAGCGGGGGCTCCTTCAGGGCGAGCGCTGACACCGATCATTGAGCGTTCAGCTTTTTCCCGCTAGGGCGCGCCATCAGGGCGCAAATTCAGTTTATTTTTCTAAAGGCCGATCCAGCATGACATCTTCCTTCCGCCCCTTGGTTCTTACGGCGATGGCGTTCGGTCTCTCGGTTGCGGCGATCGCACAGGATGCGCCGCCCGCGCCCGGCCCAAATCCTGAAGAAAGCCAGCCGGCGCCGCCGGTGGAAACCCCGGCTCCGCCGCCGCTCGACACCCCGGCTGCACCCGCGGCGACTGAAGCCGCGCCCGCGGTCCAGGCGCCCGCAGTGCCGACGATGACGCCCGACCAATATATCAACAACCCGGAATATATGCTGAACCTCGACCTTTCGACGGGCGGCCGGGTTGTGATCCAGCTCTTTCCCAATGTCGCGCCGAACCATGTCGATCGTATCAAGCAGCTTGCGCGCGCGGGCTTTTACGACGGGATCAAGTTCCACCGCGTGATCGACGGTTTTATGGCGCAGACGGGCGATCCGAGCGCGACCGGGCAGGGCGGCTCGCAGCTTCCCGACCTGAAAGCCGAGTTCAACGTGACCCCGCATCTGCGCGGTACGCTGTCGATGGCGCGCGCCGAGAATGAGGATAGCGCGAACAGCCAATTCTTCATCATGCTCCAGCCGCGCTTTTCGCTCGACCGCCGATACACGGCGTTCGGCCGTGTCATTTCGGGCATGCAATATATCGACGCGATCCATAAGGGCGAGCCGCCCGAGGTGATGTCGCGCATGGTGCAGGTTTCGGTCGCGGCCGATAACAAGCCGATGCCGCCGGCCTCGATGCTCACGGAAACGGTACCCGCGCCCGCTGCCGCGCCTGAAGTGACGCTCGACCAGCTCAACGCGCCGATCAAGCAGTAAGCGCGGGGACGCGCGTCAAGATCATGCGCGTCGACGCCTTCGATTTCGATCTACCCAATGAGCGTATCGCGCTTCGCCCCGCGCGGCCGCGCGATGCGGCGCGGATGCTCGTCGTCGATGGCGGCCAGATCGTCGACGCGGGCGTTGCCGACCTGCCGATGTGGTTGCGCCCCGGCGACTGTTTGGTCTTCAACGATACGCGCGTTATTCCGGCGCAGCTCGAGGGACGGCGCGGGGACGCGCGCATCGGCGCCACGCTGCACAAGCGGATCGACCTGCGCCGCTGGCAAGCCTTCATCCGCAATGCCAAAAGGCTGCGCGTGGGCGAGACGGTCGATTTCGGCGCCGGTGTCGAAGCGTTCGCCGAGGAGCGGCTGTCCGACGGCAGCTTCATCCTGGCCTTCGCCGGCGACGAGCCGGTCGAAGTGCTGCTCGAACGTGCGGGCACGATGCCGCTGCCGCCCTATATTGCGGGCAAGCGTCCCACCGATGAAGACGACCGCAGCGATTATCAGACGATGTTCGCGCGCGAGGATGGCGCGGTCGCGGCACCCACCGCCGCGCTACACTTCACGCCGAAGCTGCTCGATGCACTTGCCGCGGCGGGCGTCGCAACCGAAACGCTGACACTGCACGTCGGTGCGGGTACCTTCCTGCCCGTGAAGGCCGACAACACCGAAGATCATGTCATGCACGCCGAATGGGGCCAGATCGACGCCGACACCGCGGCGCGGCTCAATGCGGTGCGCGCGGCGGGCGGCCGCGTCATCGCGGTCGGGACCACCAGCCTGCGCCTGCTCGAAAGCGCGGCGCAGGATGATGGCACGATCGCGCCCTTCGCGGGCGACACGGCAATATTCATTACTCCAGGCTATCGCTTCAGGGCGATCGACGGCCTGATGACCAACTTCCATCTACCGCGCTCGACATTGTTCATGTTGGTCAGCGCGCTGATGGGGCTGGAGACGATGCAGGCCGCTTACGCCCACGCCATCGGAAACGACTATCGTTTCTACAGCTATGGCGACTCCAGCCTGCTGCTTCCGCGTCAGAGCGACCGGTCAGCGTAAACCGCCATCGCGGCCGCGATGAACTCGGGGCATCCCGCTATTTTGTCGTCGTCATAGGTGCCGCGGAACTCCGGATTTTCGACATAATAGCGGCCGAGGCCCCCGAAGGCTTCGGCGTCTGGCGTCCAGCTATGCGATACCCAGCGATAATGGCGGTCCGTCACGGCCTGCACCGCGTCGGAAGCGGGATCGGCACCGTCGCGGAACAGGCGCTGGAAATCAGCGCGGATTACTTCCATTTCGGACTGAATGGCTGCGACCTGTTCCTTACTGAATGATCGCGCCTTTGCCGCCGCCGCCGCGACGGCGTCCTTGCCCCAAAAATCCTCGGCCTCGCGCTGCCAACGGTCGCGCGTTTCGGGGGCTATGCCGGCGTAATAGTCATTGTCTTCCATATCCTCGTCCTTTTCCAGTGATGCGATCGTGCGATCGATGGTTCGGATGAGGGTCCGGTAATGGCCGATCCGGGCGTCGAGCGCCGTGCGGTGCTCGCGCAGCGCGGCAAGCGGATCGAAGGCGGGGTCGTCGAGCACCGCAGCGATCCCGGCCAGCGGCAGGCCAAGCTCGCGGTAGAAAAGGATCTGCTGCAGCCGCAGCAACTCCTCCCTGCCATAATAGCGATAGCCGTTGGCGCCGACATGGCCGGGCTTCAGCAGGTCGATCGCATCATAATGATGCAATGTCCTGACGCTGATGCCCGCCGCTTTTGCGACTTGCCGAACCGTCCGCATTCACCGTCTCCTCATAGCGGGACGGGCCTATCGGGGATGACGCAGCGTGAGGGTCAAGCCCTTTTTACGCGGTGCAAGCGCCGATCAATATTCGATCGTGATCCGGACCTTGCCCGGCTCGACGCCGGCCAGCGCGGCAATCTCTTCGCGGCTCGACCGGACTAGCGCATGCATTTGCTGTGCGTTCGCCGCAGGGTCGCCATGCGCGGTCGAAGTATCGCCGGCGAGCAGCTCGCGTTCCGAAATTCCAAAGGCATCGGCCAGCGCGATCAAATTTCCGCGCCGCGGGACGGTCTTGCCGCTTTCCCATGCCCAGATGCTCGGTTTGCTGAATCCCGTTCGATCCGAAAGGGCTGCGCGGCTGAGCCCATGTTCCTTGCGGAGCCGGAGAAGGCGCTGGGCCAATAGCTCGTCGCCATCGGGCGTGCGGGCAGGATCGACGTCGTCAGGAAGCGGATTACGCAGCTGCGCCGCGCTAAGCGCCGCGCGCGATAGGGGGCGGTCAAAACGGCAGCCAGCCAGCGCCTCGCTGCGCCACACGATAGTGGCCGCACAATCGGGAGCTTCGGGCAGCGCCACCGTAAGCCGCTGGCCAATGGCCAGATCGGATGCCGTCTCGATCAACATCCCGGTCGCCGACAAATTGTGAATCACAACGGTGGTGCCCGCATTGTTGCCGTCGAGTGATCCGGGCGCTTCAAAGCGCATATGCATGCGGGGAGCACCGCGCTCGCTTTCGACGGTCTGCTGCTTTTCGATCATCGCATGAATGGCCATGATCCAGCCCTATGCGGGGTGATCGGTTGTCGAGTAGTTAATGGCCTATGCCTCATCGCGAGCCCATGCGCCGCCGGACCCTTGGAAACAAGGTCAGTTTGGTCCGACCCGGGGCGAACTGTGCGCGGCTTGCGGCGGGTGAATCGGCAAATCGCCCTGATTTTTCTGAGAGTTTTCTTAACCCAGATTAAGTCGCGGCTAATTTCAATGTTAATATTTGAGCTGTCGCTGTCCCGATTCTGAACAGCGCGGCTTTTCCGTCGACGCGTCCGTGTGTGCGGTTAACCGTCGTGACCCCTACAAAAGTGTGGATTCTCGTTGTAGATGAACGGCATCCTCGGCCTGGATTTTCGCCGGAGGGCAAATTGGGGGGTGCCCGGCCAACTTAATTTCTGTACTAAGTTTTTATTAACAGACGGGTTGATGAGTCGGGTTGCAGCTCATCGGGCACGGGGGTGCCAAAGGCCAGCCGCAAAGCGGAGCCTGAACCGTCAGCAAATTTTTGGGGGTTCGTGTCATGAGGTTCATGATTTTTGCGCTCGCCGCGGCGGCTTTTGCTGTGCCCGCGAACGCAGAAGAAATCCAGAACGTCCGATCGCTCGACATCGCGGTCAGCGGGGCGATCCGGCAACATTGTGCGATGGGCAGCATCGCCAACATGGATTTCGGCAATCTCGAACGCCGAGGCCTTGGCATCGAGACGCGCGTCGCGCTCGATTGCAACGTGCCCTTCACCATGACGATCAAGGGCGCACGAGGCGGCCTGACCCACACCACGATGCCCAACGGTCAAGGGCCGTACGGCGGCGTCCTGCCCTATAATCTCGCCGTCGAAATGCCCGTGCGATATCCCTCGCAGCAGACGGTAAGCAAATCCTTCGACAGCCATCAGCTTCTGGCCGGTGGCGTCATTTCCAGCAACGGCGGGATCGCGACGGACGGCATGCGTCTGGCGGTCCAGCTTGGTCAGCCTTCGGGCGAGGCCGGGCTGCTGGCTGGCGAATATTCGGAAACGATCACGATCACGGTCTCTCCGATCTGAAGATTCGCCTGCGACGTGGGTCGCGGGCGGAATTAAGCCGGAAGGGTAGGCACCGATGCCCTCCCGGTTCTCCGACCAGACGGTGCAAAATATCACGCCATCGCCCGGCTTTCGGGCAGGGGCGTTATAATAGAGGGAAGAAGATTATGAAGAAGATCCTTAGCGGCGCCGTTGCCGCCATCGCGCTCATCGCGACCCCGGCCGTCGCCCAGACCAACCAGGTCCACTACAACATCGCCGGCGCTCAGCTGACGAACCCGACGGGCCTCGGCGGCGCACTTGCGCAGATCGGTGCTGAACTCGCCATCGCTGGCGGCATTGGCACGCGCTACACCGCCATTGCTGGCGCGCTGCCCAACAGCGACCCCGCAACCCCGACCGTCGACGTCGTTTTCAGCCTGAGCGGCTCGGTGAGCAAGGACTGCTCGTTCTATTCGGGCAACAATGCGAACGCGACGAACATCAGCTTCGGCACCATCGGCGTCCGCACGGGCAACAATGAAAACGTCAACTCGGCGTTCGAAATGGTTGGTCCGGCTGTTGCCAGCGTCAAGACGCTGACCGCTGGTTGCAACTTCAACAACGAAGTTGTGATCACCAAGAACAACGGTTCGAGCGGCCTCGTCAACGCTGCTGCTGGTGGCTACGACACCGACGAATTCCAGGCGCACATTCCGTACAGCGTGAATGCTTCGTGGACCGGCGTGACGCTGAACTCGGTTGCTGCCGGTACCGGCCAGTCGCTGAACGTGACGACCACGCAGAACAGCGGTCAGAAGCAGCAGGGCGCTTGGCGTTCGAACATGGACATCGACTTCGTTGCTCCTGCGATCACCAACAAGGGCCTGGTCGCCGGTAACTACAGCGGCACGACCACGCTGACGCTGCGCGCCCTCTAAGTTCGCGCGGTAACCAATAGGGGAAGGGGAAAGAGCAATCTTTCCCCTTTCTTTATGAATATGTGAAATTACGTCGCCAAGGGACGACAAGGGGATGGGAATCATGACAGCTTTGGCGATGGTGAAGCGTCATGCGCGCGCATTACTGGCTGCGCTTGTCGCATTGGCCGTGCTGGTGACCCCTGCGCTGGCGATGCGCGTATCGCCGATGGTGATCGAAATGGAATCGCGCGGTTCCAATGCCGTGGCGCGGATCGAAGTCCAGAACATCAACCCCGCCAATCTTGCGTTCCAGACCCGCGTTTTCCGGATGGAAATCGACAAGGACGGGACAATAACCGAAACCCCGGCCGACGATCAGTTCCTCGTCTTCCCGCCGCAAGGCGTTCTGGCTGCCGGCGGCCGTCAGGTCGTCCGTCTGCAATGGGTCGGCGACACCGAAATGGCCGCATCGCAGGCTTATTACGTGTCGGTCGAGCAGTTGCCGGTTCCGTTCGAAGCCGGTTCATCCGATTCTGTCGGTGCCCAGGTCCAGGTGCTTTACAATATGCGCGCGCTGGTCGTCGTGGCGCCCCCGGGCGCAAAGCCCGACGTGAAGGCCTCTATGGTCAAGCAACTCAATTATCAGCCGCCGGCGCTTCCCGGGGCGACCGAACTGCCGCCGATGCAGGACGGGCTGGAAATCACCCTGCGTAATGATGGTCGGCGTCATGCGCTGATGGCCAATTTCGGATGGCAGATCGAAGGCACCGATGCCGCCGGCAAATGGCTTCGCGTCGATATTTCGCCGGAAGAATTGAACCGTGCCGTCGGCACCGGCTATGTCCCCGCCCTCGGCGAGCGGACGTTCCGCGTTCCGGTTCCCGGTTTCGGCCCCGGACCGATCAAGCTGTCGTTCAAGCGGTGAAGAAGAGTCTCGTACTTTGTTCGGTAGCGTTGCCGGCGCTGTGCGTCGGCACGGCCGCTGCACAGGTGTCGATTCCCTTGCCGCAGGCACCGCGGACCTCTCCGCCGACATCGATCCCATTGCCCGGCTCGCCGATCCCGCTGCCCCCGACCCCGACTCCGGCACCAGCACCGATGACGCCGCAATTTCCGATCGGCGCGCACGGTCGGCCAGACATAAATCCCTACGATCGCGACATCGAAATGACGGTGCCGCTGAATTTCCAAAGCAGCAGCTTGGGCGATATTCCCATGCTGCTGACCGCGGACGACCGTTTCCTGCTCGAATCCGCGTCGTTCCTGCGACTGATGCAGCCGGTGCTGAACGAGGAGGCACATGCAGCCTTGTCGGCGCAGCTGGCACCGCTGACGAATTTCGGTCCCGACGATCTCGGTAAAACCGGTGTCCAGCTGACCTACGATCCGAGTACGCTGGCCGTGGTCGTCGTCGAGGTGTCGGCCGAACAACGTGCAATCCAGGATATTTTCGCCCCGCCACGCGAAGATGCGAACGATGTTTCGCTGCAACCGGCCGACTTTTCAGCCTATTTGAATCTCAGCGCCGTTCAGACCTATGTCTGGGAGGGGAGCAGGGCTGATCCGCCGACGATCAACTTCGACGGAGCACTCCGGTTCGGTCGCGTCGTATTCGAGGGCGACGCCCAACTGGGCCAGCAATTCGGCCTGACCGGGGATTCCTACAAATTCTCGCGCAACTATGCGCGGCTCGTATATGACCAGCCCGAGGAATACCGGCGCTTTTTTCTGGGTGACCTCGATCCCGAAGTCCGCGGGCAACAATCCTTTGTCGAGATGGGCGGCGTCGGCGTGCTGCGTCAGCGGCGACGGTTCAACAGCTTCCGATCGGCCGTCCTTCAAGCCAACCGCCAACTCGTTTTGCAACGCGAATCGACCGTGCGCTTTCTGCGCAACGGGTCGCTCTATCGCGAGCTCCGGCTCCAACCCGGTCGCTATGACTTCAGTTCGCTGCCGCTTGTCGCGGGCAGCAACGACGTCGATATCCAGGTGACCGATAACAGCGGCGCCGTCCAGAATCTGTCATTTCAACAGTATCTCGACCCGATCGACCTTGATCCGGGCGACTATGAATATGGCGCATTCTTCGGTCCGACCAGCCGGAAGTTTGGCGGTTCGCCCGATTATGACGGCCCGGTCGCGTTCAGCGGCTTTTTCCGCAAGGCCTTCTTCAATCGCCCTGCCCTCGGCATCGGATTGCAGGCCAGCAAGGACGTCCAGACCCTGACCGGACAAACGCAGTTCGTTCTGCGTAACGGGGGCAGGTTGCTGCTGGACCTTGGCGGGAGCAACGCGAAAAAGGCGGGGCAGGGCTTTGCCGGCGGCGTCAGTTACGAACATTTCATTGATCGGAGAGGGCTATCGGACAGCTTCACGCTGCGTGCCGATTATCTCTCGCCCAAATTTGCGACCCTCGGCAATCTCGAAGGGATCAACACGACGTCGGCAACGGTGTCTGCCCAATACACCCGCCAGTTCAATTTCAAGCTGACGACGACATCGACGGCGACCTACCTGCGCGGTCGCGGCATCCTCGGAGACAGCTATCGAGCCGGAACGACGGCCTATTACCGCCTCGATCGTCGCTGGACGGTGCGGGCCGGGGCCGACTACACAAAATACCCGTCTTCCTTTTCGCGCGGCAGCGGCTTCAGTTTCAACGTAGGCTTGGTCTTCCAACCCGATTATCGCCGCCGCGCCGAGGCGCGGTATGAAAGCCGCGACAATCTGGGCGAGCTTTCCTATAACCAAAGCGGACTTAATCAGTTGAATAGCTTTGGTTTTGGCGGTGTCGTGACACGCGATGACAATAGCGCGCAGGCGCTCGGCTATGCGACCTATGCCGCCAACCGCTTCGATGCGGCGATCAGCCACGCCACCTTCGGGCCCAATCTGGGCGATGTGGCGCAGCTCAATGCCACGACGGTCCGCGTCGGCACTTCGCTGGCCTTTGCAGATGGCAATTTCGGCATCGGGCGGCGCATCAACGACAGCTTCATGTTGCTATCGCCGCACAAGAATCTGGGCAAGCGGAGCGTCGTCGCCGGTCAGTCGCTCGCTCAGAATAATTATATCGGGAAGAGCGGCCCATTGGGTGCGGCGGTCAACAACTTCCTCGGCTCCTATGCGACCCAGTCGGTGCAGTATGACGTCGAAGATCCGCCAACGGGATATGATACCGGACCCGGCGTGTTCCGCGTCCACCCGCCATATAAGAGCGGCTATTCGGCGCGCATCGGCACAGACGCTTTTGCAAGTGCCATGGGTACGCTAGTTCTGGCGCCCGACAAGCCGGTCTCTCTCGTCGGCGGGCGTGTAACGCTGCTCGACGTCAAAGAAAATGAAAGTCCCAAGCCGATCCCGTTTTTCACCAATTCGGCCGGCCGCTTCGCGATCACCAATCTGCTGCCCGGCCGCCGCTATCTTGTCGAAACCTTTGGCCGGAACGGCACGGTCGATCGGGGCTTCGAATTCACCGTGCCCGCGGATACCGATGGTCTGTTGAACCTTGGCACCGTTAGCCCCGGTACGAAAAATTAGGAGGCATCATGCTGCGCCCAACGCTTTTCTTTGCTGCTGCAATCATCGCCATGCCTCTCCACGCGCAGACGCCGACGCCGGGCGCGAACGCCCGCGGCATCGATTGTCTTATCCGCGCCAATGCGACACCGACGAGCTGGATGATTCAGGGCTATGACCCGTTCGACACTGCGATTCCGGAAGGGACGTTCAGCATTACCTTCGTCAACGAAGGCACGGCGGAATGCCGCTTCACTCCGACCTTCGAACTGAGCCAGCCGCCCTTTGGTCTGTCGAAGGGGACGGGGAAGCCGATCGGCTATGCCTTGCTCAACCTGACCGATACGCAGGATGTGACTCCACGCGTTGGGCGGACGCAGCGCAGCCCGTCGCAGCGGATGCTGACGCTCGGCGCCAATGCCTCGCGTACCCTGCTCTACAAGCTGGTCGCCGACCCCGATGATGTGAAGGAGTCGGGAACCTTTACCCAGGACGTCACGCTGGAAGCGCAGGACGGCAATCTCCGTTCGCTCGGCGGTACGCGCATCGTCCTTGGCATCGACGTCCTGCCGTCGGCGAGGATCGGTTTGGCCGGCGCTTACAGGATGAGCGAGGGGCATGCGGTCGTCGATCTGGGCGAATTGCGTCCCGGCGTCGCGCCCGTGCCACTACAGCTTCGTGTCGCCAGCACCGGTTCCTATGATCTGAGCGTCACATCGGCCAATTCGGGCCGTCTGCGTCTCGGTTCGAGCGAATGGTATGTGCCCTATAGCCTTGCGATCGGTGGCAACGCCATCAATCTGACGGGCGCGCGCACCATATCGGGTTCGACGAACGGCAACCTTCGTCGCGATGCGCTGCCGATTCAGTTCCTGATCGGGGACATCTCCGACCGTCGTGCCGGTGTATATAGTGATGTCGTTTCGATCTCCGTCACGGCCCGCTGACCTGCTCGCCTGAATCACGCTCATTGCCCGGATTCTGGGCCCCCGCCTTAACTGAATGTTAGATTTGCGCCGCTAAATCATCCTCCAACAGCTTCGGCCTACAGGCGGAAAGGTTTGGCGGATGATTCAGAAATTCTCGCTCGGCGTTGCGAGCTTCGTACTCGCAGTGGCGCCGACGACCGCCACGGCGGCAACCTTCGGTTTCAATCTCAGCCTGACGGTTCCCGTGCATTGCACGGTCCAGCATCAGGCGACGGGATTTGGTGCGATCAGCGGCAATGCCGTATCGCTCGGCAGTTTCCGCGAATATTGCAACGCGCCGACGGGTTATGATCTTGTCATCAACTATGCGCCCGGTTCGTTGGAAGGCACGCGGATCATCGCCGGAAATGACGAAATCATCCTCAACGGCTCGGGCCAAGCGGTGCTCAGCCGCGCGACAGGGCCGCGGGTAAGGGAACGACCGATCGCGGCGGTTCCGGGCGAACAGGGTTTCGATACCGATCGTTTCGAGCTGACAATCGTTCCGAGCTGATGCCAGCCGTATGAACGCAAGCACAAACCCTCCGGCATTCCCGGGGGGTTTTGTGTTGTGCAAGGTCCGAATCACATCTCGATCGTGAACTTGATCTTGTCGGGCGTGACGCCGGCCGCCTTGGCGATTTGGGCTTTGGCCCGCTCGACCAGCTCGCTCAGATTTTCGACCTCGCCGACGCCGAGAAGCTCGGTGATTTCGACGCCGAGCGCTACCGACAGGGCTTCCATCCGGCCGGCCTTTGGCCTGGCCTTGTCGAGCTCCCAGGCAGAAATCGAGGGCTCGCTGACTCCCAGCCGGAGCGCGAGCTGGCCCTGCGTCAATTCCCTTGTCGTTCGCAGTCGCTGCAGGCGGAGGCCGAAGCTTTCGGCGCCGGGGGCGGGCTGGTCGTCTGGCGCTGACGCGTCCGGCCCTACCACGCTTCGCAGTTGCGCGGCGCTGAGCGTCGCGGGCGAGATCGATATCTCGAACTGGCATCCGCAAAGGTCGCCGCTGATCCAGATCACCCGCGCCGCGGTTTTACCGCTATGCGGCAGATTAACCTCGATCACCTCGCCGATTTCGAACGCTACGCTGGTTTCGACAAGCATGCCCGTCGCGGAAATATTGTGAACGAGCGCCGCGATTTCGGCGCCGGTGGCTTTCGATCCGTGCAGGGGAAGCCGTAATTGCCGCCGCGATGCACGACCGTTGCCAGCCGATCGCGGCATATTGTTTAGAAACACAGTCATCGCCATGCGCGCATCCATCGCGAGCCCTATCTTAATATTTGGCTTCGCGAGAAGGTTAATAGGGCAGGGCGACTGAAAGTCACCAGCACGAGCCTGGGCATATGATGAGTGAGGATGCCAACGTCTTCAAACGGAACAGCTTCCGGAAAACCCTTAGATATTTACACTATCGCAATTCCTTCCCGGCATAGCGGCTGGAGTGTGGGGATCAGGCGAAGAGTTTGTTTGATGGACGTGCCATCGCGGATGAGTTCCAGCGAGCGGGGGGATGATGACGTGGGCGAAGGCCAACGCGGCTTTTTCGGCCTGCTCGGCGCCCGTGCCGGCAAACCGCGCGGCGACTCCGCGGCAAATCTGCACACCCATGAAGCGCTGCTGCTTCTCCAGAATTATGAGGAAAGCGGCCAGGGATGGTTCTGGTCGACCGACGCCGGGGGGCGTCTCACCTATATCACCGATTCCGTCGCTCGACTGATGGGGCGCACGGCCGGCACATTGCTCGGCACAGCATTCGTCGATCTGTTCCTGCCCGTCGACAGCCACGGCGAACGCCAGCGTACCTTGCCCTTCCTTTTGACAAAACAGTCCAAGTTCGACGAATTGCCGCTGCGCAGTGCGTTCGAGGGCGACGATCGCTGGTGGGCGATTTCGGGCCGTCCGCAATTCGATGGCGGTGGCAAGTTCACGGGCTATCGTGGCAGCGGGACCGACGTGACCGCGCAGCGCCGCTCGGCCGAGGATGCATCGCGGCTCGCGCTTTATGACTCGCTGACCGGGCTCGCCAACCGCTTCAACATCTCGAAAAAGCTCGACACGACACTGGCTGCCTTCGCGCAGCAGCAGCGGTCGTGCGCGATCATGCTGCTTGATCTCGATCGCTTTAAACAAGTCAACGACACGCTCGGCCATCCGGCGGGCGACGCGTTGCTCAAACAGGTCGCCGAACGTCTGCTCAAGATTGTCGGCGACAAGGAAATGGTCAGCCGACTGGGCGGTGACGAATTCCAGATCATCCTTCCCGACATCGAGGATCGCGGCAAGCTCGGCGACATGGCGGCGGACATCATCGGCAGCCTGTCGCAGCCCTATTCGGTCGAGGGCAGCCGCTGTATCATCGGCGCTTCGGTGGGGGTCGCGATTGCGCCCTTCGACGGTTTGAGCAGCGACGACCTCGTTCGCAATGCCGACCTGGCCCTTTATGCGGCAAAAGGGAACGGCCGCGGGCGGTTCAGTTTCTATTCGAGCGAGCTCCACACCGCTGCCGAAGATCGCCGCGCGCTTGAGGACGATCTGCGCGACGCGCTGCTGCGCGGCGAGATGGCGCTGATCTATCAGCCCGTCGTCAATGCCCGATCGAACATGGTGAGCGGGGTCGAGGCACTGATCCGCTGGACCCATCCCGAACGCGGCATAATCTCTCCCTCGGTCTTCATCCCGATCGCGGAGGAGGCCGGCCTGATCTGGAAACTGGGCGAATGGGTACTGCGCACCGCATGCGAAGATGCCGCGAGCTGGCCGGGCGACATGCGGGTCGCCGTCAATGTCTCGCCGATCCAGTTCGCGAATGCCGATCTGCCCAAGGTTGTCGCGAAAGCGCTCGCGGCGACCGGCCTCTCGTCCGAACGACTGGAACTGGAGATCACCGAAAGCGTGTTCCTCGGCGATACCGCCGAGACCGCGCGTATGTTCAAGGCGCTGAAGGAACTTGGGGTTCGTCTGGCCCTCGACGATTTCGGGACCGGCTATTCTTCGCTCGCCTATCTGCAGTCGGCGCCGTTCGACAAGATCAAGATCGACCAGAGTTTCGTCCGCGATGCGACGGTTGCCGGGTCGCGCAACGGCGCGATCATCGCCGCGATCGTCGCGCTCGCCGAGGCGCTCGAAATGGAGACTACCGCCGAGGGCATCGAATCGCTCGACCAGCTCGAACTCATCCGCAAGCTGAACGTCAGCCACGTCCAAGGCTATGTCTATAGCAAGCCGGTGCCGCAGGCCGAATTGCTCGAACACACATCGGGGACGTGGACGATCAAGCCGACGGGCCCCGCGCGCCAGCGCAATGATCGTTTCTCGCTGTTCCGCAAAGTCGGCGCGATCCATGACAATCATCGCTATGCGGTCGTGATCCGCAACCTGTCGGCCACCGGCGCCTTTATCGAGGGCCTGCTGGATGTGCCCGTCGGCACGCGCTTCGTTATCGATTTTGGCGAAGGGCAGCTTGTGACCGCTACGGTCCGCCGGTCGATGAAGCATCAGCAGGGCGTGGAATTCGAACAGACGATGGTCAGCGATGGCAATGGCGGGCTCTGCACGCGGCACCGCGTGTCACCCTATCTGATCGCGGCCGCGACCCAATCGACTTCGGCGTTGGCGCTGCCGTCGTTCACGACGACGAGCGACTGGAAGGCAGCCTGACGCCGGAACCCTCCGCGCGCTGACCCGTTCTCTCTCCGATCGCCATTGGACGGAGACGAACATGACCGAGACCAAAATCTTTGCGCGACTGAAGGCCGATCATGATCGGCACCGCGAGCTTCTCGATCGCATTGACGCGACCCAGGGCGACAGCGATGAGCGTCGCTATCTGTTCGAGACTTTCCGGGTCGAGGTGACCGCGCATGCGGCGTCGGAAGAAATGTCGCTCTACGCGACGATGCTCGCGAATCCCGATTTGCGCGACGAGGCGCAGCACAGCGTCGCCGAGCACAAGGAGATCGAGGACTTCCTCACCGAGCTGTATGAGATGGAGTTTTCTTCGACGGGATGGCTTACGCGCTTTCGGTCGATGAAGGAACGCTACCTCCACCATATCGACGAGGAGGAGGAGGAGATGTTCCCGCAGGCCGAAAAGGGGCTGTCTGAGGCGAAGAAGCGCGAACTCATCAAGATATTCGAGAAGGAGAAGCCAAAGGAAAAGGCGAAGGCGGCTGAGGACGAACCCTCAAGCGAACACGCGAAGGCCTGACCTCCGGCTCGACTTTTGGCGTCCGCGCCGCCATAGGCGCGCGCCATGAGTGACAGATTCACCTTTTCCATCGCAGCGACCGACGGCGCCGCACGCACGGGCACGATCCGGATGCAGCGCGGCGAAATCCGTACCCCCGCTTTCATGCCCGTCGGCACCGCTGCAACGGTAAAGGCGATGCGCCCGGCCGAGGTGCGCGCGACCGGGGCCGACATCATTCTCGGCAATACCTATCATCTGATGTTGCGTCCCACCGCCGAACGTATGGCGCGACTGGGCGGCCTTCACAAATTCATGGCGTGGGACCGACCGATCCTGACCGACAGCGGCGGCTATCAGGTAATGAGCCTGTCGGCGCTGACCAAGCAGAGCGAGGAGGGCGTCGCGTTCAAGAGCCATCTCGACGGCTCGCGGCACATGCTGACCCCCGAACGCTCGATGGAAATCCAGCGCCTGCTCGGCAGCGACATCGTGATGGCGTTCGACGAATGCCCGCCGAACGGGGTCGACGCCAAGCGTGCCGAGGCTAGCATGGAGCGATCGATGCGTTGGGCGGCGCGCAGCCGCGCCGGTTTCGACGCGGGCGAGGAACATGCGGCGCGTTCGGCGCTGTTCGGCATCCAGCAAGGATCGCTTGACGAGAAGCTTCGCGCGCGTTCGGCAGCGGCGCTGACCGACATCGGTTTCGACGGCTATGCGATCGGCGGACTCGCCGTTGGCGAAGGGCAGGAGGCAATGTTCGGGGTACTCGACTATGCGCCGGGCCAGCTTCCCGCCGACAAGCCGCGCTATTTGATGGGGGTCGGCAAGCCCGACGACCTTGTCGGCGCGGTCGCGCGCGGGGTCGACATGTTCGACTGCGTGCTGCCGACGCGGTCCGGGCGCAACGGGCAGGCCTTCACCCGCGACGGGCCGATCAATATCCGTAACGCGAAATTTGCCGAGGATCAGACGCCGCTGGATGCTTCATGCGCTTGCCCCGTGTGCGCGACCTGGTCGCGCGCCTATCTGCATCACCTCGTCCGTTCGAACGAGATGCTGGGCGCAATGCTGATGACGCAGCACAATCTGCATTATTATCAGGATTTGATGCAGGACATGCGCGACGCGATCGGGGCGGGCAGTTTCGCCGCGTTCCAGAGCGATTTCGGCGCGCGCTACAAGCGCGAGGCGAAGGGAAGCTGACTCAGTCGAGTTTGCTCAGCAGATCGAGCAGCGACTGGGGAATTGTCTCGTCGACGGTAGATTCATAGGCGCGGCGCAGGGCGCCGTTGACGTCCTGTCCTTTTGCGGAAGTTTTCTTATCCGCGTCCTTTCCGGAGGACTCGCCGCGCGGCGAACCGGTTTTAGACGACATTATTGAAGCATCCGCTGGACATGGGGCCTTTTGCTAACCGCGCATACACCAAAGAGCAATGGCGCGTTTGTTCCTTCGGCATGAAACTATTTTAATGCTAAATCGTTCCCTATCGACGAAATATATTGGATGATGCCGGGGAAGCGTGGTGAGCCGGCCCTTTTTCGGACGTGTCTGCCAAAGTTTGTGCGGTTATCAGGAGGTAAAATATGTCATTGGGTCAGTCGGTTGCGCCGCACCTTCCTTATCTGCGGCGTTATGGCCGGTCCATTTCCGGAAGCCAGCAAAGCGGGGATGCGCTGGTCGCACGTCTGCTCGAAACATTGGTGGCGAACCCCGGGGCGGTCGACATCGGCGCCGACCTGCGCATCCAATTGTACCGGATGGTCCATGACAATTTCGGCCTGATGGCCGAACAGGCGGCCGCGAACGACCGCGACGCCCTGACCGATATCGCGATTGCCGATGCGCGCCTGCGCCGCATACCCTCGCTGGCGCGGCAGGCCTTGTTACTGACTGCGGTCGAGGGGTTCAGCGTCGAGGATACCGGCCGCATCATCGGCCGCGATGGAGAGGCCGTGCGCGGCCTGATCTCCGATGCGACCGACGAGATCGACCGCCAGACGCGCGCGCGTATCCTGATCATCGAGGACGAACCGATCATCGCGATGGATATCGAAATGATCGTCCGCGAACTCGGTCACGACGTCGTCGGCGTTGCCACGACGCACCGCGAGGCGGTCGCCGAGGCACAGAAGCATCAGCCTGGGCTCGTGCTCGCCGACATCCAGCTCGCCGACAACAGTTCGGGGATCGAGGCGGTGCAGGAAATCCTGACCGACCTTAAAGTGCCGGTAATCTTCATCACGGCCTTTCCCGAGCGGCTGCTCACCGGCGACCGGCCCGAGCCAGCGTTCCTGCTGACCAAGCCCTACCAGCCCGCAACGCTGCGCGCAGCGATCTCGCAGGTGCTGTTCTTCGACGAATCGACGATTCCGGCCTGACGCCCGGCGGCGTTTCGCCCCGCACCCTTGTCACACGCGGCGCCGCGGGTGATAGGGCGGGGCGATGGCTATCCTCGACGCTTCCAGCCGCCAGTCGGCACTCGACCGGCTTACCGCGCATGCGCCTTTTCTCGCGCGGCTCGCGGACCTCAATCCCGATGATGTCGCCAGCTATCTGCGCGAAGGCACCGATGCAGCGCTGACGGCGGTCGCGCCACCGACGGTCGGCGACGATATCATGCGGACGCTGCGCCAGTGGCGCGGCCGTATGGCGCTGCTGCTTGCGCTCGGCGACCTGTCGGGCGAGCATGATGTCGCGACGACGACGCGGCTTCTGTCGAACTTTGCCGACCAGGCGTGCGACGCGGCGCTTGCGGCGGCTTTCGCCGAACGTGTTCCCGACGAGGAGCCGCGCGGGCTTTCGGTGATCGCGCTCGGCAAGCTCGGTAGCCACGAGCTCAACTACTCGTCGGACATCGACCCGATCCTGATTTTCGATCCGGAGACATTGCCGCGCCGGCAACGCGACGATCCTGGCGAGGCGGCGGTGCGGATCGCGCGGCGGATGACCGAGATATTGTCGGCGCGCACCGGCGACGGCCATGTCCTGCGCGTCGATCTGCGCCTGCGTCCGCATCCGGAGGTGACGCCGATCGTGCTGCCGGTCGATGCGGCGATTTCCTATTATGAATCGGAGGCGCTGGCGTGGGAACAGGCGGCGTTCATCCGCAGCCGCGCGTCGGCCGGCGACCGAGCGCTGGGCGAGCAGTTCCTGTCGGCGATCCAACCTTTCATCTGGCGTCGCAGCCTCGATTTCCGGCAGCTCAAGGAAATCGGTGCGATGAGCGACCGGATCCGCGACCATTTCGCGCAGGGGCAGGCATTCGGCCCGGGCTTTGACCTGAAGCGCGGGCGCGGCGGCATCCGCGAGATCGAGTTTTTCGCTCAGGTCCATCAGCTCATCTATGGCGGGCGCGATCCCTCGCTGCGCGTGCCTGCGACGGTCGATGCGCTAGCAGCGCTGGCAGCGGCGGGCCGGATCGAGCCTGAGGATGCGGCCCGCCTTTCGGGCCATTATGCGACGCTCCGCCGCATCGAACATCGATTGCAAATGATCGAGGACCAGCAGACGCATAGCCTGCCGACGCAGGGGGCGGCTCTCGACTGCGTCGCACAGCTCGATGGCGAGGCCGATGGTGCGGCGCTGCTCGCGATGCTTGAACCCGTCGTGGCGGACGTCGGCACCTGTTACGACCGGCTGGTCGCGGAGCGCGCGGTGACCACCGGCCTTCCGCGCGACGAGGACAGCCTTGCGGCGCAGTTGGCCGCAGCGGGGTTCGACCCGCCCGATGCCGCGGTGCGCACGATCGCCGAATGGCGCGGCGGAAAGCTGCGCGCGCTGCGCAGCCCGGCGGCGCTCGACGCGCTCGAGACGATGCTGCCCGAACTGATCAAGGCGCTGGGCGCGGCACCCGATCCGCAAGCGACGCTGACGCGCTTCGACAAGCTTGTTGCGGGGTTGCCGAGTGCGATAAACTTCTTTCATCTGCTCGCTGCGCAGCCGGCTCTGGCGCGGATCGCGACGCGGATATTGTCGCTCGCCCCGACGCTCGCCGACGCGCTCGGCACTCGCGTCGAGCTGATCGAGGGGCTGATCGATCAGCGTGCTTTCGATGCGCCGGCCAACAAGGAGCAACTGACTGCCGAATGGGGGCCGGGGCTGGCTGCGCTCGATTATGAGCGGTTGCTCGACCGGGTGCGCGATCATGTCGGCGAACGGCGCTTCGCTTATGGTGCGCAGCTCGTGGCGGGCGCGACCGACCCGCTGACGATCGCCTGCGGCTATTCGGAGCTTGCCGAAGCGGCGCTGCAGGTGCTCGCCGACGCGACCGTGGCCGAATTCGTCGCGGCGCACGGCCGCGTCCCCGACAGCGAACTCGTCGTGCTCGCGCTCGGCCGGCTCGGTGGCCGGGCGCTGACGCACGCGTCGGACCTTGACCTCATCTACCTCTTCACCGGCGACCATCTCGCCGAATCCGACGGGCCGCGCCCGCTTGGTGCGACGACCTATTATAACCGCCTTGCGCAGCGCGTGACGGGTGCGATGTCGGTGCCGACCGCAGCGGGCAAGCTGTACGATGTCGATACGCGGCTGCGTCCGCAAGGCGCGCAGGGCCCCCTGGTGGTGACGGTCGACAGTTTCGAACGCTACCAGCGCGAGGAAGCATGGACGTGGGAGCATATGGCGCTGCTGCGCGCGCGGCCGGTTTATGGCTCGGACGCGGCGAAGACCGAGGTGCAGCGCATTGTCGACGAACTGCTCTCGATTCCGCGGGACGCGGCGAAGCTCGCGGCCGACGCCGCCGAAATGCGGAGCAAAATTGCGGCGCACAAGCCGCCGCAGGGGCCGCTCGACATAAAGGGCGGCCCCGGGGGGCTCGTCGACCTGGAATTTGCAATGCAGGTGACCCAGCTCGTCAGCGGCCAGTGCCACGATCCGAACATCTCGGCAGCACTCGGGTGCATGAAAGCGGCCGGGCTCGCCCCGCCCGAGCTGGTCGACGCGCACGGCTTGCTCGCGCGGATGCTGGTGATGCTTCGTCTCACCGCGCCTGAGGGAGAGCCGCCGACCGCGGCGGCGCGGCAGTTGGTGGCGAGCCAGTGCGGTGAGCCCGGCTGGCCGCAACTGCTTGCCGCGCACGACGCCGCGCGGCAGGAGATCGCGAACTGGTGGGCCTCGATTCGCCCCGCAAAGCAGGAGACAAAGCCGTGACCCTCGCAATCGGAGATGCCATTCCCGCCGTGAAATTATTGGATGCCGATGGCGCGGCGATCGACCTTGCAGCGATGAAGGGCGCTCCGCTCGTCGTCTATTTCTATCCCAAGGCCGACACGCCGGGTTGCACGACCGAGGCGCAGGATTTTACGCGCCTAGCGCCCGAATTTGCGCATCTGAACGCGCAGGTTCTTGCCGTATCGCGCGACGCCCCGGCGAAGCTCTGCAAGTTTCGCGACAAATATGGGCTGACCGTCCGCCTCGCATCCGATGAAGAGGGGGCGGTGTGCGAAGCCTTTGGCACTTGGGTCGAAAAGCAGAATTACGGCCGCACCTATATGGGAATCGAGCGCTCGACCTTCCTATTTGGCCGCGACGGCAAGCTCGCGAAAGAATGGCGCAAGGTGCGTGTGAAGGGCCATGCCGACGCCGTGCTGGAGGCCGCAAAGGCCCTTTGATGAACTCGCTGGGTGAAGCCGCGCGGGCGGTCCTGCTGACGCCGGACCCACACGACAAGCGCCGCGCGGCACGCGGCCTGGCGCGGGCATGGCGGCAGGGTCTGCTCGCGCATCGCTGCGACACGCCGATGCCCGACCAGCCCGCATGGCCCGCCGCGCCCGAACTGCTCCCGCCGAACCGGATGCCGAAGCGCGGCAGGGGCGGTTCCGAGCGTGGGCGCATCGCGCTGCTCCATGCGCTCGCGCATATCGAGTTCGTCGCGATCGATCTTGCGGTCGATCTGGTTGGCCGGTTCGGTGATCAATTTCCGCGGCAGTTCGTCGACGACTGGATCGGGGTGGCGGCCGACGAGGCGATGCATTTTGCGTTGCTCGACCGGCGGCTCCGCCAGCTCGGGAGTCATTATGGCGCGCTACCTGCACATGCCGGATTGTGGGAATCGGCCGAATCCACCGCCGATGACGTGCTAGCGCGGCTTGCGATCGTGCCAATGGTCCTTGAAGCGCGGGGTCTCGACGTCACGCCGTCGACCGTGGAACGCTTCCGCGCTGTGGGCGACGAGACCTCGGCGAAGATTTTATCACGCATTTACAACGATGAAATTCGCCATGTGACCGCCGGCACAGTCTGGTTTCGGCGAAAGTGCGATGAAATGGGATTCAACGTCGTCGAAACGTGGCACGCCCTAGTAAAATCGCGCTTTCGGGGCAGTTTGAAGCCACCGTTCAACGACTCGGCGCGCCACGACGCCGGTTTAACGCAAGAATTCTACGCCGTTATTGCTTCGTAAGGATTGGAACAGCACACAGGCTTCCGCGGGGGATGAGCAATCATCCAAACCAAGAAACACCGGCGCCAAGGCCCATCTACGGACTTTGGCGACATGGCAAACGCGGGGTCGTCGTTTTGATTAACACTCTTCTGGCGCAGAAGTTGCACCAAGTCGCAATCGTCTGCGCGGCAGCATGTTTCGGACTGGCCACCCCGGCCGTCCACGCCGCCGAAACCAGCGCCGATGCTAGCATTGTCGTTCCCGACGAACCCGATGACGACAGCTTTACCGCTGGCGTTCCGTCGGCCGGTGAAGACAGTGAAGCCCGCGCAATTTTTCAGGCGTGGAAGCGCCTCGACACCGGTCTGACCGCCTCGATCGGCGTTGCAGTGCCTTCGCGTCGCCCGATTGACCAGATGTCGCTGTCCTCGTCGTATGGCATGCGCGTCCACCCGGTTACCGGCAAGGTCGCCCGCCACAACGGCATCGACATTCCGGCGCCGCACGGCACCCCGATTTACGCGACCGCCGACGGCATCGTCGGCCGCGCCCAGCGCCTCGGCGGCTATGGCAACTATGTCGAAGTCGAGCATGGCAACGCGATCCAGACGCGCTACGGCCACATGTCGTCGTACATCGTGACCCCCGGTCAGTCGGTGAAGAAGGGTCAGGTCCTCGGTTATGTCGGGTCGACCGGCCGTTCGACCGGCAACCACCTCCATTATGAAGTCCGCATCGAAGGCGCGCCGGTCAATCCGATGCCGTTCGTGCGGTCGGACCAGATGGCGATCGCTGCAATCACCGGCAAGAATGTCGCGATGGGCGGTCCCGAATAACAAGCTTTCCTGGGTCGGAGAGGAGGGGCGCCAGGCGGGTCAACCGTCGAGGCGCCCTTTTTATTTGGGCACAAGGCTCCTATCTAATGATCATGGCAACGCAGCTTTCCGAAATCACCCTGTCGTCGGCCGCCGCGGCGCGCGTCCGCTGGATCGCTGATCGTAAGGGCGAGGCCGATGCGGCGCTCCGCCTCGCTGTCGATGGCGGTGGCTGTTCGGGCTTCACCTATCGCTTCGGCCTTGCCGAGGGGATCGATGCCGATGACATCGTCACAGAGACTGACGGCGTGAAGCTGGTGGTCGACCCGATCAGCATCGACCTTGTGCGCGGCTGCATCGTCGATTTCGTCGATTCGCTCGGTGGGTCGTCTTTCAAGGTGGAAAACCCCAATGCGGCTTCGGGTTGCGGTTGCGGATCCAGCTTCTCGATCTGACGCCTTTCACAGCGGCGTGCTTGCTGGCATAGCGAGCCAATGAAAATCGCGACCTTCAATATCAACGGGATCAAGGCCCGTCTGCCGCGCCTCGTCGAATGGCTCGAGGAAACGCAGCCCGATATCGCCTGCCTGCAGGAACTGAAATCGAGCGACGAGACGATGCCGACGAAAGAGATCGAGGCGGCGGGCTATGGCTTCCTCTATCATGGGCAAAAAGGCTTCAACGGCGTCGCGATTCTCGCCAAGGGTACGCAGCCGGTCGAAACGCAACGCGGGCTCGCGGGCGAGGCGGAAGACGAACAGTCACGCTATCTGGAGGCCGACATCCATGGCCTCCGCGTCGCGTCGATCTATCTTCCCAACGGCAACCCGCAGCCGGGGCCGAAATTCGACTACAAGCTGCGCTGGATGGAGCGGCTGCGCGAGCGCGCGAAATTCCTGCTCGCGAGTGAAATCCCGACAATCCTGACCGGCGATTACAATGTCATCCCGCACGACGACGATGTGTGGGACCCGCGTGCTATGTCGACCGACGCGCTGATGCAGCCCGAATCGCGCGATGCATATTTTCGGATGCTCGGCGACGGCTGGACCGACGCGATCCGCAGCCGCCATCCGGCGGGCGGCGTGTGGACCTTCTGGGACTATCAGGCGGGCGGCTGGCAGCGCGACCACGGGTTTCGCATCGACCATCTGCTGCTCAGCCCCGCGCTCGCCGACCGGCTGGTCGACGCCGGCGTCGACAAGGATCATCGCGGTCGCGAAAAGGCGAGCGACCATGCACCAACCTGGGCCATGCTCGACTAGCGCTCAAGCGTCGGGATAAAGCGTCGTCATCACTCGCTTCGGGTCGAGCGCATAATGATGCGCGACCGCTCCGGCGATCACGCTTTCGAGGCTGCGCGTCGGCTTGAGGTCGCGGCCGTCGTAACGTGCTGCGACGCCCAGGCCTGGCCAATCGGCCGATACCTTGCCGCCCGCCGCCAGCCCGCCGCCGAGCAGCATCGCGGTCGAAGCGGTGCCATGATCGGTGCCGCCGGTACCGTTGATTTCGACCGTGCGGCCGAATTCGGTCGCGACGATGACGAGCGTGTCGTTCCACGCAGGTCCGATGCCGGTTTGCAACGCACCGACGAGTTGATCGAGCCCGCGAAGCTGCGCCGCAAGCCGGCCGCGCTGGCCGCTGTGCGTGTCCCAGCCGCCGGTTTCGACCATCATCACGCGCGCTCCATCGGCGGGGAGCATCAGCGAGGCAGCGAGCTTGCCGAGTTCGGCGCCGTTGCGGCCATTATTGCCCCCGATGTCGCTCGCGAGTTCCTGGGTCTTCACGGCGCTGTCCCATAACGGATGGAGCAGCGGATCGTCGGCGTAGAGCGCGGTCAGCCGCGCCACCAGGTCGGCGTCGGCCTGCGGCAGGCGGCTGGGGGCATAGGTCCCGACCTGCAATGGCCCGCGCAGCGCAAGCGGGACGGCGGGGGCGATCGCGATCGCGTCGCGCTCGGCTGCCGGGAGCAGGGTGAGCAAGCGTCCGACCCAACCGTCGTCCCGCCCATAGGGTCGCGATCCGCCGCCCTCGAGCATATTCTGCCCGTCGAAATGCGACCGGTCGCGATAACCGGTGGCAACTGCGTGCGCGAAATGCGCATGTTTGCGCGAATAGAGACCTGCGGTTGCGGCCAGTGCCGGGTGCAGCGTGAACATGGCGTCGAGTTTCGCGCCGTCCGCTGTTTCGTCGGCCATCGCGCGCCGTGCCGCGGCAAAGCCGGGATCTCCGGTCGGCGCGACGATCCCTAGGCCGTCAGCGGCGCCGCGCTGGATGATGAAGACGAGGCGTTTCGGCGTCCCTGCGGCGGCATAGGCGAAGCGGGGCAAGGTGCCCGCGGCGGCGACTGTGATCCCTGACAGGATGATCGAGCGGCGTGAGAGGATCATCGTCTATCTCCGCAAAAAGGCCGGGCTGGCGAACAGCATCGCGATGCCCCGTCCCGGACTGTCGGCCCGCGCGATCGCCTGCGTCATGTCGGGGGTAAGCGCGTCGGCGAGGATGAGCGGGGCGAGTTGGCGGGGATCGGCGCGATCACCGATCCGTCCGGCGATCCGGCTCGCCAATTCGACCCGCTGCATCAGTGCGGCCGACCCTGCCCATGTTGCGACTTTGTCGTCATAGCCCGCGGGCGACCCGGGGCGCCACACGGGCTGGCCAAGTTGGGTGAACATCGCGGCGATATTCTGCCGCTCGCCGAGAGCCGGTGCCTTCAACGCTCGCAGCATCGACACAGTCCAGTCCCATGGCGATTTGAACATCGCGGGTGCCGCCGCCCACGGTTCGGGCGAGGCAATGAGCGTGCGGTATAGCGAACGGAGGTCGCCGCCGGTCATGAGGAAGTCGGCCGACAGCCGATCCACCAGTGCCGCCGGCGGCTCGTCTGCCGTGAAATGACGCGCCAGCTTGGCAGCGATATGCTTCGCGGTCGCGGGATGAACGGCGAGGTCGCGCAGAATGGCTTCGGCTTGCCGGGCACCCGAGTCGTCGTATCGCTTGCCGAGGATCGTCTGTGCGCCGGGTTCGTGGAGTGCGCCGATGAAGACCGTCTCGCCGGGGCGCGCGTCGGCGGGCATCAGGCGCTGTCCTGCACCGCGCCCAAGGCCCGCGACGGTAAGGCCAGTGAGTGCCTTCGCAAAAGCCGTTACGTCGGTTTGGGTATAGCCGGCGCGGACGCCGAGCGTGTGCAGTTCCAGTATCTCGCGCGCGAGATTCTCGTTGAGCCCCGGCGCCTGCCGTTTGCCCCGGTTTCGCACGCGTGTCGCAAACGGGCTGTCGGGACCGAAACTCTGCGCTTGATCGAGATAGAGCAGCATTGCGGGATGACGCACAGCGGAGATGAGCAGGTCGGCGAATTTGCCCATGATATTCGGACGGATCGCTTCATTCTCATAATTTCCAGCGAATCCGATGACGGTCTGCTTGTCCGCCGAAACCGCGAAATGATTCGCCCAGAAATGGACGAGCCGCTCGGGGAAGGGGGTTGACGTCGCGACCGCGGCGGACAGGCGCGCGGCGCTCGCATCGACATAGTGGCGGCGGATCGCCGAGCGGGAGAGGCGGCGGAGTTCGGGGGCCATGCCCTTTTCCTCCTCGCTCATCGGCATGTCGGCCGCTTCGCGGCGTATCGCCTGTCGTTCGTCGCGATATTCGACATAGGCGGCAGCGACCGCGTCGCGCCCCGCCAATCCTGCGAGCGCGGGTGGTGCGGGATCATAGTCGACGATTTGGCGCGTCAGCCAAGCCCGGGGATCGGCGATTGCGGGATCGTCGAACCGGCGGCCGAGGCCGAAGCGGTTAGTGGCAAGATATTGGACAGCCATGACAAAGCCTTTCCGCGCCCCAAACGCATCATGGCCGCTATTTGTCGCAAAGCTGTCCCGCGGTCAGAGTGATTTGTCGTAAATCTGGTACACGCGATTGACCTTGGCCTCGATGGCGTCGGCCACGGCGTTCATCCCCTGATTGTCGTCGAGCACCCAGCCGATATCGCCGCGCTTGGTGCCATAATCGGCGACCGCGTCGCGGCGAATATATTCGATCATCATGAAGGCGAGCGTGCTCGCCATCCGGCTGTTTTGCAGCTTTTTGGCGACGCCCATTAACGGCACGCGCAGGATATGGCTTTGGGGTTTGCGCAGCCACCAGAGCAGGCGTGCCCAGTTGAAGGGCAGCAATGATCCGTCCATGTCGATCAGCAACTGGTTGATGTTCGGCAGCACGATCATGAATGCGACGGGTTCGCCGTCGACTTCGGCGACGCGGATCAGATCCTCGAAGACGATGTCCTTCAGCTTCTTGCCGACATAAGCAATCTCGCTGTCGGTCAGCGGGACAAAGCCCCAATTGTCCGACCATGCATCGTTGAGCAGCCCCATGATAAGCGTCGCTTCGGCGGCGAAGCGACGCTTGTCGACCTTGCGGATGCGGATGCGTGCGTTCTTCTCGCCCGCCGCGACGATGCGGTTGACCAGTGGCGGGAAACCCTCGTTGATCGCGACGTCGTAATTCAGCAGTTGCTTCACCGGTTGATAGCCGGCGCCCTCGACCCAGCCGCGATAGAGCGGGCTGTTGTGCCCCATCATAACCGTCGGCCGGTTGTCGAACCCCTCGATCAGCAGGCCCGGTTCGTCCCAGATCGAAATCGACAGCGGCCCCAATGAGCGGTGCATGCCCTGCGCACGGAGCCAGTCCTCTGCTGCACCGAGCAGGACTTGCGCGGTTGCTTCATCCTCGGCTTCGAGCAAACCCCAATTGCCTGTGCCCGGGCCCATGCCCTGTTCGACGGGCTGCGCGAGCGCCAACTCGTCGATATGCGCCGATATGCGTCCGATCGTGCGGCCGTCGCGCCGCGCGAGGAAAAATTGCGCCTTGCCATGTTCGAACCACGGATTTTTGCCAGGCGTGAGTAGGCCGTAGACCTCGCCCTTCAGCGGCGGCACCCACGCCGGATCACCGCGATTGAGACGAAAGGCAAGCTCGACGAACTCGCGCAAATCCGCCTTGTCCTTAACCGGGTGGATGGTGATCGGGCCGTCCGAATGTCCGCTCATACTGGTTTCCTGAAAAGGGCTTCCTATATTTTGTGGCGACGCATTAGGGCATAGAAATGGCGCTGGCGACCCGCATTCGGCCATTTTGCTGCCATGAAATAATGGTGAAGACACCCGTATGACGACGATCAATCCCCCCGCCGATCGGGTCGCGACCCCCTTCGCACCGTCGGTAACGAAAACTCCCAAGTCGGCGATCGCCGACGATATGGCGATGATCCGCGCGGCTTCGGAGCTGACGCGCGATCTCGTGCAGCCTTCGCCGCGCATTTACTGGACCGATATGCTGGCGTCGGCTTTCATCGGTTATGCAGGCATCGCGGCGGCGATCCTCGCGCCGTCGACGGCCTGGATGCTGGTTGCAGCGGTGATTTCGGTGATTGCGCTCTATCGCGCAGGCAGCTTCATCCACGAACTCACGCATATCCGCAAAAATTCGCTGCCGGGTTTCCGCCTTGGCTGGAACATTCTTGTCGGCGTGCCGATGCTGATCCCGTCATTCATGTACGAGGGCATTCACAGCCTGCACCACAACCGCACCAAATATGGCACGGTCGAAGATCCCGAATATCTGCCGCTCGCGCTGATGAAGCCGTGGACGGTACCGTTGTTCGTCGTGGCCGCGGCCTTCGCGCCGGTTGCGCTCGTCTTTCGCTATGCCGTCCTGACCCCGCTCTCGTTCCTGATCCCGCCGCTGCGCCGGACGGTCGTCGAACGCTATTCAGGGATGATCATCAACCCGCTGTTTCGCCGCAAGCCGCCCGAAGGTGAGTTCCGCCGCCAGTGGGCCTGGCAGGAAGGCGGCGCCTGGGCGTGGTCGACGCTGTTGATTTCCGCGGGCGTTTTTGGCTGGGTGCCGCTGCGCGCGCTGATCATCTTTGGCGCGATCGCTTCGGCGACTCTGGTGCTCAACCAGATCCGCACGCTCGTCGCGCATCTGTGGGAAAATGACGGCGAAGTATTGACCGTGACCGGTCAGTTCCTCGACAGCGTCAACGTCCCGCCGCCGGGCCTGCTGCCCGAGCTTTGGGCACCTGTGGGCTTGCGCTATCATGCGCTCCACCATCTGCTGCCGGGCGTGCCCTATCATTCGCTCGCCGAGGCGCACCGCCGCCTGAAGGATGCGCTGCCCGTGGATTCGCAATATCATGGCGCGAATTACGACAGCCTGCCCAAGCTGGTGATGAACCTTGTCGCCGGCTCGGCGCGCGGCGCCGCGGCGGCCGGGCGCTAGCCGACCTTACGCATAACCGACCCAGCCGCGCCAGGTGAAGGCGGCGTAGAATTGTTCGACGCCGGTGAAACCCGCGGCCCGCAATATCTCTTCGTCGGCTTCGGGGCTGAGCATCGCGACATGCGTCGCAACGGCTTCGCGGCCCTTGGCGACCTGTTCGGGGTCGCCGCCTGAGGCAATGGCATAGGATGCATAGCGGTCCATCCAGCGGTCGCGCTCGCCCGTGCCTTGCGGAAAGCTGCCGTGCGCGGCGACAAATGGTGCGCCGGGCTTCAGGCGGCGGCGGATTTCGGCGGCAGTGCGGATGCGCTCTTCAGTGTCCAGGAAATGGAGCGTGAGCAGACAGGTCGCGCCGTCGAACGGCCCGGTGGGGGCGTCATCGATATAGCCTTCGACCAGCGCGGCGCGATGCGCGTTTGCTCCCATGACCTTGGCGGCAAGATCGAGCATCGGTCCTGCAGGATCGACACCGGTGAAGCGCCAGCCCGGATGCGCTTCGGCCATCGCCTTCATTTCGCTGCCTCCGCCCGCGCCGAGCACGAGGATATGCGCGTCGTCGGCTACACGTTCGGCAAGCAGCAGCCCGGTCATACGGTGGAGGCCGTCGAGGCCGGGGACGAAGCGGCGCGGTCCCTCGGTATAGCGTGCGACCGCCGCCGGGTCCTTGAAGCTATCAAGGAAATGTTGGGCGCCTTCAGCCATGGATATGCTCCTGTAGGGTGGGGGAGGTGGATCGCGCGGCCATGCGCGCGTGGAAATCGGCCGCCAGCGCAGCCAGCGTCACCTCGCCGAAACGCGCGAGCAGCAGTGCCTCGGCTTCCTGAAAGCTGGCGTCGAGCGCGGCGTTGACCGCCTGTTCGACAAGGCAGCCGGGCGCCTCGGTGCGGTTGCCCATCGCCATCAGGCTCGGCTGACCGATCGCGACATAGACGTCGCGCATCGTGATGTCGGCAAGATCGCGCGCGGTCGTCCAACCGCCGCCATGGCCCTTTTCGCTATGGACAAAACCCGCCCGACGCAGTCCGCCTAGAATACGCCTGACGACCACAGGATGCGTCTGCATGGCTTTCGCGAGCTGGTCCGACGTCATCGGCGCGCGATGCTCGGCCATATGGAGGAGGACGTGGAGCACGCCCGAGAGTCGGCTGTCGCGTTTCATGCAACTTTAAATAGTACGTGAAACGACGCCGTCAACCCCGGGGGTTGATCGCTCGGCGTGGCGCTGTTAGGTCCGGCGACGATGACCAACGACCGATCCACCCGATTCAAGGCGTATTGGCGCTCCTTTACATAGGAGCGGCATGGCATCACCTGTGACCATCGCCGCCGTGTCCGGAAGGCGAATGGTTGTCATCACATCATCAGACCAGAACCCCCCGGGTACGGCGCGCGCTTTTTGAAGAAGACGCGACATGACCGATACTTTGCTTGCCCTGTCGACCGACCATTGCCGCATCACGCCGCTCTTTGCCGATGATGCGCGCGCGCTGGCCGCGATCACCGACGAGACGGTGACCTCGCGGGTCCATTTCTTGCCCGCACCTTTCACCGAAGCCGATGCCCGCGCGTTGATCGCGGGATCGGGCGGCGGTGACGTATTCCACGCGGTACGCGACGAAAGCGGCCTCGACCTTAACGGCGTGATCGGCGTGCATCGCCGTTTGGGGCAGGAGTATGAGATCGGCTATTGGTTCGCGGCGCGCGTGCGCGGCAAGGGCATCGCGACCGAGGCGGTGCGTGCGGTGATTGAGGCGCTCGCCGCATCACGGCCGGGCTGCTCGATCGTTGCCGAATGCCATCCCGATAATGAACATTCGCGCGCGCTGCTGCGCCGGATCGGCTTTGTCTCGACCGGCCGGCCCGGAAAACGTCCGGGACGGATGCTGATGATGTGGCGCGCGGCCCCGGCTTATCGCATCGACGTCTGCTGATCGGGATCGGTCGAGGCGACCTCCTCGGTCAACGCCTTGACGATCGCGGCGACCGAGGTCGGGGCGTAGGCAAAGCCCATATGCCCGCAATCGACCTCGACCTGCCGGTCGCTTTCATGCGGAAGCCCTCGTGCGCTGCTCACCGCCACGACGCCGTCATGCTTCGACCACAGCGCGAAGGTCGGCATTTCGGGACGCGGCGCGGGGTGGAAATCGATCGGCGGATTATCGACCGGGTGGCGTGCGATAAGATGATAGAGGCGCCAGGCGCGGTTGGCGCGGCGGCTGCCCGAAAAGGGCGAACCGAGCGTGACGACGCGCGCCACCTTTTCGGGGTGATGTTTGGCATATTCACGGGCGTAGATGCCGCCAAGGCTCCATCCGACAAGCGCGGGGGCATAGCCGGTGCGGTCGATGATCCACTGCACGCGGGTGTCGATGCGATCGATGATGTCGGCGGTCGCGCCGCGGTTGAAACCGAGGCCCCACGCATAGCAGCGAAAGCCCGATCGGCGAAGGTCGGCGCGCAGCCCCTTCGTCGCCCAGTCGCCCGACAGAAAGCCCGGCAGGATCATCACCGGCGGATGGTCGCTGTCGGGATTGGGTTCGGGCGGCATCGGGCGAATGCGGCCGCCAAGTGCGCGCGCCAACGACCCGATCTCGCGCCACAGCAAGGTCAGCGGCGGTAGCGCGTCGGGGTCGGGAATGCGCGCGGGCCATTCGGCGCGCCGGGTGAGGAAGCCGCGGATCATGGGGGCGATATAGTGATCCTTGGCTTCGGGCGAAAGCGGAACGGCGCTTACCTCTTCGGAACGAGCCTAACGAGCTTGCCATTTTCGCCGTCGGTCAGCAGCCAGACCGACCCGTCGTCGCGCACCTCGACCTCGCGGATGCGCTCGCGGAAGTCCCAGCGGTCGGACTTATGGAGCGTGTCGCCATCGATCTGCATACGAACGAGCCCCGCGCCCGACAGCGCCCCCATCAGCAGGCTGTTTTTCCAGCCCGGGTAAAGGTCGCCATTGTACCACACGAGTCCCGCGGGCGAGACCGACGGGTTCCACCACAGCTTGGGCGCCGCAAATTCGGGGCGCGTCGGATGGTCGGGAATATCCTTGCCGTCATAATGATCGCCGTTCGACACGATCGGATAGCCGTAATTGGCCTTGGCCTCGACCAGATTGACCTCGTCGCCGCCCTTCGGCCCCATCTCCTGATTCCAGAGCTTGCCGGTGCCGTCGAAGGCGAGTCCCAGGATATTGCGGTGGCCGAGCGACCAGATTTGCGCGGTCACCCCGCCCTGATCGGCGAAGGGATTATCGGCGGGAATGCTGCCGTCGGGATTGAGACGAAGGATCTTGCCGAGATTGGCGTTCATATCCTGCGCGGGATCGAATTTCTGACGCTCGCCCGACCCGATGAACAGATATTTGCCGTCGGGCGAGAAGGCGAGGCGGTGCGAATAATGGCCGCGGCCGGGCACCTTGGGGTCCTGTTTCCAGATGATTTGCAGCCCCTCGAGCCGCGGTGCTGCGCCTTGCACCAGCTTTGCCCTTGCCACGACGGCGCCGAAGGTGTCGCCGGTGCCGGCCTCGGCCCAGCTCAGATAAATAACGCCGCTGGTCGCGAAGTCGGGCGCGACGATTACGTCCCCGAATCCACCCTGACCGCCATAGGCGACCGCGGGCACGCCGGCGACATCCTGCGTCGGACCATTCTCCTGCCACAGTTTGAGCTTGCCCGACCTTTCAGTGACGAGAGCGGCGCGGGTTCCGGGCACGAAAGTCATCGCCCAGGGCTCGTTGAAGCTCGCGACTTCCTTCACCGTGAAGGGCGCGTCGGCGAGCGGCGTCGCGGGCTGCGCGCCCGAGGCGTCGAGCTTTGCAGTATCGGCCGGGGCGGCTTCGGTCGATGCCGGGGCGGCCGAACAGGCGGCGACGGCCAGCGCAAAAATGAGGGCAAGATGCGGCAGGTTTTTCATCGAAAGTGGCTCGCTTTGCTTGGGAAGGATGCGTCGTTCTGACGCCCCCGCCGCCGCTTGTCGAGGGCGTATACGATTGTCTCGCCTGTACGGCCGAAGCCCCTAGCGGTTCGCCGCCTCGCGCCGCGCGGTGATCGTCTCGACGCTGTCCATGATTGCGTCGACCGCCTCGCTCGACGGCGGCGCATCGGCGCGTTTTTGCGAGAACTGGCCGCTGTTCATGATCTCCTCGAGCGCGGCGCGCGCACGCGACACGCGGCTTTTCATCGTGCCGAGCGCGCAGTCGCAGATGCTCGCGGCTTCCTCGTAAGACAGGCCGCCGGCGCCGACGAGGATCAGCGCCTCGCGCTGGTCCTGCGGCAATTCCATCAGGCCGCGCTGGAGATCGGCCATCTCGCCGCTATCTTCCTGACTAGCGGGGGTCGACATGGTGCGCTCGACCGCAGTCTCGTCATATTCGCCGACGAACTTGTTGCGGCGCATCTGCGACAGGAAGGTGTTGCGTAGAATTACGAAGGTCCACGCTTTGATCGAGGTGCCGCGCTCGAACCGTTCGCGCGACGCCCATGCCTTGACCATCGTGTCCTGCGTCAGATCGTCGGCGAGGTCGGGATTGCCCGACAGGCTGCGACCATAAGCGCGAAGGTGCGGAATAACGCCCGCGAGCAGCGTCTTGAATTCGCTGTCAGACAGGGTTTCGGCCTGCGGCTGCGAAGCAGCGGCGGTAGTTCCGGTCATTATTGCTTCGGACTTTTCTGATCGAGCTGGGAAAGAAGATCGAGCATATTATCGGGCAGTTTTTCGGCGACGACATTGCCATAAATCATGCGCAGCTTCGCACTCACAGGCTCGGGCGCCTGTCGCCCCGTCAACGTGCGGTGCCACTGGTCGCCGTTCGTCCCGGGAAAGCTTCCTTGCGCACGGCGCGGTGCTTCTGTGCCCGGGGGGAGCGGGGCCTTGCCATTCATCCTATTGTTGCCTTGCGTAGCCATGCGGGAGCAACGATGAAGAAGCCCGCTGGTTCCACGCATTCTATTTTTTGCGACGAACGCGTTGCCAATAAATCACACTAGCCTTAAGCAACGTCATGTGAGGGGTCACACTTCGCCGGGCATATGTCGAAGGCAGAGGAGGTGGCCGGTGCTTTCCATTACTTGTGCATCTGTGCCTCCGGGCCACATCGCGGCCACGGGTGGCTCGCGGCCAAGGACCGGATCGATGCCGGGAACGGAAGGAAGTTTGCCAACTTCATACCTCTGGGCCGATGCCCGTATGTCCGGTGATCGGCGGGGCGCTTGCATTGCAAGGTCGAGGCGCTAAGCCGGTTGGAACTCGATTAACCCCTGCCAGGCAAAGGCCATTTTTATCAGCGACGTAATGCCCGAACCGCTCGACGATGCCAGCTTCAAGCGAGAACTCGCGGCGATGCTGCCGCATCTTCGCGCGTTTGGGCGCAGTCTGACGGGTAATGCCGACCTCGCCGACGATCTGGTTCAGGAAACGATGCTGAAGGCCTGGAAAGCGCGCGCGCAATATGTGCCCGGGCCCGCCAGCATGAAAAGCTGGGCTTTCGTCATCCTGCGCAATTGTTTCCTGTCGCAGATGCGGCGCAAGAAATTCACCGCCGAATATGACGAGATGGCGGCCGAGCGATTGCTTGTCGCGCCCGACGATCAGGACGACAGCCTCCACCTTGCCGACGTGCAGCGTGCGCTGATGATGCTACCCGTCGACCAGCGCGAGGCGCTGGTGTTGATCGGCGCAGGGCAGCTTTCTTATGAAGAGGGCGCCGAGATTTGCGGTTGCGCGGTCGGCACGATGAAAAGCCGCGTATCGCGCGGCCGTGCGGCGCTTCAGACGATATTGGAAAGCGGCGAAATGCCGCGGCGTAGCACCGACGTAATGCCGTCGAGCGAGGCATTTCGAACGATCATGGACAATGTCGACCAGCTGACTGGGAGCGGGCCCGCCGGAGACTGAGATCGCCCCGGCAAAGCCCTCCCGCAGGTGGTATTATAGCTGGACGGCCTATGCCGCGAGTTGCGGCGTGAAGAGCAGGCTCTGACTGATCGCTGCGCGCACCGTGTTTTCGCGAAACGGTTTCGAGATGAGGAAGGTCGGCTCGACCCGGCCACCAGTGAGCAGTCTTTCGGGAAAAGCGGTGATGAAGATTGCGGGGACTGGGGCGATCGCCAATATATCCTGCACCGCATCAATACCCGACGATCCGTCCGCGAGTTGGATGTCGGCAAGGACGAGCCCTGCATCCGTATCCTCGAACGCCGCGACCGCGTCCTCGTGCGTCGTTGCGATTCCTGCGACGCGATGGCCAAGATCGCGCACAATCTGTTCGAGTTCCATGGCGATCAACGGTTCGTCTTCGATGATCAGCACCGAGGTGCGCGATTCGCGGTCGAGTTCGCCCACCGCATCGGCGAGCAGTGTTTCGACTGTTCGGCTGTCTGCGCCAGTGATCAGCCCGGCTTCCTCGACCGAAAAGCCTTCGAGAGCGGTGAGGAGCAGAACCTGCCGCCCCAGCGGGGTGATCTGAACAAGACGTCGATGTGCGGCGCGGACCAGCGGATGCTCGCCTTCATCACTGTCTTCACCTTCGTCGATATAGGCGCTTTCCCAGATACGGTGAAAATTGCGGTAGAGGTCGATCCGCGCACCGTCGCCGCTGTAGAATTCGTCCGGCGCCGCCACGATGACTTCAAGCGTCGTGTGCACGAAATTGTCGCCATGCTGCTGGCTGCCCGTCAAAGCCCGTGCGTAGCGGCGCAGAAAGGGTAGATGTCCGCGAAGTTCCTCACCCAATGTCATCAAAATTGCTCCCTCTTGAGTGCAGTCATACGCGCCCAGGTCGAGGTCGGTTCCCGCGCGGCGAGGGAAAGCGGCGCGGACGGCTGCAACTTGTCGCGCGCCAAAGCGTAGAGTCTGCCGGGACGCAAAGATGTTGCAGCGTAAGTGAGTGGAATGAAACTACTTTCCTTTTACGAGGCGTGTATGCTTTTACAGGGACCATATTCATGGCAGAGCGGCGCCCCGGGGAATTGAGCGATATGGGGACACCGGAATCGCACGACAGCGAGGGACGGCATTTGGCGGACGGGGGTAACGAAGCTGCAATCGAGGCCGAACGGCTGCGTCTCGACACGCTTCGCGAATATCGGATCATGGATACCGCGCCCGAGGCGGCGTTCGACAGGGTGACGCGAATGGTCGCCGAACTGTTCGACATGCCGATCGCTCTGATATCGCTCGTCGATGATCGCCGTCAGTGGTTCAAATCGGCGTACGGCATCGATACTCGCGAAACGCCGCGCGAATATAGCTTCTGCCCCTACGTCATCGCAAAGGATGCGCCGGTGATGGTCACAGATGCATTGGTCGATCCCCGCTCGCGCGATAATCCGCTCGTGACTGGCAATTTCCATATCCGGTTCTACGCAGGGGTGCCCCTTCGCGCGCACAATGGCGCGATCCTCGGGAGTCTTTGCGTCCTTGATCGCAAGGAGCGCTCCGAGTTGACTGAGGTCGATCTGGCGCGGTTGGAGGATTTCGCTGGGATCATCATGGCCGAGGCGGATTTGCGCCGGATCGGCGCGGAGCGCGACGAAGCGCGTCGCACGCTTGAGCGGGCGCTCGATTTTTCAGGGATAGCAACCTGGCAATATGACCCGCGAACCGACCGGCTGAGCACGCAGGGTGCCGGTGCCGAACTCTGGGGTTCGGGTTTCGAGGCGATACTGGCCACGGGGAACGGTTTTTTCGATCTTGTTCATCCCGACGACCGCGCGGCGCTTCGGACTTTGCTGGAAGAAACGGTCGCCAATCGTACGCCCTATTCGGCCGAATATCGCGTGCTGAATTCGGAACGGGGCGTTCGCTGGAATGCGGTGCGCGGCGATTGGGTCGTGCATTCCGACGATGCGATGTTGACCGGCGTCAGCATCGACATCACCGAGCAGAAAAGCCGGCAGGAAAATGCCAATCTGTTGATGCGCGAGTTGCACCACCGGATGCGAAACCTGTTCGCGACAGTCAGCGCGATCATCTCGTTGACGCGACATGCCGCGCGCGACGTCGATGATTATGTCGATCGGATCAGCAGCCGCCTCGATGCGCTCAACCGCGCGCAGAACGTCCTGCTCAGCTCCAATTTCATGACCGGGTCGATGCACGCGCTGATGCGCGAGGTCGAGGCCGCCTTTCCGCGAGTCCGCTGGTCCGGTCCCGATCTGCTGCTGCCCGAGAATGCGCTTGTCGCGATGGCGCTGCTGTTCAACGAACTCGCGACCAATGCGGTCAAGCATGGCGCGCTGGCGAACGACGAGGGCCGCGTTGTCGTCGATTGGTCGCAGGATTCCGAGGGCAGCGAGCCACGGATATTCCGGCTGACCTGGAGCGAGACCGGGACCCAGGGACTGATCGGGCCGCCCGACCGCACCAGTTTCGGCACGCTGCTGATGGAACGCAGCGTGCGCAACAATCTGGGCGGATCGATCGCACGACGCTGGGAGCCGACGGGGCTGATCGTCGAAATCGCGCTGCCTGCCAAATGGCGTGAGGCATAAACGCGGCAGGGCGATTTGTTCTGCCTATGTTCTTGTGCTAGTCATGGGTCATGTCCGCCAAACCAATTCTGGAAAAGCTGAGCATTTTGGCCGATGCGGCCAAATATGACGCATCCTGTGCGTCGTCGGGGACGGTAAAGCGCGATTCGGTCGCGAGCAAAGGCATTGGCTCGACAGAAGGTATGGGCATTTGCCACAGCTATGCCCCCGACGGGCGGTGCATCTCGCTGCTGAAAATTCTACTCACCAATTTCTGTATCTACGATTGCCGCTTTTGCATCAACCGCGCGTCGAGCAACGTCGAGCGTGCACGTTTCAGTCCCCAAGAGGTCGTCCGCCTGACGCTCGATTTCTACAAGCGCAACTATATCGAAGGGCTGTTCCTCTCGTCGGGCATCATTCGCTCCGAGGATTATACGATGGAGCAACTGGTCGAGGTCGCGCGCATCCTGCGTGAGGAGCATCGTTTCGGTGGCTATATTCACCTTAAGACGATCGCGGGGGCCGATCCGGGTTTGATCGCTCTGGCGGGGCTCTATGCAGACAGGCTGTCGACCAATGTCGAACTGCCGACCGAAGCGGGGTTGAGCAGCTTCGCGCCCGAGAAGAAGCCCGAGACGATCCGCAAGACGATGGCGTCGGTGCGCGTCGGCGCCGAAGATGCGATCGATGCCGCAAAGAGCCGGTTGATTGGCAAGGCGATGCCGCCACGCTTCGCGCCCGCGGGTCAGTCGACACAGATGATCGTCGGCGCCGACGCGTCGCGCGACGATGATATATTGAAGACCGCGACGAACCTCTATTCGGGTTATCAGCTCCGCCGCGTCTATTATTCGGCATATAGCCCGATCCCCGATGCGAGCAGCGACTTGCCGCCGGTGCGGCCGCCGCTGATGCGCGAGCATCGCCTGTATCAGGCCGACTGGCTGCTGCGCTTTTACGGCTTCGAGCGCGCGGAGATTATGGAGGGGGCGAGCGGCGGAATGCTCGATCTGACGATCGATCCCAAGCTGGCTTGGGCGCTGAAGCGGCGCGAAGCCTTTCCCGTCGACATCAACCGCGCGCCGCGCGAATTGCTGCTGCGGGTGCCGGGGCTGGGGACGCGTGCGGTCGAGCGTATCATTGCGGCGCGGCGACTAGGCAAGCTGCGGCTCGGTGATTTGGCGAAGCTGACGGGATCGGTCAAAAAGCTGCTGCCCTTTGTCGTCCTGCCCGACTGGCGGCCGGGGATGCTGACCGACAGTGCTGACCTGCGCGCGCGCTTCGCGCCGCCGCCCGAGCAACTGGCGCTCGCGCTGTGAAAGAGATCGTCCTGAAGGAGTCCGGCGATTTTGCCGAATGGCGGAGCGCCGCGCGCGGACTACTGATCGGCGGGGTGGCGCCCGATGCGGTGAGCTGGCGTGACAGCGAAGCAGGCGCGTCGCTGTTCGGCGATGAAGTGGTGGAAGCGTCGGCCGGGGCGGTGTCGCTGCCGCGCGAATTGCTGGGGATCGCCGAGCGCGTGATCTGCCACCGCGACGCTGAAGTTCCGGCGCGGCTCTACCGGATCATCTGGCGCGCGTCGCGCGACCGGCAATTGCTCGCGCGCACCACCGACCCCGACGTCGACTGGTTGATGAAAGCCGACAAGGCGATCCGCCGCGATGTTCACAAGATGCACGCCTTCGTGCGCTTTCGGCGGCTTGGCGAAGATGAGGCAGGACGCGAAAGTTTTGCCGCTTGGTTCGAGCCCGATCATCGCATCCTGCGGATCACCGCGCCCTTCTTTCAGCGGCGTTTCTATGGAATGGACTGGGCGATCGTCACGCCCGACGCGCGCGCGATCTGGCAGGCCGAAAATTTGAGCTATGGTCCCGGCGGCACGAAAAGCGATGTTCCCGACAGCGATGTCGTCGAGGATCAGTGGCGCACCTATTATGGCGCGATCTTCAATCCCGCGCGGGTGAAGATCGAGGCGATGCGCGCCGAAATGCCGAAGAAATACTGGAAGAACCTGCCCGAGGCGCAGGATATTGCGCCGTTGCTCGCTGGCGCGGAGGCGCGGGTGGAACGCATGCGTGAAACGGCCGTTTCCTTGGCGAACCCTTTGACCGACAAATGGCGGACGCGTGTGCCCGACGAATTGCTTCTCGATGACGATGTGAAGACGTTGGGCGAGCTGGCGCGCGCGGTCGATCGCTGCACGCGCTGCCCGATTCATTGTAACGCGACGCAGGCTGTCGCCGGCGAGGGGCCGCAGTCGGCGCGCATCATGTTCGTCGGCGAACAGCCGGGCGATCAGGAAGATTTGCAGGGGCGCCCGTTCGTCGGACCCGCAGGGCAGGTGCTGAACGAAGCGCTCGAGGAAGCGGGCATCGACCGCACGCGATTGTTCCTGACGAACGCGGTCAAGCATTTCAAATTCGAGCCGCGCGGCAAAAGGCGGCTGCATCAGAATCCGACTGCGGGCGAGATCGATATCTGCCGCTGGTGGCTCGACAAGGAACGCGCCTTTGTTCAGCCCGAGCTGATCGTCACCTTGGGCGGAAGCGCGCTGCGGGGAGTGACGGGCAAGAGCGCGAGCATCGCGTCGATGCGCGGTAGAGTGCATGAACTGGCGGGCGGTGGAAAACTGTTGGCGACGATCCACCCGTCGTTCCTGCTGCGCCTGCCCGACCGCGACCGCGCCGCCGAAGAGCGCAAGGCCTTCGTTGCCGATCTGATTCGGGTGCGGGAACTCGCCGCCTGATGGTAAAGGCCAAGTCCTGGATCGAGCCGCATCCGAGCGGCATCTATGTGAAGCCCGCCGACCTTTGGATCGACCCGTCGCGCCCGGTCGAGCGCGCGGCGGTGACGCATGGTCATGCCGATCATGCGCGCAGCGGGCATGGCGCGGTGTTCGCGACCCCCGAGACGCTCGCGATCATGGCGCTGCGCTATGGTGTCGATGTCGAGGCGAGCCATAATCAGGGCTTTGCCTATGGCGACGGGTTCGAGCGCGGCGGGGTTCGCTTCAGCTTTCATCCGGCGGGGCATGTGCTGGGCAGCGCGCAAATATTGATGGAATATCAGGGCGAGCGGATCGTCGTGACGGGCGATTATAAACGCCGCCCCGACCCGACCTGCGCGCCGTTCGAGGTCGTGCCGTGCGACATCTTCATCACCGAGGCGACGTTCGGATTGCCGGTGTTCCGCCACCCGCCGACCGCCGACGAAATCGCCAAGCTGATCGGCGCGGTGCGCGCCGAGCCCGATCGGTCGGTGCTCATCGGCGCCTATGCGCTGGGCAAGGCGCAGCGCGTGATTGCCGAGCTTCGGGGCGCGGGTTGGGATGCGCCGATCTATATGCACGGCGCGCTAGAGAAGATGTGCCAGCTTTATGCTGCGCATGGTGTCGATCTCGGCGAACTCCGGCTCGTCAGCGAAACCGACAAGGCCGAGATGGCGGGGCAGATCGTCATTGCGCCGCCGTCGGCGCTCAACGACCGCTGGTCGCGGCGGCTGCCCGATCCGGTGACCGCAATGGCATCGGGATGGATGCGCGTGCGTCAGCGCGCGCGGCAGCGGATGGTTGAGTTGCCGCTTGTGATTTCGGATCATGCCGACTGGGACGAGCTGACAACGACGATATCGGAGGTGAATCCCAAGGAAAGCTGGATCACCCATGGCAGCGAAGACGGGCTGCTCCGTTGGTGCGAGCTGCATCAGCGCAAGGCGCGCGCCTTGCATCTGGTCGGCCGCGATCTGGAAGAAGAGGCGTGAAGCGCTTCGCCGCCCTGATCGACCGGCTGATCTATACGCGATCGCGCAACAGCAAGCTGGCGCTGATCGTCGATTATCTGCGGCACACACCCGATCCCGACCGCGGCTGGGCGATCGCGGCGCTGACCGAAAGCCTCGATTTTCCGGCGGTGAAGGCGGGGACAGTGCGGACCTTGCTCGCGACGCGGGTCGATGAGGAATTGTTCCGGCTGTCGCGGCATTTTGTGGGGGATACGGCGGAGACGGCGGCGCTGCTGTGGCCCGACGCGCCGGGCGCGAAAGCGGACCTCAGTGTCTCCGCCGCCGTCGACGCCCTTGCGTCGGCCACGCGCAGCGATGCCCCCGCGATCGTCGCTGCACTGCTCGACCGGCTCGACGCCGATGGACGTTATGCCTTGCTCAAGCTCGCGCTGGGCGGGATGCGCGTCGGCGTGTCGGCGCGGCTGGCGAAACAGGCGTTTGCGCAGGCGTTCGACGTGCCCGTCGATGATGTCGAGGAGCTGTGGCACGCAATCCCGCCGCCCTATGCGCCGCTGTTCGCGTGGGGCGAGGGCAGGGCCGAGCGACCCGATCTTGCCAATGTCGCCTTCTTCCGGCCTTTCATGCTCGCGCACCCTCTGGAAGAAGCGAGCGTCGATTTGGCCGACTATGCCGCCGAGTGGAAATGGGACGGGATCCGCGTCCAGATTGTCCATGGCGGGGGCGAGACGCGCATCTATAGCCGCGGCGGCGAAGAGATCAGCGGCGCGTTCCCCGAACTGGTTGCGGCGTTCGATCAGGATGCGGTGATCGATGGCGAACTGCTTGTTCGCGGCGAAGTGCAAGGCGGTGAAGCGGCGAGCTTCAATGCGCTGCAGCAACGGCTCGGGCGCAAGACGGTGTCGAAGAAGATGCTCGCCGATTATCCGGCGTTCGTGCGCGTCTATGATCTGCTGGGCGTAGACGGCGAAGATCTGCGCGGGCTGCCCTGGACCGAGCGGCGGCGGCAATTGGAAGCCTTTGTGCCGCGGCTCGCCGACAGCCATTTCGATCTGTCGCAGGTGATCGATGCCAGCGACTTCGACGATCTCGCCGAACGCCGTGCGGGTGCGCGCGATGCCGCGATCGAGGGCGTGATGCTCAAGCGCCGCGATGCCCCCTATGTCGCGGGGCGGCGCGCCGGTCTCTGGTATAAATGGAAGCGCGATCCGCTCACCGCCGATTGCGTGATGATGTATGCGCAGCGCGGCAATGGCCGCCGCGCGAGCTTTTATTCGGATTATACGTTCGGATGCTGGTCCGATGGCGGCGAGTTGCTGCCGGTGGGCAAGGCCTATTCTGGCTTCACCGACGAAGAATTGAAATGGCTCGACAAATTCGTGCGCGACAACACGCTCAACCGCTTCGGTCCGGTGCGCGAGGTCGAGAAATCGCTGGTGCTGGAGGTCGCATTCGATTCGATCCACAGCAGCAAGCGCCATAAATCGGGGCTCGCGATGCGCTTCCCGCGCATATCGCGCATCCGCCGCGACAAGCCCGCTGAAGAAGCCGACCGGATTGCGACGCTTCAGTCGATGGTGACTTAGGTCGCTTCGTCATTGCGAGGAACGAAGCGACGCGGCGGTCCAGAGTAGGCACAAGCCGCTCTGGATTGCTTCGCTACGCTCGCAATGACGGACAAGGTGCCTAATATTTCCTCGTCACAGGGTTGCAACCCGCGGCCTCGATACCGAGTTTAAGGCCGCAAACCCCTCGATAATAAAATGGAGACTGCCATGACTATCGCCCATCCTCCCCTTCCTTACGCTCAGGACGCGCTGGAGCCGCATATTTCGGCCGACACGCTGGCGACGCATCATGGCAAGCATCACAAGGCCTATGTCGACAAGACCAACGCCGCGATCGAGGGCACCGAACTGGCGTCGAAGCCGCTCGAAGAAATCGTCCATCACGCCGAAGGCTCGGGGAACAAGGGCCTGTTCAACAATGCCGCACAGGCATGGAACCACGCTTTTTATTGGGAAAGCCTGTCGCCGACCAAGACCGAACCCAAGGGTGACTTGCTCGCCGCGATCGAACGCGATTTCGGTTCGCTCGACGACCTGAAAAAGAAGCTCAAGGAAACCGCGGTCAACCATTTCGCTTCGGGCTGGGCATGGCTCGTCTCGCGCGACGGCAAGCTGTCGGTTACCGACACGCACGACGCAGGCACCGAGCTGGTCGCGGGCATCAAGCCGCTGCTCGTGATCGATGTGTGGGAACATGCCTATTATATCGACCGCAAGAATCTGCGCCCGGCCTATGTCGACGCGGTCGTCGACGAACTGCTCAACTGGGATTTCGCCGCAGAGAATTTGGCGCGCGACACGACCTGGACCTACCCGGCGTAATTCGCCATCCCTCCCCCTTGATGGGGGAGGCAGCGAGGCTTGCCAGCTTGCTGGCTAGCCGCAGCGGTGGGGGTGCGGTCTTGGCGTAGTATAAGGTCGCACCATCACCCCCATCCAACTCCGCCTAGCCGCTTTGCGGCAAGGCTGCCGTATCCTTCCCCCATCAAGGGGGAAGGGATTTTTGGCCCGTCCGGGCCTATCCCGACGCTGGCGCTTCTCCTATAGGGCCGCCATGACGATCAGCCTTTTCGAACTTTTCAAAATCGGTGTTGGCCCCTCCAGCTCGCATACAGTGGGCCCGATGGTCGCCGCGCGGCGCTTCACGGTCTGGCTCGACGAGCAGGATTTGCTGACCAAATCCGCGCATGTCGAAGCCGACCTTTATGGCTCGCTGGCGCTGACGGGCAAAGGCCACGCCGCCGACACTGCCATCGTCGCGGGACTTGCCGGCGAAATCCCGGCTTCGACCAGCCTCGCCGCGATCAAGGCGCATTGGGATCGCGCCGAGAGCGAAGGTTTCCTTTATCTGCTCGGGCGCCAGCGCGCGCGCTTTCAGCCCGCGCGCGACCTGCATTTCCAGATGCGCCAGCGCCAGCCCTTTCACAGCAATGCCGTCAGCTTCACCGCGCGCGACAGCGAAGGCGAGATTCTCGCCAAGCGCATGTATTTCTCGATCGGCGGCGGTTTCGTCGTCGACGAGGATGAAGCGGGGCGCAACAGCCGCGGCGCCGAGGATGAGGTCGAACTGCCTTTCGCGTTCACCTCGGGTGCCGACCTGCTCGAGATGGGTGCGGCATCGGGCAAGAGCTTTGCCGAGATGATGCTCGAGAACGAGCTCGCGCATCGCAGCCTCGAAGAGGTTGAGGCTGGGCTCGATGCGATCGCGGGCGCGATGGACGCGTCGATCGAAGCGGGCTGTTGCAGCACGGGCATTCTGCCCGGCGGATTGAAGGTCAAGCGCCGCGCGCCGCAGATCGCCGCCGACATCCGCAATCGCCACGAACAGAATCTGACCGATCCGCTCGCGATGATGGACTGGATCAATCTGTGGGCGATGGCGGTGAACGAGGAAAATGCCGCGGGCGGCAAGGTCGTCACCGCGCCGACCAATGGCGCGGCGGGGATCATTCCCGCAGTCATCCGCTTCTACCGCCGCGGCTATCGCGGCGATGACAAGGGCGTGCGCACCTTCCTGCTCGCCGCCGGCGCGGTCGGCGCGCTCTATAAGCGCAACGCCAGCATCTCGGGCGCCGAAGTCGGCTGTCAGGGCGAGGTCGGCGTCGCTTGCTCGATGGCCGCAGCGGGTCTGACCGCGGCGCTCGGCGGCACCAATGCGCAGGTCGAAAATGCCGCCGAAATCGGCATGGAGCATAATCTGGGGCTGACTTGCGACCCCATCGGCGGGCTTGTGCAAATCCCGTGCATCGAGCGCAATGCGATGGGCGCGATCAAGGCGATCGACGCCAGCCGCATCGCGATGATCGGTGATGGCACGCATGTCGTCAGCCTCGACACGGTCATCGTCACCATGTTGCAGACGGGCCGTGACATGCGCGACAAATATAAGGAAACCTCGAAAGGTGGGTTGGCGGTTAGTGTGGTCGAGTGTTGAGCTGACATTGCTCACGCGGCTTCTTACCCGGTCGGCGATCATCCCCGGCGAGTAAGCGAGCGTTCACCGGCGAAGGCGGGGGCTCAGAAGATACAGCGCTGCGCCTCGTGGGCCCCGGCTTTCGCCGGGGAACAGGACATGCTTGCCGCGAGGCGTGACGGGGCCGGACGCGTGACACGCGGTTCTTGGCCACCTATATGGGAGCGGTCGAAAATAGAGCAGCAGGGTGGTGGCTCCTGCGCCCGCATTGCGGGTTCTTCTCAGCCTCGGCGTCAACTGGCTTGGGTTCGGTGTGACGCGGTGAGGCAACGCGCTCAGGCCACCTGCAAAGCGGAGCGTGAAATGAACTATTTTCTTCTTGGACTTGCCATTGTCGCCGAAGTCGTCGGCACATCTTTCATGAAGCAGTCCGAAGGCTTTACGAAGCTGGTGCCGAGCCTGATCACGATCACGGCCTATGTCGCCGCGTTCTACTGTCTGTCGTTGACGTTGAAAACCATTCCGACAGGCGTCGCCTATGCGATCTGGTCAGGGGTCGGGATCGTTCTGATCTCCGCAGTTGCCTGGATTTTCCAGGGGCAGAAACTCGATGCCCCCGCGATGATCGGGATGGGGTTGATCATCTCGGGCGTGGTCGTGATGAACCTGTTTTCGAAGGCAGCCGCGCACTAGTCGCAACGCCGCCCTAGAGAAACGATGATAGCGTTGTCATAGCTATGCAATCGCTGGTGGCTTGCATTGCTGCGGCGTTTGCCTGATTGGGACGAGCGAGAAGGAGACAGCCCCATGAAGACCCGCGCCGCCGTTGCGTTCGAAGCGAAGAAGCCGCTCGAAATCGTCGAACTCGATCTCGAAGTCCCCAAGGCGGGCGAGGTGCTGGTCGAGATCATGGCGACGGGCATCTGCCACACCGATGCCTATACGCTCGACGGCTTCGACAGCGAGGGCATTTTTCCGAGCGTGCTGGGGCATGAAGGCGCGGGCATCGTGCGCGAAGTCGGCGCGGGCGTCACCAGCGTGAAGCCGGGCGACCATGTGATCCCGCTCTACACCCCCGAATGCCGCCAGTGCAAAAGCTGCCTGTCGGGCAAGACCAACCTCTGCACCGCGATCCGCGCGACGCAGGGCAAGGGGTTGATGCCTGACGGCACGACGCGCTTCAGCTACAAGGGGCAGCCGATCTTCCATTATATGGGCTGCTCGACCTTCTCGAACTTCACCGTGCTGCCCGAGATCGCGGTCGCGAAAATCCGCGAGGATGCGCCGTTCCAGTCGAGCTGCTATATCGGTTGCGGCGTGACCACCGGCGTCGGCGCCGTAATCAACACTGCGAAGGTCCAGGTCGGCGACAATGTCGTCATCTTCGGGCTCGGCGGCATCGGGCTCAACGTGATCCAAGGCGCGCGCCTTGCGGGAGCCAACAAGATCATCGGCGTCGACATCAACCCCGACCGCGAGGAATGGGGCCGCAAGTTCGGCATGACCGAATTCCTCAACTCAAAGGGTATGAGCCGCGAGGATGTCGTCGCAACGATCGTGCAGATGACCGACGGCGGCGCCGATTACACCTTTGACGCGACGGGCAATACCGATGTGATGCGCACCGCGCTCGAAGCCTGCCACCGCGGCTGGGGCACCTCGATCATCATCGGCGTCGCCGAAGCGGGCAAGGAAATCGCAACGCGGCCGTTCCAGCTTGTCACCGGGCGCAACTGGCGCGGCACCGCATTCGGCGGTGCCAAGGGCCGCACCGACGTGCCGAAGATCGTCGACATGTATATGACCGGCAAGATCGAGATCGACCCGATGATCACTCACGTCATGGGGCTGGAAGAGATCAACAAGGGCTTCGACCTGATGCATGCGGGCGAGAGCATCCGCAGCGTGGTCGTTTATTGACCTTTCCGCCGTTCGGCCTATCCGCGTCGTCATTGCGGGCATAGCGAAGCAATCCAGAGTGTGCGTAAACCGCCCTGGATTTCCTCGCTACGCTCGCAATGACGAAATTGTGGGAGGAAGCGTTTGACCGGACCCTATGTCCTGACGTTCAGTTGCGTCGACGCGGTGGGCATCGTTGCCGCGGTGACGGGCCTGCTCGCGACACGCGACGGCTTCATTCTCGACAGCCAGCAATATGCGGACCTGGATTCGGGGCGCTTCTTCATGCGTGTCGAGTTTCGCGGGGCGGGGCCGAGCTTTCCCGACGGACTGGCCGGGGTGGAGGACGCCTTCGCACCGATCGTCACCCGCTTTGCGATGGACGCGCGGATCAGTGATCGCGCCGCCAAGCCGCGCTTCGTGATCGCGGTGTCGCAAGGCAGCCATTGCCTCAACGACCTGCTTCACCGTTGGTCGACCGGCAATCTTGCGATCGACATCGTCGGGGTCGTGTCGAACCATGAGGCGCAGCGGCGGCTGAGCGAATGGCACGGCGTACCTTTCCATTACTTGCCCGTCAGTGACGCGAACCGCGCCGAACAGGAAGCCGCGATCCTCGATATCATGGCGCGCGGCGGGGCGGAGTATCTAGTGCTTGCGCGCTATATGCAGGTGTTGTCGCAGGACCTGTCGGCAAAGCTGTCGGGGCGCTGCATCAATATCCATCATAGCTTCCTGCCGGGCTTCAAGGGCGCCAAACCCTATCACCGCGCGCAGGAGCGTGGCGTGAAGCTGATCGGTGCGACCGCGCATTTCGTGACAAGCGACCTCGATGAGGGGCCGATCATCGAACAGGCGGTCGAACGTGTCGATCATCGCGATTCGGTCGACGAACTGATCCGCATCGGCCGCGATACCGAAGCGCAGGTGCTGGCGCGCGCGGTGCGATGGGTCGCCGAACAGCGCGTTTTGATCGATGGGCGCAAGACGGTGGTCTTCCGTTAGCCAAGGGGGCAAGATAAGTCCCGAATCGCAACCATAATCAGGAGGAGCGGAAGCCAATGTACAGTCACAATATGGTCGGTGCGAATGACATCGACGCAGCACGGAAATTCTATGACGCGACCTTTCAGGCGATCGGCGGCAAGCCCGCGATCCAGGACGACAAGGGCCGTTTGATCTATATGCACAATGGCGGCTTGTTCCTTGTCGGGCCGCCGATCGACGGCGAACCGGCGACCGCGGGCAATGGCTGCACGATCGGCTTTGCGATGGAAGGTCCGGAGCAGGCGAAGGCCTGGCACGATGCGGGCGTCGCCAACGGCGGCACCTCGATCGAAGACCCGCCGGGTGTGCGCGAGGGTGGTTTCGGCCAGCTCTATCTTGCGTATCTCCGCGATCCGTCGGGCAACAAGCTCTGCGCGCTTCACCGCGTCGTCTGAGGACCTGTCATGCGCGGCGAAGCGGGATTGCTGACCGATCTGGATGCGCTTGGTATCTCCTTCGCCGCCTATGAACATGTCGCGGTGTTCACCGTCGCCGAGAGTGACGGCGTGAATGCCGCGATTCCGGGCGCCCACACGAAAAACCTGTTCCTGAAGGACAATGGTGGCGCCTATTGGCTCGTCACCGTTCCGGGCGAAGCGCGCGTCGACTTGAAGGCGCTGCCCGCGGCGATCGGCAGCAAGCGCGTGAGCTTTGGCAAGGCCGAAGACATGGAGCGGCTGCTTGGCATCACGCCGGGGTCGGTAACCCCGCTCGCTGCGATCAACGCCGCGCCGGGCAGCATCACGGTGGTGCTTGACGAGGGGCTCGCGAGGGCTGGAACCGTCAATGTCCATCCGCTCCGCAACACCGCGACACTCGGCTTGCCGGGCGCAAAGATCCTCGACCTCTTGCGTCATTGGGGGCATCAGCCCGTCGTCGCGTCCATCCCCGTTCAGGAGCCTGTATGAGCCTCGAAACCCTCTCCACCGTCCGCAGTCATGGCGGCACGCAGGGCGTGTACAAACATTCGAGCACGACGACCGGTACCGACATGACCTTCGCGGTCTTTGTCCCCGATCACGAACATGGCGTGCGGCTGCCGGTGCTCTGGTATCTGTCGGGACTGACCTGCACCCATGCCAATGTGATGGAGAAAGGCGAATATCGGGCCGCTTGCGCCGAGCATGGCGTGATTTTCATTGCGCCTGACACCAGCCCGCGCGGCGAGGGCGTTCCCGACGATCCCGATACGGCCTATGATTTCGGTCTGGGTGCCGGATTCTATGTCGACGCGACCGCCGAGCCATGGGCGACAAACTATCGGATGCGCTCGTACATCGAGGATGAACTGCCGTCGCTCGTGCTGCGCAACTTTGCGAGCGCGGATCTGACGCGGCAGGCGATCACGGGTCATTCGATGGGCGGGCATGGCGCGCTGACCATCGGCCTTCGCAACCAGGATCGCTTTCGCTCGGTCTCGGCCTTTTCGCCGATCGTCGCGCCGTCGCAGTGCCCGTGGGGGGAGAAGGCGCTCGGGGGTTATCTCGGCGACGACCGCGAGGATTGGCACGCCTATGATGCGTGCGCGCTACTCGATCAGGGGCTTCGCGTGCCCGACCTGCTCGTCGATCAGGGCGACGCCGACAATTTCCTTGTCGAACAGCTCAAGACCGAATTGCTGGTCGCAGCATGCGAACGCGCCGGTCAGAAGGCCGAAATCCGCATGCAGCCGGGGTATGACCACAGCTATTATTTCATCTCGACCTTCATGGCCGAGCATGTCGCCTGGCACGCGGAGCGGTTGAAGGCGTAAACGTCGCCCCCGTGAGGGCGACGGTTAGGAATGTTCCGGGATCAGCAAGGTCGAACCCGTCGTCCGTCCGGCTTCCAGGTCGGCGTGCGCGCGCGCCGCATCTTGAAGCGAGTAGCGCTGGCCGACGGTGATCTTCACCGCGCCGCTTTCTATCATCTCGAATACCCGTGCTGCGCCCGCAGCCCGCTCGCCGGGATGAAGATAATAGTCGAACAGCGTCGGGCGCGTCACGAACTGCGACCCGTGCTGGGCAAGAATGCCGAGGTTTACGCCAGCCACGGGGCCGCCGGCATTGCCATAGCTGACGATCAGCCCGCGCCGCGCAGTTGCTTTTAGCGAAGTCGCCCAGCTCGCCATACCGATCCCGTCGAAGGTGACGGGGACACCCTGACCGTCGGTGATTTCGCGGACATGTGCCGCGACATCGTCCTGCTTGTAGCGGATGACATGGTCGGCGCCCGCTTCGCGCGCGGCATGTTCCTTGGCTTCGGTGCTGACGGTGCCGATAACGGTCGCGCCAATCGCCTTCAGCCACTGGACGAGGATCAGTCCAACTCCGCCGGCGGCTGCGTGAACGAGCACGCTTGTCCCTGCCTCGACCTTTGCGCAGCGTTCGACCAGCGCCTCGACCGTGCAGGCCTTGAGCAGTGCGGCGGCGGCGGTGTCGTCGTCGATAGCCGGCGGCAGTTTGAACAGCGACGCTGCAGGGACGAGGCGGGCCGAGCTATATGCGTTGCGCTGCGGCCCAAAGGTTGCGACGCGGTCGCCGGGCTGGAGGCCGTGGACGTCGGGGCCGACCGCGATGACTTCGCCCGCAGCTTCGACGCCGAGGCCACCGGGAAGCTCGACAGGATAGGTTCCGTCACGGTGATAGGTGTCGATATAGTTGAGCCCGACCGCGGTCTGGCGCAGCAGCACCTGTCCGGGGCCGGGATCGCCGAGCGTGACCTCGCGCCAGTCGATGACCTCGGGTCCGCCCTGGCTTTCGATAAAGGCTTCGATCGCTTTCATGTCGCGCGCTCCTGCTGTCCGGTCCATCTGGTGGGCCGGAACATAGAGCGCAAGGGCGGAGCGGTGAAAGCCCCTCCCCGTCGGGGGAGGGGTTTATCGCTTACTTCGACGGGCGACGCGGGCTGCGCTGGCCGTAGGGCTTGGGCTTGTAGCGTTCGTTGCCGCCTGGGCCACCGGGGCCACGCGGGCCGCGCGGGCCCGAACGATCGCCGAACCCACGATCACCGCCCGGCGCCCGGCCGAGCGTGCTGCGCGGAGCGGCGTCGCGCGGGCCGCCATGGCCGCCCTTATCGCGGCGCGGCGGGTAGGTCGGACCGTCGGGCGCGGGGGTGATCGAAACGCCGCTGTCGTCCTCGCCATCCTCGTTGGCGCTGCGTACCACAGCCTCGGCAAAGCGATCGGCGATCGCGCGCGGAATGTTGAACATCGTTTCCTTGGGACCGATGCGGATCGCGCCGATCTCGTTCTTGCTCACATGGCCGCGGCGGCAGAGCAAAGGCAGGATCCAGCGCGGATCGGCATTCTGGTGGCGGCCGATGTTGAGGCGGAACCAGACGCTATCCTCGAATCCGTCGCGGCGGTCGCCGCCACGCTCGGGGCGTTCGAAGCGCTCGCCGCGCTCGGGGCGGCCGGCGGCGTCGCGGCCGCGCGGGCTGTTGTCGAGCAGGTCCTCGGGCGGCGGCATCAGCGCGCGGTGCGCCTGGACGAGCGACGCGGCAATGTCTTCGGGCGTGCGCTCGGCCATCAGGCGCTGCGCGAGTTCGATATCCTCGGGCTCATGCTCGACGGGCGTGAGCAGCTTTTCCATCAGCCGTTCCTGATCGCGCTTGCGCACGTCGGCGGCGGTGGGGGCATCCATCCATTCGGCGTTGATGCGTGCACCGCGCAGCATGCCGTCGACGCGGCGGCGGCGCGGATAGGGGACGATGATGACCGCGGTGCCCTTTTTGCCCGCGCGGCCGGTGCGGCCCGAACGGTGCTGAAGCGCTTCGGCGTCGCGCGGGATTTCGACGTGGATGACAAGGCTGAGCGTCGGCAGATCGATGCCGCGCGCGGCGACGTCGGTCGCGACGCAAACCTTGGCGCGGCGGTCGCGAAGGGCTTGCAGCGCCGCGTTGCGCTCATTCTGGCTATGTTCGCCCGACAGCGCGACCGCGGCGAAACCGCGCTCCACCAGGCTGGCGTGGAGGCGGCGCACATTGTCGCGCGTCGCGCAGAACAGCATCGCGGTTTCGGCGTCGTGCAGACGGAGCAGGTTGACGACCGCGCCTTCGATGTCGGCGGGGGCGACGGTTACCGCCTGATAGGCGATGTCCCCATGGCCGCGGTCTTCACCGACGGTGGAGATGCGCAGCGCATCTTGCTGGTAACGCTTGGCGAGCTGGACGATCGGCTTCGGCAGCGTCGCCGAGAAAAGAAGCGTGCGGCGCGTCGCGGGGGTGCCGTCGAGGATCTCCTCAAGGTCATCGCGAAAACCCATGTCGAGCATTTCGTCTGCTTCGTCGAGCACGGCGACCCGCAGCGCGGTGAGGTCGAGCGCGCCGCGTTCCAGATGGTCGCGGAGGCGGCCGGGGGTGCCGACGACGATCTGCACGCCCTGGCCGAGCGCACGGCGTTCCTTGCTGGCGTCCATACCGCCGACGCAGGTCGCGATGCGCGCGCCGGCCTTGGCATAGAGCCAGCCGAGTTCGCGGCTGACCTGCAGCGCGAGTTCGCGCGTCGGCGCGACGATCAGCGCGAGCGGCGAGGTTGCGAACGGCAGCCGGCCGTCCTCGATCAGCTCGTCGGCCATCGCGAGGCCGAAGGCGACGGTCTTGCCCGACCCGGTCTGCGCCGAGACGAGCAGGTCGCGGCCCTTGGCTTCGCCCTCGGTGACTTGCGTCTGGACGGGGGTGAGCGCTTCATAGCCGCGCGCGACAAGGGCGTCCGAAAGGACGGGAGAAAGATTTTCGAAAGGCATTTTTATCTCAATAATATGGGCAGTCACCGGTGCGGTGACGGGCCGACGGAAAAGGGGCTCAATGGGCTTAAATCACCTGTCCGGCAGCGTGTCCGCTGGCCCAGGCCCATTGAAAATTATAGCCGCCTAACCACCCTGTGACATCTACGGCTTCGCCGACCGCATAGAGGTTCGGGACGGTTTTGGCCATCATTGTTTGCGAGGATAGGTTTGCAGTCGAGATTCCGCCCACCGTGACCTCGGCTTTGGCGAAGCCTTCGGTGCCGTTCGGACGGAAAATCCAGCCCGCGAGTTGCGCCTCTGCATCGGCGAGCTTGCGGTCGGTCTGGGCGCCGAGTTCGCCGGGAAGCGCGAGGCGTTCGGCGAGGGTTTCGGCGAGGCGGTCGGGGAGAAGCGCACCGAGCGTGGCGCGCAGAGTGGTGCGGGGCCGGGTGCGTTTCGCGTCGAGCAGCCAGCCACGCGGGGCGTCGGGCAATAGGTCGATCGTCACGGGCTCGCCATGGCGCCAATAGCTGCTCACTTGCAGGATCGCGGGACCCGACAGGCCGCGATGGGTGAACAATGCCGCCTCGCGGAACGCCATTTTGCCCGCGCGGGCTTCGACGGGAGCCGCGATTCCCGAAAGTTCGCGGAACAGGACATCATCGCCGCCGAGCGTGAGCGGGACGAGCGCAGGGCGCGGCTCCACGACCTTCAGGCCGAACTGGCGGGCGAGGTCATAGGCGAGGCCGGTCGCGCCCATCTTGGGGATCGACGGGCCGCCGGTTGCGATGACAAGGCTTGGGGCGGCGAAGTGGAAGTTGCCGAAAGTGCCGCGGAACGTCGCATCGCTATGGGATATTTGGCCGATAGCTTCGCCGCAGCGGACGTCGACGCCGCCCTTGGCGCATTCGTCGAGCAGCATCGCGACGATCTGTTTCGCCGAACCGTCGCAGAAGAGCTGGCCAAGCGTTTTTTCGTGATGCGCGATGCCATAGCGATCGACGAGCGCGATGAAATCGGCAGCGGTGTAGCGCGCGAGCGCCGACTTGGCGAAATGCGGGTTTGCCGAAATATAGCGGTCGGGGGCGGTGTGGATGTTGGTGAAGTTGCAACGTCCGCCACCCGATATCAGGATTTTCTTTCCCACCTGGTCGGCATGGTCGAGCAGCAGCACGCGCCGCCCGCGCTGTCCCGCGACCGCGGCGCACATCAATCCGGCCGCGCCGGCACCCAGCACGATGGCGTCATAATTGACCGTGGTCATCGGATCGTCAGTGCAGCTTTGCGATCGACAGGCCGTCGGCTTTGGCGCGGACCTTCACCGATTCCTCGCTGCGCGTCAGCGCCTTGGCGATGGCCTTCAGCGCCATGCCCTTTTTGGCGAGCGTGTGGAGCTTGTCGATTTCGGCCGGGGTCCACGGCTGCTTGTGGCGTTCGAACTTGTCTTTCATGCCTGCGTCTCCGGATCGGGCTCGGCTGCGAGGATTGCGATGGCATCCTGACGGTCCTGATATTCGACGCTCTCACCAGCCTCTGCGCCCATCAGCGCGCGGGCGAGCGGGGCGGAAAAGGCGATATGGCCGCGCGCCGGGTCGGCCTCGTCGCCGCCCACGATCGTGATCGTCTTTTCGGCCTGGTTCAGCCGGTACGTTACACGGCTTCCGATGCCGACGCTGCCGACCTCGGGTGGCGCCTGCACCTCGGCGGTCGCTTGCCGGGTGTGGAAATAGCGGAGGCGGCGCTGCAACTTCTTGCGCGCGTCCTCATCCGCCGCTGCCGCAATCTCGCTTTCGAGACGCACGACCTCTTCGCCGAGCAGGCGTGCACCGCGCGGCGTCACAAGGTTCGCGCCGACCGGGATCGGCAGTTCGAACTCGGGTTCCTTATGTTCGTCGTCGCTTTCGCGGCGAAATGCTACGCTCATCGTCTCTATTCCTGATTGAAGGGCCGCCCCTGGCCCATGAAGGTGGCGACAAGATGGCGCGCGGGCTGGACAGGCGCAACCTCAGTGTGTTAGATGCGCAATACACGAAGGAGATTATCGATGCGTAACTGGACGATGACGGTTTTGCCGCTGGCTCTTGCGATGACCGTCACGGCGTGCAGCGCCGAGGTGACGAGCGACAGCAAGAATGGCAAGCGCACGGTCGAGGCCGGACCGTTGACCACGCAGAGCTATGATCTCAAAGATTTTACCGGTGTGAAGGTGGCCGGCCCCGACGATGTTACCATCCGCCGCGGCGCGGCCTTCTCGATCACCGCGAAGGGGCCGAAGGGCGTGATCGACGAACTCGAGATCAAGCTGGACGGCGACATGTTGTCGATCGGGCGCAAGAATTCGGGCTTCAGTTTCGGCAGCAGCGACGACGATGTCGAGATCGCGATCACCATGCCTGCGCTGCGCGCGGTACGCCTGACCGGGTCGGGCGAGATCGACGCGGACACTGTGGACGGCGATGCGGTCGAGGCGGTCGTCACCGGATCGGGCGACCTGAAAGTCGCGACCCTGAACGGCAAGAGCGCAAAAATCACCGTTTCGGGATCGGGCGACATCGAAGTCGGCGGCGGCACGATCGGATCGGGCGATTTCGATGTGACGGGATCGGGCAGCATCGACGCGGGGGCGCTTTCAGCGACGACGCTCGACGTATCGATCACCGGATCGGGTGACGTCGACGCGAAAGCGAGCAGCAGCGCCGATATCGCGATTCTCGGATCGGGCGACGCGACGATCGGCGGTGGCGGCAAATGCTCGACGCGCACGATGGGGTCGGGCACCGCGACCTGCAACTGATGCGGCTATGGTGCTGCCCGGCCGAAAAGGGTAGGGCAGCATCATGACCAGCTTATCGTCCGACATCCTGCGCGGAGCCGCGCTCGCGGCAACTGCGCTGCTTCTCTCCGGCCCGGCATCGGCGGCTGAAAAGCGCTATGGCCTCACCAGCTTCGAGACGATCGACGTCAGCGCCGATGTGACGGTCGAGGTGGTGAACCGCGCCCCCGTCAGCGCCGTCGCGACCGGACCGCAGGACGCGCTCGACCGGCTGAACGTCGAAGCGCGCGATGGCAAGCTGGTGATCAGCGAGCGCCAGTTTGCGGGCGATGAAAAGCGCCGCGGCCCACGCGGGCCGGTGGTCGTACGCATCAATGCCGCGAACCTGCGTGCGGCAACGCTTGCCGGGGCGGGGTCGCTCCAGATCGACAGATTGAAGGGACAGCGCGCGATGGTCGGTCTGCGCGGCCCGGGAAGGCTGACGGTAGGACAGATTATCACCGACCGGCTTCAGGTCGGGATGATCGGCAATGGTACGATGATCCTCGCGGGCGCCGCCAAAAATGCACAGATGACGCTGTCCGGCGCCGGCTCGGTTGATGCCGGCGCGCTGACGGTCGACGAGCTGATCAGCGACAGCGAGGGCGCAGGCGACCATATCCTGCGCGCGGTCAAAAGCGCCACGGTCACCGCGCGCGGGATCGGCAAGACTGTCGTGCTCGGCAAGCCGGTCTGTACGGTGCGCAATATCGGCAGTGGGTCGGTGACCTGCGGGCCGGGGAAATAGGCTCGCTCGACGTACGGTTTCGCCCGGTTACGGACCTATCTTTCGTCGTCACCCCGGGCTTGACCCGGGGTCCCGCTTGAGGTCGAAACCAGTGAGTGCGTCAAAAAGCGGGATCCCGGGTCAAGCCCGGGATGACGGAAGAGGGTGACGGGATGTCTGCTCACCACCCTAAAAAAGACATCGCCTTCAATTAGGTCTTTCCTACATTATCTGGCCGTGCGAGCCTTCATCCGGCTCTTTCATTCGGTGAACAAAAAAGCGGTCGCTGCCTGGCTTATGGGTGCGACCATGATCGGACATGCCGCGCACATCCAGCAGTCCGCGACTTGCAAATCGGGGCGCTCATAGGGCTGAACTTTCCTGAACTTTGGAATATTGCGCGGCCCTTGCGCCGTTCCGATCCCAGAGCCAGCCGGGCGATGCCCAAAGAGGGTAACGTCCGTTCGCCACCCCGTTCCCGCCGTTCCCGAGGCATTCGTCCGGTTTAGTGTCCCGCCGCGCCCAGCCCGTCGATCTTTTTCGACTGGCGGACGATCAATCCGGGGAACCAGCGCGCGAGGCGTGACAGCCGCTTTGCCATCTTGCCGACGGTGGTGTGGACGCTGGTCCCGTGCACCGCTTCCCAAGCGGCCTCGGCGACGCGTTCGACAGGGACGATTTCGAAGCCGCTGTCCGACAGGCGGGTGCGCGCGGGTTCGTTGCTGTCGGCGCTGACCTGGTCGAGCAAGGGTGTGTCGATGAAGCCCGGCATCAGCGAGCGCACCTTGATATCGTGTTTGGCGAACTCGATTTCGAGTGCCTCGGTCAGACCGCGCACCGCGAATTTGGTCGCCGAATAGACTGCGAGCCCTGCGACGCCGTAAAAGCCCGACGCCGATCCGGTGTTGAGGATCGTCGACCCTGGCGTCGCGCGGAGCAGCGGAAGCGCCATATAGATGCCGTTGACGACGCCGCCGAAATTGATCGCGATCAATCGGTCGGCCTCCTCCGGCGCCATGTCCATATACTGGCCTCCCGACCCGATGCCGGCGTTGTTGAACAGCACATCGAGGCGGCCGCCGCCGGCCTTCTCAAACTCGGCGAGCGCGGCCTTCCACTGATCGCGGTCGCGTACATCCATGACATGGCGCGATGATGCCCCCTCGGGAAGCAGCGCGGCGGTTTCATCGATTCCGGCGCGGTTGACGTCGGCGATGCCGACGAACCAGCCCTGCCCGGCGAAATGACGCGCGACGGCGCGGCCGATGCCCGATCCGCCCCCGGTGATGAAAATCGCCTTCCGTGCCACAGCACCCTCCTTACATTGATGTCAGCGTGACAAGATGCCAAGTTGACGTTTCCGTCAAGCGGCAATCGCGGCTTGGCAAGGCGAAGTACCGCTCGCTAAGAGGGCGCGGATGACCCGCGCCCTCCGCTTGATCTTCCTGTCGTTGCTGATGCTGTGCGCGAGCCTCGCCGTCCCGGCGCGGGCCGAAGTGGTCGTAAGCTTTTACAGCCATGATTTCGGCGACCGTTTCCCGCACGCCTTCATCGTGGTGAAGGGCACGCTCGACGCGACGGGTGAGGTTGTCGACACCAACTATGGCTTCACCGCGGTTTCGGTCAGTCCCGCGATTCTTCTGGGATCGGTGAAGGGAAAGGTGGAATCGTCCAAGGCCGATTATATCGCCAAGAGCGACCGGCAGTTCGATGTGTCGGTCGACGATGCGACCTATGCGCGGGTGATGGCGAAGGTCGCCGAATGGCGAGACCGCGAGCAGCCGAGTTACAGTTTGAACAAACGCAATTGCGTCCATTTCGTGATGGAACTTGCCGAGGTTGTTGGGTTGAAGGTCGATCGCAAGAGCAAATTGTTCAAAAAGCCGAAGAGTTTCCTTATCGAGGTCAAGGGGATGAACCCGCAATTGGGTTGAGGGCGGCAACGGAACCGGGGAGCCGTTTTCGATCGGGAGCCGCACCTATCATCCTCGTCGCCCCGGACCTTATCCGGGGTCCCGCTTGATGCTGAAGCCGATCGATCGGCAAAGAAGCGGGATCCGGATCAAGCCCGGGATGACGAAAGTGGAATGGGGCTGAGGCAATTGCCACCCCAAGCCGACAATCGGCGCCCCTAGACGCGGCGACGCTTTCACCCTATGTTCAGGGAACGGGGCGCAATAATTGGGGCTCCGACGTAGTTAGGGGCGATTCTTGCGGCTGTTGCTGACCCTTTTGGCATTGTTGACCGGCCTGGCTTCCGCCGACCGGGCCGTTGCCGCGCCTGCCATGCCGGCGGCAATGGGGGCGTTGGTCCTGTTTGCCGAGACGGCAGGCAAGGCTGAGGCAAGCGATACCGAACGTCGTCCGACGACCACGGCGCCGACGCGGCGCGTTTCCAGCGGAACCGGAAAACCGCGCAAGGTGGCGCCGCCGCATCTTCCCGGCATTCTCACCGGCAGCGACCGCGCGCTGGAATAGCGCGCCGTTCCCGCGCCTTTCTTGAGGCGCCGCCCCGCGACGGGCCCTTTTTCGTACATTCGCGCGGCAACAGCGCCGCCCACTCATTCAAATTCCGAGGAAAATCCCATGTTTGCTGGCCTTGCCAAGAGTCTTTTCGGCTCGTCCAACGATCGCTACGTCAACTCGATCCGCAAGATCGTCGACAAGATCAACGCTTTCGAGCCCGCAATGCAGGCGCTCGACGACGCCGGGCTGCAGGCACAGACGCAGAAATTTCGCGACCGGCTCGAAGCCGGCGAGACGCTCGACGACATCCTGCCCGAAGCCTTTGCGACGGTGCGTGAGGCCGCGGTCCGCACGCTCGGCATGCGCCATTTCGATGTGCAGATGGTCGGCGGCATCGTCCTTCATCGCGGCGAGATCGCCGAGATGGCGACGGGTGAAGGGAAGACGCTGATGGCGACCCTGCCCTGCTATCTGAACGCGCTGGAAGGCAAGGGCGTCCATGTCGTGACCGTCAACGACTATCTCGCTCGCCGCGACGCCGAATGGATGGGCACGGTTTACGGCTTCCTTGGCCTGACGACAGGGATCATCGTCCCGAACCTCAACGAGATGCAGCGCCGCGACGCCTATAACAGCGACATCACCTATGCGACGAACAACGAACTCGGCTTCGATTACCTCCGCGACAATATGAAGTTCGACCGTCAGCAGATGGTCCACCGCACCTTCAATTTCGGCATCGTCGACGAGGTCGATTCGATCCTGATCGACGAAGCGCGGACCCCGCTGATCATTTCGGGCCCGACGGACGACAAGTCCGAGCTGTATATCCGCGTCAACGAGGTCGTGCTGGGCCTGACCGAGGATGATTATGAGAAGGACGAAAAGTCCAAGTCGATCAGCCTGACCGAAGACGGCACCGAGCATGTCGAGCGCCTGCTCGAAGCCGCGGGGCTGCTGCAGGGCAGCAACCTCTACGATATCGAGAACACGCAGGTCGTCCATCACGTCAACCAGGCGCTGAAGGCGATCCAGATGTTCCGGATCGATACCGACTATATCGTCAAGGACGGCAAGGTTGTCATCATCGACGAATTCACCGGCCGCATGATGGATGGGCGCCGTTGGTCCGATGGCCTGCACCAGGCGGTCGAGGCGAAGGAAGGCGTGCAGATCGAGCCCGAGAACCAGACGCTCGCCTCGATCACTTTCCAGAATTATTTCCGCATGTATCCGAAGCTTTCGGGCATGACGGGCACCGCGGCGACCGAGGCGGCCGAATTCTTCGACATCTATAAGATGAACGTCGTCAACATCCCGACCAACCGTCCGATCGCGCGTATCGACGACGAGGATGAATTCTACAAGAATATCACCGACAAGTTCGGCGCGATCGCAAAGACGATCCGCGAGGCGAACGAGCGCGGCCAGCCGGTGCTCGTCGGCACCGTGTCGATCGAGAAATCCGAGCTGCTGTCGTCGTTCCTCGAAAAGGAAAATGTGCCGCACAGCGTGCTCAACGCGCGTTTCCACGAAAGCGAAGCGCATATCGTCGCTCAGGCGGGGCGCACCGGTGCGGTGACGATCGCGACGAACATGGCGGGCCGCGGCACCGACATCAAACTCGGCGGCAACGAAGAATTCCGCATCGACGACGAGCTCAAGGACCTGCCCGAAGGCCCCGAGCGCGACGCCGCGGTCGCGCGTATCCAGGCCGAAGTCGCTGCCGAGCGCGAAGCGGTGAAGGCCGCCGGCGGGCTGTTCGTGCTCGCGACCGAACGGCACGAAAGCCGCCGCATCGACAACCAGCTGCGCGGCCGTTCGGGACGCCAGGGCGACCCCGGCCTGTCGAAATTCTACCTCTGCCTCGACGATGACCTGCTGCGCATCTTCGGCCCCGACACGCTGTTTTCCAAGATGATGAACAAGAATCTGGAGGATGGCGAGGCGATCGGATCGAAATGGTTGTCGAAGGCGATCGAGACCGCCCAGAAAAAGGTCGAGGCGCGCAACTACGACATCCGCAAGCAGGTCGTCGAATATGACAACGTCATGAACGACCAGCGCAAGGTCATCTATGAACAGCGCGGCGAGATCATCGACAGCGAGACCGTCGATGAGGTCATGACCGCAATGCGCGCGGAAACGGTCAATGCAATCGTCGCCGACGCGTGCCCCCCGGGCAGCTATCCCGAGCAATGGGACGTCGAGGCGATGAAGGAGCGCACGGCGAACATCCTCGACCTTTCGCCGCCGATCGACGACTGGATGCAGGAAGATGCGGTCGACGCCGAAATGTTCGAGGAGCGCATTCAGCAGGCGGCCGACGCGGTCGCCGCCGAAAAGGCCGGCCTGGTCGATGCCGAAACGTGGAAGGGGATTGAGAAGTCGATCCTGCTCCAGACGCTGGATCACCATTGGAAAGAGCATCTCTCGACGCTCGACGCGCTGCGTCAGGTCGTGTTCCTGCGCGCCTATGCGCAGAAGCAGCCGATCAACGAATATAAGCAGGAAGCCTTTGCCCTGTTCGAACGCATGCTGCAGAATATCCGCGAGGATGTGACGCGGACCGTTGCGCGCATCGACCTTCGCTTCGAAGAGCCCGAGGCGATGCCGCTGCCCGACCTGCCCGATTTCCTGACGACGCACATCGACCCGTTCACGGGCGAGGATAACAGCGCCGACATCGATGCGGGTACGCTCGGCGTGATCGCGAATACGCTCCCGCCGATGCAGGTGCCGAAGCCCGATCTGCCCGAGGGCGAAAATCCCTACGCCGAGCTGGAGATCAGCCGCAACGCGCCATGTCCGTGCGGTTCGGGGCGCAAATACAAACATTGCCACGGGGCGATCTGACCCGATAGTCGTCGCCCCCGCGAAGGCGGGGGCCGCTATCGGCCGAGCGAAAGGCTTCCGGCGCCCCCGGCCTTCGCGGGGGCGACAGCCCATCTCGCAAGCTCTTGAAGTTGCCGTATCAATCGGCGCGACGAGTCCGCTTGCCAAGGTGTGCGGGCGCGATTAGCATCCGTCTCACAAGCTTGGCGGCCGCGTAGCCAGACAAGCAGCGCAGCAGGCAGGAACATAGGGGGCCGCTCCCCGCGTGCGGCCCGACGGTGGCGTGCAGCGTGGAAAGGGTCGGGGCATCTCCTTTTTCGATGAAATGACGGGGCAGGGCGGTGAAGTCCGCTCGCCCTATCGCGACTATTCGGACTGGTTCGGGCGCGAGGATGCGGCGCGCATCCAGCGCAAGGCGCAGCAGGCCGAAGCATTTTTTCGGACCACGGGCATCACCTTCAACGTCTATGGCGAGGATGAGGCCGACGAGCGGCTGATCCCCTTCGACGTCGTTCCGCGCATCATCTCGGCGAGCGAGTGGCGCCGCCTGTCGCGCGGTATCGAGCAGCGCGTGCGCGCGCTCAATGCCTTCCTCCACGACATCTATCACCGGCAGGAAATATTGCGCGCCGGGCGTGTTCCCGTCGAGCTGATCTCGCGCAACGAAGCCTTCCTGCCGATGATGATGGGGATGGATCCGCCGGGCGGCGTTTATACGCACATCAGCGGCATCGATATCGTGCGCACCGGCGCCGACGAATTCTATGTGCTCGAGGACAATGCGCGCACGCCGTCGGGCGTCTCCTACATGCTCGAAAATCGCGAGACGATGCTCCAGATGTTTCCCGAGCTGTTCGCGAAGATTTCGGTGCGAGAGGTCAGCGATTATCCGCTAAACCTGTTGAAGTCGCTCGCCGCCTGCGCGCCGCCGGCGTGTGGTGGAACGCCGACGGTCGCGGTGCTGACGCCGGGTATCCACAACAGCGCCTATTTCGAGCACAGCTTCCTTGCCGATCAGATGGGTGCCGAACTGGTCGAGGGTCATGATCTGCGTGTCGTCGACGGCCGCGTGGCGATGCGGACGACGCAGGGCTATACGCCGATCGACGTCCTTTATCGCCGCGTCGACGATGATTTCCTCGACCCGCTCAATTTCCGCCCGGACTCGGTGCTCGGCGTGCCGGGGATCTGGGACGTCTATCGCGCCGGCGGGATTACGATCGCGAATGCGCCGGGGACGGGGATCGCCGACGACAAGGCGCTCTATAGCTACATGCCCGACATCATCGAATTCTATACGGGAGAGAAGGCGCTGCTTCCCAATGTGCCGACTTGGCGCTGCAGCGAGCCCGAACATCTGCGCGAGGTGCTCGACCGGTTGCCCGAACTGGTCGTGAAGGAAGTCCATGGGTCGGGTGGCTATGGCATGCTCGTCGGCCCCGCCGCGAGCAAGAAGGAGATCGCCGCCTTCCGCGCGAAGCTTGAAGCGAACCCGCGCAATTATATCGCGCAGCCGACGCTGTCGCTGTCGACCGTACCAATCTTTACCAAGGCGGGCTTGGCGCCGCGGCACGTGGATTTACGACCTTTCGTGCTGATGTCGCCGCAGAGGATCCGGATCACGCCCGGCGGGTTGACGCGCGTCGCGATGAGCAAGGGATCGCTGGTGGTGAACAGCAGCCAGGGCGGCGGGACCAAAGACACCTGGGTATTGGAAGACTGATGCTCGGGAAAACCGCAGGAAGCCTCTATTGGATGGCGCGCTACCTCGAACGGAGCGAGAATAATGCGCGGTTGATCGATGCGGGTTTCCGTATCGCTCTCACGCGATCGAGCACCGCGCGGTCCGAATGGCGATCGGTGCTCGTCACCGCGGGACAGGATCTCACGTTTCGGCAGGCGCACGGCGAGGACTATACGTCGCAGCGCGTCGTCGATTTCCTGCTGCGCGACCCCGCCAACCCGTCGAGCATATTGTCCGTCGTCAAACGCGCGCGCGACAATGCGCGCACCGCGCGGACGTATCTCACGCGTGAGGTGTGGGAGGCGGTCAACACAAGCTGGATGACGCTGGGCGCGCTGCTCAAACGGCAGGTTCGCGAGGATGATCTGCCTGACGTGCTCGCGTCGATCCGCCAGCAGAGCGCGCAGGTGATCGGTGCCTTTTCGGGCACGATGCTGCGCAACGACGGCTATAATTTCGCGCGGCTCGGCACCTTTCTGGAACGCGCCGACAACACCGCGCGCATCCTCGACGTCAAATATTATCTGCTGCTGCCATCGGTTGCACATATCGGTAGCTCGATCGACAATGTGCAGTGGGAAACGATCCTGCGATCGGTTTCAGCGCACCGCGCCTATCACTGGCTTTACGGGGCGGAGATCAGCGCGCTCAAGATTGCCGAATTCCTGATCCTCTATAAACAGATGCCGCGCAGCCTCGCTTTCTGCTGCGATCAGATGAACGACAACCTCGGCCTGCTCGAACGCACTTATGGGGAGGAGACCGAGGCGGTGCGAATGGGAATGTCGATCTGCCGCGACCGGCTATCGCGGCCCATCCAGTCGATCTTCGATGGCGGCTTGCACGAATTCATCACCGATTTTCTCCGCGCCAATGCCGTGCTCGCGCGGCAGATCGAGCGCGACTACCGGTTCGTGGAGTGAGCATGCGTCTTCGTGTCGAACATAGCACGCACTATAATTTCGACGGCCATGTCGCATATGCGCTCCAGCAATTGAAGCTGACGCCGAAGGAGCGCCCGGGGCAGCAACTGATCCACAATTGGTCGATCGAGATCGAGGGCGGGACTCAGCAGCTTCACTACACCGATCATCATGGCAATGGCGTCGACCTCGTCTCGGTCCATAGCGGCGCGCCGGAACTGCTCATTCGCTGCACCGGCGAGGTCGAACTGGTGACGTGGGACGGGGTGATCGGGCCGCATCGCGGCGCAATGCCGCTCTGGACCTTCCTCCGTCCGACGCCGCTGACGCGCGCGGGGCGCGCAGTGCGTTCGCTGACCGCCGAGCTCGGCCGCGATTTTGCGAACGAGATCGAACGCGCACATGCGCTTTCGGCGCTGACCCTGGCGAAGCTTCCCTACCGGATCGGCGTCACCGATGCCGAGACGACCGCCGAGCAGGCGCTCGCCGGCGAGGGCGGCGTGTGTCAGGATCATGCGCATATCTTTATCGCCGCGATGCGTCACCTCGGGCATCCGGCACGCTACGTCTCCGGCTATCTGATGATGAACGACCGGACGGATCAGGATGCAACCCACGGCTGGGCCGAGGCGTATTTCGAGCATATAGGCTGGATCGGTTTCGACGTGAGCAACGGCCACTCACCCGACCAGCGCTATATTCGTGTCGCGACCGGCCTCGATTATCGCGACGCCGCCCCGGTTCGCGGCATGCGCTATGGTGCAGCGCAAGAAAATCTGGTTGTCCAATTGCAGGTCCAGCAATAAGCGGGCGGGACGATCAGGACTTTCCGGGCGGGGAAAACAGGATTCGATGACTTATTGCGTTGGCATGCGTTTGAACAAGGGGCTGGTGTTCATGTCGGACACCCGCACCAACGCGGGTGTCGACGACATCTCGCAGGTCCGCAAAATGCGTAGCTGGCACGTGCCCGGCGAGCGCGTGATAACATTGATGTCGGCGGGCAATCTGGCGACGACGCAGGCAGTGGTAAGCCTGCTCGACGAGCGCACCAAGGCGCCCGAGGAACGTCATCCCTCGATCCTGGCCGCGCCGTCGATGTTCGCGGTTGCGACGATCATCGGCGAAACGCTGCGCCACATCGTGATGCGCCACAATGACGAGGGCCAATCTGCGGCGGATTCACTGTTCCGGGCCTCGCTGATCGTGGGCGGGCAGATCAAGGGATCGGAACCGCGGCTGTTCCTGATCTATCCCGAAGGCAATTTCATCGAGGCGGGCGAAGACAATCCCTTCTTCCAGATCGGTGAGACGAAATATGGCCGGCCGATCATCGTGCGGTCGTACGATCCGGCGATGTCGTTCGAGGATGCGGTGAAGCTGCTTTGCGTCTCGTTCGATTCGACGATCCGCGCCAATGCCGGCGTCGATCTGCCCATCGACCTGAAAGTGCATGAGCGCGACGATTTCTCGACCGTGCGCGAGCGCCGGTTCGAGCGCAACGATCCCTATTTCGAAAGCGTCGCCGACGGCTGGGCCGAGGCGTTGGGGATTGCGCTCGCGGAGCTTCCCGACTTTCATTTCTGATCACCTTCGGCCACCGTCCCTTTCGTTGTCGAACAAGAGGGGATCGCCATGCCGCGCTGGATTGCCGCCGCACTTACCGTCGCCGCCATTGCCCAGCCGGCCGTGGCTGAAGAAGCCGGTTTCGACACGGCGCTGCGCGATTTCCGGGAGTTGCATCGCACGGAAATGCGCCGGGCGAATATCGCGGGGAGCAGCTTCTATGTCATACGCGACGGCCGGACCGTCGTTGCCGACCATCTCGGCGAGCAGGACGCCGATGCCCATATTCCCGTCGATGCCGACACCATCTATCATTGGGCCTCGATCACCAAGACGATGACGGGGATCGCGATACTGCAATTGCGCGATCGCGGATTGCTGTCGCTCGACGACCCAATCGTCCTTCATGTGCCCGAACTGGCGGCCGTCCATAACCCCTATGGCGACACGGGCGCGATCACGCTGCGCCAGTTGATGAGCCACAGCGCGGGCTTTCGCAGCGGAACCTGGCCGTGGCGTGATCATGATTGGCAGCCGTTCGAACCGAAGGGATGGGCGCAGTTGGTCGCGATGCTGCCTTACACCCGCGTGGAGTTTAAACCGGGCAGCCGCTTCGGCTATTCCAATCCTGGCATCGTCTACCTGGGGCAGGTCATCGAGCGTTTGTCGGGCGAGGATTATGAAGTCTATATCGACAAGAACATCCTGAAGCCGCTCGGCATGCACGCCAGCTATTTTGACCGCACACCGCCGCACCTGCTGCCGCATCGGTCGCACAGCTATTATATCCGCGATGGTCGGCGGGTCGCGGCGCCGTTCGATGTCGATACCGGGGTGACGGTGTCGAATGGCGGGCTCAATGCGCCGATGCCCGACATGGCGAAATATGCTGCGTTTCTGCTCGGCGATCCGGCGCGCCAGTCAGACTATGACCTAGTGCTGAAGCGGTCTTCGATCGAGGAGATGTGGGCACCGCAAATCGCGGCTGGCGATGATTTTACACAAGGCCGGATGGCGAAGACAACGCAGGCCGGGCTATCCTTTTTCATCGACCGCAGCGCGGCGGTGCGGTTCGTCGGACATAATGGCGACCAGAACGGCTTTCGCGCCTATCTCAGCCTCTGTCCCGACCAACATCTTGGCAGCCTGCTCGCGTTCAACACCGAAACGCGCGGAGTCGAGAATAGCGCCGCCAATCGAAAAACCGCGGAATCGCGTATCGCGCTTGCCACCGATCGCTTGTGCGAAGCGGCGGCGGGTTCAAACCGCTAAGGCCAGTCCGGAAAGGGAGGGCCCGGAAGGTACGTAACCTTCCGGGCCTTGTTGCTCCGGCCGCCAGGGAGGGGGGAGGGGCCGCCGGAACTCGGGGGTGCCTCCGATATGACGCCTGCTGCCTCTCGGCTCAATCATACGAAAGCATGATAAGGCCTATGCCGGTGCGTAGCGCGCCTGCGCTCAGCGGTTCTTGCGTCCTTCGATCAGCCCGTCGACCAGGCTCGGGTCGGCCAGCGTCGAAGTATCGCCCAGCGATCCGAAGTCATTCTCTGCGATCTTGCGCAGGATACGGCGCATGATCTTGCCCGAACGCGTCTTCGGCAGCCCCGGTGTCAGATGGATATGGTCGGGTGTCGCGATCGGGCCGATTTCCTTGCGGACCTGTTGCTTGAGCGCGGCGGCGACCTCCTCGGTCGGCTCGACCCCGGCGTTGAGCGTCACATAGGCGTAGATGCCCTGACCCTTGATGTCGTGCGGGAAGCCGACGACCGCGGCCTCGGCGACGAGGTCGTGAAGGACGAGCGCGCTTTCGACCTCTGCAGTGCCCATGCGGTGACCCGAGACGTTGATGACGTCGTCGACGCGGCCGGTGATGCGCCAATAACCGTCGGCGTCGCGGCGGCAGCCGTCGCCGGTGAAATATTTGCCCTTGTAGGTCGAGAAATAGGTCTCGGCGAAGCGCTGGTGATCGCCGTAGATCGTGCGCGCCTGACCAGGCCAGCTATGCGTGATGCACAGATTGCCTTCGGATGCGCCGCCCGTCTGTTCGTCGACGAGCACTGCGCCCTCGGCATCGACCAATTGCGGGCGGATGCCGAAGAAGGGCTTGCCTGCGCTGCCGGGCTGCATTGCGTGTGCGCCGGGCAGGGTGGTGATCATGATCCCGCCCGTTTCGGTCTGCCACCAGGTATCGACGACGGGGACGCGTCCTTTGCCGACGATCTGGTGATACCAGCGCCACGCCTCGGGATTGATCGGCTCGCCGACGCTGCCGAGCAGGCGGAGCGAACTCAAATCGTGGCGCGTGACATAATCGTCGCCCTCGCGCATCAGCGCGCGGATCGCGGTCGGCGCGGTGTAGAGGATATTGACGCGGTGCTTGTCGACGACCTGCCAGAAACGGTCGTGGTCGGGGTAGTTCGGTACGCCTTCGAACATCAAAGTCGTCGCGCCGTTCTGGAGCGGGCCATAGACGACATAGCTGTGGCCGGTGACCCAGCCGATGTCGGCGCTGCACCAGAAGATTTCGCCGGGGCGATAGTCGAAGCCATAATAGAAGGTGCTGGCGGTCCACACCGAATAGCCGCCGACGGTGTGCAGCACGCCCTTGGGCTTGCCGGTCGATCCCGAGGTGTAGAGGATGAAGAGCGGATCTTCGGCGTTCATCGGCTCGCACGGGCAGGTGTCGCCGACATCGGCAGACAGCGCGTCGTACCAATGGTCGCGGCCTTCTTTCATCGCGACGTTGCCGCCGGTGTGGGCGATCACCAGCACTGCTTTGACCTCGACGCGCTCCAATGCCTTGTCGACATTGGCTTTCAGCGGAACCACCTTGCCGCCGCGCAGCCCTTCGTCGGCGCAGATCACCCAGTCGCTCGCGCAATCCTCGATCCGGCCATGGATCGCCTCGGGCGAAAAGCCGCCAAAGACGACGCTGTGCACCGCGCCGATGCGCGCGCAGGCAAGCATCGCGACCGCTCCTTCGGGGATCATCGGCATATAGATGGTGACGCGGTCGCCCTTTTGGACGCCCATTTTCTTGAGCGTGTTGGCGAAGCGGACGACGTCGGTGAGCAGCGCGGCATAGCTGATCGTCCGCGTCTCGCCGTCGGGGGCGTCGGGTTCGAAGATGATCGCGGTGCGGCTGCCATGGCCCGCCGCAACATGGCGGTCGACGGCGTTGTGGCAAAGGTTGAGGACGCCGTCCTCATACCATTTGATCTCGACGGGATCATAGGACCAACCGGCGATCTTCGTCGGCGCGGTGATCCAGTCGACGCGCTTCGCCTGCTCCGCCCAGAAGGCGTCGGGGTCTGCGATGCTTTGCGCATAGAGACGGTCATAGTCGGCGGCGGTGCAATGCGTATTCGCAGCGGCGTCGGCCGGAACGGGAACCAGCGGTTCGGAGGGGGGCAGGTCGGACACGGCTATTCTCCCGCTTTCGATTTGACTCACTTGCTGGCTGCGATAACCCGCGAGCCACAAGTTGCAAGGCGCATGCGCGCTTACGAAGGGACGGAATATGGTTCAACTGGGCCAGGAGATAGGTGGACTGCTCGATCGGCTGGGCGTCGCCCGCGCGCTGTGGACCGAAGGATCGATGCCGGCGGTGACGCCGCTGACCGGCGAACAAATCGGCATAGTGAGGATCGCGGATGCCGCAGCGATCGACGAGGCGCTCGACGGGGCAAGTGCTGCCTTTCGCGCCTGGCGCCAGGTTCCCGCGCCGCGCCGCGGCGAACTGGTGCGACTGTGGGGCGAGGAATTGCGCGCCGCGAAAGACGATCTTGCGAAGCTGGTGACGATAGAGGCGGGCAAGATCCCCTCCGAGGGCGCCGGCGAGGTGCAGGAGATGATCGACATCTGCGACTTTGCGGTCGGGCTGTCGCGGCAGCTCTATGGTCTTACCATCGCGACCGAGCGGCCGGGGCATCGGATGATGGAGGTGTGGCACCCGCTGGGCGTCGTCGGCGTGATTTCGGCGTTCAACTTTCCCGTTGCGGTATGGGCCTGGAACGCCGCTGTGGCGCTGGTGTGCGGCAACAGCGTGGTATGGAAGCCGTCGGAAAAGACGCCGCTGACCGCATTAGCGACGCAAGCGATTTTCGACCGCGCGGCGCGGCGGTTCGGCGACGCACCGCAAGGGCTCGCGCAGATACTGATCGGTGAGCGTGAGGCGGGAGAGGCGTTGGTCGACGACAAGCGCGTCGCGCTGGTGTCGGCGACGGGGTCGACGCGCATGGGCCGCGCGGTGGCGCCACGATTGGCCGGACGCTTCGCGCGTGCCATCCTGGAACTCGGAGGCAATAATGGCGTGATCGTCACGCCTTCGGCGGATCTCGACCTTGCGCTGCGGGGCGTCGCCTTCGGTGCGATGGGGACCGCGGGCCAGCGCTGCACGACGACCCGGCGCCTGTTTTTGCATGACAGTATCTACGACGGTTTCGTCGCCAAGCTGAAGACGGCTTATGCCAGCGTCGGTGTTGGCAATCCGTTGGAAGGCGATGTGCTCGTCGGGCCGCTGATCGACCGCGCGGCCTATGAGATGATGCAGGATGCGCTGGACGCCGCGCGCGCCGCAGGCGGTGTCGTCTATGGTGGGGAGCGGATCGGCGACGGCGAAAGCTTCTATGTGAAACCGGCGCTCGTCGAAATGCCGGGGCAAGTCGGGCCGGTGCTCGAGGAAACCTTCGCGCCCATCCTCTACATCATGCGCTATGATGATCTCGATGCGGTGATGGCTTTGCACAACGACGTTGCCGCCGGGCTGTCGTCGGCGGTTTTCACGACCGACATGCGCGAAGCCGAGCACTTCCTTGTCATGAGCGACTGCGGGATCGCCAACGTCAATCTCGGGACGAGCGGTGCAGAGATCGGTGGCGCTTTCGGCGGCGAGAAGGACACTGGCGGCGGACGCGAGTCGGGCTCGGACAGTTGGAAAGCCTATATGCGGCGAGCGACGAACACGGTGAATTACTCCGATGCGTTGCCGCTGGCGCAGGGGGTCAGTTTCGACCTGTAGCGGTCAGGCTGCCCGCCAGCCGAAGCCCTCGTCGAGCGCGACGATTTGTCCTGCCGTGCCGACCGGCTCGACCGCGCCGTCGGTCAAAAATGCAAGCATCGCCGCGTCGCCGACGTCGACATGCGCCAACGTCCGCTTGCCGTCGGGCGTCCGCGCAGCGACCACGCCAGCCTTTGGCGCGCCGTCGCGGCTGTAGAAGACAGTGTAGCTTTCGACGGTTGCCGGCCCTGCATAATCCTCGACAAGTTCGGGCACGGGGCCGCGCTTCGCTTCCGCTTCCGCCTGATAGTCGAAATCCTGCGGGAAGATTGCCGCGGCGATGGGCTGGTTGCCCAGCACAATGCAATGATTGTCGGTCGCGAAACCGCCGTTGGCGAAGAGGAAGCCATAGCGGCCTTCGCTTCGCAGCCTGTCGACCATCGAGACGATCGCGTGACTCATATAATTGGCGATCGGCCCGCCGCCGAAGGTCAGGCCGCCGAACACCGTAGCAGGTTTGTCGACCGGCCAGCCAAGCGTGCGTCGCGCCATTTTGGGTACACAGGGAAAGCAGCTATAAAGTTCGACGAAGTCGAAATCGTCGACCGTCATACCGTTGAGGTCGAGCGTGCGGGTAATCGACGTTTCCATGCTGACACTGCCGTCATAACGATCGCGGTGCAGGATACTCGCTGGCTCCTTCGCCGCTGCGCCCATGCCGACATAGATCAGGCGATCGTCGGGAACGCCCCGACGGCGGGCCTCGGCGAGGCTCGCGACGAGAAAGCCCGCACCCTGATTGACCGACGAATTGGCGACCATCAGCTTCGAATAGGGAAAAGCGATCGGACGGTTGCGCTCGTCGACGCGCAGGATGTCCGCGGGTGAGGCGGGCTTCCTGATCCAGGCGCCGTCGTTTGCAGCCGCGACTTCGGAGAAACGCGACCAGATTTCGGCACTTTCGGCCTGCGCCTCGGCAAGGCTTTCGCCCCACGCGGCGCGCGTGGCGTTCTCATAGAGCGGATAGACATCAACCGGCGCGGCGAGCCCGTGCTTTTGCGCGTAATTGGGCTCGCGCCGTGTCGCGACCTGGCGGATCGCATTATAGCTTTTGTCTTCGCCGCTCGCGGCCTTGGCGACGCGACCCGCAGCGGTGCGCAGCGCCTCTGCGCCGACCACCGCCGCCAATTTGACCTCGCCCGCGCCGATGCGGTTCGCAGCCTCGTTGAGCAGGCGCACCGGCGTGTCGCCGTGCGGGGCGGCCGATTGGTAATTGATCGATGGGGTCGCGCCGATGGCGGCGGCGAGCGGTTCGGGCAACTTGCCGAGGCTGTGGAAACTAATCTGGTCGACGATCGCGAGGCTGTCGATCTCGGCGAGTGAAACGCCAGCGTCTTCGGCAGCGACCTTGAGCGCGGCAACCATCAGCCCGAGCGAGTCGAGGCCACGATCGGGGTCGTCGGGGCGGTCGTTCACCTGTCCGACGCCGATGATGACGGGAATGCGCTCAGGATCGATCATCGTCATGTCAGCGCGCCTTCCACTCGGGCTTGCGCTTCTGTGCAAAGGCAAGCGGGCCCTCGCGTGCGTCTTCGCTGCGCATCAGGACCGAACGCTCGCGCGTGTTATGTTCCCAATAGGGTGCATCAGCGGCGATACGGCCCTGATCGATGCCGAGTGCGACGCGCTTCGACGCCTGAACCGACAGCGGCGCGTTGCCGGCGATTTTTTCGGCAAGAGCGAGCGCGGTCGGCATAAGATCGGCCAGCGGGACGACATGGTTGACCAGCCCGAACTCGGCGGCCCGCGCAGCGGGGATCGGATCACCGGTGAGCATATATTCCATCGCGAGTTTGCGCGGGAGCTGCTGCGCAAGGCGGAAGGCACCGCCCGCGGCCGCGAACAGTCCGACCTTGACTTCGGGCAGGCCGAATTGCGCATGGTCGGCGGCGATAATGATGTCGCTCATCAGCGCGATCTCGCAGCCGCCGCCGAACGCAAAGCCGTTGACTGCAGCGATGATCGGTTTCGAAATCGGGTGCGAAACCATGCCCGCAAAACCCCACGCCTGTTGCGCCTGGTCCGACGGATAGAGGCTCTCATCGCGCGATAGCGCGACGAGGTCCGCGCCCGCGCAAAAGCTTTTGTCGCCGGCGCCGGTGATCACGACGGCGCGGATTTCGGGGTCATTCTCGGCGGTTTCGAGAGCAGTGCCGATGCCGACATGAACCGCCGCGTTCACGGCATTGCGCGCCTCGGGCCGGTTGATCGTGACGATCAACACATGGCCGCGGCGTTCGGTGAGGATGGTGGTGTCGGTCATCATGTCTCTCCCTGTGCCGGACGCGCGAGGGCGCGAATCCGGCTGTCGGGAAAAACTATCGGCCGACGTTAACGTTTACGTCAACTGGAAAGGGCGCGAGTTGACACACCAAACATCGTCACCCCGGTCTTCGCCGGGGTGACGAAAATATCGTGAGGCGATGGCCTCAGATCGACTGGCCGGTCTTCGCCCAGTCGGCGAGGAAGCCTTCGATGCCCTTTTCGGTCAGGATGTGCTTGAACAGTCCCTTGATCACCGACGGCGGCGCGGTCATCACATCGGCGCCGATCTTTGCGGCCTCAAGCACATGGATGCCGTGGCGTACGCTCGCGACGAGGATCTCGGTTTCATAGCCGTAATTGTCATAGATCAGCCGGATGTCGGAGATGAGCTGCATTCCGTCGAAGCCATTGTCGTCGTGACGACCCACGAAGGGCGAAACGAAAGTCGCACCGGCCTTGGCGGCGAGCAGCGCTTGCGCCGCCGAGAAGCAGAGCGTGACATTGACCATCGTGCCGTCGCTGGTCAGCGCCTTGCACGTCTTGAGCCCGTCGATCGTCAGCGGCACCTTGATGCACACGTTGGGTGCGATCTTGCGGAGGATTTCGGCCTCCTTCATCATCGTCGCATGATCGAGCGCGACGACTTCGGCCGACACCGGGCCGTCGGTCAGCGCGCAGATTTCCTTCGTCACTTCCTTGAAGTCGCGACCCGACTTGGCGATCAGCGACGGATTGGTCGTGACGCCGTCGAGCAGGCCCGTCGCGGCGAGTTCCTGGATGTCGGCGATTTCGGCGGTGTCGGCGAAGAATTTCATGATGGGGCTTTCCTGCGGGAAGGTGATTCGGGCGTTGCTGCTCCCCTAGAGCAACATGCGCGTAAAATGAACCGTCGCCGCCCCTTCTTCGTGGCCCCAGAGGGAAAGGACTGGCGTTCCATCTTTGTTCCGATTATGCGACACGGCATGGCCAAAGCGAAGCGTCAATATGTCTGCCAGAATTGCGGTTCCGCCACCTATCGCTGGCAGGGTCAGTGCGCCGATTGCGGCGAATGGAACACGCTTGTCGAAGAGGCGGCCGAAACCGTCTTTTCGGCGAAGCATGATTTGAGCCGCGGCGGTCGGACGCTCGCGCTCGAAACGCTCGATGCCGACAGCAAGATGCCCGATCGGATGCTATGCGGCATCGCAGAATTCGACCGGGCGCTCGGTGGCGGTTTCGTCGCGGGATCGGCGACGCTGATCGGGGGCGATCCGGGTATCGGCAAATCGACCTTGCTGCTGCAGGCCGCGGGGCGACTGGCGAAAGCGGGCAAGTCAGTCGTCTATATCAGCGGCGAGGAAGCCGCGGCGCAGGTGCGTCTCCGCGCGCAGCGGCTTGGGCTAGGCAATGCGCCGGTCGCGCTCGCGAGTGCAACGTCGGTGCGCGATATATTGGCGACGCTTGATGGGCGCGATGCCGATTTTGTCGTGATCGATTCGATCCAGACGATGCACAGCGACCTGATCGACAGCGCCCCCGGCACGGTGAGCCAGGTCCGCGCGAGCGCCCAGGAACTGATCCGCTATGCCAAGGACAGCGATACCGCGATCGTGCTCGTCGGCCATGTGACGAAGGACGGAACGATCGCGGGGCCGCGCGTGCTCGAACATATGGTCGACACGGTGCTGGCGTTCGAGGGCGAGCGCAGCCATCAGTATCGCATCCTTCGCGCCGTGAAGAACCGCTTCGGCGGTACCGACGAGATTGGCGTGTTTGCGATGGGCGAGGAGGGATTGGGCGAGGTGAGCAACCCGTCTAGCCTGTTCCTGACCGACCGCAGCCGCGATGTGCCGGGATCGGTCGTATTCCCCGCGCTGGAAGGCACGCGCCCCGTGCTCGTCGAGGTGCAGGCGTTGACCGTCCGCTTGGCGAGTGGCGCGACACCTCGGCGTGCCGTTGTGGGCTGGGACAGCGGGCGGCTGGCGATGGTGCTCGCGGTGCTGGAGGCGCGCTGCGGACTCCAGATGGGCGCTGCCGAAGTCTATCTCAACATCGCAGGCGGTTATCGGCTTACCGATCCCGCCGCCGACCTTGCCGTCGCGGCGGCGCTGATTTCCGCATTTAGTGAACGGCCGGTGCCCGCCGACGCAATCGTATTCGGCGAATTGTCGCTGTCGGGCGAGGTTCGGCAGGTTTCGCACGACGGGCTGCGGTTGCGCGAGGCGGCGAAGCTCGGTTTCTCGCGCGGCTGGGGGCCTAAGGGGATGAAAGCGGTGGGCGGGATTTCGGTTACCGGTTTTGGCCGGCTCGGCGAACTCGTTGACCTGATGCTCGGGCGCGATTAGCGCACGGCGAATGGGAAGTTTGACGGCTCTGGATATCCTCGTGCTGACGCTTGTTGGCGGCGGCGCGGTGCTCGGTTTTTCGCGCGGCCTTGTGCAGGAGGTGACGACGCTGCTCGCATGGATACTTGCGATCGCGGCGGTACGTTTCTTTCACCCGCTCGTCACCGACCTGCTGACGGGATGGGTTGGGACTGAGGGTGGTGCGGCGGCGCTGGCCTTCGTTCTCTTGTTTGGCGGCGTGTTTGCGTTCGCCAAATGGGGATCGCGCGCGATGGGACAGCGCAGCCGCGCGTCGCTCGTCGGCGGGTTCGATCGTGGGCTCGGCGCGGGATTCGGTGCGGTGAAAGGCCTGTTGATCGCGTCGATCGGCTTCATGCTCGTGACGCTTCTCTATGACATCGGATATGGCAATGCACAGCGTCCGGCATGGATGACTGACAGCCGGACCTATCCGGCGCTCAATGCGACAAGTAGCGCGATGAGCAAAGTGATCGCGGAGCGCCGCGCGCAAGCGCGCGAAGCCGAGACGGAAGCTGCCAAGGCCGACAAGTCATGAGCGCACCGCTCTATAATCGCGACATTTTGGCGCTTGCCGTCGCAACGTCGGAATATCTGCCGATCGCCGATGCGCGCTACCGCGTGAGCAAGCGGGCGCCGCTGTGCGGCAGCGCGATTATCCTCGACCTCGATGCCGACGATGCGGGCCGGGTGACGCGCATCGGCATGCATGTGGAGGCGTGCGCGCTGGGGCAGGCGTCGGCAACGCTGCTGGCACGTCACGCGCCGGGACTCGGGCTCGCCGAACTGCGCGCCGCGCGCGATTGCATTGCGGGCTGGTTCGCCGGTGAGAGCGATCGGCCCGACTGGCCGGGTTTCGACCTGCTTGCGGCAGCGCAGGGCTATCCCGCGCGTCACGGTGCGATCCTGCTCCCCTTCGATGCCGCCATCGCGGCGCTCGAGGAACAGGCCGCCGCGGCATGACCTTGCTCGCGCTCACCGCTGCTGCTGCGGAAGCGGCCGAGAAAGTGGGGGAAACCGCGACCGACACGGCGCTGGTCGAAGGCGCGATTCTGCTTGGCGTCGCGACCCTGTTCGTGCTGATCTTTCGCCGCCTCGGCCTCGGTGCGGTGCTCGGTTATCTGATCGCGGGGGCGGTCGTCGGCCCGCACGGGTTGGGACTTGTCGGCGGCGGCGAATCGAAACTCGCCTTTGCCGAACTCGGCATCGCTTTTCTGCTCTTCCTCGTCGGGCTCGAACTGTCGCCGCGCCGGCTGTGGGACATGCGGCGCGCTATCTTCGGGTTGGGCTTGATGCAGGTGGTGGTGACCGGGCTGGTCCTCACCGGGCTCATCCACCTGACGCTGGGGTTCAGCCCCGCGGCCTCGCTCGCGCTGGGACTGCCGCTCGCACTGTCGTCGACCGCGCAGGTGTTGCCGGGTCTGAAGAGTTCGGGGCGGATCAATTCGCCCTTTGGCGAAAAGGCGTTTTCGATCCTGTTGTTCCAGGATCTGGCGATCGTTCCGATGATCACCATCGTCGCGGTATTGTCGCGCGCGCCCGCGGATCCGTCGGCACCCCCGGGATGGCAGATGGCCTTCTTTACGCTTTGGGCGATCGTCGTTCTCGTCCTTGCCGGCCGCTTCATCGTGAATCCGCTGCTCCGGATTATCGGCCGCTATGGCGAGCGCGAATTGTTCGTCGTCGTCGGGCTGCTCACCATCCTGGCGAGCGCGGCGCTGATGCACAGCCTGCACCTGTCGACCGCGCTCGGTGCGTTCATCGCGGGCGTGATGCTCGCCGACTCGCCCTATCGGCATGAGATCGAGTCGGACGTCGAACCCTTTCGCCTCATTCTGCTCGGTCTCTTCTTCCTCGCGGTCGGCATGGTGCTCGACGTCGGTGCGGTGCTGGAGCGTCCGCTGCTTGTCGTCGGGCTGGCGCTCGGCCTTGTTGCGGTAAAGGTCGTCGTGCTCACGTTGATCGTGAAACTGTTCGGCAAACCCTGGCCGGTCGCGCTCGGGCTCGGACTGCTCCTCAGCCAGGGCGGCGAGTTCGGCTTTCTGCTTTTCACGCAAGCGGCCGACGCGCTGCTGATCCAGCCCGAGGCGGCGAGCCTGTTCAGTGCTGTCGTGACGCTGTCGATGGTGACGACGCCATTCCTGATGCTCTTCGCGCGCAATCTGGAGTTTTCGCCGGCAGCGGAGCCCGCCGACCTCGACGATCCCGCCGGAGCGCCGCGCGGGTCGGCGATTGTCGTTGGCTATGGGCGGTTCGGCCAAATCGTGTCGCAGATGCTGCACGGTGTTGCCTGTTCGGTGACGCTGATCGACAAAAAACCGAGCCAGATCGAGCTGTCGAGTCGATTCGATACCAAAGTCTATTTCGGCGACGGGCTACGCGTCGATCTACTCCGCCGCGCGGGCGCCGACGAGGCGCGGCTGATCATCTTTTGCATCGACGACTCATCGGTTGATGCCGCGGCATTGAAACCGGTGGTCGACGCCTTTCCCAACGCGAAAGTCCTGATGCGCGTGTTCGACCGGCGCCAATTGCTGGCGATCGACGGGGCAGGGGTCGACGGGGTTGTTCGCGAGGTCTTTGAAAGCTCGGTCGCGATGGGTCTCACGGCGCTGCGCTATCTCGACGTCGACCCGCGCGAGATGGAAGATGTCGAGGCGACGCTCCGCCATCTCGACGAGACGCGACTGCAGGCGCAGATCGACGAGGGCGATATTTCGGCGGGCATGGATCATCGCTTCAAACCGGGCGGCGGGCGCGAGGCCGACAGTGTGCTCGAAAAATTCCGCCGCAAACGGCTGGAAGCGAAAGCCGCGCGCGAAGAAGATGAGGCGATGGGCCTGAAGACCGAGGGCTGATTGCCGCGTCATCAGGCCGGCGGAAATCGCAGGCAGCTGGTTAGCGGAAAGGACGTGCGGGGAAGGGGCGTCGGCTTGGGTCTGACGCGCTGCCGTTAGCAGTTCCTATGTGCACGCCAGCGAAAGTGGGGGGCAATGCGAAAAAGCGCATAGATGGCGTTGCAATTCTGTGTCCCCCGGCTTTCGCCTTGGTGCACGTCTCTATCGACAACGTCCAGTCGCCGCCTCCGTGCCCCCCCGCCGCCTCTGCCTTGTGCGCGGAGGACCTAATTGCCCAGCATTTGCTCGACCCATTCGGGCACAAGCTGCGTCGCCGGGCCCTGGCGCGTCTCGTCGAACCAGTAACTGCCCTGGCTTGGTTCCATATTGAGTTCAAGCGTACGCGCGCCCGATGCGCGCGCCTCGCGCACAAAACCCGCGGCGGGATAGACGGCACCCGACGTGCCGATCGAGACGAACAGGTCGGCGCGGTTCAGCGCACGATAAATATCCTCCATCCGATACGGCATCTCGCCGAACCACACGATGTCGGGCCGGAGCAGGCCGACCGCGCCGCACGCCGGACACGCCGGCCGGTCAAGCAGCGGGCCCGTCCAAGGCACGCGTGTGTCGCATCCGGTGCACCAGGCGTTCAGATGTTCGCCGTGCATATGGATCAGCCGCTTCGCCCCCGCCCGCTCGTGGAGATCGTCGACATTTTGCGTGACGATCAGCAGCTCGCCCGACCACTCGGCATCGAGCCGTGCGAGCGCCTTGTGTGCGGCATTGGGCGCCTTCGTCTGGATGGCTTCGCGCCGCATGTCATAGAAACGGAGGACAAGGTCGGGATCGCGCGCGAACGCTTCGGGCGTCGCCACGTCTTCGACACGATGCTGTTCCCACAGGCCGCCGCCATCGCGAAAGGTATCGATGCCGCTTTCGGCCGAAACGCCGGCGCCGGTCAGGATGACGATATTCTGTATGCTGCTCATCCCTCCTATCTATCCCTTCGTGTCGAGCGAAGTCGAGACACGCTGATGGCATGTCTGGCCGACGGGCATCTCGACTTCGCTCGACACGAACGGCTAAGGGGGAGCGAAAGCAAGGGGACGCATCATGACCAGCATCGGGATTATCGGCAGCGAAGGCCGGATGGGCGTGGCGCTCGCGGCCGCGATATCCGAGGCGGGGCAGCAGCATATCGGCGTCGACAAGGGCGGCAACGTCCTGAAGCTCGCCAGCGATGCCGACGTGCTCGTCGATTTCTCTTCGCCAGCCGGGCTTGAGGCGACGCTCGACGCCTGCGTTGCCGCGAAAACCCCGATCGTCATCGGTACGACCGGGCTCGAGGAGCGCCACCATTGGCTGATCGACGATGCTGCGAAGGACATCGCGGTGCTTCAGACGGGCAATACGTCGCTGGGCGTCACCCTGCTTGCGCATCTGGTGCGCGAGGCGGCGACGCGGCTCGACGCCGGTTGGGATATCGAGGTCGTCGAGATGCACCACCGGATGAAGGTCGACGCGCCGAGCGGCACCGCGCTGCTGTTGGGGCAAGCTGCGGCCGAAGGGCGCGGGATCGATCTCGACACCGCCTCCGAACGCGGCCGCGATGGCCTCACCGGCGCGCGCGGGCGCGGCAATATCGGCTTCGCAAGCCTGCGCGGCGGCACGGTCGCGGGCGACCATGACGTGATTTTCGCAGGCGACGAAGAGGTGATCACCCTATCGCACCGCGCCGAGAATCGCATGATCTTCGCGCGCGGCGCGGTGCGAGCGGCGCTGTGGCTGATGAACCAGAAGCCCGAGCGTTATACGATGCCGCAGGTGCTGGGGCTGAACTGACCGCCATGAAAAAGGCCGATATCTTCGAATTTTATCGTCGGCTTGCCGAGCTTAACCCAAGTCCGGAGACCGAGCTGGAGTTCGACAACACGTATCAGTTGCTCGTCGCGGTCGTGCTGTCGGCGCAGGCGACCGATGTCGGCGTGAACAAGGCGACGCGGAAACTGTTTCAGGAGGTAAAGACCCCCCAGCAAATGCTCGACCTTGGCGAGGAGGGGCTGAAGCAGCACATCAAGACGATCGGGCTGTTCAACGGCAAGGCAAAGAATGTCATCGCGCTCAGCGAAATCCTCGTCCGCGAGTTTCACGGTGAGGTGCCCGCCGACCGCGACACGCTGGTCGAGTTGCCCGGCGTCGGGCGCAAGACCGCCAATGTCGTGATGAACTGTGCCTTCGGGGCCGAGACCTTCGCGGTCGACACCCATATCTTCCGCGTCGGAAATCGCACGGGTCTTGCGCCGGGCAAGACGGTTCTTGCGGTCGAAAAGCAGCTCGAAAAAAACACGCCCGCGCCCTTCCGCGTCGGCGCGCATCACTGGCTGATCCTCCACGGCCGCTATATCTGCAAGGCGCGCACCCCCGAATGCTGGCGGTGTCCGGTCGACGACCTCTGCCGTTACAAGCCCAAGACGCCGGCGCCGAAAGCAAAAAAGGCGGCGTGACGGAGACGACGGCTTGGGGGGATAGAGGATATTGGCTTCGATAGACGTCGGTCATGCATCAGCCTCGTTTCATAGGCAGCGATCGCTCAACCGCCAAAGAGGTCGAGACCGTAGCCGGCAGCTATATTTGTCGGGCGAGGGGCATGGACGGTGGCCGGACAGCGTCACCAGCTACGATTCGCTCCACCCGATGGGCAGGGAAGAGTTTGACGCCATTGTCGAACGCATCCTGATGTCCGCCGCCAAAGCGAAGCGCGGAACTTCGCCCGGCTGTATCCGGATCGGATCGGCGCAAGGGCCGCGCAATATTCCAAAGTTCAGGAAAGTTCAGCCCTATGAGCGCCCCGATTTGCAAGTCGCGGGGTGCTGGATGTGCGCGGCACGTCCGATCATGGTCGCACCCGCAATTCGGGCAGCGACCACCTTTTTGTTCACCGAATGAAAGAGCCGGATGAAGGCTGGCATAGCCGGATAATGTAGGAAAGACCTATTTTGAAGGTGATGTCTGTTTTGGGGTGGTGAGCGGACGTTTGCTACTATGTTGTACCCCGGCGAAGGCCGGGGCCCAGGGCTCTGGAAAGCCGAGCTGTGCGGATCGCCGCCCTGGACCCCGGCCTTCGCCGGGGCACACAATACCGTCGTTAGTGTCCGGTCGTTTCTTCGCTCTCGTCATCCCGGGCTTGACCCGGGATCCCGCTTTTTGGCGCGCTGACTGACTTCGATTTCAAGCGGGACCCCGGATCAAGTCCGGGGTGACGAAAAAGGATTGGTCGGCAACCGGTCGTTTCCCATTTGCGCACCCCGGCGAAGGCCGGGGCCCAGGGCTTCAGAGAGCCGACCTCTGCTCGTTGCGCTCTGGACCCCGGCCTTCGGCGGGGCACACACCTGCAACGGCAGCAACCGGTCGATTCCCGCCGTAATAGCGAAACCCGCAAGGGCAGCGGGGCGGGGGCTTAGAGGCAGCGGTCCGTAACCCGGTTAAAACATCGTAAGACGCTTTCCCAGCTCGCGTAGGCTGTCCGCGTAGCGATCCGTGGCTCCGCGAAAAAAAGAGCATGGCGGCAGAGTGAGAATAATTTCCTCTGCCGTCTTCTCGCCTAGGCGCTCAGCAATGCGACGCTCTTGCGCCCCATAGCGCTGATCCAGCAACCGCTCGGCATCGGGCCGCGCGATGTTCTCGCACATGAGTTCCTGAATGGCGCCATACCGAACCCCGACGCTCCAGAGCTGCTCGTTTGAAAGGGAGGCTATTGGGATAAAGCGAGGCCGCTCCGGTTCGGAGACCTGACAACCCGTCATCATCAGCGCAGTCCCAACGATAAATGGCAGCTTCACTTCGTTTCACCTGCAATGTCGATTACTGCGCTAGCCAAACTAAACTAAAAACCCCTTTCACACGATGGCTGCGCCGTGCGGTTGGGCGCCCATACGCGACATCGACCATGGCTGCGCAAATGGCGACTTCCGGTCGAAAGTGTACGTTCGCTTGACCGACCTGACTCTCGCTGCGCCCCCTTCAGCGGTCGAGGAATGCCGCCACCGCATCGAGGCCGTAGTCCTCGGTGACGAAGCTCTGCCCAATGCCGCGGGTCAGGATCAGCGGCAGCTTGCCGCCGCGGACCTTTTTGTCATGCGCCATATGGCCGGCGAGGGTCGCGCCATCGGTGTTGACTCCGGCGCTGGCAAGGCTGTGCGGAAGGTCGACGCTTGCCAGATGCGCGCGCACGCGTTCGGCGTCTGCGGCGGTGCAAAGACCGTTCGCGGCAGAGAATTGATGCGCGAGCACCATGCCCGCCGCGACGGCTTCGCCATGGAGCAGCCGGTCCGAATAGCCCGTTTCAGCCTCGAGCGCGTGGCCGAAGCTGTGTCCGAGGTTGAGCAGCGCGCGAATATCCTGCGTCTCGCGCTCGTCGGCAGCGACGATCCGCGCCTTGGCCGCGACGCTGTGCGCAATCGCCTTGTGGCGTGCCGCGCTGTCGCCCGCGAGCAGCGCCGCGCCATGGTTTTCGCACCATGCGAAGAAATCGGCGTCGTCGATCAGGCCATATTTGACGACCTCGGCATAGCCCGCGCCGAGTTCGCGGCGCGGCAGCGTTTCGAGCGTTGTCGGGTCGATCACGACCAAGGCGGGCTGATGGAAGGCACCGATGAGGTTCTTGCCCGCGGGCACGTTGATCGCGGTCTTGCCGCCGACGCTGCTGTCGACCTGCGCCAGCAAGGTGGTCGGCACCTGGATGAAATTGCAGCCGCGCTTTACGATCGAGCAGGCGAATCCGACGAGGTCGCCGATCACGCCGCCGCCCAGAGCGATGACATGATCGCCGCGCTCCACCCCTTCACCGATCAGCCATTCGGTCAGCCGCGCGAGCCCGGCCCAGCTTTTCGTTCCTTCACCCGGTTCGAGGACGAAGGAGGAGAAAGAGATATTCTCCATCGCCAGCGACGTGCCGAGCGGGATCAGATAATGGTCCGCGACATGGCTGTCGGTGACGATCATCGTGCGCGGGCGTTTCAGCAGCGGTGCGACATGCGCGCCGATCTCGCGGATCAGTCCGTCGCCGATCAATATCGGGTAGCTGCGGCTGCCGAGGTCAACGGTCAGGCTTTCCATTTCGGATTTTCCCACTTTGACAGGGCCTCCAGGATCGCGCGCACCGTATGGTCGTGCGGCGTGCTTGCCGAACTGATGCGAAGATGCGCTTCGGCATAGATGGGATTGCGGACCGCCGCCAGTTCGCGCAGCACTTCGCCAGGATCGCGGTTCCTGAGCAGCGGGCGGTGGCTGCGGCGGCCGACGCGCTCGACTAATGTCGGGATATCGGCGTCGAGCCAGATGCACAGGCTGTCGCGGAGGATCAGGGTGCGCGTCTCTTCATTGACGAACGCGCCACCGCCCGTCGCGAGCACCATCGGCTTTTCGCCCAGCAGGCGCGAAATCACGCGGCGTTCGCCGTCGCGAAAATGCGCCTCGCCAAAACGCGCGAAAATATCGGATATCGTCATGCCCGCCGCGCGCTCTATTTCGTCGTCGGCATCGGCGAAGCGCATGCCCAGGCGTTGCGCGAGGCGGCGGCCGATCGTCGACTTTCCCGACCCCATCAGCCCGACGAGCACGATCGACCGGTCGCGGATCGACGCGGGGACGGCGCCCGAAGAAACGGGGCCCGGGCTTTTCGGGTTTCGCGACATGGTCCGCGCGGCTATACCGCCCGTGCCGCGCGGGACAATGCTTTACTGCCTGCGGCGAAAAGACCGGCCGATCGAGCCGCGAATGATTGAGGTGGATGTGACCGACGAGATTGCCCCAAGCGCGCCGCCCCGGCGTGTTGCGCCCGAAAGCGAAGTGCGATGAAGATGAAAACGCTCTCGCTGACGTTGGGCCTTTCGGGCACCGCGCTCGCAGCCGTGCTGGTCCTGCCCGCGCTCGCGCAGGAATCCTTGTTGCCCGAGGGCTTTGGCAACCCCGCCGAGACGCCCGCGCCGCGCCCAGCCCCGACGCCATCGCCGACCGCAACCCCGACGCCGAGTTCGGCGCCCGCAAATGGCAGCACCCCACCGCCCGTCGCGCCGACGATCGGGGCTTCGAGCGTCAGTGCACCCGCCGAAGATGGCGAAGAGGGTGAGGAAGGCGAAGAAGCCGAAGCAGGCGGATTGAAATATGACCTGCCGCCGGGCGCGCGCCGTCTGCTCACCCGGATCGGGCCGCTGACGCCCGAAACGGGCGGGCTGGCTCCCGATGCCTTTGGCGTACGCGGGCAATATGCCGCTGCAATCATGCGCAAGACGAATGGCCAGCTTGCCTCGCGCTGGGGCCAGATATTGCTCCGCCGCTCGCTCGCGTCGGCGATCGACACGCCCGAGACGATCAACGGTGCCGACCTTGCCGCCGACCGTGCTTCGTTGCTGCTGCGCATGGGCGAATCGATCACGGCGCGCCGGATCGTCCAGTCGGTCGACTATGACCGCGCGAGCCCGCGCCTGGTCGCCGCGGCACAGCAGACCTATCTTGCCAACGCCGACCCGGCGGGCATGTGTCCCTATGTTCCCGCGGGCCTTGCGCATGGTGACGAGCAGGCCTGGCGCCTGTCGTCGGCGATCTGTTCGGGGCTGTCGGGCGAAGCCGGGCCTGCGGGCTGGGCGATCGGCCGCGTGCGGTCGAGCGGCAGGATATCGAACTTCGACATATTGCTGGCCGAGCGTGTGCTGGGCGCGACGGGCGCCGGCCGCCGTTCGACAACGATCGAATGGAATAATATCGACCGACTGACCAGTTGGCGCTTTGGCATGGCGACGGCGACCGCGATTCCGGTGCCCGAGGCGCTGCGCACATCGGCGGCGCCCAATATCAAGAGCTGGACGGTCCTGGCGCCGATGACCGATATGGCGAGCCGCATCGCCGCAGCGCCCGAAGCCGCCGCGCGCGGCGTGCTGTCGAGCGAGGCCTATGTATCGTTGCTGAGCGCCGCTGCGAGCGAAGAGGAACCCGCCGAGGCGGTCACCGCGCAGACCGAGCAACTGCGCGCAGCCTTTCGTTTGGCAACCGGTGCCGATCGCTATGCGGCAATGGAGCGTCTTTGGGGCGCCGATGCCAATCCGACCGGCCGTTATGCGGCGATGGTCGCAACCGCACGCGCCGCAGCCGCCTTGCCTGTGAATACCGACGTCGGCGGCGATCCCTGGCAGCTCCTGGGATCGATGCTGGCTGGCGGATATGACGAAAATGCCGTCGCATGGGTCCCGACCGTTTCGGTCGGCAGCCGCGCGTGGGGCGTGCTCGCGGTGGGATCGCCGCGACCGCTGACAGGCATGAGCGCCGGCGCTGTCGGTCAGTTCGCGGGCGACGACGACAGCGCCGACGCACTGCGATCGAAATTCCTGCTTGCGGGCCTCGCCGGCCTGGGGCGGCTCGACACGAGCGCGGCGGCATCGGCGGCGAGCGACCTTGAGGTCGATCTGGGCAAGCAGACGCGCTGGTCGCGGGCGATCATGGCGGCCGCCGAACGGCGCGAACCCGGCATGGTGGCGCTTCTCGCGGCGGCGGGGATGCAGGGCGAGTGGTCGAAAGTGCCGCCCTATCATCTCTATTATATCGTCCGGGCGTTGCGCGACGTGGGCCTTGCGCCGGAAGCGCGGATGATTGCCGCCGAAGCGCTGGTGCGTGTCTGACGGCGTCCTGATCGACCGTTTTCTCGAGATGATGGCGGCCGAGCGCGGAGCGTCACGTAACACGCTGACCGCCTATCGCCGCGATCTGGAGCAGGCGGCAGAGTGGGTAAAGGGCCCGCTGGCTGACGCCGACGCGGCGGTCCTGCGCAAATTGATGGCTGATTATCAGTCGCTTGCAGCAAGCAGCGCGGCGCGCAAGCTGTCGGCGCTGCGCCAGTTTTTTGCCTTTCTGCAAGGCGAAGGCGAACGGGCGGACAATCCGGCGCTCGACATTGCGCGGCCCGCGACGCGCCGACCTCTGCCGCGGATACTGACCCACGCGCATGTCGCGCGGCTGTTCGAGCAGGCCGGCGAGGAGGCGTCAGGCGAAACGCCGCCCGCAGCCGCCGTCCGGATGCTGCTGCTGCTCGAACTCCTCTATGGTTCGGGCCTCCGCGCCAGCGAACTGGTGTCGCTGCCGCGCCGCGCCATCGCCGGCGAGCGCGAATATCTGATCGTGCGCGGCAAGGGCGACAAGGAACGGCTGGTTCCTCTGTCCGAACGTGCGCGCGAGGCGCTCGACCGCTGGGTGCCGTTGCTGGCTGACGGTTCGACTTGGCTGTTTCCGTCGGGCAAGGCGCATATCTCGCGCGTGCGGCTGTTCCAGATGCTGCGCGAACTGGCGGCGCGCGCAGGGATCGATCCCGCTGCGATCAGCCCGCATGTCCTGCGTCACGCTTTCGCCACGCATCTGCTCGAGGGCGGCGCCGATCTGCGCGCATTGCAATTGATGCTCGGCCACGCCGATATTGCGACGACCGAAATCTACACGCATGTCGATAGCCGCCGCCTCGTCGAACTGGTCAACAAACGGCATCCGCTGGCACGGATGGATGGCACCCACCCCGAAGTTGACGTTGCGACGCCTTCGTCCTAGCGCTCCCCTATGACAGCCTTTCTGGATTTCGAAAAACAGGTCGCCGCGCTCGATCGGCAGATTGCCGAGCTTCGCGAGATGGGGGACGACCCCACGCTCAACATCGACAATGATATTGCGCAGCTTGAGGGCAAGTCCTCGAAATTGTTGCGGGAAATCTATTCGAAGCTGACGCCCTGGCAAAAGACGCAGGTTGCGCGCCATCCCGATCGTCCGCATTTCAAACATTATGTCGCCGGCCTGTTCGACGATTGGATGCCGCTGGCCGGTGATCGGAATTTCGGGGACGATCAGGCGATCCTGGGCGGGTTGGCGCAGTTCCGCGGCCGGCGTGTCATGGTGATCGGTCATGAAAAGGGCGACGATATTCCGTCGCGAATGAAGCATAATTTCGGGATGGCGAAGCCCGAAGGCTATCGCAAGGCGATCCGCCTGATGCAGCTTGCCGACCGCTTCGGGCTGCCCGTCGTGACGCTGGTCGACACTTCGGGTGCCTTTCCGGGCATCCAGGCGGAAGAGCGCGGTCAGGCCGAAGCGATTGCGCGGTCGACTGAACAATGCCTTGCGTTGGGCGTGCCGATGGTCGCCGCGGTGGTCGGGGAAGGTGGCTCGGGCGGCGCGATTGCGCTGGCAGCCGCGAACCGTGTCTTGATGTTCGAACATGCCGTCTATTCGGTGATTTCGCCTGAGGGCTGCGCGTCGATTCTGTGGCGCACGTCGGACAAGGCGGCCGATGCCGCCGCCGCGATGAAGATGTCGGCGCAGGACCTGCTGGGTCTGAAAGTCATCGATCGTATCGTGACCGAGCCCGTCGGCGGTGCGCATCGTGCGCCCGACGTCGCGATCGCGGCGCTGGGCGATGCCATCGCGCAGGAGCTCGACGCGCTGTCAGGCCTCCCGCGTGAGACATTGCTCGCCGCGCGCGAGGAAAAATTCCTTGCGATGGGGCGCGCTTAGGCGCGCTCCGGCGGAACCCGTTCGCGGGTCATCGCGTTCCCATTTCGAAATCGGCGACCGCGGTTCATCGCGCGGCTTGCCTTGTCGCGCGATGGGGATATCCCTGACCGAAGAAGTTCAGTGGGAGGCTTTTCGATGAACTGGAAGACCGGAAAAAAACTGGCGGCGGTGCTGGCGGTGGGCGGCCTTGCCTTTACCGGCGTCGCCGATGCGCAGTTGAAGGCGATCAGGACCCAGACCAATATTTCGCCCGCCGAACGCAAGCAGGGCGACGAGGCGCATCCGCAGCTACTTCAGGAATTCGGCGGCGCATACAGCGGACCGCAGGCCGCCTATGTGAACCGCATCGGCCAGAATATCGCGGTCCAGTCGGGGCTTTCGCGGTCGCCCAGCGATTTTACCGTCACGCTCCTCAATTCGCCGGTCAATAACGCCTTCGCGATCCCAGGGGGCTATGTCTACGTCACGCGCCAACTGATGGCGCTGATGAACGATGAGGCCGAGCTTGCCGGCGTGCTCGGGCACGAAGTCGGCCATGTCGCCGCGCAGCATAGCAAGAAGCGCCAGTCGGCCGCGACGCGCAATCAGATCCTCGGCGTGCTTGGGGCCGTGCTCGGCGGCGCGATAGGGGACAATGGCGGACTGCTCGGGGGGCTCGGCGGGCTCCTCCAGAATAATTCGATGCGCGTCGCGCAGCTTGCGACACTGGGCTTTTCGCGTAGCCAGGAATTGCAGGCCGACCAGCTCGGGGTGCAATATCTGCGAAGCGCGGGCTATGACCCGCTCGCGCTGTCGACGATGCTGACGAGCCTTGCCAACCAGACCACGCTCGACGCGCGTCTGTCGGGGGGCGATGCGCGGTCGCTGCCCGAATGGGCGAGCACGCACCCCGACCCCGCTTCGCGCGTGCGCAATGCACAGACGCTTGCGAGCAGGGTGGGGGGCAGTGGCGGCAATCGCAACGCCGACGCCTTCCTCGCCTCGGTCGATGGCGTGCTTTATGGCGACGACCCTGCACAAGGCGTGGTCGAGGGGCGCGATTTCCTGCATCCCGATCTCAAGCTGCGTTTCACCGTCCCGAACGGTTATGGCATGCAGAATGGCGCCGATGCAGTTTCCGTCAGCGGTAATGGCGGGCAGGCGCAATTTACGACGGGGCCGTACAGCGGCGACATGAACGCTTATATCGCAGCGGCGTTCAAGGCTGTCGCGGGCAATGCGTCGATTACCCCCGGCGCGATCCAGCGCACGACGGTGAACGGCATCCCCGCATCCTATTCGACTGCGCGGGTGAATACCCAATCGGGACAGGTCGACCTCACCATTTTCGCTTATGAATTTTCGCGTAGCAGCGCGTTTCACTTCGTCGCGCTGACGCAGGCGGGTGGCGGAAGCGTCTTCAATTCGATGTTCAACAGCGTCCGGCGTTTGAGCACCGCGGAGGCGGCGGCCATCAAACCGCGGCGGATCGATGTCGTTACGGTCGGGCGCGGCGACACGATGGCCAGCCTGGCGCGGCGGATGGCCTATAGCGATTATCAGGCGGAGCGTTTCCAGGTGCTCAACCGCCTGACCGCATCGAGCCGCCTGACCCCGGGGCAGAGGGTGAAGATCGTGGTATATGCCAGCCGGTAACGCCGTCTGCGACGGACAAGAAAAAGGGCGGTGGATTGCTCCACCGCCCTTTCTTTTTGTTGCGCCCGAAAACCGGGTGCGACGTCGATTACTGGTTCTGGAGGCCAGTATCGACCTTTTCGAAGGTGTTGGTAACGCTGTTGCCAACTGCGCCCATCGCGGCGATGCCGGCAACGGCGATCAGAGCGGCGATCAGGCCATATTCAATGGCGGTGGCGGCTTTGGTGTCGCGGACGAACTTCTTGATGAACTTCATGACTGGTCTCCTGATTTCACTTACCCTGTTGACGGTCTGGTCTGGGTCAACATCAGCGGGTTTAGGGCGAATAGGTTTTGAAAATCTTAATGGCTGAAGGAGACACGCCGAACCGCGGTCCCGAAATGAGAATGCCGTTATATGCTACATATTCTCTGTGGCGGCGGTCGAGACCTTGCCCCACATGGCGCTCGTCGAGTTCGCGACATCGGTTATCGCAACAATAGCCGCCAAAAAGACAAGGGCCAGTATCAGCCCATATTCGACGGCTGTGGCGGCCCTGGTCGACCGCATCAGCCTGTAAAAGTTTCGCATTGTTCCACCCCTGACTGAAATTATAGTTCCCGAGGGTGCCAATATTTACACAGGAAGGTTAATAATTTGTCCGTGTCCGAAGCCGGAAATCCGCAGAAAACCTCGCTTGTGGTTGTCGCTGTGGCGCTTGTCGACCGCGATGGGCGATTGCTTGTCCAGCAGCGTCCCGAAGGCCTGTCGATGGCGGGGCTGTGGGAGTTTCCGGGCGGCAAGCTGGAGCCGGGTGAAACGCCCGAGCAGGCTTTGATCCGCGAACTCGAAGAGGAGCTCGCGATCGATGTCGACCATGCCTGCCTCGCACCAGCCTGTTTCGCGAGCGATATGATCGGCGACCGGCATCTTCTTCTGCTGCTCTACGTCTGTCGCAAATGGCGCGGGACGCCTGTTGCCCAGCACGCCAGCGCGCTCCGCTGGGTGCGCCCCGTCGAACTGCACGGCCTCGATATGCCGCCCGCCGACAAGCCGTTGATCGGCTTGCTGGAGGCGCTGGTTTAATCCTTCGGTTTCAGCGCTGCCGCCAGCGAGGCAGTGCCGCTGCCGCGCCGCGCAGGTTGCGGCTGATCGGGATGCGGCGCCCAGCCGCTGAAATGCACGAGGCGGAATGTTTCGCCGATCCGACCGTCGGGATCGGCGTGGGCGGCGAAAGCGGCCGCAATCCGAGCGACTTCTTCGCGGGTCAATGGCGAAGGCGTGGGCAGGAGTCGGCTCGACAGGCCCGCGGCACGCAGATCGCGGACGAGCGTGAACCAGTCGCCATAGCGCACTGTCAACGCCTCGACGTCGACGACGGGTAGCGTGAAGCCGACGCGCTGGAGCAGATTGCCCATCGCGGAAAGATCAATCTGTGGATGCAGGCGCGCGATCGAACGTACCCCGTCGGTCATTACCGCGCGGCGGAGACGCGGCAGGCTGCCGTCGCCGACAAATGCGCCGAGGAGCAAGCCATCGGGTGCGAGCAGCGCGCGGAGGCGGAGCAGGGCGCCCGGCACGTCGTTGACGCTGTCGAGCCCGCCCGGCCAAAGGATCAGGTCGAAACTGCCGAAGGGCAGGTCGATGGCGTCGGCCTCGACCGTGATCGCGCCGGTTTGCGCCGCAAGATACGGCCCCGCCTCGACAAGGGTAAGGTCGGTGCCGGTGTTGCGCAGATGGTCGGCCAGTGCCGGGTCATGCGCGCCGATCAGCAGGGTGCGGGAAAATTCGCGCGTGACCATCGTCAGCCGGTCGAGAAGCGTTTCGGCGATGATCGGCGCAAGAAAATTGGCCGATGCGGGCAGGCGCGCCATGCGGTCGCGCTGGGCACGATGACGGGATGGGGAGAAAAGCGGGCGGGGAGGTTGCGACATGCGCCGCTTGTGCCGTTCCCGGCGATGCTGCACAAGCCGGGGATGGCGACGACGAAGGGGGATGTCGAAAAAGACGGCGCGCCGTCGGGGGCTTGGCGCAGCGGTTTGCACGTCGCGGCGCGTATGATCATCGATTATGCGTTACCACCGCGTTGCCCCGGCTGCGGAGTTGTCGTCGGCGAAGACCGGCAATTTTGTCTGACGTGCTGGTCCTCGCTCGATTTTCTCGATGGACCGTCCTGCTCGCGCTGCTCGATCCCACTGCCGACAAGCTTGTCCGGCGGATTTGTCGAATGCGGCGCGTGTCTCGCAAACGCTCCGCCGTTCGAGGGCGCTCCCGCTGCCGTCGCTTACGGTCCCGTCGCGCGCACGGTGGCGCTTCGCCTCAAATATGCGCGGCGTACCGGCCATGCGCGGTTGATGGCGCGGCTGATGGCGCGGCAACTTAATATGCTCGGCGATATGGAGGCGATGTTGCTCGTTCCGGTGCCGCTGCAACGCTGGCGACTCTGGTCGCGTGGGTTCAACCAGGCCGCGTTGGTCGTCGACGAACTGTCGCGGCTGACCGGCGTACCCCACGACCACCACCTGCTTTTGCGGGCCAAGCCGACCGCATCGCTGCGCGGCAAGGGACGGCGTGAGCGTGAGCGGATCGTTGCAGGCGCATTTGCGCTGGCAGCGGATGCCAAGGTGCGGGCCGCGGGGCGGCATCTGGTGCTGGTCGACGACGTCCATGCCAGCGGCGCGACGCTCCGTGCGGCGGCGCGCTTGCTCGGACGCCTCGGCACGGCGCGCGTATCGGCGCTTACCTGGGCCCGGGTGGTCCCCGAGGCCCTGATGACAGGCAACATATTTGACTTTGCTTCGTTGGATTCCGATATGACGGACCTAGTGATGACAGGATAGCCGCATGGCCAAGATCGAAGTGTTTACGAAATTTTTCTGCCCTTATTGCTCGCGCGCCAAGGCGCTGCTCAATCGCAAGGGCGTCGAATATCAGGAAATCGACCTGACGACGGACCGCGCCGGATTCGACGCCATGGTCGAGCGCGCGGGCGGCGCGCGCACCGTCCCGCAGATATTCATCGACGGGAAGCATATCGGCGGCAGCGACGACATGGCGGCGCTCGATGCGCGCGGCGGCCTCGATCCGTTGCTGGGACTGGCCTGACTTGATCGTTTTCGACCTTTGTTGTGCCGCCGGAGATCACCGTTTCGAAGCCTGGTTCGCGAGTAGCGAGAGTTTTGCTGATCAGCAGGTGCGCGGGCTCATCAACTGCCCCGTGTGCGGCGACGACGATGTCAAAAAGGCGGTGATGGCACCCCGGGTCGGCGCCAAATCCAACCAGCAACTTGTGGCTCACGCCCCTCGGGAAGCGGCTGGGCCGGGGGAGCCGTCGCCCGAACTGGTGCGTAAATTGCTCGCGGATATTGCGGCGAAACAGGCCGAGATGCTGCCGCAGTCGCGCTGGGTGGGCCGCGATTTCGCCGACGCCGCGCGCGCAATGCACGAAGGCCGAGCGACCGAGGACCTGATCCACGGCCAGGCGTCGCCCGAAGAGGCGCAATCGCTCCGCGACGATGGGATCGCAGCGATGCCCCTGCTCGTACCAATTGTTCCGCCCGAAGCAGCCAATTGATCCATCGCGATTGACGCTTCGCTCGCAGCGCCGCTACACGAACGACGGCGCACCCGTAGCTCAGCAGGATAGAGCATCAGATTCCTAATCTGGGGGCCACTGGTTCGAATCCAGTCGGGTGCACCATTTTTCAATGACTTAGCTGGCTGCCGATTTCTTCGGTCCGCTTTCAGCAATCACCTAGCAATCACCGTGGCAACGATACGCGGGGCTCTGTCGGAAGGTTCGCCGTTCGATTTGGCGCGCGCTTGCAGGCGCGAGCGCCTGACGATTCCGGTCAAGTGACAGATAGCGAGATCGACGGCTCGTTTCGTGGCAGGTTCTCAGGCAAAACCTTGGTTCGGATACATCCGCTCGCGGTTCCAGTTCTCATTGCAATAGGTGCGCAGGCTGGCAAAATACTATCGCGCTCGAACTTATGAGCGCGTGACCGGGTTCTGGCACGAATGTCCAGGCATCCAGCTAAAGGTGTCGGTGTGCACGCCCGACGTGCGCTTTCTATAGCTCGGTCACTCTTTTTGAGGATCACAATCAGGTGCCTGATAATAATCCGATTATTAAATGGAATCCGGACTTATCTATTCATAGCTTTTCCCTGCGACTCATTTTGGTCGCTTTGGGAAAGGTAAAAGTGATGAAGACTTTGCAGCACAGCGATGAACTGATCGACCTGGGTGCAATCAGCACCGAAACCCGTGGCCTCGAACCGATCGGCAAGCCCGACGTCGAGCAGGGTGACCACTATCCGTTCGGCGGCGGCGCCATCAGCGCCGACGATTGAAGGCGAGCGGCGTGCTGCTCTCGGGCGGCACGCCGACTTGGGAAGGTCATGCAATGAAGTCCCCTCACTGCGGCGATGACATGGTCGACCTTGGCGCGATCAGCACCGAAACTCGCGGTGCCGAGCCCCTCGGCATACCGGAGGCAGAATTGGGCAATTATGACATCGGCGCCGACGACTGAGGCCAGGAGCGCGTCATGCACGAGTGGCACGCGGGCCGATGAAAGCAATTTCATGGATCTCACGCTGCGCCGCGGCCTTCATCATCGAGAGGTTTCCGGCGCCCACATCCTCTTCGACCTCCCTGCGGACCGCTACATCCTGCTGGCCGGGTCGACTGCCGCATGTTTCGGGCGCTTCCTCTCAGGCTATGCGACCGACGGAGACCTTGCTGAGCTTTCCGCTCGCGATCTGATCGAACCCGCCGGATATAGAGCAACGCTTGGACACCAAGCCTTCGTTCCACCTACTTCGAGCCTCATCGACGATGGACTTCCCGAGGGAGGATTGCGCGGGACGACGACGAGCTTGTGGTTCTTGCGCCGGGCCCGTTCCGACCTTCGGCGCCGACCGCTCTCCGACGTGCTCGAAGATCTTGCCCGCACAAAACCCGTGCGAGCGGGGTCGGACGACAAGAAGTTGGCGCATATCGCCGCCGACTTTCGCCGAGCCGGACGCTTCATTTCGATGCAAGACCAGTGCCTTGTCCGTGGTGTTGCGATGTTGAATGTACTTCACCGGAAGGGCGTCGCGGCATCGCTGGTCTTTGGTGTGACGATTCCATTTGCAGCGCATTGCTGGATTCAGGCCGGCGACCGGATTCTCACCGACCCGTTCGATATTGTTCGCAACTACCAGCCGATCTACATCGTCTGATGGCGGGAGGGTTTCGCATCGAAATTGCTCTGCGACCGGACATCGCGCCTGGCGCGAGACGCGGGTTTGAGCCATCGCCCAACTTTCTTTCCGGACGTGTAGCGCTCTGGTCCCACGAACCCGTCATTCCGGCAGGCGCGTCGACCATCCTTCTTGGCCACCTATTTCGAAAAGGTCCGCCGAGCTCACGGGTTTTCGGCCTCGACGCAGAATCCGCGGCCGGACTCTGCGAAGATCGGGGGCGGATGCTCCTATCGGACTTCTGGGGCGGTTATCTGCTCATTCACGCCGACCCGACCGGCGCAATCCAAGTGCTGCGCGATCCGTCAGGTGGCTTGCCCTGCTACATCCGTCGCGAAGCCGAACGCGTGATCCTGGCGGGCGACATCCGCGACCTCGTTACGCCCGGCGATGCAGCAGTCGACTATCGCGAACTCGCGCGCACCCTTGCTTCGGGCGATGCGCGGGGACGCAAGACCTGTCTTGCTAGTGCCGAGGAGCTGATCGCGGGTGAATGCCTTGTCGCCAAAGACGGCGCAGTGCGGACCGAAACCTGGTGGTCGCCTTTCGATCATATGGCATACAGCGGCGGCGACCTCAGCGAACTCGCAGAGCAGCTTCGCGAGACCGTTGCAGATTGTGTCGGCACTTGGGCAAGCTGCTATTCGTCGATTTTGCTCGGGGCCTCCGGTGGACTCGATTCCTCAATCGTCGCGGCAGCGGCGGCGCGGCGCGCCACTCGGCTGACCGGGCTCACACTTGTCGGTCCGGGTGCTGATGGCGACGAGCGGCGATATTCGCGTGTGCTCGCGAATGGCATCGGGATGGACCTTCGCGATGCAGCTTACGATCTCGCCCATATCGATGTTGAGCGCGCTGTGGCACCCCATCTGCCGTGGCCGGTGGCGCCGATCTTCAAGCAGTCGATCGAGGCGATCCACCGACGCTTCGAGGCTGAATTGTCTCTCGATGCGCATTTTTCGGGCAATGGCGGCGACGGGATCTTCTGCAGCGTCCGCAGTGCAGTGCCGCTTCTCGATCGCTTCCTTGCCGAGGGACTGCGGCCGCCACTCGCTGCAACCATCCGCGATATCGGAACCGTGACGGGAGCGAATGACATGGCGGTCTTGCGGCACGCCTGGTCGCGCTGCCGCCGAAACCGCGGGCAGCATGTTCCGCGGTTCGATGCGGCGGGTCTCCACGGCGGCCTTGTCGCGGAGCTGGAGGAGGAAGGTCCGACCCACCCTTGGTTGCAGTCAGACTCTTCCGTGCTGCCCGGCAAGACCGTGCATGCCACCTATCTGATGCGCACCCACAAAAGCATCGAGCTTTACCCGCGAGCGGAGGCACCGCCGCATGTGGCACCATTGCACGCGCAGCCGATCGTCGAGCTCTGTCTTTCGATCCCGACGTGGATGTGGATCGCCGAGGGCCGCAATCGCGCGGTTGCGCGAAAGGCCTTCGAAGGCTGGCTGCCGCCGCTTGTCATTGACCGCACGAGCAAGGGCGGACCCGGCGATTTTCATCTCATGATCTACCGGGAGTATCGCGAGGCTCTGCATGCCATGCTTCGCGATGGTGTGCTCGCTGGCGCGGGCGTGTTCGATCGCGCGCTGCTCGACGAGCGCGAGGATCCGAGTTGGCGCGGCACGGCGCGCCGTCATCGCATCCTCGCGCTCGCTGCGGCCGAGAGCTGGGCGCGTTGGTGGAGCGGTGCCTAGCCAGGCTTATCGAGGACCGTGGCGCAGCGATCTGGCATGGCTTGCGCCATCTTGTCCCATTCCGCGAGGCGCTCGGGAAAGGGCATGGCGGGATCGCGCTTTCCGAGCAGCCAATAGTCGAACCAGGCAATATTCTCGCGCATGGCGAGCAGACGGTTCCGGGGGATGTAGAAGATATGAGTCTCATCGGTTGCGGGGATTGCCCCGGGATAATAGCTGAGCTGGGTCGGCACCCCGGCTGCGCGGACCGCTTCAAAGAATTCGACCTGGGCAGGGGAGGCGGCAGCAACCTGCTGCAGGACCGGCGCACAAATCTTGTCGGCATTGAGCGACGGGGCAAACTGGCGATATTGCGGGAAATGGTCGCTCAGCGGAGCGCCGCCATAGACTGAATCATAATTGGCTTTTGACGCCGCATAGGCAGCCGGTTCTAGGAAACCGCCGTCGCCGCTTGAGGCCGCGCGAAAGTAGGATGACCGGGTAATCGCGACATTGACCATCTGCGACCCGCGGCTGTAGCCCGCGATGCCGACGCGATCACGGTCGACCAGCCCTTCTTCGACCAATTCGTCAATCGCATCCTCGAAGCTGTGCACGCCGTTGATCCAGATGAGCCGTTGCAATGCCTCGGGTTCGAGCGGACCTTTTCCTTGGCCCCATGCCCGGTAAGCGGCGATCTGTTCAGGGGTCTGGTTTGGGGCAGGATCATTGATCAGCAACACCACATAGCCGCGTTCGGCGAGCAGCTGGACTGGATAGTTCCACTGGTTTCCGACATCCGAGAAACGGTCGTCGGCATCGCCGCCATGGGTCACGATGACTGTGGGATAGCGCCGACCAGGCCGGTAGGCTCGTGGCAGTACGACATATCCCGTCGCCTTGTAGCCGTGGCGGTTGACCCAGGTACGGGGCTTCACCTCAAGCGGAACGATTGCTTCGTGGCGCGGCGAAATCGGCAATATTGGAGAGATCTTGCCGCTTTCCAGATCGACGCGAACGAGGCGCGGCGGACGCGTCATGCCCTGCTCGACACAAACCCCGAAACGGAGCGCTTCATCGAAGCCGCATTGGGTGAGGCTGAATTTGCTCCTGATTTCGCGCAACCCGTTCCGGTCCAGAAAGGCCAGGCCATAGGAGGGCATGGCAAGGCTTCGCGTGCCCATAATTACACGGCCCCCATCGGCCGAACGGGCCGTGCCGACCGCCCGCGGATCGCCAATAATGAAGTCAACGCCGCCATAGTCGTGACGCCGGCCATCAGCCAACGTCTCCAAGAGCCTGTTTTGGCTTTCGGCACCCTCCGTATTGAGGCGGCCACCGCGCGGCCCCTGTAGCATCAACATGGTCTTGGCATCCTGCTCGCTCGTCAGCGTACGCAGTGCTTTTGTTCGGCGGTTCCACGCCAGTGTCTCAAAGGCGCTGCCGGTCGTGCCATTGGCGTTTTCGACGCGGAATTCGATCTGGTCGCCGTTCCAGACGATGTTCGCGCCAGCATGGACGGCCATGCGATCAGTCGATGGACGCACGACGACTGTCTCGGAGTGTCCGCCCGGATCGCGGAGCTGGAACGCGATTTCCACCTCGATCTGCGAGCGGCGCCGCGTTCCGAGCGACGCCACCGCTTCGTCGAAGCGCACGCGCGGCGCCCCGGTTTGCTCACGCAGCACGCTGTACCATAGCCAGCGACCGTCAGGCGACCAGTCGTAGGCGAGGACTCCGACGCGGTGCGGCGGCGACCCGCTGATCGGAAAGGAAAGGTCACCTCTCCCAACAGCCACGGTGTCGGGATTGATCATGAGGGGCGCAATCGCGCCAGACTGTGAGATCCGGTAAAGTTGGAGGCCATCACCCATGTCGAGAAGGCCGCTCCAGTCGCTGGTGCCGGGGATGCGCTTGATGAGCTTTGCAATGGTGGCGTTTGCCACTCGGCGCTCTGTCTTGGCTGCGAGATCAACGATATGGATTGAGGACTGGGGGTGTTCGCTTGCCGGGTCGGCCTGCTCGACGACATAGACTGCCGCGCGGCCGTTTGATGCCAGGGCGATTTCGGTCACCTCGGGGACCATCAATATGTCTTCGAGCGTCCAGAGACGCGGGATGCTCTCCCCCGCCCGGGTGACGGGGGAGAGCGCCGCTGCGGCAAGGAACGCGGCGGCCGAGAGGAGGCGAGCTTTGCTGGTGACATTCATGGCGCTCACCAGTCGCGGCTGATCGTGACGCCGATGAAGCGTCCGAAGGGCGAATAATTGGTGGAATCGAAAGGCGTATCTCCCGCGCCGGCGACGACAGTCTGGTCGGGCTTCGCGTCGAAGATGTTGAGCGCGCTCAGCGACACGTCGGCGAGGTCAGCAAGCTTGAACCGCGCGGTGAGGTCGAGGGTCGCGACCGGCGATATCTTCACTGGCACTGCGCGACGATTGTCGGTGACCCCACCCGTAAAGCTCAGGAAGGAGGCGAGGGTAAATCGTTCGTCGCCGAAACTCGCGCCGCCGCGCGCCTTGAAATGCGGCGGGTTGAAGATGGTCCCGGCAAGGTCGGTCGCGGGCAGGCCGGGAAGGAGGCGCTGCTGGCTATCCAGCCATGTCGCGCCAGCGGTGAGCGTCAGGGAGCGGCCGTTGCCCATTGGCGCCCGGTAGCGGATCGACAGGTCGGCGCCCCGGAAGCGTTGCTCGGCGATGTTGCGGTCGCGGCCGTCGAGCAGCGCGACGACATTGGCCGGATTATACGCGCCAGTCGTCGCGTTGGCGAGCGGGGCATAGGCACCGGCGATGGCTGCGTCGAGTTCGGCGCTTGTCGGATCAAAGCTGACGAGGCTCGCGAGCAGCGGGTTGGTGAGCGCACCGACTGACGAGGCGAAGGGCGGCGCAACGCGATCGCGATAGTCGAGGTTGAACAGGCTGGTCACGATCTGGAGCCGCGGGGAGGGCCGGAAGGTCGCGCTCAGCGTCAGGCTCTCCGATCGTTCGGGACCGAGGTCAGGGTTCGAGGACGCCAGCGCGACATAGGTCGATCCCGGCGGGAACAGGCTGCCATAGCCGGCGACCGGGTAGAGGATCGCGATATAGCCGCTATATTGCTGGAGCAGGGTCGGCATCTTGAACGAACGTCCCCACGATACCCCGAAGCTGACCTCTGGCGCCGGAGCGTAGACGAAGCCGAGCTTCGGTGTGACGATGCTGCCCGCATCCGAATAATCTTCCCAGCGCAGCGCCGCAGTGATCGAGGCGCGGTGCGCGAATCCAAGATTTTGCGCGGGGCTTGCGAGGGGCACGAACAGCTCGCCATAGGCGAATTTATTCTCGCGGCTCGCGAGAATGCGCCGCCGCGTGATCTCGGCGTCGATCTCGTTGCGCCGCCAGCCTGCGCCTGCCGCCAGCCGGACATCGCCGGCGGGAAGCCCGAAGAGCGGTCCTTCGACGCCTGCCTCCACCGCGACATTTCGGTTGTCGAAGATCCGGACATTCTGGATCGCGACGTTGTTCGTGAAATTCTGCGTCAGACCGAGCGTGTCGTCGCTGCCATAAAAACCCGTGAGCCTAGCGGTCCAACCTCCTGCGAGTTCAGCTTCGAGTGACGGCGCTACACCGAATGTCTCGAATTTGTTGACGACGCGGCTGCCACGCGCCTCGACGGGCCGGTCGACAATCAGGCCGCGGACCGACCGCATGTCGCCGCGCTTGTAGATGAGGTCGGCCTTGAGATTGACGCCGGGCGCCAGCAGCTGATGACCGCTCAGCAGGATGCTGTGGCGCTTGAGGTCGGGATAGAGCGTCGATACCGGATTGCTGCTCGACGTGTAATCACGCTGACGAGCAAGAATCGCGCTGTTGTCGAAATAGTCATAGGTCGCAATGAACCCGCCCCCCGTCCATTTGGCGCCGCCGAGCAGCGTATATTGTTGCTGAAAATTGCCGCCATCGGTCGACGCGCCGAGACGGACGCTCGTTGTCAGACCCTCATAATCCTTGCGCAGCAGGATGTTGACGACCCCCGCGACGGCGTCCGCACCGTAAATCGCGGAGGCTCCGTCGGTAACGATTTCGATGCGGTCGACCGCGGAGACCGGGATCGCGCTGATGTCGACGACGCTATTGTTGCCGCTGTAGGCAAAGCGATTGCCGTTGAGCAGCGTCAGCGTCGCGTTGGGGCCGATCCCCCGCAGGTTGAAGGTCGAGGCACCGTTCACATTCACATTTTCATTCGGGATGCCTTGGCCCGATCCGATGCCCGGGTTCTGACCACCGCCGAAATTCTGCGGCAAGCTGCGGGCGACTTCACCGAGATCGGCATGCCCCGCATTGCGAATGTCTTCGGAGGTGACTTCGATGACCGGCGCAGCGGCGGGCGCGCCGGCGATCCGCGAGCCGGTGACGATGATGACCTCTGCATCGGTGGGGCTTACGGTATCGCCACTCGAAATCATGACCGACCGGGCATCGAACCGAGCGACGAGCCCGCTCCCCTCCAGGAGCGTCTCAATGGCCTCGCGCGGCGTCAGCTTGCCGTTGAGCGGCGGCGCCGTCTTTCCCTCGAGATCGCGCGAGGACGCGTAAAGTTCGATATCGGCGATCGCAGCGGCGCCGCGCAGCGCGTCGCCCAGATCCTGCGCGGGCATGTCATAGGACTGGCGCTGCTCCTGCATTGCCAGCGCGACCGCCGGCGTGAAACAGGCGGCGGTACCCACCAGCAGCGCAACCAGCGAACGGGACTTCTTCAACATAAACACTCCCCCAAAATCTCGGCCGTGCTTCAGGCAGGCGGCCAGTGGGGGTGCGTTGACGGGGCGAAGAGGGGGTCCTTAGTCGATCGGTGAAAAAATTATCGGCGGCGCAGATGGACCCCGTCTGCCTTGCGATCGATGCCGAGGCCGAACAGGCTGGCGATCCGTTCGGCGAAAACCTCGGTCTGGCTGATATGAAAGCGTCCCGACACTTCGAGAGCCGCAATCTTGCCGTCGTCGATCAAGATCGGGCGGACGGCGTAACGGTTGGCCTCGGCAACCAGCCGGTCGAGCCGTATCGAACGATAGTCCGCCCAGCCTTCGGGCCAGTTTACGGGAATGTCGGGCGTCGCTGCTCCCGCAGGTTGCAGCTGGCCATCCCGCCGATAGGTCAGCGTCTGGCCTCGAGACAGCGGCTTCGCCGCGCCGGATTTCATATCCGGACGCCAATCGGCGTCACCGCGTCGGAGGGCAGCGGTAACGGTGCCGGCCTCGTCGATGCTCAGATCGATCTCGGCATCATTTGCGGTGGTCGCACCGCGTTCCGCCGCAATGTGAAGCGGGACATCCTGCCTTGCGATCGCAAGACGCACCCGGCCCTTGACCAGCCGGACGCTTCGCTCGCCATTTCCGAACGCGACGTCCAGCCGGCTGTCGGTGTCGAGCGTGGCACGCGACCCGTCGGCGAGCTTGAATGTGCGGATTTCGCCGCGCTGCGTGACAAGTGGTTCGGCGGCATAGGCGATCGAGGCGGCGCCCGGCTGGCCGGGAAGGGAGGCGCCTCCCGCCCCGAACGCAAGGATCAGCAGCGCAATTGCCGTCGCGGCGGCGCCCCAGGGCAGCCAGCCGCGAACCAGGCCCCGCCGCTCGTGGGCATGACCGGTTCCGTGGCGCGCCGATGTCTTGAGGATTGTCAGTGCCGACATCCGGCGTTCGGCGCGGCGGTAGGCTTCGGCATGCTCGGCCGATGCGAGCAGCCAGGTTTCGAACTCTCCACGCAAGGCACCGGCATCTTCGCCGCGCATCTTGATCAGCCAAGCCTGGGCGACTTCATCGACCGGATGGTCGTCGCCGTTTCTGTTGGTCATCGGCCGCCGTCCACCACCTTCGAAATCTGACTGAGCGCCTTCATCATATGATATTCCACCGTCGCGATGCTGATGCCAAGCAACTCATGTATCTCGCGATAACTGAGTTCGTCCACCCGGTGCATAAGGACGGACGATCATGAGCGGCAGGTGCAGGTGTGGGAGATGCTCGCGCACAGCTACAACAAGTCGCCATCCTTCATCCGCCAGAAGCTGACCGAGAATAGCGTGCGCGCCGCCGACAAGCGCGTGCGCTTCGTGTCCGTCGACGCCTATCTCGCCGCGGGCGGCGGAATCGTGCGCGACCTGTTCGAGGCCGATGACGGCGGCTGGCTGACCGACCCGGCGCTGCTCGACCGGCTCGTCGATGAAAAGCTCGGCGCCGTCGCCGCGCATATCGGCAAGGAAGGCTGGCTGTGGGTGCAGACCGCGATCGACCTGCCATGGAGCGCAACCAGCGGTCTCCGCCGTCTCGTCAGCTCCGAGGTCGCGATGACCGCCGAAGAAGAAGCGAAGCTCGCCGAGCTCGAAGCCGAGGCCGACAAGCTGTCCGACCAATGGTCCGAGGAGCCCGACGTGCCCGCCGAAGTGCACGCACGGCTCGAAGCCATCGAGAGCGAAATCGGGGCGCTGACCGATCGGCCGCTGATCTTCGACGAAACCGGGATGGTCCATGGCGGCGCCTTCGTGTCGGTCGATTATGACGGGACGGTCCGTATCGATCGCGGCTTCGTGCGGCCCGAGGATGAGCCGGTTGTCGAAGAGGATGGAACTGCGGACGGCGACGACGAACGGACCGGGGGAGAGGAAGGCGACGCGCCTTCTGCCGATGGCGACAGTGCGGCAGATCCGGGCGCTGGCGGCGACGATGCCGAAGAGGAAGGCTTGAAGCCGCTGCCCGAACGGCTCGTATCCGACCTCACCGCCTGGCGTACGCTGGCGCTGCAGGACGCGTTCGCGCAAAATCCGCAGGCGGCCTTCGCGGCGGTCCTGCATGCACTCGTGTTGGCGGTCTTCTATCGCACCAGCAATGAGACCTGTCTCGAACTGTCGGCCTCGACGGTATATTTCACCAATGAGCCGACGGGGCTTCGTGAATGCGCACCGGCGCGCGCGATCGATGCCCGGCACGAAGCCTGGCGGGACCGTCTTCCTGACGAAGACACCGCGCTTTGGGACGCTCTCCTCGCGCTCGACGCGAACGAGCAGGCGAGCCTGTTCGCGCACTGTGCATCGCTCGGCGTCAATGCGCAGGCCGAGATCGTTCCGAAATATGGCAACGGGCGCGTCTCGGCGCGCGTCGTCGACCGTCGCATCGCGCACAGCCATGTCCTGGCCCGCGCCGTCAACCTCGACGTCCTCGCGGCGGGCTGGCGGCCTACCGCGGAGGGCTATTTCCGGGGCGTCACCAAGGCGCGGCTGCTCGCCGATGTTACCGAGGCACGCGGCGCGCAATTCGCGGACATGATCGACCATCTGAAGAAGCCCGACATGGCGCGCGAAGCGGAGAAGCTGCTCGAAGAATGCGATTGGCTGCCCGAACCGCTGCGTACGCCGACCGACGAAACGTCCGTTGACGGAGGTGCCGCCGCAGGGGGCACCGATGCTGAAACCGACATTGCTTCCGAAGGCGAGGTCCCGGTCGAAGGCGCTGTCGCCGCGGCCGAGGTCGACGAGATCGGCGCGGAAGCTGATAGCGGCGAAGCCGATCAGGACGATTGGCCTGTCGCAGCCGAATAACATCGGGCGGGGCGGCTTCGGCCGTTCCGCCTTTTTTCCGAATTGCGGCAGCGACCGGTCCGCCGGTCGCTGCCGCATTTTGTTGAATTCCGCGTGCGCCTTGTGGCAGTCTTCCCGCCATCTGCCGGCAGGGGCTGTCGGCGCCGCATGCCTGTGTCGTCCGATCGCTTGTCGGTGGACGCAGCGCCAGCTGCCGAGGAGCCCCATGGACAGTCCCTCCGACATCGCTCGCCGCCTTGCGGAAAATGCCGAGGCCGTTTGCCGCCGCTATCTCGCCAATGGTCGGCGTGAAGGCCGTTACTGGCTTGTCGGCGACGTTCGGGGCGCCCCGGGTCGCAGTCTCTACGTGCGATTGTCGGCTTCGGGCGATACGCGTGGCCAGGCAGGCAAATGGACCGATGCCGCCAGCGGTGAGCATGGCGATCTGCTCGACGTCATCGCTGCCAGCTGCGGCCATGGCCTCATGCGCGAAACGCTGGCCGAGGCGCGGCGCTTTCTGAGCTTGCCCCAGCCTGAGGTCCCGGTGACGGCGAATCCGCGCGTTCGCAAGGCGCCGGGCGGAACGCCCGCTGCAGCGCGGCGCCTATGGGCGGCATCGCGTTCCATCATCGGCACGCCCGTGGCGACCTATCTCGCCGCGCGTGGGATCGAGCGGCCAGACGACCAGGGCACGCTGCGCTTTCATCCGTCCTGCTATTACCGGGCGTCGCAGGACGACGCACCCGACGTTCGGCGGGCCTGGCCCGCGATGATCGCGGCGGTCACCGACGCGGCGGGCGCGATCGTCGGCGTTCATCGCACCTGGCTCGATCCGGCGGGCGGCAAGGCGCCCGTCGCTTGTCCGCGCCGGGCTATGGGCCATCTGCTGGGGCATGGCGTCCGTTTCGGCGACGCGGGTCCCGTCATGGCAGCAGGCGAGGGCATTGAAACCATCCTGTCGCTCCGTCAGCTCATGCCGCGCCTTCCGGCGATCGCTTGTCTCTCGGCCGCGCATCTCGCCGCGATCGAATTGCCCCGGGGGCTTCGCCGACTCTATGTCGCCTGCGACGATGACCGTGCAGGCGAAGGCGCGCTGCGGTCGCTCGTCGAACGGGCTGCGCAGATATCGGCCGAATGCGCACCATCGTCCGCAGTCGAAGTCGTGCCGCTTCGGCCTCAGCGCGACGATTTCAATCGCGACCTGTGTGCCTTGGGGCGTCAGCGGCTCGCAGCCCTTCTTCGGCTTCAGTTGCGCGCCGACGACGCAGCGCGCTTTCTCCCGGGCTGAGCGAACGCCGGGACGGAAGGGGCGGGGCAGGTCGGCTATCGGGACGGCCTGCTTCTGCGCAACGCGTAAGGCCGCGCCTTTGGCCTTCGCTGGAGGGCGACTGCGCGACGCGGGGCGGGGTCGCAATGGCTTGCCGTGCGGCTATTTTCCGCCGGGGCTGCGCCCCTTTGCATCGCGAATCAAAATAGCCTTCGCCCGCCATCCTTCGCTGGCGCTTCGGCCGCGCGGGGGGCGAGCCCCCTTGCGGTGCGGTCCCGCCCCGCGTCCCGCAAGCGGTCGCCGCGAAGGCCGCGGAAGGCGCGGCTCCAACTTGCGAGAAGCGACATGAAATATGAGCCCGATCTTCCCGAACCCGCCGCATCCGGCGAACCCTTCGAACCCGGCGCCAGCGCCTGGCTCCTTCAGGAAATGCAGCTTTACGGTCATCGGCCCTATGAGGACGAACCCGACGGGCGGCCGCTTCCCGACGACCGGCTCGCCGGCGGCGCGGTCGCCGACATCTTCGACGCGCTGGCCGGCTGTCTCGTCGATACCCGGATCGAACCCGATCTCGAGGATCTGCTCTGGAGCGTCGTCAACATCTTTCACCGCGCCGGTGAGCGCGCCGAGCGCGAACTCGATCGCAACGAACAGGCGCAGCGCGAGCTTCAGCGCGAACAGGACGGCAGCGAAATCCGTTCGGTCGAACTCGAGCGCGCCATTGCCGAGGGGGTCACGATGATCGAGCGGCGCGACACGATGGAATTTTTCCGCGAATGCGCCGCCGAACAATTTCGCATCCATGCCCGCAAGGCCTGGCTGCCGCGGACGGGATCGCGCGTCCGCCACAGCACGATGACCGCGGCGATGATCGACAGCCGCGACTTCATGGATCGCCGGCTCCGCGAAAAGGCGAAATCCCTGATCCCCGAGGGCACGCGCATCGCGTTCAGCGGCGGCCCCGCGTGCAACGACCATCGCCATATCTGGTCGGCGCTCGACAAGGTCCATGCGCGCCATGCCGACATGGTCCTGATGCACGGCGCAACGCCGACCGGCGCCGAACGCGCTGCCGCCTGCTGGGCCGACACCCGCGGCGTGCCGCAGGTGGCCTTCCGTCCCGACTGGAACCGCCACAAGAAAGCCGCGCCCTTCAAGCGCAACGAGCGGATGATCGATGCCATGCCGGCGGGGCTGGTGGTCTTCTCGGGCACCGGCATCCAGGACAATCTCGTCGACAAGGCCCGGGCGTTCGGCATTCCGGTTTGGGATTTTCGGATCAGGGAAGCGGGCTGAGATGCCGATTTGGATCGGACGGCGCTTGCCATCGGGCGAGCGTCCCACCACAGAAGGAAAGAACGATGCGTACCGATCTCGATCATCTCCCGGCCAACAAGCAGCGCGAGCTTGAGCGCGTGAAGGCGATCATCTTCGAAGAATTCGAGGATGCGATCGCGCTCGGCACCATGGGCTGGAAAAAGAAGGGCCGGATCGACAAGATCATCCTCTACGGCAGCTACGCCCGCGGCGGCTGGGTCGACGAGCCGCACACCGCCAAGGGCTATCGTTCGGACTTCGATCTCCTGGTCATCGTCAACGACAAGCGCCTGACCGAGAAGGTCGACTTCTGGGGCAAGCTCGAGGATCGGCTTATCCGCGAGCTGGCGATCGACAAGACGCTCAAGACCCCGGTCAACTTCATCGTCCACACCCTTCAGGAGGTGAACGACGGGCTCGCGCACGGGCGCTATTTCTTCATGGACGTCGCGCGCGACGGCATCGCGCTCTATGAATATGACGACAAGGAATTGCACAAGCCGAAGCCGAAGACGCCCGAACAAGCGCTGGCGATGGCCAAGGAATATTTTGACGAGTGGTTCCCACTCTCGATGCAGCGTTTTGAGCTGTCAGCTATTGGCCGAGAGAAGGGTTTTCTCAAGCCAGCGGCTTTCGATCTTCATCAGAGTGCGGAGTTTCTCTATCATGGCGTATTGTTGGTTTGCACCTTTTACACGCCCCACGTCCATAATCTGGGCTTCCTGCGGACGCAGGCAGAGCGGATCGACATGCGTCTGGTCGATGCCTGGCCGCGTGAACTGAAGGCGGATCGAGCGCGCTTCGAGAAGCTCAAGGAGGCCTATGTGAAGGCGCGCTATTCCAAACATTACCGGATCAGCGAGGAAGAGCTTCTCTGGCTTGCAGGATGTGTCGAGGAACTCGGGCGCGCTGTGCACGCCATATGTTCGGAACGCATCGCGGAGTTGGAGGCGCGCTGCACATCCTCCTGAACGTCGGCGAGATGGCGGTCGCTTACAGCAGGTCGATATTCTCGCGGAGCATCGAGGCGAGCTTGGGCAGGCCCTTTTTCTGCAGATCGAAAATGAACTCACTCGGCGTGAAGGGCGGCCGTGTGTAACAGCGCCGCATCGTCGCGAGCGCCGCCAGGGCTTCGGTCGGATAAAGCTCGAACGTGCTGGCGAGGAAGTCGTCGGCCGAGACCGCGCTGATCCCATATTGGTCGAGCTTCGCTTCCGGAAAATCTCTCAGATTCTCGGTAACGATATGCTCGGCGCCTGCGCGGATGGCCGTTGCCAGCACGTGGCGATCGTCGGGGTCGGGAAGGTCCAGGCTGCCGATAAGATCCCCGCCGCCGGTTACGCACCCTTCGGGAAAGGCGATCCGCATCGCGGCAATCTGGGCATCGATGCTGGCCTCATAACCGGGCTTCTGGGCGATGAGGTTGCGGCGCCATTCGTCGAGGATGGTCGGCGACCATCGGGCGCGGAACAGCCCTGCCTCGGCGAAGCGAAGCAGGGCGTCCCTTACCCTGAACGGATAAAGCACATTCGCGTCGAGAACGACGACGAAGCGGTCGGCTATGCACCTCAATCCGCGTCGAACTCCTGGCCGAGGCGCTGCAGATCGGTGAGTGCGCCGCTTCGCTCCGCATCGCGCTGTGCGCGAAATGCGAGAACATCGCTCGCCCGCACGCGTCGATGCGATCCAACCTTGTGGAACGGTATTTTCCCGTCACTCAGCATCGAAACCAGAAAGGGGCGCGATACGTTCAGCAAGTCGGCCGCCTCCTTCGTCGTCAGTTCCGCTCCGTAGGGAACGAATGTCACCATTTCGCCGCGGGCCACATGCGTCAGCACGTCGAGAACCAGCTGACCGAGCGCCGGCGACAGGTCCACCTCGGTCCGATCGCCATTCCGCTGGACGGAAAAGGGAAGGCCTTTGGGCGTGAGCGCCTTGGCAAGCGCACGCGCGGCCTCGGAGGCTTGTCGCACTTCCGTTTCGGTCGGTGGCCGCTGCGAAAGTTCCTGATCGCTCATATCATTCTCCTCGCTGCCGGGGCCGGCCCTATATAGAGCCGGAACAGCAAACGCAATAAGTGAAATATATGCAATAAACGTAAATGGGCCTGAATGGTTGCTGAAGATTTCGATTGCAGGGCGCATGAAGCTGGCGAAACCCGCATCCCTCGGGATGTTCAGGTGGGTCAGGTTTGCGCCCGATTACGGTCGCTCGGTGACTGCCGGTTAATTTCCGAAAGCCGCCATTCGTTAGGGTCGTTTCACAGGATTATGATCATCCCGTCTTGCCCGACAGACAGCTCACCCTTGTAGATGTCGGACATTCCCTGGACAAAAAGTCGTCGGGTCACGAAATTGCCCGGGTAAGGCGTGAGGTGCGTGAGCACGAGGCGTTTCACCCCGGCCGCTTCCGCTTGCCGCGCGAGAGCGATGTTGTCTGCGTGATAGGGGATGGTCCGCTCGGCCACCTCCGCATCCGCTGTCATGCCAAGCTTCTTCATCTGGGGGATCGCGCGGCGTACGACATGGGTGGCGTAGGCTTCGTGGATGGCAAGGTCTGTACCGCGCATCGCGGCGATATTGGCGGGGCTGACCTCGGTGTCGCCGCTGATGAAAATCTTCTTGCCGCGATAGCGCAGCACGTAGCCGAGAGCCGGTTTGACGGGTTCGTGCGCGACCAGCACCGCGTCAATGGTGATGCCGTCCTTGTCATAGACGCGCGTGCTTCGCTTGCCCTCGGGGAAGGCTATTTCGAGCGCCTTGCCGAACGCGACGTCGCGCCGCGCTGCGAGGTGCGGCATATTGGTGCTGCGATAGCCTTCGTCGAGCGCATAGCTCTGGGCAAATCCACTCAGCACTGCTTGCATCCCGACCGGCCCTTCGACCTCCAGCGGCGTCTCGCGTCCCCAGATCCAGCTGGCGTTGATGAGCGTCGCGAGATCATTGAAATGGTCCGAATGGAAATGGGTGATGAAGACGCGCTCCAGGCTCGTGATCGGAACATTCGATTTCTCGAGCGACCGCACGGCGCCGTCGCCGACATCGAACAGGAACATCTTGCCGCCCGCGGCGACCAGGGTGCAAGCCTGGGCGCGGGCCGTGCTGACTTCCGGCGTGCCGGTTCCGCACAGGAGCACACGAATATGGCCGTCGTCGGCGACGAAACTCATGTCGGGTTTGCGCTGAAGCCGCTCGCGGATCGCCATGTCGAGCAGGCGGTCGCGGTTGAGGAGGACGAGCAGAATGGCAAAGACGAGAAGCGTCAGGACGGCGAACGTAATTTTTCGTTTCACGCGATAGCCTCTTGATGTCCGATTGTGAGGAGAGGGGCAACCTGCGTCATGCGGCCTGCGCCTGGCGAACGGATTCGCCGCCCGCGAGCCGTGTCGCCGCGATGATGAGCAAGGTCGAAATCATCGACGCGATTGCGAGAATCCAGAGACCCGCCGCATATCCACCGAGGCGGTCGAACGAATAGCCGAGGAGGAGGGGGCCGAAAACCGACCCGAGTTGCACGACCCCGAACGCGATACCGTATAAGCGGCCGAAGCAGCGCAGGCCGAAATAACGCCGCAGTAGCCACGGCAGCATGTCGGCCTCCACGCCGTAGGCGAGGCCGATCAACGCTGCGGCAAGGTAGATCGCGCCGTCGCTGTCCACCGTCGCCAGCATAACGCAGCCCGCCGCCTGGAGCGGGAACAGCGTCGCACCGAGTATGCCGAAGCCGAACCGGTCGAGCAAAGCGCCCGACACGGCTCGGCCGGCAAGGGAGACGAGCCCGATCATTGCGACGACTCCGGCGGCGCGCTCGATCGCCCAACCCTTGTCGGTTAGCAGCGGTGCCAGATGGGTCAGCATGGCAGCGGTGACGAGCATAACCAGGAAAAAGGCCGGTGTTGCGGACCAGAATAGCGGCGAGCGCATCGCGTCGCGTAGGGATGCGCCTTCAATCGCCTCTTCGTTTCGCGCTTGCCGAAGCCGTCGTAACTCGGGCCGGTCGCGCGCGGCGAAGAGTGCGACGGGGATACCCACTGCGCCGACCACGCCCGCCATGATCGCCCAGGCGGTTCGCCAGTCATAATGGGAGAGAAGTTCTCCATGCGCGTGCGCCATTGCAAACTGTCCGAATCCCGATCCGAACATGCCCAGCGCCACAGCCAGGCCGAGCCGCCGCGAGAACCATTGCGGGAGCAGGCTGACATAGGCGGTGGGAGAGGCGATGATCGAGACGAGCCCGATCACGAAGCCGCAGGCGAGAAACAGGGAGAAATCCGCTGGCACTGCGATCAGCAGGAGCAAAGCGAGGGGCAGCAAAAGGCTCGCGGCGATGATCACGCCGCGCGAACCTTTCCGGTCGAGCAGGAACCCGAGGAAAGGGGTGCCGATCGCGCCCATGATCGCGACGAGAGCATAGAGCGAGCTGACCGCGGTCCGCGACCAGCCGAACTCGGCTGCGATTGGCTTCACATAGAGGCCGAAACTCGCAATGAAGGCGGGGCCGAAAGCGACGGAGAGGCCGATTGCGCAGCCGACCGCCACCGTCCAGGCCGCTCGGCCGTGATCGAGCGGTGCGCCCGCCGCCATCGCGTCAGGCCTCGTCGACAATGCCGTTGCTCAAGATGCCGAGCCCTTCGATCTCGACTTCGACCCGGTCGCCGGGCTTCATCCACACAGGCGGCTTGCGGAACAGGCCGACGCCGCCGGTCGTACCGGTCGCCACGACGTCGCCGGGTTCGAGGGGAAGGATCGTCGAGATGTAAGCGACGAGCGCGGGAACGCCGAACAGTAGATCATCGAGGGTCGCCTGTTGCATGACCTCGCCGTTCAGCCGCGTCGTCAGCGACAGGCTGCCGAGGTCGCCGACTTCGTCGGGGGTCACGAGCCAGGGGCCGAAACTCCCCGAACGCCAGAAGCTCTTGCCGGGCATGAACTGCGTGGTGTGCCGCTGCCAGTCGCGGATCGATCCGTCGTTGAAGCAGGCGTAGCCCGCAACATGATCGAGCGCGTCGGCTTCGGAGATGTGGCGGCCGCCACGCCCGACGACGAAAGCGAGCTCGCCCTCGAAATCGAAGTCGTGCGAGACTTTCGGCCGCACGAGATCCTCGCCGGCGCCTACCAGGCTCGACGGATAGCGCGGGAAAAGGATCGGATGAGCGGGAGCATCGCGGCCGGTCTCGGCGATGTGCGTCTTGTAGTTGAGCCCGACGCACAAAAGCTTGGGCGGATCGATGACCGGGGGCAGCAGGTCTACAGCATCATGGGCCAGATCGGGTGCGTTTGCTGCGAAAGGGGCGACGGCATCGAGCTTGTCGAGGAGGCTGCGAAGCGTCGCGCCACCACCGGCAATCTTGCCCTTGAGGTCGACGATCCCGTCGTCGCGCCAGATACCGAAGGAATCCGCGCCGGATGTGCGATAAGATACAAGCTTCATCAGTTACTTCCTCTCGATACAGTCATTTTGGTGTGGGCAGCACCGGCGCGCCGGTGCGCTCGGCGAGCATCTCGACCGACACTCCCGGCGCAAGCTCGAGCACGCGAAACGCGTCCCCATCGGGCTCGAGCACGGCGAGGTCGGTGTAGATGCGTTTCACGATCGCGCGGCCGGTCGCGGGCAGCGAAAGCGTACGCAGCAGCTTGGGCTCGCCCGCGCGCGTTGTGTGCGACGTGATGACGCGGACGCTCCGCGCGCCCGCCGCGAGGTCCATGGCACCGCCGACGGCCGGAACGCCATCGCCGCCCGTCGTCCAGTTGGCGAGATCGCCATTCGCGGCAACCTCGAACGCGCCGAGAATGCAGATGTCGACATGGCCGCCGCGGATCATCGAGAAGCTGTCGGCATGATGGAAGAAGGCCCCGCCCGGGAGCAGGGTCACCGGTTTCTTGCCGGCGTTGATAAGCTCCATGTCCTCATCGGCCGCGGCGGGCTGCGGGCCCATGCCCAAAATGCCATTCTCGCTGTGCAAGACGACCTCGCGGTCGTCCGGGATATGATCTGCCACGCGCTCGGGTTGACCGATGCCGAGGTTCACGAAGGCGCCTTCGGGGATGTCGGCCGCTGCCCGTGCGGCGATCTCGTCGGTGGTCCAGCTCATCGCACGGCCTCCTTTTCTAGCAGATGGTCGCGCTCGCTGACGGGGACGGGAACGACGACGACCTGGTCGACGAAAATCGACGGGGTCACGATCTGTTCGGGATCGATGCTGCCAAGCGGCACGGTGCGCCGAACTTGCGCGATCGTCGAACGAGCGGCCATTGCCATGACCGGGCCGAAATTGCGTGCCGCCTTGCGATAGACAAGGTTGCCCCAGCGATCGGCGACCTCCGCCTTGACCAGCGCGACGTCGCCGCGGATCGCGGTTTCCAGAACATGCTCGCGCCCTTCGAATATCCGGACCTCTTTTCCTACTGCGAGATCGGTTCCGGCCGCTGTCGGTGTAAAAAAGGCGGGCACGCCGGCGCCGCCGGCGCGCATCCGTTCGGCGAGCGTGCCTTGCGGGACGAGTTCGAGCTCGATCTTTCCGGCCCGGTAGAGTTCGTTGAAGACATGGCCGTGCGAGCTGCGCGGAAAGGAGCAGATAAGCTTTGCGACCCGGCCCTTCAGCAACAGCCGGGCGAGCCCGATTTCACCGTTGCCTGCGTTGTTGTTGACGACCGTCAGGTCGCGCGCGCCATGCTCGATGAGCGCGTGGACAAGTTCGGTCGGATTGCCTGCTTCGCCAAAGCCTCCGATGAGCACCGTGTCGCCGTCCTTGACGGCCGAGACGGCAGCGACGGCATCGTCGTTGATCTTGTTGATCATATTTGTGTCTCCTGGGCCATGGCGTGGGGGGCATCGTCGCCCGCAGCCGCGTGCCACGACGCGAGCAGGTCTTGGGCATCGCCGACGCCGAAGACATATCGGTCGGGCCGAACCAGGACGGCATCGCCGCCCAGCGTTCGGAGCCACGCGGTAAGATTGGAGCGGAACGGCGCGAGCAACGGGTCGCCTGTCGCTATACGGCGCAGGCCAGCCGTCGAGCCGCCGCCGTCGGCGTCGATCAGCCACGCCCGGCCGTCGAGCGCGTCATCGAGCCGTGCGCCGTCTGCGCCGATGAACTGCGGGAAGATTCGACCGGCTGCTTCGTCATTTTCCGCGAAAAGGCCGCCATTCAGACCGGGGCCTCCGACCGGGGCCGGGGCCTCCTCGGCGTCGCGCCTTCCCATCATCTCGGCATCGCGGTGCGCCGCGACCGCCGGATCGAGTGTGCAGACCACGCGGCCCATGCCGATCGCGAGTTCGATATAGTCGCGCACGCTGCGATCGCGTTCTGCCTGGTAGGTGTCCAATATGGCCTCTTCGGCGCCATGCCGCAGAATGGCTTCAAGCTTCCATGCGAGGTTGGCTGCGTCCCTGATGCCCGAACACATTCCCTGTCCGGCGAAGGGCGGCATCTGGTGCGCGGCATCGCCCGCGATAAGCACGCGGCCCTCTCGCCATCGTTCGGCGATGAGGCCGTGGAAGCGATAAACCGCTTTGCGCTCGACCTCGACATCGACCTGCCACCCGGCAAGAAGTGTCTCCACGAACCCCGGTGCTAGCACGTTTTCCGCCGTCTCGCCGGGCAGCATCATGAATTCCCAGCGATGACGTCCGGGACCCATCAGGACGCAGGTCGTGGGCCGTGCGGGGTCGCAAATCTGTAAATTGACGGTCGGCAAGTTGGTCGGCGCGCGGGGGATGGTATCGACGACCAACCAGGGTTCGTCGAATTGATAATCCTCAAGCCCGATCTTGAGCATCTCGCGCACGGGGCTCCACGCGCCGTCGCAGCCGACCAAATAGCGTGCCTCGAATGTCTCGGCATTCCCGGCGTCATCTTGCGCGGTCACGGCGACATGGTCGTCCTGCTGCGCATGGGTTTGAAACGCGAGGCCGAGCCGGACAATCACGTTCGGCATCGCGGCGAGCCGGGAGCGCAACGCCCGTTCGATGCCGGGTTGATTGAACATGTAGGAATTGGACCAACCCGAGACGCCCTGTTCCCCTCCGCGGCGCGCCGACATCAGCAATTCGCCCTTCGCGTTGCGAAACTCGTAGGCGCCGGCGGGACGAGAGTGGGTGAGCACTTCGTCGGCGATCCCCAGCTGCTGAAAGACGCGCATGATCTCATGGTCGAAATGCGCCGCGCGCGGTAATGGATAAACCTCGTGCGATCGCTCCATTGCCAGAACGTGTAGCCCGGCTTGTCCGAGCAGACCGGCAAGGACCGCGCCTACCGGCCCCAGCCCGACCACGATCACGTCGAATCGCTCGCTCATCGGTTCCCTGTTCCTCTTCCCAGTTCCAGCCCGCGCGTTCAGCGTCGGGCGCAGGAAGCCCGCCCACCATCCCGACTTCGCGTCGTCGCGAGCAACCCGTTGGATGGCGTCGCGGCAGATAGCGGGTCACTTCCAATAAATGACCATATAGTCAGTTTGTATTTCGTATCGATTGCGATTTGGCAAGTGGATTTTTTCGGGTCGAGCTTTTCGTGACCATATGGTCATGCTTAGGGGAGAGCAGGCCGAGCCGTTCCGGGGGCTAGCGCCTTGTGATTTTTTGGGGCAAGCCATCACGCATGACCGCTACACAGACCGAAGCCCGCGCGCAGGGGACGCGCACAGCCCGCACCCGCGCATCGCTGCTTGCATCGGGGCGCAAGCTTTTCGCCGACAGGCCGTTCGATGCCGTGGCGGTCGACGATATCGTACAGGAAGCGGGCGTCGCGAAGGGGACTTTCTACAATCATTTCGACGACAAGGATGCGCTGCTGGGCGCGATCGTCGCGGACATCCGCCTGGGAATCGAGGGGCGCGTGACGATGGTCAACCTCGGTGTCGACGACCCGCCAGCCCGCATCGCGCGCGCGATCTGCGTCTATGCGGCCATGGCGGCCGACGATCCTGTCCAGGCGCATATCATGCTGCGTAACGACCCGCGCGGTTCGGCGCGCGAATCGCTCAATGACGGGCTGCGAGACGACCTCGCGGCTGGTCTCCACAGCGGTCGGCTTGCTATTCCCACGATCGAGGCCGGGCTGCTTTTCGTCATCGGCATCGTTCACAGCCTCCTGCTCGCCACTGCGAGGGGAGGCGAGCGGGGGCGGTCGATCCTGACGGCGCAACAGCTCTGCTCGATGATGCTGCGCTCCTTCGGCATCGATCACCGCGACGCCGAACTGATCGCGTCGCAAGCGGCAGACGACATCATCCGCCTGCGCGCATACGACCCACGCGAAGGGTAGGGCGCCATCAACGGGCAGCCGGCGTCGCCCTTGTGCAGCGCACAGGCGCACACACATCAGAGTAAGCAGCGCTTAAGCGCCGCCGCGGATATGTGTCACTTGTCTCTTCACATATAAGCGGCGCATTCGATCCGAAATCTGCTGACCCTCGTGCGCGGCGAAACGCGGTCGGGGGTCAGATCGCAGGTCGGATTCTTATGACCTCATCGCAGTGCTGCCATGCGCGTTCGATCCGGCCGAAAGGCTCTTGGTTCCCTGCCTATTTCCCCGGTGAGGCGGCGCGGCGCTGGCTCTATCAAGGGGCAATCGACGGCGTCCGGCGGCCGCCCAATAAATGACCGATTAGGCAGATTGATCGACAAGTTGATTGCGGGTCAGTGATTTTATGGCTTGCGCTCTACATATCCATTTCATAATAAAGTGACCATATAGTCATAAATGGAGAGGTTCCATGCGGGTCACCGATGTCGCCCACGTTCGATTTTCGGCGCCAGATCTCGACTTGATGGAGCGATTCGTCGGGGATTTTGGAATGCAGTCCTTTCGCGAGGGCGGCGCGCTCTATGGTCGGGGCTGTGGCGGCTCGCGTTACCTGCACATGACCGAACTCGGCGATCCCGGCTTCGTCGCACTCGGCCTCGTCGCGCCATCGAGCGAAGCGCTCGCAGATTTTGCGGCGGCGCGCGGGCTGGCGGTCGAGCCGCTTGACCGTCCCGGCGGCGGAACGATGGTCCAGCTTCGCGATCCCGACAATTATCTCCTCGAACTCGTCGCCGGGCAGGCGGCGGCAGCGCCAGCCATTCCCTCGCGCTCAACGGCGCCTAACGACGCAACAGAGAAGCGCCGGCTGCGCACGGTGCATCGAATCGATCCCAAGCCCTCGCATGTCGTGCGCCTCGGTCATTGTGTCCTCGGTGTTTCCGACTTTCGGCGGTCGGAGGCTTGGTACAAAGAGCATTTCGGTTTCATCACCTCTGACGAGGTTGTGCTTCCCGACGGGGCAGCGATCGGGGCCTTCCTGCGCTGCGACCGCGGCGACGAGCTGACCGATCATCACAGCCTTTTCCTCATCCAGGGTCCGCGCGGGGTCGGTTTCAACCATGCCGCGTTCGAAATTCTCGACGCCGACGACCTCTTCGTCGGTCACGACTGGCTGCAGCGCGCAGGATGGACCCCGCACTGGGGGATCGGGCGGCACGTCCTCGGCTCGCAGATCTTCGACTATTGGCGCGACCCGTGGGGCCACACCCTCGAACATTGGACCGACGGCGATTTGTTTACCGCGGCTGACGGCTCGCGCCAGGCATCGCTTGCGGAACTGATGGGCGTGCAATGGGGGCATGCGATGCCGCACCCGGCCAACTGAGAAACGATGCGGGGACGAAATAGGCCCCCGGAGTGAAGAACAAGGGATCCCGAAAGCGGACCCGAACATTGGGAGGTGATTTTCATGAAAGCGCATTTCGATTCTATCGCGCGGACGCGTTTGCTGTGCGGGACGGTGCTGGCCGCCAGCCTGCTGTTTGCGGCGGGACCGGCTTACGCGGCGCAGGCCGCGGACCCGGAAGGGGCATCGTCCGAGACGCCGGGCTATGAGGAGATCATCGTCACGGCGCGCAAGCGCGAGGAGAATCTCCAGAACACGCCGATCGCGATCACCGCAATCAGCGCCGCCCAGCTCGAGGCGCGGGGGGCGGTCGACCTGACCGCAATGCAGAATGTTGCGCCGAACCTGACGCTGAAAACCGGCGGCGGGACGTCGGGGGCGACCTTCACGCCGATCATCAACATACGGGGCATCGGTCAGGGTGACTTCACGATCAACACCGACCCCGGCGTCGGCGTCTATATCGATGGCGTCTATCTCGGCCGCTCGGTCGGCAGCGTGCTCGACCTCGCCGACGTTCAGCGTGTCGAGGTCTTGCGCGGTCCGCAGGGAACGCTCTTCGGGCGCAATACGATCGGCGGCGCGATCAGCGTGGTATCAAAGGCGCCCGACCCGCGCGAAACGTCGGGTAGCTTCTCGATCGCTGGAGGCAGCCGCGAGTTCGCGCAAATCCGCGGCTCGCTCAACCTGCCACTTGCCGACAATCTTGCGCTTCGCGTATCGGCTATGGCGCGGCATCGCGGCGGCTATGTCGATGCGCTTCAATATGACGATCTCAAGCTCGGCGGCGAGAAGCTCTGGGCGGTTCGCGCGGCGTTACGTTGGCAGCCGACCGATAATCTGACGATCGATCTCGCGGTCGATCATACCGAGCGGCGCGATCCGCCCTCCGCGAGCGTCGCCTTGCAACTCGGTGACGTCTCGCCCGGCCAGACAGGCGTCACTGGCGCGCTTTCCAACGCTTTCAATCGCGGGCAGGGGCCTGCTCCCATCGCCAGACTGCCGTGGATTTCGGCCGATGCGCCGCGCTGCGCCACCGACGCCGCGTTCCGCAATTCCAGCCTCTCCTGCTATGGCAATGCCTGGCTCGCCGGTACGTCGGGCAACAACTCGGTGTGGCAGGATCGCGCCGGAAACAAGATCAATCCCGTCAACAAGCTCAACCTGACAGGCTATGTGGGAACCGTTGCGCTCGACACCGGCATCGGGACCCTGAAATCGATCACGGCCTATCGCGAATTCGATTCGACCTTCTATGGCGATCTCGATTTCACGCCCTATTCGATCTTCACCAACAACAATATGCCGTTCAACCAGCAGCAATTCTCCCAGGAATTCCAGCTCGTCGGCAGCGCGCTCGGTGACCGGCTCGATTATGTGCTCGGCCTCTATTACTTCAATGAAAAGGGCGACCAGGCCGTCGACCTGCTTGCACCGGGCAATATTCCTGCCGCGCAAGCTGCGGCGCTGGCTCCGTTCCTGCCCTATTTCCAGACCACGACGCGTACGGTCGATAACTCGTCGAAGGCCGCCTACGCGCAGCTCACTTACGCGATCACCGACCGCCTCAAGCTTACTGGCGGGCTACGTTACACCGACGAGACGAAAGACTATTTCGTCAGCCAGTTCCGATCGGTGGGCCCATTGCAGAGCGCGACCGGCATCCAGGGGACCAAGATCTGGACGCCGATGGCGAACCTTGCCTGGCAGGCGACCGACGATGTTCTCCTCTATGCCACCTATTCGGAGGGCTATCGTGCCGGCGGCTTCGCGGCGCGCTTCTCGGGCGGCCTGATCTCGCCGCTGCCGTCCTATGAACCTGAATATGTGACCTCCTACGAAGCCGGGGTGAAGTCGACGCTGTTCGACCGCCGCCTGACGCTGAATCTCGCGGCCTTCCGGATCGATTATCGCGATATCCAGGTGACTGCGACAACGCCGGGGCTCGCCGGCTTCGTCCTCAATCTCGCCGACGCGCGCTTCGCGGGCTTCGAGGCCGAGGCACGCGCGGTGCTCGGCGGCGGGTTCACCGCGAACCTCTCGGCCGGCTATACGAAGAAAGAGCTGACCAACGTGGCCCCCGGCACCGTGTCGAGCGAGGGTACGAACGCCGTCGTGGCAATTACCGCCGACAGCGTGCTGCCCGGCCCGGCCTGGCAGCTCAACGCCCAGCTCGCGCATCGTCTCGAGTTCGACAATGGCGGTCGCCTCGATACCTCGTTCGACGTTCATTATGAGAGCAAGGACAGCAACAGCGTCGCCAACTACGATATCATCGTTCAGCCCGGCTATGCCGAGGCCGAGGCACGGATCGCCTACACTTGGCCGAATGACCGCTTCACCCTCGCACTCGGGGCGCGTAACCTGTTCGACAAGGAGTATTTCACGACCAAGACGCTCTCGTCTTCGTCCGCCGCTGTCTATGGAACGCTCGCCCGACCGCGCGAGGTCTATGCCCAGTTCACCTATCGTTTCGGTTCCTGAACCGCGCAAAGACCGGAGATCATGATATGACAATCAGCCGCCGTAGCTTGCTGGCCAGTTCGGCCGCCGCAGGGTCGTTGCTCTTGGCGGACGCGGTGCCCGCTTTCGCCGCGAAGCCCGCGAAACAGCCGAACATCCTGTTCATCATGGCCGACGACCTCGGCTATGCCGATCTCAGCTGCTACGGGCGGCGTGATTACAAGACGCCTGCGATCGACAAGATCGCCGAGGAGGGCATGCGCTTCTTCCAGGGCTATGCCAATTCGGCGGTCTGCTCGGCAACGCGCACTGGCCTGATGACTGGGCGCTACCAGAACCGCTTGCCGATCGGGCTTGAGGAACCGCTGGTGATCCGCAATGTCGGCCTGCCGCCGGAGCACCCGACGCTACCTTCTTTGCTCCGCGCGCAGGGCTACCAGACTGCGCTGATCGGCAAGTGGCACCTTGGTCAGCTTCCCGATTACGGTCCGCTCAAGAGCGGTTACGATCATTTCTGGGGCTTTCGGATGGGCGGGATCGACTATTTCCGCCACGGCAATTCGCGCGGCTCGGACCTCTGGGACGGTGACGTCCAGATCGACGAAGCGGGATATCTGACCGATCTGTTCGGAAATAAGGCGGTCGAGATGGTCGGCGAGATGGCGGCGGCGAAGAAGCCTTTCTTCATGAGCCTTCATTTCAATGCACCGCACTGGCCGTGGGAAGGTCCTGACGACGAGGCCGAGTCCGACCGGATTGCCGCGAAGAAGGATCCCTACGGTATTCGCGCCTTCGATGGCGGCTCGCTCAAGACCTATGCGGCGATGGTCACCCGCATGGATTACCAGGTCGGCCGCGTCATGGACGCTCTGCGCGCCGCGGGCATCGATAATGACACGATCGTCGTCTTCACCAGCGACAATGGCGGCGAGCGCTTTTCGGACACTTGGCCCTTCTCGGGCAAGAAATCCGAGCTGCTCGAGGGCGGACTGCGCATTCCGGTCATCATTCGTTGGCCGGGGCAGGTAAAGGCGGGTTCGACGAGCGAGCAGGTCATGATCACCATGGACTGGCTGCCCACGCTTGTCGCTGCTGCGGGGGGCAAGCCCGACCCGGCCTTTCCAAGCGATGGCATCGATCTTCGGCCGGCACTCGGGGGGCATGCTGCTGAACCCAGAACCCTGTGCTGGCGCTACATGAACCTCGATCAGGAGGCGTGCCGGCAAGGGGATTATAAATATCTCAAGATTCTGGATCAGACGTTCCTGTTCAACGTTGTCGAAGACCCGCTTGAGCGGGCAAACCTCAAGGAACGGATGCCCGAGAAATATGCCGAGCTGAAGGCGGTGTTCGACGCATGGGACGCGACGATGCTGCCGCTTGATCCGGAAGCGCACACGGCAGGCTTCTCGGACAACCAGATGGCGGATCATTTCGGGATCGACAGTCCGATAACGACCAGCGTGAAGAAGGCGGACTGAGCGAACAGGCTCCGATCAGGCGGCTTGGCCGCTCCCTTCTTCTAACGGTAGTACCGCCGCCGCCGCTCTCGTGGCGACGAGCTTCCGTGCCAATCAGTGGCCCGCCTCTCCGAGGCGGGCTAAGCTTATGTCTCCGCCGAGCTTCCCAATCGCCCTTAGCATCGCGTAGCCCAGCGACCGGTTTCAGCGATAATGGCTCGGCATCTGTAAACGTATTTTGCCATCATCCGCTTATCTGTCTTCGCAGCTATGTCCGGCGCGAAAACATCGGGCACAAAGCCTGTGGGGAGAGGGAAAATGCGCAAGGCGTTACTGCTTTCGGCGTCGATAGTTGCGATCGGCGTAACGGGTTCTGCTGGCGCTCAGGAAGCGCCCGCACGCGGAGCCTCAGGTCCGGCGAGCGAGGCGGCCGAGGCCCAGCTTGCCGACATCGTGGTCACGGCGCAGCGCAAGGAAGAAAGCCTGCAATCGGCTCCGGTAGCAGTCGCTGTCGTGGGCGGCGACGACTTGGTGCGGGCAGGGATAACGGCGCCTGGGCGGCTTCAGGAACTGGTGCCGGCGCTGGCGATCGAGCCGACGAGCTCGGGCAACCTCATCTTCATTCGCGGTGTCGGCAATTTCGCGCTCACTGCGAACAGCGATCCCGCGACCGCGTTCAACTACGACGAAGTCTATGTGGGGCGCCCGTCATCGAGCAATGGCGTTTTCTACGACCTGCAACGCGTGGAGGTTCTCAAGGGGCCACAAGGGACTCTTTATGGCCGCAACGCAACCGCGGGCGCGATCAATGTCATTCCCGTCCAGCCTCAACTTGGCGAATGGGGCGGGTATTTCGTAGGCAGCTACGGAAATTACGACACGATCACGGCCGAGGGGGCGATAAACCTGCCGATCGGCGAAAACGGTGCGATGCGCATCTCCGGCAATTTGTCGAAGCGGGACGGCTATCTCAAGGATGGGACATCCGACGACGATACGAAGGGATTGAGGGTCCAGCTCAAAGCCGAGCTCACGCCGACGCTGACGGTGCGAACCAGCTTCGACTATTCGCGCGTCAGTGGCAGCGGCGAGGGCGTAACATATCTCAACCGCTTCGTATTCGACCGGGCGACAAACAGTTTCGCGGTGACGCCCTCGGGCCTGGACCTCGATGAGGGTTCCAGGTCGCCGGCGTCGCAGGCGTTCCGACAGACGATCGCCTTCACCTCGATCGGGGCCAGGGCGAATCCGATCACCGTACAGCCGGGCCTCGACAACCAGTTTTTCGGGGCGAACGTCAACATCGCCTGGGACACGGGTATCGGTACGCTGACAGTAATTCCCGCGTGGCGATACGCCAAGATCGACAGCATCGCGGGTGCCGCCTTCGTCGCGCGCTCGCGCGAAAAGGACGACCAGCACAGTCTCGAACTGCGATTTGCAAGTTCGCGCTTTTCGATCTTCGACCTGACGGCAGGCGCTTATTATTATGACGAGAAGATTCGAGGTCGCGGGGTCATCGCGCTTGAATCGGCGAACAATTACACGACCTCTCGCTATGATACGCTTTCGAAGGCGGTCTATGGCCGCTTGACCGCGCATCTTTCCGACCGGCTGCGTGTCACCGGAGGCATTCGCTACACGCATGATCGCAAGACGACGGACTCGTCGGGGATCGCGCTTGCCGTCCGCTGCACCGTCATGGTTGCCGGGGTGCCCTCCTGTCCGAACGCGCCGCTGCTCACCTACACGCAGTCGCTGGAAGAACAGCCGCGCGTACCGGCTCCCGGCGGCTCTACTCCTCTCGGCGCCGGCGCGGTGCTGACCCGCACCGATACCATCAATCAGCTGACAATTCGTCGCGGTGAGATCACCTATCGCGGCGCGGTAGAATTTGACCTGGGAGCGCGTTCGCTGCTCTTCGCCAGCGTGGAGACCGGCTATCGGTCGGGCGGCTTCAACATCGCGCAAGGCCGCGGTCCATACGATCCGGAATATATCACGGCTTACACGGTGGGTTCGAAAAACCGCTTCTTCGACAACCGCGTGCAACTCAATCTCGAAGGCTTCCTCTGGAAATACCGCGACCAGCAGCTTTCCTACATCGGGCTCGATTCGACGCTGAGGCCCGCCAATATCACGGACAATATCGGCCGCTCGACAATCAAGGGCATAGAAGGCGAGTTGAAGGTGCTCGCGACCCCCTCCACGTTGCTTAATGCCAATGTCCAGTATCTCGACTCGAAATATGATTCATTCCGGTATCAGCAGCCCGTCGCGGCGGGTCGTCCGAACACCAGTTGCCCGGTGACGGTGAACGCGGCCAACGCGACCTTGTTCGACGTGGACTGCTCCGGATTTCCGACCTTCAACGCGCCAAAATGGACGATGAATTTCGGAGCGCAGCAGACGGTGGAACTTGGTGATTATGAGATCGTCCTTGCTGCGGACACGCAGTATCGTTCGAGCCGTTACATCTATTTCCAATATCAGCCATCGCAGTTCGTCGGCGGCGACTGGCGCAGTAACGCGCAGATCTCTCTCGGGCCACAGGATGATCGCTGGTCGATTGCCGCCTATGTGCGCAACATCGAGAATAATCGTACTCTCGTATTCGCACCGCAACACCCTAGTTTGCCGACTGTCACCGCACAGGTCACTGCACCTAGGACGTACGGCGTGAGGTTCGGTGTGAAATTCTAACCCGCCATCGCGGCGGTTTAGCACGGCAATGCGGACGGGTTTGGTACGCAAATTCCCGCTTTCGTGTCCGACCGTTATGGCTGCCTTATCTAATGGAAACGTCGAGCGATGATACAAGCACCGAATCAAATATCAGGATAGGCAAGGAGGCGGTTGTGAGGGCAAGCGCCCGATCCGCCTGGACGCCAATGCCTATCAGCAGGTGTCGTGTGGCCTCGTTCGGCGTTCCAGGACGCAACATATCGAGACCTGAGCCGATAACTGCGGCGAGAAATGTTCCGCTCGCCAACAGGAGAACGGCCTGCGCGTCGCGGTAATCCAATCGTCCCTCGGCGTGCGCGCGCGCGATGTCGGATGCCAGTCTCTCTCCAAGGCCGGTATAAGTGGGACGCGCCGAGCCAGCCACCGCGGCGACGAAGCGGCCCCATCGCGGCTGCTGCTGTGCGAGCGTCAGGCTGTATCGAAGACCGACGGCCAATGCTTCGTCGCCGGGCAGCCCTGCACCATGGCGATCGAGGGCGACGCCCACCGTTTCGACGCCATGGGCGATGAGTTCGGCAATGAACTCGTCTCGGTTGGCAAAGTGGGAATAGAAAGCACCCTTCGAACAATCGGCAGCCTCGGTCAGATCGGCGACCGCAAAGGCGTCCAGCCCGTGCTGCCCCACGAGGTCGAAGCCCGCGAGCAGCAATTTGCGCCGCACCTCTGCGCGCTTGCGCGCCACGCGCCCTGAAGCGGGCGCTGAATCAACGATCATATCTGTCATGGCGTCTTTCATATTGCCCCGACAAAAAGAATCATATAGTCAAATATGACCGAGCGGTCATTTTCGGCAATGGAGTCGATCTTTGGAACATATGTCATCTCGCCTGTCGCGAGAGGTTTCCTTGCCGGAGACGACAGACGTCGCGATCATCGGCGCTGGGCCGGTAGGGCTGATGCTGGCCGCGCTTTTAGGGCAGCAAGGGGTCGCGACGGTCCTGCTCGAACGCCGGCACGCGCCGTTCACCGAGCCCCGCGCCATCGCATTCGACCCGGAAACGCTGCGCTGCTTTCAGCGGATCGGTCGCCTGGACGCGCTCGCACCCACGCTGGAACTGGATGTGCCGGTTGCCTATTATAATGGCGACGGGCATTTGCTGGGGCGGGTGACCTCCACTGAACCGCGCTTCGGCTTCTCGCCGCGTGGGACCTTCTACCAGCCCGAACTCGAATCCGCGATCGCCGAAGACCTCGGCGCTTGGCCGAGCCTGTCGGTGTTCCGCGGCGTCGAGGTCGGCGATGTCGCCGATCTGGGCGACCGCGTTCATCTGTCGGTCAAGGTGCCGGACGGATCGGTACAGCGCATCGCCGCCCGCTACGCGGTGGCGTGCGAGGGCGGGGCGAGCCGTACGAGGGAGCGTACGGGAATCGGCTTCGAGGGCGCGACCTTCGAAGAGAAATGGCTGGTCGTCGATGTTCAGGGCGACGATTATCCGCATCGCGAGATCCGTTTCTTTTGCGATCCCAGGCGCCCGGCGCTCACCCTCCCGGTGAGCGGGAACCGCAGGCGCTGGGAATTCCTGCTGCTCCCTTCGGACGATGAAGCGCGCTTTGCCGACCACGACAATGCCCGGGCGCTGATGAAGGCGTGCGGCTCGTCGCCCGAAGCGGTCGAGCGCAGCCTGATTTACAGCTTCCATGCGCGCATCGCTGACCGCTTCCGGGCAGGCCGAATCCTGCTTGCGGGCGATGCGGCCCATGTGACCCCTCCCTTTGCAGGGCAGGGGCTGAACGGCGGAATCCGCGATGCGGCGAACCTGGCATGGAAGATCGCTGCGGTTTGCCAGGGGCGAATGGAAGACAGCCTGCTCGACACGTACGATGCCGAGCGCCGCGCGCATACGAAGGCCATGACCTCGCTCGCGGTCCGGCTCGGCCGCGCGATCATGCCAACGAGTCCGGCTCGGGCCCTCGTCCGCGATATCGTCATGCGATCGGCATGGGCCATCCCGGCGCAGCGACGCCGCATGGAATCGGGCGACATCATACCGGGACCGAGCGTCGCACGCTCCCCGCTCGTCAACTGGCGCGCCGGCGCGCCGGTCGGCAATATGATGCCTCAGCCGGTGATCCGCGTCGCTGCAGGCAACTTTCTGCTCGACGAGCTGCTGGGATCCGGCTTCTGCATCATCGGGCTCGGAGTGGATCCGCGCGAGGCGCTGTCTGCGAACGACCAGGCAATCGCGGGCGCGCTTCAGGCGCGGCTGCTTTTCCTCAACGAAGTGAGCGTCGGCGACGCCACGATACGCGACCTCGCCTGCTGGGCAGGGATGGAACAGGGCTTGCTTGTCGTGCGCCCCGATCGGTTCCTGGCCGACCGAATTCCAGCCGGCTTCGCAGGCGATCGTCTCGGCTGGATGAGGGACGCCTATCACATCGTCCCGGCCTCGATGCCGGGGCAGGCGGCGCGATCGGAGAGGATCGCGGCATGAGCGAATATGGAACTGCGCCCGAGCGGATCGACCCGCGGCTTGCGCGATCGGCAGACCCGGTCGCACGTGCGCGCGATGTCGCAAGCGTCACGTTCGAAAGACCCGACCTCGGCGAGGCCGTGCGCTTCCTGTGCGACTTCGGCCTCTCGCGTCCGCGGTTCGAAGGCGACCGCGTCTTCCTCTATCCCGAGGCTGGCTACGGGCCCTGCGTGATCGTGCGCAAGGGTAAGCGCGCGCGGTTCGTCGGCCCTGGATTGATGATGTTCTCGCGGGACGATCTCGTCGCATTGAGCGCGCTGCCGGACGCATCGCCGATCGGACCGGCTGAAGGGTGGGCAGGAGGCGAAGAGGTCACATTGACCGATCCCGCCGGCTTTCGCGTCCGTGCGGTCTTCGGACCGATGCCGGACGCGCCCGCCGTTCGCGAGCAGCTGATGCGTAACGACCACGACATGACCGCACGGGTCAACGCCGGGCAACGACCGCCGGTACGTCCGTCGACGATCCTGCGCATGGGGCACGCCGTGCTCGGGGCGGTCGACTTCTTTCGTACCGCGCGCTGGTACATGGATGTTTTCGGACTTCTGCCATCCGATATCCAGACGATCGGCGACGGGGACGCGGCACTTGTCTTCATGCGATGCGATCGGGGCGATGAGCCGGCCGACCATCACGCGATCGTAGTCGCGCAGAACATCGACAACCTCTATAGCCACTCGGCCTACGAGGTCATCGACCTCGACGATATCGCCATGGGGCAGGAGCATCTCCTGTCGCGCGGATATCGGCACAGCTGGGGCGTCGGCCGTCACCTGCTCGGCAGCCAGATCTTCGACTATTGGCGCGATCCCTGGGGCGAAAAGTTCGAGCATTTCTGCGATTCGGACCGCTTCACGGCCGACGTGCCACCGGGCATCAGTCCTCTCTCGAGCGCCGGCCTTTATCAATGGGGTCCCGAGGTGCCGAAGGATTTCGAGGCGCCAAGGCTCACCCCGGCGCTGATCTGGCGCGTTATCCGCAATCTTAGCCGAAGCGAGGAACTGACCTTGGCGCGCATCGGGGATCTCAAGCGCGCGATCGACGCGCCGGCTCGGCCGAAACGAAAAGGACAATAGCAGACATGGCAATCCAGATTGTTCGATATGAGCATGGCGGTCGCATCGGTTGGGGTGTGCACGGTGCCGGTAACATCGTGCCGCTGTCCGGCGGGTGGACGACCACGGGCGCCTTCCTCTCCGAGGGCGGGCCGACTGCAGCCGCTTCGGTGACCGGTCCCGGTATCGCATTGAGCGACGTTCGCTTGCTGTCCCCGGTTACGTCCGATCGCGACTATATCTGCCAGGCTACGAATTATGCGAGCCACCTGCGCGAGATCGGACGCGACCCCGCCGACCAGGTGAATAACGTGATATTCCACAAGGCCTCGTCGTGCCTGTCCGGACCGAACGACGATGTCGTGAAGCCGCATCATGTTCAATTGCTCGACTATGAAGTTGAACTGGGGCTCGTCGTCGCGACCGAAATTGCTGGTCCTATCGACCCCACTCCGACGACGCTGCATCGCTGGATCGGCGGTCTCGTAGTCACCAATGATATTTCGGCGCGCGACGTCCAGGTCAGTCACGAGCAATTCTGCAAGGCCAAGTCCTACCGGACGTTCGGTCCCACGGGACCCTATCTGTTGCTGCCGACGCCGCAGGAACTCGAACGCTGGGGCGAACTGGTCCTGACGTTGTCGGTCAACGGCGATGAGCGTCAGCGCGCGCCCGCCTCGGACATGATTTTCGATCCCGTTGCCACGCTCGCCGAGCTCTCACGCGTCCGTGACTTGCGTCCCGGCGACCTGATTGCCACGGGGACACCGTCGGGCGTCGCACTGAAGGTGCCTCCGCCGGCGCTTCTGTTCATTTCGAAATTGCTGTCCCCGTCGGCCCGGTACAAGGCTTTCCTGAAGGGGCAATTGAAGAACCCGGCCTATCTCCGGCCGGGCGATGTCATCGAATGCGGCATCGCAACGCCTGACGGGGCCATCGACCTCGGCCGCCAGCGCACAGCGGTGCGCGCGGCCTGAGCGGCAAGCCGGTAGCGGTGCCAAAGATGAACGGAGACGAGATGAACGGCCTGAAACCAATCGGCGTAATCCCGCGATGACCGCAAGGCGCGTCAGCCTTGTGACCGGGGGCACCAGCGGCATCGGCCGGGCCTTCGTCGAGACGCTCCAGCAGCGCGGCGACGACGTTCGCTTCTGCGCCCGGTCTCCCGACGCCGTCGAGGCGGTCCAGCGCGCCCTCCCGGGCAGCAAGGGTTATGTGTGCGACGTGACTGACGACGCCGCGTTGGCTGCGATGAGCGATGCTATCGCGAGCGATGTCGGACGTATCGACCTGTTGGTCGCCAATGCGGGCCGCTTGAGCGAGACGGATTTTACTGCCTCGCCGCTCGATGCGGCGGGACTGCAGGAGGAGGTGGCGCTCAACCTCCTGTCGCCAATCCTGACCGTCAATCGCTGCTTGCCATTGCTGCGCCGATCGCGTGCCGGCGCGGTCATTCTGACCGGCTCGGGTTTCGGCTGGTCGCCCTCGGCGCGCGCGCCGCTTTATTCCGCGAGCAAGGCCGGGGTGCGGATGTTCGCCAAGGCGCTGCGCGCCCAACTGCGCCCGCTCGGTATCCACGTACTGGAGCTGGTGCCGCCTCCGGTCGACACGCCGGCGGTCGCGCATCGCGACATTGCGAAGCTCGCACCCGACGCGGTCGTCGCGGCTGCCCTTCGTGGCCTCGACCGGGGCCGCGAAGCGGTGCTGCCCGGCCAAGCGCGTTTCATCCCGCTCGGACTGCGGCTGTTTCCCGGCCTCCTCGAGCGGATGACGCTGAAATCCTGAAATCACCCAAAGCCAAGGAGAAGAAAGATGATGAATATATTGCTTGTTGCCATGCTGGCCGCGGCTTCGGCAGGCAGCGACGCTCCCCGCGCGGATGTGCGTCCCGCTTCGCTGGCAGCAGCCAAGGTCACCCTCTCGATCGACACGCCGATCGAGACACTCATGGCGAACCCGAAAGCGCGTGCCATCCTCGACCAGGAGCTGCCGAAGCTCGACCAGCACCCGGCCTATTCGCAGTTCAAGACAATGAGCCTCGCCAAGCTGCAGCCGCTGTCCGCCGGCCAGATCAGCGATGCGCAGCTCGCCGCGATCAAGGCGAAGCTCGCGAAGCTTTAAGCGCCCGGGCGCCAGCGGCGCATCGTCGCGGCCGGCAAACATAGCCGGCAAGCCTATCTCCTATAGTGACTATATAGTCATTATTGGCGGTGGGCTTGGCGTGCGCAATCGTTGGTCCCCGTCCGTTTCAAATGCTCTGCAACGGGTCGCCGGTTTCTCGGCGGTGCCGGCCCAGGCGTTCTTCAAGCCTCGCCGCATGCTGTCGATACTTCTCGCGCCCGATCAGATTGATTTTGCAATCGGGGTCCTCGCGCAGATTATAAAATGCGATCGCCTGCGGGTCGCGGCGGATGCCGCCACCCCTTGGCATCCGGTGGACTAGCCGGAAGTCCGCCGTCCGGATTGCGCGTACGGGCGCAAAATGGCCGATCGCGAAATTGTCGTGGCCGGCGAAGACTGCATCGTCCGGCGCAGGTGTCATGTGCGACAATTGCAGAAACGAGCGCCCGGGCAGCGACGCGGCGAGGGAGGCTCCGCCGGCCCAGTCGAGGAGAGTGGGTACGATATCGACCGAGCTCACCAGAGCGCCATTGTGGTCGCCTCCCGGCCTGCCGGGTCCGGTCAGGCTGAGACCGATAGGCTGCTCGACCGCCTGCGCGGCGTCGACGGCTGCCCCGGTGCCGGCCAGCAGGATGAGCGGCGGGCCGCGGCGCTGCGCCTGCCATATTCTGGGCAACGCAGAGAGCAGCCCATCGGCGGTTCGTAATGCCGCGCCTGCATCGTGCCCGTGCTTCGCGCGCACCTCGAACTCCGCGCAGACATTCGCGCGCCCGGTCAGTAGCGCCCGGAGACCCGCTCGCCTTTCTTCCTTGGTCATCGCAGTCTCGAAGCGACCGACAGAATAGCCGAGCGACTTCAGCAGGTCGTCAAAGGCGGGCGCCGTGACTCCCCGTGCCGGCCAGGGGCTGAGAATGCCGCCTCGCTGTCCAAGCTGATGCGCGTAAAGCCCCGATCGCAGCACCGGCAGCGCCGCCAGCGGCGATGCGGTGGCTGAAAAGGCGTTCGAAAAGCTCGTTCCGCGGCGGAGGGTGTCCGCGATGCCCGGCAAAGCGTTGTCGGTGCGCATGAAATCGATATCGCGGAAGATGAAAAGGACGATATCGCGGCTGGCCGCCGCCACTCGCGCAGGGGTGGCGAGGGCGGCGCTCGTCAGGCTTGCCATTCCCGCGAGGAATGTGCGGCGCGCGATCACGCCCCGGTCCCCTTCCTGCGATCGGCCCATAGCCTGTTAACGCAGCCCATATCATCTTCTCCCATTCGGCACCGCTTAGATATTGACTACATAGTCATTATCGAGTCAATGTCAGGATGCAATCGCGGCTCGCGAGCCGACGGAAGGGTGCGACAGCAAAGGCGGCCCCGGGACCCGATGGAGAGGATCGAAATATGCTACCGACACGCGCGATCGACGTTCACGCGCACTTCCTGCCTCCCAGTTACCGCGAAGCGCTTCGCGGCGCGGGTCTGACGTTGCTCGACGGGGGAATGCCCATCCCGGACTGGACACCCGAGATTGCAATCGATCTGATGGACGAACTCGGGATTGCCGGCGCGATGCTCTCGGTATCGTCGCCTTTCGCAGTCACCGTGGCGGGCGAGGGGGCGAGCGCGCTATGTCGCAGCGTGAACGATTATGCCGCGGCGATGAAAGCAAAATACCCGAGCCGTTTCGGGGCGTTCGCCATGTTGCCTGTGCCCTTCGTCGACGAAAGCCTTGTCGAGATCACGCGTGCGCTCGACACGCTCGGGCTCGATGGCGTCGCCCTCCCGACGAATGCCGCGGGGCTTTATCTCGGCAGCGATGAAATGGCGCCGATCCTCGACGCGCTCGACGAGCGGGGCGCGACCGTCTTCGTCCATCCGACGTCGCCTTGCTGCTTCGAGGGCTTTGGACTGCAACTGCCCGCTCCGATGATCGAATTCCCATTCGATTCGACGCGCGCGATCGTCAGCCTGCTCTACTCGCGTGCCCTTGAGCGCCGGAAGCGCATACGCTTTATCTTCACCCATGGTGGCGGCACCGTCTCGCTGCTGGCGGCCAGGATCACGCGGATCGGCGGGACGCCGCTGATCGGCGATCGCGCCCTGCCGATCCCCGATGCGGTCGATTGGCTGGCGCGCTTTCATTATGACACCGCGTCGGTGAGCACGCCGGCGCAATTGGCTTCGCTGCGGGAAATCGCGCCGATGTCGCAGGTCCTGTACGGCACCGACTATCCGTTCTCGCCCGCCTTCGGGGTACGAATGGCGGCTGCGGAATTTGCAAAATTGCCCCTCGCCGACACCGAACGTGCTGACGTCCTGCAGCACAACACGGCCCGGCTGTTCCCGGCGTTCGCGCGCGCCTGCGGCTGCGGCGGCTGAGCGTCACGCCGGATCGCTCATGACGAGAAGGATGGACATGAAGCTGTTGCACATCTTGCTTGCCGCCGGGGCGGTCATCGCAGCACCCGCTGCCGCTGGCGCAGAAGCCTCGTCACCGACGCAGGTCAGCTTTACTGTGCTCGGCACGAACTCGGGGCCGGTGCCCGATCCCGAAAGGGCGCAGCCGGCGAACCTCCTAGATGTCGGCGGTCAGCGCATTCTTGTCGACGCGGGCGACGGAGCGGCCGACGGCCTTGGCAAGGTCGGCGTCATCCTCGGCGACGTCGAAACGGTGTTTATCAGCCACCTGCACTTCGACCATACCGGCGGCCTGTTCGCATTTTTGAGCCAGCGTTACCAGATGATGTCCGCAAAACCGGTGACCATTTATGGTCCACCGGGAACGCGGCGAACGGTCGAGGGCATATTGGCTGGCATGGGGCCGATGACCGATCGGGGCACCAATGTCCGCGAACGCAGCCCGCTGGCGCCCGACGAGGCGGTCCGCGTCGTCGAGCTTGCCGACCGCCAGAAGGTGACCGTCGGCAAGGTGGTGGTCACGGTCGCCCGCAACAGCCATTATGACAATACGACCGGCCCTGGGCTCAATAGTGAAACGGCGTCATATTCCTATCGCTTCGATGCGCCAGGGCGCTCGATCGTCTATACCGGTGATACCGGCCCGAGCGCGCGAGTCGAGGAACTCGCAAAAGGCGCCGATCTTCTCGTCGCCGAGATCATGGACGTCGACGAAGCCGTCGCCTTGCTTCGCGAGCGGCGGCCGGACCTTCCGGAATCAGCGCTCGCGCAGGTCGAAGGCCATCATCGCAAACAGCATCTGCCGCCGCGCGAAGTCGGCTTGATGGCCCAGCGCGCCGGGGTCGGCGCATTGGTGCTGACGCATACCGGGATGACCGATGCGCGGATCGAGCCGGCGCTTCGCGATATTCGTGCCGTTTATAGCGGTCCGGTCACCTTTGCGCACGATCGACAATTATTCCGGTGAACCGGCTGAGTGCCCGTCGTCACCGGGCCGGTGATCCAGTTCGGACAACCGGCATGAACATCGCACTCCAGCGACGAGGCATCAGCTATGAAACTCACCCATATCCGCGACGTGCTAGCGGTAGCTGAACTGGGCAGCATGCGGGCCGCTGCGCGGCATCTCCAGGTTGCTCAACCGGCGCTGACCCGCAGTATCCAGGAGATCGAGCGCGAACTAGGCGTGTCTCTGTTCGAACGCCATGCCCGCGGCGTGACGACCACGCCGCTCGGCGATCATTTCCTGCGCCGCGCGCGGATCGTGCGCAGCGAGCTCGACCGGGCGACCGAGGAGATCGCCCAGCTTTCCGGTGGAACAACCGGCCAGGTGGTGATGGCGGCTTCGACCGCGCCGACGATCGCGCTGATGCCGAGCGCGATGGCAGCGTTCCGCAAGCAATATCCCGGCGCAGTATTGAAAGTGACCGAGAGCCTGTTTTCGGGGATCGAGGCCCAATTGCTCGATGGCACGATCGATTTCTATGTGGGTCCGTTCGACCCGGGTCTGACCCCGGCGTCGCTGCAGTCGGAAAAGCTGTTCGAATATAATCGGTTTATCCTCGCGCGCAAAGGGAACCCGCTGGCGCAGGCGTCGTCGATTGCCGACCTCGCGGATGCCCAGTGGGTGCGGCCGCTCGCGCTCTCGGAGAATCATTTCGAAGCCGACTTCGACGAATTGTTCGAAGCGCGGGTCGGAGCACCCCCGAAGATCGTCATGTACGCCCATTCTGCGTTGATGACGTTGATGATGGTGTCCAACTCGGACCTCGTTACGATCCTCCCGCAGCAATGGCTCGAGGTGCCGCTCCCAGGCGACCAACTCGTCCGTATCGAGATCGCGGAGCAGTTACCGCCGCTGAACATGTGCGTGGTACGCCGGCGCGGAATGCCGTTGACCCCTATGGCCGAGTATATGAGCGACGCGATCCGCCGCGCCGCCGCCCACTATGCCTATCGGCTCGAGAGCCTCGGGGCAGCTTCCACGCGCGGCGGTGACCCGCCTAATTGCCGCACCGGTCACCCGCGGTAAAGCTGCATCCGCTGACCGCTTGCTTGGCCGAGCGCTGCTCTTCGACGTTGCGCGCGAGATGGTCCTTCGACCAGGATTTTCCGTTCCGTACGACGAAGGCGATCTTGCCGAGGTTCGTCGCCGCGACAAGCGGATTGGCATCGAGCAACACGACGTCGGCCGGCGCGCCCGGGACAATCCGGCCCATGTCCTTGCGGCCGAGATAGCGTGCCGGGTCGGTCGTGGTCATCTGGAGAATCCGGAGGGGTGAAAGACCAGCCTTGGCGAGTTCGCCGAACTCCTGCTGCAGGCTTTGACCCGGGACCTCGAGCTTTCCGTCGGTCCCTGTCATCATCGACACGCCCTCGGCATTCCATAGCGAGACGATGCGCAGGCGCAGAGCATAGCTTTGGCGGAAGGTGTCGCGGCTCGCGCTCGGCAAGGCCTTGAAGCGTTCCACGCTTGCGCGCCACGCCGCGATCGCTTCGTCGGTCATATTCGCGAGCGCGGGATCGGATTGGTACTCGGGCGCGTCGGCGAGTTCCTGCGTACGAAGACGAACGAGCGTCGGCACCTGCCAGACCGGCTTTGCGAGCATCGTGTGCGCCGACTTGCGGCACGTGTCCTCGTCGAAGGCATTAAGGAGAAGCTGGCGTTGTTGCACCGCCTCTTCGGATTCGGCCGCGGCGGGGTTCAGCAAATAGCCCGGTCCGCGCGTAAGCGCAGCCAGCGGACCGGCTGACGAAGTGGGCGGAGCTGGCGTCCCGGGACGCGCGCAGGCTACCCAGATCGCGTTGCCGGTTCCGAAATGCTCGATCGAATCATATCCTGCCGCGATCGCTTCGCTCATCGACACCGAGGATGGGATGTGGCCGGCAGTTCTCAGTCCCAAGCGATGAGCCTCTTCGACGGCGGCGAAGAAGGCCGGGCGCGGCATCATGATGATCTTGATAAAGTCGGCGCCTTCCTCGTGCTGCGCCTTGATCGTCGCGCGCGCGGGGCCTGGCGCAAAGGCGTTCAGCGGAGTGAGAAGCTCGCCCGGCATCTGGAGGAGCGCGGGGGTGTCGTTGCCGATCGGCAGACGGTTCTCGCGGCGGTCGCGCAGCAGGTCGTCCGACGCGGACATCTGCCGGAAACCGGTCGTTCCTTCCGCGAGCATCGTCGCCAGCATCAGGCGAGGATATTTTGCGATAAGCGCGTGCGAATGCATATTGTTGAAACCGGGCACAGCGAACTTGCCGCGGCCGTCCAATATGGTTTCGCCAGTTCGCGCGGGATCGCGGCCCGTCTTGGATATAGCGACGATCTTGCCGTCCTCGATCCTGATCGTCATGTCCTCCTGGAGCGCGCCGTCGAGCGGATCGACCACGGTCACATGATCGATCCTGAGGGGGCCAGGCTTTGGCGAGGGCAACGGGTTCGCGGGCGTTCCATGCGCCCCGCAGCCCGCGACCAGCGTCAGCATCAGACAGGCCGCCATCAGTTTGCGGCGGGGCAGCGCCATTCCCTGCGACTGCGTCGACTGGCGAAAGGGCATTTTCATCATCTCATCCTCATTTGTGCGACCGGGATACTGTTCAATAGTGCAAATGCGACTCAGCAGGCGCCGGCTCCCGTATGGGCGGTAGATAGCCGGTGGCGCTTCGCAGGATATCCTCATGCCAGCGGGTGCCGCGCCAAGCGACATGCTGGTCGGGCCGGATCAGCGTCAGCGGCGTGAAATAGCGATTCTCAGCCTCGGCCGCCGTGATCCGGACCGTTTTGAGGGGGATGCCGAGCGCGGCAGCGTCGTTCTCGCATGAAGCCGGCTCGGGCCCGGCGGCGTCGGGGGTCGCTATGAGGGTAAACCCGTCGCCGAACTGGTCGTAAAGCGAGCTGCCATCGGACATCCACATATGGGGTGCCAGCGCACCGGGGAAATTGTCGGGGGTGTAAGAGCCATTCGCCGGTTTTCTGTCGCCGGCGGGCTCGAGCGCGATGATCGGCGATGTGCCATAGCGGCCCCCAAGGACGGTTCCGAGCGTGTGGAATTCTCGCTCTTTCGCCGCGCGAATGCGCTCACCGGCCGCGCTCCGTAGCGCGTCGCCGGCCGGGCCTGGCTGGTCGAGACCGTCCGCCCAGAAGTCGTTGGAAAGCAGCGCGTGGTTCGCTGCTGCCTCGGCGATCACTTCCATATGGATGCCGCGCCGTTCGATTTCGTAGCTGTCGAGCAACGCCTTTCCGCCCCAGCTTTGCAGGACCGCGGCCAGCTTCCAGCCCAGATCGACGCCGTCGGCAATGCCCATGTTCATGCCATAGCCGCCGAACGGCGGATGAAGGTGGCAGGCATCTCCGACGAGGAAAATCCGCCGGTCACGGTAGCGATCCGCGATCAGGCTGCTCGCGGTCCATTCGTCACTGCTCAGGACCTCGTAAGGAAGATCGATCCCGGTCGCTGCGCGGATCATGTCGGCCGCATTCGACGTGTCGATACTCGTTCCCGCCTCGAGGCGCGTGGGCATGAAGAACCAGATGTCGCCTTCGTCCATAGGGCCGATCAGGCTCGGCATCGCCGGATTGACTTGCCAATACATAACCGACGGGCCGTGCGGGTGCGCGTCGGCGAGGCCCGGCGCACGAAAGACGATATTATAGTTGCGCGACAGGCCGTAGGTACCGGTCATGGTGGCCCCGATGATATCGCGCATGCGACTGCGCGCACCATCGGCGCCGACCGCGAAGGCGCCGCGCGCGGAGATGTCGCGTTCGGCAACGAGGTCGCGCAAACGGACGTAGACGCCGTTTTCGTCCTGCGAGGCACCGACGAACTCGGTGCTGAACGCGATCCTGACCGTTGGAAGGGTTTCGACGCGTTCGCGCAGAACCTGCTCGAGCTTGTACTGGGGTATCCATTGGCCATGTTCGGGGTAGAGCGGGGTCGGCGTCGGGTCGCAGTTCGACGCATTCGGGATATCGACGAGCTTGGCGCCGCCGAGGCTCGTCACGAAGCTGACCGTCGAAGGATAGTCGACGCCGAACGGAGAGAGCTCGGCCAGCCGGTCGGCTATGCCCCAGCGACGCAGGTGCGTTCGCGTCCGGACGTTGGTCGTCTTTGCGCGCGGCGCGTAGCCGACACGGTCGTTTCGTTCGACCAACAGGCACTCGATTCCGCGCGTGCCGAGTTCGATTGCGAGCGCGAGACCGCTCGGTCCCGCCCCGACGATCACCACCGACGTGTGATGTATGGCTTCCATCGCGTTGATGCCTCTCGCTTATCTTGGGCGCCCTTGTCCGCCCGGGAGGGGCTGCCGCATGTTCTCTTGCGGCGGTTGATAGGTCACGCCTCGCGGCAGGAAACGATGACAAATCTCCCCAGGCGTTTCGTTCCCGGCATCACTCGGGGTCGCCTCGTGGTTACGGAACCGTGGGCCAGGCCCTGCTCGACATCGTCAGGGCGATACCAAATTGGCAACGCGTGGGGGATTTTGCCATCGCCCGGCATCGCTGCCGCTGCGCTATTTGGCGGCGGAGCGAAACGGTGCGCGGCTGCGCGAGCAAGGCGGGTCAGAGAAATCCGCATGAATCGAGACCGGGGAGGGGATTGGACGTGAAGCTGGTGAGGTTCGACGACGGCAAGGGTCCGCGGATCGGCGCGATCAAGGGCAATGGCATCGTCGATCTGGTCGTGGCGGGAAGCCGGTGGCGCACGATCCGCGAAATCGCCGGCGCCGGCGAAGCCGCGGTGGCCGAACTCTCCGCGATGGTCGTAAGGCGTATGCCGACGCGCTTCCTCGCGGATGTACGTTTGCTCGCGCCGATCGAGCGTCCGGGCAAATATCTCGCGATCGGCATGAACTACGCCAAGCACCTCGAAGAGGCCGACAGGCTCGGCGTGGCGCGCTCCAAGCATCAGGTCTGGTTCAACAAACAGACGACCTGCGTGTGCGGTCCCCACGACGAAATCGATCCGGGCGTCAGCGAGCAACTCGATTACGAGGTCGAGCTCGGTGCTGTCATTGGCAAGCCCGCGAAGCGCGTCGATGCGGCTGACGCCCGGGCCCATGTCTTCGGCTATTTCGTGGCAAACGACGTTTCGGCGCGCGACTGGCAATTTCATTCGCCGACCTTCACCATGGGCAAATCCTTCGACACACATGGTCCGATCGGACCCTGGATCGTCACGGCGGACGAAATATCCGATCCGCACGATTTGGCGCTGCGTAGCTGGGTGAATGGCGAACTGCGCCAGGACAGCAACACCGCGAACATGATCCATAATCTGTGGGCGCAGATCGCCTATCTCTCGACCGCCTTCACGCTCGAGCCGGGAGACCTGATCGCGACCGGCACTCCCGAGGGCGTCGGCGTCGCCATGACCCCGCCGCGTTTCCTCGCACCCGGCGATGTGGTCCGCTGCGAGGTGGCCGGCATCGGCGCGATCGAGAACAAGGTCTCGACGGCTTTTTGAAGGAGAGCGTCATGTCCGTGCTCAACGCCCTGTCCGTCACGCTCGAGGTGCCCGGGATCGAGGAGGGCGTTCGCTTCTATACCGATGCGGGCCTCGTCGCACGCATCGACGGCGATACCGCCGAGCTGCGCTGCCCGGAACAGGAGCGGGCCTCGGTCGTGCTGCTCGGCGGTTACCCGCGAAAGCGCCTTCACCATGTCGCGCTGCGGGCAACCGGGCTCGACGCGATCGCTGCGGCGGCTCCCGGGCAGGGAGGCCGCGTCGTCGACGCGCCTCGGGGTTTCTCGGCCGATGGCTTGTGGGTCGAGGATCCGCACGCAATGCTGATTCACCTGGTCGATCGCGCCCCTGACGCGCCTTTAGAGGCCGGCGAACCTTACGCGATCAACGCGCCCGCCGCCATCGTGCGCACGCGCCGCTCGGCGATGCGCCCGGGCGGGTCCTACCCGCCAGCGATGCCGCTGCGGCTCGGGCACCTGCTTCTCTTCACCCCCGATGTGATGCGAAGCGTCGCCTTCATGACCGAGGCGCTCGGCATGGGATTGGCCGACCGCGCGCAGGATGTGATCGCCTTCACCTGCGCGCGCCAGGAATCGGATCATCATGTCGTCGCTTTTGCCAAGTCGCCGGGCGTCGGCTTCCACCATGCGAGCTTCCAGCTTCGCGATCCCGACGAGGTTGGGCGAGGTGGCCGCGCATTGTCCGCAAAGTGGGGCCGCGGCGACTGGGGACTCGGCCGGCATACGATCGGCTCCAATTTCTTCCATTATATCCAAGACCCGTGGGGGTCGTGGTTCGAATATTATGCGGACATGGACTATATCGACGATTATTCGCTCTGGTCTCCGACGAACTATTCGATGGAGGACAGCCTGGCGAACTGGGGGCCCGAAGTGCCGAGCGATTTCGTCCATAATTACGAAGCGGACCCCGAGGCGTTCGCCTCTGCCGCCGCGCGCGAAGGGACCGCGTGACCGCGTCCGCCTCCTCGCCGCACCCGGGTTCAGCCTCGGCGCCGCGCGACCTTCGCGAAGCTTTGGACGCCGCCCCGATGACGCGCACGCGGACGGCTGCGGTCGCGGTCACCGTCGCCTTGTCGGCGCTCGACGGCTATGATGTTCTGTCGCTCAGTTTCGCGGCTCCCGCGATCGTCGCGGACTGGAACGTCGGCAAGGCGGCCCTCGGCATGCTCCTGTCCATCGGCCTCGTCGGAATGGCGGCCGGCTCGCTCCTGCTCGGGCCCGTGGCGGACCGCATCGGCCGCCGCCGCCTCGTCATCATCAACCTTTTGCTGATGGCGACGGGTATGTTCGCCTCGGCCTTTGCCGGGTCGCTTTTCGAGCTAGGCGCATGCCGCCTCGTGACGGGCGTCGGCATCGGCTCGATGGTTGCGGTCATCAACCCGCTTGCGGCCGAATTCGCCAATAACAGGCGGCGTCCCCTGGCGATGGCCTTGATGACGATCGGCTATCCCGCGGGCGGCCTCGCCGGTGGATTGCTTGCTGCCGCTCTGATCGAGGTCGAAGGATGGCGAGCGGTCTTCCTCGCCGGTGGCTTGGCTTCCATCGTCATGCTGCCTGTTGTTCTCGCCTTTCTTCCCGAATCTCCCCATTATTTGCTCGGCAAGGGCGGGCTGCGCGAGAAGCGCCAGCTAAGCGCCATGCTCGAACATTTGGGCGTGGGACAGGAGCGCGATTTCGCCGCCGCGCCGCCCGACGCCCACATGGGCTATTCGGGCGTGTTCGCGCGCGGCCAGCTAGGTCGGACGGTCCAGGTGACCGCGCTGAACCTTTTCTTCGTTATCCCCGTCTATTATGTGCTGAGCTGGCTTCCGCAGCTCGTTGCCGACGCGGGCTTTGCGCCGAGCCAAGCCAGTCTCACCGGCGCCATGGTCAACCTCGCGGGGATCGCCGGCGGTCTCGCGCTCGGCTATGCAGCTTCGACGGCGCGTCTCCTTCCGCTTACCGCGCTGGTCATGGCGGGCACCGGGATTGTCGTCGCGCTGATCGGGATTGCGCCCGCTTCGCTGCCTTTGTTCATGGCCGGCGCGATTCTCTGCGGTTTTCTCCTCTTTGCCGGCATGGCCGGTCTCTACGCCGTACTCGCCACGAGTTTTCCTGCCCAAGCGCGCGCATCGGGCGTTGGCTTCGTCATCGGCGCGGGCCGCGCGGGCAGCGCCGCGGCCCCTGCGCTCGCCGGGTGGCTTTTCGCGGCGGGCCTCGGGACGGGAATGGTGTCGGCAATATTCGGTATCTTCGCGCTCGCGGCGTCATGCGTCCTCGCCTCGATCATCGCGACGAACCGGCGGCGGACGGCGACGGACTAGCTTGGCGCGCGAGCGGTCGGCGTGAGCTAAGCGCTATCTGCCACGGTATTTATGGACTGCAGCGGCCGGCTTAAGACCAAGCGGGTGGATCGTTTGTATCGGGAGAAGCGCCGCCTGCTGCGCGATGCACGCTTTCGATGATACGCCAGCGGTATCGGCGAGCCGATTTATCCATCGTTTCTAGCTGGCATTGCTGCCCTATCCCCGAATGAACGACGCGACTGCCGCCCGCTGCGATCGATGTGCCGGGATCTCGGATGAGAATCGCGATCGAAAACATGGGGAGGTTCCAATGAAGGTCGCATTCTTGCTGTCGTCGTCTCTGGCCGCATTGCTGCTGGGCGCGCCGGCGAACGCCCAGGACACCGGCGCTCTCGGCGAAGCCAAGGACCAGGGCGACGGTGCCCAAGCCGTCGGCGATACCGCCGCTGCGGGCGATATCATCGTCACCGCGCAGCGCCGCGAGCAGCGATTGCAGGATGCACCCGTCGCGGTCACGGCGCTCGGTTCGGCCGCGCTCGATCAGCAAAATGTCCTTACCACCCGCGATCTCATGCAGGTGGTGCCGAGCCTCCAGGTCAGCACGTCGGCCAACGCCGGCGGCGGCGCGGCGACATTTTTTCTGCGCGGGATGGGGCAATTGCAGTCGTCGAACGGCGCCGAACCCGCGGTCGGCGTTTACGTGGATGACCTTTACTATCCCTCGCTGCAGGGCGCCATCTTCGACGTCGTCGAACTGGCGCAGGTCGAAGTGCTGCGCGGACCGCAAGGCACGCTGTTCGGACGCAACACGATCGCCGGAGCGATCCGCTACACGACGCGCGGTCCCGATGTCTCGAAGTTCGAGGCGCGGGTCACCGGGCGGATCGGCAGTTATGACCGCCGCGAAATCTCGGGTTCGGTCAATCTCCCGATCGCCGATGCCGCAGCGGTGCGGCTCACGGCCGGCCATCTCGAGCGGGACGGCTTCGTCGATATCCAGAGTAGCGGCGGCAAAGCGGGCGGCAGCAAAACCGATCTCGTTCGCGGCCAGGTCCGTATCGAGCCAACGAACTCGACCTACATTGAGGCGTCCGCCCAATATAGCAAGTTCGAGCTCGACGGGATTCCTTACAATATTCCGGGTCCGATGACGCCGGTCGCGCCGCGGCCGGGTGCGTCGCCGACCCAGCCTCTCGTCTATAATAACACGGTCGCGCCGGCCCGCGGCTTGCCGCTCTATACCGACGCCTACCGGTCGACCTGCTATTACTGCCAATTCGGCACGAACAATCCCGAGTTCGCCGATGTTCGCTACAAAAATGCCCTGGTGCGCGCGGGCTGGAATTTCGCGGACGGGTTCGAGCTGAAATCGATCACCGGTTGGCAGGACACGTTCACGCGTCGCAGCTCGGACCAGGACAGCACCCCGCTCCCCGTCAACGGCGGCGCGCTGAACCGCGAAAAGATCCTCGCCTTTTCGCAGGAGCTCCAGCTCAACGGGCGCTTGCTCGACAATCGGCTCAACTTCGTTTCGGGCCTCTTCTACTATAATGAGCGCCAGCCCGCCATGACGCCCGAACGGCCGAATACCGTGCTCGGGAACCCCGTGGTTGTCGCCAATATCGGCTCGCGATATTTGAAGTCCTACGCGGGCTATATCGACGGCTCGTTCGAGATCGTCGACGACCTGCTGCTGCTGGGCGGAATTCGCTACAGCAAGGACAAGAAGCGGATCGTGCAGACCAACACGGCGACCGGCGCCGAAATTGCATCGGGTGACCGCAGTTTCGGCAGCACGACCTATCGCGCAGGTATCCAATATAGCTGGACGCCCGATATCATGACCTATTTCAACGTCGCGACGGGTTTTCGCGCCGGGGGCTTCAATCCCTTTAGCGCGACCAATACGCCGCGATTCCAGCCGTTCGAGCCCGAGAAGGCGACGAGTTACGAGGTCGGCGCGCGCTTTCAGTTCCTCGATCGGCGCATCACGTTTAACCCGACCGCCTTTTACGTCGACTGGACGAAAATCCAGGTCCAGGCAATCGGCACCGACGAGGGAGGGCAGGTCGTGCGCGCGTTGCAGAACGCAGGCGCGGCGCGCAGCTATGGCTTCGAGCTCGAATGGGCGGCGATGGTGACCGACACGCTTCGCCTCTCGGGCAATTTCGCCTATCTCGACGTTCGCTACACCGATGTCGGTAACGCAACTGGCATCACGGTGGAGAGCGACCTGCAACGTGCGCCGCCGATCACCTTCTCGATCGCGGCGGCGCACACGCTGAAGCTCGATTCGGGCGCAAAGCTCGTCGCCTCGGTGAATTTCAGCTTCAACGACGAGCAGCGCAGCACGGCGACCGACGCCGACACGCTGATCCTCGACGCTTATGGCCTGGTCAACGCGCGTATCGAATATACCGACCCGAGCGGCCGCTATTCGATCGCACCCTATGTCACGAACCTCTTCGACAAGAAATATGCGGTGGGCGGTGTGAACTTCTACGCCAATGTCGGTGCTGCGCGATACGACCTTGGGCGGCCTCGGGAGTTCGGTGTGACATTGCGAGCAGTCTACTAACTTTCAGCCAACGTTGCGACGGGATCGGCAGCAATAGGGGTGGGGAGGGTAGGCGAACTGCTGCCGGCTGATCGTGTGATTCAAATGCGGGCTGGTTGGAGTCCGTCGCAGCCTGGCATAGCGACCGTTGATTGCCTGGCTGTCGGGATTGCGCCCGATCTAAGACGTAGCGGCCGTTTTACTGGCGTCCGAAAGCCGCCATTTAGCTCCGAAGGGCATGAAATCTCCGACGCGCCCGACCGTAGTCGCAAAGATCGACGAGCTGGTCGCCCAAAACGTGCGGCAATCCGCCGCCTCAATCATTGGTAGTCAGATATGTGCTCCCGAGCAGAAGTCAGACTTAGTTATCCACATGCTGCCAACATCCTCTCCACCTCTATTTTCATTCAGCCAGCCGACCGTCAGTTGATTGGGTAGCGGCCCAGTGCGACAAGAGCGAATGAGAAATTTGAGATGAACATCTGGAGTGAACTTGCCGGTGACGGTGTCGCACGGCTTACCGATAATAGGTTTGACGTGCTCGAGGAGTTTGTGTGTTGGTCGCGAATGCAGGCAGAAGCCGGCCAGCAACTGGAAGCAATTATCGCCCGAAAAGAGCGGGAGCGACAGGCCGGTGACGGCTGTTTTCTCTGGGGGGTTGGAAATGCGCCCGCGGTAATTGCGAGAGTGCTTGCGCGTGCCCAGGTCCCAGTTCGAGCGGTGTTTTCAATAATGAAGACCCCGCCGAAATCGATCGATATAGCACCATCGCGCACGTTCGTTTGGCGCCGGTATGTTGACGCGGAAGGGGCTGATCGCCCTCTTCCAGCTTACGCGCTAATTACGAGTAGGGGCGACAGCGCCAAGGGAGCCAAGCGATCGCACTATGCTCTCATGTGCCAATCAAGCGAGCCTTTGGAGATTCGCCGAGGAAATTCGTTCAACCCGGGTGCCTATCGGAATGCTGGCGGGACGGGGGCTCCAGTAGGTGCTTCTCAGGTGACCGCTTTGCTAAGGAAGGTTGATGCCCAAACCGAGGCGGCCGGATACGAGGCCAATTTGACGGCTTGGCTCACCGGCAGTTATTGGGTGAGGCTTACCGACCCTATAGAACTTAGCCCCAGCAAGCTTCAACTTTTGGCGAATCTGGGCTCAAACTGTGAAAGCCCGTGGGACGCTACCGTAGAAGCAATTCGGGCGGGACCACCTACTCAGTCGGAACCAACTTCACGTGGGCTGCTGCTGTAAGAAGAGAGTTGGTTATTCTTCCTATTAACGCTAATCGCTGATCGAGGGTGGGGCGTTGGCCGGCGACAAAAATTCTCTGATCAGTTTATTGCGCAGGGTGGGCATCAGCCGCAGCGCGATTGATGCAGCTTGGCCATCTTGGTGGACGGAAGAGGCGGACTCGTCTTTGTCCGGTCGCGCTGAGCTACGATTTGCCTTGGCGCGTCGCCTTGGTCTTGAGCCGCAACCCTTGCTCGGTGAACGCGTCGAGTTTGTTTGGAACGACGAAGCCCGGTTCAAGCACTTGTCAACGCAGGATGAGGGTCAGCGGGCCGCGCTTGCATCGTTCGGCCTCGCAATTGGTCGCCTCTTGCTTCGAGCGACTCCGGCTCCGCCTAGTGCAACGATTGATGCCGAGACCCTTCGAACTGCCATTCTCGCCGGCAGTCAGTTTGTCGACCTGAGTTCGCTCGTGGCGACTTGCTGGGCTCTGCGCATTCCGGTGATCCATCTTCGCGTGTTTCCTCTGGAGACCAAATCTATGCATGCAATGGTGGTGAAGGAAGACGGTCGCTTCGCTATCTTGTTAGGACGTGACGCGGGTTACCCAGCCCCAGTCGCGTTCACCCTTGCGCACGAAGTCGGTCATATCATGCTTGGCCACCTCGCCGACGCCCCAGCTCTGATCGACCTAGAAGATCCCGCGCTTTCTCGCGGGAAGGATGATCAGGAGAACGATGCTGATCGATTTGCCCTCACTTTGCTGACAGGGTCACCCGAGCCAGAGATTGTGCCAAATCTCGGCAGATTCAATGCACCCACCCTCGCGGCTTCAGTCTTGGAGGCGGGCCCCCGTCACAGCGTCGAGCCGGGGATGCTCGCCCTTTGTGTCGCGCATAACCGTAACGCTTGGCCTGTTGCGATGTCTGCAATGCGTTTCATCTACAGTGAGCCAAAGCCAGTCTGGCGCGAAATCAACGGGATAGCAGACGGAGAGCTTCTGTGGGATGAGTTAGGAGACGAAGCTTCGCACTATCTGCGAAACGTCATGATTGGCAGCGATGACTGATCAAGTCCTGCTCGACAACGATGTGTCGCTCAAGGTGGCTTGCTACCTTCTAGTTGAACAAATGCTGTCAATAACAACGGTAAATGGATTTCCCCCGGCGATGCTAGGGGTAGGCAAATATGTGGTGCGGAGCAAGATTGAGCGCGGAGACAAGATAGTTGATCGAGAAGCCGCGTTGGCTGCGTTTGAACTACTTGCAGCCAATATCATGTGGCTGGAGCCGACAGAAAAAGAGGTTGCGTTTGCCGCCAACCTCGAAACGGCAGCAATGCGAAATGGCCTCGAGCTAGACGGGGGCGAAAGTCAGCTCCTTGCTATCCTAATCCAACGCGCGTGCATGCTCCTAATAACTGGAGACAAACGTGCGATTGCCGCGCTCAGCGTTGTTGCTGCAGACATCGCGGGAGGAAAGCTCTACTGTATGGAGCAATTGATGACGCGCCTGGTCCAAGTTTTCACTCCTGAGACCGTGCGTCCGCGCGTTTGTGCCGAACCCTCAGTTGATCGGGCCATAACGGCCAGTTTCGGATGCTCGCAGCCATCGGCCGAGGTCGACGATATATTGGCCGGTTTGACAAGCTACATCGCCCACCTCGAAAGTTCCGCTCCGGCCATGCTCTTACATACAAATGGACTACCGCCGGGCGATATATACTGACTATCGCGAACTGCCGCAGGCGATGCATGAGAATATGGGGATTCCGATTTATCGCTGCCCCCGCAAGAAAACTGCGTACGGATCCGCTAGCGTTGCCACGAGCCCGATTTCTAGATTCCGAGGTTCGAACTCGTTTGATATTTCCGGCGCATCCAAGACCTCTAGACAAGCCTTGTCGACCCGTCCTTTTATGTACCGACTCCCGAGCCGCCCGGTACTCGGGCCCACCGGCACGCGGGTTTGATCCAATGGGAGGATTAGCTGTTCTTCGTGGAGATCATTAATGACAAGAGCGTATTTTGACCCTCGCACTTCGATCGTGGGAGGAATCTCCTTCCACGCGATGCCATCAACGGAATACTCTGAAGCGACTCCTTCGGCGAAATGATGTGAATCCATTTCTTCCATGCAAAGGTGGATCGTTTGCCCTTTCTGCGCAAAAGATCGCGCAAACGGCTGAACCATCGATCCGGGATGGCAGGTATTTCCACCGTAGCCCCACATTCCGAACCCGGTTTGACGTATCTCTTCTGCCTTCCTGGCAATTATCTCGGCAAGGCCTTCGTTTGCGTGCGTGCCAATCTTCATGAAGAGCAAGCCTGCGCCCGGTTTGATGATTTCATTCACTGCCACGATCAAGCCACTCCAGTTCGTATTCGTCCTCGTGCGCAACACCATAATCAAGACGCTTGCGCGCCCTTACATAGCGAACAGTTGGGCGCTGGGACAGGCCATAGAAGTTTTCGAGCCTATTAGGGTCTGTTATGGGAGCGCTCAGTCCGGGTGGCTGGTTTTGAGGTAACGCTGCCAAGTATAAGTTGCACGACTTCAATTCGGGTGCGTCATCCAAATGATACTCGTGCAATTTGCGCTGCATTTTCGACACGTAGAAGCCATGCTCAGAAGCGAACCGCTGAACATTTGCAAGAACCTGTTTCGGCCAAGGTAAATCATCGTCGTCAGCGATAACCACGACACCTTCTCCGATGTGGCCAGTCGCTTCCATTCCACGTTCGACAAAAGCATTCACACTTTCACCGCCGTTCGATGCGCCCCACGGCGGATTTGTGTAAAAGCAGTCGTAGAGTTCGCCGGGTTCCATCGCGTCCAGTACGTTATACAGCCGCGCATCCAAATTCGGAATGCCCTCTCGGTCCGCGAAGTTCATCACTGCCTCAACGGTCCGCTCATCGAAGTCGAAGACCGTGATATGCGAAGGCCCAAAAGTCAGGACTCCACGAGCCTTTAGATACGCGACGCAAACGCTAATAGCGTCACCATCTCCAATGAACGCTAATCGCTTGCCGTCTGCCCAGTCCGCGATCATCTCGCTTTGCAGCACCATGTCGCCGGTTTTCATGTGGATCTGATCGAAGACCCGAAGCGGCCTTGGCCGATTCTGCACAACGTCAGATACGGCATTAATTGCCTTTCGAAGGTCGACACGTCGTCGCTCCGTCGGGTGAGCCGATGGGGACGCAAGCGAGCTGGGGGATTCTCTTGTTCCGCGTAATCGGTTCACAGCGCGAGCGAGGGCCCCGATCATTTCAGGCGATCCACTAGGAGCGCAATAAGCTGTTCGCGAGGGGCCGAGGTATCGAACAAATATGCCGGGCAGCCGATAGACATGCTATACGTTGCAGCGACAGAAGCTTGCAGCATGGTATGCATCCTCGCATCCTCCTCACTAACCACAGGGCGGCCGCCGGCATCTTTTTCTATGCGCTCGCGCGTTTCGTCAGGCCCCACGTAAAAAACCCAAATTTCATCCGGCGCTAACTCTGCGAATTGCTCCACCGAAAAGGGTGTAATTCTAAATCCATAGTTTTCTTTGGTTACGGCGTGCGTATCGATTAATAGATTCTGTGTCGTCCGATGGTCGCGCACGAAAGAAAGCAGAGCCGTATCTACGGCGCGAACGTCATCCGGTGTTACAATGGCGGCGGATTTCGCGCGTAACTCGTCCTGAGTCACTGGGCGAACGAACTTATTTGCGCAATGTTCTGTGAGTCGCGCGCCATATTCCCATACCACGAGGTCCGGGATACGCTCGGAGAGCTCCTTAGTCGTCGAACTCTTTCCGGCCGCAGGCGCGCCCGTTAGGTAAATCACCTTTGGCATGTCCACCCCCAAGCATAAGGGGCACTGAAGTCCCTCAAGAGTCAAGTAACGTTACACCCGATCTGAAGGCGCTTCGTAATGCCCAGAGTATCGCGAGGATTGCACATGCCCAGAGAGTATCAGCTGACTCTTCCGTTTTGCTAGTTTCTCACAGCTTCGCTATGGGGCGTCATGAACGCGAACGCCAAGAAACCGGAACAGGAGCGGGACCCTATCCGGGACATCGTTGCGAACGCCGTCGACTTTCTCGAGAGCGCAACTCGCGAATTCAGGAAGGGCCGTCCGAAACCCTCCATCATTGCATTTCATTCGGCGGTCGAACTGTTTCTGAAAGCGCGGCTTATGCACGAGCATTGGAGCCTCGTTGTCAGCAAGGGGCCTAGCCTTACGCAATTTCAGTCCGGCGATTTCGTCTCTGTGACCTTCGAGGAAGCGTGCGATAGGCTCGTCAAAATCGTTGGGCATCCACTACCTGAACGCGCCAGACGGGCGTTTGATGCTCTGCGTAAGCATCGCAATAAGCTCGTTCACTTTTTTCAAGACTTGGAAGCGCCCGGCGTGAAGGAGCAGATCGCCGAGGAACAACTCCACGCTTGGCACGCGCTGAGCGGCCTTTTAAGTGGGCCCTGGCGGGAAATATTTGAGCGCTTCGACATCGATATTGCTAAACTTGATCGCGGCTTCGCTGATCATCGACTTTATCTTCAGACGCGGTTCGACAGCCTTTGCGAGGTGCTCGCAGATCTTAAGAAGAGTGGAGCTGACGTTCGGGAGTGCGGCGCCTGCAAATATCAGGCCGCCGAGGTGGAAACCGTCGTGCCCGGGCTGTTTGACGGTGTTTGCCACGTCTGCAGATATGCAACGCGCTGGTTAATGACAGAGTGTAGTGATTGCGAAAAGCCACTTCGCGTGACCGGCGATGAAAACAGCCTTTGCGGCTACTGCCTTACAAATCATCTGCCGGGTGACATTGCCGAGCGCATCGACCAAGATCCGGCAACGTATGACGATATGGACAAGGCTACGCCGGCAAATTGCAGCTGGTGTGACGGTTATCAGACGGTCGTCATGTACCAAGACCATTACATTTGCACCGCCTGCCTCGAGCTCACCGGGGTGATCGGTATATGTGGCTGGTGTAGCGAGGGTAATAATGGTGATATGGAAGGCAGCACATGGAAGGGCTGCAACTTCTGCGATGGCCGTGCTGGCTGGGAGCGCGACTGACCGGCAATTGCCGGGCACGGAGGAGATTTCGGAAGTTATCGTCAGTTAATTATTTCGCTAACAGTCCTCTTTTGTAGCTGCGGGCCATTGGGTCTGCTTGCTGATTAGATCGTGGCTGCCTCTCGCGTCAGATCGATGCCAAAGGGAGGGGGCTCTGTCTTGGAGTCCCAACGCAGGCCATCACCGGTTCGATACCATGTTCCGATCAAACGACCGCGTCGATAAGACAAGCTGGGTGACATCCGGCCCTCCAGCCGGATGGCCACCGCCTCGAAATCCTCGAAACGATCGTCGAGCATCGACCTACGAGCGTGTTCGCGCACATCTTTGTTGTTCTTGAAACTGAGCGTCGAGCTCTGGGAGGAGTTACCTCGAATGTAGTCGATGATATAAGGTGTGCCGCCCTCGTCCTCAGGGATTTCTAATCCGGATGCGTAGCCGCGCATGTCATACTGCCACCCGACGCAGGTAAGACATAGACCGTTGTGCAGCACGTTTCCCTGACAACCAGCGTGATTGCATGACCGCCGTTCAACCTGGAAAACATCTTCGCAAATCACACAACGGATAGCGCTGCAATCTTTCTTTCGATCCATGAGTTGAGCCAGGCGGGGCCACTCATCCTGCCATTTGGTATCGGCGTGATCATAGCATTTGGGGCAAAGGTACGTGCGCCGGTTCGGGTCGAAACCAAAATAGCGGCGCTTCTCCGCGGGATCGAGATGGCGGAGGGCAACATCTATTTGGTTCATCACGACGTTCTGGCTGTCATCGCGCAGGCCGTAAGCGGCGTATCGGCCGTCAAACTCCATAGCCTTCAAACGGTTAGGCCAAGACTCGTCGTCGAACAGAGACTTGATCGTCTCCATCATTGTTCGGACCAGTAACGAAGGGTCGAATGTCTTCACCGAAACTGAGTGCATTATCCGGTTCCGATCACGACGGACATCATCCCAAAAGGAACGAAAATTATCGTCTAGAGGAGGCGCCGCAAAGCTATTGTGGACCTTCACCAGATCGGCAGCATCGAGCGTTCTGAATTCGCTAAACGGTACTGGCCGACTATCGGCGCCCTTTGGCCAGTCCTTGGGGTCGCGAGCAATTAGTAGAAGCGGGGATATGGCCGCAATTCTACCCTTTAGTGCCATTTCCATCGCCTGCTGGATCAAGCCGAACGCATTTGCGAGTGCAGGCTGTGACTTCGTCCAATATTGCGCGGCCGCCTGCTCCTTCTCGCCTTCGTCGATATAATCCCCATAAGCTTCTTCGATCTGCTCATAATCCAGCACAGCCTGAATCGAGATTTGCCACGCAAGATAAAGTTGGTTTAGCCCTGCTTCGCGGAATTCGGCTGGCGTGGGGATTTCCGTTATCATGGTTTGTCGATGCCGCTCATTTGCACGGAATGGTAGCGGTTCGGCTGCCAGAATTACAGACCGTTCTAATTGGGCGCAGCTTTCGTGGCAGCGATGGACCAACCCTCTATCGAATGTGCGCACTGCCGATCGGTCGTCGTAAGCTGCCAGTCCTGAACCGGCGAGCATTTGCTGATTCAGCCCGACGAAAAGAGCAACTCATCGACCCTGCAGTTCGCCCGTCGGGCATAGCTCTGTGCCGGCTTTCCCTTTAAGAAATGATTGCACTGCTTAAGTAGCCAGAGAATCTCCTTCGGCTCGGCTTCAAAGTCGTCAGGCAGGCCTTCCAGCGCTTGCGCGACCGCGCCCGCTTCCTTAGCGTCGATTACAGCCAGCTTTTCACCCGCGAGCAACCGATCGAGGAAGGCCTTCGGCGTCCCAACGGGAGCGTCAAAGGCCGCTCCCGGCTGTATACGCTTGATGTAGTTTTCCTTCCGCTTGGACGTGATATTCAACGAGTTGATGAAGGCTTCGAGCTCTGCACGGGACATCCCCGCGAGCTTCGCGAAGTAGTGGAGCGGATACCAGCCGTCTTGACCGACCTCGACGGCGAAACGAATATAGGCTTCAGGCTCATCAGGATCCGATTGGTCGAGAAAAGCATCGATCAGCGCGTCACGTGTCACAAGCCCAAATTTGGTCGAGCCAGTATCTTTGTCTGTGGAAGCCTGTACGTCTCCGATAAGCCGAAGTGTCGGCGCTCCGGCGACCTCGGAAAACTCGCCTTCCTTGACGAAAGTGAGCTTCTCGACCAGCTTTTCATCGATCCGTATCGCATGTTTGCCGTCGGTGAGGGTGCCGTCAACAAGATCCGCAATCAACGTGCGCTCGGGGCCGAGCTGAAGCAGGCGTTCGACCATCGGAAGGATCTGTTCTCGGGCATCGCGATCACGCGCGTCCAGGAGTGTTCGAAGGTCGCTATATTTGATCCGCGCGGACTGCCCCGGATAGCGGTAGTAAATATCCCCTTCGCGAACATCGTAGCCTTCATTTTTCGTCGCGATCACCGGCCGGCTTTCGTGCTGTGCCACGTAAACCACGCCGATGCTCGCGCCTCCGATTTCGACGAGGCGCGTACGGACACGCGGCGTTGGGTCGAACACCGACTTGACCTTCCTAGTCACGTCGGCGGGGTCCATTTTTGCGAACTCGTCGGTTTTCATTCCTAACGCGACATCGCCGACATCGACGCCATTTTCGTCGACCGTTCCCTTGTCGGGGATGCCGAAGAATATGTAACCGCCCGAATTATTGGCAAGAGCCGCAACCGCGCGCAGCCAAGCGCCAGGATGCTTGAGGCCGAAGCTCGTCTTGCACTCATGGAGGTCGGTTTCGCCCAAGCCAAGACGCCAGAGGCCGTCGTTGCCTTCCGTAAATAATGAGGCGATCATGTCATCTGCGAGCGGGTCGCCGGTCGAAAGGTCAAGTGCGACGGTCGTTGCGCCGGCTGTGGCAGCGCCACCCGCATAGGCGGCAATGAACGCGTCGAGATCTTTGTTCGATGCCGCCGAGATCGACTTTGATGGGCCATATGTGCCGTTGCGGATACCCGTTATGCGACCGCTGTTTACCGGACGGTCAGGGCGATTGAAGAAAAACTGTATATCATTGTTTTTCATGTCGCGGCTAAGCATCGCCTTGATCAGAGCGATCTCTACGTCGGTGATGGTTCTCTTCGCCATAAGCGGTCTATACACGGGGTTCCGGGCGAGCCATGAGATTATGTGAGCGTTGCGAAACGGCGAGGGGCCGATCCATTCTAAAGGATTACGTCTCCGGCGCTGCCGATTGCGCCAGTTGAAGCGAAGACTTACATAAGCCGCAACGATCCTGGCCCCTGGCGCGCTGGGACACTCCTCTGTGTCGAGATTTCGATGAGCGACCCAAAGCGGCATCATTGGTGGCCGATGTGCCATTCGACATTGTGGACCGGTGACGATGGCTGCATCGCCATTATGAACGCGTCTGGCGAGGTAGACCGTCGGCGGCCGAAGAACCTCGCCGTTCGAAAATATTACAACTCGATATTGCGCGCCGACGGTACGCGGGACGCCTCGCTAGAGACGTTCTTCGCGAACGAGATCGAAGGCGTTGCCGGCCCGGTGTTGGCAAGGCTTGCAACCGAATCCCGCCGCGACCATCAACTCGAGCGGCATTACGACAAGGCGCGCCTCAAGTCGCAGCGTAAGGAGATCAAGCAGGACGGCTTTGTTCCGGACGACCGGGCTTTTTCGACGCATCTTCCGGCGGAAGATCGCCGAGCGTTGGCGCGCTATGTCGCATCACTGATCGTGCGCGTTCCAAGCTATAAGGATGAATTGAACTCAGAGCGCATGCGGCAGGATATTGCCACATTTCTCGGCCTTACGTCGGAGGAGGCGAGGCGCGAGACGGACGAGAACCATCTCGAAATCGTTCGCGATCATCTCAACGACTATTCGGCACTTCTAGAACAATGCGCTTTCGTCTTACTCGACGCGCCCGACGGCCTTGAATTTCTGATAGGGGACACGCCAGTTATTCCGGCGGCGCTCGGCTTTGGTGAAGCCGAAGCGATGTGCCCAATAGCGCCGAATCGGGCGCTATTCATGATCAGGGGCTATCGCCCGCCGTTCGATGACAGGATCGCGATCTTCCGCTCAATGCCGAAGAGCGTGAAGGCGTTCAACAAAACGATGGTTCAGAACGCGGAACGAGAAATTTTTTGCCGCACCCCGCCGCCGGCCAAGTTCGTCAAGGATCACCTCGGAACCCGGCAGGTCAGGATCGTGCCAAAGATCGGACAGGGGCATGTGGGCAAAACCCGCGGCCCGCTGCTCCAGCCAAAAGCAGGTGCTCCTTAGCCTTATTGAACTGGAGCAAAGATTGAGGCGCCGTGCGATCGTTGCAGATCTCTACACCCCGAAACTCGTCGGCGCGCATGTCATCAAAGCGAGCCCTCCAGAGGATTTTACAACGTCCGCTCTCTTTATTCGGCGGCCAAAAGCAGATGGTCCGCAATCGGCCAGATTCGGCGGGCCTGCGACTAAAGGGGGACTGCAGCCCTCGACGGCCAGAATGGGGGGGGTGCGGATGTCTCCCACGTGATTTACCAGACCATCAGGGGATAAGCGTCTCGTGGGCCAGCACCACTCGCCATCCTTCCGGCAGCTTCCTCCAGACTGAAGTGATCACCAGCCTGCTCGGCTTTTTGGTTTCGGGACTCGTCACGTTCATCCATTGAATTGACGTTGCCACATCGCTTCCTTGAGACACGATTTCAGGCGGCCGAACTTCCTCGAATTTGATGCCGGAATTCTTGTCGCTCCACCATTTGCGCTGTTCACTGAGAATGGCGTCCCATCCCCGCAATGTTTCGCCATCGAACGTTATTGCGAGCGCAGGGGACTGCCAGTAGCTGCGCATAAACTCATCTGCATCAAGCTTTCCTGCCGCGCCCATCATGCCAGCAATCGCATCCCGCACCTGATCTTCAGGTGTCTGAGCTTCAACGGAAGAGGAACAAACCGCTAAAGTAATTGCGATAGCTGCGGTTAAATTGCGCATAGCAACCTGCCTGAGTGCGGGGACATCATGATGGCCGATTTCTTTTGTCGCCGCAATGTCGGTCGTGGCTTCGCCGATGGTGGAGGATGACACTCTTCTGCGTGTCCGCAATTGGTCGTTTCCAGTCGTCGCCATCGTGCGCACAGCGTTCGTCCGCTTTTCTCGGTTTCAGACCTAAAAGCGGCCTGACTACAATCGGCCATTGTGGTCAGAATCTATTGATTCGCGCCCACGGCGGACCATCCATTGGATTGTCAGCAATTGACGATGATTGTCTCACGGTGCATTTCATTTCTCCGTGCCCGATCGGGCTTGGTCTGTCGAGGAACGGTGATGAGCCCAAGAGAAGCAAGCTATATTGGCGACATCCGATCCGGCCGGTTCCGGCACGAAGACAGGGACAAGCTTCTGACATTCCCGACCGCGGCGGTCTGTTACGCCTCGAACATGTTGCGTCGCCGGTGGCCTGAGGCCGAAACTGCGATTGCCGACAGTCCTTCCGCGGCGGCCAGCTATGCGGCGGACGTCATCGGCGGCCGTTGGCCGAGTGCGGAGCCGATGATCGCATCCGACGCAATCGCCTCGCTCAATATGCTACGATGGCGGTGAACGGCCCCTTCGCTGAAGGTGAGCCCGCGATCATGCGTGTGTCGTGGATCGCGGCCGAATATACCAAAGCGGTTCTGCAGGGTCGTTGGCCAGCCTACGAAGCGTACCTTGAAGCTGAGTTGCAAACAGCCGGCGACGACGGCCATCGGGTCACGGCCGACATGCAAGACTATATGCGCTTTGCCGGGCAGCTTCGCTGGCAGGCGGCGGAAGAAGCAATCCTCAAATTCGGCGATGTCAGACATGTTTTGACCTATGCCAAGCAACTGGGGCAGCGGTGGGAGGCGGGGGAAAACTATCTGCTTGATCTTTCCAAAGCCAACGCCCTCGTTGACTACGCGCATGCCGTCATCGACGGCCGTTGGCCGCAGGCGGAAGCGATTATCCAGTCTGACCTGCAGGCTTCGCTTTCCTACGCGCGAGACGTCATAGGTAATCGCTGGCCTGAGGCCGAGGCCGCCCTTGCCAGCGACGGTGACGTTGCGGCGCAGTATGCCCGCGAGGTGATTAAGGGGCGGTGGGAGGCTGCGGAAGCGGCGATTCTGACTGCACCGCGCGCCGCGGCGACCTACGCCGAAACCGTCTTGAAAAGGCCATGGCCGGAAGCAGAGTCGGCCATCCTGCATGACGGCATCGCGGCCGCCTGCTATGCAGAACGCGTATTGGAGCGGCGATGGCCCGACGCCGAGGCGGCGATACTGGAGGCCGGTGACGCAGCAGTGAGCTACGCGGCTGCGGTCATTGGGGGCCGCTGGCCAGCTCTCGAATCCGCGCTTGTCCAGCTGCACGATAGCCGAGACGAGTGGGATATGGGACCGAATTTCTCGGTTGATGCGGCGGTGCGCTACGCCGATGAGGTGATGAAGGCACCTTGGCCTGCGCTCGAGACCGGCCTTCTAGCCTGCTCTAAAAAGAGCGGCTGGCGTGGCGCGAGCTACGCCCGCGCTGGCGCGGTCTATGCAGCCAAGGTCTTGCAGCGCCGGTGGCCGGAGCTTGAAGAGCGGCTCGTCGGCGAGCCTTTCCCTGACGCCATCGTTTCTTATGTCGCTGGCGTCATCAAAGCGCCCTGGCCCGATGGCGAGGCCGCGCTCGAGGGCGCGCCGGAGTTGGAAAATTACACGCTCGTGATGCTCCAGTTGGAGAGGGAGCCCGGCACGCCTGAGCAAACGGCTCCAGCCAAGCCGCACTTCCACCAGGCGACTAAAACCACAGGTCCGCTGACCTCGAACGCGATCCCCGATATCATGGCCGAACTCGACGCCTTGATCGGGCTCGGAACGGTGAAAGCAGAACTGCGCCGGATTGCGGCGACGGCGCTCGTGCAAGAGCGGCGCAAACAGCAAGGCCTCAAGACCGGCGCGAGCAGCCTGCACTTAGTCTTCACCGGCAACCCCGGGACGGGCAAGACGACTGTCGCACGGCTAGTTGGCCGGATTTATGCCGAGCTCGGTTTGCTGAAGCGCGGCCATCTCATTGAGGCCGCCTATTCCGACTTGGTGGCGGACTATGTCGGCCAGACAAGCGGCAAGACGCTCGCGCGCATCCTCGATGCCGAGGACGGAGTCCTGTTCATCGACGAGGCGTACAAGTTAGCGCCACCGCACAGCCAGGCGGACTTCGGCCGTGAAGCTATCGAGACTCTGCTCGTCGAGATGGAGAACCGTCGTGATCGGTTGGCAGTCATCGTTGCAGGTTATCCCAGGGACATGGAGCGCTTCCTCAATGCGAATACCGGGCTGCGATCGCGATTTACGCGCAAGATTCCGTTTGAAGACTACACCCCCGCCGAGATGATCGAGATTTTCCGGTCGCTGGCGGCTGAGCAAGATTATATGCTGACCGAGCCCGCTGCCGAGGAACTGTTAGGTCGCTTTGCAGAAATGACCGCGCGCAACGATCTTGGCTTCGCGAACGGGCGATCGGTGCGCACGCTCTTCGAGCGCACCGTCGAATTGCACAGCATGCGCCGCGCGGAAGACCAATCGCTCGATCTATCGACCATCGACGCAATCGATATTCCTATCGATTGAAAGCTTACCAGCTAAATCTGCCCAAAGCGTCGGGTTAAGACGGTAGCTGCGGCGCGCTGCAACGGGCAAGCGCGACAGCGGATGACAAAACTCGAAAGCCCGGGCAATTTTGCGGTGGCGACTTAATTCATTCCCTCAGCACAAGTGCTGTTGTTGATCGCTTTGTGCCAACCAGAAGAACTGGTAGCCGAAATGTCCGCTTCTTGAAGGCTGCGGCCAAAAGCGGACTGGTCGCAACCGGCCATCCCGCGACCGAACAGTGTAATGACATTCTCCCATTTCACTGCCCAGAAAGCCGCGTCACGTTCGTTCAAAAATCTGGCCGGTTACGAGTTGAGCGCGCGCTGTCCGCCTCGCCGCGCTTCTCGCGGAGAAGCTGGTTCGTGCGGAACTGCGCGTCGTGACCCGCCTGAAAATCCGCCATCCGTACGGAGAGTGAATGGACCAGCCCTCGGGCGTGACCGATCTCGGCCCGCACGACGCGGGCGCAATTGCCCTGTCGTGCCAGCAGGAATGGCCGGGGATTGACGGGAGCGGCGTTCCAGCTGGCGCGCACGGTGTTGCCGGTCTCGACCATTGCTTGACTGATCGCGAGGTAACAGGTCTGGCGCGACGCTTTGGTCCATGGCACCGGCCGTCCCTGCGCGTCCCAAACCCAGTAGATCTGCCCGACAGGCAGGTTGCGGCTGATCTCGCCGCCGCCCGCGGCGAACATGCGCGCTGGCTCGCCAAAACGCTGACGAAGCTCAGCCAGCACATCGTTCAGCAACGGGGCTGCCGGGCTTGGTGTGTACCGGTCGCCGAACGTCTGATCCGACCCGGCAGACCAGATGCGCGGCGCATTGGGCGGTGCGGTGAAGGCAAAGCTGAAAGACTCCATGCGATCAGCCAGCCGCTGGTTCCCCCACATGGTGGAGACGAACTCCGTGCCAGGAAGATTCTCGATGGTGACACCGTAGCGGCATATGCGGCCCGTCCGGCAATCGCCGTCGAGAACCGGGCCGGTGATACCGCGCTGAACGGCCATCCGCTCGATGTCGGCGGCAGTCGCGCCGAGAGGAACGCCAAAGACGGCAAGAGATGGCCCCGCAGGGCTTTGCGCGAGGACCGGCAGGGCAAGGGTCGCAACACCCAAAAGGGCGATACGCGTCACGGGCAATGCAAATGACATAGCTGTCCGCCCCCTTGACCTACCGCGCCCGCGCCGAGGCGCGCACTTCGGCGGCCGGGCACCATCGCATCGTCTCGGCACCGGTATTGGGATCGCCAACCGTGATCCTGTCCGCTGACTGCACCTGCAGGGTTTCACCTGTCATGGGGTCGATGACCCATGCGGCGCCGCGGCGCCGTGCGCTCGCAACTGGCTCCATGCGGTTCGCGGCGAAGGGGGACAGGTCAATCCAGCCTGCGCGCCGACCGTCATAATAGAAGATCATCTCGGTCGCCGTGCCGCAGGCCGCACGAACCGGCACATAGTGGCCGGGGCGGATGTTGAAGGGTGCAAGCGGCGCGGCGACGGGGGCTGGCGCAACCGGGGCTTGGCCACCCGCGTTGCCGGCGGCACCTGACCCGTCCGCAAGCTGGGGCCTCTCGGCGCGGATCGTCGCCTGCATCTGCGGTGAAAGCTGCGCGAAGCCGCATTTCTGATAGGTCTCTTCAGAAACCATATCTCCTTTGGGTCCGCTACTAACCGCAATGCTCCTGACCCGGCCATTTGCTTCGGCTTTTATCCCGAGAACATCTTCATTGTCTCCCGCTGCATGCTCGGCGGTCCAGACGAGGGTGTATCCCTGGTAATAGTCGTAAAAATCGCTTCCCCGTGTCGGTGGGCCCACGCGAGCGATACGATTGATCTCGAAATATGCCGCGTCATTCCAGCCCGGCTCGGCCGGGGAGACATATCCGTAATTCGTCCCGTCGTAGAAGAAGGCGCTTCTGGCGCGAGCGCAGCTTCCCCGTTCGACATCGCCGTAGATACCCCGCTCGATGGGCAATGGCGTCGTCGCTGGTGCGGCTTGCGACGTTGCCTTGGGCTGCGCGGACGCGCTTGCGTTCATGGCACTATCCGGTGCGGCTTTGGACGCAGCGGTGGATTCCGAGCCGCAGGCCGTCAAGGCGAAGATCGCGAGGCCAAGGGCGCCGCCGCGCGCCGCACTGCATATGGTGGACATATTCCGCACTCCTTCTTTAGCTGCTGGCGCCACCGCGTCAGCCATTGAATGAAACTCCATCGATGGCTTACGGTCGATCACCTCAGATCGAGTTCCCGCCGGACATATTGCAGCACGGGGGGAGGAATTTGCGCCGTTGGGCAATGAGTCCAGCGGGTCCCATATTGCTCGGTCAGGCTGGTCCGGCTGTTCACCGTGAAGATGCGGTCATTGAGAATGACTTCGGCGGCTTCCACTTCGCGGAAACGGATGCGGTAGCGGTTGCCGCCCAGCGCTTCGATGTGCGTCCCATCCCAATAGGCAAAAAACTGTTGCTCGATAGCGTCGGCGCAGCTGCCGTTCCCGGCGGCGAAGGCGTAAAATCCCTTTTCGACGGGCAGGGAGGTGGCTGCGGCCTGCGGCTGTCGTGCAGCGGTAGCGTGCGCGCATCCCTCCCTGTCAACGAGCTGGCCGCGATCGTTGCGCCGTTCCAGGGCGTCGATATCGGTGCCCGTCCAGCCCCATGTGACCTTGGTGACGGTGCCGCAGCGGCCGTTGAAGCCGCCCGGCAGGTCGAGCAGGTCGCGGTCGTCGCGACGCGCGATCATGTCAGGCGAAATCCAGCCCATGAAGCCGTCGAACACGCGATAGCCGCTGCCTGAGGAAACGATAAAATCGACGGGCGGCCCTTGATCGCCATAGGCCGGGCTGCTGGTCACGCAGCCGTGTCCCGGCGTGGTGACGACGAAATCGGGGCTGCCGTCCGCATTGAAATCGGCGGACACGAAGCCGCCTTTGCTGCCTGCAAAATGCTGCTCCACAAGATCGACCGCCTCTGCGCGCCCGGCCAGCGGCGCAAAACGTACGGCGGCGAACCGCTCGCCTTGATCGCGGCACTGGCCGCGCGCGAAGCTTACCCATGCGCTCAGGGCAGCGGGCGGCAAGGTGGTCGGTGCTGCTGCTGGTGTGGCAGCCGCAACGCTGGTGGCCGCATTGGTGGCCGTGTTTGTCTGCGCGTCGTTCGCCGCGGCGGTGGATTGCGATCCGCAGGCCGCCAGGCATGCGGAGGCCATGACCAGGGCGATGGGACGGCAAGCGCCTTTGCTGATTCTATCATGTTGCACGGGTCTGATCCTTCTCTTCTTGCAGGGCCGATTGCGCGGCCTTTTCGATCTCAAGGCGCACCTGTCGGTAGAGGGTCAGCCAGCGAAATATCTCCCATGCCACCACGCCGCCGCCGATCAGAAACGCCGCGGGCATGATCCCCCCGGTAGCCCTGCCAGACAGGGACACTGCGATGATCGAGAGGAGCAGAAGAACAGCGCCCGCGCCAACAGCGTAGAGCTTGATGCGGTTGCTCAGAATCCAGTTCACGCGCGCGGGAAAAAGCTGATGGTTACCTGTGGTGTGATTGACCAGCGCCATCGGATGGCCCCGCCCCGTGCTTTTGGGTCCGGCGCAGACGACGGACACGCGGTGACCGTCGCGAACGCCGAACTTGAGGTCCGGAAACTCGACGTCGAATTCGTCGCCATCGTCTTGGCGCGCAAACAGTCGCTGATGCTGCGTCGAAGAGGAAGACACCGATGTCCGCGTCGTCGGCGCTGATATAAACCCGCTCCCCTGATGCAGATAACCGCCGCCGCCCGTCGTCGTGGTTTCAGATGACAGGTGGGTGGAGGTACGGCCTTGCTGTCCGACCACCGTTCCGGTCATCGTGAAGATATTCAGCTCCGCCTGGCTGCGGATTTTCCCTACTGTCGCCATGTCGACCCGCCCTCCAAAACCTGCGGCATTTCCGACAGGGATGTTCGCCGCCAAAATCGATCCTTCATCCCTGCGGACAGAAGACGCCCTCCCGATGATTGAAGAAACACCCGGTGCCTTGGTTGAGCCGAAAATCCATCGAGCCGATGTTGGGATGGCTCATCTCGAAAGAGAGAATGCGGCCCTCGGAATCGCGTACGGCGGTATAGGACCATTCTAGATCGCCCCGATTGCCAAGATATTTCACATGGTCGTCGGATACAAACTGGAGCCGCCACTCCGGCTTTTCGGTATGAACATATGTTGCCTGCTTGCCGCCACACGCGCTGAGCGCGAACATCGGGCCGAGCAGTGCGAGCGCGGAAATCGCCGCACGTTGTGCTGTCCTGGTCATTTGCCTTCTCCTGACTGGTTCTGTTGCGATGAGCCTAGAAAGACCAGCCCATCAAAGTCTTGATGGCATTCTCAAGAATTTCTAAAACCGCGTTCGAGGGGGAAAAGCATGGCTGGCAGCAGTTCGTCGCGGCGGCGTAGACGCCTTTGGACATTCGCGGGTGCCGAGTTCGACGAGGCGAGCTGGGCGCTGCGCGTCGATGGACATGTCGTCGCGCTCGAAGGCAAGCCGCTCGAGGTGCTTCACGAGCTGTTGCTGCGCGCGGGCGAGGTCGTCACCAAGGACGAAATCCTCGATGCGGTCTGGCCGGGCCTTAATGTGGTCGAAGGCTCGCTGCCGACCGCCATCTCCAAGCTGCGAAAGGTGCTCGGCGGACGGCAGGATAATATCATCGAGACCGTGCCGCGCGTCGGCTATCGCCTGACCTGCACCGTCAAGATAGCAAGCGTCGAATCCCCACTCGCGCCGCGCTTCACCTTCGCGGTCGGCGACGCCGTGCCGGGGCGCAAGCAATGGCGGCTGGCTGAGCCGCTCGGCGATACGGGCGCAGAGGATGTCTGGCTCGCCAGTCACGAGAAGACAGGCGAGCTGCGGGTGTTCAAGTTTGCCGACGCACCCGACCGGCTGCGCGCGCTCAAGCGCGAGGCAGCTCTGTCACGCGTCGTCTTCGCCGGCCTTGGCGCCGCCGCCCCGCTGCCGGCGCTGCTGGAATGGAACTTCGACGCCTCGCCCTATTTTATTGAATACGCCTATGGTGGTCACGACCTGACTGTCTGGGCGGATGAAGCGGGCGGGCTGGCGGCGATACCGCTGCAGAGGCGGCTGGCGGTCGCGGCGGACATTTGCCGCGCGGTCGCCGAGGTGCATGGTCTTGGCGTGCTGCACAAGGATCTGAAGCCCGCGAATATCCTTCTTGCCGAGGGCGAGAGCGGCCAATCCGTCAGGCTGGCCGACTTCGGCAGCGGGCGCCTGCTCGATGACACGGTGCTCGAGAGCTTTCACATCACCGACCCCGGCTCGCTCGACACCGACCTTGGCAAGGATGAACCGCGTTCGGGCACGCTCGCTTATCGTGCCCCCGAGTTGACGGGCGATGCCATGCCGACCGTCAAAAGCGATATCTATGCGCTTGGTCTCATCCTCTATCAGCTCGCCGTGGGCGACTTCACGGCGACTCTGGGGCCCGGCTGGGAGCATCGCATTCCCGATCCGCTGTTGCGCGACGACATTCGCCATGCCGCCGAGGTCGCGCCTGAGCGCAGACTAGGCAGCGCCGCCGATCTGGCTCACCGCCTGCACCATCTCGATGAACGCCGGCAGGCCGCTGCCCGCGCCGCCGAGCGTGCCGCATTTGTTGCGGAACAGCAGCGGCTGGAAGAGCGCCGGCGCATGCGCCGTCCGTGGATGCGCGCCGCAGCCGCCAGCCTCGTGCTCGGCCTGATCGCCAGCTCGGCCTTTGCCGTTTATGCATGGACGCAGCGAAATCGGGCGGTCGCCGCGCAGCAATTGGCCGACACGGGCTACAGCTTCATCGCCGAAGACGTGCTGGCGAGCCCCGACCCGACGCGCTCGGCCGCTGATGAGACGGTGATCGACGCGATCAAGCGCGCGAGCGGGAACATCGATCGGCGCTTTGCCGGTTCTCCCGCAGTCGCTGCGCGGTTGCACCTCGCCGTGGCGCGAGCATTTCACGCGCGGTCGGATTTTGACACCGCACGCGCCGAATACGATCGCGCGGAACAGCTATTTGCACAGGCGAACGAAGTGGACAGCGACGATGCCGTGATTGGACGGCTCGGACGCATTCATATGGAATCGACCTCGGGTCAGCCCGAACGCCTCGAAGAAGCCGGGCGGCTGCTCGGGGCCGAGCGACGGCGCCTTGGGCCGCGCGGCGAGAAGGGAAGGGTCGGCTTTGCCTTGGCGCAGGCTGAAGGCGCGTACGGCTATATGGCGGATATCGAACTCGCCGAGCGCGCCTTTCGCCGCGCCGTCACCATCGGCGAAGCGAATGGGTCGGATGTACCGCCCACCCAGCTTCTCAAGGCGAAGTCGTCGCTGGTTCTTGTCCTGATGCGGCTTGGCCGGGCCAAGGATGCCGAACCCGCCGCGCGGGCCATTGTCGCGCAATCCCGGCGCGTGCGCGGAGACGATCATCCCGACACACTGGTTACCCGTCAGCACTGGGTAAACAGTCTTTCCATGGCGGGCAGGGATGAAGAAGCGCTGCGTGCGAGCGGGCCATTGCTTGCGGCAATGCGCGCGCGGTTCGGCGACAATCATCGTTTCACCCTTGCGCTTCATTCCACCCGCTTTGAGAGCTTTGCCGCGCTCGGTCGCTATGACGATGCAGCGGGTGAAGCTGAACGTGTCTGGCAAGGCGCTGCGGTGCAGGCTGGCCCCCAGTCGCATCAGGCGCTCGTCGGGCAGAATGACTATGCCGTTGCCCTGTGTCAGACCGCCCGGCGTGCTCGCGGCGTCGCTGTCGCGCAAGACGCACTGTTGTCAGTGCAACGCGCTTTCGGCGCGGACTATCCGCTGGCGCACGTCATCAGCTTCTACACGGCGGAATGTCTCATCGCCAATCGCCGCTATGCCGAAGCGGGCGCGCTGCTGGACGGCCTCGACAGGCAGAAGGCCGCTGATCTCACCGGACGATCGGAGTTCGGTGCGGGAGTCGATCTCGCCTTGGCTGAAATCGCGTTGGCGCGTGGCGATCGTCCGGAGGCGATACGCGCGTTTACAGCCGCCGATAAAACGCTTCGTACCGCAAAAGATGCGACTACTCGCAACCGCCTGGCGGTACTGCGCCGGGCGTTGGTTATTTGATGGGGGACTGAAACGTCAGGGTGGCCCGGCCGAGAAGCACGAGACCTTCGCTTGGCCGCCAATGGCGGCCTCTCTGACTTTCCGCACAATAGAAGACCGGCAGCAATCGGCCAACCTTGATCAGCGCCACCGCGCATTGGGCGAGCTCAATTGTCGCCGATCGATAGCGGTGGCTTGCATGCGACGACGAAGTCGCGGCTTCGACCTAGTCGCGGTCATTGGCGATTCTGCGACGACGTTACGCCACCATCAAATCGATGAGCAAACTTCGCGTAGAAGCAATGTATCGGACGCGCTCAGCGTCGGAAACCAGCTGTCCAGTTTGACATCCTTTTCAGGCGGCGGCTGGATCGATCCATCCGCCTTGAAGCGTTTTATTTCCATGATCTTCTTGCGCTTGCCCACGCAATCATAGGTCACCCGTTCATAGATCGTGGGAACGCCGAGTTTGCTCATGGACGGCGTCGGCACGGATACCTTCCACAAACTTGCGTTCGTTCCGTCGCGGACGATCGCCGGGTCGCGATATTGGCGATAGCTGCTGTCAGCAAAATAGCTTTTCCAACGGCTAGTCACTTCAGCCGGTGGTGGAGGAGACTTTGCATCCGCCGATGTCATGACAACCACTGCCGCCATGGCGGCACCCGTAATCAGATAGTTTCCTTTTGCCATTGTCGGTCTCCCTTTGCTTGCTCATCGATATTCGACCGTTGGCCTGGCTCCTGTCCAAAGGTTCGATCCTTAAATCCTTGCCTCGGTACCGGCTGTCGACCCGATATGCGGGTGCGTTGTCGATATGCTTAACCCTCAATAGGCTCTGGCGCCGATCGTCTGGGCCTGAGACGGGGTCATCAGACGATCGCCGAGATAATTGCCCTTGCTGTCATACGTGCGGACCGTGACAAGCGCCGGATCACTCGGGCGGCTGGCTGCGGCAGCCATGGCGTTGGCGAAAGCAGCGGCTTCGGCGCCGCGTTCGGCGCGCGCGGCCCGGGCCGCATCGAGCGCGGCGAGACGCGAGCGCTGACTGTCGCAAATCATTGCATTCCGGCCACCGGTGCACAGAACGGCGAGGTCCTGCGGTTCCAGAGGAAAGCGCCGGGCATAGGTTAGAAGATAGTCGCCGCCGAGCTTGCGTGCCTTCGCGATCAGGCTCGTGCCGTCGGGTGAATAGGCGGGCGCATCGAGATGGGCCTGGAAATCGGCGATTAACTGCCCGCGGTCGCCTTTGCTTCGCGCCGCCTGTGCGGCTGAGTAAGCGGCTGCGGCGATGTTGCTGTTGCGGCGCGGCAGGTCAGCGATCGCGTCGGCGAGGCTCGCATAGGTCTGGCGCGCCGGATCTTCGACTGCGGTCCATTGCCCGGTCTCGAGCCGTCCCAATACCGTCTGGCGCCCGGTGCGACCGCGGAAATTGCCGAAGAAAGCCGGTATCAGCGCTGGATCGGTGACGAGCGAGACATATTCGCCGCCAGCGTAACGGTAGCGGATCCCGCGCGGCGTCCGATAAACGCTGACGCGCAAATTCCCGTCGTACAATTCCCACTGCGGATCGGGGTGGCTGGCCACGAACCCGATCCAACCATCGGGCCGCGTCTCCAACTCACCGTTCGCTGCGAGCGGACGGTAGACCCGGTTGCCATCGATCGGTTCCACGGCGGCAAGGGTCGTGAGCCGCCATTTGTCGTCACGTGCGATGACAAGGTCGTGGTCCTTGTGAAGTTCGGTGAGCGATCGGTCGAAGATGCGCACAGGGGTGATGTGGCTCAACGACGTCTGCCGCAGCACCAGCACTTCGCCGTACAATCGCAGGAGGTTGGGGCCGCTCGAGCCCCCGCCTTCGAGGCTGACATCACCGAGGACCCGGAACTTGCTGCCGTCCCATGCCCGGAAGCGCTGGTGATTGAAGGGCACGGAGGCCTCGGAATGTCTGTCATTGTAACCCACGACATAGCGGTGGCCCGACGCGGTCAGATAGGTTTGAGGACGGAAGAAGGTGGGGAGACCGGGGTCGGCAGGCCGAGATACTCCGGTCTTGAGGTCGATCATCAGATTGTCGTACCGCGCCGTCTTGCCATTCATCGTCAGCAGCACGGCGTAGGCGGTATCGTCATTGACGATCGTAACATGATTGTAGAGCGGGGGCACGACGACCGCTCCTGATGCGTCGGCAATTCCAAGCTTATACTTACCCATCGCGCCTTTGCCCTGCGCGCCGCGCTGCTGTTTGCGCCACTCCTCCGCGCTGTAGGCCTTGAGCTTGCGCAAATCGCGCGCCGACGACTGAACCGCGACGGCAAGATCGGCGGCGTCCAGCCTTTCGATGCAATGGGCGCCTTCGGCCACCGCGGTGCAGGTCCAGCTTTCGAGACCGGCTTGGGCCTGCGCGTTTGAACCCGCGCCAAATGCCAGCATCAGCAATGTGGATAGTCGGGATAAAACAGGTATGCGCATCGTGTCGCCTCGGCGAGAGAAGAAAAGCGGTGCGACCCAAGACGCCGATAGCTTGAGACGTTTTGATTGTCACGTTGCCGATCAAGCGACTTTCGGAGCGCGCGCGAGATGACTTGTGCAAGAGAGGTTACCCCGGCGTCGACGTTGAAGATGCGTTGACTCTGACGGAAAACATCAAAGTCTAGCCAGTAAAACTCGCTATCCCGTTGAGCGAGCTCTCCGGTTCGTCGTTGAACGTCCGCTCCCTTTGTTTGACACCTAATTTCGGACAATCTCAAATCGGCCAAATTTTCGATTGCTGGCAATCACGTGCCTCTGGCAGGCCGAGGGAGCAATCCCGATAGATTTGGCGTCCGCACGCAGGACAAAGAGTTCAATTCGCGTCAAGGTACGAGCCTGGAACCCTGAGCCGGCAAGAGCGCGGGCCGGAGTTGATCTCTCCGGCACGCGCCTGCGTAGGTACATCAAAATAACGACCCAATGTCACTCTCATCGTCGGTCAGACAACGGGATAATTCAGGCCATAATGGCCGTAAACACTGCGGCCGTAGCCATCGTCATAGTCGGGCGCGTTGTCTGCCGCATAGTGCGGCGCACTTTCGACCTGCTCTTTCGATAGATCGACGACATAGCCGTTTTTCTCGGTGTCGTACGTGAGCATGTCCCACGGGATCGGATAGTGGTCGCTGCCCAGGCCGAAGAACCCGCCGAACTCGAGCACGGCATGTTCGGCCTTGCCCGACTTCTTGTCGATCATGATATTCCGGACCGTGCCGAGCTTTTCGTTCTGGGGATTGTAGACCCTCGTTCCTTCGACCTTGTCGGATGCGATGAGGCGATGGGATTGGCTGCGTTCGATGGTTTCTACCATGATACTTCTCCGGGTTGATGGTTGATCGCACGCTATGCATGCGGTTCGCCCCCCTCCTGTTTAACGAACCGGTCACGGCCATCGCCGTTGCATGTATAGGCAAATTTCTTTTTGCTCTTTTCTGCGAAGCACTCGGGTGGGGCGCTAAGACCGGGGACCTGGCCGGCCCCGCCCCGCCACGTCGTTGGAGCGCCGCAGTCGCATGTCTCGCAAAATCAGCGGGGCTCTGCTTGGCAATTGAGCGATCCTGGAGCTGGGGACTCGTCGAAATGCGTCGAAGTCATTCCCTTCCTCTCGCGCGCCCGCCGCTACGGCACTTGATCACCCTCGGCGACGATCGCTGGCTAGCGAGCCAAGGACGGCTCGTGCTCCGCCCCGTCAAAACGCCGGCATCCGGCCCGGAAAGCTGCGGGCGGCAGCGAAGCTGCAGGCAAGCCCGAAGCCTAGTGCCGCTCAAGCGATAGGATTGCGCTGACCGCGTCCGCAATAACCGCGGTTGCGAACAGCGCCAGGACCATCCTGCGGCCTGGAATCATCCCGGTATGATGATCGTCGCAGTCTGCCGCGGCCAGTCAAATGATTCAAAAGATGGGCCGCGACCTGATCACGGCTGGCCCCTTCGCATCTCGTCTTCGAGCCGCAGGCGCTCGTGCGCGAGGGCGGCCTGCGCGATAATGGTCGAAAGCAACACGCGCTGGTCGGGTCTGACGGGCTCCGCGCCATCGTCGCGCGCAATGCCGAGAACGGCCAGTTGCCCGAGCGATGTGGCCAGCGGATGGAATTGCCAGTCGGACGAGGAAATCCGCGCCGTGCCCGCGCCCGCTTCCTCGGCATGGGCATGGCACCATTCGAGGGCCGCGCGGTCTACCGGGCCCAGCACCGGCTCGCGTGGCGCCGCACCCGTGATGACCAGCGTGCCGTTCCGTTCGCGAAACACGGCGGCGTTCAGATCGAACAGCCCGTGGACATGTTCGCACAGCGTTGCCGCCGTGCTTTCCCAGTCGGCTTCGCGCGTCAGTCGCTGCGCAAGCGCTGCGAGGCTGGCGTTGTCGCGCGCGCTACGGTCGCTGAGGATAAGCCGTCCCCGCAATTGCCCGGTCACCATGGTCGTATAGGCGGCGACCCCGAACAAGACCGCCGCCATCACAAGATTCTGCGGCGCAGCGGGGTCGAAGCGGAAGGAGGGGGCGAGCAGGAAGAAATTATAGGCAAGCACCGATAGCATGGCGCCGAACAGGGCCGGGCGCAGCCCGTAGCGGGCGGCGATAGCGATCACCGGCAGGAGAAACACGAGGTCGAGCGACCGCGCTGGAATGAAAAGATGAAGAAGCTCGGCGAACAGGAGCGTCGCGCCGACCCAGACTGCGGCGACTGCATAATGTGTTGCAGTCATGCGCACGGGAGCCTTCAAAGGCGTCGCTTCCCGCGCTGGTTCTGCGATGCTGGGTAGGATGTGAAGGAGAATATCTGGCTCCCGCGCCAATAAATTCTCGATCGCCGACGGCTGTAATCGGTCGCGCCAGCGCCGGGCCGGCTGCGCTTCAATCACGAGATGAGCAGCGGGTGAACTTTGAAGATGCTCGCAAATGCCGCCCGCGATCGTCGCGGCAGCAACTGTTGCCACGGTGCCGCCGTGCCGTGCCGCATAATCCAGCGCTTCGGATGCACGCGATCCGGCGGCACCCGCCAGATCGGTTTCCGGCGTCTCGACAAAGATTGCCTCCCAGGCGATTCCGAGCGCTCGTGAGAGCGTCTCCGCAGCCCGGACGACATCGCCGGACGCTGGACTGCCGCTGATCAGCGCCGCAAGCGTCGGCGGAGACTTGGGTTCGGTTGCCGATACGGCCGGGCTGTCCTCCATCGCCACGTCCTAGCGCATGCGCGAGGTCCGCATCGCATGCTCAACTCTGCCCGTCTCGCTCGCTGCACGGTTCATCCTGCTTTGCGGTTAACTCTCCCGCCCATCTGTGAATAGGTGGCTCATCGCACAAAATTCAGGAGAATATCGGATGCTCGAGCGTCTCGGCGCCCTATTGTCCCTTGCGTTGGTACCCGCGCTCGGAGCGCCATTCGGCGCCGCCATCGCACAGCCGGCAGCGAACGTGGATGTCATTGCGGGCGCGCCGGTCTACGATCCGGCAGGCGATCTCGTGGGGCCTGTCGAAAGCGTAAGCGGCGGCAACGCGGTCATCGGCCTGGACGGTGGTCCGATTGCCCTGCCTGTCACCTCGTTCGGGAAGGGCGAAAAGGGGTTGCTGATCTCGGTGTCGCGCGCCGAGCTCGTCGCGGCTCGCGACAAGGCGGCCAATGCGCAGGCGAATGCAGTCGAAGCGGCCGTGCAGCCTGGCGCGGAGGTTCGCGGTGTCAACGGCGCGACCGTCCTTGCCACGGTAAAGCAGGTGGATGCCGACGGGGTGATCGTATCGACCCCGGCGAGCGATGTGAAACTGCCGCGGGGCGCCTTCTTCCTGTCGCCATCCGGACTGGCGATTAGCTTCAGCCCGGCGCAGTTCGCCGATGCGCTCAAGCAGGCGGCGGAAGGGCGGGCCAAAGTCGAAGCTGCCGTGGCGAGCGCCCTCAAGCCGGGGGTAACCGTCCATAGCGCGAAAGGGAGCCAGATTCTCGGAACCGTTAAATCTGTCGATCGAGAGACAGTTACGCTGGCCACCGATCAGGGCGATGTGCCTGTCGCCCGCTCGGCTTTCATCATGTCGCCGAAAGGCCTTGCGGCAGCCTACACGGCGGAGCAATTCGCCGACGCCGTCGCTGCCACATCGGAAGATGGAGCGACTGCGAGCGATAAGACGCAAAAGTCTGCGCAATAAGATTCCGCGCAACAATTATGGTTGGACGCGCGCACCCCGCTCGCTGGCCTCAGTCGGCAACGGGGGATGAAAAATGCAGTTCGAGATACCTCCGCTACACTTCATTGCCTTCATCGCGCTCGTCCTTTTTCTTGTTACGGGGATGTTTGGCGCCATATTGGACATGGTCCGTTCGCCGGCCGTGCGTATTCTATTCGCGCTTTCGGTAATTCTGACCATTTGCGCGCTGGCTTGGGCGGTTTTCGGGTCAGGGGGCTGAGCGTCGCTACACGGGCACTTTTGGTCGCCACCGCGGTAGGGCGCTCAATTTTTCCGCACTGTCCTTGCCTATACCGGTCGCAAAATGCGGAAGTGAGCTCGAGGCTAAAAAAATGGCTCTGCGCGTCCGCCCCCGTCAAATCCCCCCGGCCGGCTGCGTGACCGCGAACCGCCATCAACCGGCGGCAATTTTTCGGGGCAAGGGCGCCGCTGGAACGCTCCCGGGAATATCCGCAGCCATATCCTTGTTCTCTGGAAAGATCGGCCACAGCAATTGCTGGCCGAGCGTCGCCGGCGGCAGATCCTCGACGCCGTAGCTTTCAGGATAGCTGCGGGTGATCTTCGCGGTGCCGAACAGCACGTCCCAGAAGAAGAGCAGATTTCCGAAATTGCCCTTATAATGGACGGCGGGATCGCTGAGATGGCGGCCGTGATGCGCATGATGGGTGGCGGGGGTGCTGATCGTGCGTTCGGCGAGCCACATGACCGGCGCCAACGCCTTGATGCGATAGAGGGGGCGGTCCCAGGCGACGTCGCTGTGGGCGCCTATGATCACCGCCATCTTGACGACCAGATAGCCCGCATAGAACCAGCCGAGCCCAAGATAGACCAGCACGCCGGCAAACCAGATGCTCGGCATCAGGGCATAGTAGATGATGTTGTTCCGGTACACGAGCCGCACGCTCATATAGCGCGCATTATGATGGGCGCGGTGGAGGTTGTAGAGCCAGCCGAAGCTGTGGCTCGCACGGTGCCACCAATATTGCATCATGTCCTCGAAGACGAGAAACAACGCGAGCGCGGCGAGGACGGGAATGCCCGCAAGTGCGCCTTCAAACTGGGGGGCGGTGCGGTGCCCGATCGCGCCGACGATAAGAAGGATCGTCGGCTGCGTGATCGCGAGCAGCACGATCGTGCTAACCGCTTCCAATATTCCGTCATGGCGTGTTTGCTCGTCTTTCGCGAACAGACGCGTCGAGGTAAGTTCGAGCAGTCCGAAGGCCAGATAGATGCCGAGCACGATGAGGCTCGATTGCGCTGTCGTCAGATGCATGGCCGTCTCCCATGGGCCCGCGATCGATTGCCGCTTGCCTTGAATCGGTAAATGCCACAGCGTCCGGTTCAGGAATGCAAAGAAGTTATCATTTTGCGATGGCCGAGCATTCACGGCTTTCTGCGCACGAATTGGCGCAACTTTCGGCGCGTGCACGCGTGCAGCAATTTGCCGCCGGACAGTTCATCCAGCATCAGGGCGATCCCGGGGATGCCTTCTGGGCCGTCATCGATGGGCATGTGACGATCGGCCGTCATTCAGCAGACGGCGCCTTCACGCATTTCGCGGTGCTTGCTGCCGGCGACCTGTTCGGTGAACTTGCCTTCTTCACCGGCGTGCCGCGGCAGGTCGATGCCATCGCCGAGGGTGGCGCGAGCATGATCGCTATCGATCGTCCCTTGCTTCGCCAATTGATGGCTGCGGACGTCGGCTGGGCCGAGCTCCTGCTACGAAGCCTGTCGCGGCAACTCGCAAGCGCGCTCGACACGATCGATGCCGAAAGAAGACTGAGCGCGACGGATCGGCTGGCGCATCTGCTTGTAACCATGGCACGCAGTAGCGCTGGTCGTGACACCGTCGATGCCACGCAGCAACAGCTCGCCGACCTGCTCGGCGTGTCGCGCGTTACATTGGGCGCAGCGATGAGAGAATTGGCGCGACTGGGGCAGATCGAACAGCGCTATCGCGGGATTCATTTGCTTGGCGCGCTTGCCGATCGGGCGGCCAATCTCGATGGTCGCTAAAGACGGGAAACGGTCCGCTTCCTTTCAACTCCCCTCTCAAGGGGATGACTCCAATCGCCGTGCAGCGCCGATCGTGCTGGCCCCCAGGTCCGAAGCCGTGAAGAAAAGACGGCGCGAGAGGGACCAGTCTGCTCACGCCGTCCCCCTGGCATCGCGCGATTGTGGGGGACGCGCGGCACCTAGGGTAAATCTTATCGCTTCCGGTCTCGCGCTATGTTCGTGATCCGAAGGCCCGGGATGCCCGCACGGTCGAGCGTGCGCCGCCAGCCATCAAGTTCTTCCTCACTGAGCCGGTATCGCCGGCAGGCGTCCTCAAGTCCGAGCAGGCCGCCGTCGATCGCGGCCAGAAGCTCGGCCTTGCGCCGTGCGACCCAATAGGTCGTCGATGACGATGGCAGGTCGGCCAACGTCACCGGCCCCAGCGGGCCGGCGACCGATACCGGTCTCGTTTCATATTCGAGCACCGCGAAATCTCCATTCGCGCGGCTGAAGCCGCTTGTCGTGCCCCCCGCACCGGACATGCGCGGACGAGGTTAACGAAATCTTGCCAATTGCCGCCCTGTGCGACCAACGGTTAGTCTTGAACGGATCAGCGGCCGACATCGCCAATCAGCGAAAAGGGCGCCCAGGCGCTCGGGTGCGACCAGCTCTTGAGATAGGGATCGTCACGCGTGTCGTCGCGGATTTCGCGTTCGACCTGCTGCAGCGCTTCGGCGCGTGACAGCCCTGGGTCGCCTTGTAAAATCTCGAACAGGCGCACGGTGAGAATGGCCGCGACATCGTCACGGACCGGCCAGTGCGAGGCGAGCAGGCTCTCGGATCCTGCAAAGAAGAAAGCGCGTGCGAGACCGGAAAGGCTAGGCGCGCCGGCGCGGCCGTCGCCAGCTGCCGTGTTGCAGGCCGACAGGATGACCCACTCCGCGCCGATGCGCAGCGATGCCACTTCGCTCGCGGTGAGCAAGCCATCGTCGGCGGGGCTGGCGACCACCGGCGGTGTGAAGACGAGGCCCGGTTCGCCAATGTCGCCGACCTCGCCCGCGACCAGGCCATGCGTTGCGAGGAACAGCACCGATGCGGACGCAAGGTCGGCCCCCTTCAGCTTTGTCTCGGTCGCTTCGCCTGCCAGAAACAACTTCGTTTTCTCGGAGCCGACAAGCGTCTCCATCGCTTTCAGCTCCTTCGCGGTCCCTGGAAGCCGCGCCAGCCGGCGAAGCGCGGCTGGATCGGCGAGCTGGGTCTCGCCGCTCGATGTGCGCCAGATGTTGCTGGCGAGCGGCGCGTTGCCGCCGCGTGCCATCCGGGTTCGACCCTCGACGCCGCGCGTGGCGGCATTTCCTTCGAGCAATGGATCGCCGAAGCCGATCATGTTATTCCCTCTGTCGGGGGCGTCGCGGTCTGCCACCGCCCGAAGAAGCTGAAGCGACTGGAGCGAGGGAAGCTGGACGATCGCCACCTTGTCCGCAAACCAGGGCGTTGCGCGTAATGTGGCAGGGTCGCCGTCAACGCCCTCGGGCTTTTCGGTGACAAGGATACCCAAGGGCAGCGAGGAGATCGAACCCGTCGCGGACGTAAACAGATGGCGCTTACCTGCCAGCGCCTTGCTCACGGGCGCTATCAGTTCCTCATAGAGGTGGAAGGCCGTGCCGCGATCGAACGGGAAGTCGCCTTCGCCTTCGGCAGACCACCGCTCATCTTCTTCGGGCGTGACATCGATATCCGCGCCGACATCCCATAGCAGTCGGCGAACATGACCTGCCAGTTCCGCCTCTGTCATGGCGGAGCGGTGCCAGTCGATGCCTTCGTGCGTCACGATCAGGCTGTGCGTGCCGCGCGGGGTCGGCACAATCATCAAGAAGGCCTCGTCGGCGCCAAGCAGGGCCTTGGCGGACGCCTCGTTCAGCATGGCGGGCTTTATCAATTCGAAATAGCCTGGCGTCGCAGCGGTCAGCCGGGCGTCGATCGCCTCGAGCGCGGTATTCGCTGTGCCGATGTCCTGCCACAGCGCCCGATCGGCCTCGCTGCCGGTTTTCATGCCCTCGCTCCTGGCGAAGAGCGCGCCGAGTTCGGCCGCCTTGGCATCGCGGTCTGCGGCAAGTCCGGCGGCGCCCGACGCGGCAGCCGCGCGCGTCGCTGCCGATCGCGCCAAGGCGCGTGAAGTCCGGCCCGCCATGATGTCCTGCAGGACAAGGAGCGCATCACCTTTGGCCGATGGGCCCGCCTGATCAGCTTCCCAAAGCACATCGGCGTAGAGACGTGACCATTCGGCGAATGTCTCTTCGCCGGTGTGGGTGGACGGATCCCGCTCGGCAAGCTCGACCATCTGCTCGTCGAGAACACCAACCCCGAATCCGCGCCGGTAGGCCAGGGACGACGCTGCGGCGATACGCGACGACGCCAGCGCCGATGCCGCATCGCCGTTGTCGAGAGCAAGTTTGGCATGCGTGGCAGCGGCCATGCCGAGTGCCTTGCCCTCGACCGTGCGCCCGCGCGGCACCGTGCGTTCGGCCGCGTCGCTCAGGGTGGCGCCGCCTTGCCAGGCTTGAAGGACGTCGGCCAATATTTTGGTGGCCTCCGCTCTTCGATGGTCTTCTGCGAGCGAGTGGGCGAGGGCGCGCACGGCATAAAGCGTGTCGCTCGATCTATCGCCCTCGACCTTGCGACGAATTTCGAGAGCCCGTGCGCGAAGCGCCGCATCCTCAGCCCAGCGCTTCTCCGAATAATATTCGAAAGCGAGAAGTTGGAGGGCATCGGCATGGGCAACGCTCGCTTCGCCATGATATCCGGCAATCAGCTTGGCGCGTTCAGTGAGGAGGGCGATCCGCGCGGCCTGGTCGCTATACGGAACCGCGCTCTGGCGCCTCCTGATGTCCGCCATCCGCGTGTCGAAATCGGCTTTGCGGGCTTCATCCTGGACTTGGGGCGACTGCGCTTGGGCAGGCGATACATAGGGGAGGCCGATGACGCAGGCGAGCGCCGCAAGCTGTCCGAAGAATCCGCGCATAACCATTCGCCCCCGCTGGTCTGCATTGAGCTAGCCGCTCATCGCGGGGGCGGCAATGCGGCACCGGCCGATTTGGCGTTTCCATCCAATCGAATCCCTGATGTTCGTCCTAACAGCGCCGGGCGACCCAGAAGAGCTCGCCCTCGCACGAGGACGAATTCTTCATCTGGCGCCCGCCCGGACTAACCCGGGCGGGCGCTTTTTTGTGGTCGCGTCTGTAGCGAAAAGGGCCCCGCGTCGCAGATTCAAGCCCCGCATCTGACGGGTAACTCGCGGCCACCGTCATCCGTTTGCGAGGCCGCCAAAATCGCTTCTACATATCAGGATAGAGAGTTTTGGAGACAATCCGCGGGTCAAGCGCATAATGATGCGACACCGCGCCCGCGATCACGCCCTCGAGGCTGCGGGTCGGTTTGAGGTCACGACCTTCGTACCGCGCCGATGGGGTCAGCCCTGGCCAGTCTGCCGATACTTTACCGCCTTCTTTTAATCCGCCTCCGAGCAACATCGCGGTCGCCGCGGTACCATGATCGGTGCCGCCGGTGCCGTTGATTTCGATTGTGCGGCCGAACTCGGTCGCGACGATGACGAGCGTCTCGGCCCACGCCGGGCCAAGCCCGGTCTGAACGGCGCCGACAAGCTGGTCGAGCCCACGCAGCTGCGCCGCGAGCCGACCGCGTTGGCCGCTGTGCGTGTCCCAACCGCCCGTTTCGACCATCATGACCCGCGCGCCGTCGGCGGGAAGCATGAGCGAGGCGGCGAGCTTGCCGAGGTCGGCGCCGTTGCGGCCGTTGTTGCCGCCGATGTCGCTCGCCAGTTCTTGCGTCTTGACTGCGCTCTCCCAAAGCGGGTGCAGCAGCGGATCGTCCTGATAGAGCGCGCCAAGCCGCGTGATCAGATCGCTGTCGGCTTGTGGCAGGCGGCTAGGCGCGTAAGTGCCGGCCTGCACCGTACCGCGGAGCGCGAGCGGCACGGCAGGCGCAATCGCGATGGCGTCGCGCTCTGCGGCGGGCAAGAGAGTTAGCAATCGCCCAAGCCAGCCGGTGTCGCGCCCATAGGGCCGCGACCCGCCCCCTTCGAGCATATTTTGTCCGTCGAAATGCGAGCGGTCGCGATAGCCCGTGGCAACTGCGTGCGCAAAATGCGCCTGATTGCCGGCGAACAGGCTCCCGGTGGCCGCCATCGCCGGGTGCAGGGTGAACATCGCATCGAGGCTGGCTCCGCCCGCGGTCTCATCGGCCATCGTGCGGCGCGCGGCGGCAAATGCAGGATCTCCGGTCGGTGCGACGATCGCCAGCCCGTCCGCTGCGCCGCGCTGAATGATGAAGACGAGGCGTTTGGGCGTGCCTGCGGCGGCATAGGCGAAGCGGGGAAGCGCGCCTGCGGCGACAACCGTGATGCCCGACAGGATGATAGAGCGGCGTGAAAGGTTCATCATCTATCTCCGCAAAAAGGCCGGGCTGGCGAACAGCATTGCGATACCCTGGCCCGGGCTGTCGGCGCGGGCGATCGCCTCGCCGGTTTCAGACGTGAGCGCGTCAGCAAGGACGAGCGGCGCAAGTTGACGCGCATCGGCGCGGTCGCCGATCCGTCCGGCGATCCGGCTCGCAAGTTCGACGCGCTGCATCAGCGCCGCAGACCCTGCCCAGGTCGAGACCTTGTCGTCATAGCCTGCGGGGGATCCGGGGCGCCAAACGGGTTGCCCAAGCTGCGTGAAAATGGCCGCCACATTCTGCCGTTCTCCAAGCGCCGGGACGTTCAGCGCGCGCAACATCGACACCGTCCAGTCCCATGGTGATTTAAACATCGCCGGTTTTGACGCCCATGGCTCGGGCGAGGCGATCAGCGTTCGGTACAGCGACGGAAGGTCGCCGCCGGTCTTGACGAAGTCCGCCGACAGCCGGTCGACCAGTGCCGTCGGCGGCTCGTCTGCCGTGAAATGGCGCGCCAGCTTGGTCGCGATATGCTCGGCGGTCGCTGGATGGACGGCGAGGTCGCGCAGCACTACGTCGGCCTGTTTCTTGCCTTCATCCTCATACCGCCTGCCAAGGATCGTCTTGGGACCCGGCTCATGGAGCGAGCCGATGAACAGGGTCGCGCCCGGCCGCGCATCGGCGGGCATCAATCGCAGCCCTGCTCCGCGCCCAAGACCGGCGACGGTCAGGCCCGTGAGTGCCTTGGCAAAGGCGGTGACATCGGCCTGCGTGTAGCCCGTTCTTACACCGAGCGTATGCAACTCCAGTATCTCGCGCGCCAGATTTTCGTTGAGACCCGGCGCCTTGCCTTTGCCGCGATTTCTGACGCGAGCTGCAAAAGGGCTGTCGGGGCCAAAGCTTTGGGCCTGGTCGAGATAGAACAGCATTGCGGGATGGCGAACCGCGGCGATCAGCAGGTCAGAAAATTTGCCCATCACATGCGGGCGGATCGCCTCGAACTCGTAATTGCCGGCAAAGCCGATCACGGACTGTTTGTCGGCCGACACCGCGAAATGATTGGACCAAAAATGCACCAGCCGTTCGGGAAAGGGCGTCGGCGTCGCGACGGCGGCGGCAAGGCGCGCGGCGGCCGCATCGCTGTAATGGCGCCGGATCCCTGACCGCGAAAGCCGCTGCATTTCGGGGGGCATGCTGTCTTGGTTCTCGGGCATCGGCATTTCAGCCGTTTTGCGACGCATCGCCCGCCTCTGGTCCTGATATGTCACATAAGCGTTGGCAATTGCCTCGCGCCTGGCCTGCGCCGCGATCGGCGCGGGCGCGGGATCATATTCGACGAGTTGGCGTATCAGCCAGCCTTGCGGGTCGGCGATCGCGACGTCGTCAAATCGACGGCCGAGGCCGAAGCGGGTGGTGGCTCGATATTGGACTGCCATGACAATGCCTTTCCGTGCCCCGTCCACATGATGGCCGCCATCTGTCGCAAAGCTGTGTCATCCGCGGTCTTGGGATCGGGAAGATTAGGAGACGCCCGGCGGTCCTGGCCAAAAGTTGGGATTGTCATTCGTGCAGTGGGGCCCGCTGACCATGGGTGCGCGGGACTAACGGTCTGTCGGTTGCGCGGTCAGCTCGATTGATCCGGCACGGCGATCATTCTTCATGCGGACGCGAGGGGCCTGTCAGTGCGGACCTGATATGGCTGACCTACGGGCGGAACCAGGTCCGCTACGCCTTTCATGAAAAAACGAAGTCTTGCCCGCCCGGTGGGAAATGTTCGGCCGCTGAGACGACACGCCCCGTGACCGGTGCCCCGATGGCGCGCTTTGCCACTGGCTCCGTCGGAAAAGCCTTTACTCTCTCGCTGCGCCCGTCGATGAGTTCGGACATTGAACGATATCCGTCAGCAGGCCTTCCGCTAGCCAGGTGCCGAGCCATGCCCCGCAGACGGCCACCCCGTCTGTCTCTCCCATCTGGTCGACCAGCTGCGCGCAAAGCGCCGCAAAGGACAGCCCATTGCGAGTCTGCAGAATGCTCTGGTGTTCCGCACCGTCGATCACGCGAAACCGCGACGTTTCGCCTTGACGCCAGATCATCAGCGCAGCGCCCTTGGGCGACGGCATGGCAGCCGGTGGTGTTTCCTTGCTGGCAAGGGCGTTCCATATGTCCGGGGCGTTCGTTTTTAGCGGGCGCAAATCGAGCGTCGGCGTGAACCGCAGGATAGCACGATCCCAGTCGACCTGCGCGATGCGAACGGCCGCGATCTGTTCGGCATCCGGCCCCACAAAGGCCTCTGCCAATCCCAATTCGAGATCCGCCAGTTCGCCGACTTCGGGATCGTCGGTATAGAGCAGCGCGAGCGTCGCAGGGAAATCGCGCGGATAGGCGTCAAGAGTCCAGCTGCTCGGCGGTACGCGCTCGACATGGTGGACGACCGCATCGTGAAAAGCCTCACCGCCGATCCATTGGCGCGTTTGCGGGAAGCTGTCTTCCAGGCAGTCCGCGAGCTGCGCCCGGAAGTTATTCTGGTAGATGGCCATGCCTGGCTGCGCGCTGGAACCGAAAGGAATGGCGTCGTCGGTCGCTCCCGTCCGCAACCATGCGCTGAACGCGCGCTGCGTTTGGGCGAGGCTCATGCCGCCAACGACCGCGCCGCCGCGCTGGAGGCGCGGGCCTGGTCCAGTTCAGTGAGCAATTCGTGCAGCGGCGGGATCGCGTCGTCGCGCTCGATCATCGTCGCGACCGGCCCGAGGCGGGGTAGCGCATGCGCGTATAAATCCCACACAGACGGCGGCACGGGGCTGTCATGCGTATCGATCAGCATGGCGCTTCCTTGCGAATGCCCGGCGAGGTGGACTTGGCGGACGCGATGGTGCGGGATGCCGTCGAGATAGGCGATCGGGTCGAAACCATGGTTGGTCGCGCTGACGAAAACATTGTTGATGTCGAGCAGCAATCCGCATCCCGTGCGTGTGCACAGTTCATCGAGGAATCCCCATTCGCGCATCGTGTCGCCATCGAACTCGATATAGCTCGACGGGTTTTCGATCAGCATCTGCCGGCCCAACATGTCCTGCGCTTGGTCCACATTTGCACAGACGATGCCGAGCGCTTCGTCCGTGTAGGGAAGGGGCAGGAGATCGTGTGAATTGAACCCGCTGAATTGTGTCCAGCAGAGATGGTCCGACACGAACAAGGGCTCGATTTCATCGACGAGCGCCCTCAGCCGCGCGAGATAGGCCGCGTCCACGCCATCGGCCGAACCGACCGACATCGACACGCCGTGCAGGGCTACCGGATAGCGCTCGCGTATTTCCCGCAGGATGCGTTTCGGGCGGCCGCCGTCGACCATGAAATTTTCCGAGATGACCTCGACAAAATCAACCGAAACGCGCTGTTCGAGAAATTCGGGATAATGCGGCTTACGCAGGCCGAGACCGAAGCCGGAAAAAGAAGGGATCATCGGGACCTCGCGGAACAGAAGGACGGTGGCCCGGCGGGCAGGGGGGCGTTAGGGAACCCGCCGGACTGGAGGTACTTACTTCTCGGTCAGACTGCCGCCGGCGGCAGCGCATTTCTTGGCGGACATCGCTTTGAAACCCTGACCCTTGCAGTCGTTCAGGCCCTTGCACTCGTTGTGCGCGGTCTTGCAGTCGGACGTGCCCTTGCACGTGTTGATGCCATAGCAATGGACGGTGGTCGCGCCCTTGGCGACAGCCGCCGTCGGGGCGGCTGCAGCGCCCATCGCGATGAGAGCGGCGGAAGCGGCGATGCTGGTGCTGGTACGAAGCGTGATCATATCGGTCTCCTGGAGAATATTTCGCCGGATTGGCTTCCCCAGTTCGGCGCGGATCGCACCACGGTTACATCCCCAGCGCAAATGGCGAGGTGCTGCCAAGGAGTCGAAGCTCGCGGAGATCCTCGCCGCCGCATTTCACGGCACGCCATTGTAACCATCGGTCGATCGTCTGCGAACTCCTGGTCATGCCCGACCTCGGAGTGGGCATCCGCCGTTATAGGAGAATGATGATGACCAAGACCTATGCCACTGTCGCTGCAACGCTGGCGCTCGCGATCGCTGCGACCGCGACCAATGCCTCTGCGGCGCCCAAGGCCATGGAGAAATGCTATGGCGTGTCGCTCGCCGGCAAGAATGATTGCAAAGCCGGCGCGGGCACGAGCTGCGCGGGTACGTCCACAGTTAACTACCAAGGCAATGCGTGGAAGCTGGTGAAGGCCGGGACCTGCACCGCGATCAAGACACCCAAAGGCACCGGATCGCTGACCCCAAAGGCCTGACGCGTCTCGGCCCACGCGAGCGCCGGGCGGCCATACACGCCGCCCGGCGATCCCATTTCCCAGAATATCGCTCTTCGCGCGCCTGGCGCTCAATGTGTTGTAACTTCCGGGCGTATCCTGCCGAACCCAATCGCGACAGTGCTGCCGGATGAGCGGCGCCAATCGATGCCCGGTATTCGAAAGGCTTTATGATGAATCGCTTAGTCGCATTCTACGACCGCGGCGTAGAGATCGCTGCCTCGCATATTCCCGAATCCGCCGCTTTATTCCTGCTCCGCCTTGCGCTTGCGGGCGTGTTTTGGCGGTCGGGTCAGACGAAGCTGGTCGAAGGAGGCTTCCTGCAGATCAATCCGTCGCAATATGATCTGTTCGCATCCGAATTTTCGGGCCTGCCGCTCGATCCTGCATTCGCAGTGCCGTTGACCACCTATGCCGAGCATGTCTTTCCGGCGCTGCTGCTCCTCGGCCTTGCGACGCGCTTCTCGGCTGGCGCGTTGCTGGTGATGACGCTCGTCATTCAGATATTCGTTTATCCCGATGCCTGGTGGCCAGTGCACTCGCTGTGGGTCGCGATGGCGGCGATATTGATCGTGCGCGGTGGGGGGCTGTTTTCGGCCGACGCGCTGGTTGCTAGAGTGCGCGCGTAATGAGCCTCGACGAACCCTCGCTGTCGCGCCTGATGGCTGCATCGCAGCGCGGGGATCGTGCGGCCTATCGTGCGTTGCTCGGGGGCTGCCGCAATTGGCTTGAACGCTATTTTGCACGCCGGATCGCTCCCCATCACATCGACGACCTGGTGCAGGAGACGCTTGTGTCGATGCATCGCAAACTGGCGACTTGGGATAGCGGGCGGCCCTTTTTGCCCTGGATTGCGGCGATTGCGCGCTACCGCTGGATCGACATGCTTCGTCGCCAACGTGACGAAGCGGAACTTGGCGATAATGATGCTCCCGTTGGCGCCGGGGACGAGGCGGTGCATGCGCGGCTCAGCATCGACCGGATGCTCGGCTATCTCACGCCGGGACAGGTGCAGGCGATAACCTTGGTGAAGATCGAGGGCGCCTCGATTGCCGAGGCATCGACGATTTGCGGCCAGAGCGAATCGCTGGTGAAAGTGAACATCCATCGCGGGCTCAAGAAGCTCGCCGATATGATTGAAAGCGAATGAGAATGACCGACGCATCGACCGACGCGCTGATCGACGGGCTGGCCGACGATCTCAAGCCGGTGCGGCCGCGGCGGTTGCTCCGCGGCGGGCTCTGGGTCGCGGCCGCTTGGATTGCCGTCGGCACGCTGCTGCTGTGGCTGCTCGGCATGCGACACGATCTTGCGGGCGGCGCGATGATGGCGCCATTGCCGATGCTGTCCTTCTGGCTGATCGCAGCGCTCGGCCTGTCGGCCGCGTGGAGTGCGCTGCGCATGGGGTTGCCGGGGGTCGGGCGGGATTATAGCGGCTGGCGCTGGGCCGGGCTGGCATCGCTCGCGTTGCCGCTCACTGCGTTGTTCATGGGCTTCGGCGATAGCCATGGTGCCATCGAAGCACTGCGTCCCCATAACGGTTTGCGCTGCACGCTCGACGGACTGGTCGGAGGGTTGGGCGTAGGAATTGCACTCTTCTGCTGGCTCAAGGGCAGCGCGCCGACCTCGCCCGTACGGGCAGGCCTGGTAATCGGGATCGCCGCCGGAGCGGCAGGCGCGACGATCCTCGCACTGCACTGCTCGTCGGACGATATGGTCCACATCGCCGTCTGGCATGGCTTGGTCGTTCTATCGTCGGCGGCAGCGGGGCGGTTCATACTCACTCCGCTCCTGCGCTGGTAGGCAAAACAGGCGTCGAGATTTCGGCGGCTCCGACCTGCCTCCAATCACTGAGGGGAGGCAGACGGGACACAGGCTTTTATCAGCTTGGCATCAATATAGTGCCTATGATCTGGACGGCGCCATTCGGCCGCTTCATGTCGGAGTTGGCAAGCTGGCCCGATCACCATCGATACGCGCATTTTCGGCTACCGTGAACCGGTGGTCCAGACCAGAGAGAGGTCCGGACGTGTAGCCTCTCTGTTCAATGACGAAGCTGGCTACACGACAGACCGAGTGAAGATCGACGGAAATGAACAATGTGAGCGTTGACGCGGTGCGCTTCCGATACGCACCGCCAGCTACGCGTGGTATCTTGCTTTATCGTCCCGGTCTCATTTCGGCGCGTCGCAAAAGCATGAGCGGGGGCCTGGAAACTGCCAAGAACCGCGATGCGCCCAATGTTATAGCGGCACTGTCCCAAGCTCCACCCCGGTCTTGTCGTGCAGCGCAAACCTGTCGACGATGTCGGCGCTGGCGCGATTATAGCCGACGATCGCAACCGAGCGGCCGTCTCGGCGCAGGCGCGCGACAATCTTGTCGAGGGCGCCGACGCCGGAGATGTCCCAGAAATGAGCGGCCGAGACGTCGATGAGAATGTCGCGAGCAGGGTCATCGTTCGGGAAGCTGCGGGTGAAGCGATCGACGGAAGCGAAGAATATCTGGCCGGTCACGAAATAGGTGGCCCGGGTGCCGTCGCTGCTGACATCGCGCCGCACCGCGAACATACGCTGGACCTTGCCGGCGAAGAAAATGCCCGACAGCAGGACACCGGCAAGCACGCCAAGCGACAGGTCGTGCGTCGCCACGACGACGACCACCGTAGTCAGCATGACGATCGACGAGGTCGGCGGATGACGGCGCAGATTGGCGATCGAATTCCAGCTGAAAGTCCCGATCGATACCATGATCATCACCGCGACGAGCGCCGGCATCGGCATCCGTCCGACATAGGGGCCGAGCCCCGCGAGCAGAATGAGCAGCGTCGCGCCGGCAGTAAAGGTCGAAAGCCGGGTGCGGCCACCCGATGTTACATTGATCACCGACTGGCCGATCATCGCGCAGCCGCCCATGCCGCCAACGAAGGCAGCGGCGATATTGGCACTGCCTTGTCCTGCGCACTCCTGCCGCTTGTCGCTGTCGCTATGCGTCATGTCGTCGACGATCTGGGCCGTGAGCAGAGATTCGAGCAAGCCCACCGCTGCCATCGTCAGCGAATAGGGAAGGATGATCCGGAGCGTCTCCATGGTGAGCGGCACGTTCGGCAGGACTATGCTCGGCAGGCCTTCGGGAAGCTTGCCCATATCGCCGACGGTGTTGACCGGGAGGCCGTACCAGATGCTGATGACCGACAGGATGAGGATTGCCACCAGCGGGGATGGCACCGCTTTGGTGACGCGCGGCAGCAGATAGATGATCGCGAGGCCACCTGCGACCATGGCATAGGTTTGCCAGCTGACGTCGATGAGCTGTGGCCATTGCGCCATGAAGATGAGAATCGCGAGCGCGTTCACGAACCCGGTGATCACCGAACGCGACACGAATTGCATGACGAGATCGAGCCGCAGTAGGCCGGCGACGATCTGTATGAGCCCCATCAGGATCGTTGCGGCGAACAGATATTCGACACCATGGTCGCGAACGAGCGGGCTGACGAGCACGGCGACCGCGGCGGTCGCCGCCGATATCATCCCCGGCCGCCCACCGGTGAAGGAGATGACGATCGCGATCGCGATCGAGGCGTAGAGGCCGACGCGCGGGTCGACGCCCGCGATAACCGAAAAGCCGATCGCCTCCGGGATGAGCGCCAGCGCGACGACGATGCCTGCAAGGATATCGGTGCGTGCCGTCCTGGCGCCGACGAACCATTGCCGGCGGTATGCGGTAAATCCGTTGATCATGAAAAGCTCACATCAGGACACATGGCGCCCCCATGGACGCATTCAGACTGGCATGTGCGATGTTGTCCGGCGGATAGGCGGCCGGAATAGCCACCCGGAATTACACCGGGTCCTTGCGAATGCCCCACGCCCTAGCCCTGCTTCGGGCAACATGGCAAGGCTTCGCGCGTGACGTCGATCGATGTGCGGTCGGGATGGCGCTGCCAAAGCATGGCATCGCTCTTCTCCGGTCCGGGAAAGAATGTGCATCTCATGCGTATGGTCCTGATGACCAGCCGAGCCAAGGGGCCGACCCCGACGCCGTCCCCTTTTGGGGGCAAGGCGCGCGAGCGCGGCGCGGCGGCACAGACGCCGCGCAGCTACTCGCGGTCCACCATCTGGATCATTATCAAACGGGTCTGGCAGAACAGCGGCGCGCATGATGTCAGCCTGCTCGCGGCGGGGGTCGCTTTTTACGCCTTTCTCGCTTTCGTGCCGCTTCTGGCGGCGCTCGTCATGGCCTATGGTCTTGTCGCGGACCCGTCGAAAGTGCCCGATCATATGCGATTGGTCATCGACCTCGTGCCCGCCGACGCCGCGCGGCTGATCCATGACCAGTTGACACAGCTCACACAGGGCGGGTCGAAACAGAAGGGATTTGGGCTTGCCGTAGCGATGCTGGTGTCGATTTATGGCGCCTCGCGCGCAGCGGCAGCGATGATGACTTCGCTCAACATCATTTACGAAGAGCGCGAGAAGCGCAGCTATCTCCGCGGAATGTTCGTGTCTGCTGCTCTCGTCGGCGGCACCGTCCTCGTCGGGGTCGTCGGGCTCATCGCTGCATCCATGCTTGGCTTTGCAGGCGCATGGGCGGCCACACTCGGATATCTCGCGGCCGCGGCCGTGCAGTTGCTGACCTGGTTCCTTGCGGCTGCCCTGTGCGTCCTCACCCTTGGCGGGATTTACCGCTTTGCCCCCAATCGCGCCAATGCGCGCTGGCAATGGCTGACCATCGGCTCCGTCCTTGCGACGATCTTGTGGCTGCTTGCGACAATCGGGTTTGCTTTTTATGCGTCCCGCTTCGCGGACTATGATGCGACCTACGGGTCGCTTGGTGCCGTGGTGGTGTTGCTGATGTGGTTCTACCTGTCGGCTTGGGCCGTCCTGCTCGGCGCCTTGATCAATGCCGAAGCCGAGCGCCAGACCGCGTGCGATACCACCACGGGATCCGAGCGTCCGATCGGCGAGCGCGGTGCAACGATGGCCGACACCAGCGCGGCGATTTGGCCGTAGAGTCGCATCGCCCAAGAAGGCTGGACCGATCTTCATCCCGGCCAGGCGTATTGATACGATAGGGCCTCGCAGGTTGCAGAAGCGCCAACGATCCGGTTTGGATTCGCCGAGCGAAGGAACCAGCCCCTGCCGCGCGGCGTAATAGGTTCATCCAGAACGTGACGGGGTGCGGGTCCAAACGGAGTCGCTGGGTACGGGTTGTGGGCAGGGACATTCGGTGAGCGCACGGACGATACTCGTCGTCGAGGACGAATTCCTCATTCGATTCATGTTGGCCGATTCCTTGCGGGAGATTGGCTATCAGGTTCTGGAAGCGGCAAATGGGGACGAGGGCTTGGCGGTTCTTTTATCCGGACAGGCGGTCGATCTCATGGTCACCGATGTTCGGATGCCCGGCAGTATCGACGGGATAGACCTCACGCGCCGATCCAAATCTTTGGCGCCGGCGCGTCCGGTCATCGTTTGTTCGGCGCACCTGTTCGAACCTGAATCCTATCCGGCTGACGCATTTCTTCCCAAGCCATACACTTTTGCCGAACTCGCCAATGTGATCGAACGGCTGACAGGAGAGCCATGGCAGACGAACTCCCAGACCCGAAGTGCCTGATCGTCGCGGACGCGGATGTCCTCATCCGCAACGCATTGGCGGAATATCTTCGAAACTGCGGCTACAAGGTCTTCGAAGCGGCGACGGCCGACGAAGTGATCATGGCCTTGGAAGAAGGTGCCGCGAAGATCGACGCCTTGCTGACGGACGCGGAACTGTCGGGACGATTCAACGCGTTCGAGCTTCGCAAGTGGGTGCGGGATCATCATCCCGATGTCGAAGTCGTTCTGGCGGGCAGCGTCGATTCAGCGGCAAAGGCAGCAGGTCACTTGTGTGACGAGGGTCCGCATCTCCAGAGGCCCTATGATCCGCAAAGCGTGGCGGCGCACATAAAGCGCCTTTTGGCAGCGACCCGGCGGCAGACAGGCTAGCCCCCGGGCATGAGCCCCGACGTCAGCCGCTGGCCTATGATGCGCCTTCAGCGATTTCGCTTCCCTCCATCTCCATCTGCATGAGTATCTTCGCCTTCGTCCAATCACGTCGGACCGTGCGTTCGGTCACACCCAGCAGTTCGCCGATTTCGCGCTCGGAATAGCCGCCGAAAAACCGATATTCGACGATCTCGGCGAGCCGCGGCGCCGCCACGGTCAGGCGATCCAGGGCATCGTTCAGTGCCAGAAGGCGTTCATCGCTCTCCCAATAGACGTCGGGCAACTCATCGTCGAAGCTATCGGCATGCATGCCACCGCCGCGCTTTGCGGCAAGCCGGGCCTGGGCATGATTGATGAGGATCTGCCGCATGGCGCGCGCCGCCGTTCGAAGGAAATGCTTCTCGTCGACAAAGCCGCCAGTGCTTCTCAGCTTGAGGAAACTTTCGTTGACCAGTGCGGTCGAGCGCAGCGTTTCGCCCGCGCTGTAGCGCCAGTGCATGTCTCGCGCGAGCCGCTTGAGCTGCGGGTATAGCGTTGCCACGAGCGAATCGGATGAATCGGTAAGCATGCCCCATTATGCGGATTGATCGTTTCATATCTATGCGTTGCGTCACATCGGCGCCGATAGGCATGGCGCTGTCAGGCCGCGAGCAAAGACTTGCTTGCCGAGCCGATCATCGCCGCCAGCCAGCGGCGATCGGCGCTGGCTTCGATAGCGGCGACGGCGTCGGGCAGCGAAGTGTCGCCGACTATGGCAGGACGCATCAGGTCAATCTGCTCGACGATCTGGGCAAAGCCCTGCCCGAAACGCGGCGCCGTCTGGATGAGGCCGTCGCCGATACGTATCAGCGGAGTCCCGCACGGCGCGCCCCGGACCTCGACACGCCGGGCATAGGGCGCGCAGTGGCGCGCCGACGTGCAATCAAGGCGCAGGCTGCCCATGCGGCGTGCCCCGTCATGGCCGGCGGCGAGCATCAGACTGTCAAGAAGACGGAAGGGAGAGCCAGGGCGTTCGACATCGCCCGCAGTACGAACGGTCATTGTGCATCGACCCTCCGGATGACGGCACAGCCACAGACTCGCGGCGCCTCCCACATTGCGCGCGGCAATCATCCATGGAAGGGCATCGTCGCCGAACGATCCGCGCCACGTCCAGCAAATGTCCGTCGCATCGCTTTCGTCGATCGCGACATCGAGCCCGGCGGTGCGGCTTGCAAGAACGCCGCTTCCGCTGGCATCGACCACCAGACCGAACGCCTGGCGTGCCATCGGAATGGCCGCGCGTGGACTGGTTACGACGGCTCCTAGCTCGATTGCCCGCCGCGACAAGGCGCGGACCAGCGCGGGGGCATCGACGATCGGGGCCGGCACAACGGCCGGCGGTGCGTCTCCGTCGATCCGGAGCTGATCGGCGACCGACCATCCGGCGAGGTCTCGCCCTGCGATGGCCTCGATCCCCGCGATCGTTGTGGCGGCAATCTGGTGAATATGACCATGGTGCGCGCGGGCGACCCGTCGGCCCGGTGCGATTTCGACCGTCCAGTTCGCGCGCCGCAGCGCGATGGCCGCCAGCAGTCCGGCCGGGCCGTCGCCCAGGACCATCGCGCTACGCATCGCTCAGCCGCGCCGGGTTGGTACGCCGAGCCCGCGGGTCGACACCGCGCGGCTCTCGGCGAGTATGAAGAAGATGATGCCATTCTCGGCTCCGCCGCGCAGCAACGTGTCCTTTGCGACACGGCCCAGCAGTTCCCGTGCCGCTCGCGGCTCGTTCGAGGGCACGAACATGTCGCCGGGGAAGAACATGTCCCCCGGGAAAAACATATCGCCTGGAAAAAACATGTCGCCGGGGAAGAACATGTCTCCCGGAAAGAACATGTCGCCCGGGAAGGCTTGCGCGCCCGAGGCGAGTTCGAATGCGTCGGACGCGAACATCTCGGCGATCTCGCCATCGACGAGGCGCGCGGCAAGAAATTGCATTTTGACCGGTTGCTCCAGCCGCGACCGTAGCCGCACCGACTTGACGAGCGCCGCGCGCAGCTTTTCGCCTGACATGCCTGCCAGGCGGCGCGCACCGGCGACTTCCAATTCGACCGTCCCACCGTCCCTGGCAAAGGCGACAGTTGCCTTCGTCGCACCGGCGACGAGAACTGCGGTCCCTGCGATGAAATTCCTGCGTGTCACTGCCATGATCGATCCTTCCCTGTGCATCGGCGGCGGTCGCGCCGGCCTCACGGGGGAAAACAGAAATGGCGAGAGAAAGCGGACATCCGCCCCGCAGTCAGATGGTCTCGCTTGACCGCGACTAGAGGCGATAACGCGCCCTGATGTCGCCTATCCCCTGTTGCAGGCGGGCCGCGGGCGCGCCCATCGCCTTGACGATCGGCTCGGCAGTGCCGAGCGCGGCGCGAGCGCCCGCCTTGTCCCCGCGGGCCGCCAACGCCCGGCCAAGCGCGATCTGGGCGATCGCGCGCGGCGGCGTGGGGTCGTTGCCGGCGGTCGCCACCGATTTCCGGGCGACTGCGAGAGCTTCGTCGCCATTGTCGAGCGCTAAATGCGCTTCGGATAGCCCCGCCAGCGCCGACACATGCAGGATCGATCCCGCACCGGCGAAGCGCTCGGCCATCGGCTCCGCACGCGCGAGCAGTGGCAAGGCCTTTGTCGCGTCGCCGAGCTGCAACAGCACCTTGCCATAATTGCTCAGCAAGGCCGCGGTCCCGCCCGATGCGCCAAACAGTTTTTCGCGCAGGCGAAGGGCTTCGGCAAAAATGGGCGCCGCCTTGGCGGGATTTCCCAACAGCACCTCGATGGCGGCCAGATTGTTCGCGGTGTTGAGCGCGTCGGGCGTATCGGTCAGTCCTGTCTGGGCCCAGATCAGCCGCGCCTGTTGCAGCGCCTTGCGTGCGCCTGGCAGGTCGCCGCTCGCCTGCAAGGCGACACCCAGATTGTTCTGGAACACCCCTGCAAGGCGGTTGTCGGTGCCCAGCATCGCGACATGGTCGTCCGCGGCCTTCTGCAGCAGCGCCGCCGCCGCCGCCGGATCGGCCTCGCGCATGATCTGCGCCTCGAGCAGGCGGCTGTCGATCAGTCGGTGACGCCACTGATCGGGATCGCTGGTCCAATATGCCTGGGCCTGCGCCAGCAGAGCACGCGCTTCCTTCACCTCACCGGTGCGAACGAGCGCCTGCGCGAGATCATAGCGCGAAAGCGCGAGCGTCTCGGGATCGATCCGGACCGTGCCACCGGCGGTGACCACTGGCCGCAACGCCGCGATCGCGCCCCGATAGTCGCCAAGATAGAAATAGAGCTCGCCCAGTGCGTGAAGCACGGGCGCCTGGTCCGCGGGCGAGCGGGCGAAACGTTCGATGATCCGCCCGGTTGATCGTTCGAGTATATCGCGGCGGTCGGCGTCGTCACCGGCGACATCGGCGCTCTCGGACAACATCACATAGAGCGATTCGCGAACCGCCTCGGAGCGCTCTTCCTCGGCCAGGGCCGCATCGCGCGCGGCATAAGCTTCGCGTGCCTGCCACAAGGTCGCTACAAGCCCGCCCGCGAGGCTCAGTGTAATCGCGACGCCGGCCGCGATCGGCCAGCGCCACTGCCAAAGACGGCGGCGCACCGCATAGCCCCGCTCGCCGCGCCGCGCTGTCACGGGTGCCCGGTCGAGTACGCGCTGAAGATCGGCGGCGAACGCCTCGAGCGTCGGATAACGATCCGCCGGTTCCTTGCGAAGTGCCTTGGACAGCACCGCGCTGAGATCGGCGACCATCGCGTCGGGTGCGGCGGCCAGGACATCGACGTCGCGGTGCGCCGCCAGCGCCTTGGGCGCCGTATCGAGGATGCGCCCGACGCCGAGCACGAAGGGCAAGCCGTCGAGTTCGATCGGCGGCCTGCGCGTCACCAGCTCATAGAGCAGCGCCGCCGCGCCATAGACGTCGCACGGTGGACCGACGGGGGCACCCGTCAGTAGTTCGGGCGGCGCATAGGGCGCCGAAACCGGCAGTGGATTTTGTGTTTGCGTCGGCAGCGCCATCCGCTTGGCGACACCGAAATCGATCACCCGGGCGCGCCCGCCCGTATCGACCAATATGTTCGAGGGCTTGAGATCGCGGTGCAGGACCAGCGCTTGGTGCGCCCGCGCCACCGCGCCGATCGCGTCGATGACCAGCGCGATCCGGCGGGCGAGGTCGGCCTGGTTGGCATCGCACCAGATGTCGCAGGGTGGGCCGTCGATGCGCTCCATCACCATCCAGGGATTGCCCGCATCATCGACCCCGCCATCGAGGATACGCGCAATATGCGGATGGTCGAGCGTCGCCAGCACCTGCCGTTCGGTGGCCAGTCGCTCGGGATCGACGCCCGGACCGCCACGGATGAGCTTCAAGGCCCCGGTCTGGTCAAACCCCCCGTCGGCGCGGCGCACGGCGAAGACCGATCCCATCCCGCCGCTGCCGATCAGCCCTTCGATCCGCCATGCCCCATAACGATCACCGACCTGCGGGCCTGGATCGATCGGCCTTTCCGCCGCGAAAGTCGCGTCGGACGGCTCAAGAAAATCAACGCTTGAATCCATGCGGGCGAGGAATTTGCGAGCCTCGGCCGCCAGGATCGGATCGACGGCCGCAAGTTCGGCCTCGCGCTTGGCTTCGGGCAAGTCGTGCGTCCGGTCGATCAACGCCGACAGCCTGCTCCATTCGATTGTCACGCAACGCCCCCGCCACCCGATTTGGCTTTAGCATCCCAGACTGCTGGATTGACGCAAGCCAATTTTTTCGGACCGCCATGTCCGGTTCGGGGCGCCGATCCTGTTTTCATCTTCAGAACGGTGCCGGCCCGCAAGGGTTGGGCTGGCGCGGGATGAGGGAGATTAGTACATGCAACCGATCCGGAAAATTCTGACGGCAGGGTCCATCCTGCTGGCCGGCACGGCCCTGGCCACTGTGCCCGCGGCGGCGCAACCCGGTGCCGGCGGTCCGTCCGCTCTCGGCAACGTTTATTCGACCAACGACTGGGGCGATCTTTCGGTTACCGAGTGGGAGGCGGAAAGCTTTCGTGCCGGTTATACGTTCGAACGGGGCAAGATCGAAGGCGTCCGCAAAGGCAATGAAATCGACGGCTTCTGGACCCAGGCGACGAGCGACCGCACCTGCACCACGCCCCGCGATGGCAGCTACCATTATGGCCGTATGATCTTCACCTTCAATCCGGCGCTCGACAGCTTCGAGGGCCGGTGGGGCTATTGCGACGAAACCCCTTATGCGACCTGGAACGGCACGCTGACCCGGCGCGGTACCGCGGCAAACACGGCTGCGAAAAAGCCGGCCCGGCGCGCAGCGGGATCCGCAACCGCAGCGGCGGCTGCAGATCCGGTGGCGACGCCGCAGGCTGGCGCGGAACAGGCCTATGTCTATGCGACGATCGGATTCGACAAGATCAAGCCCGAACTCATTCTCGACACGCGCGCCGCCACCGTCACAGGAACATACACCGCGACGCAGAGCGAAGCCGAGCTCGACGCCATTTATCGTACCGGCACCTACGGCATTACCAGCGGCACGCTGGAAGGTGCGTTCTCGGGCAATACGCTCACCGGCTACTGGTACGAAACCGCCTATAATGCAGGGCTTCAAGGCGCTTGCGACACCGAGCGCAAAGGCACCCGCGTATTTGGCCGCTTCGTCCTGACGTTCAGTGCGGATCGGAAATCCTTCACCGGTCTGCGGACCGGGTGCGAGATCGTTCCCGACGCCTATGAACACAGCTATAATACATGGAACGGGACGCTTGTCCGACGACAAGCCGCCGCGCCCTCGGTCGCAGCTGCCGCTTCGGCGCAGGCGCCAACCGCCTCTTCGCCCGTCGGATCGAGCGCGACGCCAGGGGTGAAACCCGCAAGCCGGATCATCGGCAGGGCCGCGCGCGCCGCGGAAGACGAAGTCAACGCCAAGGCGGAGGACGAAGCCCGAAAGGCAGCCCGGGGGATCCTCGACCGGCTGTTCTAGTTGCGGCCCGGCTGACGGGACCCATTGCTTCCTTGCGGAGACCATCATGAAATCATCGAAATGTCTTGGCCCCTTGGCCGCCGCGCTGCTCCTCCTGTCCGGCTGCGGACAGAAGGATGGCGGGGCTGCAGGCGGCGGCGAAACGGACGCAGCGGTCGCCGGCGGCGGTGAACTCGACACCGCACTGCGCTGCTGGGCTTTGACGAGCGGCGCCTATTTCCAGCACATGGCGCTGGCCGGCGAGCGCGGCAACCTGCCGAAGCCGGACGAGGCGGTGTACACGGGCTGGGCCAAAAAGCTGGCGATCCTGTCCTTCAACAAGGGCATGGGCTTCAAGGCGTTCAACGAGATGAAGGACAAGGCCAAGCGCGACGTCCGCATCTATTCGCTGACCGTCGAACCGGACCATGCGGCAGCGGTCCGGACCTGCATCGACACGGTGCCGCCCCCGACGAGCGAGCCCGACCCCTCATGGCCGTCGGACAGCTGACGCACCGCTTTGCAGGAGAAGACCGATGATGATGCGTATTATGATCGTGCTCGCGGCGATCGCCCTGGCGGGATGTGGTGACGCGCAAAAGGATCAGGCAGACGCCTCGACTACCACCATCGACGAGCCGAGCGACGCGAACGTCGCGCGTGCGGACGGCGACAAGGGCCCCGGCGTTTCGGTCGGCGAGCTGCCCGATTTTGTCGAACTGCCGCGAGGCGCCAGAGCAATAACCAATATGCGAATGAACGATGGCACGCGGGCAGGGGGGACACTCACACTCGAGACCGCCACGGCTCCCGCCGACCTTTTGGCCTTCTATCGCGCGTCGATGGCGCGTCATGGCCTCAAAATCGGACTGGAGAATAGCGCGGACCAGATGATGCAGCTGATGGGTGAGAGCGAAGACAAGGCGAAGACGCTGATGGTTACGGTTCTGACCGATGACGAAGGTGTCACCACACTGAACCTCGTTCATTCGCGCACGACATCCTGATTTTCTCGATTGGAGCGAGCGATGAAAACCTATCTCGGTACGATGATGTGCGCCCTGTTGCTCGGCGGTTGCGGTAGCGAAGCGCCCGGAGCAAACCCCGGTGGCAACGGCCCCGCGGAGGCCGCGGCTTCCGGTGTTGCCGAGGTCGTCAAATCCGCTGCGAGGGGACGCCCGATTCCGCGCGACAAACTGCCCGATTTTGTCGAAACATATGAAGGCGGGCAATATGGCACCTCCTTTTTCGGCAGCAACGAGAAGCGAAAGTCGGGGACGCTGCTTTACACGGTCATGGCGGCACCCGCCGATGTCGCCGGCTTTCATACGGCGTCGATGGAAAGGCTCGGATTTGACGTCGAAGTACCGACGAAACGGGTCGTGCGCGGCCGTAACGAAACGGTGATCGAGGGCGCGGCGGCCGATGGCCGGTCGTTGACCGTCATCGTGATCGCGCAGTCGCCGCAAGAGGCAACCGTGCAGATGAACTATGTCGTTCCGGTCACTTGATGCGGTGGCCGGGCAGGGCCGCTGCGCGCGGTCCGTCGCTTCGATCGCGGCCGGGTTTGCGCTGCTCTTCGCGGCTTCTGTCGCCGCGGCGCAGGACGAGGTCGGTAGCGAAGCGGTGGGGGCGTGGCACGGCAGTTTTCAACTCGACCGCGACGATCCGCGCATTCGCACGCGCGGCGGAGCGGACCTGCTTCGGATCGAAGTCGTTCATTCACGCGGGCGGCCCGCGGCGACGATCAACTGGGTCGCGGGTCGGGCGATCTGCGAAGATCCGGCGGCCGAACCCTGCGAATGGATCGGGGCCGGCGGCACTGTTCAGGGGCGGATATTGCAGCAAGATCTGGTTTTCGCGCTTCCGCTGTCTGCGGAGGGAGACGATCCTGTCATTGTCATTCTGCGACGATCTTCCGGACGGTCCGGGAGCAATCCGATGCCTGTCGGTCAGCTGATGAACAGCAAGGCCGATTTTTCGTACGATTTTACCTATTCCGCCATTCGTGCCGCGCGCGGATTGCCGACATCCCGTTGAAAGCAGGCCAATGAAATTTTCCAGGCTATTGGCCCGAACCGGGGCCGCCCTGACCGTCATGCTCCTCGTTCATGCGCCCCTTTCGGACGCGCAGGAGAGCGGCCAGCCCGAGCTGACGGTGGTCGGCGTGGACATCACCCGGCACAGCGAAATTCCGGTGCCGAAAAATGTCACCGACAAGGCGAATCTCGTCTACGAAAAGCACCGCAACGCCTTCAGTGCGCCGCCGCCGATCGACACCCGCTACGACGGCCGGATCAACATCTTCTATATCAAGCGCACGACCAACAATGCGACGGCCGCCGCCGCGGGCAATCTCTTGCCCTATAATCCGAGCGGCCTCGATACCGACTCGCCGCAAGGCCGGATATGCCTTGGCGAATCGCCCCGGCGCGAAAAATGGTGCAGTGACAGCCACTATAGCGTGAAACTGAACGCCGACCGGATGGCCGAATGGTCGACGCCGATCCTGTTGTCGCACGAATTCATCCATCTGCGGCAATATCAGAATATTCCAGGCTCCAAGAACCGGGGCGCGCCTTTCTGGCTCGTCGACGGACAGGCGAATGGCATCGGATTCGGGCTGATGGAACGCGAAAAGGGTTTCGGCCGCCGCGCGATGGCGCTGCACACCAAGGACATGGAGAACAGCAATTTCTCCTTCTTTCTTGGTCTGCGCTATTATGACCGCCCGCTCGATGTCGACCGCTGGAAGAGCATATTTCCCGTAAACCATCCCGAATATGGCCTTGAAGGGAATAAGGACCGGTCGAACGATCATGTGGAAATGGCGGGTTATATGACCGGCAGTTTCTGGCGCCATGTGATGCGGGGGCGCCCCAAGGGTTTCAATGCGTTCCAGCAAATGCTGTTTCGGGCGGGACCAGACGATCCGACATCGTCGCTCCAATGGCTGCGATGGACCGACAGCGGCCTGAAAGCTGCGACATTCAACGAGGCCAGGATCTGGCGCGGCGGGGTTCGCCAGGTCTATTCCGAAATGATCGCCGAACTCGCCGATTTTCCCGATATCGTCGCCCGCAACCGCACGGGAAAGCTGCGCGCCGACTATTTCGACAGCCTGCTCTGGTCCGAAGGCTGCCAGAAGGTCGACCTGATGGTCGAAGGCGCCGCGTCCGTCCGGTTGAAGATTTTTCCCTACTCGGCTCGTTGCCTGCGCATTCGCATGCCATCGGGCGGTTTCAAGGAAAAGAATTTCGTCGAAAGCGGCACGCCCGGCTTGCTGGGCAGCAATCTGCCGCCGCCATTCAACGTCACCGCGGTCGGTGCCGGCCGATGCAAGGACCTCGCGCTGGGAACGCGCGGCCAATTGCTCGGCTCGCCCTTGGTCTTCAACCCCAGCCGGACCGGAAACGCGGCCAGCAGCTGCGCCGCAATGTGGGAGGCGGCATTTGCCCCGCTCAATATATCCGACCCGAACGGACTGCAGGGCTGGCAGACGGTCGTGCTGATCAACGCGCCGGACAGCCCGCGGGACGGCATGGAGGCGACCGAATTCACGTTGAATTTCGTCCGTCCGACAGCGAAGACGCGCTTGTCGGGATCGCACACCGTCAAACGCGGTGACCGCAAGACGAAGAAGCCGCTCCCCGATGCGGGTGGAAGGGACGAAACCCAGATCAGCCAGCCTGTGATGCGCGAGATCGATCCCGGCGAGCCTTGCGACGCCGACGGCGCGGCGATCTTCAAATGCGGCGACGTGATGGGCTTCTCCATCGCGACAGGGAAAGATGCGACAGGCATCGCCCGCATGGCCGACATACTGACCAAGGGAACCAAGCTTCACTATCCTGCCGGCGAATTCACGCGCGATGGTTTCGACAGTCTTGGCACCATCTATGTCAATGCGGATTTCGCAGCGCTGGCTCAGGCGGCCTCGCTGCGGATGGCGAGCGGTGAGATCGACGGCATGATGATCGGTGTTGCGATGCCGCGGCTCGAAGAGGGGCAGACAGGATCCTTTCCCGCGACCGTCTATGCTGGCGATGACCTGTCGGAGACCGGGCTCAACTCGCTGTCGGGCGCCCGCACCCGCAGCGACGGAACCGGTTGCCGGCAAATCCTGTCCTATGCCACCAACGGCACCGTCAATATTACCGCCAATGGGATGGGTATGCTGGCCGGCTCGCTCTCAGCGACTCTTTATGAGGATAATCCCGACGATGAAGCCGCCTGCACAGCGCCGCGCGTGCGGGCAGGCGAGGTGACCGTCTCGTTCGCCACGCCGGGCTTTGTCTCGATCGGACCCAACGGCAAATATGCGCTCGATTTTGCGCGGGCGGAGGAGGATGCGCTGGCCCAGCAGGACATCGTCCTGCAGATGATGACCCCGATCGAGGAGCGCTCGGACATTCTGCCGGAAGACGAAATGCGGCCCGAAACCCGCGCGCAATTGGCCGCCTATCGAACATCCGGTGGTGCCGCTTCATCGGCTGCGACCGGCGGCCAGTGCAAGGGCTCGGCCATATCGCCGGGCGATTCAGAGCAGTTCATGCGCGCGGTCGCCGCCGGATCGGGCGCGGACGACCCGGCTACGATCAATCAGGTCCTGGGCGCGCTCCGCCAGATGGGCGGCGCTATCCTCGCTCCCTATATCTGCCAATGGATCGAAGCGGGGCGGCCCGCCCGTTTCGAACTGGGAGAAGACTGATTGGCCGCTGACTCTTCGGCAGCTCGCGGCCGGTAGGCGCCGTCGCGGTAGAAATGCGCCGCTATTTTCCCGGACGGTATCGATCTTTGCGATAGCGGCGTCGCCCCTCGCCGAATTCGAGACCAAGGTGATAACAAGCGTCGGCGTCGCCTCGCCTGGAATCCCCCGGCAGGGTTGCACCCGTGCCACGCTGCGTCCACATGGACCCATGCCCGCCAAGCCGACTCGTCCGCGCTGGCTGCGCCTCTGGCAGCTGCGCATCAACCGCCGCGCGAAAACCGAAGTGGTTGATATTCACCGCCGCATCGCGATGATCAGCGGCGCGGTGCTGCTCGGTCTTGTCGCGCTGGCATTCGCCGCGGCCGGCGATCGCGCCCAGCGAGTGATCTTCATGGCGACCGACCGGATATGGTGGCTTCCGCTCCTGATCACGCCCGCCGGCTTCGCACTGATCGTATGGACCGCGAACCGATATTTTCCGGCATCGCGCGGGTCGGGCATCCCCCAGATTATTGCCGCGAGCCGGCGTCCCGAGCAGGAAGCGAAGGGGCCGCTCGTTTCGCTTCGCACCGCCTTTGCCAAGCTGGGGCTCACGCTCGCCACACTCGCGGTGGGCGGTTCGGTCGGCCGTGAGGGGCCGACAGTGCAGGTGAGCGCGGCAATCATGGTGGCGGTGCACCGCCTGCTGCGCGTGCGCATTACCCCCGGCGTCTTCATCGCAGGCGGCGCGGCGGGCGTCGCGGCGGCGTTCAACACGCCGCTGGGCGGGATCGCTTTTGCTATCGAAGAACTGGCGGCCGCTTATGAGCAGCGCGTGGCCGTCCTCACAATGGGCGCGGTGATGATCTCGGGTCTTGTCAGCCTGTCGATCGCTGGCGACTATATCTATTTCGGCGTGATGCGCGACACGCTGCCCGTATCCGATGTGCTGCTGGTCGCACCCGTGGTCGGTTTCGGCGGCGGCCTGCTTGGCGGCCTGTTTTCGCGCATCGTGCTTGCCGCGAGCGAACGGGCGTCGCCCTGGGCGCGCCGCGCCGCTTCTCGGCCTGTCCTTTTTGCAACCGGTTGCGGCCTCGTCGTCGCGATCGTCGGTATCGCGTCGGGCGGCGCGACCTGGGGCACGGGTTATGACATCACGAAATTCCTCGTCGAAGGCCATCCCGGCGAACTCTGGCTCTTCCCCGCCAAATTCACGGCCGCCCTGGCATCGACCTTGAGCGGTGCGCCCGGCGGCATCTTCGCGCCTTCGCTCGCAGTCGGCGCGGGCTTCGGAAATCTCCTGACGCCGATTTTTCCCGGCAGTCCGGCGGGCGCTGTCGTCATGATGGGCATGGTTGCCTATTTCGTCGGCGTCGTCCGTGCGCCCTTGACGGCGGTCATTATCCTGATCGAGGCAACCGCGGCCCGCGGCGTCATCCTGCCGCTATTCGCCACCGCCCTGATCGCCGACTGGGCGAGCGCGCAGATTTGTCCCACCCGCCTGTACCACGGGCTGTCGAAGCGTCTGGCATCCCCGGCGCGCACCTCGGACGATCCGCGGCATGACGCGCCGCAATCTCCCGGCCTCTGACCCTCGGCGCTTGGCCCTGCGGCCGCAGACGATCAGTCGTCGCGGACGACTTTTTCGGGGTTCCGGTCGTGGACCCGAACGCCATGCGGAAGTTCGAGCCAGGGATGCCGATCCTGTGCCCAGACCGCCTGGCCCGGCATCGGAAAATCGGGGTCGGCGAAGGACCCGACGGCGACGCCAATCAGATGCGGCATTCGTTCGGGCTCCCACCAGAGCGTCGAACCGCATCCGGTGCAGAAATGGAATGTGACGCGGAAACCGCTCGCGGACGGTCGCTCGAAACGCTCCGCCCGGCCCGCAATCCGGCTGACTTGCTCACGGGGATAAAAGGCCGCCACGCTGAAGAGCGAACCGGTCCGCCGTTGACAGTCACGGCAATGGCAGAGCGATATCTTGGCGGGCTCGCCCGTGCAATTGAGCACAAGGGCCTCGCAGTGGCAGGCGGCGCGTCGTTCCATGGGCCTGACGATATCACGCCTCCCGACCGGAAGACAGGAGGCCGCGGACCTCAGTCCGCGCCGATCCGCTTGCCCAGGCTGATGCGCTCTTCCAGCCCATAGCCGTGCCGCAAATAGAAAGCGGCCACCGCGTCATTGCCGCCGCGGATCTGCAGGTTGATCTTGCGGCAGCCCAGCGCCGCAAGCCGCGCCTCGGCTTCCTTCAGGAGGAGCGTCCCGATCCCTTCGCGCTGCCGCTTCGCCTCGACCGCCAAGGAATATAGCCATCCCCGATGACCGTCATATCCGGCCATGACCGTGCCCACGACCCTCCCGCCGTCGTCGGCCACGAGAAGCAAGTCGGGTTGGCGCGCGAGCTTTTCCGGAATGGCTTCGTCGGCGCGATTCCAGGGCGGATCGTTCGGAAAGGCTTCCGCCCAGAGCGCCGCTACGCCGACGAAATGCGCTTCCCGATATGTCATGATCGTGACCATGGCTCAGCCTGATAGTGGTGGAGGATAGCGGCAATGTGCAGGCGCCGGGGAGGGGGGAATCCGGATGGCCTGATGAAATCGGTGCCTGCTTCCCAGCGACATCGGGCTTGCTCAATGCAAATCATATCGAAACACGAGCAGCGCCGACAAGGTCAGGATCATCAGGCCGACGAGCGGCAGACCCGTCCGTGTATAATCGCCGAACTTATACTCGCCCGCGGACATGATCAGCATATTCGTCTGATAGGCGACCGGCGTTGCGTAGCAGAGGTTGCAACCGAACAGCACCGCCAGCACGAGCGGTTCGACAGGTATGGCAAGTTGCTGGGCCAGGCTGAAGGCAATCGGCGTGCCGACCGCTGCCGCGGTCGCGTTCGAGGCGAAATTGGTCAACAGCGTGACGAAAAGCATGATGGTGGCCAAAACTCCCGCAGCGGGCAGGTGCTGGAGGCCAAGCGCGAGGAGCTGGCTTAACCATTCCGCAGCGCCGGTATCGAGCACGATCTTGCCGATCGCGATGCTTGCGGCGATCAGCACGATCACCTTCGCCGACAGCGCGCGGCCGACGCGGTCGAACTTGACGCACCCCGTGGCGAACATGAGGATGGCGCCGCCCAGCGACGAGATGGCAATCGGCACGAGGCCGATGCTTGCCGGCAGCACGGCCCCTGCCATGATCGCGAGCGCGAGCGGGGCTTTTGCCGTTCGCGGTAATTCCTTCATGCCCTCGAGCATGAGCAAATTCTCGCCGCGTGCGAGGCTCTGGACATTCGCGAGCGATCCCGCGACCAGCAAGATGTCGCCTTCGGACATCGGCGCATGGCCGTCGCGACCATCCGCCGAGCCGGGCGTGCGCGTTCCAAACTGGATACCGAGGATCGCCACATTATAGGCTTCGGCGACCCCCGAATTGGTGACCCGCTTGCCTATCAGCCCGGAATCGGAGGCGACGGCAAGTTCGACCACCGACAGATCCTCGCCCGTTCGCCCATAATCCGCCTGGAGGCGATCCATCAGCCAAGGGGGGGCTGCCTGTGCGCCGAGTATCCGCATCGTTTCCTCGAGACCCTCGTGGGTCGCCGAAATGCCGAGCCGTGCGCCCGCGACGAGGAGTTGGTCGGTCGGTCCGTCGAAGCGCGCGTCGTCCGGCAGCAGCCGCCTCAGCTCGTCAATCGACTTGCCGATGGCCATCGAGCGCCCGCCGAGCCGCAGAGTCGACCGGAAGCGGCGGGGGGCATGGCCGCTCGCCGGCGAATTGTCGGGCAGCAGACGCGGCATCACGAGCCAGATGAAGGGGAGAGCGACCAGCGCGGCCATCAATACGATCGGTGTGAAATGAAACACGCCCATGGGCTGCATGCCCATATCGGTGGCGATGCCGACGACGAGCAAATTGGTCGAGGTGCCGATCGTCGTTGCCATGCCGCCGATCAGAACCGCGCTATTGACGGGGATCAGCGTCTTCGACGCCGGCATCCCGCCGCGCGACGCCAGCGACACGAGGACGGGCAGCAACAACACGACGACCGGCGTGTCGTTCACCATCATGCTCATGCCCATCGCAAGGATCAGCGTGAGGAGAAGGCCGAGCTGGCGGTTGAAACGCCATAATTTCGTCAAGGTTCGTGCCGCAGGTTCGAGCGCGCCGGTAGTGACGAGCCCGCGCCCCATGATCATCAGGGCGCAGATGGTAACGAGCGCATAATGCCCGAAACCTTCGAACGCCAGCTTGAGACCGTCGGTGGGCGCATCATCGGGAAGAGGAAATATGTAGAGGCCGAGCGCGATCGCCCCAAGGGTCAGAAGCGAGATGATTTCGACGCGGACCCGGCCGGAAACAAAGCCGTAGAACATCGCAAATGTGAGCAATAGGGCGCCGATCGCATGCGGGGGAGGCGCATCAAGCATCGCGCGGCTTCGGTGCGCCATTCGCCGCCGAAGGACCAGCCTGTTTGTCCTCGAAGCATATCGAAGGGGGGAAGAATGGTCTCGTGCACAGCATTCGGAATCCCTGTCTCGTCAACCGTTGCTCACCACTGGACGCCTGGCTCCCGATTTGCCAGCGCTCTATTCTCTCGGCGACCGGGTGGACCTGAGCACAAGGCCCATGGTTCGCTCGCCTCGGGCTACCCGCGGGTCCGTTCATGCGTGTGCAGCCCGGGGCGGCTATAGCCAAGCCATGATTTGACATGCGAAGCGCCGCGACGCAAACTGCCATATGCACGATATCGCAGTGTTTTTGGGGCTGTTTGCGGTCGCGGTGATGTTGGCTTGCGTGGTGATTGTCCTCCTCGCGTCGCGTGACGACGAGTGAGCGCGCGCCGTGTCACCCCAGCGTGGGCATCAACACCCCGTTGATGACATGGATCATGCCGTTCGCCTGTTCGACGTCGTTCCCGGTAATGAATCCGACGCTGCCTTGCGTGCCCTCGATCCTGATATTGCCCTGAACCTCGGTGAGTTTCAGATCCTCGCCCGCAATGGTCGTCAGCACCGCCGTGCCGCCGCCAGCCTTGATCTTCTTGTAAAGGTCGCTCGCCGACAGTCGGCCGGGAACGACATGAAATTTGAGGACCTCGGCAAGGGTCGCCGAATTCGCGGGGGTCATGAGCCAACCGGTCATCTTCGGGATCGCCGCAAAGGCCTTGTCGGTGGGCGCGAACAGCGTGAACGGGCCGCTGGCGCTGAGTTCATCGACCAGTCCTGCAGCGCTGATCGCCTTGATCAGGGTCTTGTGGACGGGCGACTTCGTGACGTTCTGAACGATGTTCCAGTTCGAATAGAGCGTCACTCCGCCCACTTCGGATGTCGTCACGGCGTCTGCCTGCTGGGCCGCCGCCTGTCCGGGAAAGGCTGCCATCGCGAAGAGGGCGGTTGCATAAAAGGGTGTGGCGAAAAGCTTCGCGCGTATCATCGGTCATTCTCCGGTTGCTGTGAGACAGGCTGTGCCTATAGAACGATCAACGACGGCAATGGTTGCAACAAATGGCTAAAATCCGCCACTTTTCTTAAGGCTGGGAGGTGTCGCCGCCGCGACCATCAAGCGGGCTTCGCAGCCGGAATGTCGGGCGGCACGAAGGTCCAGATGATGTCGCCGACATCGACCGATGGGCGATGTTCGGCAGAGAAGATGACAAGATCGCCTGAGGGCCGGACCACGGCGAGGCTGTCGCCGCCATTCGCCTTCATGCGCGCGACGAAATCGCCGTAGGTGAATTTCTCGGTGATCCGCGTGCGGCCGAACACCCATCCCGATTGCAGCCGATCGAGCAGGTCTTCGATGGGCGTGCCGGCCAGCGTGAAGACGCGGCCCCGCCGCCGGCTGCCCGAGCCCGATTCTCCGATCGCCCGGCTGACGCGGTCCGACCCGACCTCGGGCGCCAGCTCGCTGCAGACCAGCGCATTGTAGCTGTCATTGTCGGTCGCGGCGATCAGCTGCTGATACTGACCCATATCGATGTCATCGTCGTGCGCTTCATCTAGAATATCGCCATGATAGACCGGAATATCGGCGCGCCTCGCGCGGCGCAGCGCAAGCTTGCTGGCGTCGGCGATCAGTACCTCGCGGCCCTGAGCCTTGATGAAGTCGGCGAATGCGATCGTCCAGCTATTGGCACCGACGAGCAGAACCCCATTGCCCTTGCCGCGGTCGAGCCCGAGCCAGCGGGCGAAGCGCGCCGCGGTGAAGCCATGCGCAAAGATCGTCACGATCACGACGCCGAACCCCAGCGGGACCAGGGCCTCGGCCCCCGCGATGCCGAGATCCGATAGGCGCAGCGCAAAGAGGCCTGTCACCGCGACGGCGACAATACCCCGTGGCGCGATCCAGGCGACGAACAACCGTTCCTTGAACGGCACGCGGGTGAAAAGCAGTGCGGTCATGATCGTGAGCGGGCGCACGACGAAGAGGAGCAGCAGCAGGAATATGACGAAGCGGAGCTCGAAGTTGCGCACGACCTCCCAATTGAGCGTCGCCGACAGGATGATGAAGACACCGGAGACGAGCAGGATCGTCAGATCCTCCTTGAAGCGGAGCAGGAGATGGCTCGAGTAGGTCTCGCGGTTGGCCATCACGACACCCATGATCGTGACCGTGATCAGGCCTGTTTCATGCATCACCATGTCCGACAGGACGAAGACGGCGACCACCGTCGTCAGCAGCACCGGCGCCTTCAGATATTCGGGGACCCAGCCGCGCGGGAAAGCCCAGGTCAGCGCAAAGCCGGCGGCGCCGCCGATCACCATGGCCAGCACGCTCGCCGCCCCGACATCGATAATGATCGATGCGCCATTGGTGCCGGCTCCGCCATGCGTGATGTAGCTGAAGACGCCGACGGCGAGCAGCGCTCCGATCGGATCGTTTACGATCGCTTCCCATTTGAGCATATGCTTGACGCGCGGCGCGATGTTGAGCGTCCGGAGCATCGGCACGATCACCGTGGGGCCGGTGACGACCATGACGCCGCCGAAAAGCGCGGCAAGTTCGAACGGCAGCCCGGCGCCATAATAAGCGGCCGCGGTGCCGAGCGCCCAGCCCACAGGCACGCCGACGAAGACGAGCATGAACACCGCCACGCCGGCATGGCGGAGCTCGCGAAACCTGAGGCTCAATCCGCCTTCGAACAGGATGATCGCGACCGCCAGCTTGATCACCGGCTCGCGCAACGCGCCAAAATCACGCTCGGGATCGATCAGTCCGAGGACCGGTCCCGCAATGATCCCCGCAATCAGCATCAGCGCGATAGCCGGACGCCCGGTCCGCCAGGCGACCCACTGCGCACCGATTCCGATGACGCCGATCAGGGCAATTTTGATGAGGAGGGAGTCGATCACGAACATGACCGCCGCCTATGCGGCAAATGATGGCGCACGACTAGGCGGCTTGGGCGGGGCCGTTCAACGCGCTGTCATGCCGCCAACCGGGCTTGCAGGTCGCGGCCGCTCGGTTCCTGAAACGGCCGGAGATGAAATGCCGGGAGGATCGCCAGCAGATGGTCGAAGATGTCGGACTGGATGTCCTCATAATCGCTCCAGGCGGTCGTGCCGGTGAAGCAATATATCTCGAGCGGCAGGCCTTGCGGCGTCGGCGCGAGCTGGCGAACGATCAACGTCATCCCGTCGGCAATGTCGGTCCTCGCCCGCAGATAGGCCACGACATAAGCCCGGAAAGTCCCGATGTTCGTCACGCGGCGGGCATTCGCCGGTTCGCGTCCGGCGTCGCCGAGGCGCGCGTTCCATTCGCCAAGCTCGTCCTGCTTGCGATCGAGATAATCGCGGATCAACGCAATCCGGCCCAGTTCCCTTCGCTCCCCGGGGGACAGGAAGCGGATGCAATTCTGGTCGAGCAGGAGCGCGCGCTTGATCCGCCGCCCGCCCGATTCCGCCATGCCGCGCCAGTTCTTGAAGCTTTCGGCGATCAAGCGGTGGGTGGGGATGGTCGTGATCGTCTTGTCCCAATTCTGCACCTTGATCGTGTGCAGTGCGATATCGATCACGTCGCCGTCCGCATTGAGCTGGGGCATCTCGATCCAGTCACCGACGCGCAGCATATCGTTCGATGTGAGCTGGACTGAGGCGACCAGCGACAGGATCGTGTCTTTGAACACCAGCATCAGCACGGCCGCCATTGCGCCCAGACCCGAGAGCAACAGCAGCGGCGACTGCTCCATCAGCGCGGCGACGATCAGGATCGCCGCGCCCGCATACAGAAGGATCTTGAGGACCTGCACATAGCCCTTGATCGGGCGGCTCGCCGATCCCGGGCGTTGTTCGTAAAGCTGGTTGGCCAGACCGAGCGCCTCGCCGATCGCCATCGCCACGAACAGGATGATCGAGGCGGAAACGACATTGCCGACGACGATCGCGACGGTCGGCGCGAGATGCGGGACTGCGGCGATGCCCGACGCGATAATGAGCGCCGGGACGATATTGGCCAGACGCGCGGCGATCGGCGCGGGGGTGGGACCGTCATGCGGCAGCCAGCGCAGCACGAAACGCAGGACGATTTTCCGGACAAGGAAATTCGCGAGCCAGGCAACCGCGCCGAGTATGGCGAGCGCAATGAGGGTTTCGGCCCATGGCGGCGTGCCGGCAAGCAAAGGGATGTCGGTCACGGTCGGAAAAGCTTCGCTCATCATATTGTGCATGGTTTCGGTTCCGGGCGATGCGGACCGGTCTCCTTTCATTCGTCTTTGGCGACGGTGTTGGGGGCGAACGGATCTTCGCGGAGCGACCGGCCGGCCGTCTCGGGCATGAAGCGCAAGGCGATGAGCCCGACGAGGCAGGCGAGCGCCATATAATAGGCCGGCATAAGCGGATCGCCCGTCAGGCTGATCAGGCCGCTCCCGACGATCGGCGCGGTGCCGCCGAAGATCGACGTCGAGACATTATAGGCGATCGCGAAGCCCGCGAAACGCACGGCGGTCGGGAACATGGCAGGAAAGGTCGCCGAGATGGTCGCGAGCTGCGGGACGTAGAGCAGCCCCAGCGCCATGAAGCCGATGATCGCGCCCGCGAACCCCGTTCCGATCAGCATGTAGAGCGGTACGACGAAAACGAGCAGGCCGATCAGCGACCAGCGCCACATGGGCTTGCGGCCGACGCGGTCCGAGAGCGCGCCGGCGAAGGGCAGAAAGACCATCATGAAGACCATGCCGATGATCGGCACGAGCAAGGCCTCCTCACTGGACAGGCCGATGCGACGCTGGAGATAGGTCGGCATATAGCTCAGCAGCGAATAGTTGACGACGTTGAGCGCGACGACAAGTCCGCTGACGACGAGCAAGGGGCGCCAGTGATTGCGCATCAGCGACCCGAGACCCGGCGGCTTGCGTTCCGCGGCGGCCGCCATTTCTTCGCGGAAGATCGGCGTGTCTTCCATCTTTGACCGCAGATACATGCCGACGAGACCGATCGGCCCGGCGATCAGAAACGGAATGCGCCAGCCCCACTCGTGCATCGCCTCGTCGCCGAGGTGAAGCGAATAGCCGAGCATGATAGCCGCGCCGAGCGAGAAGCCCGCCAGCGTCCCGAATTCGAGGAAGCTGCCGTAGAAGCCACGCCTGTCGTCGGGCGCATATTCGGCCATGAAGGTCGCCGCGCCGCCATATTCACCGCCGGTCGAAAACCCTTGAAGCATGCGCAGAACGACGAGCGCAGTTGGAGCCCAGAAGCCGACGGTGTCATAGGAGGGAATAAGGCCGACGGCGAAGGTCGCGCCCGCCATCAGGAGGATCGTCATCGCGAGGACCGACTTGCGGCCGATCCGGTCGCCGAGCGGTCCCCAGAACAGCCCACCGAGCGGACGAATGAGGAAGGATATGGCGAAGGTTGCGAGCGCGAACAGCACCGCTTCTTCGGTGTCTCCGGGGAACAGCGCGGCCGAAATATAGGTCAGCCCATAGGCATAGATGCCATAATCGAACCATTCGACTGCATTGCCGAGCGCCGAGGCACCGACCGCGCGGTGGAGCGGCGAAGGCTCGGGAAAGGGCGGGGGGTGCCCGGGGGCGTGAAGCGTCATCGGGTTATCCATTGGTCACCTATGGTGTTGGGTTCGGTTGACAAGACGGGCTGATCGGGGCCGGCGGGGTCGAGCAGCGCGGCGACCGGGGTCGTGCGCGGCAGAATCTGGAAATCCTGCTGCCGGTCTCCCGGGACGGGATCGCTCATCGCGACGCGCCACATGCCGAAGGCCAGCATCGCCGCGGCGGCCAGCGCGATGAAGAGGAAGAGCCCGCCCGCATCGGTGAGCGTCATCGAGGCGGCCGCGCCGAGCGGGCCAAGCGCGGCGCCGGCGGAATAGAGAAGCACGAGCTGGCCGCTTGCCGAGACGCGCTCGGACGGAAGAAGCCGGTCGTTCGCATAGGCGACGCAGAGCGGATAGAGCGCGAAGCTCAGGCCGCCAAAGGCGGCGCCGAGGCCGAAAAGGAGCAGGCCCTGCGGCTGCGTCGCCAGCGCGATGCTCGCTGCCCAGGTGGCGGCGAAGCAGGCGAGGATGACCCGGCGGCGGTCATAGCGGTCCGACAACCGGCCGAGCGGCCATTGCAGCGCAACACCGCCGAGGATGACCGTCATCATGAAGGTCGCGGTCTCGCCGAGATCGAGGCCGATCCGACGCGCGTAAATGGCTGCGAGGCCATAGAAGGCGCCAAGCAAAAGCCCGGTGACGCCCGCTCCCACGACGCCGAGCGGCGAGGCCTCGAACAGGCGCCGCAGTGGCAGCGACGCGGCCTCCTCGAGAACCGGCGCGCTACTCCGGGTCAGACAGACCGGGATGATCGCGAGCGAAATCAGGATCGCGGCGATTTGGAATGGGACCTGCGGCGCGGTGTTGCCCGAACGCAGGATCAACTGGCCGAACGCCTGCCCCGAATAGAGCGCGACCATATACCAGGCGAGTATGGTGCCACGCGTGCCCGCTTCGGCGCGGTCGTTGAGCCAGCTCTCGACACAAACAAAAACGCCGGCGACGCAGAGACCGTCAACCAGTCGCAGCGCGCCCCAAAGCAGGGGATGCGCGAACAGCGCATAGGCGAGGGTGCTCGCGGACAGAAGTGCGACAAGCGCCGCAAAGGCGCGAATATGGCCGACGCGGCGGACAATATCGCCCGCCCTGAGCGCGCCGATCACAAGTCCGGCAAAATAGGCGGTCGCGACGAGACCGATGATCATCGTCCCGCTGCCGGCGCGCTCGAGCCGGAGCCCGATCAAGGTCGACAGAAAGCCGCTGCCCGCCATCATGATAAAGATGGCGATCAGCAGACTGCGGACCGGCAGGATGGTTGCAAGCATCAGGCGTCGTCGGGGGGCCGCGTCAGGCGGCGCGCCTGCCTTCGGCAGCCTGAAGACCCTCATTCTCCACCAGCGCCCGATGGAGCGCGCGCACCGCTTCATCGAAATCGCGGGACTCGACAATGAACTGGATATCGACGTTGCGGATCTGGTGTTGCATCGCGATCATCGGGATGCCCGCTTCATCGAGCGCACGCAGGGCATCGGGGACAAGCCCGGGCCGCGAGATATCGCTGCCGATCGCCGATACCATCGCCACGGGGTGGGCCGAGATGGCGGCCTCCGGATAGTCTTTCTGCAGGTCGGCGATCACCTTCTTCACCGCGTCGGGAGAGGCCGCGAGATAATGGGTGATCGTGTTGGCGTTCGACGATTTGCTGACGATCCACAGCCCGTGGCGCGCCAGCGCATCGAGGATCGCGGAGTCATACCCCTTGATCCCCACCATGTCCTGCTCGAAAAATTGCAGCGCCTGCATCTGGCGAATGCCGGTGACGATCTCGACCCGCGCGACGTCCGAGACATAGTCCCCGGTTACTAGCGTGCCTTCATCCTCGCGATCGAAGGTGTTGCGGACGCGCAGCGGAATATCGGTCTGGCGAAGCCCGCGCCCCGCGCCCGGATGGATCGCCTCCATGCCGAGATTGGCAAGCTGGTCGGCAACGTCATAATTTGTCCGCCCGATCTTGCGCGCCTTGTCGGCGCCGACCAGTTTTGGGTCGGCGCTCGACAGGTGGAATTCCTTGTGGATGATCGCCTCGCGCGCGCCGGTCAGCACCGCGAGCCGCGAAAAGGTCATTTCGGTATAGCCGCGTGCGTAGCGGCGCACCATTCCACCTTCGCAGCCAGCATAGCCGGTGACGATCGGCAGGGTGTTGGCCAGGTTGATCGTCGCGAACGCCTCCTCAATCCTTTGGTCGAGACTGCGCAGGTCATCCTGGTCCCACAAGCTGAGATCGACGAACCGGGCATTCACGCCGCGATCGCGCAGCAACAGTGCCAGGCTGTGGGCGCTATGCGCCTCGCCGATCCCCGCGAGAAGCTCGCGAAGCGTCAGCAACTGCTCCTTGACGCAGAAGCGGCCGTGACTGCGCAGCCGCGCCAGATCCTCAAGGCACGCGGCAACGGCCCTGATCCGTTGCTCGATAAAGGCATCGGCTTCGGCGCGGCTCTTCGCCCGCGCGAACATCGCGGCGTTGCGATCGCGCACCGCTTCGCGGACGATGCCGAGCGCGTTGCGCCAGCCCTCGGCGGCATCATCGGCGACGAAGCGCCCATAGACGCCCGGGGCGCCGCTTTTCTTGTTCTCAAGCAGCAGATCGGTCATGCCTGCGTAAGCCGACACGACGAAGATGCGCTGGTAGAGATCTGAGCCCTTGCGATCCGCTATAAGGACATTGTCGAGCAGCGTCTCGGTCGCTGCCATCGAGGTGCCGCCGATTTTCTCGACACTGTGGCGGCCCGTCATGCCGGCACCGGTGCGTCGAGACGACCGCCTTCGCTCCGCAGGGGCTCCGGCTCGCCGCGATGGGCAAGGAACCAGGGGCGGGGCTTGGGTGCGCCGAACGGCTTTTCGAGCCGGTTGCTCACAGCATTATAGACAAGGAACGCGTTCGCGCGCGGGAAGGGCGTGATGTTGCCGTTCGAACCGTGCATTAGATTGCAGTCGAACAGGATCACCGTGCCCGGTTTGCCGGTCGGTGCGACAATGCCGTGCCGATGCGCCAGTTCAGCGAGGCTGTCTTCGTCGGGGACGCCATATTCCTGGCGCTTGAGCGAGCTCAGATAATGATCGTCGGGCGTCTCGCCTATGCAGGTGAGATAGGTGCGGTGCGATCCCGGCAGGACCATCAAAGGCCCATTGTGCGGGGTGTTCTCGGCGAGCAGGATCGACATCGACAGCGCGCGCATCCGCGGCATGCCATCCTCGACATGCCAGGTTTCGAAATCGCTGTGCCAGTAGAATTCCTTGCCGGTAAAACCCGGTTTGTAATTGAGACGCGACTGGTGAATATAAACCTCGTCGCCGAGCAGGAACCTTGCAACGTCGGCGAGGCGTTCGTCGGCGGCGAGGCGTGCCATCACCGCATTCTGCCGGTGAATCTCGAAGATCGAACGGATTTCCTTGCCCTGCGGCTCGGTGACGATCGTGTCCTCGTCGAGCGCGGCGGGATCGGCGAGCAACGCGCCCGCGGCCTGTTGCAGAAAGGCCACTTCATCGGCCGAGAAGATATCCTCGAGCACGATATAGCCGTCGCGGTCGAACTGCGCGGCCTGCGCCGGGCTGATCGGCGCGTCATTGTCCCATTCGCTATGGACGACGGGATCCTGCCGCGGCCGCATCTCTGCTGCCGCGGCGTGGCGCGAGGGGTAGAGGTCAATCATGGAAGATCCCTGTTTTTCTTCTATCATTCGGCAAGAACGGTCGCGCGCACATGGTCCGGATCGGCGGGATAGGCGCCGGTTTCGTCATGCACTTCCGTGCCGGTCACCGGCGGATTGAAGGCGCAGGCGGTCAAGATATCGGTCTCGGGGCGCACGATGTGGCGATCATTGTCGTTGAGCGCGTACATGACGCCCGGCTCGAGCTTGTGAATCTCGCCGGTGGCGAGATCTTCGATGGTGCCCTTGCCCTTCAGCACGAAGACCGATTCCAGATGATTCTGGTAATGCATCTTCAATTCGGTGCCGGCGAACATGGTGGTGATGTGGAAGGAAAAGCCCATTCCGTCGTCCTTGAGCAGCATGCGGGCGCTGGCCCAGCCGTCCGAACGGACATTGCGGTCGGTCTTGCGGACGTCATTGAGGTTACGAATGATCATGTCTGTCTCCTGATTTATTCGGCGGCGACGGCGTAATCGGCGGCCATCGCTTCGCGGATCCGGGTTTCGAGAATGTCGAGGCCGGCGCTGAGCACGGCATCGTCGATGACGAGCGGCGCCAGCACCTTGATCACCTCGTCGTGCGCGCCGCTGGTTTCGATGATCAGGCCGGCGTCGAAGCAGGCGGCGGTAATCGCGCCCGCGAGGTCGCCCGAGCCTGTACTCACGCCGCGCATCATGCCGCGCCCGCGAAGTTCGAAGCCATGCTCCGCCGCGATGCGCGCCAGCCGGCCTTCGAGCAGGTCACCGCGGCGACGGACGTCGCTTTGGAAGGCGTCGTCGCTCCAGAAGTGGCGGAGCGCCGCGGTTGCTGTAACGAAGGCATGGTTGTTGCCGCGGAAGGTGCCATTATGCTCGCCGGGCGAGAACTGGTCGAACTCGGGACGGAAAAGCGTGAGCGCGAAGGGCAGTCCCATGCCCGACAGCGATTTGGCCATCGTGATGATGTCGGGGGTGAACCCCATCGTCTCGAAGCTGAAGAAGCCGCCGGTCCGGCCGCAGCCCGCCTGGATGTCATCGACGATCAAGAGGGCGCCATGTGCCTTTGCGATGGCCGCGATCCGGCGCAGCCATTCGGGCGACGCGGCGTTGAGCCCGCCTTCGCCTTGGACGGTTTCGACGAGAATGGCGGCTGGGGCGTCGAGGCCGCTCGACGGATCGGACAATCGCTGTTCAAGCAAATCGGCAGTGTCGACCTCGGGGCCATAATAGCCATCATAAGGTTCGTGTGCGACGTGACTGAGCGGCACCCCGGCGCCGCCGCGCTTGGCGGCGTTGCCGGTGCACGCGAGCGCGCCAAGCGTCATGCCGTGAAAGCCATTGGTGAAGGCGATGACCATCTCGCGGCCCGTGATCTTGCGCGCGAGCTTGATCGCGGCCTCGACCGCATTGGTCCCGGTGGGACCGGTAAACATGACGCGATAATCGAGCTCGCGCGGGGTGAGGATGACATCCTCGAACGCGCGAAGAAAGGCCTCCTTGGCGTCGGTGTGCAGGTCGAGACCATGCGCGATCCCGTCGGCGGCGATATAGTCGAGCAGCGCCTGTTTCAGCAGTGGATGGTTGTGACCATAGTTGAGCGTCGAGCAGCCCGACAGGAAGTCGAGATAGCGCCCACCCTCGCTGTCGTGCATCCAGACCCCTTCAGCCTTGCCGAACTGGCGCGGCATCGACCGGGCATAGCTTCGTACCGCGGACTCGCGGCGCTCATAGAGGGTCCTGTCCGGAATCGCGCCGGACGGCTTCGGTTGCATAGTCATCGATTTACCCCTGTGCTTCTATAATCTTTTTGAGGTCGAACGGGCCGATGCGGGCCTCATATTCGGTCGGATAGGCCCCGGCGAAATGCGCATCGCGCTCGAAAAGCGCGGTGCGTTCGAGCGGCGCATTCCAGTCGCGAGCGAGCGAGTGAAACAGTGCCCAGGACGCCTTATTGTCTTCGGTCACGGTGGTCGTCAGGGAGGTGACGCCCCGCTGCGCTGGCCGCGCGAGCAGAGACTTGATCATCCGCTTTGCAAGGCCTTGTCCGCGTCCCTCTGACGCGACGGCGACCTGCCAGACGAAAAAGCTCGCCGGGTCGGATGGGGGACGATGTCCCGAGACCCAGCCGACGATCCGCTCGCCCTGCTGCGCGACCACACAATGGTCGGCGAAATGGGTCGACTGGATGAGGTTGCAGTAAGCCGAATTGCGATCAAGCGGCGGGCAGCGCGAAATGAGCGCCGTTATCACCGGTCCGTCGGTGGCGACGGGCGCTCTGAACGCGAACCCGGCGGGGGAAGATGGGACGCCCGCTTCTTTTTCTGAAGGCAATGACTCTTCGTCCTGTTGCCGGTCAAATATTGTTCATCTCCTGAAGGATAATTCGAGGCAAGCGCATCGCGACTCGCCGGGAGGATGCGCAAAATATAGGGATAACGTCGAGGCGTTCAACCCGTGCGACGAAATATACTTCACAACCTGAAATATAATAAAATGGGTTGATATAAAATACGGGGTTGTCCGGCCCCGCTGCGCGGCTAACAAATCCGGATGGAATCCGAGATTGCAAATGCCACCTTGAAAGCGCTTCGGCGTATCCTGCGGGCGACCGAAGGCGGCAGCCGCAAGCTCGCCGTGGCGACCGGCCTCACGCCGTCGCAAATGCTCGTCCTGCGCGAAATCGATGCCCATGCCGAGGGCACGCCGAGTGCTCTCGCCAAGCAGCTGCAGTTCAGCCAGGCGACGATCACCGCCATCGTCGACCGGCTCGTCGCCCTCGACCTCGCGGTTCGAACGCGCAGCGATCGCGACAAGCGTCAAATCCTCTTGAGCGCGACCGCCGAGGGACGCCGCCGCGTGGCCGAGGCGCCCGATATGCTGCAGGGAATCTTCATCGATCGCTTCGCCGACCTGCCGCCATGGGAGCAGGCGATGATCCTCGCCAGCACCGAACGCCTGGCAGCCTTGCTTGGCGCCGGAGAAATGGACGCCGCTCCCCTCCTCGACAGTGGCGCCATTGACCGGACAGGGGGCGCCGACCTTGCCTGAACCGGTTACGGCTCGGTCATTCTTTTTTCCTGTGCACCTTTTGTGCGGCGCGGGCGCAAGCTAGGGAGCCTCGCATGGCTCCAAAAACCCGATCAGCGCTCCGCGCGTTTATGGCCAGCGAAGCGGCGGGCGGCATCATCCTGATGTTTGCCGCGGCGCTTGCCATGGCCGTCGCAAATTCACCCTTCGCGTCGCAATATCACGACTGGCTGCATACGCCGGTCAGTCCGGCGCTCACCGACAAGCTCGGACCGATGACGCTACACCTGTGGATCAACGACGGGTTGATGGCGATTTTCTTCCTGTTCGTTGGCCTCGAAATCAAGCGCGAGCTTGTCGATGGACGCCTCTCGACCTGGAACCAGCGCCGGTTGCCCATTCTCGCGGCCGCCGCCGGCATGGCCGTTCCAGCCGTCATTTACCTGCTCATTGCCGGTGGCGACCCGGCGCTTGCAAACGGCTGGGCCATCCCGTCGGCCACCGATATCGCTTTCGCCATCGGCGTGCTGGCGCTTCTTGGTCGCCGCGCACCGACGTCGCTGAAACTCTTTCTCGTGACCGTCGCCATCGTCGACGACATGGGCGCCGTCGCGATCATTGCCGCCTTCTATACCTCGAGTCTCGCGCTCGTTCCGCTCGCGGCGGCTGCCGCTATCGTCGCCGCGCTGTTCGTCCTCAACCGTCTCGGCGTTCGGGCGATCTCGCTCTACCTTCTCGGCTTTGCCATGCTCTGGTACGCCGTCCTGCTGTCGGGCATCCACGCGACGATTGCGGGTGTGGTGGCCGCCTTTGCGGTCCCTCTGATCCCGACGCCGGGAACCCCCGACGACGCTCACTCGCCGCTTCACAGGCTCGAGCATCTTCTCGATGCACCCGTGGCTTTCTTCATCGTTCCGCTCTTCGGGTTCGCGAACGCCGGTGTGCATCTGGCCGGGATCACATGGAATGAAATCCTCGCGCCGCTGCCGGTGGGGATCGCGGCCGGTCTGTTTCTCGGGAAACAACTCGGCATCTTCGGCGCGGTCTGGGTTGCCGTAAAGACCGGGTTCGCCACGCGTCCGCGCGGCGCCACATGGCTGCAAATCTATGCCGTCTCGGTGCTGTGCGGCATCGGATTCACCATGAGTCTCTTCATTGGTGGCCTGGCATTTGCCGATCCTTCGCTTGTCGAGGAAGCAAAGCTCGGCACATTGACGGGGTCGCTGCTCGCCGCGCTGCTCGGATATATCCTGCTGCGCCGTGCACCACCTGCATCCGAGCAACTTCGCGAAGAAGCCGAGCTGAATGAGGAGATCGAGCAGAACGGAGACGTTGCGCGCTGCTGACCCACATAGCCGCGATCAAGATCGCGGCTATTTCTTGATGGACCCGCACTCTGGTCGTTGACCTGCGTCCCCTGACCTGTGTCCGCGCGCGATCATGACATTGTGACCTGTCGCCGCGCGGCGGTCTCCAAACGCTCAGAGTGGAAGGAGCAGGATAGCGCCGACCGCAAGGCCTGACAGGCCAATAGCGAGAACCGCAAGCCGTGCACGCCGCGTCGGGATCATCTTGTAGAGCGAAAAGCCCATTCCCCCCACCATCATGGCAAGGAAGGCGCAAAGCGCGAAAAGCTTCAAGGGTGGCATTGCTGCATGCATGGGCGGTCCTTTCCGAGCGGCTCCTTCGCTCCTGCAAGTGGCTATTTCGCCGCATTCCGGCCAAGCTTCCGGCCGCTCGGCGACCCGCGCGACGCGCTGGCGCCAAACCAGTCTAGGTCGTCTTGCCTTGCGTTCCAAGCCTCGCTGCGACAGGCACAACGAATGAAGGCCTGGAGAAGATTCTTTTCGTCGCAGGGCACCGGCTTGCTGGAGCGGTGGTGGCTGCGCGAGGTCGTCGGCACGGTCGATTATGCCGATGTCGTCGATCGCGTCCGCGCCGAGGGCGGCTGGAATGGCCATTACGCCTTCATGACATTGATGTCGGGCGGCATCGCCATTCTCGGCCTGCTGCTGTCCTCGCCTGCCGTGGTGATCGGCGCCATGCTGATCTCGCCGCTAATGGGTCCGATCGTCGCGCTCGGTTTCGGGCTCGCGACCTTCGATTCCGAGGAAGTTTATCACTCGCTCGTTGCCCTCGGACTGGGCATTGTCCTCGCGGTGGGCTTCAGCGCCCTCATCGTGGTGCTCTCGCCGCTCCAGACGGTGACCGCCGAAATCGCCGCGCGCACCCGTCCCAATTTCTTCGATCTCCTCGTCGCCCTCTTTTCGGGTCTTGCGGGTGCCTATGCGATGGTGCGCGGCCGCCACGGCGCGATCGTCGGCGTGGCGATCGCCACCGCCCTCATGCCGCCGCTGGCGACAATCGGCTTCGGACTTGCAACGGGCAATGGCACCGTATTCGCCGGGGCCGGCCTGCTGTTTCTGACCAACCTGATGGTGATAGCGCTGGCCGCGGCCATCATGGCGCGGCTTTATGGCTTCGGTCATACGCTGTCGCCCCAGCAGACGCGGCTTCAGGCGACTCTGATCATGATCGTCTTTCTGGCGCTCGGCGTTCCGCTCGGCCTCGCGTTGAAGCAAATCGCGTGGGAAGCGGTGACGTCGCGTCAGACCGGCGAAATTGTTGCCGGACAGTTCGGCCGTGATGCGCGGATCAGCGATCTCCAGATCGATTATGAGGCGCGGCCGCTCGCCATCACCGCGACCGTGCTCACCCCGGCCCTGGTCAAGGACGCCGAGCGGTCCGCGGCCGCGGCGCTGACACGGTCGCTCGGTCAGCCCGTGCGGCTCGAAATCGATCAGCTGCGGGTCGGCAGCGGCGACGCCGAGACCAATCAGGTCGCGGCCGCACGCGGTCCCGCGCCCGGGCTTGCAGGCGAGCGGGTGGCCGACAAGCTGGCGCTGGTTTCCGGGGTCGACAGGGAAAAAGTCCTGGTCGATCCCGAGCGCCGCCGCGCACTGGTCCGGGCGGTCAGGATCGGTACGGCCGATCTTGCGACCTATCGCGAACTCGAAGCCCGTGTCGCGCGCACCGAGCCAAACTGGACCGTCGAGCTTGTGCCGCCGGCTCTCGACTTACCGGCGGTGACGTTCGACAAGGATGAACTGGACGCCGCCGGCCGGGAGGCTGTGGCGACCGCCGCGTGGGCCGCGCGGCGGCGCGATCTGGCCCTCGATATCGTGGGCGGCAATCCGGCCCGGCGCGCAAAAGTTGCCGCCGCGCTCGGCTTGCCCGAAGAATCGGTGCGGATGGCCGCAGGCGGTGCCAGGCTCGAACTGCAGTGGGTCGTGACCCCGGGCGAACGCGCGCGGCCATGATCGAATATCGCCCCGCGTCGGATCTTGGCGAGACCGACCTCGCGTGGCTTCAGGCGCGGCACCATTTCTGCTTCGCCGGCTACCAGGATGTCGAGCGCCTCGAATGGGGGCGCACCCGCTATCTCAATCACGATGTTCTTGCCGCTCGCGCCGAGCTGCAACCCAGTTTCCATTTCGCCACCGACATGCTCCTGATCGTCGACGAAGGCGAGATACAGATCACACGGCCTGCAGATCGTGATATCGCGATCGGGCAGAACCGGTTCGCCTGTATCGCCGCCGGTACCGGCGCGGAGTTCGGCATCGCCAATCGGTCGGGCAGGCCAGCCTCCTTCACCACGGTCGCGTTGACGAGCGCCGCGGACGAGCCCGCGGTCTTTCGCGAAGCCTCCTCGCTGTCGGCCGTGGCGGATTGGCTCGCCAGCGGCGCCGACGATGATGTCGCGCATGTCCGCCTGCGTGCGCCCGCGCGCGTCAAATGGCTGGACCTTTCGGGCGGGCAGGTCATCGATCTGCAACTCGCCCGCGAGTACGCCTATCTGGTCGTGATCGACGGGACGATCGCCGCCGCAGGTCATCGCATGACGCGCCATGACGGTCTCGCGATCCGAAACGAGAGCCGCCTGTCGGTCGCGGCCGAGACGCCGGCCACCCTGTTGCTGATCGAAGGATAGCCTGGTCGCCGTCCCGCCGGTGCATCCTTCCCGGCCACCTGCATCGATCCGATCAAGGCGCAGTGGATCGTAATATTCTCGATTCGGGTTATCGACAGGCGGATTTTCGACGGTATTGCGGCGCTATGAACATGCGTGCGACCATTGAAGACCGGGTAAAGGCTCTCGTCAGGCGCATGGCCGGGGCGGCCGTTTGCGACGAATGCATCACCGATCGACTGGACCTCTCGTCGGTCGCGCAGACAGCCGTCGTGACGCTTGCGGCGAGCGGGGGCGATGGGTTCGAGCGGCTCAGGGCACCATGTACCCTCTGTGCCCGGGACAAGCCGGTCATTCGCCACAAGGCCTGACACCCTCTGCGCGCAAGTCGTGCGCGGCATATGATGCGCGCGCTCTGGCGCCGGCAAGCGGCCCCAGGGGGCGCAGCTTTGCTTTGGCCGCGCGGCGCACTTGGCTCGCTTTCCTTGTCGGGCGGCGGCTGGCCCACAGGCCCGCGCGCACGCCACCCGCCTGCGGGCTCTCCAAGAGCGCGTCCTTCTGGCGGTGCGCGCCCGCGCCAGGGGCGGCCGCTTGCTCCATGAGACGACCCTGCCTAGGGCGAGTCCATGCTCATCCTCCTTCTCTTCGCGGCGGTCGTTCCATCTGGTCAGGCCTTCACCTGCACACCCACGGCTGTATGGGATGGCGATGGCCCCATCTGGTGCGCCGAAGGCCCGCACATCCGCTTGGCGGGCGTGGCCGCGCGCGAAATGGACGGCAGCTGCAGCGCCGGGCATCCATGCCCAAACGCCGATCCGGTCGCGGCACGTGACCATCTCGCGCGGCTCGTTGGCGAGCCGCAGGGCAGAAACCGGACCGGCCATATCCTGGTCCGCGGGCCCGCAATGACCTGCATCTCGCGCGGCGGGGCGGGGGGAAATCGCACGGCTGCATTCTGCACATCGCCGAAGTCGGGCGACCTGTCCTGCGCGATGGTGCGCGGTGGATATGCCGCGCGGTGGACCAAATATTGGGGCAAGCATCGCTGCGACTGATTGGACAGAATGCGCGTGGCATCTTAGTCTCGGCCGAGGGGGATGCGATGCGACTGATCATGTTGGGATCTGCGGTAATGGCCGCTTCGCTGTCATTTGGCGCCGCGGCCCATCCCGGCGGCCTGGCGGCCGACGGCTGCCATAATGATCGCAAAAATGGCGGGGGGCATTGCCATCGCCAGCAAGGCGGCAGCGGGTCGTCCGCCGAACGGCCCCAACGCGTTTCCGGCGGCGGGGCATCTTACGCCAATTGCTCGGCAGCGCGCGCTGCCGGTGCCGCGCCCGTCCGGCGCGGCGACCCCGGCTATGGGCGCCATCTTGACCGGGATGGCGATGGCGTGGGCTGCGAATAGGAATGAAACGCGGTTCATGATCGCCTCTCTGAACCATGGCCGGCGACCAGCCCGGGATGCCGGGTGACCGACGAGAAGCATCTATGGGCGTGCGCACTCGCCATTGAAAAAACTGCATGGCGTCAAGGCACGGGCGCACATTGCCGAACGGATCCGGGCGCTGGACCTTGCCGGAGACGCCGCCGGCGTCGCGCGGTGGCAGTCCATCGCGGCCTGCCTCGCGATGCTTCAGCGCGCCGACACGGGAAGCTAGGCCAGGATTTCCGCCGCCGGCATCGGCCAGTTGCCCGCAGTCATCGCGCTTCCTTTCCGGCCGTTTACCACCCCTTCTTGTCGCCTTGCTGCGGACCCGGCTCGCCTTGGGCCGTCAACCCCATTCGGGGTTCGCCCTCGCGTGCCGCTCGGTGACGGCGGCTCGCGGATCCTTTTCCTGGCGCCATCGGGGATGGTCCCCGACCAGAAAGAGGAGACTTGTCATGCCCACCATTGCAAACCTGACCGTCAAGGCCGACGGCAGCTTCGAAGGCACGCTCGCCACGCTCAATGTCACGGCGCCGATTGCCATCGTGCCGAATGGCCGCAAGGTGAAGGACAGCGAGCCCGTCATCAACACTACCCGCAGAACCTATCATCTCGAGCTTCGCGCGACGCCGGCGATTTATATGGCGTCGGTCTCCTGGACGTATCCCGAACATGAACTCATCGCGCTGCGCGCCGCCGAAGCCGAACGCGAGCCCGCAGCGCCGGTCGCGGCAGGGATCGATGTCGCGGCGCTCAACTTTCGCTACCGCTTGTCGGGCGACAAGCCGCACTGGCGGCCGGTTCGGATTTTCGACGACGGGCGCCAACTTTTCATCGAGTTCGGCGAGGCGATTGCTGTGGGCGACATGCCGCCGCTCTTCGCGATTGGCGAAAAGGGGGCGGCAGAGTTGCTGAATTACCGGGTGCACGGTCGATACATGATCGTCGATCGCCTGTTCGAGCGCGGCGAACTTCGCCTGGGAGCGGGGAAGGCGGCACGCCGCGTGATCATTGAGCGCACGGCGCGCGTGGGCGGCCGTTCATGAGCCTCCCCGAATATGAAACGGAAGCGCCGATCGGAGCCGCGGCGCCGGATCATTCCGCGGCGGACGTCGAGGCGCCCATAGCTCCGGCAAGCCCCGAAGGGTTCCGGCTTGGCGGCGAGCCGCCGCAGGTCATGCGGCTTTCGCGCAAGACCCTCGCCATTATAGGCGCAACATCGGGCTTCGCGATCGCCGGCGCGCTGATCTATGCGCTTCAGCCGGGGGCGCCGAAAACCGCCGTCAATGTTTACGAGAGCGACACGCCGAACAAATCGGAGGTCGTGACGGGGGCCCCTGCGGATTATAGCAAGGTCCCGAAACTTGGAGGTCCGCTTCCCGGCGACCTTGGCCGTGCGATCCTCGCGGCCCAAAGGGACGGTGAGATGATACCGCCGGCGGAGCCTCAGCCGGTTGATCCGCGTGCCAGCGCGATCGAGCAGAATCGCGCACGCCTGGCACAGGAGGGCGACGCTGCCCGTTCGAGCCGGCTCTTTCTTGCTGGCGCGTCAAGCACTGCGCCGGACGCCGGGCTCGCTGCGGAAGGCTCGTCAAAACGGGACGTATTGGCGGGCCAAGCCGGTATTCAGTCCGCCGACCGGCCCCAGACCTTCATGCGAACCCGGGAAGGCGGGCCGATGGAAAACCCGGCACGTCTTACCGAGCCTTCTTCGCCCTATATTGTGCAGGCTGGCAGCGTGATCCCGGCAGCACTTCTCACAGGCATCCAATCGGATCTTCCCGGACAGATCACGGCGCAAGTGACACAGAATATATTCGATAGTGCGACTGGCCGGGTGCTGCTTATTCCGCAGGGCTCGCGCCTGGTCGGAGCCTACAGCAGCGACATCGCCGCCGGACAGAATCGCGTCCTGCTCGCCTGGGACCGGCTGATCCTCCCGGGCGGGCGCTCGCTCGATCTCGCGCGGCAGCCCGGCGCCGACGCTTCGGGCATGGCGGGGCTTGCCGACCGCGCCGATCATCACTGGGGACATATGGTCAAGGCGGCCCTCGTCTCCACATTGCTCGGCATCGGCACACAGCTGGGTTCGAGTAACGATGATCGGCTTGTCCGGGCGCTGCGCGATGGTTTGCAGGACACGCTGGGCGAGACGGGGCGCCAGCTGGTGTCGCGGCAAATTGCGATCCCGCCGACCATCACCGTGCGGCCGGGCTTCGAATTTCGCGTCGTCGTCACGCGCGATCTGATACTCGAGCCGATCGCCGGAGGACCATCATGAGCAAGTTGCGCTTGGGGCCAATCGCCGAGGATCGACCGGTCAAGCTCACTGTCGAATTGCCGGGGGCCTTGATGCGGGAGTTGAAGGATTATGCTGCGGTCCATGGACGATTGAACGGTCTGGCGTCACCGATGCCGCCGGAAAAGCTGATCGCACCTATCGTCGAGCGGTTCATCGCGGGCGACCGCGAGTTCAGCAAACAGCGCCGACGCTAGCGCCGGGGGCGTCCTATTTCGTTCGTGCGGGCGCGCGCTTTTTGCGCGTGACAGAAGCAATATGTGCGCCCCACGTGTCGAGTGCTTCGCGCTTTTCATCGGCGAAAGTGTAGCGCTGATAGACGCCCGCAACACCGCCCTTGCTGCGATTCTGAACGGCCTCGATCCAGTCTCCCGGAATTCGCAGGCTTTGGAGGCCCGTGGCAACCGTCCGGCGAAGGTCGTGAAAACGCCAGGGAGCGAAGGGTGCGGCATCCTCATCGAGAAGCTTGGCCACTTGCTCGTCGAGCTTGGCCTTGCACTTTGAATAACCCGATACGCGGGACTGGCCGCCGTCGGTCGTAAGCACGAAGCCTTTCGCCGGCCATTTCCTTCCGCCTGCAATTCGGTCGAGTTCCGCAATAATTTGCGCCGACAGCGGAATGAGATGCTCTCGGCCATTTTTGGCGCGCGCGGCGGGCAATATCCATTCGGCTCTGGCACGGTCGAGTTCATTCCATTCCAGCGCGGCGACCTCCTCTCGTCGCTGGCCGGTCAGGAGGAGAAGCCGAACGAGCCCGGTGAACGCGAGGCCAATATCTTCGCTGGCTTCCCAAATCAGCTTGATTTCTGCGTCCTTGAGCACGCGGTCACGGCTGCGCGCCGCTGTCGGCACCTCGAAACCTTCCAGGGGGTTTTTCTCGATCATGCCCCGACCTTTGGCCCAGCGCATGAGCCGCCGTGCGACGGCAAACACGTTTCGCCGGAGCGCAGCGCTTTGTCCCGGGATGTCGTCGATAATCGCCACGATCTCGGAGCCCTTGATCGAGGGCAGGGAACGCGTTCCCAGATTTGGCCGCAAATGCTTCCGCAGGATCGATTTCACGAAATCGCGGTAGCGATCGCGACCGGTCTCGAAAGCCAGTCTCTCGAATTTGTCGGCGACAGCGTCGAAGATCAGTTCGGTATCGACCTGCCGTTTGCGCTTCTTCTCCTCGGCGGGGTCGATCCCCTGGCTTACGAGCATCAGTAACCGCTCTGCCTCTTGACCGGCCAACTCTGGCGTCCAGCCACTCCCGTGCTGCCCAATCTTGTATCGCCGAGTCGGAGTTCCGCGGCCTCCCATTCGATATTGAAGGATGTAAATGCGCTTGCCGGCAGGTGTAACCTTGAGCCCAAAGCCCTTCCGAAAGCTGTCCCAAAGGAACTGGTCCCGAGCCCCGGGACAGGCTCCGTCGACGGTCCGTTTGCTCAATCTGATGGTCGGCATAGCAATCACATAGCAATCACGCCGAAGAAAACCAAGGAAAACTCGATCTTACCGTGGCGTAAGTAATACATTGAAATTATGATATAAATCGTAGTTTAGAAAATTCTCGGATAGCCCCCGGAAAGCCCCAAAATTAGATTCCTAATCTGGGGGCCACTGGTTCGAATCCAGTCGGGTGCACCATTATTTGAGTTCGAAAAGCGTCGGTTCGTCCGGAGGCGGGGTTTCGATGATCAGCAGGCCAAGATGCATCGCCTGCGTTATGAGATGCGCGCGGTTGCGCGCGTTCAGTTTCAGCCGCACATTTTCGATATGACGTTCAACGGTTCGCGGAGCGATATTGATCTCAAGCGCGATCTGCTTGGCCGAGCAGCCGACTGCTACCAATTCTAGTATTTGATGCTCACGAAAGGTCAAATGCGGTTCGGTGTTCAATGCGTTTCGATGCACGGCGCAATCCCCTGACACCCAAGGCGTAGACTCTGTGCGACCGACGAGCATCTTTTGCGCGGCAATAGCCGCAACCCACCTGCTCTGCTTTCGATGATATATGTTTGTGCGCTGTTTATCAATTAACCTAAGCTAATTAACTATCTAGCGACACTGCCTATGACAATAGGCCTATGATATTGAAATTCAGTCTTAATCTGCCCTGAAATGCTAAGGAAATTTACGTAAGTGATTTTCCTTAGCTGTTCATACACACGAATTCCTTGGTTTTTATGCGGATGGATTCAACACCCGCAAAGGCAGATGAGACTCGCAAACGGGGTCGCCGCAAATACCAATTCCAGATTGGAGACGTGGCGTGCAAGGTCTGTCGGCAGAGTTTCAACGCGGGTCCATTCCGCAGGATACCATCCTAAAATTTCGTAAAGGCGAGATTATTTTTTCGCAGGGCGATCCGGGTGATTGCTGGTTCGAAGTCATCTCGGGAACCGTCAGAACCTGCCATTTTCACGTCGATGGCCACCGCCAACTGACCGGCTTCTTCTATCAAGGCGATGTCTTTGGCGTCGAATATGGCGCCCGCGATGCTGCGGCCGAAGCCGTCACCAACACGATCCTGACCCGCCGTCCGGCATTGAACGTCGATCCCGATTCGTTTGGACAGAATCGAGCGCTCGAACGGGCGCTGGACAGTGCGAACCAATGCATATTCCTGCTCGGTCGCCGCAATGCCAATGAGCGCGTTGCCGCGTTTTTATTGATCGCGGCGAAACGGCTGTCGGCGCTTGGCAGCGTTCCGTTGCCGATGACGCGCGGCGATATCGCCGATCATCTGGGCCTGACGATCCATACGGTTAGCCGGACGATCTCGGGCTTTGTTCGTCAGGGGCTGATCGAGCTGGAGGGCCCCCAATTGTGCCGGCTGGTCGATCTCGACGGGCTCCGCGCGATCGCCGGCGAGGAAATGGGCGTTGCGATCGACAATATGGGTGCGATGCGGCCCCGGCGAACATTCACTGGGCAAGGGGCAGGGGCATGAGCGGCATCGTTGCTCCGCCGATGCTGCGCCATATGGGTGTGGCGGCGGTCGGCCTTTCGGCGGTTCTTACGCCCTCGCAGGCCGAGGCGCATGAAATGCCGACGCTCGAATGTTTGTGCGAAGCGTTGCCATTTCTGGATACTGCGCCGACGTGGAACACGGCGATAGCCGCGGCGCCGGCGGGTTCGGGGGGCGTTGCGGAAAGCCCGCCGGCCGCGAGCGTCGAGAGTGAGATCGAAGCGCTGCGCCGGATCATCGCGGAGCAGCGTGCGCTAATCGATCAGCAGAACACGATGCTCGTCGAACAGCGGCAACAGATAGTGAAGGTGCAGGGACAGTTGATCGCCCAGCAGGCACAGATCGACCGTCTCTCTTCCTTTGCCCTCGCCGAGGCCCCGCTTGAGATGTTTCGCGGAACGGGCATGGGGGGGCAAGGTGTGGCCGGCCCCGCGCTTCCCGGTCCAGGGAGCGACGCGGTCGCCCTGCCGGATGCGCCGGTGGGCGAGGCGCCGCCGCCGGAAGAGCCGACTGAGCAACGCGTTGCCGCTGTTCCAGAGGGGCAGGGCGTGTTGACGCGCGCCGGCAATCTCATCTTCGAACCCTCGTTCGAATATACGCGCTCGTCGACCAATCGCCTTGTGTTCCGCGGGATCGAGCTGATTCCCGGCATCCAGATCGGGCTGATCGAGGCGACCGACGCCGACCGCGACACGCTCGTCGGCACCGCCTCGCTCCGCTACGGGATCAGCGACCGGCTCGAAGCCGAGGTGCGCATACCCTATCTCTATCGCAACGATCGGATCGAGGTCGTACAGCAGCGAGACGAGGGTATCGTCCGTTCGATCGCGCTGCGCGAGGACGGAATCGGCGATGCGGAATTTTCGCTGCGCTATCAATTCAATCGCCCGGTCGGACAAAAACCGATCTTCGTCGGAACGCTGCGCGTGAAGTCGGATACGGGCAAGGGGCCGTTCGAGGTCGGTTACGACGAATTCGGCGTCGCGACGGGCCTTGCCACCGGTTCGGGATTTTGGGCGGTGCAGCCAGGGGTCAATTTCCTGATGCCGTCGGATCCCGCAGTGATCTACGGCGGAATGGCCTATCTTTACCATATCCCGCGCGACGTAAATAAGATGGTCGGGGATGTGATGATCGGGCGCGTTGATCCGGGCGACGCCGTTTCGGCCAATATCGGTTTCGGTTTCGCGCTCAATCCGCGCTTTTCCTTCTCGCTTGGCTATCGGCACAACTATATCTTTCCGACAAAGACCGAGATCGGCGATACGCGTCAGAAATCGAACTACCTGCACGTCGGTTCGCTCAATTTCGGTATGTCCTACCGTCTGACCGAGCGGGACGTCTTAAACCTCGGCTTCGAAATCGGCGTGACCGAGGATGCGCCGGACGTGTCGATCACGCTGCGGATGCCGTTCGGCGGCAAGATATAAATCCCGACGCCGAAAGTTCGGAACAGCAGTTATAACGAAAGAAGCCCCGCCTGAAGAGGCGGGGCCAGGTGAACCGTCCCTGTCGAAACGGGGGCGGGGGGTCGTTCAGTTCCCGAGTGCGCTGACCGTTTGAGCGCCCATCACAGATCCGATCGCATCGCTCATCCGGGTTGAAGCAATTGCGTCGCGGAAACCTTCATAACCGCTGAGGTCGAGCACGGCGTCGACCTGCTGATTCAACGAGACGTTGCTGGCGGTGTTGATCAGGACATTCTGGATTGCATCGGTGCTCTGGACGAGCGCCGTTTGTCCGTTGTTCGCGAGGAACACCGATTCATCGCCCACCCGCATGGTGATGCCGCCGCTGGTCAAAATGCCGCCCTGAACCTGCGCTGCGCTGACCGCGGTCAGCGACGGCGACACAAAGCGTTCGATCGTCTGTCCTTCCGGCGTCCAGCTGACGATCGTGCGGAGCGCCAGCTCATCGTTCACGAAGCTGCGGATATCGGCGCCGAAGGAAATGGTCATGCCCTGAAAGGCGAAGCCGCCGCGCTGAATGGCGAGCACTTCGTCGGGTACGGTCTGTGCCTCGGCCAGCAGGGTTGCATCCTCCGGCTCGCTCGCGGCGAGGAGCGTGGGCGCGAAGACGAGCAGGAGGATGCGTGGGGACATGGTTGATCTCATTTCACGGTACCGACGCGCACATCGAGCAGGATCTGCGGCGACAGCTGATACTGAGGGGGAAGGTTGGTCGTCAGATCGCCGACCGATACATGAAGCGACCCTTCTCTTTCCAAGGGAGCCCGTGACCAGGGACCCCAGTCACCGGCGAGATTGAAGGAAGGGCGCTTCTGTCCGCCCTCCACGATCGCCAGCGCAATGCCATTCCAGTGCTTCTCGAAATCCGCGAGCGAATATTCGTTGAGGCCGAGCACCGAATCGCCGGTGAGTACGCGATCGCCGCGCACGCCTTTGATCACGACGAAATGCTTGAAGCCCTTAAGGTCCATCAGGACGATCGTCGGACGCTTGACCTGTTTCAATTGTTCGGCGGTGATCCGGAATCCCTCGGCGCGGTAGCCGCGCGTCGCGAGATAATTCTTCATGTCCAGCATCGAGAAGCCGACTTTGCGGATCGCTTCGCGGTCGCCCTTTTCCCACATTGAACGGAACGGCATCGATTCGGATGTCGGTGCGCCATAATGATAGGTGAGCAGGGTCGCGACGGCAGCGGAGCCGCAGCTAAAATCATACCGCTGGCGAATGACGGAACGGAAAGGGATGTCCCACCAGGTCATCACGTGAAGCTGGTAATTGCCGCCCGTTTCGGGACCGGTGAGCCGGACCTCGGCGGTGGCCGGGGTGACGGAGAGGGCACACAGCAGGCCTGCGATCAAGAAGCGCATGCGCCGCATCGCGGGCTCAATCGCCGAGGTTGATGGTCAGGTTCATACCACTCTGGGCACTCACCTGCGCACCGGTGTTGATCAAAAGATTGCCGACACCGTTGAAATTGGACAGCGCAAAATCGCTCAGCGTGACCGCGCCGGCGGTATAGTCGCCTTTGAGGACGTTGCCGCTGACGATCGAGTCCATGGTCTGATTGGTGATCACGAGCGATTGGCCGCCGCGCAATGTTTCAAGCTCGGCATCCTTCAACATCGGCGACTTGCGTTCGGCGCGAACCGGCACGTCCGCGGTCACCACGATGTCGGACGGAGCCGCCTGGGTCACGATCGGGAGCTGGGCTTGCGGAGGAGGCGATTGCGCCCAAGCCGGCGTTGATAAGCCCGCCATGAGCAGCAGGACGATCGGGGGTTTCATGACACGGGCGCTCCTTGAAAGCGAAACTGGTGTAAATGGCCGGCCCGCCAGTGGTGCCGGGCCGGCCATCCGGGGGGACGCTTAGTCGTCGCCGCCACCGCCGCCGGCTGCGGCCGGAGCGCTGTCGCCGAAGCTGACCGTGCCTTGTGCTGCGATGTTGGTTGCAGCCTGGGCATTCGAGTTGATGCCCGTGTTCCAAGCAGCGTTCAGAATACCGGCATATGCCGCGAAGGCGCTGCCAGAGACCGAGTTGTTGCCGCTGTTGTAGCCGACAGCCGTATCGGTGTCGTCTTCACCGTCCAGATCGACGAGTTCGTCCATCTGTTGGTTGGTGTTGGTTGCGGTGAGAACCTGGAACGCAACAACGGAATTATTGCCGTTGCCCGAGCCATTGCCGTCATTGTCCTGGTCGTCGTCCGAGAAGGTGTCGGCCGCATTGTCCTGTACAAACAGATCGATCAGGTCGTTGACGACAGTGGTGTCGTTGCCGAGGCCGCCTGCGGCGCCGGTCGTGGTGTTGTCGTTGTCCTGATCTTGGCTGCCCTGCGCGAAGGCGGGTGCGGCCGTGACAGCAAGAGCCAGCGTCGACACCGCCAGCATGACTTTCTTCATCATGACTTCTTCCTCTCGATAAAAGGGGATGGCTCGCGATGCCCGAACGGCATTGCTGATGCGGATCCTCCCCGACTCCGTCCGCATCGGTGCGAACAAGGCGATCATGATCCGCCGATGCCTCGCCCGCTTTGCGAATTCACAATGTCGGGCGTGGAGAAATACCCAGATGATCCCCGTAGGGGGATTTGCGGAGGTCAGTCGGGACGAGAATCGTAAGTACCGCCGGCGAAATAATCCTTGAGCCGTTTCCAAAGGCCTGCACGTCGGGAGTGCTTGTAGACGAGGTTAGCCGCCACGCTCAGCGACACCATCGTGCCCTTTCCGGGTGCGCTGTCGATTGCGAATTTGCCGCCGATCCGTTCGGCGCGTTCGCGCATGCTGATCAGTCCGAAATCCGCCTCGCGCCGACTTTCGCGAGGAATATGCTCGGGAATGGCCGCGCCATCAGCCGATATCCGCGCGCATCGTTGCACGCCCCGCCGCGTCACGCGCCCACAAGCGCGCGGTGTTGCCATCGCGGGCAAGGCAGAGGTCGAAGGGCGCGCCGTCGACGAGAGGCGCTTCGGCGCGGAAGCGGAAATGGCGCGGCTTCGCGCCAGCCGTGGATTGCAGGAAATGATCCATCAACAAGGTCGCGATCAGCGGACCGTGGACGACGAGACCGGCATAACCCTCGATATCGCGGGCATAGTCGCGGTCATAGTGGATGCGGTGCGCGTTGAAGGTAAGCGCCGAGTAGCGGAACAGCAGTACCGGGTCGGGCGTCAGGCTGCGCACCGCGTCGGCGGGCTCGGATTCTGGCGGGGCGACCGGAAGGGCGGCGGGCGCGGGAACCGTCGGCGCGGGTTCGCGAAAGACGATGTCCTGTTCCTCTCGGATCGCGGCGACGCCGTCCGCCGCAATGTCGTGACGCAGGGTAACGAATAGGAGGTCCCCGCTCGCGCCGCGTTTGGGCTTGATCGCCTCGATCGTCGTGACGCGGGTCAGCGCGGCGCCCACCGCGACCGGCGCGAGGAAGTCGATGCGGCTTCCCGCCCACATGCGGCGGGGGAGAGGAACGGGGGGCAGCAGACCCGTGCCGTCACGGCGCGGATGGCCATCCTCGCCGATCACCGACTGGCGCGCATCGGGCAGGAAATAGAGCCAATGACCAAGCGGCGGCACTTCGCCGGGAACCCATGGCGAAACGTCATGATCGAGCAGCGCGGCGAGGCCAGCGAGCGGGGCAGCGGTGGCGACATCTACGCGCGTTTCGCTGCGACCGACCCAGGCGGAATAGTCGTCCATCAGAAACTTTTGGGCAGACCGAGCGCGTGGGTCGCGACGTGGCTCAGGATCAAATTCGTGCTGATCGGCGCGACCTGATAGAGCCGCGTCTCGCGGAATTTGCGCTCAATGTCATATTCCTCGGCAAAGCCGAAGCCGCCGTGCGTCTGGACACACATATCGGCGGCGTACCAGCTCGCCTCGGATGCGAGCATCTTCGCCATATTCGCCTCGGTCCCGCCATCCTGCCCGGCGTCGAACAGGCGCGCCGCCTTGTCGACCATCTCGGCCGCTGCGGCGACCTGTACATAAGCGCGCGCGATCGGGAACTGTACGCCCTGGTTTTCTCCGATGGCGCGGCCGAAGACCGAGCGGTCCTTCGCATAGGCCGTGGCGCGGTCGATGAAGAAGCGGCCGTCGCCGATGCATTCGGATGCGATCAGGATGCGTTCGGCGTTCATGCCCGACAGGATATAGCGAAAGCCCTTGCCCTCCTCGCCGATCAGGTTGGCGGCGGGAACCTCAAGGTCGTCGAAGAATAATTCGGTCGTCGCATGGTTGAGCATCGTGCGGACGGGGCGAATGGTGAGGCCGTTCCCTTGCGCCTCGCGCATGTCGACGAGGAGGACGCTCATCCCGTCGGAGGGCTTCGCGCACTCCTCGCGCGGGGTGGTGCGGCAGAGCAGGACCATCAGGTCGGAATGTTCGGCACGGCTGATCCAGATTTTCTGGCCGTTGACGATATATTTGTCGCCGACCCGCTTGGCAAAGGTGCGGATGCGCGTGGTGTCGGTGCCTGCGGTCGGTTCGGTGACGCCGAAGGCCTGCAGCCGCAGTTCGCCGCTGGCGATGGCGGGAAGATAGGCCTGTTTCTGCGCGTCCGATCCGTGTTTGAGCAGCGTGCCCATCGTGTACATCTGTGCGTGACACGCACCGCCGTTGCAGCCCGAACGATGGATTTCCTCGAGCACCGCGGTTGCGGCGCTCAGCCCCAGGCCCGATCCGCCATATTGTTCCGGGATAAGGACCGAGAGGAACCCCGCCTCGGTCAACGTGCGGACAAATTCGGTCGGATAGATGCGATCGCGGTCAAGCCGCTGCCAATATTCGCCGGGAAATTCGGCGCAGAGCCTGCGCACTGCATCGCGGATTTCCGGGTGGCTCTGCGACTGCGCTTCGGACATCGGCTTTTGGCTCTCCCCTTGGTGTGGGGAGAGCCTTAGAATGCGAAGCTGTTTCGGCGCAACTGAAACAAGCGCTAAACGCTTGGCAGGTCGAGTCCCTTTTCGCGCGCGCAGTCGATCGCGATGTCATAGCCCGCATCGGCGTGGCGCATCACGCCGGTGCCGGGATCGTTCCACAGCACGCGCTCAAGCCGCTTCGCCGCCTCGGGCGTGCCATCGGCGACGATCACCATGCCGCTGTGCTGCGAATAACCCATGCCGACCCCGCCGCCGTGGTGGAGCGACACCCAGGTGGCGCCGCTCGCGGTGTTGAGAAGCGCGTTGAGCAGCGGCCAGTCGCTGACGGCATCGCTGCCATCGCGCATGGCCTCGGTCTCGCGATTGGGGCTGGCGACCGAACCTGAATCCAGATGGTCGCGGCCGATCACGACCGGAGCTTTGAGCTCGCCGTTGGCGACCATCTCGTTGAAGGCGAGGCCAAGCCGGTGGCGGTCGCCGAGGCCGACCCAACAGATGCGTGCGGGCAAGCCCTGGAACTGGATCTTCTCGCGCGCCATGTCGAGCCAGTTGTGAAGGTGAGCATTGTCGGGAAGCAGTTCCTTCACCTTGGCGTCGGTCTTGTAGATATCCTCGGGATCGCCCGACAGCGCCGCCCAGCGGAACGGACCGATGCCGCGGCAGAAGAGCGGGCGGACATAGGCCGGGACGAAGCCCGGGAAGTCGAACGCATTTTCGACGCCCTCATCCTTGGCCATCTGCCGGATATTATTGCCATAGTCGGTTGTCGGGACGCCCGCGGCCTGAAAGTCGAGCATCGCCTGAACATGCACGGCCATCGACGCCTTCGCGGCCTTGGCGACCGCGACGGGATCGCTCTCGCGTTTCGAAAACCATTGGTCGAGGCTCCAGCCGGCGGGGAGGTAGCCGTTGACCGGATCGTGCGCTGAGGTCTGGTCGGTGAGCAGGTCGGGACGAATGCCGCGGCGGACCATCTCCGGCAGGATCTCCGCGGCGTTGCCGAGCAGGCCGACCGACACGGGCTTGCCCTCGGCATGGCTCGCCTCGATCATTGCGATCGCTTCGTCGATGCTGTTCGCCTGCTTGTCGAGATATCCGGTGCGCAGGCGCATCTCGATGCGGCTCGGCTGGCATTCGATCGCAAGACAGCTCGCGCCCGCCATCACGGCCGCGAGCGGCTGCGCGCCGCCCATGCCGCCCAGCCCGGCGGTGAGCAGCCAGCGCCCCGCTAGACTGCCGCCATAATGCTGACGGCCCATTTCGACGAAGGTTTCGTAGGTGCCCTGAACGATGCCCTGGCTGCCGATATAAATCCAACTTCCGGCCGTCATCTGGCCGTACATCATCAGGCCCTTTTTATCGAGCTCATGGAAATGCTCCCAATTCGCCCATTCGGGGACGAGGTTCGAATTGGCGAGCAGGACGCGCGGAGCGTTTTCGTGAGTGCGGAAGACACCGACGGGTTTGCCCGACTGAATGAGCAAAGTCTCGTCGCCTTCGAGCCGCTTCAGCGTCTCGACGATCTTGTCATAGCTTTCCCAGTCGCGCGCGGCGCGGCCGATGCCGCCATAGACGACGAGTTCGTGCGGTGCTTCGGCGACGTCGGGGTGCAGATTGTTCATCAGCATCCGCATCGGCGCTTCGGTGAGCCAGCTTTTCGCACTGATCTCGCTGCCGGTGGCCGGGCGGATCACGCGGCTGTTATCGAGTCTTGGATTCAGGGGGCGGGTGGTCATGAATGTCCTTTCGCAAAATCGAGGGTCGCGGCGATCACTTGCTCCAGCACGGGCCGGATCGCGGGATTGGGGGCAAGGGTGGATGGCCAGTTGGCGTGGGTGATCGGTTCGGGTTCGGTCATGTAGCCGCGCTGTGCCAATTCCATTTGGATGGCATGAATGCCGTCGTCGGGGCGGCCATAGTGGCGCGTTGTCCAACCACCCTTGAAACGGCCGTTGACGACATGACTGCGGCCGCTCGCGGCGCAGATGTTCGCAACGATGGTTTCCAGCTCGGGCGCACAGGTCGCGCCCCCATTGGTGCCGATGTTGAACTGCGGCAGTTCGCCGTCGAACAGGCGCGGGACATGGCTGCGGATCGAATGCGCGTCATAGAGGACGACGCGGCCATGCGCCGATTGCAGGCGGTCGAGTTCCCGTGTCAGCATATCGTGATACGGTCGGTGGTAAGAGTTCAGCCGCTGCATGATCTCTGGCTCGTCCGGTGGATCAAAGCGATAGAGCGCATCTCCGTCAAAGGTCGTCGTCGGGCACAGCTCGGTCGTCGCCTGTCCGGGGTAGAGCGACGCGCCGGAGGGATCGCGGTTCATGTCGATCACGCTGCGCGAGATGTCGGTCGCGACCAGCGTTGCGCCCAGATCGGCGGCGAAGGCGTAGAGCTCGGCGATCCACCAGTCGGTGTCGATCTGCGCGTGCCAGGGTGAGACGAACTGCTCGTCGAGACCCGCCAGATCGGTCCCGCCGTGTGGGAAGGAAATAACGAGCGGCGCGTCGCCGCGATGGACGCGCAGCCAATCCATCAGCCTACGCCCGGCAGGCTGGCGGGTACGGCAGCGACGAGGCTGCCGGTGCGGATCAGCGCGGTTGCGGCCTCCATATCGGGATGGAAATGCCGGTCGTCTTCGAGCGTCGGCACCTCGGCGCGCAGATGCTTGTGCGCCGCCTCCAGCGCATCGCTCGATTTCAGCGGCGCGTGGAAGTCGATGCCCTGGCACGCCGCGAGCAATTCGATGCCGATCACCGCGCTGACATTGTCGGCCATGTCGAGCAGGCGGCGCGCGCCGTGTGCGGCCATCGACACATGATCCTCCTGATTGGCCGAGGTCGGGATCGAGTCGACGCTGGCGGGATAGGCGCGCTGCTTATTCTCGCTGACGAGCGCGGCGGCGGTGACCTGCGGGATCATGAAGCCCGAGTTGAGGCCGGGACGCGGCGTGAGGAAGGCCGGCAGACCCGAAAGTGCGGGATCGACGAGCATCGCGATCCGCCGCTCCGAAATCGAGCCGATCTCGCACAAGGCCATCGCGATCATGTCGGCGGCAAAGGCGACGGGCTCGGCGTGGAAATTGCCGCCCGATAGTGCCTCGTCCCCAAACGGACCAGCTCCGGCAAAGATCAGTGGATTGTCCGAAACGCCATTGGCCTCGATGCCGAGCGTCGTTGCGGCCTGTCGCAGCAGATCGAGCACGGCGCCCATCACCTGCGGCTGGCAGCGGAGGCAATAGGGGTCCTGCACGCGCGGATCGTCGATGGCGTGCGAGGCGCGGATCGCCGATCCGGCCATCAAAGTGCGCAACGTGTCGCCGACCTCGCGCTGGCCCGCATGGCCGCGCAATGCGTGGATGCGCGCGTCGAAGGGGGCGTCGGAGCCTTTCGCGGCCTCGGTCGAAAGCGCGCCGGTGATGAGCGCCGAGCGGAAGACGGTCTCGGCGCGGAACAGGCCCGAGAGCGCATTGGCGGTCGAAAATTGCGTACCGTTCAAAAGCGCAAGGCCTTCCTTCGGACCAAGGTCGAGCGGCGCCAGGCCGGCCTGCGCCAGCGCTTCGGCGGCGGGCAACGTCTTGCCGCCGACCTCGATCGCCCCGACGCCGATCATCGCGGCGGCCATATGCGACAGCGGCGCAAGGTCACCGCTCGCGCCCACCGAACCCTGCGACGGGACCACGGGGGTGAGGCCTTTCGCCAGCATTGCCTCGATCATCGCGACGGTTTCGCGTTGCACGCCCGAGGCGCCCATGCCGAAGCTCGCAAGCTTCAGCGCCATCATCAGCCGCACGACCTTTGTCGGTGATGGAGCGCCGGTGCCCGCGGCATGGCTGAGCACGATATTGCGCTGGAGCGTCGCCAGATCGTCGTCGGCGATACGCACGCTCGCTAGCTTTCCGAAGCCGGTGTTGATGCCATAGACGGGCGCGCCTTTCGCAACGATACGCGCGACCGCGGCAACGCTCGCGTCGATCGCTTCCCATGCTCCGTCGCTTAGTTCAGCGCTCGCGCCCTCATAGATTTCACGCCAGTCGGCGAGCGATATATGCCCGGGCTCGATGATCATTGTCCGTCCTTGATGCGTTGGTGAAGTGAGTTGAAGCCGATGCGATAGACAAGTTCAGCGGGGTCGCTGACGTTCCAGATCGCGAGATCGCATGCCTTGCCGGGCTCGAGCGTGCCGACCTCGGCGCTTAGCCCGAGCGCCGCCGCGGCGTTGACCGTCACGGCGCGCAGCGCCTCGACGACCGTCAGGCCGAACAAGGTCGCGCCCATGTTGAGCATCAGCAGCAGCGACGTCGTCGGCGAGGTGCCGGGGTTGTTGTCGGTCGCGATCGCAATGCGCGTGCCATGGCGGCGCATCGCGTCGATGGGCGGCAGCTTGGTTTCGCGCATGAAATAATAAGCGCCGGGCAGCAGCACGGCGACGGTTCCGGCCTCGGCCATCGCGCGGACATCATCGTCGGTCGCATGTTCGAGATGGTCGGCGGATAACGCGCCATGCCGTGCGGCGAGCGCGCTGCCGTGGAGCGCCGACAATTGTTCGGCGTGGAGCTTGACCGCGAGGCCGTGCGCCTGCGCCGCCTCGATCACGCGCGAGCATTGCGCGGGCGAAAAGCCGATGCCTTCGCAAAAGGCGTCGACCGCGGTCGCGAGCGGCGCCGCCGCGGGGATCATCTCGCCGACGACGAGGTCGATATAGGCGTCGCTGTCGCCCTTATATTCGGGGGGCAGCGCGTGCGCGCCGAGAAAGGTCGGTTCGATACGGACCGCGCGGTGATCGCCAAGCGCGCGCGCGGCGCGCAGCATCTTGAGTTCGTCGTCGGTCGACAGGCCATAGCCCGATTTGATCTCGATCGTCGTGACACCCTCGGCGATCAGTGCGTCGAGACGCGGGAGCGCGCTGGCGACCAGTTCGGCCTCGCTCGCCTCGCGCGTTGCGCGCATCGTCGAAACGATTCCGCCGCCGGCGCGGGCAATCTCTTCATAACTCGCGCCCGCCAATCGCATCGCCCATTCGTTCGCGCGATTGCCGCCGTGGACGAGATGCGTGTGGCAGTCGATCAGCCCGGGGGTGATCAGCCGGCCTTTGCAATCATGCACCGTTCCTGTCGCTGCTGGGGCGCCTTCGGCCGGACCGGCATAGACGATTCGGCCGTCCTTCGCGGCCACCACGCCATCGTCGATCAGGCCGAGGTCTCCATCGGCCATCGTCGCGAGTCGGGCGTTCGTCCAGTGTTGCTCCATCTGGACACTGTCGTTCTTATGCGCCATTATGTCTAGACATAATATGAGGACGACAGGTGATGGCTCTCTGGTTCGAACGTGCGTGGATCGACAATGGATGGAAAAAGGACGTGCGGCTGGGTGTTGCCGACGGCCGGATCGCATCGATCGAAACCGGTGTTGCGGCCGAGCCCGATGACGAACGGCATCGCGTCGCGCTTCCGGGTCTTTGCAACGTCCACAGCCACGGCTTCCAGCGCGGCATGGCCGGACTTTCTGAGCGCCGCAGCCGCCCCGACGATAATTTCTGGAGCTGGCGCGAGATCATGTACCGCTTCCTCGATCGGCTAACGCCCGAGGATGTCGCGGCGATCACCGCGCAGGCCTATGTCGAGATGCTGGAGACGGGGTTCACCCGCGTCGGCGAATTTCATTATCTGCACCATGATCCGGCGGGCGCTGCCTATGCCGATCGCGCGGAAATGGCCGGCGCGATCGTGCGGGCGAGCGCCGAAACGGGTGTCGGTTTGACGCTGCTCCCCGTCTTTTACGCGCATGGCAATTTCGATGCGGCGCCGCCGAGCCCTGGGCAGCGGCGTTTCCTCAACGACATCGACGGCTTTGCCGCGTTGCTCGACGCCTCGCGGTCGAAACTCTCCGGCGACGCCAATATCGGGGTCGCGCCCCACTCGCTTCGCGCCGTGACGCCCGATGAACTGGCGGCGCTGCTCGACCTGTCGCCGACGGGGCCGGTGCATATCCACGCCGCTGAACAGGTGAAGGAAGTCGCCGACTGCGTCGCATGGAGCGGCGCGCGACCGGTTGAATGGCTGCTCGATAACGCCGGGGTCGACGAACGCTGGTGCCTCATCCATTCGACTCACCTTGATGCCAACGAAGTCCCTCGGCTTGCCGCAAGCGGCGCGGTCGCCGGACTGTGCCCGATCACCGAAGGTAATCTGGGCGACGGCATTTTTCCGGCAGTCGACTATCTCGCCGCGGGTGGGCGCTTCGGGGTCGGCACCGACAGCAATATCCTCGTCGATGCGGCGCAGGAACTGCGCGCGCTCGAATATTCGCAGCGCTTGGCGCAGCGCGCGCGCGCGTTGCTTGCAAGCGACGCGGCGCCGTTCGTCGGCGCCAATCTCTTCGCAAATGCCGTAAAGGGCGGGGCGCAGGCGCTGGGCGTGCCGGCCGGACTGGCCGCCGGGCACGCCGCGGACATCGTTTCCCTCGATCTCGATCATCCCGTTTTCGCGGGAACCGACGATGCCACGCTGCTCGACCGCTGGATATTTGCGGCACGCTCAGGTGCGATCGACAGCGTTTGGCGCGCGGGCGTCAAGCGCGTCGCGCATGGCCGTCATGTCGAGGGCGAGGCAGTCGGTGCGACCTATCGCGCCTGCGTCGCGCGGCTGCTCGCATGAACCCTGCGCGCCGTATCCGCGACGAAATCACCGCGTCGATCCAGACTGGCGAATGGCGCCCCGGCGACCGCGTGCCGACCGAACAGGAACTCGCTGCGCGCTACGGTTGCGCGCGCGCGACGGTGAGCAAGGCGCTCGGCGAACTTGCCGCATCGGGGTTGGTCGAACGCCGACGCAAGGCGGGGACATTCGTAGCGCATCCGCCGGTCCATTCGGCGGTGATGACCGTGCCCGACCTTGCCGAACTGATCGCGGCGCGCGGCGAAGCCTATCGCTGGGAACTGACGTCAATCGAAACATCGACGGCGGGCGAAGAGCTATGTCCCGGACCGGCGCTATGCATCGAGGGCGTCCACATGGCGGCGGGCGAGGCGTTTGCGCTGGAGCGCCGCTTCATCGCGCTCGGCGAAGTGCCCGAGGCGGCGGATGCCGACTTTGCGCAGGAGGCGCCTGGAACCTGGCTGCTCGGCCATATCCCTTGGACGCAGGCGCGCCACGTGATCCGCGCGGTGAACCCGACGCGCAAGGAAGCGGGGCTGCTCACGGGCACTGCCTGCCTCGAACTCGACCGGACGACCTGGCGCGCGGGCCGCGTCGTGACGCATGTGCGGCAGCTATTTCGCGGCGATCGTTTCGATCTGGTCGCCGAATTCAACGCCGGGCCGTGACGAACTAGCCGAAGGTGAAGGCATAGGCGCGGACGCCGGGGTCGAGAAATTCGATTTCGAACGTCCGCGCCTTCACGCCCGCCGACTGTCGGACCAGTTGATACAAACGGTCGCCGGTGACGACGCCCATCCCGTTTGCATCGACATCGACGCCGTGATCGCCCGCGGGCGGCTGTCCATCGAGCGTCACCCGAAAGCGCGCGGGCTTGCCGTCTGGCCGCGCGCCGAGGACGAGATGCAGGTCGCGGGCCTGAAAGCGGTAGCGTATCCGCGCGGACGCCGCATCCGCACGCGCGTATTCGCCGCCGACGGTCCACCGTCCGGCGAGATTCCATTGGTTCGGGCCGATCGACGCCGGGGCGTCATATTGGGCCGAGCTGTCGGATTTGAACCGCTGCGGCGCGGCGAGGTTCTGGGCTTGGCGATAGCCGACATAGGTTTCGCCCGAGCGTAGTTCGGCCCAATCGGGCGATGCCTCGATGCCCTTTCCGATATCGCCGGTTAGCGGCGCATGGATCGGCCTTCCGTTCGCTTCGGCCAGCAATTCCTGAAGCAGCCGCTCGGACGCCGCATAATCGCCTTCGCCCAAGCGGTGGCTGCGGACGCGGCCCTTGGCGTCGATGAAATAGAAGCCCGGCCATCCGTCGTTGCCGAATTTCTGCCAGGTGGCATAGTCGCTGTCGAGCTTGACCGGCCAACTGACGCCCAACTCCGCGACGGCGCGCCGGACGTTGCCGACATTCTTTTCGAACGCGAACTCGGGGGTATGCACGCCGACCACCACCAGGCCGTCATCCTTATATTTTTGGGCCCAGTCGCGAAGATAGGGGAGCGGGCGCAGCGAGTTGATGCACGAATAGGTCCAGAAATTGACGAGGACGACCTTTCCGCGCAGCGCTTTCGGTGCGTCATTGCCCAGCCAGGGTCCGTCGGCGTCCAGCGCGGCAAGGGGGCGGACAGACGTCTCGGCAGCGCCGGCGACGGGGATTGGGCGAGCGACGAGCGGCCCCCCGGGAATGTCGCCGAAACAGGCGACGACGGCGCCCACCGCGGCAAGCGCTGCAATGCTGGCGAAACCGAAACGGCGTCCTTTGCCGGGCATAAACTGTCTTTCCTTCGATAAAAGATGCTTCACAGGCCGAGGATCATGCTTGCGCTTGGCGGCCGCAATGACACCTTCGTTTACGCGGACAGAAAAGTTACCTGCCGCGCGCGGCGGCTGCGCGCGCCCGCTTGAACGCGGTGGACCGACGGTCTCCGCACGGATCATCCTGTATCCGGCACGTGCTCGCGCGGTCCGCTTGTATTCGCCGAGGGCCCAGGCATGTTGCATCGCAACAATATCATGCAAATTCAGGGAGCCTCCCCATCCCATGACAAAGATCGACTTGGCGCTCCACGGTGCGCCCGTTCGAACGCCACTCGCCAAAGCGGCACGGCGCGATGCCAAAATATGGCTCTGTCTCGGGCTGATCGCCCTGGACGCGGCCGCGCTCGCGGTCGGCTTTGCGGTGACGCTGATGATCGAACAGCCGCGCGTCATTTCGGATGGATTGCTGACCGCGATGCTGGGTGCCCTGTTCGTCCATTTCGCGATCGCATTCCAGAATCAGGCCTATAATCCGCGCTGCCTGACGCATCCGGTCAAAAGCGTGCGGCAGACGCTCTTGTCGTTCGCGACAACCCTGTTCGTCTTCCTGTTGGTCGCCTTCTCGCTACGGATCACCGGCAAGGTGCCGCGGCTCGCCATCGGGATGGGCATGGTGACCGCGGTGACGTTGCTGGTGGCGCAGCGGCTTCTGATCTGCCGAATGGTGCGCCGCGCTTTCGGCGATATGACCGCCGAACTGGTCATCGTCGACGGCGCGAACCTGCCGTCCTCCTACCTTGATCGCGAGATCATCGACGCGCGCGCATCGGGGCTGCGGACCGATCTGGACGATCCCTATATGCTCGATCGTCTCGGTACGGTGCTGCAAGATTATGATCGCGTGACGATCGTTTGTGCCCCCGCGCATCGGGCCGAATGGGCGCGCGCGTTGAAGGGCGTCAACATCGTGGGCGAGATCGTGATGCCCGAGATTGCCGAACTGGGCCCGCTCACCACGCGGCAGCGCGGCGGGGTGACGACGCTGGTCGTGTCGTGGGGCCCGCTCAACCGGGCGAACCGGGTAAAGAAACGCGCGCTCGACCTGGCCGTGACGATCCCTGCGCTGATCCTGTTGTCGCCGCTGCTGATGATTGTCGCGCTGGCGATCAAGCTCGATACGCCCGGCCCGGTCTTTTTCCGTCAGGAACGGATGGGACGCGGCAATCGCATCTTCCGCATCCTGAAATTCCGCAGCATGCGCGTCGAGACGACCGACGCGAACGGGGCGCGGTCGGCAAGCCGCGACGACGACCGGATCACGCGCGTCGGCAAATTCATCCGCGCGACGAGCATCGACGAACTGCCGCAGCTCATCAATGTGTTGTCGGGTGAGATGAGCCTTGTCGGGCCGCGCCCGCACGCGCTGGGTTCGACCGCCGGGGACGAGCTGTTCTGGCGCGTCGACCGGCAATATTGGCACCGTCATGCACTCAAGCCCGGGATCACGGGGCTCGCCCAGATTCGCGGCTTTCGCGGGGCCACCAACACGAAGCGCGATATTCTCGACCGGCTCGAATCCGATCTCGAATATCAGCATGGCTGGTCGTTGCTGCGCGACGTTTCGATCCTCGCGCGCACCGCGCAAGTACTCGTCCACCGCAACGCTTATTGAGGTAAAGGCTTGTGGACGGCGCTCAGCCGTCCACGATCTGCGGGGCGCGGCAGGCCAGGGCCGTGTCGAAGGCTTCGGCGCGGGTGGTGGCGCGCATCAGCCCCGCATAATCGCCCGTCCATTGATCGGCGAAACCCGCGACCTTGCCATAGCTGTTGTCGAGCAGGACGTGCGGGATGTCGAGCAGCAGCGACAGGATATGCGCGTGCAGCCGGTCGGTGACGACCAGCTCGCCGGCCGACAGCATGGTGAGGCCGCGCTGGAACCGCCATTCGGCAAGGCGCCGTTGTCGCGCGGCGCGCTGCGCCATCGGATCGCGAGTGAAGAGGCGGCCGAGCTTTAGCGACAGGCGCAGGCGGCGTTTCTGGCCCGCATCTTCCTCTAGCCAGTCGTCGGCGACGACGCCGGCGGGCAGGGTGGCCTCGTCGGCGGCGCGTTCATGGTCGGTACGGAGCAGGGCAAAGACCGGGACGGTGGCGGGGTCGCGCCGCTGGCGCCCTAGCATCAGCGCGGCATCGGGACACAGCCGGATATCGCAATCGAAATGCTGCTCGGCAAAGGCGAGCGAGCGCGCGTCGCGAACGAGCAGGGTGAATTGCCCGTGCGCGCGGATCGCCTCGGCCATTTCGGCCGCTGCGGCGGGGTCGGCATAGTGGATCGACTGCGGCATCTGGATGATCGGGCGTCCGCGATGCGTGCGCAGCAGGTGCAGGCGAAATGCTTCGTGCTTCGGCCACAGCGTCCCCATATTCCCGCCGCCATGGATCAGGATCGCCCCGCCGCCGATCGCCGCCCGGCACGCGGCGTCGTCGAAATCGGCGATCGCCGAATAATAAGCGGGAAGGCGGCCCGACCGTCGCAGATAGGCCATCTCGCCGAGCCAGATCGCCGAATCGCCGACGTTGGAATGATCGGGGAAGTCGACCAGCGCGAGCTGGCCCGCGGGGAGTACCCGGTCGAGTTGCTGCGAGAACCGCTGAGCGAGTTCGCCGACGAGCTGGTCGGCGGTCTTCTGTGTCATGTCGGGATCTTTCTAAAGCGTCTGAACAGGGAGAGGAAATGGCCGCGCCACGACCCGGAGATGGCGAGCAGCGCGATGGCATAGAAAAATCCGCCGATTGCGATGAGCAGCAGCAGCGATTGCCAGTCCGGCAGGCGCGCATCGAGCAGCCGCATCGCGATCGCGAGCGCCACGCCCATCAGCGTCGAGGCGAACAAGGGAGCGCGCACGGCGCGGAAACTGTCGATCGGTCGGATTCCAGAGGCGCGGCGCAGCAGCCATATCTGCATTGGCAGTGTCAGATAAGCGCGCCCGACATAAGCGACGGCGACCGCGAACAGCCCATAAGGTAGCGCCGCGAGCGTCAGGATCACGCCCAGCGCCAATTGCGTCGTCGAAAGCGAAATCAGGCTGCGCGATGCGCCAAGGACGCTGAGCGACGGCGAGGCAAAGAAATTGAGCGTGAACGGCACGGCCATGAAGGCGAAAATCTGTGCGAGCTGCCCGGCCTCGTCCCATTTCGCTCCGAACACGGTGGGGATCGCGATCGGCGCGAGCGCGCCGAAACCGACGAGCGCCGGAAAGGACAGAGCAGAGGCGCGCGAGATCATCCAGCGATAGGCTTCGCGCAGTTCGGCAGGATCGTCCTTCACGCGCGCGAGCGTCTGGACTGCCACCTGCGTGAAAGGTTGGATCGCGCCGCGGCCGATCAGTTCGACGGTGCGCCAGGCGGTGCGATAGACGCCGACGGCCGCCAGCCCGATTCCTGCGCCGATCGCCATCTCCTGCACGCGTACGGTGGCAAGGAAGGCGAGCTGGACATAGATCAGGCTGGCGTTGAGCATGATGTTGCCGCGCAATATGGCCCAGTCGAATTGCCAGCCGGGCTTCCAGTCATAAGAGGCGCGCGACAGGACGACGCCGACGATCTCGGTGACCAGGCGCTGGATGACGAGGCTCCAGAGGCCCAGTCCCGCAAAGGCGGCGGCCACCGCGCAGGCACCGCCGATCAACCCGCCGACGACCGAACGGAGCGCGGTGGTCCGATGCCCGAATTCGCGCAGCCGCAGCGCCATATGGGTGGCGCCAAAGGAGGATATCGGCAGCGCAAGGCTCATCACCGCAAGCGGGAGGGCGATATTTGGCGCGCCCATCCAGTCGGCGATCGGCGCCGCAAGCGCCATGATCAGGATCGCCGACACGAAGGAAAAGGCCTGTTGCGAACGATAGATGGTGTCGAGGAAGGCGGGGGTGATGTCGCGTTTGCGCGCAATCGTCTGCACCAGCCCCGCGGTCGCGATGATGCGGAAGGCTTCGGCGGTCACCGCCATCACCGCAAAGGCGCCGATATCTGCGCGCGTCAGCAGACGCGCAAGGATCACGAAGACGATGAACGAGAAAATCTGGTCCGACAGGAAGCGCGTGACCGTCCAGCCAATCGAGCTGCGACTGCGCGCGCGTAACCCGTCGTCGAAGCGGGCGGGGAGGTCAGCGCTCAAGCAGGCGTCTCGCTTTCAGCATCCGCATGCGTGCGCGTTCGAGCGAGCGCCAGGCCTTTTGCCTGACCGAATGATAGAGCGGATCGCTCTTGGGTCCGAAGCGCGAGCTGCCGATATCGGAAACGATCGCCGCTTCCAGAATTGGCGCGGGATAGAGCGCGAGATTGGGCAGGCCATGCGCCCACGACCGGTCCATCTCGTCGTCGATCGGGCGGCGGACGGTGCGGCAATGCTCGGCAAGCCGCCGCGCGCCGTCGAGCGTGATCGCATAGCCCTGCGTGCCATAGGCAAGTCCGACCAGCTCGACGATCGCGCGCGAATGCTGGAGGAAGTCGCGCCGAACGACGCGTTGCCACGTGGGGCGCTTTGCATAGAGCCTCAGGTAATCGATACCCTCGGCGTGAAGATCGGTGCGGGCGAGCGGTTCGAGATACGCCCAGTCGACGACCGTATCGTCCTCAAGGACGATCGCCTGCCGCACGCCGCGCGCGACCATGTCCTGCCAGATCGAGAAATGGCTGGCGTAGCATCCGATCTCGCCCTTGCTCATCGGGCGGCCCTTGTTGCTGCGGATCGCGGGTTCGTCGATTGTCATTCCCAGCGCGGGGGCGGTGCAGGCATCGAAGAAGCGCCAGCCGAGCGACGTGTCTTTGGCGCGCGCGGCAAAGGCTGCCCGGCGCGCTGTGGCCGTTTCGAGCGACACCACCAGCACTTCGGTTGCTACGCCCGATTCGGGTAAGGAATCACCCACTTGATATCGCCTTTTACTTGCGGTTGCGCATGGCTGCGCGGTTCAGAACCAACGACGGGCCCGACGCGATCCTTGGTAGCGGGCAATTATTTGAGAGCGAAGGCGCTCGCGCTCCGGTCGTCCGGCCAACAGGGCAACTCGTCTTCGCAGGTGCAGCATCCGGTTGACCCGGAGGCGGCGGCGGGCCGATTGGGTCCCGTGCGGGGGCACTGGACAGGCGTATCTATGTTTCAAGTCGCAGTCGTCATACCCGTATGGAACGGCGAGGCCGTGCTGGGCCGTTGCCTCGACGCGCTCGCGCGTCAGACGCTTTCCCGCAGCGCGTATCAGATTATCGTCGTCGACAATGGATCGAGCGACGCAACGCGTAACATCGCGCGCAGCTATCCCGGTGTCGATCTGCTCGAAGAGAAGCAGCCGGGTTCCTATGTCGCGCGCAACCTTGGAATCGGGCGCGTGCGCGCCCCGATCACGGCCTTTACGGACGCAGATTGCGAACCCGCCCCCGACTGGCTGGAACAGATATTGCGCGCGGCGGAGGCGAATCCCGGCTTCGGTGTGCTCGCGGGCAAGATCGAACTGTTCGACGAGATCGCGCAGGAGCGCGAGGTATTCGGCGATTACGAACGACTGTTCAGCTTTCCGCAGGCGCATGCCGCGCGCGGCAATTGCGCGACCGCGAACTGGGCGAGCGAGACGGCGGTGTTGAAGGCGCTGGACGGGTTCGATGCTGCGCTGAAGTCGGGCGGCGACCGGCAGATGGCGCTACGCATCCGCGATGCAGGCTATCCGCTCGTCTATGTTCCTACGATGGTCGTACGCCATCCGGTGCGCGCAAGCCGTGCCGAGCTGGTGCGCAAGCGTCAGCGGCTGAGCGGCGGGCGTTGGGATCGGACGAGGCAGCGTCCACGCCTTGCCCATGTGCTCGGTATCACCGCGGTCGACACGGTCCGGCGACTACGCCGCGCGGCGATCACACGCGAATTGCCTTTGCGACGCCGGCTGGCGGTGATGGGGCTGACGTTGCAACTCGCCGGGGTGGCGGTGGGTGAATTTCTCAATCTTGCGGGGGGACGAAAGGCAGCACGCGACTGATGACTTCTCTCCATGACGCCCCACAATTTTCCGTGGTGATGCCGCTCTATAACAAGGCCGCGCATGTGCGTGCGGCGATCGAGAGCATCTTTGCCCAAAGATTCCAGCCGCACGAGATATTGGTGGTCGACAATCGTTCGACCGACGGCGGGCGCGAGATCGTCGCGGCGATCGGGGATGAGCGGATCAAGCTGCTGGATCTGTCGACGCCGGGGCCGGGCGGCTATGCCGGGCGCAATATCGGTATTCGCGCCGCGCGTGGCGATTGGATCGCTTTTCTCGACGCCGACGATCTGTGGAATCCCGATCATCTCGCTGTCCTTGCGGAAAGCATAGGTGCCGACCCGGCTGCGCGCGCGGCAGCGACGCGGTTTGACCATGTTTTCGACGATCGCGTGCAGCCGCAGCGGATCGCGCCGGAGCTGGAGCAACCGCAAAGCCTCGACCTCGCCGGCTTTCTTGCCGCTTGGCTGGCCGTGCGCGAGTGCCCGATGTGGACGGGTGCGATCGCGATCCGGCGCGATACGCTGTTCGAGGCGGGGCTTTTCCCCGAAGGGCGCGCCGTACGCGGCGGCGACAAGGATTTGTGGCTGCGCGTGCTCGCCAGGGGTGCGCTGCGGTACGACCCGCGCGTCACCGCGGTCTTTCACCGCGACAGCGACAACAAGGTCAGCAATTCGACGACGACGCTCGACGTCCCTTGTCTCGTCGAGACCGCGCGCGAAATGATTGCCGTCGCTACCGGGCGCGAGGCCGCGTTGCTGCGGCGGCTCGTGAACCAGGAAATCGCCCATTATGCGCGCTACGCCATGAAATATCCCGGCCGCACGGCGATCCGGGTCGGCGACCTTTACCTGCCCGAGGGGGCGAGCACCGCCGCGCTGCTCCTCGCCGCGAAGCTGATCCCTGCCTCGCTCCGCCAATCGAGCTACGCGCTGCGCAACCGGCTGCGTGCCCGCGCGTGAAGCCGATCCGCACTCTTGGTGTCCTGCTGGCCGGCGGGGGTTGCCTTGCTGCTTGGTTGTCGCTTGGGGGCGGGCTGGTTCCGGCGCTCGACGTGTTGGCGTCGTTTCTACCGCTGTTCGGCGCGGCCGTCCTGTTGGGATTGCTGTTCGCCCGCCGAAGCCTGCGCTGGACGGCCGTCGTGGCCTTGCTCGGGCTGACGCCGGTGGCGATCGGCGTCATGCCCGAACTGGCGCGCGAAATACCAGCCGCGCAAAAGGGCGCGACCCCCGTCCGGCTGCTGACCCACAATGTCTGGAGCGGGAACAGCGACCCCGCCGATACCGCGCAGGCGATCATCGATGCAAAGCCCGATGTGGTGATGCTGCAGGAGGTGGACGGCAGTTTTCAGCCGATGCTTGCGGCGCTGCGCCAGCATTTCGCCTATGCAACCAAATGTCCGCCGGGATGCGATCTTGCGATCTTCTCGCGCTGGCCGATCGCCGACAGCGACTATTTCCTAGAGGATGCGAAAGGCCGCAAATTCGGCCCCCCGATGCTCTGGGCGCAAATCGCGGAGCCCGGCGTCGATCCGTTTACCGTGGTGACGCTCCACTATCCGCGCCCCACATCGCGCGATCAGGCGGTGCGCAGGCGCGATGTGGCGCATGCATTGGCACGGATCGAACGCGGGTCCTTGATCGTTGGAGGCGACATGAACCTTACCCCCTGGGCCGCGGCGATGCGCGAGCAGGACCGCGCCCTCGCACCGCTTACCCGCATGACGCGCGCGCTGCCTAGCTGGCCGCGCGCCTTTCCCGTGCTGCCGATCGACCAGCTTTATGCCGGGGCCGATTGGGGGTTGGTATCGGCGCGGCGGCTGCCTGCCACCGGGTCGGACCATGTTCCGATCCTCGTGACGCTGGCGCGCCCGTGAAACGCGCGATTACCTTTGCGCTGCTCGGCGGCTGCGGCGTCGCAATGCCTGCGACCGCGCAGCAATCCGATGCGACCGATGGCCTCGGCTCGGTTTCGAGCGAAAACAGTTTCGGGCGCGACCGCAATATCGCCGTGCTCGAACGCCGCCGGCCCGACTACACGCCCGAGGCGATCCAACTCGGCGTCCTTGAACTGACGCCGCGCATGGCGATCGGCGCCGGTTACGACGACAATCTCTATGCGCAGGAGGACGACCGGATCGGCGATGCCTATCTGCGCATTCGCCCGCGCTTGTCGTTGGTCCGGCCCTCGCCCGACCTCAAGCTGTCGCTCGATGGCGAGCTCGACCTCTTGCGCTATGCGGATCGTGCGAGCGAGAACGCCACGCAATATTCGGTGAATGCGGGGGCGCTCTATACGATCAGCAAGTCTGACACGCTCAACGTCACCTTGCGAAATGGGCGCTACAGCCAGGAACGCGTTTCGCCCGACAGTCCGACGCAGGCATCGCGCCCGGTCCGCTTCGATTTGAACGGCGGCACGGCGACCTATACGCATGTCTTCAACCGGCTGCGCGTTCGCGGCGTGCTCGATGTCGAGAACCGCAATTACGGCGACAGCCTGACCCCCGGCGGCGAAGAGATCGACCAGGATTTTCGCGATCACACAATCTATACCGGCACCGCCGTCGGTGAATATGCGCTGAGCCCGAGCATCGCCCTGTTCGTGGCCGGGTCGGTCAACAAACGCGACTATCGCGAGCGGATCGGCCCGGTTCCGGCGCGCGATTCCAAAGGTTTCGAGCTTGCCGGCGGCGCGAGTTTCGAACTCGGCCGCAAGGCGAGGGGGGCGCTGCGGCTCGGCTATTTCCAGCAGGATTACCGGCCGACCGAGTTCGAGGATGTCTCGGGCCTCCTTGTGCGCGGCGAGCTTGCCTATTTCCTGACCCCGCTGGTGACGATCACCGGCACCGTCGACCGCGGCATCAAGGAAACGGGGGTGAATGGCGCGACCGGCTATCTCGCGACCGACATGACGGTGCGCGCCGATTACGAACTGCTGCGCAACCTGATCATCAGCGCGGGCGGCGAGTTGGAAAAGCGCGATTTCAACAATATCGACCGAAAAGACGACCGTTGGACCTGGCGCGGCAGCGCGACGTACCTGGTGAGCAAGCGGATGGCGCTGCGCGTCGATCTCCAGCGCCGCACCCAGTCAAGCTGGGGTGCGACCGCCGGGCGGGAATTTGCGGATAATCGCGTTTCGGTCGGTGTGACTTTCTCGGGCCTTTAGGTCCGGTCAGTCGGCCCTTTTTGCCCGCGAGCCATAGAGCGCGCCTTCGCAGGCCGCGAGAAGCTCGGGCGGTGCAAGGCGGTTGATATAGCCGTGCGATCCCTGATCCGAGAGCAATTTCGCGGGGATGCCGCCAACGACCCCGCGCTCGGGCACGTCCTTTGTCACGACGGCGTTGGCGCCGATCGCGGCTTCCGCGCCGACATGAATCCCGCCGATGACCTTCGCACCCGATCCCAGGAAGGTGCGGTCGCCGATCATCGGTGCGCCGCGCCGGCTGCCGCGGTTCATATATCCAAGGACGACGCCGTGCGTGATATTGACGTTGCTGCCCAGCACCGTGTCGCCGTGAAAATAGAATCCGCCGAAGCGGTTGAGGAACAGTCCCGGCCCGATCTCCATATATTCGGGGATCGCGAATCCATATTTGTAGCGCGCACGCAGCAGCAGCCATTTGGCGATGATATAGAGTCCGAAACCCTTGGCGGGCTTGAGCTTCAGCCAGCCGGCGGTGCGCATCAGGACCGTATATTTATATCCGGGGGTGAAGGCATAATGCTTTGCGAAGGCGCCGAAACTGACACGCCCCGCATAGCGGTAGAGATCGGCTGCGAGCAGCGCCTTCAGCTTGGCGAAGCTTACGGGGCAGCCGCGAAGATGCGGCTTGCCCGCCTCGTCGGACATGGGTTCGTCGAACGCCGGGACGGGCGTGAGCGATGCGGTGGCCATATCCATCAGAAATAGCGCTCGCCGAAACGGATCGTGTCGCCGGGTAGTACGGCGAAATCGGCGGTCATCGGATATTCCTTCTCGCCAGCTTCGCCCGCGCGCTTCAGGAAAACGCGTTTTTCATTGGCGCGATAAGTGAAACCATCGGCCTTCGCGACCGCACCGCGAATGGTCAGCCCCTGCGTATACGGATATTCTCCCGGCTTGTTCACCTCGCCGAGCACATAGACCGGACGGAAACTTGCGACCTGCACCGAAACTTTGGGTTCGAGCAGATAGCCCTGGCCAAGCTTCGCCTCGATATCCCTCGAAAGCTGTTCGGTCTGAAGCCCCGCCGCCTTGACTTCTCCGATCAGCGGGAATGCGATCGTGCCGGCGGGCGAGACCTCAAAATCGCCCGTCAGCGTTTCTTCGCCAAAGGTCGCGACCTTTACCTTGTCGCCAGGCGAAAGGACGAACGCGGCGGCGGGTGGCGGCGCGTCCCCGCTGCCCGCTAGCGGGGCCTGCCCGGCGCACCCGCCGAGTATCGCAAGCGCCCCCGCCAACGCGATCTGTCTGTGCCATTTCATCAACTTGCTCCCGGCCTTCATGCTGCAATATCGGTGAGTTCGGGCAGCGCGGAGGGTGCGCCCAGCGCCGCCTCGATCCGTGCCCAGTAATTTGCCGCGGCCTGTTCGACGCCATAGGCGAGCGAACGCGCACGCGCGCTCTGCCCGCAAGCGCTGCGCCGCGGTTCGGCGAGCACGTCGACGAGCGCCGCGGCAAAGGCCTGCACATCATTGGTCGGCACCAACGCACCGGCTTCGACATCGATCCTGCCGCCAATCGCATCGCGCGACCGGCCGGCCAGAATTTCGGACGGGCCCGACGCGCAATTGGTCGCAACGACGGGGACGCCGCACGCCATCGCTTCGACCAGCCCGTTGGGAAAGCCCTCTGCATTCGACGGCATCGCGTAAAGTTGCGCGCGCGACACCAGCGCGAACGGATTGGCGACGAAGCCGGGCATGTCGACGCGGTCGGCAATGCCGAGCGTCCCGGCCAGCGCTTCCAGCGCGCCGCGTTCGGGTCCTTCGCCGAGGATGACGAGGCGTTCCTGCGGCGCCGCCTTGGCATAGGCGCGCAGGAGGAGCGGGAAATTCTTGTTGGGCATCAGGCGCCCGGCCGCGACGATATAGGGGCCCGCTGGCTTGAAAGCTGGCGGCTCGGCCGCAAGTTCTGCGATACGCCGATGGTCGACGGGGTTGGCGATCGCCGACATGCGGGTGCGCGCGACGCCGAAATTGGCGGCAAGGTCGTCGACCACGCCCTCGGACACGGCAATGACGTGCGCCGCGCCTGGATAGACCATGCGGACCATCGCCTTGGCCGCGAACGCACCGCCCAGATGCGCGCTGGTATTGACGCGCTCGCTGATCAGCCAGGGCTTGCCGCGCCCCGCCATCGCCCAGGCGTTGGCAATATTGGCGCGGGTCAGGAAGCTGAGCGTCGCGTCGGGCGAAAGCTGCCGTGCGAGCGCGCGTAGCTGCATCAGGCTCGGCAGCAATTTATGCTTTGCGTCCAGCTGATGGACCCCGACCCATTCGGGCACATCATAGGCGCGCGGCTCGTCGTCGAGCAGCGCGAGATGGATATCATAGCGCGTGCGCCAGGGCTCGGAACCGCCGAGCAAGGTGACGAGCACGCGCTCGGCGCCGCCGCCCGCGAGCGAGTTGATCGCGAATAAAATCCGCTTTCGGTGCAACATATTTCCTCGCTGATATGGGGTGCGGAATTCGCTTCGGGAGAACGCTTACCACGGCCATTTGTTGCAGTGCACACAGCATCCCCCGCTTCATCGCCCCGGCGGGGCGGCTGGCCGATTTCAAAGGGTTTCGCCCCCCGATACGTCTATCAGGGCGAACATCGACGGACGTTTTGCGGAGGTATTTTATGGACATTCGGCGAGTCGAGTGTCTGGATGGCCTGCGCGGCGTCGCGGCCCTCTGGGTGCTCATCGGACATATGATGATCCTGACCGGTTTCCGCCTGCCGCTGATCGGCAAGCCGGACCTCGGTGTCGACCTGTTCATCCTGCTTTCGGGCTTCTTGATGATGTATCAGTACCGGCTTCGCGCGGGCAGCGAGGACTGGAACGCCCCCGGCACTTGGGCCGCCTTCTGGACACGCCGCTTTTTCCGGCTGGCGCCGCTTTTCTATGTGGCGCTCGCGGCCGCACTGATCGCGGGGCCGGCGATCTATGCCGACCGCGTCGCGATCGACACTTTCCTCGGTCAAGGACTCCAGCCCGCCGAACGCTATACCGACGCGAGCCCGACCAACATCGCGCTGCACCTGACCTTCCTGTTCGGATTGCTGCCCGACTATGCCTTTCGCACCCCGCTGCCCGACTGGAGCCTGGGGCTCGAGATGCAATTCTATCTGCTCTTTCCCTTCCTCATCCTGCTCGGTCGGCGGATCGGATGGGTCCCGTCGGCATTTCTTGCGGCTGGAGCCGGGGTTGTCATTGCCCTTGTCGCCGGTGGGGCAGGGCTCGACTATCCGATGCCGTCTTTCCTGCCATTGAAACTTCAGCTTTTCCTTGCCGGCATGCTGATCGCCGCGGGGCCGGGCGAGAGCGGCGCACAGCTATGGTTACGCCTCGGCGCCGCGATGCTGCTCGCCGCGATTCCCAACGGGGGCGATCAGGACATGCTCCATTTTGTCGTGCGCGAGCTGCTCGTTCTCGGCTTTTTCGCGCTGGTCCATTGGCACTCGCTCGGGCCGGTCGGCTGGGCTTCACGCCTGCTCGGCAGCCGGCCCTTTTATTGGCTCGGTGAGCTGTCCTACGGCACCTATCTGATCCATCTGCTGATCCTGCAGCCCGTCGCGGCGATGGTGATCGGACATTTCGGAACCGGGCTCGGCGCGGTCGGCCGCTTTGCCCTGACCGGGGCGATCGTGATACCGGCGACCTATGCCGTTGCTTTCCTGACCTACAGGCTTGTGGAGGTGCCCGGGCAGCGCCTCGGCAAAGCGGCGATCAAATGGGTGGCCGGGCGCGGTACCCCCCGCGCCCTTCAGACGGCCCCTGAAAAAATCGCCGCGCCGTAATCACCGGTCGCTGGATTTACGAGGAGATGTTTCGATGGATCGCCGAACGTTGCTGACGTCGATGGCGGGAACCGCAGCCATTGCTGGCTGCACCGCAAAAGACGCCGGATCCAAAGCCGCCGGGCGGCCGACGCTGGCGATCGATGCCGAAGGTACGGGGCGTTGGCGCATCCGCAGTTGGCAGTGGCGGGCGAATGCGTGGCACCCGCTGATTGCATCGGCGATACGGACCGATGCCGGGATATCGGTGAACGGGCCGATCGACGCGGCGGACCGGGCGACGGTTATCGCCCGGCTCGGCGCCTAGGCTTCCACCGCCCCCGAATAGCCGGTGGCGCGCGGAGCCCGGCGGCCGGGCGCGAGCGTGGCGCGATAGACGTCCAGCGTCTCTTCCGCCGCCCTGTCCCAACTGAAGCGAGCGCGCACCGCGTCGCGATCGACCTGAAAATCCGCGCAATCGGCGTTGAGCCGCCCGGTGAGCGCCGCGACATCGCCGACCGGGAAATAATTTTCCGGATCGAGCCCAATATCGAGATTGGCGGAGATGTCGCTCAGCAGCATCCGCGCGCCGCAACTCGCCGCTTCGAGCGCCGCTATGGGCAGACCCTCGTGATAGGAGGGCATCACGAACAGCGCGCACTGTTCATAAAGGCACTTCAGCGTCGCGCGCGACTGAACACCGGCAAAGATCACGCGGTCGCTGGCGCGCGCGAGCAGTTCGCGGGCATATTCGCTTTCGTGGTCAGCCGACCCCGCAATCACCAGCTTCGCCGTGCAATTCGACTGCTCATAGGCATCGATCAGATCGTGCAGGCCCTTTTCGGGAACGAGCCGGGCCACCGCGAGCAGGAAATTGCCATCCTGTAGCCCCAGCCGTTCCAGCACCAACGCCGGATCGGCATCACCGGGCAAATCCGATGTGCCGTTGGGAATATAGGAAATTGCGTGCGCGCGTTTAGGAAAGCTCTGCTGCAACTGGGTGGCGAGCGAGGGAGAGACAGCGATCACCCGGTTCGCGAAGCTGAGCGCCAACCACTCGCCGGCGCGGAGTGCGGTGCGCGCGAGCAGACCCCATTTGGCGCGGTGATAGTCGGTCCCGTGGTGCGTCACGACGACCTTCAGCCCGAGCAGCCGGGCCAGCGGCGCGAGCAGGCCGGGGCCGATCGCGTGGATATGGATCAGCCCGGCGCCGCGCTTGCGGGCGGACAGGACCGCGAGGAAGGTGGACACCACCGCCTCCAGATTTTGCGAGCGCGGGCAGGGGATGCCGACGATCTCGACACCGCGATGTTCTCCGACCGCTTCCGGCAGATAGGGCGCGCGGCCGAGCACGACCGAGCGATGATCGGGCCATATCGCCTTGATCCGCGGGAGCAGCTCCTCGCAGTGGCTTTCGATGCCGCCCATCACATGCGGGAAGCCGCGAAGGCCGGTCACGCAGATGATGGGCGACCTCGCGGGATCGCTGGAAGACGCACTTGTCCGTTGCAGCATTATCAAACTCCACTAGCGCCCGGCCGGATTTCCCGGCTCAGGCAACCGCTGCCATCGGCCCTCTTCCACCATTTTCTATTTCGCCCAGATACCAGTCGACGAACCGCTCGATCCCGCGCGCCAGCGGGACCTTGGGGCTGTATCCGGTGAGCGCATTTATCGCCGAAATGTCCGCGTAGGTCGCGGTCACGTCGCCCGGCTGCATCGGCCGCATCAGCTTGATCGCTGGCCGGCCGAGCGCGCGTTCGAGCAGGCCGATCATGTCCATCAGTCCGACGGGGTTGCAGTCGCCGATGTTGAGCAGCCGGTTTTCACCGCCCGCCGGCGGCCGGTCGAGCACGCCGACCACGCCGTCGACAATATCGTCGATATAGGTGAAGTCGCGCGCCATCCGGCCTTCGCCGAACACCTCGATCGGTTGGCCGAGCAGGATCTTCTGCGCGAAGCCATAATAGGCCATGTCGGGCCGGCCCCAGGGACCATAGACGGTGAAGAAACGCAGGCCGCTCAGCGGCAGGTGATAGAGTTTGGCATAGCTTTCGCTCATCAGCTCGCAACTGCGTTTGGTCGCCGCATAGAGCGAGACCGGCGCGGTGCAGGGCTCGTCCTCGCGAAAGCCCGTGCCGCCGAGCGGTCGGTCGCCATAGACCGAGCTCGACGAGGCATAGACGAGATGCTCGATATTGCCCGCGTGGCGCGCCGCCTCCAGCACCGCGAGATGCCCTTTTAGGTTGCTATGTTCGTAAGCGAAGGGGTTTTCGAGGCTGTAGCGTACCCCCGCCTGCGCGGCGAGATGGACTATGCGGCGGATGCCGTTCGCCTCGACCAGCTCGCTGATCAGTCCGGGGCTGGCGATGTCCCCATCGATCAGCCGGAAATTGAAATTGTCGACCAGCCGCGCCGTGCGCGCCTTCTTCAGTGCGACGTCGTAATAGTCGGTGAAATTGTCGAGCCCGAGTACGCGTTCGCCCCGCGCGAGGAGCCGTTCGGACACCGCATGGCCGATGAAGCCTGCGGCGCCGGTTACCAAAATGGGGCTGTCGTCGGTCACGCGGCGTGCCTTTCGTTCGCGGCTCCGGCCTCGTCGGCGAGCTGGCCCGGTCGGCCGATGCCGACATAGCGCAGGCCCGCTTCTTCGGCCCGTGCGGGGGGATAGATGTTGCGCAGATCAACAAGCACCGGCTCGGCCATTGCGGCCTTCAGGCGAACCAGGTCGAGCGCCCGGAACGCGTCCCATTCGGTGACGATCACTGTCGCCGCCGCGCCGTCGGCGGCGGCATAGGCGGAGGACGCATATTCGACGTCGCTCAACACCGCTTTGGCCGCGTCCATCCCTTCGGGGTCATAGGCGCGGACTTTGGCGCCCGCATCCTGCAACGTCTGGATGATCGCGATCGACGGCGCATCGCGCATGTCGTCGGTGTTGGGTTTGAAGGTCAGACCGAGCACCGCGACAGTGCAGCCGCGCACCTGCCCGTCCATCGCTGCGATGATCTTGCGGCCCATTGCGCGCTTGCGCTGGTCGTTCACCGCGACCGTCGCCTCGATCAGTCGCAGCGGCGCGTCATGATCCTGCGCCGTCTTCATCAGCGCGAGCGTATCCTTGGGGAAACATGAGCCGCCATAGCCGGGGCCGGCATTCAGGAATTTGCCGCCGATCCGATTGTCGAGCCCGATGCCGCGCGCGACCTCCTGGACGTCCGCTCCCACCCGTTCGCACAGATCCGCCATCTCGTTGATGTAGGTGATCTTCATCGCCAGGAAGGCGTTGGCGGCATATTTGGTCAGCTCGCTCGTCCGCCGGCGTGTGAAGACGATCGGCGCCCTGTTCAACGACAGGGGACGATAAACTTCTTCCAGTGGCCCGCGGGCGCGCTCGTCCTCGATGCCGATCACGACGCGGTCCGGGCGCTTGAAATCTTCGATCGCGGCGCCTTCGCGCAGGAATTCGGGATTGGAGGCGACCGCGAACTCGGCGACGGGATTGCACTCGCGGACGATCCGCTCAACTTCGTCGCCGGTACCGACCGGCACGGTCGACTTGGTGACGATCACCGTAAAGCCGGAGAGCGCCCCGGCGATCTCGCGCGCCGCGTCATGAACATAGGACAAGTCGGCGTGGCCGTCGCCGCGGCGGCTGGGGGTGCCGACTGCGATGAACACCACATCGGCGGCGCCGACAGCCTCGGACAGCTCGGTGGTAAAGGCGAGATTGCCCGCGGCAACATTGCGCGCGACCAGATCATCGAGCCCGGGTTCATAGATGGGGATGCCGCCAGCCTGCAGGCGGGCGATCTTGTTCGCGTCCTTGTCGACGCAGGTCACATGATGGCCGAAATCGGCAAAACACGCGCCAGAAACGAGCCCGACATAGCCGGACCCGATCATTACGATACGCATTACGCGTTGCTCCCTTTTTATATGAAGGCGATTTTGCTGCGCCTGCGAACAATCGCGTCGCGACGGTTAACGGTCAACTTGCCAGCTTTGAGCGGAGGCAATTGAAAGGCGAAATGATCGTTCCCAAAATCCCGGCCCGAAACGGGACAAGTCGAGAAAAGGGGATATATTATAAGCAGATAATTCGCGGCTTTGCCTAAACGATGGTCAGGCGATTTGGCTGCAATGCGACGAAACGTTTCGACTTGAACTTGCCACGGGTCGGCGTCGGAGTAGAAGCCAGACGGGATAAGTGGTGGGAAGGGCAGGATGCTGGAAGCGCAACGCGCGGCATTTTTCGCCGACTTGCCGGTGTCGCTGGCCATTCGCCGCGACCGGCTGCGGCGCGCGATGCTGATGATCGAACAAAATGCCGATGCGCTCTGTTTGGCGCTCGCTGCGGATCAGGCGAATCAGGATGCCGATTCGGCGATGCTGACCGAAGTGAAGCCGGCGATCGCGGCTCTGCGCGCTTCGATGACCAATGTCGGCCGCTGGATGCGTCCCGAAGGCGGGCATGGGCTGCTCGCGCGATTGGGCGGGGGCGGCGACTATGCCGAATATCAGCCGCTCGGGGTCATCGGCATATCTGCGCCGGCTTCCTTGCCGCTGCTCCAGACGGCCAGCATCGTCGCGAGCGCGCTCGCCGCGGGCAATCGGGTGATGCTGAAATTCGACGCTGCTTCGCCGCAACTCGCGCGGCTGATCGGCGATCTTGCGCCGGGCTTCTTTGATATGCTCGAACTGGCGGTAGCGTCCGGCGACGTCTTTGCGGAACAGGCGTTCGACCTGCTGGTGACGAGTGAGCCCCAGGACGGCGAGGGGGTAACGATCGCGCGGTCGAGCAAGTCGCCGGCCATTTTCGGCCGTTCGGCCGACTTTGCCAAGGCGGCCGACAATGTGGTCGCGCGCAAGTGGCTCAAGGACGGACGGGGGCCGCTCGCGCCCGACTATCTTCTCGTGCCCGACGAACAGGAAGAGGCGATCGCGGCATGGCTGTGGCGTGCGGCGATGCAGCCGGTTGCCGAAGATGCGCCATCGACCGAGGGTGATCAGCAGCGGCTGGCGCGGCTATTGGACGACGCGCGCGCGCGCGGGGGCGAGGTGATGACGGCACAGCCGCGCGGGTCGGCGGCGCCGCTCCACATCATCCGCCACGCCAGCGAGGATATGCTGGTGATGCAGGAGGATAGCACGGGGCCCATCCTGCCGCTGCGGAACTATGCGCGGATCGAGGATGCGATCGATACGATCCACCGGCGTCCGCCGCCGCTCGCCATCTATTATTTCGGTCGCGATGCTGCGGAGCGTCGGCACATATTGGAACATACGCTTTCGTCGGCCATCGCGATCGACGGTCGGGCGCCATCGGCGGCAAAACCCGACGCGGGCATGACACTTAACATCGACCATGGCGAAGCGGGCTTCCGCCGATTTAGCCGGATCCGGCATGTGTATCGCCAGCCCTGGCCCGATTTCGCTCGCCGCTTCGCGCGCGAAACCGGCGACGATCTGGGCGGGGCAGCGCCCGCACTACACTGATCCCGGCCGCGCCACGCAACGCCGCATATGGCTGGTGCCGCGCGGTACGCCACATCAAAAGCCATGGCCTATGGATGGCACCCCCTCTCTTTTCGCCAGTGCCGTTTCGGTCGTCGCGGGCGGGGAGCCGGTCTATTTCGCGCAATCGGGCGGGGTCTATCGCGGCGTGCGGGCGAGCAATGTCGGCAACGGCCTGTTCGTGATCCGCGAGCCGGTCCGCGATGTCGTGATTTCCGGCATCCAGGTCGATGGCGGCTACCGGGTTATCGAAAATGGTGCGGCGCCTGATCGAGTAAGCGCAGGCTGCGCGGGGCTCCGGGTCAGCGGCGCGCGGGCGAGCAATCTCCGCCGCAGCTTCGCCCGCATTCGCTACGACAGTCATGACGGCGTGATCGAGGATGTCAGCGCTTCCGGGACGCTCGCGACCGGTAAGACCGATCTGCCGGTGGGTATCGCCTTCGACGGCACCGCCCACGACTTCCGGATCGAACGATGCTTGATGCGCGGGTTTCAATGGCAGCGTAAGCCCCGCCAATATTGGAACGGCGACGGCTTCTCGACCGAGCGCGGCAATTCGCGCTTCCTCTTCCGACAATGCGCCGCGTGGGACAACAGCGATGGCGGATTTGATCTCAAATCGACCGAAACGACGCTCGATGACTGCATCAGCGGCCGGAATGCACGTAATTTTCGGCTGTGGTCCAGTATTCGCGCGACGCGGCTCACCAGTCTCGACCCCGTCAAGATCGGCGGGATCGGTGACACAAACCATTTCACGATCATGGGAGCGCGGGGCGCGAGCGAACCGGTGACCATCCATATCGAGCATCTGGTCGTAAAGAGCGATCGGGGCTGGCCGATCTTCGACGTCCACAATGGTGCGGCGCGGATCATCATCGGCTCGCACGACATCAATGTTCCGCCCGGTACCCAGCTATGGCGTTCGCGAGGTGGCGGTTCGGTGCCGGGCGGAGTGTCCTTCGTTGGTACACCTCCGACGCTCTGAATGGCCCGGCGCACTTTGCACACGCTTCGACGCCGGGCTCTTGCTGCAATGCAGCGTAAAGGCGCAGTTGCCGTCCGTCAGCGCGAGACGATCGTGTCTGCACAATCCGAAAGCTGGTTTTTTGGGGGGGAACCCAGTGACCAGAAAAGGGTGAAAAGATGCGAAAGATACGCAAGGCCGTGTTCCCCATCGGCGGCCTTGGAACCCGGTTCCTTCCGGCGACCAAGTCGATGCCAAAGGAAATGCTTCCTGTCGTCGACCGGCCCTTGATTCAATATGCGGTCGATGAAGCCCGCGAGGCGGGCATCGAGCAGTTCATTTTCGTGACCAGCCGCGGCAAGAGCCTGATCGAAGATCATTTCGACCATGCCTTCGAACTCGAAGAGGCGATGGCGCGGCGCGGCAAATCGCTTGCCGCGCTCGACGGCACCCGTCCGCCGCCGGGCGACATCAATATCGTGCGGCAGCAGGAGCCGCTGGGGCTGGGTCATGCCGTGTGGTGCGCCCGTCGTCTCGTCGGTGACGAGCCCTTTGCAGTGTTGCTCCCCGACGATCTGATGGTCGGCGAGCCCGGGTGCCTTAAGCAGATGGTCGACGCCTATGCGGAGCTCGGCGGCAACCTCATCTGCACCGAGGAAGTTGCGGCGGAGGATACGCATAAATACGGCATCATCACGCCGGGCGTGAGTGCGGGGGCGGTCACCGAAGTCCGGGGGCTGGTCGAAAAGCCCGCAGCAGACGTCGCGCCGTCGCGGCTTGCCGTCATCGGCCGCTATATCCTCCAGCCGGAGGTGATGGATGTCCTCGGCAGCCAGGAGGAAGGCGCGGGCGGTGAAATCCAACTCACCGACGCGCTGGCGCGGATGATCGGCCAGCAGCCGTTCCACGGCGTCACCTTCGAAGGGAAGCGGTACGACTGCGGCGACAAGAGCGGGTTCGTGACCGCGACGCTGGCGCTGGCACTGGCCCGTCCCGACATCGCGCCCGCGGTGCGCGCGTTCCTGGCCGCGGCGTGATATGGACGCAGTTACACGACACATGCCGCGCAGCCGGCAAGCAGACCCGCAGGTCGATCGCGGCGCGCTGATCGATTTGCGCCGTGTCGGCGGAGTCCTGCGCCGGCGATGGATGGTGCTTTGTGCGGCGATGGCCGCGGCGATCGTCATCGCCGCGGCCGCTTATATTGCCGCTGAACCGCGCTATCTCGCGACCGCACAGGTTGCGCTCGAACGGACGGCCGAGCGCGTGATCAACGTTGATTCGGTGGTGCCGACGTCCGATCCCGATTCCGCTGCGGTCGATACCGAGGTGCAGGCCCTACGTTCGCCCGAACTGATTGGGCGCGTGGTCGATCGGTTACGGTTGGCCCGTGATCCGGCGTTCAACAATGCGGCCGGTGAGGGTCAGCCAACGGCGCAGCCAGACCTGATCGGTCGCCAGCGCGCGATCGGCACGCTGCTCGGTGGGTTGACCGTGAAACGCGACGGCCTCTCCTATGCGATCAGCGTATCGTACGAAGGCAGCACGCCTGTGCAGGCGGCGCAGATCGCCAATGCGCTGGTCGACGATTATGTGTCGGGGCAGGTCGGATCCAAGACCGACGCGACGCAGCGCGCGAGCAAATTCCTCGAACAAAGGTTAGAGGAACTGCGCACGCAATTGCTGCGCGCCGAGCGCGAAGTCGCGGATTATCGCGCCGCGCACAATCTTTTCGCCGTCTCGGAAGCGAGCACGATCACGCAGCAGGAGCTCTCGGGCCTTTCGACCCAGCTCGCTCAGGCGAAAGCGGAAAATGCCGCGGCACAGGCGCGCCTCTCGGCCGCTCGCGCGCAGCTTGCCGGCGGACGGAACGGCGAGGAGTTGGGCGACTCACTCGATTCGCCGGTGGTCAGTCAGCTCCGTGCTCAGCGTGCCGAAGCGGGTCGCGAGGTTGCGGCGCTCGAGAAACGCTACGGTCCGCGTCATCCCGCGCTGATGCAGGCGCAGAATCAGCTTCGCACCGCTGACGCGGCGATCGCGGCCGAAGTGCAGCGTATCGTCGCCAACGTCTCGATCCAGGCGAGCATCGCCAACCAGCGCGCGGGTTCGCTCGCGGGTTCGGTCGCGCAATCGCAGGGCAAGCTTGCCAGTGATAACGAGGCATCGGTCCGGCTGGGCGAACTGGAACGTAACGCCGAATCTTCACGGACCCTCTATCAGGCATTTCTTGATCGTTATCGCCAGACGGTCGCTCAAGCGGGGCTGGAGCAGAGCGATTCCTACATCGTCAGCCGGGCGCGCGTACCCGGTGCGCCGAGTTCGCCCAACATGCTCATCTATGCCGCGATGGCCATTGTCGGCGGGCTGGGTATCGGCGTGTTGCTGGTTGTGCTGCTGCAGTTGCTCGAACGCGGCATCGAAACAAGCGACGCGATCGAGGATATGTTGGGGCTTTCAACGCTTGCTTCGATCCCCGACGCCAACACACTGCCGGGCTATCGCAAGCTGGGCCCGCCGGCACCCCCGGCGGAGCTGTTGCTGAAGCGTCCACAATCCACCTATGCTGAGGCTTTTCGCACGCTCCGCACGTCGATCCAGTTCGCCGAAGCAGCGAGTCCGATCCGCGTCGTCGCAATCACTTCAGCGGTGCCGGGCGAGGGCAAGACGACCACCGCAATGGGTCTCGCCCGGGCGGTTGCCGCTGCGGGCGGCAAAGTGCTGCTGATCGATGCCGACGCGCGCCGCCGCGCCTCAAGCCGGCAATTCACCGATGGGGTGACGCTTGGGCTGGACGAGGTGCTCGCGGGCCAGGCGACGCTCGATCAGGCGATCGTCAAGGACAGCCTGTCGGGCGCTTTCCTTCTGCCCCAGCGGATCGATTCCAAGGGTGTTGGCCTGACCGAAAGCCCGCGGCTCGCCGAACTGATCGAGCAGGTGCGCGAGCGCTACGACCTCGTCATCCTCGACACGCCGCCGGTGCTGCCGGTGGACGAGGCGCGCGTGATTGCCAGCATGGCCGACGGCGTGGTGCTTTTGGTGCGCTGGCGCAAGACGCCGTCGAAGGCGGTTTCTGTGGCGCTGCGGCGGCTCTACGACGTCCACGCAGAAATGCTGGGCGCGGTGCTGACACTGGTCGACGTGCGCGAGCAGGAGCGGGCGGGATATGAAGATGGCGGCACCTTTATGAAGGCGTATCGCTCCTATTATGCCGACTGATCGGGCGGCGCCGTGACCGGACAGGCGTTACCCTATGGTCCGTCATTCGGACTCGGCATCCTGCTGCCGGTCACGGCGGTGCTGCTCGTCTCGCTCGTCATCGCGGCGCGGCGGGCGGGCAGCGTGGCGGGCGCCTTCGTCGTCGTGGCGTTGTGGATGCGATATACGGCCGGTGCCTATCACCTCTATATGTTCAAGCCGCTGGCGGCCGGCCTTTCGGGCAACGCGCTGCTCTCGATCGGGGTGACGGCGTTCGGGCTGCTCTTCGTGGTGCGGCCCGCCAATCTGGCGCTCAAATGGCTGCTGCCCGTCTATGCGCTGATCCTGCTCGCGCTCGTCAGCGCCGGCCTCAACGGCGATGCGGCCGGGGGAATCAACGCGGCGGTCAAATATGCCTATATGATCGTCATCATGATCGCGGTGTTCCAGGCGCTGCGCGTCGATCCCGAAGCGCGCTTCCTAGGCTGGGCGATGGTTTCGTTCCTGCCGCTGCTTGTCTTCCAGATGCTCTCGCTGGCGCTGAACCTGCCGAAAGGATCGGAGGATGGCGACGGGCTGGTCTGGATCGGCGGCTATAATCACGAGGCGGCCTTTTCGGTCGCGATGATGACGGGTTTTCTCGTCGGCTGTTTTGCGAAGTCGGCGCCGCGCGCGGTCCGCGTCGCTTTCCTGACCGCGACCTTCGTCGGCGTCCTGCTCGCAGGCTATCGCACGACAATCCTTGCGTTCGCGCCGCTCGCCCTGGCAGTGTTCCTAAGCGGGCTGACGATGAGTGTGCGGCGCGACCAGCGCGCCGCGATGGCGGTGAGCGCGGCGGTGGCGGGTGTCCTGTTCGTCTCGGTTGCGGCGCTGTTCTACAGCGAGAAATTCACCGATCTCGCCGCCTTCCTCGCGGACCCGGCGGGCATGATCAAACCGCCGCGCGATTTCGATCTCCTCGAACGGCAGGTGATGTCGGCGCGCCCGCTGATCTGGAGCAGCTATATCTACGCCTGGGCCGAAGGCACGCCGATCCAGCATCTGTTCGGCCTGGGGCCGGAGAGCTGGGAAGGCGTGTTCAAGGTCTATCCGCACAACACGCTGGTCGCGACGCTTTACGAACTCGGCTGGTTCGGGATCGGGGCGATGGTCACGCTATGGACGGCGATGTTCGCCGCGGCGGCTTCGGCACGCGGCGAACGCTTCAAGCTGCTCGCCGCGCATTTCGCTTTCTTCCTGCTCAACATGGCGACGATGCCCTTTTGGCAGGTCGAGGGGCTCGCGCTCTACGGGTTGCTCTGCGGCTATACCATCCACGCGGCCCGCGCGGCACCGCCACGCGTCCGCGCGTTGCAGCTCGCCCGCGGCTGAGCGGGCGAGCGCCGGAAGCGGCTCAGTGCCGCCCCAGCTCTTCACGTCCGACGACCATATAATGAACCTCGTCCGGACCGTCGGCGAAGCGTAGATGGCGGACGTCTGCGTAAAGATCGGCGAGCGGCGTCCAGTGCGAGATGCCCGTGGCGCCGTGGATCTGGATCGCCTGATCGATGATCTGGCAGGCGCGTTCGGGGACCATCGCTTTCGCCATGCTAACCCAGACGCGCGCTTCGCGATTGCCGAGCAGGTCCATCGCCTTCGCGGCCTTCAGCACGATCAGGCGCATCGCTTCGATCTCGACGCGCGCGCGGGCAATAACCTCCAGATTCTTGCCGAGCTGCGACAGTTGGCGGCCAAAGGCGGTGCGCGAATTGCCCCGCTTGACCATCAGGTCGAGCGCGACCTCGGCCTTGCCGATCGTGCGCATGCAATGGTGGATGCGCCCGGGCCCGAGGCGCATTTGCGAAATCTCGAACCCACGGCCCTCTCCGAGCAGGATATTCTCACGCGGAACGCGGACATTGTCGAAACGCATGTGCATATGCCCCTGCGGCGCATGGTCGGCGCCAAAGACGCGCATCGGGCCAAGCACCTTCACGCCGGGCGTGTCCATCGGCACCAGGATTTGCGAATGCTGTCCCTTGCGCGACGCCTCGGGGTTGGTCTTGAGCATACAGATCAGGATCTTGCAGCGCGGATCGCCGGCGCCGCTGATGAAATATTTCTCGCCGTTGATCACCCATTCGTCGCCGTCGAGCACCGCGCTCGTTTCCAAATTGCTGGCGTCGGACGAGGCAACGTCGGGTTCGGTCATGACATAGGCCGAGCGGATTTCGCCGTTCAAAAGGGGTTTAAGCCAGCGCTCCTTCTGCTCGGGCGTGCCCACCATTTCGAGCACTTCCATATTGCCCGTGTCCGGCGCCGAGCAGTTCAGCGATTCCGATGCGAGCGGAGACTTGCCGAGTTCGGCGGCGATATAGGCATAGTCTAGATTGCTGAGCGGGGTGCCCGTATCGCCGTGCGGCAGGAAGAAGTTCCAGAGGCCCGCGGCCTTCGCCTTGTTCTTCGCGCCTTCCAGCAGTTCGAGCTGTCCTGGCGCCCAACTCCAGCGGTCGGCGCGGCCTTCGCCGAGGCGGAAAAACTCCTCGGTGATCGGGTCGACATTCTCGGCGATGTGGCGCTTGACCGCATCGAACAGCGGCTGCGCTTCTTTCGACATTCTGAGGTCGTTGAGTTCGGCTTCGAGTTCGATCTCGGTGATGACAATTCTCCGCTGGTTTCGCCCGCAGCCTTAGTCGCACCATGTTATCGAAGAAAATGATATGGATGAATATAGGATATTCGTATCGCGAATAACTATGCGGGCTGCGCCAGTTCGTCGGCGATGATCGTGCGCAGCCAGCCCAGACCCGGGTCGGCCTGCGCTGCCTGATGCCAGTAAAGATAGCTGCCGCCCTGTTCGACCGGCAACGGCAGGTCAACGAGTTGCATCGGCCACATCGCACCCAGAACCTCCGCATGCGACCGCGGCAGCGAGAACAGCATGTCCGATGCCGCGACGATTTGCCAGGCGGTGATCGCATGCTGGCAGCGGACCGCGACGCGCCGCGACAGGCCCATGCGGTCCAAGGCCATGTCTTCGATCCCGGGACCATAGGGTCTTGAAGTCGCGATGATATGTTCGAGCGCGAGATAGGTATCGAGGTCGATCGCGCCGTCGACGCGCGGATGCCCTATGCGCGCCACGATGACGAGAGGCTCGGTGCCGAGATAATGCCGCTGGAGCCGGTCGTCCGCGGGCAGGGCGACATCGAGCGCGAGGTCGAGGTCGCCGCTCGCGAGCATCATCACCAGATCTCGGCGGCGGAAGGTCACGCTGGCGAGTGCGACATGCGGGGCTTCGCGCCGGACCCGCGCGACGAGCGAAGAGAAGCGCGGCATTTCGCCCGAAAGGCGCACGCCGATACGGAATTCGCGCGACGCTTCGGCCGGGTCGAACGATGCGGCGGCATCGAGCGCGGCATCGAGCCCGCGCAACGCCTCGCGAACGGGCCCCGCGATAGCGCGCGCCGCCGGGGTGGGCACCAGCCCGTTGCCCTGCCGCACGAACAGCGGGTCGTCGAACTGCGTTCGCAGGCGCGTCAGGGCATGGCTGATCGCCGGCTGCGACAGGTTCAGATGGCGTGCCGCCGCCGATACGCCGCCCTTGACGAAGATCGCGTCGAATATCCGCAGCAGGTTGAGATCGAACCTGGCGAGCTGGCGCAAGACGTCCTCCTCCGCGACGTGACATGTGATGGATTATCGGCCCTAATCGCTAATGATCCGGAAGGAAACCGTGGCTAGGCCGTCCGTCTTGCCCTTTGCGTTATAATGTCGCGACACCATTGATTAACCATCCCTTTTCAATGCATCGCCGTTTCTCTTCTGCTATCGATACCGTCGAACGGGCCCTTTGGTCCGGTAGGTTGGGACTTGCATTGATGGGTCGTGCATCAGCCTGGCTGCGGGCAGGAAAAGCGAATTGGGTGTTGATCACCGCCGCGATAGGCGTGCTGTTGATCCTGTCGTTCCTCTCGCTCGCGACCGACCGCGGTTTCGAACAGAATGCGCGCCTGAGGCAGGATGTTGCCGAATCCTATAATGCGCGCGCCGTTTTGCAGGCGGTGCTGACGCTGCATCAGGATATCGAACTGGGGCAGCGGGGCTATGTCATCACCGGCGATCCCAGCTTTCTCGCGCCGTACCGGAGTGCCGAGGCGCGGATCGATGCCAATTTCGAAGCCTTCGAAAAATTCGCGGGGGCCGACGGTCAGGCGGCGCTGATGGCCGAGCTCGAACGCACGTCGATCGAGAAACGTCGCTTTGTCGCGAGAACGATCGCGCTCGTCGAAGAGGGCCGACGCGACGAGGCGGCGCGGCTGATAACGGGCGGCGAGGGCAAGAGGTCGATGGACCATATCCGCACGCTGATCGGCACGATTTCCGAAGGCGAGCGAGCGAAACTCGAACAGCGAACCGTGCTCGCGAATAATGCTCGCGAACGTCTGCGGCAGCGGACCTTCACCTTGCAGGTCGGTTTGATCATGCTGCTCGCGCTCGCGGCTTTCCTGATCGCGCGTAGCCAGTTGGCGCGGAAGAGGGCGCATCGCCGCGCCCGCGATCTGGCCGCGCGTCAGGAAGCGATCTTCGACAGCGCCAAGGACGGGATGATCGTGCTGAACCCGAGCGGGAGCATCGAAAGCCTGAATCCTTCGGCGGCCAATATGTTCGGCGTACCGTCTGAATCATTGTTGCGCCGCGACATCGGGGCACTTTTCGAAATCGCGCCCGACCGCGGACAGATCGAGACCTTCCTGCGCCGCCTGAAGGCGAACCGCAAGGAAAGCTACGGACAGATCCAGGAGTTCGTCGGTCGCCGCCAGAATGGCCAGACTTTTCCGCTCGAAGTGTCGGTCAGCCCGGTCCATCTTGCCGACGCCACCTTGTTCGTCGCCGTGATCCGCGACATCAGTGACCGCCGCGAAATCGAACAGATGAAGGGCGAATTCGTCGCGACGGTCAGTCATGAATTGCGGACACCGCTGACCTCTATCGCGGGATCGCTGGGACTCATCAGCGGTGGAGCGGCGGGGGAAATTCCCCCGAAGGCCGCGCGACTGGTCGAAATTGCGCACAGCAACGCCGCGCGTCTCGTGCGGTTGATCAACGATATCCTTGATATCGAGAAGATCGAAGCGGGGCGGATGCAGTTCGATGTCCGGCCGCTGGCGCTCGGTCCGCTGCTGGAGGCTGCGGCGCATCAGGCGGCCGGTTTTGCGGGCGAATATGGCGTATCGGTGCAGGTCGAAACCGTCGCGCCGGAGGCCGCCGTCCTCGCGGACGAGGATCGGTTGATGCAGGTCGTGACTAACCTGCTTTCCAATGCGATCAAATTTTCGCGGCGCGGTGAAGCGGTGACGGTGCGCGTAACACCGCTCGATCGGCGTTACAGGATCAGCGTCATCGACCGCGGTGAAGGCATTCCCGAGGCATTTCGCAACCGCATCTTCGGAAAGTTCGCGCAGGCGGATGCGTCGGATTCGCGCCAGAAGGGCGGCACCGGGCTTGGCCTCAGCATCGTACGCGAGATTGTCGTACGGCTTGGCGGTGCGGTCGATTTCGAGAGTGTCGAGGGCGCGGGCAGTATATTTCATGTCGACCTGCCGGCGGCGGAGACCCCGGGCATGGCGCCCGCGCCCGACGCGGCCGAACCAAGCCAGCGAACGGATCGCGCGCTTCCGGTCGTGCTCCACGTCGACGACGACCCCGACATGCTCGCGGTGGTGGCCAGCGCATTCGACGGCAAGGCGATGATCCATTCGACGCCCAGCGTCGCGGAGGCGCGGGCCGCGATCCGGCGCACGCGCTATGATGCCGCGATTCTCGACATCGGGATGCTCGACGGCTGCGGGACCGACTTGGTCGAACCGCTTCGCAAACGATCGCCGACCTTGCCGATCATTCTCTTCACCGCACAGGAAGTCGACGGAGCGCCGAAGAACGGTATCGATCTGGTCCTCGTAAAATCGCGCGCCAGTCTCGACCGATTGGTCAGCGAGGTGAGTGGGCGTATCGTTTCGGGGCGCGGCAACGGTGGAGGCGGTAAATGAGCATCCAAATCCTCTATGTCGACGACGAAGCGGATATTCGCGAAGTCGCCGAGATGGCGCTTTCGCTCGATGCCGATTTCGATATTCGCACCTGCGGGTCGGGCCGCGAGGGAATTAAGGCGGCGCGCGACTGGCAGCCCGACCTGATCCTGCTCGACGTGATGATGCCCGAACTCGACGGGCCAGGCGTTCTCGAAATCCTGCGGCAGGACGCTGCGACGACGGCCATTCCCGTGGTCTTCATCACCGCGCGGACGCAGGCGCACGAAGTGGCGCGGCTCCGCGAACTCGGCGCGCGCGGTGTCATCGCGAAACCCTTCGACGCGATGACGCTGGCGCGGCAGGTGCGGACGTTCCTCGATGGGTGAAATCGACGCTCGCCTCGCCGCCCTTGCCGAACGCTTCGCGGCGCAGGCCGCTGAAACGGGTGTGGCGATCGAAGATAGTCTGGAGCGCGGGGACCGGGCCGAACTGTCGCGCCTGTCGCACAGCCTCGCCGGGCGCGCGGGCATGTTCGGCTATGGCGCGATCGGTGACGCGGCGCGCGCTGTGGAGGAAGCAATCGATGCCGGACGGTCGCCCGACGACGTCAAAGGGCTGACGCGTGACCTGCTTGGCCAGCTCGGCGCGATGAATGGGCGCTGATTGGTTAATTCGGGTAACCGCAACGGGGTGGACCGCGGCCCGCAGCGAGTGATAATATATAAATCCCAACAGCATGTCGGTGGAGTTACATGACGAAAGTGCTCGTGGCGGACGATGACCCGCTGACCATGGCAGGCATCACGGCGCTTCTCGACAAGACGAATTTCGACGTGGTGGCGACGGTCAACACCGGCGCTGCGGTACTCGAAACGCTGGGCAGCGCGCGGCCCGATCTTCTGATCCTCGATAACGGCATGCCCGAACGCAGCGGGCTCGACGTGCTGCGGACGCTGCGCAGCCGCGGCGACAACCGGCCCGTCGTCCTGCTGACCGGTGGTCTCAACGACGAACTTGCGCGCGAGGCGATCCAGCTTTCGATCAACGGCATCGTCATCAAGGCGACCGCGCCGCGCGACCTGTTGACCTGTCTTGAAAGCGTGGTGCAGGGGCGGCGCTGGCTCGACCAGGACGTGATGCAGCGCGTGATGGAACAGGCGATGTCGCCGGACGCTCCACGCGACCCGTTCGAGGCGCTGAGCGGGCGTGAGCGTGCGGTTGCCTCGCTGGCGCGGCGCGGGCTGCGCAACAAGGAAATCGCCGACGAGCTTGGGCTGACCGAAGGGACGGTGAAGGTTCATCTTCACAAGGTTTTTGATAAGCTTAACATCCGTGGCCGCACCGAATTGATCCTTTTGGCGCAGGACCGCGGCGCCTGAATCTATACCGAAAGATATAAGCCGTTTTAGCCGTTGGGGAGCGCCTTTGTCGCCTCCCGGTGAATATCGCATGCGCAAGAGTTAGCGCATTTGTCGATCAAGTTGGCGGCATCGGGCCGTCACCGACGACAGGCGATTCATGGGCTTTTTGCGCACCCTTTTCTTGCTGGCCTTGGCGGTGATCAGTGTGATCGCCAGCCAGCACGCGCATGCGCAGGTGACCGCTTATGCCGCGGGGCAGGGAGCCGTTAACAGCATCGAAGTCGGGGTAGAGGTCCGCGCGTCGGTGCTCGGCCGCTGCGGTTTCGCGACGTCGGGTGCACCGTCGGGCGCCATTGACCAGGCCGATTTCGACCAGAGCGGCTTTACCAAGGATTTCGCGATCCAGCTCAATTGCTCCGGCGCATCGCGGATCGCGGTGTCGTCGGCCAATGGCGGCATGGCCAATGCCGCGACGGGCGCTACCGGCTACCAGACCAAGGCGCCTTATAATGTCGCGCTCTATGTGGCGGCCGACAATGGCACGAACGCCTCGGCGAGCTGTGCCGCCGCGACGCTCGCCGCGGGCGGCAGTTGCACCTTCGCCGGCACGGCGAGCACGGCCGCCGGGCTTCGCCTTGGCGGCGCTTCGACCAAGGCGAACGGTTCGTATCTGCGTGTCAGCGCGCCGGCTTACTCGGGAACCGACACGCTCGCCGCGGGTCGCTACACCGATACTCTCTCGATCACCGTCAGTGTCAGTCCTTAACGCGATGTTGAACAATTCGAATCCGCCCTTATTAACTATCGGACCCTATTTCGGGGTTCGATATGACACCTACGAGATTGATTTCGAACCGGATCGCTCGCGTCGCGCTTGTGCTGACGGGGCTGAATCTTGCGGCGCCGGCAATGGCCGAAGAGGTCAATCAGATCGCCGTTTACGGCGAGGTCGCCCCGCGATGCTGGGTTGTCGATCCGATGAAGATCGTCGCGACGAACGCGGCGCCGAAGGTGATTTCGGCACGGGCGATCTGCAATCACGGGCGGCCGGTTCTGGCGTCGGAAGTGCGGATGGTCGATTCGGACGGATTGCTGATAAAGCGAGTTCCCGCAGCCACAGAGCGGCCCGTCGCCGCCGCATCACTCTCCGCTCGCACAGCATTGGAGATCGTCGTAACACCTCAGCTATGAGGGTTTGGACGACCGGTTTATCAGCGCTGGGATTGGCGTTCGGATTCGCGCTCGCAGAGCCAGCGGCCGCCCAATCGCAGATATCATCGGTTTGCGGTGTGACCGGCGCCGCGACCGCACCCGCCAGCATCACCTATGATCCCTTTTCGCCCGGCGGCCTGTCCGAAGCGACGGTCCCGCTGATTCTCCGCCGCAACCGGGGCCTGATCCTCGGCCGCACGCGGGAGGTCAGCCTGGTGATCGTATCGCCCTCGGGCTCCCCCGCGCTCGACGTTACTTACAACGGCTATCGCGTCATCTATCCAGAGGGGGCGACTGCCGGACGTCCGCGCTCGCTGAATTCGAAGGACAGTGGTGCGGGCGCGGCGGGCGAGATCCGCTATGATTTCGGCAGCCTGCTCGCTGCGGACACGTCGACGCCGCTCAACCTGCGCGTGACGGTGCCGCCGGGGACCGACCTGTCGGCGGGCGATCCGATCATCCTCGACCTCCTTTATATCTGTTCGGGCGAGAATGGCATGGCGAGCGTGTCGGTCCCGACGCGCGATACCGGATCGATCCGGATCAACGTCAACACGGTGAGCGCGCTGCAGGCATATTACGCCGGATCGCCGCTCGATTTCGGCGAGATCGGCGACGCGACGACCGCGGCGGTGCTCGCGGCGCCCGATCGCTACACGACCTCGGCGGCGAACTCGCTGCGCGTGCGCAGTTCGGGGCCGTTCGAGGTCAAGATGCGCTCGCAGAATGATTTCAAGCTGACCTATCCCGGCGGCAACCTGTCCAACGCGGCACAGACGATCCGTTACAGCGCGCGTTTCCTTGGGCAGGATATAAGCTCGAACAGCGGTTTCGGCACGCGTACCTGCGCGCGCGCGGGCATGGACGGCAGCGCTGGGGTGCTGCCGCTGCGTGCGACGCTAAAGGAAGGCGGATCGGCGAAGACGCCCGCGACCAACTATAGCGACATCATCAGCATCACCTTCACGCCGATCGTCACCGCAAGCTCGGCGACCAGCTGCGCCGGGCTCTGACCCTCTCGCTATATCGTCGGGTATAGGGAATGATGCCCGAAGTTAGCTTCGTTTTTGCCGGACGCTAAATATTGCCGGGCGTGGATCCGGCCTATCTCCAACTCGTCGGGGCGATGAGCCCCTCAGGATTTTCGATTGGAGATATGAAATGAAAAAGCTTGTTCTCTCGGCCCTGATCATCGGTTCGACCTTCGCCGCTGCTCCCGCTTTCGCCCAGACTGCCGCTGGTTCGGTCGATGTGACCGGTACCGTCGCCGCTCGCTGCTCGGCCGTCACGCCGATCACCGGCAGCATCACGCTCGGCGAACTTGCCAAGGCCGACGGCACCGTCGACCCTGCCTTCGCGGGCAACACCGGGGGCCTCAGCCGCAACTTCACCGTGAAGTGCAACGGCGCGAACCCAAAGATCACGGTCGACGCCAAGCCGCTGGTGAATGCTGCCGCGACCAACTCGCCGAACGGCTACACCAACACCGTGCACTACACCGCGACGCTCGTTGCGATGGGCGCAAAGGGCGGCACGACCTCGGTCGCCGACCAGTCGCTGAGCTCGGGCGCGACTTCGGGTCAGGTTGGCGATCGTCTCGCTGCCGTCTCGAACAACATCACGCTGACCGTTGGCAGCGGCGCAACCGCAGATTCGACGGCGATCCTCGACGCCGGCACCTATGCCGGCAAGGTCGAAATCACGATCGCTCCGACCGCCTGACACCTGGGGGGGTGTTCCCGGCAGGCCAACGTCCACTGGCCTGCCGGGATTAGCCTTTTAAAGGATATGGTCATGCGAAATCCCAAAGCCCTAGCGGCCGAACTCCGCCTTCGCGCGCTTGACGCCGAACCGCAGGAGCAGGCCGAACTGCTTTTTCTCGCAGCGGAATATGAACGAATGGCCGACATGCCCGCGTTCGGGCGGCGGGCCGACTGGTTGGGGGTCCCTCTTCCCAAATGAAGGCGGCCGGCCGGAAAGCCGGTCGCCTTTATGGATAACGCTATGATTACTAAATTTCTTTCTTGGCGGATTACAGGCTTCGGTCCATCGTCGCGCCAGCGGGTGGGGCAACGGGCGAGGAGTAGGTCATTGCAGTTGCTCAGGAGTTTTGGTGGCGCGTTGGTCGCTGTGGCGATCGCGGCCGCCGTATCGGTCGCAACCTATGCAATGGTCGTCCAGCCGGTGGTCATCGACCTCACGACCTCGGGTCGCGCGATGAGCCAGGTGGTGACGGTCGAAAATACCTTCGACAAGCCGTTGCCGGTCGAAATGCGCGTCGAGGGGCTCGACCTGACGCCCGATGGCGTCAACGCAACCGGCAAGGATCCGGGCGACCTGTCGATCTTTCCCCCGCAGACGCTGATCCAGCCGGGCCAGCGGCAGAGCTTTCGCGTGCAATATGTCGGCGAACCGGCGCTCGCACGCAGCAAGCATTATTTCCTTACCGCGGCGCAGCTGCCGGTGCAGACGAACGACACCCAGTCGAATGTCCAGCTTCTCTATAATTTCCAGATTCTTGTCAGCGTCTCGCCCGACGGCGTCAAACCCGCTCTGTCGATCGCGTCGGCCGAAATCGGCAAGGACGCCGAGGGCAATCCGGCGCCGGTGATCGCGGTCGCCAATGCATCGGCTGCGCACGGCTATCTGTCGCGCGGCCGCGTCCGCGTCGTCCAGTTCGCGCCCGACGGAAAGGAAATCTTCCGCAAAGAAATTTCGGGGCCCGAACTTCAGCAAACGCTCGGTTACGGTTTGATCGGCGGCGGGCAGACGCGCCGGATGACCTTGCCCATGCGCCTTCCGCAACCGGGTGGGCGGATCGAGGCGCTGTTCACGCCCGATAGCTGAAGACACCGGCGGGTCGCATGAACCCTCTTTTCGTTGCAGGATTCTTATTGGCTGCCTCGGCGATTCCAGTCGCCAGCCAGGCGCAGGGCACGCCCGACGCCGGCTCCCGCGTGGTCATCGACCCGGGCGCCGACGGCGCGGCTATCAACGCGACCGGCCGTGCCGTCGTGCTGACCGCGCCGCTGCTCGACGGACAGGCCTATCTTGGCGACACGACGCTGACGCTCGAACCCGGCGGGCAGGCGAGCTTTTCGGCCGAACGGCTGTTCGCGCTGCTGGCGCCGCGGCTCGCGCCCGTGCTCGTCGATCGGTTGCGTGCGCGTCTTGCCGAACGGGGTACGATCACGCGGACCGACCTCCAGGGCGTCGGCGTTGGAATTCGTTACGACCCCCAAACGCTGCAATTGGTGATGGAGATCGCGCCCGCCAGCCGCGCGAGCCGGTCGGTCACGCTTGGCGACGACGCGGCGCGGGGCACCGTCAACTATATCGCGCCCGCCGATTTCAGCGCCTATCTCAATATCCGCGGGTCGATGGACTGGGTGCAGCAGGGCAGCGACGAGGGACTGGCCGCGCCGATCACCTTCCTCGACGGCGCCGCGCGTCTCGGCGGAGTCGTGCTCGAAAGCGAAGCGAATTGGCAGGCCGGCGCGCGCGGCGCAGATTTCCAGCGCCGCGGCACGCGCCTTGTCTATGACGACCGCAACAATCTTGTGCGTTGGACGGGCGGTGATTTGCAGACGCTCGCGCGTGGCTTTCAGGCGGCGCCGGAAATCAGCGGCCTGTCGGTGTCGCGCTTCTATTCGCTGCTCGACCCGCAGCGGATCATCCGTCCGCGTGGCAACCGCAGCTTTCGTATCGAGCGGCGCTCGGTCGTCGAAGTGCGCGTCAACGGCCAGCTTGTCCGGCGCCTCGAACTCGACCCGGGAACGTTCGACCTTAAGGACTTTCCCTTTACCCAAGGCTCGAACGACGTTCGCCTCACGATCACGGACGATGCCGGGCGTACCGAATCCTTCAATTTCGACATCTTTCTTGATCAGGCGCAGCTTGCCGAAGGGCTCAGCGAGTTCGGCCTTTATGCCGGGGTGCTTGCGCCGCTCGGCCGGCGTGGCCCGGTCTATAGCGACGATATGGCGTTCAGCGGCTTCTATCGGCGCGGGGTCAGCGACCAGTTGACCCTCGGCGTCAATGCGCAGGCGGATCGCGGCGGCTGGATGGGGGGTGCGGAGGCGGTGATCGCGACCCCGATCGGTTCGTTCGGCGGCTTTGCCTCGGCCTCGCACGTCAGGGATATCGGGTCGGGCTGGGCGTCGATCCTGACCTTTCAGCGCACGATTGCGCGGCGCAGCGGCGGCGCTGACGCTCTGTCGCTGTCGTTCGAGGCGCGCAGCCGCAACTTCGCGCCGATCGGCGTCGGTCTACCGTCGAATCCGTACCGCTATGTCGCGGGCGCGAGTTATAATGGCGCGATCAATGACGCGCTCTATGCGGGGCTCGATGCACGCTATTCGCGCGGGCGTGCTGACGAGCCCAATGTCGCGAGCCTGCGCGCGACGGGCGGCTGGCGCATTTCGCCGCGTTTTAACCTGACCGGCGACGTCAGCTACGAGCGTGCCGGCCGGCAGGATCGTGTCGGCGTCTTTCTGTCGCTTGTCTTCCGCCTCGATCGCGCGTCCAGCGTGCGCGCGGACTATGACAGCCGCAACGACCGCAAGCGCATGACGTACCAGACCTATCATGGCTCGGGCACGGGTGCGTATAATTTCAGTGCCGATGTCGAGCATAGCGACCTTGGCGTCGCGACCACGGCGAACGGCATCTATTACAGCAACCGCGCCGAACTCGGCTTCAGCCATTTCGGGACGTTCGAGCGCGATCTGGGTGGATCGACCAGCCAGCGCACCTCGCTACGCTTCGGCACCTCGCTCGCGGTCGCCGACGGCGCCTTCTCGATCGGGCGCCCGATCCAGGACAGTTTCGCCATCGTAAGTGCACACCCTTCGCTTCAAGGCACCAACATCTTCATCGACGCCAACGGCCGCTTTTCGACCGCGAACAGCGGCGCACTTGGCACCGCGCTGCAACCGAGCCTCAGCAGCTACAGCGAGCGCAATCTGCTCGTGACCGCACCCGACGCGCCGATCGGCACCGACCTGGGCGAGGGATCGTTCCGGCTGCTGCCCGGCTATCGCAGCGGATACCGGCTGACGGTGGGATCGGATTATATGATCAGCGCCGTCGGGCGCCTGCTTGGCGCCAATGGCGAACCGATCGCGCTGGTCGCCGGCAGCGCGGTGGAGGAGGCGCATCCCGAGCGCGAGCCCGTCCCGCTGTTCACCAACGGCGCTGGCCGGTTCGGTGCGACCGGTCTCGCGCCCGGGCGCTGGCGGATCACCCTGACCGACCCGGACCGGACGCAATTCATCCTGACGATCCCCGATGGCGCCGATCGCACTATAGCAGCGGGAGACCTCATTCCGAACAGGCCGTGATCGCTTTATGATGGACCGTGAAGGCAGGATTCTTTCGGTCAGGCCCGAATGCTCGTCGAGTTTGCCTGATCTCCATCGCGAGTCCGTCGATGCCGTCGATGCTTTCTTCCTTGGGGCCCAATTGATCCGATCCGGATAAGTCTCTTCGTCCGACCATAACGGCGAATTTAGCCCCTCCGGATGATCTTTGCCGAAACGGGGGGTGATTCATGTTCAGGGTTTTCGAATGTATTGTCGGGCAGCATGATCTGCGGTTCGTCCTTCTGGCAGCGATGGTCTGGATACTTGGCAGCGCCGCGCTGTTCCTGTTGCTCGCGCGTTCGATCGACTGCGTGGAGACGCGCCGCCGACAATGGGTCGCGGTTGCTGCGGTCGCGGCGGGCGTCGGAGTCTGGGCAACCCATTTCATCGCGATGCTCGCCTATGACGGATCGATGCCGTTGAGCTTCGATCCCGGCCTGACGATGCTCTCCGTGGCGATCGCGATCTTCGCCTTCTGGTTGAGCTTTCTCGTCGCAGGCCGCAATTTCGAACCGCCGGCTTCTATGGTGGCCGGCCTCATCGCCGCCATCGGTGTTGCCGCGATGCACTTCATCGGCATGGCCGCGATCATTGCGCCCGCGGTCGTCCGATATGATTTTGGCGCGATCGCGGTCGCTTTCCTGATTCTCGCCTCCTGCTTCGGTCTCGCGCTGTTCGCTTTCGGTCGGATGGCCGGGCAATGGCGGATCATCCTGCCCGCACTGCTTTCGGTCGCCGGCGTTGTTGCGCTTCATTTCACAGCGATGTCGGCAACTGTTCTCGCACCCGATCCCGCCAGATTCGATCCTGCGGCCGTCGCTGGGCATGAATGGTTGATCGTTGCGATCGTCGCGGCGACGCTCGGCCTGATTGCTGTGGTTCTGGGAGGCGCTTTCCTTGATCGTATGCTTACCGATTTGCGGGGCCTTACCGAGGCGACGCTCGAAGGGCTGGCTATTCTGAGCCGAGGCCGGATCGTCGAGGCGAATGGCCAGCTTGCCGCGCTTCTTGGCGTATCGCCGGTTGAACTGATTGGGAGCGACCCCGGTCGCTGGCTGGCACCTGTCGACGGTCAGGACCTCTCAGCCCCGCGGACGGGAGCAGCCGAGGCGGTCATCACTCGCGGTGAGGGCGACGATCTGATCGTCGAGGTCGCAACGCATGCCGTCGAATATCGTGGACGTCGCTGCGAAGTGCTCGCGGTGCGCGATCTCACGGCGCGGAAGCGCGCTGAACTTCAGGTCGAACATCTCGCCGCCCATGACGTATTGACCGGGCTCCCCAATCGCGCGCGGTTGACTGCGGTACTGGATGGCTTGGTCCGAAGCGGAGAGAGTTTTGCGCTCTTCGCGCTCGATCTCGATCGTTTCAAGGCGGTCAACGACATCTTCGGTCATGCGGCCGGGGACGCGATCCTTTGTCGGGTCGCCGCGCTGCTCCGCGATGTGACCAGCGAGGCGGATCTTGTCGCGCGCATCGGTGGCGACGAATTTCTGATTATCCAACGCGGCATCGACGATCTGCCTGATGCGCGGCGGCTCGCGCGCGACATTCTTGATGCCTTTGCCGCGAAGATGGACATCACACGCGACCCGATGGCGGTGGGCGTGAGCATCGGGGTCGCACTCTTCCCTGGCGATGCGGCCGGTGCTGAGGCCATTCGTCACCATGCTGATGTTGCGCTTTATCGGGCGAAGGAGCGCGGCCGCGGGATGGCCTGCTTCTTCGATCTTGAAATGGATCAACTCGTCCGCGAACGTCGCGAACTCGAACATGATCTCCGCCACGCCATTACGCGCGCCCAGCTCAGTCTCATGTACCAACCGCTCGTTGCGACATCGGGCGGGCGCATCGTCGGCTATGAGGCGCTGCTTCGCTGGGCGCACCCGACGCGTGGGCCGATCCCTCCCGAAATCTTCGTGCCGATCGCCGAAGATGTCGGCGCGATCATCCCAATAGGTGAGTGGGTGCTGCGCGAGGCATGTGCCGCTGCCATGCAATGGCCGGAGCATGTCAACATCGCGGTCAATGTGTCGGCGGTGCAGTTTCAGCTGCCCAATCTGGCTGCAATTGTGGAGGATGCCCTTACTCAGGCCGGGCTTGCCGCCGATCGGCTCGAACTCGAGGTAACCGAAAGCGTCATGCTGCGGGATCGGGAGAGCGCGCTCGCGACGCTTCACCGGTTAAAGGCCCTCGGTGTGCGGATCGTGATGGACGATTTCGGTACGGGTTATTCGTCACTGTCGAACCTTCAGGCCTTTCCGTTCGACAAGATCAAGATCGATCGGAGTTTCGTCAGCCATGTGACCGACGATGAATCGGCGCGCTCGATCATCCGTGCGATCGTCGGGCTCGGCCGCAGCCTTGATCTCCCAGTGGTAGCGGAAGGGGTGGAAACCGAGGAGCAGCGTCGCATGGTTCTCGAGGAAGGTTGTCCGCAGGCGCAAGGGTTTCTGTTTGGCGGGCCGGCAGAGGCGGTTGTGGGCATCCCAGGTTTCCTGCGCGTCGTCGGACAATAGGGGGTGCAGTTTGCCGTCGGACGTCCGGCAACGGCCACGGCATCGCGGATCAGATCGACCGCCATATCGATCTGTCGGCCGGCCCCTTTCGATCCTCACCGTACCGATTTTGCGTTCCGCCTTCTGATCACCGCGCAAACGACTGCGGTGCTGCGGTCTCCTATGGCTTTCACTCAACTGAGCGTTGGTCGTGGACCGGCGGCGGTACCGCTTTCGCCCAGTTGGCCGACAAGATAGCGCTCCATCACGTTCAGGCCTTCGTCGCTCAGCGACACATGGATGACGCGATTGTCATAGGGACAGCGGCGGCGGACGATTAGTCCGGAGCGATCTAGCTTCCCGATCCAGCGCAGAGCAGTTGTCTGAGGCACCGCGGCGGCGATGCAGAGGCTGTGAATGCTCACCGGTCGCGACAGATGCCGTTGGACATAAAGATCGAGCAGCATGTCCCACGCCGGATCGGCGAACAGGTCCGTGGCGAATATCCTGTCGCGGCGACGACGCGCAGCATATTCGGCCTTGGCGACTGCGGCCATTTGGGCCCGATGCTCGGGAGCCGCTCCAGCGTCAACTGCCTCCTCGGCGCGCGGGGCGTGTGCACGGCCGCCGTAGACACCTGTTTCGACAGTCGCGTGAGAAGGGTGGCCGAAACCGGCCGCGAGCGATATTTTTCTCGAACGGCCGGTCATGCGAGGTGCCCCCGATCTTTCATGCTGACGATTGCGTCGGCCCCGATGATCAGATGATCGAGCAACTCGATCTCGACCATGCGCATGACCCGCGCGATGACGCGCGTCTGGCTAATGTCACGGGCGCTTGGCTCGGCGGAACCTGATGGATGGTTATGCGCCAAGAGGACACCGTGCGCGCCGACGTCAAAGGCTCGGCTGAGGAGGAAGCGCAGATTTATGGCGACTTGAGATGTCGTCCCAAGAGCGATCTGGTCGTCGGCAAGATAGCACCAGTCGGCCGTGACAAAGGTCGCGTGCAGCCGTTCGACCGTCCCCTTGCCGATGGTAAAGCGCAGATAGCGCCGGTAATCGGGGTCGTCGGCCGATATACGCGTGCGGCTGACCTGTTCGTGGAGCGCCGCACCGAACAGATTGCGCGCGGCCAATATCGAACTGACAACATCGGGGTCTTCACTAAGGGCTGCACCGAGCTGCTCGTGCGAGGCTGCAAGGGCACGGCCAAGTCCGCCGAAATGTCCGATCAGCCGTTCGGCTGCTGCGCCAGCTCGCTTGCCCGCGAATGGTTCGAGGAGCGTCGCCACGACCGGTATGGCCCCAGGTGTCGGCTCCGCCGCGCATGCGCCGCTATGCCCAGAGCCAGGATCAGCAGGGTCGTGTAATAGGGTCCATAGCTCATCAGCCCGTAGGCGAGCTTGGGAAAGAAGTCGGTCACCTCGCGCGCGAAGTGCGAGAGGAGCGAGACCAGTTGAAAGGCCGCGAGCCATATCGGGTAAACCCTGTTCGCCCGAAGCGCGACGCCCGTGAAGACGGCGGCAACGGCAACGTCCATTATGAAATGCCCGACGTCGACCGTCCCGTATCTGGGGCCGTGTGCCACCAAAAGATGGTACACGGGGTCGCCGAAGGTCATCGCGAAGATCGCCGCCGCACATATCTTTTCCGGACCGGCTCCCCAGCGCAGCGCAGCCGCACTGAGAAAGCCAACCGAGACAAGATTGATGATCAGAAAAGGGTCCACCGGATGGTGGTGAGCCTCCTGCCGGGCGGCGTCAAGGATCAGGCGGCTGCCTGACGCTTCCCGTCTTCATCGACAAAGGCAAGCGTGTCGCCATGGCCCGGCGGGCATCCGGTGATCTGCGTCTGCGCATCGACAAGCGCATTGTGCGAACGGAAAATATCGTTCGCCGAGCTGATGTCCGAGGCGACTGCGCGGCCGATGCGGATGATCGCGTCCTGGCCGACGTGCGGTGCGGGCATATCCTCGACCTGTCGTGCCCGAAGAATCGAGCTCATCAGTTCAAGCTTGGCGATCAGGCTCTCGTCGGCCTTGGCTTCGGCATCGCGGATCTGCTTACGAATCCGTGCCATATAGGCCGGAGCAGGCTTGGCGGCTTCGATGGTCATAATATTCCCCTTGGCGGCGGCGCTCGTCCCCACCCCCCAATTCTGTCCAGTCCTTCAGGGTCGGCTAGCGCACTGCATCCGCGAGCGACTGTGCCACCGTGATCGCGAGGATCAGGCTGGCGAGAATCAGGGTCAGCAAGATCCCGATCGCGGCGCCGCGGGTGAAAGTGGCATTATCGCCGTCGAGCACCCTCGGGACAATGCGGGGCTCCTTCCACTCCTTCCAAGGCGCGTCGATCGACATTGTGACCGGGTCCTCGAAGGTCGCGGCGGAAGCCTCGCCGTCCTGAGGCGTTTCTGTGTCGATTGTCGGGTCGCCGGCCAGTTGTAGAATCCGGGTTTCAGAATCTACACATGTGGTATCCTTGTCTTTCAATGACTTGTCACGGCTCGTCGGTGCGGCGGTGCTGCTTTTGGTCGCCTTCCATTCACGGTAACGCCGGGCCACTTCCTGGCGCGTGACGCCGCCAAGGCGCGATCGGATCACCTCGACCCGGCGGTTGACGGCGGTTTCGGACACGCCGAGCGTCCAGGCAATTTCCTTGCTGGTTCGATTGTTCGCCAGCAGGTCGAGCACAGCGACCTGCTTCTCTGTCAGGAAATCAAAGTCTCCGGGTGATGGGCTATGCGAGGCCACGACTTTCATTCCGCTCGGTTAGTCATTTCTCGTGCTGTCAGGAACATGCTTGGCGCAATGTTTCCTTAACAAGGGATAACATATTCCATGCGCCTTGCCCAAATTCGGCCATTTCCGATGTTAACCTAAAACCGTTCAATGAGCGGTCCAGCAGACATTCTGGTATCATTTCAGGGCGCTATTCCGTCGGCGATGCGCAGGCTAGCCATGATATCCGTCTCCATTCCGTTCGATTTCTGCCATCGAAACGGCTTCCACCAATCGCTGCCAGGATGCGGCCAGTCTGGTAACGATTGTTGCGCCAACAGATCGCTGGGCCGTCGAGTCCCTGGACTGCTCCCGTCGTCGTCGGAATATCTGGCGCAACCCGCGGCGTAGATTAGCGGAGTGCCGGGCTCGTCTGGAGGCGATGTCCGGCGCCTCGCCGCTTTCCGCGATGGCGAACGAAGAGGCGAGGGCCGCTACCAAACCCAAAGCCGACATCGCGGCGATAGGCCCACAGACATATAGCTGCCGTCCAAAAAAAAAGGCCCCGCCGAGGCGGGGCCATTCGTTTACTGGTCGAGGAAGCTGCGCATCTTGCGGCTGCGCGACGGATGCTTCAGCTTGCGGAGCGCCTTGGCCTCGATCTGGCGGATGCGTTCGCGCGTCACGCTGAACTGCTGGCCCACTTCTTCGAGCGTGTGATCGGTGTTCATCCCGATGCCGAAGCGCATGCGGAGAACACGTTCCTCACGCGGAGTCAGCGACGCCAGGACTCGCGTAACGGTTTCCTTAAGGTTCGACTGCACCGCGGCGTCGACCGGGATCACCGCATTCTTGTCCTCGATGAAATCGCCCAGGTGGCTGTCTTCCTCGTCGCCGATCGGCGTTTCGAGCGAAATCGGCTCCTTGGCGATCTTCATCACCTTGCGGACCTTTTCGAGCGGCATCGACAGACGCTCGGCCATTTCCTCCGGCGTCGGCTCGCGGCCGCTTTCGTGGAGGAACTGGCGGCTGCAGCGCACCAGCTTGTTGATCGTCTCGATCATATGGACCGGGATGCGGATCGTGCGCGCCTGGTCGGCGATCGAGCGAGTGATCGCCTGTCGGATCCACCAGGTCGCATAGGTGCTGAACTTGTAGCCGCGACGATATTCGAACTTGTCCACCGCCTTCATCAGGCCGATATTGCCTTCCTGGATGAGGTCGAGGAACTGCAGGCCGCGGTTCGTATATTTCTTGGCGATCGAGATCACGAGACGCAGGTTCGCCTCGACCATTTCCTTCTTGGCGATGCGCGCTTCGCGCTCGCCCTTTTGGACCATGTTCACGACGCGGCGGAATTCGACGAGGCTCATGCCCGCCGCCTGCGCGATTTCCGAAATCTCGATGCGAATACGGTCGACTGCGCCGGCTTCATTCTCGGCGAAGGCGGCCCATTTCTTGTCGAGACCCGAAACTTCGTCGAGCCAGTTCTCTTCCAGCTCGCGCCCGACATAATTGTCGAGGAACGACTTGCGCGGCACCTTGTGGCGCTCGGCCAGGCGCAGCATCTGGCCGCCGAGTGCGGTCAGGCGGCGGTTGTAGCTGTAGAGCTGGTCGACAAGATATTCGATCTTGGTGCCGTGGAACTGCACGCTTTCGACCTGCGCGGTGAGTTCCTCGCGCAGCTTGTGGTACTTCTTTTCCGACGCCGCAGGGAATTCCTCGCCGCCCGAGAGCGATTCGAGGCGCGCTTCCTGCAGCTTCTGGAAAGCCTTGAAGCTCTTGGTGATGTTCGCGAATTTTTCGAGCGCATCGGGCTTCAGCAACTCTTCCATCGCGGCGAGGCTGAGCGTGTTGTCTTCCTCATCCTCCTCGAAGCTTTCGCGCTTGCCCGACGAGCCTTCGCCGTCTTCGTCGTCACCGTCGGCCGACGGTTCTTCCTCGACTTCGTCCTCGTCCTTGAACGAGACGCCGGCGGTCTTTTCGCTGATCTCGCCGTCGTCCTCGGCGCCTTCCTCGTCCATATTCTCGGGCGCGGGGTCCTTCGACAGCATCGCTTCCAGGTCGACGATTTCACGCAGCTGCATGTCGCCGTTGTTGAGCGCGGTCGACCAGTCGATAATCGCGTTGAACGTCAGGGGGCTTTCGCACAGGCCAAGGATCATCGTGTCGCGGCCCGCCTCGATGCGCTTCGCGATAGCGATTTCGCCTTCGCGGCTGAGCAGTTCGACCGCCCCCATCTCGCGCAGGTACATGCGAACGGGATCGTCGGTGCGATCGACCGTTTCCTTCTTCTTTTCGATCGCGGGGTTCGAAACCGATCCGGTGCCGGCCGAAACATCGACTTCGTCGTCGGTTTCCTGCTCGGCTTCTTCCTGAACATCCTCGTCGCTCTCGACGATGTTGATGCCCATGTCGGAGATCGCCGACATGATATCCTCGATCTGCTCCGACGACATCTCGTCCTGCGGCAGCGCCTCGTTCAGTTCGTCATAGGTCAGGTAACCGCGCTTCTTGCCGCGCGCGATCAGCTTTTTGACGTCGGCCTCGTTGAGGTCGATCAGCGGGGCGTCGGTATCGGCTTCGGTGTTCTTGGTGGCCATCTATATCTTCCTGCCTGAAGGGGCATTTACTGGTCGTTACTGGCTGCTGCTCTCGGACAGCGCGGCCAGGCGGCGGGTCAGGTCTTCGTCCATGGCGCGCAGTTTCTGCTGACGCGCCAGGCCTTCGTCATCCATCGTGCGCTGAAAATCCGCCGTGGCCTGTGCCAGCCGCTCGCGGATTTCGGGCTGGGTGACCAGCACGCCGATATATTCGTCGAGGTCGCGAAGCGCCGTTTCCCGCGCCGCTGCGGCCTCGTCATTGCTTTCCAGCCTGCGATTGAACGAGAAGTGCATTCCGTCGGCTCTGAGCAATGTCGTCGCCCTATTATACACTTTCATTGGCTCCAATATGGCAAGCAACCCCTCGCAATCAAGCCCTTCCTGGCACATTGCGCTGTCAAGCATTATGCCGAGCAATTCGGCGTCGCCGGAATCGCTCACTGGCAGGCGCGTCAGCGCCTCCTCGTTGCGCCGAAGCGCTTCGGGATAGCGCAGCAATCCGCCGATCAATGCCGCGACATAAGGGGCTGAAATCCCGGCTTGTCCGATGGAACGCGTCTCGTCGGCCGGAGGTTGCAGCCGCGGGTCTGGCGCGAAGCGGCGACCCCCTCCACCGAACCCGTCGCGCGGCGCGTTGGGCGTCCATGGCTGGCGCTGCGGCCGTTCCGGCATTTTTCGAGCAAACAGCGCGTCGAGCCGTTCGCGGAACGCTTCGCGATAATGGTGGCGGACGTCGGCATCCTGAATAGCATCCGCGTGCGTGAGCAGGCGGGTTTTCAGCGCCGCGCGCTCTTCGGGCGTGGCAAGGGGCCCCGCCGCGACTTCGTGCGCCCACAGCCGCTCGACGAGCGGCTGTGCCTCTTCGAGGATTTCTGTGAAACCTGCCGCGCCGCGCGCGCGGACGATATCGTCGGGATCCTGCCCGGTGGGAAGCGTCGCGAAGGACAGGCTGAAGCCGGGGCGGAGCAGGGGGAGGGCGCGCATCGCGGCGCGCATCGCCGCCTTTTGGCCGGCGCTGTCGCCGTCGAAGCAGAGGACGGGCACGGGCACCATCCGCCAGATCATCCCGAGTTGATTCTCGGTGAGCGCGGTGCCCAGCGGCGCGACGGCATCGGCAATCCCCGCCTCGGCGAGTGCGATGACGTCCATATAGCCCTCGACGACGATGATCCGGTTCGTCTGCCGCGACGCCGGGCTCGCCTTGTCCAGATTGTAGAGCGTCCGCCCCTTGTCGAAGAGCGGCGTGTCGGGCGAGTTCAGATATTTGGGCTCGCCGTCGCCCAAAATGCGCCCGCCGAACGCGATCACGCGCCCGCGCGCATCGCGGATCGGGATCATCAGCCGGCCGCGGAACCGGTCATAGGGTTCCTTGTCGTCGACGGCGATCAGCATTCCCGATTCGACGAGCATCGCGGTCGGGAATTTCTTGAGCGCTTCTTTCAGCGCGCTGCGGCTGTCGGGCGCGAGGCCGAAGCCGAAGGCTTTGCGCGTCGCGTCCGAAATGCCGCGCTTCGCCAGATATTCGCGCGCCGGAGCGCCGTTGCTGCTGTCGAGTTGCTGGGTGAACCAGTCGGCGGCGCCTTGGGTGACGTCGCGCAGGCTCGCCTGCTCCTCGGCCTTTTTCGCGGCGCGCGGGTCGGCGGCAGGGACGTCCATGCCCGCCTCGGCGGCCAGCTCCTTGACCGCGTCCATGAACGACAGCCCGCGCTGATCGGTCATCCAGCGGATCGCATCGCCATGCGCCGAGCAGCCGAAGCAGTGGTAGAAGCCCTTCTCGTCATTGATCGTGAAGCTGGGCGTCTTTTCGTTATGGAAGGGGCAGCAGGCCTTATATTCGCGGCCGGCGCGGGTGACTTTCACGGTGCGGCCGATGAGGGTCGACAGGGTGATGCGGGCGCGCAGTTCGTCGAGCCATTGGGGGGTGAGGCTCACGAGGAAAGGCCCTCAGTCCCAAATCCGTTCGTGTCGAGCGAAGTCGAGACACCCATCGTCGGCGCATGGCCTCCCGGCATCTCGACTTCGCTCGATGCGAACGGAGAGGGATGGCGTTCCTGAGGGGGCTTGGCGAAATGGCTCACAGTTTCCCAATCGCCACGGATCAAGGCTTCCTTTTTCGCTCGCGACCATTTCTTGATCCGGCGTTCTGCATCCAATGCTTCGAAGCGCGTCGAAAAGTCTTGCGACCACATCAGACGAACGGGCCTGGAGAGGACGTGAAACCTTCGATCGCGCCACTTTGATGCTGACCGATGCGGCGTTCAAGATCATCCGTATGACCGGTGTAGCAAAGCCCGTCGGCACAAAGCAGGATGTAGGTCCAAAACGCCATCCATCCTCCTTACCCATTCGCACCGAGCGAAGTCGAGATGCCCGTCGCGTTTTGGCTAATGCGATGGGTGTCTCGACTTCGCTCGACACGAACGGAAAGCGAGGTTCGCCGACGCGTTAGCTCAACGCCGCCTTAACCCACCCGCTCGCCTTGCTCATGTCCAACTGGCTGCCCAGCCGGTCTTTCACGGCGGCCATGACCTTGCCCATGTCCTTGAGGCTGTCGGCGCCCAGTTCGACCACGATCGCCTTGATCGCCGCGGTCGCTTCGTCGTCGCTAAGCTGCGCGGGCAGGAAATCCTCGATCACGACGACTTCCGCCGCCTCGATGTCGGCGAGTTCCTGGCGGCCGCCCTGTTCGTACATGGTGATCGATTCGCGGCGCTGCTTCACCATTTTCTGAAGCACGTCGGTGACGAGCACATCGTCGTCGGCCGGCGCGGTGCCGGTGCGAAGCTCGATGTCCTTGTCCTTGATCTTGGCCAGCATCAGCCGGATGGTGCCGAGCCGCGCCTTGTCGCCGGCTTTCATCGCGGCGACCTGCGCAGCCTTGATGTCGTCACGAATCATGCGTGTCCCCATGCGCTGCAAATTTCGGAAAGGCCCTCTCTAGCGAGAAGTTTCCTAATCCGATAGCTTGTGAATCACTTTTTTGCCTCCTACTTGGTCGGCCGTTTAGCCCCCCGTCCGGAGCATGTTGAATGGCACCTGCCAACCCCTCTGCCGCGCCCAAAAACCAGCCTTCCGGGGCGACTGGCGTCCTTGTCCTTGCCGATGGCACGATCCTGTGGGGCGTCGGCTATGGCGCTGCGGGCGCCGCTGTGGGCGAGATTTGTTTCAATACGTCGATGACGGGCTATCAGGAAATCCTGACCGACCCCAGCTATGCGGGGCAGATCGTCACCTTCACCTTCCCGCACATCGGCAATGTCGGCGCGAACCCCGAGGATATGGAACGCGGCGTACACGGCGCGCTCGGTGCCATCACGCGCGAGCTGCCGACGCAGCCCAGCAACTTCCGCAGCGTCCAGACGCTCCCCGAATGGATGGTGGAGCAGGGCGTGATCGGCCTCGCCGGCATAGACACGCGAGCACTGACGCGCCGCATCCGCGACGCGGGGGCGCCGAACGGCGTGATCGCGCACAGCCCCGACGGCAAGTTCGATATCGACGAACTGCTTGGACAAGCGCGCGGCTGGGCGGGACTCGAGGGTATGGACCTTGCGAAGGGTGTCAGCCGCACCGACACCGGCGACTGGACCGGCGGCGCGTGGACGCTGGGGCATGGCTATGCGAGCGAAGAGGGCGGCGAGCGCCCGCATGTCGTCGCGATCGACTATGGCGCGAAGGACAATATCTTCCGCAATCTCGTGAAAGCCGGCGCGCGCGTCACAGTGGTGCCCGCAACCGCGACCCTCGACGAGGTGCTCAGCCACCAGCCCGCGGGCGTGTTCCTCTCGAACGGTCCCGGCGATCCCGCGGCTACGGGCGATTATGCGGTGCCGGTGATCCAGGGTCTGCTCGAACGCGACGTGCCGATCTTCGGCATCTGCCTCGGCCACCAGATGCTCGGCATCGCGGCGGGCGCGAAAACGGTAAAGATGCATCAAGGCCATCGCGGCGCAAACCACCCGGTACAGCGCGCCGAAGATGGCGTGGTCGAGATCACCAGCATGAACCATGGCTTCGCAGTCGACGCCGCGACGCTGCCCGCCGGTGTGGTCGAAACGCACAAGAGCCTGTTCGACGGATCGAACTGCGGCATCGCGATCACGGGCAAGCGGGCGTTCAGCGTGCAATATCACCCCGAGGCGAGCCCGGGCCCGCAGGACAGTTTCTATCTGTTTGAGAAGTTTGTGGGTGGGCTGAAGTGATCGTCTCGGCAATCATGTCGCTACTCGCCGCGAATGCGCAGGTGATGTCTATTCCGGTAGAGTTTCCGGAATGGGTGATCGAGTGCCCCGCAGGTAAGCAGGGTCGCGACGGTGAGCCGCTATGCAATGCTTTGGCTTCCAGCCAACCTCCTCCAATTCTTGTCGAACGGGTCGACCAAGGTATGGAGATCAAACAGATCGGTCTTTGCACACCGAAACAGGATCGAACAAAGATTATCGAAAATCCGTCGATCGTTGTGCCGCTGAAGCGAGGGGTGTCCGGCGCGGACATCCAAAAGGCTTTCAACGAAAACCTGCTGGTTTTGCTGAACGCCACGAACGAGATCTGTGGCTATTCCAGCAAGCTCATATTCGATCAAAAACAAGTAGCTGAGATGGTCGAAGCCGTCTTTGTGGCGAAGAACGAGACGAAAAAATAATGCCCAAAAGAACCGACATCCAATCCATCCTCGTCATCGGCGCCGGCCCGATCGTTATCGGTCAGGCGTGCGAGTTCGACTATTCGGGAACGCAGGCGATCAAGGCGTTGAAGGAGGAGGGCTATCGCATCGTCCTCGTCAACTCCAACCCCGCGACGATCATGACCGATCCCGATCTGGCGGACGCCACATATGTGGAGCCGATCACGCCCGAGATCGTCGCGAAGATCATCGCGAAGGAGCGCCCCGATGCGGTGCTGCCGACGATGGGCGGGCAGACCGCGCTCAACACCGCGCTGGCGCTGTTCAACGACGGAACGCTGGAGAAATATGGCGTCGAGATGATCGGCGCCGATGCCGAGGCGATCGACAAGGCCGAGGACCGGATCAAGTTCCGCGACGCGATGGACAAGATCGGGCTGGAAAGCGCGCGCTCGGGCATTGCGCACACGCTTGAAGAGGCGTTCGCCGTACTCGAACGCACCGGCCTGCCGTCGATCATCCGTCCCAGTTTCACCATGGGCGGCACCGGCGGCGGCATCGCGTATAACCGTGAGGAATTCGAGCATATCGTCCGCGGCGGCCTGATCGCGTCGCCGACGACCGAGGTCCTGATCGAGGAATCGCTCCTCGGCTGGAAAGAATATGAGATGGAGGTTGTCCGGGACCGCAAGGACAATTGCATCATCATCTGCTCGATCGAAAATGTCGATCCGATGGGCGTGCATACCGGCGACAGCATCACCGTCGCGCCGGCGCTGACGCTGACCGACAAGGAATATCAGATCATGCGCAACGCGAGCATCGCGGTGCTGCGTGAAATCGGCGTCGAAACAGGCGGTTCGAACGTGCAGTTCGCGGTCAATCCCAAGGACGGCCGCCTGATCGTGATCGAGATGAATCCGCGCGTGTCGCGTTCGTCGGCACTCGCGTCGAAGGCGACGGGCTTCCCGATCGCCAAGGTCGCGGCGAAGCTCGCGGTCGGCTACACGCTCGACGAGATCATGAACGACATCACGGGCGTCACCCCGGCGTCGTTCGAACCGACCATCGACTATGTCGTAACCAAAATCCCGCGCTTCGCCTTTGAAAAGTTCAAGGGCGCCGAGGCGACGCTGTCGACCGCGATGAAGTCGGTTGGCGAAGTGATGGCGATCGGCCGAACGATCCACGAGAGCTTGCAAAAGGCGCTGCGCGGGTTGGAGACGGGCCTGAGCGGCTTCAACTTCGTCGATCGCCTCAAGGGCGCGAGCCACGACCAGCTTCGCAGCGAACTCGCGAAGCGCACCCCCGACCGGCTGCTCAATACCGCGCAGGCGATCCGCGAGGGATTGCCGCTCACCGAGATCAACCGCGTCGCGGGTTACGACATGTGGTTCCTCGAACGCATCGCCGAGATTGTTGCGGCCGAACAGGATGTTTGCGAAAACGGCCTGCCGCGCGACGCCGAGGGGCTTCGCAAGCTGAAAGCCATGGGCTTCTCGGACAAGCGTCTCGCCTATCTTGCGCTTCAGTCGGCGAATCTGCGCCCCGGATCGAAGCGCGCGACCGCGCGGGGTTCGGGCCTGATCCACGAAGCGGTAAAGGCGATGACCGGCGGCGTGACCGAGGCCGAAGTGCGCGCGCTGCGCCACAAGCTGGGCGTCCGCCCGGTGTTCAAGACGATCGACACCTGTGCCGCCGAATTTCAGGCACAGACGCCCTATCTCTATTCTACCTACGAAGCGCCGACCTTTGGCGAGCCCGAGAATGAGGCGAACCCGAGCGATCGGAAGAAGGTCGTTATCCTCGGCGGCGGCCCGAACCGGATCGGGCAGGGAATCGAGTTCGATTATTGCTGCTGCCACGCCTGCTTCGCGCTTGAGGAAGCGGGTTATGAAACAATCATGATCAACTGCAACCCGGAGACGGTGTCGACCGACTATGACACGTCGGACCGCCTCTATTTCGAGCCGCTGACCGCCGAAGATGTGCTCGAAATCCTGCACGTCGAAATGTCGAAGGGCGAGCTCGTCGGGGTGATCGTGCAGTTCGGCGGGCAGACCCCACTGAAGCTTGCGCAGGCGCTCGCCGAAGCGGGTATCCCGATCCTCGGTACCTCGCCCGATGCGATCGACCTAGCCGAAGACCGCGAGCGCTTTGCGGCACTCGTCAACAAGCTTGGCCTGAAACAGCCCGAGAATGGCATCGCGCGCAGCCGCGAGGAAGCCGTCGCGGTTGCGGCGCGCATCGGTTACCCGGTGCTCACGCGTCCCTCCTATGTGCTCGGCGGCCGCGCGATGGAGATCGTCGACGATCAGGCGCAGCTCGAAAATTATATCGAGACCGCGGTACAGGTGTCGGGCGACTCGCCGGTGCTGATCGACCGCTATCTGCGCGACGCGATCGAGGTCGATGTCGATGCCTTGTGCGACGGGACCGACGTCGTCGTTGCGGGCGTGCTCCAGCATATCGAGGAAGCCGGGGTCCATTCGGGCGACAGCGCCTGCTCGATCCCGCCGTACAGCCTGTCGGCCGAAATCATCGCCGAAATCGAACGACAGACCGAAGCGCTCGCGCGCGCGCTCGAGGTCCGCGGCCTCATGAACATCCAGTTCGCGGTGAAGGATGACGAGGTCTATCTGATCGAGGTCAATCCGCGCGCCAGCCGTACCGTGCCCTTCGTCGCAAAGGCCGTCGGTTCGCCGATCGCCAAGATCGCGGCGCGTGTGATGGCGGGCGAGAAGCTTGCCTACCTTCCCAAGATCAACCGCGACATCGCGCATGTCGCGGTGAAGGAAGCGGTGTTCCCCTTCGCGCGCTTCCCGGGCACCGATCCGGTGCTGTCGCCCGAAATGAAGTCCACCGGCGAAGTCATGGGAATCGACCGCAATTTCAACCTCGCCTTTGCCAAGGCGCAGCTCGGCGCGGGCGACCGCCTGCCGACGACGGGCCGTGTCTTCGTGTCGGTCAAGGACAGCGACAAGCCGCGCATTCTCGGCGCGGTGAAGCAACTGACCGACTGGGGCTGGAAGGTCGTCGCGACCGGCGGCACCGCCGATTATCTGGCGGGGCAGGGCATCGAGGTCGAGCGCGTCAACAAGGTTGCCGAAGGTCGTCCGCATATCGTCGACAGGATCAAGGACGGCGACGTCCAACTGATCTTCAACACGACCGAGGGTTGGCAATCGTTGCAGGATTCGCAGTCGATCCGCGCGTCGGCGCTCGCGGCGGACATCGCCTATTACACGACGGCTGCGGCAAGTGACGCGTCGACGCAGGCGATCGGGGCGCTTCGCGCGCACTCTCTTGAAGTGAAGCCGCTTCAGGACTATTATTGAAGGCACCGCTCCAACTCCCCGACATTGACGGAACAGCGGCGCAGCCGCCCGGCGAAGTTTCGCTGGCGCTGGATTATTGACGAAGGACAACAGGATAATGGCAAGCGTTGAAAAGGTGCCGATGCTGGCAGAAGGCTATGAGAAGCTGAACGCGCAACTCGCGATCCTCAAAGCCGAGCGACCGTTGATCGTCGATGCGATCGAGGAAGCACGCGCGCATGGCGACCTTTCGGAAAATGCCGAATATCACGCCGCGAAGGAACGCCAGGGTCAGGTTGAAGCGACGATCGGCGATCTCGAGGACAAGCTTTCGCGCGCGCAGGTGATCGACCCGACGACGCTGTCGGGCGACCGCATCGTGTTCGGTGCCACCGTCACGCTCGCTGACGAGGATGACAAGCCCGTCCGCTATCAAATCGTCGGGCAGGCCGAAGCCGACGCCAAGGACGGCAAGATCAGCTATAATTCGCCGCTCGGCCGTGCGCTCATCGGTCGTCGCGTCGACGACGAGGTCGAAGTCACCGTGCCTGCGGGCGACAAATATTATCTGGTGACCAAGATCGAATTCATCTGACGGGCGCTGCGAGGATGAAGCCTCAGGACGCGCCGCTGGTCACGGGCTATGCGCTCGTCTGCGTCGTCGTCTTCGTGCTCCTCTGGATCACCGGCTTCCAGATCGACGCGATCGTGCGCGCGGGGTTCATCCCCGCGCGTTTCGGTTCCGAACTGATCCTGCCGCCGGGGACGATGGTTCCCTTTGTGCTGACGCCGCTGTCGTCGGCCTTCCTGCATGGCGGCGTGTTGCACATCGCCTTCAACATGCTGGTGCTGCTTTTCATCGGCCGCCAGCTAGAGGCGCCGTTGGGATCGAAAGCGATGGCGGTACTGCTGCTTGTCGGCGCCTATGGCGGCGCGCTTGCCCAATATCTCGCCGATCCGGCATCGGCGGTGCCGATGATCGGTGCAAGCGGCGCCATCTCGGCGCTGATCGCCGTCTTCGCGCTGATCTTCAGCCGGTCAAAGGCTTCTGCGATCGGCCCGATTCCCGGCCATTGGGTGCGCGCGCTCTGGCTCGCCGCGGCGTGGATCGGGCTTCAGCTGCTTATCGGTTTTACGGGCGGCGGCGGGTTCGGCGCGGTCGCGATCTGGGCGCATGTCGGCGGCTTCCTCGCCGGCCTCCTGCTGGCGCGCCCACTACTCCGCTGGCGCTTCGGCGCGCGCTAGTTACCGGATCTGACGAGAATATCGGCTTTGGGGTGGGGCCGACGTTCAGTCACCCACTTCCGTCATCCCGGGCTTGACCCGGGATCCCGCTTTTTTGACGCACGCGCTACCTTCGGTATCAAGCGTGACCCCGGATCAAGTCCGGGGTGACGACGAGAGAGACGACAGCTTCCGCTCGAAATCCACTATCCGGCCAACAATCCACCCGCCAACAGCATCGCCACGCGGACATCGATCCCGCATCCCTCGGCACGTTTCGCCGCCACGAAATCGGCGATGCTATCCAGCGGTACGCGGTGGACGATGATATCCTCGCCATCGACCCCGCCGCCTTCGCCGATCTTCGTCAGGCCGGTTGCGACCAGCAGGGTGAAGCTTTCGCTGACCATTCCCGGCGAGCTGTAGAATTCGCCGACGGTACGCCAACGGGTAGCTTGATACCCCGTCTCTTCCTCCAGCTCACGCTGCGCGGCAACTTCTGCAACTTCCGCGATCCCATCGTCGCCAACCAGCCCTGCGGGCAATTCGATGCACCGAACCTTCAGCGGGACGCGATATTGTTCGACAAGGATGACATGGCGGCCATCGTCGGCCTCGTCGATCGCGAGAATCACCGCAGCGTGAATGCCGCGCGAGCGCGAGACATATTCCCACGTGCCCTGCTGCTTGACCGTGATGAAGCGGCCTTCCCACCGCGTTTCGATGGGGGCGTCGGGTAAGGGGAGGGGCATATCTTATCCTATCGTCATTGCGAGCGGAGCGACGCAATCCAGGCCGGTTTGCGCTGCGCTGGATTGCCACGCGGCTTCACCGCTCGCAACGACGAAGGACTATAATTCGATGAGCCGGTCCGGCAATTCGTTCGGATTTTCGCTACCGCGCGGGAAATGCGCGGCAAGCACGATGCCCATCTGGCGCACCGCTTCGGCCATGCCTTGACCCGGCTCTCCTGCGCGTACGCGTTCGATCAGCGCAGCCATCGCGTCGCCCCAGACATCGGCGGATACCTTGGCGGCGATCGCCTCGTCGGCGACGATATCGGCGCGATGCTCCTTAAGGCTGAGGTAGAGGAGAACGCCGGTGCGGCCCACGGTCTTGCCCTCGGTTCCGACTTTGAACAGGTCGATCGCGCGGGCGCGCACGCGCTCGGCCTTGATGCTGCGCGGGGTAAGCGCCATGCGCAGCGGCCGCCAGAGCAGAATCAGCCACATGCCGATCCATTTGACGACGCCGATCGCAATCACCGTTCCAAGCCATTGATTGGCCGTCAGCTCATGTCCCCAGCCGCCGGTCAACCGGTCGTACAGGCCGCGGTAGAATTCGGGAAAAAGCGCGACGATCGACATCGCGAGAAAGGCGATGATGCTCGCCCAGACTAGCGCGACATCGTCATAGTCGTTGGATTTGCCGGCAACGACGGTGACGATCTCGCCGCTTGTGTGCGTCTCGGCCGCCGCGACCGCGGCGGTGACGATATCGTGGTCGGCTTCGCTGACATGGCTGACTTTCATGCGCCCGCTCCCTTACCAGCCGCCGGAGGCGCCGCCGCCCCCGAAGCTGCCGCCGCCGCCCGAAAATCCGCCGAAGCCGCCACCGCCGCCGCCCCATGAAGAGCCGCCGCCCGATCCCCAATGGTCATCGTCGTCGCCGCCCCAGATGATGATCGGCGGGGCGCCCCACGGGCTGTCCTTGCGCCGCTTCTTGCCGCGCCGCGACCGGCTCGACAGCCAGGGGATGACGAAAAAGATGAAGAAGATGAAACCGATGAAGAACAACCCGCCGAAATTGCCGTCGCCGGCGCGGTCGCGCTCGGCCTTGTCGGCGGCGGCGGCGCGCGCGGCGGCTTCCTCGGGTGTAAGCTGGATCTGCTGCGCGATAGCGTTGACGCCGTCCTGAATTCCGCCGGGCATATCGCCCGCCTTGAACTTCGGCGTCACGACGTCGCGGATGATCCGGCCCGACAAGGCGTCGGTCAGGATCGGTTCGAGGCCATAGCCGACCGCGATATTCATCCGCCGTTCGTTCGGGGCGATCAGGAAGACGACGCCGTCGTCCTTTTCCTTGTCGCCGATCTGCCATTCGCGGCCGAGGCGGTAGCCGTAATCGGCGACGTCATGGCCTTCGAGGTCGCGTACCGTCGCGACGACAAGCTGATGCCCGGTCCTTTGCTGGAGTTCGAGCAACTGTTTATTGAGTGCCGCTTCCTCCGCCGCCGGAATGATATCGGCCTGATCGACGACCGGATTCCCCGCGAGCTTGGGAAAAGTCTGCGCCGCGGCAGGCGCCGCGAACAGCAGCAGCCCTGCCAGGGCCGCTGCTGTCAGCGATCGAAATGGGGTGGGCACGCCCACCTTATTGCCCGAAGTCGACCTTCGGCGCCTGGTTGGCGTTGGGCGTGACAGCCTTATATGGCGTCATCGGCTGCGCGCCATGCACGATCTTTGCGCCGATGATGTCGGGGAAGGTGCGGATCGTCGTATTATAGTCCTGCACCGCGGCATTATAGTCCTGCACCGTCACGTTGATGCGGTTCTCGGTGCCCTCGAGCTGCGTCATCAGGTCGGCGAAGCGGGCCTGGCTCTTGAGGTCGGGATATTGTTCGACGGTGACGAGCAGGCGGCCCAGCGCACCCGACACATTGCCCTGTGCCTGCTGAAAGGCCTGAACCTTCGCGGGGTCATTGAGGTCGTCGGTGCTGAGCTTGACCTGCGTCGCCGAGGCGCGCGCCTGGATTACGCCCTCAAGCGTCGACTGTTCGATCTTCGACGCGCCCTTTGCGGTTTCGACGAGGTTGGGGATCAGGTCGGCGCGGCGCTGGTACGCGGCTTCGACATTCGCCCATTTGGCTTTCGCCGCTTCTTCCTTGGTCGGGACGCTGTTGATGCCGCAGGCGGACAGGCTCATCGCGGCGACAGGCAGGATCAACCAGCGAGCGGAACGATAGGTCATGGTCAAAAACTCCCTCCGGCGGCGTTTTGCCGCAACAATACACATAATAGGAAGCCGCTTGCCTTTGTGCAATCGTCGCGGCACCTTTCTCGGCAAGGCTCAACAATCCGGGGTACGACAAGATGCTGAGTGAATTCAGGGAATTTATCGCGCGCGGCAATGTCATCGACCTTGCGGTCGGTGTGATCATCGGCGGCGCGTTTGCGACGATCACCAAATCGCTGACCGAAGATATCATCATGCCAGTCGTCGGCGCGCTCTTTGGCGGGGTCGATTTCTCGAACATGTTTATTCGTCTCGGCCCGGTTCCTGAGGGCGTTTCGGCGACCGACTATGCGGCGCTGAAAGAGGCCGGGGTCGCGATGTTCGGCTATGGCGCCTTTATCACGGCGACGATCAATTTCCTGATTCTGGCGTGGATCATCTTTCTGCTGGTAAAGGCGGTGAACAAGGTCGTGCGGAAGGCGCCTGACGCGCCCGCAGGTCCGACCGAGGTCGATATCCTCACCGAAATCCGGGACGAATTGCGAAAGAAATAAGGGAGTTGAGCCCGTTACGGGACGAATGGCCCGCCTGCGCTCTTTCCAAGTGCGGGCGGGCTTCCTATATAAGTCGTGCCGGTTTCGGCCGGCTATGAGGATAAATGGTGTCGTGGAATAGACACAGCGGACCCGGGGGCAGTACCCGGCGGCTCCACCACAAACCCGCGTTTCTTCGATGGGCGCGCGGGCTTCTGACGGGGCCGAACCAGGATCGACGTGTGTTCAAAGACGATATTTTCTTCCGGGCTGAGTAACCCGTTAAAGGCTCAAAACCAATAGGTGCTAACGATAACGAAGCACTCGCTCTGGCTGCCTAACCGATAAGCCTCACGGCCTAAGGTTAGACAAATAGAACGCGGTTCGGACCGAACCGGGCAACAGAATCGGATACCAGCGGCTGGGGACGAGCCGGGCAACAGAATCGTCCCACCTTTCCCAAATCAATGCGCGCTTTCGCAGTGCCGGTGATCGCCAAGTGCCTCGATCACCCGGCAGTCGGCCGCCGCACCACCGCGGCAACGCCCGACGATCCGCGCGAGCTCGTCACGCAGCGCGGTCAATTGCGCGATCTTTTCTTCGACCTGTTCCAGATGCGCGGTCGCGATACGGTCGGCCTCACCGCAATCGCGCGCGGGATCGTCCGACAGGTCCAGCAGCGAACGAATCTCTTCGATCGTGAAGCCCAGATCGCGCGAATGGCGCACAAAGCTCAACCGCGACCGATGCGCGTCGCCATAGCTGCGGTAGTTCGCGGCGGTGCGACTCGGCGCGGGCAGCAGACCGATGCGCTCATAATAGCGGATGGTTTCGATATTCGTGCCGGTGGCACGCGACAGTTCGCCAATTTTCATCGCTTGACCCTGTAGTTGCTACAGGGTGCATATAGGGTGCCGACTCGAAGATGACAGGAGATTTCGGCGATGGCCGATCAATGCTGTGCCGGCAAAAGTGGCAAGACCGCGCTCAACGATCCCAAGTGGCGGCGTATCCTGTGGATCGCGCTGCTGATTAACGCAGCGATGTTCGGCGTCGAGATCGTCGCGGGCGTCGCGGCGGACTCGCGCGCGCTTCAGGCTGATGCGCTCGACTTCCTCGGCGACAGCGCAAATTATGCGATCAGCCTTGGCGTTGCGGGCATGGCGCTCGCATGGCGTGCGCGCGCCGCTTTGCTGAAGGCGGGGACGATGCTCGCCTTCGGCCTTTGGGTATTCGGATCGGCGGTCTGGGGTTTTGTTAGCGGATCGGCGCCGCATGCCGAGACGATGGGACTGATCGGCGCGCTCGCGCTCGCTGCCAATGTGGCGGTCGCGCTTATGCTCTATCGCTATCGCACCGGCGACGCGAACATGCGTTCGGTGTGGATCTGCTCGCGCAACGATGCGATCGGCAATATCGCGGTGATGGGCGCGGCGCTCGGCGTGTTCGGCACCGGGCGCAGTTGGCCCGACCTGATCGTCGCTGCGATCATGGCTGCACTCGCGATCTGGGGAAGCGTCGAGGTGTTCCGGCAGGCGCGCGGCGAACTTACCGCAACGCCTGCCTAGGAGAGATTACGCGAGGCTGTTGCCGAGGCCGATCACGACGGTCGACGCCATCAGCACTGCAATCCCGAGCCAGACCAGCGCGCGGGTGCGCTGGCCCGCGGGCGCCCATTCCTTGAGCGCGAAGCCCCAGAGGGTCGAAAAGAGGATGATGCTCGCCATATGCAGCGTCCAGCTTGAGAAGCCGAAGCGCCCCATCTGGCTTTCGCCCATCGTGTAGAAGAAGAATTGGAAATACCAGAGCGTGCCGCCGAGCGCAGCGAGGCCATAGTTGAGCGCGAGCGGCGGCCGTTCGGTCGCACCGGGCGCGGCTTCGCCGGCGAACTGGCGTATGCTGCGGTTGCGCGCGATGAGGATCGCGCACCATATTAGGTTTGTCGTAAGCCCGCCGAGCAGCACGACGCACAGAACGGGCAGTCCCTGCCATAGCGGGTCGGTCCCGGCGGCGAGCGTCAGCTCGCGGATCGGCGCGCCGGCGTCGAGGCCCCAGGCGAAACAGCCCGACATGATGCCGGAGAAGACTGCGATCGCCAATCCTTTGCGGAGATTGAATTCGGATTTGTCGGCCTCTGCGACCGCCGCGCCCATCTCACGTTCCTTGCGGCGTCCGGCCTGCGCGACAATGACGATCCCTATCAGCGTAATCGCGATGCCGAGAAACACCGTCTGCCCGCTGGTCGTGGCGAACAATTCTCCCAAGGTCCCGCGAAAGATCGGCGGCCCCATCGTGCCGATGACGGTCGTCAGCCCGAGCGCGACCGCCATGCCAAGCGAGAGGCCAAGGTAGCGCATGGTGAGCCCGAAGGTCAGTCCGCCAAGTCCCCACATCGCGCCCCAGAACCAGCACCAGAACCAGATATCACCGGGCGTCCGGCTGAGGACACCGACCAGGTCGTGGGTCTGGATCGAGGCGAAGAGCCAAGGAGCTATCAGCCACGAGAAGATGCCGCCGGTGATCCAGAAAACCTCCCACGACCAGGCGCGGATGCGCTTGTACGGCACATAGAAGCTCGCCGACGATAGCCCGCCCAGCCAGTGAAAGAACACGCCGAGCAGCGGGTTCGCATCCATCCTTTTTCTCCCCTCATTCCCGTCAGGCGGCTAATGTCTCCGGCCCGATCCTGTCCACCCCGGTCACCCCGGTAAGCGCCATTGCGACACGCATTTCGGCCTCGATCAGGTCGAGCACGTGTCGCACGCCGCGTCCCCCGTCCGCCGCGAGCGCAAATGCCCAGGCCCGACCGAGCAGCACGCCTTTGGCGCCCAATGCGAGCATCCGCACGACATCGAGGCCCGACCGCACGCCGCCATCGGCGAGCAGCGTCAGCCGGTCACCGACCGCATCGGCGATCGCGGGCAGCGCGCGCGCGACCGACGGCACTCCATCGAGCTGGCGCCCGCCATGATTCGATACGATGATCCCGTCGACCCCCGCCTCGGCGGCGCGCCGTGCGTCTTCGGTGTCCAAAATGCCCTTTAAGACGATAGGTCTGGCCCAGTGGGCGCGAACGAAATCCAGGTCGGCCCAAGTTATGCCCGGATCGAAGTTATTTTTCATCCAGCCCAAGAAGTCTTCGAGTCCCGATTTCGGGCCGAGCAGCGGCGCGACGTTGCCTAGCTGATGCGGGCGGCCATGGATGCCGACGTCCCATGCCCAGCCGGGGCGGGTCATGGCCTGGCCGATACGGCGCAGTTGCCCGCGAAGTCCCGAGGCGCCCGACAGGCCCGAGCGCACATCGCGATAGCGCGCGCCCGGGAGCGGCATGTCGACGGTGAAGACGAGCACGGGGCAGCGGGCCTCGCTGGCCTCGTCGAGCAGCGATCGCATAAAGCCGCGGTCGCGCATCATATAGAGCTGGAACCAGAAGGGCGTCGGGGAGCCCTGCGCGACCTCGGCGAGGGAGCAGGCCGAAACGGTCGACAGCGTAAAGGGCACACCCTTCGCTGCCGCCGCACGCGCGGCCTGTACCTCGCCGCGGCGTGCAGCCATTCCGGCGAGGCCGATCGGACCGAGCGCGACGGGCATCGATACTGGCTGGCCGAACAACGTCGTCGACAGGTCGATCGCCGACACGTCGTTCAGCACGTGCTGGCGCAGCGCAATGTCCTGCAGGTCGGCGATGTTGGCATGTAGCGTCCGCTCGGCATAGGAGCCGCCGTCGAAATATTCGAACAGGAAGTGCGGCAGGCGTCGCCGGGCGGCTTCGCGATAGTCGCCGATCGATGCTGCTTTCACGCGGTTTCTTCCACCCGTTCGGCTTCTTCGCGCCAGCGGTCGCGATAGGGCCCAAGATCGATATCGAGCGGCTCGACCAGTTCGAGCGGTTCTGCCGTGGGCAACGCGGCGTCCAAGAGCCGCAGCGCACCATAGGAAACGTCATTGTGCGCCTTACCGATATAGGTGCGAAGGTCGGGCCGCAGCGCCGCAAGCGCGCGGACGAAAACCTGCCCTTCGGCGAAGCGGCCCTCGATCAACAGGCGTTCCCTTGTGCCGATCAGGCCCAACGACGCGTCGGTGACCAGCGCGGCGTATAGCGACACTGCGGCGCGGCGCGCGGGCTGCCCCGGAGGCTCGGCGATCCATCGGCCGCGACCATGCGGGAAGGGGCCGAAGCCCGGCGCGAAGGTGGGCAGCAGCATTGCGCCACCGGCGAGCGTATCGGGCAGCGCGTCCAGCAGTGCGGGTTGGTCAGGCGCAATGTCGCTTTGCCGCGTGTCGAGGCCGATCAATGTCTCGATCTCGCGCCCACCCATGAATCGGGCCGACGGGATCGGTGTGCCGTGGACATCGACGTTGATCAGGCAATCGCGACGCTCGTCGAGGCGGGCGATGTCGACCGACGCCGCGTCCTGGGGAGATCGCATCGCGACGAACCATGTGCCCGTCGACAGCACGGTCGACTCATGATCTGCGATTTCGGCGAAGCCGCGCGCGGCGAGCAGCGCCGCGTTCGAATCATGAAGGCCGCAATGGATCTCGGTGTCGGCGGGCAGCCCGGTCCGGAAAACCCATTCGGGCCGCAGCGTGCCCAATATGTCGCCCGCCGTGCGCAGCGGGGCAAGTCGTTCCGCCCAGCCGTGCCGTTCGGCGAGTCCGGACGGCCTGCCGGCGATCGGGTTCCAGAGATCGGTATGACAGCCGAGGCTGGTCACCTCCGATGCGGCCACCCCGCTCAATAGCCAACTCCAATATTGCGCCCAAGGCACGATTTGCGTGCCGCGCGCGAGCGTGGGGTCGCGACGCTCAAGACGGAAAAGCTGCGCGCCGAGATTGAGCCCGTCGGGCAGGGCGGGGGAGCCCGTCTCTGCAAAGGCGTCCCGCTCGGCCGCATAGGCTGTGCGCAAGTCCGCCGGCAGCGCTTCTTCATAGTCGAGCGGGGGGCAAGCAAGATGGTCGCCGCGAATAATCGCTGCGCCGGCACCATGGCCCACCGGAACGATCGCGCCTACGTCCGCAAGCGTCGCGAAATATCGCAGCACCTCGACGGCCCAGGCTTCGATCCCGGCCGTGTCGAGCGCGGCATAGCCCGCCGTCCTGATGCGCTCGTTCGGCCGCACGCGCCGTTCAATCAAGGCGCCATCCGGCGACCAGAGGCTCAGCTTTGCCAAGGTTTTCCCGATATCGAGGACTATGGTGGCGCGACCCTTCATCCCTCTCCCTTTGCTTCGTTGCGACCGAATTTGATCGAACTTTATCGAAACTGATTGCAGGACGCCAGCGTTTTCGATACATGGCTTGTCATAGTCGAAACAACGAGTTTCCTTCATGCCCGATCTTCTGGACGTCCCACCGAAATCCAACGCTGCCGCGCTGCCATTCGTCATTCCGGCGAATCGCTGGTCGGACGAAGAGGCGGCGGACAAGTCGCCCGAAGATCTGCTGCTCTATCGCTCTAACCGGCTCGGGTCGGACCTCACCGTCACCAATTTCGGCGGGGGGAACACATCGGCCAAGCTCGATGCGCGCGATCCGCTCACCGGCGAAACGGTGCCGGTCCTGTGGGTGAAGGGATCGGGGGGCGACATCGGTTCGATGAAGCTCGACGGGTTTTCGACACTCTACCAGAGCAAGCTTCTTGGTCTCGAGAAGCTCTATCGCGGGCTGGAGCATGAAGACGAGATGGTCGGCTATCTGCCGCACTGCACCTTCGCGCTCAATCCGCGCGCGGCGTCGATCGATACCCCGCTCCATAGCTATCTGCCCTTTGCACATGTCGACCATGTCCATCCGGACGCGATCATCGCGCTCGCCGCGTCGAGCGAAGGCGAGGCTGCGACCAAGGCGATCTGGGGCGGAGCGGTGGGCTGGCTGCCCTGGCAGCGCCCCGGGTTCGATCTCGGGCTCAAATTGCGCGACTATGTTGCCGCTCATCCGGGTCTTCGCGGCGTGATGCTCGCGGGCCATGGCATCATCTGCTGGGGCGATAGCGCCAAGGTCTGTTACGATAACACCATCGCGCTGATCACCGATGCCGCGAGGCATCTGAACGCCAAGCTGGCCACCAAGTCGGGGTTCGGAGGTGAGGTCATCGCGCCGCTGCCAGCCGCCGAACGCGCCTTCGCAGCCGCCAGGCTGATGCCGCTGCTGCGCGGGTTGATGGGGGGACGGCGCGTGGGGCATTTCGCCGACGATGCCGAAACGCTCGAATTCACGAGCAGCCGAGATTTTGCAAAACTCGCAGTGATCGGCACTTCGTGCCCCGACCATTTCCTGCGCACCAAGATTGCGCCGCTCGTGCTCGACCCGGCACGGATCGACGACAGCAACTATCTGGCGGAGCGGATCGAGGCGTATCGCGCCGACTATGCCGCTTATTATCAGCGATGCGCGCGGCCGGGTTCGCCGGCAATGCGCGATCCCAATCCCGTCGTCGTGCTGGTTCCCGGCATCGGCCGTATGACATTTGCCGGTGACAAGACGACCGCGCGGCTTGCGGGCGAATTCTATGCGAACGCGATCAATGTGATGCGCGGTGCCGAGGCGATCGGCGCCTATGTCGGGCTCGACGAGCAGGAAGCGTTCGATATCGAATATTGGCTGCTCGAGGAAGCGAAGCTCCAGCGCATGCCGAAGCGCAAGCCTCTCGCCGGTCGCATCGCGCTCGTAACCGGCGGCGCGGGCGGCATCGGTGCCGCAACCGCCGAACGCCTTGCCGCTGACGATGCGTGCGTGCTGCTTGTCGACCGCGATGCCGATGCGCTGACCAAGGCGGCGCAGGAACTTGAAGGCCGCTTTGGCCGCGACCGCATTCGCTCGGCAGTGTGCGACGTGACCGACGAAGTGCAGGTTGCGGCGGCCTTTGCGGACTGCGCGCGCGAGTTCGGGGGGCTCGACATTCTTGTCGCGAACGCGGGCATCGCCTCGTCGGCGCCGATCGAGGATACGACGCTCGAACTGTGGCAGCGCAATTACGATGTGCTTGCGCAGGGCTATTTCCTCACCGCGCGCGCAGCCTTTCCGCTGATGAAGGCGCAGGGCGGCGGTTCGATCGTTTTCATCGGGTCGAAGAACGGGATCGCCGCGGCGACCAACGCCTCGGCCTATGCGTCGGCAAAGGCGGCGGCACTGCACCTTGCGCGCTGCCTCGCGCTGGAAGGGGCGCCGTTCGGTATCCGCGTCAACACGGTCAATCCCGATGCGGTGATCAAGGGATCGCGTATCTGGGACGGCGACTGGCGCCGCGAACGCGCGGGTGCGCACGGCATCGATTCGGGCAGCGAGCTCGAAGAACATTATCGCAACCGGTCGATGCTGAAGCGCGACGTGCTGCCCGAGGATGTCGCTGAAGCGGTCTATTTCCTCAGTTCTGATATGTCGGCAAAGTCGACCGGCAATATGATCAACGTCGACGCGGGCAACGCGCAGGCATTTACGCGATAAGATACGGAATCAGGAGAGATTTATGGCCGGCGACCTGCCGCTCGCACAGGATGACATCGAGCGGCTGAACGCCGGTCTGATCGATGCGCTCGACGACGATTATGGCAGCCTCGGCCGCCAGCTTGGCCGGCGGGGGATCGACATCGACGGCGTGAAGGCAAAGGTCGCGGGTTTCTCGGTCGCGGTGCCGAGTTGGGGCGCCGGGCGCGGCGGCACGCGCTTCGCCAAATTCCCGATTGCCGGCGAGCCGACCAACATTCACGAAAAGCTTGAAGATTGTGCGGTCATTCAGCAACTCGGGCGCGCGACGCCGCGCGTCAGTCCACATTTTCCGTGGGACAAGGTCGGCGACTACCGCGGGTTGCGCGAGGAAGCGGCGGCGCTCGGGCTCGGCTTCGATGCGGTGAACAGCAACACCTTTCAGGATCAGCCAGGGCAGGCGGCAAGCTACGCCACGGGCTCGCTTTCCTCAACGCGCGCTGAGGTGCGCGAGCAGGCGGTCGCGCACAACATCGAATGTATCGAGATTGGCCGGCAGCTTGGCGTCACCGACCTGACCGTCTGGGTCGGCGACGGCACCAATTTTCCGGGACAGCAGGATCTCGGTCGCAGCCTCGACCGCTATCTCGATGCGGCTGCGCAGGTCTATGCCGCGCTCCCCGACGACTGGCGTATGCTGATCGAACACAAGATGTTCGAACCCGCCTTCTATTCGACCGTGATCGCCGACTGGGGCAGTTCGATCCTCGTCGCGCAGGAGCTTGGCGACAAGGCGAAATGCCTTGTCGATCTTGGGCATCACGCGCCGAACGTAAACATCGAACAGATCGTCGCCCGGCTCCATCGCTTCGGAAAGCTCGGCGGCTTCCACTTCAACGACAGCAAATATGGCGACGACGACCTCGACTCGGGATCGATCAATCCGCACCAGCTCTTCCTCGTCTTCAACGAGTTGATCGAGGCCGAGATGAACCCGCGCGGCGATTTCCGCCCCGCCTACATGATCGACCAGTCGCACAATGTGACCGACCCGATCGAAAGCATGTTGTCGTCGGCCGAGGCGATCGTCGCGGCCTATGCCAAGGCGCTGCTCGTCGACCGCGAGGCTTTGCTCGCGGCGCAGGAAGCGAACGACACGATGATGGCGTTCCAGGCGCTGCGCGTCGCGTACCGCACCGACGTCACCCCGATCCTCGCGGCGGCGCGCGCCGAGGCGGGCGGGGCGATCGATGCAATTACGGCCTATCGCGCGAGCGGGTGGCGGGATCGCAAGGCGCAGGAACGGCGCGCGGCGGGCACGACGGCGGGGATCGTCTAATCATTCGATTGCAACTCGGCGCAGCTCCCGTCAAATAGACGCAATCAGACAGGGACCCCGATGCACGCAGCCGAACGCGAAAAAATGATCCTCGATAGCCTGGGCGAGAGCGGTTTCGTCTCGTTCCGCGACCTCGAAAGCCGCGTCGCCGCGTCGCCAGCCACCATCCGACGCGATCTCGACCGGCTGGAAGAGGCGGGCGTCATCACGCGCGTACGTGGCGGGGCGAAGCGCGTCGGAGGCGGAAGCGTTACATCCAGTACGTCCGAAGACGGACTGTCGGGCGTTCCATTCCACGAAAATATCGGCCGCAATCGCGGCGCCAAGGAAGCGATCGGCCGCGCCGCCGCAGGGCTCTGCATTCCGGGCGAAGGCGTCATGATCGACGGCGGCTCGACGACGCTGCAGATGTGCCCGCACCTGGACGGGCTGAGCCTGCAGGTTCTGACCAACTCGCTTCACATCGTCAGCGCGCTGTTGCCGCAGTCGACGACGCGGATCCTCATTCCATCGGGCCAGGTCTTTCGCGAACAGAATATCGTCCTGTCGGCCGCCGGCGATGACGGCATGCCGCGCTTTCACGCGCCGAAGCTGTTCATGGGTGCGGCGTCGATGGGTCCCGCGGGGCTAATGCAGGCCGACGTGATCCTTGTTGCGGCCGAACGCCGGCTGATCGAACGCGCCGACGAGATCATCGTGCTCGTCGACAGTTCTAAATTTTCGGGCCCGTCGGGCAACGTCGTATGTGCGCTGGACGAGATCGACGTCGTCGTCACCGACTCTGGAATCGAAACGCGTCATGTCGCGATGATGGAAGCCGCCGGCATCCGCGTCATCATCGCCTGAATTTTCCAGAACCCTTAAAAAGAAAACCGCGGTCTGGCGTGCCGTTCAGGCACGAATGATTGAAATTGATCGTTGACGTGATTGATAAAGACAAATAATGAGCATTGATGCAGAAACGCTCAGCGAAGCGTGGCATCGGAGGAACAAGATTGCCGGACAGGCGCCTCCGTCAAAAGGGACAACTCGCGAGGGCGAGTGCAGGGAGGATGCGATGAAGGCGATGACGAACGCGGGTCTGGATTTTGCTGCGCGGCGGAACGCGTGGCGGCGGGGCATTTCGGCAATGGCGTGTGCGGGGGCGCTGCTCGGCGCGACCGGTGTCCATGCGCAGGATGCCGATTCCGAAGCACCGACCAATGCCGATATCGTCGTGACCGGTACCCTGCTGCGCGGCGTTGCGCCGGTCGGCACCAATGTCGTCGCGGTCAGCGAGGCCGATGTCGTCGCCTCGGGCGCAGCCTCGGCGAACGACCTTCTCGCCTCGATCCCGCAGGTCGGCAATTTCGGTACGATCCCGGCGGGCCTGGGCAATTTCGGCAATCCGATCGTGCGTCCGAACATTCGCAATCTTGGCAACAGCGGTGGTTCGACCACGCTCGTGCTCGTCGATGGGCACCGCATGGTCGGCGCGGGTATTTTGCAGACGAGTTTCGACCCGTCGGTCATCCCGCCCGACGTCATCAAGCGTGTCGATGTCATTCCCGATGGCGGTTCGTCCATCTATGGCTCCGACGCGATCGGCGGCGTGATCAACTTCATCACGCGCGACCGCTACGACGGCATCGGCGTCAATGCGCGCTATGGCTTTGCCAAGGATTACCAGACGATCGACGCCAGCGTCATCGCGGGCAAGGATTGGGGTTCGGGCTCGGTCTTCATCTCCTATTCCTACGCCTGGCACGACGACCTTATCGGGCTCGACCGCGGCTATGCGACCGCGAACCAGACCGATCGCGGCGGCGGCGATTTCCGCAGCACCGCCTGCGCGTTGGCGAATATCACCGTCGGCACGACGACCTATGCGCTTCCCGGCCGGACGCCGGGCGTCAATCGCTGCGACCAGACCGACTATGCGGCAATCTATCCGCGCGAGGAACGCCACAGCGTTTTCGCCGGATTGACGCAGGACCTCAGCGACTCGGTCGCGTTCAAGCTGTCGGCCTATTGGTCGAAGCGCGATACGCTGCACCGCAGTGCGCAAAGCAGCGCGAGCGGAACGATCACCGCTGCGAATCCCTTCTTCCGCCCGATCGGCACCGAACTCGCGCACACCGTTTCGTTCGCATTCGACGATGTCTTCGGGCCCAGCAACGACAGCCCGTCGAGCTTCACCTCTTATGGCATCACCCCCAGCTTCGATTTCGAGCTCGGCGGTGGCTGGCAGCTGCGTACGCTGGCCAACTTCGGACGCAGCGAGAATGAATCGACCGAGCGCTCTTTCAACTCGACCCTGGCGACGCTTGCGCTGGCGGGCACCACGACCGCGACCGCGCTCAACCCCTATAACCTCTCGGCAACGTCGCCCGCGGTGCTCGCGGCGATCGACGATTTCGTCAACTATGGCGACGCGACGCAGGAACTGGCCGAAGGGCGCGTCGTGCTCGACGGTCCGCTGACCAGCTTGCCCGGCGGCGACATCCGCCTCGCGGTCGGCGGGGAATATCATTACGAGAATATCCGCTCCTTCACCGGCAGCGGCCCCGAAAATGCGGTCACCGGCTCGAACGCTTATGCCGCGCGCAATGTGAAGTCGCTGTTCGGCGAACTGCTGATCCCGATCTTCGGCGCCGACAATCGCGCGCCCGGCTTCTACAGCCTCGAACTGTCGGGCTCGGTCCGCTACGACGATTACAGCGATGTGGGCAGCACGACCAATCCCAAGATCGGCGTGACTTGGCGCCCGTTCGAGGCGCTGACGATCCGTGGCAACTACGGCACGTCGTTCCACGCGCCAAGCCTTGCCGACCTGGGCAACTCGGTCGACGCGCGCGTGCAGGTGCTTCCGTTCAGTCCGTTCCGCGCGCCGAACAGCTCGCCCTTCGACGCGCTGCGTCCGACGATCGCGATCGCGGGCGGCAACGCCAATCTGAAACCGGAGAAGGCCGATACCTGGTCGCTTGGCTTCGATCTCAAGCCCGCCGCGCTTGAAGGTTTCGTCGCCAGCGCGACCTATTTCAACGTGAAGTTCAAGGACGCCATCGCGGTCCCGCCGTTCACGTCGCCGCTCTTGTTCACGACGCCGGCCTATGCGGATTTCTTCATCCTCAACCCGACGCTCGCGCAGGCGCAGGCCGCGGCCGGCAATCTCCGCGTCGACGGCGTGCCGAACCTCGCGACGCTATTTGCGTTCAGCTCGCCCTATGTGCTGTTCCTTGCGCAGCGGGCGAACCTCGGCGCGGTGAATGTCGACGGCGTCGACTTCAACCTCGCCTATAATCGCCCGACCGGCTTCGGTTCGGTCAATGCGAATTTCACCGGCAGCTACCTCCTCAATCGCGAGACGCAGGTTGTGCAGGGCGGCCCGGTCAACGACGATCTCAAAAATGGCACCGGTCGCTTCCTCTTCACGGCAGGGCTCGGCGCGACGGTCGGTGATTTTACGGCGCGCGCGACGCTCAACCATCGCAGCGGCTATCCGGTCGTCGGGTTGGCGCCGCAGGAACGCGTCGCCGCGTTCGACACCGTCGATCTTTTCTTCAGCTACGATCTCGGCGACATGCTCGCAAACACGCTGCTGACGCTGAACGTCGACAATGTCTTTGACGAGGATCCGCCGTTCCTGAACAGTGCATCGGGATATACGAATGGCAGCACGCTCGGCCGGCTGGTATCCTTCGGTATTCGCACCAAATTCTGACGAGGAGGTTGGGTTGCCGCTGATCGGAAGCTTGCGAGGCCTGTTGCTGGGTGCGCTCGCGGCCGTCGGCATGGCAACCTCGCCCGTGTGGGCGGCCGATCCGGCGCCCGCCGAACTCAGGACCGAATATGCTGCGGCGCCGCTGGGCCTCGACACGGCGGCGCCGCGCCTTGCCTGGCGATCGCCGGTGGCGCGACAGAGCGCATATCGCATACGTGTCGCGACCTCCGAAGCCGACCTTGAGCGCGCGCCGCTCTGGGATAGCGGCAAGACCGTGTCGACGGACAATGTCCAGATCGCCTACGCCGGACCAGCGCTGGTGTCGCGCCAGCGCTATTGGTGGCAGGTGCAGGTGTGGGACGCCGATGGCAAGGTCTCTGGCTGGAGCACGCCGGCCTGGTGGGAAACGGGATTGCTTGCCGATGGCGACTGGCAGGCCAAATGGATTTCGGGGCCCCAACGCCTTGCCCATGACTGGGGCGACCTGACGCTCGACGCCGAGTTGACGCTGACGGGCAAGAGCGTCGACATATTGTTTCGCGCGCTGCCCAACGGCAAAACCTATGGCGACGCCTATGTCTGGACGCTCGCGGACGACAAGAACGGGCCCGAACTGATCCAGACGATCCGCCGCTATCCGGGCGGGACGAGTTCGGCGATCAAGATGGAGCGGCTGGGGCAGGTCAAGCTTGCGGCACCGCTCAAGGGGCGCCGCATCGCGCTTTCGATCCGCGCCGAGGGTCGTCAGATCGTGACGCGCATCGACGGGGTCGTCGTCGGGACGGTCGACAATGACGCGCACAAGCATGGCACGATCGGCTTCGCTGGTAAGGAAGCGGCGGCTGCGATCGTGCATTCGGTCCGCGTGTCGGGCACCCAAAGCCCTGCGGTTGCATATGATTTTGCGGGCGGCGACAATCCTTTCACCGGCGGTGGCGTTGGTAAGGATGGGTTGGTGGTCGCGAGCGGGGTTCCGGGTGTCGACCTGGTCCTCCCGATCGAACTGCCGGCGCCACTTGTTCGCCGCGCTTTTCGCCTCGGCAAACCGGTCGCGAGCGCGCGGCTCTATTATGCGGGCGGGGGCATGCCCCGGCTTTCGGTCAATGGCACGATCGTCGGCTCGTCGCTCGGCGTCGGTTACACCGCCTATGATAAGCGCGTGCTCGCTTACACGCTGGACGTGACTGCGCTGCTGCGCCGCGGAGAGAATGTGATCGGCGCCGAGTTGGGGCGCGGCTGGTACGGGCTGACCGATCCGAACGAATGGTATTTTCACGCGGCACCCTGGCACGCCGAGCCTGCGCTCAAGGCGCAGCTGGAAATCACCTACGCCGATGGGACCCGCGAAACGGTCGCGACCGATGGCGGCTGGCGCACCATTTCGGGCCCGACGCTCAATGACTCGGTGCATCGCGGCGAGCGCTTCGATGCGCGGCTGGTGCCGACAGGCTGGGATCGTGCGGGCTTTCGCGACCGCAAATGGTCGGCGGCTTCGGTCGTTGCTGGTCCGGCAGGGCAGATTGTCGCCGCCGACAGCGAAGCGATCGAGCCGGTCGAGGATATCGCGCCGGTCGCGGTGAAGGAGGTCGCGCCGGGCGTCCATGTATATGACTTCGGGCGCATCGTTGCGGGTTGGCCGGTGCTCAAAGTCAGCGGGTCGCGCGGGCTGACCGTTTCGATGATCGCGAGCGAGCGTGTTGCCGACGACGGCAAAGTCGTCCCTGCCGCCGGGCTGATCGACGCGCAGCTTCAGACCGACCGCTATACGCTGGCAGGCAAGGGCGCCGAGCAATGGGAACCGCGCTTCGGCTATCGTGGCTTTCGCTATGTGCAGGTCGACGGTTTCCCCGACAGGCCGCCCGTGGGTGCATTGACCGCCCGCATCGTCCATTCGGCGGTCGCGCGTACCGGCAGCTTCACGAGTGCCGACCCGTTGCTGAATCAGATCGACTTTGCCGCGATCGCGTCGATCCTCAACAATCTTCATGGCTTCCAGACCGACACGCCGACCTATGAGAAGAATGGCTGGAGCGGCGATGCACAGGCATCGGCGGGCGCCGCGGCGCGCAGTCTGGATATAGCGCGCGTCTGGACGAAATGGCTGGCCGATTTCCGCGACGCGCAGTCGGACAAGGGTGAAGTGCCGGAGATTGCGCCGACGACGCCTTTCTACGGATATGAGAACACCCCCGGCTGGAACGTGATCTGGGGCCCGACGACGCCCTGGGACGTCGCGGCGATGATCCTGCCGTGGGAACTTTATACGACCTATGGCGACACGCGCATCCTTGCCGACAATCAGGATATGCAGCGGCGACTGGTCGATTACACCGCGACCTTCATCAAGGCGCCCGACTATCAACGCTCGGCGGGACTGTCCGAATGGGCGTCGGCGGGCGGCATGGATTACAGCAATGCGCGCGGCGGCGGCATCGATGCGGTGACCACGGCCTATTTCTTCCATCAGGCGGACCTGCTTGCGAAATCGTCGGCGATCATCGGCAAGGCCGACGACGCCGAGCGTTATGGAAAACTCGCGGCCGACATCCGTGCTGCTTATAACGCGCGCTATTGGGATGCGGCGAACGGCTGGTACCGGACGGTCGATGCAAAGGGCGTCGCGGGTCCGGCGACGCAGGTGCAGAATATCCTGCCGCTCGCGTTCGGCATGGTGCCCGCGGGCCGCGAACAGGATGTCGCCGACACGATCGCACGCGACGTCGACAAGCAGGGGCTGCACACCGGTGTCTATGGCGCGCGCTACCTGCTCGAAATCCTCAGCGATTACGGTCATGCAAACCTTGCCTATCGCGTCGCGACGCGCACCGACGAGCCGAGCTGGGGCTGGTGGATCAAGAACGGTCATTCGACGATGTTCGAGACGTGGAGCCTGAACAGCCGATCGCGCGACCATCATTATTTCGCGTCGATCGCCGATTGGATGCGTCAGCGGCTCGCCGGCCTGCGTCCCGGCGCACCGGGGTACAAGCTCGTGGTGGTCAAACCCGCGATCCCGGACGGGCTGGCGAGTGCCGAAGCCGCAATGGATACGGTGCATGGCCGCGCCCTCTCGGGATGGAAGGTCGACGGGGGCAGGCTGGCGCTGACCGCCGAGGTGCCGGCGAATACGGCGGGGGAGATTTGGGTGCCGACACGCTTTGGCGCCGTAACCCCGCCTGCGGGCGCCAGCCCCGTTCGCGAGGACAAGGGTTATTTCATCTATCGTACCGGCCCCGGCCGTTTCATCTTCACGACCGGAGGCAAATAATGATCCGCAGCATATTGGTTTCGGCTGCCTTGTTGGCATCGCCGGTCGCGGCCCAGCAAGTGGCGATCGACAGTGGCGCTATCACGGGCGTAACGGCGGATGGCGTTGCGGCGTTCAAGGGCATTCCCTATGCCGCGCCGCCGGTCGGGGCCCTGCGCTGGAGCGCACCCGCGCCCGCGGCGCCGTGGAGTGCACCACGCGACGCAACCGCTTACGGCCCCGATTGCATGCAGAATCCGCTCCCCGGTATCCAGCCCGGATCGCGGCCGATGAACGAGGATTGCCTGACGCTCAACGTCTGGACACCGAAGCCAGCCAAGGGAGCGAAGCTGCCGGTGATGGTCTGGATTCACGGCGGCGGCTTCGTCGGTGGGTCGGGGACCTTGCCCGAGACCGATGGCGGCGTGCTTGCGAAGCGCGACGTCGTGATCGTCAGCTTCAACTATCGCCTTGGCCGCTTCGGCTTCTTCGCGCACCGCGCGTTGGGCAAGGACGGCAACTGGGGGCTGATGGATCAGATTGCTGCGCTGAAATGGGTCCAGCGCAACATCGCGTCGTTCGGCGGCGATCCGGCCAAGGTTACGATCTTCGGCGAGAGCGCGGGCGGGGAATCGGTGTCGCGCCTGATGGCGTCGCCCGCCGCCAGGGGCCTGTTCGCGCGCGCGATCGTCGCTTCGGGGGGCGGCCGCGATGACTGGCCGACGCTTGCGGATGCACAAGCGAAGGGGCAGGCGTTCGGTGCGCGAGCAGGCGCTGCCGACGCTGCGGCCTTGCGCGCGCTGTCCGCCGACAAGGTTCTCGGCAGCCTTGCCTTGATGAGCAAGGAAGAGGATCGCTATTCGGGGCCGATGACCGACGGGACGATCGTGCCCGCGGGGGCCGAGACGATCTTTGCCGAGGGTAAACAGGCGCGCATTCCCTATATTATCGGCAGCAACGATGATGAACTCGGCTTCATCCCGGCGCCGTTTCGCGCGATGGTCAACGGCCCGGTCGAAAAGTCGCTCGGTGCTTCCGCCGCTGCGGTGAAAGCCGCCTATGCGAGCGAGGATGAAGCGAACCGCCGGCTTGGCGGTGACGCGATCTTCGCCGAGCCGGCACTCGCTTTCGGCCTGTTGCAGGCGCGCGCGGGGGTGCCGACCTTCCTCTATCGTTTCGGCTATGTCGCTGAAGGCCAGCGCAAGCCCGATGTCGGAGCCGTTCACGCGTCGGACGTCGCATTCCAGTTCGGCAACCTGCTCGCCGACGCGACCGCCGCCGACCGCGCCGCCGCGAAGCAGCTTGGCGACTATTGGACCAACTTCGCGAAAACCGGCGATCCGAACGGAAGCGGACTTCCCGCATGGGTACGGCTCGACCCCGTAAGGCCGCAGCTTCTGTCGATGGGTATCGACGCAACCGCAATGGCGCCGGCAACCACGCCTGCGCTCACTGCCATCGCCGCCGCACGGGACGGAAAATAATGAAAGTCATGACCATGCGCCTTACTGCCGCCATCGCCGGCGCGCTCGCCATCGTCGCGATCCCCGCCTGCGCGTGGGAAGCGATCCGCCTGTCGTCCGACCCCGTTCCCGCGACGTCGAAGGAAGTGCGCGAGACCGGACCGTTCGGGACGATCGTGCGCAATGTATCCGACGCGACGCTGACGCCCTATGTCGCTGATAAGCCCAACGGCACTGCGGTAATCGTTGCGCCCGGCGGTGGTTTTCACATGCTGTCGATCGAAAATGAGGGCGAGGCGGTCGCCAAATGGCTGAACAGCCAGGGCGTCACCGCGTTCGTACTCAAATATCGTCTGCTCGAAACCGGAGCCGATTTTCCGCTCCAGATGATGCGCTATCTCGCAAATCTTCCTTCGCTGCGCACAGCGGTCGAACCGCTGCGCCCGCTCGCGACCGCCGACGGCGAGAATGCGGTGAAGTGGGTGCGCAAAAATGCCGCCCGCTATCGCATCAAGTCGAACCGGGTAGGGCTGATGGGCTTTTCGGCGGGCGGCGCGGTGACGGTATGGACGCTGACGGCGAACAAGCCCGCGAGCCGTCCAGACTTCGCGATCGCCATCTATCCGGGCCTGCTGCCCGACACAATCGCGGTGCCAAAGAAGGCGCCGCCGCTGTTCGTCGCAGCGGCAAAGGACGACAAGCTGGCATATGACGACAGCGTCCGCCTTGCCGCGGCGTGGAAGGCGGCTGGCGCGAGCAGCACGATCGTCACTTACGAAAGCGGAGGCCATGGTTTCGGCATGAAGAAGAGCGGCAAACCGAGCGACGCATGGACCGACGCAATGTCCGGATGGCTGCGCAGCCAGGGACTGGTCGGCAAATGAGGGCGGCATCGCTCCTCCTGCTCGCCGGCGGATCGTTGCTCGCGGGCTGCACCGCAAACGAACCCGCCCCGACACCGGCTTCCTCGGCGCAGAAGGTCGGAAGCTGCGAAGCGCTGACCGGCATGACGCTGAAGGACGGCAAGGTCGACGCCGCGACCTCGCTTTCGGGCGGCGCAATGGTCAATCTGGAGGCGGGCAAGCCCGGCCTTCCAGCCCCCGCCGCCTTCTGCCGCGTACAGGCTACGCTGTCGCCGGTGCCCGGATCGTCGATCAAGGTCGAGGTCTGGTTACCCGAGCGCGCGGGGTGGAACGGCAAGCTGCTCGGCGCGGGCAATGGCGGTTTCGGCGCGAACATGCTGCTGCCGTCGCTGCTTATGCGCGGCGCGGTGCAAAAGGGCTATGCTGCGGTCGGTACTGACATGGGGCATTTCAGCGAAGCCGATGTCGACGCAAGCTGGGCGCTGAACGCGCCCGAAAAGATCCGCGACTATGGCTGGCGCGCCAATCATGTCGGCGCGGAGACTGCGAAACAGGTGATCGCCGCCTTTTACGAAAACCCGCTCGCGGCGAGCTATTTCCATGGCTGTTCGGATGGCGGGCGGCAGGCGCTGACCCTCGCGCAGCGATACCCGGCCGATTATGACGCGATCATCGCGGGAGCCCCCGCGATGCCATGGACGCGCATGGCGAGCGCCTTTGCCAACAACGCCGTCGCGGCGGGCAAGCCCGGCGCCGACCTGCCGATGGCGAAGCTGAAATTGCTCCAGGCCGCATCGCTCGGCCAGTGCGACGGGCTCGACGGGGTGAAGGATGGCGTGATCGACGATCCGCGCGCATGTCATTTCGATCCGGCCAAACTCGCCTGCAAAGGCGGCGATGGCGCCGATTGCCTGACGCCGGGCGAAGTCGCGACCGCAAGGCTGTTCTACGAAGGTCCAAAGACGACCGGAGGCAAGAGCTTCTACCCCGGTTTCGCACCCGGCGCCGAGGCGGAGGCAGGCACCTGGTCACAATGGCTGACGGGCAAGACGTCGCAGCATGTAAAGTTCGGCACCGCCTTCTTCCGCTATTTTGTCCACGCCAATCCCGACTGGCAGCTTTCGGATTTCAACCTCGAACGCGACTATGCGTTGGCGAAGGCGCGGGTCGGCGGCGATCTTGATGCGGACAGCACCGACCTCGGTGCCTTCTACAAACGCGGCGGCAAGCTGATCCTCTATCACGGCTGGAACGATGCCGGGATTCCGGCACAGAATACGCTCGACTATTACGAGCGCCTGGTCGCGGCGAACCCGAAGGCTACGGCGACTTCGGTCCGCCTGTTCATGGTGCCCGGCATGTCGCACTGCCTTGCGGGACCGGGACCGAACAACTTCGATCCGCTGGCGGCACTCGATGGCTGGCGGCAGGGCGGCCCAGCGCCAGAGCGGATCATCGCGACCAAATATGACAACGACCTGTTCGCCTATATCGGCTTGCCCGCCAAGGCCGGGCGGACGCGGCCGCTCTGTGCATTTCCGAAGGTCGCAAAGTGGGACGGCAAAGGTTCGACCGACGACGCAGCCAGCTTTACGTGCGAGGCGCCCGGGAAATGACGAGCCATGTGACAGGCGCGAGCGAACCGCCGCTGATCGAGCATACGATCGGCGAAGCGCTCGCGCTTGCCGCCGAACGCTGGGGGAGCAGCGACGCGCTCGTATCGGTCGGGCAGGGCATTCGCTGGACCTTCGCCGAACTGCTCGAACGGTCCGACGCTTTCGCCGCCGGACTGCTTGCGCTTGGCCTCAATCCCGGCGACCGGATCGGCATCTGGGCACCCAATTGCGCCGAATGGACGCTGACCCAGTTTGCCGCGGCGCGCGCCGGGCTGATCCTCGTCACGATCAACCCGGCCTATCGCCTGTCCGAGGTCGAATATACGATCAACAAGGTCGGCCTTTCGGCGCTCGTCGCGGCGACCAGCTTCAAGACGAGCGACTATCCGGGCATGATCGAGGAACTCGCGCCCGAGGCGGTCACCAGCACGCCCGGTCAGTTGCGCGCCGAACGTCTGCCGACCCTGCGCTCGCTGATCCTCATCGGTCCGGAAGCGCGTCCAGGTTGGCTGCCGTTCGACGATGCGGCGACGCTTGCTACCGATACCGACCGCCAGCGTCTCGCCGCCATCGGCCCGGCGCTCGATCCCAACGACGCGATCAATATCCAGTTCACCAGCGGCACCACCGGTCTGCCGAAGGGGGCGACGCTCAGCCATCGCAACATCCTGAACAACGGGTATTTCGTCGGTCGTACGCAGGGGCTGGGGGAGGGCGACCGCATCTGCATCCCCGTGCCGCTCTATCATTGCTTCGGCATGGTGATGGGCAATCTCGCCAGCATCACCCACGGCGCGGCGATGATCTATCCGTCCGAAGGTTTCGATCCCGAAGCCGTACTGCGCGCCGTCGAAGCCGAACGTTGCACGGCGCTCTACGGCGTCCCGACAATGTTCATTGCGGTGCTCGCGCATCCGCGCTTCGATGACTTTGATGTGTCCTCGCTGCGCACCGGTTGCATGGCCGGCGCAATCTGCCCCGAACCGCTGATGCGGCAGGTTGTCGAGCGGCTGAACATGCGCGACGTGACGATCGCTTACGGGATGACCGAAACCAGCCCGGTGAGCTTCCAGACAGCGCCCGACGATCCGTTCGAACGCCGCGTCGGCTCGATCGGCCGCGTGCAGCCGCACCTCGAATGCAAGATCGTCGATGGCGGTGGCAATATCGTCCCCTCGGGCGAAGCCGGCGAGCTTTGCACGCGCGGATATTCGGTGATGATCGGTTATTGGGACGAGGCCGAACGCACCGCGGATTCGATCGACGCCGACGGCTGGATGCATTCGGGCGATCTCGCGACGATCGATGCCGAGGGCTATGGCAATATCGTCGGCCGCCTCAAGGATATGGTCATCCGCGGCGGCGAGAATATCTACCCGCGCGAGATCGAGGATTATCTCTATCGCCATCCCTTTGTCGAGGATGTGGCGGTGGTTGGCATCCCCGACGAACGCATGGGCGAGGAACTGTGCGCATGGGTACGGTTGAAGCCCGATGCCAACGTCGATGCCGAAGCGATACGCGAATTCTGTCGCGGCCAGATCGCCCACTATAAAGTCCCGCGCTACGTGCGTATCGTCGGCGAATTCCCCACCACGGTGACGGGGAAGGTCCAGAAATATCTGATCAGAGAAGCGATGGTCGCCGATCTTCAAAAGGAAGAAGTAGAATGAAAACTGCCATATTTGTTGCGGCGCTGATGGCCGCTGCTCCCGCCTTTGCTCAAGGCACGACCGCGCCGGCACCCGCACCCGCCGCGCCCGCACCGGCCGCGGCTGCCCCCGCCAGCGATGCGAAGTTCAACCTCGACACCCCGCTGCAGGACATCGTCGCCGACGAAAAGGGCAAGGCGGTGATCGAAAAGCATTTCCCCGGCATGATCGCACTGCCCGAATATGAGATGTTCAAGGCGATCAGCCTGACGCAGCTTCAACCCTATTCGAACGGCAAGATCACCGACGAGATGCTCGCCGCGACCGCCAAGGACCTGGCGGAGATCAAGTGATGAAGGGCCGGACAGCCTATCTGACGGCAAGTTTGCTGTCCTCCACGGTGGCGCTGTCCGGCGCACAGGCGCAGGATATGATCTACAAGGATAAATCCGCGCCGATCGAGGCGCGTGTCGACGATCTGATGGGGCGGCTGACGCTCGACGAGAAAATCCTGCTGCTCGCGGGCGAAAGCTCGATGACGCTGAACCCGATCGAACGGCTCGGCATCCCCTCGATCCGCATGACCGACGGTCCGACCGGCGTGCGCTCGCCGGAGGGTAAGCCCGCGACGGTGTTCCCTGTCGGTGTCGCGATGGCGGCGACCTGGAATCCCGACCTCACGGCAAAAGTCGGCGCGGCGATCGGCAAGGAAACGATCGCGCATGGCGCCGACGTGCTGCTCGCACCGACGGTCAACATCGTTCGTACCCCGCGCTGGGGTCGCAATTTCGAAACCTACTCCGAAGACCCGTATCTGGCTGGTCAGATCGGGCTCGGCTATGTGAAGGGCGCACAGGGCGCGGGTATCGGCGTGTCGCTCAAGCATTTTGCGGCGAACAATCAGGAAACCAACCGCTTCATCGTCGATTCAGTGGTCGATCCGCGCACGCTGCGCGAAATCTACCTCCAGGCGTTCGAGACCGTGATCAAACAGGGCGACCCCTGGTCGGTGATGGCATCGTACAACAAGATTAACGGCACGCATGCGGCGGAGAACCGTTGGCTGCTGACCGACCTGCTCAAGACCGAATGGGGCTATAAGGGCTTCGTGGTGTCCGACTGGGGCGCGGTCCATTCGACCGCGACCACCGTCAACGCTGGCATGGACCTCGAAATGCCGGGACCGCCGAACCATTTCGGGCCAAAGCTCAAAAAGGCGGTCGAAGAGGGCAAGGTTACCCCCGCGCAGCTTGACGACAATGCGCGCCGCATGGTGCGGTTGATCGTGCGCAGCGGCGCGATCGAGCGCGGCGTTGCACGCCCGATCGCCGAAACGACCCCGCGCAATGCAGCGCTCGCGCAGAGCGCCGCCGAAGAGGCGATCGTCCTCCTCAAGAACAGCGGCGTTCTGCCGTTGCCATCGTCGATCAAGACGCTTGCGGTGATCGGCCCGAACGCCGACGTCGTGCGTATTCAGGGCGGCGGCAGCTCGGCTGTCGTACCGTTCGAGACGAGCACGCCGCTCGCGGCGCTCAAGGCTGCGCTGCCGGGTGTCAGGATCGACTTCGCGCGCGGCGTCGACAATGAGGAAACGCCGCCGGGCGCGAACCCCAAATTGTTCAGCCCCGGAACCGACCGCAGCGTCACTGGCCTCGCCGCGACCTATTACGCCACTGCCGACATGAGCGGCGAGCCGGTGAAACGCGAAACCGCGACGAGCTTTTTGAAGCGGATCAGCGGCAATATCGCCGGACCGCAGGTGACGGGCTATGCGGCGTTCCGCTGGGAGGGGCTGTTCTGGCCCGAAACGAGCGGCACCTATGAATTCAGCACGCGCGGTACCGGCAATGCGACAATCACGCTCGACGGCAAGACCGTGCTCAACAAGGAAAGTGCGTCAAAGCCCGACATCCGCGACGTCCTCGGCTTCCCGATCCCGCGCCGGACGGTGTCGGTCCAGCTCGAAGCGGGGCGCAGCTATCCGATCCGCATCGACTATGTCACCGGCCAGACGCCCTATGAGTATCTGAGCTTCGGTATCCGCGAACCGCTCCCCTCGTTCGACGAGGCGGTCGCGGCGGCGCGCGGTGCCGATGCCGCGCTTGTGTTCGTCGGCTCCTCGTCGACAACCGAAGGCGAAGGGTATGACCGCACCTCGCTCGACCTGCCGGGCGACCAGAACAAGCTCGTCGAGGCGATCATCGCCGCCAATCCGAAGACTGCGGTCGTCGTCAATGCGGGCGCCGCGATGACGATGCCCTGGTCCGACAAGGCACCCGCGATCGTCGACATGTGGCTGCCGGGTGAAGGCGGCGCGGCGGCGCTCGCGAGCGTGCTCACCGGCAAGGTCAACCCCTCGGGTAAACTGCCCGTGACCTTCCCGGCCCGGAGCGAAGACGATATGGTCAACCTCAAGGGTGCCAAGACGCCTTATTCCGAAGGCCTGCTCGTGGGTTACCGCGGCTATGTCACAAAGGGTGTGAAGCCGCTGTTCCCCTTCGGCCATGGGCTCAGCTACACCAGCTTCGCCTATTCGGCGCTGTCGGCGCCTGTGCGCGTCAACGGCGGCGAACTGGTGTCGGCGAAACTCACGCTCCGCAACACGGGCAAGCGTGCCGGCAAGGAAGTGGTGCAGATCTATGTCGCGCCGCTCGCCCCCGCCGCCGGTGATCTGCCGATCGCGCTGCGCGGCTTTGCCAAGGTCGACCTTGCGGCCGGCGCGCGCCGAACCGTCAGCGTGACGCTGGATCCCCGCGCCTTTTCGCAATTCGATGCAGAGCAGGGGAAATGGCGCGTCGTGCCCGGCCGCTACCGGATCATGGCCGGATCGTCATCGGCGGATATCCGCCAGCAGCGCGAGATTGACGTGACGGCGGATTGAAAAGTCGCTGGCTCAGATCGCGGTGCACGCATGACGCAGGACGTTGCCGCTCCGCGAACCGGTCGGTTGCCCCTTGGCCAGAGCGACGACGCCGTTGACGATCACGTCGCCGATGCCTTCGGGCGCTGCCGTCGGCGCTTCATAGGTCGCCCGGTCCTTGATCGCCGCGAGGTCAAAGACGACGATGTCGGCGCGCATGCCTTCGCGTAGCAGCCCGCGATCGGAGAGGCCTAGCCGCTGCGCCGGCCAGCCGGTCATCTTGCGGATCGCGTCGGGCAACGTCAGCACCGGACGTGCCTGGACATATTCGGCGATGATGCGCGGAAAGGTGCCATAGGAGCGCGGATGCGGCCGCCCCGCGGTTTCGGCGGCGACCGTGCTGTCCGCTGCCGAGGCGTCGGTCCCGATGCTGACCCACGGCTGTTTCATCGCGAGGTCGATGTCCTTGTCGTCCATCATGAAATAGAGCGCCGACGCGCGCGCGGGCAGCGCGGCAAGCCAGATGTCCCACGCGGCGTCGGCGGGATCCTTGCCCAGCGCCTTGCCGATCTCGGCGAAATTCTGGCCGTTGAAGCGCTTGTACTGTTCGGCCTGACCGTTAGCGAGCACGACATTCTTCCACCCGCCCGACGCATGGACCAGGTTCGACCAGTCCGCCTGCGGCCCGGCGGCGAGTTCCTTTTTGAGCTGAACACGAACGGCGGGATCGCGCACCGCTTCATGCGCTGCCTCGCGGCCCTTTGCGAAGACATGCGTCGGAACGGTGACGTCGAGCCCGGTGCCACCGGCGCGATAGGGATAGATATTCGCGCCGATGTCGACGCCGCGCGTCCGCGCCGCCTCGATCCGCGCGATCGCCTGCGGCATCAGCTTGCCCCACAGCGGCGCATAGGCGGCCTTGATGTGGAACACCTCGACCTTCGCGCCGCTGCGTTCGCCGATCTGGACCGCCTCGTCGATCGCGGCGAGCAATTTGTCGCTCTCGTCGCGCATATGCGTCGCATAAAAGCCGCCGCATTTGCCCGGAATTGCAGCGAGCCGCGCAAGGTCGTCCGTCGCCTGAAAGCTCGCCGGCGAATAGATGAGCGCCGACGAAATGCCGAATGCACCCGCCTTCATCGCGGTACGCACCTCATCCTCCATGGCGCGCATCTGGGTTTCGTTCGGGGCGCCATCGCCATCGCCCATCACCTTCACGCGCGCCTGGATCGCGCCATAATAGGTACCGAAGTTGACGGCGATGCCCTGCGTCTCGAGCGTGTTGAAATAACCCGCGAGTTCGCCCGCGGGGACCGCGGTTCCGCCTTCGCCGGCGATCAGCGTGGTGACGCCCATCTGGAGCTTGTTTGCCGCCGATCCGTCGCGCAGCAGCACGCGTCCCGACTGATCAAGCATGTCGATGAACCCCGGCGAGACATAGCGGCCGCGCGCATCGATCTCCTGTTTCCCCTTCGTCTCGATCACGCCGACGCGCGCGATGCGGCCGTCCTTGATCGCGACGTCGGCGGTGACCCAAGGATTGCCCGCGCCGTCGAGCACGCGGCCGCCGCGAATGACGATGTCATAGGCGGCGGGCGGAGGCGCGGCCGCGCCGACCAGCAGCAACGAGGCAAGGGCAAGCGCGAACGGCCGTGTCATGCGGAAATCTCCCTGATTTTCAGTCCTCGACGTACAGATATTGCGTCTGCTGGCCGTCGTTGATGCTGAGCGTGCGCTTGCCGTCCTTGGTGCCGACCAGCGCATCGACGCCGATGTTGCCGGGGCCGACCGAGATGATCGACATGCTGCCGTCGGCATTCTTGCGCGTCGCGATCGGCCCCTCGACGAAGCCGGCCTTGATCCATTTCTGGCCGTTCTTTTCGCTGATCGTGATCTGCCCGACCGACGGGTCGCGATAGTGACCGGCGAGGCCCGCCAGCACCGCTGCGTCGCCCGGATAGGTCAACCGCTCGCGCTTCGCACCGGCCTGCGCCTTGATCCGTGTCGCCGCCGCGGTGATATCGCGCGCCGCCTCGGGCTGGCCGTCATAGAGTATTTCGAGCAGGCGGCGGAGCGTCGGCGCCAGCATCGATGCGCCCGGATCGCTGTTGGTCAGGATCACCATGCCGACACCGGACTCGGGAAGCGCAAACCAGGTGCTGTGATAGCCGACCAATGTGCCGCCATGCGTGACGACCTGCACGCCCGATGCGTCGCGCTGGAACAGGCCCATGCCGTACCAGCTGTCGGGTCCGACCTGCACGCCTTTTTCCCGGCGCGCGAGCAGGTTGGTTTCGCTCACCAGGCGCTTGCCGTCGAGCATGCCCTTGCCGAGTTCGAGCTGGACATAGCGCACCATGTCGGCGGTGGTGGAAAAGGCTGCGCCCGCAGGGCGATACGGATAGGGCGACCAGTTGAAGTCGTTCGACATCAAAGTCACCTTGCCGTCGATGTCGAGGCCGTGCGGCGCCGCCCAATTGCCCGCCATGCCCTCGGCATAATCGAAGGTGCTGTCCTTCATGCCGAGCGGCTTGAAGACTTTCTCTTCCATCGCCCGGTCATAGGCGGCGCCGAATTCCATCTTCGGATAGAGGATGTGCCCGCCGACATAGCCCGCCGCCGAGGCGAGCTGGTTGTTATATTGGAACAGGTCGCCGAACTTGCTGGTCGGCATCGTCGCGGCAAGCTGTTTGAACGTGTCCGCGGCAGGCTGTCCCTTGTCGGCGAGGATGAAGCCGAAATCCTTGCGCGGCAAACCGGTGCAAGCGCAGATCAGATGCTTGACCAGTACCGACTTGGTGACCTCGTCATTGCCGAGGCGGAACTCTGGATACAGGTCGACGACCTTCTCGTCCCAGCGCAGTTTGCCTTCGTCGGCAAGCGTCGACAGGAGGAGCGTGGTCATCCCCTTGGTGTTCGACGCGATCATGAACTTGGTGTGCTCGTCGACCTTTTCGGGCGAGCCGAGCGCGCGAACGCCGAAGCCGCCCTGCCACAGCACCTTGCCATCGTCGATCAGCGCAAAGCCGACGCCGGGGACTTCGAGTTCCTCACGGCTCTGCTCGACGAAGTCGGTGAGCAGCTTGATCCGCTCGGGCGTGAGTTCGTGCGCGGTCTTGCCGGCGAAACTTTCCTTCTGGAAACCCGCCGGGCGAAGGCCCTGCGACACCACCGACATCGCGGCCGAGCGCTTGGCGGCGGTACCCGCCGAACCATCGACGATCAGCACGGTCCACGCGGTGCCCTTGCGCAGCGCGCTTGCCGAGCGCGCGGCGCGCTCGGTCGGCAATGTTTCATAGGCAAAGCTCACGCGCTCGTCCCAGCCGTCGGCCGGAGGCGCCGCGGTGCTGGTGCGCTGCGTCGGCACGGCACCCGGCCGGACGACCGCCCAGGCTTTGGCGGCGGCATCCGCGGCGTCGGCGGCAGCGCCGATTTCGGCGACCACAATACGCAGGTCTCCCTCGGGCGATGTGAAGACGAGCGCGGGGCCCTGCTTCGATGCGGTCCAGTCCTTGGGCTGCACATATTGCACGCCGCTGGCGAGCTTGCCGGGCGTATCGGCCGCGACGGTCTGCGCGAGGGCGGCGACGGGCGCGCAGGAGAGCGCGAGTGCGATCAACAGCTTCATGATGGCTTCTCCTCAGGGTTGGACAAAATGATAGAGAACATGCGGTTGCGACGTGAAGGACAGGCGCCAGCGCCCCTCGGCGCCGTGGAACAGCAATTGCTCGTAAGGGCCGCCGGCGCGGGCACCCGTGGCCTGTTCGAACCGCATCGGGCCGACGCGTTCCCAATAGGTGGTTTTGCCCTCGCTGGTGACGGTGACGGCATTCGGTCCGGCCGCTGCGATTTTCAGGTCGCGTTCGGGGTTGGGGGTGCGCGCATAGTCGCGGCGATTGCCGCGATAGGCGCCGAGCGGCAGCACCTCACCCGCCGGTGCGGCGATGCGCGGGGCGGGAGCGACCGGGAACAGCCGGCCGATCAGCGCTTCGGTCAGTTCGGTCCGCCCGCCATAGCTGCCCTGGCCGCCGGTCTCGGAGACGAAGAAGCCGAGCCCGGCCTCGGGCGCCAAAATCATGTTCGAATGGAAATCGCCGGTGTTGCCGCCATGCCCAACCATGCGCGGGCCCTTTTCACGAACGACAAAAAAGCCGTGCGCCATGCCGGGCAGGCCGGGGGCGTTGGCGACCGAATCGGTCATCAGCAATTTGACCGACTCGGGCTTCAGGATGCGCGCCTTGCCCAGCGCGCCGCCGTTCATCATCGCCATCATGAAACGGGCCATGTCGGGGCCGCTGCTCGTGCCCGACCCAGCGGGCATCACCGGGCTGAACAGTTCGAACGGTTCGGCCACCAGCCGCCCGTCCTTGACCTGATAGCCCGACGCCATCCGGGGTGCGAGCGCGGCGGGCAGCGGTTCGCGAAAGGTCGTGGCATTCATGCCGAGCGGCGCGAAGATATGCTTTTCGACATAATCGGGGAAAGCTTCGCCCGACACGCGCTCGACGATATAGCCGGCGAGCACCGAGCCATAGTTGGAATAGGATGTCTCGGTCCCGGGGGCCCAATGGCGAACGGGAATATGCGTCTTCATCCATTCGACATAGGGCGTGATCTTGTCGGGCGTCGGTGCGGTCAGCCCGCCGACATCGCTCATCCCCGGCGTGTGCGACAAAAGGTCGCGCACGCGGATCGGCTTGCCCTCGAACTCGGGGATTTTGAAATCGAGATATTTGTTCACATCGGCGTCAAGGTCGACGCGGCCCGCTTCGACTTGTTGCAGCAGCGCGCTCCACGTGAACATCTTCGACACCGATCCCGGTCGGAACAGCGTCTGCTGCCCGTCGACAGCGACGCTTTTGTCGATATCGGCAAAGCCGTAACCGCGCGAGAATAGCACCTTGTCGCGATAGACGACGGTGACAATGGCGCCCGCGACTTCGCGCGTCGCGATCTGCTGCGCCATCACGCCGTCGACGAAATCGGCAAGCCCGCCGATCCGGTCCTGCGGGATGCTATAGCTGGTTTCCGCAGCGGATTGCGCCGTGGCGACGGAGGGCAGGGCGATCGAGCCGAGCAGCGCGGCGGCATATGCGGTACGGCGCAGGGCCGGGAATCGGGTCATGCAAGGTCTCCGAAGATCAAAGGGGTTCATGCAAGGCAGCTATCGACGAGGGCGTCGAATGCAGGCCCGCCGCGGATCGGATCGGCCACGGGCAGGCCCAGCCGCGCGCTCTCACGCGCCATCAGCTCGGTCGCCGTCTCTTCGTCGAGCGCCGAGGTGTTGAAGGCAAAGCCGCCGCAACGGATCGCGGGATTGGTCCGTCGGCCCAGCAGCATCGTGAGTTCGACCACTTCCTCGACGCTGGTCAGCGTATAGCCTGCGGTGCCGAGCATCTCGGTACGGCCGGGCTCGTGGCAGACGACGAAGACATCGGGCTGGCTGCCATGGAGCAGGCCAAGCGACACCGCGGCATAGGATGGGTGGGTCAGCGCGCCCTGACCTTCGATCACGTCCCAATGGTTTGCGGGCGCATCGGGCGACAACAGCTCGGCCGCACCGGCCTCGAAATCGGAGACGACCGCGTCCATCGGGATGCCGCCGCCCGCGATCATGATGCCTGTCTGACCGCTTGCGCGAAAATCACTGTCGATGCCGCGCTGCTCGAACGCACGAAATAGCGCCAGCGCGGTATATTTCTTGCCGAGCGCGCAGTCGGTTCCGACGGTCAGCAGCCGCTTGCCGCTGCGTTTCCGCCCGGTTCCGACCGGAAGCTGCGAGGGTGGCACGCGCACGTCGATCAGTTGGCGGCCGAGCCGGTGCGCCGCTTCGGCGAGTTCGGGAATGTCGGCGAGACGCATGTGCATGCCCGCGATCAGGTCGAGGCCCGCCTCCAGCGCCTCGATCAACGATGCACGCCAATTTGCCGGGATCACCCCGCCCGGGTTGGCGACCCCGATCACCAGCGCGCGCGCACCGCGTGCCCGCGCTTCGGCGGCGGTGAGCGCTTCCAGCCCGGTGGTGACCGTGGCGCCGGGCAGCCGCAGTTCGCCGACACATTTGTCGGGCGCCCAATCCTTCAGCCCAAAGGCGGTTTTGGCGTAACCGGCGATCGTCGTGTCGCCCAGGAACAGCACATAGGGCTGCGGCAGCACAAGTGCACCGGCAAGGCGGTCGGTCAGCGCGTTCATCAACCGCCCCAGGTCGCGGTCAGCAACCGCTGGAAATTGCCGCCGAGTACCGCAAGGATGTTCGCGTCCGAATATTTGCGGCGCAGCAATTCTTCGGTCAGATCGAACATCTTGCGCGGGTGGTCGAACCCGTCGATGTCGATCTTCTCGCGAAAGGCGTAGCTGTCCTTATAGGCGCCGCGCAGCATCTTGTTCATCTCGGGCGACGTATCGTCATAGCCATAGAGGTCGGAATCGGTGCCGACGCCGACATGGTCGATGCCGACAAGCTTCACCACATGGTCGATATGGTCGACATAGTTCACGATCGTCGTCGGATCGGTCTTGCTCACGAAATTGCGCACCCCGGTGATGCCCATCACGCCGCCTTTCGCGGCGCAGGCCTTGATTGCCTCATCAGTCTTGACGCGCGGATGGTCGATCAGCGCGCGGCAATTGCTGTGCGTGATCGCGATCGGCTTCGGTGAAATCTCGATTGCGTCCAGGGTTGTGCGGTCGCCGCAATGCGACACGTCGACCAGCATGCCGACTTCGTTCATCGCCTTGATGATCTCGACGCCGAAATCGCTGACGCCGCCGTCGACGCGGTCGGTCGACCCGGATCCGATGCGGTTTTGCGAGTTATAGGTGAGCTGGGCGCAGCGCTGCCCGATCTCATAGAAGGTCTTGACGTCGGCGGGGCGGTTGAAATGGTCCGCATTCTGCAGCCCCATGATCACCGCGACCTTGCCGTCCTTCTTGGCACGCAGGATGTCGGCGAACTTGTCGACCCCGGTAAAGACATGGCTGTTGCGCGCGACGAAGTTGCCCCAGATCGCGAAGAAGCTGAGCGCCTGTTCCTTTGCCGTCGGGCCGCCGATGCCCACCGCGTGATGGATGGCGTTGATGCCGCTGGCGCGAAAGTCCGCGGTTTCCTTTTCGCTCAGCGCCTTGGTATAATAGCTGGGATCGAAATCGATCTTGATCGGGGCCAGCATGTCCACGACGACCGCGCGCTGGACCAGTTCGATCGCGCGCTTCGAATAGGCGCGGTTCGTGAAGGGGCTGATCTGGAGATTCGCACGGGCGATATAAGGCGCGGCAAGGGGGGCGGCGAGCGCTGCGCCGGCGGCGCAAATCGCCTGTCGTCGAGAAAATAACATCATCATCCCCCATTTCGCAAATTTTCTAATCAGGACGATATTGTCCCAATTGGGTATCGTCAATCATTTCCTTCGAGCCGAAGAACCTTCCCGAAGTTCATCGCACCACGGGCAATTCGACATAGGACAGTCGGCCGGGCGCATGGTGGATGCTGTTCGTTGCGACGACGCCCTTGCTCTCGCGCTCGTTCGGGCCGCCGGTGTTGAGGTTGCGTACGAATTTGGGGAAGTTGGACGAAGTCACCTCGATGCGGATGCGGTGGCCGACGCCGAAACGGATGCTCGTCGCGATCGGCGACGGCCTGATTGGATACACCTCTCCCGGACGCATCATCGCCGGCTTGTCGAAGCCATCGCGATAGCGGGCGCGAAAAATCGTATCGCCGATGATCCACGCGGTGCCGTCGGGCGCGACGTCGACCAGCTTCACCGCGAAATCGGTATCGGCCGCGCTCGACGAGACGTTCAGCAGCGCGTCGACGAAACCGCTCACCTCGATCGCCTCGGTCAGCGGCTCGGTCGAATAGACGAGCACATCGTCGCGGATCTCGACGCCGCGCTGGTCGAATGCGCCGGGGATCACGATGCCGCCGTTGCAGCAGTCGCCGCCGCCGACCGTCGGCACGGGGTTCATCGGATCGTAGCGGAAGCGGTCGGGCGTATCCGTGGCGGGCGCGGCGGCGACCAGGCGGCCCCCACCGTTGAGGCTGTTCGCGTCGCCGCCGCTGTCGAGATACAGGCGCAGCGGCTTGGTACCCTTGGGCGGCCAACTCTCGTTGCTGCGCCATTGGTTGGCACCCATCGCGAAATAGCGGACGTGCGGCGTCGAGTCGGGGAAGGCTTTTTTGTCGCCCTTCAGCCAGCGATCGAACCAGCCGAAGACCGCACCGTCGACATCGAAGCTCGTGTCGCCCATCGATCGCTCGCCGACCACTGTATCCTTGCCGAGGCGCGAATAGCCGCAATGGGTGACGGGCGCGATCACCGCATATTGGTTTGCCGCCGCCTCGGCGTCGGTCTTGCTCGCGCGGGCGTGGTTGAACAACTCAAGATTCGGCCCGATCGAGACGTCGTACCAGCTATTGAACCATAGCGCGGGCACGCCCCAGCCCATGTCGTCGTGATAAAGCCCGCCCTCGCGCCAAGCCGGGTCGGCGGGCGTGCGCGCGATAAGGGTGTCGAAGGTCTGCGGCGGCTCGCCCAGGCTCGACAGCAAGCTATCCACCGGCAGGTGCTTGATGTGTTTGTTCCAGTCGACGCTGGGCTTGGTCGCGGCGAGGTCGTTGTTGAGCGTTGCGCGCGCGCGGGTGGCCTCGTCGATGTCGGCGGGAAGCTGGGCGCGGACGGGATTGTCGACGCCATAGAGCCAGACGAAGAACAGACTGCGCGGTACGCCGCCGGTGTACCAATTGCCCTGTTCCTGGAAACGGCCGACCTTGCCGATCCCGGCGCCCGCCGCCATCGGCACCATCGCCGCGTGCGCGGGATGGTTCTGCGCAGCGAGGGCGAGCTGCCATTCGGCAGAGGACGAGCATCCGAGCGTGCCGACCTTGCCGTTCGACCAGCCCTGCGACGCGATCCAGCTCAGCGTGTCATATCCGTCGGTTTGCGGCTTGCCGAGAATCTCATATTTGCCTTCGGAAAAATAGCGGCCGCGTTCGTTCTGGACGATGAAGATGTAGCCGCGTCGCGCCGCCTCGATCGCATAGCGCTGCGTCGATCCGCGCAGCTTATGTTCGTTATAGGGCGTCTTCCACAGGATCACCGGCAGCGGGCCCTTGGCGTTCTTCGGCGTATAGATGTTTGTCGACAGGCGTACCCCGTCGCGCATCGGCACCATCACCGCGATGCGCGAATCCGCGAGCGCCGCGAGTTCGCTCTCCAAGGCTTGCGGAGTGTATTTCGAAAGGTCCTGCGCGGCTACGGGCTGCGCCGCCACGGCGGCAAGAACCAAAGCGAGCGGCGAGCAAAAGCGCAACATCAGCAACTCCGTCATCCCAGTTTTCGGGCCCGATTCGACACCGGCGGTTTACAGACCTCAACCTAAACGCCTTGTCAGTTATGGGCTTAATTTCTCGCAAAAGAAATATATTGTCCTGAATAGGACATTATGGCAGCTTCATTGCAGGGGAAACCAGATAAGCCGCCATCGAGCGGCTCAGCACAAAGGGGCGGATGAGATGCACAACCTTAACGACAAACTCGGTTACCGGATCGCGCGCGGCAGCAGTATTGCGGCGTTGGCGGCCGGATTGTTGCTCGCCGTGCCGGCCGCGGCGCAGACCGTCGCCGACACGGAGGCCACGGCCGACGAAGAGATTCTCGTCACCGGATCGCGCATCGCACGCGCCGGCTATGATCAGCCGACGCCGACGACGGTGATCGGCGAAGAAGATCTGCGCCTCGGCGCGCGCCCGAACATCCAGCAGGTATTGAACGACCTTCCGCAAATCCGACCGACCACGACGCCAAGCGTGTCGAACGGCAACACGTCGACCGGTACCGCACCCGTCGACATGCGCGGCCTCGGCTCGAACCGCACGCTCGTGCTGCTCGACGGTCGCCGTTTCGTGGGTGAGGGCAATCTCAATTTCATCCCGACGAATCTGGTCGAGCGCGTCGAGGTCGTGACCGGCGGCGCGTCGGCGGCCTGGGGCTCCGGCGCAGTCGCTGGCGTCGTAAACATCTTGCTCGACAAGGATTATGAAGGCCTCTCGATCGGCGGCAATGTCGGCACTTCGTCGCGCGGCGATGGCTTCCGCTATGGCTTCGATGCGAAATTCGGCACGAGCTTCGCCGACGGGCGCGGTCATTTCATCATCGGCGGCGAATATGTCAAAGACGAGGGCGTGATCCAGCGGAGCACGCGGCAGCAGCTCAACAGCCCCGATTTCATCCCGTCGGGCACGGGGTCGGAACTGGTTCGCGACGTGAATTTCGGCAACGTCACGTTGGGCGGCCTCATCACCAGCGGCGTGCTCGCGGGACAGACCTTCAACGCCGACGGGACGCTGCGGCCTTTCGCGCGTGGCACGAGTGTCGGTGCGGGCGCGTTTCCGCTCCGGATGGTCGGTGGCGCGGACGGCATCAACCTCTATGACACGATTCCGGTTTCGTCCCCGTTCGAGCGGCTGAGCACCTATGCCCGGCTGAGCTACGAAGTGGGCGATGCGACTTTCTGGGTGGATGGCAGCTATGCGCGCGCGGTGTCGAACGCGCCCTTCTTCGGCGATTATACGGTCGGCGGAGCGCTCGGCCTGCCATATCTCACGATCCAGGCGAACAATCCCTATCTGTCGACCGCGATCCGCGATCGGCTTGCCGCCGCCGGGGAGACGAGCTTCACCTTCGGCCGCTATTTCAACGACATCCTGCAACTGCAATTCCGCGGTGAGCGGGTCAGCAAGGAAGGCGCGATCGGCGTCGACGGCACCTTCGGCAACGGCTTCCGCTACAAGGCCTGGTACAGCCATGGCGAGGTCGACAGCGATCAGACGATGGGCAATTCGCGCCTTGTCCGGCAGTTCAACAATGCGATCAACGCGGTATTGAGCGGCGGGCAAATCGTCTGCGCGATCAATGCCGACGCCACCACGGCGAACGACGATGCCGCCTGCCGGCCGCTGAATCCCTTCGGCGCCTTGAATGCGTCCCCCGAAGCGCGCGCCTATGTCACAGGCGCGCAGCGGGCGTTCAGCACCAACAAGCTCGATTCGGTGGGCGCCGAAGTTCAGGGGGATCTATTCTCGCTATGGGCTGGCCCGGTGACCCTCGCGCTCGGCGCCGAGGCGCGCTGGGAAGAACAGGTTTCATCGCGCGAAGACTTCACGGTCGCGAATGCCAGTAATTTCGGCATCCTCGTCTTTTCGACGCCCACGTCGGGCGGGTTCAACGTCAAGGAAGCCTTCGGCGAAGTGCTGTTTCCGCTGCTCAAGCTTGAAAATGCGGTGGAACTCGATTTGAGCGGGGCGGCGCGTTATTCCGATTACAGCACCAGCGGCGGCATCTGGACGTGGAAAGCTGGCGGTACCGCGCGGCTGTTCAACGACCTGCTCCTTCGCGCAACGCGGTCGCGCGACATTCGTTCGCCGGGTATCGGCGAATTGTTCGCGCTCCGGTCGATCAACATCGGGCTGCTCAACGATCAGGACAGGGCTGGGCGGGCCGCAGCGAACCCTGCCTATAATCCGACGCCGTCCGCCGTCACGACCTATACCGGCGGTAACCCCAATCTCGTACCCGAAGTGAGCTATACGACATCGATTGGTGCAACCTATTCGCCGTCGTTTCTGCGCGGCTTCAGCGCCTCGGTCGATTACTACAAGATCAAGATCGACGGTGCGATCACAGCGCTCAACGGGTCAAACCTGACGCTTCTGTGTTCGCGCGGGGTCACCTCTGCCTGCGATAGCGTCACGCGCGATGCGACGGGGACGGTGACGCAGGTTGCGGCCACCCAGCAGAATATCGCAAGCTTCGAGACGAGTGGGCTGGATATGGAGGCATCCTATGTCGTCAACCTGTCGAACGTCAGTTCGGGCCTGCCGGGCAGCCTGCGCATCCGCGCGCTTGCGACCTATGTCGACAAGCTGGTGTTCGATACCGGCATCACGCGCGTCGAGACAGCCGGCGACGTCGGCGATGCGGTGCTGCGTGCAACGCCGAAGTGGCGCGGAACGCTCAGTGCGACCTATGAAGATAGCAGTTTCGGGTTCGACATCCGCGCCCGTTACATCGATGGCGGCAATTACGACCGGACGCGCACGACGCTCATCAACAACAAGATCGCGTCGCGGACCTATGTCGACCTGGGCGCGCGGTTCAAGATTGAGGACCGCTTCACCCTGTTCGCCAACGTCAACAACGTCTTCAACCGCAAGCCGCCGCTGATTACCGTCAACAGCACGCTGTATGACGTGGTCGGCACCTATATGACCGTCGGCGCGAGGGTCAATTTCTGATCGAATCCGTTTTCGGGGCAGTTCGAAGCAAGGTCACGCAGTCCCGGCCTTGCTTCGACTGCCTCGATAAGGGAGCAGGCAGAAGCCTTCGTTTCTACTTCAAGGTCGAGCGGCCGTGACGATGATTTCTACCCGGTAATCGGGCGTCGCCAGACGAACTTCGCCGGTCGCCCGCGTCGGCGCATTGGCGCCGCCAATCCAGTCTTCCCAGACCGCGTTCATCGCGGCGAAATCGGCCATGTCGGCCAACCAGACCATTGCCGTGAGCAGGTGCGACCGGTCCGTGCCGGCTTCGGCGAGCAGCGCGTCGATCGATGCGAGAATGGCGCGTGTTTGCGTGGTCGCGTCCTCGCCCGGTGCGCCAACCTGGCCGGCAAGATAAACGATGCCGCCATGGATCACGGCCTGGCTCATGCGTGGACCTGCATGCAGGCGTTCGATGGTCATATGAATCTCCTTCGTTTGTGGGACCGGCAAATGAAATCATGGTCGCAGGCGTCGCCGCGAGACGACCCCGCGCCAATTTGCCGAAGGGCGGATGACAGGTCGCGAAGAGTTCGGCAATTTGATCATGCGCACGGCGCCACCGCGTCTAGGACCGGCAGCGCCCGAAAGCGCACCTGAAACCTCCCGAATTATGTGATGGTGCCGGCTACAGGATTCGAACCCGTGGCCCCCTGATTACAAATCAGGTGCTCTACCAACTGAGCTAAGCCGGCACTTTTCGCCCTTTGCTTCAAATGACGCCAAAGGTCCAGCCTTCGGTTTGTGCGAGGGCGTCGGTCAGCGGCGATGGCGCCCAAGGCGCCGTGTCGCCGGCTATTGCGCGCAGCCATGCGGCGGTGAGCAGCGCGTCGCTCGCATGGTCGCTGACGGGGCCGGTCAAGCCGCAAGGGGGCGAACCCAGCGCCGCGAGCGCCTTGTCGAGCGCGGCGCCGTCACGGATCTTGCTGCGTCCCGGAGGAAGACCCGCCGCACGCGCGGCAAGGCTGGTATAGATTTCGACCAGCATCGGGCCTGTTCGAGGCACGGGATCGCGGGGCCACAAGGGTATGCGGCCTGTCAGCCGGTGGAGCAGCCGCATCCCCGACAGGCTGGCCTTGCCGACCTGCGCCGCGCCGACGAGGTTGAAATTGCTTACGCTTGCCGCCTGCTTCGTCGTGCGCTGATGCTGTTCGACGACACGCAGTCGCCCCGCGCCGGGCTCGAACAGGTCGCCGGCCGCACCCGTTTGCCGAAAGTGCCGGCGCGCCTCCGGATGCGTGAGAAACCCGCCAGCCTCATAATATGGATCGTCGCCGGCGAACTGCTCGACGAGCGCCCAGAGCGCGCCCATGTCAGCAGGAGTCTCCGTCCAGCCGGGGAAATAGGCGCCATGGTCGGCGAAGGCGAAGGCTGCCGAAAAGTCGAATCCGATCAACATATTCGTGCCCGCCGCCGCGACATCCTCCAGCCAGTTCAGGATTTCGGCGCGCGACCAGACATGCTCGGGCTGCACCAGGGCGGGCGCCGCCGTGTCGCTCGCGACAGCGAGCGCGATCCCGCGCTGCCGTTCTCCGCGTGCACCCGACCAGTCGATGGCGGCGAAATGAGTGAAACGGCGCATCGGGGCGCCTTAGCGCATCCCTATCATCTTGCACAAAGCCTCGCTCCGCCCCACATGCACGCCATGCTGATCGAAACCGAATCGACGCCCAATCCCGCGACGCTCAAATTCCTGCCCGGCCGGGCGGTGATGGAAACGGGGACTCGCGACTTTGCCAGCCCCGAAGAGGCCGAGGCGTCGCCGCTCGCGAGCGCGCTTTTCTCGCTCGGCGATGTGACCGGCGTCTTTTTCGGCCGTGAATTCGTGTCGGTGACGATTGCGCCCGGCGCCGAATGGGCCGACGTAAAGCCAGACGTCCTGGGCATCGTCATGGACCATTTCCTTGCCGAAGTGCCGCTGTTCAACGCCGCGAGCGCGGGCTTTTCGGTGCCGGCCGAGGATGAGGGGTTCGCCGATGATCCCGCCGACGCCGACATCATCGACCAGATCAAGGAACTTATCGAAACGCGCGTCCGTCCTGCGGTCGCCAACGACGGTGGCGACATCGTCTATCGCGGTTTCGACAAGGGCAATGTGTACCTCAAGATGCAGGGCGCCTGCGCGGGATGTCCGTCATCGACCGCAACGCTCAAGAATGGCATCGAGTCCCTCTTGAAACATTATGTGCCTGAGGTAACGGCAGTCCACGCCGTCTGACCAATATTTCCTGAGGAGTTAGCCCATGAGCGAGCCGCTTTCCGACAGCGCTCTCGACCAGCTTTTTCGTACCGCGCGCACCTATAACGGCTATCTCGACAAGCCTGTTTCGGAGACGCAACTGCACGCGATCTGGGATCTGGTGAAATTCGGCCCGACCAGCGCGAACAGCCTGCCGGCGCGGATCGTCTGGTGCGTGAGCGACGAAGCGAAGCAAAAGGTTGCGGCGTTCGCGCTCCCGGCCAATGCCGAAAAGATTCTTGCCGCACCGGTCACCGCGATCATCGCGAGCGACAACGAGTTCTACGAAAATCTGCCCGAACTCTTTCCGCACACCGATGCGCGGAGCTGGTTCGTCGGCAATGATGCGCTGGCGCAGACGACCGCCTTCCGCAATTCGAGCCTGCAGGGCGCCTATTTCATTCTCGCAGCGCGCGCACTTGGTCTCGATACCGGGCCGATGTCGGGCTTCAACAACGCCGCGGTCGACGAAGCCTTCTTCGCCGACCAGCCGCATGTGAAGAGCAATTTCATCTCGACCCTCGGCTATGGCGATCCGGCGACGATCTTCGAACGCAGCCCGCGGCCGGACTTCGCGCGCTTCAACCGCATCGCCTGAGCGAGCGCCTCACCTCCATGCGGTATCTGGTCATCGATTCGGCGAGCGAGGCCTGTTCGGTGGCGCTGCTGGAGGCGGAGGCCGTCGTCGACTATCGTCATGAGATCATCGGCCGCGGTCATGCCGAGCGGCTGGTTCCGCTGATTGCCGAACTTGCCGGCGGCGGACGTGCCGACATCATCGCTGCGGGATGCGGCCCGGGCAGTTTTGCCGGGGTACGTATCGGCGTGGCGGCGGCTCGCGCGCTGGCGCTTGGCTGGCAAGTGCCGGTACGCGGCTTTTCGACGCTCGCGCTCGTCGCGGCAGGGGCAGCCGATGCCATCGCGGCGGCGGGCGGCGGGCTGGTCGTGGTCGAAGGCGGGCATGGTCAATGGTTCGTCCAGCCGTTCGCCGCGGACCTGTTGCCGCGTGCTGAGATTCGCTCGCTTGTGCCGGACGAGGCGGTGTTGATCGAGGGCGAACTCGTCGTCGGAAACCGTGCCGAACCTTTTGTTGAGCGTCGTGGTTCGGGGTGCGCACTTGCGACCTTGCCCGACGCGCGCGCGTTCCTCCGCTTGCCCGCCGCCGCGCTGAACGACCAGCCCAGCCCGATCTATGGCCGCGCCCCCGACGCCAAGCCGATGGCGCCGGCATGACCGCAGACGTTCGCCTTGCCACCGCCCGTGTCGGCGACCTTGCCGCGGTAATGCGCGTAATGGATGCCGCGTTCGAGCCCGCCTATGGCGAAGCGTGGAGCGGGGCGCAGCTTTTGACGTTATTCGCTTTGCCGTCGGCGCGCGTATGCCTCGCATGGGATGGCGAGCGGGCCTGCGGTTTCTCTGCGGCGCGTATCGCCGGTCCCGAAAGCGAATTATTGTTGCTTGCGGTCGATCCGCAGTTTCGAGGCCGCGGTATCGGCGCATTACTGATCGACGACTGGCGCGCTTGGGCCGCTGAACTGGGTGCCGAAGATTATTTCCTTGAAATGCGGGCAGATAATGACGCGGTTCATCTTTATGAATCCGCCGGCTTTAGCGAGTGCGGGCGGCGTCCGGCCTATTATCGTGGTACCGACGGCGTCGTTCGCGACGCAATAACCATGCGGAGATCGGCACGAGAGGCAAAGCCCGACTGATCGGTCATTGCGGAATTCCATCCAAAGTGGCAGTAATCGGGCCGGCGAAAGAACAGATCCAATATTCGCCGACCTTGCTCTTGGGTAATATATACGAGGAATAGTCTCATGTCCGACCAAGCCGATACCAACGAGATGCTCGTTACGCTGACTGCCGACATCGTCGCGGCACATGTCAGCAATAACAGCGTCGCCATTTCAGACCTCTCCCTTTTGATAAATAATGTGCACGCCGCGCTGTCCGGTCTCGGGACCGAAGCAGTCGTCGAGGAAAAGCTGGTGCCGGCGGTGTCGATCCGCACCTCGGTGAAGCCCGACTATATTGTCTGTCTCGAAGACGGCAAAAAGTTGAAGATGCTGCGCCGACACCTGATGACGCATTATGGCATGACCCCCGAAGACTATCGCGCCAAATGGGGGCTTCCCGCCGACTATCCGATGGTTGCCCCGAATTACGCCGAAAAGCGCCGTGCGCTGGCGAAAGAAATCGGCCTCGGCACCAAAGGTCGTGGCGGTGGCCGCAAGCGTAAGCCGAAGGTCTGAGGCACTGCGATATTAGCTCCGGCGGAGCAGGGAAGGGCGGCGTCGTAGGGGTGCCGCCCTTGTCCTATCCGCGGGGCGTGCCTATACAGTTTGTAACAAAGACAGACACGGCTGCATCTGCAGGAAAGGCAAGCATGTCCGGTAACATCGATCTCGAAGCCCTGTGCCACGAAAAGGGGCTGCGTATCACCGAGCAGCGTCGCATCATTGCGCGCGTAATCTCGGATTCGGAGGATCACCCCGACGTCGAGACGCTCTATGAGCGTGCATCAAAGGTCGATAGCGGCATCTCGATCGCCACCGTCTATCGTACCGTCCGCCTGTTCGAAGAGGCGGGCATCCTCGATCGTCACGACTTTGGCGACGGCCGCTCGCGTTACGAAGCCGCGCCCGAGGCGCATCACGATCATCTGATCGACGTCGAAACCGGCAAGGTGATCGAATTCGTCGATCCCGAGCTCGAGGCGTTGCAGAAGGTGATCGCCGAACGGCTGGGCTTCCGCCTCGTCGACCACCGCATGGAGCTTTATGGTGTCGCCATCGATCGCAAGCGCGACTGATCGCAGTACGATTACCTGGCGGACGGTCGCCCGTCTCGCCTTGATGGTGCTGACGCTCCTTTTTCTGATCGTCCCGCACCTTCTCTATCGCGCCGTCGGGCGTCCGTCGCCGATGGTCATGGCCTTCCTAAACGCCGTCGGCTGGATCGCGGGGTTGCGCATCCGCACGACGGGTACGCGGCTCCGGCGCAATGTACTGTTCGTGTCGAACCATGTGAGTTGGCTCGACATTCTCGCTCTGGGCGGTGCCGCACGCTCGGCGTTCGTGTCGAAGGCAGAGGTCGGCACGACGCCGCTCGTTGGCTGGCTCGCCGACCAGAACCACACCGTCTATGTCCAGCGCGAGGCGCGGCGCGAGATTCACAATCAGGCGAACGACCTGCGCAACGCGCTCGCGCGCGGCCGTCCCGTGACGCTCTTTCCCGAAGGTACGACGGGCCCCGGCGACGGACTGCTGCCGTTCCGCGCGTCATTGTTCCAGGCGATGATCCCGACGCCGCCGAACCTGCGCGTTCAGCCGGTGTTTCTCGATTACGGGCCCGAGGCGAGCGACATCGCCTGGCTCGATCCTGAATCCGGGCTCGGCAATTTCAAACGGCTGCTCGCGCGCAAGCGCCCGATCCACCTGACGATCCACTATCTCGATCCGCTTCCCGATATCGTCGAAGGCGACCGAAAACTGCTCGCCGAGGCGGCGCGCGCGACGATCGCGGCGGAAATCGCACGGTCTTCCGCCAGCGCGCCGCATCGCCTATAGCGCGCCGATGAAATCCGACTCTCCTAAAACATTTCACGTCAAATCCTTCGGTTGCCAGATGAACGTCTATGACGGCGAGCGCATGGCCGAGATGCTGGGCGCCGAGGGCTATGTTGCCGCCGCCGATGGCGCCGACGCCGACCTTGTCGTGCTCAACACCTGCCACATCCGCGAAAAGGCGGCCGAGAAAGTCTATTCGGACATCGGCCGGCTGAAGCGCGCCGACGGCAGCACCCCGACGATCGCGGTCGCCGGTTGCGTCGCGCAGGCCGAGGGTGCCGAGATCGCCCGCCGCGCGCCCAGCGTCGATGTCGTCGTCGGCCCGCAGGCCTATCACCGCTTGCCCGACTTGATCGCCCGCGCCGAAAAGGGCGAAAAGGCGATCGATCTCGACATGCCGCTCGAAAGCAAGTTCGGCGCGCTGCCGAAGCGCGCCGGCGGCCAGCGCCCGACCGCTTTCCTGACCGTGCAGGAAGGCTGCGACAAATTCTGCACCTATTGTGTCGTGCCCTACACGCGCGGTGCCGAGATCAGCCGGCCTTATGCGGATCTGATCGCGGAGGCGCGTGCGCTCGTCGCGGGCGGGGTGCGTGAGATCACCTTGCTTGGGCAGAACGTCAACGCATGGGATGGCGAAGACGACAAGGGCAGGGCAATCGGCCTCGACGGGTTGATCCGCGAACTGGCGCGCGAGGATGGTTTGGATCGTATCCGCTATACGACCAGCCACCCCAATGACATGACCGATGGGTTGATCGCCGCGCATGGCGAGATCGACAAGCTGATGCCCTTCCTCCACCTGCCGGTGCAGGCGGGCAGCGACCGCATCCTTGCCGCGATGAACCGCAGCCATTCGGTCGAAAGCTACTTGAAGATCATCGAACGCGTCCGCGCCGTTCGCCCGGATATCGCGATTTCGGGCGACTTCATCGTCGGTTTCCCCGGTGAAAGCGACCAGGATTTCGAGGCGACGCTCGATATCGTCCGCGCCACCAATTATGCGATGGCATATAGCTTCAAATATTCGCGCCGCCCCGGCACCCCCGCCGCGACGATGGAGGGCCAGATCGAAGAGGCGGTGATGAACGACCGCCTCCAGCGATTGCAGGCGCTGCTCAACGAACAGCAGCAGGCGTTCAACGAAGCGACCGTCGGCCGCACGACGCGCCTGCTCCTGGAACGCAAGGGCAAGCTCGACGGCCAGCTCATCGGCAAGTCGCCCTGGCTCCAGTCGGTGCATGTCATCGCGCCGGGGCTGAAGATCGGCGATATGATCGATGTACGGATCACTTCGGCCGGCGCGAACAGTGTCGGCGCCGAAGCCTTGACGGAAGAGGTCGCCTAGTGCGCCTGGCGGAAGCTGTCTCTTCGAAGACACACTCCGTCTCCTTCCGTCGCATTCGCAGTCCGCAAGTCATGGACTCCCGTCTTGGCGGGAGTACAGTCGTGTCGTCGATCGAAGGAGCCTTGCCCATATGTCCAAACGCCCGCTGACCGCCTCCACCCCCGCCGAACCCGGCGACCGCGTCCGACTGACCGCGGAATTTGAGCGAACGCAGCTTTTGGGCATTCTTTTCGGCGAGTTCGACCGCAACCTCGTCGCGATCGAAAACCGCCTTGGCGTCTATATCTCGGCGCGCGGCAATCGCGTGCAGATCGAGGGCGAAGCCGAAGCCGCCGCGCGCGCGCGCGACGTGCTCACCGAACTCTACAACCGCATCGAACAGGGGCAGGAGGTTGACACCGGCCTGGTCGACGGCGTGATCGCGATGTCGGCGCAGCCGACGCTCGCGGGCATCATCCGCCACGACAAGGATGAGGCGCCGCCGATCATGATCCGGACGCGCAAAAAGACGATCGTCCCCCGCGCGCCGTCGCAGGTGCCCTATATGCAGGCGCTTGCGCGCGACGACGTGATTTTCGCGCTTGGTCCGGCGGGCACGGGCAAGACCTATCTCGCGGTTGCGCAGGCGGTGGCGCAGCTCATCACCGGCAGCGTCCAGCGGCTGATTCTTTCGCGCCCCGCGGTCGAGGCGGGCGAAAAGCTGGGCTTCCTGCCCGGTGACATGAAGGAAAAGGTCGATCCTTATCTGCGCCCGCTCTACGACGCGCTCCACGACTGCCTGCCCGCCGAGCAGGTCGAGCGCCGGATTGCGTCGGGCGAGATCGAGATCGCGCCGCTTGCCTTCATGCGCGGGCGCACGCTCGCCGACGCGTTCATTATCCTCGACGAAGCGCAGAATACGACGATCCCACAAATGAAGATGTTCCTGACGCGTTTCGGGATGAACAGCCGCATGGTGATCTGCGGCGACCCGAAACAGGTCGACTTGCCGATCCCCGCAACCTCGGGCCTTGCCGATGCGGTCGGCCGGCTCGAAGGGCTGGAGGGCATCAACGTCAGCTACTTCACCAGCGCCGACGTTGTCCGCCATCCGATCGTCGGGCGCATCGTCGATGCCTATGAGGGGCCGGGAGCTTAGCGCGCGGAACAGCGGCTGTTTGGGGTGGGGAGCTGTCGTTACCCTCTTTGGCTATCGCCCGGCTGAATCCGGATCGGGTCGGCGCGAGGGCGGCGCAATATTCCAAAGTTCAGGAAAGTTCAGCCCTATGAGCGCCCCGATTTGCAAGTCGCGGAGCGCTCGACGTGCGCGGCACGTCCGACCATGGTCGCATCCGCAAGCCGGGTCGCGACCACCTTTTTGTTCACCGAATGAAAGAGCCGGATGAAGGCTGGCACGGCCGAATAATGTAGGAAAGGCCTATTTGAAGGCGATGTCTGTTTTGGGGTGGTGAGCTGACATCCCGTCCCCCCACTTCCGTCATCCCGGGCTTGACCCGGGATCCCGCTTTTTGACGGCACCCACTGGCTTCGATTTCAAGCGGGACCCCGGATCAAGTCCGGGGTGACGAAAAAGGATTGGTCGGCAACCGGTCGTTTCCCATTTGCGCACCCCGGCGAAGGCCGGGGCCCAGGGCTCTGGAGAGCCGAGCTGTGCGGATTGCCGCCCTGGACCCCGGCTTTCGCCGGGGCACACATTACCGTCGTTAGTTTCCGGTCGTTTCTTCGCTCTCGTCATCCCGGGCTCGACCCGGGATCCCGCTTTTTGAGGCACTCTCCGGCTTCGACCTCAAGCGGGACCCCGGGTCAAGCCCGGGGTGACGAGGGGAGAATCTGTCCGCCCCCGGTCGCTACCCGCCTTCATGATTCCGAGCTTGTTTCCGCATTCTCCACGCTTTGCGGCCGGCGGTCGCGCGGGGCCATGCGCCATCATGTCGAAAACGATTCGCAATAGCATCTTGACCCTCTGAATTTGCGCGCCTAGAGCGCCGCTATTGCGAGTCAGTCGCAATCTAACCGGGGGAATTAAATTGAACATCCGATATCTGCCGTCCGTAACCCGCCTTGCCGCGAGCAGCGCGCTGGGCCTCGCGCTCGCCGCGACCGCTACGCCGGCCTTTGCGCAGGACAATGACGGCGAATATTGGGTGTCGCTCAAGAACCGTATCGTCGTCACCGCCACGCGCACCGCCGTGAAGGCCGAGGATATTCCCGTCACTATTACGGTGAAGAGCGACGAACAGATCGCCGACGAACTCGTCACCGATATCCGCGACCTCGTCCGCTTCGAACCCGGCGTCAGCGTCCAGCGCCAGCCCGCGCGCTTCGGCGCCGCGCTCGGCACCACCGGCCGCGCGGGCAACGACAGCTTCAACATCCGCGGCATCGGGGGCAATCGCGTGCTCGTCCAGGTCGACGGCGTCCGCGTTCCCGACGGCTTCAGCTTCGGCGCGCAGGCGTCGGGTCGCGGCGACTATGTCGACCTTGGTCTCGTCAAGTCGGTCGAAATCCTGCGCGGTCCGTCGTCCGCGCTTTATGGAAGTGACGGCCTAGCGGGCGCGGTCAGCTTCATCACCTCGGACCCCGTCGATTTCCTCGAACCCGGCAAGAATGTCGGCGGCCTCCTCCGCGCCGCCTATAGCAGCGCCGACAAGGAATTCAGCGAAACCGCAATCCTTGCGGGACGCAGCGGCGACTGGTCGATCATGGCCGCCTATACGCGGCGCGATCACAAGGAACTCGACAACAAGGGCGATGTTGCGGGCGGCATCTATGTCGACGGCGTCGCGGGCACTTCGGGCAAGGACGCGAACACCGGTCCGCTCCGCACGCGGCCGAACCCCCAGGATGGCCGCTCCAACGCGGCGCTCGCGCGCATCGTCTATGACCCCGCCAACGGCCACAAGATCCGCCTGACCGGTGAATATCTCGACACCGACCTCTACACCAACGGCCTCACCGGCGTCACCGCGACGCGGAATGCGGCGGGCGTCGTCACCGCCAGCGTCGACCGGCTGGAAGCGTGGGACAGCGGAGAGCGCAAGCGCGTCTCGCTCGACTGGAGCTGGGAAGGCGAGGGCGCGATCGATTTCGCCCGCGTCGCGCTCTATTGGCAGGACGGCGAAGACAATCAATATACCGAGGAAGATCGCACCCCCGCGGCCGACCGCACGCGCCTCAACACGTTCGAGAACCGCGTGATCGGCGCCGCGGCTGATGCCCGCGCCGATTTCGCGACCGGCGCGATCGCTCACCGTCTCGTCTTCGGCGGCGACATCAGCAAGACGCGTCAGCGCGGTCTGCGCGACGGCACCGTGCCGCCGTTCGGCGAGGTTTATCCGACACGCGCCTTCCCGAGCACCGATTTCACGCGCGCGGGCCTGTTTGTCGGCGACGAAATCACCATCGCCGACGGACGTCTGATCCTCTATCCGGCGCTGCGTTTCGACTGGTACGACCTGTCGCCCGACGACGATCCGCTGCTGCCGACCTTCGCCGGCGCCAAACAGGACGGCTCGCGCCTGTCGCCAAAGTTCGGCGCGGTGTGGAAGGTCACCGACGAATTCCGCCTGTTCGCCAACTATGCGACGGGCTTCAAGGCACCCGAGCCGGGGCAGGTGAACCAGTTCTTCTCGAACCTCGCGTCGGGCTATACGTCGATCCCGAACCCCGATCTGGGGCCCGAGCGCAGCGAAAGCTTTGAGGGCGGCATCCGCTTTTCGAGCGACGCGATCAGCCTCGACGTCACGGGCTTTTCGGCGCGCTACAAGGATTTCATCAGCCAGGAGCAGGTCGACGGCAGCTTTACGCCCGCCGACCCCGCTATCTTCCAATTCGTGAATCTCGATCGCGTCCGGGTCAAAGGGGCCGAGGCGCGGTTCGAGGGGCGAGCGTCGTCCGGCCTGTATACGACGCTCGCCCTATCCTATGCGAAGGGTGACATCATCGACCCCGACGGCATTCGCTCGCCGCTCGAATCGATCGATCCGCTCAAGCTCGTCGCGGGGGTCGGCTATCGTCAGCCGCAGGGCCGTTTCGGCGGCCAGTTGATCATGACGCACAGCGCACGCAAGGAAGCGTCGCGCACCGCCGGCGGTTACCGCCCCGACGGTTTCACCATCCTCGACGCGACCGCCTTTGTCCGCCTGACCGAGGGGCTGACGCTGCGCGGCGGCGTCTTCAACATCCTCGACAAGAAATATAGCTGGTGGAGCGACGCGCGCGGCCTTGCCAACACGACGCTCATTGGCGGCCGGAACCTGCCGATCGCCGTGATCGCCGACGCCTATACCCAGCCCGGCCGCAACGCGAGCGTGTCGCTCAGCTTCCGCTTTTAAAAAAACGAAAAGGACTGCACCGATGAAAACCTATCGTAAGATCGCCGCCGGGTTGCTGTTGCTGACCGCAGCGCTGCCCATCGCCGCTTCGGCCCATCCGCCGATCGCCGCCGAGGCTGCCGCCGCCAACTTCGAACAGGACCGTGCCGACATCCTCGCGATGGCGGGCAATTACCGCGTCAGCTTTAACATGCAGGAATCGACGCGCTGGGATCCGACGTACGAGGTCCTCGAACCCAAGCGTTCGGGCGGCAATGAGGTCGTGCGCGTCATCGAGGACACCGGCCGCAAGATCAGCCTGCAGCATATGCTCGTCATCACCGGCGACGACGACAAGAGCATGATCATCAAGCATTGGCGCCAGGATTGGGAATATGAACCTGCGAAGGTGCTGGTCTATTCCGACCGCAACGCCTGGACGTGGGAAGATGTGCCCGAAAAGATGCGCACCGGTCGCTGGTCGCAGACGGTGTATCAGGTCGATGATTCCCCAAGATATGGCGGCTGGGGTCAGTTCGAAACGCAGGGCGGCGTCCGCCGCTGGCGCTCGAACTGGACCTGGCGCCCACTGGCGCGCCGCGATGCCGTGCGTAATCCGGTCTACGACCGCTACCTCTCGATCAACCGCCACCAGCCCTCGCCCGACGGCTGGGTCCACTGGCAGGACAATACGAAAATGGGGACGAAGGACGGCAAGCTGGTGCCGATCGTCCAGGAATATGTCCTCAACACCTATATCAAATATGACCAATATGACGTGAAGGCGGCCGACGATTATTGGGCCGCAACCAAGGACTATTGGGCCGCCGTGCGCGCCGAATGGGACCGTGTCGCCGCAGCCAAGGGCGGTATCGCGATCGATGAGGAAGCACAGACGGGCACCGTGATCAGCGGCCGCCTGCTCGAAATGGCCGACGATATTCAGGAAAAGAAGCTGACCACCGCGAAAGCCATCGCCGAGGCGAAAAAGCTGATCGAGACCAACACGCGCAAGCTTTGAAGACCTTCACCATGTGAAGCCCGAAACTGGGGGCGGCTCGCAAGGGCCGCCCCCTATTTTGTGGTGCGGGCGAATGGCGGCAACGGGGTGGTGAGCTGCCCTTTGTGCACCCCGGCGCAAGCCGGGGCCTAGTGCGGAAAGGCAGCGTTGGAATTCTGGGCCCCGGCTTTCGCCGGGGTGCACATCACTATCGTCCGCTTCCGTTCGTTACCCCACTTCCGTCATCCCGGGCCTGACCCGGGATCCCGCTTTTTTGCGCATCTACCGGCCTTCGAGATCAAGCGGGACCCCGGATCAAGTCCTGGGTGACGAAGATGGAGAGGGCAGCTCCCGGTCGACTCCTGCCCATCCGTGTACCCCGGCGAAAGCCGGGGCCCAGTTCGGAAAAGCGCAAGGTTAGTGTTGGAATTTTGGACCCCGGCCTTCGCTAGGGTACACACCTACAACGGCAGCTCCCGACCAAAATCAGCCAGAACCTCGCACAGAAAAAACCGCTTTCCCAATATATCCGGCGATGATCTACCCTTGTGGATGACCGCATCGATCACCCTGCAGAACACTCCTTCGACACTCCGCGCCCGTCATCGCCTTAAGGCGACAAAGGAGATATTCTGGACGCGTACGTCCGTATCTTTTGTCGCCTTAAGGCCGCGAGCGGCCACTTCTCCGGAGGCCGGCGTTCGCCCGACGTTCATCTCCCTTATCCCTGCCACAAGATAGAGTTGGAATGCCTATTTCTTAGCGCCTTCGACACTCCAGATTCCCGCACCGCGCGTCGCGATAAACAGGAAGATGAAGCAGTAGAGGATGATCGTCTCGCCGCCGTTGACGATCGGGAAGGGCCCCTGGCTGCCGTGCGCGACCCAGTAACCGACCGCCGACATGCCGCTCGCGATGAAGGCGGCGGGACGGGTGAACAGGCCGATGATGATCAGCGCGCCCGCGACCAGTTCGATCGTCCCCGCAGCATATAGCATCGGGTTGAGCGGCATCGGAAAGGCGACAGGGAAGTTGAGGAATTTCTGCACCCCGTGCGCGAGGAACAGTACACCCGCAACGATGCGCAGCAATGCATAGGCCTGTTCGCCGAAACCATCGAGAAATTTCATGATTGGACCCCCTCGTTCTGATTATCGAGGTGGGCAAGCTAACCGATTTTTCGGCCCGCGCGAATTTTTTTCGCGATCCATGTCACATCCGCCGATCCTGTCTCGTCAAGTCTGCACAACCCCCATGAAGGAGATATGACATGACCAAGGTAACCGACCCCTACGCCGCCGCCCCGCACCTGATGAAGCAATGGATGGCTGTCAGCCTCGGCGCCGAAAAGAGCCTCGAGCCGAGCCTGATCGAACTGGTGAAGATCCGCTCGTCGATCCTCAACGGCTGCGCCAACTGCATCAACATGCACACTGTCGAAGCCCGCGCGAAGGGCGAGACCGAACAGCGCATCTATCTGCTCTCGGCCTGGCACGAAGCCCCGGTCTATACCGACCGCGAACGCGCGGCACTCGCCTGGACCGACGCCTTGACCAAGCTGTCCGCAGGGCACACACAGAAGGCTGCGAAGGATGCGCTCGAAGCGCATTTCACGCCGGAGGAACAGGTGAATCTGACCGTGATGATCAACGTCATCAATGGCTGGAATCGTATCGCGGTCGGTTTCGACCTTTGGTACGAAAACGGCGCGTTGAAGGCTGCCTGATGACCCCTGAGGGCATCCGCGGCGAAATCGATGCGGCAGCGGACGCAGCGGGGAGTTTCGACCCGCTGCGCCCGCTCCTCACGCGCGTGGCCTACCGCATGCTCGGCTCGGTCGCGGATGCCGAGGATGTGGTGCAGGATGCCTTCATTCGCTGGCTCGGCACCGACCGCAGCGCCGTGCGCGAGCCCGCGGCCTTCCTGCGGCGGACCGTGACGCGTCTCTGCCTCGACCAGATAAAGTCGGCACGCAGTCAGCGCGAGACCTATGTCGGCCCCTGGCTCCCCGATCCGCTGGTCGAGGAGGAGGAAGAGGACGACGTCACGCTGCCGCTGATGATCGCGCTCGAACGGCTGTCGCCGCTCGAACGTGCCGCCTTCCTGCTCCACGACGTCTTCGGCGTCGAGTTCGAAGAGGTCGCCAAGACGATCGACCGCGACCCCGCCGCGACGCGCCAGCTTGCGGCGCGCGCGCGAACCCACGTCCGCGACGCGCGCCCGCGCTACAAGCTTGAAAAAGAGCAGGGGCTTCAGATCGCCAACGCCTTTTTCGCGGCATCGCGCAGCGGCGACATGGGCGCGCTCGGCGCGCTGCTTGCCGCCGATGTCGGCATGTGGGCCGACGGTGGCGGCAAGCGCCCCGCCGCGATGGGCCCCGTCCTCGGCCATGACATCGTGCTGAAACTGCATCGCAGCCTGGCGGTGCTGTTCGGAAAATACGGCTCGACGCTCGTCCACGCCGGCACGATCAACGGGCTGCCGGGCTTCGTCACGCGCGAAGCCGACGGCGAACTGCAGACGACGGCGCTGGAAATCGAGGACGGCAAGATCACTGCCATCTATGTCATGCGCAACCCCGACAAGCTGAAGCATATGCACTGACGTCGCGCGGGCGACTACAGGCCGAATTGTCCGGCGATCGTATCGAGATATTGCTCGATCGGCATCGCGCTCCGCATCGCCATAAGGCCATTGCCTTCGGCGCCGATGACGGCCCGGAATGGGCTGTCCGGATCGACAGCGGCCGTATGGATCGCGTCGATAATCACCTGGGGGTCGTCGAGGCGCGCGGGATCGACCGACGCGAACATGGCTTCGAGCTGTCCGACCAGCGGGTCGTAATCGCGGATTTCGTCCGAACGGTGGAAGATCATATTGTCGCGGAATTTATTGCCCGTGAAGCCGCCTGGTTCGACGAGGCGCAGGCGGATATTGAACGGGCGCAGCTCATAATGGAGGCCCTCGATCAGCCCTTCGAGCGCGAATTTTGACATGTTGTAGAGCGACCCAGTCGGCACCGCACTTGTCAGGCCCATATAAGAACTGACATTGACGATGGCGCCGGCCTTTCTTTCCCGGAAATGCGGCAGGATTGCGCGGATGACGTTGATCGGGCCGCGCACATTGACCGCATATTGCCAGTCGATCGTTGCCTCCTCGGCAAGTTCGAGCGGCCCATAGGCGCCCGCGCCGGCATTGTTCACCACCGCGTCGATGGCGCCGAAGCGATCGATCGCGGCTGCCACGGCAGCCCGGACCGAGGCGACGTCGGTCACGTCGAGTGGAATCACCGCGACATTTTTCAGGTCCCTGAACGTCTCGTCCCTCTCGGGCGAGCGCATCGTCGCGGCGACATTCCAACCTTGCTTCGCGAAATGGAGGGCGGTCATTCGGCCAAGGCCGCTGCTGGTGCCGGTAATCAGGATCGTGGGGGACGTCATCGATATTCTCCTTGTTGTGCGGGATCGGTAAGTTATGGAATGATTGTTCCAGAAATGATCAAAAAAAGGGGGTCAGCGAAGCGCCCGCAGGGCGAGTTCTCCGAGCAATTGCAGTTGCTTCTGGTCGGCGCCCCCGCGCGCGGCGATGCGTATTCCCGCAAAGCTGCTGTCAAAGAAGCCCGCGACCGCCACCGGGTCCAAATCTGCGGCAAGGTCACCCTGCTCCTTCGCTTCGCGAACGCGTTCCGCGATCGCGTCGTACAAAACAGCCGCGGCGGAGTTTTTGATCTCTTCCAGATCGGCGCGGCTCGTCCCGAACTCGCAGATCGAACCAACGCCGAGGCAGGGATTCGACGCCTCCACAACGACGCGATCCATCATGGCACGGATGCCATCGATGGCGCGCTCTTCCCTTCGCAGCGTTTGGAGATGCGCCTGGACTTCGGTCGTGGTGTAGCGCCTTAGCGCGGCGCAATAGAGCTGCCATTTGTCGCCGAAGCTATCATAAAGGCTCTGCCGGCCGATCCCCATTGCGCCGACGAGCATCGATGCCGACGATCCCTCATACCCATGATCGCGAAATACAGCGACTGCCGCGTCCAGCGCCTCATCGGTATCGAATGCCTTGGGTCGTGCCATGAGGGACCAAATAGGAATTATGGAACGATCAGTCAATAACTGAATGGGCAAGTGCCGCATCAGTTCATTTCGACGATGTTTGGCTCCATGGCTTTTTATCTGTCCTACACCGCATCCCCGCTATAGCGTCGACCCATGAACCACGACAGAATCCCCGTACCGCCTGCGACACGAAAAACGCGATTTGCGAGTGAAGTTGCGCAGTTTTCCGCTGATTTCTTCGCGGGAGCAATTCGGTGCTGAGCGTCGAAACCTATGCCGCGACGCCTTGGCCCGATCCGCTGGATTGGGAGGTGCGGGCGGGGCAGGCGGTCGCCGCGGCGCTTGCGCTGACGCCCTATGCCTCGCTCGCCGACGCCGCGCCGCTCGTCGAGGTATCGGTGCGACTGACCGACGACGCCGAGGTCCACACGCTCAACCGCGATTTTCGCGGCAAGGACAAGCCGACCAACGTCCTCTCCTTTCCGCAGGTACAGGCCGACCTCCTCATCGCCATGTCGAACAGCGACGACGGCGAAATCCTGCTCGGCGACATCGTGTTGGCGCGCGAAACCTGCGCGCGCGAAGCGGAGGAAAAGGGGATTTCGATCCCCGATCACGCGACGCATCTGATCGTCCACGGCACGCTGCATCTTGTCGGTTACGACCATATGGACGACGGGTCGGCGGCCGCCATGGAGGCGCTTGAGGTGAAAGCGCTTGCATCGCTGGGCATCGCCAATCCATATGCGGATCAGGATTAACAGGGAAAAGCCATTATCTATGCCCGACGACCAGGGATCTTCGAACCGATCGGAAGAGGACAGTAGTAGACCCGGATTATTCTCCGGGCTGAAAACCCTGTTGTTCGGCGGCGACAAGGAACCGTCGCTGCGCGAACAGATCGAAGAGGTCATCGACGAGGCCGAAGAGGAAGGGCAGGAACGGCGCGGGAGCAGCGTCGTCGGCGACCTGTCGCCGATCGAGCGCAAGATGCTGCGTAACCTACTTCACTTTGGCGAGCAGACGGTCGACGATGTCGCGGTACCGCGCGCCGACATCATCGCGATCCCCGAAAGCGCGAGCTTTGCCGATATCGTCGCGCTGTTTGCCGAGGCGGGGCATAGCCGTCTGCCGGTCTACCGCGAAAATCTGGACGAAGTCGTCGGGATGATCCACGTCAAGGACGTGTTCGCGGTGCTTGCGGAGGGGCGGACGCCGCCGCCGCTGCTCGACCTCATCCGCCAGCCGCTTTACGTTCCGCAATCGATGGGCGTGCTCGACCTGCTCGCCGAGATGCGCGCCAAGCGCACCCATCTCGCGATCGTGATCGACGAATATTCGGGCACCGAGGGGCTGCTGACGATCGAGGATCTGGTCGAGGAAATCGTCGGCGAGATCGAGGACGAGCATGACGACGAGCCGACCGCGCTTTTCGCACCCGGCGAGGGCGGCTGCTGGGAAGCCGATGCGCGCGCCGAACTCGACGATATCGGGGAGGCGATCGACCCGCGGCTTGCCGAGGTCGAGGAAGATGTCGATACGCTGGGCGGCCTTGCCGCCGTGCTGGCCGGCCATGTTCCAGAGGTCGGCGAAATCCTGCAGCATCCGAGCGGCTGGCGCATCGAGGTGACCGAGGCCGACGAACGCCGCGTGCACCGTTTGCGCCTTCACCCGCCGGTGGTGGTCGACCTTGAGGCGCCGTCGGAGACCGGGGACTAGCGCGCCGGTTATTCGGGACCGATATTGATCACATTATAGCGCAGCGCTTCGGCCATAGTCAGGCATCGGCGCGTCGAACGGTCGCTTTCGGTCGCCACCGACTTTTGCCGGTACATGATGTCGGACAGCAGGTCGCGTGATACGTCGAGACGGATCAGCAGATCATTGTCCTCAGTCGCCATCAAGGCGGCCTCGCGCTCGACGTCGCTGATCAATTCGGTGGTGGACTCGGCGCCCAGTGCGACGCTTGACTGAATGGCGTTCTTGTCGCCGGTCATCGTGAACATATGGACCATGAAATAACCGCCCGGGTCGATCGTGCGTGCACGGCCGCCCATGAAGACGAAATTGCACGCGCTGAAACAGGTCCAACCCGCTGGAATTCGTGTCACCATTTGCCGCTCTTTGCTGAATTTGCGGATCAGCAATCCTGCGGCATTGCCGGCGCGCGCATCGCCACCCGGCGAACGAATCCAGATTTCGCTGATCGACGGATTGTCGGTCAGAACCTTCTCAAGCCGCGCGGGAAGTTCGCTGTCGACGCGCCCTTCGGCCAGCAGCACGGTTTCGCCGCTGCGCTGGAACGGGGTCAGCACCATCGTTCTATAGTCCGACCAATTGGGCTTGGCGGGGCAAGTGGGGTTGTCGGGATCCATGCCGGGCGGGGTCGCGGCAGTGCATGCGAGCGTCGCGACAAGCGCAGCGATCGATTTGATCCAACGGTTCATACGATCATCCCCAGCAACGTGCAGACCCCCGACCGCACACGCGGTCATGCTATGTCATCGCCGCAGCCAAAACAATATCACGACACGCTCGTTTGCGGTGTGATCCGGGTCATTGACCCGACTTGTGAGGACGGTCATTCGGTCCTAGCCTTGGAGACAAGGGTGGGAGTTCAATCATGCCGGCAAAGCTGCGATATCGATCGGGGTGGGGCGCCATTTTCTTGGTGCTGCTGTCGAGTAATGTTGCCGCGGCAGCTTGGCAGAGTGTGCCGAGCGAGGGCGACAAGGCTTTTGTCCCGCCACCGGTCACCGAACCCGCGCTGCCGGCTCTCCCAGAGCGGCCCGCGCTAGATACCCGCAGCTATCCGAAATGCCGCGAGGATTATAAGAAGATCGACGCGCCGTTCGACAAGGCGGCCGCGATCAATCGCTGCACGGTGGCGATCGACGCCTATTATTCGCAGAAAATGCTGCCGTACCGCGAGGCGATGATTGTCTATCAAAATGCGCTGTCGTCGCTTTATACGACCAGGGTCGGCGGTAATATGCGCTATTCCCCGGCGACGCAGGACCGCTTCTATAAGGCCGTGATGGCGGAACACGCCGCCTCTGATCCCGAAGGCGCGAACCTCGCTGCATATCGCGGACTTGAGGCGCAATATCAGACCGACCGCGCCTATCTCGCCGACCGCTTCTGCTTCAACACCGGCTGCAACGGTTATCCGGCGCCAGCATCTGGCGTCAAAGTCGTAGCGCCAGAAACCGTCGAGCAGCCCCCAAAAAAGAAGGCCGAGGAAACGAAGCGCGCGGACAGCGACGCTCCCGACCCCAAATGCAAGCGCGCCCGCAAGCGCGGCGGCGCGCTGGGCGGCCTCATCGGCGGTGTGGCGGGTAGCGCCGTGGGCCTCAAGGGCGTCGGTACGCTCGTGTCGGGATTGGTAGGGGCGGTGCTCGTTGCCGAAATCGCGTGCCAGCTCGACGAAAAGGAGCAGAAAGTCGCCGCGGAGGCGACGGTGGCCGTCACGAAAAAGGAAGAGGTCGGTGCGACCGCGAATTGGACGAGCCCGACGCGTGAAGGCGTGGCGGGGTCGTCGACGATCACCGCACTCAACACCGAGCCCAATGGCAGCAAATGTCTGTCGATCACCGACATCGCGATTGTCGAGGGCGAGGAAACGCGCGTATCGAAGCGCATGTGCCGTGCGAAGCCCGGCGAACCTTATAGCATCATGGCCTGACGGCGGCGTTGCGTTTGCACCGCGACGGGACTAGCGGAGGCGTGATGGACGTCTCCGACCTTCGCATCGCCCTGTTCAGCGGCAATTACAACATGACCACCGACGGCGCGAACAAGGCGCTGAACCGTCTTGTGGGCTATCTTCTGGTTCACGGCGCCGCGGTTCGCGTCTATTCGCCGACCGTCGAGCACCCCGCTTTCGAACCGACGGGCGATCTGGTCAGCGTGCCGTCGGTCGCGATTCCAGGGCGGAGCGAATATCGCATTCCCGTGTCCTTTTCATCGCGCGTCCGCGAGGACATCACCGCTTTTGCACCCAATATCGTCCATATCTCCAGCCCCGACCGCGTCGCGCGGCAGGCGGCGGCGTGGGCGCGGCGTCGGCGGCTTCCGGTCGCCTGTTCGGTGCACACGCGTTTCGAAACCTACGTTCGCTACTATAATCTGTCGTTCCTCGAGCCCGTAATGGTTGCGTGGTTGCGCAAGCTTTACCGCAAATGCGATGCGCTGATCGCACCGTCCGAAAGCTTTGCGCAGGTGTTGCGCGAGCAACGGATGAACTATGATATCGGCATCTGGACCCGCGGCGTCGAACAGGGGATTTTCAATCCGGCGCGCCGCGACGTGGCATGGCGCCGCTCGCTCGGCATCGAAGACGATGTTCCCGCGATCGCCTTCCTCGGCCGGCTGGTCATGGAAAAGGGGCTCGACGTGTTCGCCGACGCGGTGGAGGTGCTCCAACGGCGCGGCGTCCCGCACAAGGTCGTCGTGATCGGCGAGGGCCCCGCCCGCGAATGGTTTGAGTCGCGGTTGCCCAACGCGAATTTCGTCGGCTTTCAGGGCGGCGAAGATCTCGCCCACGCGCTCGCCTCATGCGATATCTTCTTCAATCCTTCGGTCACCGAAACCTTTGGCAATGTGACGCTGGAAGCGATGGCTTGCGGGCTGCCCGTCGTCGCGGCGCGCGCGACCGGCAGCGCCAGCATCGTCAAGCATGGGCAGACCGGCTATCTCGTTACCCCGGGATCGATCACCGGCTTTGCCGATCATCTTGAGCGCTATTGCCGCGATATCCAGCTTCGCGCCGAACATGGTTCTGCGGCGGTGCTCGAAAGCGGCGCCTATCAATGGGATGCGATCAACCAGACGGTCGCCGATACCTATATCCGCCTGATCCGCCAAAAGCAGCGCCGCCGGGGCTGAGGAACGATGGCCGAGGATCTGTTCGGCGAGGATGTGCCGGCGGCGCAGCAGGGCAGGGCGACCGGCCCGGTGCCGCTCGCCGAAAAATTGCGTCCTCGCACGCTTGTCGACGTCGTCGGGCAGGAACATCTGACCGGGCCCGAGGGGGCGATCGGCCGGATGGTTGCGGCGGGGCAATTGTCGTCGATCATCCTCTGGGGTCCGCCGGGCACTGGCAAGACGACGATCGCGCGGCTGCTCGCCGAGGCGGTAGGAATGCGTTTCGCGCCGCTATCGGCTGTCTTCTCGGGCGTTGCAGACCTCCGGCAAGCCTTTGCCGATGCCGAAAAGATGGCTGCGGCCGGCAAGCGGACCCTGCTTTTCGTCGACGAGATCCATCGTTTCAATCGTGCGCAACAGGACGGCTTCCTGCCTTATGTCGAGCGCGGCACCGTGGTGCTCGTCGGTGCGACGACTGAGAATCCGAGCTTCGCGCTTAATGCTGCATTGCTCAGCCGCGCGCAGGTGCTGGTGCTCAACCGGTTGGGCGAGGCGGCGCTTGGTACGCTGATCGAGCGTGCCGAGGCAGAGGTTGACCAGCGCCTGCCGGTGACCGACGCGGCGCGCTCGGCGTTGATTGCCAGCGCCGACGGCGACGGCCGCTTCCTGCTCAACCAGGTCGAAACGCTCTTCTCGGTGACGATCGAGGCACCACTCGATCCGGCGGAGCTCGCGCAATTCCTGCATCGCCGGATGCCGGTCTACGACAAGGATCGCGACGGCCATTACAATCTGATCTCGGCGCTGCATAAGGCGCTGCGCGGGTCGGACCCGCAGGCGGCTCTCTATTGGCTCGCGCGCATGCTCGTGGCGGGCGAGGAGCCGCTCTATGTGTTGCGGCGAATCACCCGCTTCGCGAGCGAGGATATCGGCCTCGCCGATCCGCAGGCGCTGGTGCAGTGCCTTGCGGCAAAAGACGCTTACCAGTTCCTCGGATCGCCCGAAGGCGAACTCGCGATCGTGCAGGCGTGCCTCTATTGCGCTACCGCACCCAAGTCGAACGCGGCCTATGCAGCGCAGAAGGCGGCGTGGGCGGCCGCGCGCGAAACCGGTAGCCTCGCGCCGCCCGCCAACATCCTCAATGCGCCGACCAAGTTAATGAAAGATCTGGGTTATGGCGCGGGCTACAGCTACGACCATGATGCGCCCGACGGCTTTTCGGGCGACAATTACTGGCCCGACAATATGGCGCCGGCGACCTTCTATCGCCCCGTCGATCGCGGGTTCGAAAAGCGCATCGCCGAACGGCTCGCCTGGTGGGATGAGCGTCGGCATGTGAAGGAATGACGTCAGTCTTGCCCCGCACCGCGCATGGGTATAGTTTTGGCGCAATCCGGGTCGCGCCGAAACTGGGGTAGTCATCATGGCATTGGCGCTTGTCCTTGCCGCTGCAGCGACACCGATCCTGTCCTGTCCAAGCGGCACTATCGAAACCACCTGCACCGCTGCGGAGGTAACGGCGAAGATCGCGCTGACGCGCGTACGCGTTACCAATATTGCGCAGCGATGCCTTTACGACTTCGGCGGCAAGTGCAGCGTCGAAGCCAGCGGACGGATCAACAGCAGCGACCGCGACGCGACCCTGCTCTGGCAAAAGATGTTGCTTGCGCCGCGCGACGGGCCGCAGGCGCGGATGGTCGTGCTCCTGTCGCAGGACAAGGCGGGCAAGACGGCGCTAGCGGGATTTGCCGAAAGCTCGGGGTCGATCGGGACGCCCGATCTGGTCGTCGACAATGACAAACGGCGGCTCGTCCATATCGGCGGCACACTCGCGGGTAGTGGCGGCGGCAATGCCGACGCGCTTTTCGCGAGCGATACCGACGGACCCAAATGGCGCCGCGTCGATATGTCCGACTGGGCGGAACAGGGCGGGAAGCTACTGCCGACAGGTTATTGGCTGCGCGGCCCGGCGCAATTCACCTTTGACGAGATGTTCGCCTCCGCACCTGTTGCGCGCGACGGCGACGGCAATTGCTGTCCTCGCGGCGGCAACGCTTTCTATGACCTCGATATTCAGGGCGACCGGCTGGTGTTGACGCGCCTGCGCTTCCAGCCCATGCAGCCGTTGGGACGGGACGTCGAGGTTATGGCCGGGACGCTCGAAGACTAGTTCGACGGGACGCATGACGCTTGTATTCGACAGTTGGGACGATGTGGTAGCCTTTGCCTGCACGCTCCCAGAGGTTGAAATGCTTTCCTTTTACGGCACGCCTTGTCCCAAGCTCAACGGCAAGGCTCTCGCGTCTCCCGGACGCGAGCCGGGCAGTTTTGCGGTGATGTGCAAGCCCGACGAAAAGGAAATCCTGCTTGAAACCGATCCCGGCACCTTCTGGCAAACGCCGCATTACGAAGGCTGGCACGCGCTGCTCGTCCGCTTCGGATCGGACGATCCCGAACGCGTCGCCAATGTCATCCGGCGTGCTTGGTGGGATCGTGCAAAAAAGGCGCAGCGGCAGGCTTTCGGCGACCGCCCCTGACCTTCTGTGCGTTCTCGGCGCCTTCCTCTTAGCCGGCGCCGTTCCCGGAGCCGCGCAGGCGCCCAAACCCAACGCCGAGTTGAACCGCGCATGGGCGGCGGGCTATCGCGCTGCGTTCGTCTGTTCGTCGCTCTGGAACGGCGCAGGCAAGCCGATCGAGGCGATCGAGCGCGACGAACTCACCGGCATCTATCCGGAGATTGAGGCCGACGTCCGGGCGTTGAAGGCCGATGTCGATACCGGGGCAAAGCGCGTCAGCGTAAGCTATCGCGACGATATGCCGCCGCGCATCGCCGAATGGAGCGGGCGCGACGGCTGCGTCGCGTTGCCGATCGGGGCACAGTCGGCAGCGATACCCGCCGCCGAGCGCCGCGCCGATCTCGACGCCCGGCCTTGGCCGATCGGCGACAAGGATGCGCGCCGCCCCATTCCCAAGGGCAAGAGCCCGTTCGAGGAAACGGCAATGGGCATCGACCGTTTCGGCGGGCGCACCAGCTCGCTGCTGATCGTCAAAAACGGCCGGATCGCGCTCGAGCGCTATTGGGGCGGGCATGATATCCATACCGCACAGCGCACCTTTTCGGTGGCGAAATCGATGGCGGCGACGTTGATCGGCCATGCGGTGCAGCAGGGCTCGATCGACGTCACAAAGCCCGCGATGATCGCCGAATGGCAGTCGCCGGGCGATCCGCGCGCGGCGATCACGACCGAACAACTGATGCGAATGGCGAGCGGCCTCACCAGCGATACTGCGGGCAACCGCAGCGACGCCATTTATATGGGTGGGGCGTCGGTGCGGCAATGGACTACGCAATGGCCTCTGCTCAACCCGCCGAACAGCCGTTATCGTTATGCCAACAACGACACGCTGCTCGCGACGCTGTCGCTGAAGGCTGCGCTGAAAAAGGCAGGGGCGCCGCTTGACCCCGCCGCCTTCTTCGATCGGATCGGCATGACGCGCACTTTCGTCGAGCATGACAAGGACGGCGATTATATCCTGTCGAGCCAGGTGTGGACGACCGCGCGCGACCTCGCGCGGCTGGGGCTGCTCTATCAGAACGACGGTATGTGGCAGGGTAAGCGCCTGCTTCCCGCCGACTGGCGCCGCTTCGTCACGGCGCCGAGCGGGCCGCAACCCGACGGACCGTTCGGCTATGGCGCGGGCTTCTGGCTGCTGAACAAGTCGGACGGTATTCCCGCCGACGCTTTTGGCGCTTTCGGCAATCGCGGCCAATATGTCGTCATCATCCCGTCGCGCGAACTGGTGATCGTCCGTCAGGGTTATGACGACGACAAGGCCAGGCTCGACACCGCCGAACTCGTCAAGGCCATTGTCGCCGCCGACCGCTGATCATTCGAAGGGCGGGTAACGCTCGAACGCCGGAAGATCGCTCAGCTTTTCCATCCAGCCGATACGCTCGGCAGTCTGAATCTGCGCCTGCGCGGGGATGAGGTCGGGATCGTCGAGCGTTGCGGTCTGCACATCGATTTGGCCGGGAAAGATCGCATCGTTGGTGTAGAAGAGTCCTGTGCCGCAATCGGCACAGAAATGGCGACGGCCATGTTCGGATGATGCGTAGATCTTGGCGTTACCGTCGATTTCGATCTCGTCATTGCCGACGAGCGCCCAGCCGACGAGCGGCGCGCCCGAATGGCGGCGGCAATCGCTGCAGTGGCAAAGCGCGTGATGCTGCACCGCGGTGCTCATCGAATAGCGGATTGCGCCGCAATGACATTGGCCGCTGGCACGTGGGGCTTGCTCGGTCATCGCTTTCTCTCCTCAAGGAATCGAGTGGAGAACATAACATAAACAAATATCGCGTTCAACATGGTTCATCCATCTGTGAAAATATTGAAAAATCGCTCGTTTACGCGATTTTAATCGCGGAAAGATAGTTAACTCCGCTCCATGACCTCAACATCCTCCCTGTTGCTGCGCCTCGATCCCGGCGATGCATTGACGAAGTGGGACGGCGCCTTCACGCGAGAAGAGCTGGTACCCTCTATCATCGTCGCTTGCGCCAGTGCGCTTCTCTTCTCGGGTCTTGGCATTCTCTGGTTCTTTGCCAATGTCGCGCTCCGGCCGCCGGGCGCAAGCATCCCACTGATCTTTGCTCTGGCGATCGTCACCGCTGGCTATTGCACCTTTCGGTTTTCGCCGGTGATCGCCACGGTCCTCGGTTTCATCCTTGCGGTGCAGCTCGGCAAGGTTCTGGGCGCTGAAGCCGGGTATCTAATCTATTCGGCCGGGCGCGGTTTTCCACTGATCGATGCCCAGCTCTATGCGGCCGATCAATGGTTGGGCTTCGATTGGTTGACGATGCTCCATCGGTTCGGCGACTATCCCGCCTTGGTGCATTGGACGCGCATCGCCTATGACCAGGCAGGCATCCAGGCCATGCTGGCCCTGCCCGTGCTGATCCTCGCACGCCAGAACGACCGCCTGATGAAGCTGCTTGCCGCGACCTTCTTGTCGCTGGTCGCCGTTCATCTCATCGCAGTCCTTTTGCCCGCCGTCGGCGCATACGGATATCTGCAGCTGACGGCCGCGGATCACCCGCAGATGGCGCTCAGTTCAGAGGGCCGGACGGTCGTTCATGTGATGCAGTTGCGAACGGGCGCGCTTTTCGATCTAAACCGGTCGTCGATTATGGGACTGATTACCTTTCCCAGCTTTCACACGATCATGGCTATCCAGGCCGCGTGGGCCTTCTGGCGAATTCCTGCGCTTCGCTGGCCAGCGGTGGGGTTCAACCTGCTGGTCTGGATCGGTACGCTGTTCCATGGCAGCCACCATCTCACGGACACCTTTGCGGGCGCAATCGTCGCCGGAGTATCGGTCTATGCCGCTTGCGCGCTTACGACTGTTGTCCGGAACCGATTATATCCGGGAGATCGCCGGTTCGATCAATCGCCCAGATCGACCTGATGCTGCTGCGCCCACGCCAGATACTGACCGCGCGGGTCGGCTGACGGCTGGGCTAGGATCGCCGGCATGTCGGCGCGCAACGCTGCGAGGTCGAGCGAACGGATCATCGCCTTGACGGGGCCAACGCCCGCGGGCGTGATCGACAGGCGTTCGATACCAACGCCGAGCAGCGCCATGGCTTCGAGTGGGCGGCCGCCCATCTCGCCGCACACACCGAGCGCGACCTTCGATCCCGATACCGTGCGGACGACGCGCGCGAGATAACGCATGACGGTCGGCGACAGCCAGTCGTAGCGTTCGGCGAGCCGCGGATGCGCGCGGTCGGCGGCGAACAGGAACTGGGTGAGATCGTTGGTACCGATCGACAGGAAGTCGAGATGCGGCAGCATCAGGTCGAGGGTTTCGAGAAGGCCCGGAACCTCCAGCATCGCGCCATAGCGGATCGCGACCGGCAGTTTCTTGTTGTGGCTCGCGAGCCAGGCGCGCTGGCCGACGAACAGGTCGCGCGCGGCCTCATATTCCCACGGCTCGGATACCATCGGGAACATCACGTTGAGCGTGCGTCCCGCCGCGGCCTCCATCAGCGCGCGCGCCTGAACCTTCAGCAATCCTTCGCGTTCGAGCGCGAGGCGCAGAGCGCGCCAGCCCATCGCGGGGTTTTCCTCGTGCGCGCTGTCGCCGACATTCATATAGGGCAGCGCCTTGTCGCCGCCGATGTCGACGGTGCGAAAGATCACCGGCCGGTCGCCTGCAGCATCGAGCACGTCGCGGTAAAGCCGCTGCTGGCGGTCGCGCGAGGGTAATGTCGCTGACACAAGGAACTGGAATTCGGTGCGGAACAGGCCGATCCCGCGCGCGCCGGTCAGGTCGAGCGCGGCGACATCCTCGCGCAGCCCCGCGTTGATCATCAGCTCGATCGGTACGCCGTCTTTGGTGACAGCGGGCAGATCGCGCAGCGACGCGAGATTGGCGCGGCGCTTTTGCGAAATCTCCAGCTTGGCGTCGAAGGCGTCCTGCACCGCCTGTGTCGGGCGCACGTGGAGCTGGCCTGCCGTGGCGTCGAGCAGCAGCAGGTCGCCTTCGCGGATCGAGGCCCGCACGTCGCTGACGCGGCCGAGCACCGGAACGCCCATCGCACGCGCGACGATGATGACATGCGCGGTCAAGGACCCTTCTTCGAGCACGACGCCTTTCAGGCGGCGGCGATCATATTCGAGCAGTTCGGCCGGCCCAAGGTTGCGCGCGATCAGGATCGAATCCTGGCGGAGCCCCATTTGCGCCGCGGTGCCCATCTGCCCCGACACGATGCGGATCAGCCGGTTCGACAGGTCTTCGAGATCGTGCATGCGGTCGCGCAACAGGGGATCGTCAATCTGACGCATTCGCATGCGGGTGCGTTGCTGGACGCGCTCGATCGCCGCCTCGGCGGTCAGGCCGCTGTCGATCGCCTCGTTGATCCGGCGCGACCATCCCTCGTCATAGGCGAACATCTTATAGGTCTCGATGACCTCCTCATGCTCGCCGCCGACGCCGAAATCAGCCGAGCTCGCCATGCGGTCGATCTGCTCGCGCATCTTGTCGAATGCGGCATAGACGCGGTGCCGTTCGGCCTCGATATCGTCGGCGACCGTATGCTCGATGGTGATGCGCGGCTGGTGAAACACCGCAACGCCCGCGCCCATGCCGTCGACCAGCTTCTGGCCGTTCAGCCGCTGCGCCGACTGATCGGCCGCGGCGGCATCGGTGCGCGCCGCGGTATCGACGAGGTCGGCGTTGGCGATCAGTTCGGACAGCACCATCGCGACGGTCTGCAACGTCTCTATCTCGATATCGTCATAGCGGCGGGGATCGCTGTGCTGGACACACAGCACGCCGACCGCGCGTTCGCGGCGGATGATCGGCACACCGGCGAAGCTGTGGAACAGTTCCTCGCCCGTTTCAGGGCGATAGGAAAAGTCCGGGTGCGCGGCGGCTTCGTCGAGGTTGAGCGTTTCGATCTGGTCGGCGATCGTCCCCACCAGTCCTTCGCCAAGGCCCAGGCGGGTGACGTGCACCGCCTCCTGCTTCAGCCCGCGCGTCGCATAAAGTTCGAGCGCGCCTTCGCGCAGCAGATAGATCGAGCAGACCTCGCTATCGAGGCATTCGCCGATGATCCCGACGACCTGATTGAGCTTGCCCTGCGCATTGGCGCGCGATGCCATGACCTCGTGCAACCGGGTCAGGATATTGCGCGCGGACTGGGCCGCGGTCGAAGGTGGGGGCGGAGCATTGGTCATCGCTCCGCCCTGCTAACAGATGCTTGGCACCGTTGCTATGACCCCCAGCGAATTTCGCTCAGGGTTTCGCGGCGGCCATCTGAATGCCCGGTTCGGTCCTCGGCTGATGACCGCTTTGGGCGCGATAGGCGGCAAGTTCGACCTGATAGCGCGCATAGGCGTCATAGAAGTCGACGAACGGCTGGTCGACCTGTGCCAGCATTGCGGGCGCCATCGCCATTGCACCCGCGCTGTCCATCCCGCTGACCTGCTGCGCGATCGATCCGGCGACGCGGCAGAAATCCTTCTGCGCGGGCGGCTGTGCGAAATAGTTGAACAATTTTGTCGAGGTGCGGTCGCGTGCAGCGATGCCATTGCTACCCGTTTCGCGTCCCAGCCGGGCGATCACCGCGGTTTCGGCCGAGCGGATCAATCCGCCGTGCCGCGCGATGATGCTGTTATAGTCGGCGATCAACTGCAGCGATCCCGGATGCCGGCAACCGATGGCCGCGACGTTGAGCGCGATGCGCAAGTTCCAGAACGCGTCGTGACCGGTCAAATCACGATTTGGCGTTGCATAGTCCCCCTGTGCATCGCGCGGCGGCAGCCGTAAATTGGCTGCTGCATACCCCGGCGCCTGCGGTTCCTGTGGCATATATTGGGCCGCTGCGGGCGCAGCAGCCAACGCCGCCGCGCACGCCGCGGCGAATCCGATCCCTCTGGTCATGTTCCCAATTCCCCCAATGCTCCCCCGAGCAACACCGGACGATCCCGGCGAGGCTGAAGCTAAGCGGTAGGAGAGAGTCGAAAGGTTTCCGGAAATTCATCATGAACGCCCCGTTGAGCATCCATTGCGAGCATTGCTTAACCATGAGGAAATGGTGCGCAGACCGGCAGAAAAGCGGGGAATATCTGACTTGTTACGACAAGGGCCGTGCCGTCGCAGCGTCGACGGCATGACGTCAACCGGCGCGCTGTGCCGTCGCGGAAAATGCGACGAGCCGATGGAAATTCCATCGCCTCGCGAGGGCGGCGTTGCGCGAATGCAACAGGCCGCCCCGCCTGACGTTCAGGTCAGATGCCGGATGGCGACGTTCCCGGTTGTGCAGGTGTTGCGATCGGCGTGGCGGGAGTATTCATAATCACCGGCTTAGGCGCATATTTGGCGTCCCACGCAACGGCGTCGACCTGATATTGGGCATAGGCCTGATAGAAGTCGTTGAACGGCTCATCGAGCCGGGCGAGATGCGCGGGAGCTTGTTCGACGAGCTGCGCGGTCGGCGTCGACGAGACGATCTGCGCGATTTCGTTGGCGCGCGTGCAGAAACCGCGCTGCGCCGGCGGCTGCGCGAAATAGTTGAACAACTGCGTCGACAGGCGATCGCGCGGCGCGATGCCATTGTTCTTATTCTCTTTGCCAAGTTGGGTGATCACCGATTTCTCGGTGGATTTGATCACCTTGCCGTGCGTCTTGATGATGTTGTTGTACGCGGAGACGAGCGTCGTTTCTTCAAGCCCGCGGCAGCCGATGGCGGCCACATTGAGACCGATCTTAAGCTGCCAGAAGGCCTTGTCGCCGGTCACGCCGCTGTTTGCGGTGACAAAACGGCCGTCAAGACCGCGAGCGGGCAGAATCTGGGTCAGCGACGCGTTGCCCGGCGGTAGCGGCCGCGGCGGGATGACCACCGCAACCGGCGGCGGAGGCGGCGGAGGCGGGGGCGGCGGGGCCTTCGGCGCACAGGCCGCAAGGCTCGCAAGCAAACCGGCTACGATGATTTTACGCGACAAATTCATGACCCACTCCCCATCCGCATAAATATGCGGGATCAACCCCGAGCGTGCAACGCCGCTTCGGCCTGTTGCACCAGAGATGCGACGATTGCTGCCGCGCTCTCCTCTTCCGATACCATACCGACAGATTGCCCTGCCATTAACGAACCATTTTCGACGTCGCCGTCGATCACTGCGCGGCGTAGTGCGCCTGCCCAATAATGTTCGATTTCGAGCTGCGCTTCCATCATGTCGACTTCGCCCTTGTCGAGCTTGTTCGCGACTTCGCGCTGTTTCGCAGTGAAAGCCTCCGTGCCCGCATTTTTGAGCGCGCGAACCGGGATCACGGGCAGGCGCGGGTCGATCTGGACGCTCGCGATCGCTTCGCGCGCCGATGCACGTAGAAAGGCTTTTTTGAAATTGGGGTGGGCGATGCTTTCGGTCGCGCAGACGAAGCGCGTGCCGAGTTGCACGCCCGACGCGCCCATTTCCAGATAGGCGGCGATTGCCTCGCCGCGACCGATACCGCCTGCGACGAACACCGGGACCTCGTCCGCGAGCGTGGGCAGGATTTCCTGCGCCAGGACGCTCGTCGACACCGGACCGATATGGCCGCCGGCCTCCATCCCTTCGATCACCAGCGCGTCTACGCCCGAACGAACCAGCTTTTTCGCCAGCGCCAGCGTCGGGGCGAAGCAGATGACCTTGGCGCCCGATGCCTTGATCGCCTCCAGGCTGCCCTTGGGCGGAAGCCCGCCCGCGAGCACGACATGACCGACAGCATGCTTCGCGCACACCTCGATCAATTCGAACAACTGCGGGTGCATCGTGATCAGGTTCACGCCGAAATTGCGTTTTGCGAGCGCTTTTGTCGCCGCGATTTCGGTGTCGAGAAGCTCCGGGGTCATCGCGCCGCACGCAATCACGCCGAAACCGCCGGCATTGCTGATCGCGCTGACCAGATGGCGTTCGGAAACCCAGCTCATCGCACCGCAGAGAATGGCATAGTCGCTGCCGAGAAGCTCGGTTCCGCGGGCCATCAGATCGTTAATTTTGCTCATTGAGCCAGCCTTTGCCAGCACTGGGACTCGCGCGCAATCCCTAGCGTCGCTCGGCCAGTCGGCCCGTCGCACGTGTGATTCCGTTCGGCGCGGTCCGTTGGGCGCGACAACCCAACCTTTCGGCGCAGAAAGCAAATCAATCATTGTCTACTAAATCACTTGGCATATGCTTGTCCGGCGAATCCACGAGGGAAAGGAATTATCATGAGCGCTATCAACGAAGTCGCCAAAGGCGGCTCCGAAGAGGTGCCGCGCGCCATTCAGACTGTGCTCGAAGCACTCGACAAGCTGAAGTTCGGTGCGATCCAGCTGACCGTGCACGAGGGGCGTCTTGTGCAGGTCGATGTGACCGAGCGGCACCGCTACCCCAACTGAATTTTGAGCTCCCAAAGGGACTTATGTCCCACTTGCCGCAGACCGGACCGCCGGATGTGGTGATTTCTATTGCAACAGGAATTGACCCATGACTGCGAAATATCCTTCGGTCCGCCGCCGCGTGCAGGCCTCCTCGCTTACACTGTCCTTTTTGCTCGCGTGCGGCGCGACGCCCGCTTCGGCCGCTGAAACCGCCGCCGACGAAGCCGCTGCCGCCGCTGCGACCGCTGCCGATGCCGCCGTTGATACCGACGATCAGGCCAGCCGCGGCGACATCATCATCGTCACCGCCCGCCGCCGTCAGGAAACCGCGCAGGAAGTACCGGTCGCCATCTCGGTGATCCGCGGCGATTCGATCGAGGCGACAGGCAATTTCAACGTCGTGAAGCTCCAGCAGCTCGCCCCGACGCTGCAGGTCTACACCTCGAACCCCCGCAACACCTCGGTCAATATTCGCGGCCTCGGCGTGCCGTTCGGTCTGACCAGCGACGGTTTCGAGCAGGGCGTCGGCATCTATGTCGACGATGTTTACAATTCGCGCGTTGCCGCCGCGACTTTCGACTTCCTCGATGTCGCGCAGGTCGAAGTTCTGCGCGGGCCACAGGGCACGCTGTACGGCAAGAATACGACCGCCGGCGCAATCAACATTACGACGAACCAGCCGACCTTCGATTTCGAGGGCAGGGCGGAAGTGAGCGTCGGCAATCTCAATTATCGTCAGGCGAAGGCGGCAATTTCCGGCCCGCTGACGGACAAGATTGCAGCGCGCATCGCCATCGCGGCTACCAGCCGACGTGGCACGCTTTATAACACGGTCAGCGATCGCTGGATCAACGAGCAGGACAATCTGGGTCTGCGCGGCCAGTTGCTGTTCCAGCCCAACGAAGATCTCAGCATCACGCTCGCGGGCGACTATAGCAAACAGGACCCCGAAGGTTACGGCACGACCTATGTCCGCGTGGGCCGGACGCAGCGCGCGCTCGCCCGTCAGTATGACGCGCTGGTTGCGGCGGTGAATGCCGCCAATCCGGGGCGCAACTATGCCGTGCCAAGCACCAATCCCTATGACCGCCTGACCGACCTGGATGCCAGCCTGAACGCCGGTAACAAGATCGGCGGCGCTTCGGTGCGCGTTAAATGGGACGTCGGCCCCGGTTCCTTGACGTCGATCAGCGCCTGGCGCTTCTGGGACTGGAAGCCCGAGAATGACCGCGACTTCACCGGCCTCTCGATCGTCTCGAAATCGCAGAACCCGTCGCAGCAGGACCAATATAGCCAGGAATTCCGCTACAATTACGAGGGCGACAAGGTCGATTTCGTCGTCGGCCTGTTCGGCTTCAAGCAGCGGATCGACACGCAGGGGACCGAGCAGCAGGGCGCCGATGCCAGCAAATGGAGCCTGACCGGCGCATTGGCGGATAATCCCGCCGTCCTCAACGGCCTGACCGCCACCAATACGCAATATCTCAAGAGCACCAGCGCCGCGCTGTTCGGCCAGCTTAGCTGGAAGGTGACCGACGCCCTGACGATCCAGCCGGGCGCGCGCGTCAATTATGACAAGAAATCGGGTTTTTACCGGCGCGTCGTGACGAACGGCGCGGGGCAGGTGATCAATTGCACCCCGGCACCAGGCACCAGCCTTCCCGCAATATTGGCGGCGCAGTGCGGCGTCTATCAGCCGCAGGAAAGCGCGCCGTCGGACAGCGCGTGGAACTTCACCTATGATTTCAACGTGAACTACAAGGTCGCGCCCGATATTCTGGCCTATGCGACCTATGCCAAGAGCTTCAAGACGCTGGGCATCAACCAGAATGGCCTGCCGCTGAATGCCGACAACACGGTCAATTATGATGCGAGCACGGTGAAGCCTGAATCGATCGACCATTTCGAAATCGGCCTCAAGACGCAGTTCCTGGACCGGCGCGCGACGTTCAACCTCTCGGCGTATCGCACCGAAATCAAGGATTTCCAGGCTACGGTGAACGGCGGGCAGTTCGGCACGGTGCGCGGCTATCTCGCCAACGCCGACAAGGTTCGGACGCAGGGCATCGAAGCGGACCTCAAGATCGTCGCGAGCGATCGCTTCACCGCTTATGCCAATGGCGCCTATACCGACGCCAAGTACAAGAAGTTCACCAACGCGCCGTGCCCGCCCGAACTGTCGGGCGGAACGCTTCAGCCGGCAAATGCGACGCCAAACTATTCGCAGCCGGGGGTTCCCGGCGCGCTGAGCCCGCGGCAGTGCGACATCTCTGGCCAGCGCCTGCCCGGCGTGTCGAAATGGGCCTTTTCCTACGGCGCCGAAACCAATGTTCCGGTGACGTTGCTGGCGAAGGAAGGGCAGATTTATCTGGGCGTCGACGGCAATTACCGCTCGCATTGGAATTCGAACGCGTCGCCGTCGATCTATACCAATGTAAAGGGCTATGCGCTTACCAACTTCCGCGTCGGTTTCCGCGGCGAGGGCCTCGATGTTTTTGGGTGGGTCCGCAACGCCTTCGATATCGATTATATCGAATTGCTGCAGGTCGCGCCCGGCAACACCGGCCTGATCGCCGGTCAGGTGGGCGACGAGCGCACTTGGGGCGGGACGGTGAAGTTCAGCTTCTGACCTTCATATTCTGGACAAAAGAAAAGGGCCGCCCGCGAGGGCGGCCCTTTCTCTTGCAGGCTGACGGTGTCAGCGCTGCTGCGGGTTCTGGCGGCCCTGATCGGGACGCTGTTCGCTGCCGGGCTGGCGGTTCTCGCCGCCCTGCTGCTGTTGCTGCTGGCGGTGACGATCCGACTGCGGCTTCTTCTCATTCTGCTGGTTGGGGGTGTTAGCCACTTTCCATCTCCTTTTGCCGCGCAAAACATAATCATGCGGCATCCGAAAAACCGACCGCTGCGGCCGATGTTCCGCAACTCGTCGTGCTTTCGCCGAGGCGTGGCCGTTGTGCGATGGACGCGCTGGAGCGTGGAGGAAAGCTGCGTCTATGATCGGACCACTCAATCACTGAATTCACCTTATTCGTTTAGGTCGATGGGCGGACGGGGCCTATCGTTGCCGGGTCAGAGCGAAAGGATGACGGCATCGACTCGCGCCATGCCCGCACCGAAAGCCATATGGTGACCCCCAGGTCGCCCACTCGTCATGCGCCGGTCATCGGCCTGCGCCACGCTTTCCAAGAAACCATAAAAGGAGAGACTGCATGAACGACCCCACCCCCATCGATCCAGCGGGCGGTTGCCCGGTCCATCAGCCGGGAGGCGCACGCGCGCTGCTTGGTCGCACCAACAAGGATTGGTGGCCCGAGATGCTGGCGACCGAGATACTGAACCCGAACGGCTCGTCGAATCCCTTGGGCGATGACTTCGATTATGCGGCCGCCTTCAAGTCGATCGACTATCAGGGGCTGAAGGATGATTTGACCGCGCTGATGACCGACAGCCAGCCCTGGTGGCCGGCGGACTATGGTCACTACGGGCCTTTTTTCATCCGCATGGCATGGCACGCCGCCGGCACCTATCGCACCGCCGATGGGCGCGGCGGCGCCAATAGCGGGCAACAGCGCTTCGCGCCGCTCGACAGTTGGCCCGACAACGGAAACCTCGACAAGGCGCGCCGCCTGCTGTGGCCGATCAAGCAGAAATACGGCAACAAGATCAGTTGGGCCGACCTGTTTATCCTCGCAGGCAATGTCGCGATCGAAAGCATGGGCGGACCGGTCTTCGGTTTCGGCGGCGGCCGCGCCGACGTGTTCGAGCCGGAACGCGACATTTATTGGGGCAGCGAAGACAAATGGGTCAACCAGGGCGTGCAGACGCGCATCGCCCCCGAACATGGCTTCCATGCGATCGAAGGGCCGCTCGCCGCGATCCAGATGGGCCTGATCTACGTCAATCCGGAGGGGCCCCAGGGCAATTCGCACGATGATGAAGGCATGGCGCGCGACATGAAGGAAACCTTCGCGCGCATGGCGATGAACGACGAGGAAACAGTCGCGCTCACCGCGGGCGGCCATACGTTCGGCAAGGCGCACGGCAATGGCGATGCGTCGCTGCTCGGCAACGCTCCCGCGGGCGGCGACCTCGCTGCGCAGGGCTTTGGCTGGGTCAGCGGGCATGAAAGCGGCGGCATCGGAGAGCATACGGTCACCAGCGGCCTCGAAGGCGCGTGGACGAATACGCCGGACAAATGGACCGACAATTTCTTCCGCCTGCTGTTCGATTATGATTATGAGCTGGTGAAGTCGCCGGCGGGGGCCAACCAGTGGCAGCCGATCGACCAGAAGGAAGAGGATATGGCCCCCGCGGCCTGGGATCCGAACCTGAAGGTCCCGACGATGATGACCACCGCCGACATGGCGCTGAAGCGCGATCCGGCATACCGCAAGATCAGCGAGAAGTTCCGCGACGATCATGAGGCGTTTCGGGATGCCTTCGCGCGGGCATGGTTCAAGCTGACCCACCGCGATATGGGGCCGAAGATTCGCTATCTCGGCCCCGAAGTCCCGGCCGAAGATCTGATCTGGCAGGACCCGATCCCCGCCGGCTCGAAGCCGTCGGACGCCGACGTCAAGGCGGTAAAGGACAAGATCACGGCCAGCGGCCTGACCGTCAGCCAGTTGATCAAGACGGCCTGGGCCTCGGCGAGTACCTATCGCAAATCCGACTTCCGCGGCGGGGCCAATGGTGCGCGTGTGCGCCTTGCGCCGCAAAAGGACTGGGAAGTCAACGAACCTGCCGAACTCGCGAAGGTGCTCGGCACGCTCGACGGCCTGCGCGGCAGCCTGTCGATGGCCGACGCGATCGTGCTTGGCGGTGTCGTCGGGCTCGAAAAGGCGATCAAGGATGCGGGTTTCGGCGTTTCGGTGCCCTTCAACGGCGGCCGCGGCGATGCGTCGGCGGAGCAGACCGACGCCGACAGCTTCGCGGTGATGGAGCCCGAGGCTGACGCCTTCCGCAACTATGTCGGCAAGAAGAAGCTCGCGGTGAAGATCGAGGAAATGATGCTCGACCGCGCCTCGCTGCTCGGCCTGTCGGTGCCCGAAATGACGGTGCTGATCGGGGGGCTGCGCGTCCTCGGCGCCAATCACGGCGAGCGCGGGCACGGGCATTTCACAAAACGTTCGGGCCAGTTGACGAACGATTATTTCGTCAACCTGCTCGACATGACCAATGTGTGGAAGTCCGTCGAAGGCTCGGACGACCAGGAATATGTCGCGACCGACCGCGCGAGCGGGGGCGAGACGTGGCGCGCGACACGCGCCGACCTGATCTTCGGCTCGAACGCGGAACTCCGCGCAGTCGCCGAAGTCTATGCCGAGAAGGGCCATGAGGAGAAATTCGTCAAGGACTTCGTAAAGGCGTGGACCAAGGTGATGAACGCCGACCGTTTCGACCTCGCCTGATCCGGCGCCCCGGTCCCGCAATCATGCCGCGGGGCCGGAGGCGGCCAACGGACGACGGGTCGCGACCCGCCCCCGGGGACATGGGCCTGGGGGCGGGTCTTTCTTTGGGCTTAAAGCCACAAAAGCCCTGCATGCGCGCATTTAAAAATGTGGCCTTTGTGGCCGCGCGATATTCCAAAGTTCAGGAAAGTTCAGCCCTATGAGCGCCCCGATTTGCAAGTCGCGGAGTGCCGGATGTGCGCGGCACGTCCGATCGTGGTCGTACCCGCAAGCCAGGCAGCGACCAGCTTTTTGTTCACCGAATGAAAGAGCCGGATGAAGGCTGGCACGGCCGGATAATGTAGGAAAGACCTTTTTGGAGGCGATGTCTGTTTTGGGGTGGGAAGCGGACATCCCGTCCCCCACTTCCGTCATCCCGGGCTTGACCCGGGATCCCGCTTTTTTACGGCATCGGCACGCTTCACGAAATAGCGGGACCCCGGATCAAGTCGAACGAGCCACGTGTCGCGTTCGAGGGTGACGATGATGGGGAGGTCTGCAACCGGTCGCTTTGAGCTCCGCCCTTTCTCCGTTCGTGTCGAGCGAAGTCGAGACACCCATCGACGAAACGCCCAGCCCGATGGGCATCTCGACTGCGCTCGATGCGAACGGTTTAGATTGGGTGGAGTGTCCGCTCCCGGTCGTTTCTTGCCGCTCGTGTTCCCCCGGCGAAAGCCGGACGCAAGGCGTACAAAACAAGCGGCCGCTCTGGGCCCCGGCCTTCGCCGGGGAACGGCTGTTTTTCAAAAGCGATCATCGCCCGATCGCGAGGCGGAGAGGTCAAAAAGAGCCGGGGAGCCAGATCTTATTCCCCGTCACCCACTCCACCTTGGGATCGTTGAAATCGACGACGTCGGCGAGTTCGAGGATGTTCGGATAGCCATAGCCGACAAGGTTGATGAAGGTCTGGATGTTGAGCGCGAGCGGTGCCGATTTCAGCGGCACGGGGCTGCGGTGGTTCGAGAAATTATTGTTGCAATAGATGAGGATGGGGCGGCCGGGGTTGGCGCCCACCACCGCGGCGAGGCTTTCGGCGGTGAAGTCGGTGAGCGGCAGATTGACCGCGCCCTTGATATGGCCGCGCGCGAAGGCGTCCTTCGAGCGCGCGTCGAGCAGGAGGGTGCCGGGTTTGGCGGCCTCCGCCTTGAAGGCATCGAAGGCGATGAGGCGCGTCGCGCGTTCGGGGGCGACGCTGGCGGTGAGCGCCTGGAATCCGGGATAGTCGATCTGCGGATTGGCTTGCGCCAGCGCGGGGGTGGCGGCGAGGGCAAACGCGAGAAGCAGGCTGCGGTGCATGGTGATCCTCCCTTGAATGCAAGGAAGGCTACGCCGGGCATGCTGGCCCTTCGATGAACCGAAAAATGTCGCCGGGCCGCCTTGCTGATCAAAGACGGCCTTGCGGCCCGGCGCAGTGCAGGGGATCGTAGGAAAGCGAGCGTCAGGCGGCTTCGCTCTCGTCGTCCTCATCCCAGGGTTCGAAAATTTCGTCCTCGATCAGATTGTCGATGGCGTGGACGCGGACGCCGATGCACCAGTCCTCGAGCGAGCCTTCCCATGCGGCCTCGACTTCGCTGAGCACCTCGGCGGCATCGGCGGGGCGGTCGCCGACAAGGTCGAAATCCTGCACGCCGTCTTCGGGCGGGGTGATCGTGACATGCGGTTCGAGCCGGACGTTGGTCCAGCCCGCGGTGGAGGCGAGGCCCTCGACCTCGACGATCAGCAGCGGATTTTCCTCGTCGCCGTCGATCGAGGCGTTCACTTCGACAATTTCGCGTACCAGTTCGCTCATCACACGGCTCCTGTACGAAAAGGGGCGGGGCCAATGTTGGCTCCGCCCCGTTTGTAACCGGCGCTTGTGACAGATTGGGTGCGCTTACTGCTTTTCGAAAGCGGCGTGGATTTCGAGTTCGACGGCGTCGCTGACGTAGGGAATGCCCATGTTGATGCCGAAATCGCTGCGCTTGATCGTGGTTTCGGCCTGGAAGCCGACAGTTTCCTTCTTGTTCATGCCGACGCCCGCGCCGTGGAAATCGACGTCGAGAGTGACGGGCTTGGTCACGCCGTTCAGCGTCAAATTGCCGGTAACCTTCGCTTCGTCGCCGTCGTCGTCTAGGACGACGCTGGTCGAGACGAATTTGGCGTCGGCGGGGGCGGCGCCAAAGAAGTCGGGCTTGCCGCCGTCCTTGCCGGGGCGCAGCAGGTGGCTGGTCAGGCCGGCGTTGGCGGTCGTGACCTTCGACACGGGGATGATGACGTCGACCTTGGCCGCGGCGGGATTCTTGGGATCGATGACGAGCGTGCCGGACACGTCGCCGAAGATGCCGGTATATTTGCTGAAGCCGAGGTGATCGACTTCCCATACGACCATCGTGTGGAGCGGATCGGCGGCGTAGGTGCCGGCGGTGACGCGCGATTTGTCGGGGGCGCCGGGGGCCGAACCGCCCTGCGCGAGGACGATCGGGGTTGCGACAACGGCGGCGAAAGCGAGAGCGGCATAGGGGAGGATGCGACGCATGGGACAGTCTCCTGTTGGGGAAGGCGCGAAGCTATGCGAAGCCACCGGACGGCGTCAATAAGCGGCGGCGAAACACAGCGTTTCGCCGCGGGCACCGACAAACATATCGTCGCAAGTCGCTTGTGCTGCCTGCAATTTCATGCTGCAACGCAGCATCATCAGCAGAAGCTGCGTACGAAGGCTGGGGGGCCGACGTCGATGGATAGTCTGTTCGTTCGCGAGGCGGGCGAGATCGAAAACGCCTTTCTGGCGGCGCCGTTCGAGGACGACGGCTGGAACGCGGCGCTGCGCCTGTTCGCGCGGCGGACAGGGTCGTCGCGTGCGCAATTGCTGGGGCTGGGCGACGACGCGACGCTGTTCAACTTCATGCCCGACATCGACCCCGCCTATCAGCGCGAATTCATGGAAATCGAAGGATGGTGGCCCGAGGTGAACTGGCGTGTCGCCGCTGGCGGGCGACCGATGGAGGTGCTGAGCGAGGCGCATTACGATATCGTCCGGCAACACAGCGGCACCGACGATTATGAAGAGCATGTGCGCAAGTGGGACGGCGTTCACGGATGCCAGACGGTGCTGGTCGAGGGCGAGGGGCTGATGGTCGGGCTGGCGGCGCTTCGTTCGGAGCGCGATGGCCGGACGGCAGGGCGCGACCGCAAGCTGTTCGCGGCGGGCGCGACCTATGCGCTTGCGGCGGTGCGGATGCAGCAGGCGATGGCGCAGCGCGGCACCGCGATGACCGTCGGCGCGTTCGATGCGATCGGCGTCGCGGCCTTTCTGATCGACCGGCATGGCACGGTTGCGGCGTTGTCGGCGGCGGCCGAAGCGATCGTCGGCGAGCGCGCGGATGGCGCACTCTGCCTGCGCCGCGGGCGGCTGGGCGCGGGGCGACGCGATGCCGATCCGGTGCTGCAGACGGCGCTTGCCCGTGCGTTGAACGGCGCCGGAGCCGAGGGGGCGATGCAGCAATATTGGATCGCGTCCCCGCGCAACGGCGCGCCGGGTATATTGTGCGAATTGTTCCGCCTGCCCCGGCGCCAATGGGATTTCGGTTTCGACCCGCGCGTGCTGGTCGTGGCGCGCCGTGCGGCCGATATCCCGGCAATGCGGACGGCGCCGCTGCGCGATGCGCTGGGACTGACGGCGGCCGAGGCCGAGATCGCGCTGCGGCTGGCGAATGGTGAAGCGCGCGAGGAAATCGCTGCAGGGCGCGGGACGAGCGCGCTGACGCTGGGCACGCAGATCAAATCAATCCTGCGCAAGAGCGATGTCGGCCGCGAGGCCGAACTGACGGCATTGGTGAACCGGCTGATGCGTTGAGACGGGGCGGATGCCGCGGCGGCCTGGAAAGGATACCGACGGCGGGTCGCTAGCCGCCGATATCCCCCAGCCGAACGCCAGCGCCACGGGTGTGACCGCGCCCGGTTTTCGATTGCCCCACACAATCAAGTCCCTCTGAGCGGCCCGATATCAGCGATGTAGACGGGGGTCATACCCCGTGCGGGGTATTTGCGACGAGTCGAAAGTCAGGGCGCGCGGCGCGCCTCGAACCACTGACGCATCGCGGCGGCGGCGCAGCCGGTGAAGCCGTAGGAACCGACGGGCGAGCAACTGTTCGGGCGCGTAGCGCGAGCGACATTGTCATAACCCTCGACCGCCGAGGCCCAACTGCCGCCGCCGACGGGAACATCTTCCTTGAGCTCCTCGCGCAGTTCCTTGGGGACGCGGTAGCGTTCGGTTTCGGGCTGCTGCGCGCAGACCACAATCTCGTCGCCCTGCGGTTCGGGGCAGGGTTCGTCGCCATAGGTATAGAGCACCGAGGTGCGCTCCGGCGGATGGCCCGACTGGGCGAGGCTGCCGTCATCCTGCGCAAGCGCGGGCGCGGCGAGCGCGAGCATCGCGGAGAGGGGGATGAGGAGGCGGGCTGTCGTCTTCATTATCAATCGCGTTCCCAGGCCCCATATCCCCTGCGGCGCAGATTGGCGCGCCGAGATGAACCTAAGCCGAACCTTCCCTGCGTAACCCGCTGCGCTTTTGGCGGAAACGGGCGTTCGGGCGGCTGCGCGGGCCCCATGTCGTTCAGATGGTGTTTCGGAAATGGGAAACCAAGCCCCTACTGATTATTCGCGGCGCGGACAGGGCGGTGTGGCTGCTGGGGGGTGGTGAGCGGTCGTTTTGTCGCCCCCCTCCGTCATCCCGGGCTTGACCCGGGATCCCGCTTCTTTGAGGCGCCCACTGGCTTCGACTTCAAGCGGGACCCCGGATCAAGTCGAACGAGCCACGTGTCGCGTTCGAGGGTGACGATGATGGGGAGGTCTGCAACCGGTCGCTTTGAGCTCCGCCCTTTCTCCGTTCGTGTCGAGCGAAGTCGAGACACCCATCGACGAAACGCCCAGCCCAATGGGCATCTCGACTGCGCTCGATGCGAACGGTTTAGATTGGGTGGAGTGTCCGCTTCCGGTCGCTACCGGACCCTGATCAGGCTCTGGCCGTGATCGGGTCTGCGCGGGGTTGCAGATTGCCGACCCGCTGCAGTTCCGACTTCAGGCGCTGTTCGTCGAAGGCATGTTGCGCGAAATCGCCGTTGCGCTCGACCCAGAACAGGAAGAGGTGTGCGGACCATCGGTTGGGGTTGGGCATCGTCCGGCCGTGGCGCAGGTCGATGCCGCGGTATAGCACCGCGTCGCCGGGCTGCATCGCCACCGCGGTATAGGGCTCGTCGCCGAAATCATCGACGCACGGGCCTTCGCCTTCGACCGGCACGGAGCCGACTTCGAGCGGCCACGGCACATCGTCGCTATAGGCAAGCGTGAGTGAGACGCTGTGCTCGCACGAAGGGCGGTCCGAATGGACGCGGCAGATATCGTCCTTCTGATAGATACGAAAATAGTCGTAGCTTGGCAGCAGGTCGGCCCCGGTCAGTTCGCTGACGATCGGCGTAAGACCCCAGAGGAAGGTGGTCAGCGGGCGGTAGAAATGGCCCGAGATATCGACCGTCCGCTGCTTCGACAGCTGGTGCGACTTGGCAAAGGTGTCGAAAGATTTTCCCGCACCCTGAAGGTCCATCTGCAATTGCTTGAAGAGATTCGTGGCAACCTCTGGAGGGATCAGGCCCCTGATTGTCGCATAACCATCGTCCGCATAATTGCCTTCTATTCGCATTTTATCCTCTGTTTGGTATTGGGCTGGTCCCGAGGCCCCCGGCATTCGATGCGCGGTTTTGCAGCGCAAACGCTTGTTTGCAACCAGTTGTTTTCGATGAACTTCCCGATTTTTTCGGCTAATGCGCGTCCTTCGGCGCGGGGCCGCCGATCGGGGGCGGCTTGCAAAAGGGGACCATCACCAGCGCCGCCAGGAACAGATATGCCATCAGGCGAAAGACGTCGTCGAAAGCCAGCGTCAGCGCCTCGCGGCCGACGATGCGGCCGAGCGTGCCCTCTGCCATCTGCTGCGCGAGCGCGGGGTCGGACACATAACGGCCAATATGCTGCGCCAGCCCCGCCGCGGCTTCGTTCGCGGCGTCGGCCGAGCGGCCCAATGCTTCCGACAGGCGCAGCATATGGATGCGCAGATTGTCGCTGAGCCAGGTGTTGACGAGCGCGATGCCGATCGCGCCGCCAAGGTTGCGCATCAGGTTGAACAGGCCCGAGGCGTAGCGGAGTTCGGGCCCCTCGAAATTGCCCAGCGCAAGGCCGACCGAGGGCACGATGCACAGCATGATCGCGAAGCTGCGCACGACCTGGGGCCAGAAGAGTGCGGCGAAACCCCATTCGGGGGTCATGAAGCTGAACATCCAGAGGCCGAGCGCGAAGAGGCTGAGCCCGAAGGTGATGACGATGCGCTGGTCGACCTTTTGCGACAATGCCGCGGCGATCGGGACGCCGAGGAGTTGGGCGAGGCCCGAAACGAAGACCGTCGTCCCGATTTCGGAGGCGTTATAGCCCTGCACGCGGCCGAGGAAGATCGGAACGAGATAGGTGCTGGCATAGAGGCCGAAGCCGATCACGAGATTGAAGACGCAGGCGAAGACAAAGGTCGGTTTGCGGAATGGCGTGAGCCTGACGATCGGCCCGTCCGAACGGAAGGAGCGTTCGAGGAAGAGGCCAAAGGCGACGAATGACATCCAGGCGCCGATCGCGATTTCGGGCTCGCTGAACCAGTCGTGCTTCGGTCCCTCCTCCAGCACGAACTCCAGTCCCGCGAGGAACACCGCCATCGAGGCGAGATGCACCCAGTCGATACGGCGCAGCATCGGCAGGTTCGGCTTGTCGATGCGGACGAGCGCCAGGATCGCGAGCGTCACCATCGCGCCGGGCAGGACGTTGATGAAAAAGACCCAGCGCCAGCCCATCGCATCGGTGATCCAGCCGCCGACCGTCGGGCCAAGCGTCGGGGCCAGCACCGACACCATGCCGAGGATCGCGGGGATCATTGCGCGCTGCTTGCCCTCGAACAGCATATATCCCGTCGCGAAGACGGTCGGGATCATCGCGCCGCCGACAAAGCCCTGCACGGCGCGGAAAAGGATCATCGATTCGATGCTCCACGCGAGGCCGCACAGTATGCTTGCGATCGTGAACAGCCCCGCCGACGCCGCGAACAGCCAGCGCGTCGAGAGCGCCTGCGCGAGGAAGGCAGAGAAGGGGATCATCACCAGTTCGGCCATCAGATAGGCAGTCTGTACCCAGCTTATTTCGTCGGGTCCGGCGCTGAGCCCCGCCTGCACCTCGTTCAGGGAAGCAGCGACGATCTGGATGTCGATCAGCGCCATGAACTGGCCGAACGCCATCACGGCAAAGATCAGATATTTCCGTGCGTCGGGCATCGCCGCCGGGTTGAACGGTGCGTCGTCCGAAGCGGCGCCGGCGGCGGGAGAAAGCGGGATGGAGGCCATGGGTCTTGTGTCCTGTCGTCTTTATATTATATGCGTCATATAAAAGGAGACGCAAGTGCGCTATTCAACCGAGCACAAGGCAGAGACCCGCGAACGGGTGCTGAAAGAGGCGGCGAAGGAGATTCGCGCGAAGGGACCGGACAATGTCGCCGTGGCGGGAATCATGGCGCGCGCGGGGCTGACCCATGGCGGCTTCTATGCCCATTTTCCGTCGAAGGACGCGCTGGTGAAGGAGGCGATCGGTACGATGTTCGCCGATGCGCGCGTGCGCAGCGACCGGATCGACCATGACGGCGAACCGCGCGGCGTCCTGCGTGCCTATATCGATTTCTACCTGTCGCCCGCGCATCGCGACGGGCGCGACCGGGGCTGCCCGCTGCCGACGCTGTCGGGCGATTTCGCACGGTCGCAGCCCGCGACGCGCAATCGTTTCGGCGCCGGGGTCGAGGGGATTGCGAGCCGGCTGGCCGGACCGCTCGCGAAGCTGGGCTTTGCGGACGCGCGGGCCGAATCGCACGCGCTGCTTGCGCAGCTCGTTGGCGGTGTCGCGCTCGCGCGGGCGGTTGGCGATCCGGCGCTTTCCGACGCGATGCTCGCCGATACCCACGCCAGCATCGTGGCACGCTATGGGCTGGAGGTCGCACAATGACGCTCGCGCGGGTGCAGGGACTGATTGCATCGGGCGGCCGCCCACCGATCGGGCATACGCTGGGTTTTCAGCTGGTCGATGCCGGCGATGGCTGGGCGGCGTTCGAAGGCGTGCCGGGCCCCGAACATTATAATCCGCAGGGGACTGTCCACGGCGGTTATGCAGCGACCTTGCTCGATTCCGCATGCGGGATCGCGGTCGTGACCAAGCTTGAGGAGGGGCAGTCGATGACGACGCTCGAGCTCAAGACCTCCTATCTGAAGGCCATGACCGAAAAGACCGGCAAGGTGCGCGCCGAGGGGCGGGTGATCTCGATCGGCCGCCGGGTCGCCTATACCGAGGCGAAGATCACCGACGAGGCAGGGCGTATCCTTGCGACGGCGACATCGACCCTGTTGGTGATCCAGCCATGAACGCGCCGATGACGATCGAGGCCGAAGCGCCGGCCAAGGAAATCGGGCGCCGCGGGATCGCGCTGCCGAAAAAGGCGTGGAAGGTCGGGCTTGTTGCGCTCGTCATCGCCGCGCTCGGTACATGGTGGATATTGTCGCCGCGCAGCGCGGAGTCGACCGACAACGCCTATCTGCAGGCGGACGCCAGCGAGGTGGCGCCGCGCGTCGGCGGGCTGGTTACCGCGGTGCTGGTGAAGGACAATCAGGCGGTGAAGGCGGGCGATCCGCTCGTCCGCATCGACGTGCGCGATTATGACTCGCGGTTGATGGCGGCCGAGGCCGCGGTCGCCGATGCCGATGCACAGGTCGCGACGGCGCGCGCGACGCTCGCCTCGCTGGGCGCCGAGCAGAAGCTTGCGGCGGCGCAGATCCGTTCGGTGAATACGCAGATCGCCGCCGCCGATGCCGAATTTGCGCGCGCGGCCGAGGACCGGCGGCGTTACAATGCGCTGCTCGTCGACGGCTTCGTGACGAAGCGCGATGCCGAGCAGGTGTCGGCGACCGCGGTCGGCGCGGCGTCGGCAGCACAGCGCTCGCGCGCCGATCTGGGCGCGAGTGTCGAGGCGGCGGCGGTGACGCGCGCCAAGGGGCCGATCCTGTCGGCGCAGGTCAGGGCGGCCGAAGCCGAGGCGGCGAAGGCGCGCGCCGCGCTCGCACTGGCGAAGCTCGATCGCGGACATACGCTCGTCGCAGCGCCGATCGACGGCGTCGTCGGCAACCGGCGCATCCAGGTCGGCGACTATGTCCAGCCGGGATCGCGGCTGCTTTCGGTCGTGCCGGTGCGCTCGATCTATGTCGTCGCCAATTTCAAGGAAACGCAAACGCGCGAGATGCGCCCGGGGCAAAAGGCCGATGTCTATGTCGATGCGCTGGGCGAAACGCTGCGCGGCACGGTCGAAAGTCTCGCCCCGGGATCGGGCAGCGAGTTCACCTTGCTGCCGTTTGAGCCCGGATCGGGCAATTTCACCAAGATCGTCCAGCGCGTAGGGGTGCGCATCCGGCTCGATCCGGGGCAGGCGGCGCTCGCCGAACTGCGCCCGGGCCTGTCGGTGACGGCGAAGGTCCGGCTTCGTAGCTGATCGCCGCCCAGGCGCGCTTCACCGCATATCATGTTAACAGCGTCAATTTATCCTTGACCTCGCGCCCGTCCGCGATCAATGTTTACGTCGATAACATTGAGTCGGAAAGGACAGGCGGATGAAAACCTTGCTCTACGCTCTCGGACCGATGCTGTTCGACTCGCTCGGCGTGCTCGTTTTTGCGGTGCTGCTCGTTGCCGGCGCGGGGATCGTCCCTGCGACGATCGCCGGGACCGTCGTTGCGCTTGGCGTCGTCGGTTATGAATTGGCGCGCGGCAAGAAGGTCGCGGCGCTGCAATGGATCAGCCTGGCGTCGGTATTGCTCACCGCCGCCGCGACCCTCTTTACCGGCGATCCGCGCTTCGTGATGGCCAAGCCGACGATTGTCTACCTGATCGTCGGGTCGGTGATGCTCCGTCGCGGCTGGCTCAATCGCTATATATTGCCTGAACAGCTAGAACTCGTCGGCGATGTCATGGACCGGTTCGGGATGCTCTGGGCGGCGCTGATGTTCGCGAGCGCGGGGCTGAACCTCGTCGTCGCGCTGTTCTTTACCGCATGGTGGCCGCTGTTTATCGGGATTTTCCCGCTGGCGTCGAAATTCGGCCTTTTCGCGGTCCACGTCGCGGTCGTGCACTTCATCGGGCAGGCACGGCTGCGCCGCCGCGCGGGCGGCGAACTGCAGCCGCTCGCGGCCGAATAAAGCCTAGTCGGCGTCCAGCCCATAGGCGGTGTGCAGCACACGCACCGCGAGTTCGGTTTCATCCTCGTCGATCAGCACGCTGACCTTGATCTCGCTGGTCGAGATCGCCTGGATGTTGATGCCGCGATCGGCGAGCGCGCGGAACATCGTGCTCGCGACGCCTGCGTGGCTCTTCATGCCGACGCCGACGACGCTGATCTTTGCGACCTTGTCATCGCTGATGATGCGGTTGAAGCCGATCTTTTCCTTCGCGGCTTCCAGCAGGTCGATCGAGCGGAGCAGGTCGGTGGCCGGAACGGTAAAGGTCACGTCGGTCTCACCCTTTTCGCGGCCGACATTCTGGATGATCATGTCGACGTTGATCCCGGCCGCGGCGAGCGGGCCGAAGATGTTCGCGACCGCGCCCGGCTTGTCGGGCACGCGGGTAACGATGATCTTCGCTTCATTCTTGTCGTGGGCGATGCCGGTGATCAGCTGCCGTTCCATCTGATGTTCCTCTATTTCCTCGTCGCTGACGATCATCGTGCCTTTTTTCGGAGCCTCGTCGCCCTCGACGAAGCTCGAGAGCACCTGCACGCGCACGCCCTCCTTCATCGCGAGCCCGACCGAACGGGTCTGGAGCACCTTGGCGCCGACACTCGCGAGTTCGAGCATTTCCTCATAGGTGACATAGTCGAGCTTGCGCGCACGCGCGACGATGCGTGGGTCGGTGGTGTAGACGCCGTCGACGTCGGTATAGATGTCGCAGCGATCGGCCTTCAGCGCTGCCGCGACCGCGACCGCGCTGGTATCCGAACCGCCGCGGCCAAGCGTCGAGACGCGGCCGTCGTCCATCATGCCCTGGAAGCCGGGGATCACGGCGACTTCGCCCTTTGCCATCGCGGCGGCGAGCGCGCCGGTGTCGATGTCGGCGATGCGCGCGCGGGCATGCGCCTCTTCGGTGCGGATCGGGAGCTGCCAACCGAGCCAGCTGCGCGCGGGCGTGCCCATCGCCTGCAGCGTCAGCGCCAGCAGGCCCGAAGTGATCTGTTCGCCCGCCGCGACGACGACGTCATATTCGGCGGGGTCATAGCGCGGATTGGCTTCGCGGCAGAAATTGACGAGCCGGTCGGTCTCGCCCGCCATGGCGGAAACGACGACGGCGACTTCGTTGCCATTGGCGACTTCGCGCGCGACGAGTTTCGCCACGGTGCGAATCCGCTCGGTGCCCGCCATCGACGTGCCCCCGAATTTCATCACGATCCGCGCCATCTCGCCCCGCTTTCCTGATCTGGTTTCCGCCGCAACTTTTCCGAGCATTTCCGCGGCGCCCGCGTCGTTACGGAAGGGGGAGGGCGATGGCAAGCGTGAGAACCTATGCGCACGATAGAATTTCTTGCGCCGATGATGGCGGAGTGCCACATCGCACCCTTATGAGCGCCGCGACGATCAATCCGAATGAAGCCGCCCATTTTGGTGCGCTTGCCGCCGACTGGTGGGATCCGCACGGTTCTTCGGCAATGCTGCATAAGCTCAATCCGGTTCGCCTTGCCTATATCCGCGAACAGATTGACGCGCATTGGCACGTCGATGCGCGCGAGCGCCATGCGCTGGCAGGACGGAGCGCGATCGATGTCGGCTGCGGCGCCGGGCTGCTCGCCGAGCCGCTAGCACGGATGGGCGCCACGGTTACCGGCGTCGATGCGGCGCCGGAAAATATTGCCGCCGCCCGCGATCATGCGGCTGGGCAGGGGCTGCCGATCACCTATTTTGCCGGTGAACTGGCCGCGCTGCCGCCCGCGACCTTCGATCTCGTGACCTCGATGGAGGTTGTCGAGCATGTGACCGATCCCGCGGCCTTCATCGGTGAACTGGCGGCGCGGCTTGCGCCCGGTGGGCTGATGATCCTGTCGACCCCGAACCGGACGATGTTGTCGAAGCTGCTCCTCGTCGAGGCGGCCGAGCGTGTCGGCGCGGTGCCGCGCGGCACGCACGATTGGGACCAGTTTCTGAAGCCCGAGGAATTGACGAAATTGCTCGAAGGCGCGGGGCTGGAAGTTATCGACCGTACCGGCCTGTCGCCGTCGGCGGCAAAAGGCTTCAAACTCGGCGGCAGCGAGGCGCTCAACTATCTGGTTGCAGCAAGGTGGCCGGGCTGACCCGCGACCCCCGCGTCGACGACTATATCGCGAAGGCGCAGCCCTTTGCGCAGCCGATCCTGACCCATTTGCGCGAACTGGTGCACAAATATGCGCCGGACGCCGAAGAGACGCTGAAATGGGGCGTGCCGCATTTCGTGCTGGGCGGACAGAATCTTGCAGGAATGGCGGCGTTCAAGGAGCATGCGACCTTTGGCTTCTGGCGCGACGAGGAGGTGACTGGATCGCCGCGCGATACCGGCGCGATGGGGAGCATGGGACGGTTGGCGTCGCTCGCCGACCTGCCATCCGACAAGCAGATGGCGGATTATATAGGAAAGGCGGCTGCGCTGTGTGCCGAGGGCAGGCCCAAGCGCGCGGCACCAAAGCCCAAGGCGGCGCTCGATCTGCCCGCCGACCTGGGAGCGGCGCTGAAGGTCAATGCCGCTGCGCAAGGTCATTGGGACGCCTTTTCGCCCGGCAAGCGGCGCGACTATATCGAATGGGTGATCGAGGCGAAGCGCGAGGAAACGCGGGCCAAGCGGATCGAAACAATCGTTGCGCAGGTGGCTGAAGGCAAGGACCGGAACTGGAAATACAAGAACTGCTGAACGCGTTCCCGTCAGGCCTCGGGATCCTTGGTTGAAGAAAATACGCTGTAAAATGCGAGGATCAAAGCGGTGGCGACACCAATGATGATCGCGATCCATGCCCCTATCATCACAGGTCTCCAGCTTTCTTCATGTCGATGTTTCGGAACGCTTGGCATTCAGCGCGGCGTCAAAAATCCACATCCTCATAATATTTCGGCGGCGTCACAATCTCCATCCGTTCGGCGAGCAATGGGCGGAAGCTCGGCCGCGATTTCAGGCCCGAATACCAGCCCTTAGTCTGCTCATGCCCGGTCCAGTCGATCCCGCCCAGATAGTCGGCGACCGAGATATGTGCGGCGGCGGTCAGGTCGGCCAAGCTCATCGTCGCGCCTGCGAGCCAGGTGCGGTGATCGATCAGATAATCGACATAGTCGAGATGGTTGTTCGCGGCCTTCATCGCCTCGCGCAGCGCGCCGCCATCGGGCGGCTGGCGGTGGACGATACGCTTCTGCATCCGTTCGAAGAGTAGTGGGCCGGTGACTTCATAATAGAAGTCATGATCGAACCATGACGTCAGCCGGCGGATCTCGGCGCGGTTTGCCGCCGTGCCGTTGATCATCGCCTTGCCCTCGACCGTTTCCTCGAAATATTCGGCGATCGCCATGCTGTCCATCAGCACCTGACCGCGCGACTGATCGACCATTACCGGAGTGCGCCCGGCGGGGTTCAGGTCGATGAATTCGTCGCGGCGTTCCCACGGCGATTCGCGCACCAATTCATATCCAATGCCCTTTTCGCCCAGCAAAAGGCGAACCTTGCGCGAAAAGGGACAGAGCGGGAATTGATAGAGTTGCCACATACCCCCGGCATAGCGGCAGCAAGGCGCCGCGCGCAACGGCTATGGGAACATGTCACCAGTTTAGTCGTCATTCCGGCCTGCGCCGGGGTGGCCAAGATGGGGAGGTTAGAGTCTGATGACTTTGTATTGACCCACTCCGTCATTGCGAGCGGAGCGGGCCGCAGGCGACCGAAGGTCAACCAATCCAGAGCGGTTTGCGCACGTCCTGGATTGCCGCGCGGCTTCGTCGCTCGCAATGACGAGTCCATTCGATGTCATCACACGCTAGCGGCGCGATGCCTCGCGCTCTCTTTCCCACTGCGCGGCAAGGTCGCGCGCCATGTCCTTGAGGACCGGGGCATAGGCCGCGAGCGCCGACGCGGCGTGGCCTGCCATGCGCGTGCTCGCGCGGACGTCGGCGCCCATGCGCTCGGCATATTCGGGATCGCGGCCGGTCACTTCGCCAAGCGTGGCATCGGGCGGGATATAGGCGGCGTCGGATTCGGGATCGATCTGCGCCACCGCCTTGGCGAGCGGGCCGACCTGCATCTGCATCAGAGCGCCCACCATGGCCGTGATCGTATCGGCCATGCGGTCCTGCGCGACCGGATCGTTGAGCGTCGCAACAGCGCCCCGCATGTCGTTCGCAGCAGCAGGCAGCGGCGCGGCGAGCGCGAGCAGGGGGAGGGCTATGAGGGCGAGGCGGGTCATGGCTCGATCCTTTCGAGGGACGAGGGGGTCAGCAAAGTGGCTTTGTTAAAGGAAGGACGCTTTCGCTGCGGTGAACGCGTTCGATGATTGCGGCAGGCTGATACGATGACGCGACTAGCCGCCGCCCTCGCGAAGGCGGGGGCGGCCGGAAAGGTAGCGCAAGGCCGATAGCGGCCCCCGCCTTCGCGGGGGCGACGTACATTACTCGGCTGCGACCACTTCGGCTTCAGCATCGCTGAGGGGATGTGCGAGACGGCTGAGCATTTCCTTCGGGCACACCTGCCAGAAGCGCTCGCGCCAGCGGTCCCAATCGGCCAGCACTTCGGCCGACCATTTGCTTCCCGTCGCCTTGGCATGTTCCTCGACCAGCTCCTTGAGAGTATTTTCCCAGTGGCTGCTCGCCAGCCGCTGCCAGACGATCGATTCGCCGTTGGCGTGGCCCTCGAACTGATCGTCGGTGTCGAGGATGAACGCCATGCCGCCGGTCATGCCGGCACCGAAATTCGAGCCGACGGGGCCCAGGATCACCGCGGTGCCGCCGGTCATATATTCGCAGCCGTTCGCGCCGCAGCCCTCGACGACGACGCGTGCGCCCGAGTTGCGGACCGCGAAACGCTCGCCCGCCTGACCCGCCGCGAGCAATGTGCCCGCGGTCGCGCCGTAAAGGACGGTGTTGCCGATGATGCTGTTGTGCTGGCTGACCAGCGGGCTGGAGACGGTCGGGCGCACGACGATGCGGCCGCCTGACAGGCCCTTGCCGACATAGTCGTTGGCGTCGCCGAATACCTCGAGCGTGATGCCCTGACACAGGAAGGCGCCGAGCGACTGGCCCGCGGTCCCGCGCAGACGGACCTGCACATGGTCGTCGGCGAGGCCTTTCATGCCAAAGCGCGCAGTGACTTCGGCCGAGAGGCGCGTACCGACGGCGCGGTGCGTGTTGCGGACATTGTACGTGAGCTGCATGCGCTCGCCGCGTTCAAACAAGGGCTTCGCGTCATTGAGGATCTGCGCGTCGAGGCTGTCGGGCACCGGGTTGCGGAAGCTCGGCCCCTGCGAGCGACGCTGATCGTCGGGTGCATCGACCTTCGCAAGGATCGGGTTGAGGTCCAGGTCGTCGAGATGTTCGGCGCCGCGGCTGACCTGACGCAGCAATTCGGTGCGGCCGATCACTTCGTCGAGGCTGCGGCAGCCGAGCTTGGCGAGGATTTCGCGCACTTCCTCGGCGATGAAGGTCATCAGGTTGATGACCTTCTCGGGGCTGCCGGTGAACTTCTGGCGCAGCTTTTCATCCTGCGTACAGACGCCGACGGGGCAGGTGTTCGAGTGGCACTGGCGCACCATGATGCAGCCCATCGCGACGAGGCTGAGCGTCCCGATGCCATATTCCTCGGCGCCCAAGATGGCGGCGATCACGATGTCGCGCCCGGTCTTGAGGCCGCCGTCGGTGCGCAGGCGGATGCGATGGCGCAGGCCGTTGAGCGTCAGCACCTGATTGACTTCGGAAAGCCCCATTTCCCACGGCGTCCCGGCATATTTGACGCTGGTCTGGGGGCTCGCGCCAGTGCCGCCGGTGTTGCCCGCGACAAGGATGACGTCGGCGTGCGCCTTGGCGACGCCCGCCGCAACGGTGCCGATGCCCGCCGAACTGACGAGCTTCACGCAGACGCGCGCCTTCGGGTTGATCTGCTTCAGGTCATAGATGAGCTGCGCCAGATCCTCGATCGAATAGATGTCGTGATGCGGCGGCGGCGAGATGAGCGTCACGCCGGGCGTCGCATGGCGCAGACGCGCGATGAATTCGGTCACCTTGAAGCCCGGAAGCTGGCCGCCTTCGCCGGGCTTGGCTCCCTGCGCGACCTTGATTTCGATCTCGTCGCACGCGCCGAGATATTCGGCGGTGACGCCGAAACGGCCGCTGGCGATCTGTTTGATGTTGCTGTTGGCGTTGTCGCCATTGGCATAGGGGCGATAGCGTTCGCTGGCTTCGCCGCCTTCGCCCGACACCGCTTTCGCGCCGATGCGGTTCATTGCGATCGCCAGCGTCTCATGCGCCTCGGGCGACAGCGCACCGAGGGACATGCCCGGGGTGACGAAGCGCTTGCGGATTTCGGTGATCGCCTCGACGCTGTCGAGCAGGACGCCCTGCGCCGGATAGTTGAACTCCATCAGATCGCGCAGATAGATCGGCGGCAGGTCGGCGACCCCGCGCGCAAATTGCAGATAGGTCGAATAGCTGTCGGTCGCGACCGCGGTCTGCAGCAGGTGCATCAGTTGCGCCGAATAGGCATGTGCTTCGCCGCCCGCGCGCTGACGATAGAAACCGCCGATCGGCAGGGTGGTGACGCGGCTGTCGAACGCGGCGGTATGCTTGTCGGTCGCGTTGATGAAGAGCGACTGATAGCCTTCGCCGGAAATCTTGGCAGGCATTCCGGGGAACAGGTCGTTGACGAGCGCGCGGCTGAGCCCGACCGCCTCGAAATTATAGCCGCCGCGATAGGAGGAGATCACCGCGATCCCCATCTTGGCGAGGATCTTGAGCAGGCCGTCGTCGATCGCCTTGCGGAAGCGCAGGCGGCAATCGTCCAGGCTCAGTTCGCCGCCGAACAGACCGCGCGCCCAGCGGTCGGCGATCGCGGCTTCGGCCAGATAGGCGTGGACGGTCGTCGCACCGACGCCAACGAGCACCGCAAAGGCATGCGTGTCGAGCACTTCGGCCGAGCGGACGTTGATCGAGGCGTAGCTGCGCAGGCCCTTGCGCACGAGATGCGTGTGGACGGCCGCGGCGGCGAGCACCATCGCGACCCCGACGCGGCCTTCGCCGATCGACTGGTCGGTGAGGAAGAGTTCGGAGCGTCCGGCCCGCACGGCGTCTTCGGCCTCGCGGCGAACGCGCGCAATCGCTTCGCGCAACGTCGAGGCGTCGCCACCCGCAGCGAAAGTGCAGTCGATGTCGGCGACAGCATCGCCGAAATAGGCGCGCAGGCGATCCCAGTCGTCGCCGACGAGTACGGGGCTGTCGATCACGAGAACGTGGTCGCTCTGCCCCTTTTCGTCGAGGATGTTCGCGAGGTTGGCAAAGCGCGTCTTCAGGCTCATCACATGCCGTTCGCGCAAGCTGTCGATCGGCGGGTTGGTGACCTGGCTGAAATTCTGGCGGAAGAATTGCGCGACGTGGCGCGGCTTGTCGGAGATGACCGCGAGCGGCGTGTCGTCGCCCATCGACCCGATCGCTTCCTTCGCATCCTCGACCATTGGCGACAGGATCAGTTCCATATCTTCCATGGTGAGGCCCGCGGCGACCTGGCGGCGCAGCAATTCGCTGCGTTCGAAGGTCGGCAGGCTCGACTTGCCGCCCTTGGGGAGGTCGGCCATCGTGCGGAAGCCCTTGACCCGCGAGGCATAGTCGGCGGCGTCTGCGATCTTGTCCTTGATCGCGAGATCTTCGTAGAGCGTGCCGTCGTCGAGATCGACCGCGATCATCTGACCCGGGCCCAGGCGGCCCTTCTTGCGGATGCTCGCCTCGGGCAGCAGCACCATCCCGCTTTCCGAGCCGACGACGAGCAGGTTGTCGGCGGTCAGCGTGTAGCGGAGCGGGCGCAGCGCGTTGCGGTCCATGCCCGCGACCGCCCAGCGGCCATCGGTCATCGCGAGCGCCGCGGGGCCGTCCCACGGCTCCATGACGCTGGCGAGGTAGGAGTACATCGCGCGGTGGTTGTCGGGGACGTCGCATTCGGTCGTCCACGCCTCGGGAACGAGGATCAGCTTTGCGGTCGGCGCGTCGCGGCCGGCGCGGCACAGCGCCTCGAACACCGCGTCGAGCGCGGCGGTGTCCGACGCGCCCGCCGGGATCACGGGCTTGATATCTTCGCTATGCTCGCCGAAAGCGAGGCTCGCCATCTTGATCTCGTGGCTCTTCATCCAATTCTTGTTGCCGCGGATCGTATTGATTTCGCCATTGTGCGCGAGGCAGCGGAACGGCTGCGCCAGCCACCATTGCGGGAAGGTGTTGGTCGAATAGCGCTGGTGAAAGATCGCGACCCGGCTTTCGAACAGCTTGTTCGTGAGGTCTGGATAGAAGTCCGCGAGGCTTTCGGCGAGGAACAGGCCCTTATAGATGATCGAGCGTGCCGACAGGCTGCAGATATAAAAGTCGGCGATCTGCGCCGCGATGACCTTTTTCTCGATCCGGCGGCGGACGAGATAGAGCTGCTTTTCGAACTCGGCGATCGATTGCTCGTCGGGCAGCGGCCCGGCGATCATGATCTGCTCGATCTCGGGGCGCGTGCGCTGTGCCTTGTCGCCGATCACCGACACGTCGACGGGTACCTGGCGCCAGCCATAGATGGTGAAGCCCGCGTCGATGATCTCGGCCTCGACGATCGTGCGGCATTCCTCCTGCGCGCCCAGATCGGTGCGCGGCAGGAAGACCATGCCGACGGCGAGGCGGTTCGGCCGCACCTTGTGCCCCGATGCCGCGATCGCATCGTCGAAGAAGCGGACGGGCAGGTCGACATGAATGCCCGCCCCATCCCCGGTCTTGCCGTCGGCGTCGACCGCGCCGCGGTGCCACACGGCACGCAGGGCTTCGATCGCCGCCTCGACGACGCGGCGCGACGGCTTGCCGTCGGTCGCCGCGACCATTCCGACGCCGCAGGCATCGGATTCCATGTCGGGGCGATACATGCCTTCGGCTTCGAGCCGCGCGTGATCGGGGGTGGGGTAGTGGGTCATCATCTTCGTCCTGACGGGTGTTTAGTCGGGCAGCTTCTTGCGCGCGTTTTCGGCAGCTTCTTCAGCGGCCTGCTGCGCGGCGAGCGAAGCGTTTTCGTACGCGGTCTCAAGGTCCTCGACGCGCTTCAGGTCGGCGGCCGACCAGTTGCTGCGGTCATAGGCGGGATCGGCGACGGCATCGGCCGCATAGTCGGCTGCGTCTGCCGCCGCGGTCGCGGCATCGGCAGCGGCGTCGACGGCATAGTCGTCAGCGGCGTCGACTGCGACTGCGTCGGTGGCTTCCACCGCGTCGGTCTTCCACATGTCGCGCTGTTCCTTCAGCACCTTCACGTCGACCTTCATCAGCTTGGCAAGCGATGAGAGCTCCTTGTCGCTGAAGTCCGAAAGCTGCTTTTCCTTCGGCAGCTCCTTGAAATCCTTTTCGATCTCGGGGGCGCGGTCGATGAATTTGTTGATCAGCGGCGGCACCGCCTTGATCACCGCAAGCATCACTTCGGGGTCGGCCTGAAGCGCCATCCATTCGCTTGCGTAAAGCTTGCCCGTCGGCGTCGCGAGAAAGCCGTTGATGTCGGTGAGCTGCGCGCCGGTGAACTTGCGTGCATAGGCTTTGGCAAGACCGTTCCGCATCGGCGGTTCCATGTCGGCGAGCGCTTCGCTGATGAGCGGCTTGATCACCTTTGTGATCTGGTCTTCACGCTCCTTGCGATGCGGGTCGAACATGTCGGCGACCTTGACCTTGGTCGGCTCGTCGAGCTTCGCGATCTGCTCGCTTTCGACGCCGGTCTTGATCGACAGCATCAGGTCCGACTGGCCGCCGAATTCGCCCATCAGCGTCTTGAACATCTTGCCGTAGAGGTTGTCGACCATCTTCTCGATGCTGCCCGTCGGGATCAGCGCGGCGGTGGTCTGCTGCGCGAGCGTCAGGCGCGCCGGGTCGATCGGCGGCAGGCTGCTCGTGTCGAAGATTTTTTCGACGAGCGCGATCGCCTCGTCCATTTCCTTCTGCATCTTGGCCTTCGCCTCTTCGGCATAGGCTTCGCTGTCGAAGGGCTCGCTGGTCTCTTCCTCGACCTGCGCCGGCTCGGCCAGTACGACCTCGGCGACCGGCGCTTCCTTCGCATCTTTCTTCGGTGCGGCGTGGGCGGATGCGCCCAGCGGCAGCATCGCGGCGGCACCGGCAAGCAGAATCGATTGGAACGACGGCATCATGAAACTTCCTTCCCTGTTGGTCATGCTGCCTTCTTTTCGCTTTTGGCCTTGGCTTTCAACCACTTTGCCATCTGATCGCTCACATCGCGCCCGTCGCGGATGCCCCAGACGACCAGGCTGGCGCCGCGCACAATGTCTCCCGCGGCAAAAACGCCGGGCAGGCTGGTCATCATCGTCTGGTGATCGACGCGCAAAGTACCCCAGCGGGTAACGCTGAGATCGGGCGAGCCGAACAGGTGCGGCAGTTCTTCGGGATCGAAGCCCAGCGCCTTGATCACCATATCGGCGGGCACGTCGAACTTGCGGCCGGGGTCGACCTCGGGGCTGCGGCGGCCGCTCGCGTCGGGCGCGCCGAGGCGCATCCCCGCAACCGCGACTTCCTTCACATGCTTGTCGGCGGTGAAGCTTTCGGGCGCTGACAGCCACACGAACTCGACGCCTTCCTCCTCGGCATTGGCGACCTCGCGCTGCGACCCCGGCATATTCTCGCGGTCGCGGCGATAGAGGCATTTCACCGACTTCGCGCCCTGACGGACGGCGGTACGGACGCAGTCCATCGCGGTGTCGCCGCCGCCGATGACAACGACATGCTTGCCCTTTGCGTCGAGGCTGCCGTCGTCGAAAGCAGGCACGGTGTCGCCAAAGCTCTTGCGGTTCGACGCGATCAGATAATCGAGCGCGGCGATCACACCGCCGGCCGTGTTGCCCGGCACGTTGATCTCACGCGCCTTGTAGACGCCCGTCGCGATCAGGATCGCATCATGCTTCTGGCGCAGCGCGTCGAGCGTCGCATCCTCGCCAACCGCGAAGCCGAGGTGAAACTGGATACCGCCCTCGACCAGCCGATCGACGCGGCGCATCACGACATCCTTCTCCAGCTTGAAGCCGGGGATGCCATAAGTGAGGAGGCCGCCCGCTCGGTCGTGCCGGTCATAGACATGCACTTCATGCCCCGCGGCACGCAGATATTCAGCCGCGGTCAGCCCTGCGGGGCCGGCGCCGATGATGCCGACCGACTGGCCGGTTGCGGCGCCGGGATGCAGCGGCTCGACCCAGCCTTCGGCCCATGCGGTGTCGGTGATATATTTTTCGACGCTGCCGATCGTCACCGCGCCATGGCCCGAAAATTCGATCACGCAATTGCCTTCGCACAGGCGGTCCTGCGGACAGATGCGGCCGCAGATCTCTGGCATCGTCGAAGTCGCGTTGCTGAGCTCATAGGCTTCGCGAAGGCGCCCCTCGGCCGTCAGGCGCAGCCAGTCGGGAATATGATTGTGGAGCGGGCAGTGCACCGAGCAATAAGGCACGCCGCACTGCGAACAGCGCGCAGCCTGCGCGTCTGCATCGGGCGCGGCATAGCGCTCGGCGATCTCGCGAAAATCGCGTGCGCGCTCTTCGGCGGAGCGCTTGTCCGGATAGGATTGTTCACGCTCCACAAACTGGAGCATGCGATCGGAAGCCATGCAGTATCCCCTTCGTTGGAAGGCGAAATGCATGGCTGGAAAAGCCCTGTCACGGGCGAATATCGAGTTAGGACAGTATTGATAACCTAAATTGGAGGGTGAATTTACCTCAAAATGGGTTTGCGCAATTATCTTTCGCCAATTAATACCGTTTCGGACCTATCTCATGCCGAGCCAGATCAGCGCGGCGACGCCTGCGATGATTCGATACCAGGCGAAAGGCGCAAAGCCATAGCGCGTGACGACCGCCAGGAACGCCTTGATCACCGCCCAGGCGACGACGAAGGAGACGAGCGAGCCGACCGCGATCAGGCCGAGATCGTTCGACGTGATCGCGTCGCGATGCTTGAAAAGCTGAAGCACCGTCGCGCCGGTCAGCGTGGGGAGGGCGAGGAAGAAGCTGAACTCGGCCGCGGTCTTGCGGTCGACACCGAACGACATCGCGCCGAGGATCGTCGCGCCCGACCGGCTGACGCCGGGGATCATCGCGATGCACTGGACCAGCCCGACGAGGATCGATTGTCGCGTCGACACATTGGCGACGCCCCCGACATCCTTCGTCTTGGCGAAGCGTTCGACAAGCAGGATCGCAAAGCCGCCGATGATCAGCGCCCATGCGACGACGACCGCATTTTCGAGCAGCAGCTCGATATAGTCGCCAAAGGCGAGACCAAGGACGACTGCCGGGAAAAATGCGAGCAGCAGATTGCGCACGAAAGCGATGGCGACCGGATCGCGGCGGAAGAAGCCGGTGAACATGTCCCAGAACAGCTTCCGGTACAGGACGACGATCGCAAGGATGGCGCCGGGCTGGATCGCGATGTTGAAGATCGCCCATCGCGCGGCATCATAGCCGAGCAATTCGGTTGCGAGGATGAGATGCCCTGTCGAGGAGACGGGCAAAAACTCGGTCAGACCCTCGACGATGCCGAGGATGATTGCGGTCAGCCAGATAGACATTATCGCGAAGCAAGCTCGGCGAAGCGGCCGTTACGGCGATATTGGACGAGCCAGCCGTCGGCGACCGAGGCGAGCGAGGTCGGTGTGACGCCAAGCTCGGCGAGGCCGGCGGCGCCGCTCGCGACGACATTGTCATGCTGGAGCATCAGCCACTGATCCTTGGTGATCGGCGCGCCGGGTGCCCAGCCGAAGCCCGTCGCGAGCGCCGAGGCGACAAAATCGGGAACATCGACGAACAGCGGCGAACGGCCGGTCGCGTCGGCGATCCAGCGCAGCAGTTCGCCCATCGTCAGCACCTGCGGCCCGCCGAGCTCGAAAATCTTGCCGGAAGCGTTATTGCTGAGCGCCGCGACGACTGCATCGGCGACGTCGCCGACATAGACGGGCTGGAACTTCGCATTCGGGGCGATCACCGGGACGACCGGCGTCATACGCATCATCGTGGCGAAGCGGTTGATGAAATGATCTTCGCGGCCGAACAGGATCGAGGGGCGCAGGATCGCGGCGTCAGCAAAAGCGGCGCGGACCGCGGCCTCGCCAGCGCCCTTGCTGCGGCCATAGGCCGATGCGCTTTCAGGATCGGCGCCGATCGCCGACACATGAACCAGCGCGCCGACACCCGCCGCCTTGGCAGCCGCGGCAACATGGCCAGCGCCGTCGGCCTGGACTGCCTGCATGTCGCCGAATGCGCCGACGAGGTTGATGACCGCATCGCTGCCTTGCACGGCACGCGCGACGCTTGCCGCGTCGCGGACGTCGACGGCGACGAACTGCGTCTGACCGAGGCCGCCGAGCGGTTTCAGGAAGGTCGCGGCGCGCGGGGTCCGTTGTGCGATACGGACGCGGGCGCCGCGCGCAAGGAGCCGCTGCACGACATAGCGGCCGAGGAAGCCACCGCCGCCCAGCACCGTGATCAATTGCCCGTCGAGTTTCTGCATTTGCGTCCGCCTGTATCGATTCTCTGGATGGCGCAGGTCGCGCCGACGGCCTTCCCCATGCCGCGAAGCGGGAAGGGGAGCAAGGGGCGAAGGCGGCTTTGCGACGTAAAACCGGCGGCTTTGCGATAAAATGCACCCTGGCCCGTGCGATGCGGTTGACAAGTCGCCAGACGCCCCGCTAAGCGCCCGCTCCTACCCCGTGCCCAGATGGCGGAATTGGTAGACGCACCAGCTTCAGGTGCTGGCGATCGCAAGGTCGTGGAGGTTCGAGTCCTCTTCTGGGCACCATTTCTCCCCCTCAGGGGTGGTCGGCAAGGTTCCCCGAAAAATGCGAAGATCGGCGTGCCGCGAATCGCCGCAAGGGTCGCCGCGATCATTGAAATTTCTTTGGGCAGCGAACGGCGTCGCTATACGGGCCAGGCTCTCTTTCTACCGCGCGATGTCGTCGTGCAACATCGAGCACAGAATCGAGCGAAAGGGCCGCCGCGCGGAACGCGCCGGCCCTTTTTGCAGCACGTCAGGCGGCGCGGATCGACGGGGCGCCCTGCATCCACGGCGCCAAGTGCTGCTTTCGTACCGCATGCGCCGGCGTGCGTTCGGCAATGACTGCATGGCGGTTGCCGTCGACCAGCACCTCGGGGACGAGCGCCCGGCAATTATAAGTCGATGCCATCGCCGCGCCATACGCCCCGGCCGATCGGAAGAGCGCGAGGTCGCCTTCGCCGACCCGGTCGATCGCCCGCGCCTTTGCAAAAGTGTCGCCGGTCTCGCAGATCGGGCCGACGATATGGGCGACGAAGCGGTCACCCGTGGGCCGGACGGCGGCAAATTCATGCCATGCGTCATATAGCGCGGGACGGGCGAGGTCGTTCATTGCGGCGTCGACCACCACGAATGGATGCTCCGACCCCGGCTTTACCCACAAGACACGTGTAAGGAGGATGCCGGCCTGCGCGGCGATAAGGCGGCCGGGTTCGAAGAGGAGGGTCGCGTCCCAATCGCGCGTGACCGCCGCGACCATCGCGCCATAAGCTTCGACGTCCGCCTCCGTCTGATCGGGCCGGTATGATACGCCGAGCCCGCCACCGAGATCGACATGATAGACGCGGTGGCCCTTTGCCCGCAGCGCGCGGATCAACTCACCGATCTTGCGATAGGCGGCCTCCAGCGGCGCAAGGTCGGTGATCTGGCTTCCGATGTGAACGGCAAGCCCGTGAAGATCTAGGCCCGGAAGCGCCGCAAGCCGGTCGTACATCGCGGAGGCTTCGTTGATGGCGACGCCGAACTTGCTGTCGCAGCGGCCCGTCGTGATCTTTGCGTGCGTGCTCGCGTCGACGTCGGGGTTGATGCGGAGCAGGGTGGGCGCGCGTTTGCCGCGCTGAGCTGCGAGCGCCGAGAGCAACTGCCCCTCGCGCTCGAGTTCGAGGTTGAAGCGGCCGATACCGGCATCGAGCCCGGCGATGAGTTCGGGCGCCGTCTTGCCGACGCCCGAGAAGACGATGTGGTTCGCGGTGATCCCGGCGGCCAGCGCGCAATCGAGCTCGCCGCCGGAAACGATGTCGGCACCATAATTCTGATCGGCGAGGATGCGGAGCACGGCGAGCGAGGGATTGGCCTTTACCGCGAACATAAGCTGCTTGCGCGGCACCCCCGCGAGCGCTGCGCGGAAGCGCTGTGCCGAGCGCCGAAGCGCCTCGGCGGAATAGACATAGGCGGGCGTGCCGACGGTCGCGGCGATTGTCTCGAGCGACACTGCCTCGGCGTGTATCTCGCCGCCACGCGTGGGAAAGCTGTTCATCAATGATATCCTAGCATGAAGGGTCAGGGGGCGCGGCGCCGGGCTTGCCGTGCGCTTCGTATCGCGCCGGGCAGTTCGCGGTGTCGGCTTCGCTCGACGCGCAGCGCGAGTGCGACCCTTTTTCCGCCGATCAGGAGCAGCAGGCCCCAGGCTGCCAGCAGCACGCCGAGGAGGCCGGCGATGTCGGCGCTGCCTGCGGCGGCCGACGCGGCGGCGCGGGTCGCGAGTGCCCCGGCAGCGATGAGTGTCGCCCCTGCTGCGCGCCAGAAAAGGTCGCGCCGGGTCATGCGTTTTCCTCCCGGCGCGCGGCATGACGGTCCCAAAGGACCGTTTCGCCCGCCGCCTTCGCCAGCTCGGCAAGCTCGCGCTCATTCTCGCCAGATGATGGGCAGAGCAGCAGGTCGGCGGGGAATTCCGCTTCCTCGCGCATCGCGCGCTTCATATCGGCCTCCTCGAAAATGAGGCCGATGGCGGGGTCTGCCTGCCGGGCGGCGGCCTGCCGCGCGCTCGCGATGAGCCGCGGATCGCTGTCGATCCCGCGGCCCTCGATCGCGACGAAGCCGAGTTCGCGGGCGCGGCGGACGGCGTGCATGAGCAATTCGCCCGCGCCGCAATCGGCATCGACGATGCGGATGCTGCGCCGCCCGCGCTTGCGCAGGCCCCTGAGCTTGCGCAACATGGCGGGCCAGCGACGGTCCTTTTCAGCATGGCTGCGCGCACCCTGCGTCGCGGCCGACCGCACGGCCGCGGCGGGAGACATCCACAATATGCCGGCGGGGGTCATCGGAGAATGATGCATGGTCATCCTCCTCATGCCGCGTGCGCGATCGCCGTCTCGTCCGCCCGCAACGGGGCGAAGGAAACGGTTGGGGTCAGCGGTTGCGGGGCCGCGATGGCCCTGGCGCCCGGAACGCCGCGGCATTCGGAACGAGCGAAGGCCCAGGCCGCATCGCGCGAGATGAAGCGGCCCTCAAGCTGTCCTTTACAGCCCTGAACCAGCCAGTGACCGAAGGCGTCGCGGCCGACGATGATCGTCAGGCTCGCTGGGTCGGGCTCCGCGGAAATCGCAGAAATCATGGTGAGATGCTCCTTGGCTACTCAAACCGGAGCCCGGAAATCGGGGTCCGATGCCCGCAACCTATTGGGCCGCGCATAGGGATTCGAGATCGAGCGGGGGCGTTAGCCATTGTATTTTCATTATTTCCGCGAGGCGCTGGCTTGGGCGTGCGGCCGCGATGGAAATGTCTTTCGCGCGGTGAACTGCGGTCGCCGCGCGGCGGGCCGGCGAAATCGGCAAAATCATATGAGAATACTATGCGGGAGGCGTTTTCATTCTCTCGAATTCAAACGCTGGGCTCACCTATTTGGAAGTCCGCAGACGACTCGTGCCACCTCCCGTGGCCAGCGCCTTGCTGGAGCAAAACCATGCAGGATCTCATCTGGGTCGGCATCATCTTCGCCTTGCTAGCCGCCAGCCTCGGCTACGCGCGCCTTTGCGACGACGCATAAGGAATGATGTCATGACACTCGACCTTTGGCTCGCCGGTCTCACCGCGCTCGGCCTTCTTTTCTATCTCGTCGCCGTGCTCGCGCGGCCCGAACGCTTCTAAAGGAGGCATGCCATGACATTTCAGGGATGGCTTCTGATCGCCGCGTTCATCGGTATCCTGCTGTTGCTTGCAAAGCCGATGGGGCAATGGCTCTTCGCGCTCTATGAGGGGCGCCGCACGCCGCTTCATCGGGTGCTCGGGCCCGTCGAAACGGGCTTTTACCGCCTGTCGGGCATCGACCCCGCCGAAGAGCAGGGCTGGCGCCGCTACGCGGTGCATATGCTGATCTTCAATGCGGTGCTCGCGCTCTTCACCTATGCGATCCTGCGCCTGCAGGGCGTGCTGCCGCTCAATCCGCTTGGCTATGACGGCACGAGCGCGGATCTCGCGTTCAACACCGCGATCAGCTTCACGGCGAACACCAACTGGCAAAGCTATGGCGGCGAGTCGACGATGTCGAACCTCAGCCAGATGCTCGGCCTGACGATCCACAATTTCCTTTCGGCGGCGACGGGCATTGCGCTTGCGTTCGCTCTGTTCCGGGGTTTCGCGCGGCGCGAGATGAAGACGATCGGCAATTTCTGGGCCGATATGACGCGGGTGACACTGTACCTGCTGCTGCCGCTCTGCGTCGTCATCGCGATCTTCTATATCGCGAGCGGCGTCCCGCAGACGCTGGCGGGGTCGGTCGATGTCACGACGCTGGAGGGTGTCAAACAGACCCTTGCACTGGGTCCGGTCGCTTCGCAGGAAGCGATCAAGATGCTCGGCACCAACGGCGGCGGCTTTTTCAACGCCAACTCGGCGCATCCGTTCGAAAATCCGACCGCGCTCACCAACTTCGTCCAGATGCTTTCGATCTTCGCGATCGGCGTGGGCCTGACCTGGACCTTTGGCAAGGCGGTCGGCAACCCGCGCCAGGGCTGGGCCATCCTTGCCGCGATGATGACGCTGTTCGTTGCGGGCACCGCGATCACTTATTGGCAGGAAGCCGTGGGCAATCCCGTGCTGCACCAGCTTGGCGCCATGGGCGGTAATATGGAAGGCAAGGAGGTGCGCTTCGGTATCGCGCAGACCGCACTGTTCGCCGTGGTTACGACGGCCGCCTCGTGCGGCGCGGTCAACGGTATGCACGACAGCTTCACCGCGCTTGGCGGCCTGATTCCGCTGTTCAACATGCAGCTCGGCGAAGTCGTCATCGGCGGCGTCGGTGCGGGTATCTATGGCTTCCTGCTTTTTGCGATCCTCGCGATCTTCGTCGCCGGATTGATGGTCGGTCGCACCCCCGAATATGTCGGCAAGAAGATCGAGGCGCGCGAGGTCAAGCTGGCGGTGCTGGCGATCGCGGTCCTGCCGCTCGTCATCCTCGGCTTTACGGCTATCGCTTCGGTGACCGAGGCAGGACTTGCCGGGCCGCTCAACAAGGGGCCGCACGGCTTCTCCGAAATTCTCTACGCCTTCACCAGCGCGGTCGCGAACAACGGTTCGGCCTTTGCGGGTCTTACCGCCAACACACCCTTTTATAATGGCATGCTGGGTGCCGCGATGTGGATCGGCCGCTTCTTCATCATCGTGCCCATGCTGGCGATCGCGGGCGGCCTGGCGGCAAAGAAATATACGCCGGCGACGGCGGGCAGCTTCCCGACCACCGGGCCGCTATGGACGGGCCTGCTTGTCGGCATCGTGCTTATCGTCGGCGGCCTGACTTTCCTACCCAGCCTAGCGCTTGGCCCGATCGCCGATCATCTCGCGATGATCAATGGCCAGCTTTTCTAAGGAATCATCAAATGGCTCGGTCTGAAACCAAGTCTCTCTTCACGGCTGACCTGATCGTTCCGGCGATCGGCGACGCTTTCCGCAAACTCAATCCGAAGGAACTGATCCGCAATCCGGTGATGTTCACGACGGCCGTGGTCGCGGCGCTGCTGACTGTGTTGCTCGTCGTTGGTCACGACAGCCTTGCGACCGGCTTCAAGCTGCAGCTCGTCATCTGGCTTTGGCTGACGGTGCTCTTCGGCACCTTTGCCGAGGCGCTCGCCGAAGGGCGCGGCAAGGCGCAGGCGGCTTCGCTTCGCGCGACCAAGGCCGAATTGACCGCGAAGCGGCTCAAGGGCGACGGCAAGGCTTGGGAAAGCGTACCGGCAAGTGCGCTCCGCGTCGGCGACGTCGTGCTTGTCGAAACCGGCGACCTGATTCCGTCCGACGGCGAAGTCGTCGCGGGCGTTGCATCGGTGAACGAGGCGGCGATCACGGGCGAAAGCGCGCCCGTGATCCGCGAGGCAGGCGGCGACCGGTCGGCGGTCACGGCAGGGACGCGCGTGATTTCGGACGAAATTCGCGTTCAGGTAACCGTCAATCCGGGGCAGGGCTTCCTCGACCGGATGATCGCGCTCGTCGAAGGCGCCGAGCGGCAGAAGACGCCCAACGAGATCGCGCTGACGCTGCTGCTCGTTGGTCTGACGATCATCTTCCTAATCGCGGTCGGGACGATCCCCAGCTTTGCAAATTATGCGGGCGGCAGCATTCCCGTCGCGATCCTGGCGGCACTGCTCATCACGCTGATCCCGACGACGATCGCGGCCTTGCTCTCCGCCATCGGCATTGCCGGCATGGACCGCCTCGTCCGTTTCAACGTGCTCGCGAAGTCGGGCCGTGCAGTCGAGGCGGCGGGTGACGTCGACGTGCTGCTGCTCGACAAAACCGGCACGATCACGATCGGCGACCGTCAGGCAACCGAGTTTCGCCCCGTTGGCGGGCAATCGATGGCCGTATTGTCGGAGGCCGCGCTGCTTGCGAGCCTGGCCGATGAGACGCCCGAAGGCCGCTCGATCGTCGCGCTCGCGCGTGAAAAGTTCGGCCAGATGATGAGCGAATTGCCGGCGGGTGCGGAGATCATCCCGTTCACCGCGCAGACGCGCATCTCGGGCATCAAGCTCGGCGACAGCGTGATCCAGAAGGGCGCGGTGGATTCGGTCCTGAGGGCCAATCCCGGCGCGGGGGCAACCGCCGCCGCAACCGAACTGCGCCGTATCACCGACGAGATCGCGCGCGCAGGCGCCACACCGCTCGCGGTCGCGAAGGACGGCCAACTGCTCGGCGCAATCTTCCTCAAGGACATCGTCAAGGCGGGCATCCGCGAGCGCTTCGGCGAGTTGCGCGCGATGGGCATCCGCACGGTGATGATCACCGGCGACAACCCGCTCACCGCCGCCGCGATTGCCGCTGAGGCCGGGGTCGACGATTTTCTTGCGCAGGCGACGCCCGAGGACAAGCTCGAACTGATCCGCAAGGAACAGCAGGGCGGGCGACTTGTCGCGATGTGCGGCGACGGCACCAACGACGCGCCGGCGCTGGCGCAGGCCGACGTCGGGGTCGCGATGAACACGGGGACGCAGGCGGCGCGCGAAGCGGGCAATATGGTCGACCTCGACAGCGATCCGACGAAGCTGATCGAGGTTGTCGGGCTCGGCAAGCAGTTGCTGATGACCCGCGGCGCGCTGACGACCTTTTCGGTCGCGAACGACGTCGCCAAATATTTCGCGATCATCCCGGCGATGTTCATCGTGCTGTATCCCGGATTGGGCGTGCTCAACGTCATGGGTCTGACCAGCCCCGAGAGCGCGATCCTGTCGGCGATCATCTTCAATGCGCTGATCATCCCGCTGCTCGTGCCGCTCGCACTGAAGGGCGTCACTTATCGTCCGATGGGCGCGGGGCCGCTGCTGGCACGCAACCTTGCCGTCTATGCCCTTGGCGGTCTTGTCGCGCCGTTTGTCGGTATCAAACTCATCGACCTGGCCGTTGGCGGCCTCGGTCTGGTCTGAGGACATATATATGAACAAGGATCTCATCACCTCGCTGCGCCCAGCGCTTGTCATGACGCTGCTCTTCGCGCTGCTTCTGGGGCTTGCTTACCCGCTCGCGCTTACCGGCATCGGGCAAGCGCTGTTCCCGAACCAGGCGAACGGCAGCCTCGTCCGCGACAATGGCAAGGTCGTCGGTTCGACCGTCGTCGGTCAGGCCTTCGCCTCCGAACGCTATTTCAACACACGCCCGTCGGCGGCGGGCGACGGTTATGATGGGCTCGCCTCGTCAGGATCGAACCTCGGGCCGACCTCGCAGGTGCTTGCCGACCGGGTGAAAGGCGATGTCGCGAAGATGAAGGCGGGGGAACCTGGCAAGGCGGTCCCCACCGACATGGTGACCACATCGGGATCGGGGTTGGACCCCGATATCACGCCAGAGGCTGCCTTCTATCAGGTCGATCGCGTCGCGAAGGCTCGCGGGCTCGCTCCGGCGGCGGTTCGGGGGCTCGTCGATCAGAGCGTGGAAACGCCGCTTCTCGGCTTCCTTGGCGAGCCGCGCGTCAATGTGTTCAAGCTCAATCGACGGCTCGATGCTTTTGGGGTTAAACCGGCCGCGTGACAGACAAGGATCGACCATCACCCGAGGCCTTCCTGCGCCAGGCGGCGCAGGAAGGCCGTGGCCGTTTAAAGGTGTTTCTCGGCGCCGCGCCGGGCGTCGGCAAGACGTGGGAAATGCTCACCGACGGACGGCAACGGCGCGAGGCCGGGGTCGATGTCGTGATCGGAGTGGTCGAGACGCACGGCCGGCGCGAGACCGAGGCGTTGGTCCATGGTCACGAGATCATCCCGCGCCGCGATGTCGACCACCAGGGCCATAGCCTTGGCGAAATGGATATCGACGCGATCCTCGAACGGCGGCCGCAGTTGGTACTCGTCGACGAGCTTGCGCACACCAATGCACCCGGCAGCCGTCATCCCAAACGCTATCAGGATGTCGAGGAATTGCTGGATGCCGGAATCGACGTCTATTCGACGATCAATATCCAGCATGTCGAGAGCCTCAACGACGTCGTGGCGTCCTTCACCCGCGTGCGCGTGCGCGAGACGGTGCCGGACTCGATCCTCGAAAATGCCGAGATCGAGGTCGTCGACATCCCCCCCGACGAGCTGATCGAACGACTGCGCGACGGCAAGGTCTATATCCCGCAGGAAGCGACGCGGGCGCTAACCCATTTCTTTTCGAAGTCGAACCTTACGGCGCTGCGCGAACTGGCGCTGCGGCGCGCGGCGCAGGCGGTCGACGCGCAAATGCTCGACCATGTGCGCAGTCATGCTCTTGCGGGCAGTTTCGCGGTCGGCGAGCGGATTGTGGTCGCGGTCAGCGAGCTGCCGGTGTCGGCCGAACTTGTCCGCGCGGGCAAGCGTCTGGCCGACGCGCTGAAGGCCCCGTGGACCGCCGTCTATATCGAGACGCGGCGCAGCCGGCAGATGTCGGACGACGACCGCCGCCAGCTCGCCGACACGCTCGCGCTAGCATCACGCCTCGGCGCGTCGACCGCGACCGTCCCCGCCGCCAGTGTGGTGGAGGGGCTGAGGGCGTTTGCCGGCGACGCACGGGCGACGCAGATCGTGATCGGCAAATCGGCGCGGCCCTGGTGGTTCGAGATGCGCCACGGTTCGGTCGTCGATCAACTGGTGCGGACGATCGACGATGTCGCGGTTCATGTCCTGCCCGGCGAGCCCGATGCCAAGACCGTTCAGCGGGGCACGATTGTCGTTGCCGGACGCTGGGGCAAACCCACCGATTATATCTGGTCGCTGGCGATGGTCGCGGTGATGACCGCGCTCGGGCGCCTGCTCATCGAGGTCATCGATCTCGGCAATATCTCGCTGCTCTATCTAGTGCCCGTCATGTTCGCCGCGGCAACGTTCGGCCTGCGCGCGGGACTGTTCGCGGGACTCGCATCGAGCCTCGCCTATAATTTCTTTTTCCTGCCGCCCACGGGAACGCTGACGGTCAACAATCCCGAAAATGTCGTGAGCATCCTCGTGCTGCTCGGCGTCGCGGTGGTGACCAGCCAATTTGCCGCGCGCGTGCGTGCGCAGGCCGACCTGGCTCAGTCGAGCGCGCGCCAGAATGCCGCGCTGGCCAGCTTCTCGCGGCAGCTCACCGCGGCGCCCGATCAGGATACGCTGATGCAGGCGATCTGCGCCGAGGTCGGCCGACTGCTCGACGTCCGCACGGTGCTGCTGCTCCCATCGGCTGACGGACCGATGCTGCGCGCGGCCGTCCCGCCAGAGGACAAGCTCGAACAGATCGAGCGCGCCGCCGCCCAGTGGGCGATGGACAATGAGCAGCCGGCCGGACGCGGTTCATCGACGCTGACCGCTTCGGACTGGTTGTTCCATCCGCTGCGCACGACGCGCGGGGTGCTCGGCGTGCTCGGACTGACGCGCGACGATGCGCGCGAGCCGGTGCGTTCGGACCAGGTGCCGCTCCTGATGAGCTTGCTCGATCAGGCGTCGATCGCGCTCGACCGGATGGAACTCGAAGAAGCGTCGCTGCGTGCGCGGCAGGTCGACGAGCGCGACCGGCTGCGCTCAGCCCTGCTCTCGTCGGTCAGCCACGACCTGCGCACCCCGCTGACGACGATCCTGTCGGCAGCGCAGGAGATGCGGCGCCATCCCTCGGCCGAGCTTGCCGAGACGGTCGAGACCGAGGCGCTTCGGCTCAACCGTTTCGTCTCGAATCTGCTCGACATGGTGCGCGTAGAGGCTGGGGCGCTGCCGATGAAGGCCGAGGCCACCGAATTGTTCGATGCCGCGGCGAGCGCGGCGCATGACACGCGCGCATCGCTGGCGGGGCATGAGGTCAGGATCGACATCGCCTCCAACATTCCCTTCGTGCGCGTCGATCCTGTGCTTCTTCACCATTGTCTTATCAATCTGCTCGACAATGCGGGGCGCTATGCCGATCCCGATACGCCGATCACGATCCGCGCAAGCCGCACCGCCGACGCGATCCTGCTGTCGGTGATCGATCAGGGGCCCGGCATCGCCCCGGGCAACGAAAAGCGCGTGTTCGAAACCTTCACGCGTCTGGAGGGAAGCGACCGGGTGAAGCATGGCACCGGGCTCGGTCTTGCAATCGTCAAGGGGTTTGCCGAGGCGATGGGGCTGTCGGTCGAAGCGAGCAACAACAAGGAGCCACACGGCGCCTGTTTCACCATCCGTATCCCCGAAGCGCTGATCATTACCCATCTCACCGACAAGGACATCCCATGAAAGTGCGTCACAAGGTTCTCATCGTCGATGACGAACTCCATATCCGCCGCCTGATCCGCGCGGCCCTGGAACGCGCCGACTATGCGATCGTAGAGGCGGAGAATGCGCGCGAGGCGACCGAGCGGCTGCGCGAGGAACGCCCCGACATAACGTTGCTAGATTTGGGGCTCCCCGACCGCGACGGGCTCGAACTGGTGCCGCTGTTCAAGCAGCAATCGGGGACGACGCTGATCGTCGTGTCCGCGCGCGACGCGACCGAGGAAAAGGTCACGGCGCTCGACCTCGGCGCCGACGATTATCTGACCAAGCCCTTCGACACCGACGAACTGCTCGCGCGCGTGCGCGTCGCGCTGCGCAATCGGCTGACGCGCGACGGCGGCAATCTCGCCCTCACGGTTGGCGACGTGACGATGGACCTGATCGCGCGCACGGTCACCAAGGGCGGCAGGGAAGTGCATCTGACGCCCAAGGAATATGCCGTGCTCGCGCAACTCGCGCGCTTCCCGGGTCGCGTGATCACGCACAACCAGATCATGAATGAAGTGTGGCCGCATGAGCATGAACATCATGTCGAATATCTGCGCGTCCTCATCCGCACGCTGCGCCAGAAGCTCGAAACCGATCCGCAGCAACCGCAGATCATCTGCAACGAACTCGGCATCGGCTATCGGCTGCGCGTCGGGGCGGAGGACAATGAGCGGGTGAACTGAGCAGCCCGGGCGGCCCGATCATATGCAAATGCTATGGAGAATGCCGCCGGTCGCTCTCGAATTCAAACGGTGCATGCCACTAGATGAGGTGCATGACCGGACATGAAATCGAACCCCGCGCCACCCGATCCTCGCGCGCGCAGCATCGCATCGTCGACTGGCTGGGCGCGCAAGGCCCGCTGTTCCTGACCATCTATATGTGCGCCATCATCGCGCTCTTTGCTTTCCTGGCAGACGTGGCGAGCAAGATCTGATCCGACCTGCGATGCCGGTTCAAACGCAGCGTTTTTCGCCCGGTCATATGCAATCTCAATGCGCCAGGCCGTTTCCCGCTCTCGAATTCCTACGCGGTCATGCGTAGGTGAATGGCCTCCTTCGGAGGTCTCTATGAAACAATGGCATCAAAGCCCTGCCGCCAACATCGGCCTGCGGACGAGCGGGATCGCGTTGATCGCCGTCGGCTGGTCGGGTGCGGTACGGCTCCATCACATCGCGCTCGCGATGCCGGGCCGCGAGCACATGTCGTCGCTGATGCTGCTGCTCGCGGCGATCGTGTTCCTTTGCGGCAGCGCGGGAAGCGCGCTACTCTTCGTCGGTCCCGGGCTTTGGGAAAGCGTTGAGGTGTCCGAGCGTTGGCGGCGTTTGCCGGCACGCGGTTTCGAAGCATCGGCACATACCGAAAACAGCCGTCGGTAAACCCGCTCCGCATAGTGAAAACACTATGCGATCGGCGCTTCGCTCCTCTCGATTTCCAACGCGCGCCTGCTCTAGTCGGACGGCCTCACGAGCCCTTCGCCATTCCGGCCGGGCGAACCCATGAGGACAATATGAAAAGCTATATATCCGCAGCCGTTCTCGCGGCAGCGCTGATGCCTGTCGCCGCTTTCGCACAGGAAGAACAAAAGCCGGCCGTCACTATTTCGGGCTCGGCGACGATTGCGTCGGATTATCGTTTTCGCGGCGTGTCGCAATCCGACAAGGGGATGGCCGTACAGGGCGGGCTGACGCTGAGCCACGAAAGCGGCCTCTATGCCGGGGTGTGGGGGTCGAACCTTGCGGGCTGGGGGACCTTCGGCGGCGCCAATATGGAGCTCGACCTCATCGGCGGCTACAAGCTTCCCGTCGCGGACAATGCGACGCTCGACCTCGGCCTTATCTGGTACATGTATCCGGGCGGCGCCGATGAATCGGATTTCGCCGAACCCTATGTCAAGCTGACCGGCACGACCGGCCCGGCAACGCTGACCGCAGGGGTCGCTTATGCGCCCAAACAATATGCGCTCGCCAACATATCGGCCGCGCCGAACAGCCGCGGGCAGAGCGAGGACAACCTCTATCTATGGGGCGACGGCGCACTGGCGATCGGCGGCACGCCGCTGACGGCGAAGGCGCATATCGGCTATTCGGACGGCAATCCGGGACTGGGCCCCAATGGCACAAGCGTTGCGCCGACGGGGCGTTATTGGGACTGGTCGCTGGGTATGGATGCGACCTGGCGCAACCTGACGCTGAATATTTCCTATGTCGACACCGACATCGGCAAGGCAGAAGCGGCCCGGCTCCAGCCCAATTTCAGCACGGGCGGCGATGGAAGCGGATCGATCGCGGATGCCGCAGTCGTGGCGAGCCTGACCGCATCCTTCTGACCGCGAACCGGTCCGGGTAGCCAAGGCTGTCCGGACCGGCCGATACGCCTCTGGCGCGCTGCGACCACGTTCCGGTCGAGCCGAAAGCGCGCGTCCGAACCCCGCCGTTAGCTATAGCGATTTTGGAGAAAAATGGTGCCGCTTAGGTGACTCGAACACCTGACCCCATCATTACGAACACAGGCCAGCAGCGCATGCGGCCCGAGGAAAACCAAGGGTTCCGGCCGAAAGAGCCCCGCGCTTTGGGAAGCACCTAATCGATTCCTAAAAGCAAGCGAGTTCCGGATTCGGCGCTTTCCTTTCGGACGAACTTTGGCTCAACCAGGTTCGCAAAAGTGACCCGATGCGGACCCGTTTGAAAGGTATCAAAAAGTTGGAGCCCAGCCCGGCTCGTCGCATGCCCGAGATCATTTCGGGCGAATATAAACCAGAAGGTTGTCGCGTCGAACATCGAATGCCCCGGATTTTTCGACGAGCTGGCTGAGCTTCGGGCAGCCGTAACTGCGGGGGTCGAAGTCGGGCATTTCGGAGAGAAGCTGTAGCCCCACAGCGCCGAGCGCGTACCAGCCGTCGAGATCGTCAAGCCGATTCAGCGCGGCCTTGATGATCGGTACAGCCTCCGCCGGAGGGAGCTTTGGGGCGGTTGGGACGGCTACAGCGTCAGACGTAGCCTCGGCCGCCTTGGCGTCGCTGTGCGTCAGATTTTCAGTATAAACGAACCGCTTGCAGGCGTGCCGGAAACTCTGCGGCGTTTTTTGCTCGCCGAACCCGTACACGGCGATGCCCTGCTCGCGAATGCGGGCAGCAAGCCTCGTGAAGTCGCTGTCGGACGACACAAGGCAAAAACCGTCGAAGCGGCCGGAGTGCATGAGGTCCATCGCGTCGATAACCAGCGCGATGTCGGACGCATTCTTGCCGCCAACATTGGCGAAATTCTGGTGCGGCATAATGGCGTGGGCCGCGAGCACTTCCGCCCACCCCTTTAGACGGGTTCCGGAAAAGTCTCCGTAGATGCGGCGGACGCTTGCCTCGCCGATCGTCGCGATCTCTTTAAACAGGCCGCTCACGATCTTTGGCGACATATTCTCGGCATCGATAAGCACTGCCAGCTTGGCGAGATGTTCTGTTGTGGTCGTCATGAAGTGGGCATGACACACGCCGGTGAAGAAAAGTTGAAATCGTGCGAAGCGCTAGCCGGTGCATCGCAATCAACGCCACCACGCTTTCCGGAAAGGTCTTCCGTTTTTACTGCCGGGCCATTGCATCCTCAGCGTTGCGCCCTACGCTAAAACGTGATTCACCAAAGAACCGGAGCCCAGCATGCGTGAAGCCCAGAAGCCCGATCATGTGAGCCTGACGTCGCTGATAAGCCGCCTGAAAGATGGACGCTTCATGGTACCGGACTTCCAGCGCGATTTTGAATGGAAGGCGCGAGACATTCGCGACCTCACTCGATCCATATTTCTCGATTACTACATTGGAAGCCTGCTGCTGTGGAAAGGGACATCAGACAACTACAAGAATCTGTCCTGTACGCCCCTTTATGGCAGGGCAGAGGGAAGCCCAGAATATATCGTCCTTGACGGGCAGCAGCGGCTGACCGCGATCAATTACGCCTTCATCGCGCCCGATAAAAAGTTACCTACTCGGGTCAACCGAGCCCTATACTTCGTTCGCGTAGATCGATTTATGGCGGAAGAGTATGATGACGCGTTCGACTTTTGGTACACTAGCCCTGGGAAAGGTGACGGCGTTAACGGCTTCGCGAAAATATACGGAAATATAGAGAAGCAGTTTCATAACCACATTTTCCCTCTTGCGGTTGTCGGCTCCGGCGGTTGGGTCTTGCCAAACTGGGTTCAAGGTTATGCAGCCTATTGGTCGGAAAGGGCCGATAAGGCAGAGGATCCGACCGACCGAGAAATTGCAAAACGCCATGCTGAAAACGCGGTAAAATTCGGGGAGCATCTGAAGAGTATTACCGAGACTTTCCAAGTCAGTTATATTGAATTGGATAAGGAACTGCCTATCGACAAGGTCTGTGATATTTTTACACAGATCAACAGCAAGGGCGTAAGGCTGGACGTATTCGATCTGTTGAACGCCTTGCTCAAGCCCAAAGGCGTTCAATTGAAAGCCCTTTGGCACGATGCCCAACCAAGGCTGGATTTTGTCGATAACGGCAAGCTGAACGTCTACATTTTGCAAGTCATGTCGATCTTGCGGCAGACATACTGCTCCCCCAAATATCTCTACTATCTTCTCCCCGGTGTGGAACGGAAGACCCGACGGGAAGACGGCAGCTTCGAACGACAGACGATGGTGCCGGACGCCGATGATTTCCGTGCTCGATGGCAAAGCGCCGTGGCCGCGTTGGAAGATGCAATCGAGCGACTAAAGCACCCGCATGAGTTCGGCGTCAGCAAATCCACATATCTGCCCTACTACGCTATTCTTCCCATCTTCGCGGCCGCGTTAGCTGAGGTCAATGAACAGCCTTCTTCGAACCGATTGGCGGCCGATGGGCGCTTTCGGCTCTGGTACTGGGCATCTATTTTCACAAATCGATATTCGGCGTCGAGCGAAACGACCGCAGCGCGGGACATCCAGGATTTACGAAGCTGGTTTGAGAACGAGGCAGATGAACCCGCACTGATTGCCGAGTTTCGAACCAAAGCGCCAGCTCTCGACCTTCGTAACGAAACAAAAAAAGGGTTCGCGATCTATAACGCGATTTTCAATCTGCTTGTCATTGCCGGCGCGCGTGACTGGGTAGATGGATCGATCCCCAAGCCGAACGATCTTGATGACCACCACATTGTCCCAAAATCTTGGGGTAATGAAAATCACGTCGGCAACGCAATTGACACAATTCTTAATCGCACTCCATTGACCGGGAAAACCAATCGCGAAGTCATCCATGATTCGCTGCCCAATGAATACCTGCCGGAGCTGATCCGCACCAACGGCCGCCCAAAAATCGAAGCATTGATGGCGACGCATTTCATCAGCCCTGCGGCGCTCGACATATTACTGCGCAAACCATTTGGGCCAGACGATTTTGAAGCGTTTGTCCGAGAACGTCAGCGGACCATAACCGCTGCTATTCAGACGTTGCTGATCGGCGGTCGAGCCGACCTGCCACCCGATCTGCGGCTACTCGATGAAGACATTGAGCGGATCGAACTTGCATTGCGCGAGCTCGTGGCATCTCGTCTCAACGATGAACCCAGCCGACTGCCCGATCATATCCGGGTCAAGATCGATCAACGTGTCGCCGGTGCACGGCGCAAGCTTGTTGGAGAAGATGGCGGGCGTTACGATACATTAACAGGCGCTTTGGAATTTGCCGACCTGATGGAATTGCGGGGTGTGATGGAGGCAGGCGCAACCGCTGCTGAGTTCGCGGGCACCTTTCCCAACAAGACTGTTCTGATCGGGAAGTATGAGCAACTAGGCGAGCTACGGAACAGCATTCGCCACAGTAGGACCGTAACTGACGTGGCGCGCAAAGAAGGCGAAGCGGCCATCCTCTGGTTTGACGCCGCCTTGAAAGCGCGGCAGCCAAGCTAGCCCGCGCCGTTAGGCTAAGGCTCCGCGCGATGTGGATCAATCTGCGGGATAGATGCCGTTGCCAGTGCTGACCACGGATCCACTAGGCATTAGCCTGTTTCAAAAGGGACTGCATCGCACGATCAATCTTTTCATGGCCAGGGCCAGTATATCCTTCGATCGCGATGCGGACCTTGCCGCTGTCCGAAGGCTGTTTACCGATATTGTAAGGGTCCATGTGGTCCCACTCATGCTCTACATAAAATTCGGCAACATCGCTGTCGTAGCAAAGGCTCCACCAGTCTTCGGTTTGGTTATGCGAACCTTTTGCTGAAAAGTGCAGCTGTTCCGAAAAAATGGGCATGTATCCTCCTATGCTTTTCGCTTAACATAGCGGTAGCTGAAGGCAGATTGCAATGCGACCCAGCCCGAGCCGCGAACCTCTGATATTGTCGCGCTTAACAACAGTGATGAAATTGACCCTTGTGGGGGCGAGTTAGCCTAGCTCGCGGAAAGCGGAATAGGGTCGCGACGAAGGTGCGGTGCGTTTGGGGGTGTGCGAGCGGCCGTGCGCTTGTGCAAAAGGCAAATTTGGAAGCGTCTGAGCGGCAGGATCGTTACCCCCGTTCCCATGCTGGTGCGAACAGCAGCGAACGGGGGCCTTGAGAGCTATTCGAAAAGACTGAAACTGCTATCGTGGTTGCGATGCCAGTGGCCGCTGGTCGGATCGTTGCCGATCCCGTGTTCTAGCATTTTGGCAACGTGGATGGGGTTGAAGCCGAAATAGCTCACCAAACCAATGATCTTCTTTCCAGTAACGACACCTTCGCCAATGCAGGCAGCGATCAGCGCGGTGACCTGATCGTTCTTGTTAATGCCCGGCGCGATGTTGCGAAGAAGGGTGCTCAAACGACTGAACATGGCGTCGGTTTCCGATTTCGTGGCGGCCGATACCGGACGAATTTTGATGTGCGCGGCTGATGTCTTTTTCGGGTCAGCCGGGGGTTTGATACTCATGATGTTGTCTTTCGTTGTGCCGGTCGATACCGGCGACAGTTATGTTTTCCGGCGGCAGCGCGCCGAAAAAAAATGGGCCGGAGCCCGATCCCCGTCCACGCACCAGCCGACAGGCCAGCACATGGACGGGGTAGCAGTCAGAGCTGCATCTGCTTTGCGCCCGCTTCCACCGCCGCCATCAACGTGTCGTTGGCGAGGTGGCTATAGCGCATTGTCGATTGATGGTCGGCGTGGCCAAGAATCCGGCCTACGGCGAACAGGTCTATTCCCGCATTGATCATGAAAGACGCCGCCGAATGGCGCAGATCATGAATGTGCAGGTCGGCGAGCCCGGCCGCATCCCGCGCCGTGTCCCACGGCCGTTTCAGATCATAGTAGGGCTTTAGCTTGGCGGGGTTCGGCAGCAGCCAGGGGCATCCGTCAAACTTCGGCAGGGCTTCGATGATGTCCATCGCCGCCTGTGACAGGGGCACGTAACGCGGCACCCCGGTCTTCGTCGTCGGAATGTGCCAAGTCCGCCGCTCCAGATCGATATGCTGCCACTGTGCGGTCAGCAGTTCGGTCTTTCGTGCGCCGGTCAGCAGCAATAGGCCGATGATGTTCTTGAGTTGTGGGTTCGCGGATTTCTCCGCCTCGGCAAGCAGCCGCTTAGCTTCGACCGCCGACAGGAACTTCGTCCGCGCATTCTTGAAGCGCCGACGCGGAACGTTACGAACGGGGTTAGGATCGGCACCGGCAATGTTCCACTGCCGCCCCAGCTCGAATGATCGGCTGAAAATGACGCGGATTTTTTCGATCGTCGCGGGGGCAAGCCCTTCGGCGATCTTGTCGGCGAACCATTTCGATATCGCCTGCGTCGTGATTTCATGCAGGCGGTATGTTCCCCATTTCGGGATTAGATGGACGCGCAACACCGATTCCGTGTTGCTGGGGCGGCGTTGATAGGTTTTCGCGTGGTCGAGGTGCTGCGCGGCCAAGTCCGCATAGGTCGGAATGCTTTTTACCTCTTTCTTCTTCGCGGCCGGATCGCCGCCCAAGGTGACTTCGGACAGGCGACGCTTGGCCACTTTGCGGGCCTGTTCAAAGGTGATGTCGCCGAAGCGGGCGATCTTGGTCGTCTGCAACTTCCCGTAGGCGTCGGAATAAATGAAGTAGTAGGTCGCGCCGCCGGAGCTGCGGACCTCGAAGGCGAACCCCGTTATCACGGTGTCGCGGTACACGGTCTTGCCTTTGCCGGGTTCGCACCGAGCGTTGAGGCAGAAATGATTGTCGAGTTTTACGACAGGCATGAGGAACTTCCTTTTTGAACGCGCGATCGCTCAGCGCCACAGGGCGCCGCCGGGTCGCGGTGAGGGATGGGGTGGCCGGACGGCCGAGATAGCGCTGTGGCCTTTGGGAAAATGGCCGTTTGGAAAGTGCCGAAGGCGAAGGCTATGCCGCGCCGCCGAGGTGTCGCAGATCGTCGGTAAGATGATCGTTGACGTAGGGATACCGGTATCGGGGACGCAACTTCGCGTTGGTTCCGATACAGGCTAACCCAGTTGCTCCTCGGCGGTCGGCTGTGGTCGCTGTTCGAGGTCTAAGTCGAAGGAAGGGCTAGCAATTCGATCGCCGTTGGCTGGAGCCAGTGGCGCGCGCGATGCGGCGGTGGACTGAGAAACTGAGGCCTGCCCCTCACCCGGCTGATCGAGGGGAGGACAGCAACTCGACTAATTCGTCAATCGGCCGGATTAGTTCGAATACGTGGATGCCGCGAGCGCGCACGACATAACGCCAGTAGTGCTTTTGCGGATCCTCACCGACATATCGCTCCAGAAGCTTCAGGACGCGTCGCTTCGAGACTTTATCCTGAGCCGCAACGCTGCGGACGATTTCCATCTTTCCGGTCTCGCCGCCATGATGGATGGTCAGCGCCAGCGTTTGAAGGATTTCATTATCTGGCGTTTTATAATCCAGTACGTCGTCGGCTCCGCCGTCGTAGCCATCGGTTTCGTGGACGGACGTTAACCGCTGGATGTACGTGAGTTCGGGATCGGGGGAGTAGGCGTAAGCGAGCTTGTCCGGGACGTTCCCGCGCCGCTTCTTATTAGTCAATTGAGCAATGCGATTTCCGTCCCTGCCATCTTGGACGTCGATCACATAGGCGCAGTCGAGGTCATCAATGATGTCGCTAACGCCAGCAAAGACGTTCTTGCCGTTCGCGTCGGTATGCTTGTTGGTGTGCGCCAGAGCGAGCAGCGCGCCGCCTGCGAGAACGAAGCGACGGATGACTTCCGTAAACCCGCTGGTTTCGCTCTTGCTCATCGGCTGCGTGAATTTCTTGAAGGTGTCGAGGATTATGAGTTTCCCGTGAGCGGTTTCCTCTTGGATCATTTCTTCGATCGCGGGTGTGAGCAGCCGGGCCTTGAAGCCCTGATAACCTTCCGCAACGACGTGGACGCCGTATTCATCCAGGACGCGCACTTTGTCCGCAACACCTTGTGTCGTGTCGTCGGCATCCACGTAGAAGACATCGCTGCCTGCTATGCGTCCAGCCTCGATCGCCTCGATCAACATGGCCAGTGTGATTAGGGTCTTGCCCGCATTGGGCGGTGCGCACAGCACGGTCCCCTGACCGGTCAGGCAGAATGAACCGAGCAAGGGTTTCTGTTCGATGGCCATTTCTTCGAGCTTGGCCGCTTGTCCCTTCAACGTGAATCTAAGAAGGGGGTTTTTCTTTTTGAGAGACGGCACCGGTCTTTTGGCGCTGGGATCGCTCATACATTTCTCCATCGTATACCGTTATGACCGATTGGCCCAAGCGGCCGAGAGAAAGTCGTAGAGAGGAGGTCGCACACGCAAAGTTCAGGCCCGGTCCGACCGCCGCGTGAGTGGATAGTGACCGCGCCGCCGATCAGTGGTCGTCCGATCGACGGCGCAGATTCTCAGAATTCAGCTCGCCGGTGCCTCGCGCGACACCGCACAATCGAGCCCTCAGTCAAATTTGGTCCGCAGCTTAACGATCAGATTGTAGACCCCATCCTTGTCTGCCGCCCAAAGGCTGACATTTGGATTTTTGCCTTCGAACTGATCGATAACAAACTCGGTGATTTCCCAGTCGTAGGGACAACCCCGAATGTCGAAGAAATCCCGGATGCTATCTTTGTCTTGGTGTCCGCGACCTATCAGGGCGGCCAAGACAACGGGAAGCGATTCAAACTCAAGATCCCTTAAGTCCATTATGACATCGGGTTCAAATTCGATAGCGCCCGATGCAGCAGGCAAGCGTCGCTGCACGTAATCGATGTAGTTTTTGCGCATGTGTTACACCTAATTTTCGAGACTGACGCTCGAAGCCAAACGATCAGAGATCGATATGCGCTGGGGGCTAATGCCGTAGGTGTTGTCAAAAGTGCAGGTCGCAGAAGCGAGCCGATAGACAGCGCGACATCGAAGGTGGGAGTGGCAGTGCCGGGCTTCAAGCCCTCGGGCATAGCGTCTACACATTCCCAATATCTGCAATGCGCATGACGCGCGCTGCGTATATACGAAAAGGGCCGCATAGCGGCGGCCCCTTTAGATGCGGTCGAGTCCGGCAATCGGAGATTACGTGCAGAAGGCTTTCAGCATACCGATGAGTTCGGGGTCCATGCCGTCGGCAGCCTGAACAAACAGGACGACCGCGTAGCCGTCATCTGAAAGGACGAAGACAGTCTCCCAACAGACGCCTTCATGGACCAAGACCCATTCCCATTGCGGAATACCGCAGTCCGGGTCCGGCCGAATGGGCCAACGGATGACAGCTTCGATAGCGTCGATCGTGTCACCGGGTTCGACGATGACAAAGTGGGCCATCTCTGAGAATGGCAGATCTTCGCCTAGGATCGCGCGGCGACGGCGGATCAGATCCAGCAGGTCGGGATGGTAATTTTGCTGCAGTGCGGACGCGATGGATGCGTCGTCAGTCATGGAAATCATGTCGGTCTCCTGAAATGCAAAAAAGGCCCCGAGATTTCTCTCGGAGCCCTTGGGTTGATGTTGCTGTTGTGGATTCTAGTCGAAGGTCGCCGCTACCTTCACGTCCGGCATTCCGGCGATCCGCAGCGGTATGGCGAAGTAGCTTTCGACATTGGTTTTGGCCTGCCGCTTCGCCGCGTTGAGCAGTCCGGGGTGTTGCGCCTGCGCCACCATCGCGCGGCGGGCATTCGCGTAGTTGGCTTTCCTCAGCGCCTCGACCTGTTCGTCACTGAAAGTCAGTACGCCGCCGTTGATCGTGGTCGCGTTCTCCGGTTGGAAGGCGATGTCGCCCAACGTCACCTTCGGCAGCTTCACCGTCACCAGCTTGGCCTTTTCGTTATAGCTGACGTCGGCGAGGCTGAGATCGGACAGGTCGAGGTAGTAGGACACCACGGCCGGGACGCTGAGTTCCTGTTCACCGCCGAACAGCCAAAGCACAGTTCGCCCAGCCTGAACTTTGGCCGTGCCCTTGTAGCTGAACACCAGCAGCCTGTTTTCCTCGCGCAAACTTTCGACGGTCGTGGCGAGAACCTTGTTGGTGTCGAGGGTGAACAGGCCGGTTTGCTTTGCTTCGGTATCGAGAGGCTGTTTCGGCGCGACTGCATACCCGACGCCCAGCGCGGCGACATGGGTGGCGGCGAGAAGGCCTATTGCCCTCCCACTCATTGATATAGACGCTCTATATCGGCAATCCGCTGATAATATTCTGTGGAAAAAACGGGAGGCGGCGGCGGCCAGTCGGCCCAGTTCGTCGGGCACGACGGCTCCGTGACCGTAATGTCATTATATTGCGCGTCGAGGCCCGTCCGTGGTTGGCAGGTGCTATGATACCAAAGCTCACGTCCTGCACATTCTTTGGCCACAGCTTTCTGCCTTCCGCGCCCCTTCACAACGGAGGCAATATACTGGCGGCGGCTCAGTGCTGTTTGATCGTGCATCGGCTTGCAAATGTGGAGGCCTATCATCGCACCGGCCATTGCCTCCCGTCCCTGTTCCAGCTGCTTTTCATGCTGCAAATCCTTGTACGATTGTATCGCCCGGTCAGCGTGCCGAGCTGCTTCATCATAATTGGGCGTGGATTGTGCCAAGGCGGCCTCGGCAGTGACGATGACCACCACGCCGAGAATGATCGGCTTCCATTTTTTCATCACATTGTTCCTTTCATGGAGTTGGCCGCAAACGCGGCGCGTTGAGGCATCCACGTCCCGAACCAATTTATCGGAACGTCTCGCCGAGGCCAGTAAAAATGACACGATTGGTATACAGACGCGCTATGCGTCACCCGTCCACATCGGCGTATGGATGTGGTTCGGCTTCTCGGCGTCAATGTCCGGCACCAACGCAGGCTGAAGGGGATGACCCAAGAGCAGTTAGCGGCGGCGGCGGAAATGGAACGCAGCTATGTCAGCGACCTTGAAAGAGGTAGGCGGAATCCGTCTGTTGCTGCGCTTGGCAGGATTGCAGATGCGCTCGGGATCGAGCCACATATCCTGCTAGTCAGAACCGACCCATCATTGATTTAAATCAGCCTGCATCCTGTTCCTATATAAGGTGGGTGATTTTGCGCGTTCACTGAATGACCAGTTTTTTCTACTTCTCTAAGACTGGCTATCGGCGCGATCAGGCTCTACGCATTCGTCGAAGGGCGGGCATCAATGATCGATAAGAAGACTCTTAGCGAACGCGACATTTGCACGAAGTTTATTACACCCGCCGTCAAAAAGGCTGGCTGGGATGAAATGACCCAGATCAGGGAAGAGGTTAGCTTCACAAAAGGTCGCATCATCGTTCGCGGCAAGATGGTCAGCCGTGGTCAAGGCAAGCGTGCTGACTACGTGCTCTATTACAAGCCCAATATCCCGCTCGCGCTGATCGAGGCCAAAGACAACACCCAGCCCATAGGCGCGGGTATGCAGCAAGCGTTGGAATACGCCGAAACCCTAGAAATTCCCTTTGTGTTCGCGTCGAATGGTGATGGTTTCATTTTCCATGACCGCACCGGCACAGGCGATACGCGCGAAATCACACTGACCCTTGATACATTCCCGTCACCTGGTGAGCTCTGGCAGCGATATGCCGTGTGGAAGGGCCTGACGCCGGAAGGCGAGGAGATTGTTCTCGAAGATTATTATGACGACGGCAGCGGTAAGCAGCCGCGCTATTATCAGGTCAATGCCGTCAACGCGGCCATGGAAGCGATCGCTACCGGTCGGAACCGGATATTGCTGGTCATGGCGACTGGCACCGGCAAGACTTACACCGCATTCCAGATCATATGGCGGTTGTGGAAGGGCGGGCACAAGAAGCGCATCCTGTTCCTCGCTGATCGTAACGTGCTGGTAGATCAGACCATGGTCAATGACTTTCGACCGTTTGGCCCGGCTATGGCGAAGCTATCTGCCAACGCGAAAACCATCGAACGCGATGACGGCACCAGCATCGACCTGACAATCGCGATGGACAAGAAGCGGCGTGTCGATACGGCCTATGAGATTTACCTTGGCCTTTATCAGGCAATCACCGGGCCAGAGGAACGGCAGAAGCTGTTCAAGGAGTTCTCACCGGGCTTCTTCGACCTCATCGTGATTGACGAATGCCACCGGGGAAGCGCTGCTGAAGACAGCGCATGGCGAGAAATCCTCGAGCATTTCTCCGAGGCCACGCAGATCGGCTTGACCGCGACACCCAAGGAAACTCGCTACGCGTCCAACATCCATTACTTCGGCGAACCAGTTTACAGCTACACCCTGAAACAAGGTATCGGCGACGGCTTCCTCGCGCCCTACAAGGTCATCAAGGTCCATGTTGACCGCGACATTCAGGGCTATCGGCCCGAAAAGGGCCAGCTTGATCGCGAAGGCAATGAGGTCGAGGATCGCATTTACAACACGCACGATTTCGACCGGACGCTGGTGCTGGATGACCGGACTAAGCTCGTGGCGCGCAAAGTCACGGAATTCCTGAAAGAAAGCGGCGACCGTTACCAGAAGACCATCGTGTTCTGCGTCGATCAGGAGCACGCGGCACGTATGCGGCAGGCTTTGATCAATGAGAACGCCGACCTCGTGGCGGAGAATTCTCGCTATGTCATGCGGATCACCGGCAACGATCCTGAGGGTCAGGCGCAGCTCGGAAATTTCATCGACCCCGAAAGCCGTTACCCGGTGTTGGTCACGACATCACGGCTGCTGTCGACCGGCGTTGATGCGCAGACATGCCGGCTGATCGTCTTGGACCGCGATGTTGGGTCGATGACCGAGTTTAAGCAGATCGTTGGGCGGGGCACCCGCGTGCATGAGGATAGCCGCAAGTTTTTCTTCACACTGATGGATTTCCGAGGGGCGACAAACCATTTCGCCGACCCGGACTTCGATGGCAAACCCGAGCAGATTTACGAGCCGGGCGCGGATGATCCTGTCACGCCCCCCGATGATGGTGATTATATCCGCGACGATGACACCGACGGTGGCGATGCTCCCGGCGATGTTGAAACGATCATCGACGGCGGCGATAATCCTGACATCACCATCACTAATGGTGACGGCAAGAGCGGCAAGGTCTATGTCGATGGCGTGGCCGTGCAGATCGTGGCTGAGCGCGTGGAATATCTTGACGAGAACGGCAAGCTGGTCACCGAGAGCCTGCGAGACTTCACAAAAAAGGCGCTGCGCAGGCACTTCGCCAGCTTGGACGAATTCCTGAACCGTTGGAATGGTGCCGAACGCAAACAGGCGTTGATCGATGAATTATCGGCCGAAGGCCTAGCGCTCGATGTCATCGCTGATGAAATGGGCAAAGACCTCGATCCGTTCGACCTCATTTGCCACGTTGCGTTTGACCGCAAGCCGCTGACCCGGCGCGAACGTGCGGAAAATGTGCAGAAACGCGATGTGTTCGTCAAATATGGTGAGCAGGCCCGCGCAGTGCTGCGCGCGCTGCTCGACAAGTATGCCGACGAGGGGATGCTCAATCTTGACGATACCAACGTGCTGCGTATCCCCCCGCTGAACACGCTCGGAACCCCGGTCGAACTCATCAAGGCTTTCGGCGGCAAGACCGGGTTCGAAGATGCCGTCCACGCCTTGCAATACGAACTTTATCAGGAAGTTGCTTAATCAATGTCGGTTCGCACTCTCGTCAAATCCGTTCAAGACATTATGCGCAAGGACAGCGGCGTCGACGGTGACGCCCAGCGCATCAGTCAGCTTTGCTGGCTTTTCTTCCTGAAGATCATCGACGATCAGGATCAGGAACTGGAACTGATGCGCGACGGCTATCGGTCGCCTGTGCCTGAACAATTCCAATGGCGCCATTGGGCGGCCGATCCCGAAGGGCTGACTGGCGAAGCGCTGCTCGCTTTCGTCAACGAAGATTTGTTTCCGGCGATGAAGGGCTTGAAGCCCACTGGCCTGCCCGGAGATCGCCGCCGTGTCGTGCGCGACGTGTTCGAGGACGCCTACAACTACATGAAATCTGGCCAGTTGCTGCGGCAGGTGGTCAACAAGATCAACGACATCGATTTCAATAACCTGTCCGAGCGTCAGCACTTCGGCGACGTTTACGAACAATTGCTCAATGACCTGCAATCTGCGGGGAACGCGGGGGAATATTACACCCCCCGGGCAGTCACCGCGTTCATGGTAGGCCGCATCGACCCCAAGCCCGGCGAGATTATCTTCGATCCCTCCTGCGGCACAGGTGGCTTCCTCACCTGCGCGATGAAGCATATGCGCGACCGATATGTAAAGCGACCCGAGGATGAGGCGCTCATGCAAGCGTCACTCCGCGCCGTGGAAAAGAAACCGCTGCCGCACATGCTCTGCGTCACTAATATGCTGCTGCACGGCGTGGAAGACCCCAGCTTCGTCCGCCATGATAATACGCTTGCCCGGCCCTATATCTCTTGGGAGCAAAAGGACCGCGTCGATGTCATTCTCACCAATCCGCCGTTCGGTGGCAAGGAAGAGGACGGCATCGAAAGCAACTTTCCCCAGCATTTCCGTACGCGCGAGACGGCGGACCTGTTCCTGGCCCTGTTCATCCGCCTGCTGCGCAAGGGCGGCGTGGCCGCCATCGTTTTGCCAGATGGCAGCTTGTTTGGCGAAGGCGTGAAGACCCGGCTGAAGGAGGCGCTGCTCGAAGAATGCAACCTACACACCATCGTCCGTCTGCCTAACTCCGTGTTCAAGCCCTACGCCTCCATCGGCACCAACCTGCTGTTTTTTGAAAAGGGCGAGCCGACCAAGGACATCTGGTTCTACGAACATCAGGTGCCAGCGGGGCAGAAGGCCTATTCGATGACCAAGCCCATCCGGCAGGAGCATTTCGCCTCTTGCGTAGAATGGTGGGGCGGCGCGGAACGCAAGGATCGCGAGGTAGGCCCGCAAGCATGGAAAGTCAGTGCCGTTGAGGTGAAGGCGCGCGGCTATAACCTCGATTTCAAGAACCCGCACAGAGAGGAAGCCGACCACGGCGATCCAGCCGAGTTGCTGGTGGCACTAAATCAGACCGAAGCAAAGACGACGGACTTGCGCGACCAGCTCAAGGCAATTCTGGCCGAGGCGCTGGCACGATGAACCCTGCGCTATTGCTGGAACACTACGAGCGCTTCGCCGACGCGCCGGATGCCATAGCGCGCTTGCGTCGGTTAGTGCTGGACCTAGCCGTGCGCGGAAACGTGGTGGAGCAGGATGCTGGGGATGAACCTGCATCTGTACTGTTGAAGCGGGTTGCTGCGGGAAAGGCTCGCCTGCTTGATGAGGGGAAGGCGAGCAGGTCGCTCGGCAAAAGCCTTAATGCACCACCGCATGAAGTAGATGCACGAGTGGGATGGGTGAAAGTCGAAGCTGCTGAACTTTTTCCAACGCGGAGCGGCAATTCAAAGCTCATCAAAGGCAAGCTTCACGCGGAGCCGGGCGAGAGCCGATTCCCCGGCTACTCGGCTGCGGGGCAGGATGTTTGGCTGGACCATTGGGAGCACGAAGGAACGGCAATCATCCTTTCTGCGGTGGGCGCGAGGTGCGGAAAAGCCTTTCTCGCGCAAGGCCGGTGGAGCGCCGTAGCGAATACTCACATCGTTTGGCTGATGCCGGAAATCACCGTGCCAGCATTCGCTATGCTGCATCTCAACAATGAAGACTTCTGGGTGCGAAATGGCGGGGCGCAACCTTTCGTGAAGGTGCGCGAGACGCTTGGCCGAACATTTTGCCTTCCCCCGCTCGCAGAGCAGCGCCGCATCGTCGCCAAGGTCGATGAGTTGATGGCCCTGTGCGATCAGCTTGAGGCGGCGCGGGCAGAGCGTGAGGCGGCGCGGGACAGGTTCACGCTGTCCACCTTGGCCAAACTCAACACCCCCGATCCCGAAACCTTCGGCCAAGACGCCCGCTTCGCGCTGGCCAACCTCGCCCCACTCACCACCCGCCCCGACCAAATCAAGCAACTGCGCCAAACCATCCTCAACCTCGGCGTGCGCGGCAAACTGATGGAGCAGGATGCGGCGGATGAACCTGCTGCAAAATTGTTCCAGCGGTTGCAGTCTGAGAAGGCACGTCTGGCAAAAGCTGGCATCATTCCTCGCCCCAAGGAAAGTGCCCGTGATCTGGACTTTTTGGCCGAGGCGTTGCCTGCTGCATGGCTCCCCATCGCGTTGGGGGATGTCTGCAACCTTGTCACCAGCGGTTCGCGCGGCTGGGGTGAATATTACGCCGAAAGCGGCCCCGGCTTCATCCGCGCCCAGAACATTCGATTTGGGGAAATGCGGCTCGATGGGCTTGCTTGCGTCAATCCGCCTGCCAAGTCAGAAGGCGCTCGCACTCAAGTTGCGAAAGGCGACCTCCTTATCGTTATCACGGGCGCAGGCGTTACTAACCCGGCGCTGCTGGATGTCGATCTTGGCGAAGCATACGTCAGTCAGCACGTTGGACTTGTCCGGCCATGCGATACAGGGCTGTCGCCGTGGTTGTTGCTCTGCCTGATGGCAGATGCTGGCGGGCGGTCAGAACTGACCATGCGGGCATATGGAGCCGGTAAGCCCGGCCTGAACTTGGACAACATCCGGTCTTTGTCGGTTCCGCTGCCGCCCCTTGCCGAACAGCACCGCATCGTCGCCAAAGTCGATGCGCTGATGGCACTGTGCGACCAACTCGAAGCCAGCATAACCACGGGCGAACACATCCGCTCCCGCTTGCTGGAAGCCGTCCTCCACAACGCCTTGGAGCCTGTCTGACCATGCCAGTCCGCCGCCGTGGCAACAAACTTGAACGCTGGGAAATCGCCCTGATCAAGGCCATGGTAGCGGACGGGCGATGGCCGAACGATCAGGACATTCTCGCCTATTTCACGCGGCCGACGCGCTCGATCAATCACCGCGCTATCAGCGAAATCCGTAGCAATGCCAAACACGCGGCCATAAAGGCAACGACCGCCGACGAGCTTGAAGCGTTCATCGCATCGTGGCCGGAGGTGGACCCGGAAACAGGCCTCAGCCTGCGTGGCGACGAACTGCTGATCAAGGCGCGAGAAGCGATGATCAGCGCCGTCCATACCTTCAACAGTGCGGGCCTGACCTTCCGCGCCGAACTGTTCATCGTCACCGCCGTGATCGCGTGGACTTACCTGATGCACGCTTGGTTCAAGCGCGAAGGGATCGACTATCGTCACACCAAGAACGTGAATGGCGAAAAGATCGTGATAAAAACACCGAGCGGTGCCGAAAAATATTGGGAATTGGGCCAGTGCCTAAAACATGCCCGCTCACCGATCGAGCAAGGGGCGAAGGACAACCTGAACCTGCTGCTGGAAATCCGGCACGAAATCGAACATCGCTCGACCAGCAGGATTGATGATGCGCTGAGCGCGAAGCTGCAAGCCTGCTGCATCAACTTTAATGATGCCATCAAGAGCATGTTCGGCGCGCAATATGCGTTGGAACGCCGCCTGCCCATCGCGCTGCAATTCGTGACCTTCAGCCCGGATCAGCGCGCGATCCTGAAAAAGGCGGGCACGCTGCCCCGACACGTCGAAACTACCATGGACAATTTCGAGCAGAAATTGACGGCGGAGCAGCAGGCAGACCCTCGGTTCGCCTTCCGGGTATTCATGGTCCACAAGACCGCCAACCGTGCGCCCGGTGCTGATCTTGCCGTGGAAATCGTGCCGCCGGGATCGGACGTCGACCAGAAATTCAACATGGCGCTGAAAGAGGTGGAGAAGAAGAAGTATCTCCCCGCCGCCATTGTGAAGGCCATGAAGGACGAGGGCTTTGATCGCTTCACCATGGATAGTCACACCAAACTGTGGAAGCGCCTTGGCGCTAAAGACCCTGCCAAGAGCTACGGCGCGATCGCTGTGGGCAATCAGTGGTGCTGGTATGAAACTTGGCTCAATCGAGTGCGTGAGGAATGCGAGCAGCGACCCGACGTTTATCGATCGATACTGCCACTGGCCGATTAGACCCTTCAATCCCGGCCGCGATTGAGAAACTCCTACCTCGGGTCGGGGCCGTTCTGAACGCGGCTCTGGATTGGGTAAGTCTGTTTTCCTTACCCAAAGCCACCCAAACGGGACCCAAAGAAACTCCCACGCGGATGCCACTTTGGCCGCATGTCTGGGGTTTGCCTTCTGGAAGTAGTGGTGCCGCTTACAGGACTCGAACCTGTGACCCCATCATTACGAATGATGTGCTCTACCAACTGAGCTAAAGCGGCAACGAGGGGCGCCACTAGCAGCGCCTTGGGACGAACACAAGCATCCTTGCGCAGGATTCGGCGTTCCTTTTCGACACCGACGCTGCGGGGGCGGGCCAAAGCCTAATCCTGACCCAGCGGCAGTTCGGTCGTCGCCTTGATTTCGGATAGCGCCACCGTCGAGTTGATTTCCTGCACCCCCGGCAATTTGCTCAACTGATCGAAGAAAAACCGTTCATAGGCGTCGATGTCCCTTGCGACGATGCGCAGCATGAAATCGGTCGTCCCCATCAGCACATAGGCGTCGAGCACCTCGGGGAACCCACGGAGCGCCGCGCTGAACTCGTCGAGGTTGGCGCGGCCATGCGCGTTGAGCTTCACCTGCGCGAAAACATGCGCGTTGAGGCCGACCTTGCGCCGGTCGATGATCGCGACACGCTTCCTGATGAAGCCCTCGCGCTCAAGCCGGTCGATGCGGCGCCAGCATGGCGAGACCGACAGGCCGACGCGTTCGGCGATCTCGGCCGTCGTTTGATTCGCGTCGCGCTGCAATTCGCGGAGAATCTTTATCTCAAATGGATCAAGATCGGTCATTTTGACCTCATATCGTCAATTTTTGGATCACGATATGCAAAAATGAGCGTCGGCGGCCGATAATCGAGCAAGATTGTCCAAGGCGAAAATGCGACAACTCGCCTTCAATCAAAGGAGGGTTTTTACATGGTTGTCCGTCTTGCCCGTTTGGCGCCGCCGCTCGAATGCGTGCGCCTCTATGATCTCGAAGCGGGGCTCGACGGGTTCATTGCGATTCACTCGACCGCATTGGGTCCGGGGGCAGGGGGCTGCCGCCTGTGGTCCTACCCCGACATGAAACAGGCGCTGGGCGATGCCGTACGGCTCGCCGAGGGCATGAGTTACAAAAATGCTCTCGCCGGGTTGCCGCTCGGCGGAGCGAAGGCAGTCCTGCGGCGTCCCGAAGGCGAGTTCGATCGCGTCGCCTTGTTCCGCGCCTTCGGCCGCGCGGTCGAAAATATGGGCGGCACATATGTCACCGCCGAGGATGTCGGCACTTCGGTCGAGGATATGCAGGAAGTCGCGTCGGTCTCGCGCCATGTCGCGGGACTGCCCGCGGTCGCCGGGCGTGCGGGCGGCGATCCGTCGCCGTGGACTGCGAGAGGAGTGTTCGAATCGATGCAGGTGGCCGCCGAGTTCGCACTGGGCCGCGATCTCGCGGGACTGACCGTTGCAGTGCAGGGCACCGGCAATGTCGGTGCCGACCTCTGCCGCCGCCTCGCCGATGCAGGCGCTCGGCTGATTATCGCCGACGTAAATCCGGCGCGCCGCGACCGGTTGCAGGCAGTCCATGGTGCCGAGGTGGTCGATGTGGCGGACATCGCCGCGGTCGATGCCGACATCTTCGCGCCCTGCGCGCTCGGCGGCGCGCTCGATCGCGAGACGGCCGGCAAGCTCAAGGCAAAGCTCGTTTGCGGCGCCGCGAACAACCAGCTTGCGACGCCCGATGTCGCGGCGCTGCTGCTTGATCGCGGGATCGTCTATGCGCCCGACTATGTCGTCAACGCGGGCGGGATCATCAATGTGTCGGCCGAATATCTTGGCGAGGATGAACGGGACGTGGAACTGCGCGTCGCACAGATCGCACCGCGCGTTGGTGCGCTGCTCGAACGCGCGGCGCGCGAAGGCCGCTCGCCCGCGCTGGTCGCCGACGAGATGGCCGAAGAGGTGATCGCGGGCGCGCAGCGCGAGGCGGCCTGATGCATCGCTTCCACGTCGATGCGATCCTCGACCCGCAATCGCTTCCGCGCGTCGCCAATTATTTCGCGCAGCGGTCGATCACACCCTGCGCGATGACGATGCAGGTTTTGCCGACGCATATGCGGATCGAGGTCACGGTTGTGGGGCTCGCGCCGTTGCAGGCGTCGATCATTGCCGCGAAGCTTGGCCAGGTGGTCGCGGTGATCGGGTCCGAACTTGACGATCTTGGGGCGGAGTTGGTGGCGGCCGCCTGATGGCGGCCCGTAGCGAACGGAGCCAAGCTCAGCTACGGGCCGCAACAGTATCTCTACTGCTTTGGTAGAGTGACATCGGACTGATTGTTTGGCTAGACTGCTGCCGTTCGAAACAGCGCAGCAACCACTCGATTCATCGTCCGAAATGACCGTTCAGCCGACACGAAAAAATGGCCTTATCATCCGCCATGTTCCCCACGAGGGACCGCGGGATATGCGCTCGACCGGATCGACGTGAGTGATGCCGGCTTTGGCGCGGTCGATCTGACCGAGCCCGATCTGCTCATCATGATGGGCGGCCCGATGGGTGTGTATGAGGGCGATACGCATCCGTGGATCGCATGCCAGCTCCGCCGCCTCGCCCGGCGGATCGATGCCGGCCGGCCGACGCTTGGCGTATGTTTCGGCGCGCAAATGATCGCGGCGGCGATGGGCGCAAATGTCTATCCGGGACCGGCGAAGGAGGTCGGCTTCCACTCGCTCAGCTTCGTCGACCTGTCTTCACCTTTGCGCCATTTGGCCGAGGTGCCCGTCCTCCACTGGCACGGCGACACTTTTGATCTGCCCGCCGATGTCGAACTGCTGGCGTCGACCGCCGCTTATCCGCATCAGGCATTTCGCCGCGGCAACAATATTCTGGCGCTGCAATTTCACGGGGAAATGGGGTTCGATCCGCGTTTCGAGGAATGGCTGCGGCAATGGCCCGACGCGATCGTCGAAACGGGTGCGAGCGTCGAGGGAATGCGCGATCAGCATAGCCGGTTCGGCCCTGGCGCGGTCGATGCAGGCCGCGCAATGATCGCCGAATGGCTCGCTGGCCTGTCCTGATCCGCAGCTTTTCTTTCGCGATCGCAATCAAGCACCCGCTTGCCTCGCGCGCACCCGCGTGCAAGTGGCGCCCCACGGGCGGCGGCAGGAGACGAAGGCGATGCAGTTCGACGTGGTGATTGTGGGCGCGGGCCATGGCGGCGCGCAGGTGGCGGTGATGCTGCGCACGCAAAAGTTTGAGGGCAGCATCGCGATCATCGGCGAGGAGCCCGAACTCCCATATGAACGTCCACCCCTGTCGAAAGAATATTTCGCCGGCGAAAAGGAATTCGAACGCATCCAACTGCGTCCCGCCAAATATTGGGACGAACGCCAGGTGACGATGCTGCTTGGCAAGCGCGTCGCGGGCGTCGATCCGGCGGCGCACACCGTCACGACCGACGGCGGCGAGACGATCGGCTATGGCAAGCTCGTCTGGGCCACGGGTGGGCATCCGCGCATGCTGCCGATCCCCGGCGGTGACCTTCCCGGCGTCCAGGGCGTGCGTACGCGCGCCGACGCCGACGCGATGAAAGCCGCATCCGAAACCGCCGGACAGATCGTCGTGATCGGTGGCGGCTATATCGGGCTCGAGGCTGCCGCGGTGCTCAACAAGGCGGGCAAGAAGGTCGTGCTTCTCGAGGCGCAGAACCGCGTGCTCGCGCGTGTCGCGGGTGAAGAGCTGTCGCGCTTTTACGAGAAGGAGCACCGCGATCATGGCGTCGAGCTGCATCTAGGCGTTTGCGTCGATGCGATCGAGGGCGACGATCATGTGACGGGCGTCCGTCTCTCGGACGGCGAGGTCATTCCCGCCGATCTCGTCATCGTCGGCATCGGCATCGTGCCTGCGGTCGAGCCGCTGATCGCGGCGGGGGCCGATTGCGCTAACGGCGTGCGCGTCGACCGCCTGTGCAAGACGAGCCTGCCCGACGTCTATGCGATCGGCGACTGCGCATCGCATGTGAACGAATTTGCTGAGGGCGCTGAAATCCGGTTAGAATCGGTGCAGAATGCCAATGACCAGGCGAATGTCGTCGCCAAGGGCATCGTCGGTGACGAGGCGCCCTATCATGCGATCCCCTGGTTCTGGTCGAACCAGTATGACCTGAAGCTCCAGACCGCCGGCCTGTCGACCGGGCACGATCAGGCGGTGCTGCGCGGCGATCCGGCGACGCGCAGCTTCTCGGTCGTCTACCTCAAGGCCGGGAAGGTCATCGCGCTCGACTGCGTCAACGCGACGAAGGACTATGTGCAGGGCCGCATGATCGTCACGGCGGGTCTTCGTGCGACGGCCGAGCAGCTTGCCGATACCGAAACGCCGCTGAAGACGCTGCTTCCCGCCTGATCGCTACCAGCGGATCGTCACACCGACCGTGCCGCCATAGCGCCGGCTTCGCGGGCCGTCGGCATCGAAGGCGTAATCGCCCTTCACATGCACCGCGATGCGCTGGCCAAGTTGCGCGATCAGGCCGGCCCCAACCTCGGCCTCTGTCCGCCCAAGGTCGGTGCGGATCGGATCGGTGCCGAAGCGCGTCGACTGGTCGCCCGAAAAGCCGTGCCACAGGCTGGCGTGCAGATACGGCTGCAAGCCCCCATATTCTCCCTGCAGCCGTAAACCGGCGCGCCCGGTCAGCACGTCGCCCGTCGCGAAATCGATCGCGGAAAATTCGTCGGCGCGATCGTCCAGCTTGATCTGCTGCCACAGAATCTGCGCCTGCGGCTCGATCGTCCAGTGGGCCGAGAGAGCGATCGGATATCCGGCTTCGAGCGATGCGGTCCAGCCGCGGCCATCGACGTCGATGGCCATGCCGGAACTGGCGGCTGCTTTGCCATCGAACCAACTGTGCATCGCCACCAAATCGAGATACCAGCCGCTTTCGCCGACCAGTGTCGCGTAGCCGGCCAGGCTGGTGGCTTTGACGTCGATCTGGCCGACGGTGAGGTCGTTCCAGCCAAGCGCATCGCCACGGACGGTGCCGTCGGTTGATGAGCGGCCGACGAAAGCGCCGAGGCGGATGTTCGTTCCGCCATCCTCGCCCCAGCCTGCAAAATCCTGCCCGATCTGGAAGCCTGAGAGGTCGCCGTCGAGCGAAGGCGCGACGTCACCAGCCCATTTTAGCTTGCTGTTCTCGGCAAAGACGCGGCCCCATGTCGCGGGTAGCACCCCGCCGCCGCGCAGCAACGCCTGCTCGCCGCGGCGTTCATGGAAGGTGCCGAGTGTTGCCGACACCAGATGATGCGCGACGGGAACGGCCGCAACAAAGGCGGCAACCTCGGGCCGGAACAGCGGTATGACATCGCCGGCCTCGGCAACGGCAGGCGTCGCCCCCGGCGTCGGTGGTTCGGCCGCCGGATCGGGGGTGGGCGGGGGAAGCGGGGCCGGTTCGGTCGGCGGCTCAGGGGGCGGCGCCGGCGCCGCTGGCTCGGGCGCATGGGGTGGTTCGGGCGTGGGTGCCGGCGGTGGGTCGGTGCCGATCACCGGCGGCGCGGGATCGACCGGATCGGGGTTGCCCGGCGTCGCTTCGGGCGGCGGCGGGGGAGGGTCGGGTACCGGGGGCGGTGGCGGTGCCGGCGGTTCGGGCGGCGCTGGCTCGGGGGCCGGGACGGGCGGCGGCGGGGTCAGCACCGGAGGCGCGGGCGCAGGTTCGGGCGGCGGCGGTGCTGCTGGCGCCGGCGGGGGCGGTAAGGTCGATCGTAGATACCAATTCTGACCCGTTCCGGCGGTGGTGCCGCCGCGGAACAGGAAATATTCATAAGCGCCGACCGCAACGCGGCGATTGAGTGCAAAGGCGCCGCTCGCGGTCGTCGCACCGTTGATCGCCTCAACGACCAGAATGCCGTTCTGCATCGTCGCGGCGCCACTGCCGCCCACGTTAAGCACCGTGACGCCAGTGGTTCCGGACGCATTGCCGCCGTCGATCACCAGCTTGTCGGAGACCGAGCTATCGCTTCCGAGCGCGGTGTCGATGAGCAGCAGTCCATGATCGCCGACATAATCGCCGCGGACGGTGAAGCTGTCTCCCGGCGCATTGCCGCCGTTCGTTAGGTCGATCCGCCCCGCGTTGACGAGGGTCGCGTGTTGGCCCGCGGTGAAGGGAGCAACGCCGCCGCGAAGGCCGCCGCCGAAAATCGTGCTCGATGCGTCGATCTCTAAACGGCCCGTGCCCGTCCCTGCATCGCCGAGAGTCAGAAACCCGTCGAAGGTCAGTTCGCTGTCGTCGGTCGCGCGGATGACTTCCCAACCGTCGAAACGTGCGATCCCGCCCGTAGTGACATTGTCGAAGACGAGCGTGTCGCTGCCTTCGCCGCCGGTGATCCGCGGCGACCGGCCTAGATGCCCGGCTGTCAGGTCGGCGAGCAGTGCGCTATCATTGTCGCCGCCGAGGTCGATCGTCCCGTGGACCACGCCGCCGCCATCCCAGACGAAGCGGTCGGCGCCGACGCTCAACAGCACGTCGCCGCCGACCGATCCGCCGGTGATCGTCACGTTGTCCGTCCCGCCCGACACGCTGATATTACCGCCGATCGTTCCGCCCGACAGGATGATCGTGTCATTCCCGAAACCCGCGACCAGATTGCGGTCGATAATCCCGCCGGACATGTCGAACAGATTGTCGGCGAGCTTCATGTTGACGCGCCCGATTCGGCCTCCTGTCATTCGCGCCGTATCCCCATCGTCGAACGCGTCGACGATGCGCCCGCCGGTCATCAGGAATGTGTCCATCGACCCGCCCTGGTTGAGCGTGTTGATCTCGCCGCCCGTCATGACGAAATCGTCGATGCCTTCGCCTTGCTGGACCTGTCCGGTGACCGTCCCGCCGCTGATCCGGAAACGGTCGTCTCCATTGCCCTGATCGACTGCGCCTTCGATGCGGCCCGAGGCTATCTCGATCGCATCGGCCCCGCCGCCAAAGACGATATTGCCGGCGACCGTACCGGTCCCCGCGGCCGGGAGAGTGAGTTGGTTGTTTCCGCCGGTATCGGTCAGCCCGCCGGGCGACGTCCCGCTGCTACAGATATGGCTGTCGTTGCCTGCGGTAGGTGTGAACACGCACTGGGCACGGGCGGGGGCGGCTTGTCCGAGCGCGAGGAACGCGACCGACGACAAAAGAACGGGATTCGAGGTAATTTTCAAGGGCACAGAACATCCCTTTCAGGTCGACAGCCCCCTTTCCCGGAAAACTATAAAGTGAATGTTGCCAAATTGTTAAGCATCGAAAGTAATCGACGGATCGTCGCCCAATGCGCGCTTGAGCGTTGCCTTGATGTTACGCAGCAGTCGGCGCAGCGCGATGATGACGATGACAGCGGCCACCGCGAGCAGGATGGCGATAACGATGGCTAGCGGCGGATAGGCAATCGCGAGCGCCAGCAGGCCGCCCGTTGCGACATCTTCGCCGGTCGAAACCGCGGCGTTGCTGAACGGTTCGGGGCTCACGTTTACGACAGCGCGCGTCGTCGCCTTTGCCCCGTGGCTCAACAAGGCACCGCCGCCGCCGAGCAGGAAGGCAACGACTTGCCATGCGGGATCCGATGAATCGACGAGCGCCAGCGCGAGAAGCGCACCGCCAAGTGGGCGGATGATGCTGTGGATCGTATCCCAGACGGAATCGACCCACGCGATCTTGTCGGCGAGGAATTCGGCGATGGTGCCGATCGCGGCGACGCCGAGGACCCACGGATTGGCGAGCACCTGTAAGGCGGCGAGATGCTCGGGTAGCGGCAGCCAGCCGAAATGCATCGCGATCCCGGTCGCCAATATGGTGAGGTAGAGCCGCCAGCCGGCAAGGAGGCTCAGACTCCCCGCGACGCCCAAAATCTCGACGATGCCCAATGTCCTGCTCCCCGTCCCGGATCCGCTGGTCGTGCGTCATCTTGCACCCGTCGGCGCGTGCCCGCAATGCCGGGATGACAAGGGGGTTCGGCGCGGTTATCGCTTGCTGCATGATCGATACGCCCCCGAACCCGCTGCCTGAAACCTTGCCCGATGGCGCCATTCCGGCGGCGACGCTGGTCATCATGCGGCCGGCTGAAGGCGGGGGTCCCGACGAGATATTGATGGTAAAGCGGTCGACCACGATGGCCTTTGCGGCCGGAGCGGTCGTGTTCCCCGGCGGCCGCGTCGACCCCGACGATTATCGGGTAGCGCGTCTCTATGGGCTGGGCCTCGACGAGGCCGACGGTGCAGCGCGGGTCGCGGCGCTGCGCGAGACGCTGGAGGAAACGGGGCTTGCGGTCGGTTGGCCGGGGCTGGCCGAGGAGGATGTGGCGGAGGTGAGGCAGGCGCTGCTCGCCGGAACGCTGCTTTCGGACATATTGGCGGCTCGGGGTGACCGAATCGCATTGGAATCCTTTGTGCCTTTTGCGCGGTGGTGCCCCAATTTCAAAGAGGCGCGGACCTTCGACACTCGCTTCTTCGCTGTTGCAGCGCCGCAACACAATCATGAACTGACGGTCGAAGAGGCCGAGCATAGTCATATCTTCTGGGCGAGCGCGAAGGATACGCTGGCGATGGCCGATCGCGGCGACGTGTCAGTGATCTTCCCGACCCGCCGCAATCTTGAACGGCTCGCTCTGGCTAGGGATTTTTCCGGATTTTCGGCGCATTCCTGCCAGTTTCCGGTGGAACTTATCACGCCATGGATCGAGGAACGCGACGGGCGCACCCTCCTCTGCATTCCGGACCATCTTGGCTATCCCGTCACGAGCGAATCCTTCGACCGCGTGCGGCGCGGGTAAATCGGGTAGTTCGCAACAACTTTTTCCATATTTATTATTTACTAACATTTGCTGGGGTAGGGCAAAACGTCGTTGCAATTGCAGAGTGCGGTGCCTAAGAGGGCCCTGCAGAAGCAGATCGGGGAACTCTCTCCGGTGTGATTCGACAAGAGTAATCCAGTGGACGGAGAATAAGATGAACCTGCTTAAGAAAGCCGCGATCTCTCTCGCAGCTACCTCGATGATTGCGGCACCGGTTGCCGCGTCGGCTGCTCCCGCAGTACGCGCAGCTTCGGCCGTTGACGGTCAGAGCGAACTCGAAGGCAGCACGAGCTGGATCATCGCAGTCCTCGCTCTCGTTGCCGTCGTTGGTGGCATCATCATCGCGTCGGACAACGACGACGATTCGCCGACCAGCCCGTAATATCGGCTGATCTGGCTAGCCAGAGTTTCGCAAAGGGCTCCGAGCTTCGCTCGGGGCCCTTTGTTCGTTCGGGTCGGATGTTCGTTCGGGTCGGATGTTCGTTCGGGTCGGATTTTTGCCGAAGTCGTCGGGTCGTTGGCGATACCAATCAGGCCCCGCCAATCAGGCCCCGCCAATCGGGTTATGCCGATCACGGCATGGCGATCAGAGGCTGATGTTCCGATTTGCCCGTGACCGCGCAAGCGGTATGGCCTGCCGGGCCCTGATGCCGGCATTTGGGTCCACTGGGGCCAAGGTCAGCGTATAGCCCTTGTCACTGATTCCGGTCCCCGCGTCGGCGAGGACGGCACCCCATGGGTCGACAGCGATGCTGTGACCAAAAGTCTCCCGCCCGTCGGCATGCGAGCCGTTCTGGGCCGCCGCCAGCACGTGGCAGGCGGTTTCGATCGCTCTTGCACGCATAAGTACATGCCAATGTGCCTCGCCGGTCGATACGGTAAAGGCGGCGGGGATCACGATAATGGTGGCGCCACGGTCGACAAGCGCGCGATAAAGTTCGGGGAACCGCAGGTCGTAACAGACGCTGAGTCCCAACTGTCCGAGCGGGGTTTCAACGACGACGACGGTGCTGCCGCCTTCATAGGCTGCCGATTCTTGCCAGTTCTCGCCCGAAGGCAGCGTGACATCGAACATGTGAATTTTGTCGTAGCGCGCGCGGATGCTGCCGTCGGCGGCGATGACATGGCTGCGGTTGACGCGTCGTTCGTCCATGTCGGCGAGCAGGGGAATCGATCCCGTATGCAGCCATATCGCGTGCCTTTGCGCCATTGCCTGCAAGGCGGCGGGCCAGGGGCTGTCGGCCTCGCGCGCTATATGCACGCCTGACCGCGCACGGTCGCGGTCGAGCAGCAGCGACATTTCGGGCAGAAAGGCCATCGCCGCGCCCCGCGCCGCGGCTTCGCCCATTGCGCGATCGATCACCGCGAGATTGTCGTCGGGGTCGATGCCGCTTGTCATCTGGATCAGCGCGGCGAGCGGGGCAGCTTGTTCGTTCATCCTGTCTGGCTAGGCGTGTCGCAGTCTCAGGACAAGCCAGGTGACAGTTCAGTGGCCAGCAAGGTTCGAAGGCGATAAGATGGGCCAATGTCTTATTCTCCCGCGCGCCAGCCGCTTCGTTTCGCCCGTTCTCTCCTTCTCGCCGGTGCCGCCGCACTGCTTCTGACGCCGCTCGCTGCGGGCGCGCAGGGTAGCGCTTCGACGACGGCCGCGCAAAATCAGGCGAAGAACAGCGACTGGCTCTATGTCGGCAGCGACATACCGCGCGATACTGCCTGGCAGTTCGGCATGCTTCCCAACGGCGTACGCTATGCGGTGCGCAACAATGGAGTCCCGCCCGGGCAGGTCTCGATCCGTGTCCGCATGGACGTCGGCTCGATGTTCGAAACCGAGGACGAACGCGGCTATGCGCATCTGCTCGAGCATCTGACCTTCCGCGGATCGGAGCATATTCCCGACGGTGAAGCCAAGCGTATCTGGCAGCGGTTCGGCGTCACCTTCGGTAGCGATTCGAACGCTCAGACGACGCCGACGCAGACGGTGTATCAGCTTGACTTGCCTAGCGTAACGCCGGCCAATCTCGACGAAAGCATGAAATTGCTATCGGGCATGGTGCGTGAGCCGCGCATCTCCGAACTCGCCGTCGCTGCCGAGCGCGGCGTCGTAATGTCCGAACTACGCGAATCGGATGGGCCGCAAAAACGGATCGCCGACGCCACCAACGCGCATCTGTTCGCGGGGCAATTGCTCGGCGACCGCTCGCCCATCGGCACGACGGCTTCGCTGGGCAAGGCGAGCGCGACCTCGGTCGCCGCCTTCCACAATCGCTGGTATCGCCCCGACCGGGCGGTCGTGGTCATCGTCGGGGATGCCGATCCGGCGGTCCTCGCGGGATTAGTCGCGAAATATTACGGCGATTGGAAAGCCGACGGTCCGAACCCCGCCGCCCCCGATTTCGGCAAACCCGATCCAAAGGAGCCCGCAGCCCGCGAGATCGTCGAGGCCAACCAGCCGCTCGCGCTCACGCTGGCGATGGTGCGCCCCTGGAAAAAACGCGTCGATACGGTCGAAAATACGCGGCGGCTCTATCTCGAATTTATCGCGCAGGCGCTCGTCAACCGGCGGCTTGAAAACCGGGCGCGCAGCGGCGGCAGTTATCTGGTCGCGACGGTCGAGCAGCAATATGTCAGCCGCAGCGCCGATGTAACGATGGCCTCGATCGTCCCGCTCAGCGACTGGAAGGCCGCGCTTGCCGATGTGCGTGGGGTCATCGCCGACGCCGTGAAGAATCCGCCCTCGCAGGCCGATATCGACCGCGAAGCAAACGAGATTCAGGCGTTTCTGGTCAAGGAGCTGGAGAATGCGCGCAACGAGCCCGGCGCGCGGCTTGCCGACGACATGGTGCGCGCGGTCGATATCAACGAAACGGTGACCAGCCCGCAGGGACAGGTCGACATGTTCAAGGCGATCCGCGCCTCGGCAACGCCGAAGGTGATGCTCGATATCAGCAAGGCGATTTTTGCCGCGCCGGTCACCCGCGTCGTACTGACCACGCCAACCGCGGCGGGCGGCGATGCCGCTGTCCTTGCGGCGCTGAAGGCGCCCGTCACCGCGCGCGACGACCGGTTGGCGACCGTGAAGGCCGATTTTAAGCAGCTTCCCTCATTCGGTCCTGCGGGCGCGATCTCGTCGACCAGCAGCCTTCTCGGTCTGCGCGCCGAACGGCTCGAATTCGCCAATGGCGTGACGGCTTTGGTGTCGAATAACAAGGTCGAACCGGGCAAGGTTCGCGTCAATGTGCGCTTTGGTACCGGCAACCGCAGCGTCGCTGCCGACGCACCCAACCTCCTCTGGACCGGCGATTATGCGCTGGTCGCAAGCGGGATCGGCCCCTGGGGTCAGAACGAGATCGACCAGTTGACCAATGGCCGACAGATCCAGATGAACTTTGCGATCGACGACGATGCGTTCGAACTGTCGGCTGAAAGCAATCCCGCCGACCTTGCCGACCAGATGCGGCTGATCGCCGGTAAGCTGGCGCAGCCACGTTGGGATCCGCAGCCGATCGAACGGCTGCGCATCGGCTTCCTCACCGGCTATGACCTCAACGACGCGACGCCCAACGCGGTGCTCGACCGAAATTTGCGGGGCTGGCTGACGAACAATGATGCGCGCTGGGCGGCGCCCGACAAAGCGCAGATCGAGGCGCTGACCCCAGCGGCCTTCCGCGCCTTTTGGGAACCGCGGCTCGCCAGCGGACCGATCGAGATACAGATTTTCGGCGACCTCGAAACCGTCGATTACAAGAAGATCCTCGCTGAAACGCTCGGCGCGCTGGCGCCGCGTCAGACGCTGGCGCCGCCTGCTGGGCAGCGCGTCGACTTCGCCAAACATGTCGCCGTTCCCGAGGTTGCCTATCATCGCGGCGAACAGGGGCAGGCAGCGGCGATGACAGCATGGCCGACCAGCGGCGGCCTTGCCAATCCGCGCGATGCGCGCGGGCTCGAAGTGCTGGCGGCGATTTTCAACGACCGCCTCTTCGACCGCCTCCGCGCCGAACAGGGGGCAAGCTACGGCCCCGTGGTCGACAGCCATTGGCCGACGGGCTTCGATACCGGGGGCTATCTGCTCGTCGGCAGCCTGCTCGCGCCGAAGGACCTCGATCGCTTCTATGGCATCGCAAAGGATATCGCTGCCGATCTCGTGGCCAAACCGGTCACCGCCGACGAACTTTCGCGCAATGCCGGGCCGATCCGCGAACAGGTGGCGCGCGCATCGACGGGCAATGTCTATTGGATGTTCCTGCTCGAAGGCGCGACGCGCGACCCGCGTGTTACTGCGGCCGCGCTGTCGATGCAGGACGATATTTCGGCGGTTTCCGCAGCCGACGTGCAGCGGCTGGCCCAGCAATATCTGAACCCTGCGCGCCAATGGTCGCTGGCGATCCTGCCGAAGGGGATGACGCTGGCCGATGCGGCAGCGCTCGGCGCGGCACCGGCGGCGGGCGGGCGCTAGGCGGTTTCGCCGCCTGCAGGCGGCCGCCGTGTCCGTCGGATACGCGGCTCCTGCTCCAGCTTGCCTTTCGCCATGATGTCGTGGCGCATCTTGGCGCGGACGTCATGGATCGACGCGATCACCGGCCCCATCGCGACGCCGAGGTCGATCAGCACCGCTTCGGCAAGTTGCAGCGAGCTTTCGAGCGTTTCGGGCACGGCATCGCTCGCCCCCGCCTGATAGAGCGCGCCGGCATGGTCCGCGTCGCGCGCGCGGCTGATGATGGGCAGGTCGGGGTATTTCTGGCGAAGCTGGCGCGTCATACGTAGCTGCTGGACCGGATCGTCCATCGTCAGCACGATCGCCTGCGCATGTTCGATGTCCAGCTTGTCGAGGCTACCCGGCCGCGCAACGTCGGCGAAGCGGACGCTGAAGCCGTCGCGCCGCGCGGCTGCGACAGTATCGATATCCGCATCGACCGCCACATAGGGCCGGCCATGTTCGCGCAGCAACTCGGCGACGGTATGGCCGACGCGGCCGAAACCGACGATGACGGTGCGGCCTTCGGGCGTTTCCTCGGCCTGCGCGTCGCCGGTGCGCATTTCGATCCGCCGCGCGATGTCATGGCCGATGCGCGCGAGCAACGGTGTGATCGTCAGCCCGATCGCGGTGACGAGCTGCCAGAATTCGGCAGTACTGCGGCTGATGAGCTGTGCCTGCAATGCCGTCGTCAGCACGATCAGGGTTGTTTCCGACGGGCTGGCCATGAGCAGCCCGACCTCGGCGGCGGTCCCGCGCCGCGCGGCGCCCGAAAAACGCAGCAACGCGGCGGTCACGAACGCCTTGACGAGGACGACGCCGACGACCGCAATCGCCAGCGCGGACCATTGCTCGGCGATCGTCTTGAGGTTGAGCCCCATGCCCACGCTGATCAGGAACACCCCGAGCGCGAGCCCCTTGAACGGCGCGGTGATCGCCTCGACTTCGCCATGATATTCGGTCTCGGCGATCATCAGGCCCGCGAGCAGCGCGCCGACGATCGGGGACAGGCCGACCGCGGCGGTCGCCAGTGCGGCGACGATGACGACGAGCAGGCTGGCCGCAAGGAACAACTCGGGATCCTTGGCGCGCGCAGCTTGTGCGAAGATTTTCGGCAGCAGGAACCAGCCGCCGATCGCGAGCGCTGCCACGACGAGCGCCCCTTGCCAGAGCGTGGTCAGCAAAAGCTCGGCGCTGTCGCCCGACGCGGCCGGCGACAGGGCGGCGAGGACAAAGATGATCGGGACGAGCGCCAGATCCTCGAACAGCAGCATCGAAAAGGACGCGCGGCCGACGGCGGATTTGGTGCCCGCTATCGGTAACACCAGCGCCGTCGATGACAATGCCAGCGCGATGCCGAGCCCATAAGCGGCGGCGACCGAAAGATTGCCGGCGAAGAGCAACGCGGTGCCAAGGATCCCGCCCGCCAGCAACAGCTCTGCCGCGCCAATCCCGAACACAAGCTTGCGCAATTGCCAGAGGCGCCGGAACGATAGTTCGAGCCCGATCGAGAAGAGAAGCAGGATGATCCCGAACTCGCCGAACAGCGCGATATCTTCGGTCGAAGCGATCGTGATGTGCTTGAGCCAGGGATAATCGGCGGCGAGCGCGCCGAGCCCCGACGGCCCGACGAGCAACCCGACCAGAATGAAACCGATGACGGGCGGCAATCGAAAGCGCGCGAAGGCCGGGATCACGATGCCCGCGGCGCCGAGGACCACCAGCGCGTTGCCGATGGCAGAGGTTTCTGTTTCCGATACCATAAGGGCCGACCTTATGCAGGCCGGCCCCGATTGGCTAGACGTCTAACCCAACCTTTTTGGTTGTTATCAGCTGCCCATTTTGGCTTCGAGGTTTTCCACGATCGCCTCGAAGAAACCTTCGGTGGTCAACCAGTTCTGGTCGGGACCGATCAGCAGCGCGAGGTCCTTGGTCATCTTGCCGCTTTCGACGGTTGCGACGCAGACCTTTTCGAGGTCGTCGGCGAACTTCACGAGCGCGGCATTGTCGTCCAGCTTACCGCGGTGCTTGAGCCCGCCGGTCCACGCAAAGATCGACGCGATCGGGTTGGTCGACGTCGCCTTGCCCTGCTGGTGCATGCGATAGTGGCGGGTGACGGTGCCGTGCGCAGCTTCCGATTCCACGGTCTGGCCGTCGGGGGTCATCAGCACGCTGGTCATCAGGCCGAGCGAGCCGAAGCCCTGCGCGACGGTGTCCGACTGGACGTCGCCGTCGTAATTCTTGCAGGCCCAGACGAACTTGCCGCTCCACTTGAGCGCCGATGCGACCATGTCGTCGATCAGGCGGTGTTCGTACACGATGCCCAGTTCGTCGAACTTCGCCTTGAATTCGGCCTGGAACACTTCTTCGAACAGGTCCTTGAAGCGGCCATCATAGGCTTTCAGGATCGTGTTCTTCGTCGACAGATACACCGGCCACTGGCGGGCTAGGCCATAATTCAGGCTGGCGCGCGCGAAGTCGCGGATCGAATCGTCGAGATTGTACATCCCCATCGCGACGCCCGACGAAGGGAATTGGAACACTTCCTCGTCGATCAGCGTGCCGTCTTCGCCTTCGAAAACCAGGCGGAGCTTGCCGGGGCCGGGAACGCGGAAATCGGTTGCCTTATACTGGTCGCCGAAAGCGTGGCGGCCGACGACGATCGGGTCGGTCCAGCCCGGGACGAGGCGGGGAACATTCTTCATCACGATCGGTTCGCGGAACACCACGCCGCCCAGGATGTTGCGGATCGTGCCGTTCGGCGACTTCCACATCTTCTTGAGGCCGAATTCCTCGACACGTGCTTCGTCGGGGGTGATCGTCGCGCACTTCACGCCGACGCCATATTTCTTGATCGCGTTCGCGGCTTCGACGGTGATCTTGTCGTCGGTGCGGTCGCGTTCCTCGATGCCGAGGTCGTAATAATGAAGGTCGACGTCGAGATAGGGGAGGATCAGTCGCTCGCGGATCCACTGCCAGATGATCCGGGTCATTTCGTCGCCGTCGAGTTCGACGACCGGGTTGGCTACCTTGATCTTGCCCATGCTTTCAGCCTTTTTCCTTGGGGAGTCGGAGTTGCTGCGGGCCTTAGGCAAAGCGGCGCGATTGATCAACCGCCCCGTCGCGACCTGCGTCGTACCTGGGGTCCTGACCCTAGCCGGCAACAAAGCCCGTGCCTTATCCATTGTCAGTATAGAAGTGGGACCCTAGAAGACTGGGCATGTCGAATATCATATCCTCGAACCGCCCCGGCGGCGGTATCAAATGGCACTGGCCCTCGGTCCATCCCGAAGGGCGCAAGTTCCTGTTAATCGCTGGAATCGTGACGCTTTGCTTCTGGCTGCTCGGGTGGGAAATCCTCGGCTGGCTGATGCTCGGCGTGACGATCTGGGTCGGCGCCTTCTTCCGCGATCCGGTGCGCGTCACCCCGGTCGGCAGCGATGTGATCATCGCGCCCGCCGACGGGCTCGTCACCCAGATTGCCGAAGTCCCGCCACCGCCCGAAATTTCCGGGCCCGACGGCCTCGGCGCCGCGCCGATGCTGCGCGTGTCGATTTTCATGAGCGTCTTCGACGTCCACATCAACCGAACGCCCGTAGCCGGAACGCTACGGAAGCTCGTCTATATTCCGGGCAAGTTCGTGAACGCCGACCTTGACAAGGCGAGCGAAGAGAATGAACGCCAGCATTTCGTCGTCGAACGCGCCGACGGCGTGCGCATCGGCTTTACCCAGATCGCGGGCCTCGTCGCGCGGCGCATCATGCCGTTCGTGACGATGGGCAACGAACTGACGACGGGGCAGCGCGTTGGCCTGATCCGTTTTGGCAGCCGCGTCGACGTTTATCTGCCCGCGGGGACGACGCCGCAGGTGCTGCTCGGTCAGCGCACGCTTGCCGGCGAGACCGTCGTCGCGCGCATCGGCACCGCCGCGACGATCGACGGCATCGGGCAATAAGTGGCGGACGAGGATCATATCGTGCCTGACGCCGCGGGGCGTCGTATCGCCGGGCTCAGTCTGCGCGCCTTCGCGCCCAATGCGATCACGATCCTTGCGCTCTGTTCGGGGCTTACCGGGGTACGCTTTGCGATCGGAGGCGAATGGACTGCGGCGGTGACGATGATCATCGTTGCCGGCGTGCTCGACGGCATGGACGGGCGCATCGCGCGGCTGCTCCGTGCGCAAAGCAAGTTCGGCGCCGAACTCGATTCGCTGTCCGACGTGATCGCGTTCGGTGTTGCCCCGGCGATGATCCTGTTCCTCTGGTCGCTTGCCAATGCTCCCAAATTCGGCTGGACCGCCGCGCTGGCGCTCGCGGTTTGCTGCGCGCTGCGTCTCGCGCGCTTCAATTCGCGTATGGATGCCGATTTCCAGCCGCACAAATCGGCGGGCTTCATGACCGGCATCCCGGCGCCCGCTGGGGCGGGGCTGTCGTTCGTCCCCGTCTATCTGTGGTTGGTGACGGGCAACGACCTGTTCCGTGAATGGTATGTCGTGATGCCCTGGGCGCTTGCCATCGCGATGCTGATGATTTCGGCGATTCCGACCTATAGCTGGTCATCGATCCGGCTTCGCCGATCGTGGCGCCTGTTCGCGCTGGCTGGCGTCGGCCTGCTCGGCGCAGCGCTTGTCACGGCGCCCTGGCACACATTGCTTGCGGTTTGCGCGCTTTATCTGACGATGCTGCCTTTCGGCATCGCAAGCTATGCGAAGGTCAAGCGGCGCGGCTGAGCGCCGGCTGCATGCGGGTGGCTGCGCGTACCGGACGCGGAGCATCGCGGCGCGCCGGCGAGCGGCGCAGCGTGATCTTTTGCGGTAGCGGACCCGACTGCGGTGCCATTTCGGCAGGGAAGGCGCCTTCGCCGATCAGCGCCGAGAGAATCGCATTCTCGTTATTCTTGAGCATGGCCAGGATCACCGTCACGCCGAGGCCGGCGGCGAGGGCGAAGAGGAGAGCGGCTGCGACCTGAACCATGATCTTGTCCTTTCGGCTTCTATGTGCGAAACCTTTTGTTAACCAGCGACGGTTTCGTGGGGCTTTTCGTTCCATGTTCTCGTTTTGTTCTCAAGCATTTTGCGACGAACGGAGTCGCTTTGTCGCCGAACCGAGTCCGGCGTGTGCCATCGGTTGAACGCGAAAAGGGGCGCGCGCCCCTTGCTTTTGACGGCCAAGGCGGCTAACGGCCCGCCCATTCCACATGGAAGGCGCACATAAACCGGTGCCGGATCGTCCGCTTGCGGATCTTCGGTTCTTGCTTTCCAGAGGACCAACCGGAAGGAGAAAGACTATGGCGGCACCTGTCGTCACGATGCAGAATCTTATCGAAGCTGGCGCCCACTTCGGCCACCAGACCCACCGTTGGAATCCGCGCATGAAGCCGTACATCTTCGGCGCGCGCAACGGCATCCACATTCTTGACCTGTCGCAGACCGTGCCGCTCTTCGCGCGCGCCCTCGACTTCATCGCCTCGACCTCGGCCGCTGGCGGCAAGGTGCTGTTCGTCGGCACCAAGCGCCAGGCGCAGGGTGCGATCGCCGATGCGGCCCGCGCTTCGGGTCAGCACTTCGTCAACCACCGCTGGCTGGGCGGCATGCTCACCAACTGGAAGACGATCTCGGGTTCGATCAAGCGCCTCAAGACGCTCGAAGAGCAGCTTTCGGGCGACACCTCGGGCCTCACCAAGAAGGAAGTGCTCAACAAGACGCGCGAACGCGACAAGCTCGAACTGAGCCTGGGCGGCATCCGCGACATGGGCGGCATTCCCGACGTGATGTTCGTGATCGACGCGAACAAGGAAGAGCTGGCGATCAAGGAAGCCAACGTTCTTGGCATCCCCGTCGTCGCGATCCTCGATTCGAACGTCTCGCCCGACGGCATCGCGTTCCCGGTTCCCGCGAACGATGACGCCGCGCGCGCCATCCGCCTCTATTGCGATGCCGTTGCCCAGGCAGCGACGCGTGGTGGTCAGCAGGCCCGTGCAAACCGCGGCGAAGATCTTGGCGCCGCTGTCGAGCCGACCGCTGAGCCCGTTCTGGCCGAAGAAGCCGCCGCTCCGGTGACCGAGGACGAACAGGTCCCGGCCGAAGCTGCTGCCGAAACCGAACGTCAGAGCGACGCATAACGCTCGGGTATGACGGGACAGTGCGGGTAACGCCCACGCTGTCCCTGTCATCCCTTTGACTTATCGCCCCGCCATGCGCGCGGGCGTCTCGCGGGCCAGATGGGCTCGCCCCTTTTGAAAGGATTATCCCATGGCTGAAATTACGGCCGCTCTCGTCAAGGAACTGCGCGACCGCACGGGCGCAGGCATGATGGACTGCAAAAAGGCGCTCGCCGAAAACAACGGTGACATCGAAGCGTCGATCGACTGGCTCCGTACAAAGGGCCTCGCCGCCGCCGCCAAAAAGGCTGGCCGCGTTGCCGCCGAAGGCCTCGTTGGCGTCGCCACCGACGGCACCCGCGGTGCGATGGTCGAAGTGAACAGCGAAACCGACTTCGTCGGCAAGAACGAGCAGTTCCAGGAATTCGTCCGCGACGTGACGCAGGTCGCGCTCGCCGGCAACATCTCGGACATCGAAGCGCTCGGCGCTGCTGCTTACCCGTCGGGCGGCACGGTCGCGGAAAAGCTGACCAGCAACATCGCGACGATCGGTGAAAACCAGTCGCTGCGCCGTTCGGTGATCGTCTCGGTGAACTCGGGCGTCGTCACGGGCTATGTCCACAACGCCGCCGCGCCCGGCATGGGCAAGATCGGCGTGCTCGTCGCGCTCGAATCGACCGCTGGCGCCGACGTTCTCGAACCGCTCGGCAAGCAGCTCGCGATGCACGTCGCTGCTGCGAACCCGCTGGCGCTGAACGGCGATGATCTTGACGCCGACATGGTTGCCCGCGAACGCGCGATCGCCGAAGAAAAGGCTGCTCAGTCGGGCAAGCCCGCCGAAATCGTGTCGAAGATGGTCGACGGTGCGATCGCGAAGTTCCGCAAGGAAAACGCGCTCCTGTCGCAGCTCTTCGTGATGGACGGCAAGACGCCGGTCGCCGAAGTCGTTGCCGCAGCCGGCAAGGATGTCGGCGCGACGATCACGCTCAAGAGCTTCGTCCGCTTCCAGCTCGGTGAAGGCATCGAGAAGGAAGAAAGCGATTTCGCGGCGGAAGTCGCGGCCGTCGCTGGCGTCTGATAAAAGAAGATCCGGATTGCTGCGTTCGTCGCGGTAGTCCGCTTGGCAATGGCGCGTGCCCGCTCTAGGGTGCGCGCCATTCGCATATATTGAGTTTGCAAGAGGTTCCCCCATGGCATTGCCCGGCATGAAACGCATCCTGCTGAAATTGTCGGGCGAGGCGCTGATGGGCTCCAGTCCCTTCGGCATCGACCCCGAAACCGTCGCGAGCATGGCGGCCGAGGTTAAGGAAGCCAAGGATCGCGGCCTCGAAATCTGCCTCGTCATCGGCGGCGGCAATATCTTCCGCGGCATGGCGGGCGCCGCGAAGGGCATGGACCGCGCGCAGGCCGACTATATGGGCATGCTGGCGACCGTGATGAATGCGCTCGCGATGCAGAATGCGCTCGAGCAGCTCGGCGTCGAAACGCGCGTCCAGTCGGCGATCGAGATGGACAAGGTGTGCGAGCCGGTGATCCGCCGCCGCGCCGAGCGTCATATGGAAAAGGGCCGCGTAGTGATTTTCGCCGCCGGCGTCGGCGCTCCCTATTTTACGACCGACAGCGGTGCCGCGCTCCGTGCCGCCGAAATGAAGTGCGATGCGCTGCTCAAGGGCACCAGCGTCGACGGCGTTTACAACGCCGATCCCAAGAAGGATGCGAGCGCGGTCCGATACGACACGCTGAGCTATGACCGCGTACTCGCCGACAATCTGAAGGTGATGGACGCGAGCGCGGTGGCGCTCTGCCGCGACAATCATATCCCGATCGTGGTGTTCAATATTCGCGAGCCAGGCAATCTGGCACGCGTGCTGGCGGGCGAGGGTGTTTCGACCGTCGTCGGCGATGCCGATTAACGAAATTACGCCCGGCGACGCGGCCTGACCAAATCAAGAGAGGAAAGACAGATGGCGAAATATGACAAGGCCGACCTCGAACGCCGCATGCACGGCGCGGTCGAATCGCTGAAGAGCGACCTTTCGGGCCTGCGTACCGGCCGCGCGCACACCGCGCTGCTCGATCCGGTGACGGTCGAGGTCTATGGCAGCCACATGCCGCTGAACCAGGTCGCCTCGGTCAGCGCGCCCGAACCGCGCATGTTGTCGGTGCAGGTGTGGGACAAGTCGAACGTCGGCCCGGTCGACAAAGCGATCCGCTCGGCGGGGCTTGGCCTCAATCCGATCGTCGACGGTCAGGTGCTGCGCCTGCCGATCCCCGAAATGACGCAGGAACGCCGCAAGGAACTGTCCAAGCTCGCGGGCCAATACGCCGAAAAGGCGCGCGTCGCGGTCCGCAACGTTCGCCGCGATGGCATGGACAATCTGAAAGCCGACGAGAATAAGAAGGAAATCAGCGAGGACGATCGCAAGCGTTCGGAGACCGAGGTCCAGAAGCTGACCGACGCGACGATCGCCGAAATCGACGCTGCCGCGACCGCCAAGGAAAAGGAAATCCTGGGCTAGTGCTTATCCGCGCTTACCTCTCTTCTGTTCGGGCTGAGCCTGTCGAAGCCCCGTCCTTTTCTTCTGAAAGAAAGAACGGTCCTTCGACAAGCTCAGGGCGAGCGGGCTTTTAGGTTCTGCCTGTGACTGTTCCCGATCACGGCGCACGCCATGTCGCTATCATCATGGACGGCAATGGCCGCTGGGCCAAGAAGCGCTTTCTGCCGCGCGTCGCCGGGCACAAGGCCGGGGTCGAGGCGGTGCGCACGATCGTCCGCGCGGCGGGCGACCTCGGCATCGAGGCGATGACGCTGTACGCCTTCTCGTCGGAGAACTGGAAGCGGCCCGAGGAAGAGGTCAGCGACCTGATGGGGCTGATGAAGCGCTTCATCCTGTCCGACCTCGACGAATTCGCCGCGAACGACGTGAAGCTGAAGGTGATCGGCAACTGGCGCGCGCTTGCGCCCGATGTCGTCAAACTGATCGAGAATGCGCTCGAACGCACGGCGGGCAACAAGCGCACGACGCTCGCCGTTGCGCTCAACTATGGCGCACAGGACGAACTGGTCCGCGCCGCCACGGCCGCCGCCGCGGAAGGCGCGATCACCGAGGAAGCGATTGCCGCGCATCTCGATACAGCCGACATGCCGCCGCTCGACCTGCTCATCCGAACGTCGGGCGAGGTGCGGCTCTCGAATTTCCTGCTCTGGCAGTCGGCCTATGCAGAACTCTATTTCACCGATACCTTGTGGCCGGACTTCAAACCGGCCGATCTCAAGGCAGCGCTCGACCAATTTGCGCGGCGCGACCGCCGTTACGGGGGACTTTAGGGCATGGCGGCAGCGGTTAAATCGGATCTTTGGGTACGGATCGGATCGGCGCTCGTCCTGTTCGTGATCGCGGGCGCCGCGCTCTGGTTCGGCGGCCTCGCATTCGGCTTGCTGCTGCTCGTCGGCGGCGCGCTCGTCCTCGTCGAATGGTTCCAACTCGTAAAGGCGATGACGCTTGGCGGGGGTGCCAGGATCGGATTCAATATCCTCGGTCCTCTCCTCGTCCTCGGCGCCATGGCGGGACTATGGTTCATTCGCGATGCGCTCGGCATGACGGCCGCGCTCTGGGTGTTCGGCATGGTGTGGGCAACCGATATCGGCGCCTATTTCGCCGGTCGCTCCTTTGGCGGCGCACGCCTAGCGCCGAAAATCAGCCCGTCGAAGACCTGGTCGGGGCTGATCGGCGGCATGGTCGCGGCGCTCATTGCCAGCGCAACGATCGGCGACCGTGCTGGCATCATCGGCGTTCCGCTGTGGATCGGCCTGTTCATGGGACTGCTCGCGCAACTCGGCGACCTTGGCGAAAGCTGGATGAAGCGCCGCGCGGGCGTCAAGGATTCGGGTAGGCTGATCCCCGGGCATGGCGGCCTCTTCGACCGCGTCGATGGCGTGCTGCCGGTTGCGCTTCTGCTCGGACTGCTCGCTTTCGCGGGCCAGATCGCCGTGCGGGCGGCGGCCTGATATGATGCGCCGCCTTTCGCTGTTCGGCGCGACGGGATCGGTCGGGCAATCGACCCTCGATCTTGTGCGGCGCGATGGCGAGGCTTGGCAGATGGGGGTGCTGACAGCCCATAGCGACGTCGCGGAACTGGCCAAGCTTGCAAAGGAGTTCCGCCCCGACATCGCGGTGATCGCCGACGAAGACCGTTATGGCGAACTCCGCGATGCACTCGCCGGTACGGGCATCGAAATCGCTGCTGGCGCCGAAGCGCTCGTTGAAGCGGCGCAGCGCCCGACCGACCTCGTAATGGCCGCGATTGTGGGAACTGCCGGGCTCGCGCCGACCATGGCCGCGCTTGAAGCCGGAACCGATGTCGCGCTTGCCAACAAGGAAGCGCTCGTTTCGTCGGGCGAATTGATGACTGCGGCGGCACGCAAGTCGGGCGCAACGATCCTGCCCGTCGACAGCGAGCATAATGCGATCTTCCAGTGCCTTGCGGGCGGGCGCATCGATCAGGTGCGGCGTATCATCCTGACCGCAAGCGGTGGCCCCTTTCGGACGATGAGTGCCGAAGACATGGCGCGCGTGACCCCGGCACAGGCCGTTGCGCACCCCAATTGGTCGATGGGCGCCAAGATCAGCGTCGATTCGGCCACCATGATGAACAAGGGCCTGGAACTGATCGAGGCGCATCATCTGTTCCCGGTGGGGCTCGATCGGATCGAGATACTCGTCCACCCCCAATCGGTAATCCACAGCCTCGTCGAATATATCGACTGCTCCACGCTCGCGCAGCTCGGCTCGCCCGACATGCGGATCCCGATCAGCAGCGCGCTTGCCTGGCCGCAACGCATGGCTACCCCATGTGCGCCGCTGGACCTTGCGAGTATCGCACGGCTCGATTTCGAGGCGCCCGACGAAGTTCGCTTTCCCGCGACCGCGCTCTGCCGCGCCGCGATTGCGGAGGGCGGGGCACGTCCGGCACAGCTCAACGCCGCCAACGAGGTGGCGGTCGCCGCTTTCCTCGCGGGACGCATTTCCTTCCCCGCAATCGTCGACACAGTGCGCCGCGTGATCGACGCCGAAGCGCCCGCCGTGCCCACGTCGCTTCAGGACATATTCAGCGTCGATGCGGCATCCCGGGCGGCTGCCCAACAATTTGTGGACCAATTAGAACATGCTTGAGACCCCGGGTTTCGCCTTCACGGTTCTCGCTTTCCTGCTCGTACTCGGGCCGCTCGTGTTCGTGCACGAATATGGGCATTATATTGTCGGCCGCTGGTGTGGGGTGAAGGCGGATGCCTTTTCGATCGGTTTCGGACGCAAGATTCTTGGCTGGACCGACAAGCGCGGCACCGAATGGAAAATCGGCTGGCTGCCGCTCGGCGGCTATGTCCAGTTCGCGGGCGACCGCGACGCGGTCAGCCAGCCCGACGCGAACTGGCAATCCTTACCCACCGAGGAAAAGTCGCACACGTTCCCCGCGCAGCCGGTGTGGAAGCGCTCGCTGATCGTTGCGGCGGGCCCGGTGACCAATTTCCTCTTTGCGATCCTGATCCTCGCGGGGTTCGCGTGGATGGGCGGCAAGCCGGTGACCCCGCCCGTCGCGGGCGGGATCGAGGCGGGATCGGCGGCGGATGCCGCGGGACTGCGCATCGGCGACCGGATCGTGTCGATCGAGGGCCGTTCGATCGAGACCTTTGGCGACATCCCGATGGCGGTTGCGCATCGCCCCGGCGAGGCGTTGCAGGTGCGTATTCTGCGTAGCGGAAGCGAGCGTTCGGTCGAACTGACCCCGCGACTGGTCAAGGATAAGGACCCGTTCGGCAAGGAATATGAGCGCGCGATCCTCGGCCTCGCGCCTCCCGCGCAGGAATTGCAGCCGGTTTCGCTGATCGAGGCGCCCGCGGTCGGGCTCCATCAGACCTGGCAGATCGTCCGGCAGACGGGCGAGGTGCTCGGCCAGTTCCTGACCGGGCGCCGGTCGATCAAGGACATGAACGGACCGGTCAAGATTGCCGAGATTTCCGGGCAGGCTGCGACGCTCGGTCTCGCGTCGCTGATATTCTTCATCGCCCTGATTTCCATCAATCTGGGGTTCATCAATCTCTTGCCATTGCCCATGCTTGATGGTGGTCATTTGCTCTTCTTCGCCTATGAAGCGGTCCGCCGGCGCCCAGCGCCGCCGCAGGTCCAGGAATGGGCGTTTCGATTCGGCTTTGCGGCGGTCGTTACGCTGATGCTGGTCGTGACTTTCAATGATTTGGGCTCATTGGGCTTGTGGGACGGGATCGCGCGCTTGATTGGCTAGCGAGTCTGGGGCAGGGAGTGGCGCGCGAACCCGCGGTCAGGCGGGTTTGTCGCTTTTGAGTTATTTTTTCGGGATGAACAGCGTGGCTTCACACAAACTCTCGGCGCGGACACAGCTGTCGGCCCTCCTCATGGCAGGTACGATGCTGGCGACGCCGGTGATGGCGCAGGAAGTCGCGCCGCCGACCGTACCGGCTCCGGCACCCGAAGCAGCTCCGGCTGCGACGACGGTCAAGTCGATCACGGTCGTCGGTAATCAGCGGCTCGAGGCGCAGACGATCCTGTCGTACCTGCGTTTGCGCGTCGGTCAGCAATATGACCGCTCGGTGCTCGACCAGGCGCTGAAGGACCTTGCCGCGACCGAGTTGTTCAAGGATTTCCAGATCACCGACAACGCCGGCGCGCTGCAGATTCAGGTTACCGAAAATCCGGTCATCAACCGCGTCATCCTTGAAGGCAACAAGCGCCTGAAGGAAGACAAGATCCGCCCCGAGATCAAGCTCGCGCCGCGCCAGATATTCACGCGTTCGAAAGTCCGCGCGGACGTCGCGCGCATCATCGAACTCTACAAGCGTCAGGGCCGCTTTGCCGCGACGGTCGAGCCCAAGATGGTCTCGCTCGACCAGAACCGCGTCGATGTCGTCTTCGAAATCAACGAAGGACCGAAATCGAAGGTCCGCCAGATCAACATCATCGGCAACGAGAAGTTCAGCGATGGTGAGCTTAAGGGCGAGATGGCGACGAAGCAGTCGAGCCTGATGACGATCCTGTCGTCGAACACCAGCTACGACCCCGATCGCCTGGCCTATGACCAGCAAAAGCTGCGCCTCTTTTACCTTTCCAACGGTTACGCTGATTTCCGCGTGATTTCGGCGGTTGCGGAGCTGACGAGCAACAAGCAGGACTTCATCATCACCTATGTGGTCGAGGAAGGCGAGCGCTACAAATTCAGCGACGTCGATGTGAAGAGCGAAATCCGCGACTTCCAGCCCGAAATGCTGAAAAAGCTGCTGCCGATGCACACCGGCGACTGGTATGATGCAAAGCTGGTCGAGGACACGGTCGAAAGCCTCAGCGAAACCGCAGGCCTGTTCGGCTATGCCTTTGCCGATATCAATCCCGAATTCCGCCGCGATCCCGAAACGCGGACGATGGCGATCACTTTCAACGTCGCTGAAAGCCCGCGTACCTACGTCGAGCGTATCGACGTCAACGGCAACACGCTGACCCACGACAAGGTCGTGCGCCGCGAATTCCGTCTGAACGAAGGCGACGCGTTCAACAGCTTCGGCATCAAACGCACCGAAAGCCGCATCAACAGCCTTGGCTATTTCCAGGAAAATCTGGAAATCGAGCGCAAGGAAGGCACCACGCCCGACCGCATCATTCTCGAAACCAATGTCGAGGAAAAGCCGACGGGCGAACTGTCGCTGTCGGCCGGTTTCTCGTCGATCGAGAATTTCCTGCTCCAGGCGTCGATCCGCCAGCGCAACTTCCGCGGCCTCGGCCAGCAGCTCCAGGCGTCGGTCAACTATTCGAGCTATTCAAAGTCGATCGAACTCGGTTTCACCGAGCCCTATCTGTTCGACCGCAACATCTCGGTGGGTGGCAGCATCTATCGCCGCGATTTGAACTCGTTCAACTTCATCAACAATGACCGCCGGACGACCTTCCAGCAGGTTACGACCGGGGCGCAGATCAACGCCGGCGTGCCGCTGACCGAGTTCATGTCATTCTTCGCGCGGTACAGCATCAACTTCGACGATGTGACGCTCGACAAAGGGATCTATTATTTCGGCAACGAGTGCGATCCGCTCGTGGCCGGCCGCTATCTTTGCGATGCGATCGGCAACCGCACGACGTCGCTGCTTGGCTACACGCTTGCCTATGACGACCGCGATAACCGCCTGCGCCCGACGCGCGGCCAGTCGCTGTCGCTCAGCCAGGATTTCGCGGGCCTCGGCGGCAGCGTAAAATATGTCCGCACCCGCCTCTCGGGTTCGAAGCACTTCAATCTCGGCAGCCGCTTCATTCTCAATCTCTCGGCTGAAGGCGGCTATATCTATCCGTTCGGTAGCCGTCCGACGCCGACGAGCGACAAGGTCCGCCTGACCGATCGCTTCTTCCTCGGCGAACCGCAGATGCGCGGCTTCGACATTCGCGGCGTCGGTCCGCGCGTCATTCGTTATTCGGTCAACAATAGCGATCCTGTCAACCCCATTGTCGTCACGGACGCCAATGGCGATCGGGGGCAGATCGACGACGCGCTCGGTGGGCGCGCTTATTATCAGGGCCGGCTCGAACTCGATATTCCGCTGGGGACCGGCGCGAAGGAACTGGGGCTGCGGCCGTCGATCTTCCTCGATGTCGGTTCGGTGTTCAGCGTACGCAAGCCAGCGTTGACGACGCTGGCAAACTTCTTCGACTCCGCCGACGGGCTCACAAAAAATCTGTGCCGTAACCCCGACACCGGCCAGCAGGTTTTCGCGACCAATACTCCGAATGGCGACGGTACGCCGTCGGGTCAGTATACGACTTGCGCCACCGCGAACGGCTTCACGTCTAACCTCGCGCCGTTCGAGGAACGCTTCTTCGGCGACACTTGGATGCCGCGCGTGTCGATCGGTGCCGGCGTCAACTGGAATTCTCCGTTTGGTCCGTTCCGGATCGATTTCGCTTACGCCCTTCGCAAAGAAGAGGGCGATGATACCAAACGCTTCTCATTCAATGTAGGAACCCAATTCTAATGAAGAAAATTCTTGTCGCGTCGGCGCTGGCGATGGCCACGCTGTCGGTTTCGCCCATCCTGTCGGCCCCCGCCATCGCGCAGGCAAAGGGCGTCGCCGTCGCCGACGTCCGCATCGCCGCCGCGCGTTCGAACGCTTTCCAGGCTGCCTCGACGCAGATCGAAACGACGTACAAGGCGCAGATCGACCAGCAGCAGTCGCGCAGCCAGACGCTGCAGGCTGAAATCAACGTCCTGATCGCCAAATATAACGAAGAGGCGAAGAAAACCCCGGTTAACCAGGCCGCGGCGCAGGCGGCAGGTAAGGCCATTCAGGACAAGCGTCAGGCCGCGCAGACTGAACTCAGCCAGATCGGCGCGCCCGTCGACCTCGCCATTTCTTATGTCGAGGATCAGATCAGCGTTCGCATGAACGAAGCGATCAAGGCGGCGATGACCGCGAAAAAGGTCGACCTGCTGATCAATCCCGAAGCGGTGATTGCGCGCGAAAACAATGTCGACATCACCGACGCTGTGGTTGCCGAACTCAACCGCATCCTGCCGACCGTGTCGACTGCGGTTCCGGCCGGCTATCAGCCCGGCCAGCTGGTTCAGCAGCGCAACCAGCAGTTGATGGATCAGGCACGCGCCGCCCAGGGCACGCGTCCCGCGACGCCGGCTCCGGCGCCGACGGGCACCGCTCCGACGACCCGCTAAGATCGATGGCTGACGGGGAAATTTCGGACGGCGCAATGGGTCCGGTGGATATCCGCCGGATCCTGACGCTGCTGCCGCATCGTTATCCGATGCTGCTCGTCGACCGGGTGGAATCGATGGTGAAGGACACCTCGATCCACGCGGTCAAGGCGGTGACGATGAACGAGCCCTTTTTCCAGGGCCATTTCCCCGGCCGGCCGATCATGCCCGGCGTCCTCATCGTCGAGGCGCTGGCGCAGGCGGGCGGCATCCTTGCGGTTGAGTCTCTCGGCCTTGGCGGTTCGGGCAAGCTGGTCTATTTCATGGGTATCGACGGGGTGAAGTTCCGCAAGCCCGTGGAACCCGGCGTTCTGCTCGACCTGCACGTCACCATCCTCCAGGCAAAGCGGAATATCTGCAAGTTCGAGGGCAACGCGATGCTGAACGGCGCACTCGCTGCGGAATGCCAATTCACCGCAATGATCGCCGATCCGCCGAGCAACTAACCAACCCTTGCAAATTTAGGCTTTCGCCGTTAGGGGACGCCGCTTCGCGGCCCCGGACGGGGAAGCAACGACTCACGCGGCTGGTCGGAAACCAGCGGCACAGGAGCTTGAGACATGAAAAAAGATACGCATCCCGACTATCACATGATCACGGTCAAGATGACCGATGGCACCGAATATCAGACGCGCTCGACCTGGGGCAAAGAGGGCGACACGATGACGCTCGAAATCGACCCCACCGCGCACCCGGCGTGGACCGGCGGCACCGGACGTCTGCTCGATGCGGGTGGTCAGGTCGCGAAGTTCAACAAGCGTTTCGGCGGTCTGTCGCTCAAGCGTTGATGGTGCGAACCTCCGCGATTGCGGGGGTCAGCCCAGGACTTTTGCAAGCGCGCTTTGCCAGCCGGCAAGGCGCGTTTTGCGTTTCTGGGCCTCGATCGCCGGTGTAAAGCGGGTCGCGGTGCCGCGCATCGCCCCGGCGGCGCTCGCGAGGTCCGCATAGAGCCCCGCACCGGTCGCGGCGAGCATCGCGGCGCCAAGCGCAGTGCTCTCGACGAAATCGGGCCGCTCGACCGCGATGTCGAGCATGTCGGCCAGATCCTGCGCCATCCAGTCGTTCGCCGCCATGCCGCCGTCGATCCGAACCTCGGCCCAGTCGACGCCGTCGGCCGCGAACGCCGACTTCAGGTCATGCGCCTGATAGGCCTGCGCTTCGAGCGCCGCGCGCGCGACATGGGCCTTCGTTGTCGCAAAATTCAGCCCCGACAGGGCGGCAAGGGCATCGGGGCGCCAGTGCGGCGCGCCAAGCCCGGTGAGGGCAGGGACAAGATAGACGCCGCCATTGTCGGCGACCGACCGTGCAAGGCCCTCGCTCTCGCTCGCGCTGGCGAGCAGGCCTAGGCCGTCGCGTAGCCATTTGATCAGGCTTCCGGCGACGAATACCGATCCTTCGAGCGCATAGGAGCGGACGTCGCCTTCCTGCACCAGCACCGTCGCAAGCAGTCGGTTTTTCGATTGCGGCCGCGCCGTTCCACTCGCCGACAGGATGAAGGCACCGGTGCCGAAGGTCGCTTTCGTCTGTCCCGGCGACAGGCATGCCTGGCCGATCGTCGCCGCCTGCTGGTCGCCCGCCATGCCGCAGATCGGGATGGCACCACCGAACAGCGTCGGATCGGTCGTGCCCACGCGCGTCGTGCAGCCGGCGATTTCGGGAAGGAGTCCCATCGGTACGCCGAGCAGGCCGCAGAGTTCTTCGTCCCAGCCGCCCTGACCGTTGATGTCCATCAGCAGCGTGCGCGATGCGTTGCTTGCATCGCTGACATGTACGCCGCCGGTCAGCCGATAGATGAGGTAGGATTCGACCGTCCCGACGGCAAGCCGGTCGCCAGCTTCCTTGAGCTGCGGCCAATGCTTCAGCGCCCAGCCGATCTTGGTCCCCGAGAAATAGGGATCGAGCAGCAGGCCGCTCTTCGCTTGTGCCATGGGCTCATGGCCCGCCTCTTTCAGTGCCGCGCAATCCGCCGCCGAGCGCCGGTCCTGCCACACCATTGCGTGCGCGAGCGGCTCGCCAGTCGTGCGGTCCCAGAATACTACCGTCTCGCGCTGGTTGGTGATCCCGATCGCGGCGATATGATCGGCGCCGCCCGCCTGTGCGATCATCTCGCGTGTGCAAGCGAGCGTGGCCTCCCAGATTTCGGCGGCGTCATGTTCGACAAGTCCGGGACCGGGATAATGCTGCCGGATTTCGCGTTGCGCGCTGCCGAGCGGAGTGCCGTCGGCGTCGAATAGCATCGTTCGCGTCGACGTCGTGCCTTCGTCGATGACGATGATCTTCTCTGTCAAAGCACTATCCCCTCATCCGTTCGTGCTGAGCTTGTCGAAGCACCGTCCTTTTCTTCCATCTACGATGCAGAAAGAACGGCCCTTCGACAAGCTCAGGGCGAACGGAATAGGTAAGCAGCTTGTCGGCGCTTGCAAAACTGCGCGCCATATGCCATATATTGTGCAGCGCAGCATGGCGGGGCCACCCGCCGCAACCACCGGCAGCGTGATTTTCCCGTCCAAATCAGGCGCGGGACGAGCCGGACCAGCGCTTTGTCCCCAGAGGCACCCTTTCACGCGGGTCGTTTCGAACCCGCGGCCGTGCGCCGTCCGTTCGATGCGAACGGATGCGCCTGCGCGTCGCCCTATGTGAGTATCTTATGACGACTTTTAACGACTTTGGCCTGCACGCCGACATTAATCGCGCGCTTGCCGCCAAGGATTATACCCAGCCGACCCCGATCCAGACGCAGGCGATCCCGCCGCTGATGAAGGGCCGCGACCTGTGCGGCATCGCGCAGACCGGTACCGGCAAGACCGCCGGCTTCTCGCTGCCCTCGATCCATCACCTCCTGACCTATCCGCACCGCGCCAATCCGCGGAGCTGCCGCATGCTCGTTCTCGCGCCGACGCGCGAACTTGCTGCGCAGATCGCGCAGAGCTGCCGCGACTATGGCCGCTTTACCAAGCTCAGCGTCTCGACCGTCTTTGGCGGCGTACCGATCAACAAGCAGATCCGTGACCTTTCGGGCGGCGTCGACATTCTCGTCGCCACTCCCGGCCGTCTACTCGACCTGATCGACCAGCGCGCCCTGCGTCTCGACGACGTCGAAATCTTCGTCCTCGACGAAGCCGACCAGATGATGGACATGGGCTTCATCCACTCGCTGCGCCGCATCGCCAAGCTGCTGCCTTCGCGCCGCCAGAACCTCTTCTTCTCGGCGACGATGCCGAAGGAGATTGCGCATCTGGCCGAACAGTTCCTCGAAGATCCGGTCACCGTGTCGGTCACCCCCGCGGCGACCACGGTCGAAAAGATCAGCCAATATTCGACCTTCGTCGAACAGAAGGAAAAGCAGGCGCTGCTGCACTCGGTCATCGCCAGCGAAGATATCGACCGCGCATTGATCTTTACCCGCACCAAGCATGGCGCCGACCGCGTCGTGCGCCATCTCGCGGGTGCAGGCATCAAGGCGATGGCGATCCATGGCAACAAGAGCCAGTCGCAGCGCACCCACGCGCTGCAGGCGTTCCGTTCGGGCGACATCAAGCTGCTCGTCGCGACCGACATCGCCGCACGCGGCATCGACGTATCGGGCGTCAGCCATGTGATCAACTTCGAGATCCCGAACGTTCCCGAACAATATGTCCACCGCATCGGCCGCACCGCGCGCGCCGGCGCCGAGGGCAAGGCGATCAGCTTCATCGCGCCCGATGAGCGTCCCTATATGCGCGACATCGAGCGCGTGACGCGGAGCAAGTCCGAGCCGATGCCGCTGCCGGAGAATTTCAACGAGCTGGTGCGTAACCTGCCAAAGCCGGCTCAGCCGCCGCGCGACACTGGCAGCCAGGGCCGCAACCCGCAGCGCCAGCGCGAAGACGCGCTGCGCGGCCGCGACGGCAACAAGCCGCGCGGCGATCGCGGTCCGCGCCGCGACAATGCGCCCGCCGGCGAAGGCGCCGAAGGTCAGCGCAAGCGCCGTTTTCGCCCGCGCAACAAAAGCGTCGGAGCGCATAAGGGTGCGGTGAAGCGCGTCGGTTGACGCGAGCAACCGCGCCGCTAGGTTCCCCCTCTCTTTGAGAGGGGGACGAAAGCTCGGTGCAAGCCAGCTTCGCTATTCCTCGCTCAAACAAAAGCCCGGCAAAATGGCGGGGCGTATGAGAGGGGTGAAGGATGGCCGAAGGCGGAGCAGCAGTTACGGTCGATGCCCGGCAGAGCGAACGAAAGGTCATCCTGGCCTCGTCGCTTGGCACGGTGTTCGAATGGTATGACTTCTACCTCTACGGCTTGCTCGCGACGATCATCTCGGCGCAATTTTTTTCGGGCGTCAACGAAACCACCGGTTTCATTTTCGCACTCGCGGCCTTTGCCGCGGGTTTTGCCGTAAGGCCATTCGGTGCGCTCGTCTTCGGGCGCATCGGCGATCTCGTCGGGCGCAAGAACACCTTTCTGGTCACCATGGGCCTGATGGGCGCCTCGACCTTCCTCGTCGGCGTGCTGCCCAGCTATACCTCGATCGGGGTTGCGGCGCCGATCCTGCTTGTGCTGCTGCGCCTCGTTCAGGGGCTCGCGCTCGGCGGTGAATATGGCGGCGCCGCCACTTATGTCGCCGAACATGCCCCCGACGGCAAACGCGGCCTCTTCACCAGCTTTATCCAGACAACCGCGACGCTCGGGCTGTTCGCGGCGCTCGGCGTCGTGATCGTCATTCGCTCGGCAATGGGCGAGGCAGCCTTCGCCGACTGGGGCTGGCGTATTCCCTTCCTGATCTCGGTCATTCTGCTCGGCGTGTCGCTGTGGATCCGCCTCCAGCTCGAGGAAAGCCCGGTCTTCAAGCAGATGAAGGAGGAGGGCACGACCTCCAAAGCTCCGCTGACCGAGGCATTCGGTCGCTGGGAAAACCTGAAATGGGTCGTCGTCGCGCTCTTCGGGGCGGTCGCGGGGCAGGCGGTGGTCTGGTACTCGGGGCAATTCTATGCGCTCTTCTTTCTCGAAAAGACGCTGAAGGTCGATGGCGCGACCGCGAACATCCTGATCGCCATTGCGCTCGCGCTCGGTACGCCTTTCTTCATCTTCTTCGGCTGGCTCAGCGACAAGATCGGACGCAAGCCGATCATCCTCGCGGGCTGCGCGCTCGCCGCGATCACCTATTTCCCGGCGTTCCATATGCTGACCGAAGCCGCCAATCCCGCGATGGCAAAGGCGCAGGCGACCGCTGCGGTAAAGGTCAACGCCGACCCCGGCGCCTGCGCGTTCCAGTTCGATCCGATCGGCAAGGAAAAATTCGAAAGCACCGGCTGCGATATCGCCAAGTCGGCGCTCGCCAAGGCTGGCGTCAGCTACACCAGCGTGACGCGCCCGCGTCGCACCGGCGAGGCCGCAGACGTTTGGGTCGGCAATCGTGTGCTCGTCGCGCCTGAGCCTTGGCGGCTCGCAGAGGAAGACCGCGCCGCCGCGGCCGAAGCGTTCCGCAAGGAGCTTTCCGCCGCGACCGCCGCTGCGGGCTATCCTGCCAAGGCCGATCTCGATGCGATGAACAAGCCGCTGGTCGTTGCGATTCTCTTCTACCTCGTGCTGCTCGTGACGATGGTTTACGGTCCGATCGCGGCGCTGCTGGTCGAACTGTTTCCCAGCCGCATCCGCTACACCGCGATGTCGCTGCCCTATCACATCGGCAATGGCTGGTTCGGCGGCTTCCTGCCGACGACGGCGTTCGCGATGGTCGCCGCGACAGGCAATATCTATTATGGCCTGTGGTATCCGGTGATCGTCGCGGTGATAACCCTGGTCATCGGGCTACTCTTCCTGCCCGAAACCTTCCGCCGGTCGCTTCATCCTTAGGATAGATTGACCCACCCGACTTGTTCGTTAGGTTCGCGCTCGAGCCTAGAGGGGGGCGTGATGATCGCTGACGACATGGATTTCGACCCGCCGCCGCCACCGCGGCGCCCGTTCTTCCGCCGCAAGCGGGTACTGATCCCACTCGCGCTGCTCGTTACGATCGTCGTCGGTTTCCTATTGCTCCTGACGCCCGACACCGACCGTGATGCGATGATCGCCAAATATAGCGGGCCCGCTGGCGCTTTCGTGGCCGGCCCGGCGGGACAGCGCATCCACTACCGCGATCAGGGCAAGCGCGGCGATCGGGCGATCATCCTGATCCATGGCGCCAACGCCAGCCTGCATACGTGGGAACCGCTGGTGAAGCGGCTCGGCGAGACCTATCGCGTGGTCACGCTCGATCTGCCCGGGCACGGCCTGACCGGCGCGATTCCCGACACCGATTATTCGGCGCAGGGGATGATGGATGCGGTCGATGTCGTCGCGGCAAAGCTTGGGCTCGATCATTTCATCCTCGGCGGCAATTCGATGGGCGGCTGGGTCGCCTGGCGCTACGCACTTGCGCAGCCCGCACGCGTCGATGCGCTGTTGCTGATCGATGCCGCGGGGATGCCGCTGCGGCCGGGTGAGAAACGGCCCGAATCGAATGTCGGCTTCCGGGTTCTCGAATATCCCTTCGGGCGCTGGCTCGCGACGCGGGTGACGCCACGGATGCTCGTCGAACAGTCGCTGCGCGGGTCGGTCGAGAAGCAGGAGATCGTCGATGACGCGATGATCGACCGCTATTGGGAATTGCTGCGTTTTCCAGGCAATCGGGCGGCAACCGTGCTGCGGGCGCGGATGGACCGTGAACCGGCGATGGCGGCGCGGGTAGGTGAGATCAAGGCGCCCACCTTGATCCTGTTTGGCGACAAGGACCGGTTGATCAACCCCAGCGCCGCAAAGACGTTCAACGAGCGCATCGCGGGGTCGGAAGTCGTGATCCTGCCCGGCATCGGCCATCTGCCGATGGAAGAGGCGCCCGACGCGACCGCGAATGCGATCGCAGACTTTCTTACGCGGCGGCTTGTTGCCCCGTCGGCGCCTGATCCAGAAACGCGCTGATTCGCGCCGAGATGGCTGCGGCGTGGGTGAAGGGGAAGAGGTGCGAACCCGGCACGACTTCCAGCACCGCGCCGTCGATGTGCTCGGCAAGCATCTCGCCATAACAGGCGGGCATTACGCCGTCCTGTTCGCCCATCAGCACCAGCGTCGGAATCTTGTTCAGCCCCGACAGAAACGCCATGCTGCTCCATCCGATCATTGCGGCACTCTGATATGCGATGCCTAGCGGAGTAGCGGTCTGGATCTTGAGCCCGCTCGCGAGCATGTCGTGATCGAACATAGCCGCCCATCCGATTCCAGGCGCACCCATGACCGGTGTTGTGGCCATCAGCACCAGCCGGCGCACGCGTCCTGGGAACTGGATCGCGACCTGTTGCGCCAGCGCGCCGCCCCAACTGAAACCGGCGACGTCGATTGTCCTGTGGCCAAGGCGATCGGCAATCTCCATCACCACCGCCGCGATCGTCGGCGCGGCATAAGGCAGCAGCGCGTCAGGCGAGCCGCCGACGCCGGGCATATCGAGCGTCCATATTTCGCGACCGGTAATCTGCGCGAGCAGCGGTGCGGCGGCGACCAGGTCGGCACCGATGCCATTGAGGAATAGCAAGGGCGTACCAGGCGCGCCTTCGCGCCAGCGCGCGACGCGCAGGCTGAGGCCGTAAACATGCTCGCTGCGGATGGCCGGCCGGCCGCTGATCCTGCTCATGGCCGATGCCTTCGCATATCTGGATGACCGGCGAAAGACCGCTGATCTACTCCGCTTGTCGCGCCGCCTCCGCGGCTTGCTCATAGCGCAGGCAGTCGAAAATCTTTGCGCCCGCAAGGAACACCGATCCGGTGCATGCGAGCAGCAGCAGCTTGCCGCCGGTGCCGGGATATTCGTGGATATAGTTCGCGCCGCGCGCCATCGCCCCGACGGCAAGCGCATAAATGATGAGGCACGCTTCGAAGCGTGTCTTGATGACGAACAGGCGTCCGATCTTTTTCAGCATCACCATAGCCTAAGCAAGCGTCGTGCCACTGGCGCAAATGCGTGATTCGGCGCGCCGGGCTTATGGTAAATTGTAAGTTAATCCGACAGAACAGGGAAGGGTGCCTAAAAATAGCGCGGGATCGGTCCGATCTGCGGCGTCTGGCCGGGAAGCGCGACGACGACGTCGTCGACATAGCACCAGCCCCACCCCTCTGGCGGATCATAGCCCTCGATGATCGGATGCGCCGTCTCGTGGAAATGCGCGCGGGCGTGGCGTGCGGGCGAATCGTCGCAGCAGCCGACATGGCCGCAGGTGCGGCACAGGCGCAGATGCACCCAGATGCCGCCCGTACGCAGGCATTCCTCGCACCCCTTGGCGCTCGGGACGACCTCTTGGATCGCGTTTTCGTGCGAACAGCCCGTCATGCATCCTCCTTTGTCTCGCGCACCCGCGCCGGTGCTCCCATCGGACATTCTAGCGCGGCGCGGTCCCAGCGCGCGGCATCGGCGGCCGCACCATAGGTGCTTTCCAGAAAATCGAGGAGCAGTGCATCCGGCGACGCCGCCGTCCGCACCGCTTCATAGGGCAGAATATATTCGCCCATGCCGGCATCGAAGCGTGCCGCGGCGGGCACCGGATAGTCCCGAAACCCGGACGGTTCGGGATAGGCATAGGAATAAAAGGCCGGCTCGGGGAACGTATCGCCGCCCGGCCAGAAGCCCGCGCTGCTGACTTCGTGCGAATAGGCCTCGCGCGTCACTGCGTCGGGAAGCCCCGGTACACCGCCCGGATGCGGCGGCGCCGCGCGGCCCGAAAAGTGCGTGACCGCAAGGTCGAAGCTGCCCCAGAAGAAATGCACCGGGCTCGCCTTGCCAAGGAAGCCGCTGCGGAACAGCCTGAACACGCGGTCGACTTGTACCAGCGCGCGCCAGAAACGATGCGCTGCATCGGCGTCATAGCTCGCGTGGCTTTCGTCGCGCGCGAAGGGGATGGGGTCGGGCACTTCATTGGGTACGCCATATATGCGTACCGCGATGCCCAGGTCGGCGAGCAGCCCGAGCAGCCGGTCGTGAAAATCGGCAACGCTGCGCGGTTCGAGGACGAGTTCGCGTTCCTGCCCCGTGCTGGTGCGGCAGATCAGCCGATGGACGATGAAGTCGAATTCGATCTCGAGCAGTTCATGCTCGACGGGGATCGGCGATGTCGTCAGCCCGCGCGCGCTGACATAGAGCGGGACCTGCCAGCCGTGGTTGAGCCAGGGCGTCAGCGACAGGCGGATCTTGCCGACGATCTGCGTCCATAGCTGCAGCGTGATCGCCGTGTCGCGCCAGTCGGCCCAGCACAGATCGGGCCAGATCGCGGGTCCCTCGCTCGATGACATCTCGGCTCTCCTCGCCAAAGGATTAGAGTCCCGCCCTTGCCAAGATGCTTAGCGGCTTGGCACGTGATGGGCCAGTGGCGGGATTTACCGATGTCGGTTTGGGGTGGAGAGCTGATGTTCACTCACCCACGCCCGTCATCCCGGGCTTGACCCGGGATCCCGCTTTTTGCGCGCGCACTAGCTTCGACATCAAGCGAGACCCCGGATCAAGTCCGGGGTGACGATGACAGAGTATGTCAGCAATCGGGCGAACCGCCCGACCTACACTTTCGCAAACCAGATGGTGTGGCGCGCGCCCTTGCCGTTGCTGCGCGCGCGCACCGTGACCTCGTCGACCCGGAACCCCGCCGCCATAAGACGCCGCATGAAACGCGGGTCGGGCGCCGCCGACCATATCGCCAATATGCCGCCGGGGCGTAGCGCCGCCTTTGCCGACGCGAGCCCCGCGGCCGAATATATGCCGTCGTTCGCCTGCCGGACCAGCCCGTCGGGGCCATTGTCGACATCGAGCAGGATCGCGTCATAGCGGCTGCGCCCTTCGGCGATCGCGGCCGCGACGTCGCCGACGACGAGTTCGACGCGGCGATCGTCCAGGCATCCCGCGGCCAGCTCCGCCATCGGTCCGCGCGCCCAGTCGATGATCGCGGGGACCAACTCGGCCACCGTGATGCGCGCCGACGGACCAAGCGCCGCCAACGCCGCGCGCAGGGTAAAGCCCATGCCATAGCCGCCGATCAGCAGATGCGCGTCGTCCGGGCTCCGCAGCCGCTCGCAGCTCATCACGGCGAGCGCCTCCTCGGACCCGCTCATCCGGCTGTTCATCAGCTCGTTGCCGCCGATTGCGATGATGAAATCACCGCCGCGCCGGTACAGGCGCAGTTCGTCGCCTCCCGGGATTTGCGCCGTGTCGACTAGTTCGCGAACCTGCAAGCGGCTTCAGCCCAACTCGCCGAGGTCGAGCGTTTCGAGCAGCGCCGCGCGCGCCGCGCGCACGTCGCCCGCCAGCGTCGCCGAGGCGAGGTCGCCGGGCGCGATCGCTTCGGGCCAGTGCTTCGCCACAACATCGGCGATCCGGTCGAGCTTCGCATCGTCGGCAATGAAACGCGGGTCGACCGTTGCAGGATCGGCAACGACCCGCAAACGAAGGCATGCGGGCCCGCCACCATTCGCCATCGACTGGCGGACGTTGACCGGCAGCAGGCGGCGGATCGGACCGTTGCCCGCGACATGCGCCTCCAGCCAGTTCCAAACCGCGGGCGTATCCTGCGCCTCGGTCGGCAGCACCAGGCCCATGCCGCCCCCGTCGGGCAGGCTGACGAGCTGTGCGTTGAACAGATAGGATTTGATCGCATCGGGCAGGCTCACCGCGCTCGCGGGAACCTCGACGATCTCGACTGCGGGGAAGGCCGCGCGAATTTCGGCATGTGCGGCGTCGCGATCCTCGAACGCCGTTTCATGGGTGAAGAGCACATGCTCGTTCGCGACCGCGACGACGTCGTTGTGGAACGCGCCGCCCTGGATCGCCGTATCCGACTGACGGATGAACAGCGTGCGCGCCGGGTCGAGCCGGTGGTTGCGCGCGATCGCCTTCGACGCGTCGAGATGCTGGCGCGCTGGAAAGCGGCCGCCACCGACGCCATAGACGAAGATTTCGACACCCTCACCATCATGTCCGCTGCACAGCCGCATATGGTTCGCCGCGCCCTCGTCGCCGAACGGCGCGGGGATCGGCGTATGCACTGCAAAGGCGGGGTGCGCGAAGGCAAGGCGAAGCTGCGCCAGCGTGCCCGGCCATTCGTGGCTGCGGTGCGGCATGGTGACGAGGTTCGCGACGGTCAGGTGGCATTTGCCGTCGGCGCTGTCGGGAGCGGGGGAAACGGTTGCTGCGTTTGCCGCCCACATCGACGAGGCCGACCAGGCCTGCGCACGCAAATGCTCCTCGGCGCCTTCGGGCGTCGTGCCAAGCGTCTGCAGCCAAGGCGCGTCGGGGCGATCCAGCGGCATGAAGAAACCTTGGGGCAGGCCAAGCGCCAGATTGTGGCGCATCTTCTCGATGCCTTGCAGCGCCGCGGCGCGCGGCTGCGACACGTCGCCGGCATTGCTTGCCGATGCGATATTGCCGCGGCTGAGCCCGGCATAATTGTGGCTGGGGCCGATGATGCCGTCGAAGTTGATTTCAGTGAGCATGGTTCAGCGGCCGATCCAGCTAATCTCGCCGCCCTTGCCGACGCCCAGCAATTTTGCGGACTCGCTATCGATCGTCGAACCCCCGCCGACCTTGCCGAAACAGCAGCGGAAATCGGCGAGCTGTCCCGTCGCGACCAGAGCATCTTCGCCCCCAAGGTCGTCGGCGCCGGCGATCGCCGATATCTCGATATGCTTCGCGTCACGGATGCTCGCGACCTGATCGGTGCGCGCTGTCATCGTCGGGCCGCCGTCAAAGATGTCGACATAATTTTCGAACGCAAAGCCTTCGTTCTCCAGCATGCGCATCGCGGCGCGCCCGGTCGGGTGCGGCACCCCGATGACGCTGCGTGCATGGTCGCTCAGCATCGCGATATAGACGGGATGCTTGGGCATCAGATCGGCGATGAACTGGTTGCCGTGGACCGCGTTGAACTGGTCGGCTTCCTGGAAATTCATCCCGAAGAATTTGCCTGCGACCCCATCCCAGAACGGCGATCCGCCCGCCTCGTCGATCACCCCGCGCAGTTCGGCGAGGATACGGTCGCCAAAGCGCGCGCGGTGGCGCGCGATGAACAGATAGCGCGAACGCGCGAGCAGCAGCCCAAGCCCGCCGGCACGCGCCGCGGGGTGCAGGAACAGTCCGCCCACCTCGCTCGCACCGTTAAGGTCGTTGCTCAACATCAGCACCTGCGCGTGAAAGGTCCGGTCGAGCTGTTCGCTATGCTTGCTGTCGGTGCCGATGCGATAGGAATAGAAAGGCCAGCGCTGGCCGACCTGCCCGAAAATCTGGCAAGTGCCGCGTACTTCGCCGCTATCCATATCTTCGAGAACGAGCAGGTACAGCTCGTCCGACGGATATTCCTTGTCGCTCGCGAACGACGCTTCGGTGCGTTCAAGCTTGGCGGACAGCGCCTTTTTGTCAGGGGGCAGATTGGTAAAGCCACCACCGGTCAGCTTCGCCATTTCGTAAATGCTCTGCAGGTCGCCCGGCTTGGCCGCCCGGATCACATAATTCACACAGTCCCCCGTTCCGCTATTCTTGTCATGGTTAGTGCCGACAGCTTCGCGCGTTCGGCGAGGCTGTCGACGATCAGAAATTCGTCCGACGAATGGATCGCGCCGCCGCGCGGGCCCATGGTGTCGACCACCGGCACGCCGCACGCGGCGATATTGTTGCCGTCGCACACGCCGCCGGTCGCGTTCCAGCTTATCGGGGGCAGGCCGAGCGCGGCGCCGCAATCGCGCACCAGTTCGAACAGGCGCGTCGCCGCCGCATCGAGCGGCTTGGGCGGACGGTTGAAGCCGCCATGGACATGGCAATGCACATCATGTTCGCGCGAGACGGCGGCGATCGCGTCGCGCATCGCTGCCTCGGCCGCCGCCATCGCATCGGGCGTCGACGGGCGCATATTGACCCGCAGGATAGCGCTGTCGGGAACGATATTGTTCGGCCCGCCGCCATCGATCTTCGCCGGATTGACCTTCAGAGTATCGGACTTGAGCGCCCCGAGCCGCAGCGCGAGGTCGGCGGCAGCGAGCAGCGCGTTGCGCCCGTCCTGCGGATTGCGCCCGGCATGCGCGGCGCGGCCGTGGACGATGACCGAAAAATTGCCGCTTCCCGGCCGCGCACCGGCGAGCGTGCCGTCGGGCAGGGCGGGTTCATAAGTCAGCGCCGCAGTCTTGCCCTTCGCGAGTTCGGCGATCAGCCGTGCCGACGCCTGGCTCCCCGTTTCCTCGTCGCTGTTGATCATCACATCATAGCCGACGCGGCTGGCGAGCGGCGACGCTTCGAGTGCGGTGAGCGCCGCGAGGATCACCGAAATGCCCGCCTTCATATCGGCGGTGCCGGGACCGTTGAGCACACCGTCTTCGAGCCATTTCAACGTCTGGAACGGATGGTCGGCGGCGAATACCGTGTCCATATGCCCGGTAAGCAGCAGTTGCACCGGCGCCTCGGGCCGTACGCGCACGTGCAGATGGTCGCCGCGTCGGATGGTATTGACGGTGCCGGCGCTGTCGACGCTCTCGACCGGATCGGCGGCGACGAGCCGGACATCGCCCGGGAGTATCGCAAAGGCATCGGCCAGCTCGCCCGCGACGGTTTTCAATCCCGCCAGATTGCCGGTGCCGCTGTTGATCGCCGCCCATTTCTCGACCTGTGCCAGCATCGGCGCGTCGGCGGCACGCTCCAGTGCGGCATTTTCAGTTGCGGTAAGACTGACCATCTTGTGGCTATAGCGAGCGGCGAACGCCTTTTGCACCCCCGGGCCGGCTATTTTGTCGATGCGATACGGTATGTCACTGTGACCGGCGTCATATCCGGCTAGAGGGACGCGTTTATTATCCCGAATCGCAATATATTAACCGAAAGTTCGGGACCCGCTTCCTACGCTGGCCGGACAGATGATGAGTGGATCAATGACCGCCGCCTTTGTGCTTGGCATCAACATGTCTGTCGCCGGCATTTTCGCCGTTGCGTTCGCCGTGGTTGCGGCGACGAACCGGACCGCGCGCGGCGCCGGGTGGCTCGCGGCGGGCTATGGCATGGGGATCGTCTATGTCGGTCTTGAATTTCTTCTGCCGCGGCAGGTCGATCCTACCCCGGTGGGGATCGGCATATTCCTGGTATTCCTGCTCGCTCTGAGCTTCGCCCTGATCGGCGTCGCCCGTCATTACCGCGCGCCGCCGCCGTGGACGGCGATGGCCGCGATCTGGGTTGCGACGATCCTTGCGGTGCCCGCGATCTTCAGCCTGACCTATGGCTCGACGCCGCGGCTGACCCTTTATCAGATTCCTTACTTCGCCATGCAGGTGCTGCTCGGGCTGGTGATCTGGCGATCGCGCCGTCGTCAGGCGCTCGACCTGTTGCTGATCGCGCTCCAGATCGTCGCGGCGGCCATCTATGTCGCCAAGCCTTTCATCGCCGCGGCGATCGGCACGGCAAGCGCGCCGCAGGGCTATATGGCGACGACCTATGCTGCCATCTCGCAGAGCGGGAGCGTCGTCACGCTGATGGCGATCGCGCTCGTCATGCTGCTCGTCATGATGCGCGACACGACGGCCGAGATGGTCGCACGATCGGAAACCGATCCGCTGTCGAGCGTGCTCAACCGTCGCGGTTTCGAACATCATGCCGAACTGGCGTTGCTCCGCGGCAGCGACGCTGCGGTGCTGGTCGCGGCGGACCTCGACGATTTCAAGAAGATCAACGACAGCTTCGGTCATGCCGCCGGCGATGGGGTGATCGCGCATTTCGCGGCGATGCTCGTCGACGCGGCGCCGGCAGGTGCAATCGTCGGCCGGATCGGGGGCGAGGAGTTTGCCGTTCTGCTCCCCGATGCGTTGCTATCCGACGGCCGCCTCTATGCAGAGACGGTGCGCAAACATTTTGCCTCGGCGCAGCTACCCGTGCTCGGAGTCGACCGCGGTTTTACGGCATCGTTCGGCGTCGCCCAGCGCACGTCCGACGATTCGCTGTTCGATCTGTCACGCCGCGCCGATGCAGCGCTTTATCGCGCGAAAGCCGGCGGGCGGAATCAGGTGCGGGTCGCGATCGGCGAGCTCGCGCCCGCCGCCGCCCTCGGCGCTGCCTGAATTTCAGACTGCGAGCAGCGGCGTGTCTTCCTCGCGCGGCGGCGCGGGTTCGAAGCCGGGCAGGGGAGCGAATTCGTCTTCGCTAAGCTCGATCGACGCGAGGCCGCCGAGCTTGAAATGGCCAAGCCGCGGCTCTTCGTCCGATCGCCAGCTCTTGTTGAGGTTCAGTGCGCTGATGAACAGGTCGCCGCGGCGCTCGAACAACAGGTGGGGCGCCAGCGTCAGAACCTGGCCATTATAATGCGCCGTCACCAGCCGTTTGCGGGCGATGGCTTCCATCAGTTTAAGTCGTGTGTCGTCCATGGTTTCCAGGATCGTTCTTGGGGAGGAGTTTATTATGTTGTGCGTTGCAGCATAATATATACGAACAGGTTTGGAAAGCTCCATTGCCAATTGAAACCAATCGCGGCATAGCGCGGCGGCCCTTTCCTCCCCGGATTCACTGGCGCAGGCGCGCCGACCAGAGGGTGCTACATGACTGAATATCTCGATCGTTCCGGACTGTCCGTCGATTCGCGTCTCGCTGAATTCATCGAGCAGCGCGCGCTGCCGGGGACCGGGCTCGACGTCGCCAAATTCTGGAACGATTTCGCGGCCTTGCTCGGCAAATTTGCACCCGAAAATGCGGCCTTGCTGGCGAAGCGCGAAGATTTGCAGGCGCAGATCGACGCCTGGCACGAAGCGCGTGCGGGACAGGCGCACGACCCCGCGGCCTATCAGGCGTTCCTTCGCGAGATCGGCTATCTCGTCCCCGAACCCGCTACGTTCCAGATTGGCACGCAGAATGTCGATCCCGAGATTGCGACGATGGCGGGCCCGCAACTTGTCGTGCCCGCGCTCAACGCGCGTTTCGCGCTCAACGCGGCGAATGCGCGCTGGGGCAGCCTCTACGACGCGCTCTACGGCACCGACGCGCTCGACGCGCCGCCGGCAAAGCCCGGCGGCTACGACGCCGCCCGCGGCGCGGCGGTGATCGCGCGTGCCAAGGCGTTCCTCGACGAAGCCGTACCGCTCGCCTCGGGCAGTTGGGCCGACTGGCAGGGCGGACAGCCCGCGCTCGCCGACCCCGCGCAATGGGTCGCCAGCAAGCCCGGCGGTATTCTGCTCAAGCACAATGGCTTGCACATCGAATTGGCGATCGATCCCAGCAGCGCGATCGGACAGACCGACCCCGCGGGCATCGCCGATGTCATCCTCGAAGCGGCGCTGACCACGATCATCGACCTCGAAGACTCGGTCGCCGCGGTCGACGGTGAGGATAAGACGCTCGGCTATACCAACTGGCTCGGCCTGATGCGCGGCGACCTCGTCGAAAGCTTCGCCAAGGGCGGGCAGACGGTGACGCGCGCGATGGAGGCCGACCGCGAATGGACCTCGCCGTCGGGCGAGGCCATCACGCTCCACGGCCGCAGCGTGATGTTCGTGCGCAACGTCGGCCATCTCATGACCTCCCCGATGATCAAGCTCGCCGGCGGCGCCGAAGCGCCCGAGGGGCTCTGCGACGCGGTCATCACCGGCCTCTGCTCGCTCCATGACCTCAAGGGTCTCGGCACGCTGAAGAACAGCCGCGCGGGCAGCATCTATATCGTGAAGCCCAAGCAGCATGGGCCCGAGGAATGCGGTTTCACCGACCGGCTGTTCGACGCCGTCGAGGACATGCTCGGCCTGTCGCGCCACACGATGAAGGTCGGCGTGATGGATGAGGAGCGCCGCACCAGCGCGAACCTCGCCGCCTGCATCCATGCGGTGAAGGACCGCATCGTCTTCATCAACACGGGATTCCTCGATCGCACCGGCGACGAAATCCACACCTCGATGCGCGCGGGACCGATGATCCCCAAGGGCGAGATGAAGGCGAGCGACTGGATCGCGTCCTATGAGGACCGCAACGTCCGCATCGGCCTTGCGTGCGGCCTCAGCGGCAAGGCGCAGATCGGTAAGGGCATGTGGGCGATGCCCGATCTCATGAAAGCGATGCTCGACGCCAAGATCGGCCATCCGAAGAGCGGCGCGAACACCGCATGGGTGCCGTCGCCGACCGCCGCGACGCTCCACGCGCTGCATTATCACCAAGTCGACGTCTTCGCGCGTCAGAAGGAAATCGCCGGCGAGGCGGTGCCCTCGCTCGACCGCCTGCTCAACATCCCCGTCGCCACCGGCCGCAATTGGAGCGAGACGGAAATCACCCGCGAGCTCGACAATAATTGCCAGGGCATTCTCGGCTATGTCGTGCGCTGGATCGATCAGGGCGTCGGTTGCTCGAAGGTCCCCGATATCGACGACGTCGGCCTGATGGAGGACCGCGCGACATTGCGCATCGCCAGCCAGGCACTTGCCAACTGGCTGCTCCACGGCGTCTGCACCCCCGAACAGGTCGACGCCGCGCTGGCGCGCATGGCGGCAAAGGTCGATGCGCAGAATGCGGGCGACGCGCTCTACGAAAAGCTGACTCCCGACGGCATCGCCTGGCAAGCTGCGCGCGCGCTGATCTTCGAGGGTGTGACCCAGCCGTCGGGCTACACCGAACCGCTGCTCCACAAATATCGGCAAGCGAAAAAGGCGGGCTGACGCAAAAGAGGATTGCCGGGGCTGTCGATGGCGACTAGAACATAAGTGGAACAAATCAAAGGGGCCACCTATGTCCACCGCCGTCGACGCCGCCTATCGCCACTATCCGCTACCTCGCTTCGCCGCGCGACGATGCGGCGCGCGCGCATTGGGTTGAGGATGTGTTCGAGGGCGCGGTGTAGCTGGTTGAAGCATGAGCCGGAACAGAGTGACTGCTGACGACCGGTTGCTGCCCTCCACATCCTCGTCACCCCGGGCTTGACCCGGGGTCCCGCTTGAGGTCGAAGCCAGTGAGTGCGTCAAAAAGCGGGATCCCGGGTCAAGCCCGGGATGACGGAAGTGGGTGACGGAATGTCCGCTCCCCACCCCATTCCCGCCGTTTCGATACAATACAGCTTGCCCAGGCCCACTATAATCCGGCATTTTGATGCGTGCGCAATCGGGGGGGCAGGGCGATGACGGCACCGTTTAATTTCGGGCAGCTCAAATTTTTGAAGGCATTGACCGAGGCGCTGTTTCACGGCGCCGAAATGGCCATCACGCCCGATCAGGTCGTCGCCAATGTCGCCGAACTGTTTGGGAAGGTCGGCGGCACCAAGCTCGACGAGATTCGGCTGTCGCTGACCGCGACCGAAATCGTGCTCGGCCCCATGTTCGCCGCGGTCGATGTCGAAACCCGCGTCGAGCGCATCGACGACCGATTGCGCGACAGCAGCATCGATTTGTTTCAGGACATGGGCCGGCTGCGCGGCATCATCTACGCCTGCTATTATGGCCATTGGCAGCCGGGGCTCGAACCTGGGGATCAGGATGCGAACGCCGCCAATCCCGTTCACCGGCAGATCGGCTTCACGCTGCCAAAATTCCGCCAGCGGGGTAGCCAGGACATGCCGCTCGCGCCGATCCGCGGGCGCGAGATCGATCCTGCCTATATCCTCGATGCCGCCAGTCTCGAGGACGAATATGACGTGATCGTCGTCGGCTCGGGCGCGGGTGGGGCGGTCGCGGCCTATAATATCGCGGGCTGGGACTATAAGGTGCTGATCGTCGAGGCGGGCCCCTTTTATCCCAGCCACGCGATTACGCATCACGAACTCGACATGATCGCAAAGCTTTACAAACATGGCGCGGTCCAGACGACGACCAACCGCGATTTCGTCGTTTTCCAGGGCCGCTGCGTCGGCGGATCTTCGACGATCAACAATGGGATATGTTTGCGCGTCAACGAGCCCGGGCGGACGCACCCCGATGCAAAGGACGTCCTAGCGAAATGGGCGAGCATCGGCGCACCCGTCGACGCCGCGGCCTTTCACGACAGCTATGACGCGGTGAAGGACATGCTCGGTATCGCGCGGATCGAGCCGCGTAGCGGCCGCCACAACGGCCCGCATCTGATCAACGGCTGGCACGCCTATGCCGACGCCTCGGACAATGCGATGGACAAGCGTGCGGTCACCGATTGGTTCGACAAGAATTTCGGTCCGCCGAACACGCCGACGGCTTGCGCTTATTGCGGCTATTGCAATTCGGGCTGCGCTTACGGCCGCCGCATGGGGGTGGCGCAGACCTACCTGCCCAAGGCGTGCCATGATCGGCACGCGCGCATCCTGCCGAATACCAAGGCGCAGCAGATCATGTGGCAGACCGCCGCCGACGGCCGGCGCGAGGCGGAGGCGGTGAAGCTCATCCTGCCCGACGGTTCGAACCGCCTTGTCCGTGCGCGCGTCGGCGTCGTTGTCGCGGCGGGCACGATCGCCTCGTCGAAGCTGCTCGATCGCAGCGATATCGACGGCACTGGCTATCAGGTTTCGCTCAACGTCGCGTCGCCCGTGGTCGCGCTCATGCCCGATGGCGTCGGCGGCGATGCGTGGGACGAGGATCAGATGTCGAGCTATGTCGACTGCGGCGATTTCCTTCTCGAAAGCCATTTCCAGCCACCGATGTCGATGGCCTCGTTGATGCCCGGCTGGTTCGCCGACCATTCGGAGCGGATGAAGAATTTCGGCCGCATCCATTCGGCCGGCATCCTCTTTCCGGCCGACCGGCGCGGACAGATCGTCGACGGCAAGCTTAAATTCCGCCTCGACGTCGACGACGACCTCCCGATGCTCCGCCGCGCGATGGCAACGCTGACCAAAGTCCATTTCGCCGCTGGCGCGCTCGAATGCTATCCGGCGCTTGCGAAGGGGCAAAAGATCACGTCCGACATCGACGTCGACGCCTTCTTCGAGGCGGCGATCCGCGAGCAGGACGATGTGACGCTTTCCAGCAGCCACCCGCACGGCGGCAATGCGATCAACGAAGACCCGCAATATGGCGTTGTCGATCCCGAATGCCGCGTTCACGGCACGACCAATGTCTTCGTGACCGACGCCAGCGTCTTTCCGAGCTGCATCCGCGTCAACGCGCAATGGACGACGATGGCGATGGCGCATTACGCGACCGGGCGGCACGATCCTTTCGGGTAAAAGCTGCGTCATTGCGAGGAGCCGAAGGCGACGCGGCAATCCAGCGCGTGTGTAAGCCGCCCTGGATTGCTTCGCTCCGCTCGCAATGACGAAAGCTTTTGTCTAAGGCGGCCGCCGTTATGACCTTCACCGTTGCCGCTCTATATCGCTTCGCGTCGTTCGACGAGCCCGCCGCGCTGCGTCAGCCCTTGATCGACCTTTGCGCCGCAGAGGGCGTGAAGGGGACGCTGCTTCTTGCGCGCGAAGGGATCAACGGCACGATCGCGGGGACCGAGGCCGGGATTGCGGCCGTTCTCGATCATATCCGCGCTTTGCCCGATTGCGCCGAACTCGACGTCAAATATTCAACCGCCGCCGATATGCCGTTCCAGCGGATGAAGGTGCGCTTGAAGAAAGAGATCGTCACGATGAAAGTGCCGGGGCTCGACCCCGCGCGCGAGGCCGCTCCTTATGTCGATCCCGCCAACTGGAATGCGCTTGTGGACGACCCCGATACGGTGCTCATCGATACGCGCAACGGCTTCGAGGTTGGCTATGGCAGCTTCGCGGGCGCGATCGATCCCGAAACGAAGAGCTTCGGCGACTTCCCCGACTGGTGGCGCGCGAATGCAGAACGCTTCGCGGGCAAGCGTGTCGCGATGTTCTGCACCGGGGGCATCCGCTGCGAAAAATCGACCGCATTCCTCCGCCACGAAGGCGTCGAGGATGTCGTCCATCTGAAGGGCGGCATTCTTGCCTATCTCGAACAGGTGCCCGAGGCGGAAAGCCGCTGGCACGGCAGTTGCTTCGTCTTCGATGAGCGGGTGAGTGTCGGGCATCGCCTCGTCGAGGTCGGCGAGAAGGAATAGGCTGGCGGTTGCTGCTGCATTGGGGTGGTGAGCTGCCCTTTGTGCACCCCGGCGAAAGCCGGGGCCCAGTGCGGAAAAGCGCAAAGTCAGCGTTGGAATTCTGGGCCCCGGCTTTCGCCGGGGTGCACATCTCTATCGGCATTTTCCTACCTTCGTCATCCCGGGCTTGACCCGGGATCCCGCTTCTTTGCGCATCGACCGGCCTGGACCTCAAGCGGGACCCCGGGTCAAGTCCGGGGTGACGAAAGGAGAGAGGTCCGCAATCGGTCGAAACCAGCCAGAACCCCGCACGACAAAAAACCGCTTTCCTAATAAATCGGGCGATGATCTATCCTCGTGGATGACCGCACTGATTGCCCGGCAGAGCGCCTCCTCAAGTCCAGTGCCTACCATCGCCTTAAAGCAACAAAGGACACATTCCGGAGGCGTTCGTCCGTGTCTTTTGTCGCTTTAGGGCCATCAGCCGACCGTCATCGTATAGGTCACCCGATAATCGCTGGCGTCGCCGTCGAGCGTTTTCGTGAAGGTCCCCGGCGCATCGCCAAGGTCGATCGTCCCGATATTGTCGCTGCCCCCGATGTCGTCGAATTCGCGGAGCTGGAAGCTCACCGGCTGTTCGAACGCGAAATTCCGGTCCACGACCCAGCTTTCGCCGCGCTTGATCGAAAAGATTTCGCGCGAACCCTCGGGAAAACGTTCGCCGGTGTTGAAGCGCAGGAAAAGCTGGTCGGGCAGGCCGAGGCCAAGCCGCCCGGTCAGCTTCACCGCCTCGATGCGGATGTTCGACAGGATATATTTCCTCGTCATGGGCGCGCTCGCCATCACGGTTGCAGCGGCCGGATTTCCGTTCAGCCGAGCCATGCTTTCGCCCGCCTGCGCCGCATATTTACCCGAGGGAAATTCGGCGAGATAGGCTTTGAAGGCGCTGATGCTGTTCTCTGTTACCGCGCCCTTCCACAGCAGATCCTCTAGCGCAGAGCGGTTGCCCGAAGTCGGGGGCGCGCCAGCGGGCGCTGTGCGCGGGACCAGATAGACGGGGGTTCCCGTAATGCTGGCGCTGACAAATGGGCGCTGGCTGCCGGCGGTCGCCTGCAGCACATCGTCGCGGATCAGCCCGCCCAGCAACTGCACGGGCATGTCGGGCTGCGGCAGGCGCTTTGCGAGCGAAGTTGCAAATGGCGAATTGCCGCTCGTTCCATCGGCTGCGGTCTGTCCTGGTGCCGCGGCAAAGATCACCAGCACATCGTCGGCTTCGACCCCCGCGAGGCCATTCACCACGGCGCGCGTCCCCGATCGCCACGACCGCCCGAACGGATTGTTCCGGCACGAATCGAGCACGACCATTCGAATCTGTGCCCCCGAAACCGACTCCATCAACCGGTCGAGGTTGATCGCCTCATAGGGCAGGTCGAGGTCGGATTTGAGCTGCGCGTCCGTCGGGATCAGCCAGTTCTTGCCCTGCGCCTCGATCCCGTGCCCTGCATAATAGACCATTGCGACCTCCGCCCCGTCGGCCTTGGCGCGGAAATCGCGCATCGCCTTCTGGAAATCGTTGACCGCGAGGTCCGCGGCGACGGTGACGTCGTCGAATCCGGCCTGCTTCGCCGACGCGGCGATGATCTTGATGTCGTTCGTCGGGTTCACCAGCCGGCTGGTGTTCGCATAATCGCTATTGCCGATGATCAGCGCGACCTTGCGCGCATCGGCGGCCGATGGCGCAAAAAACAACGCCGCGGTGAGGGTGACAAGCCAGAATCGCATCATCTCGCAATCCTTTCTCTAGGCGAGGCGCGCCGCGCCAAATTCGACCCAGCCGAATGGGCGCGGCGTCTTGGGCAAATAGTCGGCGCCTTGTCGATCGACCGAAAATCCAGCCTTTTCATACGCATCGCTGATCGGGCGGGTCAGGTGGCAATTGCCGCCGATGCGCTTCCACACCGGCTCGATCCGCCGCTGCCACGTCGCGACGCCGGTATCGGGCGCGCCGCCATGCTCAAGGAACAGCGCGGTCCCACCGGGCTTCAGTACACGGCGGATTTCCCCCAGCACCGCCGCCTGATCGCTCACCGAGCACAGAGTGAAAGTGGTGACGACGGTGTCGAACGCCGCGCTCTCGAACGGCATCGCCTCGCCGACACCTTCGCGGATATCGGCGTCGATCCCGCGCGCCGCCGCCGCCGCGACGCTCATCGTGAGTAACTCCGGCGAGGGATCGAGCCCGCTAAAGCTCTCGATCTGCCCCGGTCGATAAAATTCCATGTTGATTCCACCGCCGCAGCCGAGCTCGAGCACATGGCCGCGCGCATGCGGCACCACCTTGCTGCGCACCTTCATGATCTGCCCTTGCGAACAGGCGCATTTGATCAGTCGCGGCACCCCATGACGTTCCCACCAGCTTGCCATTCGCCAGTCTCCCCTTGGCGCGGAAGGTGACCCTTGCTAGCGCGGTTGGCAACACCCATCTGTGCGTGTCCGCACAGCCCAAGAAAGACCGTCATGCCCAGCGTTCACCACACCAAGATGCTCATCCTCGGTTCCGGCCCCGCCGGCCTGTCGGCCGCTATTTACGCGGCGCGTGCGGGCATGATGCCGATCGTTGTTCAGGGGCTGCAGCCCGGCGGGCAGCTCACGATCACCACCGACGTCGAAAATTACCCCGGCTTCGCCGAAGTCGTGCAGGGCCCCTGGCTGATGGAACAGATGACCGCGCAGGCGATGCATGTCGGCACCAGCATGATCTGGGATACGATCGTCGACGTCGATTTCTCGCGCCGTCCGTTCAAGCTGACGGGCGACGGCGGCGACGTCTATATGGCCGAAACGCTCGTCATCGCGACGGGCGCGCAGGCCAAATGGCTCGGCGTTCCGGGCGAGCAGGAACTCGGCGGCAAGGGTGTCTCGGCATGTGCGACCTGCGACGGCTTCTTCTATCGCGGCAAAAAGGTTGTGGTGATCGGCGGCGGCAATACTGCGGTTGAAGAGGCGCTTTACCTAACCAATCACAGCGACGACGTGACCCTGATCCACCGCCGCGATACGCTTCGCGCTGAAAAGATCCTTCAGGACCGGCTGGCGGTGAACCCGAAAATCAAGACGCTGTGGAACAAGCGCGTCGAGCGTTTCGTGGCGGGCGAAGGGCTGACCGGCCTTGTCGGCGTCGACCTGATCGACACCGTCACTGGCGAGGCGAGCCATGAACCAACCGACGGCGGCTTCGTCGCGATCGGCCACAGCCCGTCGACCGAACTGTTCAAGGGCAAGCTGCCGCTGGACGACGATGGCTATCTTCAGATCACGCCGGGTACCTCGCTTACCTCGATCCCCGGCGTCTTCGCAGCGGGCGACGTCGCCGACAAGGTGTACCGCCAGGCGGTAACCGCCGCGGGCATGGGATGCATGGCCGCCCTCGACGCGGAACGCTTCTTGGCCGAGGCTGAATATCACGCGATGGCGACGGCCTAAGTCGCGACCGGCGTCAGCAAACGACCGGGAGCCGCCCTCCACATCCTCGTCACCCCGGACTTGATCCGGGGTCCCGCTTGAGGCCGAAGCCAGCGAATGCGTCGAAAAGCGGGATCCCGGGTCAAGCCCGGGATGACGGAAGTGGGGGACGGGATGTCCGCTCACCACCCCCAAGCCGACATCGCCTTCAAATAGGTCTTTCCTACATTATCCGGCTGTGCCAGCCTTCATCCGGCTCTTTCATTCGGTGAACAAAAAGGCTGTCGCTGCCCGGCTTACGGGTACGACCATGATCGGACGTGCCGCGCACATCCGGCACCCCGCGGCTTCCCAATCGGGGCGCGCATAGGGCTGAACTTTCCTGAACTTTGGAATATTGCGCGGCTCTTGCGCCGATCCGATCCCGATCCAGCCGGGCAATGTCGAAAGAGGGTAACGGCAGCCCCCCACCCCAAAACCGACATCGGCATCCCGTACGGCGACACGACTATTTCAATATTGCGAGAATATGTGCCGCCAGCCACTCCCCATCGTCCCCCGCAAAGCTATGCGATGGGCTGGCGAGGCGCTCGACAGGGACGCGATCCAGCGCCGCCGGGCAATTCTCCATGAAGGCCTGCGCGGTCCGGTCGCCCGTCGCTAGCAGGATCGTCGCAGGCAACCCGACCGCGCAGATCGCGCTATCGATCCGCCCCGCAAGACTGTCGGGTGCCGCAGGCGGCGATGGCGTCTTGAGCGCCGACAGTCCACGAAACAGCTTCCGGAAATCGACTTCGCCCTTGAGCAATCTGAACAGGCTCTTGGGGTCCTTCAGCCGCGCCAGATACCGCGCGCGGATAGCCGAGGCCGGCGGCAGCGCAGGTTCTTCGGCTTCGTCCGTGTCGTTGTCATATGTCCATGGGTTGGCGACGATCAGCCCGTCAAGTGCCAGCGGCTGGTGAAGCAACAACGCGCTTGCCGCATCGCAATTGCCGAAGCCGACGATGCGTGTCACATGCGGCGCTGCCTCCCGGAACGTCCCAATCGCCGCGACGATGTCGGGGCCGCTGCTTTCGAAGCCGCCGTTCGTGCCCTCGCTATCGCCGATCCCGCGCCGGTCGAAACGGAACACCGGATAACCCGCGTCGGCGATCCGCGCTGCCAGCATCGCCATTCCGCGATGCGCGCCGCTACGAATCTCGTTGCCGCCCGACACGATCAACAGGCCGGTGCTTCCCGCCGCCTCGTCAAGGGTCGCGGCGAGCTTGGCGCCATTGCAGCTAAAGCTTAGCTGATGCCGCACGTCTTGCTCCATATGGAAATGTCGGCAGCGATCGCCGCCGCCATCGCAGCATCCTCATCGGGCTCGGCGCGCAGCCATAACGGCGTTCCCGCGATTCCGTCGGCGCCGAGCCCGACGCTGCGCAAAGGCGCCACCGCCTGCGCCTCGCTGACACCGAGCTGCGCGATCATGGCGGATGACAGGCGATTGCCGGCAAGCAACAGCGACGCGGTTTTCGCTTCTTCCTGCAGGCTGTCGAGTGAAGACGCCACGCCGGCTTCTCGGTCGGCGCCTACGCGGGCGCGCATCAACGTACGGAGCAGCGACGCTCCGCCGATGGGGGCAAGGCGCCACCATGCTTCTGCCTTCGCCTGATGATCGACCAACGCGCCGCCGCGGACCGAGGCTATAATGACCGGCCCTTCGATCGCCACTGCAATCTGGGCAACCGCATCCTTCCAGCCAACCAGATCGACCCGCTCCAGCGGAACAAGGCTCTCATTCTGTCCCGGCAGGTCGGGAAGCACGGCCGCAAACCCCTCGGCCGCAAGCGCGCGCATCGCGAGCACCAGCGTGCGGCGCGTGCGGTTCGCTTCCTCGAACAGCGGCGGGACGATCAGGATGGTGGCGCGGGGTGTGCCCGCGGGATCGATGCGCAGCCGATGTTCGCTCATGCGCGCATCCGGGGTCAGTCGGTCACTTTGCGCAGCGAAAAGGCCAGCAAATTACCGTAGGTTTCAAAGATTTCCCCGTCGATCTCATCATCGTCGATCAGGATACCGAGCCGGTCTTCCATCTCGGTCAGCACCGTCGCGACCGCCATCGAATCGAACTCGGGCAGTTCGCCGAACAAGCCACTGCCTTCGCTGAGCGCGGCCGCGCGTGCTTCGCCGAGGCCTAGCACATCGGCGAGCAATGCGCGAAGAGTGGCGTCGACGGTCTTGGCTTCGGTCATGAATCTTTCCTGCGCAGCGAACGGGCGAATGCCTTCAATGCCGGACCCCATGCCGCGACGCGCGACGGATTGAAAGCCTCGATGCGCCACAGCGGGTCGTGCCGGTTCATCCAGTCGCGCTTGTAACCATCGTTGCCGGTGCCGAAATCGACGCGCTCCACGCCATCGATCTCGATCACATGGCGGAATAGCGCGGCCGACAGCAAAGTCCCCGGCGAGGCTTTCAGACTATCCTCCACATGCGCCAGCTTATGGATGAAGGCGGTGCCGTCCTCGACCGTCCAGAACTGCGCGGCGACAGGGATGCCGTCGATCCGTGCAATGCCCATGCGGAATGTGCCACGCTCGCTTTCCATCTCGGCAAAGGTGCGCAGCAGAGCGGGATCGCCTTCCTCGGGCTTCCAACTCGCAGCGTAGATTTGCTCATAGGCGGCCCAGCTTCCCGGATCGAAGGTCGTGAGCAGTTGGATGTCGACGATGCCCTTCTTCGCCTTGCGCTGGACGGTATTGCGCAGCGCGCCGGGGCGGCTCGCCCACCACCTGTCATGGTCCATGTCGCCGAGGTCGAGCCAATGGCGATCGCCCACCGGCGTTGCCTTCACCCACCAACCCGCGGCGCGCAGCGCCATCGTCAGCGCGTCGGGCTCCATGACGGGGTAGAGTGTAAGACGCGCGGCCTTTTGGCGAAGGTCGACGAAGAGCGCGCGAAGGGCATCGCCGCGATCGCCGTCACCCTCGAAAAGCGGGCGGATCGAAAAACTATACCAGTTGGTGAGGCCGACGAGGTCGCCGGGCGTCTCGAATCGCAGCGATAACCACGCACGCATCGCACCCGCGCTACCCGATGCGTCGATCCGGCCACGACCGGCAAAGCCATGCGCGGCGAGCAGGTCGTACCACGCCGCGCGGTCGAAAGGCGACGCAAATCCGTCCGCGCGCGCTGTGGCGGGCAATCGCTCATCATTAGCGTGATGTTCACCGTTCCCTTGCATGGTGGCGCCCTCTATCACTTCTGTCCTAACAGCCGATGACCAAAGCCGAAAACCCATCTTCAAGGCCGATCGACCATCTCGCCCTTCGCGGTGCGCCCGACGCGGACGCACTGCTGATCGGCGACCGGGTCACAACTTACGCTGAGCTCGACGCCGGCGTCGGACGGCTGGCGTCTTGGCTGCTCGAACAGGCGGGCGGTCCGGGCGAACGCGTCGCAAGCTGGAGCGCCAAGACGCGGCTCGCCTGCCTGATGCCGCTTGCCGCAGCGCGCGCGGGGCTGATCCATGTGCCGGTCAATCCGCTGCTCAAGGGGCCGCAGGTCGCGCATATTCTGTCCGACAGCGGGGCGAAATTGCTCGTTACCAACGGTGCGCGCGCCGAGATGCTCGGCGGCGGCCTGCCCGACGAATGCGTGGTGCAGGATCTCAAGATCGGTGAGGAGGTCATTGATTCGGGCGGGCAGGGGCTTCCGCTATCGATCGCTGAACCCGACGATCTCGCCGCTATCCTCTACACCAGCGGCTCGACCGGTCGGCCCAAGGGCGTAATGCTCAGTCACGCGAACCTGTGGCTGGGCGCTGAAAGCGTTGCTTCCTATTTGAAGATCGCACCCGACGACCGGGTACTCGGCGTGCTGCCGCTCAGTTTCGATTATGGACAGAACCAACTGTTTTCGAGCTGGTACGCCGGCGCGGCAGTCGCACCGCTGGATTATCTGACCGCGCGCGACGTCGTGAAGGCGGTGGCGCGCCACAAAATAACGACGCTCGCCGGAGTGCCGCCGCTTTGGGTACAAGTCGTCGAGGCAGAATGGCCTGCCGAAACGGCGGTGTGGCTCAAGCGGCTGACCAACAGCGGCGGCGCGCTGACGCCCTCGCTGATCGACGCGATGCGCCGGACCTTTCCTAAGGCCGACATCTATCCAATGTACGGGCTGACCGAGGCGTTTCGCTCGACCTATCTCGATCCGGCGCTCGTCGCCGACCACCCAACGTCGATGGGTCGCGCGATCCCGCATGCCGAAATCCTCGTCTGCCGTCCCGACGGCAGCGTTGTCCTCGACGATGAACCCGGGGAACTGGTCCATGTCGGGCCCTTGGTGGCGCGGGGCTATTGGCAGGACGAAGAGCGCACCGCGCATCGCTTCAAACCGGCACCGCCCGCATCGCACTATGGTGGGACGGCGGTATGGTCGGGCGATACGGTTCGCCGCGACGCCGATGGCCTGCTCTATTTCGTCGGCCGCGACGACGCGATGATCAAGACCGCGGGCAACCGCGTTAGCCCGACCGAGGTTGAGGATGTCGCGGTGGCATCGGGGCTGATCTACGAAGCCGTCGCTTTCGGCGTTCCCGACCAGCGGCTTGGCGCCGCGATCGTCCTGATCGTGCGCGGGAAAGACGGCGTCGCCGACGAAGAGGGGCTTTCCGCCTGGCTCCGCCAGAATCTTCCCAATTTCATGCAGCCGCAGGCGATCGAATGGCGCGATGCCTTGCCGCGCAATCCCAATGGCAAGCTCGACCGCGTGGCAATCGCCGCTGACTGGACGCAGGAGGTGGCGGCATGAAACCGCACGGTCCGATCCCGCCCGGCTTCCGTGCCGACACTAGCGGTATGTTGCTCATCGGCGGCGACCGCGCCGAGGCGCTTGCAGACGTCGCGGGCGACACCCCGCTGTTCGCCTATGACAGCGCGATGCTGACCGCGCGCATCGCCGAATGGCGCGCCGCGATGCCCGGCGGGGTGCAGCTTCATTATGCGATGAAGGCGAACCCCTATGCGCCTGTGCTCGCTTTCATGGCGCGGCTGGTCGACGGTTTCGACGTCGCCTCAGGCGGCGAACTCAAAGCCGCGCTCGCTAGCGGGATGCCGGCGGGCGACATCAGTTTTGCCGGCCCCGGCAAGCGCGACCGCGAACTCGAAGCGACGATCACTGCCGGAGCGACGCTCAATCTTGAATCCGTTGGCGAGGCCGAACGGGCACTGTCGATCGCCGAGCATCTTGGCCTTACTCCCAGTCTTGCCGTGCGGGTCAATCCCGACTTCGACCTCAAAGGGTCGGGCATGAAGATGGGTGGGGGCGCCAAGCCCTTTGGCGTCGATGCCGCCGAAGTTCCGGCGCTCGTCGGACGCCTGATCAATGCCGGTGCCGACTGGCAGGGTTTCCATATTTTCGCAGGATCGCAGGCGCTTGACGCCGCGGCCATCGCCGAAACACAGGCGCAGACCGTTGCACTCGCAGCGCGGCTCGCGAACGAGATCGGGGAGACACCGCCCCTCGTCAATCTCGGCGGCGGCATGGGCGTGCCCTATTTTCCCGGCGACAAGGCGGTCGATGTGCGGGCGGTCGGGGCTGCGCTTGGCGAGACGCTGGCGGCGCGCGATCCGGTGCTCGCCAAAAGCCATTTCGCGATGGAACTGGGCCGCTGGCTCGTCGCCGAAGCGGGCGTCTATCTGACCCGCGTCGTCGATCGGAAGGTCAGCCATGGCGAAACCTTCCTCGTCACCGACGGTGGCCTCCACCACCAGCTTGCCGCCAGCGGCAATTTCGGCACGGTGATCCGCCGTAACTATCCGATCGCGGTGGCGGGCGCCTTTGGCCGGGAGCCTGTCGAAACCGTGTCGGTCGTTGGCTGCCTCTGCACCCCGCTCGACCGCCTTGGCGATCAGGTCGCGCTACCGCGCGCCGAGGTCGGCGACATCATCGCGATCTTCCTTGCGGGCGCCTATGGGGCGAGCGCGAGCCCGGCGAGCTTCCTGGGGCAGGGACCGGCGCGGGAAATGCTCGTGTGACACGCCTGATTTTGTTCCTTATCGGGACATCTTCCGACAAGCGTGGTCCAAACTTAGTTCAATACTAACATTATGTTCACCCTTTTCGAGCAATGGCTAGGCTGACGCAATGGCTGTCGCCGCGGGTTTCCGGACCGCGGTTCCCCTGACGGCTCGAAAGGTTGATTGGATTATGGCTTCGTTCTCCTCGCTTCGTGTCGCGCGCATCGCGCTGGTTTCGGGCATCGCTGCGACCGCGCTGACGGGTTGCATGGGCGCCGGGGGCAGCGCACCACAACTGCCCAGCGCGAACTTCGTCGCGAACCAGGAAGGGCCGGGCGAGGAATATATCATCGGCCCGCTCGACGAGCTCCAGATCTTTGTGTGGCGCAACCCCGAACTCGGCGGCAAGGTCCAGGTCCGCCCCGACGGCCGTATCACGACGCCGCTGATCACCGACATGCCTGCGGTCGGTAAGACACCGACCATGCTGCAACAGGACATCAAGCTCCAGCTCAGCCAATATATCACCGACCCGATCGTCAGCGTTATCGTCACCAGCTTCAACAGCACCTTCTCGCAGCAGGTGCGCGTTGTGGGCGCGACCGAGAAGCCCGCGTCGATCCCGTTCCGCGCCAATATGACCGTGCTCGATGCAATGATTGCAGTCGGCGGGCTTGGCGAATATGCCGCTGGAAACAAAGCGCGACTCGTCCGTTTCGACAAGGGCAGCGGGAAGCAGCAGGAGTTCGGCCTGCGCCTGAACGACCTGATCAAGCGCGGCGATATCAAGGCGAATGTGCGGCTTCAGCCCGGCGATGTGATCATCATCCCCGAAAGCATGTTCTGATATCGAGCGACCGCCTTCCACCCATCTCCCAAGGATAGATTGCGAGCGATGAATAGCCTTTACGACGAATTCCGGGTGGCGCTGCACAGCGTCTGGACGCGCCGGTGGCTCGTGCTGGCGGTGGCGTGGGGTATCTGCATCCTCGGCTGGCTCGCGATCGCGTCGATCCCCAATCGCTACGACAGCCGTGCGCGGCTGCTGGTCGACGTCAACGAAATCCTGCCCGACGACGCGCAGGGCGGCGGACGTCCGCAACTCGACCAGATCCGCGAAACGCTGACCAGCGCACGCAATATGGAAAAGGTCGCGGCAACGACGGGCCTGCTTCCCCCGGGAGCAAGCGAGCGCGACAAGGCCGGCGCGGTCGCGATGCTGCAAAAGAGTATCAAGGTCGTTCCGCAGCAAGACAATATCTTCGAAATCACCTCGAGCGTCGCGGTTGGCAGCTTGTCCGACGCCGACAATGCCAAGCTCGCATCGGGCGTGCTCGACAGCCTCATCACCGTGTTCCGCGATGACCAGCTGCGCGGCGGCCGGATGAATGCGCGCGAGGGCCTGAAGTTCCTCGACGCCCAGATCGCCGATCGCGAAAAGGCGCTGCGCGAGGTCGAGGCGCGCCGCGGAGCGTTCGAGGCGCAGAACATCGGCCTGATCCCCGGCGGCAGTGGGTCACCGGCGCAGCGTGTCGACGCGGCGCGCGCCGAGCTCAGCCAGATCGATTCGCAGCTCGTGTCAGCGCAGGCGCAACTCGCCGCAGCAAACGGCCAGCTCGCTTCCACGCCGCAATCGATCCCCGGCGCAGGCGGTGGCGTTGGCGGCGGCGTGGCGCGCCAGCAGCTTGCGGGCGCGCAGAATGAACTGTCGTCGATGCGCGCGCGGGGCCTGACCGATGCGCACCCCGACATTATCGCATTGAAGAGCCAGATCGCGTCGCTCAAGGCCATGGCCGACCGCGAAGGCACGGGCGGCGGCGGAATGCAGAACCCTGCCTATGCCTCGCTCGCCGCGATGCGTGCCGAACGTCAGGCGACGGTCAGCGCGCTGTCGGCCCGCAAGAGCCAGCTTATGGGCGACATATCGAAAATCACGACGCAGCAGATCCAGAACCCCGGCATCGCCGCCGAGTATGACCGGATCAACGGTGAATATACCGCGCTCAAGGCTCAGTACGATAAGCTGCTAGGCCAGCGTGAGCAGGTCCGCCTGCGCGGCGAAGTGCAGACCGAAACCGACGCGATCAAGATCGAACTGCTCGATCCGCCGTCGAAACCGACCAGCCCCGCAGCGCCCAACCGGCCGCTGTTCCTGACGCTCGTTCTGCTCGCCGGCATCGGCGGCGGCATCGGGGTCGCCTTCGGCCTCGGTCAGGTGCGCGCCAGCTATGCGACCGCCGCCAAGCTCGAACGCGCGAGCGGGCTGCCCGTTATCGGATCGATCACCGAAGTGGTGACGCCCGAACGCCACCTCGACCGGCGCAAGAAGCTCGTGTGGCTCGCTGGCGGCGGCGGGGCGCTGGTCGGTCTCTATGCCTTGCTGCTGGTCGCGGAATTCATCCAGCGCGGCATGGTTGCGTGACGGGGGACGATGACATGAACGACCAACGCAAAGTCAAGCGCCCGCCCTCGCTCCTCGAACGCGCAGCCGACATGTTCGGCCTTGACCCCGTCGCGAATGCGCCGACGATCGACGTATCAAAGCTGCCGCCCGAAGCGCCCAAAAAGGCGAAGACGGCCAAGGTGGATCCCGTGGCGGAAACGCCGCAGCCTGAAATCCTGGAGCCTGTCGTCGAGACGGCGCCGGCCGCCGAAGCCGCGCCCGCCGCGCCGAAGCCGTCGCCGCGCAAGGTCGTCGCAAAGGCAGCTCCCGCGATCGTGCCATCGCGGCAGGGCACCATCGATCGTGCACGCCTCGCGTCGCGCGGCATGATCGTTCCCGGTACGCCTGTTACAGGCATTTCCGAAGAATATCGCATCGTGAAGCGCGAGCTGATCCGCAATTTCGGTGGCGTCGGCAATCGTCCGATCCTGCCGCGCGGCCACCGCGTGTTGATCGCTTCGGCGAACCCGGGCGAGGGCAAGACCTTCTCGGCCGTCAACCTCGCCTTGAGCCTCGCGGTCGAGGCCGACCATGATGTCCTGCTGATCGACGCCGACATCGCGAAGCCGAGCGTTCTCGAAGCCTTGGGCCTCGAAGACGGCCCCGGCCTGATGGACGCGCTCGCCGATCCACATCTGCCGCTCAGCGACTGCCTGATCCAGACCGACATTCCGGGTTTAAAAGTGATGCCTGCTGGCACTGGGCATATGCACGACACCGAACTCCTCGCCTCGGCGCGGACCGAGGCGCTCCTCGCGCAGCTCGAAGCGGGCGCGCCGGGGCGCATTCTTATCATCGATTCGCCGCCGGTGCTCGCGGCTTCACCCGCCGCGGTGCTCGCGGGACATGTCGGACAGACGATCATGGTCGTGCGTGCCGACGAAACGCTCGAATCGGCGCTGCGTGACGCAATCGGTCTGATGGGTGCATGTCCGCATATGCAGTTGCTCCTCAATGGAGTGAAATATTCGCCGGGCGGTCGCCGCTTTGGCACTTATTACGGACAAGGAGGCGCGTGATGCGCACCACCCCCATGCGTCGCGGCGCGGCGCTGGCGGCCCTCTTGCTCGCCGGGACGGCGACGGGCGCGCACGCGCAATTTTCGGGTGATCCCGCCTCGGGCGGCGGTAACGCGACCTCGGCCGGCGCGGCTGCTCCCGAAAAAGGGCGCGCCGAAAAGCGCGCTGAACGGCGCCGTACCCAGCGGACGGTAGACGTCAGCCCCTATCTCGAAATCGATCAGGTGCTGACAGCCGACCTCAAAAACGGCGGCGACGTCCTCACCTACACGAACCTCGCGGTCGGCGTCGATGCGTCGATCGCGACGAACCGCGCCGAACTCGCCGGGACCGTGCGCTATGAACATCGCATCGGATGGAATGGCGGCCTTGGAGATTCCGACACGATCAGCGGCCTTCTCCGTGGCCGGATTGAGGCCGCGCGTGGCCTCAATCTCGAAGCTGGCGCGCTCGCGACGCGCACGCGCGCGGACGGGCAGGGCGCGGCGAGCGGCCTGTTCATCGGCGACGCCAGCAATGTTGCGAACCTCTATTCGGTCTACGCCGGTCCGACCTTTGCGCGCCGCATCGGCGGGCTCGACGTCGGGGCGGGCTATCGTTTCGGCTATACCAAGGTCGACGTCGACGAACCCGCGATCCTGTCGCCGGGCACGCAGCCGCAGGATATTTTCGACAGCTCGACGAACCATGTCGCATGGGCCAGCGTCGGTGCGCGGCCGGGCGACCTGCCGTTCGGATGGCAGGTGTCGGGCGGATATGAGCGTGAGGATGCGAGCCAGCTCGACCAGCGCTACGAAGGCAAATTCGCCCGCGCCGATGTGACGGTGCCGATCGGCCCGACTGTCGCTCTGCTCGGGGGCGTCGGTTATGAGGATATCGAAATCGGCCAGCGCAATCCGGTCGTGGACTCCAACGGCATACCGGTGCGCGATTCCAATGGCCGCTTCGTCACCGACAAATCGACGCCGCGCCAGCTTTCGTTCGACACCGACGGGCTGATCTGGGACGCTGGCGTGATGTGGCAGCCGAGCCGCCGCACCTCGCTGACCGCCCGCGTCGGGCGCCGTTACGGTGACACCATCTACACCGGTAGCTTCTCCTATCGCGCCGATCATGCGACCTCGATCCAGGTCGGGGTCTATGACGGGCTTTCGAGCTTCGGCCGCGGCCTGTCGGGCGGACTTGCCGCGCTGCCGACGCAGTTCGACCCCACGCGCAATCCCATCAGCGGCGACATCAATCCGTGCGTGTTCGGCCAGCAGGGCGGCGGCTGTTTGAGCAACCAGCTCGGTAACGCGACCTCGGCGCAATATCGCAGCCGCGGCGTGCAAGCGACACTGTCGTCACGCTTCGGCGGTTGGCATTATGGCGTCGGCATCGGTTACGACCGGCGCAAATTGCTCGCGCCCTTGCTGTCGCCGATCGGCAATCTCAACGGGATCAAGGACGAGAATTATTATCTCTTCCTGTCGGCGGGCCGTCAGCTCGACGTTGATTCCGACCTCACCCTGTCGGGTTACGTCAATTATTTCGACAATGGCGCGCCGGGCGCCAGCGACGTTCAGTCGGCGGGCCTGACCACATCCTATTCGCGGCGCTTCTGGCGCGGTCTCACGGGGACCGCGGCGGCCAGCATCAACGCCTTCGACCAAGAAGGCTTCAACAGTCAGCTTATCGGTTCGGCCTTGGTGGGACTCCGTTACAACTTCTGACCAAGCAACGGGATTTTTTGCGATGTACGATCAGTTCTATGGTTTCACCGGACGTCCGTTCCAGTTGACGCCAGACCCGCATTTCTATTTCGAAAGCGGCACCCACCGAAAGGCGATGTCCTACCTCGGTTACGGCCTAGCCCAAGGCGAAGGCTTCATCGTCATCACCGGCGATGTCGGGGCGGGCAAGACGACGCTCGTCGGCCATCTGATGAACACGATCGACCCCAACCGGCTGACTGCGGTCAAGCTGGTGTCGACGCAGGTCGAGGGCGACGATCTGCTCCGCCTCGTCGCCGAACAGTTCGGCATCGAGTGGGAAGGGCAGAGCAAGGCCGAAATGCTGCGCTCGATGGAAGAGTATCTGCGCGAACAGGCGCGCGCCGGTCGCCGCACCTTGCTGATCGTCGACGAAGGGCAGAATCTTGCCATCTCGGCGCTCGAAGAGCTGCGCATGCTCTCGAACTTCCAGCTTGGAGGTCATTCGCTGCTGCAAATCTTCCTGCTCGGCCAGCCAGAATTTCGTCAGACGCTTTTCCATTCGCCGACGCTCGAACAGCTACGTCAGCGCGTGATCGCGACGCACCACCTCGATCCGATGGAGCCCGAGGAGGTCGAGCCCTATATCCTCCACCGTCTCGGCAAGGTTGGTTGGACGGGCAATCCCAGTTTCAGCCCCGACGCGTTCGAGGAAATCTTTGATTATAGCGAAGGCGTGCCGCGCAAATTGAACGTGCTGGTCAGCCGCCTGCTGCTCTATGGCGCCGTTGAGCAGATGAACCGTATCACCGCGCAGAATGTGCGCTCGGTCATCGCCGAGATCGAGGCCGATCGCGGCATCGATGCATCGACGCTCGCGCCGCTGCCGGTGGACGAGATCGTTGCGGCGGCCGCGACTGCGGTCGCACCCACGCCCGCGCCCTTTGTCGCGCCGACCGCGGCGAACGAAACGGCACGTGAATGGCCGCAGCGTGTGGCAGCAGCACCCGTGGCCGCCGCGACCGCGCCCTTCGCCGCGCCTACCGAACCCGCGCCGGTCGTCACGCCGACCCCATCCGACGCCGCGCCTGCCGCGCCGACCATCGACCCCGAACAACTCGCAACGCTCGAAAAACAGATCGCGTCGCTCGAGGAACGCCTCGTCGAACAGGACGCCGCACTGCGCCGCGTGCTCGACCTCTTGATCGAATGGGTTGAACGCGATCCGGACAATGCCCCCAATCCGGCGAATTCGCGGACCTGGGCGGCCTGACAACCCAGCCAAAATCGGCTATCCCGCTGATGAAGGTGAGCAAAAATGCAGAACGGCTTGTCGGTCGATGTCGAGGACTGGTTCCAGGTCGGCGCCTTTGAGCGCACGATCGACCGTGCCGACTGGCCGGCGCTCGAATGTCGCGTCGAGGCGAATTGCGACGCGGTGTTGCAGATTTTTGCCGATGCAAACGCCAAGGGCACTTTCTTCACCCTGGGCTGGGTTGCCGAACGCTATCCCGCGCTGATCAAGCGCATCGTCGCGGCCGGGCACGAACTTGCCAGCCACGGCTATGACCATAAGCGCGTCTTCAACATGACCGCCGACGAATTCGCAGCGGACCTCAAGAAGACGCAGGCGATCCTTGAGGATTTGGGCGGGTTGGCTATCCGCGGTTATCGGGCGCCGAGCTTTTCGGTCGATACGCGCACGCCGTGGGCGCATTCCGTACTTGCCGAACAGGGCTATGCCTATTCGTCGAGCGTCGCGCCGGTGGTCCACGACCATTATGGCTGGCCGCAAAGCCCGCGCCACGCATGGCGGCCGCTTCCTGACAGCGATCTCGTCGAATGGCCGGTCACGACCGCGCGCTTCGCCGGGCGGACATTGGCAGCCGGCGGCGGCGGGTTCATGCGGATTCTGCCCTATGGCTTCACGCGCTGGGCGATAGCGCGGATGAACGCGGAGGGGCATCCGGCGATCCTCTATTTTCACCCATGGGAAATCGATCCCGGCCAGCCGCGGGTCGCCGATGCGCCTATCCGGTCGAAGATACGCCATTACAGCGGCTTATCGGCCATGGCCGGCAAGCTCAGGAAATTGCTCGCCGACTTCGAGTGGACTCGCGCCGACGCGCTGCTCTCGGCGCAGCAGCAGCGCGCGCAGCCATGGCGCATCGCGGCGTGAACGCGCCGACGCTTGCCGTGAAGGAGGGTTTTTCCGGCGCGCCGCTTTCGGACGCGGGCGAATGGGATGCCTATGTCGCCGCGCATCCCGACGCGACGCCGTTCCATAGCCGTGTATGGTGCGAGGCGATCACGAAGGCCACGGGCCATCGCTGCCATCTCATCACGGCGCGTGATGCCTCCGGCGCGCTGACTGGTATTCTGCCGCTCCACCACATCCGCTCGCCGCTGTTCGGTCAGGCGCTGGTCGGCAGCGGTTTCGCGGTCGATGGCGGCATTCTTGCCGACAATGCCGCAGTGGCCGCGACGCTCGGGCAGGGCGCGGCGGATATGGCTCGTTCGCTCGGCGTTCCGTCGGTCGAATTGCGCGGCGGCGGGCTGCCCGCGGGCGAGGGCTGGACCAGCGAGGGCGACGTTTACGCAGGCTTTGCCCGCGACCTTGCCGCCGATGACGACGCCGAGCTTCTTGCCATCCCGCGCAAGCAGCGTGCCGAGGTCCGCAAAGTTCTCGAAAGCACGCTGACGGTCACGACGGGTCGCGATCCGGCCGAACGCCGCGATCATTATCGCATCTATGCGACAAGCGTCCGCAATCTCGGTACTCCGGTTTTTCCGAAAGCGCTTTTCGATGCCGTCCTCGATGCCTTTGGCGACGCTGCCGACATCCTGACCGTCCGCGAACACGGGCGCCCGGTCGCCAGCGTCCTCAGCCTCTTTTGGCGTGGCACGGTGATGCCCTATTGGGGCGGCGGCACAACCGACGCCCGCCGCCTCCGCGCCAATGAGCTGATGTACTTTGCCCTCATGCGCCACGCCCGCGCGCGGGGCTGCACGCGCTTTGATTTCGGCCGCTCAAAGGCCGGCACGGGTCCCTTCGCCTATAAGAAGAACTGGGGTTTCGAACCGCAGCCGCTATTCTACGGCCGCTGGCTCGCTCCGGGTGAGGCTCCGCGCGATACCAATCCGAACAGCGCTAAATATCGCCTGCAGGTCGACCTGTGGAAAAAGCTGCCGCTGTGGGCGGCAAACCGGATCGGCCCGCTGATCGCCCGCGGGCTCGGCTAATGCCCGAGATCCTGTTCCTTGTTCACCGCGCGCCCTGGCCCCCCGACCGCGGCGACCGGATCCGCAGCTGGCATATGTTTGAGGCGCTCTCGAAGCTCGGGCCGATGCATGTCGCGGCGCTCGCCGACAATGACGCCGACGCTGCCGCCGCGCGCACGAAGATGGCGCCGCTTTGCAAGAGCTTGACGATCGAAGTGCGCAAGGGCTCGCGTCCCGTAGCGCTGGCGCGGGCCATATTGCGCGGCGAGCCCGTGTCGAACCATTTGTTCCGCAACGCTGCGCTGGCCCGCCACGTCGATGACCTCGTCGGTCGAGGCAATGTCACGCATATCGTCGCCTTTTCGGGCCAGATGGCGCAATATATTCCGTCTGGCTTTGACGGGCCGGTGCTGATGGATTTCGTCGACGTCGATTCCGCCAAATTTGCGACCTATGCCGAACAGGATAAAGGTCAGCCGCTGAACTGGGTTCATAAGCGCGAGGCGCGCGTGCTGGGGGCCTATGAGGTTGAGGTGGCGCGCCACGTCGGCGCTAGCCTGTTCGTCAGCGAGGCCGAGGCGGCATTGTTTCGCGACCATAGCGGACTTAACGCGGACAAGGTCCGCGCGGTCGAGAATGGCATTGATACCGATCGCTTCGATCCGGAAACCGCGCTGGAAACGGTCGGGCGGGGCGCTGGGCCGCTGGCCGTCTTCACCGGCCAGATGGATTATCGTCCCAATATCGATGCGGTCCGGTGGTTCGCAAATGACATCCTGCCATTGATCCGCCAGCGCCATAGTCAAGCGCGCTTCGCGATCGTGGGCCGCGCGCCGACCGAAGAGGTGCGCTCGCTCGCGGCGCTCCCTGGCGTCACTGTCACCGGCGAAGTGTCCGACGTTCGCCCCTGGCTCGCCGCCGCCGACGTGGTCGTCGCGCCGTTGCTGCTCGCACGCGGCGTCCAGAACAAGCTGCTCGAAGCGATGGCGATGGCGCGGCCCGTGGTTGCGAGCGTCGCGGCTGCCGAAGGGATCGATGCAGCGCCGGGCCAGCATCTGCTCGTCGCTGACGGCGCGGGCGCGATGGCGGGCGCCGTCGTTTCTCTCTTCGACGATCCGGCGGCTGCGCGGGCGATGGGGCAGGCGGCGCGTGCGCAGATGATCGCGCGTTACGGGTGGAACGCGCGCTTGGCGCCGCTCGGTAAGTTGCTCGGGCTGCCGGCATGACGATCTGGCAACGCCATCTTGCCGCGCTGGCGCTGCTATCGGCGGCGATCCTTGCGATCTTCTGGCGCGAAGCAGCCGATGTAGCGGGAATCTGGTGGAACAGTTCGACCTTTACCCATTGCCTGCTGATCGTGCCGATGATCGGCTGGCTGGTGTCGCAACGCGTGTCGCTGCTGCGACCGCTGACGCCGGCCTATTGGTGGCCGGCGCTGATATGGATGGCTGGCGCGGGACTGGTATGGCTCGTCGGTGAGGCGGCGGGCGTCGGTTTGTTCCGTCAGCTTGGCCTCATTCTGATGCTGCAAGGGGCCGTCGCGGCGACACTGGGCGAAAAGCTCGTACGCGCTCTGCTCTTCCCGCTCGGCTATGCGCTGCTGCTGGTGCCGTTCGGCGAGGAGTTGGTGCCGCTGCTCCAGACGCTCACTGCGCATATCAGCATGGTCCTCCTCCACCTCTCGGGCATAACGGCGGAGATGGAGGGCGTGTTCATTACCACGCCTGCCGGTTTCTTCGAGGTTGCCGAAGCCTGCTCGGGCGTCAATTTCCTGATCGCGATGCTGGCCTATGCGATATCCGCGGCGCATCTCTGTTTCCGCAGTTGGACGCGGCGGATCGTCTTTGTCGTGGCGGCGCTCGCGACAACGATCCTCGCCAACGCGTTGCGCGCCTATGGCACGATGGTCGCGGCAGAAATCTGGGGGATCGAGGCCGCTGGCGGGATCGACCATATCTTTTATGGCTGGTTCTTCTTTGGCGCCGTGATCCTGCTCGTCATGCTTGTTGCGCGCCGTTGGTTCGACCGGCCGGCAAATGACGCCGCGGTCGATGTGCGCGGGCTGGACGGCGTGCCGCGCTTTGCCGGGCCCGCCAAACTGGTGCTCCCCGCGGCGTTGGCTGTTCCGTTGCTGTTCGTCGGCTGGGGCAATTTGGTGGGCTCCCGCAGCGCAGCCTTGCCCGCGACGATCGCGATCGGCGCGCCGCCGGGATGGCGCGATGTTCGCGTGGAGGGAATGCCGTGGGTGCCACGCTTCGACGGCGCCGATCGGCGGCAGCTACACCATTTTTCCAATGAAAAGGGGCAAGTCGTAACAGTTGCGATCGGCGGCTATGAACGGCAGGCCGAAGGGCGCGAGGTCGTCGCTTTCGGGCAGGGCGCGGTCGATCCCGACAGCAAATGGGCGTGGAGCGCCTCGCTGCCCGCGATCGATGGTGCGAAGACCGAACGACTGTTACATCCGGGACCGGTGCTACGCGACGCGGCGACCTGGTATCTCGTCGATGGCAAGATCACGGGTAGCTCGCGCGCGGCGAAACTCGCGGGTCTGAGGGCGCGGCTGCTCGGCGGCGACCCGCGCGCATTGTCGCTGATTATATCGAGCGAGGAGCGGCGCGGGGGCCGCAATGCGATAGAGGATTTCCTTTCCGCGTCCGGCGGAGCCAAAGCGATGGCTGACCGCGCGCTGAAAAGCAGCTAAGCGTCAGAATATGTGCGGCATCGCGGGTATCTATCATCTTGAAACGGCCAAGCCCGTTGATCCCGCGCGCCTCCGCGCCATGCTCCAGCCGATGCAGCACCGCGGACCCGACGGATCGGGCGAGTGGACCGCCCCCGGCGTCGGCCTTGGCCACCTGCGCCTCTCGATCATCGATATCGCAGGCAGCCCGCAACCGATGGCGAGCGACGACGAGATCGTCACGCTCACCTATAACGGCGAAATCTATAATTTCCGCGAGCTCCGCGCCGAGCTTGAGGATCGCGGCCACCGCTTCCGCACCAGCGGCGATACCGAGGTCATCATCGCGGCGTGGCGCCAATGGGGTCCCGACTGCCTGTCGCGGCTCAACGGCATGTTCGCCTTTGCGATCCACGATCATCAGCGTGGCTGCCTGTTTCTCGCGCGCGACCGGCTCGGGGTAAAACCGCTCCACTATGTCCGTCTCTCGGATGGGTCGGTGGCCTTTGCGTCGGAGTTGAAGGGCCTGCTGCGCAATCCGCTGCTGCGGCAGGAAGCGAACCTGACCGCGATCGAGGATTTCCTGGCCTTCGGATATGTGCCCGACGACAATTGCATCGTCGCAGGCGTAGAGAAGCTGCCCGCCGGCCATTATCTGATGCTCGAACGCGGCAAGCCGGTGCCTGCGCCGACGCGCTGGTGGGCTCCCGATTTCTCGAAGCGCGTCCGGGCTTCGGAAGGCGAGGCGGCAGAGCATCTCGTCCATTTGATGCGCGCGGCGGTGACCGACCGCATGGTATCGGACGTCCCGCTCGGCGCCTTCCTCTCGGGCGGCGTCGACAGCAGCGCGGTCGTCGCGCTGATGGCTGAGGCGAGCGCGAAGGCGGTCAAGACCTGTACGATCGGTTTTGATCAGGCCGCGCTCGACGAAACGGCTTACGCCCAGCAAATCGCCGAGCGCTTCGCGACCGATCACCGCACGCGCACCGTGTCGTCGGGCGACTTCGCGCTCGTCGACAGGATCGCCGATCATTTCGACGAACCCTTCGCCGATGCAAGCGCGCTGCCGACTTACCGCGTGTGCGAACTCGCGCGTGAAGAGGTGACGGTTGCCTTGTCGGGCGACGGCGCCGACGAGGCGTTCGCCGGCTATCGCCGTCTGGTCTTTCAGCATCAGGAAGAAAGGTTGCGCGGCCTGATTCCACGCTTCCTGCGCCGCGGCGTGCTCGGTCCGCTGTCGCACGTCTGGCCGCAGATGGACTGGGCGCCGCGTCCGCTCCGCGCCCGCGCCACGCTGGCCAGCCTGTCGAAGAGCGGGGCAGAGGGCTACGCCGAAGCGGTCGGCGTGACGGGACAGGCGCAACGCTCGCGGCTGTTCAACGATGCGGCCCATCACGCACTCGGCGACCATGTCGCCGAGGCGCGCTATTGGAAGGCCATGGCCGAGGCGCCCGCGCGCGAGGCGCTCGATCGCGCGCAATATGCCGATCTGATGATCTGGCTGCCAGGCGATATCCTGACCAAGACCGACCGGATGAGCATGGCCGTCAGCCTGGAGGCGCGCGAGCCGCTCCTCGACTACCGGTTGATCGAATTCGCCGCGAGCCTGCCCGCATCGATGCGCGTCAAGCGCGGGACGGGTAAGGCGATCATGAAACAGGCGATGGAACGCTATCTGCCGCACGACATTCTCTATCGGCCCAAAATGGGGTTCGTGACGCCGGTTTCGCACTGGTTCCGCGGCCCGCTCGCCCAGCATGCGAAGGCGCTCGCGACGTCGTCGACGCTCGCGCGCTCGGGCTGGTTCGACATGGCCGAAATCGAGCGCATCGTTGCCGCGCACCAATCGGGGCGGCGCGACCATGGGCGGCTGATCTGGCAATTTTTCATGCTTGAAAAGTCGCTGGCCAAGCTGTTCGGAATTTGATGCGCGGCGACGGCGTTGGGATCGGAAACAGACTGGCGTTTATCGAGAAAAATCCGCTCGAACTGGACGCGGGCTGGGCAGAAAATATAGAAATTCCATCCCTATATCATCTGAAATGTCCCGGTATTTGAAAACGCGGTATATGCCTCGACACTTCGACGCATATTCTCCAGCATTGTCGGTAGTTCATTCGCATTAAACCACTGTAAATCCAAAGTTTCCGAACTATCCGCCGCAATATGGCCCTCATATTCTGTCGCGTAGAACATCATAACGAAGAACTGACAGACGTCTCCGTTCGGAAACCGAACGGTTTCAAATTGCGGATCGCTGCCAAAGCCAAAAGGTCTGGGATTTCGTATTCTGAGCCCGGTTTCTTCGAAAGTCTCGCGGATCGCCACCTCCGTCAGATCCTCGCCTTCTTCCGCATTTCCTCCGGGCAATCCCCAGACCGAAAAGTCACTTCGATGCTGCAAGAGGATCGACCCATCCTCCCTGGCGATGATGACGCGCGCGCCAGGAACAAGCAGACATCGGCTCCCTACCAACGACCTGAGCCTTCCGAGGTAGCTATCCGCAAATGTCATATGAACTCCGGCCTGCAGGATGTTGCCCGAGATTGTCCTGACCGTCCGCTTTCCGCAAGCCGCACCAAGACGGCGATCGACAAAAATCATTCGTTTCCGGCCATTCCATCCAGATTGGCGGTGAACGGCGGATATTGGGGTGAGAGCTGTCGTTACCCTCTTTGGATATCGCCCGGCTGGATCCGGGATCGGGTCGGAGCAAGGGCCGCGCAATATTCCAAAGTTCAGGAAAGTTCAGCCCTATGAGCGCCCCGATTTGCAAGTCGCGGACTGCTGGATGTGCGCGGCATGTCCGATCATGGTCGCACCCGAAAGCCAGGCAGCGACCATCTTTTTGTTCACCGAATGAAAGAGCCGGATGAAGGCTGGCACGGCCGGATAATGTAGGAAAGACCTTTTTGGAGGCGATGTCTGTTTTGGGGTGGTGAGCTGACATTCCGTCACCCACTTCCGTCATCCCGGGCTTGACCCGGGATCCCGCTTTTTGACGCACTCACTGGCTTCGGCCTCAAGCGGGACCCCGGATCAAGTCCGGGGTGACGAAAAAGGATTGGTCGGCAACCGGTCGTTTCCCATTTGCGCACCCCGGCGAAGGCCGGGGCCCAGGGCTTCAGAGAGCCGACCTCTGCTCGTTGCGCTCTGGACCCCGGCCTTCGCCGGGGCACACACCTGCAACGGCAGCAACCCGGTCGTTAGCCGTCAGGCCCCTTCGAGCCGTGCGGCGTCAAATTGCCACCCATCCTTAACGCTTGGGTGCTAGGCTCGCGGCCCATGACGGTTTATCCCGCCTTTCCGGCAAGCACCACCGAAGCGGCGCCATTGACCGTGCGTGTCGTCGACCCGCTGGCGCTGTCGCCCGGGCTTGCCGCTGCCTGGGATCGGCTCGCGGACGAAGCGAGCGAGCCCAACCCCTTCGCTGAGCGCTGGTGCCTGCAATCGGCGCTGCATCTGCTCGACCCTGATCGCCAAGCGCGGCTTGTCGTCGTACGCGACGGCAGCGATGGCCCGATGATCGGGATCATGCCGCTTGCCCCCGCGACGCACTATGGCCGCGTGCCGCTGCGCCATGTTGCGGGATGGGCGCATCCCAATCATTTTCTCGGGCTCCCGCTCGTTCGCGCGGGTTTCGAAAGGATGTTCTGGTCGATCCTGCTCGGTTGGTGCGACGCCGCGCCCTGGGCACGCACGCTGGTGCATTTTCCGCGCCTTACCGAAGGCGGGCCGCTGCACCGCGCGCTCGTCGATGTGGCGCGGCAGCGCGGCAGCGAGGCCGAGGTGGTGCACCGCGAGGAGCGCGCGCTGCTCGAAAGCAGCCTGTCGCCAGAAGAATATTGGGATGCCGCCGTGCGCGCGAAAAAGCGCAAGGAACTGCGGCGACAGGCAAACCGGCTGTCCGAGCATGGCGCGGTGCAGTTTCGTCGCTGGCAGCCGGGTGAGGCAATCGATCCGTGGATCGAGGCCTTCCTCGATCTCGAGGCGCGTGGCTGGAAAGGGCGCGCCAAATCGGCGCTCGCGAGCCAGAGCGACACGCAGGCGTGGTTCCACGCGATCCTCCTTGCGGCGGGAGACGCGGGACGGCTCGACATGCGCTCGCTCGATCTCGACGGGCGTCCGCTTGCGATGCTCGTCAACTTCCTTTGCCCGCCCGGCGGCTTTTCGTTCAAGACCGCGTTCGATGAGGATTATGCCCGTTTTTCGCCCGGCGTGCTGCTTCAACAGGCGAATCTCGATTTGCTCGACAATAGGCAGGTCAAGTGGGTCGACAGTTGTGCCGCGCCTGGCCATCCGATGATCGACAGCGTCTGGCGCGAACGCCGCGCCCTGATTTGGGTCAATGTGGCCCTGTCGTCGGCGCCCGACCGTCTTCGCTTCGCCATGCTGACGAAGACCGAACGGCTGTGGCGCCGCTGGAGGGGCGCCGCCGCGCCCGAAAATGAAGTAGAAAGCCCGTCATGACCGTGCATCAGCCGATCACCCGGCCCGTATTCCCTATCGAAACGCTTGAGCGGATGGCGATGCTCTATCCGCAGCAGGCGGGGCTGCTGCATCATCATCTGCCCGATCATCCTTTGCTGTCGCTCGAAGCGCTCGCAACGCTCGGCGAAAATCTGCCCGCGAGCGAGGTCGAGTATAACCCGGGCAATGTGCCGATCGGTATCCGCCCCGAGGATGTCCCGTCGAACGGCCTGTCGATCGGCGAGACGATTCGAACGATCGACAGCAACGGCAGTTGGGCGGTTCTCAAGAATATCGAGAATGTGGACGCCTATCGCACCCTGCTGATGGGTCTGCTCGGGGAACTGGAAGCGGTGGTCGAACCGCGCACCGGCGCGATGCTGACGCCGCAGGGCTTTATCTTCATCTCGTCGCCCGGTTCGATCACGCCGTTCCACTTCGACCCCGAACATAATATCCTGCTGCAACTGCGCGGCAGGAAGGTGATGAACGTCTGGCCCGCCGGTGATGAGCGCTTTGCGCATCGCCGCGAGCATGAACGCTATCACACCGGCGGTCACCGGAATCTGCCCTGGCAGGACGAATATCATGGCGACGCCCAGCAAGTGCCGCTCGGGCCCGGTGATGCGGTGCTGATGCCGGTGATGGCCCCGCATTTCGTCGCCAATGGCGATGCGCCGTCGATCTCTCTGTCGATCACCTGGCGCAGCGAATGGAGCTATCGCGAGTCCGAGGCGCATGCCGCCAATGCGACGCTCCGCCGCATGGGCCTCGACCCGGCGATGCCGCCGCGCTGGCCGAGCTATGCCTGGGCGAAAACAATCGGCTGGCGCATCGCGCGCAGGCTGAAACTCGTCTCCTGAAATCGGCTTGGCCAGAGCGGGCCGACGCCTTCTCAAAACACAGATGACAGATTGCTTTCAATTGGCGCAAATTGCGGTTATGGGCGCGCATCCTTGAATTTTCGACCCATAGAGGACTGATGGCGAAAGAAGAACTTCTGGAAATGCGCGGCCAAGTGGTCGAACTGCTGCCCAACGCGATGTTTCGCGTCAAACTGGAAAACGACCACGAAATTCTGGGTCACACGGCCGGCAAGATGCGCAAGAACCGCATCCGCGTTCTCGTGGGCGACGAAGTGCTCGTCGAACTTACCCCCTATGACCTGACCAAGGGTCGGATCACCTATCGCTTCAAGTGAGCGGCGCGGCGAACTCCCCCGCGCCAATGCCGGCACTTGTACTGGCTTCGACCTCACCGCGTCGGCGCGAATTGCTGGCGCGGATCGGGCTTGTGCCGGCGCGCATTGCCGCGCCAGAAATCGATGAAACGCCGCTGAAGGCAGAGCTGCCGCGCGATTATGTCGCGCGGCTTGCGAAGGGCAAGGCGCTCGCCGTCGAACGCGCGGCGGAAGAGGTCGTGCTCGCGGGCGACACGACGGTGGCGGTCGGACGCCGCATCCTCGAAAAGCCGGCCGACGAGGCCGATCTGCGCCGCATGCTGGGTCTGCTGTCCGGGCGGCGGCACCATGTCTATTCGGGGATCTGCGTCGTCGGTACCGACGGAAAGGCGCGCGTGCGCGTCGTCGACACGATCGTCGCGTTCAAGGCGCTGAGTGCCACCGAGATCGATGCCTATGTCGAATCGGGCGAGGGGATGGGCAAAGCGGGCGGCTATGCGATCCAGGGACGCGCCGAGACGTTCGTGCGTTTCCTGTCGGGCAGCCACTCGAACGTCGTCGGCCTGCCGCTCTTCGAGACGCGGGCCCTTCTGACCAGCGTCGGTATCCCGCTTGGCTGAGTGGATATATGAAGCCGGCATCGGCGAGGCGCGCGCGGCGCTGATCGAGAATGGCGAAATCGTCGAAGCCCGGATCGAGCGCGAGGACGAAGGGCCGCGCCTTGGTGCGGTCGTCGGCGCGAAACTGATCGAGGCGGGCAGGGGCGCCAAGGGCGCACTCGTCGCGCTGGACTTGCCCGGCGAACCGCCGGCGACGCTTGCCGGCTTGCCGCCGTCGACCTCTGTGGGCGCCCGGCTGACCGTCGAAATCACGCGAATGGCGCTGCGCGAACGCGGCCGCGACAAACCGGCACGCGCGCGGATTGCCGAGGCAGGCGCAGCCCTTGCCGACGGACCCGATCTGCGCGCGCGTATCGCGGCCAGCGGCCTTCCCGTCGTCGACCTGCGTCCCACCGACGGCGACCGACTTGAGCAGGCGGGTTGGTCCGAACTGATCGACTGCGTCCGCACCGGCCATTGGCCGTTCGCGGGCGGTGCGCTCTGGGTCGATGCCACGCCTGCGATGCTGCTGATCGATATCGACGGCGAGGGCGAGGCACTGGCGCTCGCCAAGGCTGGCGCGGGGGCGGCGGCGTCGGTGATCCGTCGCTGCGATGTTGGAGGATCGATCGGGATCGACTTTCCGTCGCTGCCCGATCGCGCCGGACGACAGGCGATCGACGCCGCGGTCGATGCCGCACTTCCGCAGCCGTTCGAGCGGACTGCGGTCAACGGCTTCGGCTTCATGCAGATCATCCGCCGCCGCGACCGTCCCTCGCTGATCGAACAGGTCCGGCTCGATCCCGTCGCGACCGATGCCGCGCTCCTGCTGCGGCAGGCGGAACGCACCGTCGGAACCGGCGTTTTGACGCTGACCGCGCGGGGCGCCGTGATCGATCATATTGCCGCGCATCATCATTGGGTGGAGGCGCTGCAGAATCGTACCGGGCGCACTGTCCGCCTTGCCGCGGATTCCGCCGTGAAAGGAGTGGGCCATGCCCAGTAAACCCCCGCGCTGTCCGCTCTGCGGCAAGCCGCGTGATCCCGAATTCAAACCCTTTTGCAGTCGTGGTTGCCGCGATCGCGACCTGCTGAACTGGTTCGGCGAAGGCTATCGCGTTCCGGTCGATCAGGCGCCCGACGGCACCGCCGACGAGGATCGTTTCGACGAGGGATAAATCGCGAAGAAAGGTGCTGGACAGGACGCAAAGCCCTGCCTATAGCCGCCGCTCGCCAGCGCGGCCGACCGGCCGCAGCGGCTCGCCTGGGTAGCTCAGTTGGTAGAGCATGCGATTGAAAATCGCAGTGTCGGCGGTTCGATCCCGTCCCCAGGCACCACTTCCTTCACCGAAAACCATGCCGGGCCTTGCGTGTGCAACCGCGCGCGTTGAAGGTTCGGTGATGCAAGGTCATCGGCGCCCGCGAGCGCCCCGGATATCTGTGGCACAAAACGTCCTGAAAGGGCGCAAATGCTGGGATTATCGCCTCTACCCAAGGGTGGTCGCGCGTGTTACGGCCGCGCGATGAACAGGATCGTAAACAAACTCAACCGTTTGTGGAAAGAGCGCACGCATCGCGCCGCCGCCCGCGCGGTGCTGGATACGCCCGCGGTGGTGCCGGCCGACGATGGCGTGGTCCTGTTTTCGATGATCGGCACGCGCGTGCTGCTGCCTTATCTGGTAGCGGTCAAATCGCTGCACGCGCAGCTTCGCCGGGGTCGTATCGCAATCCTCGACGATGGCACGTTGACCGACACCGACCGCGCGATACTCGCCGCACATCTTGGAAATCCGCGCGTCATTTCGATTGCCGATGTCGATACCGGCCCGTGCCCGCGCGGCGGAACGTGGGAACGGCTGCTCACCATCCTCGACATTCGTGCCGGTGATTATGTGATCCAGCTCGATTCCGACACGGTGACGCTGGGCGCCGTGCCCGAGATCGCGGAAGCGATCGCCGGGAATCGCAGCTTCACCTTGCGCGGCGATCCTGATTCGCAGCTTTTGTCCTTTGCCGAGTTGGCGAGCCGCACCGATGACGACGCCTTCCTGTTCAATCCCGACGCGCATGTGCAGGGCGCGATCGAGAGTGGCCTCGATCGCGTAGAACTGCCGATGCTTGCCCACCCGCTCTATGTGCGGGGATGCTCGGGATTTGCCGGGTTCGCGCGGGGCGGCAATGGGCGCATGCTTGCCGAAGCCTTTTCCCGCGAAGCGGAACGGTTGCTCGGCGCCGAGCGCTGGGCGCGCTGGGGGAGCGAACAGGTGACCTCGAACATGGTCATCGCGAACGAGCCCGATGCGTTGCTGCTGCCATATGACCATTATCTCAATTTCTGGGACGAAGGCGTGCCGGACGACGCGCGCTTCGTCCATTTCATCGGCAGCTATCGTTTCAGCGGTACCGCCTATATCGACGCCACGCGCGCGGCCGTAGCGGCTTTGGGCCAAGCCTAGACGGCAGTGTCGGGGCTTGTCGGCATACGCCGGCCTCGGACCATCCCGATGAGGTCGCGCACCGTCTCGCGCGCGAACAATATCAGCCACAGGCAATAAATCGGTCCTCCGGTCGCGACGAGTATCGCGAGCCGAAGCGGTTCGGGCATTGCTGGCAGCAGGCGGTCGACCAATAGCACCACTGCCGCCATCGCAGCGGCGGCGAGCACTGGCGTCGCGACCGCGCGGAGCAATTCGCTTGCCCCGACTCCGATGACGGGCAGCGACCGGGTAGCGGCAAAGGCGAGGAGCAAGGGATAGGCGATCAGCCATGCCCATGCGATGCCGATGATGCCCCACTGTGCGCCGACAAGAAACACGACGGGCATCAGCAGCGCGCCGGCGATGGCGTTGCCCGAAGCAATGCCAGGGCGGCCGAGGGCATCGGTCGCGGGTCGAAGCAGCGTGAACAGCGTCCAGAAGGGCATGGCGAGCGCCAGCGGCAGGAGCAACGGCACAATCTCGCGCCATTTTTCGCCGAGCAAAGTGAGAACGAGGGGTTCCGCGACTGCGGCGAGCCCGAAGAAGAAAGGCATCGCAGCGACCATGATCGCGCGCGTGGAGCGAGTGAAACCGGCGGCCAGCGCGGGCCGGTCGTTCTGCATCCGGGCATAGGCGGCAAAGGCCACTTCGTTGAGCGGCGGGACGACCTTGTTGTTGAAGATCTGCGTCAACAGCAACGCTGTCGTATAGATGCCGACCAGATGCGCATCGAACCAGCGACCGGCGACCAATATGTCCGCCTGGCTTTGGACAAAGCCGAACAATTGCCCGACCGCCATCAGCCCGCCGTAACGTGCGATCGAACCCGCGCCGCGGAAATCGAAGCTTGGCCACATCCAGCTGCGCGCCGCGATCGTTAGGCCAAGCGCGCGCGCCGCGAACATGGCGATCGGCGCCCAGACCAGTGCCCACACCCCCCATCCCGCCAGCGCGCCGCCGAGCGCGACGCCTGCACCGATCAGTGCGGAGACCAGATTGACCTGCGCCTGACGCTGGAACTCCATCGAACGCGCCAATTGCGCATAGGCGAGCGCGGAGAAGGGGATGGTAAGGTAGATCAGCGACTGTACCCGCAGCAGGTCGGCAACCATCGGCTGGCGATAATAAGCGGCGGCAAGCGGGGCGCAGAGGATTTGCGCGATCGCGAGCGCGCCGTTGAGCAGCAGCATCAATCCGAAAATCTGTCGCAGCTCGTGCGGGGCGATCTCGTCCCGCTGGATCGCCGCGCTCGCAAGACCATAGCCATTGAGCAGGGTGAAGAGCATCAGCATCACCTGCGTCAGTGCGAACAGGCCATAATCTTCGGGCGTCAGGATGCGGATGACGAGGAAAGTGGAGGCCCAGGCGACGATTTGCCCTGCGATTTGCGACCCCGAACGCCAGATGACCGCACGGCGTACTTGCTGGCCGAAATCGGGCGCAATCGGGCTGTCGGGGCCAAGCGTGGTTTCCGGGGGCAGTGCGCGACCTGACATGGCGAGCAGCCTAGCAACTATTCGTTGGCAAAGCATTGCACGCGCGCGTCATCGTGGTGCAATGCCATATTTGCGCGGCGCATAGTCGCTGGCCGGAGGTCGGGAAACCTTACTGCGTTTCACCTCGATCCATATCGGCTTGCGTCCCAGCCGCGCGTTGAAAAGGCTGTTGAACGTCGCCGGGTCGGCCAGCGGGGAATCGAGTGCTTCGCCATACTGACGGCGCACCGCCGCTGGATCATAGCCCATCGCGTTCAGCAGGGTCGGGAAGATGCGATAGTGGCTCGACGCATCGAAGCTTCGCCTTGCGGCATCATCCCAGCGTCCCGATGTGTCGATGATCGCTAGCGGGACCGATCCCTCTTCGCTGGCCGGCGACGGGCTGCAATGCGTGGTCGTTCCCGCATCGCCGCGTTCGTGCAGATTTTGTCCATGGTCGGACGTGTAGATGATCAGCGCTCCATCGAGCCGCGCGCGGGCGAACAGGCGGTCGAAGAAATCGCCCACCGTCCACGCCACCGTGTTGCGATAGCTGTTGCGATAAAGCCGCCAGCTTTCGGCGCCGCTGTACAGATTTTCCGGAAGCTGTGTTTCGGTCACGGCCGCGGCTTCGTTGCGTGGCAGCGTCGGCGCGAAAATGCGGGCGCTGTCGGGGTATTTGTCGGCGACGGGAAAATGCGCGCCCATCTTGTTTATCAGGACGAAGTCACGCCGTTCATTGCCCAGCGCCGCGATCAGCGCATCCGCCGCGGCCATATCGCGATCGACGACGGCCGTGTCGCCGAACTGCACGAAGTGATCGATCTGTCGCCGCTCGCTATCATCCATGCCGTTCTGATAGGCGCCGCCGGTCCGCTGCGCGTCGATATAGGTGGTCGCGAACCCCGCTTGCTTCGCATAAGCGAAGATCGACGGCATCGTCGCATTAATCCGGTGATAGGCGTCTCGTGTGCCCCCGTGCCGGAGCGTCAGATTGCTTCCGAAGCTGCAATGGGTGATCGACGCCGCGAGACCGAAATTGCTGACGGTGACGCCCGTCGGCGGCGACAAAAGGCCCGACCGGACGCCTGCGGGATCGTTGATATCGAGGTAGCGGCCGGCGATGCTCTCGTCGATGATCAGGACGATATCGCCTTGCTGCTTGCTCGGCCCATGCGCGATCGTCACGGACTGACGTGCCGCCGATGGCTGGGTCGCGGCTTCGAAGGCCGCAAGCGCCGAATAGGCCATCCCGACCCATGCGTTCGGCAGGCCGCGGCCGCCTTCGCCGCCCCGGACGAAGAGCAGGAGGGTCAGCATTGCCAGCCCCAGAACGGGCGCAAGCATGGCGACGATGCCCGGTATGGGCGCCCGCCCGCGGGGCTTCAGTCCGACGCCAAGCAACAGGAAGAATGCAGCAGCGGAAGACCAGGCGATCGCCGCGCTGTATTGCGCTGCGGCATCATCGGCGAAGCCCGCCGAATAGATCATGGTGACGAACGCATCATAGCTCATCGCATCGCCGATGGCGCCTTGAAAGCTGCCGATGAGAATAGCGGCGAGAGCGAACAGCAGGGCCCAGCCCCAACGCAATATCGGTCGGCGGATAAAGGCCGCACCCCATAGGCAGGCGGCAAGCCCGCAATAAAGGCTTGCGTAGAGCAGGAGCGAGAACGAGAGCCCCAGCGTGGCCACACGAGCGGCAATGTCGGGAAGTTCGAAGGCCAGGCCGATGACGAGCAGGATTGTCTTGGTCAACGTTCCTGGGCTCGGCAAACTCTGCGCCCGCATCAACCATCCTTCACGACCGGAAATTCGGCACCGGGCCAATAAGGCAAGGACCGGAGCATCCAGCGCCGATAATGCGCCTTTCTGAATTTTTGGCAAATCGGCGCCGCGTCTGCTCCACAACGGTGCTAATTTTATTCTGCAACGGACGCAACTGTCTGCCGTAACGTAAACTGTTGCTATTTAGTCACGAATTTGCGGAAAATCGGCCGTTTGGATCGCGCGCGCGTTGACGCGGACGGGCGGCGCGTTAGACCGGAAACCTACCACCGGGCATCTCCCGATAAGCCTTTGGCTGCGCTTCGGTGGGTTTGGAGAGAGAGAACCATGACTTTGCGCAACATTTTGTTGGGCGCCACCATGTTGTGCGCCGCAACCACCCCCACCATCGCCTTCGCCCAGGACACCGCGCCCGCCGGCGATGCGGCAACCGCGGCCGACGATACCGACTATGGCAATGACATCATCGTCACCGCGACGGGCCGTGCGCAGCGTTCGCAGGATATTCCGATCGCGGTCAACGTCGTGGGCGGTGAACAGCTCGAAAATTCGGGCATCAGCGATATCCGCGGTCTTCGCCAGATTGCGCCGAGCTTTCAGGCAACGACCGGCCAGTCGTCGGCTACCGGCGTCGTGCTTCGCATCCGCGGCATCGGCACGGCGGGCGACAACCCCGGTTTCGAACCGTCGGTCGGCGTGTTCGTCGACGGCGTTTTCCGTGCGCGTGCGGGCCTTGCCCTTGCCGACCTGCCGCCGATCGATCGCGTCGAAGTGCTGCGCGGGCCGCAAGGTACGCTGTTCGGCCGCAACACGTCGGCGGGTGCGCTCAACATCGTCACGCAAAAGCCGAGCTTCAAACTTGGTGGCTATGCCGAGGCAAGCTATGGCAATCTCGACGAAATCGAGCTGAAGGCAGGGATTACGGGGCCGGTTTCCGAAACGATCGCGCTGCGCCTCGACGGCGGATATCACAAGCGTGACGGCTATATCAAAGACGTGAACAGCGACCGCCGCTTCAACAACCTCGACCGCTGGTCGGTGCGCGGACAGGCCTTGTTCGAGAAGGACGACGTCTCGTTCCGCCTGATCGCGGACTATGCCAAGACCGATGAACAATGCTGCGGCGCGCTCAATACCAATTCGGGCTTTGCGCAGCCGGGCACGCCTGCCTTTGCCGCAAGCTCGGTGATTCAGGGGCTGGCCGCCGCCAATGGCCTGACCGGCATCGTGCGGCCCTATAACCCCAAGGATCGCGAAGTTGCCTATTCGCCCAATCGCGACCTCACCGAAAAGATGCGCGAATGGGGCGTCTCGGGCCAGCTTGACTGGGATCTGGGCGGCGTCGAACTGACCTCGATCACCGCATGGCGCGACTGGAAAGCGACGCGTGGCATGGACGTCGATTTCTCCGGAATCGACCGCGCCTATCGTGAGAATATGCCGATCGGCATGCGCGACTTCACGCAGGAAATCCGGCTCAAGGGCACGGCCTTCGACGATCATGTCGACTGGCTGATCGGCGGCTTCTATTTGAACGAGAAGCTGAAATATACCGAACGGACCCGTTTCGGCACGCAGGGCGCGCAATATGTCGACGCCTTCATCAACGCGCTGACCGATGCCGCGGTGCCCGGACCGACCGGCTTCCAGATTTTCCAGTCGATCCCGAATTCGCCGCTGGTGGGCCAGGTGCTGCTCGCATCGAACCCGCAGCTCGCGGCTGCGGCCGCGCAGGCGGGTGTGCTCGACACCTTCCTGACGCCGCTTCCGGCGCCGCAGGCAGGGCAGGGACAGATCGGCGATGCGTACCGCGTCAACACCGAAGCCTTTGCGTTGTTCACGCACAACATCATCGACTTCAACGACAATGTCTCGCTGACCCTCGGTCTGCGCTACAATCATGAATCGAAGAAGCTCAACGCCAACCTGCAGTCGAACCTGCCCGGTTGCTCGACGCTGCAGGGTCCCCGCTACGCGCTCTATCGCCAGGCTCTGCAGGGACTGCCGTCTGGCCTCGGCAACGCGATCTTCAACCTCGTCTGCAACCCCGTGGTCAATCCCGAATTCAACGGGATTTATCGCGACAAGCGCAGTGAGAGCAAGCTGACCGGCACGGCCAAGCTGTCGATCAAGCTCGACGACCGCATCATGGTCTATGGTGGTTATGACCGCGGCTACAAATCGGGCGGCTACAACCTCGATCGTGGCTCGTTCGACACCGCCTTCCTTGGTGGCAACGGCGCGCAGGCATCCGATCTCGAATTCGGCAACGAAGACGTCGACTCGTTTGAAGTCGGCGTGAAGACCGACTTCAGCTCGGCGTTCCAGTTCAACGCGAACGTTTTCTACACCGAACTCAAGGGCTATCAGAACCTTGCGTTCATGGGGAATAACTTCGTCGTCCAGAACTTCGACAAGGTCGTGGCGCAGGGCGTCGAGCTTGAATCGGTCATCCGTCCGGCCCCGAACCTCAACTTCACGCTCGGCTATTCCTATATCGATACCGAGGTGAAGGACGTGGCGGCTGGCGACGATAACGGACTGCCGCTCACCAATTCGCCGAAGCATGTCGTCACCGGCGCGGTCACCTGGACCCCGCAGATCAGCAGCAATGTCGGCGGTCTCGTGCATGTCGATTGGCGGATGAACAGCGACGCCAACACGATCAACGACCCCGTCGCGGTGCCGTTCACGGCGAATGACGGCCATTCGATCGTCAACGCCCGGGCCGGCCTCAACTTCGGCCCCGACCAGAATTACGCCATCGAATTCTACGTCGAGAACCTGTTCAACAAATATTACAACATCACCTCGTTCCCGATCCCCGAACAGAGCGCGAGCTTTGCGGTCTATCCCGCTCCGCCGCGTCTCTATGGGGTGAAGCTGCGCGCGAAATTCTGATTTCGGCACTGATCCGCCGGATCAATAGAAAGGGCCGGGCCATCGATGATGGTCCGGCCTTTTTCTTTCGTCCCGGTCAAAAAGAAACCCCGGCCTCTCGTTTGAGAGGCCGGGGCTTTTTTGGCGTTGCCGCCGTTATGTTTAGAACTTCACGCCAGCCGCGATGCCATAGCGGCGCGGTTCGAGGGTGAAGATGTTGGTGTAGTTCCCCGACGACTGGTCGGTAATGTACAGGCCGGTGACGCTGTTGGCGTCGAAGACGTTCTGGATGAACCCCTTCACATACCATTTGTCGTCGCGGCCGTTCAGCTGCAGCTGGGCATTGACCTGGGCATAGCCCTTGATGCGGTTCACATTGCCGTTGAAGATGCTGCCATAGCTTTCGCCGGTATAAGCGACGTCAACGCGCGGAACGAGCGACATTTCACCCATCTGCGCCGTATATTGCACGCCTGCGCTGAACTTGTAATTCGGCGCCTGCGGCAGTTGGTTGCCCTTCAGGTTGACCGGAACGCCGGCGGAGAAATATTCGATCCCGCCGAACGCCGTCGGATTCAGCCCCGCCGCTGCGAAAGCGCCGGATGCCGCCGCGCTCATGACGGCGCAGATGCTAAAGGCGCCGGTCGAAGCGATGCCGCCATCTGCCGGGAACGTCGTTGTCGGCCGCAGGCCGGCGCCGGCAGCCACACCGGGGACGAAGCCCCCGTTGATGACCTGCTGGACCCCGTTCACGAAGGCGTTGACCCCTGCGACATTACCCGAGCGCGAGGCAACGGCGCAGTTGGCGGCGTTCGTGATGTCCTTGATGATCACCGCATCGCTGCGGCCGCCGCCGAAGTCGCGCGGGTTGCTGGTCAGCTTGTCATCGGTGACCTTGCTGTGCAGGTAGCTGAAGCCCAGGTTGATGACGACAGCCGGGTCGGGGCGGACGATCGCTTCGGCCTCAAACCCATAGACGTCGGCGCTGACATTGTCGTTGACCGCGGTGCGGGCGACGATCTTGCTGAGCTGCAGGTCCTTATATTTGTAATAGAAGGCCGTGAGGTTGAGCTGCAGCGCGCCATTGTCAAAGCTGTTCTTCGAACCGATTTCGAACGCATCGACCTGTTCGGGACGGAAGCTTTCGGGCACTTCGAAGATCGGCTGCAGCGGCGGATTGATACCGCCCGATTTATAGCCACGCGAATAAGAGGCATAGATCAGGTTGTCGTCGGTGACCTTGAAGTCGATCACGAAACGGCCGGTCAGCTTGTTGAACTTGACCGAACGCTCCTGAAAGGCTTCGCAGCCCGCGATCGATCCGATCGGCCCCACCGTGCTTGACGTCTCGCTGCTGTGGACGGGGCAGGGCGTACCCGGGTCGGCGTCGAAGCCGGCCGCCGTCGGCGAAGCGAACGCGTCGGTCGAACCGTGCGGGACAAGGAAGCTTGCCAGCGTCGAACGGGCGACCACGCTCTTCTTGTCGTTGTTGTAGCGCAGGCCAGCGGTCAGTTTCAGCCGGTCGCTGATTTCAAAATAGGCTTCGCCGAACAGGCCATAGGATTTAATCGAGAGGTCGGCCGTGTTGTTGCGGAAGAAGGGCGTTCCGAGATAGCCCGGGGCCAGCGGATTTGCTCCTGTGATCACGCCCGCCGGAGTCTTGTTCACGTTCGCGACGGACGAAAAAGCCCCGAGAACGCCCGTCAGATAGTCGATCGGGAAGGCGTTCACATAATAGCTGTTCTCGGTCAGATGATAGTCGGCATAGATGCCGCCGACGAGGAAGTTGAACGGACCGTCGAAGTCGCTGGTCAGGATCGCTTCCGCCGACCAGCTGCTGTTATACTGGTTCGACCGGTCGAACTGCAGCGACTGGTCGCTACAGATCTTGTTGCCGCCAAAGGATCCGGTGCCGCTTTCCTCGGCCAGCGAGGTGCAGAGCTGGCCGGTCGGGCCGTTGGGGATCAGCGCCGCGGCAACAGGCGCGAAATAACCCTGGAGTGCCGGACCAAGCGCGCCGCCTGCTGCCGCCGCCAGCGTGGCAAGACCGCCGGCATAGAGCGCGCGGTTGCCGACATTGCTGTTATAGTCCTGCGACGCGTCGAGCTTGACCTTCTGATATTGGCCCGAAACCTGCAAAGCCACGGGGCCGAAATTATGTTCGATCTGGCCCTGCAGTGTCAGTTCGCTGGTGAAATAGCTCGGCGTATAAGCCGTATTCACCGTGCGCGGGTCCGACGGAATGGTCGTATTGGCATAGACGTCGGGGCCATAGAGGCTGCCCAGGGCGAAGGCGGTCGGAATTCCCTGCGTCGCCAGGAATTCGCGTGATGTCAGCGCGGCGGTGAAGGTCGCATTGCCGTTGAAAGGCGAATTGTCGAGGCGGCTGTTCAAGCAGCCGAGAATGCCGGTCGGGTCGCGTTGGCAGAGCTGCTTTTGGATGCGCGTACGCTGATCCTTTTCACGGAAATAGGACGCGAGCAGGTCGATCGTCGTGTCGGGCGACGGTTCCCAGCGGAACGAGCCGCGGACCGAATAAAGGTCGCGGTCATCGATGCGCGTGTCGAGGAACTCGTTCTTCGTATAGCCGTCGCGGTTGAGGTAAATGCCGGCGACACGGATGCCCGCGGTGTCACCGAGCGGGATGTTGACCATCGCCTTGCCCTTCATGGAATCATAATTTCCATATTCGGCTTCGGCGGCTGCTTCGAACGCTCCAAGCTTCGGCTTGGCGGTGATCACATTGACCACGCCGGAGGTTGCGTTGCGGCCGAACAATGTGCCCTGCGGCCCGCGCAGCACTTCGATGCGCTCAAGGTCGAAGAATTCGGTTTCGAACAGGCGCGTCGAAAACAGCGGGTCGCCGTTCAGGTGGATCGCGGTCGCGCTGTCGCAGGTCGTACCGACGCAAAGGTCGCCGATGCCGCGGATCGTGAAGCTCGCGCCGGTAAAGTTGGTTTTGGTAAAGGTGACGTTGGGCAGGGTTAGCTGAAGATCCGACGGTGTCTTGATCTGCTGTGCTTCCAGCGCCTCGGTCGAGAAGGCGCTGACCGCGATCGGCACGTCCTGCAGGCGTTCCGATTGGCGCTGCGCCGTGACGACGATTTCGCCGCCGAAAGCATCGCGTTCCACTTCATCCGCCGCATCCTGCGCAAATGCGGGTGTCGCCACCGACATCGCAAGGATCGAGGTTCCGATCAGTGCCTTGAACTTCATCTATAGCCTCCCTTTTTCGATCCCGCGCGATGCGGGGCCGCCCAACGTCAAATTGTTGTAAGGGGAGGGGAAACGACCAGACATGGCAAAGGGCACCGGGCCAAAGCGGCCATGTGCCCTTGTAAATCCCACCTGCCAGCTGTGCTGGTCATCGTCCTCTCCCGCCGGCGTCGGGGAAAACGCCGGCCTCTCCGGAATACGACCCGCTTGAGCGAGTTCTGTATGGGCACAAAGGTGCGCCGAGTTGACGAAAGCGTCAAGTAACTTGTTTGGCCCAAAAAAGGACGCGAAACCGCGCCTCTTCGAACAGGTAAAAAGCCAAGATTCCGCAACGTAAACTTGCACGGCTGGCATAAATTCTTCTTGTCCGGGCCTTGCTTATCGGCTCTTGGGAGCCGAAATGTGCGACATGATGGCAACAGTGAAAGCGCGGCGATGAGCGACAGCAAGACCGAATTGGGACCCGACGGCAAGGTGGTTGTCCCCGACCATGTCGCAGAGGCCGTGCGCACGCTGATCGAGTGGGCGGGCGACGATCCGGAGCGCGAGGGGCTGCTCGATACGCCGCGCCGCGTTGCGCGCGCGTGGAAGGAATATTGCCAGGGCTATAACGAGGATCCGTCGACCCATCTGTCGCGCACGTTCCAGGAAGTGGGCGGCTATGACGAGATCGTGCTGCTGCGCGACATCCCGTTCCAGTCGCACTGCGAACATCATATGGCGCCGATCACCGGCAAGGCGTCGATCGCCTATCTGCCGCGCGACCGCGTCGTTGGCATTTCCAAGCTTGCGCGCGTGCTCAACGGTTATGCGCGGCGGCTGCAGGTGCAGGAACGTCTGACGGCCGAGGTCGCTAAGTGCATTTGGGATAATCTCCAACCGCAAGGCGTCGCGGTGGTCATCGATGCGCAGCACGGCTGTATGACGGGGCGCGGCGTACGCACCCCGGGCGTAGGCATGGTAACGAGCCGCCTGCTCGGCTGCTTCCTCAACGACCAGAGCAGCCGCAAGGAAGTGCTGAGTTTGATGGGTTATTGAGAAGGGGCTTTCGGCCGGAAGTTGCCATCCCCACATTTCGTCATTCCCGCGAAAACGGGAACCCAATGACAACGCCGCCTCGCTGGGTTCCCGCTTTCGCGGGAATGACGAAGTCATCGGCTAACGACCGAGTGCGGACTCTCCATATCGTCACCCCGGACTTGATCCGGGGTCCCGCTATTTCGTGAAGCGTGCCGGTGCCGTCAAAAAGCGGGATCCCGGGTCAAACCCGGGATGACGAGAGCGAAGAAACGACCGGACACTAACGCGGGTAATGAGTTCCCCGGCGAAGGCCGGGGTCCAGGGCGGCAATCCGCATAACTCGGCTTTCTAAAGCCCTGGGCCCCGGCCTTCGCCGGGGTACAACCTAGTAGCAAACGCCCGCTCACCACCCCAAAACAGACGTCGGATCAAACCAAAAGAAAAAGGCTCCGGAACGCTGGGTTCCGGAGCCTTTTCTGTCTCGTGCGAGATCGAAGGGGCTTAGGCCTCTTCTTCCTCGTCTGCAGCCGGAGCTTCGGCAGCGAGTTCCGAAGGAGCGGCGCCCACGTCTTCGAATTCGTCTTCGCTGTCGGGTTCCAGCGCCGAAGCGACGGCTTCGGCCTGTTCTTCCTCGAACATCGCCGCGATGACGTCGATGCCCTGCTTCTGCATTTCGGCTTCGTCCGGCGAACGCGCGACGTTGACGCCGACGGTCAGGGCGACTTCGGGGTGCAGCTTGACCTTGACGTCGACCAAGCCGAGCGACTTGATCGGACGCTCGAGTTCGACCATCGACTTGGTAACGCCCTCGACGCCGTCTTCGATCAGCGCGTCGACGATGTCGCGAACCGAAACCGAACCGTAAAGCTGGCCGGTGTTCGATGCCTGACGGATCAGGACGATCTGCTTGCCGTCGATGTCCTTGGCGCGACCTTCGGCGTCGGTGCGACGCTCGGCGTTGTCGGCCTCGATCTTCGAACGATTGGCTTCGAACAGCTTGCGGTTGGCGTCGTTTGCACGAAGCGCCTTGTTGTTCGGCAACAGGTAGTTACGGGCAAAGCCGTTCTTGACGGTGACGACGTCGCCGATACCGCCCAGTTTCTCGATGCGTTCGAGCAGGATGATTTCCATCGGTCCGCCCTCCTTACTTCACAATGTAGGGGAGCAGGCCGATGTGGCGCGAGCGCTTGATCGCTTTTGCCAGCTCACGCTGCTTCTTGGTGGACACCGCGGTGATCCGCGACGGGACGATCTTGCCACGCTCCGACAGGTAACCCTGGAGCAGACGGACGTCCTTATAATCGATGACCGGTGCGTCCTTCTGGCTGAAGGGGCAGGTCTTGCGGCGGCGGAAAAAGGGTCGTGCCATGCTACTGTTCCTTATTCTTCGCCGTCGCGGTCACGGCCACGGCCGCCGCGGCGTTCCTGCTTGCGCATCATCACCGACGGACCCTTTTCGAGTTCGTCGACCTTGATGGTGAGCCAGCGGATGATATCTTCGTTGATCGCAGCCTGACGCTCGATCTCTGCGATCGCTTCGCCCGACACTTCGGCCGACAGCATCACATAGTGACCCTTGCGGTTCTTCTGGATCTTGTAAGCGAGCTGCTTGAGGCCCCAGGTCTCGGTCTTGTGGACCGTGCCCTTATACTCGCCAATGACGTTGGTGACGGTTTCCGCCAGCGCGTCGACCTGAGCCTGGCTCAGGTCCTGACGCGCGATAAAGACATGCTCGTAAAACGGCATGGTCGCGCTTCCTTCGATTTGGCCGATCGCTGATTTCGCGCCAATCGCGAAACCCCTCCGGCTGTCGTCTCGCTCTGCGAATAAGTGCAAAGCAAACGGGGCGATGGCAACGTGGCCTCGCCCCGAATGAGCGCGCCTATACAGATTCGCGGGGAGAAATCAAGCGCGGATGGCCAGCTTTTCCAGCAGTTCGCGGCCGAATTCCGTAAGCGTATCATCGCGCGCGCCAAGGATCAGGATACGGTCGCCCGCCTTCGCTTCATCCAGCATCGCCGCCCCGCAAGCCGCACGGGTCGTCATATGCACCGCGTCGGCCCCTCCCGCGACGATGTCCGCGACCAGCGCCTCGCTGCCGATGCTGCGGTCGACGGTGCCGCCGAAATAGACGGGGTCGCACACGAACAGCCTGTCGTCGGGGCGCATTCCCGCGGCGAAACTTGCGGCGAGTTCCTTGCCCATCTGGCGCAGCGGGCCATAGCCATGCGGCTGGAAGAAGAGCAAGGCGCGGCCCGGCAGCTCGGCGACCGCCGCCAGCGTCGCGGCCACCTTGTCGGGATTGTGCGCGAAATCGTCGATGACGGTGACGCCGCTTGCTTGTCCGAGGACCTCGTATCGCCGCGCGAGGCCCGCGAAGCTCGCCAGTGCGTTGACGGCCTCGGCAACCGGGATATCGGCCGCGCGTGCCGCGGCGATCGCGGCCAGGGCGTTGGCGGCATTGTGGCGCCCCGGCATGCGAAGATGGACCTTATACGGGTAACCGTCGACATTCGCCGAAAAGCGGCACCCGTCGGGCAATGCCTCGAAATCGCCGCCGCGCACTGTTGCAGCGTCGCTGAAGCCAAAGCTCAGGACATTGTCGCCGCCGATGAGGGGCGCGGATTCGGGGTCGTCGGCATTGACCACCGCGACGCGCGCCTTTGCGGCAAAATCGCCGAACAAACGGTGCAACTCTTCAAGGCTCTTGTGATCGAGGCTGATGTTGGTGACGACCGCGACGTCGGGGCGATAGAGCGCGATCGAACCGTCGCTTTCATCGACCTCGCTGACGTAAATGGCGGCTTCGCCCACGAGTGCGCTGGCAAAGGGGCGGTCGTCGCCCGAGAAATTGCGCATCACGGCCCCGTTCATGACCGTCGGCTTGCGACCCGTATTTTCGAGGATCCAGCCGATCATCCCGGTGACGGTCGATTTGCCGCTCGTCCCGCCGACACCGATCGCGGTGTCGGCGTCGTTGAACAGCGCGGCGTTGAGGTCGGCGCGCGTCATCCGCGCAAGGCCGAGCGCATTGGCGGCGGCGATATCGGGAACGCTATCCTCGATCGCCGCCGACGCGACCAGAATTTGTCCCGCGCGTGGCCCGCTGCCGTCCTGCGGATAAAAGGCGATGCCCTGGCTTTCGAGCCAAGTGAATTTCTGGGGCGTCCGGCCCTGATCGCGGCTGCGGTCCGATCCCGAGACCGCCGCGCCGCGCGCTGCGACTATCATCGCCAGCGGCAGCATTCCCGACCCGCCGATGCCGCAGAAGAAATAGGATTTGTTTTCGGCCATCGCGGCGCGATATGGCTTTGACGAAGGGTTTGCAACCAGAGCGGCATACTCTTTCCCGTTCGCATCGAGCGAAGTCGAGATACCCCTCGACCTTGTGCGTCGACGATGGGTGTCTCGACTTCGCTCGACACGAACGGATTTATAGGTCGCTCCATGCGCATCGGAATTGTTGCCCCATCCACCCCGATCCTGCCCGACGATGCCGAGGCGGTGCGCGCGCTGGCAAGCCTTGGTTACCCCGACGTCGAACTCGTCTTCGACCCGCAATGCTTTGCCACCCACGGCCATTTTGCGGGCGAGGACGGCCACCGCTTCGCCGCGTTGGTCGAGATGGCGAACCGGCCCGATATCGACGCGGTCTGGTTTGCGCGCGGGGGCTATGGCGCATGCCGCATCGCCGAGGATGCGGTCGCGGCGATGACCGATGTCGCGCGCGGCAAGGCATTCCTCGGCTATTCGGATCAGGGCAATCTGCTCGGCGCGCTGTATCGGGACGGCTTCGACCATGTCGCGCACGGTCCTATGGTCGCCGATATCCGCCGCGACGGGGGCGATGCCGCGGTGCTGCGCGCTCTCGATTGGCTCGTTGCGCGTGACCCGGCTGCGTGCGAGCCCGGCCTCCAGCACGGCGCGCGGCACGCGGCGTTCAACCTGATGACGCTGTCGATGCTGCTCGGCACCCCGCTCGAACCTGACCTTTCCGGGCATGTCCTGCTCGTCGAAGAAGTCAGCGAATATCTCTACGCCTTCGACCGCGCCTTCTTCCATATCGCGAGCTATCTGGGCCCGCGCGGGCTTGCCGGGTTGCGGTTGGGGCGTGTCAGCGACGTCCCTGAAAACGACCGCCCGTTCGGCATGGAGGCCGAGGAGATCGCGCAGGGCTGGTGCGCGCGCACCGGGATCTCGTGGCTCGGCCGGGCGGACATCGGCCACGACGCGGCGAACAAGGTCGTGCCCTTCGGCTTGCATCGCGCGGGGTGAAGGAATAGGCGCGAGCCCATTCAAGAACATGCGAAGGGACGCATCATGCGTGCATTTATTTTTCCGGGTCAGGGCAGCCAGGCGGTCGGCATGGGCAAGGCGCTTTCCGAAGCGTCGCCAGTCGCGCGCGAAGTGTTTCAGGAGGTCGATGACGCGCTCGGCCAGAAGCTGTTCCAGTTGATGAGCGAAGGTCCCGAGGACCAGCTCACCCTCACCGAAAACGCCCAGCCGGCGATCATGGCCAACGCAATTGCCACGTTGCGCGTGCTCGAAAAGGAAGGTGGCGTGACGCTGTCAGCCAAGGCCGACTATGTCGCGGGCCACAGCCTCGGCGAATATAGCGCGCTTTGCGCCGCCGGCGCGTTCGACCTCGCGACCACTGCGCGGCTTTTGAAGACGCGCGGGCAGGCGATGCAGGCAGCGGTGCCCGTCGGCGTCGGCGCGATGGCGGCGCTGCTCGGGGCTGATATCGAGACGGCACAGAAGCTCGCCGACGCAGCGGCAGAGGGCGAAGTGTGCACCGTCGCCAACGACAATGACCCGTCGCAAGTCGTGATCTCGGGCCACAAGGGCGCCGTCGAACGCGCGGTCGCGCTGGTCAAGGATTATGGAATCAAGCGCGGCGTGCTGCTGCCCGTCTCGGCGCCCTTCCACTGCCCGCTGATGCAGCCCGCTGCCGACGCGATGGCCGAGGCCCTGGGCGCCAACCCGCCCGTCGCGCCGCTCATCCCGGTCGTCGCCAATGTCACCGCGAGCCCTGTGAGCGACCCTGACACGATCCGCGACCTCCTCGTCCAGCAGGTGACCGGCCGCGTCCGTTGGCGCGAAAGCGTCGCGTCGATGGAGGATATCGGTGTGACGCACTTCGTCGAATTCGGCGGCAAAGTCCTCTCACCGATGGTCAAGCGCAGCGCATCGGGCGAAGTCGAGACGATGAGCGTGATTTCAATGGACGACATCGAAGCGCTGTTGAAAACGCTTTAGAAGATTCGCGCAGAGGCGCAGAGGTAGCGACGAAAGAAGTTCACGCGGAGACGCGGAGGCGCGGAGGGATTGTGCGGGACATAGACGTGGTGAGCGGCGATGTGCTCGACTTGTCCCTTCGCTTGCATCGGGAACTGGGGCCGGGGCTATTGGAAAGCGTCTATGAAACCGTTCTTGCCGGAAAACTGGTGGCGCTGGGCTATCGCGTCGATCGGCAAATGCCGATCGATATATATTTCGAAGGCTCTCGCTTCGATGCTGCTTTTCGTATTGATTTGCTCGTCGACAACCGTTTGCTGGTGGAGATTAAATCGGTTGAACGGCTGAACCCGGCGCATGGCAAACAGTTGCTGACCTATCTTCGTCTTACTGGCCAGTCTGTTGGTCTCCTTATCAATTTTGGCGGCGCTACACTCAAGGAAGGTGTGCGTCGCATCGTCAACGATCATAAACCCTCCGCGTCTCCGCGTCTCCGCGTGAACCGGCAATCATCAGGAGAATAAAATGTTCGATCTCACCGGCATGACCGCCCTTGTCACCGGCGCCTCGGGCGGCATCGGTTCGGCCGTCGCGCAGGCGCTTGCCGCGCAGGGGGCTCGGCTCGCGGTGTCGGGTTCCAACGCCGACAAGCTCAATGCCTTTCGCGATACGCTCGGCGGCGATCATATCGCATTGCCCTGCAATCTCGGCGATGCGGCTGCGGTCGACGCGCTCGTCCCGTCGGCGGTCGATGCGCTCGGCCAGCTCGACATCCTCGTCAATAATGCCGGTGTGACGCGCGACAACCTGATCATGCGCATGAAGGACGACGAGTGGATGGACGTCATTCGCATCAATCTCGAGGCCAATTTCCGCCTGGCGCGTGCTGCCGCGAAGCCGATGATGAAGGCGCGCTTCGGCCGCATCATTTCGATTACCAGCGTCGTCGGCGCGACCGGCAATCCGGGGCAGGCCAATTATGCCGCTTCGAAAGCAGGCGTCACCGGCATGACCAAGGCGCTGGCACAGGAACTCGCGAGCCGCGGCGTCACCGCGAATTGCGTCGCGCCCGGCTTTATCGCCACGGCGATGACCGCCGATCTGCCCGATGCGCAGAAGGAGGCGCTGAACCAGCGTATCCCCGCCGGCCGGATGGGCGAGGGGAGCGATATCGCCGCAGCGGTCGTCTATCTCGCGTCGAAAGAGGCGGGCTACGTCACCGGGCAGACGTTGCATGTGAACGGCGGGATGGCCATGCTGTCCTGAGGGTCGATCTCTCTTGCGTATGAAGGATTCGCCGATGTCGAAGGGTTTGATGGCAAGCGCGATGCTTGCATTGGCCGTGTTGCCGGGCGTGGCCCTGGCGCAGGAGGGCGAGAAGTTCGATTGCGTCGTCACGTCGATTCCGGCCGGCACCAAAAGTTCGATCGGTTCCGCAATGGCCGGCGGCGGCGACGCGGCATCGCGCGAGGCGTTGTTCAAGCAGCTTGGCGCTGTCACCGACGATTGCGTGACGCGTCACGGCATCACGGATGAACAAAAGCCGACCTATTTCGACTACAGCCTTGCGCGCATTTCGCGCGAATGGCTGATCGGCGATATCGCGGCGCTGGGGCTGTCGAACGTGACCGTCGACAAGGCGCTCGATTTCGGTCCCAATGGCGCGAACCCCGATCTGTCGGGCGATATGACCGAGGAGCAGATCATGAAGATCGTCCAGGCCTATATCGATGCGGGCGTCGATATCGAAAAGATCGACGGTGCAGTCTGGGAAAAGGTGGGCGCCTATGCCGCTGCGACCTCAATCTACTGGAACAAGCGCAAGCAGCTCGCCTTCTGATTAAGATCCGTCGCCCCCGCAATGGCGGGGGCGACGAATTTCTTAGAAGCTCGCCCGCGCCGTCAGACGGAAATCGCGTCCGGCCAGCGGCACATAATCCTTGGTAAAGCTGGCGTGACGGCGCGCTTCGACGTCGAAGATATTGTTCGCCGACAGGCTCAGCGTCAGATTTTTCGTGTCGGGCAGCGGGCGCCAGCTCAGCGAGGCGTTGACCAGCGTGAAGCCGTCGGTCGGCGTCTCGAACTGCGCGGTGCGCGTCTGGTCGTCGGTCCATTCGACTTCCACGCGCGCATCGACGCGTTCGCCCTGCGCTTCGAGCCCGCTGAGGATGCGCAGCGGCGGGATGCGCGGCACATTGCGGTCGAGCCCGGCATTCTTGATCTTCGCTCGGGTCATGTCGGCGGTGACGTCGCCGACGATGTTGAACCCGCCGATTTGCGCCAGCCGGGCACTCGCCTCGGCTTCGAAGCCATAGACGCGCGCGTCGCGCTGGAAATATTGGAAGACGGGAAGCTCATCCTCTTCCGCGCCGGTCGCCGCCGAATAGATGAAATTGTCGAACCAGTTCGAATAGCCGGTCAGGCTGAGGTTGAAGGCGTCGGTCTTGATCTTGAAAGATGCCTCGGCACCCCAGTTGGATTCGCGCTTCAAATTCGGATCGCCCAGCTCGAAGCTCTGCGTCGCGATATGCGGGCCGTTCGACAGCAATTCCTCGGCCGACGGCGCACGGACCGCGCGCGACACGGAGATGCCGAACTTCGCGCCCTCGAACAGATCATAGGTCGCGCCGAGCGCGCCCGAGAAGCTGTCGAAGCTGCGGTCAAAGCCAAGCGTCTGCGCGCGCACATTGGTCTTTTCGTAGCGCGCCGCGGCTTCCAGGCCGAGCGGGCCCATCGTATATTCCTGCAGCGTGAAAAGCGCGAACTGATCGGTCAGGTTGCGCGGTACGAATGCCTCGGCACCGATCGCGTCGAAATCGCGGTGGCTATACTGCACGCCGCTCGCGCCGCGCCAGCCGCCACGGTCGTTCTGCGCCAGTTCGATCCGGCCTTCGACGCCCTGGTTGGTAAAGACGGTGCCCACCTCGTCGCCCTCGAACTCGGTGTGCTTGTAATCGGCAAAGCCGGCACGGATGCGCAGCTTGTCGAAAAAGCCGTCGCCCAGTTCCACCTCGCCGCGCAGGTCCGCGCGCCATTGCTTCATGCCGATGGTAACGGGGCCTTCGCCATGATCATGACCGCCTTCACCTTCCTCGCCGCCATGGTCGTGCGCGGTGTCGGGACGGTCGGGGACGCCATAGTTGGTGTCGAAATAGCCGACCGAAATGCCGAGCTGTCCGCCGTCGTTGATCAGCGAAATCCCGCCGCCTGCGGTCCAGGTCTCGCTTTGCGTATTGTCGATCTTGCCGCGCTTGCCCGCCTGCGCGGTCAATTCGGCCGCTTCGTCGAGGTGCCCCTCTTCGGTTTCATGCTCGGCAAGATGGAGCAGGTCGCCGCGGATGTTGGGTGCATAGACAAAGCCGCCGCTGCGCGTGTCGCCCGTCTTGCGCCAGCTACCGTCGAGGTGCGCGACGATCTGCGGGCTCAGCGCGACGTCGATCGAGCTGCCGATGTTGCGGTCGTTCGCCGCGGTCGCATAGCCACCGATCGCGTCGATATGGACATGGTCGGCGGGGACTTTCCGGGGAATCCGGCGGTCGAACATATTCACCGCGCCGCCGATCGCCTGGCTGCCGAACAGCAGCACCGCGGGGCCGCGCAGGATTTCGATGCGTTCGACGGTCAGCGGGTCGATGGTGACCGCGTGGTCGGCGGATGTGTTCGAGGCGTCGATCGACCCGATGCCGTCGGTCAGCACGCGTACGCGCTCGCCCGAAAAACCGCGAAGGACGGGACGCGATGCGCCGGGGGAAAAGCTGGTCGCCGATACACCCGGCTGGCGCGTGAGCGTGTCGCCGATCTGCCCGCGAATGTCGCGCGCCAGCTCGTCGCCCTCAAGCACCGATACATTGCCAAGGATGTCCAGGCTGCGGACATAGGGTGCGGTGACGACGATCGGCCCGCCTGCGTGCACATCGTCCTCGCTGCCCGTGGCGGCGCGGTCCTGCGCAAAAGCCGGAGCGGCGAGGAACATGGCAAAAGTGAAACCGGCAGAGCAAAGCAAACGCATAAGGGGAGAGTCCTGTTTTATGGCGACCTGTCGGCGCGGCAGTAATGATATACTGTTACAATCGCAACCCCTGAGGTTCGCCGGGACTGTCGTTCGTCGGACCTCATTGCCCGTTGGTCGACAAAGCCCGAAGATTGGCGGGGCAAGCGAAGCTGTCTTGCGAGGCCGCGGGCGGCGCCCTAGATCATGTGCATGACTATTGCTGCAAACAGCCTCGACCTCATCGGCAACACTCCGCTGGTGCTGCTCAAAGGGCCGAGCGAAGCCACCGGCTGCGAAATCTGGGGCAAGTGCGAATATGCCAATCCCGGCGGGTCGGTGAAGGACCGCGCCGCGCTCTATATCGTCCGTGATGCAGAGGCGAACGGCAGCCTGAAACCCGGCGGCACGATCGTCGAGGGGACGGCGGGCAACACCGGTATCGGCCTCGCGCTGGTGGGCAATGCGCTCGGCTACAAGACGATCATCGTCATGCCTGATAACCAGAGTGCCGAGAAGATGGCGACGATTCGCGCACTCGGCGCCGAACTTGTGCTTGTCCCGCCCGCGCCTTTCGCCAACCCCGGCCATTTCGTCCACACCTCGCGCCGCATCGCCGAGGAGACCGACAATGCGATCTGGGCGAACCAGTTCGACAATATCGCCAACCGCAAATCGCACATCTTCGGTACCGCCGAGGAAATCTGGGAGCAGATGGACGGGCGTATCGACGGCTTTACCTGCGCGGCGGGGACCGGCGGCACGATCGCGGGCACCGGGCTGGGCCTAAAGGCGAAGAGTGCCGACATCGTCATCGCACTCACCGACCCGCATGGTGCGGGGCTCTATAATTATTACCAGTGCGGCGAGTTGAAGGCCGAAGGCAGCAGCGTTGCCGAGGGGATCGGCCAGAACCGCATCACCGCAAACCTCGACGGTGCGCCGATCGACACGCAGTTCCGCATCTCGGATGCCGAGGGGCTCGCGGTGGTCCGCCAACTGCTCGACGAAGAGGGGCTGTGCCTCGGCCTCTCATCGGGGATCAACGTCGCTGGGGCGATGGCGCTCGCGCGGCACCTCGGGCCGGGGAAGCGCATTGCAACCATGCTGTGTGACAGCGGGTTTCGCTATCTCTCGACGCTCTACAACCCCGAATGGCTGGCGAGCAAAGGACTGGAGACACCACAGGAGGCTGCGGCATGAGCGTCCGCATCGAAATCCCGTCGACGCCCAAGCCGCAACCCGTGCCGCCGCCGCCCGCGCCGATCAACGATACGGTACGCCGCTTGCAGATCGGCATAGCGGGCGTGCTCACGGTATTGCTGCTCGTGGGAATGGCCGGGCTGATCGGCGAACGAGCGCGCGAGCGCGCAGGGGACGATGTGACCGCCACCGCCGAAGTTAAGATGCCTGGCGATGAACAGAAGACCAGCGGCGCTCCGCTCGAGGAACTGGGGGTTCAGGCGGTTCAGCCTTCGTCGAAGGACGAAAATGCCGCTACGCCGGTAAAGGTGCCGCAGGCGGCGCCGCCGTCGACCGTCCCCGACCTAGAACCCGACCCCGCCCTCCAGCGCGCGCGCCAGTCGAAACAGTGACGGCGGTCTCGCGCGGCTCGATGCTGCGCGCCCTTGTCGCCGCCATCGCGATCACCGCGCTGACGTGGGTTGCGGGCGGGCAGTCGGCGCTCGGCCGTATCGACCCCGCGCTTGCCGTTCCGTTGCTTGCGCCGCCGATGATGCTTCTCGCCTGGAGCGAGCGCGGCAAGCCCACCCGGGACCGGCTGCAGACGCTGTTCCTCTCGCTGTTGTTTCTGGTCGCCGGGCAAGCGTTGCTTGGCTTGACCCTCGCCGGGTCTTCCGGCCCGTGGCAGCTCCTTCTCGTGATCCTGGCGGGTGGACTCGCGGCTCTGATCGCCGACGCGCTCGTTCGCTGGCGCCCGCGATTCCGGCTCTTGCCATGGGCTGCGGCACTGTTGCTCGCGGCCGCTTGGTTCGGGGCAGGGCATATGTTGCTGGCCGCGCTCTATCGCCCGACACCGGCAGCGGCGGGGGCGCCGGCCGTCACCATGCTCACTGGCCTGCCGCTGCGATGGTCAGGCGGCGGCGACATCGCCGCGATGATCGCCGAAGGCGCAAATGACGATCCGGCGCTCGCACGGCTGACCGCGACCGGACCACTCTTGCTGGTCGACAGTATCGCCGACCATGTCCCGCCACCAAGCGGAACGCTTCTCATAGCCCACACGCGCGCACTGGCACCGCGGGAGTTGGTCGCGATCGATGCGTTCGTGCGCGGCGGCGGACACGCAGTCGTGCTCGCCGATGCGCTGTCGGGCTGGCCGGCGCGCCACCCGCTCGGCGATCCGCGCAATCCGCCGGTAACGAGCCTGCTCACGCCGCTGCTGGACCATTGGGGCGTGACTCTGGGTGCTGCCCCCGAGCACGGGGGCAGGGCGCTGGCTGCTGATGTCGAGGGGGCTCGGCTTCGCTTGTTCAGCGCGGGGCGGCTGGAGCGTCTGCCCGGAACTTGCCGCGCCTTTGCCGATCGCCGCGCCGCGCGCTGCCGGATAGGGCGGGGCGAGATATGGCTGGTGGGCGATGCCGACCTGCTGTTTGCGCCGCTATGGCAGCCGCTTGTGCCGGGCGCCGACCATCTGCGGCAAGCCGACACGATGGAATGGCTTTCGGCCCGCCTTTGGCCGGGCGCCGGACGTGCCGCATTGCATCCGCTCTGGATTCGCAGCCGCCCCGATTGAGTCGGGGTTTTCGCCCCTTTTCACCCGTATCGAAACAACATGCCCGGTGCCTTCGCGCGCCGTGGCACCGGTATTTACCCAATTTGGAGCGCTTTTTGCGGCGAATAGGGCTTAGATTCCCTATTTCACCCTAAATTACCCCTTTTCACCCCGATCTATAGTTGGTACTCAAGCAATCGGAGAGGGGCATTCTCCACCCGTGCCGAACCAGCTGAAATCGCGTGATTTCGGAGACGGGGAAGTTTTGCCCGGTGGCGCGAATACGGGGGGCAGAGCGATGGCGATTGTGACGCCCGGCCAGTATGCGGGCACCAATTTCGCCGCGATCGATGGCAAGGGGCGCATCGCTGTCCCCTCACAGTTCCGCAACAATGTGCCCCTCACTGCGGACGGTCAGCGCGTGCTCTGGGTCGGCTTTCATGAAAAGCTGCCGTGCCTCGTCGCCTATGGCCAGGACCAGTATGACCGACTGAACGGCGAGATCGAGCGCGACCGCGAAACAGCGCGGCTGCGCGACCTCGACTTCGACGAAGACAGCGAGTTCAAGAAGCGCTTCAGCTATACCGAGCCATATACGCTCGACGACAGCGGTCGCTTCCTTCCCAGCTTCATCCACCGCGACCGCGTCGGCGATGCCGGCGCGACGGCTTTTGTGGGCTCGGGCCGCCGTCTGGAAATCTGGTGGCTGCCGACCTTGGCCGAATGTGCCGAGGCCGATCCGGTGCTTCAGCGGCTCGCGGCGTCGTGGGATGCGACCAAAGGGAAGGGGCGCAAGTGACCGACGTCCTTCCCGAGCTCCCCAGGGATCCTCGCCACGATCCGGTCCTCCGTGAAGAAGTCCTCGCAGCACTCGCCATCGCCCCCGGTGAGCGCCATGTCGATGCGACCTTCGGCGCCGGCGGCTACACCCGCGCGATGCTCGCCGCGGGTGCCGAGGTCATCGCTTGCGACCGCGATCCCGATGCGATTGCCGAAGGGCAGGCGCTGGTCGAGGAAGCCGGCGGCAAGCTGACGCTGATCCACGGCCGCTTCGGCGAGATCGACCGATTGCTCGCCGAGCGCGGGATCGAGGCGGTCGACGGCATCACTTTCGATATCGGCGTTTCCTCGATGCAGCTCGACCGCGATGAGCGCGGGTTTTCGTTCCAGAAGGATGGGCCGCTCGACATGCGTATGGCGCAGGAAGGCGAAAGCGCGGCCGATTGGCTGAACAGCGCCGACGAGGGCGAAATCGCCGACGTGCTTTTCCATTATGGCGATGAACGTCAGTCGCGCCGCGTAGCGCGCGCGATCGTCGCGGCGCGCCCGCTGACCCGTACCGGCGAGCTTGCGACGGTGATCCGTAAAGCGCTGCGCCATCCGCCCGGCGCGCCCAAGGATCCGTCGACCAAGAGCTTTCAGGCGATCCGCATCCATGTGAACGGCGAGCTCGACGAGTTGATGGCCGGCCTCAACGCGGCCGAGCGTCTGCTGCGCCCCGGTGGCCGGCTCGCGGTCGTCAGCTTTCACAGCACCGAAGACCGGATCGTGAAGAACTTCCTGCGCGAACGCAGCGGTGGCGATGCCGCGGGTTCGCGCCACCGGCCCGCGCCGATCCCTCTGGCGCGGGCCGCAACTTTCGAAACCCCGGCGCGCAAAGTGCGTCCGGGCAAGGCCGAAGAGGCACGCAATCCGCGTGCTCGTTCGGCGACATTGCGCAGCGCGATCCGGACGGCCGCTCCGGCGCATTCGGTCCAGGGAAATTCAGGGAAGGAGGCGATGTCATGCTGATGGCGGCCCGCAAGGTCCAGGGGATTGGCCTGGTTCTGCTCGTGCTCATCTTCGCGATGATGCTCTATCCCGTGTCGCTGAAGGTTGCGGCGACGCGCAGCGAATTGACGCGGATAGAGCGGCAGATCGACCGCACGCGCGACAATATCCGCTACCTTGAATCCGAACTCGCGGTGCGGGCCTCGATGCGCCAGCTCGAACAGTGGAACGCCGATACCTTCGGCTATTCGGCGCCCGATGCGGGTCAGTATCTGGAAAGTGAGCGCCAGCTCGCTTCGCTCGACCGCTTGCCGCGCGCGCGCGGCGCCAACGAAGTCGCGCCTGTGCTGATGGCGATGGTTTCGCCCGTCGGGACGCCGCCCGCTTCGGCCAATACGGCCACGAAGGAAAGCCCGGTCGCAGCCAAGCCGGCGGCGATCAAGCCTGTGGTGCTCGCGCAGGCTGAAACGGCCATCCGCAGCGACGTGACGCCGCGGATGGCGCCGACACGTCGCCGTGAACAGCTTAAGATGATCGAGGACCAACTCCTCGCCGAATCGACGCTCGCAGACCTCAAGCGTGCGGCGGCGGTCGAGGCTGCAGGGGGTAAGTCCGGCCGATGAACACGCTGGTCGTCCGTCCGACCCGGGTCCGAACCGCTGGGGTGCGGCAGCAGATATTGCTGACCGCACAACAGCGTTTGATGATCCTGATGCTGCTGTTCATGGCGGCATTTTTGGTTGTATCGGTGCGGCTCCTTTATTTCGCGCTGTTCGATACCGCGTCGAACCGCGGCGCGGCGACGGCCTTTGTTCCGGCGCGCGCCGACATCGTCGACCGCAACGGCGTGCCGTTGGCGCGTACCATCGACGGCTATTCGATCCGCGTCGTTCCGTCGAAGCTGCTCAACAACCGGCAATATCTCGCCGACGAGCTCCACAAGATATTCCCGGACACGCCGCGCGAGGAATTGCTGGCAAAGGTCAGCGGGTCGCGGCCGACCTACATTCGCCGCCGCGCGCTGCCCGATCAGGTCGCGGCGGTGAACGCAATCGGCGACGTCGGCTTCGACTTTCCGCGCGAAAAGGAACGCCTTTATCCGCAGCTGACGCTTGCTGCCCACGTCCTCGGCTTCACCAACGCCGAGGGGCATGGCGTGACCGGCGTCGAAGGTGCCTTCGACCAGCGGCTAATCGACAAGGCGACGCGCGGGCAGCCGCTCGCGCTGTCGATCGACGCGCGCGTACAGGGTGTACTCGAAAGCGAGCTGAGTTCGGCGGTCGCGAACCTTGAGGCAATCGGCGGGGCGGGGATCATTCTCGACGTCCACACCGGCGAAGTCGCGGCGATGACTTCGCTCCCGACCTTTAACCCGAACAAGCTGACCGGCAGCGATCCGGCGACACGCCGCAACGCGGTGACCTATAATCTTTATGAGCTGGGGTCGACCTTCAAGCCGCTGTCGATCGGCGCTGCCATCGACGATGGCGTGGTGACCAATATGGCGCGCCGCTACGATGCCTCGGCACCGCTCGCGATCGCGGGTTTCCGTATCCGCGACAGCCATCCCGGCCGCTGGTACAATGTGCCCGAAACGCTGATCGAAAGCTCGAACATCGCAACCGCGCGCATCGCCGACGAACTCGGCCGCGAGAATATGGAAAAATTGTTCCGCAATCTCGATTTCGACAAGCGACCGCAGATCGAGCTCAAGGAGCGCGCTTTCCCGCTGTGGCCCAAGGATTGGGGCCGCCTGACGACGATGACGACCAGCTATGGCCATGGCATCGCGGTGACCCCGCTCCATCTCGCCAGCGCCTATGCCGCGCTCGTCAACGGCGGTATCTATCGCCCTGCGACGATGCTCAAGCTCGGCGACAAGGCGCCGCCGCAGGGGCGCCGCGTGTTCAAGGCGTCGACCAGTGCGCGGATGCGCCAGTTGCTCCGTCTCATCGTCTCCGACGGCACCGGCAAACAGGCGGAGGCGCCGGGCTTCCGCGTCGGCGGCAAGACCGGTTCGGCTGAAAAGCCTGGCGCAGGCGGCTATCGCCGGCATTCGCTCGTCTCGACCTTCGCGGCGGCTTTCCCGATGGACAATCCGCGCTATGTGGTGCTGGTGATGATCGACGAGCCCAAGGGCAATGCCTTCAGTTCCGGCCAGCGGACCGCCGGCTGGACCGCGGCACCGGTGGTGCGCAAGGTCGTGACGCGCGCTGGCCCGATGCTCGGCGTGTTTCCTGACGAAAGCCGCGATGTCGATGTTTCCGAACTGACCCCGCTGCTGCGGAGAGGCGAGGAAGCGCACTGATGCGTCTCGCCGCGCTGCTCGAAGATCAGTCGCTGGAGGGCAGCGATCCCGTCGTTACGGGGCTCGCCATCGACCATCGCAAGGTCGCGCCGGGCACGGTCTTCGGCGCATTCGTCGGCGAAAAATTCAATGGCGAGGACTTTATTGCAGCCGCCGTTGACGCCGGGGCGGTGGCAATCGTTGGTCGTCCCGAGGCGCAGGTCGAGGGTGCGGTGCATATCGCCGATGCCAACCCGCGCCGGGCCTTCGCGCATATCGCGGCGCGCTTCTTCCATCGTTTTCCCGCGACCTGCGTCGCGGTGACGGGCACGAACGGAAAGACCTCGACCGTCGAGATGACGCGCCAGCTCTGGCGGATGGCGGGGTTCAACGCCGCGTCGATTGGCACGCTTGGCATCACGACGTCACAGGACAGCGCATCCACCGGGCTGACGACCCCAGACATCGTCACTTTCCTCTCGAACATGTCGGGTCTCGCGGTCGAGGGGGTCACCCACGCCGCGTTCGAGGCGTCGAGTCACGGTCTCGACCAGTATCGCACCGAGGGTCTGCCGGTGAAGGCGGCTGCTTTCACCAACCTCAGCCACGACCATCTCGACTATCACGGCACGATGGACGCCTATCTCGCGGCCAAGTTGCGGCTCTTCTCCGAAGTCGTCGAGCCCGGTGGTGCGGCGGTGGTGTGGGCCGACGACGAATATTCGGCGCCGGTGATCGCGGCTGCGAAAGCGCGCGGCGTCCGTCTGCTGACCGTCGGTACAAAGGGCGAAACACTTCGCCTTGTCTCGCGCGAGCCGACGCAGCTCGGCCAGGCGCTCGTCATCGCGGCGGGCGATCTGACGCAAAAGGTCGATCTGCCGCTGATTGGAGCCTATCAGGTTGCGAACGCGCTCGTGTCGGCGGCCCTCGTGATCGCGACCGGCGGCGACGCTGCGCAGACGCTCGGCAATCTCGCCCGGCTCCAGCCGGTGCGCGGCCGCCTCGAACGCGCCGCGATCGCCCGAACCGGTGCCCCGGTCTATGTCGACTATGCCCACACGCCCGACGCGATCGAAGCGGCGCTCGACGCGCTGCGCCCGCATGCGAACGGCCGCCTGATCCTCGTTTTCGGGGCCGGCGGCGACCGCGACCAGGCGAAGCGCCCGGAAATGGGCAAAGTTGCCGCAGCCAAGGCCGACGTGCTGATCATCACCGACGACAATCCACGCGGCGAAGATCCCGCCGTCATCCGCGATGCGATCGCGGCCGCGGCACCCGACGCGCGGGTCATCGGCGACCGCCGTGCCGCGATTGCCGCCGCCATCGCCGAAGCGCGCTCCGACGATATCGTCTGCATCGCGGGCAAGGGGCACGAGCAGGGCCAGATTGTCGGTCGCGGTGACGACATGCGTGTCATTCCCTTCGACGATGTGACCGTCGCACGCGAGGTGGCGGCATGAATCCGCTCTGGACCGCGCGCGCCATCGCCGCTGCTACGGGCGGTACCGCCAGCGCCGATTTCACCGTGCAGGGCGTGGCCTTCGACTCGCGTGAGGTCACGGCGGGCGACCTCTTTGTCGCCATGAAGGGCGAATTTGCCGACGGCCACGCCTTCATCGACAAGGCGATCGCCGCGGGCGCCGCCGGTATCGTCTGCGAAACCGCGATCGATCATCCGCATGTCCGCGTCGCCGACAGCGCGGCGGCTTTGAACGCGCTCGGAACCACGTCGCGCGCGCGCAGCCACGGCCGCATCATCGGCGTCACCGGCTCGGCGGGCAAGACGGGGACGAAAGAGGCATTGTTCGCCGCACTCGACCGTTTCCGCCCGGGAAGGGCACATCGCTCGGTTAAAAGCTACAACAACCACGTAGGCGTCCCACTCAGCCTCGCGCGCATGCCCTCGACCGCCGATTTCGGCGTATTCGAAATGGGGATGAACCACGCGGGCGAACTCGCCGAGCTGACGCGGATGGTCCGCCCGCATGTCGCCATCGTCACCACCATCGCCCCCGCCCACATGGAATTCTTCAGCGGCGAGGAAGCGATTGCGGATGCAAAGGGTGAGATTTTCGAGGGGCTGGAGCCCGGCGGTACGGCGATCGTTCCGTTCGACAGCCCTCATTATGCGCGCCTTCGTGCGAAAGCCGAGCAGCACGCCGCGCACGTCGTGAGCTTTGGGCTTGGTGAAGGAGCCGACGTCCGCGCGGTCGACTGGCTGTCGGACGGGAAGGGCGGTTCGCTCGTCACCGCGCAGGTGCAGGACTCGCTGCTCTGCTTCAACATCGCGCAGGCTGGCGCACATTGGGTCGCCAATTCGCTTGCGGTGCTGGCGGCGATCAAGGCCGTCGGCGGCGACCTGCCCGCCGCGGGCCTCGCCTTCGCCGAAATGGGCGGTCTCGTCGGACGCGGCGCGCGTCACCGCGTCGCGGTGCCCGGCGGCCACATCCTCGTCATCGACGAAAGCTATAACGCCAATCCGGCCTCGATGGCCGCGACGATCAACCAGTTCGGCACCGAATCCGCCGATCGCAAGCTCGCGATTCTCGGCGCGATGAAGGAGCTTGGACCGGGCGGAGAGGCATATCACGCGGGTCTGGCGGCTCCGCTCGTCGCGGCGGGGGTGCAATTCGCCCTGCTTGTCGGCGAAGAGATGGCGCCGCTTGCCAAAGCGCTTGAGGGACGCGTCGATTTCGAGCATGTGGCCGCCCACTCGGCCGCGGTAGGGCGGCTGAAGGACCTGATCCGTCCGGGCGACGCCGTGCTGGTTAAGGGGTCAAACAGCGTCGGGTTGTCGCATGTCGTGGCGGCTCTGACCAACGGGGACTATTGATGCTTTATTGGCTGGCGGAATGGCTTGGCTTTCCGGGGGCTCTCAACCTCATTCGCTACCTGAGCTTTCGTTCGGGGGCCGCGGTCGCGACCGCGCTGATCATCGGGCTGTGGATCGGCCCTCGCTTCATCCTGATGTTGCGGATGCGGCAGGGCAAGGGGCAGCCGATCCGCGAGGACGGGCCGCAGAGCCACCTGGCGAAAAAGGGCACGCCGACGATGGGCGGGCTGATGATACTCATTTCGCTGATGATCTCGGCGCTCCTGTGGATGGACCTTTCCAACCGCTTCGTCTGGGCGTGCATATTCGTGACCGGCGGCTTTGCAGCGGTCGGCTTCCTCGATGATCTCGACAAGGTGACCAAGGCCAGCCATCGCGGAATTCCGGGGCGCGTGCGCCTGTTGATCGAATTTTTGATCGCTGGCGTTGCGGTGTTCCTGATCGTGTCGCGCACCGGCACCGACCTGTATCTGCCATTTTTCAGCGGCGTCGTGCTCGAACTCGGCCCGCTCTACTATGTCTTTGCGATGGTGCTGATTGTCGGTTTCGGCAACGCTGTGAACCTCACCGACGGTCTCGACGGGCTCGCAACCTTCCCGGTGATCATCGCCAGCCTGACTTTCCTCGTCATCGTCTATCTGTCGGGCAACGTGAAGTTCGCCGGCTACCTCGGCATTCCGCACGTCCCCGGTGCGGGCGAACTCGCGGTTTTTGCCGCGGGGATCATCGGCGCCTGCCTTGCTTTCCTGTGGTTCAACGCGCCCCCCGCGGCAGTGTTCATGGGCGACACGGGCAGCCTCGCGCTTGGTGGCGCGCTCGCGACGATCGCTGTAACCGCGCAGCATGAGCTTGTCCTCGTCCTCGTTGGCGGGCTGTTCGTGGTCGAGGCGCTGTCGGTGATCATCCAGGTCTTCTGGTACAAGCGCACCGGCAAGCGCGTCTTCCGCATGGCGCCGATCCACCATCATTTCGAGCAGCTCGGCTGGCCCGAATCCACCGTCGTCATCCGTTTCTGGATCGTCTCGATCGTCCTCGCGCTCGCAGGGCTCGCGACCTTGAAACTCCGTTGATCTCCTCGCGCGTCTTTGCCGGTCGCCGCTATGCGGTGCTGGGACTGGCGCGCTCGGGCCTCGCGACGGTTGAGGCGCTCGTTGCCAGTGGCGCGGGCGTGACCGCGTGGGACGACCGCGAGGAAGCGCGCGACGATGCGATGGCGCTTGGCGCCGACATCGGCAATCCGCTCGACATCGATCTCATCGGCTTCGCGGGCGTCGTCGTGTCGCCGGGCGTCCCGCTTAACCGCCATCCGATCGCGGCGCACGCGCGCGAGGCGCATGTGCCGGTAATCGGCGACATCGAACTCTTTGCCGAGGCTCGTGACGAACTGCCCGCGCATAAAGTCGTCGGCATCACCGGCACCAACGGCAAATCGACCGTTACAGCGCTGATCACGCATATGCTCGAAAGTGCTGGCGTGCCGACGCTGATGGGCGGCAACATCGGGCTGCCGATCCTCAGCCGCGATCCGCTTGCCGAAGGCGGCGTCTATGTGCTCGAACTTTCAAGCTACCAGATCGACCTTTCGCACAGCCTTGCCTGCGACGTTGCGGTGCTGACCAACCTCAGCCCCGATCATCTCGACCGCTACGACGGCTTCGCCGGCTATGCGGCGTCGAAGGCGCGGCTGTTCGGCCTGCAACATCGCGATCAGGTGGCGATCGTCGCGGTCGATGACGATCCGTCGAAGATGATCGCAAGCCGCATCAACCACCGCCTCCACCGCGTGTCGGCAAAGGATGTCGATCCGGTCGATCAGGCGCGCTGGCCCGCATTGCAGGGGCCGCACAACGCGCAGAACGCCGTCTGCGCGATCGCCGTGTGCCGCGTGCTGGGGCTGAACGACGAACAGATCGAACGCGGCCTTGCGACCTACAAGTCGCTGCCGCACCGGATGGAATTGGTCGGCGAAGTCGGGGGGGTCAGCTGGTTCAATGACAGCAAGGCTACCAACGCGGCTTCCGCTGCACCGGCGCTGGCGGCTTTTCCGCCGGCGCCGGACCAGCGTTTGCACTGGATTGCGGGCGGCAAGGCCAAGGGCGACGGGCTGGCGGCGTGCCGTCCCTGGTTCGGCCATGTCCAACGCGCCTATCTGATCGGCGAGGCGATGGAGCCCTTCGCGGACGAGATTGGCGACGCGATCCCGGTCGAGCGGTCGGGGGATCTGGCTGCGGCGGTGAAGCAGGCGGCGGCCATGGCGAAGCCGGGCGATATCGTGCTGTTGTCGCCCGCCTGCGCGTCGTTCGACCAGTTCAAGGATTATGAGCAGCGCGGCGATGTGTTCCGCGCTGCGGTACAGGCGCTCGGGGCATGAGCGGGGGGGATAATTTGGACACAACCGAACGCCCGGTGATTGCCGCCACGCGAACGACGAAACGCCGCGGCCCGCGCCTCAGCCGTGCCGACCGCACACCGCTCGGCCTTTGGTTTTGGGAAATCGACCGGGTTCTATTACTGCTGGTATCGATCCTCGTCGCGGTCGGGCTAGTCGCAGTTGCGGCGGCGTCGCCTGTTGCGGCACAGAAACTCTCGACCTCGACCGCGTCGCTCGATCCGCTCTATTATTTCTATCGCCAGCTTATGTGGGTGATGGTCGGCGTGCCGGTGATGCTGATGGTGTCGATGCTGCCAAAGCCGCAGGCGCGGCGCTTCGCCATCTATGGCACCATCGCCTTTCTCTTCCTGCTCTTCATGGTGCCGCTGATCGGCACCTCGGTGAACGGCGCGCAGCGCTGGATCGGCAGCGGTGTGTTCCGGCTGCAGCCGTCGGAGTTCCTGAAGCCCTTCTTCGCGGTGTCGCTCGCGTGGGTGCTGTCGCTGCGCCTCCACGACCAGAGCCTGCCCGTCGTGCCGCTCGCGGCGGCGCTCACCGGCGTCATCGCGCTGCTGCTCATGGGCCAGCCCGACCTTGGGCAGACGATCATCTTTGCGGCGACCTGGTTCGTCCTCGTCCTCGTTGCGGGGCTGTCGATGCGGATTATGGGCGCACTCGCGGGTGCGGGTGTCGTGGGCATCGTGCTCGCCTATTTCTTCTATCCGGTCGCGCAGCAGCGCATCAACATCTGGCTCTTTGCCGAGGGTGACAGTTTTCAGGTCGACAAGGCGCATGCGACGCTGACCGCGGGCGGCCTCATCGGCACCGGCCCCGGCGCGGGACTCGCCAAGTTCCAGCTACCCGAAGCGCATACCGACTATATCTTCTCGGTAATCGGCGAGGAGTTCGGGATGATCGCGTGCATGGCGATCGCGGTGCTCTATCTCGCGATCATCGTGCGTGTTCTTGTCCGCCTGCTCGATGAGGAAGACAGCTTCCTGATTCTCGCCGTCGCGGGCCTGATCGCGCAGTTCGGTGGGCAGGCAGTGATCAACATGGCCGTGAACACGCAGATATTCCCGTCGAAGGGGATGACCTTGCCTTTCATCTCCTATGGTGGCTCGTCCTTCATCGCTCTGTCGATCGGCATGGGTTTGCTCTTGTCGCTGACCCGGCGAAACCCCTATGCGGCTCGGGTATCGATGACCCGGAACTGGAACAAGAAATGACTGCCACCCGCCACTTCCTTCTCGCCGCCGGCGGGACGGGAGGACATATGCTGCCCGCCTACGCCCTCGCCGGCGAACTGATCGCGCGCGGACACCGCGTCGCGCTTGTCAGCGACGACCGCGGCCTCAGAATTCCCGGTGCTCCGGCGGAGATGGACACGCATGTGCTGCCCGCGGGCCGCGTATCGGGAGGCCCCGCCGGCTGGGTCAAGGCTGCTCTCGCGATCCGCAAGGGGCGCCGCATGGCGATCGACCTGATCGATGAATTCGACCCCGCCGTCGTCGTCGGTTTCGGCGGCTATCCCTCGCTCCCCAGTCTGCTCGCTGCCGGCGCCACGAAGCGGCCGCGCGTGCTCCACGAACAAAATGCCGTGCTCGGCCGCGTCAACCGCATGATGGCGCCGCGCGTCGACGCGGTGGCGGTCGCCTATCATAATATCCAGCGCTATCCCGCGGGGCAGGAAGCGAAGCTCCATATCACGGGCAATCCGGTGCGCGAGGAGATCATCGCGATCCGTGACGACGGTTTCCCGCCGCTGCCCGAAGATGGCATTTTCCGCTTGCTCGTGGTTGGGGGAAGCTTGGGTGCAACGGTGCTCAGCGACGTCGTACCTGCCGCTGTTGCGATGTTGCCGCGTGCTCTGCTCGACCGCTTGCAGGTCGTGCAGCAGTGCCGCGAGGATGATATCGAAGCGGTCCGCGCCAAATATGCCGAACTCGGCGTCGCCGCAGAATGCGCATCCTACATCAAGGACTTTCCCGAGCGGCTGCGTTGGGCGCATATGGTCATCGCGCGCGCGGGCGCATCGACGGTCGCCGAACTCGCCTGTGCCGGGCGCCCGGCGATCTTCGTTCCCTATCCCAGCGCGATGGACGACCATCAGACCTATAATGTCGTCGACCTGGTCCAGGCGGGCGGTGCGATTTCGTTCCAGCAGCCCGACTTCACCGCTGCCGAGGTCGCCAAACATATCCAGCGCATGGCGCTCGAACCCGGCGCGCTCGAAGAAGCCGCCGAACGTGCGGCAAGCTGCGGCCTGCCGAACGCGACGCGCGATCTTGCCGATTTGGTCGAATCGCTCGCAGCCCCGCCGATGATGGATGTCATCCGCGTCGGCGCCGCGTCGCGCTCGGCTGCGGTAGCCGGCGGCATTGCCGCCACCCGCGCGGGAGATAAATGATGCGCGGCGTTGCGACGGATATCGGCACCATCCATTTCATCGGCATCGGCGGCATCGGCATGTCGGGCATCGCCGAGGTCATGCACAATCTGGGCTATCAGGTGCAGGGCAGCGACATCGCCGACTCTTACGTCGTCGAGGGATTGCGCAAACGCGGGATCAAGGTCGCGATCGGGCACGAAGCCTCGAACGTCGACGGGGTGGCGGTCGTCGTCACATCGACCGCAGTCAAGCGCGGCAATCCCGAAGTCGAGGCCGCGCTCGCGAACCGCATCCCGCTCGTCCGCCGCGCCGAAATGCTTGCCGAACTGATGCGGCTGAAATCGACCGTCGCGATTGCAGGCACGCATGGCAAGACGACGACGACCAGCCTCGTCGCCGCGCTGCTCGACGCGGGCGGGATCGACCCGACGGTGATCAACGGCGGAATCATCAACAACTATGGCTCGAACGCGCGCCTCGGCGCCAGCGACTGGATGGTCGTCGAGGCCGACGAGAGCGACGGCAGCTTCCTGCGCCTCGACGGCACGATCGCGGTCGTCACCAACATCGATCCCGAACATCTCGACCATTATGGCAGCTTTGACGCGATCAAGGACGCCTTCGTCGAATTTATCGAGAATGTACCCTTTTACGGCGCGGCGATGCTCTGCCTCGACCATCCGGAGGTCCAGGCGATCATCCCGCGCATCCGCGACCGCCGGATCGTGACCTATGGCTTCTCTGCCCAAGCCGACGTTCGCGGCACCAATGTGACGCCCGGCCCCGACGGCAATCGCTTCGACGTCGTCGTGCGCGACCGCGACGGAAACAGCCGGACGATTGAGGGCATTCACCTCCCAATGTCGGGCCGCCACAATGTCCAGAATTCGCTCGCGGCGATTGCCGTCGCGCTGCACATGGGCGTTTCGGACGACAAGATCGTGTCGGGCTTCAACGGTTTTGCCGGGGTGAAGCGCCGCTTTACCAAGGTCGGCGAGATTGCGGTGGGCGAGGGCGTCGTCACTGTGATCGACGATTATGCCCATCACCCCGTCGAGATCCGTGCCGTGCTGTCGGCTGCGCGCGAAGGCGTGGGGGCGGGGCGCGTTGTCGCGGTGGTCCAGCCGCATCGCTTTACGCGCCTGCGCGATCATATGGACGATTTCCAGCAGGCGTTTAACGACGCCGACATCGTGCTTGCGCTGCCCGTCTATACCGCGGGCGAAGCGCCGATCGACGGCGTGTCGTCGGATGTCCTGGTCGCGGGTCTGCGCGACCGGGGTCACCGTCAGGCCAATGTCGTGGCCGACGCCGGCGCGCTGGCCACTGCTATCGCCGCCAGCATCGCTGCCGGCGATCTCGGGCCGGGCGACAAGGTCATCTGCCTCGGCGCGGGCGATATCACCAAGATGGCTGCGGGCCTCGCCGCGGCGGTGGAAGCGGCATGAGCAGTGCCGACACGCTTCCTGCCGTACGCGGCAAACTGACGGCAAAGGCGCCGCTCGCGCCGCTCGTCTGGTTCAAGTCGGGCGGCCCCGCCGACTGGCTTTTCGAGCCGAAGGACGCCGACGACCTCGCCGATTTCCTCCGCGATCTCGATCCTGCCGTGTCGGTGATGGCGCTCGGCCTCGGGTCGAACCTCATCGTCCGCGATGGCGGCTTCCCGGGCGTCGTCGTCCGGCTTGGCAAGGCGTTCGCGAAGGTCGAAGCGGTCGATGCGACGACGCTGCGTTGCGGCGGCGGCGCGTCGGGCATTCTTGTTTCTTCGACCGCGCGCGACGCGGGCATCGCCGGCATGGAATTCCTGCGCTCGATCCCGGGCACCGTAGGAGGTTTCGTGCGCATGAACGGCGGCGCCTACGGCGGCGAGGTCAAGGACATATTGATCGATTGCGACGTCGTGCTGCGCTCGGGCGAGCGCAAGACCCTGCCGCTCGCCGAACTCGGCTACACCTATCGGCACAGTGAGTTGCCCGAGGGCGCGGTCGTGATCGGCGCGACCTTTCGCGGCCGACCCGGCGAACCCGGCGCGATCCAGGCCGAAATGGACCGCATCTCGGCAAGCCGCGAAGCCTCGCAGCCGCTGCGTTCGAAAACCGGCGGTTCGACCTTCAAGAACCCCGACGGACACAAGGCATGGCAGCTCGTCGACGAAGCCGGCTGCCGTGGCTTCATGGTCGGCGGGGCGCAGGTCAGCGAAAAGCACACCAATTTCCTGATCAACACCGGTGAGGCGAGCAGCGCCGATATCGAAGAGCTCGGTGAGGAAGTCCGCCGCCGCGTGAAAGCGAAGAGCGGCGTGGAATTGCAATGGGAAATACAGCGCGTGGGAGTCATGAAGTGAGCCGGGGTCCGTGGCATGTCGCCGTCCTGATGGGCGGCTGGTCGGCCGAGCGCGAAGTGTCGCTGATGAGCGGCAATGGCGTCGCCGACGCGCTCGAAAGCCGTGGGCACAAGGTCACGCGCATCGACATGGACCGCAATGTCGCGCAGCGGCTTGCCGAGGCAAAACCCGACGTCGTGTTCAACGCGCTCCACGGCGTCCCTGGCGAGGACGGGACGGTGCAGGGCATGCTTGACCTGATGGGTCTCAAATACACCCACAGCGGGCTCGTCACCTCGGTCATCGCGATCGACAAGGAATTGACGAAACAGGCGCTGGTGCCGCATGGTATCCCCATGCCGACGGGGACGATGGTTGACAGCGAAAGCCTCTTCACAGTCGACCCCTTGCCGCGCCCCTATGTCCTGAAACCCGTGAATGAGGGCTCGTCGGTCGGCGTCGCGATCGTCAAGGACGACAGCAATTACGGCAACCCGATCGCGCGCGAAGCCGTGGGCCCTTGGCAGGAATTTGAACGGCTGCTGGCCGAGCCCTTCATCAAGGGTCGCGAACTGACCGTCGCCGTGCTCGGCGACACGCCGCTTGCGGTCACCGAACTCCGCGTCAAGTCGGGCTTCTACGACTATGACGCCAAATATACCGACGGCCTGACCGAACATGTCTGTCCCGCCGACGTCCCCGATGACGTCGCGCAGCGGATGAAAGATCTGGCGTTGCAATCGCACCGCCTGCTCGGCTGCAAGGGCGCATCCCGCTCGGATTTCCGCTGGGACGACGAACATGGCCTTGCGGGGATTTTCCTGCTCGAGGTCAACACCCAGCCCGGCATGACGCCGCTCAGCCTTGTGCCCGAACAGGGGCGCGCCGTCGGCATGGATTATGCCGAACTCGTCGAACGCATCGTGGGGGAAGCGTTATCATGAGCAAGACACAGATCAAGCGGGGGAAGGCGCCGCCGCGCCGGCCGGCGCGTGCGCCGAAAAAGCGGCGGAGGGTACAGACCTCGCGCCTCAATGCGATTATCAACGCGCTGCCGATCAGCCCGCAACGGCTGCAGAAGATCGCCAACTGGACCGTCGGGCTCAGCCTGTGCGCGGTTGCCGCCATCGCCGCCCATGCCACAGGCGTGACCGCAAAGGTTCATGAGGAATATGCGCAGTTGGTCGGCCGCGCGGGATTTCAGGTCAAGAAGGTCGAGGTCGTCGGCGCCGATCGCATCGACCGGCTCAAAGTCTATGACATCGCGCTTGCGCAGAAGGACCGCTCGATGGCGGCGGTCGATCTGGAAGATGTCCGCGGCGACCTTATGAAATATGGCTGGATCAAGGATGCGCGCGTATCCCGCCGCCTTCCGGACACGCTCGTCGTCGATATCGTCGAGCGTACGCCCGCGGCGATCTGGCAGCATAATAATCGCCTGTCGCTGATCGACGAAAAGGGCGTCGTGCTCGAACCCGTCACCGTCGCGACGATGCCTGACCTGCCGCTGGTCATCGGGCCGCGGGCGAACCAGCGCTCGCAGGACCTCGATCGTCTGCTTTCGGAGGCGAGCAGCCTCAAGGAATTGCTCGCGGGCGCGACATGGGTCGGCAACCGCCGATGGGACCTGCGCTTCCGCAGCGGCGAGACGCTTTCGCTTCCCGAGGGCGAGGCCGAGGCCAAGGCCGCGCTTGCGAAATTCGCACATATGGACGGCGCCAACCGTCTGCTCGGTCGCGGCATATTGCGTTTCGACATGCGCGACCCCGCGCGCTTCGTGCTCCGTCTGCCGCACGAGGGGCAGGTCGCTCCCGCGAAGCTAGAGGATGCGCGCGCAGCCGTCGACGCGGTCGCCGTCGCCCAGTCGAACGAAGGATAGGGCGATGGCGCCGCCGCGCATCGAAAAGATCATCACCGCGCTCGATGTCGGGTCGTGGAAAGTCTGCGCGCTGATCGCGGGACAGACCGCCGACGGCCAACTCCATGTGCTCGGCACCGGCCAGCGCGAAAGCCGTGGCGTCCAGCGTGGCTATGTCGCCGACATGGAACAGACCGAGCATATCGTGCGTGAGGCGATCGAACAGGCCGAACGCATCGCTGGGCTCAATATCGACGACGTCTGGGTCAGTTTCTCGGCGGGCGGGCTGCTCAGCGACGTCGCGCCGATCGAAAGCGAACTCGGCGGCCACCGCATCGAGCAGGAAGATATCGACGACCTCCTCGCCGCAGGCCGCGCGGGCATCGATCCCGAGGGCCGCATGATCCTGCATGCGCAGCCCGCGCTCTACACGCTCGACGGCCTCACCGGGGTCAAGAACCCGATCGGTCTCCACGCCGATCGCCTCGGCGTCGATATTCACATCATCATGGCCGACGGTGCGCCGGTACGAAACCTCGAAGCCGCGGTGCGGCAGGCGCATCTCGACGTCAACGCGGTCGTGGCGTCGCCGATCGCTGCAGGGCTCGCCTGCCTGTCCGACGAGGAACGCGACCTCGGCGTTGCGCTGGTCGAACTCGGCGCCGCGGTTACGACGGTGTCGCTCTACGCGGGCGGCATGCTCGTCGAGATGGTGTCGCTGCCCTTCGGCGCGAGCGACATCACCGATGATATCGCCTCGGCCTTCGGCATTCGCCGCAGCCAGGCACAGCGGCTGCAAAGCTTCTACGGTTCGGCTTCGGCCAGTCCGCGCGATAATAACGAGATCATCGAACTCGAACCCGGCGCCCCGTCGGGCAGCGATTCCCCGCGCATCACGCGCGCTCAGCTTGTCACGGTGATCCGCCAGCGGCTCGATGCGATGATGGGCGAGATCGGCCGGACGCTGAAGGACCTGCATTTCGTCGGCCCGATCGGCCGTCAGGTGGTTCTCGTCGGCGGCGGCGCCGACCTGAAAGGCATCGCCGACTACACGCAAAGTGCGCTCGGGCGTGCGGCGCGCGTCGGGCGGCCGCGCGGCTTGCACGGCCTGCCCGATGCGCATAGTGGCCCCGCTTTCGCGACGCTCGCGGGTCTGGTTCTCTATGCCGCATCGGACCCCGTCGATCTTCGCGACCTGCCGATGATGGCACAGGATGTGTACAAGCCGGCGGGGACTTCGATCCTCCACCGCCTCATGGCGGCACTGAAAAGCAGTTTTTGAATGATACGCGTCGAAAAGGTTAATTTTTTGGGTGATTCCCACGTCACAATAGTGCAATGCGGTAACAGAAAACCGGACGGTCGGACTACCGCCCGGTCGGGTCGCAAGGTTGGGGAAGCGGCACCTGTCCGCCGCTGCAGGGAGACTATTTGATGAGCATCAATATTGGCCCGCCGCAGGTCGATGAGCTGAAGCCGCGCATCGCGGTGATCGGCGTCGGCGGCGCGGGCGGCAATGCCATCGCAAACATGATCGCAGCGCGCGTCGAGGGTGTCGATTTCGTCGTCGCCAACACCGATGCGCAGGCGCTGAACGCTTCGCCGGCCGAACGGCGCATCCAGCTGGGGACGCAGATCACCCAGGGGCTGGGCGCAGGTTCGCGGCCCGAGGTCGGACGCGCAGCCGCCGAGGAAAGCATCGCGCAGGTCGAAGAGGCGCTGAACGGTGCGCATATGTGCTTCGTTGCGGCGGGCATGGGCGGCGGCACCGGCACCGGTGCGGCACCGGTGATCGCCAAGGCGGCGCGCGACCGTGGCATTCTGACCGTCGGCGTCGTGACCAAGCCCTTCACGTTCGAAGGCAATCGTCGCATGCGCTCGGCCGAGGCCGGCATTGCCGAGCTTCAGGATCATGTCGACACCCTGATCGTCATCCCGAACCAGAATCTCTTCCTCGTCGCCAATCCGAACACGACCTTCAAGGAAGCGTTCACGATGGCCGACGAAGTGCTTCAACAGGGCGTGCGCGGTATCACCGACCTGATGGTCATGCCCGGCCTCATCAACCTCGACTTCGCCGACGTGCGCAGCGTGATGCGTGAGATGGGCAAGGCGATGATGGGCACCGGCGAAGCCGAAGGCGACGGCCGCGCGCTTGAAGCTGCTCAGAAAGCGATCGCCAATCCGCTGCTCGACGGCGTGTCGATGGCGGGCGCGAAGGGCGTCATCATCTCGATCACCGGCGGTGAAGACATGCGCCTGATGGAAGTCGACGAGGCCGCGAACCATATTCGCGAACTGGTCGATCCCGACGCGAACATCATCTGGGGCAGCGCCTTCAACGACAACCTCGACGGCAAGATCCGCGTCTCGGTCGTCGCGACCGGCATCGATGGCACGGGCGAAGCGGCGCAGGCCGCACCCGCGACGCGCAGCTTCTCCTTCGCTCCGGCACGCGCAGCGACGCCTGCGCCGGTTGCCGAAGAGGTCGTTGAGCCGGTGGTTCAGGAAGAGCCCGTCGTCGAAGCGCCAATCAGCCAGGACAATGACCCGGCGCCCGGTTTCTCGCTCGGCGATACCGCTGAACCTGCGCCTGCAGCGGCCGAAGAAGAGCCGATGGAGTTGTCGCAGGTCGCCGCGACCTATGACGATACCGCCGACGAGCTGATACTCGAAGCGCCCGAAGCGCCGGCCGAATATCGCCCGTCGACTGCTGCCGAAGCTCCCGCCGAATCGCCGGCTCGCTCCGTTGGCGGCGGCACCTTGTTCGAACGGATGTCGCGTCTCTCGCGCGGGGCTTCCGCCCCCGAAAGCGAAGATGGCGGCAAGGAAGACGGGGTCGATATCCCGCGCTTCCTCGGACGCCAGAACAACCAGTAACAGGGCTGTCGCGCGGCCGCCCGCCGGGCACGGCAGGCCGGAGATCGGGATGATTGTGCCCATGCGGCAAGTGAAATTGACGGCGAAGCCGGTGCGCGCGCATCATTATGTTCGCGCGCTCGGTGCGCTGTTGCTTGGGACGGCGGCTTTGTCGTCCGCATATGCACAGGTGACGCCGCCCGATGCGGCGACGAAGGCCGCGATGGAAAAGCGCAGTACCGCGCGCGCGCTCCTGTCGTCGGCGCTTGCCCGCATCGGTTCGAACAACAGCGACACTTCCGCGCTGCTCGACGCCGGCCGTGCGTCGATAGAGCTGGAGGATTATCGCGCCGCGCTCGGTTTCCTCGTCCGCGCCGAACAGGCCAGCCCGCGCGACGGCGCGGTCAAGGCGGCGCTCGGTTCGGCGATGGTTCATTCCGAAAATCCGACGCGCGCACTCGACTATTTCGGCGAGGCGCAGTTGCTCGGTGCGCCCGAACGCTTGTTCCTTGCCGACCGCGGTCTGGCGCGCGATCTTCTCGGCCAGCAGGACGCGGCGCAGCGCGACTATCAACTCGCGCTGTCGATCGCGCCGAACGATGAACTGACGCGGCGCTATGCGCTCTCGCTCGGGATCAGCGGCGATGCCGACCGCGCGATCCAACTGCTCACGCCGCAATTGCGGGCGCAGGACCGCGGGGCATGGCGCCTGCGCGCGATGATCCTCGCAATGAACGGGCGCGACAAGGAAGCGACCGAGATTCTCAATGCAACGATGCCGCCCGCGATGGCGCAGAATATTCAGCCCTATCTGACGCAGATGGACCGGCTCAATCCCGCGCAGCAGGCGGCTGCCGCGCATTTCGGTCGTTTCCCGAATGGTCAGCTCGGGCCCAAGCGCAAGCCGGTACAGGTCGCCGCGGCGGCGCCTGCTCCGGTCCTTCCGGCTGCGGCTCCGGCCGCGAAGCGCACTCCGATCAGCGACAAGCGCCAGCCGAGCACGTCTGTCGCTTCGACCCCGACGCCCGCGCCAGCCCCGCGGAAACTTGCATCTGCGTCTGTGGCGACGCCGCCCGCTTCGGCGACACCGTCGGCCGCGGCACCAGCGACGTCCGCTCCGGCCGCCGCTCCGGCGACGGGTGCGCCCGTGCTGCAGTCGCCGTTTCGGCAGACCATTCGCCAGCCCGTCGAATCATCGCCCGCACCCGTCGCGGCGCAGTCGCAATCGGCAACGCCAGCATCGGTTCCCACGGCGATGGCTGCGGCATCCGCGCCCATCGGCGCCAGCGTCGAAGCCGACAAGGGGCCGATCGGTCCGGGCTTTTCAATCTCGGAAATGGGCCGTTCGACGGCCGCTGTTCCCCAAGCTACGGCGTCGGCACCTTCCAGCACAATTGCACCCGCGGCAACCGTTACACCGGCACCCGCTTCGGCCGCGCCGCTCGCCTCGCTCGCCGATATCGTCGGGTCGATCGAGATTCCGGCCGAGGAACTCGCGCAATCGGGAAATGCGGTTGGCGCCGACACGCTCGCCAAATTGATGGATGACAAGCGCAAGGCCGAAGCCGCCGAGGCGGTGAAGCGCGAAAAAGACGCGGCCGCCGCGAAAGCCAAGGCCGAGGCCGATGCCAAGGCAAAGGAAGAAGCCGCAGAGAAAAAGGCCAATCCCGCGCGCATCTGGATCCAGGTCGCGACCGGCGCAAATGCCAAGGCTCTTGCAACCGACTTTGGCAAGTTCGCCAAAAAGAGCCCGGCAGTGTTCAAGGGCAAGTCGGGCGCCACGACCGAATGGGGCAAGACCCGCCGCCTGCTCGTCGGCCCGTTCAAGGACCGCAAGGCGGCGCAGGACTGGCTGGCCGACTATAAAAAGGCCGGCGGCGACGGCTTCCTTTTCAACAGCGAGGCGGGCCAGTCCGTCGATCCGGTCAAGTGAGCGTAGCAGCCTGCGCCAGCGACCCCGCATCCAGCCGCGGGCGCCGTCATGCGGAGCTTGGCCGCGTCGTCCGCGGCCCGCGCGACGACTTTCAGCGCGACCGCGACCGCATCATCCATTCGATCGCCTTCCGGCGCCTGCGTCACAAGACGCAGGTGTTCGTCGCCCCCGACGGCGACCATTATCGCGTCCGCCTGACCCACAGCATCGAGGTTGCGCAGATCGGCCGCGGCATCGCCCGCGCGCTCGGGCTCAACGAAGATCTGACCGAGGCGCTGTGTCTTGCGCACGACATCGGTCATCCGCCTTTCGGCCATGCGGGCGAGGATGCGTTGAAGGCGGCGATGGCCGGCCATGGCGGTTTCGACCATAACGGCCATACGCTGCGCACGCTCGCGCGACTCGAATGCCCTTATCCGCGCTTCGACGGCCTCAACCTGACGTGGGAAACGCTCGAAGGGCTCGCCAAGCATAATGGCCCCGTCAGGAACCCCGGCTGGGCACTTGCCGAGATTGACGCCGATTTCGGGCTCGAACTTGAAAGCCACGCGAGCCTTGAGGCACAGATTGCGGCGATCGCCGACGATATCGCCTATGACAATCACGATATCGACGATGGCCTGCGCGCCGGGCTGCTCGATCTCGACCAGCTGATGGAGCAACCCTTCGTTGCCGCCAATTACCGCGCAGTGGAGGATCGTTTCCCCGGCGCCCCGCGCGACCGTTTGTTACGCGAGCTCGTCCGCGACCAGATCGGCGTGATGGTCAACGACGTGATCGCCGCGACGGCCGCCAATGTCGCCGCAGCCGGGGTCGCGAGCGTCGAAGAGGTGCGCGCCGCAGGCCAGATGCTCGGCGGCTTTTCGCCCGAACTCGCGGTGCAGGAACGCGAACTCAAGCGGTTCATGTACACGAACCTCTATCACCATCCCGAACAACTCGCCGCCGCCGAGGCCGCGAACAAGGTCGTCGGCGACCTCTTCATCGCTTATGCTGGCGACCCGCGACTGATGGGCGAGGACTGGTCCGGGCGTCTGCCCTGCGAAGAATGCGCGACAAACCGGCATATCGGTGATTATATCGCCGGCATGACCGACCGCTTCGCCATCGACCGCTATGCCGAAATCTTTGGGCGCGACGCCGTGCCACAGGCTCTCGCGCATGCCTGACGCGCTGATCGTCGGCGCGACGGGGCTCGTCGGACGCGCGGTGATCGAACGCTTCGGATCGGCGCCCCTCACTGTCCTGGCCCGACGCGAGGTGGAGGGGCTGGCACTGCAGCACAAGGCACTTATTGCTCCATCAGAACGCTGGGGCGATGTCATCGCCGCCGAAAAACCGAAGCTTCTCATTTCCTGTCTCGGCACGACGATCCGGGTCGCGGGCTCGCAAGAGGCATTCCGTGCCGTCGATCACGACCTTGTCCTCGTTGCCGCACGCGGAGCAAGGGCGGGCGGCACGCCGCACATGATCGCGGTCAGCTCGGTCGGCGCCGCGGCGAAGAGCGCCAACTTCTATCTCCGCACCAAGGGTGAGACCGAGGATGATCTCGCAGCGCTCGGCTTCGCGCGGCTCGACCTGATCCGTCCGGGCCTGCTCCGCGGCGATCGGCCGGGGCCGCAGCGTCTGGGCGAGGGGCTGGCGACGATCGCCGCGCCGTTCACCGACGCATTGCTGCACGGCAGCTTCCGCCGCTACCGTTCGATTTCGGGCAATTGCGTCGCCGCCGCGATCGTGGCGCTTGCCGCGCAGGATGGTTCGGGCGTGCATATCCACGAAAACGACGAAATCCGCGCGCTCGCCGATTGACTCCTTAAAGGGGCAGCGCCAAGGCTCGCAACGTCTGTCGGGCCTCGCAAGAGATTCGACCGGCCGCGCGGGAGAGCGTGGGGGAAACCCCACCACCGAAGGAGCAACCGCCCCGGAAACTCTCAGGTCAGCAGGACCGCGCAGGCTGGAACGGACACTCTGGAAAGCGTTCCGGCTGTTCATTGCCGGAACCACCGAAGGGGTAACTCCATAATATATGGAGGAAAACTCTCAGGTTCCCGTGACAGAGGGGGCATGGCAACAGGGCGGCACCGGGCCGCGCCTTGCCGTGTCAACGACGACGGGAGTGCGACATGCGCGAAGATGAAGAAGTTCCGATCGAAACAGCCACCCTGCCGCTCGACGGCTGGCACCGGGCGAAGGGCGGCCGAATGGTCGAATTCGCCGGCTACTGGATGCCGATCCAATATGAAGGCATTATGGCCGAACATCTCTGGACGCGCGAAAGCGCCGGCCTGTTCGACGTAAGCCATATGGGCCAGCTATCGCTGTCGGGCGATCGCGTTGCCGAGGCGCTGGAGGCACTTGTTCCGGGCGACATCTCGGGGCTCAAGCCCGGCCGGATGCGCTATTCGCTGCTGCTCGATGAAGATGGCGGCATTCTGGACGATCTGATGATCACCAACGAAGGCGACCAGTTCGGCATCGTCGTCAACGGCGCGGTCAAATGGGAAGATATCGGCCACCTCCGCGAAAATCTGCCCGACGACATCACGCTCAACCATAATGAGGATTATGGCCTCCTCGCGCTGCAAGGGCCAAAGGCAGTCGATGCGCTCGCGCGGTTGGTCCCCGAGGCCGCAAATCTCGTTTTCATGCAGGCGGCGCGTACAATCTGGCAGGGCCATGCGATCGCGCTCAGCCGCTCGGGCTATACCGGTGAAGATGGCTTCGAGATTTCGCTCCCGAACGAAGCGCTTGAAGCCTTCGCCGATGCGCTCTGCGCAATGGAGGAAGTGAAGCCGATAGGTCTCGGCGCCCGCGACTCGCTGCGGCTCGAAGCCGGCCTGCCGCTCTACGGCCACGACCTGACTCCCGCGACCGATCCCGCCGAAGCCGACCTTGGCTTTGCGGTGAGCAAACGCCGCCGCGAAGAAGAGAATTTTCCCGGCGCCGCGCGCATTCTCGGTCATCTTGAGGATGGCCCACCGCGCAAACGCGTCGGCCTGCTCGTCGACGGCAAGCTTCCGGTGCGCGAGGGTGCCAAGCTTTTCGACGGCGAGGATGAGATCGGCGTCGTGACGTCGGGCGGCTTTGCCCCCAGCGTCGGCGCGCCCATCGCGATGGGCTATGTCCCGCGCGACCATGCCGTGCCCGGAACCGCGGTTGCCGCCGAGGTGCGCGGCAAGCTCGTCCATTGCACGGTCGCGGCGATGCCGTTCGTTCCGCATCGATATGTTCGTAAAACAGGAGGTTGAGTGATGCCGCGTTATTTTACCGAAGAGCATGAGTGGATCGATGTCGACGGCGATGTCGCGACCGTCGGCATTACCGACTTCGCGCAGGGCCAGCTTGGCGACATCGTGTTCGTCGAAGTTCCCGACACCGGCGCCGAACTCAGCAAGGGCGGCGATGCCGCGGTCGTTGAGTCGGTGAAGGCGGCAAGCGACGTCTATGCGCCGGTCGACGGCACCGTGACCGAAGGCAATGGCCAGCTCGAGGAAGATCCCTCGCTCGTCAATTCGGATCCCGAAGGCGAAGGCTGGTTCTTCCGCATGACACTCGGCGACAAGAGCCAGCTCGACGGCCTGATGGACGCTGCTGCGTACAAGGTCTTCTGCGACGCCCTGTAAACCTGGCCTGTAACCGATAGCCCCTCCCGCGGGCGGGAGGGGGAGGGACAAGATGACCGACGCCGCGCCAGCCAATTGCCGCCTGATGGTGGCGACGCCCATCTATGAGGGCGCGCAGGGCACTTATGTCCGCGCGGCGCTCGATCTTGCGCTCCGCGCGCAGGCGATGGGCGTGCCGGTCCGGTTCGAATTCATCCTCTATCAGCCGTCGATCTCGCGCGCGCGAAACATGCTGGCGGCGATGTTCCTCGCCAGCGACTGCACGCATATGTTGTTCATCGATGCGGATATTGATTTTTCGCCCGACGACATATTCTCGATGGTCCGCGCGATGGACGCCAACCCGGAAGTCGGCGTCCTCGGCGCGGCCTATCCGCGGCGAATGGTCAACTGGAGCAATGTCGCGCGCGCGGCAGAGCTTGGCCTCGCGAAGGAGAATCCGGCCGAGCTTGCACGTTATGCTGGCGAATTTGCGCTGCACTTTCTGCATCCCGAGCAGAATTTCAAGCTGACCGATCTGGTCGAGCTGTCGCGGCTCGGCACCGCGATGATGCTCATCCGCCGCGAGGTGCTGGAGGGGCTGCGCACATCTCTTCCCGACCTGGTCTTCCGTCCCGACCCGGCGGAGCGGCAGGCGCACCGCGTTGGCGAAACCGAGACTGCTTTCTTCTGCCCGCTCATCGACCCCGAAAGCCAGGCTTTGCTCTCGGACGACTATGCCTTCTGCCGCCGCGTCCGCGACGCCGGCTTTCGTATCTGGCTCGCGCCATGGGTCCATACGACCCATGCGGGACCGACCGTTTTCACCGGCACACTTGCCGACACCGCCCGGCTTTATTCCGTCAATCCAGCCTCTTCCCCGGAGTAGTTCATGCGTTATCTCCCTCTGACTTCCGATGATCGCGCGGCGATGCTCGCCAGCGTTGGCGCGTCGTCGATCGACGATCTGTTCGTCGACGTCCCCGCCGAAGCGCGACTGGACGGCCCGATCGCCGGCCTGCCGAACCATGCGAGCGAGCTTGCGGTCGAACGTCATATGGGCGCGCTCGCACGCCGCAGCCGCGCCGCGGGCGAGGGACCCTTTTTCCTCGGCGCCGGCGCCTATCGCCATCATGTGCCGGCAAGCGTCGATCATCTGATCCAGCGCGGCGAGTTCCTGACCGCCTACACGCCCTATCAGCCCGAAATCGCGCAGGGCACGCTGCAGATGCTGTTCGAATTCCAGTCGCAGGTCGCGCGGCTGCTCGGCACCGACGTTGCCAATGCGTCGATGTACGACGGCTCGACCGCGTGCTGGGAAGCAATCGTCATGGCGCGCCGCATCACCAAGCGCGCCAAGGCCTTGCTCTCGACCGGGCTTCACCCGCATTATCGCAGCGTTGCGCGCACGATGGCGAAATATACCGGCGATACGCTCGTCGACGGCGACCCCAGTCTCGAGGCTGGGACCGACTGGGCGGCGCTGGCCTCGGCGATCGACAAGGACACAAGCTGCGTCGTCGTCCAATATCCCGATATCCTTGGCCGCATCGATGATATGACGAAGCTGGCCGAGGCCTGCCAGGCGGCGGGTGCGCTGTTGATCGCGGTCGTGACCGAACCCGTCGCGCTCGGTCTCATCAAGTCGCCGGGCGAAATGGGCGCGGATATCGTCGTGGGTGAGGGCCAATCGCTTGGTGTCGGGCTGCAGTTCGGCGGACCCTATGTCGGCTTGTTCGCGTGCAAGACCAAATATGTCCGCCAGATGCCGGGTCGCCTGTGCGGCGAAACCGTCGACGCCAATGGCAAGCGCGGTTTCGTGCTGACGCTCTCGACGCGCGAACAGCATATTCGCCGCGAAAAGGCGACGAGCAATATCTGCACCAATTCAGGGCTCTGTGCGCTGGCCTTCAGCATCCATATGACGTTGCTCGGTGAAGCGGGCCTTCGTCAACTCGCCGCGATCAATCACGGCCGCGCGCAGGCTGCTGCCGCCGAACTCGCGAAGCTGCCGGGCGTGTCGGTGCTGAACAACAGCTTCTTCAACGAATTCACGCTGCTGCTTCCCACCGCGGCACGCCCGGTGATCCACAAGCTTGCGGAGCGGGATATCCTCGGCGGCGTCTCGCTCGGCCGCCTCTATCCCGACAATGAAGGCCTTGAAAACGGCCTCGTCGTCGCCGTGACCGAAACCGTGACCGAGGCGGATATCGCCGCCTTCGCCGCTGCCCTGAAGGAGGTGCTGGCATGACCGCGCTCAACCGCGCCGGCTGGCGCCCCGAAATGAATGTTGCCGGCGGTGCCGACGACAATGTCACCTTTACAGGAAACCGCGCGCTGATGCTCGAAGAACCGCTGATCTTCGAGATTGGCGGCAGCGAGACGACCGGGGTCGATTTCGACGAAACGGCACCTGCCTTTGACCTCGGCGGCCTTGCGCGCACCGCGCCCATCGGCCTGCCGGGCCTCAGCGAGTCCGAAACGGTGCGTCACTATACGCGCCTCAGCCGCCAGAATTATGCGATCGATCTCGGTCTCTTCCCGCTCGGTAGCTGCACGATGAAGCATAACCCGCGCCTCAACGAAAAGGTGGCGCGGATGCCCGGCTTTGCCGACGTCCACCCGCTGCAGCCGCAGGAAACGGTGCAGGGTGCCTATGCGGTGATCCACGAGCTCGCCGAATGGCTGATCACGCTCACCGGCATGCACAGCGTCGCGATGTCGCCCAAGGCCGGCGCGCATGGCGAACTCTGCGGTATCCTCTGCATCAAGGCGGCGCTCGAGGCGCGCGGCGAAGACCGCCGTGTCATCCTCGTCCCCGAAAGCGCGCACGGCACCAACCCCGCGACTGCGGCCTTTGCGGGCTTTACCGTCGAGGATATCCCGGCGACCGAGGCCGGCCGCGTCAACCTTGAAGCGTTGAAGGCACGCCTTGGCCCCGACGTCGCCGGGGTGATGATCACCAACCCTAACACCTGCGGCCTGTTCGAGCGCGACATGAAGGCGATCTCGGATGCGGTCCATGCTGCGGGCGGCTATGTCTATTGCGACGGCGCGAACTTCAACGCCATCGTCGGGCGCGTGCGCCCCGGCGACCTTGGCGTCGATGCTATGCATATCAACCTGCACAAGACCTTCTCGACCCCGCACGGCGGCGGCGGTCCTGGCTCGGGTCCGGTCGTGCTGTCCGAGGCGCTCGCGCCCTTCGCACCCCTGCCTTTCGTGACCCGGCAAGGCGACAGCTTCCGCCTGATCGAAGAGGAAAATGCGGGCGAGGATCATCCGCAGACCTTCGGCCGCATGACCGCCTTCCACGGTCAGATGGGCATGTTCACCCGTGCGCTGACCTATATCCTCAGCCACGGAGCCGACGGCCTCAAGCAGGTTGCCGAAGATGCGGTGCTCAACGCGAACTATGTGCTGCGCAGCCTCGAGGATGTGCTCGACGCGCCCTTCGGCCGCTCGGGGCCGTGCATGCACGAAGCACTGTTCAGCGATAAAGGCCTCGCCGAGGGTTTCTCGACGCTCGACATCGCCAAGGGGCTGATCGACGAGGGCTATCACCCGATGACGGTCTATTTCCCGCTCGTCGTCCATGGCGCGATGCTCGTCGAGCCGACCGAGACCGAGAGCAAGGCCGTGCTCGACCAGTTCATCGGCGCCCTCCGCAGCATCGCAATGCGCGCGAAGAACGGCGACCCGGCGCTGAAGACCGCGCCGCACTTCGCACCGCGCGCGCGCCTCGACGAGACGCTCGCGGCACGCAAGCCCGTCCTCGCCTGGGAGGGCTGATGACCGAACCGGCGCCCGGCCCCGAACGTCCCCAGCCGCGCTCCGGCGCGGGGTGCATCGCGGCCGGTGCGTTGTTCGCGATCGTCGCGCTTCTCGGCTGGCTGATCGCGATCACTGCCTATGGTCTTGTCGTCGAGCAATGGGAGATGGTCCGGGTTCGCCGCGAGTTCAGCTATGACTGGGCGTTCGTCTACGCACCGCTTTTCGCGATCGGGCTCGGCCTCGCGACGGCCTTCTTCATCTCGCGCCGCGCGTCGGCCGCGCGAATGACCTTGCTGATCACCGTCACCGGCGCCATTGCTTTGCTGGCGGGCGTCGTGCTGTTCGGGCTCGGCGGACTGATCTGACAGGGCGGGGGAGCGCGCGATGAGCTGGGACAATATCTTTCTGTTGGCCAATTACTGGGCTTTCGCGGGCTGGATCGCACTCGCCTTTCTGCCGCGCAGCCCGAAAATCCTCGCGGCGATCCTCTATGCGGGCGTCTTCCTGCTCTGCCTTGCCTATACGATATTGATCGTCGGTTTCCTGACCGGCGGCATCGACCCCGGCGGAGCGAGCGGGGCGGACTTCACCACGCTGAAGGGCGTGATGAAGCTGTTCGACAGCCCGGGCGGCGCGACGATGGGGTGGATCCATTACCTGGCCTTCGACCTTTTTACCGGCATGTGGATCGCGCGCGACGCCGATCAGAAGGGCTTCAGCCGCATCGTGCAATTTCCCTTCCTGTTTCTGACGCTGATGGCCGGCCCGGTGGGCTTGTTCGGCTGGCTGATCGTGCGTGAACGCCGCGCGCGGGCACAGGCGACCAAGTGACGCCGCAACCCTGGACGCCGGGGGAGGGCGCGCCGGGTGACAAGCGCCATGCACCGGCAACGCTGCGCAATCGCGACGCGATCGTTGCGGTTCTGCGCGATTGGCTCCCTGCGACCGGGTCAGTGCTGGAAGTCGCGAGCGGATCGGGCGAACATGCGGTGCATTTCGCCGCTGCTTTTCCGGATCTGGATTGGCAACCAACCGATCCCGACCCCGCCGGGCTGACGTCGATCGCGGCCTATCGCGTTGACGCCGGGCTGGCGAATATTGCTCCGCCGATCGCCCTCGATGCGGCGTCCGATGTATGGCCGTTGGACCGCGCCGATGCGATCCTCTGCATCAATATGGTGCATATCAGCCCGTGGGAGGCGACGACGGGCCTGCTCGCTGGCGCAGTCCGGCTGCTTGCCCGCGGCGCGCCGTTGATCCTTTACGGCCCCTATTTTGAGCCCGATGCCCCGACGGCGGAGAGCAATCTAGCCTTCGATGCCAGCCTGCGCAGCCGTAATCCTGCGTGGGGGCTTCGCGATACCGACGCCGTAAAAGCAGCCGCCGTCGATGCCGGTCTCGCCTTCGCTGAACGCCGCGCGATGCCTGCAAATAACCTGATGCTGTTGTTCCGCCGCACCTGACGGACCTGACAGTATGGGCGATCGGCGCTTTACGCGGCCCCCGCAGGCGCTAGCCTCTCACCAATTGCACGAAAGAGATGCGATTCGAGGAGAGAGAGGCGATGGGCCGCGACGTTTCGGACCTTTTCACATTTGACGAATTCTTGACCCATTGGGCCAGCGAGCGCCCCGATCGGGTGGCGCTGCGCGAAGAGGACCGCGTCTATACCTATGCCGAACTCGATGACCGCACTGCGCGGGCGGCGTCGGCGCTGATCGCGGCGGGGCTCCGGAAGGGCGACCGCATCGCGTGGATCGGCAAGAATAGCGACCTCTATTTCACCCTTTTCTACGGCGCGGCGCGCGCGGGGATCGTGATGGCACCGATCGGCTGGCGCCTCTCGCCGACCGAATGGGCCTTCATCGTCAATGATACGAAGGCGAAAATGGTCTTTGCTGGCCCGGGGTTCGATGCGCTCGCCGAACAGCTAGCGGGAAAGCTTCAGAACGATCCCAAGATCGTCGGCGCCGCCGACGCATGGTCGATGATCGACGGGGCCGAGCGCCTGTCCTTCGATCCGTCGGGTACCAACGACGCGGTGCTTCAGCTCTATACCTCGGGCACCACCGGCAACCCCAAGGGTGCGGTGCTGTCGAACCGCAATCTCTTCGCGCTGCGCAAACATTCGAACACGCTCGATCTGCCGTACACGAAATGGGAAGATGATGAGGCGGTGCTGGTCGCGATGCCGTGCGCGCATATCGGCGGCACCGGGCTCGGCATCATGGCGCTTGCCGCTGGATTGCCGGGCGTCGTGCTCGCGGAGTTCAACCCCGACGGGGTGTTCGACGCGGTCGAGCAGCACGGCGTCACCCGCTTCTTCATGGTTCCCGCGGCGCTCCAGATGCTGCTGATGCACCCGCGCTGCGCCAGCGTCGATTACAGCCGCCTCAAATATATCCTCTATGGCGCCGCGCCGATCCCGCTCGAACTGCTGCGCCAGTGCATCGCGGTCTTCGGCGCGCAGTTCATCCAAGCTTATGGGATGACCGAGACGACGGGCACGATCTCGATGCTGCCGCCCGAGGATCACGACCCGGAAGGCAATGTGCGGATGCGGTCGGCGGGCAAGGCGCTTCCCGGCGTCGAAATCGTCATCCTCGGACCCGACGGTCAATCCGTTCCGACGGGCGAAGTGGGTGAGGTGGTCACCCGCTCTTCGAACAATATGCTGGGATATTGGAATCTGCCCGACGCGACGGCAAATACGATGACGGACGAGGGCTGGATCCGTACCGGCGATGCGGGCTATCTCGACGCCGACGGCTATCTCTTCATCCACGACCGGATGAAGGACATGATCATCACCGGCGGCGAGAATGTCTATCCGGCCGAAGTCGAAAGCGCGATCTTCGGCCATCCGGCGGTGCAGGAAGTCGCTGTGATCGGCATTCCCGACCAGAAGTGGGGGGAGACGGTGAAGGCGGTCGTCGTCGCCAAACCCGGAACGAGCGTCGAAGAAGCCGACATCATCGCCTGGGCGCGCGAACGCATTGCTCCCTTCAAATGCCCGCGCAGCATCGACGTGATCGATGCGCTGCCCCGGAACGCCAGCGGCAAGATTTTGAGAAAAGACCTGCGCGCTCCCTATTGGGAGGGCTATGAGCGGATGGTGAATTGAACGCCTGACGTTTCTTTGGCGCACATGTCGTCGGTAACGGCAGGTTCATTTGCCTGATGCTTTAGCGCGTCGCGATGGAAAACCTCATCGATTTCTACCGCCCGCTGAGCTCCGCGCTGGGCATGAGCACCGGTGCGTCGGACAGCCTGCTGCACGTCCACGGCGGCATGGTCGTCCTGTTTCTTGCGCGAATCGTGACACGGCGTTCGCTTGCGACATGGACGCCGTTTCTGTTCGTCCTGGCTGCGGCCATCGCAAAGGAGGTCGCCGATCGCATCGCACATGGTGCCTGGCGAATGCCCGACAGCGCGTTCGATGTCCTCAATACGATATTCTGGCCGTTCGTCCTGATGGTCGGGCTACGCTGGCGCCGGGCACGCCCGGACGGTTTCCAACGCGCACGCGGATCGGAGCAAGGCGACGGGTAGCGACCGATTGCTGCGCTCTGGCTTATCGGCCCGCTCGCATCGAGCGAAGTCGAGATGCCCCTCGGGCCAGGCTCGACGTCGATGGATGTCTCGACTTCGCTCGACACGAACGGAGAAAGAGAGTGGCTTAAGCTGCCCTCCACATCCTCGTCACCCCGGACTTGATCCGGGGTCCCGCTAGAAGTCGGTGAGTGCGTCAAAAAGCGGGATCCCGGGTCAAGCCCGGGATGACAAGGCGAAGAAACGACCGGACACTAACGACGGTAATGTGTGCCCCGGCGAAGGCCGGGGTCCAGGGCGGCAATCCGCACAGCTCGGCTTTCGAAAGCCCTGGGCCCCGGCCTTCGCCGGGGTACAACATAGTAGCAAACGCCTGCTCCCACGCCAAAACAGACATCGCCTTCAAATAGGTCTTTCCTACATTATTCGGCTGTGCCAGCCTTCATCCGGCTCTTTCATTCGGTGAACAAAAAGATGGTCGCTGCCCCGCTTGCGAGTGCAGCCATGATCGGACGTGCCGCGGACATCCAGCATTCCGCGACTTGCAAATCGGGGCGCTCACAGGGCTGAACTTTCCTGAACTTTGGAATATTGCGCGGCTGTTGCGCCGATCCGATCCGGATCCAGCCGGGCGATGTCCAAAGAGGGTACCCCAAAGTCGCCGCCACCCCGATACCAGAAGCCGCTGTCCTACATCGTCCCGTCGTGCCAGCCGCCAGCACGCTCTTAGACATCGTCGGCCTTCGCCATCCGCCCCTAAAGCGACAAAGGAAACATTTTCGACGCGCACGTCCGTATCTTTTGTCGCTTTAAGCGCGGGAGAATGTGAAAGCCAACTTCTGCGGCGCACCATAAATTGGCCCCACATACGGCCTTTCACGCGACCTACACCCCGAAAGGCCGATGCGTTTTCCTCGTTGGCTTTGCCATGCACGGGGGGCACGAAGGGCTCCACCAAATGGTGGAGCCCTTTTTCGTTATTCGGCTGCTTTCTGGCGCTGCCGCGCGCGCTGAAACCCCTCGCGCGCCATACAGCGGCCGAGCCACGCCTTCGTCGCATCGCCAAGTACATCGTCAGCACGCAATGTCGTCGCGAGGAAGGCTGCATAGCCGATCACGATGTCGGCAATGGTAAAGCGATCCGCGACGAGCCACTCGCGGCCGTCGGCCAGCGCTGCCTCGATGCTCTTCGCGCGGCCGCCAAAGAACGCCTTATAGTCCTCGACCGCCTGGGCAAGCCGGCGCTCCTCGGGTTCGACGCGCGTGTAGCGGATCATGATCGCGAGCGGGAAGGTCAGCGTCGCATCGCTGCGGTGCAGCCAGTTGCGCCACGCCCAATAATCATTCTCGTCGCGGTGAACCTCCAGCGGAGTTCCTTCGGCGATGCGTTCGCAGATCGCGGCGGACTCGGTCATCAACTGGCCGTTCTCGACCCAGCCGGGGATCGTCATCAACGGATTGACGGCGCGATAATCGGGCTCGAACGCGCGCGGGGGGAATTTCAGCAGGCGCAGGTCCACGTCGATCCCGGCTTCCTCGACCGCCCACAGGCAGCGCAGCGAGCGGGCGTCGGGGCAGTGATAGAGGATCGGTAATGTCATGCAGCAACCTCCTTGGGCCGGTCGATATGGCGGCGATGCTCGCGCCAGGCGATGAACAGGCCCGACGCGATGATCAAGGGGGCACCGACCCAGGTCGTGTCGGCGGGCAGCGTGCCAAAGAACCACCAGCCGGCGGCGATCGCCCATAGCAGGCTTGAATAATCCATGGGGATGACGACCGACACGGGGGCGAGGCGCAGCGCGCCGGTCAGCGACATCTGGACGACGGCGCCAAGAAAGCCGAGGCCGACCAGGAGCAGCCATTCGCGGCCGTCATGCGGCGTGAAGACAAAGGGCAGGGCGATCCCGAGCGGGATCATGGACAAGAGGCTGAACCAGAAAACGATCGTCCCCGCATTTTCTGTTCGGCCAAGGTCGCGTACCGCAATCGTGATCAGCGCCGTCATGACCGCGCCGGTGAGCGCAATCAGCGTGCCGACGCCATGCGTTCCGCCGAAGCCGCCGGCAAAGCCCGAAATCGGGTCGAGCACGACGAGGACGCCGACAAAGCCGATGATCACCGCGCTCCATCGCTGCCACCCTGTCGCCTCGCCCAGCAGGATCGCCGCAAAGATCACCGCGAAAATCGGCACCGACAGGCTGATCGTCGTCGCTTCCGCCATCGGCAGCAGGATCATGGCGCCGAAATTGCAAGCCATGCCGGTCAGGCCCATCAGCATCCGCCGTGCATGCGCGCCGATGCGCTGCGTCTTCAGTGACGACAGGCCACCGGTCGCCTGTACCCAGACCAGCAGGAAGGGCAGGACGAGCGCCTGGCGCCAGAACAGGCTCTCGACGATATGGATATCGGCAGCGTCGATCATTTTGACGAGCACGAACATCAGCGACAGGCTGACCATCGCGAGCAGGCGCAATCCGATTCCGCCCAGATAATTTTGCGGAGGCCCGTCGGGCGGGGCGGGGGCCGGGGACGGGGACCGGGCGGGGGACGGCGCTGCGCTCATGCAAAATTGCGCATATCAGCCCCGCCCGCACGCGCAACCCGTCATCCCTCTTGCCCCGCCCCTGCAATCCGGCTAGTGGCGCACTCCGGCCTAGGGGTATAGCTCAGTTGGTAGAGCATCGGTCTCCAAAACCGAGGGTCGCGGGTTCGAGTCCTGCTGCCCCTGCCAGGCCGCCTTCCAGAGGCCACGTCCTCGCCTGCACATGATGCGGGTTTCCCAAGTCCGGGACGGCCCGGCAGCCTTTGAAGGAGGCTGTCATGGCCTGGATTTATCTGACGATCGCCGGAATTTTCGAAATCGTGTGGGCCTATTCGATGAAGCAGTCCGAGGGTTTCACGCGCCCTGGCGCGACCGCCATCACGATCGGCGCGATGATTATAAGCTTCGCATTGCTCTCCTTATCCATGAAGTCGCTGCCACTCGGCACCGCTTACACGATCTGGACCGGGATCGGCGCGGTCGGGGCGTTTCTTGTCGGCATCTTCGTCCTCGGTGAACAGGCGAATGCGATGCGGATCGCCGCCGCGCTTCTGATCGTCAGCGGACTGGTGATGATGAAGCTTTCATCGTCCGTCTGACCGGCGTTGACCAAAATCAGCGAGGCCACGTCCTCCCCGGCGCGTTCGGCTCTGGCATGGGCGGGTGCGTCGGCATCAGGTCCGGGACGGCCCGGCGACTTCGAAGGAGGCCGCCATGCCGTCCCAATCCGTATCCGGCGCCAATCTGGCGTCGTCGTCCACGCTGTTGCTCGACTATCTTCCGATCCTGATCTTCATGGGCGTCGCGCTGGCGCTGTCGCTCCTGTTCGTCTTCTTGCCGATGGCGGTGTCGCGCGTCACCGGCGCTCACGCGCCGGACAGTGAGAAACTCTCCGAATATGAGTGCGGCTTTCCCGCCTTCGAAGCACCGCGCAAGCCGTTCGACGTCCGTTTCTATCTGGTCGCGATCCTGTTTATCATTTTCGACCTTGAGGCTGCCTTCCTCTTTCCCTGGGCCATCGTCGTCGACGATCTCGGCTGGGAAGCATGGGGCGCCATGATGGTCTTTTTGGGCATCTTGACGGTAGGTTTCATCTACGAATGGAAAAAGGGCGCGCTCGATTGGGACTAGCCAGGGCCGAAGGCGACCGCGCTAAGTCATAGCAGGATGTGGCAGACGTCGGTTTGCGGGCGGGCGATCCCGTGCGTGATCCGTACGAGAGCGCCCTCGTCGACGCGCGCGGGGTCGGCGAGCTCGACGCGGAAGCGGCCGTGAAGCGCGTGAACGGTGCGGAGGTTGGCGTCGCCGCCGAGCGCGCCAACGACTTCGGCGGGCAGCCCGGAAGCATCGGTGCTGCCGGCGATCACCGGCCGATGTGTGGCAGCGACCGCGGCGCCGCTCCACGCCAGCGCGCCGCGGATCTCTTCGGCGACCAGGTCGGCAATCGGTCCGAGCACCACCTGCGCCGCCTTTTCCGACGGGCGGATGATGCCGCGCGCGCCGAGCGAGGACAGCGCGGCGTCGTCGATCGCTTGTTGGTCGGCGACGATCAGGCGGAGGCGCGTGGTACAGGCATCGACGCTGACCAGGTTGGCCGCGCCGCCGAGCGCCGCGACAAAGGCTTCGCCCCGCGCGCCGCCCGCCGATGCAGTGGCGGTTTCGGCGACCACGCCCTTTTCGCGTCCGGGCGTCGCGAGGTCGAAACGGCGGATGAAGAAGCGGAACAGGCCGTAATAAAGCACTGCATATACGGCCCCCACCGGCAGCAGCATCCACGGCCGCGTCGCGAGGCTGAAGTTCAGCACATAGTCGAACAGCCCCGCCGAGAATCCGAAACCGAGCTTTACGTCGAGCGCGTTCATCAGCGCCATTGCGACTCCGGTCAGCAGCGCGTGGATCGCGTAGAGCAACGGCGCGACGAACATGAAGGTGAATTCGATCGGTTCGGTCACGCCGGTCAGAAAGCTGGTAAAGGCAAGGCTGAAGAGCATGCCGCCAACCGCCTTGCGTCGTTCGGGCCGCGCTTCATGATACATCGCGAGGCACGCGGCCGGCAGGCCAAACATCATCACCGGGAAAAACCCCGACATGAACGCGCCGGCATTGGGGTCGCCGGCGAAGAAGCGGCGCAAATCCCCAGTCGCTCCCTGGAAATCGCCGACGACGAACCAGGCGGCATTGTTGATGATGTGGTGGAGACCGGTGACGATGAGCAGCCGGTTCAGCACGCCATAGACGAACAGGCCGGCGCCGCCGCTTTCGACGACCGTACGGCTCGCGGCATCGATCGCGCCGCTGATATGCGCATAGCCATAGCCCAGCACGGCCGCGAGCAGCAGCCCCGCGACACCGCTTGCGATCGGCACGAAGCGCCGGCCGCCGAAGAAGGCGAGGTATTCGGGCAGCGCAATGGTCGCGAAGCGGTTGTAGAAATTGCCGCCGATCAGCCCCGACAATATGCCGATCGGGACCTCCAGCTTGTCGATCTGTGTCAGCGCCCAATTTTTCGCGGCCAAGGCCGCTGCCGCCTCGGGCAAGCCTGCGCCCACGTCGAGCGGCGCGGTCAGAAAGGTTTGGGCGCCGGTGGTGGTGACCAGATAGCAGACGACGCCCGCAAGCGCTGCGGCGCCATTGCCGTCGCGCGCGAAACCGACCGCCACGCCGATCGCGAAGAGGATGCCCAGATTCTCGAAGATCGCGGCGCCCGCAGCCGAGATGAAGGCAATGTCGAGCAGGTCGGGCTGACCGATGCGCAGCAGCAGACCCGCGATCGGCAGCACCGCGATCGGCAGCATCAGCGCGCGGCCAAGCGGCTGGAGCGTTTCGAGCGTCTTTCTCATCGACGTGTCTCCTCGAAAGCGCGGGCGAGCGCACGAACCTCGGCTGCCGACTTGCATTGCAACGCGAGCTCGGCATGCGCACGCGCTTCGATCCGGGTCAGCCCGCGCACAATCTGCTTCGCCTCTGCGACGAAACCGGGGACGGCCGACAATTCGGTGACGCCGAGCCCGATCAGGATCGGCAGTGCCGCGGGATCGGAAGCGAGCCCGCCGCACACCCCGACCCAGCGCCCGCGCGGGGCCGCGAGGCGACAGGTCTCGCCGATCATGCGCAGCACCGCCGGGTGCATCGCGTCGACCCCGGCAGCGACCGCAGGATTGCCGCGATCCATCGCGAGCACATATTGGGTGAGGTCGTTGGTGCCGATCGACAGAAAGTCGGCCTCGGTGGCGAGCAGGTCGGCGGTCATCGCAGCGGCCGGGGTTTCGACCATCACGCCCACTTCGACCGGCGACGCGATTCCCATTTCGCCGCGGAGGCGGTCGACGATTGCCCGGACCTGCCGCAGTTCATCGACGCTTGCGACCATCGGGATCATGATCCTGCACTGACCGACGGGCGCCACGCGCAGGATCGCGCGGAGCTGCGTTTCCAACAGTATGGGCTGCGCAAGCGCAACGCGGATGCCGCGCTGGCCGAGCGCGGGGTTCTCCTCGTGGGCGAACGGAATATAGCCGGCTGGCTTGTCGCCGCCGATGTCGAGCAGGCGGATGATCACCGGTTTGCCCGCGAGCGCGTCCGCGATGCCCTGATAGGCGGCGTATTGCTCCTCCTCCGACGGCGCGGTGTCGCGGTCCAGGAACAGGAATTCGCTGCGGACGAGCCCCGATCCCTCGGCGCCCTGCGCGGCGGCGACCGCGGCGTCCTCGACCGTGCCGATATTCGCGAAGATTTCGATGCGCGCGCCATCGGCAGTCTGGCAGGCGTCGCTTGCCGCCGCCTGCGCCGCCGCGCGCCTCGCATAGCGCTTTGCGAGCCGTGAGGTAAAGGCCTCGTCGTCCACTGTCCCCGGATTTGCAGTCAGATGGCCGAGTTCGGCATCGAGCAGCAACGGCGTGCCGTCTTCGATATTGTCCAGCGCATCGCCCATCGCGACGAGTGCGGGCAAGCCGAGCCCCGCGCACAGGATTGCGACATGCGAGGTCGGGCCGCCGCGAACGAGGCACAGGCCCGCCGGTTTCGCGGCGGCAAGAGTGAGCAGCTGCGACGGCAGTAAATCCTCGGCAACGACGATCGCCCCGGCCGGAACCGCAGTACCGTCGAGCGACGTGCCGGTCAGCGCCGCCAGCAATTGCCGCTCGATGTCGACAAGGTCGTCGGCGCGTTCGATCAGATGCGCATTGCCCGTGGCGCGGATCGCGTCGATCTGATCGTGGATTGCGCCGCGCCATGCGAAGCCCGCGCTACGTCCCTCAGCTATGCGCTTTTCCGCGCCCGCGAGCAGTTCAGGATCGTCAAGCAGCGCGACATGCGCGTGCATGACCGCCGCGACGCTGCCCTCCGCGTCGTCGGCTCGCGCGGCGATCCGGCCGCGGACATCGTCGCGTGCGGCGCGCAGGGCGCTTCGTTCCGCGGAGGCGCCATTGCCGTCGCGCGCGACGGCAATGGCGACCTGCCGCAGCCGCGCCGCCGGCCCCTTGGCAAGGCCGGGCGAGGCGATCACACCGCCGATCTGTCCTGCGCGCAGCAACGATGCTTCAACCGATCCGGCCGTCGCGACGAGGGCTGCAGGCGCGCTTTCACCCATATCGGTTGCCAGCAACGCGACGATGGCGGCAAGCGCCGCTTCGGCATCGGCGCCGCGCGCCTGCACGAGGACTTCGTCGCCCAGACGGGTGCCAAGTGCGAGCAGCGCCACGGTGCTCCGCGCATCGCCGCGCTTGTCGCCGTTCAGCAGATGTATGTCGGCTTCAAAGCCACGCGCGGTTTCGCCGATCCGCGCGGCAGGGCGGGCATGGATGCCGTGCGGCAGCGACAGCGTCACCGCCTGCTCGACCACGGTTCCGTCATCCGACCGGCGCCTCGCCTCGGCCTGCACCGGAACGAGCGTCATCAGCGCCTCGCATGCGCCGACCGAACAATCGACGGTGCGGCGGCTGATTGCAAAGGCGTCGGCGTTGGTCACGATGACCGGGGTGATCAGGCTGGTGGCCGCGAGAGCGACGGCGTCCAGATCGAAGCGGATCAACGGATCGCCGCGCGACACCTTGTCGCCGATTGCAACGAGCGGGGTAAAGCCTTCGCCCTTCAGCATCACCGTATCGAGCCCGATATGGATCAGCACTTCGGCGCCCTCGGCGCTGCGCAATGAAATGGCGTGGCCCGCGTCGTGAAGCGTCACCACCTCGCCGTCGAACGGCGCGACGACGGTGTCGCCGAGCGGCTGGATCGCAACGCCGTCGCCCATCATGCGCTGCGCAAAGACCGGGTCCGGAACGCTGTCCAGCGTCGTCGCCCATCCTCTGAGCGGAGAGGTGATGATCAGGCTCATCGGTTCATTCCCCAAAACTTTCGCCGCTTGTTGTCGCACGGCTTCTATCATTGTGTATTTGAACAGGAATCTAGGCGGTTTCGGAAACGGGCCGCCCACCGATCCATGTCGCGCGCGGAGCCAGGTCCGCGTCCAGCCAGACCCAGTCTGCCCGCTGTCCGGCCGCGATCAAACCAATGCGGTCCCGCAGCGATAGGAAGGTCGCCGGAGTTGCGCTCGCCATCGCCGACACGTCGGGTACCGACAAGCCGGTCACCTCGACTGTCTTGCGCAGCGCCGACGCCATGTCGAGATGTGTCCCCGCCAGCGTGCCATCCTCGAAAATGCAAACACCATCCTTCACGGCGATGCGCTTACCCTGCAGCGTGAATTCGCTGACGTCGGTGCCGACGCTCGGCATCGCGTCGGTGACCAGCATGATGCGGTCCATGCCTTTCGCATGAACCGCCAGTCGCACGACCGCAGGATGGAGATGGACATCATCGACGATGAGTCCGCAATAAACATCGGAATCAAACGCCGCGCCAACCGCGCCCGGATGACGGTGGTGCAACGGCGACATCGCATTGAACAAATGGGTGAAGCCCGAGAGGCCCGCGCCGACCGCGCGCTGCGCCTCGTCATAGGTCGCGTCGCTGTGCCCCGCGCTGACGATCACGCCATGACGAACGAGGGTGCGGATGTCCTCCTCGTCGCAAAGCTCTGGCGCGAGCGTCAGCATCACGCGCCCGCGGTGCGGCGCGGTAAGCGTCGCGAGAATATCGTTGTCGAGACGGCGGATACGGTGCGCCTCGTGAATGCCGCGCTTCACCTCGTTGATGAAAGGGCCTTCGATATGGATACCGACGACACCGGGAACGCCTTGCTCAATCGAGGCGTCGACCGCCGCGAGTGCCGCGGCGATCTGCGCGGGTGTGTCGCTGATCAACGTCGGCAGAAAAGCAGTCGTGCCGAAACGCGCATGCGCGGCGCCGATCGCTGCGATCGCCTCGACATCGACCTGGTCGTTGAAGAGCACCCCGCCGCCGCCATTGACCTGCGTGTCGACGAAACCGGGAAGTAACCAGCCGCCGCCCAAATCTAACTCGCGGTCCGCGGGCGCGTCGGCGGCGGGGGTGACCGCGGTGACGGTGCCGTCGGTGACGGCGATGTCCACGGCGCCGACGGCATCGCCTGGCAACACGACCTGGCCGTTATGGAAACGAAAGATCATAAAGTCTCGGTAACCTTGTTGAGATGCGGAGGCGAGTCGGGGTTGCGCCCGCGTGTCAGCGCCAGCGCGCTCGCCATGCGGTAAAAGCTCTGGATCAGCAGGATCGGTTCGATCGCCGGGTGCGCTGCGATCGCGGGGAGGTCGCCGCCAGCGGGGTCGGCCAGCAAGACGGTTGCACCGCGCCCGCGGAACTCGTCGGCGACACTGCGAACACCGGCTGCGGCGCGGTCGGTGCCGCCCAGCGCGAGGACATGAAAGCTATCGCCGACGATCGCCATCGGGCCGTGGCGCACTTCGGCGGCGCTGAAGCTTTCGGCATGCAGTCCCGACGTTTCCTTGAATTTGAGCGCTGCCTCCTGCGCGGCGCCCAGGCCATAACCGCGCCCGAGAACGAACAGATTTGTCGCGCCCTTAAAGGCGCCGATCGCGGGCGACCAGTCGAGCGCGAACGCCTCTGCAAGCTGACCGGGGAGGGCGGTCAGCGCGTTTTCGAGCGCGGCATCCTCGGTCCATGCCGCCACCAGCGCTGCGATCGCCGCAAGCGAGGCGATATAGGATTTTGTCGCCGCCACCGACCGTTCGACCCCGGCGGACAGCGGGATCACGACGTCGGCAAGGGCTGCGAGCGGCGAGTCTTCCGCATTGACGAGCGCGACGACAAACGCCCCCGCATCGCGCTGCTGTTCGACTGCGGCGAGCAGGTCGGGGCTCTTGCCCGACTGTGATATCGCAAGGCACAGCCGGTTTCCGGCCACCGCGGGCGCATCGTAGAGCGATGCGATCGACAGCGCTGCGGATGCGGTCGGCGTTCCCGTCATCGTCTCGATCAGATATTTGGCATAGGTCGCGGCATGGTCCGAAGATCCGCGTGCGCAGGTCACGACGGCGGCCGGGGGGGAGGCGCGAAGGCGCCGGCCGATCGCGCCGAACGCATCGCGATTCGCTTCCAGCATATTTGCGACGGCGTCCGCTGCCTCGCCCGCTTCCTGCTCCATCAGCGTCTGTCGTCCGTCCGATGCGGCGTTCGGCGTCATAATATTCTGTCTCCCGGCCGGTGGTGTGTGACCATCCGATATATTGGTACTATATAGGTTATATCCATTCCAGCAAGATATATGTTTGCTACGCGCGGATTTTGGGCGCCCAGTCCAGGCTATGTGGGCGTTTTGGCTAAGTAGCGGCGATTGATTACGGGCGGCCCGGATGCCGCTTAGCGACAAGCGACGGGGAAGCCTGTAGCGTATTGGTAATAAGAATCGGCCGGTATTGGTCTTGTGAATATCCCGGAGGAAGAACGGATTCGGTCGCGCGTCGGGCGCGGCTTGCCGGTATCTCTCGTGGAGGTTTTTTTGAGGCCTAGCCGTTAAGCTCTGCAACGACGTCATAAGCGTCGCCGCGATAATAGCTCTGCGTGAACTCGGCGGTCCGACCGTCGGACAGGAAACCGCGCCGTTCGATGAACAGTCCCGGTGCGCCCGTTTCGATCCCGAGCACTTCGGCCTGTTCGGCGGAGAAGGCGACTGCGCGCAACCGCTGGAGCGCGCGGACGGGCAGATGGCCTGCGGCTTCGAGCGCTTCATAGAGCGACGTGCCCACTGCCTCGACCGACGGCAGGCAATAGGCTGGGATCGTCGCATATTCGAGTGCCATCGATGTGTCGTCGGCATAGCGGATGCGGTGGAAGCGATAGACGAGCGACCCCGGCGAAAGACCAAGCGACAGCGCCTCCTCGGGCGTCACGGCTCCTGTGGTCTTGCTTACCCATTTGCTGTGCGGTTTGCGCCCGCGAGACACCATGTCTTCCGAAAAGGATGTGAGCTTCGAAAAGCTTTTCTCGACGCGCGGCCGGGTGACGAAGGTTCCTGCACCACGGCGCCGTGTCACTATCCCGTCGGCGACCAGTCCGTCGATCGCCTTGCGCACGGTGATGCGCGACACTTCGAATTCTTCGGCAAGGTCGCGTTCGGTCGGGATCGCCTCTTCGGCTTTGACCACCTGTCCTTCGATGGCGTCGCGCAAGATCTTCTGCAATTGCAGGTACAGCGGAGTCGGATCATCCTTCTGAAGCGGGCCCACGCGTGCGATCAGTGACAAGAATGTTGCTCCACCGTTGCGACGGACACGGCCGACAGGGCCGGTGTCTCTGTCCCATGTGTTGCATTGGTATCGTCGCGTCAATCCTGCTGCGAGCTATTCGCACCGCCCGGCGCAGAGCATGGGTCCGGAAGGATGGTCGCCCTGACCCCTAAGTGCCGTGAGGTGGTGGTTGATCCGCGCGCTGCGGGTGCTTGGTCGGCGGACCCCGAATATAATACTAATATGAAACCAATCGGCATCTCGCGTCGAGGCTGTCCGTCGATCTTTTCTGGAAATTGTCGATGATTATCGTCAAAACAGCCAAATCTGATAAGCGTTGACCGTCGCGATCGTACATGACAAATTAGATACAAATTTTGAATGGGAGACTATGGATGCGGGTCGAAGCGTTGACGGGAATCGCGATGGTTGCGCTGGCAGCGTCGGCCGCACAGGCTGCCGAAGCGCCGTCGCAGGCCGCGCTCGACCGTCTCGCCGATACGCTGGACTACCAATATAGGGTCGTCGACAACGGGCCTGCATGCCCCGCGGGGATCGATGGCTGCTTCCTGTCCACGATCATATTGACGGTCCCCGATGATGTGCCCGCCGACGTCCCGACCGAAGGGTTTGCTCTCTATTTCAGCTTCGTCAATCGCCTGCCGCTGGTCGAAAGCGACATTTTTTCGCATCGGCTGATCAACGGCGATGTGCAGCAATTGACTTTGAAGCCCGGTGCCAGGCTGCGCCCTGGCGCAAAGCATGAAGTCAGGCTGTGGGGTGTTGGGTCCAATTTCTCGAAGGCGTTTGGAATGCCCAACGCCTATCTGGTCGCCGACGGGCTGAAACCGCGCACGATCGCAGCGACGCGGCCGGTGATCGACGCCGAAACGGGGCTCGAAACCCTGCCTTTCGTCAGCCCGATGACTGATGAGGCAAGACTCGCGACCAAGGGTGGGGTCGACCGCACACGCTGGCTGACCCCCGAACGCGCCTTTGTCTTGCAGGCTGAACGGCAGGCGCCCGCAGCAACGGGAATCGCAATTCTGCCGAAGCCCGTGAAAGCGGTGCAGGGTGAGGGGGCCTCAATCGATCTTGGCCGCGGTTTGGCGGTGACGTTGAAAGGTGTCGAGCGCGGCGATATTGCGCCGGCACTCGCCGCGCTGGGTGTCGCCGCGGGCGGCACGCTGCCACTGACGATCGACGTCGATCCCGCGGCGGTCGGCAAGCCCGAAGCCTATGTCCTCGATGCGAAGGCGTCTGGCATCGCCATCACGGCGCATGATACCGCGGGCGCAAGTCACGCGCTGCGTTCGCTGGCGCAGCAGGCGATGTTCGACAAAGGCAAATTGAGACCGCTCCATGTCGAGGATGCGCCCGAATATGGCTTTCGCGGTCTGCACATCGACCTCGGCCGTAACTTCCACAGCCGTGACGAGATATTGAAGCTTGTCGAAGCGATGGCGGCATATAAGCTCAACAAGCTCCACCTTCATCTTGCCGACGATGAGGGGTGGCGGATCGAGATTCCCGCGCTGCCCGAACTGGCGGTGATCGGATCGAGGCGTTGCCATGACCTTGACGAGAAAATCTGCCTGCTGCCGCAACTCGGCGCTGGGCCCGACGGGGCGGGCAGCGTCAATGGTTATCTGAGCGTCCCCGATTATGTGGCGATCGTGAAGGCGGCCGCGGCGCGGCAGATCGAAGTGATCCCATCGATCGATATGCCCGGCCATTCGCGCGCCGCGATCAGGGCGATGGAAGCGCGCCATGCGCGTCTCGCTGCGGAAGGAAAGAAGGTGGAGGCCGGGGAGTACCGGCTTGTCGACCCCGCCGACACGACCGAATATCGCAGCATCCAGAATTACAGCGACAACACACTGAACGTCTGCCTTCCTGCAACCTACCACTTCGTCGATACCGTGGTCGACGCGCTTGCAGATATGCACAGGCAAGCCGGCGTGCCGCTCAAGACCTTCCACCTCGGTGCCGACGAAACCGCGGGAGCCTGGGTGAAATCGCCGGTATGCAAGGCGATGATCGCCGAAAATGGCGGCGATGCGGGTAAGCTTACCCCGCGTTTCATCGAGCGAGTGAGCAAAAGCCTTGCCGCACGGGGACTAAAAGTCGGTGGCTGGAGTGACGGCATGGGGCACACTGAGACCGCCGCGATGCCCCAAAAGGTGCAAACGAATATCTGGGGCGTGCTGCACGCGGGTGCGATCCGCGAGGCGCATGACCAGATGAACCGCGGCTGGGACGCGGTGCTGTCGATCCCCGACCTTGGCTATTTCGACATGCCGTACGCGCCGCATCCCGAAGAGGGTGGTTACAATTGGGCGTCGCGCGGCGTGGATCCGTATCAGGTCTTCGGCTTCATGCCCGACAATCTTCCCGCCAACGCGGCGACGATCCGCAACATCCAGGCAGAGGGTAAGGCGATCGAGGACAAGCCTGTGCTGCAACCCGGGCACCGCGTCGCGGGGCTGCAGGCGCAATTGTGGAGCGAGACGATCCGTACCGACGCGCAGGTCGACTATATGCTCTTCCCGCGCTTGCTCGCGCTGGCCGAACGCGCGTGGAGCCCCGCGCCGTGGACTCCGGCGTATCAGGCCGGCGTCAGCTATGAATGGGGCGACAAGCGCGTTGACGCCGCGAAGCTGAAGGCGGGCTGGGGGGACTTTGGGGGGCGGGTGGCGAGGCAATGGCCTATGCTGGAGCGTATGGGGGTGGCCTATCGCGTCGCCCCGCCGGGCGCGCGCATCGTGAATGGCAGGCTGGAGGCGAACAGCATGTTCCCCGGAACAGCCATCGAATATCGCATCGAAGGCGGCGCTTGGACGCGCTATTCGGGGCCGGTGGCCGTTAGCGGTGCGGCCGATCTGCGCAGCCGATCCGCCGATGGCAAGCGCGCCAGCCGCATCGTCCGCGTCGAGCCCGCCCGCTAGGCGGCCTTCATCCAGACGACGAGCGCGAAGCGCGTCGCGCGCGCTGAAAGCGTGCGGTGCGGCGTAAAACGGTCAAGGAACAGGGCTGTTCCCGCCGGGCATTCGGGCCGCACGCGCGGCAATCCGGCGAGCCGCCATTCGGGGATTTCGAACCCTTCATTGCCCTCGCTGGCCAACGGCGCCGGCTGACGCCCCGACACGACCTCCAGCCCTCCGCTTGCGGGCCCCGCATCGCTGAGCGGAATCCATGCGGTAACTAGGACCTTGCCGCATCCGGTGCCGTCGTCGCGCGCGACGTCGCTGTGCCAGGCGTGGCGGTGTTCGGGAAAGCAGGCGATGCTGGCGCGCACGCGCACGATCTTTCCGGCCAGCGCGCGGCCGCTCAATTCTTCGGCAGCGCCGATCAGTCGCGGATCATTCGCCAGTTCCTGCAGCCGCGCGCCGCGATGCGCATCGGTGCAGACGGCGACCCGCAGCAAGTTGGCGACGCTGCGTTCCTTTGCATAGACTTGGTCGATCCGCTCGCTCAGCGGTGCCCCGGGACAGCTCTGCTCGAAGGGCAGGTAGAGCGCCCGCGATACGCGGTCGATATGGTCGGCGATGTCGTCCGCCGCGGCGCGGATCTGTTCGGCATCGAACAGCGGCAATGCCGCATAGCCTTTTTCGGCGAACTGCGTCGCGGCGTTCACCGTGCGCGCCCGAACAGCGTGATCGTCGGCCATTCGCCGCCGGTCTCGACTGCCGCGTCAATTCCGTAGACCGCGCGCAGCCGCTCGGCGGTCAGGACGTCGGCAGGCGTGCCATCGGCGACGATCCGCCCTTCGTCGATCAGCATCAGCCGGTCGCAATATCGCGCCGCAAGCGTCAGGTCGTGCAGCACCGCTATGACGAGCCCGCCGCCCACCGCCTCGGCGCGTAGCATATCCATCACGTCGATCTGATGCCCGGGGTCGAGGCTGGCGAGCGGTTCGTCGGCGATCAGCGCCGGCGCCTCGACCGCCAGCGCCCGTGCGAACAGTACGCGCGCGCGTTCGCCGCCCGACAGCTCGGTCGCGATCCGATCGCGAAGTTCCAGTACGTCGGCGCGCGCCATCGCGCGTTCGATCGCGGCTGTATCGGCATCGGAAATCCGCGACATCGGCGCCAGGTGCGGCAGGCGCCCAAGCCCGACAAGGCGCTCGACGGTCAGCGGCCAATGCAAGGTTTGCCCCTGCGGCACATAAGCGATGCGCCGCGCAAGGTCGCCGCGCGGCATCGCCGCCACATCGACGCCGTCGATCTCGGCGCGCCCGCTGGCCGGCACCAGCGCCAGCATCGCGCGCGCCAGCGTCGATTTGCCCGCGCCATTGGGGCCGACGATGCCGGTCAGCGTGCCCAGGCTGAAGGCCGCAGTGACGCCGTGCACGACGGTCCGCCGCCCAAGCGTGACACCGATCTCGTTCAGCGTGATGCTCACCATATCCGTCGCTCCCGCATCAGGTGGAGCAGGAAGATCGGCACGCCCAGAAAGGCGGTGACGACCCCCAGCTTCAGCTCGTTCGTCGTCGGAATGATCCGCACGCCAAGGTCGGCAAGCGTCAGCAGCGCCGCGCCACCGATCGCCGAGGGCAGCAGGATAGCCGACGGGCTGCGGTCGGTCAGCGGACGGATCAGATGCGGCACGATCAGCCCGACGAAACCGATCGCCCCCGACACCGCGACCGCGCCGCCAACGCCGATCGCGGTACCGATCAGCAGCCGCAGCCGGGTACGGCGAAGGTCGGTGCCAAGCGCCTGGGCGGCATCCTCGCCCAGTGTCAGCGCATCCAGCGCGCGGCCGTTCCACAGCAGCATCGCGCCGCCGATCGCGATGCACGGCAGCGCGATCCACACATGATCGAACGACCGGTTTTCCAGGCTGCCGAGCAGCCAGGTCATGATTTCCATCGCCGCGAACGGATTGGGCGACAGGTTAAGTGCGAGACTGGTCCCGGCGATCGCGAGCGTGCCGACGGCGATCCCCGCGAGGATCAGGGTCAGCGGGCTTTCGGCTTTGCCCGACAGGACGAAGAGAAGGACCAGCGAGAGGAGCGCGCCGCCGGTCGCGAGCAAGGGCAACATCACCGGATGCAGCTCGGCTATCCCGAAATAGAGCGCCGCGACGCCGCCGAGCGCAGCGGCGTTGGAGGTGCCGAGCACCGATGGTTCGGCGAGCGGATTGCGCAGATAACCCTGCAACGCCGCACCCGCGAGCCCGAGTATCGCGCCGACGCCAAGCGCGAGGATCGTGCGCGGCAGGCGAAGGTCGAAGAGGATGACCGATGCCACCCGGTCGCCGTCGCCCGTCGCAGCAGCGATCAGCCGCGCGACCGACAGATCGACCGCGCCGAAAAGCAGCGATCCGGTCCCGGCGACGAGCGTAAGCAAGAGCAGCACCGCGATCAGTGACCAGCGGGGCAGGGCAAAGCGGTTCATGATCGGTCCCCGTCGATGCGCGCGATCTGCGCGGTCATGCTGCGTGCCGCCTGTGTGTAGGCAGGGCTGCCGCACACGGTCCACGCCTGCGGAATGCTGATGCGCGGAATATCCTTGATTGCCGGATGGTGCAGCATTTCGCTTCCCTGGTCGGTCACCACGTCGGTCGCGCTTTCGACGATCAGGAAATCGGGTTTCGCCGCGACCATTTCCTCAAGGCTCAATTGCGACAGCGGCGGCTTCCCGAGCTTGCCGGCGAGGTTGACCAGACCGACACGCCCCATCAGTTCGTCGATGAGCGTCCCCGTTCCGGTCATATAGCCGCGCCGCTGATAATAGGCGGCAACGCGGCCCTTGCCTGGCTTGGGCAGCCCGGCCAGCTCGGCCTGCATCCGCGCGATCAGCGCGCTGCCCCGTTCGGGATGGCCGACAGCCGCCGCCGTCTCGCGGATCGAGGTGTAGATTTCACCCAGCGTGTTGGCGGTCGCGAGGTCGAGCAACGGATAATCCTGCCGCGGCAATGCGCGGAGCGCCGCGCTGCGGCTTGCGGGCATGCCGACGATCAGGTCGGGCTCGATCGCCAATATCTGCTCGGCCGAATTGCTGAGCAGCGGAATGCCCCTGGCCTTGGACGCCTCGCCCGACATTTCGATATCGGTCGCGTTTTTCGTCAGCCCTGCGATCTGTGCCCGGTCCGCGAGCGCGAGCACGAGCTGGTCGGCGCAGAGATTGATCGAAACGATGCGCTGCGGGATGGCGGGCGCCTTGGCGCGCGGGGCGGGGGAGGCGGCCCAAAGCAGCCCGGCGCCGCCGATAAGGGCAGCGAAGACAAAGGGAGCGCGCGAGGGCATCACATCGGAAAGCCTATCGTCATTGTTTCGCTCCGCTCGCAATGACGGAAAAACGCCGGAAAAGTGCGAATTCCCGACGCATCAGAACTCGATCCCTTTCTGCGCCTTCACATTCTGCTCGCGGAACGGGTGCTTTACCTGCGCCATTTCAGTGACGAGGTCGGCGGCGTCGATCAGTTCCTGCGGCGCATTGCGCCCGGTGATGATCACATGGGTCATATGCGGTTTCGCACCCAGCGCCTCCAGCACCTCATCCACCGGCAGATAATCATAGCGCAGCACGATGTTGAGTTCGTCGGCGATCACCATGGCATAGGAGGGGTCGGCGATCATGCGCTTGACCTCCTCCCACGCTTCGCGCGCGACCGCGATGTCACGCGTTCGGTCCTGCGTGTCCCAGGTAAAGCCTTCGCCCATTGGCTTGAATTCGATCAGGTCGGGAAAGCGATCGAACACCGCTTTCTCGCCCGTCGTCATCGCGCCCTTCACAAATTGCACGACCCCGACTTTCATGTCGTGCCCAATCGCGCGGATCGCCATGCCGAGCGCGGCTGACGTCTTGCCCTTGCCGGGGCCGGTGTGGACGATCACCAGCCCCTTTTCGACCGTCTTTGCCGCGACCTTCTTGTTCTGCGCCGCCTGGATCTTCTTCATCTTCGCCGCATGTTCGGCGTCGGTGCGGGCTTTCATCAGAAGCGCGCCCGTACGCCGCCATAGGCGGCGCGCCCATAGACGCCATAGCCCGAGGCGGTCGCATAATCGGCGTCGAACAGATTATCGACGCGGCCGTAAACCTCGAAATTCCGGCCGACGGGCAGCGATGCGCGGATGCCCGCGAGCGCATAGCCATCGAGCCGCACAGCGTTCGCGGCATCGTCGAAGCTGTCGCCGACCATGGTCAGCGTCGCGCCGGTCGACAGGCCGAACGACCAGTCATAGTCGGCCGACAGGCTGACCGCGTGCGCGGCTCGACGTGGCAGGCGGTTGCCGTCGAACGCCGGGCGTCCCGACCGGTCGCGGGCATCGATATAGCTGTACGACGCGGTGACGTTCAGCGCGTCGACCGGCCGCAGCGCGAGCGTCGCTTCGACACCCTTGGCGCGCGTGCGATCGATATTGCCATAGGTGAAGGTGGCGTTGTCATAGTTGATCTGGTTGGTCGTGTTGCGCAGAAAGGCGGTCAGCGAAATCTGCGCGCGCCCCTCGGCAAGGCTCTGATCGATCCCGAAATCATAGCTTTTCGACCGTTCGGGGCGCAACGCGCTGTTGCCGCTGAAGCTGTCGTAAAGCTGATAGAGCGACGGCGCCTTGAAGCCTTCGCCATAGCTCAGCCGGAAACTCGTCGCGCCGTCGTTGGGCGAATAATTCGCGTTGGCGCCCAGCGTCGTCGCGCCCCCGAACTGGCTATGGTCGTCGTGGCGGATGCCGCCCGTTACCGACAGGCCCGTGAAGGGCTGGACGATCCCCAGCGCATAGACGCTGTCGATGTTGGCGCGCTGGCTGTCGGTCGATCCGAAGCCGAAGAAATCATAATCGGGGCGCTCATGCTCATATCCGAAGATCAGCTTGGCCTGATCCACCGGCGTCACGACACCCTGATATTCGAAGCGGAGATTGGTGCCCGAATAGCCATAATCGGGGGCTGTCCCGCGGACGAAATAATAGTCGCGATCGTTGCGCAGCCAGGTCACCGCCGCACGGCTGGTGAAGCGGCCGCCGAACAGGCCGAGGTTCAGCCCTGCATAGCCGACATATTGGTCGAGCTTCGCGACGTCGGGGCTGTCGGCGGGGGCGCCGAAGAAGCTGTCATAATCGAGGTCCGAGTTGATGTAATAGCCGCGCAGGTCGAGACTCAGCGCATCGCTGAACGCGATCTTCAGCCGCGCATTTCCTGCAAAATTCTTGTATCCGTCCTTTTCGGTGCCGACCCCGGCCGACGAGATACCGTCGGTGCGAAAATAGGCGCCGCCAATTCCGCCCGAAATTGCGCCCGCGGTGCCCGACACGTCGGCTTTGGCGTTGAGCGTGTCGCTATATCCATATTCGGCCGAGGCGCCCGCGGCAAAGCCATCGGCCGGGGTCGCGGTCGTCAGGCTGACGACGCCGCCGATTGCCTGGCTGCCATGGACCACCGAGTTCGAACCGCGCAGTATCTCGATCCGGCTGATGTTGCCGGTGAGCAGGTGGCCGAAATCATAGGCATCGCCGATGCCGCTGGGATCATTCACTTTCACGCCGTCGATCAGGACCAAAGTCTGCGTCGTTTCGGCGCCGCGCAGCGATATGCCGGCGACCGAGCCGGTGCTGCCGGTCCGGCTGAATCTAACCCCGGGTGTTGTGGCGAGCAGGTCGACGACATCGACCGTCTGGCGCTTTTCGATCGTGGCGGCATCGATGATCGTGATCGCCTGACCGACTTCGTCGCGCGGTTGCTCGATACCCGACGCCGTCACGACAATCTCGTCGCCGGGGCGCTCGCTCTCGGCGGTTTCGGCAAGCGCGGGCGTTGCCGCCGTCAAAGCCAACAGGGAAATGGTCGTGAATTTCAACATGGGAAGCCCCCGAACGCCGACAACGAAGGCGGAGCCTGCCGATACGCGGGGCGCGATCGACCGGCGCTGGCGTCGCAAGTGGCGTAAAGCCTGCGGCCCCGGCACCGAAGCGGCTCCAGCCGCTTGGTCGTCGCTCGACGGAAACCTCCGTGCCGCGGCCTTTCCCTGGGCCTTGGCATTGAGCGACCCACGCCGGCAGGTCTCCTGGCTCGCGGGTCAGGGCTTGATGCACGCCTTCCCAGGTTGACCCCAGTGGCTGTCCGGATCGAAATCCGAACGGTGCATCGCGCTCGCCGCTTACAGTTGCAGGGACAGCCTCGGCTTCGGGGGTTCAGGACGAACCCCGTTACCGCGTTCCCATTTTAAGCCCTTTCGGGCACCGGCGCGATCATGCGCAGGGCAAGCCCTGCACGCGCCGCCCATAGCGCAGCCGCGCTTTTTCGCAATGCCTATTGCCGCTCGACGATCATCGCGGCGCCGACGCCCATCGCGCCGGTCAGCACGACCAGCCCGTATCGGCCGCCGCATGCATCGAGCGCATCGAGCAGCGTCGAGGTGAGGATCGCACCGCTCGCGCCCATCGGATGCCCCTTCGCCAGATGCCCGCCGCTGACATTGACGCGCGCCGGGTCAGGGTCGCGGTCGCGCAGGAATTTGGCGATCGTGACGGCAAAGGCCTCCATGAATTCGATGCGGTCGATGTCGCAAAGCGCCAGCCCCGCACGCGTCAGCACACTGTCCATCGCGGCAAAACCCGCGGTCAGCGACGCGGCCGGATCGCCGCCGCTTTCGGCAAAGGCGATCACGCGCGCACGCGGCGCGGGGCCGAGCCCTTCGCCGCCGACGAGCGCGAGCCCCGCGCCGTCGCAGATCGGCGGCGCGTGCGCCATGCCGTGCAGCGGTTCGAAGGTCGCGCCTTTGAGCGCGCCTGCATAATGTTGCTGCAGTTCGCCAAAGGCCGGCGATGCGGCGGCAAGCGATTCGGCCGTCGTTTGCGGCCGGATACATTCCTCGCCCGTCAGCGGCCCGGTCGCGATGCGCGATTTTTGCAGCGCTATGTCCTGTTCCGTCGCGGCCGCCTTTTGCTGCGAGGCGAGGGCGACGGCGTCGAGATCGGTGCGGGTCAGGCCTTCGGCATTGGCGAGGCGGTCGGCCGCGAGCACCGGGGGCACGAAGCGCGCGCGGGGCGGCAGCTCGTCATTGGTGTAGAAAGCCGCGCGGTCGCCGAGGAATGGCGCGCCGCTCATCGACTCGACCCCGCCCGCAAGGATGTGCGAGGCTTCGCCGCTCGCGACCTTGGCGACCGCCTGGCCGATCGCCGACAGGCCTGATGCGCAATAATTGTTGATGCTGTGCGCCGCGACCGTGTCGGGCAGTCCCGCATGCAGTTTCGCCAGCATTGCGATATGCCCGCCCTGCGCGCCGCTCTGCGTGACGCAGCCGAGCAGCAACGCATCGGGGGATGCTGCGACGTCGCCGCAGCGTTCGGCCAACGCCGCGGCCTGCTGGCGGACCAGTTCCTGCGGGCTCAGCCCCGCGAGCCCGCCGTCGGGTCGCGCCTTGCCGCGCGGGGTGCGAACCGCGTCGTACAGATAGACGTTCAACGCGTCAGACGCCGACGACGAAGCTGACCGCGGTGGTCGCGCTCCCGCCGACGTTGAAGGTCGCGAAGTTGCGCGCGCCCTCGACCTGATAATCGCCCGCATTGCCGGTCACTTGCCGCCAGCTATCGAGCAGCATGCGAACCCCAGTCGCGCCCACGGGATGACCCAGACCGATCAGCCCGCCCGACGGATTGACCGGCAGCTTGCCGCCGAGCGCGATCGTGCCATCCTCGATCGCGCGCCAGCTTTCACCCGGCGGCGTGATACCGAAATGATCGATCGCCATATATTCGGTGATCGAGAAGCAATCATGCACCTCGACCCCGTCGCACGCATAGACGTCGGGCATCTCGGCGCGACGCAGCGCGTCCATCATCGCCTTGCGAACGCTCGGGAAGACATAGGGCTCGCCGCGGCTACCCGCGACCTTGGTCGAGTAGAGCAGCGGTGCAGTTGAATGACCCCAGCCCTTGATCCGTGGCAGGCTGTCGACCGAGATACCGCGCCGTTTCGCATAAGCCTCCGCGACCTCGCGCGATGCGAGGAAAATCGCCGCAGCGCCATCGGTGACCTGCCCGCAATCGGACTTGCGCAAGCTGCCCTCGATCAGCGGATTGACCTCGTCATTTTCGCCGAGATGATCGTCGGTGACCGCCCAGCCGCGCGTCTGCGAATTCGGGTTCTTCTTGGCATTGGCGAAATTATTCGCCGAAATGCCGCGCAGATGCGCGCGGTCGAGCCCGAAGCGCTCGTCATATTCTTCGGCGACGCGCGCGAACATATACGGCCACAGATAGCGCGCTTCCTGCGCCTCGCGGCCCGCCCATGCGGCGGCGCCCAGATATTCGGCGGCGCGCTGGCCGGGGACGTTGCGCATCAATTCGATGCCGAGCACGAGCGCGAGGCCGTAACGCTCGGCCTCGATCTCCGCCGCCGCGGCAAGGATCGCGATGCTGCCCGAGGCGCAGGCGGCTTCGTGGCGCGACGCGGGGACGCCCGCGAGGTCGGGATGGACATGGCCGAAGAATCCGCCGAGCTGGCCCTGACCCGCGAACAGTTCGCCGACGAAATTGCCGACATGCGCGGTTTCGACCTCTTTGGGTTCGATGCCCGTTGCCGCGAAGGCGGCCTCGGCAACGTCGCGGAACAACTCGAACAGCCCGCCGCCCTCGCGTTCCATATTGCGCGCGAAATCGCTCTGCGCGCCGCCGAGAATGAAGACGTCCTTTGCCATGTCAGGCTTCCTTTTCCAAAGTCGCGAGCGCCATTTCGCGGACCTCGCTGCGCATCACTTTGTTCGTGACGTTGCGCGGCAGCGCGTCGAAGCGGAAAAGTCGCTCGGGCAGCTTGAACACCGCGAGATCCTTTTCGCGGAGATAGTCGGTGACTTCGCCGATCCCGACATCATCGGGGCCACGCGGGACATAGGCGAGGCCGATCCGCTCGCCCATCGTCGCGTCGGGGAGCGAGAAAACGCAAGCTTCGGCGAGCAGCGGATGGCCGCCGAGCAGCTGGTCGATTTCCTCGGGCGAAATATTCACGCCGCCGCGGATGATCAGATCCTTGCAGCGCCCGACGAAGCGATAGAAGTCGCCGCCCTCGGCGATTTCGAACAGGTCGCCGGTGCGAAACCAGCCGTCGTCGGTGAAGGCTTCGGCGGTGCGTTCGGGGGCGTTGTGATAGCCTTCGAACAAGGTCGGGCCGCGGATCTGCAACTCGCCCGAGAGGCCGTCCTGCTCGATCGGATCGCCGCCGCCGGGCGGGACGAGGCGGCTTTCGATATTGGGCGCGCGGCCCTCGCCATAGGGGCGCTGATAGGTGCCGCGTCGCGGGAACAGGCTCGCGCGCTTGTCGGGGTCGGGCATGTCGCCCTCGCCGGTGATGAAGCTCATCCCCTCGTTCGACCCGAAGACATTGACGATGATGATGCCGAGCTTTTCCTGAAAACCGCGCACCATTGCGGGGGCCAGCGGCGCCGATCCCGACGCGATGACGCGCAGGCTGGAGAGGTCGACCGACGCGAGCAAAGCGTCATTCTGCAACAGCATGTTGAGCACCGCGGGCGGCGCGATCGTCAGGCTGGGGCGCTCGGTTGCGATCTGTTTCAGATAGATGGCGGGGTCGAACGGGTGGTGGAGTATCATCGTGCCCGCGCTGGTGAGCCAGCACATGGTAATGCCGCCGATGCTCGCCATGTTGATGAGCGGGAAGGGGTTGAGCAATATGTCGCCCGGACCGACCTTCATCGCCTCATAACCGGCGCCCGCGACCGCGATCCAGTGATTGTGGCTGCGCGGGACGCCCTTGGGCACGCCCGTAGTGCCCGACGTCCAGCAGATCGTGAAGATGTCGTCGGCATCGACCGGGTTCGCCGCGACATGCGCCGCGAGCGCGGCTTCGTCGCCTGCGGCCGTCGACAGGTCGAACGCGTCCTCGGGCGGATTGGGACCGAAAGTCATCAACCGGATGCCGCCGAGTAACGGTGCCGCGACCTCGACATGGTCGCATCCCTTGACCGTCGTCGCGCAGACAAAGGCTTTGGGTTCGACGACTCCGATCATCGCCTTCAATTCGTGGCTGCGATATTGCACCGCCGCCGGGCTGACGATCGCACCAATTTGTGCGGCGGCGAAATAGAGCGCGACAAACTCGCTGATGTTCGGAAGCTGGACGAGCAGGACATCGTCCTTCGCGATCCCCGCCGCGACGAGCGCGCCGGCAAGCCGGTCGACCTCGGCTTCCAGCGCGGCATAGGTCAGCCGCTGCGGCGCGCCGAATGCGAAATCGGCGCGATTGGGCGCATCGACCAATGCCAGCCGGTCGGGATGCGCGACGGCGTTGGCGAAAAACAGATCGGCGAAACTCTTGTCGCCCCACCAGCCGCTGGCGCGGTGCTGCTGCCTTTTATCCTCTCCCGCTGCGATCATCTCAGGCGGCCAGCACGCTGTTTTCGCCGATGCCGATATCGTCACCGCTCGCCCAGACCGTGTGCGTTCCCGAACAGATACGCTCGGGCAGAATGATCCGGCACACCGGACCCGCCGCGATATTCTTGGCGTCGATCAACACGCATTCGGAGCGATCGGTTTCGAGGTCGGCGATGAAGGAGACGAGATAGCCGTCGTCCTCGTCCTTCGCATTGATCCGCGGCGCGAAGGGGGCTTCGCTGCCGAAGCGGCCGGGTCCGAATTCATAGGATTCGCTCGTCCGCGCGTTGAGGTCATGCTTCACCAGCCCGCGGAACAGGAACCAGCCGGGCTCGGGGATCGCGCTATAGGCATAGCGGTACGGCTTGCCTGCATAGCGGTGGTTGAACATGCCAAACTCAAGATCGCGATCGTCGAGCCGTTCCTCGACCGTTTCGCCGGTGACGAGGTTGAAACGCCAGCGGTGGAGACGCGGCTTGAGCAGGCCCTGATCGAGATAGGCCATCATCCGTTCGAGCCCATCAGGCGCGTTCGGATAGGATTTGGGCATCGGCTCTTCCTGATAATAGCCGTCGAGGATGATCTCGTCGCCTTCCTCCCACGCGTTCAGCCAGTGGAGCGTGTAGGTCGGCTCGGCTTCGAACCAGCGGATATCTTCGGGCTGGCCGTGCCGCGGAATGATCGCGAAGCGCGTCTTCTCATCGGGGTGGAATTGCACGACATGCAGCCGCTTTTCGAGCAACTCCTCGTTCCAATAGAGCGGCATGTCATTGAGGATCGTGTAATTTTGCGTGAACGCCATATCGTGCGGCAGGCGCGGCCCCGCGAGCGGGACGGGGATATAATGTTTGAGCTTATTGTCCGCCCCGACGACGCCATAATGCATGAATGGCGCGTGCTTCGAATAGTTGAAGAACATCAGCTCGCCCGTCGCGAGGTCGACCTTGCAATGCGCCGATATGCCGTCGAGCGGCACCCAGCTTTCGGTGCCAAACTGTTCGAGCGTGAACGGGTCGAGCCGATAGGCCTCGCCGCACTGATAGAAGGTCGAAATGATCTTGCCCGCGTGGATCGCGACGTCGGTCGAGGATGAATCCTTCAGCCATTCCTGCGCGCCCCAGCCGTGGCGCGTCGATTTATGCGGCGGCTCCATCAGCCCGGCCCACAGCGAGCGGCCGGCTTCCTTTTCGGCTTCGAACCCCTTGGTGCGTACGAAGCGGCTGCGATAGCTTGCGCGGCCGTCCTTGAAGCTGATCGAATGGATGAACCCGTCACCGTCGAAGGGGTGATAGCGGCCGATCGGCTCGTGGACCTGGTTTTCGCCCGTGCGCACATAGACCCCGTCGATGTCGGTCGGGATCGTCCCGATCACTTCGGCATCGCCATTGGCGAAAATCGCATTCCATTCGTTGAACGTCGGCCGCCAAGCGCCCTTCATATAGGGGTGGTCGTTTGGCTGGATCGTCGACTGGATCGTTTCGACTAACTCGGCAGTCATGCGATGGCTCCTTCGGCAGGTGCAAAGCGCGGGCGCGCTACGGCCGCGTCATATTCTTTCACAAGGCGGTCGACGATATCGGCGACCGGTTCGACGCCGCGCACCGCGCCGACGCCTTGTCCGGCGGACCAGACATTCTTCCACGCCTTTGCGTCATCCTGGGCGTCCGAGAAGTTCGGGCGCTTGTCCTCGGGCATGTTGGCGGGGTCATAGCCCGCAGCGATCAGGCTCGATTTCAACCAGTTGGCGGTCACACCGGTGATGCCCTTCGAAGGCACGATATCCTCGGCGCCCGCGGCGACGATCATATCCTTGTAATCCGGAACCGCCATGCTTTCGGTGCAGGCGATCAGCGAGGTGCCGAGATAGGCGAAGTCGGCGCCGAGAATCTCGGCCGCGCGAATGGCTTGGCCGGTCGAGATCGCCCCGCCAAGCACGAGCGGACCATCCCAGAATTGCCGAACCTCCTCGACAAAGGCGAAACCGGCCGTCGCGCCGGTGTGGCCGCCCGCACCCGCGGCGACAAGGACGAGCCCGTCGACCCCGGCGGCAGCAGCCTTGCGGGCGAAGCCGACCGAATTGACATCGGCGAATACCAGCCCGCCATAGCTATGGATATCCTCGACCACGCGCGCCGGACTGCCGAGCGCGGTGATGACGAGCGGCACCTTGTGGCGCACGACGCACGCCAGATCTTCGGGAAGCCGGCTGTTCGACGGATGGACGACCAGATTGACCGCCCATGGCGCGGCTTCAGGATCGTTCGACAGCGCGGCATCGATCCGGCCGACCCAATCCTCCAGATCGGCCGAAGTGCGCGCATTGGGGGCAGGGAAGCTACCAATCACGCCCGATCGCGATGCGGCGATCACCATCTCGGGACCCGACACCAGAAACATCGGAGCCGCGATTGCGGGCAGGCGCAAATTGCGCGTCAGTGCAGGTGGAAGGCCGTGTCCCGGCAAGGCTAATCCTCTCTCAAATTATCTGACTTGCATAACGATACTTAAAGCCGTTATGAGTCGCAAGGCAAGAAAAACATCGCGGGCGGTGGTCGCCAAGACGATGACGCGTGGGAGGACCCTATGAACAGAAATTTTGTTGCGCTGCTCGCTGCATCGGCGCTCGCCAGCCCGGTTACCGCATTCGCGCAGGACGCCGCTCCGGCAGAGGAGCAGGGCGGTCTCGAGGAAATCATCGTCACTGCGCAGAAGCGCGCCGAGGGGCTTTCCGACGTGCCGATCTCGATCTCGGCGGTCAGCGGCAAGCAGGTCGAAAGCTATGGCCAGACGAACCTAGAGCAAATCTCTTCATCGGTCCCGAACCTCAAGATCACGCAGACGGCGATCGCCAATCGCATCGCGATCCGCGGCATCGCGTCGGGCGACAACAAGGGTTTTGAACAGTCGGTCGCGATGTTCGTCGACGGCGTCTATTACGGCCGCGACCAGCTTTCGCGCCTGCCGCTCGTCGACATGGAGCGCGTCGAGGTGCTGCGTGGGCCGCAGCCGACCTTGTTCGGGAAAAATGCGATCGCCGGTGCGGTGAACATCACGACGCGTAGCCCGACCGACGAGTTCGAAGGCTCGGTCAGCGGGCTCTACGAATTCAACCACAAGGAATTCCAGCTTACCGGCGTGCTGTCGGGCCCGCTCTCCGAGGGCATCGAGGCCCGCGTCGTCGGCTACCACCGTTCGATGGACGGTTATTTCTATAACCAAAAGCTCGATCGCGATGAACCGAACGTCGACGAATATTATTTCCGCGGCAAGCTGGAGTTCGACAAGGGCGGGCCGCTTGCTGCCGAATTGAAGCTTGAATATGCCGATTTCGAAATGAAGGGCCAGCCGCGCGATGTGTTCGGCGCGGTCGGCAATTACAACACGGTGTTCCAGGGGCCGTTTTTCGTCAGCACCGACCCCGACTATGTCCGCGAAGACAATGGCTATGAAAGCAAGAACAAGGTGTTCGGCGCGACACTTAACGCCGATCTTGAACTAGGCGATCACACGTTGACCTCTGTCAGTTCACTGCTCGACTACAAGACGCGAGAGATTGTCGACGTCGACTTCTCCGGCATCAGCTTCCTCGACGGCACAAATCTGCGTGAGGATTATCGGCAGTTCAGCCAGGAACTCCGCCTGACTTCGCCAGGGGGCGAGGCGTTCAACTATATTGCGGGCATCTATTACCAGCATGCAAAACTCGACGTGCAGGATTTCACGCTGTTCAACCCGACCTTCCTCGCTCTGGGCGCACCGTTCAATGCGCTGGGCGACACGCGCAACGACCGCGATTATGCGCAGAAGTCGGACCTGATCTCGGGCTTTGCGCAGGGCGAATTGGCGGTCACCGATCAGCTTCGCATCACCGCGGGCGCGCGCTTCAATCACGAGAAGAAGAGCGGCAGCCGTACACTCGCCGTGGTACAGGGGCCGCTTAGTACCGCGCCGGCCGCCGTCGTCGCGGCGGTGTTCCGCGCCCTCAATATCGAGGCTCACAGCATCTCGGGCAAGATCAGCGAAGACAGTTTCAATCCGATGGTCAACGTACAGTTCGACGCCTCCGACGATCTGATGCTCTACGCTTCCTATGCCAAGGGAACGAAGGCCGGGGGCTTTGACATCCGGTCGAACTCGCTCCCGACCTCGACCACCGTCGCGAAGCCCGGCGCGTTCGAGTTCGAGGATGAAAGCGCAGATAATTTCGAAGCCGGCCTGAAATACAAGGGGCGCAATATCGCCTTTAACCTGTCGGTTTATCGCACAGATTATAAGGATCTTCAGGTCAATATCTTCGACGGTACGCTGAACTTCAACGTTCGCAACGCAGCCGAAGCGCGCACGCAAGGCGTCGAGGCCGACTTCCGCGCGGCGCTCGCCGAAGGGCTGACGGTCAGCGGTGCGGTTGCCTATCTCGACTTTAAATTCACCAATTTCACCGACGGGCAATGCTATTATCTGCAGACGCCGGGTGCGAACGGCTTTTGCGATTATTCGGGCAAGCGCAATGCGCTCAGCCCCAAATGGTCGGGCAATTTGAACCTGGATTATACGACCCCGGTGACGAGCAGCATGAAGGTGGCGTTCAACGTGAATGCCGACTTCTCCTCATCCTATATCGCCGCGGCAAACCTCGACCCCCGCACGCATCAGGACGGATATGTGAAGCTCGGCGCGCGGCTTGCGCTGGCGCAGGTCGACGACCGCTGGGAAGTGGCGCTGATTGGCCGCAATCTTACCAATCAGCGGATCCTGCAGACTGCGAGCTCTATGCCGCTGGCCACCACGATCACGCGCAACGCCGGCAATGCCTATAATGGCATCGTCGATCGCCCGCGCACGATTGCGGTGCAACTGACCGGGCGCTTCTGATGCGGGGGAGGGCGGTTCTGAGCCGCCCTCCCGTCGCAGGTGCCAGCCTTGCCGGTCATCCGGGCTTCGTTTAGGGGCGGGGAGAGGTGAGGACGGCTGATTTGAAACATGACCGCACGATCAGGGCCTGTTCGATCTGGCGCGCGCTCGACGTCGTCGGCGACGTCCCGGTGCTGCTGCTCATGGAACAGGCGTTCCTCGGCACCCATAGTTTCGATGAATTTGTCGCGCGCACCGGCCTCGCACGCTCGGTCGTCAACGGCCGCCTCAAGAAACTCGTCGAAGAAGATTGCCTCGCCAAAGTCCCGAAGAAGAGCGGCCGCGGCTTTCATTATGTGCTGACCCAAAAGGGCCGCGACCAATTTCCCAACGCACTGATGATGCTGCGCTGGCAGCATCGCTGGGAAGCCGACAGCCGCGATTTTCGTGTGCAGCTCCATCACGCGACCTGCGGCCATGCGACCGAGCCGGTGCCCGCGTGCCAGCATTGCCACGCCGAAATCGATCCGCGCGACGTCGACTGGCGCGAAGGGCCGGGACTGGCGCAGGTCGTCCCGCATTACGAACGCCGCCGCTTCAACGGTGAGGTCGGCGCGCGCCGGCCCGGTGGCCGTCCGCTTGTCGACACGATGATCGAGTTGTTCGGCGACCGCTGGGCGACGCTCGTCGTCCGCGCGATGTTCACGAGCATCAACCGCTTCGACGATATCCAGCGCGACACGCTGATGGCGACGAATATCCTGACGGGGCGGCTTGAGCGGCTGGTGCGGCAGGGGATATTGAAGACGGTTCCCTATTCCGCCCACGCCGACCGCGTCGAATATCGCCTGACCGCAAAGGGACGCGACCTCTATCCAGTGCTGCTCGCGTTGCTGCAGTGGGGCGACAAATGGTTTTCGGACGAGCGGGGACCGCCGTTGCTGCTCACCCATCGCCCTTGCGGTCACGACCTCGAAATGGTTGCGGCTTGCAGCCATTGCGGCGACGAACTGCAACTGTCGAACAGCCGCTTCACGATCGACGATGCCGGTTGACGATCAGGGCAGCAGCCGGCCTTCGTCGCGGTGCGGCATCGGCGCGATGAAGCGCAGGACGATCGCCGACAGCAAAAGCCAGCCCGCCGACCCGAGGATCGCCGCAGGCAGCGAACTGAGGTCCGCGACCAGGCCCAGCGTATAGGCGCCGAGCGCCATCGCGCCGAACGTGACCGCCTGATAGATCGATAGACAGCGGCCCAGGATTTCCTCGGGCGAGCGGAGCTGCATCGCGACGTTGAGCGTCGTCAGCGTCGACACCCATGCGGCGCCCGCGACGAATGCCGCCATCATCACAGGCGTCAGGCTGGTGGTCAGGGCCACGGGGAGCATGGCAGCAGCGAAGACGAGCGATGCAGCGGTGACCACGCGGTCGCTGCCCCAGCGGCGGCGCGCTGCACCCACCCATAATGCGCCAAAGATCGACCCCGCGCCGAACGCGGCTAGGCACAGGCCATAGATAATCTCGGTTCCGTGCAGCCGGTCGCGGACGAGCGATGGTAACAGCGCCTGAAACCCCGCCGCGCCGAACCCGAAAGCAAAACCACGGATCAGCACACGTCGTACCGGGTCCGATTGTGCGCAGAAACGGAGGCCTGCGGCAATCGCCGTCAGCATCGGCGTTCGGCGCGGCGGAACGGTTTCGGGATGCCAGCGCAGCAGCACGACGATCAGCGCGAGATAGCTCAGCGCGTTGAGGCCAAAGGCCGCGGCGGTGCCGACAATCGCGACGAGCATCCCGCCAAGCGCGGGGCCGGCGCTACGCGCGAGGTTGAAGGCGATGGTGTTGAGCGCGATGGCCTGCGGCAGATCCTTGGGCCCGACCTGCAACCGTACCGATGCCTGCCAGGCGGGACCGTTGAGCGCAGTCCCGCATCCGACCGCAAGGGTGAAGAAGAGCAAGGTCAACGGCGAGATCGCATCGAGATATGTGGTCAGCGTCAGCAATGCCGATACCACCAGCATCCCGGTCTGCGCCGCCAACATGACGCGCCGCCGGTCGAAATTGTCGGCGATCGCTCCCGCAAAGATGCCGAGCAGCATGATCGGGATCGTCGCGCCCGCCTGCACCAGCGCGATCAGCAAGTGCGATTGGGTCAGCTCGGTCATCAGCCAGGCGGCGGCGACCGACTGGATCATCGACCCCATGTTCGACGCAAGGTTCGCGATCCAGATCGCGCGAAACGCCGGATAGCGGAACGGCGCGAGCGCGGAGGGTGGGGGCGGTGTGTCGGGACTCACTCAGATGCGGGTAACCCGCCTCGCCACCCTCGGCAAGGCCGGCTAGTCGGTCAGCTCGAACGATGCCTCGGATCCCTCCGCCGAAGAGGGGCCGACCCACAGCGTGAACTGGCCGGGCTCGCTACCCCAGCTCATGTCCTGCCGCGTAAAGGCGAGGTCGGCGTCGGTCAGCGTGAAGCGCACCGTCCGCTTCTCGCCCCTTTTGAGACTGATCTTCTCGAAGCCTTTCAGCTCCTTGACCGGCCGCGTCACCGACCCGACGAGATCGCGAACATAAAGCTGCACCACCTCTTCGCCGTCACGCGCGCCGCTGTTGGTGACCGTCACCGTTGCGGTCAGCGTCTCGCCTGGCCGGATTTTCGCCTTGTCCAGCGTCACCGGCGAATAGGCGAAGCTTGTGTAGCTGAGCCCGTAGCCGAAGGGATAGAGCGGCGTGTTCGGCGTATCGAGATAGCGTGAGACATATTTCGCGTTCGGGTCCTCGGGCTTGATCGGCCGCCCGGTGTTTTTCATGTCGTAATAGATCGGTACCTGCCCGACGTTGCGCGGGAAGGTGACGGGCAATTTGCCCGACGGGTTATAGTCGCCATAGAGGACATCGGCGATCGCATGCCCGCCCATCGTGCCCGGATACCAAGCCTCAAGGATCGCATCGACATTGGCGTCGGCCCACTCGATGCTGTTCGGACGGCCGCTCATCAGCACGAGGATGATCGGCTTTCCGGTCTTCTTCAGCTCTTCGAGTAGGGCCTGCTGGTTCCCCGGCAGGTCGAGCGAGGTGCGGCTCGCTGCTTCGCCGGTCATATTCCAATGCTCGCCCATAGCGGCGACGATGACGTCCGATTTCTGCGCGAGCGCAATCGCCTCGGCGAAACCGTCGCTTTTACCCGCATCTGCGAACTCATAGCCGGCGCCCTTTGCATAAGCGACGGTCGTGCCCTTGGGCGCGCGCTTCTGCATGCCTTCGAGCAGGGTTACCGGCCGTTCCTTGCGGTCGCCTGCGGCGGACCAACTGCCGATCATATCTTCCTTGCTGTTGCCGAGCGGGCCGATCACCGCGATCGATTTCGCCGTCGCGGCAAGGGGCAGGGCATTGCTCTTGTTCTTCAGCAATACGATCGACTTGCGCGCGACGTCGCGTGCCGCTTCGAGGAAGTCGGGACGATAGATGGTCGCTTTTTCTCGCGCTTCGTCAGAATAGCGATAGGGGTCGTCGAACAGCCCGAGGCGATATTTCATTTCGAGGATCGCTTTCACGGCCTCGTCGACGCGTTTGACGTCGACCTTGCCCTCGGCGACCGATTTCGCGAGGTGATCCATGAACACCGCGCCTTGCAAATCCATGTCGACCCCGGCGTTGATCGCCTGTTCGCCCGCCTGTTTCAGGTCGCGCGAATAGCCGTGAGGGACCATTTCGTTGATCGACGTGTAATCGGTTACGACAAAGCCCTTGAATCCCCATTTCTTCCGCAGCACGTCGGTCAGCAGATAATGGCTGCCCGAAGCAGGTACGCCATCATATTCGTTGAACGAGGTCATGAAAGTCGCCGCGCCGGCGTCGGCCGCCGCCTTGAATGGCGGCAAATAGATATCGCGAAGCGTGCGTTCGGAGATGTCGACCGTATGATAATCGCGGCCTGCCTGTGCTGCACCATAGGCGGCGAAATGCTTGGCGGTCGCGAGCACCGTATCGACGCGCTTCAGATCGTCGCCCTGAAATCCGCGCACGCGCGCAACCGCGATCTTGCTGCCGAGGTAGACATCCTCGCCAGCGCCTTCCGACATGCGGCCCCATCGCGGATCGCGAGCAACGTCGACCATAGGTGCGAAGGTCCAGTGAATGCCCTCTGCAGACGCCTCGGTGGCAGAGATTCGTGCTGCTTTTTCAATGGCTTTCAAGTCCCAACTAGCCGATTCGCCGAGCGAGATCGGAAAGATGGTGCGGTGGCCGTGGACGACGTCATAACCGAAAAGCAGTGGGATTTTCAGTCGCGTCTCTTCGACCGCCAGCCGCTGCAGTTCGCGCGTATATTTGGCGGTGAAGGCGTTGAAGATCGAACCGATCCGCCCCTTGCGAATATCGTCCTGATAGCCTTGGCGGATCGTCGGGCCGGTCGAATCCCAGTCACTCGTCAGCAGCGACAACTGCCCGACTTTCTCGTCGAGGGTCATCTTCGCCATCAGGTCGGCGATGAAGCGATCCATCTTCGGATCGGGGCGCATCCAGCCTGCTGAATCCGCGGCGACTTTCTCGCTCGTGCTCGCTGTGGGCTTCGCGAAGAGCGGGGCGGAGGTGAGTGTTCCAGCCACCATCAAGGTGGCCAGCGTCAGGCGTGTGAGGTTGCGCGTCATCGGCGGCATGATTCGTCCTTCCCGGTCGGGTCTGCTTATACATTGTCACGCGGATTGGCCGAATTTCGGCCAAAAACGGGCTGGTCCCCGATCGCATCCGTCTGTGTCGCTTCCCCCTATACAGTGATCGTGAAACCGGTTACAAATCAAAAAAACAACGGCGCGGTTTCCCGCGACTCGTCGCTGCACCGGAGGCAAGGCCGGTCAGCGGATGAGGCGAGCGCGGAAAATGTCGGGGTTCGCAATTAGGGAGGATGCTGTGAAGTTTTCGCGTGATTTTCAGACCGTTTCCGCGCGCCAGTCGCGCGCCCGTTCGCTTGCGGCTGCGCTCGCATGGAGCAGTGCCGCTGCGGCGCTGGCGGTTGCCGTCGCTGCCCCCGCGCATGCACAGGTCGCCGGCGCATCGCTTCGCGGCACGGTCAAGGCCGAGGGCGGCGTGTCGGAAGTCACCGCCGTCAACGTCAACACCGGGCTGACGCGCACCTCGACCGTTACGGCAAGCGGCGGCTACAGCTTTTCCTCGCTGCCCGTCGGCACGTATCGCCTCGAACTGACGACCCCACAGGGCAAGCGTCAGACCGACGAGTTCGCGCTGAATGTCGCGCAGAATGCGGTGCTCGACTTCGACTTCTCGCAGCCCGACATCGCCGAAGGCGGCGACGATGCGATCATCGTCACGGGCAGCCGTCTCCGTTCGATGGAAGGCGGCGAAGTCGGCAGCAATATTTCGCAGCGCTTGATCGAAGTTTTGCCGCAGAACAATCGCAACTTCCTTGCCTTTGCCGACCTTGCCCCGGGCGTTCAGTTCCTCACCAACAGTGCAGGCCAGACAAGCCTGCGCGGCGGTGCGCAGGGCGCCAATGCGATCAACATCTTCATCGATGGCATCGGGCAGAAGGACTATGTGCTGAAGGGCGGTATCAGCGGACAGGATTCGACGCAGGGCAACCCGTTCCCGCAGCTTGCGATCGGCGAATATCGCGTCATCTCGTCGAACTATAAGGCGGAGTTCGACCAGGTCAGCTCTGTTGCCATCACCGCGGTGACCAAATCGGGCACCAACGAATTCCACGGCGAAGGTTTCTACGACTTCACCAACCAGAGCCTTCGCGACCGGCTGCCGCGCGAGAATTTCCCGACCTATATTCCCAAGGTGCGGACCAAGGACACGCAATTCGGTGGCGCGCTGGGCGGCCCGATCATCAAGGACGTGCTGCACTTCTTCGTGACCTATGAGGGCAAGCGCCGGGTTGAGCCGCGCGAGATCAAGCCAGGTCTCGACCTGCCGACGAGCTTTTTCCCCGATCGATATCAGAGCGCTTTTGGCGCCCGGACCTCGGCGTTTAACGAAGACCTCTATTTCGGGAAGATCAATTTCACCCCGACCTCGAACGACCTGTTCGAATTCTCGCTCAAATATCGCGACGAGAGCGGCGAGGAACTCAACAATGGTTTCGCCGCCGAAGAGACGGCGACGATAACGAAGGTCAAGGAATGGCGCGGCCTTGCTCGCTGGGAGCATACAGCGGACACGTGGGTGAACGACTTCAAAGTTGCCTATGAGGATGTGACCTGGAATCCTCGTCCGCTCAACTTCGGCAATGTGTCGCTGTTCAACGTGACGGTGCCGAACACACCGCCGGTTACGGGAACCCGTCGCGGCGATATTCTCCGCGTCGGTGCGGGCACCAATTTCCAGGACAAGGGTCAGAAGGGTTGGCAGGTCTCGAACGATTTCACCTGGACCGGGCTCGACAGCCATACGTTCAAGGTTGGCGTGAAGGCGAAGTGGATCGAACTTAACACCAACACGCAAAATGGCGTGAATCCGGTCTTCACCTATAACGCGCTATATGCACCTGGTGGCGCGTTCAATGATACGATTCCCTACCGCATGACGTTCAGTGCGCCGGTGGACGGGGGTGATCCCGACATCAGGTCGAAAAACTTTCAGCTCGGCCTCTATGCGCAGGACGATTGGGAAATCGACGATCGTTTGACGCTCAATATCGGCCTCCGTTGGGATTATGAACGGACGCCTGCGTTCCTCAATTATAAGCATGACCCGGCGATTGCGGAATTCGTCGCGGGTCGTGCATCCTACACTGCTGCCAACGGGACGGTCACGCCGCCCTATGCGAACCTGCGCAACGCAAATTTCGACATCGACGACTTCATCTCGACGGGCAACGAACGGAAGGCATTCAAGGGCGCATGGCAGCCGCGGCTCGGCTTCACATATGCGCTCGATGACGAGAAGCGCTTCTCGATCTTCGGCGGTTACGGCCGCTCCTATGACCGCACCCAGTTCGATTTCATCCAGCAGGAACTGGCGCAGGGCCTGTTCGCGGGCCGCACCTTCAATTTCAATAATCCCGGCGACACGACCAATGTTTGCGCGCCCAGCGCAACCTGTATCGCGTGGAATCCGGTCTATCTGACGCAGGCGGGCCGCGACGCGCTGATTGCGGGTCTGCCGGCTGGGGCCGGGCGCGAATTGCGGTTCATCAAGAATGATCTCAAGACCCCCTATTCGGACCAGTTCAGCCTGGGGGTTCGTGGCCGCTTCAATCTGCTCGATCTTGAAGCGGGCTACAGCTATGTCGAAAGCCACGACGGTTTCGCCTATGTGCTCGGCAACCGCCGTCCCGACGGCAGCTTCTTCCCGCCGAGTGGAAATCCGGATTCGCCCTTCGGTTTCGCACCGGCGCCGTTCGGCAGCATCATTCTCGGCACCAACGGGATCGAAACGCGCGCGAACACGGCCTATTTCAAGCTGACGAAGCGCTATACCCAATTCTCGCCGTGGAGCCTCGACGCAACATACACCTTCACCGATGCCGAGGAGAACCGGCAGCTCGGCGAAGTGTTCGCGCTCGATTTCCCTGGCATCGAAGACTATCCATTCATCGCCGCGACCGGTACGCGCAAGCACCGCTTCGTGATGGCGGGTTCGGTCGACGTTCCGTTCGGCATCACGCTGTCGGGCAAGTTCCAGATCGCGTCGCCGAAATATCTCGCGCAGCTCGTCGGCACGCCGGGTGTCGGCGGCGTCCCGCCCAGCCGGACGGTGACCTCGATCGAGACCGAGGGCAACGGAGATCGCTGGGGCTATCGCCAGATGGACCTGTCGATCACCAAATATGTCCCGTTGCGTTTCCTGACCGAGGAATCGCGGCTGCGCTTCCGCGTCGACATCATCAACCTGTTCAACGATCGCAACTACAGCGGCTTCAGCGCCATCACCGGGCTGCGTAACCAGAATGATCTGGGTTTGGATGGTCCTCCGCGGACGATTAAGCTATCGGCCGGTTTCCAATTCTGACCGGCTGACAAGGCGCCCGGCCTGCACCCCCCTCCCGCGGGCCGGGCGCCTCACTTTTGGAGTATAAAATGTCGTTCCGCAGCGGGGCTTTTATTCTGCCCCTGGTCGCGCTGACCGCCGCTTGTGCCGCCAACCCGGCGCCGTCCACCGCTACTCCCGCGACGACCAGCCTGCCGCCGATCACCGAGGCGGCCTTTTCGGAAGAGCTGACCGAACGCACCTTCCGCTATTTTTGGGATACGACGGACACCGAGCGCTGCCTTGCGCCCGATCGCTGGCCGAGCAAGCCCTTCTCGTCGATCGCGGCGACGGGTTTTGCGCTCACCGCCTATGGCATCGGTGCAGAGCGCGGCTATGTGACGCGCGCCGAGGCGGCGATGCGCACGCGCGATTGCCTGCGTTTCTACTGGAACGCGCCGCAGGGGCCCGCAGCGGCGGGCACCACCGGCTACAAGGGCTTTTTCTATCACTTTCTGAAGAATGACGACGGCACGCGGTACAGGACGAACGAGCTTTCGACCGTCGACACCAGCCTGTTCCTTGGCGGCGCGCTGTTCGCGCAAAGCTATTATGACCGGAACGATCCGATCGAGGCCGAGATTCGCGAGCTTGCCGAGAAGATCTACACACGCGTCGACTGGACCTTCGTTCAGCGCACCAACACCGGGACCGAGGCGCAGAACCTGCCGGGCTCGCACGGCATCACGATGGGATGGAAGCCGGAGAAGGGCTTCGAGACGCACGACTGGGTGGGCTATAACGAAGGCATGCTCGTCTATATCCTCGCGCTGGGTTCGCCGACGCATCCTGTCGGGAAGGACGCTTGGGACAAGGGCTGGGCCGCCGATCTCGAAAAGGATTGGGGCAGCTTCTACGGACAGCAGCACCTGCAGTTCGAACCGATGTTCGGGCACCAATATAGCCATGTCTGGGTCGATTTCCGCGGTATCCGGGATGATTTCATGCGCGGCAAGGGCATCGACTATTTCGAGAACAGCCGCCGCGCGACGCTGGCGCAGCGCGCCTATGGCGCCGACAATCCGAACAAATGGACGGGCTACAGCGCCGATATCTGGGGCTGGACCGCATCGGACGGGCCAACCTATTCCGAGGGTAAGCTCGTCGTGAACGGCACGCCGCGGAACTTCAATACGTACATGGCGCGCGGCGTCAGCGCGATCCGCGTCGTCGACGACGGCACCGTCGTGCCGACCGCGGCGGGCGGTTCGGTCGCCTTCGCACCCGAAGTCGCCATTCCCGCGCTGATGGCGATGCGCAAGCAATATGGAACGCGGCTTTATGCCCGCTACGGCTTCAAGGACGCCTTCAACCCCAGCTTCACCTTCACTGATGTGGGTTCGCACTCGGGCGAGGTCGATCCCGTTCACGGCTGGGTCGCGAACGACTATCTTGGCATCGATCAGGGCCCCATCCTTGCGATGATGGAAAATCACCGCAGCGGCTTCGTGTGGAAGGTGATGCGGAAGAACCCGCATATCGCGCGCGGGCTTAAACGCATCGGCTTCACCGGCGGCTGGCTGGACAAGGCAAAATCGGAATAAGCCTCGGGCCACCCCGGCCCTTGCCGGGATGGCCGTTAGCGCTTTTAGCAACCCTTGCCGATGCACAGATCGGCGAGCACGGGATAATGATCGGATGGCAGCTTGCCGCCATTTTGGTCGGTCAGCGTCGCGTGGCGCAGAATGATCACATCGTCGCTGACGAAGATATGGTCGATCGGGCTCGGCTCCATCTGCGCGATCTTGAAGCCGGTAAATGTACCGAGCGGGCCGTAATGCGGCGTGTGGCTGATGATGCGACTGTCCTTGAGCGCGCCCTTGCCGGGCTCGACGATCGCCGCATAGGCATTGCTGGTCGCAGGACTGTTGAAATCGCCCATCAGCACGGCGGTCTCGCCGGCTTTACGCTGGCCGTCGATCCAGTGGCGGATCAGGCGGGCGCTTTCCTGCCGCGCAACCTCTCCGATATGGTCGAAATGGGTGTTCACGACGAGCAGGATGCGCTTCGCCGCGCGATCGCGCAGCCGCGCCCAAGTCGCAATCCGCGGCAGCGCGGCATCCCAGCCCTTGCTTGGAAGTGCCGGGGTCGGCGACAGCCAGAACGTGCCCGATTCGACCAGCGTGAAGCGGTCGCGGCGGAAGCCGAGCGTCGAATATTCGCCCTTTTCCTTGCCATCGTCGCGTGCGACGCCGACGAATTGATAACCGGGCAAGTCGGCTTCGACCGCCTGCTTCTGATGCTGCAACACCTCCTGCATCCCGACGAAATCGGGTGCCTGATAAGCGACCAGCGCGGTCAGCGCCTGCCGCCGGTGCGGCCAGGCATTGTCGCCGTCCGACGCGAGGTCGAGCCGGATATTGTAGGTCATCGCCTGATAGTGGTCGGCGCGTTCTTTCGCTGCCGCGGGAAGAGCAAGCAGCGCTGCGGCGGCGAGGATCAGGATCCTTTTCATCCGAGGTTGCCTCCGTTCGACGCGATCACGCTGCTGTAGAAGCGTGCGCTTCGTTTCGGCGTGCGGACCTGCGTCTCATAGTCGACATGGACGATCCCGAAACGCTTCGAGAAGCCCAGCGACCATTCGAGATTGTCGAGCAGCGACCAGGCCATATAGCCGCGCACGTCGACGCCCTGCTTGATCGCGTCGCCGATCGCGGAGATGTGCGTGCGCAGATAATCGCAGCGCAGGGGATCGTCGATTCCGTCGGGGCCGGCCGTCGGCGGGTCGTAGAAGGCGGCGCCATTCTCGGTGATATAGACGGGGATATTGCCATAAGTGTCGCGGAACCAGACGAGCATGTCGGTGAGCGCGGGCGGATAGACCTCCCAGTCGGTCGTCGTATGCGTTGCGTTCTGCCGCACCGGTGACGCGCCGACGGGCCACTGGTTCGGGTCGTTCTTTACGACGTTGCGCGTGTAATAGTTGATCCCGATGAAGTCGACGGGCTGGCAGATGTCCCGTAAATCCTGGGCTGACCATTCGGGCCAAGCCTCGCCGAACACTTCGGCGAGTTCGGCGGGATAGCTGCCCTTCAGCGCCGGATCGAGATACTGGCGATTCATGTAAGCGTGCGCGCGCGCGGTCGCGGCGACGTCTTCGGGGCTGTCGCTCGCAGGATATTTGGGCTCGATGTTGACGACGAGGCCGATTTCGTGCGCGCCCTCGCCGCGATAGGCCTGCACGGCCGCACCGTGCGCGCGCATCAGATTGTGGCTCGCGATCGGCGTCTCGAACAGGTTGCGATGTCCGGGGGCCAGCGCGCCATGGAGATAGCCGCCGTCGGTGATTACCCACGGCTCGTTTAGCGTTACCCACTTCTTCACGCGCCCGTCGAGGCGGCGGTACATCACCGAACCATAGTCGGCGAACCAGTCGGCGATGTCCCGGTTGAGCCAGCCGCCCTTGTCGTCGAGCGCCGCGGGCAGGTCCCAGTGATGCAATGTGAGCAAGGGTTCGATATCATTCTTCAGCAGTTCGTCGACCAGCCGCTCGTAGAAATCGAGCCCCGGCTCGTTCACGCGCCCGATCCCCTCGGGCAACACACGGCCCCAGTTGACGCTGAAGCGATAAGCCTTGAGCCCCAGCTCCTTCATGAGCGCGACGTCGGCCGGCATGCGGTTATAATGGTCGCACGCGACGTCGCCCGTGTCGCCCTTTACCGCCATCAGCCGCGGATCGTGGCTGAACCGCTGCCAGATGCTCGCGCCCGCGCCGTCGGCGAGTGGCGACCCTTCGACCTGATAGGCGGCCGTCGCGGCGCCCCACAGGAAATCGTCGGGGAAAACAGTCTGCGTCATTTTTTGTCCTTGTCGGCAATCGTTGGGGAGGAAAGTTTCTGTTCGAGCAACCAGGCGTAAAGCGCCGGATCGTCATAGGCGGGATCCCAGGCATTATGGCCAAGATCGGGATAGATGGTCAGGCGCACTTTGCGCCCGCCGCAGGCGCGGATCGAACGCGCCATGTTAAAGCTGCCTTCGGGCACGACCACATCGTCGCGGTCACCGTGAAAGGCCCAGACGGGCAGGTCCATCAGGCGGCACGCCTCGCCGGGATTGCCGCGCCCCGCGACTGCCGCGACCGCGGCGAAGCGTTTCGGCTCGGCGATCGCCCAGCGCCAGCTCGCATGGCCGCCGCGGCTAAGGCCGGTGAGGTAGATGCGCGCAGGATCGACGCGGTAGGTCTTCGCAACATGGTCGACCAGCCGGTCGAGCCTGTCGATATCCCAGTCCTGATCGGCGCCGAGCAGGGGCGAGACAGTCAGGAAAGGAAAAGAAGGGTCGCGATCGGCGATCTTCGGCGGACCATGGACCTTCACTTTCGCGAGATCGTCGCCGCGCTCGCCCGACCCGTGGAGAAAGATGAGCAGCGGATATTGTTTCGTGGTGTCGGCCAAATAGCCTTTGGGCACGAATAGCTGATAAGGATAATTGCCCGCCTCGATCGGCTGCTGCGGTGTCTGTCCTTCGACGGGAGCGAGGGTTTTCGTCTTTGCGGCGACGGGCGATGCGGCGAGTGCAAGCCCGAGCAGCGCCGCGGTCCAATATGTCATTCGTCTGTCCTTGCTGGATGGGTTCATCCCTTGACGCTCCCCGCCAGAAGCCCGCTCAGGTAAAAGCGTTGGAGCGCGAGGAAAAGGATGAGAACGGGGAGGGTGGTGACGACGGCGCCGGCCATCATCAACTCATTGTCCTGCACATGTTCGCGGCTCATCGCGGCGAGCGCGACGGGCAGCGTGTAGAGGTCCTGATCGGCGAAAATGATCAGCGGCCACATGAAATCGTTCCAGCTGCCGAGGAAGACGAACAGCGCAAGCGTGACGATGATGGGGGTCAGGATCGGCAGAACGACGTGGCGCAATATCTGCCCCTCGCTCGCGCCGTCGATGCGCGCCGCCTCAAGCATCTCGTCGGGGATCGACAGGCAATATTGTCGGACGAGGAAGATGCCGAAAATGCCTGCGAGCCAGGGCACGAGAGCGCCCGCATAGCTGTTGACCAGTCCCAGCGCCTTCAGTTCGAGGAACAGCGGCAGCATTCCGATCTGCCCCGGAACGACCAGCGCCGCGACGAGCAGGCCGAAGGTCGCGTCGCGTCCCCGGAAGCGCAGCTTGGCAAAGGCATAGCCCGCTGGAATCGTAAAAAGGAGCGCGAGCGCGGTTGCGAGTGTCGAGACGAGCAGGCTGTTGGCGAGGAACTTTCCGATGCCGAAGGTGCCGAACAACATGCGGTAATTGTCGAGGCTGGGATCGCTGGGTAGCAACGGCGGCGGAAATTGCGACGCCTCGCCCCGCGCCATGAAACTGACCGAGACCATCCACAACAGCGGCATGATCGTCAGCAGCGCGACGAGCGCGGCCAGCAGGGTGACGGGCCAGCGGCGCAGGCTCATATCGCGCCGCTCCGCCGCGCCAGTCGCAGCTGCACCAGCGTGACGGCAAGGATGCAGAGGAACAGCAGAAAGGCGACAGCCGCGCCCGACCCGAGGTTCCACCATTTGAAACCCTCCTCATACATGAAATAGAGGATGGTGACGGTCGACTGCGCGGGGCCGCCCTGCGTCATCACATAGGGTTCGGCGAACAGCTGGAACATCGCCGCCACGGTCAGGACCGAGACGAGCAGCACCGTCGGCGCGATGGCGGGCAAGGTTACATGGCGCAGCCGCGTGAGCCAGCTCGCGCCGTCGATCCGTGCGGCCTCATCGAGTTCGCGCGGCACCGTCTGCAAAGCCGCGAGGAAGATGATCATATTATAGCCGAAGGTCTTCCAGCCGACGAATATCAGGATCGCGGGCAGCGACGCGTGCGGGCTGCCGAGCCAGTCGATCGGCGCCATCCCAAAGAGCGAGAGGAGATAATTGACGAGCCCGTAACGCGTATCGAGCAGATAGCGCCATACCACGGCGGTCGCGACAAGCGTCGTCACATAGGGCGCGAACAGCGCGACGCGCCAGACGGGGCGCCACGCCAGCCAGCGCGAGTTGACCAGCATGGCCGCGAACAGCGACAGCATGACGATGAAGGGCGTGCCGACCGCGACGAACAGCAACGTATTCGTCATCGCTTTCCAGAACAGAGGGTTGTCGACCAGTCTTTCGTAATTTTCGAATCCGACGAAGCGCAGATTACCGATATCGGCGAGCGCATAGATATCGAAATCGGTGAAGCTCAGAAACAGGGATGCGGCGGCCGGGAGGGCGAAAAATACCGTTATGGCGACTAGCGCGGGCGCGCTCATCGCCCAGCCGGCACGCGCTTCGCCGGGGCGCCACGCCGCGCTCATAGCGCCTTCCCCTTGCCGAGCATCCAGCGCCGCTTTTCGAGCAATCGGTCGGCACGCCGGTCGATCTCGGCTGCTGCGGCGTCGATGCTATATTGCCCGCGCACCATGCGTTCGGCGACGACCTGCATCTCGGTAACGATGCGTTCCCACTCAGGCACCTTCGGCAACGCCGTCGCGCGATCGAGCTGCGTCGCGAAGGGCGCAACGAGCGGATTTGTGGCCAGACCCGCTTCGCGCCATACCGACCGCCGTGCGGGCAGGCTGCCGGTCAGTTCGTGGAACCGCAATTGCGCAGCGGGAGCGAGGAGGCGCGTCAGCACGCCCCACGCCGCATCGCTGTCCGCTGTCCCGGCAAAGACCACAAGGCTCGATCCGCCCGGCGCGGCCGATCCAATACCGTCGGGCCCCGGGTTGGGCGCTGTGGCCCATCGCGCGCGCATCGCTGGTGGCAGGCGATTGTTGAGGTCGCCGATCGTCCAGGGGCCTGACAGGAAGACGCTGAAATAGCCGCGTGCAAACTCGTTCCAGATGTTCGCGATCTGCGCCGACGATGCCCGAGGGGCGAGGCCTTCGTCGAACAGCGACTTATAGAAAGTCAGCGCTGCCTTGAATTCGGGGTCAGAAAATGCGCCGCGCGACCCCTCGTCACGCAGCATCCGCGCGCCCGCCGACAGAGCGAGCGTCGTCAACTGCTCATATTCGTTGAGCGGATAAAGCAGGGCATAATTACCGTCGGCCGCTTGCTGCTTGACCTTGTGTAGCGCCGCTTTCCACGCGTCCCAGCCCGTCGGTGGCGCGGCATAGCCCGCGCGCTCGAACAGATCCTTGCGGTAGAATTGCAGCCGCGTGTCGACGTACCAGGGCACCGCCCAGGTTTTGCCCGCGATCCGATTGGTGTCGACCACCGCGGCGAACTGGTCGCCGAGTAGCGCTTCGGCCGACGCAGGCACCGGCGCAATCGCGCCGATCGCGGCCATTTCGGCGATCCAGCTATTGCCGACCTGTCCGATTGCGGGCAGCGAGCCGCCGGCAAAGCCGGTAAGCAATTTCTCGTGCGCCGCGGTCCATGGCAGCGGCTGTACCTTGATCGGCGGCATGCTCGCGGGCAGCGCAAGGTCTTTCAGCAATGCAGGCAAGTTCGCGCCTTCATTGCCCATTGCCCAGATCGTCAATGCGTCGCCGTGCCGTGCTTCGCATGCGCCGAGCATCGGGAGCAGGGGCAGCGCCGCCAGGGCGCCCGTCATCTGGCGCCGCGTTAACTGCATCGGGCGCCCATAGGGGTCATGCGTGTGCGCCGCGCGCCGTAACCACGGTGCCGGTCGTGCCGCGCGCGATCAGCGCAGGGGTCAGGATCGTTGCGCTTGCCGCGCCGAGCGTCTCGCCGCGCAATATGCGCAGCAACATCATCATCGCGGTCGATCCCAACCGGTCGATATGGACCTGCATCGTCGACAGCGACGGATTGAGGTGTCGCGCGAGCGGGATATCGTCGAAGCCCGCGACCATGATGTCGCCCGGCACCGACTTGCCCGCTTCGGCGAGTCCTGCGATCAGACCGACAGCCATCTGGTCGTTTGCGGCGAACACCGCATCCGCGGGCAATTGCCCCTGTACAAGCAGCCCGGCGGCCTTCAGCCCGCTCTCTTCCGAAAAATCGCCGGGCAGGATCGCCGGATTTCGCACGCCGCCGATTTTCGCCATCGCGTCGACGAAGCCGCGCTGCCGGTCGCGCGCGTCGCGATTATGCTTCGGCCCCGCGATATGAACGACCTGCCGCGCCCCGCGCGCGAGCAGTGCCTCGGTCATCGCATAGGCGCCGCGATAATTGTCGACCGCGACGAAAGGCAGGTCGAGCGAGCCCGCATCATAGTTGAGCAGCACCGTCGGCAGCGCAGGGTCGAGATAATCGGACAGCAGTTCGGGCTTCAAGTCGGGCGGCATCACGAGCAATCCGTCGACGCGCCCGCGCATCGCCGCGATCGCGGCGGCGGTTTCGTGCGTGCTGCCGTGCATGTTGCCGAGGAGCAGGTGCATACCCGATTCATGCGCGACCAGATCGATGCCGCGGATGATTTCGGAGAAGAATTCGCCGAACAGGTCGGGCAGGATCACCCCCACCGTATCGGTCTTGCGCCGCGTCAGGCTGCGCGCGCCGCTGTGTGGGACGAAATTCAGCTTTTTGACTGCGGCCATTACCGCGGCTTTCGTCGGTGCGGTGACATTGCCGAGCCCGTTGATTGCCCGCGATGCCGTCGCCACCGAAACCCCCGCTTCGCGGGCGACGTCCCTCAATGTAGCCATATTGTCGGGCCCCTTTCCCTCATACCGCGTCGGGTCGCCGTTGCGACTCCGTGCTCGTCATCTTGCCGGGTGCGGAAACTCCGGTAGGGTAACCGGTTACACGGGCGAAATGCAAGGTCATTCCCCCGCTTTTCCCAACGCTTGGCCCTCGGTGTCGAATAGATGTAGATGCTGTGGCGCAAATGATGCGGCTATCAGGTCGCCCTCTTCGAGGCTGCCGTCGTCGCGCAACTGGCAAGCGATCGCTTCGTCGCCATCGCGTCCGCCCAGATGCAGTGTTGCAAGGCCTCCGAGCCGCTCGATAAAGCGGATCGTGAAGGGCAGCCCATCGGGGGCATCGCCGATCGCAATATCCTCGGGCCGGATGCCGATCGACAGCGGCGTTCCGGCCGCGAGCGGCTTTGCAAGGACGGGTAGGGCGATGGTGCGGCCGTCAGCGAGCGTCGCCCGGCCATTCTCCAACACCGTTGCGGCCAAGATGTTCATCCGCGGGGTACCCAGAAATTGCGCGACGAATATATTCGCGGGCCGCGCGTAAAGCTCGCGCGGCGTGCCGACCTGTTCGATGCGGCCGTCGCGCAGCACGATGATCCGGTCGGCGAGCGTCATTGCCTCGACCTGATCGTGCGTGACGTACAGCGTTGTCGTGCCGAGTTGGCGGTGCAGACTCGCAAATTCGTAGCGCATCCGTACCCGCAGATCGGCGTCGAGATTCGATAGCGGTTCGTCGAACAGGAATATCTGCGGCTGGCGCACGATCGCGCGCCCGATCGCGACGCGCTGCCGCTGCCCGCCCGACAGCGCTGCGGGCTTGCGCTCGAGAAGCGCTTCGATGTTCAATATGGCCGCGGCGCGGCGTACTGCGACGTCGATCGCGCTCTTGTCCGCCTTTGCGATGCGCAGCCCGAACGCCATATTCTCATAGACCGTCAGGTGCGGATAAAGCGCATAGGACTGGAACACCATCGCGATCCCGCGTTCGGACGGCGCAAGAGCCGTCACATCGCGGTCGCCAATGACGATGCTACCGCCTGTCAGCTCCTCAAGCCCTGCGACCGAGCGTAGCAGAGTCGATTTGCCGCACCCCGACGGCCCGACGATGACGGTGAATTCACCATCGGCGACGTCGATCGAAACGCCCTTCAGAACTTCGGTGGCGCCGAAGCTTTTGCGTGCATCACGGATCGACAGTCCGGCCATTGTCCCCTCGGTCCCGGCGCCCTCAGTGGACTGTCACGCCCGCGCCGGCCTGCCGCGCAGGGGCGCGCCCGGCCGCGATGGCAAAAACGCATAGCGCGACGTAGCAGGCGGCGGGCAGAACCAGCGCCGCAGCATAGCCGACCGCACCCGACAGCAGGCCGATGAAATAGGGGATCACCGCGCCGCCGACGATCGCGGTGCAGAGCAGCCCCGACGTCGCCTCGGCGCGCGCGGTCGAGCGTTCGAGCGTCAGGGTGAAGATCACCGGGAACATGATCGAGTTGAACAGGCCGATCGACAGCGCGACGAAGCCCGCATTCACCCCGCCGACGACCGCGACATAAAGACAGAGCAGAGCGGCGATGGCGGTAAAGGTCGCCAGCATCTTCGATGCGGAGAAGCGTGCGAGCAGCACCGAACCGATCGCGCGGCCGATCATCGCGCCGCCCCAATAGAGCGCCACCGCCTTGCCGGCCTCCTGCAACGAAACCCCTGGAACGCCGTCGCTGCCCATGATCCAGCCAAAGACGCCGAAGGCGGCGTCCGACTGGCCCCAGATCGCATCGCTGTTGAGGAACAGCGCCATCTGCGTTCCGATTGCGACTTCGGCGCCGACGTAAAGGAAGATCGCGAGCCCGCCGAGAAGCGCCCAGCGCGACGAAAAAGCCTCGCGGATCAGTTCGCCCATGCCGGCGCGTTCGCCGATCGGCGCGGGGGGCACCGCGTCGTTGACGATCCGCCGGCTGACCCAGAAGAACAGCAGCAGGGCGACGATCAGGCCGCAGATCCAGAAATACGCCGAATCGATCCCGCCCAGCGCCTGGGCCCGCACGGCTTCGGTGACCACCGTGCCTTCCTTGACCTCGACACCCTCCAGGAACAGGTGCGCGCCGATGAGCGGGCCGAGGAAGGTGCCGAAGCTGTTGAAGGTCTGGCTGAAGGTCAGGCGAAAATGGCTGCGCTTAGGATCGCCAAGCGCCGCTGCGAGCGGGTTGGCCGCGACCTGCAGGATGGTGATGCCGCTTGCGAGGATGAAGAGACCCGCCAGCACGAGCGGATAAACCGCAAGGTTCGCGGCCGCGAGCATGACGAGGCAGCCGACGACCATCGTCGATAGCGCCGTCAGGATCGACGGCACCGAATGGAAACGCGCGATCAGGGCTGCGGCGGGGAATGACATCAGGCCATAGGCGATGAAGAAGGCCGACGCCGACAGTTGTGCTTCGGCGTCGCTCAGCGTGAAGATGCCTTTTACCGCGGCGACGAGCGGATCGATCAGCGAGGTGATGAAGCCCCAGGCAAAGAAAAGTACGGTCACTGCCGCGAAGGCCGCCATGGCATTCGACCGGCCTCCGCTAAGGGTGGTCGCCTGGCTGGGCTCGTTCATCGGAATATCCTCTTCGCCGAAACTATGTTATGCGCAGCGGTCTAACGAGCGGCCGGAGGCAATGCAACCGGTTACATTGCACCGGGTGCGGCGTTGGTTTCCGGCGCGCCGAAGCGGTGCCCCAAGCTATACGAAATAATCGTTCGTCACCCACTGGCGCGCGCGGGCGCGACTGGTTACATGGGCCGCCACCAAACGAATCGCGCGTGTCGCCCCGCAATCCGGGGCAGGCGCCGCCCGCACCAGAAAGTGGCGACCCATGGAAATCATCACCGGCCTGACATTCGACGATGTGCTGCTGGTCCCCGGCGCGTCGGATATCCTGCCGTCGGATGCCAATCTGTCGACCCAGCTGACGAGCGAGATCAGCCTCAACATTCCGATCCTGTCGTCGGCGATGGACACGGTGACCGAGGCCGACATGGCGATCCTGATGGCGCAGATCGGCGGCATCGGCGTCCTTCATCGCAACCTGACCGTCGAGGAACAGGCGGCCGCGGTGCGGCAGGTGAAGCGCTTCGAAAGCGGCATGATCGTCAACCCGATCACGATCACGCCCGACGCGCCGCTCTCCTATGCGACGGCGCTGATGGCGCAGCACAAGATTTCGGGCATTCCGGTGGTCGAAACCGGCGGCAAGCTCGTCGGCATCCTCACCAACCGCGACGTGCGCTTCGCCGACAATCCCGGCCAGCCGGTGCGCGAACTGATGACCGCCGAAAATCTCGCGACGGTTCGCCCCGGCGTCCAGCAGGACGAGGCGCGCAAGCTGCTCCACCAGCGCCGCATCGAAAAGCTGCTCGTCGTCGACAACGATTATCGCTGCATCGGCCTGATCACCGTCAAGGATATGGAAAAGGCTGTCAATTTCCCCGACGCGACCAAGGATGGCAGCGGCCGCCTGCGCGTTGCCGCGGCCACGAACACCGGCGATTCAGGCGTCGAGCGCGCTGAGGCGTTGCTCGAGGCCGAATGCGACCTGATCGTCGTCGACACCGCGCATGGCCACAGCAAGGGCGTCGGCGCGACCGTCGAGCGGATCAAGAAATTGTCGAACCGCGTCCAGGTGCTCGCTGGCAATGTCGCCACGGGCGACGCGACGCGTGCGCTGATCGATGCGGGCGCCGACGGCGTCAAGGTCGGCATCGGCCCCGGTTCGATCTGCACGACGCGCATCGTCGCGGGTGTCGGCGTGCCGCAGCTTACCGCGATCCTCGACAGCGTCGAAGCGGCGTCGAAGCTTGGCGTTCCGGTGATCGCCGACGGCGGCCTCCGTACGTCAGGCGACGTGGCCAAGGCGCTGGCGGCTGGCGCGTCGAGCGTGATGGTCGGATCGATGCTCGCGGGCACCGCCGAGGCGCCGGGCGAAACCTTCCTCTATCAGGGCCGCACCTATAAAAGCTATCGCGGCATGGGCAGCGTCGGCGCGATGGCGCGCGGCTCGGCCGACCGCTATTTCCAGCAGGACATCAAGGACCAGATGAAGCTGGTTCCCGAAGGCATCGAGGGCCAGGTCCCGTTCAAGGGTCCCGCCAAGGACGTGATCCACCAGATGGTCGGCGGTGTGAAGGCGGCGATGGGCTATACCGGCAGCCGCACGCTCAACGATTTCCGCGAACGTGCGAAGTTTGTGCGCATCACCAATGCGGGCCTGCGTGAAAGCCATGTTCACGACGTCGCGATCACGCGCGAGGCGCCGAACTATCCGGCGGGGTAATCCGCCCTGTCGTCATTGCGAGCGCATCGAAAACAATCCAGAACGGATAGTCCGCACTGGACGGCGTCGTTGCTTCGCTCCTCGCATTGACGGGGAAGAAAGGTTGAACTTATGACCCCGGCTGCGCGCGTCCAGACTGCGATCGAAATCCTCGATGCCATCGCCACCTCCGCGCGCGACGGTGGAGCACCTGCCGACGCGATCTTTGCCGAGGCGATGCGCGCGCGCCGTTATGCTGGATCGAAGGATCGCCGCGCGATCCGCAACCATGTTTATGATGCGATCCGCGGCGTGCGTTCGGTGCCGGCTTCAGGCCGCGCCGCGATGCTTGCGCTTGCCGATGCCGACCCCGAACTCGCCGCATTGTTCAATGGCGCATCCTATGGCCCGGCAGTCATTTCGGCCGATGAACCGCGCGCCGAAACCGGGATCGCCACCACCGCACTGATGAAACTCTTTGACCCGCTGATCGGCAAGGCGGAGCGCGAGGCGATGCTGGCGCGCGCGCCGCTCGACTTGCGCGCCAATCGATTGCGCTCCAGCCGCGATGAACTCGCACTGATCTTTCCGGACGGCGAAGCGATCGCCGGCCTTGCGGACGGCTGGCGTCTGCCCGGCGAAACTGCGGCGGTCCAACATGCGTCCTATGCCGAGGGTCAGTTCGAGGTGCAGGACGCCGCGAGCCAATATGCCGCCGCCGCGCTCGAGGCCGAAGCCGGGCAGGTGATCATCGATCTTTGTGCCGGTGCCGGCGGCAAGACGCTCGCGATCGCTTCGGCGACGGCTGACGAAGCCGCGATCCTGGCCTGCGATACCAACCGCGCGCGGCTTCAGCAATTGCCGCCGCGCGCCGACCGCGCCGGGGCAACGACGATCGAAACGCTGCTGCTCAATCCAGCGCAGGAACGCGCGATGCTCGCCGACCGGATGGGCAAAGCCGATCGCGTCATCGTCGACGCTCCTTGCTCGGGCAGCGGCACCTGGCGGCGCAGCCCCGAACTGCGCTGGCGCTCGACCCCCGCTCGGCTTGACCGTCACGTCGCCGAACAGGCCAAGTTGATGGACATCGGCGCCGATCTTGTGGCGCCGGGCGGCAAACTTCTTTATGCTGTCTGCTCGATCATCACGCGCGAGGGGCGGGCACAGGTGGACGATTTTCTGAACCGGCATCCCGGCTGGACGGCCGATACCGATATCCTTCCGGACGGCATCGGCCGCGCTGCGGGTAGCGGATTTCTGCTGACTCCGGCGCGCGACGGATGCGACGGATTTTTTCTCGCACGGCTGACCGCGCCATGTTAGCATCGCCTGTAATGAAGCGATGGGAGAATGCGATGCGCGTCGGCTTTTTGGCTCTAACTGCGGGTGTGATCCTCGCCAGCCTGCCCACGGTATCCGATGCGCAACGCGCCGATAACGACATTTTGCCGCGCTCGATCGCACTTCAGCACGAAGGGCAAAAGGCGCAGGAAGCCGGCGAACTCGATCAGGCGATCGACCTTTATGAATCGGCGCTCGCGGCCGACCCGCGCAACCGCTCGGCGATCATTGCGCTGGCGCAGGTCGCCCGCGCTCAGGGCCTGCCGGGCAAGGCGATCGGCCTCTATCGCGAAGCGCTCGTGCTTGAGCCCAACGACATCGTCGCGCTGACGGGGCAGGGCGAAGCGCTTGCCGACAAGGGTGCGCTCGAACTCGCGCGCGAAAAGCTGGCCGAGGCGCAGCGCGTGTGCGGCGACAAATGCCCGCAGGTCGCGGCGCTCGAAAAGGCGATCGCATCGAGTGCATCGAAGCGCGTCGTCGCCGCCGAAGTGCTGGTGCCGAAGCCGGTGGTCGCCACGGTCGGGACGACCAGCAACAAAAATTGATCGTCGCTCCCGCTTATCCGGGTTGCAATCGAGAATGGCGGCCAACGACCGATTGCTGCCCTCCACATCCTCGTCACCCCGGACTTGATCCGGGGTCCCGCTTGAGGTCAAAGCCAGTAAGCGCGTCCAAAAAAGCGGGATCCCGGGTCAAACCCAGGATGACGAAAGACGGGTAACGACCAGGGGCTTATCCTATCTTTCTTCGTCATCCCGGACTTGATCCGGGATCCATAGCCGCACCATCGTCATGGACCCCGGATCAAGTCCGGGGTGACGAAGATGCGGGACGAACGACAACTCACCGTGCCAAAACCGACATCGCCTTAAAAAAGGTCTTTCCTACATTATCCGGCCGTGCCAGCCTTCATCCGGCTCTTTCATTCGGTGAACAAAAGCGGTCGCTGCCTGCTTGCGGGTGCGACTATGATCGGACGTGCCGCGCACATCCAGCACTCTGCGACTTGCAAATCGGGGCGCTCATAGGGCTGAACTTTCCTGAACTTTGGAATATTGCGCCGCCCTTGCGCCGTTCCCGGATCCACCCGGGCGATGTCCAAAGAGAGCAACGACAGCTCACCACCCCTAGTCTGACATTCGAGACGATGCGCGTCAGCTACCCAGTGCGCGCGCCAGTGCCACCCATTCGGCGACGCTGACCGTCTCAGCGCGCCGCGTCGGTTCGATCCCCAGCGCTTCGGCGGCCGACACTGCGCCCTCTACACCTTTCAGGCTCTGTCGGAGCATCTTGCGGCGCTGGCCAAATCCCTTTTCGGTCAGCCGCGACAGCAGCTTGGGGACGATGCCCTCCGGTTGCACGGCCGGCGTTACGTACACGATCGCCGACATGACCTTGGGCGGCGGGGTGAAGGCCGATCGATGCACCTTCATTGCGATCTTCGCGGTCGAACGCCACTGCGCGAGCACTGCAAGCCGACCATAGGCGTCGGTCCCGACCGGTGCGACGATGCGCTCGGCGACTTCGAGCTGGAACATCAGCGTCAGCGACAGCCAGCGCGGCGGCCACTCGGCAGGCTCCAGCCAGCGCGTGAACAGCGCGGTGCCGACATTATAGGGCAGGTTGGCGACGATATGATAAGGCGCGCCGCCGGTCAGCGCGTCGACATCGACCGCCATCGCATCGTCGGCGATAACCGTAAGCTGGCCCGGAAAGGCTTCACCGAGTTCGGCAAGCAACGGCAGGCAGCGGTCGTCGCGTTCGACCGCGATCACCTTCGCCCCCGCGCGCAGCAGCGCGCGCGTCAGCCCGCCGGGCCCCGGACCCACCTCGAACACCGTGGCGCCATCGAGGTCGCCGGGGATAGCCGCGATCCGGTCGAGCAATTGTTCGTCGAACAGGAAATTCTGCCCCAGCGCCTTGCTCGCCTGCAGCCCGTGCGTGCGTACGGTCTCGCGCAGCGGGGGCAGCGGCGTCTGCGGCTGGATGCTCACTTCGCTGGCGCGCAGCTACGTTCGCGCGCCGCAGCCATGCGCGCGGCCATCGCGATCGCGGCAATCGTCGGACCGGGATCGGCCTGGCCGGTGCCCGCGATATCGAACGCAGTACCATGGTCGGGCGAGGTGCGGATGATCGGCAGCCCGAGCGTGAGATTGACGCCGTCGTGGAAATGCAGCGCCTTGAACGGTGCCAGCGCCTGATCGTGATAGCCGCACAGCAGCGCATCATATTGGTCGCGGATGCCGGGCGCGAAGAGCGCGTCGGCCGCTAACGGGCCGTCGACGAAAATGCCTTCCTCGGCCAACTGGGCAACCGCGGGTGCCATGATGCGCTCTTCTTCGCTGCCCAATTGCCCGCTTTCGCCGGCGTGAGGATTGAGCCCTGCGAGCGCGAGGCGCGGTGTCTCGATCCCGAAATCGCGACGCAGACCCCGCGCGACGATCCGCGCCTTGGCAACGATCAATTCGCTCGTCAGCCGATCGGGGACGTCGGCAAGCGGGATATGAACGGTCAACGGCACAACGCGAAGGCTTGGGCCAGCGAGCATCATCACCGCATTGGTCGCGGTGACGCCGCAGCGTTCGGCGATGAACTCGGTTTGCCCAGGATGGGTATAACCGATGCCGTGCAGCGCATATTTCGACACCGACCCGGTAACGAGCGCCGAACTCGCCTGATTGCGGGTGAGTCCGATACCAGTTTCGAGCGCGTGAAGCGCACAGGTCGCGCCCGCCGGAGTGGGCTGGCCGGGGGTCAGTGGGCCGCTTTCCTCCAGGTGCCAAACGGGCAACGCGTCGCCAAAGGCGCGAACGACCTCGTCCATGTCGCCAACGCGTGCGACCGGCCCGTCCCAGACGGCCTCGATCGCAGCGATATCGCCGATCGCAACGAAAGGCGGCAGATCATGTTCGCGGCGCGCGGCCCACGCACGGGCGGCGACTTCGGGGCCGACGCCGGCCGGGTCACCCATGGTGACCGCGATCGGCTGCCGATTATTTTGAACCGTCATCAGCTATATTCGATCACGGCATCCCGGCGCAGGTCGCGCAGATAGCGCTGGGCCCGCTTGTTGACCTTGTCGTCGAGCAATTTCTGCTCGATCTGCTCGAGATTCGGCGCGGTCGCGGTCTGCGGCATGTCGCGACCGCACAGTACAAGGACGCTGACCCCTTCGTTCGCTGCGCCGAAGGGCTGCGTCGTCTGACCGATTTGCAGGCTCGCCAATGTGGCCTGCAGCGGGCCGGGCAGCGCGCGCATTTCGATATTGTCGCGCGAGACCACCGAGGCGCCGAGGCTCTGGGCCACCGCATCGGCGGCACCGCAACCCGCAATGCTACGGGTCTTTTCGGCGAACTGACCTGCAAGTTCCGTCGCCTTCGCCTGCGTCGTACCCGCCGGGAAATCGAGTGAAATCTGTTTGAGGCTGAGGATCGCGTCGCGTGGATCGGCGGTCAGGACCTGACGGCGATCGATCATCAACATGATCGAAATGCCGCCCGGCACTTCGATCGGCCCGACGAGCTGGCCCGGCTGCATTTGCGTTGCGGCTTCGCCCATCGAACCCGGCAACTGCCCGGCCTTCACCCAGCCGAGGTCGCCGCCGACGACAGCAGTCGATGCTTCGGAGAACTGGCGCGCATAGGCGGCAAAGCTGCCGCCAGCCTGCAACGCCTGAATGATCTTCTTGGCATTTTCGGACACCGCTGCGGCGGTTTCGGGTGTCGTCGACAGATAGATTTCACCAAGGTGGAACTCGTCCTGGCCCTTGGAATTTATGAGCTGGTCAGCGACGATCTTGACCTCTTCGGGCGAGACATTCGTCGTCGACTGAATATTGCGCGAGAGCAGGCGATCCCACGCGATTTCGCCGCGAATCTGCTGTTTCACCGCCGCCGCCGAAGACCCCTTCGACACGAGATAGTTCGAAAATTGTTCAGGCGTCTGCTTGAAACGCGTCGCGAGGCGCGCGAACTGGCCGTCGACGACATTTTCGTCGATCGAAATCTCGGCAGCCTTTGCTTCCTGGATCTGCAATTTCTCGTCGATCAGGTTGCTGAACACCTGCGTACGCAGCCGCTGGATTTCCTCGGGCGGCAGCTCGACATTATTGTTCGCGATACGGATCAGCGCCATCCGCTGTTCGATGTCCGTCGCGGTAATAATCTCTCCGTTCACCGAAGCGGACGGGCGATAGACGTTCGGCTTGGCATCCCCGTAAAGCTGTACATTGCCGGGAATGTTGAGGCTGGTGGTCGGCACTTCGCTGTCGGCGACGGTCTGCGCCAGCACGGGCGTCACGCCGACGGCGGCCAGTGCGATCAGGCCGGTCATGGTCGAAAATTTGGTCATCTTTACCCTATTCGAGAAAGTCCGGACGCTCCGTATCAGCGGAAATGCCCGATGGTCCAGCGCAATCGGCCATTGGAGCCATTTGATGCCCTGCGGATACGCCAACAACGCTGAACCTAGGCTGAGCGAAGGGAGCGCGGACATCGGGCTTAAAGCCGCAAAAGCCCCGCATACGCGCATCGATTTTGCGTCCTTTGTGGCTTTTGGAGATGTTTGCGGAAACCAGCTATTTCAAAGAGCGGATCGGAAGCCGGCATGGCGCGATAAAGTAGGACAGTGATTTTTGCAGATGGGTGGCAGGCTGGTTCGGGGGTGGGAGCTGTCGTTGCTTCCTTATTCCTTCGTCATCCCGGACTTGATCCAGGATCCCGCTTTTTGACGCGCTCATTGGCTTCGGCATTAAGCGGGATCCCGGGCCAAGCCCGGGGTGACGATATGGGGAGGGCAACTATCGGTTTCTTTTCGTTATTCGCCGTTGAGTGATGTTTCGGCGAACGCGCGAGAGGCGGGCGATATCAGGTCGCGGGATAGCTGACCGCCATTACTTCCCATTCCTTGGGCCCGGCAGGGAGTTGCACGGTGCGCAAATCGCCGACCGCGGCGCCGCGCAACGCGCGGGCGAGGGGGCTGTTCCAGCCGATCCGGCCTTCGCCTGCCTCGGCCTCGTCGTCGCCGACCAGAGTGACGATGCGCCGTGCGTCGTCATCGTCGGCGAGTTCGACCGTGGCGCCGAACCAGATGCGGCTCTTGTCGGGCTGTTCGGCAGGATCGACGACGCGGGCGACCTTCATCCGCCGGGCGAGGAAGCCCAGCCGGCGGTCGATCTCGCGCAGCCTTTTGCGGCCGTAGATATAGTCGCCATTCTCGCTACGGTCGCCGTTGCCCGCGGCCCAACTGATCACCTCGACCAGTTTCGGGCGCTCGTCGCCCAGCAGCGCGTTATATTCGGCGCGCAGCGCGGCATAGCCTGCCGGGCTGATGATGTTCGTCTTTTCCCCCGCCATGAAGCGTTATCCGGGCGTCCGTTTGCCGAGATAGAAGCTCAGCGGCGCCTGCTGCCGCGATCCGCTGCCGTCGCGCAGCGTGTCGTAGACAACGGCATTTTCGAGCACGCGCTGGACATAGTTGCGCGTTTCGAAAATCGGGATCGCCTCGATCCAGTCGACCATCTCGATCCCGCCACCGCGCGGATCGCCGTTGGCGCGCAGCCATTTGTTAACATTGCCGGGACCGGCGTTGTACGCCGCGACCGCGAGCGGATAGCTGCCGCCGAAATAACGGAGCATCTGCTGGAAGTAGGTCGAGCCCAGCATCATGTTGTAATTGGTGTCGGTGGTCAGCGAGCCAGCGTCGTAGCTCATGCCGAGCTTGCCCGCGACTTCGCGTGCGGTGCCGGGCATCAACTGCATCATCCCGCGCGCGCCGGCGTGGCTCACCGCCTGCCGATCGAACTGGCTTTCCTGCCGCGTGATCGCATGGATGAAGGTCCAGTTGCTTTCATGACCCGCAGGGACGCGCACGGTCGGGAAGCCCGATACCTCGACCGCGTCGAGGCTGTTCGCCTGCGCGCTGCGGCCGATCATCACGCCAAGGTCGGGGCGCCCGATTTGCGACGCGAGCCTGCCTGCGAGGACATGGTCGGCCGGCGAGGTGGCCTTTTGCGCGAGCGCGCGCAGGAACAGCGACTGTTCGCGCCATGCACCGATTTCGCCGAGCGCCCGTGCGGCGCGTACCAGCCGGTCGTCCTCGAACTCGCGGCGGTCGTCGTTGCTGACCTGGATGGTCGGGTCCGGTGTCGGCTTCGGCTGCGGACGGTTCAGCCGCTCGAGCGCCAACTGGCCGTAGAATTGGTCGTAATGTTGAGCGGCGTCGGCGAAATGCGCGTTCGCGGTACCCGAATCTCCGGCGGCAAGCGCGGCGCGGCCGGCCCAATAAAAGCCTTTGGTGCGCGTCTGCGCCGAGCGGGCGGCTTCGCCATAGGCGCGGTACAGCCGCACCGCTTCGGCGGGACGGCGCAGGTCGCGATAGGCGAGCTGCCCGGCGAGCCAGGCGAGCGAGGTATAATCGTCGCGCACGCCAAGCGGTGTCTCGCGGATGACCGTCCCGGCCGGGAAGGCGTCGTCGAGCTGGCGCGCGATATTATAGGCGGTCGACTTGTCGCCGCCATCGCTAGCCTGCCGCGCGTTGGTGAGCAGGGTTTCGAGCCATTCTTCGGGATCGGTCGGCGCCTTTGCCAGCGATCGCGGCGCCGCAAGCAGCGCGCGAGCCTCGCCGACGCGCCCGGCCTTGCGCAGCCAGGTCGCCTTGTCGGTGATATAGCCGGCGTCGGTACGGGTCAGCGACGGATTGGCGCTTTCGGCGGCCGAGGCCTGGAAAGCCGCGTCGACCGACGCATTGCGCATCGCGAGGCGCGCCGCGAACACCGCGCGCTTGTCGGGCGAGGTGAAGGCGAGCTGGCGGCTCGCCGCCGCGGTTGCGCCCGACCAGAGCAGGCGGTCCATCCGCGCATCATGGTCGGCCGGCGTGATAGCGCCAGGAAACATGCTGAGCGCACGGCTTGTTTCATAATCGTCGAGCGGGCCGCTCGTCCACGCGCGGCGCACGGCGGCGGCGGCATCCTCGCGGCGGCCCGTGGCATTGAGCGCGAGCGCATAGCGGAGCTGCCCGCTTGCGGTCTGTGGCGGGTAGGCCTGGAAATAGGCGAGGGTGCGTTGGGGGTCATAGCTGTCGAGCGAGATCGCCTTTTCGGCGCGCTTGCGCATGGTGTCGCCGTCGGGCCAGCCCTTGTTCGCCATCAGGAAACGCGAAAGCTGGTCGAAAGAGGCGCCGCTATTTGCGGTCAACCGCCGCCACTCGAGCACCGCGTCGCCCACCGAATTGGTCGACGGCGGCGATCCCGACTGGGCGGCGAGGCCCATCTGGGCGCGATACCATGCCATTTGTTCGGGGGTGAGTTCGCTGGCGTGAACAGCCGTGGGGAGAAGGAGGGCCGCGGCGAGCGCGAGGCGGGAGATACGGGTCAGCGAAATCATACCGGCCATAGTAGTGCCAAACTCCTTGCGGGGCGCTGAATAGACGTCCAATAGCGGCGCGCTGGCCGGATTCTATCGGTCACAGCGGGTAATTGTAAAGGAGCGGAGCATGTTTTCGGGTTCGATTCCCGCTTTGGTGACGCCATTTCGCGACGGGGCGTTCGATGCCCCGACCTTCGCGCGCCTTGTCGATTGGCAGATCAAAGAAGGCACCAGCGCGCTGGTTCCGTGCGGAACGACCGGCGAAAGCCCGACGCTTGGCTTCGACGAACATTATCAGGTGATCGATACCTGCATCGAGGCCGCGGCCGGTCGCGTACCCGTGATCGCGGGCTGTGGGTCGAACGACACCGCGACGGCGATCCGCCACATGCGTCACGCACAGGCGGCCGGCGCGACCGCGGCGCTGATCGTCGCCCCCTATTACAACCGGCCGAGCCAGGCCGGAATGATCGCGCATTTTCAGGCGTTGGCAGATGCCAGCGACCTGCCGATCGTCGTCTATAATGTTCCCGGCCGCACCGTCGCGGACATCAGCGCCGAGACCCTGTGCAAGCTTGCCGAAATGCCGAGCATTGTCGCGATCAAGGATGCGAGCGGCGACCTGGCCCGCGTGACCGCGCACCGCGCGGGCGCCGGTAAGGACTTCTGCCAGCTTTCGGGCAATGATGACCTTTGGCTGGCTCATGCCGTCATGGGCGGCGCAGGCTGTATCTCGGTCACCGCCAATGTCGCGCCGCGCCTCTGCGCCGATTTCGCCGCGGCCTGTGCCGCGGACGACTGGGCGCGCGCGCGGACGCTGCACGAGCGCTTGTTCGATTTGCATAATGCGATGTTCTCCGACACCTCGCCGGGACCGGTCAAATATGCATTGTCGCGTGTCCATGACTGGTTTTCGCCCGAAGTGCGCCTACCTATTATCCCGGCGAACGATGCGTCGCGCGCCGCCGTCGATGCCGCACTGTCCGCGGCTGGAGTAATCTAGGTTTCGTAATGGCCCGTCCGCAGTCCGCCGCCGAATTCGACAAGAAGAAGATCGTTGCCGAGAACCGGCGCGCGCGGTTCGACTTTGCCATCGACGAGGTGTTCGAGGCTGGGATTGCGTTGCAAGGAACCGAGGTCAAGTCGCTGCGCTTTGGTGAAGGGACGATTGCGGAGAGTTACGCCGAGGTAAAGGGGCACGAGGTGTGGCTGGTGAACAGCAATATTCCCGAGTTCAGCCATGGCAACCGGCACAATCATGAACCCAAGCGGCCGCGCAAACTATTGCTCAGCGGCCGCGAGATCAACAAGATGCACGCTGCGGTCGCGCGGCAGGGGATGACGCTCGTTCCGCTGTCGATCTATTTCAACAGCCGCGGCCGCGCCAAGGTCGAACTGGCGATCGCCAAGGGCAAGAAGGCGCACGACAAGCGGGAGTCGATCAAGGAACGCGATTGGAAGCGCGACAAGCAAAGATTGATGAAGGAACGCGGATGAGCGCGGGCAAGCCTCGCGACCCGGGAACCAAGGACAAGGCGGCAGTGATGAACTGGATCCGCCGTAACTCGCCGACGCGCGAGGAATTGCTCGCGAGCCGTTTCGTCAAGCCGTTCGCACACCGGGTCGCGCACAGCCATTTGTGGCGTTTCACCCGTACTTCGGTACCGCGCGGCACCGCACTTGGGCTGTTCGTTGGCATATTTTTCCTGATCCCCGGGGTGCAGATCCTTGGCGTGGCGCTGCTCGCGCTGCCGGTCCGGGCGAATATTCCGATCGGCGCCGCGATGACTTTCCTGTCGAACCCGGTGACGACGCCCTTCATCATCCTCGCGTCGGTGTGGCTCGGCGACTGGCTGTTCGGCCTTCACGCCAATAGCGCGACCTTCTCGGCGATGATCGAACATGGCGCTTCGGCGGGGGAATGGGTTCGCTGGGTCTTTTCCGACGCGGCGCCCGCAATGCTGGCGGGGCTGTTCGTTATTTCGCTCGTTTCCGCGGTCGTTGGTTACATCCTTGCCTCGATTTTCTGGGACAATTGGATCCGGTTGCGCTGGCGTCGGAAACTCGCGCGCGCACGCGACCAACGACATGAGGCATCGACCAGCGACACGGCCGCCGGTTGAACCCCCAAACAGCAGGCGTATAGCTGTTCCATCGCTAATCTTTGCCGCCCCTGCGCGGTGTGGATTTTCGCTTCATATTGAAAACTGGGGAATATCATGACTCTGCATATTTCTTCGCGCCTGATGGCGACCGCTGCGCTTGGCGCGCTGATGCTCGCCGCTGTTCCGGCTGTCGCTCAGGAAAAGCCCGTCACCACGCCCGCGACCACCGCCGCCAAGCCTGAAATCGGCGATTTCGGCTTCGACCTTTCGGGCATGGACAAGAGCGTCCAGCCGGGCGACGATTTCTACACCTACGCCAACGGCACCTGGGCAAAGAATACGAATATTCCCGACGACAAGTCGAACTATGGGATGTTCACAGCCCTCAACGACCTGTCGCAGACGCGCACGCGCGAGATCCTCGATGCCGCCAAGGGCGACCCTAGCAGCATGATCGGCCGCGCCTATGCGTCCTACCTCGATTCGGCGACGGTCGAAGCCAAGGGCCTCGCGCCGATCCAGCCGTGGCTGAACAAGATTCGCGCCGTCGAAAAGCCGGGTCTCGCGGCGCTGCTCGCCGAAGCCGACCGCAGCGGGGTCCAGCATTTCTTCGGCGGTTATGTCGGGCAGGACGACAAGAATCCGGACGTCTATGCCTATATCATCTTTCAGGGCGGCATCGGCATGCCCGACCGCGACTTCTATCTGAAGGAAAACGAGCGCAACACGTCGCTGCAAGCGGCCTACCTCAAGCATCTCGAAAATGTCCTGACGCTTGCGGGCGAAACCAATGCCGCGGCACGCGCCAAGGCGGTCTATGATTTCGAAAAGCAGGTCGCGACGATCCATTGGGACAAGAACGACAGCAGCGATGCGACCAAAGCCTATAACAAGATGACGATCGCAGAACTTGCCAAGGCCGCGCCCGGTTTCGACTGGTCGACCTTCATTCGCGGTATCGGGGTCAAGGAAGACACGCTGATCGTGTCGCAGCCGAGCGCGTTCACGGGTGAGGCCAAGCTGCTCGCCGACGCGCCGATCGCGGTGATCCGGGATTTGCTGATCGTGCGCAGCCTCGACAGCTTCTCGGGCGCTCTGCCGGACGCCGTCGCGAAGGAAGCCTTCTCCTTCTACAGCACGGCGCTTTCAGGTACGCCGCAGATGGAAGAACGCTGGAAGCGCGCAGTCGATTTTACGACGGGCAATCTCGGCGACGCTGTCGGCAAGGATTATGTCGCGAAATATTTCCCGCCTGAAACCAAGGCGGCGATGGACACGCTGGTGAAGAATGTCCTTGGCGCGATGGGCCGCCGCATCGACGGGCTGACGTGGATGCAGCCGGCGACGAAGGTCAAGGCACGAAAGAAGCTTGCCAATTTCACTACCAAGATCGGCTATCCCGATCAGTGGAAGGATTATAGCAAGCTGGAAATCCGCGCCGACGACCTGTTCGGCAACGCGCTGCGGTCGAACCAGTTCGCCCATGACGACAATATCGGCCATCTCGGCGGGCCGATCCGCCGCTGGGAATGGTTCATGACGCCGATGACGATCAACGCCTATGCCAATTTCGGCATGAACGAGATCGTTTTCCCCGCCGCGATCCTGCAGCCGCCCTTCTTCGATCCGCACGCCGACGCGGCGGTGAACTATGGGGGCATCGGCGCCGTCATCGGTCACGAAGTCAGCCATCATTTCGACGATCAAGGCGCGAAATATGACGAGACGGGCAAGCTTGCCGACTGGTGGACGCCGGAAGATGTGAAGGCATTCGAGGCCGCGGGTCAGGCCCTTATCGCGCAGTATAACGCTTACGAGATTCTGCCCGGCGAACATATCGACGGCAAATTCACGCTGGGCGAGAATATCGGCGACCTTGCCGGCCTGACCGTCGCTTATGACGCCTACAAGGCGTCGCTCGGCGGCAAGGAAGCTCCGGTGATCGACGGTCTTACCGGCGACCAGCGCTTCTTCCTCGGCTGGGCACAGGTGTGGCGGCGCAACTATCGCGAGCAGAATCTGTCGCAGCGCATCACGACCGATCCGCATTCGCCCTCGATCCAGCGGACTTGGGTCTCGCGCAATCTTGACCCTTGGTATAAGGCCTATCAGATCAAGCAGGGTCAGAAGCTCTATCTGGCACCGAAGGACCGCGTTCGCATCTGGTGATGCACCAACTGGAAAGCCGATCATTGACCGTGCAAAGCCTGCCCTCCGCTGATGGTGATTTCATCAGGGGGGCGGGGCCCGCCGGGCCTTTGTCGGCCCCGGCGGGTCTGTCGCAGGTCGACAAGGCGGTGCTCGGCGGGTTGGCTTTGCTGTCCGGCGCCCTGCTGTTCTGGGCGACGCGCGATATGGTGCTGGCGAGCGGTTTCCTCGCCGGGCTCGCCGTCGCTGCTGGTGGGGTGCTCCTCGCGCGCCGGTTGTTTCCGGCGGCGGTGACGGGCGAAGCGGTCGCGCCCGACTGGACGATGCTGCGGCAGGCAGTCAATCACGACGATGTTGCGATTGCCGTTACCGATCGCGGCGGGCGGATGGTCTGCGCCAACGATCTGTTTGGAACCTGGTTCAACGGCTTCGTGACGCCGCCCGGCCTTCCGCTCGAGGGCCGCGGTGCCGAAGTGCTGAAAAATGCCGGCCGCATCGCGTGGCGCGACGGCGAGGGCTATGCCGACGATCTTGGTGTCGGACCGCTGCAGTTGCGTGCGCAGGTGACACGCACGGGGCAGTCGGACGATTATCTCGTCTGGCGCTTCTCGGCTGTCGAACGGCTCGACCTGGTGGCCGAGATCGTCCGTAATCTGGACGGTCCCGCAGGACGCACGCTCGGTCACGCCGGGGTGATGGCCGCCCTCGTCAGCGCCGAAGGACGGCTGCGAGTCGCCAATCAGGCCTTTCTGCTCCGCGCGCTGGGCGAGGATGACGCACTCCATTATGCTGGCCGCGACGTGGCGCCGATGATCCGGCTCGACGATGCCGGGGCGCTATATTTCGCGCGCGAGGGCGATCGTGCGACCCCGGTGCGACTGATCCAGATACCGCTCGCGCCCGCCGACACCAACACGCCGATGTTGCTCGCGATGCTCGACGAGGAAATGGGGCCGACCGATCGCGGTACCGCGCAAACCTATGTCGAAACGCTGCTGTCGCTGCTGCCCTTCGGGCTCGCGATGGTCGATCGCGACGGGCGCTTCCTTTATATGAACCGCGCCTTCGTCCGCGCCGCGAGCCTGCCCGAGGGCAAGATGCCGCGCTACCCCGGCGACATCGTCGTCGGCGAGGATAAAGGCCCGCTGTCCGACATGATCCGCCGTCACAGCAGCGGGCAGCAGGTCGGGGGCGATCTCTCGATCCGCCTCGCGGGGCAAAGCAACGAACCGGTGTCGATGCGCGTGGTCGGCGTGCGCGGGCTGGGTGAGGCCGCGGTGCTGCTCAGCCTCAAGGATTCGAGCGAGGAATCGCGGCTCAAGCGGCAGGTCGCGCAGGCGTCGAAAATGCAGGCGGTCGGGCAGCTTGCGGGCGGCGTCGCACACGACTTCAACAATATCCTGACCGCCGTTCTGGGGGCGTGCGACCTGATGCTGATGCGTCATACGCCGGGCGACAGCGACTATGACGATATCCAGCAGATTCGCAGCAACGCCAACCGCGCCGCCAGCCTGACGCGGCAATTGCTCGCCTTTTCGCGGCAACAGACGCTGCGTCCGCAGATACTCCAGCTACCCGACGTGATTTCGGAGGTGTCGCACCTCCTGAAGCGCCTGATCGGCGAGACGGTTCAGTTGTCGGTGCATCACGGTCGCGGCCTTGGTGCGGTCCGCGCCGACCCGGGCCAACTCGAACAGGTAATCATCAACCTCGCCGTTAATGCGCGCGATGCGATGCCGGGCGGCGGGACGTTGACAATGGAGACCTTCCCCGTATCGGCGGCCGATGTGCGCCAGATGGGCAATGAATTCATGCCGCCCGCTGATTATTGCGCCCTGAAGGTCAGCGATACCGGCATCGGTATTCCCGCCGATGTGTTGCCCAAGATTTTCGAACCCTTCTTCACGACCAAGGATGTCGGCAAAGGTACGGGACTCGGGCTCTCGACCGTTTACGGGATCATCAAACAGTCGGCGGGTTTCATCTTTGCCGACAGCAAGCCGGGGCAGGGGACAAGCTTTTCGATCTATCTGCCCGTTCACCGTGCCGAAGGCGAGGCGCCCGTGGTCGTGCCGCCGCCGGTCAAGCCGAAGAAGAGTCAGTGGGGCACCGGCACGATCCTGCTCGTCGAGGATGAGGATATGGTCCGCGCCGTTGCGGAACGCGCGCTGACTCGTGCGGGTTATAGCGTCGTTACCGCCGCGCAGGGTGAAGAGGGGCTCGAACGCTTCACGCAAATGGAGAAGATCGATTTGATCATCAGCGATGTTGTGATGCCGACGATGGATGGGCCGGCGATGGTGCGTGCGATGCGCGCGAAGCGGCCGGACCTGCCCGTTCTGTTCATGTCGGGCTATGCCGAGGAGCAGTTGCGCCAGTCGATTGACATCGACAATGTCGCCTTCCTGCCGAAGCCCTTCTCGGTCGCACAGCTTGCCGAGGCGACTTCGGCGGCACTCGACGATGCCGCGCACCGGGTGTCGAATGGCCAGTAATCATCCCATCCTGCTCGTCGAAGACGATGTGCTGATCGGCATGATGCTTGCTGACATGTTCGACGCACTCGACCTTCCCGAACCCGCGCAGGCGACCACCAACGAGGAGGCGCTCGCGCTTATCGCAGCCCAGCCACTCAGCGGCGCACTGGTCGATATCAACCTTGGCGACGAAAAGGGCTGGCCGGTTGCGGACGCGCTTGCCGAACGCGGCATCCCCTTTGCCTTCACCTCGGGCGGGGGCGACGTCATTCCGCCAGCTCACGCGCATCGCAGGCTGATCACCAAGCCGTTCCGGATCAGCGACATTGAAGCGGCGCTCGAGGAGTTTTCGGCAGAATAGCGAGCCTTTCGTCCAGGTGGATTTAATTTTGTTCTTCACTTGTTCCGTGAGAACAAATGTGGCACATAGTTCCGGCGTTGCGATGCTTCTGCTGTCGCTCTAGAGCTGGAAAGGGACGGCCATGGCCGGACAATTGTCACTCGTCGAATCGGGGAAATCAGTGAACAACACGGACAGGCAGAAGGCGCTCGACGCCGCGCTCGCGCAGATCGATCGCGCGTTCGGCAAGGGCTCGGTAATGAAATTGGGTTCGAAGGAAGCCATGCAGGTCGAGGCGATCTCGACCGGCTCGCTCGGCCTCGATATCGCGCTCGGCGTCGGCGGCTTGCCGCGCGGCCGCGTCATTGAAATCTATGGCCCCGAAAGCTCGGGCAAGACGACGCTAGCGCTGCACACGCTCGCCGAAGCACAGAAGACCGGCGGCACCGTCGCTTTCGTCGACGCCGAACATGCACTCGACCCCGTCTATGCCCGCAAGCTTGGCGTGAACATCGACGAACTCATCGTGTCGCAGCCCGACACGGGCGAGCAGGCGCTTGAAATCGTCGATACGCTCGTGCGTTCGAACGCGATCGACGTGCTCGTCGTCGACTCGGTCGCAGCGCTGGTTCCGCGCGCCGAAATCGAAGGTGAGATGGGCGACAGTCACGTCGGCCTGCAGGCGCGCCTGATGTCGCAGTCGCTGCGCAAGCTTACTGGCTCGATCAGCCGCTCGCGTTGCATGGTGATCTTCATCAACCAGCTGCGCATGAAGATCGGTGTGATGTACGGCAACCCCGAAACCACGACCGGCGGCAATGCGCTCAAATTCTATGCCTCGGTCCGCCTCGACATCCGACGCACCGGCCAGATCAAGAATGGCGACGAAATCGTCGGCAACACCACGCGCGTGAAGGTGGTGAAGAACAAGGTCGCGCCGCCGTTCAAGCAGGTCGAATTCGACATCATGTACGGGCAGGGCATTTCGAAAATCGGCGAAATCCTCGACATCGGCGTCAAGGCCGGGCTTGTCGAGAAATCGGGTGCATGGTTCAGCTATGACTCGATCCGCATCGGGCAGGGCCGCGAAAATGCGAAGAATTTCCTGAACGAGAACCCCGAATTGCGCGAACGGCTCGAAGCCGCGATCCGCGGCCGGACCGACGCGGTGGCCGAAGAAATGATGGCCGGCCCCGACGACGAGGGTGACGACGACCTGTAATAGCCATCCGGCCGGTTCGCCCTTGCGTGGATCGGCCGGCTAACGGCGGCGGGCTTCCAGCCCCCTCTTTGCCCCTTTGGGGCGCCTGCATTCCCTCTCCCCTGCAGGTAGGCCCGCCCGCCGTTGATCTTCTCGCCGCCGTTGCGGCTTGCGTGGACCTTGGCAGCGGCTACAAGCGGCGCATGCCCGCGATCCGCCTTTTCGGCTTGCCCACCGACATCAACAGCAGCTTCGAACGCGGTGCCGCCGCCGGTCCCGGCGCGATCCGCGCCGCGCTGTGGAGCGACCGCGGCAATATGGCGAGCGAGCTCGGCCCTGAAATCGGCACCGACATCGCGCTCACCGACGATGGTGACCTAGCGCTGACCGAAGACACCGTGCAGGACGACGCCGCGATCCGGCGGCACATTGCCTATGTTCGCGAAGATGGCGAAATTCCGCTCGCGCTCGGCGGCGACCATGCCGTGACCTTTCCCCTCGTCGAAGCTGCGGCGACCTGCCACGGGCCGGTGACGATCCTTCATTTCGACGCGCATCCCGATCTCTACGATGACTTCTCCGGAAATCCGCGCAGCCATGCTTCGCCCTTCGCCCGCATCTGTGAGGCGGGTCATGCCAAGAGGCTGGTGAAGGTCGGGATTCGCACGCTCAACGCGCATTGCCGCGAACAGGCCGTCCGGTTCGGGGTGGAGATCGTGCCGATGGCGGACTTTACGCCCGACATGGTGCCAGTGCTCGAAGGGCCGCTCTATATTTCGATCGATCTCGACGGTCTCGATCCGTCCGCCGCGCCGGGCGTCGCGCATCCCGAGCCTGGTGGCCTGACGGTGCGCGAAATGCTCGCCGTGCTGCACAAACAGACCGCGCCGATCGTCGGTGCAGACATAGTCGAACTCCATCCCGGCCGCGATATCGGCGACGTCACCGCAATTCTCGGTGCCAAGCTGGTGCGCGAACTTGCGGCGCTGATCGACCGCAACGGGCCGTATCAACCCTGACGTCCAAAGGAACATGCCATGAGCCTGATCGTCCATCATCTGAACAACAGCCGTTCGCAGCGCATTCTTTGGTTGCTCGAGGAAATCGGCGCGCCGTACGAGATCAAATATTATGATCGCGACCCGGTGACCAACCTCGCGCCGCCCGAACTGCTCGCGGTCCATCCGCTCGGCAAGTCGCCGGTGATCGAAGACAATGGCAGGGTCGTCACCGAATCGGGCGCGATCACCGAATATCTGTGCGAGCGGCACGGCGGCGGCCATCTGGTTCCCGAACGCGGGACCGACGATCATATCAGCCACCTCGAATGGCTGCATTTCGCCGAAGGGTCCGCGATGACGCCGATCCTGCTGCGCATCTATACCGCGCGCCTTGGCGAAGCCGCGGCGCCGATCGAGCCGCGCATTGGGCAGCAGCTCGATTCGCACTTCGCCTATATGGAAAGCCGCGTCGGGGAGAATGGCCACTTCATCGGCGACAGCCTTTCGGCGGCCGACATCATGCTGAGCTTCCCAGCGGAGATAGCGATCATGCAAGGGATGGCGCCGCGCTATCCCAAGCTCGCGGCCTTTGTGAACGCGTGCCACGATCGGGCGGCATGGCGCCGAGCGCGAGAAAAGGGCGGCGCTTATTATGGCTATTGATTTTCGGGGCCGTGCCTTCCTTTTCGGCGTGGCCCTGATTGCCGGCACGTCGGGGGCGATCGCAGCGCCCCCGACGCTCGCACCCGAAGTCGAACGCGAGATTGTCGCGCCCGAAGGCCGCACGTTCAAGCCGTCGCCGTCCGATGAGGAAGGCGCGATAGACCGGTTCGCCGAATATACGCTCGCGCTCGAACGGCGCGATTTCGCCGCCGCCTATGCGATGCTGAGGCTGTCGTTCCAGGCGTCGAACCCGCGGCTGGAATGGGAAATGAACCTGCGGAAGCGGCCGACGCTGTGGGCTGACGGGCAAATACGACCGCTTCGCCTCAGCTGGTATCTTGATCCCGCCGGACAGCCGGCGGGCCTTTATGCTGCGTTCGATTTCCGCGGGGATCGCAAGGACGGGACGATGGACTGCGGCTATGTCGTCGTTCACCGCGCGACCCCTGCTGACGGTTGGACCGTGGTACGTACCGATACGTCCGAGGTGCCGGCGGACCTGATCGAGGATGGCGTGCCCAAAGTGGACGTGCTTCGGCAATTGCCCTGTTATCTGGGCAAGGGGATCGCGACAGACATTTGATCCAACGCGAAATTTTGGCTTGTCAGTTACCACCCGTCTGAGCACGATCATATGTGGGGCGCCGGGACCGAATCGCGGCGCGAAAACGCAGGGCCGGGGGGCACTGCGCAAGTGGTGGGGAACAGACTATGGCGACGATATTCGTGGCTGCCTTGCTGGCAGCGGCATCGACGACACCTGAAATCAAGATCGAGGCGGTGCCGGGCCGCGGCTATGCGGCGACGACCCCGCTCATCGACGAGAATCAGTATAATCCGGTCATCGAGCGGATAAAGGTGATGGCGACGGAACGGTGCGGACGGCTGAAGGTCCGGTTCGGGCGTTATTTCTTCGACAACCAGATCGACGTCGAACGCGGCGTGACGGTGATCAAGGATTTTCGTCAGGCCTTTTCCTGCATCGACCCCGCGACCGATCCTTATAAGCCGGTGCCCGCCGACTGGAAGGCGAGCGCCGCCGACACTACGGCTGCAACGCAATATGTGACGCGCTTCCTCGACAATCTCGACGCCGGCAACGGGCGCGCGCTGGCGGCGATGATGGACCCGCAACTCGAAGCGACGACCGCAGAAATGAACCGGTTCAGCGGCGAGGCAAAGATGCACCAGACGGGCACAGGCAAATTCACGCCGCGGCTGGACGGCTGGCTCAACAATCCCCCCGATGCAAGCTATCCCGGCGCCTATGCCTATTTCGCGGTTCTCAGCTCGCACCCAGGAATTGCCGGTACATGCGGCGGCGTGCTGCTCTATCGCGTCAACGAGAGCAAATATCAGATCGCGCAATATGACGTGCGATATATCTCGCAGCGGCTGATCGACGAAGAAGGGATGAGCGACGAGGAACTCGATCGCCTGTGCCGCCGCTAGGCGATGGGCGGGGCGGCGTGCATCACGCTTGAGAAACGCGCCGTTCCGCACTAGATCGCGCGCATGACATCGACCAACGACATTCGCCGCTCTTTCCTCGACTATTTCGGGGAGGCACAGCATCATATCGAGCCGTCGGCGCCGCTGGTGCCGTACAACGACCCGACGCTGATGTTCGTCAATGCGGGCATGGTGCCGTTCAAGAATGTCTTCACGGGGCTGGAGAAGCGGCCGTACAGCCGCGCCGCCTCTTCGCAGAAGTGCGTCCGCGCGGGCGGCAAGCACAATGACCTCGACAATGTCGGCTATACGGCGCGCCACCACACTTTCTTCGAAATGCTGGGGAATTTTTCCTTTGGCGACTATTTCAAGGAACAGGCGATCGAGCATGCGTGGACGCTGATTACCAAGACGTGGGGCCTGGCGCCCGAAAAGCTGACCGCGACCGTCTATCACACCGACGACGAAGCGTTCGACCTGTGGAAAAAGATCGCTGGTCTGCCCGACGAGCGCATCATCCGCATCGCGACGAGCGACAATTTCTGGTCGATGGGCGACACTGGGCCGTGCGGGCCGTGTAGCGAAATCTTCTATGACCATGGCGACCATATCTGGGGCGGCCCGCCGGGATCGCCCGAGGAGGACGGCGACCGCTTCGTCGAGATCTGGAACCTGGTGTTCATGCAATATGAGCAGATGCCGGGCGGCGAGCGCGTCGACCTGCCACGGCCGAGCATCGACACGGGTATGGGGCTGGAGCGCGTTGCGGCCGTGCTGCAGGGCGTCCACGACAATTATGATACCGACACGTTCAAGGCGCTGATCGCCGCATCGGTCGACCTGACCGGGGTTCCCGCCGAAGGCGCGACGCAGGCCAGCCACCGCGTGATCGCCGACCATCTTCGTGCATCGAGCTTCCTTGTTGCCGACGGCGTGCTGCCGTCGAACGAAGGCCGCGGCTATGTGCTGCGCCGGATCATGCGCCGTGCGATGCGTCACGCGCATCTGCTGGGCGCCAAGGATCCGCTGATGCACCGGCTGCTGCCGTCGCTGACCGCCGAGATGGGCGCCGCCTATCCCGAACTGATCCGCGCGCAGCCGCTCATCGCCGAAACGCTGGAGCGCGAGGAAACCAAATTCCGCCAGACGCTCGACAAGGGCCTTCGTCTGCTCGACGAGGCGACGGTCGGCATGGGCAAAGGCGATACGCTGTCGGGTGAGGTTGCGTTCAAGCTCTACGATACCTTTGGCTTCCCCTATGACCTGACCGAAGACGCTCTGCGCGCGAATGACATCAGTGTCGACCGCGCCGGGTTCGATGCGGCGATGGCACAGCAGAAGGCGGCAGCGCGCGCGGCGTGGAAGGGCAGCGGCGAGAAGGCATCGGACGAAATCTGGTTCGACCTGGCCGAAACCAACGGCAGCACCGAATTCACCGGCTATAGCTCGACCGCGGGCGAGGCGACCATCATCGGCCTCGTCAAGGACGGCAAGCCGGTCGACGAAGCGAAGGCGGGCGACGAAGTCACCGTGCTGACCAATCAGACGCCCTTTTATGGCGAAAGCGGCGGCCAGATGGGCGACGCAGGGACGATCGCGACGCTGGAAGGTGCGAAGGCGTTCGTCAGCGACACGGGCAAGCCGCTCGGCCGTCTGCACACGCATCAGGCGAAGCTGGAGGCGGGGACGCTGAAGGTCGGCGATACGGTGCAACTCGTCGTCGACGCCGAACGCCGCGACCGCATCCGCGCCAACCACAGCGCGACGCACCTGCTGCACGCGGCGCTCCGCAATCGACTTGGCGGGCATGTGACGCAGAAGGGCAGCCTGGTCGCCGAGGACCGCTTCCGGTTCGACTTCTCGCATCCCAAGGCACTGACTGCGGAAGAAATTGCGCAGATCGAGGCCGATGTGAATGCGCAGATTCGCGGCAATGAGACGGTTTCGACGCGGCTGATGACGCCCGACGATGCCGTGGCGGCGGGCGCGCTGGCGCTGTTCGGCGAGAAATATGGCGACGAGGTCCGCGTCCTCAGCATGGGGGCGGCCGACGACCATCATTATTCGGTCGAACTTTGTGGCGGCACGCACGTCCGCGCGCTGGGCGACATCGCACTGTTCAAGATCGTCGGCGAAAGTGCGGTTTCTTCGGGTGTGCGGCGCATCGAGGCTTTGACCGGCGAGGCGGCGCGTATTTGGCTCAATGGCCGCGACGATGCGCTGAAAGCGGCGGCGGCGGCGCTCAAGACGTCGCCCGACGACGTGCCGGCGCGCGTCGCCGCGCTTGCCGAGCAGCTGAAAAAAGCCGAGCGCGAACTCGCCGACGCCAAGAAGGCGCTGGCGCTTGGCGGTTCCGGGAGCGGCGGTGGCGGTTCGGCCGCCGGACCGGCGGTCGAGCAGGTGGGCGACACCTCCTTCCTCGCGCAGGTGGTCGACGGACTTGATCCCAAGGAACTGCGCGGCACCGTCGACGGCCTTAAGAAGCAGGTCGGCAGCGGCGTTGCGATGCTCGTCGCGGTGAACGACGGTCGCGCTTCGGTCGCGGTCGGGGTGACCGATGACGTCGCGCCGAAACATAGCGCGGTCGATCTCGTCAAGGCGGCGGTCGCGGCGCTTGGCGGGCAGGGCGGCGGCGGCCGTCCCGACATGGCGCAGGGTGGCGGCCCCGACGGCGGCGCGGCGAACGACGCGGTGGCCGCGGTCAAAGCGGCGCTCGTTTGAAACCGACCAAGAAGACGCGGCGCACCGATCATGCCGAGCGGCTGATCGCTGCGCCGCTGGTCGATGTCTTTTCGGCCTTCACGAGCGCGACGAAGCTTGCGCAATGGTTGCCGCCCGAGGGGGCGACGGGAACGTTCGAGCATGTCGACCTGCGCGCAGGCGGCGGCTTTTTGATGCGGCTGACCTTTGACGACGCCGACGTCGAGACGAAGAGCGACGACGATAGCGACGTCGTGGAAGTCTATATTCCGACACTCGACGACGGGCGGCTGGTGGTGTGGCAGGTCGAATTCGAGTCCGACGATCCGCGCTTTTCGGGAACGATGGACATGCATTGGTATTTGTCGCGGCAGAGCGGCGGCACGCTGGTCACGATCGATGCGCATCATGTGCCGCCGGGGATTTCGGCAAAGGATCATGAGGCGGGGTTGAATTCATCGCTGGCGAATTTGGCGAGAGTGATCGAATAGGAATCGCGCAGAGAATGCGGAGTTTTTTGTTCGCGCGGAGACGCTGAGAAATTCGATTGGCGGCTTTGCCACCCTATTTTCTTTCCTCCGCGTCTCCGCGTGAGCCTTTCAAAGCGATTTCGAGCCTGATGACTTTCAACTGCCCCACTTCGTCATTGCGAGCGGAGCGGGCCGCAGGCGACCGAAGGTCAACCAATCCAGAGCGGTTTGCGCACGCTCTGGATTGCCGCGCGGCTTCGCCGCTCGCAATGACGAGTGCATTCGATGTTATCGCGCCCTAGCCCTCCACCCCCTTCGCTTTGCCCCACGCCCTTGCGGCAGTGTAGCCTAGGTAGCCGGTCCCAAAGAGCGCGTAGAGCGATTCCGGGATTCCCGTGAGATAGGCGTTCATGCCGTCGGCGATGCCTTTGGCCATTTCGGGCCGCGCGGCGGCGATCAGGCCCATGGGGATCGCCCAGAGCAGCAGCGCATACATGACATAGAGGAAGCTTGGTCGTGCACGGCTGGTCCAGGGATCGGCGCTGTTCGCTTCGGCGACGATCGCGGTCATCCGCGTGCGGATCGCTTCCATTTCCTGACTGCCCTCCATCTTCAGCAGTTCCAGCTTGGCGCGGTCGCGTGCTTCGGGGTCGGGGATGATCTTGTCGATCAGCTTGGCAATGGGGCCGATCAGGCCTTCGATGATGCTCATTCCGATACTCCTTTGTCGTCAAAGTTCAGTGAAGTTCAGCCTTGCAGTGACGTCCGCCGGGTCAGCCCGGGCCGATGCGATTGGCGAGCCAGCCATAAATAAAGGCCTCCTGACTCGGACGGCGTTCGGCGAGCGCGATGTAGCGTTCGCCCTGCAACGCCTCCATTGCACGCAGAAGGACGGTCTCTCCGCTTTTGCCGCGCGCTTTGAGAAAGCCGTCGAGCGCCGACAGCGTGCGCGGGCCGATTTCGCGGTCGACCGGGATGTCGGGGTAGTCGCGCGCAGCGCGGTTCAGGGCATTGAGCGAGCGTTGGAGGAAGGCGGCGGCCGTTCCGGTGCCCATGTTGACGCCTGTATCGAACAGTTCGGCAGCGATTTTTGCTGCCCGCAGCGCGACCTTGTCGAATCCGGGGCGGAGCCAGTAGAGGCGGCGATAGATGCTTGCGGCCTCGCCGCGCGGCAAGTCACGCATCGCGCCGGCATAGCCCTGCGCCCGCGCGACAGCTTCGGTAATTCCCCAGCAGGTCGGGCCGCCGCGATCGGCGGGGTGGTTTACATATCGACCCTCGCGGTCGATGACGGCATCGATCAATGCGTCAACGGCGCATGTCGATGGGTCTGGTCGTGGCATGATTCGTTCCTTCTGGTTGGTTGAACCGATGAAACGAACCATATTGGAATAATGTAGGAAAGGGTTTTTGCCGATGCGGGCAATCGAGGTTCGCGAACTACTTCCCGCCCATGCCGGCGCTTCGCTGACGGATCTGCCGATGCCGGAGCCCGGACCCGGCGAAGTGCGGGTGCGGGTGCGCTCGGCGGCGATCAATTTCCCCGATCTGTTGATGACGGGTGGCGGCTATCAGTTGAAGCCCGATCTGCCTTTCGTGTCGGGGCTGGAGTTTTCGGGTGAAGTGGACGCGGTGGGCGAGGGTGTTTCCGAATGGGCAGCCGGCGATGCTGTCGTCGGCGGCAACCGCTTCGGCGCGATGGCCGAATATGCCGTCGTTCCGCCGGGTGCGCTGCGCCGTAAGCCCGATGCGTTAAGCTGGGACGAGGCGGCGGCTTATCCGGTCGCCTATCTGACCGCCTATGTCGCGCTCGTCCGCTGCGCGCGGGTCGAACCGGGCGAGTGGGTGCTGGTGCATGGCGCAGCGGGCGGGGTCGGGCTGGCGACGGTCGATCTGGCGAAAGCGCTGGGCGCGCGCGTGATCGCGGCGGCGAGCAGCGCAGAAAAGCGCGATGCGATCGCGCGGCTTTACGCGCCCGACGCTGTGATATCGGCCGAGCCGGGGTTTCGCGACGAGGTGAAGGCGTTGACCGGAGGCAAGGGGGCCGATGTGATTTTCGATCCGGTCGGCGGAGACATATTCGACGAATCGACGCGCTGCATCGCATTTGGCGGACGTCTGCTCGTTATCGGCTTTACCTCGGGCCGGATTCCGGAGGTGTCGGTGAACATGCCGCTGATCAAGGGTTTTTCGGTCGTCGGCGTGCGCGCGGGGGAATATGGCCGCCGCTTTCCCGATCGCGGCGCGGAAAATGTGGCGGCGATCGATGCGCTGGCGGCGGCAGGGAAAATCCGGCCGCATGTCCACGCGTCGCTCGACCTTGCCGACTGGCGCGAGGGCTTTGCGATGCTCGAACGACGGGAGGTAGTGGGCAAGGTCGTGCTGAAACCGTGACGAGCCGAAGCCGCTGCCATAGTTTTGCGACACGCGAACTGCCATGTCCGCTTCGGGGCGTCCCGGCACAATTGCCGATATGACCGAAGGACATGGAATGAAGAAATTGACGATGATTGCCGCAAGCTTCGGGCTCGCGGTTCCGGCCGTGTGCGCCGCCCAGCCGCCGCAGGATGGCGGCCGCATGTTCGCGATGATCGACGCCAACGGCGACGGCAAGCTCGACAAGGCCGAAATCACCAAGATGGCTGAAATGCGCGCCCAGCAGCAGGGCGATCCGGCCAAGGCGTCGCCGGAAAGGGTCGATGCCTTTATCAAGTTCCTCGATGCCAATGGCGACGGCGTGGTCGACAAGGCGGAACTCGCCGCGAAGCAAAAGGCGCGGGCGGAACCGCCGCCGCCCGCAGAGGAAGGACAGCCCTAAAAAAGCGTCCAGAGCGGATTCGCGGGGTCGGCGAGCAGCTTTGCGGTGAGCGCAAAGGAAATGACGACGAGCAAGGGCCGCACCCCGCGTCCGCCGAAACGGATCGCGAGCCGCGCGCCGAGCTGGTTGCCCGCGACATTGGCGGCGGCCATCGACAGACCGAGCAGCCAGAGGACATGGCCGCCGACGATCATCGCGAGCAGGCCCGCAATGTTCGTCGCGAGGTTGAGGAACTTCGTATTTCCGATCGCGCGCACCAGGCCGAGGCCGCCGAGCGCGACGAGCGTCAGCGTCAGGAACGATCCGGTGCCGGGGCCGAAGAAGCCGTCATAGAAGCCGAGCGCCGTCACGATGAGCGTCAGCCCGAGTGGGCCAACGCGTGCGTGGCGATCGATGCTGCTCATCGGCGGCGCGAGCAGGAAATAAAGGCCCATTGCGATCAGGAGCAGCGGGACGAGCGCGGCGAGGAAGTCGGCGCGGACATATTGGACTACGGTCGCGCCGAGCACCGATCCGGCGAAGGCGCCCGCCGCGGGCCAGGCAAAACGGCGGAGGTCGACATGCCCCTCGCGCCAGAAGGTCAGGAAGGCCGATGCCGTGCCGAGGGTGCTTTGCAGCTTGTTCGTTGCAAGCGCGGAAACCGGCGGAACTCCTGCTGCCATCAACGCGGGGATGCTGAGCAGGCCGCCGCCGCCCGCCATCGCGTCAATCGTTCCGGCGAGAAAGGCGACGCCGATCAGGAAGGCGAAGATTTCGGGCGCGAATTCCATGCCGGCGCTCCTAGTCGCGATCGGCCGTCTTCGCCAGCGTGGTGCCGCGCCGCATAGCAGTGCGGCCGGCGGGCGGCGTCACACCGGCGTGTCGAGGTCGGACAGGCGGCGCGGGAGCGTGAAGCCGGCGCTGAAACGATCGCCGGGTTCGGCGATCATCTCGCTGCGCCCCGAATACCATGCTTGGCCGCTGACCCGGACACGCGAAACGGCGTCGAGCCCGCTTCCGGTCGTGACGGCGAGCGTTCCCGTGAAGCCTTCGCCCGATACACCGCGGATTTCGCAGCTATCGCCGACCGTCATCTCTCCCTTTGCCGCCGCAAGCGCGATCCGTGCGGTCACCCCGCTGCCGGTCGGCGAACGGTCGATCTGTCCGTCGGCGAAGATGCAGAGATTATAGCTCGGCCGGCCGCCACGCGCGCCGAGTGCGACGTCGTCGGTCAGGATCGTGCCGTAGAGGAAGCCCAGGTCCGACTCGGTCGGATGGACGATCGGGGCACCGGCGCGGATCGTTTCGGTGATCGCGGTCGCCGCCCGCACCAACTCGGTCAGCGGCGTTTCCAGCAGCGACAGGCCGATGCGGCTTGCGGGCAGGATCGCGTAGAAAGCGCCGCCGAATGCGATGTCGACGCGCACGGCGCCGAGACCGGGGACTTCGACGGTTCGATCGAGGGCATTCGCGAAAGACTGGACGCTTTCGAACGCGACGCGGGCGGCGCCGTCTTCGTCCGTCTCGACCTCGACCTGGATGACGCCGCACGGGGCTTCGAGCCCGAAGCTGGCCTTGCCGTCGATGAGCGCGACGCGTCCCGTGTCGACCGCCCAGCGGCCGATCGCGATCGTCGCATGGCCGCACATCGTGCTGTATCCCTCCTGATGCGTGAACAGCACAGCAAGGTCGGCGCCCGGCGCTGAGGGATCGGTCGGAATCACGCCGTACATCCCGTCATGCCCGCGCGGTTCGAGCATCAGCATCGTCCGCAGATGGTCGAACCGTTCCAGCGCATCGCGGCGCTTTTCAAGAATCGTGTTGCCGGCGAGCGGGGGATAGCCGGCCTCGACGATGCGGACGGGTTCGCCGGCAGTGTGCATGTCGACGATGCGGATGGTGGTGGCTTCGCGATTCGATGTCATATCCGTATCTCGGGCGTGCATGGGGTTTCAGGCAAGCGCGATCTGGATCGCGTGATACAAAAAGGTGGCGCCGATGATCGTGACGATCCAGCGGCGGCTGGCACGAAAATGCGCGTCGCTGATGCGGTCGAGGATGGCGCCGCCGACCATGATTCCCGCCATCGACGCAAGAACGGCGACGGCGGTTACGGACAGCGGCATGATTTCGCGCGCCGAAGCGCTGAGCAACAGCGCGCCATAGACAAGGATTTTCGATGCGTGCCCGATCGCCTGCATGACCGCCTTTGTCGCGACGACCTGATGCCGGCCCAGCCTGGTATGGATGAACAGAAGGTCGGTAACCGGGCCCGACACGCCCGAGACGAGCGCGAGCCCGGTCGAGACGAAGCCGCCGCCGAGTGCGTGCCAGCGATTGGTCGCGTCGAGCGCCAGCCAGCGTTCGGGCAGCCAGACGAGGATCGGCATCAGGCCGAGCCCGAGGAAAACGTAAAATTTGGTCGGCGTGAAGATCACCAGCGAGAAAAAGCCGATCGAGGCCGCCGCCCCGATGCCAAACCAGATCAGCACCGGCCATGCAACATGCGCGCGGTGCAGCACGACGCGCCAGGCGTTCGATGCGAATTGGATGACGCCGTGAAGGGCGAGGGCCGTCGTGACGGGCAGTATCCACGCGAGCACGCCCATGAAGACGAGCCCGCCCGCCATGCCGAAAATGCCCGAAAGAATGGAAGTCAGAAATGCGGCGGCGACGATCAAAAGGCCTGCCTGCATATCCTTCGCTTTCCGGTCGGCGCGATATCGCACGTGGATAGGGGCGACGCCGATGCATCGCGCCCGCCCCGATAGGCGTGCTATCCTGGCAGGACGCTGTCAAATTGTCAGTTAAATTGGTCGGGACGAGAGGATTCGAACCTCCGACCCCCACACCCCCAGTGTGATGCGCTACCAGGCTGCGCTACGTCCCGACCGGCCCCCGTAAGGGCAGGCGAGGCCCCTAGCGCGGGTTGGCGGGCGATGCAAGCGGCGATGGGCGGTTATTGCGACGATCGGCCTGGCGGGCTTGATATGGCGGGCATCATTCCCATTTCGGCCGCGCTTGCCAAGGGGGAGGGGCGCGCACGACCGGTTGCGCGCAAGGCCCCTGCGTGATAGGCGCCGCGCCATATTTGCGTGCCGGTTCCGGAGGGGAATGGGCGCTGCTTACGAACGGAAAGTTTTTCACTCATGTCGACGCAATTGCTTCTGACCCAGGCGGCCGGATCGGGCGGCGGGGCTGCCGGTTTCCTGATGCTGGTTCCCTATCTGCTGATCTTCGCGGTTTTCTGGTTCTTCCTGATCCGCCCGCAGCAGGTTCGCGCCAAGGAACATCGCGCCAAGGTTGCAGCGGTAAAGCCGCGCGATCAGGTCGTGACGGGCGGCGGCATCGTCGGCAAGATCACGCGCGTCGACGATGATTTCGTCGATGTCGAAATCGCACAGGGCGTGAAGATCAAGGTCGTGAAGTCGACCCTGGCCGACGTTCTGCAGCCCGGTGGCAAGCCCGCCAACGACTGACGCGGCGGCGCCCGCGTCCTTCGCGGGCCCGCTCCAGCTATCGGATCAATAGACCATGCTCGATTTCCCGCGCTGGAAGACCATCGGCATCAGCATCATCCTGCTGCTTGGTATCCTCTTTTCCATCCCCAGTTTTCTTCCCGAAAAGACGGTCAATAGCCTGCCGTCCTTCCTGCAGGCGAAGGTCAACCTGGGCCTCGACCTTGCCGGCGGCAGCCATTTGCTGCTCGAGGCCGACATCAACGACCTCCGCAAGACGCAGCTCGCGAACATGGAAAAGACCGTGCGCGCAGCGATGCGTGGCGAAACCGGCCCGGACGATGACATCGCGATCGGCGAACTGTCGACCGCGGGCGGCAAGATCAGCTTCCTTGTCCGCGACCTTTCGAAGCTCGACGAAGCGCGCGAACGCTTGTTCAACGAGACGCGCGGTGCGCAGCTGACGGGTCAGCGCGATTGGACGGTCACGGTCGTCAATTCAACGCGGATCGAGATGACTCCGACCGGCGCCGGACAGGCGCAGGCGGTCGCGAACGCGATGGATACCGCGCGCGACATCATCGACAAGCGCGTCAACGCGCTCGGTACGCGCGAACCGACGATCATCCGCGAAGGCACCGACCGCGTCGTGGTGCAGGTCCCCGGTCTGCAGGATCCGGCGGCGCTGAAGGAATTGATCGGCAAGACCGCGCGGCTTGAATTCCGCATGGTCGACGCCAATGCGGACCCCGCCGAGGCGGCCGCGGGCCGCGTGCCCGTGGGCAGCGAAATCGTTCCCTATGCCGTGGGCGAGGGCAACGGCGCGGCGTTCGAAGTGCTGCGCCGTCAGGTGATGATCAGCGGCGAGCAGCTGATCGACGCCAAGCAGAGCTATGATCCGCAGAACAACCAGCCGGTCGTTTCGATCCGGTTCGATTCGGGCGGTTCGAACACCTTTGCCAAGGTTACCGCGCAGAGCGTCGGCAAGCGGTTCGCGATGGTGCTTGACGGCAAGGTGCTGTCGGCGCCGTCGATCAACGAGCCGATCCTTGGCGGCAGCGCGCAGATTTCGGGCAGCTTCAGCGTTGCGAGCGCCAATGCGCTGGCGATTTCGCTGCGTTCGGGTGCGCTGCCGGTGAAGATGACCGTCGTTGAGGAGCGGACGGTGACGCCCGAACTCGGCGCCGACTCGATCCGCAAGGGCGCGATCGCCGGAATCATTGCCACGGTGTCGGTGCTGGTACTGATGCTCGTCGTCTATGGGCGTTTCGGCGTCTATGCCTGCGTCGCGCTGGTCTTTAACGTGTTCCTGATCATCGCGGTCATGGCGGCGTTCAATGCGACGCTGACGTTGCCCGGTATTGCGGGCTTCGTGCTGACGATCGGCGCCGCGGTCGATGCGAACGTGCTGATCAACGAACGCATACGGGAGGAACTGAAACGCGGGCGAAAGGTGTTCCAGGCCATCGAACTCGGCTATTCGGAAGCCAGCCGCGCGATTTTCGATGCGAACGTCACCAACGTCATCGCCGCCGCGTTGATGTTCTGGTTCGGGTCGGGCCCGATCAAGGGCTTTGCGGTGGTCTTGACCATCGGTATCGTAACCAGCGTTTTCACTGCCGTTACCGTCACGCGCATGTTCGTAGCCCATTGGCTGCGGACCAAGCGCCCGACGTCGATCAATATTTAAGGGAGCGAAACGATGCGCTTGCTAAAACTCGTTCCTGACGACACCAACATCGATTTCCTGCGCTGGCGAAAGCTCGCCTCGTTCATGAGCTTTTTCCTCGTGGCCGTGTCGATCGCGCTGGTCGCCGTGAAGGGTCTGAACCTTGGCGTCGACTTCGTCGGCGGCCAATCGGTCCGCGTGGAATTCACGCAGGCCATGCCGCCGATCGACGAAATCCGCGAAAAGGTGGGCGATATTGGCCTTGGCGAAGCGACGATCCAGCAGTTCGGATCGGACAAAGCCGTGTCGATCCGTACCGCGCTGCCGGAAGGCGACAAGGACGCGGCCGAACGCGCGGGGCAGCAATTGGTCTCGGGCATTCATAAGGCCTTCCCGACCGCGAAGACCGGTTCGGTCGAAACCGTGTCGGGCAAGGTTTCGGGGGAGTTGATCCGCACCGGTGCGATCAGCCTTGGTCTCGCGATTCTCGGTATCTCCATTTATATCTGGATCCGCTTTGAATGGCAGTTCGGCGTCGGCGCGCTTGGCCGCCTGTTCCATGAGGTATCGCTGACATTCGGCCTGTTCGCCGTGACGCAGATGCAGTTCGACCTGAACAGCGTCGCGGCGTTGCTGACCATCGTCGGCTATTCGCTCAACGACACGATCGTCGTGTACGACCGTATTCGCGAGAATCTGAAAAAATACCGCAAGATGGAGATTGTTCCGCTTCTCAATCTCAGCATCAACGAAACGCTGTCGCGCACGGTGATGACGACGGTTGCGATGGTGTTGGCGCTTGGGATGTTGTTGCTTTTCGGCCCCGACGTGATTTTCGGCTTTACCGCTGCGATGCTGTTCGGGGTGTTCATCGGCGGCTATTCCTCGGTGCTGATGTCGACGCCGGTGCTGGTGTGGCTGAAGGTCGGCCCGCACAGCTTCGTGCCGCGCACGACCGCTGGCATCGAAGGCGGCGAACGCGTCGAACGCAAGGACGACGGCGCGGTCGTCTGAATTCTTGCGATTTTGTAGATGAAACGGCGCCGGTCCGCTCCAAAGAGCGGGCCGGCGTTGCCGTATCTAGAGACGCGCGCAGCGGCGGAGATGCGCAGCGAGTTCGCAACCGTTGCGATCCCAGTCGAAGCGGCCATCGAGGGTGGCTGCGACCTCGGACGGCTGGGGCGGGTTTGCGAGGATCGCGCGCACCGCTTCGGCAATCGCTTCGGGGGTGCGGTCGACAATGCGGCCCGCGACGGGCGATGTGACCAGTTCGGCGGCGCCGCCCGCGTTGCTGATCACGATGGGGGTTCCACACGCGAGAGCTTCCACCCAGGCATTTGCGAGGCCTTCGCTCGCCGACGGCATGACGACGGCATCGGCGGCGCGATAGAGCCGGGGGAGGTCGGCGTTCGCTACGGGGCCCATGAAATATACGCGCCCTTCGACGCCCAGCTTCTGCGCGAGCGCGCGGTAACGGCTTTCCTCTTCGCCGGCGCCGGCGAGCCAATAGTGGACGCCGGGCAGCGCGGGTAGGGCCTCGATCACGAGCGATTGGCCCTTACGCGGGATCAGCGCGCCAACGGTAAGAATGGCGGGGGCGTCGCCCATGCTGATCGCGGCGCGCGCGGTGGCGCGGTCGCCGGGGTGAAAGCGCGCGGTGTCGATGCCGGTGTAGTGGACCGTGGTTCTTGCCGTATCGATGCCGATCGCGGCCATGTCGTCGCGCATCGCTTCGGATACCGCGAGTAGTCCGGCCGCCTTCGTGCCCGCTTCGATCACCTGCGACCGGGTGGCAGGATCATGGCCGAAGTGGCTGATATCGGCGCCGCGGGCCTTCGCCGAAAAGGGAATGCCCAGCGCTTCGGCGACCTGCATCGCGGCGGGACCGTCGGGGTAGAAGAATTGGGCATCGGCAACGTCGAACTGTTGCCCTCGCACGGCAGAAAGGACCGCGCGGGCGACCTTCGCCGGATTACGGCGCGCGCCGTAGCGCGGAATCAGGGTGAAGCGTGGACGCACGACGGAGAGACCGTTCCACTGTTCGGAGCGCGGAAGGCTGCGCAGCGCGCGATAGCGCTTGTGGAGCGAAAGCGGGAAGGGCGGCAGGCCGACGGGGGCGACGATGGTGAGGTCGATCCCCGGCTGCGCCGCGAGCGCGCGGAGGCTCTTCTCGACGAACAGGCCGAAGTTCGGCCGTGCCGCGTCGGGAAAGAGCGTGGCGATCGACAGGACGCGCAGGGGGGCCGTCATGCGCAACCTCCTTTCCGTTCGTGCTGAGCTTGTCGAAGCACTGTTCTTCCTCTTGGGAAAAGAAAAGGACGGCCCTTCGACAAGCTCAGGGCGAACGGAATTGAGTTAGAGTGTGCGCAGCAACCGGACGGCGACCGCGGCCCAAGGTGGGTTGTTGACGACCTGCTGCCGCTGGCCGGTGCCGAGCGGAAGCAGGTGGAGTTTTTCGCCGTCGACGTTGAGCAGGCGCGCGAAGAAGAAGCGGCCGGCGGGGCGGGGGACGAGAAGGTCGCGGTTGAGCATGCTGCCCCAGTCCCCCTCGATCCGGCGACACCAGATTTCGTCTCCCGCGCGATAGTCGCCTATCGACGAGGTGACGCGGACTGCGACCATATCCTCACCCGGGCGCGCGGTCAGCGCCTGTTCGACGCGGGTGGGCGCCAGCGCGCCCTCTGCGCCGAGAAGCGCCGTGATCGTAAGCTGCGCATCCTGCGGCAACTGGACGAGCTCTGCAGCATCGACGCCAAGCGCTGCGGCGATACGGTTCATCCAGCCGAGCGACAGCGTGCGGGTGCCCGTTTCGAGGCGGCCGATAGTCTGGGCGGTGGTCGGCGGAACGCAGCGCTGGCCGACCTCTTCGAGCGTCAGACCCTTGGCGCGGCGGACCGAGCGGATGCTGTTGATCATCGCAAAACCCTCAAATAACCAAATCGGTTTCTTCTTTCCTACAAAATATTCCAGTGTCAAGCCCGCTGTGCAGCACAGGAGAATCGCATGACCGCACAGCGCCTCGAGACCCGCGTCCACCCCGACGACCGCATCGATCCGGTGAAGAGAGGGCGGCAGATGATGCGGCATGTAACGGTCAATGTCGCCGAAAGCCCGGTCGCCTGGCTCGCATCGCGCGGGTTGCTCACGGCGGAGCAGCTCGGCGCGGGCGAGCGATTGCGGGGCGACTATGAGCGCGCGGGGCTGTCGGCCCACGTGACGATGCGCTGGGATGCCGCGCCGCCGGGAAAGAACCGCGGCGGCGCACGCGCTTCGGACGCCTCGCTTGCGCGGATCGATGCACATCGGCGTTTTCACGCGGCGATCGATGCCGCAGGGCCGGGTCTCGCCGACATCTGCTGGCGCGTGATCTGCGCGGGCGAGGGAATTGGGGATGCGGAAAAGGCGCTCGGGTGGCCGGCGCGGTCGGGCAAGCTGGTGCTGGGACTGGCGCTCGACCGGCTGGCGCGCTTTTACGGGACGGGGTGAGGATGAGGGCGTAAGCGGAGAGGTTGGTTTTGGGTGGTGAGCGGGCGTCCCGACTCCCACGTCCGTCATCCCGAGCTTGACCCGGGATCCCGCTTTTGCGCCTCGATTGGTTTCAAGATTAAGCGGGACCCCGGGTCAAGTCCGGGGGTGACGAGAGGGAGAGTAGCTGACCTATATCGACGTTGCACGACGGGGCAGCGGATCGCTCTCTAGAGGTCGGCTATTGGAGGCCTTCAACCTCTTCGGCCAACGCGAGCCAGCGGTCCTCCGCCGCCGCTTTTTCATCGCGCAGCTTGTCGAGCTTGCCCGTCAGGGCATTGAACCGCGCATTGTCGCGCACGAAAAGATTGCCGTCGGAGAGTTCGGTCTCGATCGCCGCCATTTCCTTTTCGATTTCCTCGATCCGGGCAGGGAGGAGATCATAGTCGCGCTGGTCCTTGTAGCTCAATTTCTTGCGCGCGGTGGGTGGCGGCGGCGGCGCCGCGGCGGCCGCCCTGGCTTTGGCGGCGTTCGGCTTGACCCGCTTCGCTTCCCAGTCGGCATAGCCGCCCGCAACGATGTCGACTTTGCCCGATCCATCGAGGCCGAGCGTCACGGTGACCGTACGGTCGAGGAAGTCGCGGTCGTGGCTGACGAGCAGCACGGTGCCGGCATAATCGGCGATGACTTCCTGCAACAGGTCGAGCGTTTCGAGGTCGAGGTCGTTCGTGGGCTCGTCGAGTACCAGCAGGTTCGATTCGCGCGCGAATTCGCGCGCGAGAAGGAGGCGCGAACGTTCGCCGCCCGACAGCGCGCCAACGCTGGCCTCGATCACGCCGGGATCGAAGAGGAATTCTTTCAAATAGCCCTGGATATGCTTTTTGACGCCGCGCACCTCGATCCAGTCACCGCCGTCCGAGAGGATGTCGCGGACGGTCTTTTCCGGCGAAAGCAGGCTGCGCTGCTGGTCGATAATGATGCCGTCGAGCGTCGGGGCGAGGGTGATGCTGCCCTCGTCGGGCTGAATTTCGCCCGTGAGAAGCTTGAGCAAAGTCGACTTGCCCGCGCCGTTCGCGCCGACGATGCCGATGCGGTCGCCGCGCTGGACGCGGAAATCGAAATTCTTGATGATCGTGCGGTCGCCGAAGCTTTTCGAGACACCCTCGGCGACGATTACCGATTTCGAACGGACGTCGTCATTGGCGAGGCCGAGCTTGGCGACGCCGGGCCCGCCGATCATCGCGGCGCGGGTGGCGCGCATTTCCTTGAGCTTTTCTAGGCGGCCCTGATTGCGCTTGCGGCGCGCGGTGACGCCGCGTTCGAGCCAATGCGCCTCGAGCCGGAGTTTCGAATCAAGGCGCTGGGCGGCGCGTGCTTCTTCGGCCGCGACGGCATCGCTCCATTCCTCAAAGCCGCCGAAGCCGATTTCCTTGCGGCGGATGCTGCCGCGGTCGAGCCAGAGGGTCTGACGCGTCAGGCGCGTGAGGAACGTACGGTCATGGCTGATCGCGACGAAAGCGCCGGTGTAGCGAGCAAGCCAGCTTTCGAGCCAGTCGATCGCGGCGAGGTCGAGATGGTTGGTCGGCTCGTCGAGCAATAGCACGTCGGGATTTTGTGCGAGGGCGCGAGCTAGCGCGGCACGGCGGCGCTCGCCGCCCGAGGCGCTGGCTGCGGTACGCGACATGTCGATGCCAAGCTGGTCGGCGATCGCGGCGACCTCATGCTCCTCGGGCGCGTTGGGCGCGGCCACGGCGAAATCCATCAGCGTCGAAAAGCCCGAAAAATCGGGTTCCTGTTCAAGCATGACGACATGCGTGCCCGGCACGATCACGCGCTTGCCCTTGTCGGCGTCGATCTGTCCGGCGAGCAGCTTGAGCAACGTCGTCTTGCCCGCGCCGTTGCGGCCGATCAGCGCAAGGCGGTCGCGTTCGCCGACGTAAATGTCGAGGTCCTGGAACAGCCAGCCGCTGCCCTGCACAAGGCCGAGGCCTTCATAAGATAAGATCGGTGCTGCCATGATGAACGGCGCGCTACCGATACGTTCAGCATCATGCAAGCGCGCTCAGCACAAAGGCCGGAACGGGTCTGCTCCGTCTGCGTTACGGGGCGGACATCACAGATGACCGAAAGCCCGGTTCACAGGAGAATGAAATGACGAAGCAAATGTTCGCCGTTATGGCAACCGGACTGGCGCTGATGGCGGCAACGCCCGCGCTTGCGCAGCAGGGAGGTTCGACGGTGACAGCAGCAACGACCCAGGGGCCGATCCTGACCTTCGCCATCAGCGAGGAAGTGCGTTCGCGCCCCGATCAGGCGACCGTTGGCGCCGGCGTGACGACCACCGCACCGACCGCGGTAGAGGCGATGCGTCAGAATGCGGCCGCGATGGACAAGCTGATTGCCGCGGCGAAAGCGCGTGGGATCAAGGCCGAGGATATCCAGACCAGCGGCATCAACCTGTCGCCGCAATATGATTATAACAATCGCAGCGACGGTCAGTCGCCGCGTTTCCTGGGCTATCAGGTGTCGAACAGCGTGCGCGCGACGACGTCGAAGATCGAAGATATCGGGCCGTTGCTCGACGCGCTGGTCGCCGCCGGCGGCACCAATGTCGACGGTCCGTGGTTTGGCATGAAGGATCCCGATGCGCAGTTGGTCGGCGCACGCGGCACCGCGATCAAGTCGGCCGAAGCAAAAGCGCAGGATTATGCGCGTCTCGCCGGTTTCCGCGGCGTCGAGTTGGTGTCGATCAGCGAAGGCGGCAGCTTCGGGCCGCAGCCGCAGATGCCGATGGTGCGCATGGCGATGGACGCCGGTTCGGCGAAGGCAACCCCCGTCGAACCCGGCCGGGTCGCCAACACGCTGACGCTGAATTTCCAGTACCGGTTGGTTAAGTAAGAACTGACCTATCCCGTTCGTGTCGAGCGAAGTCGAGACACCGTGAAGGTGTAAGATGCCGATGGGCATCTCGACTTCGCTCGATGCGAACGGTTTTTTGTTGCCGCGTTACGCCAGCTCCCCCTCGGCCCAAGGCCAGGGGCGCTCGCGAAACCATTTGGTGATGATATATTTACGGCCCTTACGAACCTTCATCCCGTGGTGGAGCGTTTCGGGATTGACGGTGCCGTCGGGCCGCACATTGTTCCACGCGAGCAATTTGCCCGTTTCAGGCTGGTGCATCTTGGCCGTGGCAAGAAAGCGCGTCGCGCCCCCCGCACCGGGTTCGTTGAGGTAGATCATCAACGTCCAACTGCGCTGGCCGGGCACCGTGCAATAGGTTTCCCAGTCGGCGCCGTGCGGATCAAAATAATCGGTGTGCGCCTTGAACTCCTGCCCGACGTCGTAGCGCTGGCCCTGCATCGGTTCACCATATTCGCGCGGGATGCCGGTGAGGTCGTGGAGGCGGTCGTTGACCGCGATGACGATCGGGTCGCGATGGTCGAGGTCGCAGGTCGTGCTGGTACGAAACGCGTCGTCTCCGTTCGGATCGGCGATCGTCGAGGGTCGTACGTCGCGGTCGATCTGTGCGATCAGCGCGGCGCAGGTGTCGGCGTCGAGAAAGCCGGACAGCATGAACTGTTGCAGCTTTGGCGTCGGCGCGCGGCGGATGCCGGGAACGGCGGCGAGCCGCTCGGCAGTGCGGTCGGCGCCCGAGGTCGCCATGTCGACATGTTCGTTCACAGCCATGGCGCGCTATTTAGCAGGGAAGCGCGTGCGAACAATGCTTGACGAGCGGGGGGATGCGCGCCTATTCGCCGCGCGCTGTCGAGGGCGCTTTGCGCGCCGCTCGTCGCTTATGTGGCGACCATAGCTCAGTTGGTTAGAGCGCCGGTTTGTGGTACCGGAGGTCGCGGGTTCGAGCCCCGTTGGTCGCCCCATTTCTTCTATTATCGCGAATAGACGCTTTTGGGGTGACTCGCTGCGCCCGTTGCATTATTGCGCCATCACGTAATTTTCTTGTGCGTCAATTTCGTGAAGAGGGAAGCTGCCATGTCCGCTGTCTGGGATTTTGCTGATTTTGACGATCATGAACATGTCCATATGTTCCGCGATCGTGCCAGCGGGCTGACGGCGGTCATCGCTGTCCACTCGACCCACCTCGGCCCCGGCGCCGGCGGCGTGCGATATTGGCATTATCCGCAGCGCGCGGCGGCGATCACCGACGCGCTGCGCCTTTCGCGCGGCATGAGCTATAAAAATGCGATGGCGGGCCTGCCCATGGGCGGCGGCAAGGGCGTGATCCTCGCCGACGAGAATGGCACGAAGACGCCCGAACTGCTCGCGGCGTTCGGCCGCGCGGTCGATTCGCTCGGCGGCGCCTATGTAACCGCCGAGGATGTCGGGATCACCGATTCCGACATGGTCGAAATTTCCAAGCAGACGAAGCATGTCAGCGGGCTTCCCGTTGCGAGCGGTGCCGATGCGGGTGGCGATCCGGGCCCGTTCACCGCGCTCGGCGTCTATCTGGGCATCAAGGCTGCGATTCGCGAAGGGCTTAATACCGACAGCGCGAAAGATGTGCGGATCGCGATCCAGGGGGTCGGCAGCGTCGGCGGCGGCGTCGCGCGGCGGCTGGCGGCCGAGGGTGCGAAGCTGACTCTCGCCGACGTCAATCTGGCGCGCGCGAAGGCGCTGGCGGAAGAGCTCGGCGCCGAGCTGGCCGATTCGGCTGCGATCATGGAGATCGAGGCCGACGTGCTGAGCCCCAACGCGCTTGGTGCAATCCTGACCGAGGCGAGCATCGAAAAGCTGCGCGTGCCGATCATCGCCGGTGGTGCGAACAACCAGCTTGCGACGGCGGCTGACGGTAAGCGCGTCCACGATCGCGGCATCGTCTACGCCCCCGATTATGTGATCAACGCGGGCGGCATCATCAACGTCGCGCTGGAATATCTGGGGCAGGGCAGCCGCGAAGAGGTCGAGAGCCGCATTCACCAGATACCCGGCCGCCTCGCGGAGATCTGGGCCGAGAGCAAGGCGAGCGGTACGCCGGCGTCGGTCGTCGCCGACCGGATGGCGCAGAAGCTGATCGGGCGCGGTTGATTTTACTACTCCCCGGCGAAATCCGGGGCGTAGCGTTTGTCCAACAGACTCTTGCTTCGAACGCTCTGGACCCCGGCCTTCGCCGGGAAACAGGGTAGGGGGTGGCGCCGAGCTTGGATTCCGCTAAGCCTGCCCTTGATGAAACGGCATTTTTATCTGGTCGCGGGCTGGGCGTCGTTGGGGCTTGGCGCGATTGGCGCATTCCTGCCGCTGTTGCCGACCGTACCGTTCGTCATTCTTGCCGCATTTTGCTTTGCCCGCTCATCGCCGCGGCTCGAAAACTGGCTGCTGATGCACCCGCATTTCGGGCACCATATAACCGCGTGGCGCGAGAAGGGCGCGATCAGCCGGAAAGGCAAGATTGCCGCAACCGCGGCTTTTGCGTTCAGTATCGTGCTGGCTGCGATATTTTCGCCTTGGCCGTGGGTGATGGTGCCCGTGATCGCAGCGGCGGTGACCGGAAGCTGGATATGGACGCGCCCGGAGGCGTGAGTTCTGTTTGGTTTGGTGTGGGGAGCGGGCGTTGCCCTGTTCCACTTCCGTCATCCCGCGCTTGACGCGGAATCCCCCTTTTTGATGCATTATACTTGGCTAAACCCCAAGCGAGACCCCGGATCAAGTCGGGGGTGACGATGATGGAGAGGGCCGCTTTTGGTGGTTACTTGCCATTCGTCGATCGGGATGGGACTTGCGGAGAGGAGATCGCCGAGGGGTTGACCTGCCACCGGGCACGGGCGACACAACCATGACCGGGGTCGCGCCGGGCAAATTGCTGGACCACTTTCCCCGGCTCGCCTAAGGACGACGCGACCCGATGCACGCCTATGCTAATCCCACGCGCTTTCTTGCGATTGCCAAGCCGCTGACGCCGTGGCTGTTGGGCGTTGGGCTGTTGCTCGTGCTCGGTGGTGCCTGGGCTGGGCTCGCGCTGGTTCCAGGTGACTATAAGCAGGGCGAAACCGCACGCATCCTCTACGTCCATGTTCCGTCGGCCTGGCTTGGCATGGGTGGCTGGACGTCACTGGCGATTGCGGGGTTGATCCAACTTGTGTGGCGCCATCCGATATCGGGCATCGCGGCGCGCGCGATCGCGGTACCGGGAATGCTGTTTACCGCGCTGTGCCTCGCGACCGGATCGATCTGGGGGCGCCCGACCTGGGGAACCTGGTGGGAATGGGACGGCCGGATGACTTCGATGCTCGTCCTGCTGTTTCTCTACGCGGGCTTTATCGCGCTGACGAGCGGTGACGACGGGCAAAGGCAGGGCGGTTCGCTATCACGCGGCGCGGCGATCTATGCGCTGGTCGGCGCGATCAACATCCCGATCATCAACCGCAGCGTCGTCTGGTGGAACAGCCTGCATCAGGGGCCGAGCATCACGCTTGGCGGATCGAGCATCGACGGCGCCCTGCTGTGGCCGCTGGGCTTGACCGTGCTCGGCTTTTCGCTGCTATTCGGCGCCATCGTGCTGATGCGAATGCGGCGGATCATCGCCGACAATCGCGTCGCGGCGCGGCTGCGGCGACTGGCCGACGACGAAGGGACCTGACGCGTGACGGGGGTAATCAGCGGGGGCGGGCAATGGGCGTTTGTCGCCGCGGCCTATGGCCTTACGGTCATACTGACCGGCGCGGTGCTCTGGACGAGCTGGCGTGCGATGAAAAAGGCCGAGAAGCGCAGCGATGCGCTGCGCGCCGATAGCAGGCGCGGCGGGGCGCCGCGCGGAGATCGTAAATGAAGGCCAAGCATCAACGGCTGATTCTGGCGCTGGTCGCGCTGTGCGGCGTCGGCGGTGCGGGGGTGCTTGCAGCGAGCGCGCTTCGCGACGAGGCGGCCTATTTCCGTACGCCGGTCGAAATTCAGGGTGGCAAGGCCTCGGTCGGCGAGCCCATGCGGCTGGGCGGGATGGTCGCCAAGGGCAGCATCGAGCGGCAAGCCGATGGCCTGACGATCCGTTTCGTCGCGACCGACGGTAAGGCGTCCGTGCCGGTCGAATATAAGGGCATCGTCCCCGACCTGTTCGGCGAAGAGAGCGGAATGGTCGCCGACGGCCGGATGCGCGCCGACGGGATTTTCGTCGCCGACCGTATCCTGGCCAAGCATGACGAGCGCTATATGCCGCCGCAGATGGGCGATATGCCGAAGAATATGAAGGCGCCGGCAACGACATGATCGCTGAACTCGGTCTGGCCCTGCTGTGGATCGCGGCCGCGCTCGCATGTCTGTCGCTCGTCGCGGGGACTTTGTTCCTGCGCGGCGGTTCAAAGGATCTGGCGGCGCTTGTGCGGCCGGCGAGCGTTGCGCAGGGCGTTCTGACCGCGGTCGCATTCGGGCTGCTCATTGCGCTGTTCGTGCGCTCCGACATGTCGGTCGAGTTGGTCGCGCGCAACAGCAACAGTTTGAAACCGATGATCTTCAAGGTCGCGGGAACGTGGGGAAATCACGAAGGATCGATGCTGCTATGGCTGATGATCCTGTCGCTGTCGGGCGGGTTGATCGCGATATTCGAAAAGCGGCTGCGCGAGGATACGCTGGTCGCGACGCTCGCGGCGCAAGCGGCGTTGAGCCTCGGTTTCTTTGCCTTTCTGCTGTTCTCGTCGAACCCGTTCAAGCGGCTTCCGATCGCGCCTCCTGACGGTCAAGGGCTGAACCCGCTGCTTCAGGACATCGGGCTCGCCTTCCATCCCCCGACGCTTTACGTCGGCTATGTCGGCCTGTCGGTCGCGTTCAGCTTTGCCGTCGGCGCGCTGATCACGCGCGAAATCGGTCCGGCTTTTGCCCGCGCGATGCGGCCGTGGGTGCTCGGAAGCTGGATTTTCCTGACGCTCGGTATCACCGCGGGCAGCTATTGGGCCTATTATGAGCTCGGCTGGGGCGGCTGGTGGTTCTGGGATCCGGTCGAGAATGTCTCGCTCGTACCCTGGCTCGCCGGGGCGGCGCTGCTTCATTCGGTTGCTGTCACCGCGACGCGTAACGCGCTGCGCGCCTGGACGGTGATGCTCGCGGTCGTCGGCTTTTCGATGTCGATGGTGGGGACGTTCATCGTCCGGTCGGGTCTGTTGACCAGCGTTCACAGCTTTGCGGTCGACCCCGAGCGCGGGACTTTCCTGCTTGCGCTGATGGCGATCTATATCGGCGGGGCGCTGACCCTTTTCGCTCTGCGCGCGGGAAGCGTCGCGGAGGGCAAGAAATTCGCGCTGCTCAGCCGCGAAGGCTCGCTGGTAATCAACAATCTGCTGCTGACGACGATCCTCGCGCTGGTCCTTCTTGGCACGCTTTATCCAATCGTCGCCGAGGCGATGGGCGAGAAGATCTCGGTCGGGCCGCCCTATTATAACAAGGTCGCCGGGCCGCTTGCGCTGATCCTCTGTCTCGTGATGGTGGCAGGGCCGCTGCTTAGCTGGCGCAAGGATGACGGCACCCGGCTGTGGTCGCGGCTTCCCGCCGCGATCCTGGCCGGGGCAGCGGTGCTTTTTGCGCTGATCCTGTTCGGCGGCAAGGTCGGTATTTTGCCGCTGCTCGGCATGACCGTCGCGGGGATTGTAGCGGTCGCGAGCCTGGCGCCGCTGTGGGGCCGCAACCTGCGCCGTACGCCGCTGCCGACATGGGGCATGGTGATCGCGCATTTCGGTGTCGCGGTGTGCCTTGCCGGGATGGGCGCCGAAAGCGCCTTTATCAAGGAGCGGTTGGTTGCCGCGGCGCCGGGCGAAGTAGTGAAGGTCGGCGATTTCAAGGTGAAGTTCGTCGGCGTGAAGCCGATCGCAGGGCCGAATTATACCGCGATCGAAGGCACGCTGGTCGCGACGACATCGTCGGGCGGCAGCTTTACGATGAAGCCCGAGGCGAGGACATTCCCGGGGCTCATGGGCACGGCGCCGACCGAAACGAACGAAGCCGCGTTGCTGACGCGGCCAGGCGGCCAGCTCTATGCCGTGCTCGGCCATCCGGTGACGAGCGACGACGGCAGCGCCGACCGTTACCAGATCCGCCTGTGGTGGAAGCCGCTGGTGTGGTGGATCTGGCTCGGCGGTGCGCTGATCGCGATCGGCGCAGCGCTGTCGCTGCTCGGGCGTGCGCAATTGCTGAACATCTGGCGCGCCCGCCGCGCCCGCAAGGCTGAGGAACGTTTCGCGTGAAGAACCGCTGGGTCCTGTTTGTGCCGCTCGCGATCATGGGATTGTTGTTCGGCGCCTTCGTCTATCGGTTGGTGACGCCCGCCGAGACGCTGATCCAGTCGCAGTGGATCGACAAACCGATGCCGTTGTTCGACCTGCCCCCCGCCACTGCTGGCGTCGAAGGATTGAAGAGCAGCCAACTCGCCGACGGACGGCCGCGGTTGGTGAATGTTTTCGCGAGCTGGTGCATCCCGTGCCGCGCGGAGGCGCCGCAGCTTGAGGCATTGAAGGCCGCTGGCGTACCGATCGATGGCATCGCGATCCGCGACCGGCCCGAGGATGTCGCGATGTTCCTGCGCGAATTTGGCAACCCCTTCGACCGCATCGGTTCGGACATGCAGAGCAGCGTCCAGATCGCGCTCGGGTCGTCGGGCGTCCCCGAAACCTTCCTGATCGACGGCAAGGGTATTATTCGCGAGCAAATCCAGGGCGTGATCCTTGCCGATCAGGTGCCCGAAATCGTCGCCAAGCTCGAGGCGATGAAATGAGCCTCCGGTTCGTCCTCTTGTTCCTGTTAGGCGCGCTTGCGCTGCCGCTTGCCGCGCAGGACCGGCTGCCGCCCGCGCCCTATGCCTATCAGCAACTCAAGGATCCCGCTGAGGAAGCACGCGCCAAGGCGCTGATGGAGGAGCTGCGCTGTCTGGTCTGCCAAGGGCAGTCGATCGCCGACAGCGACGCGCCGCTGGCGGGCGATATGCGCCACGAAGTGCGCAGCAAGATCGCGGCGGGCGAGAGCCCGGCCGAGATCAAGGCATGGCTCGTCGCGCGTTATGGCAATTGGGTCAGCTATGATCCGCCGTTCGACGGCGCCACGGCGCTGCTCTGGCTGGGGCCGCTGCTCTTCCTCGCGCTGGGCGGATGGCTGGCCTTTGGCCGTTTCCGCCGCGGTGCGAACGATGAAGAGGACGAGGCGGCATGATCTGGCTCTGGGTCATGCTCGTCGCTCTGCTGACGATCGTGGGCATCTTCTGGCTTGGCAAGCTGCCCGCCGCGGCGCGGCCGCTGGCCGGGGCGGCGGTGATGCTGGGCCTCGCGGGTTATGCATTGCAAGGCCATCCATCGCTGCCCGGCAAGCCCGTTGCAGCACCCGAGGAGCCCGAGGGTTTCGGCGAGGCGCTGACCGACCAGCGGCAGGGGATGTCCGAACGTTTCGGCCCTGCGGCGCAGTGGCTCGGCATGTCCGACGGTTTTGCGCGCACCGGCAAGACCGAACTTGCCGCGAAGACGCTCGAAAAAGGGCTGGAGAAATATCCCGACAATGTCGACCTGTGGGTCGGGCTCGGCAACGCGCTTGCAGCGCACGGCGGGGGCATGATGTCGCCGGCGGCGGCGCTGGCGTTCGACGAGGCGGCGAAACGCGATCCATCGCATCCGGCGCCCCCCTTCTTTGCGGGACTGGCGCTGGCGCAGGGCGGCGACCTGAAAGGCGCCGATGCGGTGTGGACCCAGCTCCTTGCGCGCAGCCCCGCCGATGCGCCCTGGCGCCCCGACCTCGAAATGCGGCTGGCGCAGTTGCGGCAGGCGCTGGGCCCTGAGCTGCCCGCCGAGGCTCCGGCGGGGCCTCCGCCCGCGGACGTCCCAAATTGAAACCTATTACAAAGGCTCGGGCTCGTCTAAAGGCGCGCGATGACTGCTGAGTCGCAACAGGCGGCGGGCGGCGCTCCACGCGCTGCAACTGCTGCCGCCGAAACGGCCCATTACGGCCACGGACATCATGGCGATGGCAAGCTGAAGCTTGCCGTCGGCGCAATCGGTGTCGTGTTTGGCGATATCGGTACCAGTCCGCTTTATGCGTTCCGCGAGACTTTTGCCGGCCACCATCCGATCGAGCCCGACCGGCTACACATCTATGGCGTGCTGAGCCTCGTCTTCTGGTCGATGATGCTCGTCGTCACCTTCAAATATGTGCTGACGATCATGAAGGCCGACAACAAGGGCGAAGGGGGTAGTCTTGCGCTGCTCGCGTTGATCAGCCGTTCGTCGGGCGAGAAGCGCTGGACGTGGCCGATCATCCTGCTCGGCGTGTTCGCGACGGCGCTTTTCTATGGCGACAGCATGATCACCCCGGCGATGTCGGTGCTGTCGGCGACCGAGGGCCTGAGCTATGTCAACAAGGGCTTCGAGCCGTATATCGTGCCGATCGCGCTCGCCATCCTGATCGGCCTGTTCGCGATCCAGTCGCGCGGGACCGCAAAGGTCGGGATGCTGTTCGGGCCGATCATGCTCGCTTATTTCACGATGCTCGCGATCCTTGGTATGATCCACATCGTCGATCATCCGGGGATCATCCTCGAAACGCTGAACCCGCTGAACGCGCTCCGTTTCTTTTACGTCGACGGTTTCACCGCGTTTATCGCGCTTGGCGCGGTCGTGCTGGCGGTGACGGGGGCGGAGGCGCTCTATGCCGACATGGGGCATTTCGGGCGCGGGCCGATCGGGCTTAGCTGGCTGACCTTTGTCCTGCCCGCGCTGATGCTGAACTATATGGGCCAGGGTGCGATGGTGCTCGAGGCCGAGATGGGTCCGCGCGCCGACCTGATCGCCGACCCCTTTTTCCAGATGATGCCCGAGGCCTGGCAGGTGCCGGTCGTCATCCTTGCGATCCTTGCGACGATTATCGCAAGCCAGGCCGTGATCTCGGGCGCTTTTTCGCTGACGCAGCAGGCGATCCAACTGGGCTTCATGCCGCGCCTGCGCGTCGAGCATACGAGTGCTTCCGCTGCGGGGCAGATCTATATTCCGATGGTCAACTGGGGCCTGATGGTGATGGTGATCATCCTCGTCCTCTTCTTCGGATCGTCGAGCAACCTTGCCGCGGCCTATGGCATCGCGGTGACGGGGGCGATGTTCATCGACACCTGTTTGATGAGCGTCGTGCTGTTCACGCTGTGGAAGTGGCCGGCGTGGAAAGCGCTGCCTGTGCTCGCCGTCTTCTTCATCGTCGATATCGCCTATTTCGGCGCGAACCTGATCAAGGTGCCCGACGGCGGCTGGGTGCCGCTGGCGATCGGTCTCACCATCTTCACGATGCTGACGACCTGGTCGCGCGGACGCAAGCTGATGCAGCAGGAGATGGCCGAGGGCGCGATGCCGATCCCGGTGTTTGTGAAGTCCGCGGCGAACAGTGCAACGCGCGTGCCGGGGACTGCGGTGTTCATGACGTCGAGCAGCGACGGCGTGCCGCACGCGCTGCTTCATAACCTTAAACACAATAAGGTGCTGCACGCCCGGATCATCCTGCTGACGATCAAGATCGCCGACGTGCCCTTCGTCCCCGAGGAAAAATTCTGCCTGCTCGAGGATCTGGGGCAGGGGTTCCACCGGCTCGTCCTCAATTATGGCTTCATGCAGCCGATCGACGTGCCCGAGGCGCTAACCCGCGTCACGAGCTGCGGCGGCGAGTTCAAAATGCTGGAAACGAGCTTTTTCCTGTCGCGCCAGACGCTGATTGCGGCGAGCAAGCCGGGTATGCCGATCTGGCGTGAAAAGCTGTTCGCGTGGATGCTGCGCAATTCGGAAAGTGCGATGGAATATTTTCGCCTGCCCACCAATCGCGTGGTCGAACTGGGGAGTCAGGTCGCGATCTGAGGCGGCCGAAGCTTAGCTTTGCGACATGTGGCAATGAGGGTTTGAATATCGGGGACGGTCTTGCGATGCAGGGGCGACCCAACAAAGGCCGCGCGTCATTCCGAGAAGATGGGATCCCGGCCTGCGCCGGGATGACGGAAGTGGGTGACCGAACGTCAGCTTCCCGCCCAAAGCAGGCATTGCCGATTGGCCCGGCCAGCGTTGGAAGGCGCGGCTTAAAGCCGCACCTTCGCTTCTAGTTCGCGGCGCGCGGCGAGATATTGGGTTTCGAGTTCGGCGACGAATTCGGCGACCGGGCGCACCGCGGTCACGGGGCCGATGCCCTGGCCCGAGCCCCAGATATCCTTCCACGCCTTGGCCTTGGTATTGCCCCCCGAGCCGAAGTTCATCGTCTTGAGGTCGCCTTCGGGCAGATTGTCGGGATCCATTCCGGCCGAGACGATCGACTGGCGAAGATAGTTGCCGTGGACCCCGGTGAACAGGTTCGAATAGACGATGTCGGCCGCGCGTCCTTCGACGATGCCGTCCTTATAGCCCTGATCGGCATTGGCTTCGGCGGTCGCGATGAAGGCGCTGCCGATATAGGCAAGGTCGGCGCCGCATGCCTGCGCGGCGAGGATCGAGCGGCCGTGGCCGATCGCGCCCGACAGCGCGACGGGGCCGTCGAACCATTCGCGGATTTCCTGCACGAGCGCGAAGGGCGATTGCCGGCCGGCATGGCCGCCCGCGCCCGCGGCGACGGGGATCAGGCCGTCGGCGCCCTTCTCGACCGCCTTGCGTGCGAAGCGGTCGTCGATGACGTCGTGGAGGGTGATGCCGCCCCAGCCGTGCACCGCTTGATTAAGCTCCTCGCGCGCGCCGAGCGAGGTGATCGTGATCGGCACCTTCCACTTGGCGCAGGTCGCGATGTCCTGTTCGAGCCGATCGTTCGATTTGTGGACGATCTGGTTGACGGCATAAGGCGCCGAGAGCCGGTCGGGATTGTCGCGGTCCCAGGCCGCAAGCTCTTCGGTGATCTGGTGCAGCCATTCATCGAGCAAGGATTGCGGGCGGGCGTTAAGTGCGGGGAAGCTGCCGACGACGCCGGCCTTGCACTGCGCGATGACGAGTTCGGGGCCCGATACGATAAACAGGGGCGAACCGATAACCGGCAGGCGCAGGCGGTCGAAAATCGGGGGAAGGGCCATGAATCAGTCTCTCCGGTTGCTGTTTGCAACTGACCTTAACGTAAACGGAAGGCAGTGCAAGATGCTCAGTCGAAGGCGGGGCCCTTCAGTTCCACGATATTGCCCTCCGGGTCGCTGATATAGATTGAAGGTCCTTCGCCTTCGGCGCCGTAGCGCGGGCCGGACTGTTCGACGCGGATGCCGTGCCGGTCGAGATGCGCACGGATGGCGACCTCATCGAACGGGGCGACCGCGATGGCGAAATGATCGACGTTGCGGCCTTCCGCCCCCGGCGCTGCCCCGCCCATCGCGCCAAGCTTGCCGTCGATGGTGACGAGATCGATCAGCGAACTGCCCGCGCGGAGCTGATAAAGGCCGATTTCCGATTGGGTGCGCTCGTCAGTGCAGCCGAGAACCTCGCGGTAAAATCCGGCCATGCGGTCGATATCGACGACCCGAAGCACGACATGGTCGATCGCGCGAAGGGCAAAGGGGGGATGCATGGCTGTCGCTCCTGAAAGAAAACGCGGAGCCGGACGGGGAAGCCCGGCGGTTTGGCAATGTCTAATCGGCGTGTGCCGCTGTTGTCCATCGACGCGCAGACGATGTTCGTCCGGTGGCGATTGCGGTCCGCCGCCGGGCGCGACAGGGTGTCGCGATGCAGTTGCTCCAGCCCAGTCTGTTGCCCGCCGCGGCGGATATTGCGCGCCACCACCATCGCGAACCCTATGCGACACTGGTGCTGGCGGGCGCTTATGAGGAAGCGGGCGATGCCGGGCGTATCGCGGCATGCGAAGGCGAAATATTGCTTCATGGCCCTTTTTCGGCGCACCGCGACCGTATCTCGGCCCAGCGGACGGTCGTGCTCGACCTCCCGCTGCCATTCGACGGACGCGACTGGCCGGCCCGCGCATATATTGCCGATCCCGACCACATCATACGGCTGGCCGAACGCGACCCCGTCGAGGCGGTTGTCGCATTGCTTGATGGACTTGCTCCGGCGACAGCTGCCAACGACGGCGATCTGCCCGACCGTTTGTCGAAGGCGCTGCGCACGTCGGTATCGCCGCGGATCGGCGAATGGGCCGCGGCGCATGGACAATCGCGCGAACATGTTTCGCGCAGCTTTGAGAAGCTCTACGGCGTGTCGCCCGCCGCCTATCGCGCCGATTGCCGGGCGAAGCGGGCCTGGCGGATGATCGTTGCGGGCGATGATTGCCTCGCCGGGGTCGCGGTGGAGGCGGGCTATGCCGATCAGGCGCATATGACGCGAGCGGTGACGAAGCTGACCGGGATGTCGCCGCGGCGATGGCGGTGTGCGTTCGGTGAACGAACAGCGGCTGCAGCAGAGGCCTAAAGCCACAAAAGCCCCGCATGCGTGCATCGAAATTGTGTCCTTAGTGAACTTAGGGCGAGAAACGATAAGCCGGTGCGCGCCGAAAAAATTCTCTTGTCGTTCAGGAGCGGCTGCGGAAGTCGACGATTTCAAAGAGCTGAGCGGAGGCTGGCACGGCGGGGGAATGTAGGACAGCGTTTTTTTGCGCGTGGTTGATGTCGGTGTTGGGGTGGGACGCTGCCATTCAATCGTCACCCTCGTCACGCCGAACTTGATCCGGGGTCCATGACGATGGTGCGGCTATGGATCCCGGATCAAGTCCGGGATGACGAAGAAAGATAGGGGGCTTCTGGTCGATACCCACCATTCGTCATCCCGGGCTTGACCCGGGATCCCGCTTTTTCGACGCACCCATTGGCTTCGGTATCAGGCGGGACCCCGGATCAAGTCCGGGGTGACGAGGATGTGGAGGGCAGCGATCGGTCGAAACCCGCTACTAAGCATCACATTAGTTCAAGAAGCGCCGGGCCCTTCCAGCCTAGACTCGGTGCATGACAAATCCATCCCCCGCTTCGCCGCGCCCCTTGGTGGCGCTTTCCGGTTTTCGTTTCCGCTTCTGGCCGATCGTGCTGGCGGCGGTGCTGATGCAGGTCATTCTCGAACTCGGCCGTATTCCCGCGCGAGAAATCTATCGTGCGGGGACGCCGCTGTGGGATGGTTATGTGTCGGTCTTTCTGCTTCTTGCGATCGCCTTTCAGGCGCTGCTCGGTCTAGCCGCAGTCCTCGTCATGCGCCGATTGCTGCCCGCTGCCGATCCGCATCTGCGCTGGCCGCCGGGCGCGAGTTATGCGGGTGTCGCGGCGCTGATCGGGGTCGGGATGGGCCTTGTGATGCTGGTCGCCGATTACTGGCCCGCACTCGCAGCGCAGACGGCGCCCGACATGAGCTATTCGAAAGCACCGCTCGATTCCGCGGGTTATCTGCTCGGGATGATTACGACGGGACTGGCGGAGGAGACGATCTTTCGCGGGCTGCTGGTCGGGATGCTCGTCGTGCTCGTGCCCGGACGGCTGCGGATCGGATCGCTCGATCTGCCCGTCGCCGCCTATCTGGTCGCGTTGATGTTCGGGCTGGCGCACTGGGAGTCGTTCACCGTCAATCCCTTTCACCAGGCAATGGCGCAGCAGATCTATGCCTTTGCATGGGGGCTTACCTATGTCTGGCTGATGGAGCGGTCGCGCAGCCTGCTCGCTCCGATCGTCGCGCACGGGCTCGGCAATTTCACCGAAGTCGCGATCGTGATTGCGCTCAACGCGCTGTGGGCGTGATGCAAAAAGGGCGGCCGTGGGGCCGCCCTTGGGTAGGATTGGCGTTGCAATCAGGCCGCAGTCGGACGCCGGCTCGCTTTGACTGCGAAATATCCGAAGAGGATTGCGGCGAGGAGCAGCGCGCCCTGCGCTGCGGCAAACGGCGGTTCGGTGCCGTTCGGCGCCAGCGCGTTGAGCGCCGGAACCTTGAGGAAAGACTGCACGACCAGCACGAAAAGGTTGAGGTAGAGCGCGGCGGTGGCACTGACCGCATAGACGGTGGGGGCGCGGCCGGCGAGCTTGCGGCCGTACCAGGCCCAGAAGGCTGCGACGAGGATCAGCGTCGAGAGGATTCCCGTGCCGAGCGCCGGGGTGAAGGCGATGATCGGGAAGAGGAAGCCGGTGAGGCTGGTGAGCAGGGTGAACCACAGGAAGATTGCGTTGGTGCGGGGCAGGATACGGCCGCGGGCGAAAGCGGGAAGGGCGATGAGGCCCGCGCCGATGCCGACGAAACTGATCAAGACATGCAGCGCGGTGAATTGCGGGATGGTCAAACCGAGGATCATGACACGTCTCCTTTATAAGTGAGGAGGCGCGGTCGGGGGCCCGCGCCTCTTCGTTATCAGCTGTTGATGAATTCGAGAAGATCGGCGTTGAAGCGATCCTGTTCGGTGATCGTCAGGCCGTGGCTGCCGCCCTTGTAGACCTTGAGCACCGCCTGCTTAACGATCTTGACAGTCGAGAGCGCCGCGGCGCCGATCGGCACGATCTGGTCGTCATCGCCGTGGAGGACGAGCGTCGGCTTGTCGAATTTCTTGAGGTCCTCGTTGAAGTCGCTTTCCGAAAAGGCGCGGATGCTGTCGAGCAGGCCCTTGAGGCCGCCGTTCATGCCCTGCCGCACGAAGTCGTCGCGCACCGCTTCGCTGACCACCGCGCCGTCGCGGTTATAGCCGTAGAAGGGCAGGGTCAGATCCTTGAAGAACTGGGGACGGTTGTCGAACGTGCCCTTGCGGATACCGTCGAAGACGTCCAGCGGCAGGCCGCCGGGGTTGGCTTCGGTCTTGAGCATCAGCGGGGGGACGGCGCCGATCAGCGCGACCTTGGCGACGCGGCTCGTTCCGTGACGGCCGATATAGCGGGTGACTTCGCCGCCGCCGGTCGAGTGGCCGACGAGGATGACGTCTTTCAGGTCGAGCTGTTCGATCAGTTCGGCGAGGTCGTCGGCGTATTGGTCCATATTGTTGTTGTCCCAGACCTGATCCGAACGGCCGTGGCTGCGGCGGTCATGGGCGATGGTGCGGAAGCCCTGATTGGCGAAGAAGACCATCTGCGCGTCCCAGGCGTCGGCGCTGAGCGGCCAGCCGTGCGAGAAGACGATGGGCTGGGCGTCCTTCGGGCCCCAATCCTTGAAGAAGATGTTGGTGCCGTCCTTGGTGGTGATGGTGGTCATGATATGGTTCCTTTCGACTTGAAGGGCGGGGTGTCCGTCCGGTGAAACAACAGATACGGCGATGCGCGCTTGATCGGGATTGGCGGACGCGACATTATCCGGGCCGATTCCGACAAAGGAGCCGACATGCCCAAGTTGAAGGTGCCGGACGCCGCCCCTGTGCCGCTGGTCGAGGTCGGGATGATGACCTACCCCGACTGCCAGATGGGTATGGTCCACGGGATCACCGACCTGTTCGACGTTGCCGGGCGCTTTGCGGTGGACCATGATCGGCGGCCGCTTCGCGTCAGTCACTGGCGGTTGCAGGATGAAGGCGGCTTTGCGCGCTGGTACGACAGCCATCCGGGCGAAGCGGCGGTCAATTCGCCCGCGGTGCTGATCGCGCCGGGCAGCTTGCACAAATTGCTCGAACCGGGCGAGGTCGAGCCTTATGCGCGCTGGCTGCTCGATCGACATGCGCAGGGCACGGTGCTTGCCTCGAATTGCGGCGGGGCGTTTGCGCTGGCGGCGACGGGATTGCTCGCGGGACGGCCCGCGACGACGCATTGGTTCTTTGCCGAGGAGTTCCGGAGCCGCTTTCCCGACGTGCGGATGGAGGCCGACCGGATGGTGGTCGACGATGGCGATATCGTCACCGCGGGCGGGCTGATGGCGTGGACCGACCTGGGGCTGCGGATCGTCGAGCGGCTGCTGGGGCCGACGGTGATGATGGAGACGGCCCGCTTCCTGCTGATCGACCCGTCGGGACGCGAGCAGAAACATTATGCGAGCTTTGCGCCGAAGCTGACGCATGGGGACGAGGCGGTATTGAAGGTGCAGCATTGGCTGCAGGCGCGGGGGGCGGGACCGGTCGCGGTCGCGGATATGGCCGGCGAGGCGGGAATGGAGGAGCGGACCTTCCAACGGCGCTTCAAGGCGGCGACGGGGATGACCCCGGTCGAATATGTCCAGCATATCCGCGTCGGCAAGGCGCGCGAACTGCTGGAGTTCACGAAGCGCACCGTCGACCAGATCGCTTGGGGCGTGGGGTATGAGGATGCGGCGGCGTTCCGCAAATTGTTCCACCGTCTGATCGGGCTGTCGCCGAATGAATATCGCCAGCGTTTCTCGACCCCGCAGTCGCTGGCCGAGGTAGCCTGAAATTTTTTTCTCAGCTCGTGTCGATTTGGCGGCGGCTCGTTCGTCGTGTTGGCAGGAGCCGCTGTTGGCCCGTCTAAAAGGAGATGGAAAATGCGTGTGATGGTTTTCGTGAAAGCGACCGAAGACAGCGAAAAGGGCCTGCCGCCGACCGAGGACATGACCGCGATGTTCGAGGCGATGGGCAAGTATAACGAGGAACTGGTCAATGCCGGCGTGATGGTCGACGGCGACGGGCTGAAGCCCTCGTCGTTCGGCAAGCGGATCGCGTTCGACGGCGCGAGCCGGACGGTGATCGACGGGCCCTTTGCCGAAACGCGCGAACTCGTCGCGGGCTATTGGGTCTGGGAGGTCAAGGACATGGACGAGGCGGTCGCCTGGGCGAAGCGTTGTCCGAACCCGATGCCTGGGCCGAGCGATCTCGAAATCCGTCCCTTTTACGAGATGGAGGATTTCGGCGAGGCGTTGACGCCCGAACTCGCCGAGCAGGAACAGAAGCTGCGCGAGAAGCTGAGCGGCGAATAGGTCGCGCCCGCTGCCATGCTTGCCTCTGACGCTTCGGTGCCCGAGAAGGCAGGCATGGCGGCCGATGAAACCCACCGAGCGATCGAGGCGGTGTTCCGGATCGAGCGAGCGCGGCTGATCGCCGCGCTCGCCCGGACGACGCGCGACGTCGACCGGGCCGAGGAACTGGCGCAGGAGGCGCTGCTGATCGCGCTGACCGAATGGCCGAAGTCGGGGGTGCCGGGCAATCCGGGCGCCTGGCTGACCGCTGCGGCGAAACGGCGCCTGATCGACGGGGTGCGGCACCATGCGATGCGGGAGCGAAAACATGCCGAAATCGCCCGCGAACTGGACGAGGAGCGCGACATGAGCGCGGAGGCGGTCGAGGCGGCGCTCGACGACCCGCTGGGCGACGAATTGCTCGGGCTGATCTTCGCCGCCTGTCATCCCGTCATTTCGCCCGAGGGGCGCGCGGCGCTGACGCTGCGGCTGGTCGGTGGGCTGACGGTCGAAGAAATCGCGCGCGCGTTCCTGTCGAACGAAGCCGCGATTGCGGCGCGGATTACGCGGGCGAAAAAGGCGATAGCGAAGGCGGGGGTGGCGTTCGAAGTGCCGCGCGGCGCGGAGCTTCAAGCGCGGCTCGGATCGGTGCTGGAGGTCGTCTATCTCATCTTCAACGAAGGCTATGCCGCGACTACGGGGCCGTCGCTGGTTCGTCCGCCGCTCTGTGCCGAGGCGCAGCGGCTGGGGCGCATCCTTGCCGGGCTGATGCCCGAACAGCCCGAGGTGTCGGGCCTGCTCGCGCTGATGGAAATTCAGGCGTCGCGGCTCGCGGCGAGGGCTGGACCCGACGGGCGGTTCGTACCGCTGACCGAGCAGAACCGGGCGCGGTGGGACCAGTTGCTGATCCGTCGCGGACTGAATGCGCTGGCGCGCGCCGAGGCGCTGGGCGGTGCCGACGGGCCCTATGCTTTGCAGGCGGCGCTTGCGGCCTGCCATGCCCGGGCGCGCTCGGCCGGGGACACTGACTGGGTTCGCATTGCTGCGCTCTACGACCGGCTGGGACAGGTGATGCCGTCGCCGGTGGTCGAACTCAACCGCGCGGTCGCGCATAGCATGGCGTTCGGGCCGGAGGCTGGATTACGGCTGGTCGATGAGATTGCCCAGGCGGCTGCGCTCCGATATTATGCGCCACTACCCGCCGCGCGCGGCGACTTCCTGTTTCGCGCCGGGCGACTGGGTGAAGCGAAGAGAGAATTCGAGGCGGCAGCGGCGCTGTCGAGCAACGAGCGCGAACGCGATTTCCTGTTGGCGCGCGCCGGGGCGTGCGCCGAATGACGACGGTGCGTATCGAGACGATCGGGGCGGAGGCGCAGCCGCTTGTCGTCCTCGACGATTTCGCGCCCGATGCCGATGTCTTGCGGAGCTTTGCGCAGACGGCCGATTTTACCCCGGCGCTCAACCATTTCCCGGGGGTGCGTGCGGCGCTTCCCGCCGATTATCTTGCGACACAGCTTCCCATCATCGCGGACGCGGCTGCCAAAGCTTTCGGGCGGGCGGGGCCGGTGCAGGTCGTCGACGCGAGCTTCTCGATCGTCTCGACGCCGCCGAGCGCGCTCTCTGTCCCGCAGCGCCTGCCGCATATCGATGCCTTCACCGAGGATCGTATTGCGCTGGTCCATTATCTGTCGCCGGCGGGCGGCGATGGGACCGCTTTCTTCCGCCACCGCTCGACGGGTTTCGAAACGGTGGATGAAGCGAAGCGGGACCTGTTCTTTCGGCACCTCGACATCGAATTGCGCCATGGAGGCGTCCCACCGCCCGAATATATATTGGGCGATACGCCGCTGTTCGAATGCATTCGCACCGAACCGGCGCGCTATAATCGCGCGCTGCTCTATCGTAGCTGGAACCTCCATAGCGGGGCGATTTCGCCGGAAAACGGACTGGCCGCCGACCCCGGGCGCGGGCGTTTGACGGTCACCGGGTTCTTTTCCATCGGCTGACGTCGCGTCCGCCGCGATTTTGGCACGGCTGCGCGACGGTTTTGAGCTGCTGTTTCGGAACGGGACAACGGCCCGTCGCACTTCGGTGTAAACGCAGCGACGAACGCCCTATGGGCGCCCGCGCCTTCTCATTGAAAACTGGACGATAAACCCGTGGCCTTCTCGACCCGCTCCCTGTTTCCCGCCGCGATCATAGCGACCGCTTTGACGCTGCCCGGTCTTGCTCAAAGCAAGGCGATCACCGGCGTTGACGCGCTGCGCGAATGGAACCTGGTGGTACTCGGGAACCTTGAATCCTCGTCCGAAGTCGAGGGGCGCACTTTCGTCGGCGGCAACCTCAGCGGCAATTCGTCGAATTACGGCATCCGCGCCACGACCTCGCCGAATGGCCAGCCGGGACTGACCGTCGTCGGCAATGTCACGGGTAGCCACAAGAACCTCAACAACGGATCGGGTGCGGTGGTCGGCGGCAATGTGTCGAGCGGCTTCAACCTTAACGGCCCGAACCAGACGGTGAAGGTCGGCGGGACGATCAGCAACACCAACGTCAACCAGAATAGCGTGATTTCGAACCTCGACGCGAGCAATCCGGGATTTGGGTTGGGGCTGCAACAGCAGAAAACCGAACTCAAAGGCAGCATGAGCAGCCTGTCGTTCGAGATGGGCACGCTTAAATCGAACAGTCAGCTTACGGTGCAGGGCAATCGCGGCACCTTTACCGCGCAGCCCAATGCACAGGGGCTTGCCGTGTTCAACATCACCGCTGCCGACCTCGACAAGATCGGTGAGATCCAGTTCAACCTGAACGGCGCCGACACCGCGATCGTCAACGTCAGCGGCCGGTCGATCAACCTCAACGACAATTTCCTGGGCGGTACGAACAATCTGGGCGAGCGGGTGATCTGGAACTTCCCCGAGGCGGAGGATTTGAAGCTGACCACCGCATGGGGCGGGTCGGTGCTCGCGCCGCTGGCCGATGCCGAGACGCGCAATTATATCCAGGGATCGGCGGTATTCGGCAATCTCAAGCAGAATGGCGAGATGCACATCGGCACCTTCAAGGGCGGCTATACGACGTCGCCCCCGGGCGGATCGAGCGGCGGCGACAGCTCGACCGGCGGCGGTGCGACGCCCGTGCCCGAGCCCGGAATGGCCGGACTGTTCGGGCTTGGTGTCGGCGGTCTGATCCTGTGGCGCCGCCGACGGGCGAAGCGGACCGCCGAATAGGGCGACCCGCGAACGGGCCGCCCCCCGGGGCGGGCTCAGAAGCGCTCGCCGACCAGCTCTTCGCTCTTCACCCACAGCGCCTTGGCGTTGTCGGGATCGATCGCATAAGCGCGAACGCCAGCGCGCAGTCCGTCGTCGTCGGCAAGCTCGGCGACGTGGCAATCCTCGAGATAGCGACCGCCGACCTCCGCCGGATCGGCGACCGCAGCGGCCCAGACCGAGGTAGCTGCACCTTGCGGGATCGATTTGAACTCGAACGCTTCGCCGCCCGCTTCGCGGGCAGAGGCGTTGATCTGTTCGACAAGCGCCTCGAGAGCGCCTTCGTCGAGGTGGCGGCCCAGTTCGGTGTGGATGCCGCCTGGGTGAAGCGCGATGCCGCGCACGCCGCGATCCTTGTGACGGCGGTCGAATTCTAACGCGAAGAGGATGTTTGCGGTCTTGGAACGGCCGTAGGCGGCCCAAGGCTCATAGTCGCCGCGGTCGAAGTTCGGGTCCTCCAGGTTGACGTCGGAGAAGCGGTGCCCCGACGAAGCCAGGCTGACGAAGCGGCCGCCATCCTTGATCAACGACGCGATGCGATTGACGAAGGTGAAGTGACCCAAATGGTTGGTGCCGAACTGCGTTTCGAAGCCGTCGGCGGTCTTGCCGAAGGGGGCAGCCATCACGCCGGCATTGGCGATGACGACGTCGAACGGACGGCCGTCGGCGACGAGCGCATCGGCGGCGGCGCGGACACTGGCGAGCGAGGCGAGGTCGAGCTGGATCAGCTCGAAGCTGCCGCCGCCGGCCTTTGCCGCATCGCGGACGGCTCCGGTCGCGCTTTCCGCCTTGGCGAGGTCGCGCGCTGCGCCGACCACATCGGCGCCATGGGCGACAAGGGCGCGGGCGGTCTCGACGCCGAGCCCGGCGGAGACGCCGGTGACGAGGAAGCGCTTGCCCGAAAGGTCGACGCCCGAAAGCACGTCGTCGGTGGTCGATTTGGCATTGAACCGTGTCATGATGAACTCCTTGGATAGGGCAGGGCGGAGGGGAGTGCCCTGACCCCGGCAAGATAGGCGCAGTGTTCACGGCCTCGCTGCCCGATCATGGCATCTGCTTGCCTGATCCTCTCAAAGCGGAGATGGTGTGCGGGACGCTCCTTGCGCGCGGGCGCGGGGCGTCCGATGTTGGGAGCATGCAAGACCGGCTCGACTCGATATGCGAACAGGTGCTGCGGCACGCGGTTTCTCCCTATTATGAGGCGCCAGTGCCGCGGCTTGTCGTCGCAACGCAATGCGCGCCGACGAGCGGGGTCGCGACCGTCTATGAACCCGTGACCTGCCTGATCCTGCAAGGAACGAAGCAGGTCGTGATCGGCGATCAGGTGCTGCGATACGACGCGTCGAGCTATTTTGTCGCCTCGCTCGACCTGCCCGCGGTCGGCCGGGTGGTCGAGGCTACTCCCGACAAACCCTATGTCGCTGCGGCGCTGCGCATCGACCGCGCGGTGCTGGCCGACCTGATCGCCAGCATGGATCCGGCGACGATCGGCCATGCGCCGCCGGGCGACCTTGCGGGTTTCGCCGTCGCGTCGGTGACCGAGGAACTGGTCGAAGCCTGGGCGGGGCTGCTGGGTCTGCTCGACCGGCCGGACGATGTCGCGATGCTGGCGCCGATGCGCGAGCGAGAGATCCTCTATCGCCTGTTGCAGGGGCCGCTCGGCGGGCAGCTTTGTGCCATTGCCCAGGAGGACAGCCGCTTGTCGCGGGTGCGGCGCGCGATCCTTTGGATGCATGAGCATTTCGACACGCTGCTTCCCACCGCCAAGCTGGCGGAAATTGCGGGGATGAGCACCGCATCCTTTCACCGGCATTTCAAGGCGGCGACCGCAATGAGCCCGCTGCAGTTCCAGAAGACGCTGCGGCTGCATGCGGCCCGGCGCTTGCTTGCGGGTGGCAGCGAGGCGAGCCGCGCGGCCTATTCGGTCGGTTATGAAAGCGCGTCGCAGTTCAGCCGCGAATATGCCCGCGCCTTTGGCCTGCCGCCCTCGCGCGATGCCGAACGGCTGCGCGGCATGGTGCAGGTGGGCGCTGCGGTTTAAAGGGCCGCCAACCTTATTTCTGGCAGAGGGCCGGGACGTCGGGAAAATAGGCCGTCATGCCGCGGCGAGCCCGATAAGCCTCGATCCGCTTTGCATAATGGGCGGGCAGGTCGAAATTGAGGGCGCGGAGACCATTGCGCCGCACCGCCGCCTTTTCGATCAACGCCATCTGGTGATGGTAGAAGAGCTGGTTCATATCCATGGGCTTTCTCCGGGATGGCGTGATTTCGTTCGGCTTGCGGTCGCGGCTGGCGGCCGCGTCAATTCTCCGGCAGTTTTTCGGCGACGTCGTTGGCAGGCGCGGTCGCGGTTGCGGTTCGTTCGGCACGCGCAGTTTCGGCGCGGGCGAGCTTGTCGGCCATCGCCTGCCAGGCGGCCGCGGCGCGCATATTGCGGTCGCGGACCTGTGTCAGGGCCGAAGCCTCGGCCTCCACCCTGCATTTTTCGGCCTGCGAAAGATAGAAATCCAGATTGGCCGACATGCGCATATTTCCTCGTTTTCGGTCAATCGACCATATCGGCGATGAGGCGCCGGAGTTCGCGGCGCGAGAGCGTCGGGCGGCGGCGGCGCGGCAAGTTCGCCGTCAGCGCCTTTCCGGCCAGCGACAGCGCAGGCAGGGCGGGGAAAATCGAATTATTGTTCTGAAACATAGTCATCATCTTTATCTTTGATTTGAGTGTTCTGGTTGTTGGGGACCCATCAATTCATGTGGTCCCGATGGTGGGGATCAGCGCCGTTTGCGCTGCCCCGGTACCACCGGCCCGCCCCCGCGTTCGCGGTAGACGAGGCGGCCCTTGGTCAGGTCATAGGGTGTCATCTCGACGCGCACGGCGTCGCCGACGACCGACCGGATGCGGAAACGCCGCATCCGGCCGGCCGTGTAGACGATTACCCGATGACCATTTTCGAGTACGACGCCGAAGCGTCCATCGGGCAGAATCTCATCGATCTGCCCCTCGAAGGTCATGAGCTCCTCTTTGGCCAATAATCAGGCCGACTGGAGGTTGATCGCCGAGACCTTGCCGTTCTGGCCGCGTTCGAGTTCGTACGAAACGCGCTGGTCCTTGTTCAGCGTGTCCATGCCGGCGGCCTGGACTGCGGTGATGTGGACGAAGCTGTCGCCCGAGCCGTCTTCATTCTCGATGAAGCCGTAGCCCTTGTCGGTATTGAAGAATTTTACGGTGCCGATGGCCATGAGGTGTTTCCTTTCACGAGAAACGGGAATCCACCGGCAAAAGCACCGGCGGAGCTGGTAGCGTGTGAAGGGAAGATAGTGCCCCGGAAGGCCGTCAATTTCCGTCGCATGCGACGTTAGCCCGGCCCATATGGGCGATTGTCCGTGAAAAGTCAAGGTCAAGCCAAATTATCGCAAAATTGCACGCGGCCGATGCGGCGGATTTTTCCGTGGCGGAACACCCGAAATTGCTATCGAAAAGCCCGCATTTATTTCCCCCAAATGAGCCAATTGGGTGCGATTATTATGGCGTGTCGGCCCTTGTTACTGCGGCGGGCGATAGAAGCGATAGCGATCGACCGCGCCCGCAATGATATGCCCACCCAGCCGCAGCCGGATCTCATCCGCCCCGGCGCCCGTCGTGCAGACGAGGCGCGTTCCGCCCGAGCGCAGCGGTTCGATCGCGCTGATCGCGATCCCCGCGGCGTGGCAGATCGCGTTCACCTCGCTTTCGGTCAGGCTGAGGTTGATCGCGCGGCTCATGCGTCGTTCGCGGCGCGCGCCCGGATCGCGTCGGCGACACGGACGAACCCCGCATCGCTGGCGGTCGCAAGCGCGAGCGGGCGGCCGCCGAGTTCGGCGTCGTCGGCGTTGAGGAAGGCGATCGCCGGATCGCGCCCGCCCATGTTGAGAAAGGCGAGCTGGCTGATATCGCCCTGACGCCGCGCCTCTTCGCGCGATAGCGGGCTGCGCTGCCTGCGAAACGCAAAGCCTGCACGCGCCCGGCCCGGGGCGGGCGCGGCGGCGGGGGTTTCGGGGCCGGTGGTCGGGGTGTCGGAACTCATGCGGGCGCCTCCTCTTGCGTAAGCGGGAGCGCGCGGTCTCTCAGCCGCGGCGGCCTACAGAAAGTATGTGCCGCGATAACCCCTATATGGGGACGCGCGCGGGGGATTGTAAGGCATGGAAAATCGAGCCTCCTGCCGTCCGCAGGACGTCTTCCCATTGCCCGCAGGACATGGGGAGGCAGCGCGCGCGGGGCGCGTTGCTTTCCGTTGGGCGCAGCAGGCGACGGTGGAGGGGCCGCGCCGCTAATGCGGTCGGGGCCTCCGCCAATCCTTCGGGCCGTCAACGCGCCATGGCTTGGTCGCAGGGGCGGGGAGGCTCAGCCGCTCGCGCTTTTGCGTGCATTTTTGCCCTGCGGCTCGGGGTCATTTGCGGGGGCGAGCAGGCCCAAAAAGGCGCGGCGGGCGATCTCTGCCGCGACGCGGAGCGGCGCAAGTTCGGCTTCGCGAACGGCTTCGAGCGCGTCTTCCTCATCGGGGTCCATCGTGCGTTCATAGTTGTAATCGCCGAATTTCCCGACTTCGATGCCGATGAAATTTTCGGGCGGCGGGAAATCGGTGCGCCGGCGGCCGGTTTCGTGATCGGTCCAGACGGTCATGCGGGCGGCGTGTTCGTCGGGGGTCGGGGCGACGAAGCGCGGGGGAGCGGGATTGGCGGAAATCTGCGCAACTTCATTCGCGATCGGGGTATTTTTCCAGAGCGCACCGAGCGGGTTGGCGCGGTTGTCGCGCGCGGCGAGCCAGAGCGCGAGCGCGGCGGCGAGGCCTTCGGACGGCGGCGCGATTTCATCCCCGGCGTCCTTTGCGGTCTCAGCCTCGGCGTTCGCGGGCGCCGCGGCTTCGGCGGCGTCGAAGAGCGACAGGAAGCCCGGCCAGTCGGCGGCGATGACCTGTGTCAGCATCTCCTCGCCGGCGCGGGCGCGCGTTTCGACCATCTTGTCGAGCCGTGCGAGCATCGCGAGGCCCAGGCGGGAGTCGATACGGCGGCGCTTGGCAAAGCTGCGGCCGTCTTCGCGCTGCAGCTCGACGGTCTCGTCATGCCCCCAGATCGCGCGGTCGAGCAGCTCATCGACCAGCCGCCCGCGCGCGATCAGCAGCGCCGCGGCGCAGCCGAGCTTGAACGCCGCACCCTCGGGACGTTGCTTGAGCTGATAGACGGCGGACGGCGACATGCCGACCTTTGCCGAGGAAATCTTCACCGAACCGTTGGTGGCGAAAGCCTCGAGAAAGTCGCGCTGGAGTTTGGGCGTCCAATGATAGCTGGTGGGGGCGGGGATATGGGCGGGATTATATGTAGTGTCGTCCATTGATTCTTCCTTTCGGTTAGGTGAAACCGATAGAATGAACCATATGGGTGAAATGTAGGAAAGAGCTTATTGCCTATAGGTTGATTCTCTTGCAATTCGTCCGGGAGGGGGGAGCGAAATGGCAAATCCGTATCTGTCTGATGGGCGCTTGAATGACGTTATCGCGGCTATTACTGTCCTAGGAACATATAAGTTCTACAAACTATCGACCGAAAAATGGGCCGCAAGAATCTCAGGATCAACAAACGAGGTCGAGAAATGGCGCATAGTATTTCGGGAGCATCCGGAATTTTTTCGGGCGGCCTCTGAGGCTGATAAGATTTCATTGGTCTGGCGGAGACAGTTCCCTCGCAATTTCGACGTTGATGCAGAACCGGAGTATCTGCCCGACGACGGTATTGATGAAACAAAGGAAAGTCGAATTAGTCGTCGGCCTTTGACGCCCTCGGAGGTTACAGAATTGGTCAGCGTGGCGATTAGGTTGCATGATCGAGCCTTGGAACAGCAAAAGGCTGGCAAGTGGTGGACGCAGCTTGTCGTTGCTGGGATGACTTTGCTTGGCGTTGCCTTAGGTGCGGTGCTTCAGCATTACCTACGCAACGATAGTCATTCCCAAGGGGGAGTGCCGTCATCGATCTCTGTAGAGGTTTCGTCCGGAGTAGAGCCGACAGGATAAGTGACGTACCTTGGTTTGAGACGCGCTCGTCTCATTCGAAGGGCGTTCATTCGATTTGCGGCAAGTCTGCCTTGTTCGGACGATGCGCCCAAATGATATCGATAGGTGCCTAAAGCGGCCAGCAGCTTGTCAGTCGCCTGTGTGCGCTGAGCGTCGGTCAAACGTTGTCGCAATTCGGCATATCCCGACTGGATGCGGCGGTGCAGCGAGAGCGGTGCGCCAATGCTTGTTTTTGTCACGGGTACGCCTGTAATCGGGACCGGGCGGGCAGTTGAGCGAAACTGTATCTTATGAGTCTGAAATCCGAAGCGGCGAATTGCGGCGCGAACGTCTTCCATGACTTTGCCTCGGACGAACGATCCAGAAATCACAAGATCATCGACCCATAGTGACATCTTGAGATCTTGCTCTTTACAGATATCCGAGATTGCATCGAACATCTGCCGATGAACGAGAGTGGTCAGGACGGGGCTGACAGGCGATCCGAAAGGCATCTTGCCGTCAACGGCGACTAGCTTGGTAAAAAGGCCCGCTACATCTGCCCGTAGACCTGCCACGTGATACGCCCAGCGAAAGATATGCTCGTCGGTCGTCGAGGGGTAAAACTGTTTGATATCTAGGCTAAGAATCTGATTTTGGCCAACGTGATGTTCAGCATTATCTCGTTGTGCGCGACCTTTGCGGGGGCTGAACAAGTACTCGGGTTGCTTGATCTTGTTTAGATGAATTTTTATGCGTTCGTGGATCGTGCGTAACTTACCCGTAGGAACGGCAAGTTCCCTCGTCTTCGTTCCGATGAGCTTTGGGCCTCGTTTAATATAGCGATCCTTGTCTCGAACTAGCGCCTCTAATTGCTGCTTTTTCCAACCTAGAAGTTCTGCGAGATCGCGTTGCGTTAGATCCTGCGTCCAAGGTGAATTCTCGAACGGATAGCGCTCATACTTATTTTGCTTATGCCGCTTCACGGTCATTCGGCTTGAGCTTTTCAAGGAGCTTGAGGACTTTATCAGCCACAATCAGTTGCCCACGTCGCGCGATTGGCTGGCCTTCGATCTCTTCGGCAAAAAAGAGCAGCTGCGACATACGAACATCAACTGTGTCGCTATATGATTGCAGCAAATCCATAGTAACGTTCTTACGTCCGCCCTCGATGTCTGAAATCAGGGACTGGGTCACTGAAAGACGCTTCGCCATCTCGGCTTGTGAGAATCCACAATAGAGGCGGAGAAGCCTGAGTGCTTCATTTATCATAGGCCGCTTCGTCATTGTACGGCTGTCCCGAGGTCATCCATCATTCGTGGAAGAGATGTTTCACGAACGAAACCACCTGACCCACCGCAATAATTACCTTCATAAGAAGGAGCCATCGCGAGGGTTCGGGCGGCCGATGCCGCTGCGTGCGAGGGTCGGAGCTCATTGGTTGCTTTCCTTTCGGCCACACCGACACGAATTTGTCGGCGCCCGTAGGCCAGTTTGAAAGCGATGTTCCGGAACGTTTGTACCTCGGGTGTGCCGCGCCCGGTCCCGGGCGGGCGCGGCGCGCAGCCACCCCCGGCCGAGACGCAGGTGGTAGTCGGGAGGATAATCCTCCCACAGGGCCAAAGGCCCCTGCTTCTGACGGGTTCATCATGAGCTACCATCGCCGGACCGTTCAAGCACGGGCGAGGCAACAATGCAAGATGAAATATCGCAACCGGCGATATTTCATCGCGATTAGCGTTTAAGCCCCATTCGCCGCCGACAAAATCGCCCGCACACTCGCCGTCGCAACGTCGGTATCCAGCCCGCACCCAAACAGGCTCCTCCCGTCCGCCGTGCGGCATTCGACGTACGCCGCGGCCTGCACATTGCTGCCCTGGCCGATGGCGTGCTCGCTATAGTCGACGATGTCCATGATCGGGCCGCCGGACTCCGCGAGCGCGGCGATGACGCTGCTCATCAGGCCGTTGCCGCGGCCGCTGACGCTGCGCGGGGTGCCGTCGATGGTGAGCTTGCCGGCGAAGATGCGGTCGGTGCCCGCATGGCTCTCCGACCAGTCGACGAGCTGGAAGCGCTTGCCTGTCGTGACCAGATAGGCGTGGTCGAACGCGCCCCAGATATCCTCGGCGCCGAGTTCGCGGCTGGTTTCGTCGGCGAGCGCCTGGACGACGTGGCTGAAGCTTGCCTGCATCTTCTTGGGCAGCTTCAGGCCCTTGTCCTGTTCGAGCACCCAGGCGACGCCGCCCTTGCCCGACTGGCTGTTGACGCGGATCACCGCTTCATAGCTGCGGCCCAAGTCGGCGGGGTCGATGGGGAGGTAGGGGACTTCCCACTTCTGGTCATTCTGGCGTTCGCGCGCGGCGAAGCCTTTCTTGATTGCATCCTGATGGCTGCCCGAAAACGCCGTGTAGACGAGCTCGCCGCCATAGGGGTGGCGCGGGTGGACGGGCAGGCGGTTGCAATATTCGACCGTCTGGATGACCTCGTCGATGTTCGAGAAGTCGAGCTCTGGATCGACGCCCTGCGTGTACATGTTGAGCGCGATGGTGACGAGGCAGGTGTTGCCGGTGCGCTCGCCATTGCCGAACAGGCAGCCCTCGACGCGGTCGGCGCCCGCGAGCAGGCCAAGTTCAGCCGCCGCGACGCCGGTGCCGCGGTCGTTGTGGGTGTGCAGGCTGATGATCGCGCGGTCGCGATTGGGCAGATTCTTGCAGAAATATTCGATCTGGTCGGCGTAGATGTTCGCCGTCGATGCCTCGACCGTCGCGGGGAGGTTGAGGATGATCGGCTTGTCGGTCGTCGGCTGCAATATGTCCATCACCGCCTCGCAGCAGGCGATGCTGAAATCGAGTTCGGCGGTCGAGAAGGTTTCGGGGCTATATTCGAAACGCCAGTCGGTGCCGGGCAGGCGCGCGGCATTGTCGCGGAGCTGCTTTGCGCCCTCGATCGCGATGCCCTTGATCTCGTCCATCTCCATGCCGAAGACGATCTTGCGCCACGCGGGGCTGACCGCGTTATAGACGTGGACGATCGCGGTTTTCGCGCCCTCCAGGCTGTCGAAGCTGGTGCGGATCAGGTCGGCGCGGCTCTGCGTCAGCACCTGCGGCGTGACGTCGGCAGGGATGCGGCCGTTGCGGACGAGGCCCTGGATATAGTCGAAGTCGGTCGCGCCGCTGGCGGGGAAGCCGACCTCGATCTCCTTGAACCCGCATTTGACGAGCAGGTCGAAGAAGCGCGTCTTTTTCTCTGCATCCATCGGGTCGATCAGCGACTGGTTGCCGTCGCGAAGGTCGGTCGAGAGCCAGATCGGCGCCTTGGTCGTGACGCGGGTGGGCCATTCGCGGTTCGCCAAGGGAACCTGCGGGAAAGCGGAATATTTCGCGGACGGATCGCGGAGCATGGTCATGGTTGGATAGCTTCTTCTGGGTGGTTGCGGTGCTTGTCGATCGGACCCTTGAGCGGGTGGCCGCGACTAGCGCGCAGCCAGTGTCACGCCCAAGGGCGTGTAAGTCGCAGAAGAAGAAGGGCGTTGCCGCGCATGGGCGCCCTAGTGATGCAAAATGTCGCGCGATGCAAGGGGGGAATGCGAAAATTGCGTCGCGGAAGCTGTCGACGCGAATGTTCCCGCTTTTTGGAGAGCAATTAATTGCGATTGACATGCAATAGCATCAAACCTAGCTGGCGATAACGGGTCGCTGGCAGGATAATGAAATGCAAAGAAGAATTTCGCCGCTTATCGTCGTTTCGACGCTGGTAGCGCTGGTCCCGGCACTGCCGGCGTCAGCGATGGCCGCCGAAATAGAGGGCGATGCAGGGAATTCGGATTCGAGCACCATCGTCGTCACCGGCACGCTGATGCAGAGCGAAAGCAGCAGCGGCGCTTTAGGCAGCAAGGCGGTCATCGACACCCCCTATTCGGTGACGGTGATAGACGCCGAGGATATCGCGAAGCGGCAGGCGACGACGATCGGGCAGATATTCATCAACGACCCGTCGGTGTCTTCCTTTGCCACCGCGGGCACGACCAACTGGTGGGGCACGCAGATCCGTGGGATCGGCGTGCGCAATTACTACGTCGATAAGGTGCCGTTGCTGCTTTATTGGGGTGGCGACTATCCGCTGGAGGCGGTCGAGAGCGTCGAGGCGCTCAAGGGGTTGTCGGGCTTCATGTATGGTTTTGGAGAGCCGGGCGGGGTGATCAGCTATCGGTCGAAACGGCCGACCGCCGAGCCAATGCTGACCACCAGCTTGGGTTATCGCTCCGAAAGCGTCCTTTATGGCCATCTCGACGCCGGCGGGCCGCTGACGGGCGACGGACGGCTCCGCTATCGCGCCAATATCGCTGGGGAAAAGGGCACTGCGTATAACAAGGCCGGGGTCAATCGCTGGCTAAGCGCGCTCGCGCTGGAATATGATATCAGCCCCGATGTGCAATGGTACGCGCGCGCGACCTTTGAGCAGAGCAATCTGGAGCATGAGCCATTCCAGATTTATTGGCGCCGCTATACGGGTAAGAAACTGCCGCGCCCGACCTATGACTATGACAATCTTCATGTCGATAACAGTTTCTATAAGACCGACATGCTTGCCACATCGACGGGGCTCGGCTGGCAGGTCGCGCCGAACTGGAAGCTCGACCTCGATTATGGCTATACACGCAAGCTCCACCGGTCGAACAAGATGTTCACCGAAATCCTGAACGAGGCCGGCGATTACCGGGGCTATGCCTTCAATTTTGCCGAGCTCGACCAATATCATTTCGCGCAGCTGATGTTGCAGGGCCGGTTCGCGACCGGCCCAATCGAGCATGAGATCGTCGCGGGGCTTTCCTTTATGGACACCGCGAATGATTATGGCGCGAACAGCCATTACAATAATGATTTCAACGGAAATATCTATCGCCGACAATCCTTTCTGGTGACGCGCGACATCGATTTCTCGACCAAGGGCGGCCCGTATAAGGACCGCCAATATGCTGCGTTCATCAGCGATACGCTGCATTTGGGCGAGTATGTCCAGGCGATCGCGGGGGTGCGCTATACGCGCTACAAATTGCTCGACGTCGACGGCGATCCGCAGGTCGCTTCGGGCTATCTCAACACCGCTGCGACGCCCACCCTCGCGCTGATCTATAAGCCAGCGCCTTATGTTTCGCTTTACGGCAGCTATGTCGAATCGATGGAGGGTGGCGGGCGCGTCAGCGACGATTATGCGAATGCGGGCGACATATTGAAGCCGACCCTCAGCCGCCAATATGAGGTCGGCGCGAAATATGCCAAGGACGGGCTAGACTTCACGCTGGCGGCCTTTCGGGTCGAACGCGCCGCGGCGATCGACCAGTTGCCGGACGGAGCCGACAAACCCACGCTGACCCAGGACGGAATGACGCTGTACAAGGGCGTCGAAGCGATCCTCGCGTATCGAGCGGCGCCACGGCTCAAATTAGGGGCCGGCGTGGTGCATCTCGACCCGAGTTTGCGCGATGTATCGGTGGGCAATGAAGCGCTACGCGGCAATATCCCAGCGCAGGCCGCGCGATGGCAATTACTCGTCAACGCAGAATATGCGGTGCCTGCGGTCGAGGGGCTCAGCGTGCATGGCAATGTTCGTTACTTCGGCAAGGCGCCGACCGACGACAGCAACCTGCTCTTCATTCCGGCGCGGACGCTCGCAAACGCCGGGATTCAGTATGCAACGACGATTGGTGGACGCGCAGTGACCTTCACGGGCAACGTCAATAACGTCTTGAACAAGAAATACTGGACCCACGGTGCGATGGGCGAGGCGATCAACGGCGCGTTCGGCGTCAAGATAGGCTGGTAGGCGAGAGGCTCGATCGCGAGGGCATATGCTCCCCTGCGATGAAGCGGCGCTTTGGATCGGCAGTTTTTTTTGGGGGGGGGGGCGCACGGTCCATCGCCCACTTTCTTCATCCCGGGCTTGACCCGGGATCCCGCTTTTACGCGCATCGACCGGCCTTCGAAATCAAGCGGGACCCCGGATCAAGTCCGGGGTGACGATATCGGGAGGCCCGCTTCCGGTCCTTAGCCGACAGTTCCTACTCCAGATTCGTCATTCCCGCGAAAGCGGGAACCCAGCGAGCCGGCGCTGTCACTGGGTTCCCGCTTTCGCCGGAATAACAAAATGTGGGGATGGCAACTTCCGGCCGAAAACTGCGGTTAGAATCCCAGATTGCGGAAGGCGATGCGGAAGGAGAAGCTGTTGCCGCGTCGCGCGTCGCCCGTGTCGGCATAGTCGCGCCGCCAGGTCAGCGCGATCGACAGGCATTCATCGTCATAGGCGACGCCCAGCCGGTGACGAATCGGCTCCAACCCGTCGGCGCCGCTCAGCGGATCGTCGCTCTGCTTGGTCAGGTCGACGATTGCCGAGCCGAACACCGACCAGTTTTTGGCGACCGCGACGCGCCCGCCGACGCGCGCTTCTTCGCGGTCCTGCAGATCTTCGCCGAGCAGGAGGATGTCGCGGTTCAGGCGCGAATAGCCGAGCACGGCATAGGTCGAGCGGCTGCCGATCGTCGCGTCGAATTCGTTGCGGCGGATCGCCAGATTATCCTTGTCGAGCCGGTAGCGGTGGGTCAGGCGCAGGAAGTCGCGATAGGCTATCGTCGTGCGTCCGACGATGTCCGACGTTCGGTCGGTCAGCCCCGTGCCATCGGGGAACAGCGCGGGCTTGTCCGACAGGCGATAGCTTTGGCCGACGACGCTGTTGATGTTGAAACCGGGCCGGCTGTAATTCCATTCGACGCCATAGGTGACGCGCGCACCGTCCTCGAACCGGTCGTGGCCGTTGAAACGGTTGATCGCGAACAAATTGCTGTCTTCGAGGTCGAAAGCGCGCGAATCCTCGTTCGGGATGTCGATGTTCTTGATCGGCGGCGTCGCGACAAGCTGGATTCGCGGGGTCAGCGTCTGCGTACCGCCCGCGAATTCGCCGATGAAGGGCCAGCGCATATCGGCGGCGATCGCGGCGATCCCGCGTGCCTGCCAGCCCGATTTGCCGCGATAGCCCGGGATGGCGGTCAGCAGATTTTCGTCGCTGTGATAAACGTCGCCGCGCACCATCGCGGTCAGCGTGACTTCCTGACCCAGCCCGGTCAGGCCACGCAGATCCCAGCGCGCGCCGGCGAAGGCCCGCTGCGTATCCTGTCCCGCGGTACGACCGATCGCCAGCGTGTTGAGCTGTAGCTCGAACTGGCCGCCGAGCACGGGGTCGGCGAAGCGCTGGCGATAATCGATGATCGGCAGGGCGATCGGCTGCTGCCCCTGCTCGTCGTTGCGGCGCAGCGTCTGCGTCGCCCAGCCCGCGATCGAAAGGTAGCTGTTACCACCGATCCGCTCGAGTTCGAAGGTCGAGCGCAGTCGGTCGTCACGGCTGATGTCGTATCTGCGCATGAACGTGCGGTCGGTCGCGATGCGGCCGGAATAGGTCAGGCTCCAGCGCGGATCGAACTGGAACTTGCCCGCGCTTTCCAGATAGCCGCGGAATCTCTTGCGCGATTCGGGGGCGTCGCCGAGCAGGGGGACGAGGGAGCCATAGGTCGCATAGCCGTTGATGCGGAACGAGCCGATATCGGTGAGCGCGCGGAACTCGCCCTCCATCATCGGCGCCGCGCTGGTATAGAGATGCGGGGTGATGGTGATGTCGCGATCGGGCGCCAGCCGCAGATAATAGGGCACCGCGATCTCGAACCCGTTGCTGCGGTCGAGGCGGATTTCGGGAACCAGGATGCCGCTTCCCGCCTCGCTGTTGGCCGGATGACTGAGCCCCGGCAGCGGAATTAGCGGCAGGCCGAAAATCTCGACGCGCGCGCCCTTGTACCGGATCTTGTTCTTCGTCCGGTCGTACATCACCTTGACCGCGCGAATCTGCCAGCTCGGATTCTTGGGGCAGCCCGCATCATCCTCGACCGGACAGGGTGTGTAGGCGGCATTCTCCAGCTCGATATTGCCGTTGTCGAACCGCGTGCCCTTCACCGCCGCAAGGCGCGATCCATTGTCGAGTACGACAAGCAGATTCTCGACGACGCCGTCGCGCAGCGTGTCGGTCAGTTCGATCTTGTCGCCATAGGCGGTGTCGCCCTCGGGATTTTTGATCGTGACATTACCCTCGGCGAAAACCTTGCCCGTCTGCCGGTTCCAAGTGACCTTGTCCGCGCGCATTTCGATCGCTTCGCGGTTCATCTGGACATTGCCCTCGGCCACGACGACTTCGCTGTCGCCGTCGTAATTGAGGTTGTCGGCGGCAAAGCCGATCTGTTCCTCACCCTTTACGGCGGGGGCGTCGGATGTCGTCGGGGCGACGTCGGGCGTCTGGAGGTCGGGTGCCGGCGCGACGTCTTCGGTCCGGGTCGATTCCTCGCTGGTCTGGGCCATTACCGGGCAGGCGGCGAGCGCGACACCGCTCGCGGTCGCCAGCCAGAACGGCCGCGCGCGCGCCGTTTGTTGGAACAAAGCCCAGCTCATTTGATATCTTTGTCCCACACCTTATCTAGCGTCCACCCGGATTGGACCGGCTGCTTTGTTTTTGCAACTCGCAGGCGAAACCCCTATCGGTCCGGCACGTTCCAATCAATCATCGCATAAGAAAGTTAAGGCATGGACATTCAGTTTGTCGCGCAAATCGATGCGTCTGCCGACGTTGTCGCGTTTCCGGTCCGCAAGGGCGAGGCCGGCGCGCTCGGCGCGCTGCTTGGTGCCGCCGCGGCGCAGGCGCGCTTCGACGGCGCGGCGGGGACGATCGCCGAAACCGCGGCAATCGACGGCGAACAGGCGAAGCGCCTGCTGCTCGTCGGCATCGGCGAGGGAAGCGAGCAGGATCTCGAACGCGGCGGCGCGGCGCTGACGGCCAAGTTGCAGACCAGCGGCGAGACGCACGTATATGTCGATTTCGCAAGCACGGGGCAGAGCGACGCCGATGACGTGCTCGCCTTTGCGATGGGCGCGCGCCTGCGCAACTGGCGGCTCGACACCTATCGCACGCGCCTTGCCGACAAGGCGAAGCCGAGCCTTCGGACCGTGACCATCGCTTCTCCGCACGGCGACCTGTCCAGCCGCTGGGCCGAGAATGAAGCGATTGCCGCTGGCGTCGCGCTGACCCAGACGCTGGTCGCCGAGCCGCCGAACATTCTTTATCCCGAGACCTTTGTCGAACGCTGCCAACATCTCGCCGACCTTGGCGTCGAAATCGAGGTGCTGGACGAACGCCAGATGAAGGCGCTCGGCATGGGCGCGCTGCTCGGCGTCGCGCAGGGCTCGACCCGCCCGCCGCGCCTGCTGGCCATGCGCTGGAATGGCGGCAATCCGGGCGAGGCGCCCGTCGTGTTCATCGGCAAGGGCGTGACCTTCGACACCGGCGGCATCAGCATCAAACCCGCCGCGGGCATGGACATGATGAAGTGGGACATGGGCGGCGCGGGCGCCGTCGCGGGCGCGATCAAGGCGATCGCGGGTCGCAAGGCGAAGGCGAATGTCGTCGGCGTAGTCGGCCTCGTCGAAAATATGCCCGACGGCAATGCGATGCGCCCCGGCGACGTCGTCAGCACCATGTCGGGCCAGACGGTCGAAGTGCTCAACACCGACGCCGAGGGCCGCCTTGTCCTTTGCGACGCGATCAGTTGGGCGCAGAGCGCCTATGATCCCAAGGTGATCGTCGACCTCGCGACCTTGACCGGCGCGATGGTTATCTCGCTCGGCCACGAATATGCTGGCATCTTCGCCAATGACGAGACGCTGGCCGCCGACCTGATCGCCGCGGGCGAGGTCAGCAACAACAAGCTGTGGCGTTTCCCGCTGTCGCCCGCCTACGACAAGCTGATCGACAGCCCGATCGCCGACATGAAGAATATCGGTCCGCGCGAAGGCGGCTCGATCACCGCGGCGCAATTCCTGAAGCGCTTCGTCGGCGACGGCGTCGCCTGGGCGCACCTCGACATCGCGGGCATGGCGTGGGCCGACAAGGACGGTCCGGTGTGGGCGAAGGGCGCGACGGGTTACGGCGTGCGCCTGCTCGACCGCTACATCGCCGCCAACCACGAAGGTTGAGCGAGCCAGAAAGCAGGATAGGGGGCAGGGGAGCATGGCGCGCGTCGACTTTTACCGGCTGACCCGCGATCCGGTCGAACGGGTGCTCCCCGCGCTCGCGACGCGTATATTGGCGAACGGCGACCGCCTGCTGGTGGTCGCCGCGCCCGCGATGCAGCGGCAGGCGATCGACGAGGCGCTGTGGACGCTGACCCCGGCGAGCTTCCTGCCGCATGGCCACGCGGGGTCAGCCGACGAGGAAATCGAGCCGATCCTGATTTCGGGCGCGCTCGATCCATCGCCGCCCAACCGCGCCAGCCATCTGGCGCTCGCCGACGGCGAATGGCGCGAGGAGGCACTGGGGTTCGAACGCACTTTCCTGCTTTTCGACAACAGCCGCATCGACGACGCCCGCGCGCTCTGGCGTACGCTTGCCGCGCGCGAGGACGTCGACAACCGCTTTTGGAAGCAAGACGAAAACGGCCGCTGGTCCGAAGGGCCCTAGCGCCGCGGCGCTCAATCCTTGCAGTGCAGCAAAAGCGCGGCTAGAGGCGCGCGCATCGCAGACAATAACAACATAGGAGCTTCCCCCATGGCGGTCACTCGCACCTTTTCGATCATCAAGCCCGACGCCACGCGTCGCAACATCACCGGCGCCGTCACCAAGATGCTCGAAGAAGCCGGCCTCCGCGTCGTCGCGTCGAAGCGCATCCACATGACCCGCGAACAGGCCGAAGGCTTCTACGCGGTCCATAAGGAACGCCCCTTCTTTGGCGAACTCGTCGATTTCATGATCAGCGGCCCCGTCGTCGTGCAGGTCCTCGAAGGCGAAAATGCCATGCAGGCGAACCGCGACATCATGGGCGCGACCAACCCGGCGAACGCCGAGCCCGGCACGATCCGCAAGGAACTGGCCGAGAGCATCGAAGCGAACACCGTGCACGGTTCGGACAGCGACGAAAATGCGGCGATCGAAATCGCTTATTTCTTCAAGCCCGAAGAAATCGTCGGCTAAACGACATTTGCCCTAGGGCAGCGAAGGGCCGCCGGAGCGATCCGGCGGCCTTTTTCGTGAATGAAGCCTGTCACCCTTTTCCGTCATCGGAGGAGTCGTTCGTCTCATCGTCGCCGAGGTCAATTGCGCGCCGGCCGAGCTTGAATTGGGACGGCACCGGAGGGAGGGGTAGACGGGAAGTCTGCGGCGCCTGCGATGCTTTCTCGCGCTCTTCCTCGGCGTTCAATTCCTTGACGGCACCGCTGAGCATCTTTCCGCCCGCATATACCGAATAAACCCCGCTCAATGCCAGCACGAGGGTGGGGTCGACCGCAAACTTTCCTATGTCGGCGACGATCTTCACCGTCCCGTGGACGCCTTCGAGGATCAGCGTCAATCGGCTGCGTCGAGGTTTGTGTTCGGCGTTACAAACGTGGCGGCGCAGCGCTTCGATGTCCCGGGAAACTGTCGTCAGCAGTTCGTCGGTCATGGACAGAGTTTTGTGAGCGGCGAGCTGGTCACGCATCTCGGCGACAAGCTTCTCGACCCATTTGAAGCGTATTCCCAGCTTGGACAGGCTGTCGCGTTCTATGCTGAGAATCTCGTCCGCGATCCGTTGCCGTTCGCTTTCGTCGAGATTGCGGAAATCGGTTCTGACCAACCCCGACCAACGAGAGAAGCGTCCGATCAGGCCGCGCGTGTCGCTCTCCGGATCGTCCACAAGAATGCGATGAATTTTGTCGAGTTGGTCGCAAAGCCGTTCTAGCAGCAATTTTGTTCGGCTGTTGTCGAGCGCCTCATCGTCGAGAGATTCCATGTCGAACTCGATCGCGTTGGCATCGCTGACCGAATCGCGCGCGATGGCGATCAGTCGATCCGTTGCTTCCCGATAATCCGCATCCATCGATGTTCCCCCCGATAGCTAGAAATCCTCCGCGACGCCCATCAATCCCGCCAGCTTCTTCGGAGCGACCGCCAGCCAGCTTTTGCGCAGCCATTCGCCGATTGCGTCCCAGTCGGTGTCGCCGAGATCCAGGCGGATGCCGACCCAGCCGTCGCCGAAATAGGCAGGGCGATAATAGCGATCTTCGTCGAGTTCGATCAGCGCCGCCTGTTCGTCGCCGCCGCTGATCTTGACGAGCAGCGCGATCTTGCCGTCGCCATGATGATCCTCGGTGAAATAGGCGAATTTCTTGCCCTTCACGATCCCGAAGCAAGGCATGCCGTGCGACATCACTTCGTCGGCCTCGGGCAGCTCCATCGCCAGTTCGCGGACGCGGCCGCGCAGATAGTCGGGCGACCGTTCGCGTGTCACAAAGGCGGCGAGCGTCGCGGGATAGAGTTGGTGTTCGGCGAACTGGACCCGCCGCGCCAGCGTTTCAACGGTGTCGTCCGGCAGGATCGCGACCGGCGTCTGCGCAAGCACCGGGCCGTCGTCGACGCCGGACGTCACGATATGGACGCTGCACCCGCCGAATTTGTCGCCGGCCTCGATCGCTTGCTGGTGGGTATTCAGACCCTTGTAGAGCGGCAGCAGGCTGGGGTGGATGTTGACCATCTTGCCCGCCCAGCGTCCGACGAACTCGTCCGACAGGATGCGCATATAGCCCGCGAGCGCGACGAATTCGGTATCGGCGCTGCGCAATTGCTCGTCGACCAGCGCGTCGAACGCATCGCGGTTCATGCCTTTGTGCGACAGGCTCCACGTCGCGATGCCTTCTGCCTCCGCGATCTTTAGACCCAGCGCATCGGGATCGTTGCTGCCAACGAAGACCAACTCATAGGGGCAGTCGGCGGCTTTCGCCGCATAGAGCAGCGCTGCCATATTGGTGCCGGCGCCTGAGATAAGGACCGCGACTTTGGCTTTCGTCACGGCGCCACCCTTTCAATCCGTTCGTGCTGAGCTTGTCGAAGCACTGTTCTTGCCTTTCAACCTCAAAAGGAAGGACGACCCTTCGACAAGCTCAGGGCGAACGGTTTCGGGCTTACCCGTTGTGCGTGGCGCTCCACGCGCCCATCGCGCTCCATGTTTCGGCGCTGCCCGTCACGGTGCAGCCCTTTTCTCCCTCGGCGACATGGCCGATGCGGAACACAGTCTCGCCCGCCGCTTCGAGTGCCGCGGTCACGTCGGCGACCTCGCCCTCGGCGACAACGACCGCCATGCCGATCCCGCAGTTGAAGGTGCGCGCCATTTCCTCGGGCTCGATATTCCCTTGCGCCTGCAGGAACGCCATCAGCCGCGGCTGTTCCCATGCGTCGGCATCGACATGCGCGTGCAGCGTCTTGGGCAGGATGCGCGGGATATTTTCGAGCAATCCGCCGCCCGTGATATGCGCGAGGGCATGGATCTTGCCGGTCTTCACCAGCGGCAGCAGGCTCTTCACATAGATGCGCGTCGGCGCCATCAGCGCATCGATCAGCAGAATCGTCTGGTCGAACAGGGCAGGGCGATCGAGCTTCCACCCCTTGTCCGCGGCAAGACGGCGCACGAGCGAAAAGCCGTTCGAATGTACTCCCGACGAGGCGAGGCCCAGAATGACGTCTCCCGCCGCGACCTTGTCGGCTGTCAGCACCTGGTCGCGCTCGACCGCGCCGACGCAAAAGCCCGCGAGGTCATAGTCGCCGTCCGAGTACATGCCCGGCATTTCGGCGGTCTCCCCGCCGATCAGCGCGCATCCGGCCTGCTTGCACCCCTCGGCAATGCTCGCGACGACTTCGGTCGCGACATCATTGTCGAGCTTGCCAGTGGCATAATAGTCGAGGAAAAACAGCGGCTCGGCACCCTGAACGATCAAGTCGTTCGCGCACATTGCGACCAGATCGATGCCGACCCCGTCATGTTTGCCCGATTCGATGGCGAGTTTCAGCTTGGTGCCGACGCCGTCGTTCGCCGCGACGAGCAAGGGATCGTTGAACCCCGCCGCCTTCAGGTCGAAGAAGCCGCCAAAGCCGCCCAGGTCGGCGTCGGCGCCGGGGCGACGCGTCGCACGGGCGAGCGGGGCAATGGCACGGACCAGCGCGTTGCCGGTCTCGATCGATACGCCGGCCTCTGCATAAGTGTAGGAGGCGGGTTGGTTGTGCTTGGAATCCATGGCCAGCGCGACTAACGAGTCTGGCCACGAAATGCCATGATTTCCTTGTCCGGCGACACGCTTTTGGGCAAAGCATAGAGAAGATATGATTTCGGCTGCTTTCCCCCGCCTCGCGCCCCACCTGATCCTTGATGCCATTCGCCCGCGCGACTGGCGCTGGGCCGCGCTTTTCGGCATTTTCTTCGCGATTCTGCTCGTCGGCGTTGTCGAAGGACAGATCAGCCGCGGCGATCGCGGCATCACGCCGATCAACAGCAGCGGTGATTTCCTGGCGAGCGGCATCATGGTGGACGTGACCGGCGACAACGCCGACGATGCGCGAACCAAGGGCTGGCGCGAGGCGCAGCGCAAGGGCTGGACCCAGCTTTATCGTAAATTGAACGGCAGCGACGGCCCGGCGCTTACCGATTCGGTACTCGACGGCATCGTCACCGCGATCGTCGTCGAGGAAGAGCAGATCGGTCCGCGCCGCTATGTCGCCAAGCTCGGCGTCCAGTTCGACCGCGTCCGTGCCGGTCAGATCCTGGGGGTCAGCGGGCGGACGCTGCGTTCGCCGCCGCTGCTTGTCATCCCGGTCTATTCGATCGACGGCATTCCGCAGGTGTTCGAACAGCGCAGCGCCTGGCAGCGTGCATGGGCCGAATATAATACGGGGCAGAGCGCGATCGACTATGTCCGCACGGCGGGTACGGGCGCCGACACGCTGTTGATCAACGCGGGACAGACCGGCCGCCGCGGCCGCGTATGGTGGCGCGTGATCCTCGATCAATACGGCGCTGCCGACGTGCTGACGCCGATCGCGCGCGTCGAATATTCCTATCCCGGCGGCCCGATCAAAGGCTATTTCACCGCACGCTTCGGCCCCGACAGCAAGCTGATCTCCAGCTTTACGATGACCGGTCCGAGCCCCGCCGCACTGCCCGACATGATGGAGAAGGCCGTGGCGCGCATGGACCGCATCTATATCGATGCGCTGGCATCGGGCGTGCTGCGCACCGACACCTATCTCGTCCTCGAAAAGCCGGTCGAGAAGGAAGATCTGCCCGAAGAGGCCGCGACCGACGAAGATGTGCTGCCGAGCGAAACCGACGCGAGCGTGCCAACGACGGCGGCCGTGGGTGTGCAGAGCTTCACCGTCCAGTACAGCTCGCCGGACGTCGATTCGGTCACCGCGACCGAACGCGCGGTGGCGGGCGCCGCAGGGGTCCAGTCGGCGTCGACGACCAGCCTTGCGCTTGGTGGCACGTCGGTGATGCGCGTCAGCTTCCGGGGCGATATTGCCGCGCTGAAGGCCGCGCTCGCTGCGCGCGGGTTCAAGGTGCAGGAAGGCGGCGGCCAGCTCAGGATCAGCCGCTGATGGCGCGCGGATCCCAGATCGCACTCCCGCTCGACTGGAGCGCGGGGGGCAGCAATGACGGTCCGCTGATCGTCGGCACCAGTAACGCGGATGCCGTGCGCTATCTGCGCCACCCGGCGACCTGGCCCGTGCGCACCGCGGTGCTGGCCGGACCGCGCGGGTCGGGACGCAGCCTGATGGGGCGCCTCTTCGCCGGTGAAACCGGCGGTCGCGTTATCGACGGGCATGACAGCGTGCCCGAGGAAGAGATTTTCCACGCGTGGAATGCGGCCCAGAACAGCGGCGCGCCGTTGCTGATCATCGCCGATGCGCCGCCGCCCGCTTGGAACGTGGCATTGCCCGACCTTCGGTCGCGTCTTGCCGCCGTGCCGGTGCTGACGATCGGCGATCCCGACGACTGCCTCGCGCGCGACCTGATCGAGGCGCTGTTCGCGCAGCGTGGCATCGTGCTCGCGCCCGGAGTTGCTTCCTATATCGTCCCGCGGATGGAGCGCAGTTACGCAGCGATCCACCGTGTCGTCGCGGCGCTCGATGCTGCTTCGCTGGAAAAAGGGGGCGGCATTAGCATTCGTCTTACTCGTGAAACATTACTGTCACAGGGGCTCATCGATCCCGATTTGCTCGAAAGACAGGATGACGCGACATGTCGATAGCCGGCGGCCCCCTACGCGCAGACAATGATGCCGACACGGCGGCGACGCCGCCCAGCTTTGGTCCAGAACGCTTCTTCAACCGCGAACTCTCCTGGCTCGCCTTCAACCGGCGGGTGATGGAGGAGGCACGCAATCCCGCGCATCCTTTGCTCGAACGTCTTCGGTTTCTGTCGATTTCGGGCAGCAACCTCGACGAATTCTTCATGGTTCGCGTTGCGGGGCTCAAAGGCCAGCAGCTTCAGGGAATCGACGATCCGTCGGCCGACGGCCGCTCACCGGGGCAGCAACTCGCCGAGATCGAGGCCGAGGTGAACCGCCTCGTCGACCAACAGCAGAGCGAATGGCAATTGCTTCACAAGCTGCTGGGCGAACAGGGCATCGTCGTCCACGGCACGGGGTCGGACAAGGAAGCGCTGCGTAGCGCGCTCCGCCAATATTTCATCGACCAGATTTTCCCGATCCTGACGCCGCAGGTGCTCGACCCGGCGCATCCGTTTCCCTTCATCCCGAACCGCGGGCTTGGCGTCATTTTCGATTTGCAGCGCAAGGCGACGGGCGAGACGATCCGCGAACTGGTGATGATCCCCGCGTCGCTGGCGCGCTTCGTGCCGGTTCCGGGGCAGCCGGGCGCCTTCGTACCGATCGAGTATCTGATCGAGATTTTCGGCGATTTGCTGTTCCCGGGTTTCACCATCCGCTCATTGGGCGTGTTCCGCATCATCCGCGACAGCGATATCGAGCTTGAGGAAGAGGCCGAGGATCTTGTCCGCCTGTTCCGTACCGCGATCCGCCGCCGCCGCCGCGGCCGTGTGATCCTGCTCGAACTCGAAGCCGATATGCCCGGCGAAATCGCCGAGGTGCTCAACGCCGATATCCAGGGGCACGAGGCGATCGTCGCCAAGATCGGCGGCTTCATTGGGCTCGCGGCGCTTTCCGCACTGGTCGACGTCGACCGCCCCGACCTCAAATTCCCCGCTTACTCGGCGCGTTTCCCCGAACGGATTCGCGAACATGGCGGCGATTGTTTCGCGGCGATCCGCTCGAAGGACATCGTCGTCCATCACCCTTATGAAAGCTTTGACGTCGTCCTGTCTTTCCTGCGACAGGCGGCGGCCGATCCCGACGTCGTCGCGATCAAGCAGACGCTTTATCGCGCGGGTAACCAGTCGCCGGTCATCCGTGCGCTGATCGAGGCGGCGGAAGCGGGGAAATCGGTGACCGCGGTCGTCGAGCTCAAGGCGCGCTTTGACGAGGAACAGAATCTTCTCTGGGCGAACCAGTTGGAACGCGCCGGTGTGCAGGTCGTCTACGGCTTCATCGAGTGGAAGACGCACGCCAAGATTTCGATGGTCGTGCGCCGTGAGGGGCAGGGGTATCGGACCTACTGCCACTTCGGCACGGGCAATTATCACCCGGTGACCGCGCGTATCTATACCGACCTCAGCTTCTTCACTGCCGATCCGCGCGCGGGGCGCGATGCGGCGCAGTTGTTCAATTACATCACCGGCTATGTCGAACCCGAACGGCTCGACCTGATCACCATGTCGCCGCTCAACATGCGCGCGCACCTGTCCGAGCTGATCGACGCCGAGACGGCGGCGGCGAAGGCGGGCCTGCCGTCGGGCGTGTGGGCCAAGATGAACAGCCTCGTCGACCCCGACATCATCGACAAACTGTATCAGGCGAGCGCGGCCGGCGTCCCGATCGAACTGATCGTGCGCGGCATCTGTTGCCTGCGCCCCGGCGTACCGGGACTTTCCGAAACGATCCGGGTCAAATCGGTGGTGGGCCGTTTTCTCGAGCACAGCCGCGTATGGGCCTTCGCGAACGGCGCGCCGCTGCCGCATCGCGGGGCAAGGCTCTACATCAGCAGCGCCGACTGGATGCCGCGCAACTTCGACCGCCGCGTCGAATATATGATCCCGATCGAAAATCCGACCGTGCACGACCAGATATTGGACCAGGTTCTGGTGGCGAACCTCATCGACAATGAACAGAGCTGGATCCTGCAGCCCGACGGCACCTCGGTGCGCGTGACGCCGGGCGACAAGCCCTTCAACCTTCATCATTATTTCATGAACAACCCGTCGTTGTCGGGCCGCGGAACGGCGCTTCACAAGCGCCAGGACGTCCCGACACTTGCTTTCAATGTGCGCGAAGATTGAGAAAATAGACTTGGGCTTGCTGCGTACATCCAAACAGGCGGTCCACCGCTCTGCGGTCATCGATATCGGTTCCAACTCGGTACGCATCGTCGTCTATGAGGGACCGGCGCGCGCGCCCGCGGTGATCTTCAACGAAAAGGTCGCAGCGGGTCTTGGCCGCGGCCTCGCCGTCGATGGGCGCATCGCGCCCGAAGACGCCGAACGCGGCCTCGTCGCGCTCCGTCGCTATGCGCTGCTCGCAAAGCATATGGATGTGAAGGACGTCCAATGCGTCGCCACGGCCGCGGTACGCGACGCGGTCAATGGTCCGGAGTTTATCAAGGCTGCTGCCGAGGCGGGGCTCGCGATCCGGCTGCTTTCCGGCGAGGAAGAGGCCGAGGCGGCGGGGCACGGCGTGCTGGCGGCGATCCCCGACGCACATGGCATCGCCGTCGATCTTGGCGGCGGCAGCCTTGAACTTGCCGAGGTGTCGAACGGTCAGGTCGGCCGCCGCGCGTCCTTCCCACTCGGCGTGCTGCGCTTGCCCGCGCTGCGCAAGGATGGCGAGCAGGCATTCGAGCGCGCCGTTCGCAAGATGCTTCGCGCCGCCGGCTGGCCCGACGGCCTGACCGGGCAGCCGCTTTATCTCGTCGGTGGTTCGTGGCGCGCGCTGTCGCGCCTCGATCTCGAACTCACGCGCGATCCGCTGGCGGTGCTCGACCAGCATACACTCCCGCGAAGCGCGCTCCGCCGCCTGATTCGGGCGTCGAAGCGCCTGACCTTTGAAGAGTTGCGCGAGATCCCCGGAATGGCATCGAACCGCGCCGCGGCACTGCCCGATGCGGCGGCGCTCCTCGCTGCGCTCGTCAATATTCTCGACGTTCCAGAAATGACGGTGTCGTCGTCAGGCCTTCGCGAAGGGCTGCTCTATCAGGCGCTTGATGCCGACACGCGCGCGCAGGACCCGTTGATCGTCGCCGCCGAATTCGAAGGACGCCGCCTCGCGCGATTCGCACCGCACGGCCGCGCGATCGCCGAATGGATCGCGCCGTTGTTTGCTGACGAGGTCCCGGCCGATAGCCGCGTTCGTCTCGCCGCAAGCCTGCTCAGCGACGTCGCCTGGTCGGCGAATCCCGATTTCCGGGCCGAGCGCGGCACCGAAATCGGCCTGCACGGCAATTGGCGCAGCATCGACATTCCGGGCCGTATCCTGCTCGCGCGGGCGCTTTATGCAGGCTTCGGCGGCGCCGACGCCGAATTCCCTGCCATGGGCAGCCTTGTTTCGGCGGAACGCTTGGCGCGCGCGCGGCAATGGGGGCTCGCGATCCGCCTCGCACAGCGCCTGACGGGCGGGGTCGAGGCGCCGCTCAAGGCGAGCGGAATTGCGTTGGTCGACGGCAAGCTGAAGCTTTGCCTCGATGCCGGCTGGCATCATCTGGCCGGCGAATCGGTCGAACGCCGCTTGCGCGTCCTCGCGCAGGCGCTCGACGCCAAACCCGAACTCGTGCTGCTTTAAACCTCGGCCGCGGTCGCGGCGTCGATCTCGCTCATCACCAGCTTGCCGTTCTTCACGGCAAAGCCCATCCGTCCTTCGACAAGGTCGAGCGCGGCGTGGCCGAACACGTCGTAGCGCCAGCCCTGCATCATCTGGATGCCCTCACGCGCGCCCGCAGCAAGCGCCTCTAGATCGTCGCTGCGCGCGATCAACCGTGCCGCGACATTGAGTTCACGCGCCCGGATTTTCAGCAACAGTTTCAGGAGGTCGGCGACCAAAGTGCCTTCCTTGCCGAGGCCGGGGCCGCGCGGTGCGCGATCGGGCATGTCGTCCTTCGACATCGGTTTGGCGCCTGCGATCGCGTCCATCAGCCGCCCGCCGATGTCGTTGGTCCGCCAGGTTGCCGACAGCCCGCGCACACGGCCCAGCCCGTCCTGATCTTTCGGCGGATGCGCGGCGAGATCGGCCAGCGTCTCATCCTTGACGATCCGCCCCCGCGGCAAATTCTTTGTCCGCGCTTCGCGTTCGCGCCATGCGGCGAGCGCCTGAAGCCGGCCGAGAACGTCGGGCTTGCGTGTCGGCACCTTGATTCGCTGCCACGCCTTTTCGGGATCGACGCTGTAATTGGCGGGATCGGCGAGCTTTTCCATCTCCTCGTCAAGCCAATGGCCGCGGCCGGTCTTGATCAGCTTGTCGAGCATCATCGGGAAAATCTTGGCGAGATGTGTCACATCGCCGACGGCATAGTCGATCTGGCGCTTGTCGAGCGGACGGCGGCTCCAGTCGGTAAAGCGTGCACCCTTGTCGAGCTGAAGCCCGATCCATGCTTCGACCAGGTTCGAATATCCGACCTGTTCGGCCTGACCGAGCGCCATCTGGCCGATCTGTGTGTCAAAGATCGGATGCGGCGTCTTGCCGGTCAGATTGAAGATGATTTCGACATCCTGTCCGCCCGCATGAAAGACCTTGAGCATATCCTCATTGTCGACGAGCAGGTTGAGCAGGGGCCCCAGATCGATGCCGGGCGCCATCGGATCGATTGCCGCGGCATGGTCGCGGTCCGCCACCTGGATCAGGCAAAGCTCTGGCCAGAAAGTATTTTCCCGCATGAATTCGGTATCGACCGCGATGAAATCGCTGTTCCGAATGAGGTCGCAGAATTCGACGAGCGCGGCGTTGGTTTCGATCAACGGATGGACTTGCATAGCGCGCCTATACAGCTAGTTGAGAGGAACGGGCAGGAAAAATTGCCCGCGCTCTTCGGGTTGCGGAGCCGGAACACCGGCCGGGGAAAAAGACGAAGGGATTTTGGGCATGATGTGGCTCGGTTGGGTGCTCGCGGCGCTCGGTTTTGCGTTGCTTTTCGGTCAATATGCCGCGGGGCAGGCGGATATTTTTCTGTCGATCTCCAATCCGCGACCGCTCGACGAGGAATCGATGGTGGTGACGCTGAAGGGTTGGGGGTTCGCCAGTCAGGCGGCGCAGCCCTTTGTAACCCCCGAATCCGATCACGGGCTCTGCGATGTGCGGGTGTTCGCCACGCGACGCCAGATGCTCGTCGCGATCGCAACCTTCGGCTTCCTGCGCCCGGTGACCGTCGCCTGGCGCGCGCATGCCGGCATTCTGCCGCTGGGAGAGGCCTGATGCCGATCGTCAGACTGGGCGACGAGGGCCGCTGGACAAATTATCACGGCACGGGGACCTCTGAGGCGGCGACGCGCTTTGCGCTGCGCAGCGGCGATGCGGAGCGCGGGCGCGACGAGATCGCGATTGCCGCGAAGTCGGTGCAGGACTGGCTCGCTCAGGCTGAAATGGCCAAGCGCCGCGTCCGCCCGCTCGGTGCGGGCTGGTCGCCGTCGAACGTCAATATCAGCTCGCAAAGCTGGTTGCTCCACACGCGCCGTTTCAACCGCTGCTTCCGGATCGGCGCCAGCGATGTCCGTTCCGGTATCGACGCGGGTTCGCTGATGCTCATCGAAGCGGGCGCGCTCGTCGACGAGGTTTCGGACAAGTTCGAGGATCAGGGCCGTTCGCTGTGGACCAGCGGCGCAGGCAATGGGCAGACGTTTGCCGGCGCGGCCGCCACGGGCACGCACGGTTCGATGATCGCGCGCGGCGGCATTCAGGACCATATCCGTGCGGTACAGATTGTCACACCCGGCGGCATCCACTGGATCGAGCCCGCCGCCGGAGTGATGAACGACGCCTTCATCGCCGCGACGGGTTCGACGGCGGTGCGCGACGATGAGCTTTTCGCCGCGGTGCAGCTTCCCGTGGGATCGCTCGGGATCGTTACCGCGCTCGTCGTCGATAGCGTCCCGAAATTCCTCGTCCGTCCGATCCAGAATCTGCGCAAGGTCGATTGCGCCGCGCTCGATTGGCTGACCGCTGGCGATTTCCGCCGATTTTCCAAGACCTACGCGCTCGATCAGGATCCTGATTTCGTCCAGATGATCGTCAATCCCTATAAGCCGTTCAAGCGGCCGGCGATGCTGCGCTTCCTTTACCGCGAGCCATGGCGCGACGATTATCCACGCGCCACGCCCGGGCAACTCGGCGCAGGTTACGATGCACTCAGTCTGCTCGGCCGATTGCTCAACGATTATCCGTGGGCGCGCGGACCCTTGCTGCAATTCGCAATGAAGCAAGGCTATGCCAGCGGGCCCGACGTCGATGACCCGCCGGTATATGGCAGTTGGGGGGAGGGGCTCGACACGCATCGGCCGCTCGCCGACCTTTTCAACGCGTCGGTCACCATCGATCGCGCCGATCTTGCACGCGCTTTTGAACGCATCTGCGCAGTCTATGCCAAATATGGCGGCTCTACGGTCGTCACGGTACGTTTCATGGAGCGCGCACAGGGCCTGCTCGCCCCGGCCCGTTTTGCGCATAATGCGGTGATCGATTTCGACGGCCCGCGCAGCCAGCGCACCGCCGACGCTTACGCCCGCGTTGTCGAATGTCTTGATGCCGAGGGGATCGGCTTTACCCGCCATTGGGCAAAAAGCTGTCACCTCGACGCCGCGCGCGTCGCCGCCGACTATGGCGAGGATTTCCGGCGTTGGCGTGCCGCGCGCGACCGGCTGCTTCCCGATCCGGCGCACCGCGCGCTGTTCGGCAGCGAGGTGCTCGATAACCTTGGCCTGACCCGTTGATTCGCGCCCTCAACCCTTGACAAATGGCGCTGCGCATTGCCTTAGGCGCGGCCATATCGGCGCGTTTTCCCGCGCGCCTTCCCGGACATTTGAAAGACGAACATAATGCACGCCTATCGCACCCACACATGCGCAGACCTTCGCGCCGCCAACGTCGGTGAGGAAGTCCGTCTTTCGGGCTGGGTGCATCGCACGCGCGAGCATGCGAATGTTCTGTTCGTCGATCTTCGCGACCATTATGGGATTACCCAGATCGTCGTGGAGACCGGGTCGGACCTTTATCCCACGGTCAACGCCTTGGGCCCCGAATCCGTTCTGACCTTCACCGGCAAGGTTGCCGCGCGCTCGCCCGAGACGCTCAACCCCAAGCTGGCGACCGGCGAGATCGAAATCTATCCGAGCGCGGTGACCGTACAGTCGGCCGCGGACCGCCTGCCGCTGCCCGTTTTCGGCGAAACCGAATATCCCGAGGAAATCCGCCTCACGAACCGCTTCCTCGATCTGCGCCGCGAGCGCCTGCACAAGAATATCGTGCTGCGTTCGAACGTGATTTCGTCGCTGCGCCGCCGGATGATCGACCAGGGGTTCACCGAATTCCAGACGCCGATCCTGACCGCGAGCAGCCCCGAAGGCGCGCGCGACTATCTGGTGCCCAGCCGTGTCCATCCCGGCAAATTCTATGCGCTGCCGCAGGCTCCGCAGATGTTCAAGCAATTGCTGATGGTCGCGGGCTTCGACCGCTATTTCCAGATCGCACCCTGCTTCCGCGACGAAGACGCGCGCGCCGACCGGTCGCCGGGCGAATTCTATCAGCTCGATTTCGAGATGAGCTTCGTCACGCAGGATGATGTCTTCAACGCGATCGAACCCGTGCTGCACGGCGTGTTCGAGGAGTTCGCGGACTTTGACGGCAAGGGCCGGACCGTCTCGCCGCTGCCGTTCAAGCGCATTCCGTACCGCGAATCGATGCTGAAATATGGCAGCGACAAGCCCGACCTGCGCAATCCGCTGCTGGTCCATGACGTCGGCGATTTCTTCAAGGGATCGGGCTTTGGCCGCTTTGCGACGATGGTCGAGGAAGGCCAGGTCGTCCGCGCCGTCGCCGCGCCGGAAACGCACGAGAAGAGCCGCAAATTCTTCGACGAGATGAACAATTGGGCACAGTCGGAAGGTTTCCCGGGCCTCGGCTACGCAACCCAGAAGGACGGGGTGTTTGGCGGCCCGATCGCCAATAATCATGGCCAGGAAGGCATGAAGGCGATCGCCGACGCGATGGGCCTCGGCCCGAACGACGGCATCTTCTTTGCCGCGGGCGTCGAGGCGAAGGCGGCAAAGCTCGCGGGCCTTGCTCGCACTCGCGTTGCCGATCAGCTCGACCTCATCGACAAGAGCCGCTTCGAATTCTGCTGGATCGTCGATTTCCCGATGTTCGAGGCCGACGAGGACACCGGCAAGATCGATTTCAGCCACAACCCCTTCTCGATGCCGCAGGGCGAGATGGACGCGCTGACGAGCAAGGATCCGCTGGATATCCTGGCCTATCAGTACGACATCGTGTGCAACGGCGTCGAATTGTCGTCGGGCGCGATCCGGAATCACCGCCCCGACATCATGTACAAGGCGTTCGAGATCGCCGGTTACAGCCAGCAGGATGTCGACACGAACTTCGCGGGCATGATCAACGCGTTCAAGTTCGGCGCGCCGCCGCACGGCGGTTCGGCACCGGGCGTGGACCGCATCGTGATGCTGCTCGCCGACGAGCCGAACATCCGTGAAGTGATCGTTTTCCCGATGACGCAGAAGGCCGAGGACCTGATGATGGGCGCCCCGGCGCCGGTCAGCGAAAAGCAGCTCAAGGAGCTGAGCATCCGGCTCGTCGACGGCCCGAAGAGCTAAGGCGTGAACGAACCCCGGGAGCACCGGCTGGAAACGCCGGAAGGCGACATCTGCTGGTTCGAATGGGGAGAGCGCGGTGCGGGCGCTTCGCTGCTGCTGCTCCATGCCACGGGCTTTCATGCCCGGCTTTGGGACCAGGTGGTCGCGGCGCTGCCGGCCGGGGCGCATGTCATCGCCCCCGACCATCGCGGCCATGGGCGCAGTTTCCGTCCCACGACGCTCGCCAATTGGGCGGCGACCGCCGATGTGCTGCTGCCATTGCTCGACGGGCTGGGCGGACACCCGATCGTCGGCTGCGGCCACAGCATGGGCGCCTATATCCTGACCCGGCTCGCGTCGCAGCGGCCGGCGGCGTTCCGCCATCTCGTGCTGATCGACCCGGTCATCATGGAGCCTGCATTTTACGAAGGCGAGGCCGCTGAGCCGATTCCCGACCCCGCCGAGCATCCCGTCGCACGCCGCCGCAACGCATGGACGAGCGCCGAAGAGATGCGCGCGCGCTTCGCCGATCGACCACCCTATGCGAACTGGGATCCGCAGGTGTTGGCCGACTATTGCACATATGGCCTGCTGCCTGCCTCGAATGGCGAGGGGCTGGAGCTTGCCTGTCCGCCGGCGCTGGAAGCCTCGGTGTACCAGAATGCGCTGCGCACCAGTCCGCACGAGTGGCTCCATTATCTTGCGCTGCCCTCGACAGTGATCCGCGCGCCCACCGGCGAGCGCGGCGGTCCGCTGGATTTCTCGCTGAGCCCGACTTGGACCGGCCTTGGCGCCGCGATCGGCGCCGAACGCGACGAATTATGGGCCGAGCATAGCCATTTCATCCCGATGGAAGCGCCCGCCCGCGTCGCCGGATTGCTCGCCGACCTGCTCTGACCTTCCCGCTTTGACAGGCACCGGTGGCTGCGATAGCCCCGGTCAGGGATAGTTGTCGGGGGTGAGATGTTCGACACGCGATTGGCGCTGGCCGCCGCTCTTCTTTGCTTTGCGACGCCCGCTGCGGCCGAGACGTTGACCATCGCTGGCAGCGAACCGGCCGGCGCGAACGTCAATGACCTGCTTCGCCTGTCGGTCGAGCGCTTCGAGGGCGAGGATGGTGCGGCGCTTGCGCAGCAGCTTGAGGCTGAACTTGGCGGCGCTCAGTTCGGCGGCCGCCCCTGGTATCGCATGATCGCTCCCGAATCGGGGGCACCGACCGATGGTCTCGTCACCGGCACGACGCGCGCCAGCGTCGATGAGACGCCCGTTACCGAAAAGCGCAAGCGCTGCGTCGAACCCGATCCCGCCGACAAGAAGAAATGCCTGAAGGAGGCCGAGGTCGATATCCGCTGCCGCCGCCGGACAGTCACCGTCGCAACCACCGCGCGGCTTGTCGCGATCGCCGACGGCTCGATCCGTTATACGCGCCCGCTGAATGCCCGCGACCAGATCACCTATTGCCCCGACCGCGCGGCATCGCGATCGGTCGACGATTATATCGAGGACGTTCAGCGCGATCACGTCAAGGCGATCCGCCGCGACCTTGCGCCCCGGGACTATGTCCTCGACGTCCGTGTCGAGGAGGGCACCAAGGGACTGGCGAAACCCGCGCAGGCAGCATTCAAAAATGCCGTCCGCCTGACCAAGAGTGACCAGCCGGCCGCCTGCGCGGCATGGACCGCGCTGACCCGCGACGCCGAGCCGACCGCTGCGCTTGCTTTCAACCTTGGCCTTTGCGCCGAGATGCAGCGCGATTTCGATGCGGCGGTCGACTGGTATGGCGAGGCGCAGCGACAGGGATTGCGTGGCAGCGCGATCCCCGAAGCGCTGGAGCGCGTCGAAGGCAACCGCCGCGCGCTGGCCGATTGGGAAGCGCGCAAGCGCCTGATCGGGCGCGAGTAAGGAAGCGCGCCGCGCCTGTCCCGGAACATGACATCGATGGATGATGCTTGGTAGGATCGCGCCGCATGCGCTACGGAGAGCATATGAGCATTTCCCTGTCCGACTATGAAACCGGCGCCAAATATGACGGCGACTATTCCGACGACCTCGCCGCGCTGGAAGATCGTCTCGAACGGCTGCAGGCCGCGCATATCATCCACGGGCAGCGCAGCATCGTCATGTTCGAGGGCTGGGATGCGGCGGGGAAGGGCGGCATCATCCAGCGGCTGACCGCGTCGCTCGATCCCCGCTATTTCGAGGTATGGCCGATCAGTGCGCCCAATGAAGAGGAAAGATCGCGCCACTTCCTCTGGCGCTTCTGGAAACGGCTGCCGGGCAATCGCGAAATCTCGATCTTTGACCGTAGCTGGTACGGCCGCGTCCTTGTCGAGCGCGTCGAGGGCTTTGCGACCGAGGCCGAGTGGCGCAAGGGATATGATGAGATCAACGAGTTCGAAGCGCAGCTGACCGGCAGCCGCACGAACCTCGTCAAACTCTTCATCCATATCACGCAGCAAGAGCAGGACGAGCGCTTCGCCGCGCGCCTCGACGATCCTTGGAAACGCTGGAAGACCGGTACCGAGGATTATCGCAACCGGTCGAAGCGCAAGGAATATCTCGCCGCGATGGAAGAGATGTTCGCACAGACGAACACCCGCTGGGCGCCGTGGAAAGTGATCGACGGCAATAACAAGAAGGCCGCGCGTATCGCCGCGCTGACGCATATCATCGAGACGCTGGAAGCCGCGGTGCCGATGACCCCGTCCGAGCGCGACCCCGCGGTGGTCAAGCTTGCGAGCAAGGCGTTCGGTTACAAGCCGAAGGACTGATCGAGCTTAAAGCGACAAAATATACGGACGTTCAGCTCGAAGCTGTGTCCTTTGTCGCTTTATGCGAAGGGCCTCATCGTGCGGAAAGTTGCGGGAAGAAATTACGATTGCAAAGAGCCGAAGCACATAGCTGGCACGGCGCGATAATGTAGGAAAGGCTATTTTTGCGCGGCTTTTTCGGCCGGCCGCCTAGCCAATTCGTCCGTCAGTCGCTACATGGGATCGATGAGCCGCGCCAAGAGATCCGATGACTGGGGTTTTCCCCGCTGGCGCCCCTATGGCTCGTCGCGCGAGACGCAGAAGGTTCGTCTTTGCGATCGCCACGGCTGCACGAACCCGGGCAATTGTCCTGCGCCCAAGTCGCCGAACAGCCCCGAACGCTGGTATTTCTGCGAAACGCATGCCGCCGAATATAATCGCGGCTGGGACTATTTCGCCGGCCTTTCCGCCGAAGATGCCGCGGCGCGTGCCGCCGAAGAGGAACAGGGCGCACGCAGCTATGCCCGCGCGCAGCATTATGCCTGGGGCGGATCGGGCGATGGCAGCCGCAGCGCCGACGAAATGCGCGCGCTGGAGGTACTCGACCTGGAACCCGACGCCGACTTTGAGGCGACGAAAAAGGCCTGGCGCAACCTCGCCAAGGAATGCCACCCCGATGTGAAGCCCGGCGATGCCGAAGCGGCGAAGCGCTTTGCGGCAGGGCAGGCCGCGTTCGAAGTTCTGAAGCAGGCCGAAGAACGGAAGAGCTGGAAGCCGGCGTAGGGTAGCGCCGTGGCGTCAGGGCCTGGGTATGGTTTTGGCTGGTTTCGACCGGTTGCGGACCTTTCCATCATCGTCACCCCGGACTTGATCCGGGGTCCCGCTTGAGGTCGAAGCCAGTGGGCGCCTCAAGAAGCGGGATCCCGGGTCAAGCCCGGGATGACGATAAGGCGGGGAACGACGCTTGCTGCCCTAGCTCGAACATAGCCCCTCACCTGAAGAGGAGGGGCCTTGGCAATGAAACGCCCGCTCTCCACCTCATTCCAGCCTTTGGGCACTGATCCGGGCGTAATGACCGGAACCGACCGGTTGCAGACCTCCACATCCTCGTCACCCCGGACTTGATCCGGGGTCCCGCTTGAGGTCCAAGCTGGTCGATGCGCAGGAAAAGCGGGATCCCGGGTCAAGCCCGGGATGACGAAGGTAGGAAAATGCCGATAGAGATGTGCACCCGGCGAAAGCCGGGGCCCAGAATTCCAACGCTAACTTTGCGCTTTTCCGCACTGGGCCCCGGCTTTCGCCGGGGTGCACGTAGGAACCGCAAACGCCCGCTCCCCACCCCATAACCGCCCCGCTCAGTAGACGCAGCCGTCCAGTCCGTCGCGGCGTACTTGCCCGATGCGCGCTGAGATCGTGTTGCCATAGCGGCGGGTGAAGCCGGACGGGCTCACCGCCTCGCGCTTTTTCGGGAGCGGCAGGATTGCGGCGATGCGGGCGGCTTCCTTTGGCGTCAATTTGCCCGCGCCATGGTTGAAATAGCGCTGTGCGCCCGCCTCCACGCCATAGGTGCCGATACCGGTCTCGGCGACGTTGAGATAAACTTCCATGATCCGCCGCTTGCCCCAGATCTTTTCGATCAGGAATGTGAACCAGACTTCGGGTACCTTGCGGACGTAACGCGTCCAGCCGCTGCCTTGCCACAGAAAGACATTCTTCGCGGTCTGCTGGCTGACCGTCGATCCGCCGCGCATGCGTTTGCCCTTGGCATTGCGTTCGATCGCCTGTTCGATCGCGTCGCGGTCGAAGCCGTCGTGGCTACAGAATTTGCCGTCCTCCGCAGCGATGACCGCGCGCACCATATTGCGGTCGATATCCGACAGGCTGGTCCAATCCTTGGTGATCCCGTTGCTGTCGGCCAGCATGGTGAAGGTCACCGGCGGCGGGACGACCGCATAGATGAGCACCCAAAGCACCGAGGCGAGGATGAACCAGAGCAGCCATTTGAAAGGCCGAAGATACCATGGGAGTTTGCGCATCTTTTTCGCGCGGGGAGGAGTTGCCATGCGGGCAAATTAGCCGCTTGCGATTTCGAGGCAAGCGGGCTTGATCTGGCGGGACGAAAAACAATGCACTCCGGCGGAGGAAGATTTGAATGTCGCTTCGATCTCTATTGCTGCTGGTCGCCGCGACCGCCGCTACGCCGGCCTTTGCGGACGAGGATCGCCGCGAGCTTTGCCCTGACCGACCGGGGCTCGGAACGCCTGCCTGCACGGTCGAGCCGGGAGCGCTGCTGTTCGAGATCGGACTGGCCGACTGGACACTCGATCGCACCGCCGACAGCCGGAGCGATAGCTGGACTTTTGGCGACGCCCTGCTGCGCGCGGGACTGACCCCGTCGCTGGAGGTGCAGCTTGGCTGGACGATGCTCGGCCATGCGCGCGAACGCGACCGGGCGACGGGCGAGGTGACCCGCCGGACACGGACCGGCGACGTGACGATCGCGCTGCGGCAGAATTTGCGTAATCCCGACGGGTCGGGCTTTTCGATCGCGCTGATGCCCTATGCCACGCTGCCGCTGGGCGGCGAGGGCGTCGGTGCGGGCGATTGGGGTGCGGGGATGATCGTGCCGGTCAGCTTCGAACTCGGCGATCTGTCGCTCGGTTTCACGCCGCATGTCGATGCCGCGGTCGATAGCGACGGCAATGGTCGGCATACGGCCTATGGCTCGGTTGCCGGGGTGGGGTTCGACCTGTCCGACGAAGTCTCGATGGCGGCCGAAGTGTCGCTGACCCGCGACCGCGACCCCGACGATCACACGACCGAGGCGCTGGCGGGGCTCTCGGCCGGATGGCAACCCGATGCGGACAGCCAGTGGGATTTGGGGGCGAACATCGGCCTCAATCGGGACAGCCCGGATGTTGAACTTTATTTCGGTTACGCGCGCCGTTTCTGAATGCCGGGTCTTGGTTTCGGCGCGGAGCGCGCGGGCACGCTTCACGAAGGAGCGGGACCCCGGATCAAGTCCGGGGTGACGATGATATGAAGGTTCCGATACCGGATGCATTCTCTTCCGCCATCCCGGCGTAGGCCGCAGCTCCGGACGTTTCCCGCCGTTGCTTACACGGCCTCGAGCGATGCGCCGATTGCGTTCCAAACCTGCGCCAGCTCGTCGGCGGTGATGCAATAGGGCGGCATGACGTAGAGCGTGTTGCCGAGAGGGCGGAGGAGGACGCCGTGGTCGCGGTAAAAGGCGATCAGGCGGGGGGCGAGGTTCGAGAGATAGCCTGCGTCCGTCACAGCGATGTCGAGCGCGGCGATGGTGCCGAGGCGGCGGGGATTGGCGACGCGCGGGTCGTGGCTGAGCAGCGACAGATGCGCGGCCTGTGCGTCGGCCAGGGTGTCGATGCGCTGCTGAACCGGCTCGTCGCGCCAGATTTCAAGGTTCGCATTTGCAGCGGCGCAGGCGATCGGGTTCGCGGTGTAGCTACTCGAATGATAGAAGGTCTTGGCGCGGTCGGCCGAATAATGCGCTTCGAAAATCGGCTCGATGCAGAGCGTGACCGCTAGCGGGAGGGAGCCGCCGGTCAGACCCTTCGACAGGCAAACGATGTCGGGGATCACCCCCGCCTGATCGCAGGCGAAGCGCGTGCCGGTGCGGCCCCAGCCGGTCATCACCTCATCGGCGATGAAAAGGACGTTGTGACGCGCACAGATGGCGCGCATCTCGGCGAGCACCCACGCGGGATAGATGAGCATGCCGCCCGCGCCGAGGATCAGCGGTTCGACGATGAAGGCGGCGGGCTTTTGAGCGCAGGCGGCTTCGAGCGCGTCGAGCGTGGCCTGTTCCATGCCTTCGTGCGGGAAGGGGATGGTGTCGACGTCGAAGAGCAAGGGCTGCCAGGCGCGGTTGTAGACGCCGCGCTCGCCGACCGACATCGTGCCGATCGTGTCGCCGTGATAGCTGTGTTCGAGGACGAGGATGCGGCTGCGCGGCTCGCCGATGTTGTACCAGTAGCCGAGCGCCATCTTGAGCGCCACCTCGACGCTGGTCGAGCCCGAGTCCGAGAAGAAGACGCGGGTGAGCGGATCGGGGGTGATGCGGATCAGTTCGGCGGCGAGGTTTTCGGCAGGCTCGTGCGTCCAGCCGGCGAAGATGAGTTGGTCGAGCTTTTCGGACTGGGCGCGGATCGCGGCCATGATGTGCGGGTGCGCGTGGCCGTGGGTGGTGACCCACCAGCTCGAGATGGCGTCGATCCAGCTTTGACCGTCGGCGGCATAGAGTTTGGCGCCTTTGGCATGGTCGATCAGCGGGATGTGGTCGCCGAGGCCGTGCTGGGTGAAGGGGTGCCAGACGGGGGAGCTATGGGTCATATCCAGATATCCGTTCGTGCTGAGCTTGTCGAAGCACCGCTCTTTCTTGGCGGCGGATAAGAGAAGGACGGCCCTTCGACAAGCTCAGGGCGAACGGTATCGGGTTAGGCGAAGTCGGTGAGGTCGAAGTTCGCGACGAACGCTTCGGCCAGCGTTTCCGGCGTCAGCGGATCGATGATCGGCAAGCGGCCCAGGCGGCGGACGCCGCTGATCTGCGCGATGATCGCTTCGCTGTCCTCCACCGCGTCGCCGAGGAAGGCGAGGCCGTGGATAGGGACGCCGCGCGCGCGCAGGGCCTCGATCGTGAGCAGGCTGTGGTTGATCGTGCCGAGGCTGGTACGCGCGCAGACGATGACCGGGACCTGCCATTTCGCGAAGAGGTCGGCGTAGAGGATCGAGCGCGTCACGGGGACGAGCGCGCCGCCGGCGCCTTCAACAATGAGGTCGCCGGGCGGCGGCGCGAGCGTTTCGACGACTATGTTAACATTGTCAATTTCGGCGGCCAGATGCGGCGAGGCGGGGGTGTTGAGGGGGTAGGCTTCCGGATGAACCCGCACGCCGGCGAGGCGCGCGACGACTTCGCTGTCCGTCTCCTCTTCAAGGCCCGACTGGATCGGTTTCCAGTATGGCGTAGCGGTGGCCTGCGCCAAAGCGGCGGAAAAGATGGTTTTTCCGATGCCGGTATCTGTGCCGGTAACGACGAAGCGCGTCATGCCGCTGCCATCGCCGAGGCAAGTGCGTCGGTCATCGCGTCAATGTTAGCTTCGTCAACATTGAGCGTGATTGCGATGCGCAAGCGCGCGGTTCCCTGCGCCACGGTGGGCGGACGGATGCCGCGGACATCGAAGCCCGCGTCCCGCAGGCTGCCTGCGATGCGCATCGTGCGGTCGTTGTCGCCGATGATGACGGGCAGGATCTGCGTGCCGCTGGCGGGGATGCCGAGCGGGACCAAGCGCTCTGCGGCGTGGCGGACGAGAGCGTGGAGGCGCGCCTGGCGCTCGGGCTCGTTCGCGACAATCTCTATCGCCTGACGGACGAGCCAGGCCATCAGCGGCGACGGCGCGGTCGAGAAGATGAACGGGCGACCGCGGTTGACGAGGAAGTCGCACGCGATTGCGGGGGCACAGAGCAACGCGCCCTCGGCGCCGAGCGCCTTGCCGCAGGTGTGGAGCGTGATCAGATTGTCGCGGCGTGCGAGGCTGTGCGCGAGGCCAGCGCCGCCGGGGCCGAACACGCCGGTTGCGTGCGCTTCGTCGACGACGAGCACCGCGTCGTAGCGGTCGGCGACCGCGGCGAGATCGACGAGCGGGGCGCGGTCGCCATCCATGCTGTAGAGGCTTTCGACCGCGATCCACGGCGTGCCCGCGCCGCCCCCCGCGCGCCAACGGGCGATGATGTCGGCGAAGGCCTGCGCGTCATTGTGCGTGGCTGCGACATGGCCGGCGCGGCCGAGCTTCATCCCGTCATGGGCGCTCGCGTGGATGAGTTCGTCGTGGACGACGAGGTCGCCGCGCTGCGGAAGCGTGGCGAAGAGCGCGGCGTTGGCGGCGAAGCCTGTCGCGAAGAAGAGCGCGGCCTCGCTGCCATAATGGCGCGCGGCGTGTGTTTCGAGCGCTTCATGCTCGGCGTGATTGCCGCGCAGCAGGCGCGAGCCGCCCGAGCCCGCAGGAAGGCCGCGTTCGATGCCCGCGGCGAGCGCGTCGCGCAGCGCTTCGCTATCGGCGAGGCCGAGATAGTCGTTCGAGGCAAAGTCGCGGCCCGCGCGCGGCGCAAGGGTGCGGCGACGGCTGTCATGCGCGAGCGCCGCGAGATCGGCGCGGTGGGCGGAGAAGGGAGAGGTCGCCATCTTTGTTTCCTTATTCGTCATTGCGAGCGAAGCGAAGCAATCCAGAGCAGCGCAAGGCCACACTGGATTGCTTCGCTCCGCTCGCAATGACGGAGTTTGTTATGCCTGGGACGGTCATTGGGGTTGGGTTCGACCCCCCGTCAACGCCTGCCGTTCTTCGGCGGTCAGGCGGTGCGGCGTGGCGATTGGCTCCAGCGTCTTTGCGTCGAAAAGCGGCGATCGGCGCCGATCGCCCGAAACGAGATCCTTGATCGCGCGGATGAAAAAGCGGCGCATCAGGGTCGGCGTGCCCAATTTGGGCAGGCCGCTGGCGTCGCCGATCGCGTCCTGCGTGAAAAGATGGCCGCGCGGCGGGCCGAACGCCTCCGCGCGCCGTGCCGGATCGCAGGCGGCGGTCAGGATCGTGATGAAGGGGAGCTTGCCGTTCTTGAACGTGTTGAACAGCGGTGTGCGGCAGCAGGCGGCATACCAGCGCAGCGTCGGCGCGTCGGTGAGGTGGAGACAGGCTAGCTGATCGCGGCCGGTATCGATCCGCATGCGCGCGCATCGCGTCTGATAAAGTGCGGTGCCGCCGTGCGCGTCGAGCAACTGCTCGTGGTCCAGATGGCGTGTGAGGTTCTGGCAGTCGGTGCAGTGGCAGACGACATAGTCGCCTTCGCCCGAAGCGACGCGCATCGCTCCGGTAACGGTGGCGCAATCGCAGGCGAAGGAGAGGTCGGTTGCCATGGCCCGGCCCTAGCTCCTCGCCCGCGATTGCGAAAGTCCGTCAGTTGACGTTCTTGTCGACCAGCTTGTTCTTCGCGATCCACGGCATCATCGCGCGGAGTTCGGCTCCGGTCTTTTCGATCGGATGCGCGGCAGCCGCCTTGCGGCTTGCCTTCAGTTCGGGCTGGCCGGCCTGATTGTCGAGTACGAAGTCCTTCACGAAGCGGCCCGAGGTGATGTCGGCGAGAACGCGCTTCATCTCGGCCTTCGTCTCGTCGGTGATGATGCGCGGGCCCGTCTTGATGTCGCCATATTCGGCGGTGTTCGAGATCGAATAGCGCATGTTCGCGATGCCGCCTTCATAGAGAAGGTCGACGATCAACTTGGTTTCGTGGAGGCACTCGAAATAGGCCATTTCGGGAGCGTAGCCCGCCTCGACCAGCGTTTCGAAACCCGCCTGGATAAGGTGGGTGACGCCGCCGCAGAGCACGGCCTGTTCGCCGAAGAGGTCGGTTTCGCACTCTTCCTTGAAGGTCGTCTCGATGATGCCGCTGCGGCCGCCGCCGACGGCCGAAGCGTAGGAGAGGGCGAGCGCCTTGGCGTGGCCGTTGCCGGCATTGCCGCTGGCTTCCTGTGCGACCGCGATCAGGCACGGGACGCCGCCGCCGCGCTGATATTCGCTGCGCACCGTGTGGCCGGGGCCCTTGGGCGCGACCATGAAGACGTCGATGTCGGCGCGCGCCTCGATCAGGCCGAAGTGGATGTTGAGGCCGTGCGCAAAGGCGAGTGCGGCGCCGGGCTTCATGTTCGGGCCAAGGTCATCGGCATAGATTTTCGCCTGATGCTCGTCGGGCGCGGCGACCATGATGACGTCGGCCCACTCGGCGGCTTCCTTGTTCGAAAGCACCTTGAAGCCCGCGCCTTCGGCCTTTTTCGCCGTCGCCGAGCCGGGGCGCAGCGCGATCGCGACGTCGCGCACGCCGCTGTCGCGGAGGTTCTGTGCGTGCGCATGGCCCTGGCTGCCATAGCCGACGATGGCGACCTTTTTGCCCTTGATCAGATCCTGGTCGGCGTCGCGATCGTAATAAACCTGCATAGTCTTCTTCCCTATTTCTCTTCCGTCACCCCGGGCTTGACCCGGGGTCCCGCTAAACGACGGTGGAAAGCGGGACCCCGGATCAAGTCCGGGGTGACGATCGTTGGACCTTTATTCCTCTAAACTCTAAAGCGCCTCCGACCCGCGGGCGATGGCGACAACGCCGGTGCGGCCGACCTCGACCAGCCCGCATTCGCGCATCAGCGCGATGAAGCGGTCGACCTTGTCGCTCGTCCCGGTAATCTCGAAGATGAAGCTGGTCAGCGTCGTGTCGACGACCTTGGCGCGGAAGACGTCGGCCATGCGCAGCGCCTCGATGCGCTTGTCGCCGGTGCCCGCGACCTTCACCAGCGCGATCTCGCGTTCGACATGCGCTTCGCCCGCATCGTTGAGGTCGACGACCTTGTGCACGGGGACGAGGCGGTCGAGCTGCGCGATAATCTGGTCGATGATCGGCGGCGGGCCCGAGGTGACGATGGTGATGCGCGACAGCGCGTGGTCGGCGGTGATATCGGCCACCGTCAGGCTTTCGATATTATAGCCGCGCGCGGTGAACAGCCCGGTGATCTTTGCGAGCACCCCGGCTTCGTTGTCGACGGTGATGGCGAGCACATGGCGCTCGCCGGCTTCGGTCTTGATTTTCATGGGATTACACCAGTGCCTTGGCTTCGTCGTCCATCGTGCCGGTGACGTCGCTCGGCTGGAGGATCATGTCGGTGTGCGCTGCGCCCGATGGGATCATCGGGAAGCAGTTGGCGAGTTTGGCGACGCGGCAGTCGACGATCACCGGACCCGGCGTCTCGATCATCGTCCTGATGCCGTCCTCGAGCTCGCCGAGCGTGTCGATGCGCAGGCCCGTCCACCCGTAAGCGTCGGCGAGCTTCACGAAATCGGGCAGGCTGTCCGAATAGCTGTTCGAATAGCGGCTTTCATAGGTGAGTTCCTGCCACTGGCGGACCATCCCCATCCATTCATTGTTGAGGATGAAGATTTTCACCGGCAGGCGGTACTGCGCGACCGTGCCCATTTCCTGGATATTCATCTGCAGGCTGGCTTCGCCCGCGATGCAGATGACGAGACGGTCCGGGTTAGCGATCTGCGCACCGACCGCGGCGGGGAAACCATAGCCCATCGTGCCGAGCCCGCCCGAGGTGAGCCAGCGATTGGGCGCGGCGAAACCGAAATGCTGCGCCGCCCACATCTGATGCTGGCCGACCTCGGTCGTGATGATCGGGTCCATGCCGCGGGTCGCGTCGAACAGCGCCTTCACCGCGCGCTGCGGCATGATTTCGGCGTCGGCGTCCTTCTTTTCGGGGAAGTCGAGGCAGCGCGTCGCACGCCAGCCGTCGACGCGGCGCCACCATTCGCCAAGGTCGCGCGCCTTATGGCCCTTGTCCTGCCAAGTGGCGACGAGCGCATCGAGCGCGCGGCCGGCGTCGCCGACGATCGCGAGATCGACGGGGACGATCTTGTTGATCGAACTGCGGTCGATATCGATGTGGATCTTCTTCGAGTCCGGCGAGAAGGCGTCGAGGCGGCCGGTGACCCGGTCGTCGAAGCGCGCACCGACCGCGATGACCAGATCGGCGCGGTTCATCGCCATGTTCGATTCATAGGTGCCGTGCATGCCGAGCATGCCGAGCCACTTGTCGTCGTCCGAAGGGAAGGCGCCAAGGCCCATCAACGTCGAGGTGACCGGCGCGCCGGTGAGCGCGACGAGCTGGCGCAGAGCTGCGCTCGCGTTGGGGCCAGCGTTGATCACGCCGCCGCCGGTGTAGAAGACCGGGCGTTCGGCCGCGGCGATCATCTCGACTGCCGCCGCGATCGCGCTGGCGTCGGGTTCGACCTGCGGGCGGTAGCTGTTGTGCAGAATCTTTTCGGGCACGACATAATCGCCCGTTGCGACCTGCACATTCTTTGGAATGTCGATCACCACCGGGCCGGGGCGGCCATGCGTTGCGATATGGAAAGCTTCGTGGAGGATGGGGCCAAGACGGTCGGGATCCATCACGAGATAATTATGCTTGGTGCAGTGGCGCGTGATGCCGACGGTGTCGCATTCCTGAAATGCATCGGTGCCGATCAGCGCGGTCGACACCTGTCCCGTCAGCACGACCATCGGAATGCTGTCGAGCAGCGCGTCGGTGATGCCGGTGACGGCGTTGGTTGCGCCGGGGCCCGAGGTGACGAGCACGACGCCGGGCTTGCCGGTCGAGCGCGCATAGCCCTCTGCCGCGTGCGTCGCCGCCTGTTCGTGGCGGACGAGAATATGCTTGATCGTCGGATGCTTGTAGAGCGCGTCATAAATGGGAAGGACCGCGCCGCCCGGATAGCCGAACACTGTATCGACGCCGAGGTCGACCAGCGCCTGAACCACCATGTCGGCACCACTCATTTCCGTCACGACGAAACTCCTTCCGAATATAAAAAGGCAGCGCTTGTGCGCTGCAACAGGGAGCGGGCAATAGGTGTATGATTCTATCCTGTCAACAGCTTATCACGTAATATTATTGCTAATTCACTGGTATAATCGATGTTTAATGACTCTGTGTGGCGCGGCCAGTCGGCGGGGGGCTGGTTGCGGAACCACGTATATTGGCGCTTCGCATATTGGCGGGTGGCGGCCTGCGTCTGTTCGAGCGCTTCGGCGCGGCTGATTTCGCCGCGGATGTGGCTTGCGATCTGGGGGACGCCGATCGCGCGCATCGCAGGCAGATCGGGGTCGAGATTGCGCGCGAGCAGAGCTTCCGCCTCTTCGACCGCGCCGCTTTCGAACATCTGAACGAGGCGCGCGTCGCAGCGATCGCGCAGCCAATCGCGCGGGGGCAGCAGGATCAGCGGGGCGAGGGCGATGTGGTCGGCGATGCCGCCCGCGATCGCCCGTTGCCAGTCGGCGAGGGTGCGGCCGGTCGAGCGCACGACTTCAAGCGCGCGCGCGACGCGGGTGGTGTCGGCGGCGTTCAGGCGCGCAGCGGCGTCGGGATCGGCGGCGGTGAGCGCGGCGTGGGCGTCGGCGACGGGGAGTGCGCGGACGGCCTCGCGGATATCGGGATCAATCTCGGGCACGGGCGCGATGCCAGAGAGCAAAGTGCGCATGTGGAGGCCGGTGCCGCCGACGAGGATCGGAATTCGCTTTGCGGCGTGCGCCTCCGCGATCACCGCGCGCGCCTCTTCCGCCCAGCGCACGGCGTTGTGCGCCTCCGCCGCGTCGATGTGGCCGAAGAGGCGGTGGGCGATGCCATCCATCTCCGCGTCGGTCGGCCTCGCCGAGAGGATCTTAAGGTCGGCATAGACCTGACTCGCGTCGGCATTGACGACGATTGCGTCGCGGCCTGTCTCGGAAAGAGATTTTGCGAGCGCGACCGCCAAAGCGCTCTTGCCGCTGGCGGTGGGTCCGGCGATAAGTGCTACGGGCAGCCGTGCACTGGCGGTCGAGATAAGAGGAGATGCCATGTTCGTCGCGACGCTGATAGCAGCAGGAAAGCTGACCGACGAGGTGGTTCGCGAAGGGATCGACCGGCTCGCGGCGACGGGGCACGATGTTGGCGCCCCGCACTGGCTGGACGAGCATGACGCGGCGGATATCGTTTTTCACGGCAGCCTGGTCAGCGCGCGCAAGGAACTGGCGCTGATGGACCATGGCGCGCTCGACATCGTCGTGCAGCCGCTGGGCGATCGGACGAAGAAGCTGATCATCGCCGACATGGATTCGACGATGATCACCGTCGAATGCATTGACGAACTCGCCGATTATGCGGGCCTGAAACCGCAGATCTCGGCGATTACCGAGCGCGCGATGCGCGGGGAACTCGATTTCCGTGCGGCGCTGGAGGAGCGCGTCGGATTGCTCGCGGGGATGCCCGAGACAACACTCGTCGATTGCCGGATGGAGCGGGTGAAGCTGACGCGCGGCGCGCGGACGCTGGTGCAGACGATGAAGGCGCATGGGGCGCACTCGATCTTGATTTCGGGCGGGTTCACCGCCTTTGCCGGGCCGGTGGGCGAGGCGATCGGGTTTGACAAGGTGATCGCGAACGAGCTGGAGATTGCGGGCGGCAAGCTTACGGGCAAGGTGCGCGAGCCGATCGTCGACAGCGCGACGAAGCTCGAGACGCTGAAGGCCGAGGCGGCGAAGCATGGGCTTCCGCTCGCCGAGACGCTGGCGGTCGGCGACGGCGCGAACGATATACCGATGATCACGAGCGCGGGTCTGGGGGTTGGCTATTACCCGCACCCTGCGGCGGGCGAAGCGGCGGCGGCGGTGATCCGGCATCATGATCTGACGGCGCTGTTGTGGGCGCAGGGCTATTCGCGGCGGCAGTGGGTGATGGGGTAGGGCTGGGCCATTTGGCGAAGGTAACCAACATCCTGTTTGTGTGCAGCCAGAACAAGCTGCGTAGCCCAACCGCCGAGCAGATATTCGCAGGCCATCCGGGAATCGAAACGGACTCGGCGGGAACCAATAATGATGCAGAGAACCCGCTGACGTCAGAGCTTGTGCGTTGGGCGGATATGATCTTCGTGATGGAAAAGACGCATCGGAACAAGCTGCAGAAGCGATACCGGGCGGCGCTGAAAGATGCGCGCGTCATCTGTCTCGACATCCCGGACGATTATGAATTCATGGATGAAGCGCTTGTCCAGCTTTTGGAGGCCAAGGTGCCCCGCTATCTGCCGATTTAGGTTTCGCGACGCGCCTCGACCGAGGCGAAATGTGGAGGTCCTCATGACGAAGCACCGCATCTATTCGATCAGCGTCGCGAGCGTTTATCCGCACTATATCACCAAGGCCGAGAAAAAGGGGCGGACGAAGGCCGAGGTGGACGAGATTATTCGCTGGCTGACGGGCTATAGTCAGGCGGCGCTCGAGGCTGAGTTGGCGAAGGGTGCGACTTTCGAGGATTTCTTTGCGCGGGCGCCGAAGCTGAACCCGGCGCGAGAGCTGATTACCGGCGTGATTTGCGGCATCAGGGTCGAAAATATCGAAGAGCCGCTGATGCGCGAGCTGCGCTATATGGACAAGCTGATCGACGAACTCGCGAAGGGCAAGAAAATGGAGAAGATCTTGCGTGGGTGACGGCGGGCGGCGACCGGAACCTACCCTCTCCATTATCGTCACCCCGGACTTGATCCGGGGTCCCGCTATTTCGTGAAGCGGGCCGGTGCCTTCAAAAAGCGGGATCACGGATCAAGTCCGGGATGACGAAGAACCAAGGAAGCGACGCCCGCTCCCCACTCCAATGCTGCCCTCAATCCTCGATCGGCGCGGCACCGGCCTCGGCGTAACCCGTATCCGCAAGCCGCTTCAGCGCGGCGGCATATTTGGCTGTGTCGAGATAGGGGTGGAGACTGACGATCTTGCCCCAGCGCAGGCGGATGATGTGGACGCCGTCGTTGACGTAGCTGGTATCGCCGTCGGCCATCACCGCGCGGTCGCGCCATTCGATCACCGCGGTCGTGTCCCACGGCATGCCGCTCGATGCGATATGCTTGATCTCGAATTTCAGGACGGGATGGACGGCGAAGAGGCGCTGGAACCATGCGCGCAGGCCCACCTTGGTGTGGCGCGTGCCGCCGAGGGCATGGTCGCCAGGGAAGATATGCTCGAAGCGGTCGGCCATGCCGGCGAGCGCGGACTCCCAGTCGCCGCGGCTGAGGCCGTCGAAAATCTTGCGCACCTGATGGCGGACGATGGCGTGATACATGCTGAACTCCTTCCGTGTTTACATCGTTAACATTGGGAGCGCTCAGATGGGATTTATGTTTACAATGTCAACACTGTCCGTGAAGAATGGATCCTGGATCAAGTCCGGGATGACGAAGCTTAGGGTTCTTCTGATTTATTATCAGTGGTTTATGGAGTCTCTATCTCTTCGCTCAGCCAGCGCCGAAAGCGCAGCATCGCGTCGCTTTCGGGGCGTGACATCAGGCGGGTGAGCCAATAGCGGCCGGCGTCGATCGTGACCGCGAAAGGCTGGACGAGCAACTCTGCGGCGAGCTCGCGCGTGAACATCGCGGGGGGTGCGAGCGCGACGCCTTGGCCTGCGGCGGCGGCGGTGGCCATCAGCGCCGAACTGTCGAAGACGGGGCCGCGGAGCACAGGGACGGGGACGCCTGCGGCGGCGAACCATAGCGCCCATTCGTCGGCGCGATACGAGCGGAGCAGATGTTCGTGAACCAGGTCGGCAGGGCTTTTGAGGCGCGCGGCGATCGTGGGGGCGCAGATCGGCGCCATGGGCGCGGCGAGCAAGGGCTCGGCGTGGGTGCCGTGCCAGGCTCCGTCGCCGAAGCGGATCGCATAGTCGAGCGCTTCGCCTGCGAGGTCGACGCGGTTGTTGTTGGTCGAGATGCGCAGGTCGATCGTCGGATGCGCGCGTGCGAAGGCGCCGAGGCGCGGGAGCAGCCAGCCGGTGGCGAACGTACCGACGACGCCGACCTTGAGCGCCTCGCGGAAGCGGCCGTCGGCATATTGATCGAGCGTCGCGGCGACGCGGTCGAATGCCTCGGCGACGACAGGGACAAGCGCATGCCCCTCGTCAGTGAGCGCGAGCCCGCGCGGCAGGCGGTGGAAAAGGCGGGTGCCGAGGCGGCGCTCGAGCTGAGCCACTTGATGACTGACCGCGCCTTGGCTGACGCAGAGTTCGATCGCGGCGCGGGTGAAATTGAGGTGGCGGGCCGCGGCCTCGAAGGCGCGAAGGGCGTTCAAGGGGAGCTGGGCGCGGTCCATGGGTCTTGCTTCTATTACCTCTCTGGCCCGGTCACCCCGGATCAAATTCGGGACGACGAAATATATGAGAAATTCTCATGGCTTTGTCGAGAAATGATGCTTTGTGAGCGCCGCCGTGTCGCGGCATCCCGGTGGGGAAGGGAGACGAAAATGATCGCAATGATGACAATCGCCGTCTGGCTGGCCGGGGTGAATCATGTGCCGCTGCCGCTGGTTGACGAGGCGAATGCGCAAATGGCCGCGGGCGGAGTGGCGCCGGAGACGGATGACCCGCTGACGCGGCCGATGGCGGTCGAGCGGGCCAAGGAATGGCTGGCGCCGGCCGATCCGGAGAAGATTTTCGGGACGAGCTACCTTGTCGGATTCGGGGGGATGAGCGTTGCGCTGATCGATACGGGCGACGGATTGGTGCTGATCGACGGGGCGCTGCCACAGGGCGCGCCTGGGATACTCGCCAATGTCCGCAAGCTCGGTTTCGACCCTAAAGACATCAAATTTATTCTGAGCACCGAGCCGCATTTCGACCATGCTGGCGGGCTCGCCGCGCTTGCGCGCGATACCGGCGCGACGGTGGTCGCGAGCGCGCGCGGCGCCCAAGGGCTGCGCTCCGGGAGACATGCGAAGGACGACCCGCAGCTGGCCTATGGCGGGAGTTGGCCCGCGGTGACGCGGCTGCGCGTGATCGGTGATGGCGAGGTGTTGAAGCTTGGCAAGACCGCGATTGCCGCGGTCGCGACGCCGGGGCACACGATGGGCAGCATGAGCTGGCGCTGGCAGGCATGCGAGGGTAGGTCTTGCAAGACAATTGTCTTCGCATCGAGCCTCAATCCGGTGTCGGCCGATGGCTATCGCTATACGGCGGCCGCGAGCGCGCCGATCGTCGCGGGGTTCGAGGAAAGCTATCGCAAGATGGATGCGACGGCGTGCGACATATTGATTTCGGCGCACCCCGACAATGCAGGGCCGGGGCGGTACAATGACCAGCCGGGCGCATGTCGCACCTACGCCGACCGCTCACGCAAGTTGCTGGCAAAGCGGCTCGCCGATGAAAAGGCGGGTGTGAAATAGCGTTCAAACCCGTTCTTATCGATCTTGCGAGCTCTCGCGTCGGGCCGCTGCCCGATCAGGAGCCTTTCTATTTATCGACCACCAGGCAGGCCTGATCGCCCTTGCGCACCGAGGCGCAGAAGCTTTCGGCTTCGCCCTTGTTCGCAAAGCCGCCGGCGAGGAGGCGCGTCAGCTTGCCGTTCTTGACGAGGAAGGGCGTGCGGTCGGCGAAGGCGGGGTTTTTCTTTTCGAGCGAAGCCCAGAGGTTGCGGGCGTTCGCTTCGACGCCGAAGGCGCCGAGCTGCGCGCGCCAGGGGCTGGCGGCCGCGCCGCTGTGGACGCGGGCGGGCGCCGGAGCGGCTGCGGTCGCGACGGGTGCCGGCTTGACTGGCACGGCTTTGGGCTCGGTGGGTTTCGGCGCGGCGGGTTTTGACGGGGCCTTGACCGGTTCGGCTTTGGGCGGGAGCTTGCCGCTTTCGGGTGGTGCGGCATAGGTCGTACCCGGGCGGCCCGTCGCGGCGACGGCGCTGGCTGTCGCTTCGGCGGCGGCCGCTGCGGCGGCACTTGCGGCGGGCGATGCCGGCACCGCAACGCTGCGGATCGGTTCGGGTGCAGGCTTGGCGGCGGGGGCGGCCCGCGACGTGTCGATCACCGGCGGCGGCGTGTAGCTGGTGCCGGGAGTCGATGCGGGCAGGCTGGCGACCTTCACCGGCGAGGCGGCGGGTACGGGTTTCGGAGCCGGCGGCGCGGCTGCACCCACCGCGGCGAGGCGGGCTTGCTGTTCGCCGCGCTCGATTTCGGGCAGCATCGCGAGGCCGCGCTGACGCTGATCGAGCGGGATCAGATTGTCGAGTTGGGCAAGCCGCGCCGAGGCAATGTCGAGGCCGGCGTCGCTTGCGCGCTTGGTGAGTGCGTAGGCGCGCGGCCAGTCCTGCTTTGCGAGGTCGCCGTTGAAGTGGGCGGTGCCGAGGACATATTGCGCGCGCGGTTCGCCGCGCGCGGCCGAGGCGATGATAAAGGGCATCGCCTCTGTCCTGCGGTTCGCGGTGAAGAGGACGAGGCCGAGATTATCCTCCGCCTGCAAATGCCCCTGCTTTGCGGCGCGGCGATACCATGCCTCTGCCTGTACGAGATCGGCAGGGACGCCGCGGCCAAGCTTATAGGCCTGGCCAAGGTTGAACTGCGCATCGGCGTCGCCCGAAATCGCAAGCGGCCGCCATTCGGCGACTGCCGCCTGGTAATTACCCGCCTGCCAGGCATCGACGCCATCCTTGACGTCGGCACGGGCCGTTGTCGCCAGCATCGATGCCGCGATCAGCGGCAGGGCCAGTGAAATGGCGGTGCGGAATGAACGCATCTTATTCTCCAATGACTTGCGCCGTATGACCCCGGCTGCAATCCCCGAATACCTTATAACGTCAATTGGCTAACACGGTGTTAGCGACAAAAGCGGGCCGGCCGAATCTGACCCGTTCCGGGACAGGTCGGCATTAGGGTCGGGTTTACCATATCCGCGAGCAAGTCGTTCACCCTCTTTTTGTCATCGTTAACCCAATTTTAGCGCCCCGCATGGCATCCCTTCCGCCGAATATTGGATTTTCCGAGGGGGTAACGCAGTGCGCGTATTGGCATTGGCTTCACAGAAGGGCGGGTCGGGCAAGACCACGCTGTCGGGGCACCTCGCGGTGCAGGCGCAGCTTGCGGGCGCTGGCCCCGTCGTTCTGATCGACATCGATCCGCAGGGCTCGCTCGCCGACTGGTGGAACGAGCGCGAAACCGACCTTCCGGCGTTCGCCCAGACCACCGTCGCACGGCTGGCATCCGACCTTGAAATCCTGCGCCAGCAGGGCTTCAAGCTCGCGGTTATCGACACCCCGCCGGCGATCACCATGGCGATCCAGAGCGTGATTTCGGTCGCCGAACTGATCGTCGTTCCAACGCGGCCGAGCCCGCACGACCTTCGCGCCGTCGGCGCCACCGTCGACCTTTGCGAACGCGCCGGCAAGCCGCTGGTCTTCGTCGTCAACGCGGCGACCCCGAAAGCGAAAATCACCAGCGAGGCCGCGGTCGCGCTGTCGCAGCATGGCACGGTCGCACCGGTCACGCTGCACCACCGTACCGATTATGCCGCGTCGATGATCGACGGCCGCACGGTGATGGAAGTCGATCCGAATGGCCGCTCGGCCGAGGAAATCCGCCAGCTCTGGACTTATATGAACGACCGCCTCGAAAAGAATTTCCGTCGTACCGTATTTGCCGCGCCCGCCCCGACACAGGGCAATTATGGCGCGGTTCGCCCGATGGGTGGTGGCTTCGGCCGCCGCGTCGCCGGTCAGTGACGGGGAGCACGGAAACCATGGGCGAACCCAAACCCCTCGCATCGCTGAGCGCCGGACTTCTGGCCCGCAAGGGCGGAGCGCGTCCCGCCATGCGCCGCCAGCCGCTCGGCAGCGGCCCCGCACCGCTGAACAGCATGGGCTATGACGACCTTGGCTGGAACGACATGGGATATGATGTCGACCCCGACCAGTCGGCCGAACCCGCGCGCCTTGTCGACCTGAAGCCGCTGCTCACCGGATCGGTGCTTGCGCATAATGTCGAAGCCGAACATGCGGTCGACGACAGCGCTGGCCATGTTCTGGCGCCCGAGTTTACCGGCGATTTGACCGGCCAGCTTGCCGGGATGGCGGGCAGCTTCGACGCCGAGCCGTTCGAGGCCGAAGCACCCGAAGTTCCGGAAGTCGTCCGCCAGCAGGAATCGCTGATCGAGCGCGTCGCCGCGGTGGCGCGCAAGGTCGAAGCGCGTCCCGCGCCGGCTCCGAAGAAGGAAAAGGCACCGCGCGCATTGCGGGCCCGGGAAAAGGCGGCGTTCACGCTGCGCCTCGACGCCGAGCGACACCTGCGCCTGCGCCTGGCAAGCGCGGTGACGAACCGGTCGTCGCAGGTGATCCTGACCGACCTGCTGGACGAATATCTGTCGTCGCTGCCCGAAATCGACGCGATGGCGAGCCGTTTGCCCGCCGCGCGTCCGGTGCGCGGACAACGCTGAAGACTTTTGGGGGATCTGTCATGAACCGCAAGATGCTGAAGAATCTGGCCGTTTCCGGTTTCGTCCTTGGCGTGGCCACGGGGTGCAGCGGCATGGGCAAGATGGCCGACGCGCCTTCGCGCGCCGCCGGGACGCCCATCGTGGCCGCGAAGTCGGCCGATCAGGCGCGCGTCGCGCTTGAAGCCGGCAAGCCGAGCAAGGCCGTCAGCCTCGCCGAAGCGGCGGTGGCGGGCAGCCCGCGTGACGCGGGCTATCGCGCGCTGCTGGGTCAGGCCTATCTGGGTAATGGCCGGTTCGCATCGGCGACCGCGGCGCTGACCGAGGCGATGGAACTCGGCGCGACCGACAGCAATACGGTCCTCTCGCTCGCGCTGGCGCAGATCGCACAGAACAAGAATCAACAGGCGGTCGCTCTGCTGACCCAGCATCGCGACACCGTGCCGGCGTCGGATCTCGGGCTCGCGCTCGCGCTTGCCGGCGATGCCGAAGGCTCGCTTTACGTGCTGAACGAAGCGTCGCGCGAAAAGGATGCCGATGCGCGGACGCGGCAGAATTTTGCGCTGGCGCTCGCATTGTCGGGCCGCTGGGCGCAAGCGCGCATGATCGCGTCGCAGGATCTGTCGCTCGCAAAGCTCGAAGGGCGGATGGCGGAATGGTCGAAGCTGGCCGAACAGCCGAATGCGCAGGTTCGCATCGCTAGCCTGATGGGCACCACTGCGCGGGAGGATGCGGGCATGCCGGTCCGCCTCGCGCTGAGCAATTTCGGCGACACGCAGATGGCCGCGGCGGGGCCCGCGGTGCAACTCGCCAGCGCCGATCCGGCGCCGGTCGCGGACTATGCGCCGCCGCCGCCGGTTCTGGCCGATGCGAGCAGCGCGATCCGCAGCGTCGAACTGCCGATGCCCGAGCGCAATGCCGATGGCGTCGTGCCGGTGACCGAATTGCCGCAGCCGAAGCCGGCGGGCGAAGTGATCATGGCGGACGCCGCGCCGTACCGCGCCGCGCCGCACGCCCAGGACGAAGGACGGATTCGCCCGGCACAGAAACAGGCGATCGAACTGGCGACGGTGCTGATCCCGAAGGCGATGGGCTTCGATGCGAAGAAGCCGACCGGCTGGGCAGTACAACTTGGCGCCTATGACAGCCTCGGCATCGCGCGGGAAAAATGGGGCACGCTGAAAAAGCGCAACGGCGTTCTCGCGAATTTCCCGGCATCGAGCCACGCCGCGACGGTGAACGGCCGCAATTTCTATCGCCTGACGGTGAACGGGCTTGCGACGCGCGCCGATGCGACGAGCCTTTGCAACCAGTTGAAGGCGCAGGGTCAGACCTGCTTCGTCCGCGCCATGGGCGGCGGCGAGGCGATCCAGTGGGCGGCAAAAGCCGGCGCGATGAGGCTCGCCTCGCGCTGATATAAGTTTCAAGAAAACGGGGGGAGGGGCGTGGCCGAAAGGCTGCGCCTCTCTGTTTTTGGGCGGCGGGTTTCGATTGGTGGGGGGGCGCGTCATCCGGCCCGCGGCTGGGTCCTGGCTGGTTTCGACCGATTGCGGACCCTGCCATCCTCGTCACCCCGGACTTGATCCGGGGTCCCGCTTGAGGCCGAAGCCAGTGAATGCACCAAAAAGCGGGATCGCGGGTCAAGCCCGGGATGACGGAAGTGGGGGACGGGGTGTCCGCTCCCCAATATAAAACAAACACCGCCTTCAATTAGGTCTTTCCTACATTATTCGGCCGTGCCAGCCTTCATCCGGCTCTTTCACTCGGTGAACAAAAAGGTGGTCGCTGCCCGGCTTGCGGGTACGACCATGATCGGACGTGCGGCGCACATCCAACACGCCGCGACGGGCAAATCGGGGCGCTCATAGGGCTGAACTTTCCTGAACTTTGGAATATTGCGCGGCCCTTGCGCCGACCCGATCTGGATCCAGCCGGGCGATGTCCAAAGAGGGCAACGTCAGCTCACCACCCCAAAACGGCCTCCCTTCACCCGCAAAATGCGGTTTTCCTACATTATTCCTCTGTGCCAGCCTCGGGCCTGGATTTTTGATCTCGTCGATATCCATTCGTTCGCCTAACGCGACAAAGGAGACAGTTTTGGCGTGTGCATGCGTATCTTTTGTCGGCTTAAAGCCACAAAGGACATAAATTCGGGGCGCGCATGCGGGGCTTTTGCGGCTTTAAGGGGCGCCCAGCCGCCGAAACCGCATATCGCCCTCGGCGCGGTGCAGCGTCAGTCCGCCTTCGCTCTTCTCCGCGCACGCACCCTCGAAATTCACGACGCCCATATCGTTGGGGACGATGGTAACGCGCAGCTTGCCGCCGTCGGTCTCGGTCAATTCATAGCGTGGCGCGGTGACGCCATAGATGGGCTCGCGAACTTTGATCCAGCGCGGCACCCGCTTGTCGTCCTCGGGCATCGTCCAGCCATAGGTCTGGGTATAGTCTTCCATAGGATCGCCGCTGTCGAAGCCGATGATGAAATCGACCCCTGCGACCCCCTTGCCGTTGGGCCAGGTGACGAGCAGCGTGGGGACAGCGCCCTCGACCTCGATCAACGCGCCTTTCTCCATCGCGGGAGGCACCGGCTTCGGATCGGTGGTGAGGCAGATCGTGTCGCCGCGCATTTCCCAGCGGCCCTCGGCCTGCTCGTCGAGGGCGCCCGCAGCGAGCATATATTGGAAGCGGCCGTCGTTGCGGATCAGCAGCCCGCCGCCGACGTCGGGCCCTTCCGCAAGGCGATATTCGCCGACAAAGGGAGAATCCTGCGCCGCAGCAGGAGCAGCGATCAGGGCGGCGGCGAGGAGCAGGTTGCGCATGAGGTCGATCATGCGGCCGCTGGGGCGACGACGCCAGCCCCTTTCCACATCTCGCCCCACCTGCTAGGCGCCCGCGCCATGATAGCTCCGCACCCAGACCGCCGTACCTTCGCCATCATCTCGCACCCCGACGCGGGCAAGACGACGCTGACCGAGAAATTGCTCGTCGCGGGCGGCGCGATCCATATCGCGGGCGAGGTCAAGGCGCGCGGTGCTGCGCGGCGCGCACGTTCCGACTGGATGAAGATCGAACAGCAGCGCGGGATTTCGGTGACCTCGTCGGTGATGACCTTCGAACATGCCGGGCTGATCTTCAACCTGCTCGACACGCCGGGGCACGAGGATTTCAGTGAGGATACCTACCGCACGCTGACCGCCGTCGATAGCGCGGTGATGGTGATCGACGCCGCCAAGGGTATCGAACCGCAAACGCTCAAGCTGTTCGAGGTGTGCCGCCTGCGCTCCGTCCCGATCATTACCTTCATCAACAAGGTCGACCGCGAAGGCCAGACGCCGTTCGAACTGCTCGACGAGGTTGCCGACCGGCTGGCGCTCGACGTCTGCCCGATGAACTGGCCCGTAGGCATGGGCGGACAGTTTGAGGGGATTTACGACCTCGTCGATCCTGCGCTGATGGTGCCGGGCGGCGAAGCTTCGCGTATGTATGAGGGCGATCGGATCGCGGTCGAGGGCCTCGACGATCCGCGCCTTGCGGCGAAGCTCAGCGCCGATGCGATGGCATTGCTCAGGGAAGAGACCGAGCTGGCGTCGGCCTGCTACGCGCCGTTCGATGCGGCCGCCTATCGTAACGGCGATCTGACGCCGGTGTTCTTCGGCTCGGCGCTCAAGGAATTCGGCGTCGTCGACCTGCTCGCGGGGCTGGCGAACCATGCGCCGGGGCCGCAGCCGCAGCCCGCCGAGCCCGCGCCGGTACAGCCCGACGACGATGCCGTCACCGGCTTTGTATTCAAGGTACAGGCGAATATGAACCCGGCGCACCGCGACCGCATTGCCTTCATGCGCCTCTGCTCGGGCAAGTTCGAACGCGGTATGCGGCTGATGCAGGGCGGGACGGGCAAGGCGATCGCGATCAGCCGCCCGATGCTCTTTCTCGCGCAGGACCGCGAAATGGCCGAAGAGGCGTTCCCGGGCGACATCATCGGCATTCCGAACCATGGCACGCTGCGCGTCGGCGACACGCTTTCCGAACGCAGCGACATCACGATCACCGGTCTGCCGAATTTCGCGCCCGAAATCCTGCGCCGCGTCGCGCTGGTCGACCCCACGAAGACAAAGCAGCTTCGCAAAGCGCTCGACGACATGGCCGAGGAGGGGATCATCCAGGTCTTCTATCCCGAGATCGGATCGAACATGATCGTCGGCGTCGTCGGGCAGCTTCAATTGGACGTACTGATCAGCCGGCTAGAGGCCGAATATAAGGTCGAGGCGAAGCTTGAGCAGTCGCCGTGGGATACCGCGCGCTGGATTGCGAGCGAGGATGCGACGGCGCTGAAGGCGTTCCAGGCCGACAATCGCGGTGCCGCGGCGACCGACCGCGACGGCGCGCCGGTGTTCATGGCGAAGGACGCGTGGGAAGTCGGCTATGTGACCCAACGCAATCCGTCGATCCGCTTCACGGCGACCAAGGAACGCGTGTTCGCCGACGCGGGTTGATCGGATCGCCTAATTCCGCCACCATGACGTCACTGTCAGCGGAGGTGGGGTATCGATGCGTAGATGGTTTTTGGCGCTCGCCGCAATGGCGTGCAGCGTGCCGGCGGCGGCGCAGACGATTGCGATGCCGATCGACAGGGGCTTCTGGATCAGCGCGACCGACAAATGCGCGTCGGTGACCAACGGCTATGCCTATGACGGCAAGCGCTGGGGCGCGGTCTATTATTATGGACCGAAAGCCAGCATGGGGCCGGTCGCCGAGTTGGAGGCGATCGGGCGCACCACCGCTCTGAAAAACGGCTTTACCCATATGCAATTGGGACCGACCGAGAGCGTGGGCTATTTCCATGTGAAGTCGTTGTCGCCCGACCGCATGATGCTGCGCACCGGCGCTCCGGGGCCCGAGGGTATCCAGGTGATGGACGAGACGCTGATACGCTGCAACTTCGCTTCGCTGTCGCCCAAGATGCAGGCAGCAATGCGGCGTTTCACGCCTGCCCTGGTAGCTAGATAAGGCTGAGCAGGTCGGCGGGGGCGGCCACGACTTCCCCATCATCCTCTTCGCCCTCGAATTTGCTCAGGGTCACGCCCAGCAGGCGGATGCCCTGTTCGGTCGGGAGTAATGGCGCGAGGATGGCTTCACCCGCAGCAAGCAGCGAACTGCCGTCGAGGATGGGCATGGCGACCGATTTGGCGCGCGTGATCGTCCTGAAATCGGCGTAGCGCAGCTTGAGCGTCACGGTGCGACCGCGCGCGCCCTTCTTCGCCACGCGGTCCCACACGACGGTACAGACATGCGCGAGCGCCTCGCGGATTTCGGTGTCGGTAATCAGGTCGTTGAAAAAGGTGCGCTCGCCGCCCAACGACTTCAGCGGCCGGTTCGACTTGACGCGGCGATGGTCGATCCCGCGCGCGAGATTCCAGAGCCATTCGGCGCTGTTGCCGAAATTCTCGGCGAGCCACATCGGGTCTTTCGCCGCAAGGTCTGCGCCCGAGAAGATGCCAAGCCCTTCCATTTTGGCCGCGGTGACCGGCCCGATGCCGTGAAAACGGCGGATCGACAATGTCTGGACAAAGGCCGCGCCGCGGCCCGGCGGAATGACGGTCAGGCCATCGGGCTTGTTCTGGTCCGACGCGAGTTTGGCGATGAATTTATTGTACGAGACGCCGGCGGAGGCGGTGAGGCCGGTTTCGGCGCGGATGCGTTGGCGGATCAGCTTCGCCGCCGCGGTCGCGCTACCGAGGTCAGCCTTGTCGGCGCTGACGTCCAGATAGGCCTCGTCAAGCGACAGCGGTTCGACCTCGTCGGCATAGTCGCGGAAAATGGCGCGGATCTGATGCGAAATGTCGCGATACACTTCGAAACGCGGCGGGACGAAAATCAGGTCAGGGCATTGACGCTTGGCGGTGATGCTCGGCATCGCCGAGCGAACGCCGAACTTGCGCGCTTCGTAACTTGCGGCCGCGACGACGCCGCGTCGCGACGATCCGCCTACTGCAACCGGTTTGCCACGCAACGCGGGATCGTCACGCTGTTCGACCGATGCGTAGAAAGCATCCATGTCGACATGGATGATCTTGCGGACCGGGGCCTCCGCGGCATCGTCGGTGTCATGGTCTTCGCCGTCCTGCACGGCGCATCTTTAGCATGTTGCCAAGATGTTCTCAATGATGCGCTTGACTGCGGGCGGTCAAAATGGCAATCGCCGCCGACCTTGGAGATGCGGGTATAGCATAGTGGTAATGCTCTAGCCTTCCAAGCTAGCTAGGCGGGTTCGATTCCCGCTACCCGCTCCAACTTCCGAAATCTCATATAGTCGGCCCTGCGCCTTCGTCCGGCGTTCGCGTTCAGGCGATATCCCGCTCGATGCAGCCTGTCGCATATCATTAGGCCGTCGGGTACTTAGGGTATAGAATATGCCACAGGACAGACCCGGGGAGGGCGAATGAAGCAATTGGTTGCTCTGGCGCTGCTGGCGGCGCTGACTCCGGCCGACGGCGCGGCCTTTCAACCGCGCGAAAGCCTCGCGGGCGGGAATTCCTATTATAATCAGTGTGTAGCAAGCGCGAAGGACTATAGCGCCTGCATCGGATATTTCATGGGCATGGCCGATGCGCCTGTGATGAACGCAGACAAGTCCGCCGAACAGGCGGTCTATTGCCTGCCGCCGGGCGCGACCTATGAACAGAACAGGGACGTGTTCCACAAATATCTTCGCGAGCATCCGCAAATCCGGCAAGTGTCCACGCACATGCTGTTTCTGATCGCGATGAACGCGTCCTACCCCTGCAAAAGCTCGCCGAAACTTTCGGTGGACCCGGCCACCGGCGAAGTGTTCATGTCGACATCCAAGTCACAATGACGGGCGCGACCGGAAAATTCCGGTCAGGTCCCGTCGCGCTCCGCCGGTCTCCCGCCGATGTCAGCGGGCAGGCTCGATGCCGAGCAATTCGACCGTGAACAGCAGGGTGGCGCCGCCCGGGATCGGCCCCTTGCCGACGGGGCCATAAGCGAGCTGCCACGGGATCGCGAGTTCCACCTTGTCGCCGACTCCCATCAGCGCGACGCCTTCCTGCCAGCCGTCGATTACGCGGTTCAGCGGAAAGGTCGTCGGCTCGCCGCGGCGCACCGAACTGTCGAATTCGCGGCCATCGGCGAATGTGCCGACATAATGGACGGTGACTTGATCGGTCGGGCCGGGGCGCGCGCCGCTGCCGTCGCCCGCGATGCGGCGCCAGCGCAGCCCGCTTGGTGTGACGCGCCAGCCATCGGCGCCGTTCCGCTCGGCGAGCGCGGTCATTTGTTTGTTCAGATATGCCACACCTTGCGTCGGCGCCGCGTCGCCTTGCTGGGCACCGGCCAAAGCCGGAATGCAAAGCGTCAGTGCTGCAGCGGCGAGCACCCGGTTGAGCGATGAAATGCGCATGAAACCTCCCCAGATCGATGCGCGCATAAACGCGTGGTCGGCAGGATAGGCAAGGGGCTATCTGCCGGGACACAGGAACTTTCATGCGCTGGCGTCGTTATGCCTTCGTATCAACAATCGGAGATTTGCGGCGCGGCGACCGGCCGTTTCCCCCTCGAAAGTGACGCGCTTTCGAAGCTGGTGTCGTGCGCAAATGCAAGGAGACGTCAGATGTTCAAATGGGCTTTGATTTTCGCCGTGATCGCGCTGCTTGCCGCGGTGCTCGGCTTTGGCGGCGTTGCTGGCGCGGCCGCCGGCATTGCGAAAATCCTGTTTTTCGTCGGCCTGGCTCTCGTCGTGCTGTTCCTGATCCTTGGGTCGGCTGCCGCGCGTAAGATAACCTAAAAAATATCGGCGCGGCGGGAACCTTCCGGGACCTGCCGCGTTTCATCTATCTGCTTGATCGAAAGAAAGAGTAGAATTTGACTTCTGTCTTCGGACGAAGTCTAGGGAGCCCCGCCGCAGAAATGCGACGGGGCTTACCTGTTTCCGGGCCGGACAGGCGGCGCGGACGCCGCGCTTCTAAAATGCGCCGGGTTCTCTTCTCGCTGCTCTCCATCGCTCCGCCCCGGCGTATGAACGGCTGGGCCGGTCGTCCGCACCGCTCCATTGCCAGCCGTTATGCGATTGCGGATTGGCACGGCCAAGGGACAGACGGGGGAGATTCGGAAACAATGGCAAAGGGATATCGAGCAGCGGGCGCCTTTGGCGTGGCGCTGCTTTTGGGATGTAGCGGCGCGGCGCCGGGACATGACAATGGTTCGGCAATCGCGGCGCAGGCCGCTCAGGAAGGGCATGGAAAGCCCTACGCCCTGCTGGGCAGCGAGGTTTGGGACGTGCCCGATCCGGCATCGGGCCGCGACTATCAGGTCTTTGTCAGCGTGCCGCCTTCTTACGCCAAGGAACCTCAGCGCATCTATCCGGTGCTCTATGTCACCGACGCCGACTATGCCTTTCCGGTGGTGCGGCAGATTGCGCGGCGGTTGAACGTCGAAGGGCCGAAAGTGCAGGATTTCATCCTCGTCGGCCTGTCCTATGCCAAGGGCGACGATCCGGTTCAAAGTCGGCGGCGCGACTATACACCGACTGCCCGCGGGCCGAGCGACGCTCCCGCCGATACGGTGCATGGCGGAGGCGGCGCCTATCAGCGCTATTTGCGCGATCATGTCCTTCCCTTCATCGCCGGTCGCTATCGGACGGATCCCCGGCAAAAGCTGTTCCTCGGCCATTCCTACGGCGCCTTGCTCGGGACGCAGATATTGTTCACCGATCCCGCGATGTTCGACGGCTACATCCTCGGAAGCCCCTCGCTATGGTACGACAAACGGCACATGTTTGCGGCCGAGACGGCCTATGCGGTGGCGCATCGCGACCTTGCGGCGAAGGTCTATATCTATACCGGCGAATATGAGGCGGTTCGAGAAGGCGATCCCCGCTTCAACAAGACGATGGATATGGTCGGCGATAGCGAGGCGCTGGTCGCAACGCTGAAACGGCGCGGCTATCCGGGACTGCAGATCCGGGCTGACGTACTGAATGATGAGGACCATGTATCGGTGGCGCCGCGGGGTTTTACCAAGGGCCTGACCTATTTGTTGCCTGCGCCGCTTGCTGCGAAATGAACCGAGCATCGTTTCTGCGACAATTTGCGACAATTTTTCGCCTATCCGGCAACAGGCTGGGACAAATCGTGCCTAGAACGCTTTCATCGGGACGCCGACCTCTCCTTGGCGCTCCCTCGAAGGAGTTCGTTACGTGATCAAGAAATTCTCTCTTTTGACGCTGGGTGCCGCGCTGGTCGCCGTGCCCGTTCTTGCGGCGCCCGGCGACGGTGACCGCGATGCCGTCCAAACCCGGGCCGATGTGCAAACCCGGGCAGCGGAGATGTTCGCCAAGATGGACGTCAACAAAGACGGCAAGCTTGACGCCGCCGACCGCGCCGCACGGCATGCCGAAATGCAGGCGAAGCGTTTCGCCAGCCTCGATGCCGACGGCAACGGCAGCATCAGCAAGGCCGAGTGGGACCAGCATGGCGCCGACCGTGCGGCAAAACGCGCCGAGCGCGGCGACAAGCGCGCCGAGGGCGGCGAGGGCAAGCGCGGTGGTATGCGCGGCCATCATGGCAAACGCGGCGGCCACCACGGCATGATGATGGGCAAGGCGGATAGCGACGGCGACAAGGCGATCAGCCAGGCCGAGTTCCAGACCGCGGCGCTCGCGCGCTTCGACGCGGCCGATGCGAACAAGGACGGTCAGGTCACGCCCGAGGAACGCAAGGCCCAGCGCGGTGCATGGCGTGCCAAGCGCGGCGGCGCGGCTCCGGCTGCTCCCGTCAACCCATAAGCCATTTGGCAGGGGCTGCGCGGCAAGACGCAGGCCTTCCTCCCCTCCCGGCATTGCCTTTGTTGCCGGTCCCTGCCAGCTATCGCCCATCGGTCCCCGCGGCCGGTGGGCGAACTAGCATCTCTCGAACTGGCATCTTTTTAACGGAAACCCGATGACCGACAGCGACACGCCCCGCATCCTGCTGATCGACGACGAGCCTTCGATCCGCGAACCGCTGGGCGAATATCTGACCGCGCAGGGCTTTGCCGTGACCGACGCGGCGAGCGCCGCCGAGGCGCGCTCGGTACTGCGTGCGCAAGGCATCGATCTGGTCGTCAGCGATATCATGATGCCGGGCGAAGACGGCCTGTCGCTGACGCGCCATTTGCGCGAGACGAGCAGCATTCCCGTCATCCTGCTCACGGCGCGCGCCGAGGATACCGAGCGTATTATCGGGCTGGAGATCGGCGCCGACGACTATGTCGTCAAACCCTTCAACCCGCGCGAACTTGTCGCCCGCATCCGCACCGTGCTGCGCCGCACGCAGCAGGGTGGCCGTGCGCTCGATCCTGGCGGTACCTATTATGCCTTTGGCGACTGGGTGCTGCGCGAAGTCGAGCGCGTGCTGGTCGACGGCGAAGGCAATGAGGTTGCGCTGTCGTCGGGCGAATATCATCTGCTTCACGCGCTGGTGCGCCATCCGCGACAGGTGATGAGCCGCGACCGGCTGCTCGACATGGTGCGCGGGCGCGAGGCCGATATCTTCGACCGCGCGATCGACAATCTCGTCAGCCGCCTGCGCAAAAAGATCGAGGTCGACCCTGCGCATCCCCAGCTCGTCAAGACAGTGTGGGGCGGGGGCTATACGCTCGCGTGCGAAGTGAAGCGCATGGGGCCCACGACATGAAATTGCGCCTGTGGCCCAAAAGCCTGATCGGCCAGCTTGTCTTTGCCGTCGCGGTGATGCTGTTCGTCGCGCAGGCGATCAATTTCGTCCTGTTGTCGCGCGGGATGAAGCAACAGGCGCTGGCGCATGGCGGTGGCATGGCGGTCGCGCGCGTGATCGACGCGATCGAGCGTGACAGACGCGGCGATTTCAGGCGCCCGCAGAATGATGCGGAAGCGCGCGAGCGCGCACAAAAACTCGTAATTTCGGATACAGCTCCGCCGGTGCCTGTCGGTGCGGTCCGGCTGCCCGACCTTGCAAAATATGTCAGCGGGCTTTTGGACGAGACGAATATTCAGGTTGAATCGGTGGACGCTTGGGCGCTTCCGCCGCGCGAACGCCAGCGGCTTCGGCGACCCGAATTTCCCGATCGTGCCGTCATTGTCGTCGCAAAGGTCGATGGCCGCTATTTCGCCGTCCGCTCGCGTATTGCTGCGGGCGGGAACCGGTTGCAGGGCTTCCTCGTCTGGCAGACGTTATCGCTTTATCTGCTGCTGCTCGTCCCGATCATGTTTATCGCCTGGCGGGCCGCCCGCCCGCTGCGCGACCTGACGCGCGCGGCGCGGGCCAACCCGGCGCTGCGCGATGCCGAGCCCCTCGAAGAAGAGGGGCCATCGGACGTCCGCGACCTGATCGGCGCGTTTAACGCCTATCGCGGCCGGATCACGACGATGCTGTCGGACAAGGACAGGATGCTCGGTGCCGTCGGCCACGATTTGCGCACGCCGCTTGCCAGTTTGCGCGTGCGTGTTGAACAGGTCGACGACGATGCGCTGCGCGACAAGATGATCGCGAGCATCGAGGAAATGACCGCTATGCTGAGCGACATATTGGCGCTCGCGCGATCGGGTGCGGGCACCGAAGCGCAGGAACGCATACCCTTGCGTGAACTCGTCGGCGAACTGGTGGCCGATTACCAGGAACGCGGCAAGGATGTCGCGATGGACGACATCGCCGACGCCAATGTTCTGGCGCGGCCGATGCTGCTCAAGCGCGCGCTGCGCAACCTGACCGACAATGCCGTTGCCTATGGCATCCGCGCGCGGCTTTCGGTGCGCAACCAGACCGGCCGCGCGCAGATCGTCATCTCCGACGACGGCCCCGGCCTCACCGAGGAACAGATCCGGACATTGGTCGAACCTTTCGCGCGCGGCGAACAGTCACGCAACCGCGCGACCGGCGGCGCCGGGCTCGGCCTTTCGATCGCGCGCGATATCGCGGAAGGCGAGGGCGGCGGACTGACGCTCCGCAACCGGGTGGGCCGCGGTCTCGACGCGATCATCGACCTGCCGGTTCAAGCGTAGATCCGCTGCGGGTTGGGGAAGCGGATGTTCCGTCACTCCACTTCCGTCATCCCGGACTTGATCCGGAATCCCGCTTTTTGAAGACATCGGCTGACTTGGACATCAAGCGGGACCCCGGATCAAGTCCGGGGTGACGAAGAAGTATAAAGGCAAGCTTTCGCCCAATATCAGGCGTAAATCGCGATCGCCTGGCTACCGCTCAGCACTGGCTCGCCGGCGCGGTTCCACAGCATCATGTCCTGTACCGACAGGCCGTGGCGCGCATAGCCGGTCTTCGCCGAAAGCAGCCACCAGCCGTCGTCGGTTGCCGGCGTGCCGGTGAGCATATTGACCGTCCAGTTCATCGAGCTGATCGGCCCGAACTGGCTGAATAGAGCCATTGCGGCGGGGGGCAGCGCGTCACCCATCGCCAGCAGCGCGACCGCGGGGTGGCACGCCGGTTCCTCGACGAAGCGGACCCACGTCAGATATTCGCCAACGTCACTTTTCCAACCGAAACGCGGGCCAGTGGTCGGCCGCATGTCGAAATGGCGCGTGAAGGGCGGTCGCGCATGATGCTCGGGCACCGGTGCCAGTGTTTCGGGATCGGGGGCATCTGGAATCGCCAACCGGTCGTGGTCGAGATGGCTGTTACGGTCGCCCGAAAAGGCGAAGACCGCGGCGGTACCGAAACCCTGATCGCTCGACACGCCGGCGTCGATGAACAGGCTCGATTTCGACTGGCGCAGCACGCGCGTTTCGATGGTGCAATCGCCGCCGACGGGACCCACGAAGCTGATCTGCGCATAGCGCAGCGGGGTCTCGGTCGGGTGAAGCGCCATCGTCCCCGCAAGCGCCACCGCCGAACTGATGCCGCCATAGGCGGTGCGGCCCTGCATCCAGCCTTCGTCGATATGTGCCTTGGCCACGCCCTCTTCGGTGCGCAGCGTGGAGAGCAGCGCGTCGAGCGCGCTGGGAGAGGTCGTCATCTTATTTTTAGTCCTCGATCTGGAACGTCAATCCGGCGTTCGCGGTCAGCCGCTCGATCAGCGCGTCGCCCAGCAGCGCGCCGGGCGTCCAGACGCCGCCTTTGCCCTTGTTCGCGAGCAGGGCGATGCCCGTTTCGGCCAGCATCTTCGACGTCGAACCATAGCCGGGGTCGCGGTCGCCCTGAACCGACGCGCGGACTGTGGTGCCGTCGGGATATTCGCCGATGAAGAGGATGTCGTAAAAGCCGTTCTCGCGCTCTTCCTTGCTTGGCCCTTCGCCGGGCTTGATGCTCGGGTCGAACGGGTTTGCCTTCGCCATCGCTTCGGCCATCGCTTTCCCCGCGTCGCCGATCGTCGTCATCACCATCTCGTCATACACCAAATCCTCGCCCCACGGATGGCCGAGCAGGAAGTTGGTGCGGTGGACATTCTTGGTATTGATGGGTGCCATCACGAACGGCGCGGTCCAGGTGCCCGTTGCGCCGTCATATTCGGGGATCAGACCCGTGGGCTGCGAAGGCCCCTCAAAGCCCGGCGTCAGCGCAAAGGAGGACTTGAGCAGCAGCGCAAGCGAAGGTTTCTTCGCGATAGCCTTCAGCGTTTCGGTCAGGCTCGCGATCGTGCCGCCCGACGCGCCGCCCGCCATCTTGCGCACGCGACCCTTGACGCGCGGCGCGGGCTTGCCGTGGCGCTTCACCGCCTCTGCCTGCAGGAAGGCGACGCCGAGGTCGAAGGGGATCGAGTCGAAACCGCAGCTAAACGTAATGCGCGCGCCCGATGCCTTGGCCGCTCCTTCGTGCGCGTCGATCATGTCGCGCATCCAGCCGGGTTCGCCGCAAAGATCGGCATAGGCGGTGCCGGCGCGGACGCAGGCGGCGACAAGTTCATTGCCGTAAAGCTGGTACGGGCCCACGGTCGTCAGCACGACCTTCGTGCTTTCGGCCATCTTGTCGAGGCTCGCCGGATCGCTCGCGTCGGCGACGATCAGCGGCGTTTCTTCGCTGGCGCCGATCAGGTCGCGCACTTCGGCAAGCTTGTCGAGGCTGCGCCCCGCCATCGCCCATTTCGGCGCATCCTTGCGGTCCTTATAATGGTGCGCGAGATATTCGGCGACGAGGCGGCCGGTGAAGCCGGTTGCGCCGTAGACGACAATGTCGAGATCACGGGACGCCATGGCAAACCCTCCCTTTACGTAAACGTTAAGTGAAGGCTAGCGCAGCGCGGGCACGATGCCAAGTGCGAACGTCTAGCGGCGCCAGAAGGGCCGCTTTTCGACGACTACCGGCGCTCCCACCGCTTCGGCGCGCCCTTCGGCGCGCGCCGCTCGAAGTTCCGCCTCGGCCGCATGACGCTGCGCGGCACTTTCGGCAACTTCCGCGCGCCGCTTCGCCCGCAGCGCATCATAGCTCCAGCGCGTGTGGCCATAGCCGAAGAGGCAAAGCAAACCGCCGGCGATCGCCAGATTCTTCATCGCGGCCATCGCCTGCACAGGATCGGTGAATTCGCGGTGGAAAAAGATGATCGTGGCCAGCACAAAGCCGGCGAGCAGGGTCGACCAGAGCCGAACTGCAATTCCAAGCGCGATGCAAATGCCCGCGACGAGTTCGAACAGGCCCGTCGGGACAGCGAGCCCGCCAGGCAGGCCGGCGGCGGAAATCATCGCGCTGGTATCCGACACATGGATCAGCTTGTTGATCCCCGACACGATGAAAATCAGAGCGATGAAGAGTCGTCCGATAAAAACGGCAAGCATGGACATGGATCGCATCCTCCAAAACGGGCCCCGTCCGCTTGTGCAGACAGGACGCGCGGAGAGGGGATCGGGTTCCGCCGGTCAGCGCGGCGTGAAGATCAGCTCGGCGACCTCGCAGTCGCTGCAATCGATCGCGCGGAGCGTCGCTGCGCCTGGGCCAGCGGGCAGGTCGACGTCGGCAAGCTTCACGATCTGCCACACGGTTCCCGCGGGGACGGCGACGCCGCTCTCGTCGATGCCGATGCGCCCGCCCTTCGCCGAGCGAATGCGCGCGGTGACGGTCCAGCGGCCAGCCTTTGCGACATTGGCGCTGTAACGCATAAACTCGCCGGTGACGAAATCGCTGACATAGGGCGTTCCGTTCGCCTCGCGCGCTATGTCGACGCCATCATTGCGATAGGTCGTGCCATTATTCCACGGTGTCCGCTCGCCGCCGGTCGCGACATGATAATTGGCGTCGACGATGTCGTGATAGGCGACCCCTGGGGGGCCGAGATCATAGTCGGCGGCGGCAATGGTCAGCGGTTTGCTATCCAACGTGCGGGCGACGAAGGGGCGGTAGCTCGCGTCACGCGGCTGGCGAAACATTGCGTCGATGACGTCGGGTTTCGGGATGTTCCGATCGAAGCGCGTGTTTTCGGCGAGCTGCATCATCGCGGCATATGCCTCGTCGGGCGCGGGCTTTGCACCCTTGCCCGTCATCCAAGCCACAATCTTCATCCAGCCGTCGCCGGCGACGATCTCTAGCGGTTGGTTGAAGCCGATTTTCTTGAGCGGCCAGAAATTCCAACCGATCCCGCCGCCCTCGACCAGCGCAATCGCGTCGCGATACCAGCCGTTGCTGTTCTCGCCCGACTCGCCGAGCCAGATCGGACGGTCATAGCTGGTGCGCAGCGCCGTGATTTCGGCGATGCTCGCCTCGTCATTGCGGTTCCAATATTTGTGGAAGCTCAGAACCAGGTTCGTATCCCACGCGACTGGCAGCCCCTTGTAATTATTGCCCCAGCAATTGCCCTCGATGATCACGATATGCCGCTTGTCGACGGTGCGGATCGCCGCAGTGATGCGCTTCTGCAAGTCCCAGACCGCCTTGTTTTCGGTATCATCGCAGCCATTGCCCTTGCCGGGGGTCGCGAAGCTCCAGTTGGGCTCGTTGATGAGGTCGTAGGCGCCGATCCAGGGCTCGTCCTTGTAGCGCGCCGCAAGCTTGGTCCAGAGCGCTATCGTCTTGCGCTGGTTCTCCGCGCTTTGCCAAAGCGACGGCTTCTCCGGATCGCGGTCGGAGATCGCAAGATCATTGCCCTGACCGCCGGGCGCGGCGTGAAGGTCGAGGATCAGATAGATGCGGTTCGCCTTGCTCCATGCGAGCAGGCGGTCGATGCGCTGGAAACCTTCTTCATGCCACGTGTCCCGACCGGCCTTCGGTTCCTTGTCGGCGGGGAGGGTCAGCTGGTCGAAATGGATCGGCAGGCGCACCGAATTATATCCCCATTTCGCCATCGCGGCGATGTCGGCCTCGGTCGTGTGATTGTCGAGCCAGGCCCGATAGAAGGCCGCAGTGCGCGCCTCACCAACCAGTTCGACCAGCTTGGCGCGGATCTTGTGCTGCTGCCCGACCTCGCCGAGCTTCAACATATAGCCTTCCTGCAGCATCCAGCCGCCGAGGCCCATGCCGCGCAGGATCACGGGCTTGCCCGATCCGTCGACGATCTCTGTGCCATCGACCTTCAGAAAGCCCTCGGCACGCGCAACGGTGGGCGACAGCAACGCTGCAAGGGTCAATGCGAATGCACGGAGTTTCATGGCCTCACCCCATATCTCAACTATGGGAACGTTATCATTCCTTCCGTCGTGCGCAACGATTCTTCTCTATCATCATCTCTCCCGCGCCTCGCGAAATCCCACGTTGACCCGCGCAACGCCGTGATCACCTGGGGTTTCTATTCCAAGGCTCTACTCGCTCTGGCCAAGACCGACGCATCATATGCGCCTGCCGGATCTGGCTGAGTCACCGGACCGCAGTGGTCTTGGCGACGACGCGCCACCCGGCTTCGGTGCGATAGAGCAGGAGCTGGTCAAGGTAACGGTCACCGCCGAAATGCAGTTCATAGGTGATCGCGCTCATCGAGGGCGTCGCATCGTAGCGACCGAGAACGCGCCCGGTTGCGGACGGATCGGGCCGCGCCGCCCAGCTCGCGAGTACCTCGGCGAAGCGCTTGCAATCGACCGGCGATGCGTTGCCTTCGGCCAGCGTGCAGAATTGCCCGTCGGGCAGGAACAGCTCCTGCAATCGCTCGACCCGACCGGTTCGCAATCCATCTACATAAGCTTCGAGCGCCCTTTCGGGCGAGGGCGGAACTGCAGCGGTTGCGGGAGTCGCCAACAGCGCGGCGATGCAGGGAAGGGCATAGCGTACAAGATCGAGGGGCATCGCATGAAACTCCCGCTGCAAACCATGCGCGCTTTTAGCTCTTCCCCACCTATTTCTCCAGCAGCGGCGCCAGATACTGCCCGGTAAAGCTGCGCTTTTCCTTCACCACCTGCTCGGGCGTTCCAGCAGCGACGATTTCGCCACCCTTGACCCCGCCTTCGGGGCCGAGGTCGAGGATATAGTCGGCAGTCTTGATGACATCGAGATTATGCTCGATCACCACGACGCTATTGCCCTGATCGACGAGCGCCTGCAGCACCTCGAGCAGCTTGCGGACATCCTCGAAATGCAGGCCCGTGGTCGGTTCGTCGAGGATGTAGAGCGTCTGTCCGGTTGAGCGGCGCGACAATTCCTTCGCCAGCTTCACCCGCTGCGCTTCGCCGCCCGACAGCGTCGTCGCCTGTTGCCCGACCTTGATATAGCCGAGGCCCACGCGGACGAGCATCGCCATCTTTTCGCGGATCGAGGGCACCGCCTTGAAGAATTCGGCGGCATCTTCGACCGTCATGTCTAGCACGTCGGCGATGCTGTGACCCTTGAACTTCACTTCCAGCGTTTCGCGGTTGTAGCGTTTGCCGTGGCACGTCTCGCACGTCACATAAACATCGGGCAGGAAGTGCATCTCGATCTTGATCAGCCCGTCGCCGGTGCAGGTCTCGCAGCGCCCGCCCTTGACGTTGAAGCTGAAGCGCCCGGGCTTGTAACCGCGCGCCTGGCTTTCGGGCAGTCCCGCGAACCAGTCGCGGATGATCGTGAAGGCGCCCGTGTATGTCGCGGGGTTCGAGCGGGGAGTGCGGCCGATCGGCGACTGGTCGATGTCGATCACCTTGTCGCAATGTTCCAGCCCCTTCAGGCTGTCATGCGGCCCCGCGACCATGCGCGCACCGTTGAGGACGCGCGCCGCGCTGGCGTAAAGCGTGTCGATGATCAGGCTCGACTTGCCGCTGCCCGACAGGCCGGTGACGCAGGTGAAGGTGCCGAGCGGGATCTTGGCGGTGACATTCTGAAGATTGTTCGCGCGCGCCCCCTTGAGCACGAGGTCGAAGCCGTTGCCCTTGCGGCGATGCTTCGGCACTTCGATTTTCTTCGCGCCCGTGAGGTAAGCCGCGGTCAGGCTCTTCGTGTTCGCGAGCACCTCTTCGAGCGTCCCCTCGGCGACAATTTCGCCGCCGTGAAGTCCCGCGCCTGGGCCCATGTCGACGACATAATCGGCATGGCGGATCGCGTCCTCATCATGCTCGACCACGATGACGGTGTTGCCGAGGTCGCGGAGGCGCTTCAGCGTCGCGAGCAGCCGGTCGTTGTCGCGCTGATGGAGGCCGATGCTTGGTTCGTCGAGCACGTAGAGCACGCCCGACAGTCCGCTGCCGATTTGTGAGGCGAGGCGGATGCGCTGACTTTCGCCGCCTGACAGCGTGCCCGATGTGCGGTTGAGATTGAGATAGTCGAGCCCGACATTGTTGAGGAAACCAAGCCGCTCGTTGATCTCTTTAAGGATCGCCTTGGCGATCTGCCGCTGCGTGTCGTTCAGCTTTTCGTCGAGCGTGCTGAACCAGCCGAGCGCGTCGGCGACCGAGCGTTGCGCCGACATACTGATATTCTCGCCCGCGATCTTCACGGCGAGCGGTTCGGGGCGGAGGCGCGCGCCATTGCATGTCTCGCACGGATGCGGCGCCTGATATTTGCTCAGCTCCTCGCGCATCCACGCGCTTTCGGTCTGGAGCAGGCGGCGGTTCAGGTTTCCGATAACGCCCTCGAACGCCTTGTGCGTCGTATAAGTGCGCTTGCCGTCCTTAAAGGTCAGCTCGACGGGTTTGCCCCCGCTGCCATAGAGGATGATGAGCTGCACTTCGCCCGGCAGATCCTGCCACGGCGTCGTGAGGTCGAAACCATAAGCTTTGCCCAGGCTTTCGAGCACCTGCATATAATAGGGCGAGGGCGGGTTCGATTTCGCCCACGGTACGATTGCGCCCTTTTTCAGCGACAGCGCATGGTTCGGGACGACGAGGTCGGGATCGAATTCCTGACGCTCGCCAAGGCCGTCGCATGCGGGGCAGGCGCCTTGCGGCGCGTTGAAGCTGAACAGCCGTGGCTCGATCTCTGCGATCGTAAAGCCCGAGACTGGGCAGGCAAATTTCTCGGAGAAGATCAGCCGGTTCGCCGGGATGCCTGCGCCCTTCATAGCGCCGCCGGTATCCTCTTCCTCGCGCCCCGGGACCGGGCCGTCGGCAAGGTCGACATAGGCGAGCCCTTCCGCGAGCTTCAGTGCAGTCTCGAAGCTGTCGGCGAGCCGCGTGCCAAGACCCTCGCGCACGGCGACCCGGTCGACGACGACTTCAATGTCATGCTTGTACTTCTTGTCGAGCGCCGGCGCCTCGCCGATCTCGTAAAACTCGCCATCGATCCGAACGCGCGTGAAGCCGTCCTTCTGCCACTGCGCGAGTTCCTTCTTATACTCGCCCTTGCGGCCGCGCACGACGGGCGCGAGCAAATAGGCGCGCGTCCCCTCGGGCAATTCCATCACGCGATCGACCATCTGGCTGACCGTTTGTGCCGAAATCGGCTCGCCCGTCGCGGGCGAATAGGGAATGCCGACGCGCGCCCACAAGAGGCGCATATAGTCGTATATCTCGGTGACCGTCGCGACGGTCGAACGCGGGTTCCGGCTCGTCGTCTTCTGCTCGATGCTGATGGCCGGCGACAAGCCGTCGATATGTTCGACGTCGGGCTTTTGCATCATTTCAAGAAACTGGCGGGCGTAAGCCGACAGGCTCTCGACGTAGCGCCGTTGACCCTCGGCATAGATGGTGTCGAACGCGAGCGACGATTTTCCGCTGCCCGACAGGCCGGTGATGACGACCAGCGCATCGCGCGGCAGGTCGACGTCGACGCCCTTGAGATTATGCTCGCGCGCGCCGCGCACTTTAATGTGGGTGAGACTCATGGGAGAGGTATGTTCCAGATTTGTTCTAGGGGCGCAAGTGCGGTTTTGCGCGGTTGATCCATAAATAGGGTGCGCCGCGCCGCGCTGCAATGCGGGACGCGGCCAGTACTCTTTCCACCAACATGCCAAAGAGTTCGACCAAACGTCATGCACTCGCTTGACCCATTTGCTCTGCGGGCGTCTCTGACGTTCAGAGATGGGGAGCAAGGAGACGTAGAATGAAGAAGATGTTATTGGGGGGCGCCACGCTGGCGATTGCGGCCGGCCTGGCAACCCCAACGGTCGCGCATGATGCGAAGCGTCCCGTATCGCTGGTCGCTATGGCCGACGAAGGGGCAGGCGCCGGCGAAGGCTCGCTCAAGGCGCTGACCTTTGGCAAATGGGGCGTCGACCTGGACGCGCGCGATCCGTCGGTGAAGCCCGGCGACGATTTTGATCGCTACGCCAACGGCGGCTGGTTCGCGCGTACCGAAATCCCGTCCGACCAGGCTTCCGCCGGTGTCGATTATGACGTGTACAACCTGACCCAGCGCCAACTGCGCGCCGTCGTGTCGGGCGCGCCCGCGACAAGCCAGGTCGGCGGGCTGTACCAGAGCTTCCTCGACGAGGCGCGAGTTGATGCGCTCGGCGCCAAGCCATTGTTGGCCGATATCGCTGCAGTTGCCGCGATCAAGGACAAGAGCGAAATGGCGCGCTTCATGGGCGGCACTCAGGGGACATTCGGCGCGACGATCGTCGGCGGCGGTCCCTATGCCGACACCGCTGATCCTACCGTCAACGTGCTCTGGCTGGGGCAGGGTGGCCTGGGACTTCCCGAGCGGGACTATTATCTGAACGATAGCTTCAAGGCGCAGCGTGATGCGTACCGCGCCTATATCGCGCGGACGATGAAGATGGCGGGCAATGCTGACGCCGAAAAGGCCGCCGACAACATCATGGCGTTCGAGACCGAGATTGCCAAGGTGAGCTGGGCAATCGCCGATCGCCGCGACATCGGCAAGATCAACAACCCCATGTCGTCGGACGAGCTTGCCGCATATGCGCCAGGGCTCGACTGGAAGGCCTGGTTCGAAGGATCCGGCATCGCGCCGCAAAAGCGCATCATCGTCAACGAAAACACCGCGATCCGGGACATTGCCGCGCTCTATGCCAAGACGCCGCTCGACACGATCAAGCTGTGGCAGCAATTCCACGTCGCCGACAATGCCGCGCCTTATCTGTCGAAGGCCTTCGTCGACAGCCGGTTTGAATATACCAAGGCACTGAGCGGGGTCGGCGAACTGCGTCCGCGCTGGAAGCGCGGCCTGACGCTTGTCGACGGCAGCCTTGGAGAACTGGTCGGCGAAACCTATTCCAAGCAATATTTCCCCGCGAGCGCCAAGGCGAAGATGGAGGTGCTGGTCACCAACCTGAAGCTCGCGATGGGCGACCGCATCCGGAACAATAGCTGGATGGCACCTGCGACGAAGGAAGCGGCGCTGGCGAAGCTCGCGAAGATGGACGTGATGGTCGGTTATCCCGACAAATGGCGCGACTATTCAGAGCTGAAGATCGATCCCGCCGATCTTTACGGCAATGTGAAGCGCAGCGCGGCATTCGAATATGCCTATGCACTGTCGGACCTGAACAAACCCGTGGACCGCAAGAAATGGTCGATGAACCCCCAGGAAGTGAACGCCTATAACGGCGGCCTCGAGAATAAGATCGTGTTCCCGGCCGGCATCCTGCAGGCGCCCTATTTCAGCGAAAGCGTCGACGATGCGGTCAATTATGGCGCGATCGGCGCAGTGATCGGTCATGAGATCACCCACGGCTTTGACGATCAGGGGCGCAAGATCGACGCCGAGGGCGCGGTGCGCGATTGGTGGACGCCGGAGGACGCAGCGCGATTTGATGCGCAGGCCAAGGCGTTCGGCGCGCAATATGCGACCTATGAAGCCGCCCCGGGCTCGTTCATCAATCCGGACCTGACGATGGGCGAGAATATCGCCGACCTGGCGGGGCTGGAGGTCTCCTATGACGCCTATCGTCGTTCGCTCGGGGGCAAGCCCGCGCCCGTGATTGACGGCCTGACCGGCGACCAGCGCTTTTTCCTAGCCTTTGCGCAGGCATGGCGGACGAAGCAGCGGGAGGATGCGATCAAGCAACAGGTCGCGAGCGATCCGCACAGCCCCGCACGCTGGCGCATTATCGGGCCGTTGCGCAACGTCGATGCGTGGTACAAGGCATTCAGCGTCGCCGCGGGCGCCAAATATTATCTGAAGCCCGAGGAACGCACACGGATCTGGTAGTCCTGAGACCCCTTTCTCAGGACTGGGCGGGGGCGGCTTCGCGCCGTCCCCGTACCGCCATCACCGCCAGCGACATCGCGGCACCGATAATGACGAACAGCGCGGGAAAGCCGCCGAGAACCGACATCATGCGGATGCCGTCGATGCCTCCGCCGGCAACCAGCACGATTGCGACGAGCCCGACCGTGATGCCCCACACTGCCTGAACCCAAAGCGGCGCTTCGGGCGCGTCGGGCGTAATGCCGCGTGTCGACAGCGCGCTCATCGCCGACACATTGGCGTCGGCGCCGGCGACATAGGACAGAAAGATCGCGAACAGCACGATCCCGGCAACCACCGGACCGCCGCCGAGCGCGCTGAACAGCCGGAACAGCACCGGGTCGGGGCCTTGCGCGGTCAGGATGGCGTATAGGCTGGCGCCGCTTTGTTGGTCGAACGCGATCGTCGCTCCGGCGATGGCGGTCATCCACACTGCGCCGAACAGCGACGGCAGGATCAGATTATAGAGGATGAAGGCGCGCACGCTGTATCCGACCGCAAGGCGGCCGAGGAACAGTGCGGTCACTGGCGCCCAAGCAAACCAGTTCGCCCAGTTGAAGATCGTCCATTGCCGGTGCCAGCCGGTATCGACATCGAGGCCGAGGTTACGCGGGACGAAGGTCTGGAAGTAGTCGAAAGTGCCGCGTAGCGAGAGGTCGAACATATCGGCCGTGGGACCTGCGAGCAGGACGAAGGCAATAATTAGGAAGAAAATCCAAGTATTTAGCACCGAAAGGCCGGCGATGCCCTTTTGCAGTCCGGTCGCGGCGGAGAGCAGGAAGCTGCCGACGATCGCCGCTGCGATACCCCAGCGGAGGGCCGTTCCGCCGTCAAAGCCGCCGATCCCCTCGATCCCGCCCGCAATCGCGAGCAGTCCGGCGCCCAGTGATGCCGCCATCCCGGCGACCAGCGCATAGAGGCAGATGATGTCGATCCCCGTTCCGACCGGGCCGTGGGCGCGTTGGCCGAGCAGGGGAACGAAAAGCGATGACAGGCTGAACGGATCGCGGCGGTTGTAATAGACGAGCGCGAAGGCAAGCCCAGCGACCGTGTAGATTGCGTAGGGCGTCAGCGTCCAATGGAGGAACATCGTCGACATGGCGAAGGTCGCGGCGGCGTCGCTGCCGGGCTGTAGCCCGAGCATCGCAGGCGGATCGTTGAGATGGAACAGCGGCTCGGCCGCGCCCCAGAAGAGGATGCCGGTAGCGATCGTCGTGCAAAGCGTGACGGCGAACCAGCGCCAGCGCGTCAATATGGGTTTCGCGCCCGGCCCGCCGATGACCCGTCCGCCCAGCGGGGACAGCGCGATGCCGGCGAGGAGCGCCAGAAAGCAGATCCCCGCCCAGGCGAAAAGCGGCGAAAAATTCAGCAATATCCAATCGTTGATCGCCGTTTCGGCCGAAACCACGGCTGCACCTTGCCACAGGCTGAGGATGACGGCGGCGAGAAGCACCGCGAGCGGCGTGAAAAATACCGGGCGATTGAGGGGATGCTTCGGTGACGCTGGCAAATGATCGGCCGATCGGACATGAAGGGAATGTCCAGCATGGCGATTGCCCGTGACGAGGTCAATTCGCCAGCGGGAACGCGCCACAGGCCAAAGCGTTTGAGCGGCAGACCTATCGATTGAAGGAGATGCGTCAATGACCATGAAGATTTGGGCGGCCACCGCCGCGTTCGCGTTGCTCGCCTCCGGTCAGGCCGCAGCTTTCCAGGCGACGCCCGACGCGGCGGCACCGGAAAAACCCGCCAAGGATGGCACCACCCCGGAAGAACGCGCGAACACTGCCCGGCTCAATGCCGAACAGGCGTCGCGTGCCAAGTCGGACAATACGACCTATCAACAGGAAGTGTCGGCGGCGCAGCAGCAGGTCGCGCACGACCAGCAGGTCTTCAGCGAGGAAACGGCGGTCTATGAGGCCGAGAAGGCGCGTGTCGCCGCCATGTCGGCCGAAGAACGGATGAAGTGGGAAGCCGACGTCGCGGCGTGCAAGGCCGGCGACACCACCCGTTGCGCCGCGCCGGCAACGCCGCCGCGCTGACGCCTCAATCCTTCGCCGCCGTCTGGACCAAGCTGTCGGCGGGCGAGGGGGGAGGAGCCAGGGTGCCCGGAGCGGGATGCTGGTCCACGACCACCTCATGCGGTGCGTCGGGAAAGCGTCCGCCAAAGCGATAGCCGTCGTCCGGATACGCACTTGCCGGCGGATCGACGTCCACAGCTCCTAGTTCACGAAACTCGTCGCTCATCCTGCGATCGCGATTTGCGCGCAGCTTTACTGCGACACCATAGCTGTCCGCGCAGTCAAGGCACGGCGCAGCGCCATCAGCCTGAGGCATCAATGCATCCGGATTGGCGCTGAGGTGCGAATAAGATGCTGGCTCGTGGCTGTCGATGCCCGCCCGCGATCCCGCTGCCATCTCGCCCAGCGCCATGCCGCCGGCGAGGCCGGCAAGCACCAGTATCGACCAGCGGAACAATCGAACCTGCATAAGGCTGCTTATAGCGCAATATAGTTTCGTTGTTATCCGGAAATATCACCCTGATCGTACATCCGGCGCAAACCCATCGTTATGATGTTGTCCCCCGGTCGGCCGTTCGTCGACGGATTAACGTCCTTCGTCTGCAAATCGAGCGGTGGTTCGCCCCGATCGATCCAAACGCGATTCTCGTGACGTCTAGGGAGTATCACCCCTTTGCGGGATATCGGGCAACGGTCTCCCCGGTCCGCCAACCGGTATTCCGCATCCTTTTGACGAGAGGACTCCCCCATGGCGAAATTTTCTTTCATCCTGCTCGCGACGCCGTTGGTCGCGGCCGGGCTCATCGCACCTTCCGCGGCATCGCCTTCGGACAAGGATCAGCAGAGTGTCACCGTTCGTTACGATGATCTCAACCTGTCCAGCGAAAAGGGCCGCGACCGGCTGACGGGTCGCGTCAAAATGGCGATCCGTCAGGTCTGCAGTTCGAACAGCCGCAGAACGCTGGCCGAGCGCGCCGATGTACGCAGTTGCGAAGTCGCCGCCAGCCGCGGAGCCGACACCCAGCTTGCTGAGCTGTTCAGCGGGCAAAAAGCACTTTTGGCTGATCGCGGCGCTCTTGTCGTCGCCGCGCCCTGAAGGGCCCGCCAGTTTGCGACCCTGAAAGGCGGTCATGCCCCGGTGGCATGGCCGCCCTTTTTTCAGGCGTGCATGATCGCCTTTACATCGTGGAGATAGGTGCGGCCGATGCGATGCACGCCGCCTTCGCCGAGATCGACGCTCCATGCGCCATCGCCATGATGCTTCAATCCGATGATTCCTTCTCGGCGGATCATTTTTGATCGATGAATGCGCATGAATTGGTCGGGGTTCATGCGGGCTTCCAATGATTTGATCGTCTGGTGGATCAGCCAGCTTCGCCCGCCGACGTGGAGGCGCATATAATCGCGCTCCGCCTCGATCAGGTCGACCTGGCCCGCGTCGATGCGCAGCATCTCGCCCCGGTTCTGAACCCAGAACTCGTTGATCCATTTGCTTTTTTGCGCTGGTGACCGTTCGGTCGCGCGCCATTCGCGCACGCGCGACAGCGCGCGCGCCAGGCGATCGGGGGACACCGGCTTGAGCAGATAGTCGACCGCCGCGACATCGAAGGCGGCAACGGCATAACGATCAAAGGCGGTGACGAAGACGACAGCGGGCGGATTGTTCAATCCTTCGATTGCGGCGGCAACCTCCAGCCCGTTGAGATCGGGCATCGCGATATCGCAGAGCACCAGATCGGGCGCGAGTGCGTCGACCATGCGAAGCGCCGAGGCACCGTCACTGGCGGTCCCGACGAGCGAAATGCCGTCCTGTTGGCCGGTAAGGATTTGCAGCCGTTCGATAGCAAGCGGCTCGTCATCGACGATCAGGGTCCGGAGCGTTTGGATCATGAGTCAGCAGGCCTCCCGTGCCAATGGCAGCCAGAGCGATACGACAAATCCGCCGTTATCCGAAGGCCCCCATTCGCATCCGGCGGTGGGACCATAGCGCGTAAGCAGGCGTTCGCGAACATTGCCGAGGCCAAGGCCGGTACCTGAAGCGGGGGTTGGCGCCTTTGGGTCGATGTCATTTTCGACGCGCACAATCAGCAGGCCATATTCGGCGCTGGCTTGCAGGCGGATCGCGATCTTCCCCTTGCTGGGTGCCACGCCATATTTGATCGCATTTTCGATGATCGGTTGCAGGATCAGGACGGGAACGCAGGCGTTTTCCAGTTCCTTCGGCATTGCGACCTCGACCTGCAGGCGGTCAGGGAAGCGCGTCTGCTCGATATCGAGATAGAGCCGCTGGAGCGCGATTTCCTCGTCGAGGCTGACCAGTTGTTCGGGATCCACGGCAAGGCTTGATCGCAGGAAGGAAGCCAGATTCATGATCATCGTCTCCGCCTCGCTTTTCGATCCTTTGAGAACGAGCGTCGACAGCGAATTGAGCGTGTTGAACAGGAAATGCGGATTGACCTGATAATGGAGCGCGCGCAGCTGCGCAGTTTGCGCCTCGATCCGGAAATGGTTTGCGCGCCGTTCGACCGCGCGCATTTCGTTGGCATAGCCGAACGCGACATAGAGCGCCGCCCAAACGGCAAAGAAGAAATACCAGCGGATCGAGCTGTCGAGGATCAGCATCATTTCCCATGCGCCCGGGTACTTGCCCTGCATCTCCTCGATCAGCTTGGCGCTGTCAGCCACGGGAAACCAGTAATAGAAGACGAGCAGATTGATCGTCGCATAGATGATGACGAGCGGAACGGCCGCCCCCATGGCCGCGGCAAGGCGGGCACCGAAGCTTTGCGGCTGGGCCCGCTGGAGTAGCTGGTAAAGGACGAAGGTACACAGAATGCCCGCGATCACCACGACGGCGCGCCGCCCTGCCGACGTCCACTGCTCGGGCGCGCCTGTCAGCATCGCGAGGACAGTGGTGATCAGGAAATAGATCACCCACATCGCAATGATCGAACCGATCGCGACGCGCGGGTTGACGCGAGCGTCCGAGGCGCGCCAGTCGGGGTCCGTCGCCAGCATTTTCGCGCGCTGGTCACGCAGCGCGTCCTTGCGGTTTGTCATGTTCATTGACGATGCTTTAGCGGCAAATACCGGTCGATGGCTAGCGGGCGCCGGGACGCCAGTCGAAGCTGCGCGCGTCTTGGTCGAAAGCGGAACGCGCCTCAGGAGCTTGGTTGGGGCAACGTCCGGCGCCAGTTTCCGCGCCGATAGATCGCCCATGCCATCGCCAGCGACGCGAGCGACGAGAGCGGGAAGCTCCACCAGAGAATGTCGCTGCCGACGGGCGCGTAGCCGAAATAATATATGCCGAGGCGGATCGGGAACATCGACAGAAACAGGATGACGAGCGGCGGCACGACCGAGCCGTTGGCGCGCAGCGTGCTGATAAGGACGATGGTCGTGCCAAAGGGCAGGAAAGTCCAGGTCGCGATAAGCTGAATATTGCGTGCGACGTCGATCGCCGGGCTTTCGCTGCCGAGGAAGAGCGCGAGCGCGGTGCGGTCGAAGATCAGGAGGAGGATGATCAATACCCCGGTCATCGCCAGGTTGATCGCGATGCCGCTGTTCGTCACCGACGATACGCGGTCCCAGCGCCCGGCGCCGATATTTTGCGCCGCCATCGAACTGACCGCCGCGCCGACCGCGAGCGCCGGCATCTGGATATAGTTCCAGAGTTGCAATGTCGCGCCATAGGCGGCGGCGGTAACGAGTCCCTCGCGATTGACGAGACCGACCATGACGAGCCCGGCGCCCGAAATGACGAGCATCTGCGCGCCCATCGGCAGGCCGCGACCGATGATGAAGCGAAGCTCCGACCATTTGGGAATGAGATAGGAGAGTTCGTGCCCGCGCAGGCGGAGGACATGGTTCTTCGCGTAGAACCAGCCGATCATACCCGCTAGGCTGATCGTCCCCGCGACGGCGGTCGCGAGCGCGCTGCCCGCAATCCCGAGCCGCGGGAAGGGGCCGAGGCCGAGGATCAACACGGGGTTGAACAGAATGTCGAGCACCACCGCGAGGATCATGAACCGCAGCGGCGTCACGGCATCGCCCGCGCCGCGCGATGCCATCATCAGCGTGACCGAGAGCATCGACGCGGGTACTGCGAGGAAGGTGACGCGCAGATAGTCGTGCGCCATCGCAAAGGCCTCGGGCGGGGTTTCGAGCCAGCGCAGGATGCGGTCGGATGCGAACCAGCCAAGGATCGCGATGACGACCGAAAAGATCAGGGCAAGACCGATCACGCCGCCGGTTGCACGGCGCGCGGCATCGATATCGCCGCGGCCCATCGATTGGCCGATCAGCACCGTCGCCGCCATGCCGAAACCGAAAAAGGCGCCGAACATCAGGAACATGATGATGTTCGCGTTCGCGGTCGCCGCGAGCGCGCTATTGCCTAGAAATTGTCCGACCCAGATCGAGTTCACCGATCCCGACAGCGTCTGGAGAATGTTGGAGGCGAGCGTGGGCAGCGCGAAGAGGATCAGCGTCTTGGTGATCGGCCCGCTGGTCAGGTCCATCCGTCCGCCGCCGCGCGCGGTCTGGCGCGGCGGGACCGGGCTGGCAGCGGGGTCCGCGGCGGCTGCGACAGGGGTGGGAGTGATGGGGATTTCTTCGGTCACGCAGGGCCGCCTTCGAGATCGCCGACACAATCGGAGTCGGGATCGTCCTTTGCCATCTGTTCGAGTTCGCGCGTCTGTGCGCTGATGCCGGGGAAAAGCGCATCGGGCTGCGCGTGATGGGATGCGATCAGATCGAGTGCCCAGCGATAGTGGCGCGCGCCGGCGATGCAGCTGTTGCTGCCGCCGTCGCCTTCGCCCCAGATGACGGTCCATGCTGCGGCGCCGTCGCGGGTCAGGATGATCTTGAAGCCGCCGATGATGCCATTGTCGCCTTCGGCGTAAGCGATCGCGCGGCTGCCATCGTTCCAGACGCGCAGATGGCGAAAGGTGAAGCGCATGTCGGGATGCGTGCGCAGCGCCGTCAGGATCGCGGTGCGTTCGGCGCTACCGACCGACGGTGTGTGCGGGGTCACCTGTCCGGCAGCAAGCGGGGCGGTCAGAAACAACCCCACTGTCACTGCCAGAAGCTGCAACCCGCGCATCACCCCAGTCGCGCCAGTGCGGCGGTCAGGCGATCGGCCTCGGCCTCCTTGGCGGCGTGATCGGCGCGGGCCTTCTCGACCGCTTCCGGTTTGGCGCGTTCGACGAACGACGGGTTGTTCAGGCGTCCGGCAAGGCCGTCGCGTTCTTTGGCGGCGGCGGCGAGCGCCTTGGTCAGGCGGTCGCGTTCGGCGGCGATGTCGATCACGCCTTCAAGGGGAACGGTAATCGTCTCGCCCTCGACGACGAGCTGGGCTGACGCGCCGCCGGGTGCGGGGTCGAAACTTACGCTCTCAAGACGCGCAAGGCGGTCGAGTTGTGCGGCCAGCTTTTCTGAGCGGCTCTTGAGCGACGCCGGGAAATGCGCGGTCAGGCGGGCACCTGGGGGCAGGCCGAGTTCGGCTTTGGCGGTGCGAAGTTCGCTGACGAGCTTGATCAGCCAGTCGATATCGGCGCTGGCATCGGCGTCGCGCGCTGCGGCAGGCGCAGGCCATTTTGCCGTGATCAGCGGATAATCTGCGCGGTCGCCGAGCCCCGTCCACAGCTCTTCGGTGATGAAGGGCATGAAGGGGTGGAGCATGACAAGGATCTGGTCGAGCACCCAACCGGCAACGGCCTTTGTCTCGTCGTCGATCGCGCCCTTGATCAGTTCGAGATACCAGTCGCAGAAGCGATCCCACGCAAAGCTGTAGATCGCATTTGCGGCCTCGTCGAAGCGATAGGCAGCGAACGCCGTTTCCATCGCGGCGACGGTCGCGGCGACTTCGCCGATGATCCAGCGGTTGACCGGCGAGGTCGCGGAGGGCGCGTCGAAGCTGGTCGACGCCGAAATGCCATTGGCTTCGCAGAAGCGCGCCGCATTCCAGAGCTTGGTCGCGAAATTGCGATAGCCCGCGAGGCGTGCGTCATCCATCTTGATGTCGCGCCCCTGGCTTTCCATCGCCGACATGAAGAAGCGCAGCGCGTCCGCGCCATATTGGTCGATCAACCCGAGCGGATCTACGACATTGCCCTTCGACTTCGACATTTTCGCGCCATCTGGCGCGCGGACGAGGCCGTGCAGGTAAAGCGTCTTCCACGGCACGTCGCCCATGAATTCCATGCCCTGCATCGCCATGCGCGCATCCCAGAAGAAGAGGATGTCGAAGCCGGAGATGAGCACGTCATTGGGGTAGTGGCGCTTCAAAAGGTCGGTGTTTTCGGGCCAGCCGAGCGTAGCGAAAGGCCATAGCGCGGAAGAGAACCAGGTGTCGAGCACGTCCTCGTCGCGCGTAAGCGCAACGCCTGCACCCGCTTCGGCTTGTGCTTCCTCTTCGGTTTCGGCGACGAAGATGCGGCCATCTTCGGCATACCAGGCCGGAATCCGGTGGCCCCACCAGAGCTGGCGCGAGACGCACCAGGGCTGGATATTCTCCATCCAGTTGAAGAAGGTCTTTTCCCACGTCTTGGGCACGATGTTGATGCGCCCGTCGCGCACCGCGGCCATCGGCGGCTGCGCCAGCGTGGCGGCGTCGACATACCATTGGTCGGTGAGCATCGGTTCGATGACCACGCCGCCGCGGTCGCCGAACGGCTGCATGATCAGCTTGTCCTCGACCTTGACCATCAAGCCCTCGGCATCGATGTCCGCCACGACGCGCTTACGCGCTTCATAGCGATCGAGACCGCGATATTCCTCGGGCACAAGGTTGAGTGCATCGATTTCGGCCGGGGTCGCGCTCGCGCCCTTGGCGATCTCGACCGCGCGCGCGGCAGCTTCGGCATAGGGCACACCATCGACGCGCATCGCCGCGACCTCGTCCATCAGCCGGTACATCGGAATGCCATTGCGCTGCGCGACGCCATAGTCGTTTTCGTCATGCGCGCCGGTGATCTTGACCGCGCCCGATCCGAAATGGGGATCGGGATATTCGTCGGTGATGATCGGGATCAGGCGCCGATGTTCCTTCGGGCCGACGGGGATCTCGCAATATTTGCCGACGATGGGCCGATAGCGCTCGTCATCGGGATGCACCGCGACCGCTCCGTCGCCCAGCATCGTTTCGGGGCGCGTCGTCGCGATCGAAATATAGTCGCGCTCTTCCTGAAGCACGACATTGCCGTCGGCGTCGCGCTCGACATAGGTGTAGGTCTCGCCGCCCGCGAGCGGATATTTGAAGTGCCACATATGGCCCGGTACTTCGTGCGATTCGACTTCGAGGTCAGAGATCGCGGTCTTGAGCGCGGGATCCCAGTTCACGAGCCTTTTGTCGCGGTAGATCAGGCCCTTTTTGTGCAGGTCGACGAACACCTTGACCACTGCCTTGGTGAAATGCGGGTCCATGGTGAACTGCTCGCGGCTCCAGTCCATCGAACAGCCGAGACGGCGGAGCTGGCGCGTGATCTGACCGCCGCTTTCGCCCTTCCATTCCCAAACCTTGTCGACGAATTCCTCGCGCGTGAAATCGGTGCGTTTCTGCTGACGTTCGTTGAGCTGGCGCTCGACGACCATCTGCGTCGCGATGCCGGCATGGTCCATGCCGACGACCCACAAGGCATCCTTGCCGCGCAGACGTTCGTAGCGGACGAGGACGTCCTGCAACGTATTGTCGAGCGCATGGCCGATGTGCAGCGCGCCGGTGACATTCGGCGGCGGATTGACGATCGTGAAGGGTGTCGCGTCGGGACGCGCGGGGCGAAACAGCCCGCGGCTTTCCCATTCATGGGCCCATTTCGCTTCGATAGCGGCGGGATCGAACGTTTTTTCCATCGGCATAGCCGGGCGCCTTTGCCAGCCGGGGTGCGGGCTGGCAAGCCGGATCGGCAGAGTTTAGGATGGCGCCGACTTGCAGGAGCAGGGCCATGGACTATGCGATGCGCAGCGGTGTCATCCGCTTGGCCGACTATGCGGCAAAAGTACCGACGCCTGAGGGCGAACGATCGGTGCTTGCGCTCAAACGCGGGACGCTGGACGTCCGCCTGTCGGTTCCCGTTCCGCCGAACCGCCAGACGCCGCATGAACAGGACGAGCTTTACGTGGTAATTCGCGGTGATGGCGTGCTGATCCATGGCAGCGAGCGCACGCCGTTCGCTGCGGGCGACCTGCTGTTCGTCGCGGCCGGGGTCGAGCATCATTACGCCGATTTCAGCGACGATCTGGCGCTGTGGCGCATATTCTATGGAAAGGTGGGCGGCGAAGCGGCAACGGGCTGATCGTTCGAACAACGCTATCTCTTCGTCATGCCGGACTTGATCCGGCACCCCGCGTTCAACATCGAAATAAAGAAGTGGGACCCCGGATCAAGTCCGGGGTGACGAGAAGAGAGAAGTCACCGTTATTTCTTGAGGTGACTACCGAGCCAATTGAACACCGTCTGGTGCCACTGGACGCTGTTCGCACCCTTCAGCACCCAATGGTTCTCATCGGGAAAGACGAGCAGTTCCGACGGGATGTTGCGGCGCTGGAGCGCGGTAAAGGCGGCGAGGCCCTGGCTGTAGGGAATCCGGAAATCTTTTTCGCTGGTGATCACCAGCATCGGGGTCTTCCACTTGGTGACATGATTCACCGGATTCCACTTTTCGGGGTCGGTGCGCTCCCACCAGGGTCCGCCATGATCCCATTCGTCGAACCACAATTCCTCGGTCTCGAACGCCATGGCGCGCAGGTCGAAGACGCCGTCGTGCTGGACAAGGCATTTGAAGCCGTCGGTCCACTGGCCCGCGATCCAGTTCATCATGTAGCCGCCATAGGAAGCACCGAGCGCGCAGGCGTTGCTGAGGTCGAGCTGCGCATCCTGCTTGCCCGCCGCGGCGAGGCCGAGCTTCAGATCCGCGAGCGGCTTGCCGCCCCAATCCTTGTTGATGCTGTCCGTGAAGGCCTGTCCGTAACCCGTCGATCCGTGGAAATCGACGGTGACGACGCCGTAACCCTGCTGCGCGAAGACGCGCGGGTTCCAGCGCGTCGACCAGCTGTTGCCAAAGCTGCCCTGCGGCCCGCCATGGACGATGAAGGCGACGGGCAGCTTTTGCACGGGGCTGACGGGCTTCACGATCATGCCCCACACCTTGTCGCCGTTTGCGCCCGCAAATTGGACACGGTCGAGTTCGACCGGATCGAATTGGGCGAGCGTCGCCGCGTTGACATTGGTGAGCTGGCTGACCTTGCCTTTCGCATCGCGAACGAACAGGTCGGTCGGTAGCAGCGCGCTGTTGCGCGAATAGAGCAGTGCGCCGCCGGGAAGCGGCGCGACGTCGCCGATGTTGCCCTCAAAGGCTTCGGTCGTCGCCTTCAGCTTCTCCACCTTGCCCGTTGCCACATCGACGCGGAACACCGGATGTTCGAGCGTGTCCTGCGCGGTGACATAAAGCGATTTGCCGTCGGGAGCCCAGGCGATCGAGGCGACCGAGCGGTCCCACGCGTCGGTGAGCTTCTTCGTTTCGCCGCTTTCGAGGTTGCGGAGCATCAGCACCTGCCGGTCGGCCTCATAGCCGGGGCGCGCCATCGCGGCATAGGCAAGCCATTTGCCGTCGGGCGAGGGGGTGGGAAGGGTGTCGGTCGCCTGATTGTCTTCAGTCAGGTTGGCCGGCATCATCCGGCTGTCGACGAGCCAGCTATAAATATCGAGGTTGGTCGAGGTGGGCTCGTTACGGTCGGCCTTGCGCAGCGTGAAGAAAATGGTGCGGCTGTCGGCGCCCCACGCCAGTTCCTCGCCGCCGCCGAAGGGTTTCGACGGGCTGTCGCCGGTCAGGCCTGCGTCGACCGGGCGCGCGGCGCTCGCCTTGCCGTCCGCAAGGTTGAAGATGAAGGGGCGGCTATAGGTGCCGGGCGTCTCCCACTGGTCCCAATGGCGAACGAAGCCCGCGCCGTCCTTATAGAGCCGGCCGCTGCCGGGACCGGTCAGCGCGCCCTTGTCCTTCGCATCGCAGCCGAAATCGGTGCATTCCCTGGGGATGTCGCCCCAGGCGAGCAGCTTCGTCGCGTCGGGCGAAATCTTGAAGCCCGAAACATCGGCCTTCGTATCGGTGACCTGCGTCGCGGCGCCGCCAGCCTTTGGATCGATGCGCCACACCTGATCCTTGCCCGACGCATTCGAGAGGAAATAGAGGATGCCGTCCTTGTCGAAAGTCGGCGAGGTTTCGTTCTTGCCCGCCGTATCGGCGATCGGCGTCGGCTTTGCGCCCTTTGCATTGCGGTCCACCAGCCAGAGGCCTGTCGAGCGCTTGTAGGTCTCGCTCTCGGTCTCGGTCATCTGGAAAACGACCCAGCGGCCGTCGGGGGATGCGGTTGGTGCAGCGACACGTTTCAGCGTCGCAAGGTCAACCTCGGTCATCGGACGGGCCATGGCGGGAGAGGAAAGGGCGGCGGAGAGCGCGATCGCGCTGGTGAGGAGCATGTTACGCATGGACGCGGTTTAGCGATACGACGCTGGCGTTCAAGGACGAACCGCGCCGCACGGACGCCCGGCAATATTCTGGCTTGCGGACGCGCAAATAAACCTCTCTGGCCGCCCGGTTCGAAAGATTGCATCGCGCCGCTCGCGAAGCCGGAAGGATGATGATGGTCCGCGCCATAATGAATACAGGCCGTTTGTTCGTGCCGCTGCTGGCGGGCGCGAGTCTGCGCGACCGCGTAATCGCCAGCATCGGCGCGCTGATCGGGATCGGTTTCGTCGGACTGACCTGCACTGTGCTGTTCCCGTCATCGATGCCGTGGATCGTCGCGCCGATGGGGGCGTCGGCGGTGCTGCTGTTCGCCGTGCCCGCGAGCCCGCTCGCACAGCCCTGGTCGATCGGCGGTGGCAATGTCGTTTCGGCGATTGTCGGTGCGATCGTCGCTTGGATAGTTCCCGATCCGGCAATGGCTGCTGCGCTCGCGGTTTCGCTCGCGATCCTGACGATGTCGTTGCTCCGCTGCCTTCATCCGCCGGGCGGCGCGGCGGCGCTGAGCGCGGTGCTCGGCGGATATGCACTGTTTTCGGCGCATGTCGCCGACTTCCTGGTCGTTGTGTTGGTCAATTCGGCGTTGATGGTGGGCATCGGATGGCTGTTCCACCGTTTTTCGGGGCACAGCTATCCGCATCGGGCCAAGCCGGTCGAAGGCAGGGCGCTGCCGCCTGCGTCGGCTTCGGGGCTGCTGATGGGGGATATCGACATGGCACTCGACGATCTTGGCGAGACGTTCGACATCAGCCGAGAGGATCTGGCACTGTTGCTCGAACGCGCCGAGGTACATGCGGCGGAGCGCGGCGGACGCTAAAATACCTTCGTCATTGCGAGCGCAGCGAAGCAATCCAGAGCGTGACAAGCCGCACTGGATTGCTTCGCTACGCCCGCAATGACGGGCGGGGGTGTGGGCTGACGCTAAAGCGGTCAGCGGATGAGCGTACCGCCCTTCATCACATGGTCGATTTTTTCGAGGACGGTGATGTCGGCAAGCGGGTCGGCCTTTACCGCGACAAAATCGGCGTAGCGTCCAGGAACGATCGCACCCACGTCACCGCGTCCCATTTCCTGCGAAGCGCGGCCGGTCGCCGACTGGATAGCCTGCATCGGCGTCATTCCATATTTGACCATGTTGCGGAACTGGCGCGCATTAAGCCCGTGCGGATAGACGCCAGCGTCGGTCGCATAGCCGATATTGACCCCCAGTTCGACCGCGCGCTTGAAAGCGGCGCGCTGTGCGTCGGTCGTCTCGCGGTTCTTGCGAAGATATTCCTCGGGCCAGCCCTCTTTCGTGCCGACCTCGTCGATATAGGTCCCGTTATAGATATCCATCGCCAGCCAGGTGCCGTGCTTTTTTGCGAGCTGCAACGTGGCTTCGTCGGCAAGGCTTGCATGTTCGATGCTGTCGACACCCGCGTTGATCGCGTTCTGGATGCCGATTGCGCCATGCGCGTGCGCCGTAACCTTCTTGCCGCGGGCATGCGCGACCTTCACGATCGCACGGAGCTGTTCGACCGTCAGTTCCGGAGCGCCGGGTTCGGTGCCCATTGCGAGGACCGCGCCGGTGGCGATCGTCTTGATGAAATCAGCGCCATGATCGAGCAGGTACGTCGTCTTCGCGGCCGCCTCCTCGGGCGTCGCGGCGACGCCGAGGCGCATGTCGGGCGGCAGCTCTTCGTTCGGGACGACGCCGTTGAGTTCGCCGCCGCCTTTCGGAATCGTGAGATAGGCGCCCGCGACCCACATGCGCGGGCCCGGCACGTCGCCGCGATCGATCGCGTTGCGCAGCGTCACATCGGTGAGCCCGCGATAGGTGCCGACATCGCGCACGCTCGTAAAACCGGCGTCGAGCGTGACGCGCGCGTTGCGCGCGCCAACGAGCGCCGTTTCGGCGGGCGAAGCCTTTATCGGCGCGGCGAGGTCGGCGCTTTGACCGAGATCGGCGAGATGGGTGTGGAGGTCGATCAGACCCGGGAGCACGTTGAACGCCGACCAGTCGACCAGGGTGGCACCATCGGGCGCCTTGCCGCATGGTCCGACCGACTTGATGTGTTCGGCCTCGACCGTAATGCACTGGCCGGTCCGGACCTCGTTCGACACGCCGTCGATCAGCCGTCCCGCCTTGATATAAAGCGTTTCGGCAGACGCCGGCGATGCCGCCAATAGACTTGCCGCGAGTGTCGCGATCAGATGGCGGTATCGAATGTATCGCACTGGCGCGGGTCCCCCGTTTGCAGGCCGCGGCGCAGCCATGTCATGCGTTGTTCACTCGTCCCGTGCGTGAAGCTTTCGGGAACGGGGCGCTGCCCGGCCGAGCGCATCAGCGTGTCGTCGCCGATTGCGTTGGCGGCGCGCATCGCCTCTTCCATGTCGCCGGTTTCCATCACGGGCTGGCCCGCGCTGTTCCTGGCGCGAGCGGCCCATACGCCCGCATAGCAATCGGCCTGCAACTCCATGCGGACCTGCAGCGCATTGCCCTCGGCCTGCGAGGCGCGCTGCTGCGCACGGCGGACTTGATCCGAAATGCCGCTGACCGTCTGGATATGGTGGCCGACCTCGTGAGCGATCACATAGGCCTGCGCGGCATCGCCTGCGGCACCGAACTTCTGATCAAGCTCCCGGAAAAAATCGGTGTCGAGGTAAACGCCTTGGTCAGCGGGGCAATAGAAGGGACCCATCGCCGACTGGGCAGGGCCGCACTTTGATTCATTCCTGCCTTCGAAGAAATTGAGTGTCGGTTTTTGATAGCCGCTGATTAACTCGCCCCATACTTTGTGCGTCGAACGGAAAGCGTTGCACGCAAAGCGTTCGGCATCCGTGTCGCAGGCGACCGCAGGGCCGCCGCGGCTATCGACCGCCGGATCGGCGGTTCCGCCGCCGCTACTCAGCATGTTGGCGCCGGGGCCGAGAAGGAAAAAGGCGGCCGCGCCGAGAATTAGGATCGTCCCGCAGCCCATCTTGCGGCCGAGTAGCATCGGAAGGAACGCAAAGAGTAGACCGCCGAGGCCGCCGCCACCGCCGCCGCCAAACCCGCCGCCGCCGCGTCCGAGGTCGCGAATATCGTCTCCGAGGCCGGAATCGTCGTCGAGGCGCATGGGAGTTCTCCAGCGGTAAAGCGTTTCTTTCGCCCGATAGTTACAGCAGCCTCGGGCAATTGGAAGGGGGTTCGCATATAATCGAGCCATTGCAATAGGCTGTGTTGCGGTGCACAAAACGCGCGTAATCCATCAGGGATTTTTGAGTCCATGCCCCGCAGAGCCGTCCGCGCCGCCCTACCGCTCCCCGATCTCGTCGTACTCGTCCTGCAGGGCGGTGGCGCGCTGGGCGCGTTTCAGGCGGGGGTTTATGAGGCGCTGATCGAACTCGGCATCGAGCTCGACTGGGTGGCCGGGATTTCGATCGGTGCGGTCAATGCGGCGATCATCGCCGGGAACGAGCGCGATCAGGCGGTCGGCAAGATGCGCGAATTCTGGGAAGGCGTGTCGTCGGCGCTCCCTTCGCTGCCCGTGGTCGACAATGACTGGGCGCGCGAATGGACGCATATGGCGGCGGCGGGGCAGGTGATGGCTTTCGGTGTTCCGGGCTTTTTCATTCCGCGCTTTCCGCCGCCCGCGTTCGCGGCGCGGCAAACGCCCGAGGCGATCAGCTTTTACGATACGAGCCCGCTCCTTGCGACACTCGACCGGCTTGTCGATTGGGACCGGGTCAACCACGGCAAGGTGCGGCTGTCAGTCGGCGCGGTCGCCGTCGAGACCGGCAATTTCCGCTATTTCGACACTGAATGCGACACGATCGACGCACGCCACATCCTCGCATCGGGAGCATTGCCGCCGGGCCTGCCGCCCGTCGAGATCGACGGCACATGGTATTGGGACGGCGGGCTCGTCTCCAACACGCCGCTCGAGCATGTCGTTGCGGCGGCGCACGATGATATGCTGGTGTTTCAGGTCGATCTTTTTCCCGCGCGGGGCGAACGGCCGCACGATCTGGAAGAAGCTTGGTCGCGCGAGAAGGATATTCGCTATTCGAGCCGCACGCGCCGGATCTCGGACGGGCTGGTTCGGCGGCGCAAGGAACATCGGCTCATCGACCGGATGCTGGCGAAGCTGCCCGAGGATTTTGCCGACCTCGCCGAAGTGAAAGCGGTTCGCCGGATGGTCGATTGCAGGGCGCTGAACGTCGTGCAGTTGATCCACCAGCCGCCAGCCTGGCAGACGGGCGCGCGCGACTTCGAATTTTCGCGCTCGACGATGGAAGTCAACTGGGCGCTCGGCCGCGATGCGGTCGAAGCGGCGATGAAGGTCGGCCATCTGCTCGCCGAGAGTATCGCTGAAGGACGCTCGGACAGTTTTGCGGTGCAATCGGGCGGCCACAGACCAAAGGATGGTTGAAGCGGCCGGCCCCGCCCTTCATCTTTACATTCTCCCCCACGGAAAGGATTACCCATGCGCCTCAAAGGAAAGACCGCCCTCGTCACCGGATCGACCTCGGGCATCGGACTTGGCATCGCCAAGGCGTTTGCCGCCGAAGGCGCGTCGATCATCATCAACGGGTTCGGCGACGCCGACGCGATCGAAACCGAACGCAAGGGACTGGAAGCGATCAGCGGCGGGAAGGCCGCCTATGACGGCGCGGACCTGACGAAGCCCGAACAGATCGAGGACATGTTCAAGCGCGCCGAAACGGATTTCGGCGGGGTCGATATTCTCGTCAACAACGCCGGCATGCAGTTCGTTTCGCCGGTCGAGGATTTCCCGGTCGAGAAATGGGACATGATCATCGCGCTCAACCTGACCGCCGCTTTCCACACGATCCGCCACGCGGTACCGGTGATGCGCAAGAAGAAATGGGGACGCATCATCGCGACCGCATCGGCGCACTCGCTCGTCGCCTCGCCGTTCAAATCGGCCTATGTTACCGCCAAACACGGGCTTGCCGGCCTGACCAAGACCGTCGCGCTCGAAGTCGCGGACGCCGGGATCACGGTGAACTGCATCAGCCCCGGCTATGTCTGGACGCCGCTCGTCGAAAATCAGATCCCCGACACGATGAAGGCGCGGAACATGACGCGCGAGCAGGTGATCAATGACGTCCTGCTCGCGGGCCAGCCGACCAAGCAGTTCGTTACCGTCGAGCAGGTTGCGGCAATCGCATCTTTCCTGACGCGCGACGAAGCTGCGAACATCACCGGTGCCAATCTCAGTGTCGATGGTGGCTGGACGGCCGCCTGATACCGCTGCGCTCTTGAGCAATCCCCTTTGCCCTCCTAAGGTTAACCAAGAATAGGGCCGGGGAAGAGACGGAGAATCATGGGTCGCACCATATGGGTTTTGGCGGTGGCGCTCGGCGTCACCTTGAGTGCTTGTCGTACCGTGCCGCCGGTGCCGCCTTCGTCGGCCGACGTTCCGACCGATGCGACGGGCACCTGGCGCGCGACGGCGACCGACGCCGACAAAGAGCGAGTGCGCGGCTGGTACAGCGGTTGGCAGGCGGCGCTGGCCGACGCCCGGGCGAAGGGCTTTGGCGCCGATATCGATCGCGAGGGCTTGCTCCTGCAACCGGCGGCGGCGCTTCCCAATCCGCATTTGCCCGCTGGCGATTACCGGTGCCGGACGATCAAGATCGGCGCGCAGGGGCGCAGCAGCCTGTCCTATGTCGCTTATGGCTGGTTCCGGTGCCGCGGCGCGCCTGAACAGGGACTGTCGAGCCTGACCAAGATTTCGGGGTCGCAGCGCCCCGTCGGCCTGATCTTTCCCGATAATCTGAAGCGCCAGATTTTCCTCGGCACGCTAGAACTCGGCGATGAAAAGATGGCGGTCAATTACGGCAGCGATCGGATGCGTGACATGGCGGGGCTGGTCGAACGCATCGGCGACAATCGCTGGCGGTTGGTGCTGCCCGCACCGGCTTATGAATCCTTGCTCGACGTGATCGAACTGGTCCCGGCGAGCTGAAGAGAACAACAGGGGATAACAGCATGCGAATTTTGTGGATGAGCGCTGCGGCGCTGGCTCTGGCTGCGCCCGCAGCAGCGCAAACGCTGGGCGGCGAGGTTGAAAAGCAGATGCCGTCGCTGATGGCGATCTACAAGGATCTGCACGCCAATCCCGAACTCAGTTTCATGGAAGTTCGCTCGGCCGGCATTCTTGCGGCGGAGGCGCGCAAGCTGGGGTTCAAAGTGACCGAAAAGGTCGGGGGCACCGGCGTCGTTGCGGTGATGGAGAACGGGCCCGGACCGGTCGTCATGGTGCGTGCCGACATGGACGGGCTGCCGGTAACCGAACAGACAGGGCTTCCCGGAGCATCGAAAATACGCGTGACCACCAAGGAAGGCGTCGAAACCGGCGTGATGCATGCATGCGGCCATGACACGCATATGACGGCATGGATCGGCGTCGCACGGCTGATGGCCGCCAACAAGGCGAAGTGGTCGGGCACGTTGGTGATGATCGGCCAGCCGGCCGAGGAACGCGGGGCTGGCGCACGGATGATGCTCGCCGACGGCCTCTACACGCGCTTTCCCAAGCCGCAATATGCGCTCGCCTTTCATGATGCGGCGCAGTTTCCGGCAGGGAAGATCGGCTATACGCCGGGCTATGCGCTCGCCAATGTCGACAGCGTCGACATCAGTGTGAAGGGTGTCGGCGGCCACGGCGCCTATCCGCAGACGACCAAGGATCCGATCGTGCTCGCGAGCCGGATCGTCGGGGCGCTCCAGACGCTTGTCTCGCGCGAGATCAGCCCGCTCGACAGCGCGGTGGTGACCGTCGGCAGCTTCCATGCCGGGGCGAAGCACAATATCATTTCGGATGAAGCGAAGCTGCAGCTTACCGTGCGCAGCTATAGCGACGAAGTGCGCGATCATCTGCTCGACGGCATCGCGCGCATCGCGAAGGGCGAGGCGATCGCCGCAGGAATGCCTGACGACAAGATGCCCGTCGTGACGGTGCAAAAGGACGAATATACCCCCGCGACCTTCAATACCCCGGAATTCACCGAGGAAATGGCGGCATATCTGAAAACGAGCTTTGGCGACGACCGCGTCGTGCAGATGCCGCCGGTCATGGGCGGCGAGGACTTCAGCCGCTTCTGGCGCGAGGACAAGAGCATCAAGAGCCTGATCGTCTGGGTCGGCGGGGTGCCGCAGGCCGAATATGATGCGGCGAAAAAGGACGGGCGAACGCTGCCCAGTCTCCATTCGCCCTTCTGGGCGCCCGACGCGCCCGCGGTGATTTCGACGGCGACCGAGGCGCTGACGGCGATGACGATGAAGCTGATGGCGAAGAAATAGGCTGGGGGCGCTGACGACCAATTGCAGACAGATTCTCTCCTCGTCACCCCGGGCTTGACCCGGGGTCCCGCTTGAGGTCGAAGCCAGTGAGTGCGTCAAAAAGCGGGATCCCGGGTCAAGCCCGGGATGACGGACGTGGGGGACGGGATGTCCGCTCCCCACCCCAAAACAAACATCGCCTTCAAATAGGTCTTTCCTACATTATCCGGCTATGCCAGCCTTCATCCGGCTCTTTCACTCGGTGAACAAAAAGGCGGTGGCTGCCTGGCTTGCGGGTGCGACCATGATCGGACGTGCCGCGCACATCCAGCACGCCGCGACTTGCAAATCGGCGCGCTCATAGGGCTGAACTTTACTGAACTTTGGAATATTGCGCGGCCCTTGCGCTGACCCGATCCCGGATTCAGCGGGCGATGCCCAAAGAGGGCAACGACTGGTCCCCGCCCCAAACTCGCCCAATATCCCATCCGCTTCGGGATGAGGGAACGTTCACAATAGCGCTTGCCCGTACCCTTCCGGCGGGATAGCTTCGGTCCCGTGGCGTTCCTGATCGATCTTGTCTGCTTCCTTATCGTGCCCGTCCTATGCTGGCGGCTGGTGCGCGGAGCGGTGCCGATGGCGGTGTTGCCGATATTGGCGGGGATGGCCTTTGCGATTGCAGCCGATCGCTTCGGCTTCGACAAATCGGTCCTCGGTCCCTCCGAATGGGGCGAGACGATCGGGTGGCTGGGCGTGCTCGTGCTGGCGTTCAGCGCGGGGCTTGAGACGCGGGTCACCACCAAGCAGGCGCCAAGGATCGGCGGACGCGTGGTCCGGACTGCGCTGATCGCACTGGCAGTGCCGTTCGCAGTGGGTTTCGCCGTCGCACTGTCGGGCGCGCTGGATGTAGTTCTGGCACGGCCAGCCGGGGTGTCGCCGCTGCTGTCGGCGGGCGCGATCGGGCTGTGTCTGGCGGTGAGCGCATTGCCGGTGCTCGTCGGTATCGTGCGCGAGTTGCCGATGAGCGACCGGCCGCTGGGCAATTTGTCGCTGCGCATCGCCGCGCTGGACGACGCGATCCTGTGGATCGGGCTCGCGCTGCTGTTGTTCCTCCACAAGGGCGAGACCGGGGCGCTGTTGGCGGGTGGGCTGGCGCAAATTGGTGCAATTGCCGTGCTTGCGACGATGATCGCCGCGCGGGGCGGGCTGGTTCGGCGCCTTCCCGATCATATCGCCGTCAGCGTGTTGCTTGGCATCGCCTATCTGGCGGCAGGGGCGTGGGCGACGAGCATGCTGGGCCTCCACGAATTGCTCGGCGCCTATTTCGCCGGAGTGCTGGCGCCGCAACCGCTCGCCGAGCGTCTGCGGCCCGAGACGCTGGGAAAAGTGGCGCTATTCGGCCTGTCACCGCTGTTCTTTGCGCATCGCGGGTTGAGTATCGACGGGGCTGTGGTGACCGCGGGGGCGGTGGGCGCGGCGCTGGCGCTGTTGCTGCTGGCGAGCGTGTCGAAGCTGGCGGCCGTGCATCTGGCGCCACCCGATCCCGACATGCCGGCCGCGGAACGCACGCGTCTGGGGCTGCTGCTCCAGTGCAAGGGGTTGATGGAAATCGTCGCGGCAACGATCCTGGTGCAGGCGGGACTGATCACGCCGACCGTATTCGCCGTCCTGGTGACGCTGGCGCTGGTTTCGACGACGTTGACGGTGCCGCTGTTCCGCCTGGCATCGCGGACAAATATGATCCGCGCCGCGGCCTAGCCTTCGCTTGCGGGAGCTGGCAGCCGGGCAAGCTGCGCGACGAGCTGCGCCTGCGTGGCGGCGCCGGTCTTGCGGAAGATGCCCTTCAGGAGAAAGCGTACCGCGTTCACGCTGACGGCGCGCAGCGCGGCATAATCCTGAAGCGTGTCGCCTGCGGCAAGCGCGACCGCGAGGCGGGCTTCGGCCGGGGTCAGCCCGAACCATTGCGCAACGCGATCGATTTCGACCACAGGGGTTTCGCCCGGCGAACTGCCGAGAGTGACGATCAGCGAGGCGCCGAGCCGGACCCCGCCAAGCTGCTGCGCCGACTGACGCGTGACGCGCGCGACGAGCACGGGGCATTCGGTGCCCGATGGGTTGAGTGCCTGGAAAGCGACGCCCGTCGGCGCCTCGCTCTTGACCAGATCGAGCAATATTTTCTGGCTGGGCGGATGCGTGAAGGCAAAGCGATCCTGCGCAGTGCGGATGAAACCCGCCCTTTCGTAGCGCGCGGCCCGGCTGTTCGCGGCGAGGATATTGAGCTGGTCGTCGAGGCTGAAGATCGCGAAGGGCGCGGCGTCGGTCGCGGCGCGCGCGGCGCCCGCGGCGAGGTCTAGCGTCGCGATGCGGTCGCTGATCCGCATCGCGCGCTGCATATGCGGGGCGAGAACCCGCAGGCCGCGCTTCAACCGCTCGACATCGCGGTCGCCGGGGCCGGGGAGCATCAGCCCGAGCCGTTCGCTGCCACGCTGGTCGAGGAGGACGGCGATCATCCGATCGATCCCCCAGGGCGCGAGGAAGTTGCGGAAGAATTCGGTTTCGAGAAATTCCTCGCGCGTCATGATGTCGTTGCTGTCGACAACGCTGCCGTTGCCGTAACGCATCAGCTTGCGCGACCAGGGATGGTTGCCGGCATATACGGCGGTGTAGATTTCCTGAACCCCCGCAGCGAGGCCGGTCGCGGCGACGAAGCGAGCGCTCGGCGGGCTAGTCGATTCCCAGAGGATGAAGGCGGCTTCCCAGCTGAGCGGGCAGAGCGTGCCGGTGATGCGTGCGAGGGTTTCGTTCCAGCTTTCGGGATGCAGCACCGAATCGTAGATTTCGCCAATCAGCGCGTTCAGCACTTCCCATTCGGCCGGCGCATTATGGTCGGACGGAAAGGTCGGTCCCTGATCGTTCTGCATGCACTTCCCCCCAGAAGACCCGCAGCAACGTCATTTGATAGGAGCAAAGGCGCGAAGGCAAGCGCAATGCGATAAAACGAAAATATTCTGTCTCCTACCCATGTGGGTAGCGAACGAATCATCCGAATCGGCCACTAATTGGATGCGACCCGAGGAAGGTGGAACCAAGGCCATCTTGCTCTCTTGAAGTCCGTCGGCTTGCCGGCGGACTTCATTTGTTTGTGCGGGGTGCGCGCGCGACGATCAAAAGCGGAAGAAGTAGGGCATGCTTTCGAGCGTCTCGACGATCTTGCATTTGGCGCCCGCGCTCTTGCAACTGCCCATCACCGATCGTTTCGCTCCGCCGGGCGTGCCCGCGAAGCCGGCATAATATTGCCCCTCCGTGTCGCGCGCGATCGCGAAATGGCCGTTCGCGCCCCACAGGCCGACGACGCAATCGCGCCCGCCTGCTTCGCGGCACGCCGTCATTGCATGGTTTTCGGCCTGTTCGCGGTTATCACCGCGCAGCGCGCCATAGGAGTAGCCGGGCTGGCCCGACGCCGAGCGCCAGAAGGCGATCGCGGCGAAGCTATTGACCATATAGCCGCCGACATAATCCTGTTTTTCCTGGGCGAACGGGATGACCTGTCCCGGCGGGGCGACGTCGCCGCCGCCGTACATCTGTTGCAGGACCTGCGGCGGCGGAGCGTTACAGGGGAGGCCCTGCGCGCAGGGGATGCCCTGCACCGGCGCCATCTGCGCCGCGGTCGCGGGAGCAAGCAGGGCGGCAGTAACGAAAGCGGGAAGGGCAAGACGGCGCATCGGGTCAACCTCGCTGTTTATCGACCCCCGCATGAAGGCTATCGAATTAAATCAGCGAGATAAAGCCCGTTTCAGCGAATCCGCTGGCCGCCCTTCCACATGGCCGTGGCGCGGCCCTGTACGGGCATGCCGTCGAAGGGAGTGTTGCCCGCCCAAGCCGCCATTTTCTTTGCATCGACCTGCCAAGGCGTATCCGCATCGACGAGGATGAGGTCGGCTTCCTTGCCCACCGCGAGTTTTCCGGCGTCGACGCCGAGCAGGCAGGCGGGGGTGCCTGCGAGCAGTTCGAACAGGCGGCCGGGGGAGATGTGGCCGTCGCGCACGAGATTAAGCCCGAGCGCGAGCAGCGTTTCGGCGCCCGCCATGCCGGGCAACGCTTCGGCAAAGGGCAGGCGTTTGTCCTCGGGACCGCGCGGGTCGTGGCCTGAGGCGAGGATGTCGATCGTGCCGTCGGCGATCGCGGCCAGGCACGCGTGCCGGTCATCCTCCGAGCGCAGCGGCGGCGACAGGCGGGCGAAAGTGCGGAAATCGCCGATCGCGGTGTCGGAGAGCAAAAGATGCGCGGGGGTGATGCCGCAGAGGACGGGCAGCCCCTTCGCCTTTGCGGCGCGGATCAGATCGAACCCGCGCGCGGTCGTGACTTGCCGGAAATGGACGGGTGCGCCGGTTTCCTCGACAAGCGCGAGGTCGCGCGCGATCGCCATCGCCTCGGCAATCGCGGGTGCGGAGGCGAGGCCGAGGCGCGTTGCCATCTCGCCGTCGGTCGCGACCGCGCCGGCGGTGAGCCCCTCGTCCTCGGCATGGATGATCGTGACGAGCCCGAGCGAAGCGGCGTAGGCGAGAACGCGGCGCATGACGCCGCTGTCGGTGATGCGGCTGCGGCCGGTCGCGATGGCGCGCGCGCCCGCCTGTTTCATCAGGCCGATTTCGGCGAGTTCTGCGCCCGCCAGGCCTTTTGTCGCGGCGGCAAGCGGATGGACCCAGAGGTCGGGTTTGCCGCCCTTCGCCGCGCGTTCGACCAGCCCGGCGCCGTCGAGCGGGCCGTTGTCGGGCATCAGTGCGGCGCGCGTGATTCCGCCGAAGTGAAAGGCGGGCTTGTCGGTCGCGAAGACGCCGAGGTCGATGATGCCGGGGGCGAGCCACTGGCCTTTGGCGTCGATCGTTTCGGTGCCGCCCGGGATTTCGGTCGGGTCGATTGCGGCGATGCGGCCATCGACCACGAGCAGGCTGCCCCCGCGCGGCGCGTCGCCGTCGATCAACTGCGCGTTCGTGATATGGAGCGGCTTCAGTTCCATCCGGCGACTCCCCGCTTGCGGCGCGTCAGGATGTCGAGGCACGCCATGCGCACGGCGACCCCCATTTCGACCTGTTCGGTGATCGTCGAGCGCAGCGGATCGTCGGCGACGCTGCTGTCGATCTCGACCCCGCGGTTCATCGGACCGGGGTGCATGACGATCGCGTCGGGCTTCGCCTTTTCAAGGCGCTTGGGGGTGAGGCCGTAGAGGGCGTGATATTCGCGTGCCGACGGCAGATAGGCGCCGTCCATACGCTCGTTCTGGAGGCGCAGCATCATCACGACGTCGGCGTCCTTGATGCCTTCGTCCATGTCGGTGAAGGTCGTCACATGCATCCGCTCCATCGCGGGCGGGGTGAGCGTCGGCGGGGCGACGATGCGGACCTCGTTGCCGAGCAGGGTGAGCGCGAGAATGTTCGAGCGCGCCACGCGGCTGTGGAGGACGTCGCCACAGATCGCAATGGTCAGACCCTCGACGCGGCCGAGGCGGCGGCGGATGGTGAGTGCGTCGAGCAAGGCCTGCGTCGGATGTTCGTGGCGGCCGTCGCCGGCGTTGAGAACGGGGCAGTCGACCTTGTCGGCGATGAGTTGGACCGCGCCCGAGCTGCCGTGACGTATCACCATCGCGTCGGCGCGCATCGCGTTCAGCGTCATCGCGGTGTCGATCAGCGTCTCGCCCTTCTTCACGCTCGATTGCGCCGCGTGCATGTTGACGACATCGGCGCCAAGGCGTTTTCCGGCGATTTCGAAAGACAGCAGGGTGCGCGTCGAATTTTCGAAAAAGGCGTTGATGATCGTGAGGCCCGCGAGCCGGTCGTCATGCTTGGCAGCGCCCGAGCGGTTGAGGTCAACCCACTCTTCGGCCGCGTCGAGAACGTAGCTGATCTCCCATGGAGTGAGCTGGGCGATGCCGATCAGGTGGCGATGGCGAAAGGCATCGCCGCCGGGCGGATAGTCGCTGGCGGGTCGGAGTGTGGAGCTTGTCATTAAAGCCGAGCGTCTACGCAGACGGGGGTAAATAAGCAAGTGCCGCGGCGACGATCGGATCGAGCAAATCGAGCGCCCAAAGCCCGAGCAGGACGATTTCGGCGGCGCAGAGCATGACCATTTTTGCTGCAAAGGGCTGTTTGCGCGTTTTGTGCCTGACGAGGCGCGAGGCCGCATAGGTGCCGATGGCGCCGCCGAGCCACGCCCAGCCGAGCAAAGTGCCTTCGGATATGCGGCGCGTGCCCGCCTCGGCGCGGCGCTTGTCGGCGACCATCAGGCCGAAAGCGATGCCGTTCGCAACGCCCAGCCAGATCAGGATATATTCGTTCAACCGCGCGTCATCGCGTCGATCGCGCCCTGCAGGATGAACGCCGCGGCGGCGCTGTCGACGCGCTCGGCACGTTTGGCGCGGCTGACGTCGGCGGCGATCATCGCGCGTTCGACCGCTGCTGTCGACCAGCGTTCGTCCCAAAGCAACAGGGGAAGTCCCAGCGGCGCGAGGTTGCGCGCGAAGGCGCGGGTGCTTTGCGTGCGCGGGCTGTCGGTACCGTCCATGTTGAGGGGCAAGCCGACGACGAGACCGACGACATCATGCTGCGCGATCAGGGCCTTCAGCGTTTCGAGATCGACCGAGAATTTCTTGCGGATGATCGTCTTGTCGGGGGTCGCGAAGCTCCAGTTCACGTCGCAGAAGGCGACGCCGATCGTCTTGGTCCCGACGTCGAGGCCAACGAGGCGGCCGCCGTTGGGGAAATTGGCGGCGAAGTCGGGGACGGCGGTGGTGATCATCGAGCGGGACCCCGGATCAAGTCCGGGGTGACGAAGGCGGGGCGGCGGGGGCGGCCGGAGGAGGCGTCGGCGCCGTGGGCGGCGGCACCGGCGAGGGCTTGCCTTCGTACGTCGCGAGGCGGCGGAGCGCATCGGCGCGGACGTTGGCCCAGAAGAGGGTGATGTCGTAAACGTGATAATTGTTGCCCGGCAGGACATAGCCCGCGACGACGTAATTTTTCGCGATCTCGGCATCGCCGATCATCAGGAAACCGCGCGTATCGTCGCATTTGGCGCCGATCTTCCCGGCGATCAGCGAGCCCGATTTGAACCCTTCGGTCGGCTTCAGCGTGCCGATATTGGCGGCGGGCGCGGCTTCGGTGTCGGGAATGCCGGTCAGCGGGTTCGTGCAGAGCATCCGCGTGCCCGCGCGCGGGCGGCCGTCGAAACCGATCGTGCCGTCATAGGCGTCGGTGACCATGATCGGATCGGCGGGATCGGCGAAACTCGCCCAGCCGAGGATGCAGCCCTTTTGCTCGGGCGTCTGGCACGCGGGCAGGCCGAGCCCGGCGATGTCGGTGTCGAGGCTGATCGGCCAGCCGATCACATAGGCCGCGACAATGCGCTTCGCGAGCGGGGTGCCCGCGATCCGGGTCTTGAGCAGGGTGGTGAGGTGGAGCGCGCCCTGGCTGTGGCCCGCGAGGATGATCGGCTTGTTCTTGGGCTGCGCGGCAAGGAAGGCGTCAAAGGCTTCCTCGACGTCGCGATAGGCGGAATCGATCGCCTTGCCCGCGGTGACGCGATCTTCGGCCAGGAAAGCGCCGAGCGTCGCCTGGCGGTAGCGCGGCGCCCAGATTTCGCCCGCATCGGCAAAGGCGCTGGCCATGCCCTGAACGAACAGGTTGGCGCGGTGGTCGGAATCGCGATCCTCTAGCGGGGCGTTCCAGCTCGACCGGCTGTAATAGCTGGTCGGGTGGACGAAGAAGACCGCGGCGTCGCCCTTTGGCGTCGCGGGCGTTGCGGCATTGGCGGGCGGAATGAGCTGGTCGCCGGTCGGGGCATTCTCCGTCCCCGGCGTTTCGCTGCCATCGGCGGCCGGGCGCCAGGCGGATGGGTCCTTTGCCATTCCGGGGCGCGCAAACCACATTTTCGGATCGTCATAGGCGTTCGGCGCGACGGCGGCCTGCGGCTTGAATTCGGTGCTCGGGACGAAGGCGGTGCGTGCGATCCAGCCCGGGAATAGTTGGTACACGACCCCGGCGGCGACGATCAGCAGGATGATGGCAGCGATGATGTAGAGAAATTTGCGGGCCAAATGGGGGCTCCATGGGAGGGGGAGGTCGTTTGGGCATCTTTACCCGTTCGCATCGAGCGAAGTCGAGATGCCCGCCGGCCTTGGTTGTCCCGATGGGTGTCTCGACTTCGCTCGACACGAACGGCACCGGGGGTTGGTTCCAGTAAATCGCGCGCAGCTTTGGCTTGCCCGCGCCCGCGAAACAAGCCCAGATTGCGATCATGACCGACACGAGCGCACCCGCCGCCCCCGATTCGCCCCTTCGTCCGCTCCATGTTTCGGCGCGCCTCGACGACAATGATCCGCCCTGGCCGCTGCGGCCGTGGATCATGGCGGCGATCTGCGCCGTCGCCGGGCTCGTCTTTCACCTGTTGATCGACCATCATTATGACGATGCCCTGGCCGATTGGCGCAGCGCGCTGGCGACCGGCGTCGCGGCGTCGGCGGTGGTGTTCGTGCTGGGGGTCGAATTGCGGCGCTGGTATTGGGCGCTGGGGTTCGCGCTCGGCTGGGGCGTGATCCTCGGGCTGATCGCGTGGCAAACCGCGGCGTATAATATTCAGGGCAATCCGGTCGAATGGCCGTTCTGGTCGGGGATACTGGCGGTGCTGGTCGCGACGCCGCTGTTCCAGACGCGGCGCGATGTCGCGCCCGACTGGCGGTTCTGGAAACTGTGGCAGATGCCGTACGCGCGGCTTCACAGCCACGCGTGGACCGATGCGGTGATCGGGGCGGCGGCGCTGGCCTTTGTCGGGATCACCTTCCTGCTCACCGTGCTGATCGGGCAGATGTTCAAGCTGATCGGGATCAACCTGATCTTCGACCTGCTGAACGACGAATGGTTCGGCTGGATGCTCGCGGGCGCGGCATTTGGCGGCGCGGTGGGCCTGCTGCGTGAGCGCGACAAGCTGGTCGCGACCCTGCAGCGGCTGGTGATGATGGTGCTCGCGGTGCTGGCGCCCGTGCTGGCGGTCGCATTGATACTGTTCCTGCTGTCGCTGGCGGGGACGGGGCTGCAGAAGCTTTGGGATTCGGGCTTTTCCACCGCGGCGGTGATGATGGCGGTTGCGGCGTTCGCGGTGCTGCTCGCCAACGCGGTGATCGGCAACGGCAGCGACGATCGCGCGACGAGTCCGATGCTGCGCTGGGCGGCGCCGGCGCTGGTCGTCGCGGTGCTGCCGCTGGCGGGGATCGCTTTCTACTCGATGCATTTGCGCGTGATCCAGTACGGTTGGACGCCGGAGCGCATCTGGGGCGTGATCGCGGCGATGATCGCGCTGGCCTATGGCATCGCGGGCGTGTGGGCCGTCGTGAAGGGGCGGCGCGATTTCGACGATTGGCTGCGGCCGCTGCAACAGAAGCTCGCGATCGGGCTGGCGTTGCTCGCGCTGTTGCTGGCGCTGCCGATCCTCGATTTCGGGGCGATTTCGACGCGCGACCAGGTGGCGCGGCTGAAATCGGGGACGACGCCGGTGGAGAAGTTCGATTGGGCGGCGATGGCGTTCGATTTCGGGCCGAGCGGGCGGGCGGCACTCAAGGAAATGGAGCGTTCGCCGCAAAAGGCGCGCGCCGATGCGGCCAAGTCGGCGCTGGCGGCGAAGAATCGCTGGGATTTGAACGGGCCGCGCGGCGTGCTGCTGTTGCGCCCGCTGGCCGAGCGGCTGCGTGTGCTTCCCGAGGGACGTGCCTTGCCTGCGGCGGCGCTCGACCGGATCGCGGGAAGTTATATGTGCAGCCGCGCAAAGGCCTGCATCGCGATCTGGCTCGATGACAAACGCATCGGGGTGCTGGGGCAGGATGAGCCGGGCGAGTCGCTCAATTTCGATTTTGTCACGCAGAATGACGCTGGCCAATGGGTGCAGGGCGATTGGGCGAAGGCGGCGCCCGCTAAAAAGTCGCCGGTCGACCTGTCGAAGGCGCGCATCGAGGTCGAAACGGTGTCGCAACGTCGCATATTGGTAGATGGGGTGCCGGAATCGGGGGCTTTTGAATAGTTAGCCCGCGCGAGCAATTCTTCACCTCGTCATTGCCGCGAAAGCGGGAACCCAGTTTGCCACGCTCTGGGTTCCCGCTTTCGCGGCAATGACGAAGGTTTTTGGGGCAGTTCTACTAGCCGCACCTTGAAGCGCGCGGGGCGGGATGCTAGCGGCGCGGCTTCGTTAAAGTTAGGGCGATCATGGCAATCGATCAGGCAACAGTAAGGAAAATCGCGTCGCTGGCGCGCATCGCCATCAGCGATGCCGAAGCCGCCGCGATGGAAGGCGAATTGAACGGCATATTGGGCTGGGTCGAGCAACTCGGCGAGGTCGATGTGACCGGGGTCGAGCCGATGACGGCGGTGATCCCGAATGTGCTGCGGCTGCGCGACGACGTGATCGACGCCGACCCGCTGACCGGCGGCAACCGCCGCGACGATATTCTCGCGAACGCCCCTGCGCCGCAGCATGGCTTTTTCGGCGTTCCCAAGGTGATCGAATAATGACCGAGTTTACCAATCTGACCGTCGCCGAGATCCGCGACGGTCACCGCGCGGGCGATTTCAGCGCCGTCGAGGTTGCCGAGGCGTTCAACGCCAATGTTGCTGGAGCAAAGGCGCTCAACGCCTTCATCGTCGAGACGCCCGAACATGCACTGAGCGCGGCGAAACAGGCCGACGCCGATCGCGCCGCGGGCACGCTGAAACCCCTGTCGGGCGTTCCCATCGGGATGAAGGACCTGTTCGCGACGAATGGCGTCCAGACGACGGCGGCGAGCCACATGCTCGAAGGCTTTGTTCCGCGTTATGAATCGACGGTGTCGGCGAAGCTGTGGGACGCGGGCGCGGGGATGCTGGGCAAGCTGAACCTCGACCAGTTCGCGATGGGGTCGTCGAACGAGACGAGCTATTTCGGCAATGTGATTTCGCCGTGGCGGCGCAAGGACGGCGGCAATGCCGCGCTCGCACCGGGCGGATCGTCGGGCGGTTCGTCGACCGCGATCGCGGCGCGGCTGTGCCCCGCGGCGACGGGCACCGACACTGGCGGCTCGATCCGCCAGCCGGCGGCCTTTGTCGGCATTTCGGGGATCAAGCCAACCTATGGCCGCTGCTCGCGCTGGGGCATTGTGGCGTTCGCCAGCTCTCTCGATCAGGCAGGGCCGATGGCGCGCGACGTCAAGGATTGCGCGATCATGCTCGAGAATATGGCGGGCTTCGATCCCAAGGATGCGACAAGCCTGAACCTGGCTGTGCCCAATTGGGAAGCGGCTTTGTCGAGCGATCTCAAGGGCAAGAAGGTCGGTATTCCCAAGGAATATCGTTTGGAAGGCATCGATCCCGACATCGACGCGATGTGGGACGCGGGCATCGCAATGCTGAAGGATGCGGGCGCCGAGGTGGTCGAGATCAGCCTGCCGCACACCAAATATGCGCTGCCGGCCTATTATATCATCGCGCCCGCCGAAGCGTCGTCGAACCTCGCGCGCTATGACGGCGTGCGTTATGGCCTGCGTGACTTGCCCGAAGGGGCGGGATTGCAGGATATGTACGCCGCGACGCGTGCCGACGGTTTCGGGCCCGAGGTCAAGCGCCGTATCATGATCGGCACCTATGTGCTGTCGGCCGGCTTCTACGATGCATATTACACGCAGGCACAGAAGGTTAGGACGCTGATCGCACGCGATTTCGAACAGGCGTTCGGCGTGTGCGACGTGATCCTGGCGCCGACCGCGCCGTCGGCGGCGTTCGGGTTGGGCGAAAAGATGGCCGATCCGCTGGCGATGTATCTGAACGACGTGTTCGCCGTGCCCGCGAGCCTCGCGGGTCTACCTGCCATGTCGGTCCCCGCCGCGCTGAACCGCGAAGGGCTGCCGCTGGGACTGCAGATCATCGGCAAGGCATTTGACGAGCAGGGCGTGCTGAACGCCGGGCTGGCTATTGAAGAGCGCGCGGGCTTTACGGCGCGCGCCGAGAAGTGGTGGTAAGATGAGCGATTATCGCATCAAGGGCGAAACCGGCGAGTGGGAGGTCGTGATCGGCCTAGAGGTCCATGCGCAGGTCACCTCCAACGCCAAGCTGTTCTCTGGCGCCGCTACGGCGTTCGGGGCGGAACCCAATACGCAGGTGTCGCTGGTCGACGCCGCGATGCCCGGCATGCTGCCGGTGCCGAACCGTGAGTGCATCCGCCAGGCGGTGCGCACGGGCATGGCGATCGAGGCACAGATCAACAAATGGTCGCGGTTCGACCGCAAGAATTATTTCTATGCCGATCTGCCGCAGGGTTACCAGATTTCACAGCTTTATCATCCGCTTGTCGGCGAAGGCTCGCTGATGATCGAGGAAGATGAGAAGGCGGGCATTCCGGAGCCCAAGCGCATCGGGATCGAGCGAATCCATGTCGAGCAGGACGCGGGCAAGCTGATGCACGACCAGCATCCAACGATGTCCTACGTCGACCTCAACCGTTCGGGTGTCGCGCTGATGGAGATCGTCTCGCGCCCCGACATGCGCTCGCCGGCCGAAGCGGGGGCCTATGTGCGCAAGCTGCGTTCGATCCTGCGCTATGTCGGATCGTGCGACGGCAATATGGAAGAAGGCTCGATGCGCGCCGACGTGAACGTGTCGGTCCGCAAGCCGGGCGATGAGTTCGGGACGCGCACCGAGACGAAGAATGTCAATTCGGTGCGCTTCGTCATGGCGGTGATCGAGGGCGAGGCGAAGCGTCAGGTCGAACTGATCGAAGGCGGCGGCACGGTGGTGCAGGAAACGCGGCTTTACGACCCCGACCGCAACGAGACGCGTTCGATGCGGTCGAAGGAAGATGCGCATGATTACCGCTATTTCCCCGATCCCGACCTGCTGCCGCTTGAGCTGGACGATGCATTCCTCGACGAATGCCGAGCGAGCCTGCCCGAGCTGCCCGACGCCAAGCGTACGCGTTATCTGAGCGAAGGCATTTCGGCCTATAACGCCGACGTGCTGACCGCCGAGGTCGAGGCGGCGCGCTGGTTCGACACGCTGCTCGAAGCGGGCGTGAAGCCCGTGGCGGCGGCAAATTGGGTGACGAGCGAATTGTTCGGCGCCCTCAACCGTTTGGGCCGCGACATTTCGGACTCGCCGGTTTCGCCCGAGCATGCCGCCGAACTGCTTGGCCTTGTCGCTGATGGTACGATTTCGGGCACGATCGCCAAGCAGGTGTTCGAGAAGATGCTGGAAAGCGGTGACGCCGCAGGCGTGATCGTCGAGCGCGACGGCCTGAAGCAGACGAGCGACACCGGCGCGATCGAGGCTGAAATCGCCAAAATCCTGGCCGCCAATGCCGACAAGGTCGAGCAGTATAAGGGCGGCAAAGAGGCGTTGTTCGGCTTCTTCGTCGGCCAGACGATGAAGGCAATGCAGGGCAAGGCGAACCCGCAGGTCGTGAACGAGCTTCTGAAGAAGGCGCTGGGCTGAGGATGCGCGCGGCTCTTCGCGCGCTCCTGACCTTCTGGCTGCTAATCGCCTGCGCGGGGCTCGCGCGGGCGGAGACGATTGTCTTTACCGACGTCAACGTCGTGCCGATGGACCGCGAACGCGTGATCCCGCGGACGACGGTGATCGTCACCGACGGCGTGATCGCGAGCATCGGGATCATGGCGAAGCTGCCCGCCGGAACGCCGGTGGTGGACGGCAAGGGCGCCTGGCTGGTGCCCGGGCTTGCCGACATGCACAATCATGTGACGAGCCGCGACGATCTGTCGCTGCTGCTCGCCAATGGCGTGACGACGATGCTAAACATGGGCGAGGCGACCAACGCGTTTGCCGGGCGGACGCGGATCGCGGTGAACAAGGGCGAGGTGCCGGGGCCGCAGATATTTACCGCGCTCGCGGTCGATGGCGACCCGCAATATGGGCATCTGGTGATCAAGACGCCGACCGATGCGCGCGCGATCGTCGGGATTGCCAAGTCGAACGGCTATAGCTTCTTGAAAGTCTATACCAATTTGTCGGCCGAGGCGTTTGCAGCACTGGCAAAGGAAGCCAAGGCGCAGGGCATCGGAATCGTCGGGCATAATGTCGCCGCGGTCGGTCTGGCGAAGCAGCTTTCGGCAGGGCAGGCGATGGTCGCGCATGTCGAGGAGTTTTTTTACGGCTTCTTTCCCCAGCCGCCCGCCGACGACCAGCAGGCACCGCCCGCCGATGCGCGGATCGCCGATGCGATCGCCTTGGTGAAGGCGCGCGGGACGTTCGTGACGTCCGACCTCTTCACCTATCGCACGATCGCGGCGCAATTCGGCAAGCCTGAGGTGGTGAAGGCGTATCTCGCCGCGCCCGAGGCGCGCTATCTGTCGCCGGGCGACCGTATCGATTGGGCCCGGTCGGGTTATCAGAAAAAGACGGTCGACCTGTCCAGACGAGTGGCGTTCGAGGGGCGTTTCGTGAAGGCGATGGCCAACGCGGGCGTGCCGCTGATCGCCGGGGGCGATGCGCCGTCGATTCCCGGACTGGTGCCGGGGTTCGCGCTGCATGACGAGATCGACGCGATGCTGACGGCGGGGCTGACACCGTGGCAGGCGCTGTCGGCGGCGACGCGCACGCCCGGCGAGTTTATCGCGAAGACGGTGCCGGGTGCCGCGAAGTTCGGCGTGATCGCGCCGGGCTATCGCGCCGCCCTGTTGCTGGTGGCGGAGAACCCGCTCGAAAAGCCCGCGACCTTACGGGCGCCGCTGGGGGTGATGGCGGGCGGGCGTTGGTATGATGCGCCGGCGCTGAAAGCGATGCTCGACAGCGTCGCGGCGGCGCGCGCCGCCCCCTAGAAGCGCCGCTGCCCGGCGGCCCAGTCGCCAGCGTCGCACTGGCCCGAGAAATTGGTGATCGCGTCGATCGTGATGCGGCCCGAACGGCGATCGACCGTCAGTTTCGGCTTGTTCAGCCCGTTGATCCGATAGCTGGCGGTGATGCGGTCGGCAGTGACGACCAGATTGTCGAGATCCCACCAGCCATGATCGTCGCCGCTATGTATCGGCGCGACGAGCTTTGGGCCCAGATGGATGCGGCCCTGATCGCCGTAAAGTTCGATCTGGACGTCGCTGTTGAAGCCCTGCGCGCTGTTGCCGACCTCGTTGCTCCATTCCCACTTATGGTTCCACGGGTTCCATTTATAGGTCGGCTTGGTGGTGACGGTCGGGCGGGTGCCCGCGCCATAGCAAACAAGGACAAGCGAGCCGGGATCGGCGTAACCGGATTCTGCCGGGCGGTCATAGGAATGCTGTTCCGTCGGATAGGCGTCACGTGCCGGGCCATTGTCGCAATTTTCGGTGGGCACGGAGATCAGCGCGCCATAGCGGCCGTCGACCGTGGAGACCGAGAGGCAGCGGCCAAGGCGCTGGTTCCACCAGAAGCTATATCTTTGTTCGCCGACGGTGGTGGAGCGGCGCGAAACATAACCCCGCGCGAGCAGTTGCGTTTCGTCGCCTGCCGCGCGAGCGCCGGCGAGGTCTGCGACATCGGCCGCCGGTTGGGCGAAGGCCGGCGCGGGGAGCGCGGCGGTGAAGAGGAGAAGAGCGAAACCATGACGCATGACGAAGACTCCTGTTGCTGCCGAGATAACCCCGCCAATGTGATGATATCGTGTCAGAAGTTTGCGCGCCAGACGCTGCGGCCTTCCTTGATCGTTTCGCGGACCTGGATGTCCTTGATCCCGTCGACCGGCGTTGTCAGCGGATTGCGGTCGAGAATGACGAAATCGGCGAGCAGGCCGGGCTTGATGCGGCCCTTGCGATCTTCCTCGAACGCCTGCCAAGCGGGGCCGGTGGTGAGCGCCTGTAGTGCCTGATAGGCGGTAAGGCGTTCGCTGGGGCCGCTCACGACGCCGGTGGGCGAGGTGCGTGCCATCGAGGTCCAGAGCATGAAACGCGTGTCGAGCGGGGTGACGCTGTAGTCACTGTGGTTCGAAGGTATCAGGCCCGCGGCGCGGGCCGAGCGAAAGGGGCTGATGAAATCGACGACTTCCGCGGGGAAGTTGGTGCGGTGGACATCGGCCCAATACCATGTGTGGTTCGAGAAATAGGCGGGGCCGACGCCGATCCGTTTATAGGCGGCGAGTTGGTCGCGGCGCTGGAATTGCGAATGGATGACGATCGGGCGGCGGTCGTCCGCCGCCTTGATCCCGAGCGCGTCGAAGCCCTTGATCGCCATGTCGATCGCGGCGTCGCCATTGGCGTGGACGAACAGTTGCCAACCGCGGTCATGGACTTTCCTTGCCTGCGCGATGAACTCGGCTTCGGAGAGGACGGGTTCGCCGTGCCAGGGGTGATGCCCTTCGGGGCTGCCGCGCTTGTAGTCGCGGGTGAAAAATCCGGTGCGCGACTGCACCGACCCGTCGAGGACGAATTTGATCCCCTGTAGTTTGACATGGCCCTGGTAGCTGCCGAATTTAAGCTCGGGCTGGGCGAGCAGGCCGTCGAGCCCGGTCGAGAAGGGGAGCAAAGCAAGGTCGATCTTGAGCCTTTCGCGTGCGGCCGCAGAGGTGAGGAACGCGACGTCGGGGGGCAGGGTCGCGCCGTCCTGCGCATGCGTATAGCCCTCGGCAAAATAGGCATTCTGTGCCGCGTCGAGGGCGGCAAGCTTTTGCTCCGCCGTCGGCTGCGGCATCTTGGCGAGCATCAGGAACATCGCCTTTTCGAGGAGGACGCCGTTGAGCTTGCCGGCGTCGTCGCGCAGGATCATGCCGCCGGGCGGGACGGGCGTGCTTTCGTCGATCCCGGCGGCTTTCAGCGCCGCGCTGTTCGCGACGGCGCCGTGAAGCGAGACGTGGAGCACGACGAGCGGGCGGTCGGGCGCCAGCGCGTCGAGTTCGGCGCGCGTGATGTAGCGTTTTTCGGCGAGCGTCTCGTGATCGAACTGCCACACGGTGGCCCAGCGGCCGGGGGCGGCTGGGGTGCGGGCGAGATGATTGCGGATCGCTGCCGAAACGCCAGCGATGTCAGGAATCGGGCCCAGCGATTTGTCGCGGAGGTCCAGACCGCCCGCGCTCATCGTGGCGACGGTGAAGTGCGAATGGGCATCGATGAAGCCGGGGAGCAGGGTTGCGCCCTTGAGATCGCGGATCGCCGCGTCTTTACCCGCGGCTTTGCGCGCCTGTTTCTCCGGGCCGGCGAAGGTAATGCGGTCGCCGGTGGTGACGACCGCCTCGACTGTCTGCGGCGCGTCGCCATCCATCGTGATAATGGGGCCGCCGCGGTAAAGAGTTGTCTCTTGCGCCATGGCGGCTGTGGTGGTTGCCAAGAGCAGCGCGATGGCGGCGGCGATTTTCATATTTCTCTCCCCTGCGGCACATCGTGGCGATTTCGGCGGGGTGAGGTCAAGTCTGCATATGCAACCCATCGTCATTGCGAGCGTAGCGAAGCAATCCAGTGCGGTTGGCGCCTGCTGTGGATTGCTTCGCTACGCTCGCAATGACGGATAAGGTCAAATCTCTTGCGGTGGGACTTCGTCGGGCCCGCGGCCGGGTTGGTCGATGTCGCCGCCGCCGGGGCGGCCGGGGATTTCGGTCGGCTGGCCGGCCGGGTCCTCGACCGGGGTCGGCTGCACCGGCTGTTCGGGCGGCGCTTGAGGTTCGATCGTGTCGGGCTTCGGCTTGGGAAGCGGGTCGGCTGCGTTGGTCATTGTCACTCTCCTTGAGTTAACCAACGAACGGGCGCGGTGCATGTTCCGCCAGCGGGTACCAAGCATGTTCCGCCAGCGGAACGGGGCGGCTTTCCGCCCTTGCCCTCGGCGACGCGTCTGCTATAGCCCCGCGCGGCCCGCACGGGCGTGCGCGGCAGCGCGCGACTTCGTGCACCCGGCCAAAAGCACCTGCGGGCGTGGCGGAATTGGTAGACGCGCTGGTTTTAGGTACCAGTATCGCAAGATGTGGGGGTTCGAGTCCCTTCGCCCGCACCAATCTGCAATGCAGGCCGGGATTACAGGGAACTCCGCCGCGCTGGCGGGGTTCGATACGAGATTTTGAGCAAGGATAAGACCAAGGCAATGAAGACCGTCGAAACGCTGAACGAAGGCCTGAAGCGCGAATATCGCGTGACCATCACCGCCAAGGATATCGACGCGCGCGTCGACGACGAGGTGAAGAGCATCGCCCCGACCGTCCGCATGCCCGGCTTTCGCCCCGGCAAGGTTCCGCCGAACCTGATCCGCAAGATGCACGGCCCGGCGCTGTCGGCCGACGCGCTGAACAAGGCGATCGACGCCGGCGTGCGCGACCTGATGACGAAGGAAAAGCTTCGCCCCGCGCTGCAGCCCGCCGTGTCGCTCGACGAAGGCTATGAAGCCGGCAAGGACGCCGAACTGACCGTCAGCCTCGAAGTGCTGCCGGAAATCAAGGCGCCGTCGATCGAAGGCCTGAAGCTCGAACGCCTGACAGTTCCCGCCGACGACAAGGCCGTGATGGCCAAGATCGAGGAATTCGCCGCGCAGATGAAGCGCTTCGAAGAAGCGCCGAAGACCAAGAAGGCCGCCCAGGGCGACCAGGTTATCATCGACTTCGCCGGCAGCGTCGACGGCGTCGCCTTCGACGGCGGCACGGGTGAGGACATGGCGGTCGAAATCGGTTCGGGCCAGCTCATCCCGGGCTTTGAAGACCAGCTCGTTGGCGTCAAGGTCGGCGACGAAAAGGTGCTGAAGGTGACGTTCCCGGACGAATATCCGGTCGCGGACCTCAAGGGCCAGCCCGCCGAATTCGCCGTGACGGTCAAGGAAGTGAAGGTTCCGGCGGCGTCGAAGATCGACGACGAATTCGCGAAGACGCTCGGCCTTGAAAGTCTCGACAAGCTGAAAGAGCTGATGAAGGATCAGGTCGAGCAGGAACTGAACGGCCTGACGCGCACCTATATGAAGCGTAAGCTGCTCGACCAGCTCGCAGCCAGCCACGATTTCGACGTGCCGCCGACGATGGTCGAGGCCGAGTTCAACCAGATCTGGCAGCAGCTCGAGCATGAAGCGAGCCACGAGGAAGATCCCGAAGCGGCGAAGGCCGAACTCGAGAACGACCGCGACGATTATCGCTCGATCGCGGTCCGCCGCGTCCGCCTTGGCCTGCTCCTGTCGGAAATCGGTCAGGCGCACGGCGTGCAGGTCTCGCAGCAGGAAATGCAGCGCCTCGTCATGCAGGCGGCGCAGCAATATCGCCCCGAAGATCGTCAGCGCTTCGTCGAATATGTCCAGCAGGACGCGCTCGCCGCAGCGCAGATCCGCGCCCCGCTGTATGAAGACAAGGTCGTCGACTTCCTGTTCGAAAAGGCCGAGATCAGCGACCGCGAAGTGACGCGCGAAGAGATCGAAGCCGCGATCGAAGCCGATGACGACGGCCATGTCCATGGCCCGGGTTGCGGCCACGACCATGATCACGACCACAAGCCCGCCAAAAAGGCCGCCGCAAAGAAGCCGGCTGCCAAGAAGGACGCGGTGAAGGAAGAGGCCAAGGCCGAGGAAGCTCCCGCCAAGAAGGCGCCGGCCAAGAAGGCTGAAGCCAAGGCGGAAGAAAAGCCGGCTGCGGCGAAGAAGGCTGCTCCGGCGAAGGCCGCCGAAGACAAGCCCGCCGAAAAGAAGGCTCCGGCCAAGAAGGCAGCCGCCAAGAAATAAGCCCACTTCAGGGCTGAAACAAAAGGCCGGGCGGAGCGATCCACCCGGCCTTTTTGTTTTCCATCGCGGGGGGCGACTGTGGGGCCGTTAGCGAATCTGAAGCATTAGGGGCGGAGCTTGCGGCTGCTCGCTCCAATGTGCTGGCCCACGCACCGCGCCATTGCGCCGCAACTCGGCCAGCGCCTCAAGGTCGATGTCGGCATAGGTCCAGCCGGGCGCGTCGAGTTCGCCGAGCGCGATGATGCCGTCGGCGGGCATGCCAAGGTCGGGCGGCGCAAAGACGCCCGCCGCCCCGACGTTGATGTCGACCACCGCCGACCAGGGGGCGGCGCCGACCGTCGGCGACTGGATGGTGAAGCATTGCGTTTCGAGAGCGCGCGCCATCGCGCCGACGCGGACACGCCAATAGCCAGCGAGGCTGTCGGTGCAGCTCGGGATCAGCAGAATGTCGGCGCCTGCGGCCGAGAGCGCCTGCGCGGCCGCAGGAAACTCACAATCGTAACAGATGATCACGCCGACCTTTGCAATGCCGAGATCGAACAGCGTCACTTGCGGCTCGCCGGGGGCGATTGTCCAGTGGGTGCGTTCCCACATCGTCAGGATCAGCTTGTCCTGAAAGCCCGCGCCGCCCTCCGGCCCGAAGAGGCGCGCGCGATTGACGATCAGGCCGCGCTCGTCGCGTTCGACCATCGACCCGGCGAGGATGTGGACGCCGTGGCGCTGCGCGAGAAAGGCGTGGAGACGCGCGGTCTCGTCCGCCATGGCGGCAAGCGGCGCGACCTGCGCTGCGGCATCGAGCGCGACCGCGGGATCGAGCAGCGACGCGAGCTCCATATTGCCATATTCGGGGAAGACGAGCAGGCGCGCGCCATTGCCCGCCGCTTCGGTCACCCAGGCTTCGAGCTTGGCGGCATAGCTTGCCCAGTCGGGGTGCCGATCGATCGGCCAGGCGGCGCTTGCGACGCGGATCATAGCGTGCGGGTCCAATATTGGAGACTGTGCGCGCGTTCGGCATCCTCGCCGACGCATTTCCAGTCGAAGGACGCGATGACCCCGGCGAGCGGAGCATAGCCGCGCGCGTGCCAGAAACTGTCGAGGGGGCGATAATCGGCGGGGCGGACGGGGTGATCGTCGGCGCGGATCACGCTGCAGAAGACGGCGTGCGAGGCGCCGCGTGCGCGCGCCTGCGCTTCGCGATGGTCGAAGAAGGCGTGGCCGATGCCCCGACCGCGATGGCTGGCGAGCAGCACCGATTCGCCGAAATAGAAGGTGCGCGCGACGTCGAAACCGGCGGCGGCGAGCGGCGATTGCCACGCCGCGTCCTGCGTGGCGAGCGGCGCAGCGGTGGCGGCGCCGACAATGTCGTCGCCATCGCGCGCGACGACGATCACCGCGCCGTCGGCCGCCGCGAAGGTGGCGAGATAGCCGGACTCATAGGCGGCATCGCCATCGTAGAGATAGGGAAAGTCGCGGAAAACGGTGGTGCGCAGGCGGGCGAGGGCGGGGATGACCTCCGCCAACCCGCTGCCCGTTACCGGCGCGACGGTTACGGTCATGCGCCGACCTGCTTCAGCCAGTCCTGCAGATTGTAATAGGTCGTCACCCGGTCGATCAGCCCGGCGTTATTTACCGAGAGGAAAGCGCCGCCGGGGAGGCGATAGGTCTGGCCATTGGCTTCGGGAAGGCCCTCGTCGGTCGCGAGATAGGTGCCGTTGACGACAAACTCGGCGGCGGCGCGATTGCCCTCGGCAAAGATCACCATGTCGGTTAGCTGCTCGCGGTAGCAGCGCGTCATATGCGCGTTGAACTCGGCGAACAGCGCCTTGCCGTGCCGCGGTTCGCCCTGGTTGACGTCATGCCGCATATCGTCGGCGACGAGCGCAAGCATGGCGTCGGTGTCGCCCGCGTTGAACGCGGCGTAATAGGCGGTGACGATATCGCGGGTGGTCATTTCTGCGTCCTTCAAGTGCGTCATTGCGAGCGTAGCGAAGCAATCCAGCGCGGTTTACCTAACTCTGGATTGCTTCGCTACGCCCGCAATGACGCGGAGGGAGGGCTGATCCTCAGATCACATCCATATTGTAACAGTGCCAACTGAAGATCGCAGCCGCGCCGCGGTGCGGGCGCCACGCCTCCGCCAGTTCGCGCGCCTGCTTCTCGCCGGGGCGCGCGCCAAGTTGGAGGATGCGGCCGACGGCTTCCTGCACCGCGAGATCGCCCGCGGGCCAGATGTCAGGGCGCCCTTCGGCAAAGAGGAGGTAGATTTCGGCCGACCAGCGGCCGATTCCCTTGACTTTGGTGAGCAGCGCGATCGCTTCCTCGTCGTCGGCAGGGAGGGCGTCGAATTTCAGTTCGCCGTCGAGGATCAACTGCGCAAGGCTTTTGGCATAACCCTGTTTCTGGCCCGACAACCCGCACGCGCGCAGTGTGTCGAAGTCGGCGGCGGCAACCGTTTCCGCCGGGCAACCCTCGCCAAACTGCGCCTCCAGCTTGTTCCAGATCGAGTTCGCCGCGGCGACGCTTACCTGCTGGCCAACGATGGTGCGGAGCAATGTGGTGTAGCCGGGGGCGCGGATGCGCGGCTCGGGATAGCCGGCATTGCCGAGCGCGCGTGCGAAATTGGCATCGCGCGCGGCAAGCGCGTCGATTCCCGCGTTCAGCTGCTGCTGGCTGAGCCCCATCGCATATTCTCCTTTTGTTCCGGAGGCTATCACTAGCAACGCTTGATTTGCCGCGCAACGCGCGACATAGCGCCAGCAACAAGAAACCTATGGGGACTAGCATGGCCAAGCTGATTGTCGTGACGCGTGACGGGACCGAGCATGAGATCGAGGGCGACACCAGCCTGACGGTCATGGAAAATATCCGCGACGCCGGCTTTGACGAACTGCTCGCGCTGTGCGGCGGTTGCTGTTCGTGCGCGACGTGCCATGTCCATGTCGAGGCGGGCGACAGCGCCGCGATGCCCGCGATGAGCGAAGACGAGAACGATCTGCTCGATTCGACGACCGACCGCGACGACAGTTCGCGCCTGTCGTGCCAGATTCCGTTCAGCGATGCGCTCGACGGCCTCCGCGTGCGGATCGCCGCCGAGGATTGAGCCTTACTGGCCGGCCGTCGCGACCGCGTAGAGCGCGATCGCCGCGGCGTTCGAGATGTTGAGGCTCTCCATCCGCGGCGAGATGGGGAGCTTGGCCAGCACGTCGCAATGTTCCATGACATTGTGGCGCATGCCGTCGCCTTCGGACCCCAGCACCAGCGCGACCTTGCTGCCGTCGAGCGTCTCGCCCAGCGTGGTTTCGGTGTCGCCCATCAGCCCGATGCGCCAATATTGCGCCTCGGCGATTTCTTCGAGCGCGCGCGACAGATTGACGACGCGCACCCATGGCACGGTTTCGAGCGCGCCCGATGCCGAACGCGCGATGACGCCGCTTTCGGGCGGGCTGTGGCGATCCTGCGTGATGATCGCGGCAGCATCGAACGCCGCCGCCGAGCGCAGCACGGCCCCGATATTGTGCGGATCGGTGACCTGATCGAGGATGATCAGCGGACGCTTGCTGTCCGTATCGCTTTCTTCCTGCAGAAGGTCGCTGAGATAGATGTCCTCGAGCGGGTCGACCTCGACCACCAGTCCCTGATGCGGCGCATCGCGCGCGACGAGTCGCGCCAGGTCGGTGACGTCGGCGTAGCTGATCGGAATCACCGGCGGCAGGTCGAGCTGGCCCAGCGCCTCACGGGTGCCCCAGATGCGTTTTACGGTGCGTTCAGGGTTGGCGAGCGCGGCCAATACGGCGTGGCGGCCCCAGAAACGAATGGCTTGTCCGCGCTGATTTTGACCGGCCGGACGACGATGACGAGAAAATTGACGCATGATGGCGCGCCTTTCCCATGACTGGCATTGACAGGCAAGCCTCGTTTCGCCATTGGGCCACTTCCCAAAGCGGGCCCCAATGGACAGGTGGCCGAGTGGTTAAAGGCAGCAGACTGTAAATCTGCCCGGGTTTCCGTACGCTGGTTCGAATCCAGCCCTGTCCACCATCCTCCCATCCGAGGGTGTCCGCCGAACCCCCTAGAAATCCCGGAAAACCTAGCGTATCATCCACGCATCGTCCGCATGCGTCCGGGGCAATTTGCCTGCAGCCGGAGCGTAGTGTGGGGGAAGTGTGGGGGAAGATTGTCTTTCCCCCACACTCGTGTTCCCCAGAATGTGGGGAGAAAGTGTGGGGGAAGATTCCCATGGGCAAACTCACGGCGGTTGCGGTTAAGGCCGCTCTTGCGAATCCGGGCACCTATCAGGATGGTGACGGCTTGTTTTTGAAGGTCGACAAGCGGGGAGGGGCGTCTTGGACCCTTCGCCTGCAGCGCGACGGCAAGCGTCAGGACATCGGGCTGGGCAGCGCGAAGTTGTTCACTTTGGCGCAGGTCCGCGAGAAGGCCGGTGAGCTTCGCAAGGCGGTCAAGGTCGACCGGCGCGACATATTGGCTGAGCGGAAGGACGAGGCGTCTGCCAAGGTGACGTTTCGCGAGGCGGCGAGGCAATATCACGCCGAGAACGAGGCGGGATGGAAGAGCGAGATCTACGCCCGCCAATGGCTTTCCAGCCTTGAGAATTACGCCTTCCCGAAACTGGGCGACGAGCAGACCGGTGCGATTGTCGCGGCTGACATCATAAACGTGCTCACGCCGATCTGGCAGGAGATACCCGACACCGCCCGTCAGGTGCGCAACCGGATCTGCACCGTGCTGGATTATGCGCATGCAAAGGGCTGGCGTTCACGCGAGGCTCCCTCAGGTAATAGCAGCCTGAAAGCGGGGCGTGGCTTGCCGCGGCAACTCAAGAAGACCGAGAATCGCAAGGCTATGCCATATGCGGCTTTGCCCGGTTTCATCACTGCACTGCAGCGCAAGCCATCCTACAGCAGGCTTGCGCTGGAACTACTCATCCTGACCGGTGCGCGCAGCCAGGAGGTGCGTCTGGCGACCTGGGACGAACTCGACATCGAAGCGCGGCTATGGACTGTGCCCGCCGATCATATGAAGCGTGGCAAGTCGCATATCGTGCCGCTGTCCGATGCCGCGCTGGAAGTGATTGCAAAAGCGCATGCTTTCAGGCTCCCGGACACAGACGTGATTTTCCCCGGTGCGAGTGGGAAGACGATGTCCGATATGACGCTGCTCAAGGTGCTACGTGACATGGCTGAGCCATTTCATGTCCATGGCTTTCGCTCGACATTCACCGATTGGGCGGCGAACGAGGGTTTTCCCGATGCTGTTGTGGAAGCGGCGCTCGCCCACAAGACCCCCGATGCCGTGCAAGCGGCCTATCGCCGCACAACATATCTTGGCACTGCTGACAAACCGGGAGCTCGTATCGATCTCATGCGCGCATGGGGAAATTATTGCCTCGCTCGTGGGGCGGGCGACGAAAACGGCTAGTGTGGGAAAAGTGTCGAAGCGCAGCAGCTAATGGTGGAAGCCTAGCCCGTCCTCTTTGTATTCGAACCGCGCTCTCATCGACGCTTGGATCGCAAGCGGCGAGCCAATTCACTTCAATGCTCCAGAGAAACCTGAGTGTAGGAACTGCTCGGTGATCCAGACACGCGGCATCGCGTAGAACGTTTTGGCGCCATGCCACTGCCCGATAAAGGTTGGTCGTGCGGGTCCTGCAACAGCTTTATTTGGCCCGCTCCGATCCGGCTGCGCCGTAAGGCAGCGTGACCGCCGGGCGAAGCTCGTTGCCGCGCCGGCGATCCGCGCCGAAGCATTTCGCGGGAAGCTGAATTCAAAGCGAATGCTGTTTCTCAAGTAATCTGTGCCCCGCCGCGACACCCCCGGCAGCCTGTCAGTTCGGCGGCCAGTGGCGAGGTTTGCCGCTGGCCGCGTAATCACATTCAGCCCTTCCCCGCCGCGAGAAGCCGTGCCTCCCCGCCGCCGGCCCCGCGCTGCGAGGCCGAGAGTGAGAGAAGACGGGGATTCTCGTGGCGAGCCTGAGGCCAAGAGAGAGTCTTGTGGCGGTTCGCCATGGAGAAAACCCATGGTTCACTCGGTATCAAACTTCACCCCGCGTCCGCCTCCTGACGCTCCTATCGAGCGATTGAGCCCACCCCGCAAGATCCAGCGGTCGCCGCCGGCGGGCTGATCTCGCGCCGCCGCACCATTCCGAAATCTCACACATCAGACCAGCCCGCGCCTTGATGCGCGCGGCTGCGCGGAGTCACGTCCATGGCCCAGTTTCAAATCCTGTGCCCCCACTCGGAAAACGAGTGGCGGCCGATAACCATCGATTTCCGTTTCGCTCCGACAGGCGATCAGCAATATCTTTGGCCCTCCTTCGAGGAGGCTGAGGCGGCCCGGCGCCAATTGCTTGCAAATTCGCCGGGCGCCCAGCTTCGGATCGCACTTGCGGGTGCCGACATCGGCGACGTCGATTGGCCCACTCGAGAAAAGCTAAGATTTGCCGATGGCACCTATGCGCCGACGCCCTGGCACGAAGAGGCCTGGTACCAAGCAAGGCATGAAGAGCATTTTTGCCACGTTTCAACTGAACAGCTCGGGAAAATTGCTTTCACGGAAAATGCGGCCAAGGGGCAGGTCGATCGCCAGCTAGTTATGTCGCCCGGGCGCTATCTTCACCGCTTTTTCTCCTCAGACCTCGACAATAACGCAATTGAGGGCTGGTGCGCGCGGCTCTCGGTGCAGCTCGATGAAGACACGCTCAAAATCACGCAAGATGCTGACGAAATAGAAGATGTTTATGTCGGCGGACCGTCGAGCTGCATGGCGCATGAGACGAACGAGTTCGACAGCTTCTGCCATCCGACGAGGGTTTATGCCGGTCCGGATACCGCCATCGCCTACATCGGCTCACGGGCGGATGCGCGAGCTCGCAGCGTGGTCTGGCCTGAGCTGAAAATCTATACCAGCATCTATGGTGACGTATCTCGCCTCAAGCTGCTTCTAGAAAATGCGGGGTACTCCAAAGGCAGCCTGAATGGCGCACGCATTCGGCGTATCGTGGACGGCGACAGTTTCGTCGTCCCCTACATCGATGCTGGAGACGATCTGGCCGATGACGGCAAATTCCTCATTGTCGGACATGGAAGCATTCCGTCGGAAAACACCAACGGCCTAGGCGATAGAATCTGGTACTGCCCGCGCTGCGAGCAAGATGGCAGCGAGCACGACATCGTCTATTTTAGGGACGGATCGTCGGAGGAGTGGTGCTATCACTGCTTCACCGATCACACGGTCTTCTGCGCCCACAATGAGCGCCCATACAGCGACGCGGAAACCTTCATCACCGTGTTCGCCGATGGCGACGAGCATGATGTGCTCGAGGAGGATGTCGACGCTTTCGGGGCTGTCTATGTCGAAGATCGTGGTGATTGGTGGCTCGCGACCTGCTGCCGACAATGCGACGCCAGCGGCGACTGGTACCATGCCGACGACCTTACCGAGTATCATGGCGAATGGCTCTGCGACGACCATCTTCCCGTGGCATTCGCCGACGACGACGCGTTCCTGCTCAACGCTCATGTCCTGACCTTCCGCCAGTTCCAAGAGGATATGGCGGGCATCGCGGCTGAGGTCGCCAAATGGCAGGCGGCCGGCGATCGGGCGCGCGCAGAGTGGCTCCGGCGTGCGCAGCACCCTGGGGAGCAGCCTCTTCAAAACGCGCCCTGCTGTGCATCGCATGAACGGTCCGGCTACGATTGCGTCTCCGCCAACCTCGAAGTGTCTCGGGGCGACGGTCATCCGTCACGCGTCCCTGCACCGCAATTGGCTGCTGCCGCACTTCCACTCTTCGCAGGAGTTTGATTCCATGACCTATGACCTGTCGGGCCGAGCGGGCCTGCTAGAAATCCTCTCATGGGCTCGCCCCCATGACAGCGCCACCGAACGCGCCTTCTGCCGCGAATATCTCGACCGAATTACCGGCATGCGCTCAGATGCCTTCGGAAATAGAATGCTGACCGTCGGTGACCGGCCCCACGTCCTGTGGAGCTGCCACGTCGATACCGTAGCTGCCAAAGGCGGGCAGCAGGCTGTCGGGATCGATGAGAATGGCGTCGCGTCATTGTGTGACGGCAAGGCCGGCATGTCGCTGGGCGCCGACGACGGGGCCGGATTATGGATCATGATCAACATGATCGCTGCGGCCCGCCCTGGACGATATCTTTTCCATCGCGGAGAGGAGCAGGGCTGCCTGGGATCTCGCTGGATCGAGCGGAACAGCCCGGACCTGCTTTGCGGCATCGAAGCGGCCATCGCATTCGATCGTGCCGGAGTGGATGACGTGATCACCCATCAAAGCTTTGGTCGAACATGCTCCGACGCCTTCGCATCGAGCCTCGCACTGGAGCTCAATGGGCTCAACCGGGACTTCGGTTACAGGCCCGACAATACGGGCGTCTATACCGACACCAATGAATATGCCGGGATCATTCCCGAATGCACAAACCTCTCGGTCGGCTATGAACGCCAGCACGGTCCTCGCGAGACGCTGGATGTCGTCCACTGCGAGAAACTGCTCGCCGCCATGCTCGAAATCGATGCGTCGAAGCTCGTGATCGAACGCGATCCGTCCATTGTCGAAGATGATCGCTGGTGGTTCGATCGCCGCAGCCATGGCGACGCGTTCGCCGAGGCCGTTGCCGACCATCCGGCCCTCGCAGCCTGGATGCTTGAGCAGTGCGGTGTCACTCTCGACGACTTCCAAATGGAAGTTTGGGCGGAGGATATGGACGAGGGCGGGCCTTATCGTCCGCTGGTGTCGTCTTGATATCGCTTTGGTGCCTCTCGTCAGCGATCAGGTGGAGCGCAGCATGATAGTCGGGCTCACCGATATTGGGCCGGACCGCGCTGATTCTTATCGGCAGAGCGCTGGGGGCTTGATTTTGGAGATCGTCTCGTGAAAATTGAAGTTCTACGTGCCGGCAGGGGCTGCTGGCGCCGAAGTGTTCTTGGCGCTCGTCGATCGATTTCCGATCGCGCGAGCCCTCGAATGCAAGGCCGCCTGAAGGAGCCCCGCATGACCAGTTCCGCCGCTGATATCGCGCGCCGACTTGCCGACAATGCCGAAGCGGTGTGCCGCCGCTATCTCTCCAACGGCCGCCGCGAAGGCAATTACTGGATGGTTGGCGACATAAGCAATAGTCCGGGCCGAAGTCTCTATGTCCGGCTCGCCACGCGCGCCGCGGGCGGCGGGGCGGCAGGCAAGTGGACCGATGCCGCGACCGGAGACCATGGCGATCTTCTCGACGTCATTGCTGCGAGTTGTGCACACATGGGGTTTCGCGACACGCTTAATGAAGCGCGGCATTTCCTGAGCCTGCCGATGCCGGAGATGACGCCTGCGGGACCGAAAGCCAGAAAAGGGGCGCAAGGGTCGCCCGAAGCGGCACAGCGGCTTTGGGCGAGTTGTCGACCGACAGCCGGCACTTTGGTCCGGGACTATCTCGCTGCCCGGGCGATTAACGACGTGCGCGAGTGCGATCCGCTGCGCTTTCATCCGCGCTGCTTCTATCGTCCCTCGAAGGACGATGAGCCCGGAGGTCGGTCCGCATGGCCTGCGATGATCGCGGCAGTGACCGACGAGGACGGCCATGTCACCGGCGTCCATCGGACCTGGCTCGATAAGGGGGGCGCCGACAAGGCGCCGGTTACCTATCCTCGCCGCGCCATGGGCTTGCTTCTCGGTCATGGCGTCCGCTTCGGGCCGGCATCGCCGGTCATGGCAGCGGGCGAGGGGATAGAGACCCTGCTATCGCTCCGCCAGCCGATGCCGACCATGTCCCTGATTGCCGCAACGTCGGCCGCGCATCTCGCGGCGATCGCCTTTCCGCCCGTCTTGCGTCGCCTATACGTCGCGCGCGACGACGATCCCGCGGGGGCCGGAGCGGCCGCAGCACTGGCAGAGCGCGCCGATCCGGTCGGGATCGAAATCATCTCGCTCGAACCCGAGCGCGGCGATTTCAACTCCGATCTTATGCTTCTTGGCCGCGATCGCCTCGTCCGGTCTCTTGAGCGCCAGCTTCACCCGTCGGACCGTCAGTTCTTTCTCTGAGGCCAGAGATGAACCGGAGAAGGGAAGCGAAAGGGAGGACATGAAACCGGATCGCGGACGCCCGTCGGGGCCGTGCCCCGGCCTTCGCAAGAGGGCGACTGCGGCAGGCGGGGCGGGAGCCGCAATGGCGGCGCAAGCGGCTATTTTCCGCCGGGGCCGTCGGCCCCTTTGCATCGCGAAGCAAAATAGCCGCGAGCGCGCCATCCTCCGCTTCGCTTCGGCCCCGCCCGCCGGCGGGGTGCGGTCCCGTCCCGCATGCCGCACCTCATCGCCGCGAAGGCCGCGCGGGCGCGGCCAGGCCAGGAGACCCGAAATGACTGTTCCAAACGACCATCCCGCCTCAGCTTCTGCCGAACCCGGCTCGACTGCCTATCTCCTCCAGGAAATGCAGCTCTTCGGCTACCGGCCCTATGAGGATGAACCCGACCCGCGGCCTCTACCGGATGCCCGGCTTGCCGGAGGCGCCATCGCCGATATGTTCGACGGGCTCACGGGCTGCCTCGCCGAGACCCGTATCGAACCCGATCTCGAAGACCTGCTCTGGAATCTGGTCAACCTCTTCCACCGCGCCGGCGATCGGATCGAGCGCCGGCTCGACGAAAATGAGCAGCTCCAGCGCAAGCTGCAACGCGAACAGGATGGCAGTGAGATCCGCTCGGTCGAGCTCGAACGCGCGACCCTTCAAGGCATCTCGCTCATCGAGAGGCGCGACGCCATGGAATTCTTCCGCGAGGCCGCCGCCGATCAATTCCGCACTCACATGCGCAAGGCTTGGATGCCCCGCACCGGTTCCCGCGCGCATCACAGAGCGCTGACGGCATCGGTCGTCGACAGCCGGGACTTCCTCGACGCGCGCCTTCGCGAAAAGGCGGCGACCTTGCTGCCCGAAGGAACGCGGATCGCCTTTACCGGCGGGAGCGATAGCGACGATCATAACGCGATCTGGGCTGCACTCGACAAGGCTCGCGTGCGGCATGCCGATATGATCCTCCTCCACGGCGCAACGCCGACCGGCGCCGAGCGAGCGGCAGCCTGCTGGGCCGACAACCGTGGTGTCGCGCAGGTGGCGTTCAGGCCCGATTGGAACAAGCACGGCAAGGCGGCGCCGTTCAAACGCAACGACCGGATGCTCGAGGCGCTACCCGTGGGGCTTATCGTCTTTCCGGGAACTGGAATTCAGGACAATCTCGCCGACAAGGCGATGAAAATGGGCATTCCGCTGTGGGACTTCCGCAAGGGCGGTGGCTGAGCCGCGGATTTCCGCGGCTTTGCGTAAATTGCCTCAATCTGGTTCTATCTCTGGAATATATTTGAATAATATGGGGTTAGCCCGCACTTTCAGATTCTCCCAAGATCGCCTGGACCAGCGGTGATCGGCCGTCGCGGGCCGGCCAGCCTTGTAAGAGGGCAAGGCCGCACGCACTGACGAGGGGCTCGCGGACCCGGCAGGTCGGAAACGCCGGTCGGCGCGCCAAGGGTCATAATGCCGACGATGGACGCCGCGCATGCATTTGCGCTCGACGTCAGCCGGGTGAAGGACAAGGCGGGTCTCGCCGACCTGTTGCAGGAAGCGTGTTCGCGAATGGGCTGCTCGTGGTTCGCACTTAGTCACCATATCGACTTCCTGGCGGCTCCGGATCGGGGCGTGCGCGTCCACAATTATCCGGAAGAATGGGCTCTCTGGTTCGACGAGCAACGTCTGGGTGTAACAGATCCCGTTCACCGCGAGAGCCAGCGCAGTATGTCGGGTTTCCTGTGGCACGATATGAAGACCGAGCGGCCCGAAGACGAAGTCATTCTTGCCGAGGCGCGGCGGCACGGCATCGGTGACGGTCTCACCGTGCCGGCGCATCTTCCCGGCCATGCGCATGGCTCTGTTTCGTTTGCGTGGAAGCCGGGTAGTTCTGCGAGTGCCGACGCGCTGCAATTTGCGCGGATGATTGGCGGTCCCGCTTTCGATGCGGCGCGCCTTATCGCCTATCCGGATCTCGCGCACATCGGGCCACGCCTTACCCGTCGGCAGCGCGAGGTGCTGATATGGGCAGCCAAGGGCGAGTCCGTGCCCAGAATAGGGCTGAGACTTGGTCTCAGTCCGGACACGGTGCGCGAACATCTGCGCAATGCCCGCCAGCGCTACGAGGCGAATGGCGGTATCACGCTTACCGTGCGCGCGCTGTACGACGGCGACATAAGTTTCGAGGACATCGCCAAGCGCTGAGAAAAATTGGGGACACCCCCCGATCATGCTATGGTGCAGCGGCGAAAAGCCCTTCAATTGGAACGCCTCTTTTCAAACGGAGGCAAATCCATGCTGCTTATTGTCGATTCCACCAACCGGGCGCTCGAGCACAAGGCGATGCGCACGATGTTCGAGGCGCGCAAGCGCGTTTTCATCGATCTTCTGAAATGGGATATTCCTGCGCTGGCCGATCGCTTCGAGCTGGACCAGTTCGATAACGTCGATGCCACCTATCTGATCGTGACCGATCCGGACGGCGAGCATCTCGCCTCGGCGCGGTTGCTACTCACCACCCGGCCTGCCCTCCTCGACAGCCTCTTCCCGGGGCTGGTCGCAGGGGACGTGCCGCAGGGCCCCAACGTCCTCGAAATCACCCGCTTTTGCCTATCGCCGGGCATCGGCGCGCGGCAGCGGCGGATCGCGCGCGACGCGCTGCTGGTCGGGCTTGCAGAGTTCGCGCTCGCCAACGAGGTCAGCACCTATACCGGCGTTGCCGAACTGCCCTGGTTCCGTCAGATCCAGACCTTCGGCTGGGACTGTCACTCACTCGGCGAGCCGCTCCTCCACCGTGGGCAGGCGCTCGTTGGCCTCCGCATAGATATCGATGCCTCCACCGTCGCAAAACTCGCGGCCGCAGGCATCGTCAGCAATGCAATCGCGGCCTCGGCCGCCTGCGCAGCCTAAGGAGGGTAAGATGCTGATCAACCACGCCGCCCTCGACGAGCGATCTCATCGATCCCCTGCCGCAAATGCCCTCATGGACCGCGGCTATGCGGTTCTGCAGGGCGCCGCTCCGACATTGCTTATCGAAGCGATCGCCGCGGATCTCGGACCACGCTACGAGGCGACGCCCTTCTGCGAGGGCGGTTTCTACGGCGAGCGGACCAAGCGGTTCGGCCGCCTCCTGATCCGCTCGCGGCATATGGCCGATCTCGTGATGAACCCGGCGATCCTCGAATTGGCTGAGACTGCGCTCGGAAACTGGTGCGAGCGGATCCAGCTCAATCTCGCGCAGGCGATCGAGCTGCATCCCGGCGCGCTCGCGCAATTCCCGCACCGAGACCAGGATATGTGGCAAGGTGCGCTGGGCGAGGTCGAATATCTGGTGAATGTCATGTGGCCGCTGACACCCTTCACCGAGGAGAATGGCGCGACGATCATCTGGCCCGGCAGCCATGGCGTCGAAGCCTTGGTCGAGGAGCCCAAAGAGGCCCCGATTATTGCGGAGGCCGAGCCCGGCGACGCGATCGTCTTCCTCGGCTCGACGCTGCACGGCGCCGGCGGAAACCGGAGCTGCGACGTCCGCCGCGGGATTATCGTCAGCTACTGCCTCGGTTGGCTCAAGCCCTATGAAAATCAGTGGCTGGCCTATCCGCCTGAGATTGCGCGGGCATTCTCGCCCGGCGTGGCGGCGCTTGCGGGATATGCCCAGCACCGGCCCAATCTCGGCAATTTCGAGGGTCAGTGCCCGTCGGTCCTGTTCGATGGCTATCCGCAAGATCCGATTGCCGCGATCGACGCGCTCCGGCCCGATCAGCAGGCACTGCTCGCCGAACATGTCGCGGCGCAGCGGGCTGAGGGCGGGGCACTGGCGACGTGAGCCCGGGCACGACCATGGAGCGCGTCTACCTGGAGCTGAAGGCGCGCATATTGTCAGGGAGCTATCCACCGGGCACGCGCCTCGATCCGACGCAGTTGGCGAAGTCCTTCGACGCCAGCGCGACCCCAGTTCGCGATGCGTTGCACCGCCTGTCGGGCGAGAGGATCGTCGAAAGCTGGCATCAGGAGGGGTTCCGCCAGCCGCTCCTCGCCGAGGCCGATCTTCACGATCTGTATGCGTGGGCGGGATCGCTCCTCGGCATCGCGTTGAAGGGGCAGTCGCCGCGCCCCGATCCGCCCGGAATGCTCGTCGAGCTCGCGCATGTGTCGGCCTATCCGGAAGCCGTCGATTCGCTGTTCCGTGCAATCGCGATGGGGAGCCCGAACCGCGAGCTGCGCTACGCGATCATCAATGTGGTCGAGCGTTGTCAGCGATTTCGCGTGGCCGAAGCGCGGATCGATGGCGGCTTGAGGGTCGTGCTCGCGGCGATGGAGGACGATTATCGCTTCGGCCGCTGGACGGCATTGCGCAGCAAGATCACGACCTTTCACCGGCGCCGCATGGCCCAGGCGGGCCGCGTCGTCGCGGAACTCAAGCCGCGTTCGGACCCGCTCAGATAATATTCGACATATTCGAGAATTATAAAATTCCTATACCGATTCAAGGGCGTAGCTTTAATGATGCCGCAATTCCGCGGCGTCAGCAAAGGAGGGTCCCATGGACCGCATCGACAACGCCGAAATCGAAGAACTGGGCATCGCCAGCGTCGAAACGCTCGGCGGGCTTCTGCCCTATCCCGAGGATGGCTCGGTCATCCACTTCAAGCCGGACGGCGCGATCACCGCCGACTGACGGGATGGCGGACGCGGCGCGCGGCGCCGCGTCCGTATCGCCATGAGCTATCATCTTCCATCCCATGTCAGCTTCGGCTTCGTCGGCGGAGGCGCGGTGCTCCTCGATATTGAGGCCGACCGCTACCTGATGCTTCGCGGCGCCGAAGCCGGAGCGCTTGCCGCTCTCGGCACCAGCGGAGCACCAAGGTCTGGCGCGGACCCGGCCCTTGACCGTCTCACGGCAAGGGGACTCCTTGCGAAGGGACCCGGCGCAGCCGTTTTGCCCATATCGGTGCCGGCACCGACGGCAAGCGCGCTGGAGCTTGCGGGCAAGGCCGAGCGCGCCAGCGCGCTCGAAATCGGTCGATATCGCGCCGGAGCCTCGCTGCGCCTTCGCTTCCAGGGGATTGGTGCAACGGTTGCCCGCTGGCGTGCCCTGAAAGCACGACACCTTCGCGGCCGCGCCGACCGGGCCACGGATCCGGGAGCAATGGCTCGCGGCTATGCGGCAGCGCGGGTGCAGCTACCCTGGCGCCGCCTCTGCGTGCCCGACAGTCTGGCGCTTGCGCGATTTCTTTGGAAGCGCGACGTCGATTGCGACGTCCTCTTCGGCGTGCGCATCGATCCCTTTGCTGCCCATGCCTGGGTCCAAAAGGGAGAGCTGCTACTTTCCGACAATATCAATGCCGTGGCGGACTATACGCCGGTTTTCCGGTTGTGACGATCCGCTGCGCTCTTGTCGCGGGGCCTCATACCCCGGTTTTGCCGGGCGGGTTCCACGACGCCGGCAGCATCGGGCGGGCCAGGTTGATCGTCGATGCCCGCACGACCGCCTGGATTAGTCACGGCGTGGCGCTGGTCGGCTGGGCTTTTCATCGCCAGGGATATGCTCCCTGCGAGGCGCTGACGCCCCCCGAGGTCGAGCGCATCGTAGCGAGCGAAGGAGCTTGGGCGATCAGCCAGCTTTGGGGTAATTTTCTTCTCTTCTGGGCCGGAGAGGACGGCAGCACTTTTCTCCTGCGATCCCCTATGAGCGGCCCTCCACTTTTCTGCTTCACCCAGGATGGGTCTGGAGGGCTGGTTCGTACTGCCTTCACCGATTTGCCGCTCGCGCGCGCGCTGGGCTTCGCGCTCGACACGCTCGACCCCGAACGCATCGATGCCTGGATGCGCTTTCCCCTGCTTCGCGGGGCAGCAGGCGAGATTCGCGGTGTCCGCGAGTTATTGCCCGGCGAGATCGCAGTCCTTGGCGAGGACATGACGCGGCCGGCGAGCTGGTCGCCATGGGATTATACGCAAAGACCTCCCGAGCGGATCGATCCTGAGGAGCTTCGCGACAAGGTCAGCCGTACAGTGTCGGCCTGGAGCATGCGGTTCGAGCGCGTGCAGCTAGAGCTCTCCGGAGGGATCGACAGCAGCATTATGGCGGCCTGCCTCAGCGGACGCCGTCGGCCTTGGCGCGGGCTCACGATGGCGACGACCGACCCCGACGGTGACGAGCGGCCCTATGCCCGAGCGGTTGCCGAACATGTCGGCGCGCCGCTGGCCGAGTGGCAGCGTCCGTCCTTTGGCGACCCGATGGCCCCGCCCCAGACACTCCGCGCGAGGCCAGGGGGCTTTGGCCTGCTCGGTCCGAGCGACGGCGCCTATCTGGAAGGTGCGCGCGAGTTCAAGGCCGACGCGATCTTCACTGGTACCGGCGGCGACAATGTGTTCGGCTATCTTACCTCGGCCGCGCCGGTGCTCGATGCCCTGCGCTACGAAGGGCCGATTTCGGGATGGCGCGCGGCGGGAGATCTCGCGCAACTCGCAAACGACAATATGTGGCGCGCGCTGGGCTATGCCATGAAGCGCTTGCTGAAGCCGCCGCCGCTCTGGCCAGTCGATCATAGCCTGCTCTCGCGGCGGTTCGCACGCGATCATCCCGAGCATCCCTGGATGGTCGAGGCACATCGCGCCTCGCCGGGCCAGCAGGTCTACGCGATAAAACTCCTCATCGTGCAGCCATTTCTCGATGGCTACGACCGCGCAGTATCCATGCCGATGATCGCGCCGCTGCTGTCGCAACCGATCATCGAATATACGCTCGGCGTCCCGAGCTGGCAGTGGGGAGAGGGCGGCCAGAACCGCGCGCTTGCGCGCAAGGCGTTCCGGCAGGACCTGCCCGAGATGGTGATCGAACGTCTGGGGAAGGGGCGCATATTGTCGGTATTCCTTCCTGCCTTTGAAACCCATCGCCAGCGCCTTCGCTCGTTTCTGCTGGACGGATGGCTGGCTGGAGCCGGACTCCTCGATCTCGATGCGGTCGCAGCGCTCTTCGCCGACGACACAAGGCCCGATCCGGTCATGGTGACCCGGATATTGAGCTTCGCGGATATCGAGCGATGGGCGCGTTCGGTCGCACATCCGCATTCTGGAGGAGAATAGCAGAGGATGTTCGTCATCGAATGCGATTGATGCTTTGACTGCGATGTCGTGCCGGGCGGTCCCCGGGGGAGGCCCGCCCGACACGAACCTATCGCGCAGGCACGGGCAAGGGCTCCTGTGGACCTCCGGCGCGATAATGGCGCCAGCGCTCATACTGAGCGGATTTCTCCGGAGCCGGGTCCTCCTCACCGGTCAGCCAGAACCGGAACCAGTCGAGATTGCGGTCATAGACGGCGCGCTTGTGTCGCGGCTGATATTTATTGTGGAGCTCATCTGCATAGACGATCATCTCCGCCGGCTTTCCGGCGCGCTTGAGCTTGGTGTGAAACTCCGCGGTCCAAGGGGCTTCCGCATCGGGCAACTGCATCAAAATCGGCGTGTCGATCGCGGCGATATCGTAAACCGCCGACGCGATCTTCCAGCGCGCCGGGTCGCTGTCCGGATCGCCCATGCGCCAATAATCCTCCAGCGTTGCCGCAAAGCCGCGGTCAGGGACGGCATTGGTCCAGAAGTAATGGGGCGAAATTTGGCCGGTCCCGATCGTCGCTGCTGCAAATGCTTTGCTATGGCGGAGAGCCCAGAGCGCGACGCCCGAACTATGGCTGAACCCCGCAATCCCCACTTTGTTCGGGTCGACGAGGCCCTCCTTGGCAAGATCCTCGATTGCGGCGGCGATGACGGTCCGGGCTAGTTCGTAGGTGCCTTCCTGCCCACCACGCGGTGGTCCGCGAAACGGATCGATGCACAGGACGGCGATGCCATGTTCAACGAGCGGCAGCATCGGAAGCTCGTCGCCAGTGCCGCCTTTCAGGAACCCGGCGCAATGATAATTCTGGACGACGACCGGTGTCGGAGTTTTCGTCCCGGCAGGCCTCAGCAGGATGGCTGAGCGATTGCCCGGGAGGGCGAGCGGAATGGCCTCGGCGCGTACGCGCCTCGCAAGTGCGGCATTGGGTTCGAAAACGACGCTATGCTTCGCCCCCGCGAGGGCGATGCGGACAAGGCGCGGCGGAATGAGGGGCTGACTTTCGGCGCAGAGGAGTGCGTCGCGCGCCACGGCGCAGCGAAGCGGGCGGTCGGTCAGGCGAAGCGCACCATCGGTCGTCACGATCTTCCGTGCTGTGCGAGAGCCGACGCTCCACTCCCACACATCCTCGCGCGCGCTGCCGGCATCATGGAAGAGCAGCAAGGCGTCCCGGCCTGGCCTCCACGCCGTCACCAGTAATCCTGGCGATTGGCAGATGGGAGCGGCACAGAGGATTGTCGCCCCATTTTTGCGGGTGACGGTCAAGGTCGTGCGCTTCGCCGCGCGTTTTACGGTCGCAACGCTTCCGTCGTCCGAGGCGACCGAGACCCCTTGCGATGGGGTACGGGTCTCCGTTTTGAGCGAGCCGGAGAGAGGGGTGGCGGCCGGTTGTAGTTGCACGGCTTTCTCGCGGCGCGGCGCATCCCACAATATCCGTCGACGGTCGAACCAGGGGCCGGTGAAGCGCTGCATGATCCTTTTGCCATCGTCGATGACGCCGCCGGCGATCGCCTGGTTGAGATCGACGGCGGCGTCGACCAGCACACCCTCCTCATAGGCCTTCATCTCCGCCTGCTCGATCTGCGCCCGTGTCGCGCCGACCGTATAGCGAAGGCTCTTGCCGTCCGCTGACAGCGCAAACTCGACTATATCTGCATCCTCGCGGATTTCTTCGCGCGCGCCGGCACCCTTTCTCCAGTGCCAAAGCGAGATCGCCCCGGCGTGGTACGCAAGGAACCGAAATCCGCGACTGTCGGGGTCCCAGACCGGGGTCTGGTCGGCGACGAGGCCCGCGCCGTCGATGCGAGCGAGGCCGCCGTCCGCCGCGAACTCCGGCTCGGACCCGTCGACCGCGCCGATATACCATGTGAGGCTCGTTTCGTTGGTTTCGAGCGAGGGCCGACTGACACGGAAGACGATATGCGTCCCATCGGGCGAAATCGTCGGGCCGCCGATCTCTGCGACTTCGACGAGGTCAGTAGCCGCGACAGGTTTGCGGTGGGCCGCCGCTATCGGATTAGCGGCGGCCAGTAACGCGGCGGCAATCACCATGTAATGACCGCCTGAAGCGCCATGTTCCTGCCGATCGCGCTAGCCTGTTCGGGGTCATAGCCCATCGCATAGCTCGGCCCACGGAACTGCACATAGGGCGGATCCTTGTCGAAAAGATTGTTGACGCTGAAACCAATCCGCAGCGAGCGTCGATCGGGATCGCCGATCCGCGCGCCGAGCTGGAGATCGAAGGTCGTCCAGCTCCTGACGCGCTCTACGGGCGTGACCGTGAGGTTGCGGTAGGAGCCCACGTGGTTCACCGCGAGGCCACCATCGAAGGCTCCGAGCGTTAGGCCAGCCCGCGCGCGAAGACGAAGCTTCACCGGACTACCGAGGGTTCCGACCACATGCTCGCGCGGCGCGCTTTCGGTGATCTGGTTGTCGATCGCGAATAGTCTGGTACCCCCGAGGCTGAGCGAGATGCTCCCGCCGCCAACCGGGCGGCTGTAGCCAAGGTCGAAATCCAGACCTCGGATCGCCGAAGTTGATAGGTTGCGGGTCCTGAGATCGATGATGGCGCGGACGTCGGCTGGGGTTACGCCGAGTCCATTCGAGAAGTTCGGCCCAGTGAAATAGCCGTTCACCGTCGCGAGGTCCGGATTGTCCTGAATGATGGACGCATAAAGATCGCGCCGGTTCAGGATATTCCGGCTATCGCTCGATGCCGACGCAATTCGGTCGCGGTAGCGGATATCGAAATAGGTTAGCGACAGCTTCGTGCCCGGGATCGCTCGAGGCTCGAAGTCAATGCCGGCGGTCCAGGTCTCGGCGCGCTCGGGCTGCAGGTCGGGACGAAAGCCGAAGAGTGCGAGGACAACGGTTTGCCCGGTCGGCGACGAGGGATCGGCGACCCGGAGCGTCTGGTAGAGCGCGTTGGCGGTGCCTACCAGTTCGTCGAAGAAAGGCGCGCGGAACGACTTTCCATAGGAAGCGCGGAACGCCAGCCCAGGGAGCGGCGTCCAACGTGCGCCGAACTTTGGATTGGCGGTGTCGCCAAAGTCCGAATAATCCTCATAGCGTCCGGCAGCCGACACGGTGAGCGCGCCGGGAAAGCTGGCGCCGCTGTCGAAGATTGGGGCGACCAGTTCGCCGTAGAGGGCCTTGACGACGCGCTTGTCTGGCAGACCCGGGATGCCGATGACCAGCGGCGTGTCGGTGACGAGGTCGAGCACCTGCTCGAAGGTGAAGCGGTCGCGGCGATACTCGGCGCCCACCGCCATTTTGAGGTCGCCCGCGGGCAGCGCGAACAAGGTGCCGTCGGCACGGAGGGCTCCCGTCCAAACCTCGAACCGGGTTTTGGCGGTGATGGTACCACGCAGGCTGTCGATCAGCGCCGGGTCGTTGACCGCGCCATCGCCGAAGACATTGATCGCCTGCGGGGCGTTCGTCGAGGCGACCGCGCGCGAGAAGCGCAGGCTGTGGACCAGATTGAAGCTGTCATAACGCTCCTTCTGGCGTCCGAACCCGCCGGTCAGTTCGATCGACCAGGTCCCGATGTCGGCGCGTGCGCCAACGAGGCTGTTGAAGGCCTTTGCCGTGCCGCGCAGGCTTTCCGGGCCGAAGTCCGCTGCCGGATCATAATAGACGTTGATCGGCTGACCCGTTCCGATCGGGTCGACATAAAAGGGATTCGCACTTGTAACGCGGACCGGCGTCGGGCCGCTGACGCGGCGTCGTGCCTCGAAACGCCGCTCCGAATACAGGGCGCGCGAGAATAATGTGACGTGCGAGCCGAGCGATTGCTCGACGCTTCCATAGAGGCTCCCTGTCTCCTGCTCGGGCAGAATGTCGGTGTGACGCCGCGCGTCGCCGCGGTTGAAATCCGCGCTCGGCGTCAGTTGGGCTGCCGTCAGCCCGCGACCATTCTGGCCCCGCGGAATGAGGAAACGCTGGCCGTTTGCGGCCACGATGGTCCCGGGGCTGTTATAGTTCGAGCGCAGATCGGGGCCACCGAAGGCTCGAAGATCCTCGGTAGCAAAAGGTCGCTTTGTCGCCTCAAGATTGCCACGCTTGCTATATTCCCCTGCGACGACGAGGTGGCCCGCAGACCAGCCCGTACCGAAAATCTGGCTGATCTGGACCTCGCCATAATCGCCATCGGCGGTCCCGGCACGCAGCCGTGTCTCGGCGCCCTCGAAGCGGTTGCGAAAGCGGATGTTCACCACCCCCGCGACCGCATCCGAACCATAGATTGCGGACGCGCCGTCGGTGAGAATCTCGACCCGGTCGATGGCGACGGAGGGCACGAGCGATACATCGGCATAGGCGCCCGACCCGCCGCCCAGCGCGGGCCGCGCGCCATCGAACAGCGTGAGCGTGGCGCCGGGCCCGAGGCCGCGCAGGTTGAAGCCGCTCCCATAGGCGATATTCGATGAGGCTTTGCCGCGATTGCTGAACCCGACATTGGCCTCGGCGGGACCACCCGAGAAGTTCTGGGGGATCGTCTGGATGAAATCGGCGAGCGTTGCTCGCCCACTGCGATCGAGCGCATCGCGATCGATGGTGGCGACGGCCGAGCCGACGGGGCCCGTTCCACGGATACGGGTTCCGGTTACGACGATCGCCTCGTCACGGCCGTCAATCGATTGCGCTGCCGCGGCACCGTCGTTTCCCTCGCGCAGTACCAGGGCGCCGTCGATGAGTTCTCCGATGAGACCGGTGCCGGAGAGGAGGCGGGATAGGGCAGCGTCAGCGTTCAGGCGGCCGGTCACGCGAGAACTGCGCTTGCCGTGTGTGATCGTGCCGGAGGCGATGACCTCGCGGCCGGAGATTTCGGAGTATCGCTGGAGTGCGGTGGCAAGATCCTGCGCCGGGAGGTTGTAGCTTTGCTGTCCCACCCGAGCCTGAATTTGGGCCTGCGCGCTCGGCACCTGGATCGCGATGGCCGCAGTGCCCGATGCGAGCATCGCCGCAATAAACTTGGTCTTCATGATACCTCCCCAAGCGGCCACTGTTGGCCGTCTGGGGTGCAAAACACCGGGAGAGGATGATCCCCCCTCCCGATCGAACTATTTTTTCCGGAGGATGATTTCGTTGCCTTTGTCCTCGGCCGTAAGGCCGAGCGCAGCGGCAAGCTTGCGCGCGAGGCTGTCGCCGTCGGCGACGTCGAACCGGCCGGTGACGGGAAGCGAGGCAAGGGCGGGATCGTCAAGACGGATGGGCTTGCCGCCGGTCTTGTTCGCCGCGTCGAGAACCGCGCCGAGCGGCAGATTATTGGCCGCGAGCATCGTCGACGGCAGGGGGGGCGTCATCTCGGGAAGAAGGCGCGGGCCGGTCTCGGACACTTCCGCCTTTTCGCCCGGAGCGAGCCGGATTGCTTTCGCGGTGCCGCCGAGCCGAACCTCGACCGAGCCCGAGACCAGCTTGATCTTCGGGCTGGACGCGCGGGCATCAACCTCGAACACCGTGCCGAGCGCGATGGTCTCGGATCGCCCTGCGATGACAATGAATGGCCGGCCGGCATCATGGGCGACCTCGAAGCGGGCGCGCCCGCCGTGCAGGCGGACGCGCCGCTCGCTTGTCGTGAACTGCGGTTCAGCCCATGCGCCGTCCACCAGCGTCACCGTCGACCCGTCGGCAAGGCGAAGTTGGCCGGGCAACATTGGCCCGGCGGCAATCTGTTCGACGTCGACAGGCTTACCGAGGTGCCAGGCAAAGCCGATCGCGATGCTCACAGCCGCGACCGCGGCGACCGCCCAGCGAAGCTGGCGCGGTGCGCTTTGCGACGGACGTGCCTGGGCGCCGATGCGTTGACGCGACATGCTAGCACCCAGCATATAATGTTCCTCTGCCTCGGCATAGGCGTCCGCATGGCCGGGCTTCGCGTGCCACGCGGCGAATGCGGCCCGTTCGGCTTCGGTGGGCGAGCCGTGCATCTTGGCGGCCCAGTCGGCCGCCTCGCTGTCCGCCCGCCTCACAGCTGTGCGTCTCGCGCCTTGCGGATCGCTTTGAGGGCCTTGGCGATATGTTTTTCCACGCGTTTCAGACTCATGCCTTTGATTCGTGAAATTTCGGAATAGCTCAGATCATCGAGCCTGTGCATCAGGAATACATCCCGTGTGGTGGGATTCAGCGCAGCGATCGCATCCTCGGCGCGGCGCAGAAGGTCGCGTTGTTCGAGAACGGCGTGGGGATCGGGACCGGCGAGTTGCTGGTCCTCGAAACTGTCATGGGCCTGTACATGACTGCGCACGCCCGAACGCGCACGGTTCTTGAGAATGCTGCGCGCGGCGGATGCCAGATAGGCGGCGGGCGCTTCCAGAAATCCGGCGCCATACCCCTTAGCGGACATGAGCCGGCGGAACGTCTCCTGGACAAGATCCGGCACCTCCTGCGGCGGCACATTGCGTCGGAAGATTCCGGCGACCCGTGCATGGTGCGAAGCGTAGAGATTCTCCATCCGAGCGTCATGGCCATGACCGGCCCAGTCGTCGGGGGGAAGGGGAGTTCCCGACGGGAGGCCGCGGCCTGCCGAGGGGGCGTCGTCATAGTCCATTCCATATCGCCTACCGGTCGAGCCGGAAAGCGAGTCTGCCGGAGTGGTAAGAACATATTCGGAAATATGCGCCGCCGCCTTTAGCCCGAGGGCCTGGACATACGCGTCGGCCACCCGGCAGCGGATGGAAATTTCACAAGGCTTTCCGACGAGGCTTCTTACGACCCGGCACCGCGCGCCTTCTTGCCCGATGCAGGGCAAGCATAGCCCGACGGTGCGTCAGGGCAAGAGTCCCCGGAGCAATTGCATCCAAATCGAATCGGATTCTTCCTTTGAACCCTCGCTTGTCAGCGGCGCCGATAGGGCTCGCAGGCGATCCCGTCTCCGTCGCCGTCCATCTCGAGACGATAGCCCGGCTGCCCGCGGCGGAGGGGGGCAGCGCCGGACGCCCAAGCCTCCTTGCAGTTACTATAATATGTGGTCGTAGGCCCCGCGCGCGGAGCGGGTGAGGGGATTGATTCCCGGCGCCGTTGGGCGTCGCGGGCGACCGTGTGAGAGTGCGCGGCGCGGTAGTCTGCGGGCATTTGGAATGTCCCGGCCCAAAGACCAAGGCGCGCAGCCTTGGCCCGGGCCTCATGCGCGACATAACGGTCCGAGAAGTCCGCGAGGGCTACCGCAAGCCCGGCGTCGACCAACGCGCCGGCAAGGTCGGTGGCCCCGGCGCGGCAGGCGGCGACGGTGCGTCCATGAGCATCGATGTCGTGCTGTTCGCAAATGATCTGCTGTCCACCGACGAGCGCGGCCAGCTTGGCCGCAGCAGCTTTGCCGCAGGCCCAATTTCTATCCGCCCTTTCGCAAGTCTGCGACAGTTCGGGTGCATCAATGCCGTGAAGCCGGACCGCGATCCCGCCGAAGTCGAGCGAATCTCCGTCGGCGGCGCGTGCCACTCCACTGATATCCTGGGCGAGAGCAGGGACTGCGAGCAGCAGCAGCGAGGCGGCGATGATATGTCTCATGTCACCGAGGATAACCGCTTCGGCTTACCAGGTCCTTGCAGGATCGGACCCGAGCCATTGCAACCTGTTGCCGAGATGCATCATCGCCGCCGCATAACGCTACGGCATGGTAGATTTTTCTCGCCTGTTTTGCGCGATCGTCTATCCGCCGGCTCGCGACCCGAATGGAGGGCTCCCTTCATTCACTGACTTGGCGGCCCCTCGGGGCCGCCTTTTTCATTTGTAGCTTCGCATGGCAGGCATGGGCCGAGGCAGGCAACATATGAAGGCGCGGCGCATTTGTCTGGATAACAGGCAAAGGAGCTCCCCTCATGGCAACTACCGAACCCCTATCGTCCCGGCGTATCCTCATCATGGCCGCCGACGGCTTCGAACAATCCGAACTTGAGGTCCCGCTTGAGCGTCTTCAGGACGCTGGAGCCAAGATCGATATCGCGTCCCTCGAGATGGGCGATATTACCGGCTGGGACGAAGATGACTGGGGCGACGAGATCGAGGTCGACCTCAAGATATCCGATGTCCATATCGACAATTACGACGCGCTCATACTGCCGGGCGGTCAGATCAATCCGGATCTTCTGCGCGTCGATGACGACGCGGTGGCGTTGATTCGTGACTTTGCCGCGACCGGCAAACCGGTTGCGGCCATCTGCCACGCGCCATGGCTTCTGATCGAAGCGGGGCTGGCAAAGGGGCGGCGCTTGACCTGCTATAAGTCGATACGGACCGACGTCGCGAACGCGGGTGCCGAGGTGGTCGACGAGGCGGTCGTGATCGACGGCAACATCATTACCAGCCGCTGCCCCGACGATTTGCCTGCATTTTGCGACGCGATCGTAGAGGCGCTGCAGGACAAGAGCTGAAATTTCTGAGAAGTTGCGTTTGTGAGCGCCCCTCGATTGCGTGGAATAACCGGGCTTTGAGATATTTAGAGGGGCTAAGCTATACACTACGGCTGCAGGCCACCGATCGAAAATGAGCGGAGGCGAGGCGACCGAAAAATCGACGCAACCCAGGTTAACTCGCTGCAACCGCGGCAAGAGAGGTCGGTTTCAGCAGCATGCTACCGCCAACCGACGACAGCTCCCATCCTCTGGCTCAACGCTTCCGGGACTTCATCCGCGCCACGGATTTTCCCTGTGTCGGAGCGAAGTCCGCGCTTGCGCGAAGCCAGATCCGCTTCGTCGTCGGCCGCGACATGCGCTCGGCTTGGGACGATTTGCGCATCTACCCCAATCTCCTCGATCTCGCCTGGAGTTATGCGCGCTCGCCGAGCCTATTCCATTCGCTCGTGGTGATCTTCGAGGAGGATGGCGGGCTCGACGAGCAAGCGTTCGAGACATGTCTGTGGGAGCGCATCGACTCGCTGAGCCGGAAGGACGACTGGGCAGGCCAGCCGCCCGATCCGCGCGTCAGTCACAGCCCTGATGATCCGCACTTCTCGCTGAGCTTCGGCGGCGAGGCCTTTTTCGTCGTCGGCCTCCACCCCCGAGCCAGCCGTCCCGCGCGCCGCTTCGAACGCCCCGCACTGGTGTTCAACCTCCACGACCAGTTCGAGAAGCTGCGCGAGACCGAGGTCTATGAGACGATGCGCGGAAAGATCATCGCACGCGACATCGCCTTGGCCGGAAGCGCGAACCCCATGCTTGCCCGTCACGGCGACGTGTCGGAGGCACGGCAATATTCGGGGCGGGCTGTCGGACCCGATTGGCGGTGTCCCTTCTCCGGACGTAACGCGGCGCCCTGAGCGCCGTTGCGCAGCCTATTTTGCCGGGCGGCGCGGCGCCAGGTCGAAACTCTCCCCATCGCGCAGCGCGTGAAGCGTCGCGCCGTGAAGCGATACGATGCCGCCGGACGAGGCGCCCGCCGCGGCGGAATGGCTCGCCCGCGACGCGTCGACGATCGTGACGCCGCCGCTTCCGATCACCCGCGCGGTGCCGGCCTCGATCCGGAGCGCGGTGTCCTCATCGATCCCGATTCCGAGACAGTCGGGACGACGGCTGACCGCGCCGAGAAGCCGCCCGATGCGCCCGCGCTCCGCGAAATGCTGGTCGATGATGCAGTCGGGGATGAGGCCAAGCCCCGGCACCAGTTCGATGTCGTCGATGCGCGGCGTCTCTTCGCCGCTTCCGCCGATGAGCATCGTTTCGCCCTGCGCCGAGGCTCCCGCCGACGTTCCCGCGATAAGTCCCCCGCGATCGTGGAGCGCGTGAATGGCCGCCTCGATGGGCGTGTCTCCGGTGAGGCTCACGAGGCGCGACTGGTCGCCGCCGGTGAAGAAGATACCGTCGGCCTGGTCGATCATCCGTACGCGCGCCGGATCCCGGGCTTGATCCCGATCGTCGAGGTAAAGCTCGACGAGCCGGCCGATCCCAAGCGGCGCAAAACCCTCGCAATAGGCCTCGAAATATCCATCGCGCTTCGCGCTGGCGATAGTGGCAATGACGAGCGTGCCTTGGCCCAGCTCAGCAGCGATTGCACCGAGTATCTTGCGGCTGCCATCCTTGTCTTCATGGCCGCCGATTAGGAAAAGGGGGCCGCGATTAATGGGCATGGTGATCCTTCCAGACGATGTCGGAAACCGCGGACATTCCCTCGCGGGCATAGGCGGCGGCGAAATGCGGACTGTTGTGCGCGATGCCGATCGCGCCGTCGCGGTCGAGAAGGATGACGCCCGCCTCGGCTCGGAGGCGCGCCATCGGTTCGAAAATCGTTGTAACCGCCGCGCTGGCGCCCGTTGTCTCGAGCGCGCGCATCACGCGCGCGGCAAGCAGCGTCCGTGCGATCGCCTCACCGTCGCCCGAAAGCGACACCGCGCCAATGCCGTCCTCGGCATAGAAGCCGCAGCCGGGAAGCGGTGCGTCGCCGACGCGCCCGGCGAGCGTGCCCGCCAGTCCGCCGGTCGATGTAGCCGCGGCAACATGTCCCGCCCGGTCGCGCGCAACGCAGCCGACCGTATCATGGTCGCTCTCGCCCGCTGTCGCCGGGCGCATGGCTTCCATGGATTCCGCGATACCGCTCGCTCGTGCGAACGCCTCGGCTCCGGCACCGACGAGGAGCACGGGCGGCTTCCTAAGCATGGCATGCGCCGCTTCGACGGGATTGTAGAGGAACCGCACGCAAGCAACCGCGCCGACGTCGAGCGTGGCGCCATCCATGATACCCGCGTCCATCTCGACCTCGCCGTCGGCATTCGCCACCGATCCCCGGCCCGCGTTGAACAGCGGATCATCCTCGAGCAGGCAGACCGCGGTCTTGACCGCCTCGAGCGCGCTGCCGCCGCGCTCCAATATCATCCTGCCGGCTTCCAAGGCTGCCGCGCACCCCTCGCGGCGCGGCGCCTCCAGTGCAGGAGGGATCCGGCACGCTCCGCCGTGGACCGCGATCGCCCAACGTCCGTCAGCCATGCGCCGCCTCCAGCAATCGGGCGTCCTCAGGACCGGCGCCCGCCGCCCAGGCTTCGACGATCCTCCATATTCCGTCGACGTCGGTCGGCGTGAGTACCACGATATCGCCGGGGCGCGCGGCCGCAAGACAAGCCGAGGCAGCGTCATACTCACCATCGTGCATGCCGATCGCGGCCGCATCGAGTCCCGCTGCGAGGGCGCCCTTGCGCATCAGGGCATTGGCTTCGCCGGGTGGGCGTCCCCTGAGGTCAACATTCTCGCGCAGCATCAGGACGTCGAACATCCCGCCCGAGAGAGCGCCGATATCGACGAGATCGCAATCGCGCCGGTCCCCCGGAATTCCGATCATTCCGATCACACGGGCATCGCTGTCGCCGCGCATCGAGCCGAGCAACTCGGCGAGCGCGATGAGCGCGGCGCGGTTATGGGCATAATCGACGACGATCCGCACCCCGTGCGCCTCGGCAAGGCTGAGACGCCCCGGCGAATCCTCGAAGCTTGGACGAAAGGAGGCGAGGCCTGAGGCGATCATATCTGGAGCAATCCCATAGGCGGCGGCCATCGCGGCGGCCGCGGCGGCATTCTCGACATTGAACCGGGCCGTCCCGTTCAGCGTCACGGGAATAGTCGCGATGGGAATGATCGGCATGGATTCGCTGCCCCGGTGCAGCATGAGCGTTCCGCGCTCGCAGCTTACCGCCAGTCCGCCGCTCTCGAGATGCGCTTGGATCGGTCCCAACGCAGCCGCTACCGCTCCGCCGGTGAACCAGACGATCCGTCCGCGGGCCCGGCGTGCCATCCGCACGGTGAGCGGGTCGGCGGCGTTGAGAACGCAGGCGCCGCTCTTTTTGACGTTGCGGGCAACGATCGCTTTGACGCGCGCCAGGTCGGCGAGCGTCTCGATGCCCTTGAGGCCGAGATGGTCGGGCGTGACATTAAGGACTGCCCCGACGTCGCACGCGTCGAAAGCGAGGCCCTCGCGCAGCATTCCGCCGCGCGCGGTCTCGAGAACTGCCGCTTCGACGCGGGGGTGGCGCAGCAGCATGCGCGCGCTCTTGGGACCGCTCGCGTCGCCCCCGGCGCTGCGGGTCTCGCCGACATAGACGCCCGAGGTACAGGTGAAGCCGGTGGTGAGGCCATGGTGTTCCAGGATTCGCGCGAGCATGCGCACCGTCGTCGTCTTGCCGTTCGTTCCGGTCACCGCGAAGATGGGGATACGGCTCTTTTGGCCTTTCGGAAAGAGCGAGGCGATGATCGGCCGCGCAACGTCGCGCGGCGTCCCTTCCGATGGAGCAAGATGCATGCGAAGCCCGGGCGCGGCATTGACTTCGACGATGCCGCCCCCCGACGCACGGACGCTTTGCGCGATATCGGGGACGATCATGTCGATGCCGGCGACGTCGAGTCCGAGCGCGGCGGCGGCGTCGATTGCGATCGCCGCATTTTCGGGATGAATGACATCGGTCCGGTCGATCGCGCTCCCGCCGGTCGAGAGGTTGGCGGCGCCGCGGAGCGTCACGATCTCGCCTGCCTTGGGCACGCTCGCGAGAGTGAAGTTCGCCTCGGCGAGAAAGGCCTCGAGCGCGGCGTCGATGCGGATCCGGGTGAGAACGGCCTCATGCCCGACACCGCGGCGTGGATCGTTGTTAACCGCCTCGATCAGATCCGCGATGCTGTTCCTGCCATCGCCGGCCACATGCGCGGCGACGCGCTCGGCGACCGCGACCACGGCTGTGCCGACGACGAGAATGCGGTGATCGGCTCCGACGAGCTGCTGCTCGACGATGACACGCGGTGCGATGGCTTGCGCTCGCTCGAAGGCGTCGCAAAGAGTTCCATCGTCGGCGACGCTCGTGGTGACACCGCGGCCCTGATTGCCGTCGAGCGGTTTTACAACGACCGGCCAGCCGAGCTTCGCGGCAGCGCGTTCCGCCTCCGACACCGTCCGCACGAGTTCGCCGCGCGGTACGGGGATACCGATGCTCGTGAGCATCTCTTTCGCCGCCTGCTTGTTCGCGGCGAGTTCGGCGCCGATCAGCGATGTCGCGCCGGTCACGCTCGCCCGAATGCGGCGCTGGCGGTGGCCGGTGCCGAGCTGGATGAGGCTTGCCTTGTCGAGCCGCAGGACGGGGATATGCCGGCGCCGCGCTTCGGCGACAAGCGCCGCGGTGCTGGGGCCGAGCCCGTTCTTGCGGACGATCGCTCGAAGCGCGCTCACCCTCGTGTCTGTATCGGTCGCTCTGCCGTCGAGCTCCGGGGAGATACGATCGAGCCCTTCGGCACCCTGCATCGCAGTCGGAAGCAGCGCGTTCACGAGTTCTATGGCTGCCCGCCCGGCGGCTAAGCCGCTCGGCGCATCGGCGTAGCAGTAGAGAATATCATATTGGCCCGGCTTGCCGCGCACCCTGCGCGTCTTGCCCCTCGTGACCGCGGCCCCGGCGCTGGTCTGCAGCTCGATCGCCACATGTTCGATGATATGGCCGAGGCGGGTTCCGTCGGCGAGCCGGCGGAGAAAGCCGCCAGGCGCGCCATAGCTGCAGCCATGGTCCACGAGGCCGGGAAGTAGCGATTGCAGGGCATTGTCGAAACCCGGGAGGCGGTCGCTCGGATAATCGTCGAGGATCCCGAGATCGACGCGGATCCGGATCATCGGACGCCGGCTGTAGAGGTTGGGGCCGTTATAGACCGAGCGTTCGAGCACGCGCAGCTGGGCGGAACTCAATGCGCCGGCCTTGCAGGGGGCAGCGACCGGTTGCCGCGGTCGAGGGGCGCGGTTCGAGCCGGGGCGCGCGAAAAGATGGGGCCGGGAGGGGAGAGGGGGAAGCGCGGCATGCTTGTCCTTGGGTTGGGTCCTGCAGCTGCCAACGCGAGCGGCTGGGCCCGGTTGCCGGAGTTAACCTGGATCATGGCGATTGTTGCCGGCGGGTCGGCAACTGCACGCGCGGGGGCGCGTTGGGGAAGCAGGCGGTGACGCATCTCCTGCCAGAGCGGGGCGCGCCCTTAGGGCTCGACCGTTCTCCACTGAATCCCGTCTCGAGGGGAAGAAGGGCAAGGTCGATGCGCGCGCCTGTTCTTCATTCGGGGGGACCGGACAGAAGGCACAACGATGAAATTCGACAGCGAGACCAGCTTCCTTACCGCATTCGACAGTGAAGAGAGTCGCCACGGCGGCCCCGTTGCCAGTATTGCCGCGCGCGCCCGTCGCCTCGCGCTCATCGGTTGTTTCCGGCCGCGCCAGTGTGGGATCGCGACCTTTACCGCCGACATTTACGACCATCTGACGACCGCGCGTCCCGACATGGCAATCGATGTCTATGCGATGGCAGCCAGGCCGGGCGATGCGAGCGATTTCGCAGCCGTTGCTGGCATCGATGAGAAAGATGCCGATGGCTATCGCGCTGCCGCGGAGGCGATTAACGCGAGCGGCGCCGACGCGGTCTGGCTCCAGCATGAGTTCGGGATTTTCGGGGGTCCCGCGGGCGACATGATACTGGGACTCGTCGACCGCGTTGCGGCGCCGCTGATCGTCACCTTCCATACCATCCTCGCCGAGCCGAGCGCCGACCAGCGGCGCGTGATGGAGCATCTCGTCGCGAAGGCGGCGAAGCTCGTCGTGATGAGCGCCTTCGGCCGCGAGACGCTGATCCGCGTTTATGGCGCGAAGGCGGAGCGCATCGAGCTCATCGAGCATGGCACCCCCGACCGGGCCTTCGAGGGATGTTCGCCGCTTCGCGAGCGGCTCGGCCTTGCGGGCCGTCCGGTCGTCTCGACCTTCGGCCTCCTCGGACCGGGCAAGGGGCTCGAAGCGGCCATCCGCGCGCTGCCGGCGATCGCCGCCCAATATCCCGACATTCTCTATCGGATCGTCGGCGCCACCCATCCCAATCTCGTCGCTGCCGAGGGCGAAGCCTATCGGCAGAGCCTTGCCGATCTCGCCGAGGAGCTCGGCGTCGCGGACAATATCGCTTGGGAAAACCGCTTTCTCGACCTGCCCGAACTCCTCGAGCAGATCGAACTTTGCGACATCTATCTCGCGCCTTATCCCAATCTCGCGCAGATCACTTCGGGTACGCTCGCCTATGCGGTGGCGCTCGGCCGCGCGGTCGTATCGACGCCCTTCGTGCATGCGCGCGAATTGCTCGCCGATGACGTGGGCATCCTGCTCGGCGGGGCCGACAGCGACGCGATCGCCGAGGCGGTGTTGCTGTTGCTCGCGCACCCCGGCGAACGGCGCGCGCTCCAGGAGCGCGCCTATGCGCGCGGCCGGTCCACCGCCTGGCCGGTCATCGCGGCGCGCTTTGCATCGCTGATCGAAACCGTCGCGGCCGTGCCGGCGCGGCGCGAGCCGCGGCGGATGTTCCCCTCCTTCGCCGCGATCCGCGCGCTCTCGGACGATGTCGGCATATTGCAGCACGGGACGGGGCTCATTCCCGACCGGAATCACGGCTATTGCATCGACGACAATGCCCGCGCTTTAATGCTCGTCAATGCGAGCCCGTCGCTCGGCGAGGAGGAATATGGCCTGCTCTTCGCGCGCTACGCCGCCTTCCTTCACCATGGTTGGAATCCCGATCGCGGGCGCTTCCGCAACTTCATGGCCTATGACCGGCGCTGGCTCGAGGATGAAGGGTCCGAGGACAGCAACGGGCGAACGCTCTGGGCGCTCGGCCATGGCGCAGCGCACGCGCGCACGCCGGAGCTTCGCGCATGGTGTGCCGACCTGTTTTCGCGAACCGCCCCGTTCGCGGCGGGCCTCAAAAGTCCGCGCGCGATCGCGTTCGCACTTCTCGGAGCCGACGAACTTCTGTCGCGCGAGTCGGGGCATGCCGCGGCAGGCGCGATCGTCGAGCGCGGCGGCGCCTTTTTGCACGCCCTCTGGCGAAGCGCGCGGCGGAGCGGCTGGGAGTGGTTCGAACCCACTCTCGCCTATGACAATGCGCGTCTCGCCGAGGCGCTCCTGCGCGCCGGGCGGCGGACGGATACCGTTCCGATGGAAGAGGCCGGCATCGGGGCGCTCGACTGGCTCTGCGACATCCAGACGAGCAGCGAGGGGCATTTCCGCCCGATGGGCTGCGAGGGCTTCGGCGCCGAGGGCGAGCTTTTTCCGTTCGACCAACAGCCGCTCGAAGCCTGGGCGACGGTCGATGCCGCCGCCGCCGCCTACCGCTTGACGGGCAAGCTGCGCTGGCATGACAGGGCGGAGCGGGCCTATGGCTGGTTTCTCGGCGCGAACGACCGCGGTGCGGTGATCGCGAGTTCGGCAACGGGGCGCTGCTGCGACGGGCTGACCCGTCACGGGGTCAATTCGAACGTCGGGGCCGAGTCCGCGCTGGCTTTTCACCTTGCGCACCGCGCGATGGCCGATACATTCTGGACGCGGGGGATAGCGAAGGACACCAGCGCCAGCGATGTTGATCTGCAATCCGAACCACACGCCGCTGCACATTCTTCATGACAAGCTTGCGGCCGACCCTGCGCGGGTCGTGCTCAGGCCCTTCCACCTCGCCTGGCAGTCCAATGTGTCCGAGCCGTCGCGGGCGGCGCAGCTCGCCGCCGACATATTGGCGATGGACGAGGAGGAGGCCGAGGCACAGCTCGGCCTCGTGTGGAAGGATTTTTCCGAGCGCCACTGGCAGATCGGGCGGATTTTCGACGAACGCTTCGCCGAGGTCGCGGAAGATCTGGAGCTCGATCCCGGCATCGTCTCGCCCGTCAAGCGGCGGCTGATCGGCGCCTATTTCTGTCACGAATATAGCTATGCCGCCGCCGCGCTCATGAACCCGAGCGTCGTCCCGCATCCCGACCAGAGCGGGCTTGCCGCCGACCAGCAACGCTTTCTCATGTCGATGCGCGCGGTGGGCGAGGGCCATATCAGCTCGGTCGCCTTCCGCGAGGGAATCATCGGCGAGGGCGGCGACTTCACGCTTTGGCCCCAGTCGGGGCCCGCGATGGCGGCGGTTGCCGACGACCGCCATCGGCTTGGCGATGACGGCAAAGTGAATGTCCACCGCCAGCCCGACAGTGCGATCTCGAACAGCGTTCTCTTTCCGATGACCGAGGCGCAGCGCGGCGGCATCGAGGATCTGCGTCTGGTGCCCTTCGTGCACGACGACGGTCGCACCGAATATATCGGCACCTATACCGCTTATTCGGGGCAGGCGATCCGCTCGGAGCTCCTGCGCACGACCGATTTCTCGGGCTTCTCGCTCGAACCATTGTCGGGGCGCGCCGCGCGCCACAAGGGCATGGCGCTGTTTCCGCGCAAGGTCGGCGGCCGCTATCTCATGATCGCGCGGCAGGACGGCAAGAACATCACCATCATCGCGTCGGACAGTCTCACCGACTGGGACGACGAGGGACAGATCCTCATGCGTCCCGCCTATGCGTGGGAGCTCATCCAGATGGGCAATTGCGGCAGCCCGATCGAATGCGACGAGGGCTGGATCCTTCTCACGCACGGCGTCGGTGCGATGCGCAAATACAGCCTTGGCGCGGCCTTGCTCGACCGCGACGATCCGACCAAACTCATCGCGCGCACCGAGTGCCCGATCCTATCGGCCGCCGAGAGCGACCGCGAAGGTTATGTTCCGAATGTGGTCTATACCTGCGGCGCGATGCGCGTCGGCGGGGACCTGTTCATACCTTACGGGATTTCGGACAGCGCGATCGGTTTTGCGACGACGCCGATCGAGCGGCTGCTCGCGAGCATGCGTTAGAGGCCGGGCGCCTTATTTAAAGGGCGCGGGACGCTCGATCTTCCGCCTGGCATCGACCGATGCGACGAGCACGGCGCAACACAGGCAGCCATCCTCGTCGGTCACCTCGATCCGGAGCGTATCGACATCGTTGATGAGTTCGGGATTGTCCCCGAGGAGGTGCCCCGCATAGCGGGCCGCCTCGACCCGGGCTGCGGCCGTGTCGGGCAGATCGACGCCTTCATCGTCGAGCTCGCGCTGGCCGCTGCTGCTGTGGAAATAATAACGGGGCATCCAACTTCTCCCACCTTCGGCAACTCACAAGTCTGCCTAGGGTTTCGATCCGGCCACCGCCCCTTCGTCACTGCACCACGACACATGCCGATCGGGGGGGCCTCATACCCGCCTATGGCGCTCAGGCGGCGGCAAATCCAGCCTTGTTCATCACTGCGGTCACATGTTTGTTGCCGTCGTCGCCGAGCGCAGCCCTGAGACGGGGGAAAAGGCGCTGTTCCTCTTCCTCGACATGCGCCTCGATCTGGCTGCGAAATTCGCGGACCTTGGCGATCCAGGCGGGGTCGGCGGCGTCCATTTCCGAGAGGTCGAAAAGATATTGCTTCACATAGCCATGGTCGTGAACGAGCTTGTCGGCGTCCTCGATCTGGCCATGGTCGCGCATCGCCGGATAGACGACATTCTCCTCTTCGAACGCATGTTTGGCGAGCGCGTGCTGGAGCTGGACGAGCAGCGCCTTTCGCTTTTTGACGTCGCTTTCGTCGGTCGCCTCGAGTGCGTCGAACAGCGTCATCGTCAACCGGTGTTCGGCCTTGAGGCCCTCGTCCCACTGTCCCTTGAGCGCGGTGAGGCTCTGCACCGCGGCCTTTCGGCCGAGGTTGGCGACGAGGCCGACGGCAAACCCCGCCGCGGCCGCACCGAGCAGGAAGGCCGGGTTGCCCAGCGGCTGGCGCGCGTTGGCGAAAATGTTGAGGGACATGGAAGGCTCCTTCGGAAGGTCAGGGATGGTCGAGGCGGGTCTCGACGCGGATGAGCGATACCGCCGTGCGTCGCGGCTGAACGAGCATGAAGTGGGCCGCGACCGCGATGTCCTCGGCGCGAAGCATCTGATGCTTGCCGATCAGTTCCTTCTGCTTTTCGGGCGGGAATTCGGGATACTGGAAGTCGGCACCGGTAAACCCGGGCTCGATCAGTCCGACCTTGATATCCTGCTCCGCCAGCTCCTTGCGGAACGACTGGACGAAGCCCTGTATGCCGCTTTTCGCCGCGACGTAGATCGAGCTGCCCGGACCGCGCGACACCGCGGTCATCGATCCGATCATAATGATGTCGCTGCCCGCCGACATGCAGCGCGCCGCTTCCTGGGCGCAGACGAGATAGGCGGTGAAGTCGGTCTCGAGCTGGTAGCGCGCCTCACTCTCGCCTGCGTCGGCAAGCGCCGCCGCCGGGACGGCGGCGTTGATTACCGCAATGTCGATTTCGCCGAGAAAGTCTCGCGCTGCCTCGAAAAACCGGTCGACGTCTTCCGCCACCGAAAGATCCACATTGATCCCGTCGCCTTCGCCCACTTCGCGGACGCGCTGCAGCGCATCCTCCAGATGTTCGGGGGTACGGCCGCAGATGAACACTTTGACGCCGTAACTTGCCAAGAGGACCGCGATCGCGCGGCCGATCCCGGTCGTGCCCCCGGTTATGATCGCGCGCCGGCCCTTGATGTCGGGAGCCTCGGTATGCGCGTCGGCTTCGTCGATCATGGCATTTCCTCGAACGTCGTGGTGGGCTCATCTCTCGTTCGCAATGACGGCGCGGCGACGACCCAGTAGGGATTGTCATCGTCGGCCTTGAGCAGGCTGCATAGCGGCGCGCCGTCGACGAACAGCCGTGCGGAGCGGCCGGCCGCTTCGCCGGCGGCGATATCGAGCGCGCTTGCGGGGCTCGCCGCCTCGAAGAGGAGGCGCTTCTCGAGGCCGATATGATCCTCGGCATAGTGCAGCATGAGCGTCGGCTTGCGTGCGGGCGCCGGGTCGTCCGATGTTACTGCCGCGACTTGGCCGGTGACGGGAGCGTTCATCGTCAGTCCCTCAGTAAGCTGGCGGATCGCTGCTCGGGAAGGATTCGTCGGCGGCCTGGTCGACGCGGTCCCACTTACGCCTTACCTCGTCGCGCATGCCGTCCGGTCCCGCCGAGCGGGTCTGATCGAAATTTTCGGGATGTGTCTCGCCGTCGGCGAAGGCCGCCGAATGGCCGTCGTCCTTCACATCGGCCGGCGCCTGCTTGCGCGTGAACCAGAACAGCGCCCCGAGGACGCCGATACCGAGAATTTTTCCGAACCCCGACGAACGGCGGGGCGCCGTCATTGCGTGTGCCATGTCTGTCTCCAGCTTGAGAAAAAATCCGGGAGGCTGAAAGGGCAACGGGGGGGCGGCCTCAAAGTTGCCGCGGCGCCGCACCGATTAACAAATGTTGCGCTGTTTGTACCGGGCGTGCGTGGCGGACGCCTCAGTTCCAGCTGAGAAGGAGGCTGCCGTTCGCCGGAACGAGGAAATCGAGGCGGTCGCCGCTGTTCCCATCGGGCCGGATCGCATCGCCGTCCGCCGCGGCGACGCGTATCGCGGGAAGCTCGCCTTGGCTCTTCCGGACGAAGCTGAGCCGGGCCGTGCACCCTTCGCCGCCGTCGAGGCGAAGCGAGAGCCGCGCTGGCGCCATGCGCTCGAGGGCACGGACGAAATGATCGCAATAAAGGTCGAACGGCGCGCCGTCGACGCGGTGAAAGGCGCGGGTCGCGAAGATGAATGCGGCCCCGGCGCCATAGACTTCCTGCCCCACCTGGCCCGCGGGCTGACCGTCGGCATAAAGATCCTCGACGGGAAAGGAGAGGGCGGGGTCGATGCGCCCGTTACCGGGGCGCTGTTCGTCCGAGACGGCCTCGGCGGGCAGGGCGTCGGGATAATAAAACCAGGCCCGATCGAGCGCATAGCGGCAATATTCCGAAATCAGCATGCGCGCCGCAGGCTCGAGGTCGGGTCCGCTGTCGGCAAGATAATGTTCGAAAGCGGCGAAGCTGTCGAAACATTCGTAGATCGCCATATAGGGTGCGTCCTGCAGACAGGTGGCGCCCAGAAAGTTGCGGTGATGAACGGCGAGGCCGATCTCGCTTTCCCAGATCTCGGTGTGATGAAAGAAGCTCGCGAGATAGACATAGCTCTGCTCGCGGTAGACGTCGCGGCCGGTGACCCGCCACAAGCGCATGCAGGCGGCAGCCCCCCAGGCGGTGAGGTTGGCTTGATAATTGATGTCGAAACCCAGACCGACCGCGGTGTCGATCGCGGCGCACGCCTCGTCGAGATACAGCTTCTCGTCGGTGAGCTCGAACGCCTCGAGCATCACCCAGGCATAGATGCCGCCGACATCGGTCTGGCCGCGCCCGTCGGCTCCGGCGGTCTCGGTGATGACCGAGAAATCGGTGATCTTGTACTGGATCGGCCATTTGTAAGTGAAATGCCGCGCTGCGCGGATGGCATAAGGAAGCGATTTCAGAAACAGCCGCCGCGCCTTCGCGTCGCCATCGAGAGCGAGTTTTCCGAGGTTCAGCAGCGGGTGGTAGAGATACCAGCTGTCGACGGCATCGGCATCCTTGTCGTCACCGACATTGGGCAGATAGCGGCGCAGCGTCTCGAGCTTCCGGTCGTAGAATTTGCCGAGGCCGGCCTTGAACTCTTCCTCGAGGGGATGAATCTCGCCGCGCCATTTCCCCCAGTCGTGCAGTGCCTGCACGATCGACATCTGGACCATGGCGTCCGGATATTCGGCATCCGTATAGGGGTGGATGTAACGATGACCATAATGGCGCACGGTCGCCTCCGGCGCGGCGCCGAGATGTCGCGCCGTCCGCGCGGCCCGCTGCCGCCAGTCGCGATAGTCGGTCGGCGGCAGAGACAGCGAACGATAGGCGGCGCCCAGCATCTGGAGAAATCGCCGCGCGCTGTCGCGCTCGTCTGCCGGAGAGCCGTCGCGGACGACGAGCCTCGCATCGCTCAGCGTATAAGTGATCCCGGGCGCCAGCGGCGCGGCTTCGCCGGCCGTGTGGAGCGTCTGGCCGGGAAGGCGGAAGCCCAGCCCCGGCCAGATGCCTCCCACCGCGGCATCCGGATTGGTGCCAGTCGCCTGGAAATAGGGATTGAGCGCGGTGAAATCCTGGAAATAGAAAAAGGTACCGAAGGCGGGGTCGGTAAGTTCGCCATAGAGGAGCCCGGCGTTGAGACCGCGTTGCACCGCCTCGACGGTTCCGCGGGTCCCCATCGGATCGTCCTGGGCGTCGAACGGAAAGAGATCGCGCGCTCCGGGCGGAAGGAGCAGCGGCGCCGAGGGGCGGAGTGTCGAGACAAGGCGGAGGCAGGGGAGCGGCCCGGGTCGCGCCTCGAGCGCGACCTCATGCGCGCCGATCGCACTTTCGACATGCACGCGGGCGAGCTCGCCGCCCGCGCGCTTGACGCGGCGGACCTTCGCCGCGCCGGGCCACGAGGCCGCGCGGAGGGCGACGCCGCCGCTGTCGGCGCGCCGGACGAACAGCCAGAGCGCTTCGCCGCCCGCAGCAAGTTCGACGGAGAGGTCGTCGAGCCTCTGCGAGACGATCGGAGTAGCGACCGCGAGCTCGCCGCGAACGCGAACGAGATCGGGCGTCAGCGGCGTGTCGTGGCGCGTCTCCACGCGTTGGTCAGTCACCGAAACAGGCCTTGGGAACATGGGTGATCCGACAGGCAAGATCGGCTTCCCCCGACGCGACGATATAATGATCGCCGCCATCGGCGATGCCCGTCGTGAAGACGACATCGCGTATATAGAGCTTGTCTTCGAGCGGACGCGTAAGCTCGGGGTTCGCCTCGAGGAGCGGCCGGTGATCGGTGCGGAGGACGACCGAGGGATCGTCGAGATCGAGTAGCGACCAGTAGGTGCGGTAAATGCCGACGATCTCTTTCGGCTCGACCCCATGCCAGAGCGTGAGCCATCCCGCGTCGGTACGGATCGGCGGGGTGCCGCCGCCGATGCGCGCGGTCGCCACCGTGTCGGCATGCGGACGGATGCCGGGGGCCTCATGAGGCTTCCAGTGCAGCGCATCGGGCGAGGTCGCGAGGTTGATCGAGGGGCCCGCGCGCCACTTCGATCCCGGCGGATAGGCGAAATAGAGATCGCCGAGCGGCCGCGTCTGCGCCCAATAGCGGCCGTCGATCAGGCCCTCGAAGATCAGCATGTCCTTGTTCTGATGATCGAGAACGATCCCCTCGAAGACCCAGTCAAGGCCGTTCGCCGAACTGTAGAGCGTCGTCGAGTGGCGCTCGGGGCTCACCGAACAGGTGGTCATCAACCAGCGCCTTCCGACCCGGCTGATGCGCGCGTCCTCGACGCCATAGCATTGGAAATCCGCGCCCGGATCGACAGCCTTGTCGTAATGGACGGCAACGATCTCGAGCCCGTCGGGCGAGAGCTCGACGGGAAGCAGCCACGAAAGCGAGGTTAGTGCCATGATCCGCCAGCTACCGCCGTGCACCATGAACTTTCTGGGATCCGACGTATCGCACAGCTCGAGCGGCCAGCTATCGACCTTGTAGCGCCCAGCCTCCCACCGGATCGAATGGACATGACCATCCTCGATCGGGACCCGGAGCGCCTCGGCGACGCGCACCATCATCAGGAGATTGCCCGAGGCGAGGCGCAGCAGGCCCGGGTTGAAGGCCCCGAGCACATAGGTCTCGCGGCCGAGCTGACCCGCGAGCGGCGAGCGCGACAGATCGACATCGTCGGGGCCGAAGACCAGCCGATCGGTCGCGAATTGCATGGGTACCGCTCCTTCGCCCAGGCCGGTCAGTGTGCCGGCTTGGAAGCCGGTTTCGCTGCCGGAGCGGATACCGCCTTGCGCGATGCCGATGTCTCGGCCGCCTCCTTCGTTCCGCTTTTTGCGTCGAGGTCGACGCCGGCTTCACGCGGCCAGTGCCGAAGCGTTACGCAGGCATCGAGGAAGGCGGTGACATCGCCAGGTTTGGCCAGCGCGATGCAGGCGTCGTCGAGCTTGTCGGCGAGGCCGGCGGCCGCGAAGAGCGGCGCCGCTTCGGCGCCATGTCCGATAAATTTGCAATGCGCGAAGGCGTCGCTGACGAAGTCCTTGGCCGCCGCATCGCCTGCGAGCAGTGCCGCCCCGTCGTCGCTCGGGAGAAGCGCGACCGCGTCGAACAGCACCGACGGCCCGCCGTCGATCTTGTGCCGGCCCGCGACGCTCGTGCCGTCCGAGAGCGTGATCCCGCCGATCTTCGGTGCAACCAGTTCCCAGACAGCGCCGGCGGCGTCGACCGCCTTGGTCAGCGCCTTGAAGACCCGCGCATCCGCGCCGTCGGTCGCGAGGATTCCGAGCTTGCGTCCGGCGAAGCTCGCCGGGCCGTTGAGCAGGATACTGAGCGGCCGGGAAGGGGGAAGGTCGGCGAGCGGCTTTGTTGCGGCCTTGGCGGGCGCCGGAAGCGGCAGCCCCAGGCCATCGGCAACCGTGGCTGCGAGGCCGCGGTCGATATGGAGGAGATGCGATACGGTGCGGGCGCGAATGTCGGGGCGTTCGACCTTCGACAGCTCGAAGACAAGCGCGTCGCCGATATGCTTCTGCTCGATCGGGGTCTGGCTCACGAAGAATTGCCGCGCCTGGCTATAGTGGTCGGCGAAGCTCTCGGGGCGGATGCGCCGCTTGGCGCCTTCGGCCTCTTCGGGGAAGCTCGCAAAGCCGCGCGCGGGATCCTCGCGCGGGCCGCCGTCCGTCGGTCCCCAGCTGTTCGGCTCGTAATTGGCGCGGCCGACGGGGTTTCGCATCGCCATATGACCGTCCTGCTGGAAATGCGCCATCGGGCATTTGGGCGCATTGATCGGGATATGGGTGAAATTGGGGCCGCCGAGCCTTTTGATCTGCGTGTCGAGATAGGAGAAATTGCGGCCCTGGAGCAGCGGATCGTTCGAGAAGTCGATGCCGGGGACGATGTTCTGCGTGCAGAAGGCGACCTGCTCGGTCTCGGCGAAGAAATTGTCGACGACGCGGTCGAGAACGAGGCGGCCGACGGTGCGGATCGGTACCTGCTCCTCGGGGATGAGTTTGGTCGCATCGAGCACGTCGAATTCGAACTTGTCCGCGAAGGCGTCGTCGAACAGCTGAACGCCGAGTTCCCATTCGGGAAAATCGCCGCTGTTGATCGCATCCCAGAGGTCGCGGCGATGGAAATCGGGGTCGGCGCCGTTGATCTTGACCGCCTCGTTCCACACCACCGACTGGAGGCCCTGCTTGGGCTTCCAGTGGAATTTGACGAAGGTCGATTTGCCCTTCGCGTCGACGAGGCGGAAGGTGTGGACGCCGAAGCCTTCCATCGTGCGAAACGAGCGGGGGATCGCGCGGTCCGACATCACCCACATGATCATGTGGAAGCTCTCGGGCATCAGGCTCACGAAATCCCAGAAATTGTCGTGGGCCGATTGCGCCTGCGGGAAGGCCCGATCGGGCTCGGGCTTCACCGAATGGACGAGGTCGGGGAATTTCATCGCATCCTGGATGAAGAAGACCGGGATATTGTTGCCGACGAGATCCCAATTGCCTTCCTTGGTGTAGAGCTTCACCGCGAAGCCGCGCACGTCGCGTGCGAGGTCGAACGAGCCTTTCGAACCCGCGACGGTCGAGAAGCGCACGAAGGCGGGCGTGCGCTCGCCGACGCGCTGGAAGATGTCGGCGCGGCTGACGTCGGCGAGGCTGTCGGTAAGCTCGAAATAGCCGTGCGCGCCATAGCCGCGTGCATGAACGACGCGCTCGGGGATGCGCTCATGGTCGAAGTGAAAGATTTTCTCGCGGAAATGGAAATCCTCGAGCAGCGTCGGGCCGCGCGCGCCCTGCTTGAGGCTGTTCTGGTCGTCGGCGACCGGCACGCCATGCTGGGTGGTGAGCGGCGCATGGCCGGCGCCCGCCTGATGCGTCTCGCCGCCGGTGCCACGATCCTCGCCATAGCTCTGCATGATCGGCGCATCGGCCGGAAAGACCGGCGCTTTACGAACCGATTCCCCGCCCATGTCCTTGCCCGCGATCGCAGCGGCGCTCTGCCCACGGCGCGGCTTCGGCTTCGCGGCGTCCGCGCGGGTGGAAGAGGGGGCGGTGGGGGATTTGGCCATGTCGGATCTCGCTTTGTCTGAAGGGGCGCAGCAGTTGGGCGGAACGCGGTCCGGAGGGCGTGCAAGCACGCCCTCCGGACCCGGCGATGGAACGAGTTCGCGCTTTGAAAGTTGCTGCACCGGGTTTGCGATTAACCTCGATCATGACGATTCCGCTTCCCTTGTGAGGGGTTGCCGGGCTTTCGGAATGTTCGCAGTCGAGCAGGCCCGCTCATGCATTTCGGACGAAACAGGGAACGTCAGTGATGTTAACCGATCGCTTCTTGAGAGACCGTCGCGGGGTAAGCCTCGACGCCGGCGAGCGCGCGCGCCTCGAAGCCGCCATCAGCACCACTTCGACCGTCGAGGCCCGCAAGATCATCGCGCGCGCCGGCCAGTGGCTCGACCAGAGCACGCTCCTCGTCGAGGGCATCATGTCGCGCTATCTCGACGACCGGGACGGTCTTCGCCAGCTTGTCGCGATCCACCTGCCGGGCGACTTTGTCGACCTCCACGCCTACCCGCTGAAACACCTCGACCATGATGTCGGTACGATGACCCCGGCGACGATCGCGATCGTCCCGCATGTCGAGCTCGACGCGATCACCGAGGAGATGCCCGAGCTCACGCGCAAGCTCTGGTTCGCGACCTTGCTCGACGCCGCGATCCACCGCGCCTGGCTCTTCCGGCTTGGCCGCCTCGACGCCATCGGCCGCGTCGCGCATTTCTTCTGCGAAACCAATGTGCGTCTCCAGTCGGCGGGGCTGAGCGACGGGCGCCAGTTCACGCTCGGACTGACGCAGGCCGACGTCGCCGAGATCTGCGGCCTGACGACCGTGCATGTGAACCGGGTCGTACGCCATCTTCGCGAGGAAGGGCTTTGTACGTTCCGCAACGGCAAGGTCGAGATTCTCGATGCCGCGAAGCTGGCGCGACGCGGCCAGTTCGATCCCGCCTATCTTTATATCGACGATCCCGCATCTCCGCCGCCCCCAGACCAGAGGCCCCGCCGATGACCGACGATTTGTCTTCCCCCCAGCCGCCCGAGACGGAAGCGGGGGTCGCCACCGCCGAAGATGGCGTTGTCCTGCTCGATGGCCCCGACGGTGTCGCGGTGACGATGACCCCGGCGGCGGCGCGCAGTACCGGCGAAAGCCTTATCGAGGCGGCGAGGCGCGCGGAAGCACAGCTCGCGGCCAGGCGGTCCTGAAGGATCGCCTGATCGCGCCCGTACGGGGGCGACGGGGCCGTCGCCGATTTGGCGCCAGGGAGCCGACGCACAGCGCGCGGCGCCGATAAATGCATTGATCGATGTTGCATCGCCGCCGTCCGGGGGAACGCAGTGATACGGCGGCGGGTTCTGCCCGGGAGCGGCGCCAGCGGGTGCCGCCGACCGAGGAGAGCCGCACGTGGAAGAGGCCGCCGGACTGATTGCGCCTGCCGCGACGATGATCGCGGCGATGATGACGGCAGCCAATCTCGGCGCGCGCGTGACCGGCTCGGGCTTCGTCGTGTTCACTTTGGGCTCGCTCGCCTGGTCGGTCGTCGGGTTCACATCGGGCCAGACCAATCTTCTTGCGACGAACCTGTTCCTGACGCTCGTCAATCTCGTCGGAATATGGCGATGGCTCGGCCGCCAGCGCGGCTATGAGGATGGCGCGCGGCGTGCCGCGAAGCGAAGCCGGATCGCGGCCTCGCCCTCGCTCTTCGCCGCGAGTGCGCTAGGCGGTCTTCCGGTGAGCGATATCCGCGGCGAAGTTGTCGGCCAGGCGGTCGATGCGATGATCGAATGCGAAAGCGGATGCCTCTCTTATGTCGTCGTCGCGAGCGGCGGGCTCGGCGGCATCGACGAGACGCTGCGCGCGGTACCGGCGGCGATGCTCGACTGTCATGCCGACGGGCTCGTGCTGCTGATGAGCGCGGCGGAATATGAGAAGCGCGATACGCTCGACGGCGCCGCCTGGCCTGCGCGGCCCCCACGCGGACAGATAGCCACGGAGGCGTCGCTCGCCCCCGCGGCGGCGGCGGGCGATGGGCCGAGGGGTACCAGAAAGGAAGGGGCCCATGACGCGGCTCAAGGATAATGGTCTCACCATCGTGCTTCTGCTGCTGTTCGCAGCGTCGATCGTCGGCCATTGGGTAACGGGGTGGCACGTCGCGCTCGCGGACGCTGCGCGGCACCATCAGCCCGGTCTCTCGCTCTGGGCCTATGGCGGCAGTCCGCAATTCCTGTCCTCGGTGTTCGAAAACTGGGAGAGCGAGTTTCTCCAGATGTCGGCCTATGTCGTGCTGACGGCGATGCTCGTTCAGCGTGGCTCGTCGGAATCGCGGGGTCCCGACGCGCCGCTACGCGACGCCGATCTTGCCGCGCAGGCGCGCAAGCCCGGTGCCCCTGCGGTGCTGCGCAAGGGTCGTCTCGCGCGCGCTCTCTATGCTCGGTCGCTGGGGCTGGTGCTCGCGATGCTGTTTCTTGCCTCCTTCATCCTCCACTGGACGCAGAGCGCGCGCGCGGCCGCCGAGGACGCGCGCGAGCATGGCGAAATCGCCCTTTCCACCTTCGCCTATCTCGGCGACCCCGGCCTCTGGTTCGAATCCTTCCAGAATTGGCAGAGCGAATTTCTGTCGACCGCCGTTCTGGTGCTCTTGTCGATCTTCCTTCGTCAGAAAGAGTCGCCCGAATCGAAGCCCGTCGCCGCTCCGCACGCGGAGACGGGATCGTGACGGCGAATGGCCGAGCGAACCGGCGTGGGCGTTACGGCCCCGCTGCCCCGGTGCCTGTCTCGCTGGGCGCTCGGAGCGCCGATTTAATCCTCGAACCGCGGAACGATCGCAGCGGACGGGCGTCAGTCGTTCATCGCCCCGAAGTCGGGGCCGCTTCCCCCGACCGGCGCCGGCCCCGCCGACGCTCCCCAGATGACGCCCGGCCTCTGCCCGGGCGGGAGATGATCCATGTCCAGATCCAAGAATGACCTTCCCGATCCGCTGATTCTCGCCGCCGCTGGCGCGGGCATCGCCGTGCTCGCAACCGTCGCGTCGCTCTGGCAGCGCCGTCGGCACCGCGAGAGCCGAGGGCAGGAAGAAACAATCGCGACCGACGCGCCGCATTGGACGCTCGACAAAGCCTCCTCCCGCACGATGTTCGGCAAGTCGGTGCTGATCAATCGCCCCCGCGCCGAGCTCTATGCGGCATGGACGCCCGAACGCTTTCCCGACTTCATGGAGAATGTGGTCGCGGTCGACGACCTCGGCGACGATGTCTCGCAGTGGACGATCAAGGCGCCCGCCGGGCGCGAGGTGACACTGGTCAACCGCATCACCGAGCGCGTCGAGGACACATCGATCTACTGGCAAAGTACGCCGGCCTCCGACATCGCGAACAGCGGCGAGGTGCGCTTCACCGACGCGCCGGCGGGGCGAGGCACCTATGTCAGCCTGATCCTCGCCTATGACCCGCCCGCCGGGAAGGTCGGGCGCCTCGCCGCCAAGCTCCTTCAGCGCGAGCCCGAAGTGCAGGCGCGGCGCGACCTTCACCGTTTCAAGCAGCTTATGGAAACGGGCGAAGTGACGACCAATGCCTCGCCCTCCGCGCGAGGCGCCGAGAGCCCTGCCGAGCCGCACATCTGAACGCCGAACCGCAGCACAATCACATCAAGGAGAAGGCCATGCGCGCCGTTACCTGGCAGGGACGCCACAAGATCAGTGTCGAAACCGTTCCCGATCCCGAAATCGTCAACCCGCGCGATGCGATCATTCGCGTGACCTCGACCGCGATCTGCGGCTCGGACCTTCATCTTTACGACGGCTATATTCCGGGCATGCGCGCGGGCGATATCGTCGGCCACGAATTCATGGGTGAAGTGGTCGAGACCGGCGCATCCTCGACGCTGCAGCGGGGCCAGCGCGTCGTCGTGCCTTTCACGATCAGCTGCGGGCAATGCTTCTTCTGCGAGAAGCAGCAATATAGCGCCTGCGACAACAGCAACCCGTCCGAGACGCGGGATGCATCCGAGCTGATGATGGGTCATGCGATGGGCGGGGCGTTCGGATATGCGCATCTCACCGGCGGCTACGCCGGCGGGCAGGCCGAATATGTCCGCATTCCCTATTCGGATGTCGGGCCGGTGGTCATTCCCGACGGCCTTGCCGACGACGACGTGCTCTTCCTCTCGGACATCTTGCCGACGGGTTGGCAGGCGGCGGTCAACGCCGACATCGAGCCCGGCGACACCGTCGCGGTGTGGGGCTGCGGCCCCGTCGGCCTGTTCACGATCCAGTCGGCGCTGCTGCTGGGCGCCGGGCGCGTGATCGCGATCGATCACTTTCCGACGCGCCTCGCGCTCGCAAAGAAATATGGTGCAGAGATCCTCGACTATACGAAGGTCGATGTCCGCGAGGCGCTGGCCGAAATGACCGGCGGCGTGGGCCCCGATGCGTGCATCGACTGCGTCGGCATGGAGAGTCACGGGTTCACGGTCGACAACATTCTCGACCAGGTGAAGGTCAAACTGCTCTCGTCCACCGAGCGCATCCACGCCTTGCGCCAGGCGATCCTTGCGTGCCGCAAGGGCGGCCGTCTTTCGATTCCCGGGGTTTACGGCGGTTTCGCCGACAAATTCCCGCTCGGTCAGCTCATGGAGAAGGGCCTCACTGTCAAGAGCGGACAGACGCATGTCCAGCGCTATTCAGGCGAGCTTCTCGATATGATCCAGGGCGGCAAGTTCGACACCGTCTCGCTCATCTCGCATCACGCATCGCTCGAGGACGCGGCCGAGATGTACCGGCACTGGCACGACGAGCAGGACCTCTACACGAAGATCGTACTCAAGCCCGGCCTCGCAAAAGGGGCCGTCTCGGCCCGGCAGGAGATGGAACATGCTTGATCGCAAACTCGCTGTCGTCACCGGCGCCTCGAGCGGTATCGGCCGCGAGATCGCCCTACTCGCCGCGAAGGATGGTTACGACCTCATCGTCGCGGCCGACGAGCCGCTCGTCGATGCTGCCGCGGGCCTCCTTGCCAAGGGCGTCGAGGTCGAGGCGGTGGAAGCCGACCTCGCGACTGCTGCCGGGGTCGAACGTCTTCTTGCCGCTGCGGGCGGCAGGCCGATCGACATTCTCGTCGCCAACGCGGGTCATGGCCTCGGCCACGGTTTTCTCGACCAGCCCGTCGACGCGTGGCGTCACGTCATCGACACCAATATCACCGGCACGCTGTTGCTGCTTCAGCCGGTCCTGAAGGCGATGGTCGCGCGCGGCGAAGGCAAGGTACTGATCACCGGCTCGATCGCCGGGCATCTCGCCGGCTCCTTCCAGGCGGTGTACAACGGCACCAAGGCCTTCGTCGACAGTTTCGCCGCGGCGATTGGCAATGAATTGAAGGACAGCGGCGTCACCATCACCTGTCTCAAACCCGGCGCGACCGAGACGCGCTTTTTCGAGCGGGCCGGCATGCTCGACACCAAGGTCGGGCAATCGGAAAAAGACGATCCCGCCGATGTGGCGAAAACCGGATGGGACGCGCTCCTCGCAGGAGAGCATGCGGTCGTTCACGGGCTCAAGAACAAGGCGCAGGTCCTCGTATCGGGCGTTCTCAGCGAAGCGGCGACAGCCGAGATGCACCGAAAGCTGGCCGAGCCGGGGTCGGGGACGCAAGGCTGATCTGGCCGATCCGGCATCATTTGGTGAAGAGGAGACGATCATGAACAATCGCAATGACAGCAGGGATGGGGGCTCCGCCGGGGACGGGTCGCTGCCGCAAGAGCCCATGGAACGCCGGGAGAATGTCGGAAAGACGACGCCCGACCGCTATCCCGCCGGGGAGCGCGAGGCCGGCGACGTATCGGGCGCCGCCAACCGCGGCCATCGGCGCAGCACCGGCAGCGGTCCTGTCAGCGGAAGCGGCGCGGGTGCCGGCGGCAAAGGCAATGCGGAGGATTATGACAGCGACCCGCAAGGCGGCGGCGGGCGCGCCGCCGAACCCGATACGCCCCCGCCCGGCAAGGGGGCGGACGCGCCGGTTGGCGGGAGCCGTTAGGCCCTCGCGGTGGTCGGGCGGCGCGGCGCAATCGCTCTGGCAGCGCTGTACCCGGCCGTTCACTCGATCCGGTAGTCGATCGGCTTGAAGCTGCCGCCGCAGCTGTCGTAGGCCGAGCAGGCGGTGAGCCCGACGATCAGGTCGTCGAGCGCGCGAAGCCGTATGAAGTCACCGGCCTTCGTCGTCGGCGGAAGGACGCGGATCTTGCCTTCGCTGCCGACCGGCACATTCATGAACAGGTTGAACGCGACGGGAATGGCGTCGGCAGCAATCCCATATGGCTCGAGCGCTTCGGCCAGATTGCCGAAGCAGCCGCGATGAACGGGCTTGTCGGCGTAGAAATGGCGAAAGGTCGCCTCGCTGCATGGCGTCAGCAGAAAATCATGCACCCCGCAGCTGTCCTCGACGATCTCGAGCAATGCGTTTGACCGGTTCGACCACAAGCGGTTGCCGGTCGTCAGCCGGATCGTCTCTTCATAGTCGAACGTTCGCCCGTTCGAGATCGCTTCGCGGGGATCCGCCGCACGAAACGCAAGAAGGTCGCCGACCTGGCCGCCATCGGGGTCGGTCACGCAGAGAATCTTGTCCTTGGGAAGCGTGAAGGCGACGCCGCTGCGGGGCGCGATCCGGTCGGTCATGAATGCTCCTGAACTGAGAAGGTGCGGCGGGAATGAACTAAGATGTCATGAAGCGGTTGCCGGGAGGAGGACGAAATGCGGCGAGCGAAAGCCGCCGCGCTAATCGCGCGGCGGCTTTGAGACGCCGGTTCCGAGCCTCTGTCAGGGGGCCAGCTTGCCGAGTTCGGCGCGGTGCGCTTCCACCACCGGCACAATCTCTGCTGCCGCCTGCTTGAGTGCGACCGCCTCGCCCGAGGCAGCATAACCTTGGTGCAGCGCCAGTGCCGCACCATGCGCGGTCTTCTGGTGGTCGAGATAGATTTTGTCGATACCCGCGGCATCGGCGGCCTTGATGTCCGCCAGCATCTTCTCCTGGTCGGGAGCAAGTGTCGGTGCCGGCGCCTCGACCCCGGCGCTCGCGGCGGCCGCCTTCACTTTCGCGGTCGATTTTCCGTGATTGTCGATCATCATCTCGGCAAAGGCCCTGACCTTTGCATCTTTCGATTTGGCGAGCAGGGCTTTCGACGATTCGACCTCCCAGAGGTCGCCGGCACCCGCCTGCGCGACATAATCGGCCGTGCTGACTGCTTGCGCCGGCGTTGCGGCGGCCGGACCGGGCTCGGATGCCACAACGGCCGTGTCAGCAGACGCGGCGGCTTGCTCCTCGTCGCGCGTATCGGGTCCGCCGCATCCCGCGACGATCGCGGCGACCGCCGCGGCTCCAATCCATGTCTTCATCTCGTCTCTCCTCAAATGATCTTCTGCGCCTTGGCCTCTCGGCTTTTCCGCATGCAAGACCGGGTCGCAGCGCGCGCGGCCCGGTCTTTCACCCGGAAAGCGGGGGCGGAGGTCAGCTGCGCTGTTTGCCCTGGTCCTTGCTTCCCGACTGCTTGTCGGCTCCCGACTGGCTCTTGCTGCCGTCCTGCTGCTGCTGGCTGCCCTTGCCGGACGAGCTACCCTGCTGCTTGCCGTCTTTCTTCTCATTCTGTGCCATGACGCATCCTTTCCATGCGGCCCGAGGCGGGCCAATATGGAAACCCCGCGCTTGTCCGGCTTGTTGCGTGAAAGAGGAGCCGGGTTGATCGAAGTTATACGCTTTTGGCGTGCGGCAACGGTCCGGGACGCCGTGCGTGTTCCGGCCGCCTTTCGCGACGGCGCGGCCGCGTGGCGGTGGGGCGAGGCGGGCAGGCGCGTTCGGCGCTTCGCCAGACTTATCATGCGTGCGGGAGGGCGGCGGCGCGGCGCCGGTGCGGCCAAAAAGGGCTCGGCGCGCGGCGCGGCTCGCAGTCGCCTGACGCACCTTCAACCGAGGCAGGCGACGATCGCCTCGATCACCGCGATCGTCTCCCTGGGGTCGCGCACGCGCACCGTGTCGAGTCCTAGCAACTTCGCCGGATAGTCGTTGCCGCCCGGAAAGATAGCGTCGCCGATGAAGATCATGTCGCCGAGCGCGATTCCGCTCTCGGCGCTCAGCTTCTTGAGCCCATAGCCCTTGTCGACGCCCTCGCGCGTGACGTCGATCGAGGTCGCGCCGCCCATGTTGATCGACAGGCCCGGGAGCCGCTCGCCGAGATCCGCCTGGATGATCCGCCGCTTCGCGAAGTCGGGATCCCAGACTTCCTTGGCGGCGATCGGCGCCTGCTGGCCGAGCGCCGAGAAAGTGATCTGGCTGCCGCGGTCCTCGATGCGATCGCCCCAGACTTCCTCGGGAACGAACCCCGTCGCCTCGAGCGACGCGTCGAAGGCGGCGAGGATGCGCGCCTTTTCCTCGTCGCTGAACAGCTCGGCATAAAGCGGCGTCCAGCCGCCGCCGCGGTGGACGAAAAGCTTCGTGCCCGTCGTCGGCATCAGCCAGAGCCGACCCCGATCGGCGTCTGCCGGAAGCCGGCTCGCGACCTGCTTGTCGAACTGCGGCCAGTCGCCGCCCGAAATCACCGCGACCTCGGCGACGCCCAGGAGCTTCGCGATCGCCGTGCCCATCTCCGGGGCGAGCGGCTGCTTGCTTTCCGCCAGGGTTCCATCGAGATCGAAGGCGACGAGTTTCTTCATGATTGTCTCCTCTGTTCGCTGTCGCCGACGCTGAGCCGACAAAGCATCCCAATCGCCTGAGGCCTTCCGAAGTTCCTGCGGGCACCTCGCCCCGACCTACCTCGCGGGCAAAATGTCAAAGACGGGGCTACGAGCACGGCGGGAGCGGGCGTGGCGGGGACGGATGGCGGGCCGTCGTTGTCGGCATGCCGCGGCCGCGGCAAGGTCGGGGCCGCTCGCTGGGCGACCCGCGAGCCTAACGCAACGAGTTCGGCTTTGGAGGCGTTAGCGTGTCGATGACGAGGAAAGCCATTCGATGACCCCGCGCTGGCCTTCGGTGCTCTGGGTGGTTCGCCACGGCCAGAGCGCGGGCAATGTCGCGCGCGATGCCGCCGACGCGGCGGGTGACCTGCGCATCGCGCTCGACCACCGCGATGTCGACGTGCCCCTCTCGGCGCTGGGCGAGCAACAGGCACGGGCGCTCGGCGCCTGGTTCGCCGCGGGCGAGGAAGACGGCCGCCCCGAGATCATGCTCGCCTCGCCCTATGTGCGGGCCGTGCAGACCGCCGAAATCTTCCGCGGCGCAGGAGGCTGCGCGGCCGACGAGAAAATCTGCATCGACGAGCGGCTGCGCGAGAAGGAGTTCGGCATCCTCGATGGCCTCACGCGCCGCGGCATCGAGGCGGCGCATCCCGATCAGGCCGAATTCCGGCTGGCGCTCGGTAAATTCTATCACCGCCCGCCGGGCGGCGAAAGCTGGTGCGACGTGATCCTGCGCCTCCGCTCACTGCTCGACACCGTCTCGCTCCATTATGGCGGGCGGCGCGTGATGATCGTCGCGCACCAGGTGGTCGTCCTTTGCCTGCGCACCATCATCGAAAATCTGGGAGAGGCCGAGATATTGGCAATCGACAGCGAAGGCGACGTCGCCAATTGCGCGATCACCGAATATCGCTTCGACGCTGACGTGGGCCGCGACGGCAACCTCGTCCTGTCGCGCTACAATGTGACTGCGCCAATGGAGGGCGAAGTCCCCGTCACCCGCGAACCCGATGCGATGGTGGCCGCGCGTGGCTGAGGCAACCCCGCTCGACACCGCCTGGCTCAAGGCGCATCCGCTTCCCGATCATCATGACAATGTCGACAAGAACGGACGCGGCCGGGTGCTCGTGATCGGCGGTTGCCGCCGGGTGCCCGGCGGCATGCTGCTGACCGCCGAGGCGGCGTTCCGCGCCGGGGCGGGCAAGGTGACGATCGCGACGATCGCCTCGGCCGCGATCCCGATCGGCATCGCCTTTCCGGCCTGCGCCGTCGTCGCGCTCCCCGAAACCGAAGCGGGCGAGATTGCGCCCGAGGCGGCCGAACTGCTGCTCGCCGAGGTGGCGCTGCACGACGCCATCGTCTTTGGACCCGCGATGATCGACGCCGACATCGTCCGGACCCTGCTCGAAGCCCTGCTGCCGGCGCTGCCCGAGGACATCTTCCTCCTCCTCGATGCCGTCGCGCTGCGCGCGGCGGCCGCGCATTCGGATGCGATCCGGGCGCGCGCCGCGCACACAATCCTCACCCCACACGAAGGCGAACTTGCCGCGATGCTCGATGTAGCGAAGGAGGAGGTCGCGAGCGACCCGCTCGCGTCGCTCGGCAAGGCCGCCGACCGGTTCGGCGCGGCGGTGATGGTCAAGGGCGCGACGAGCCATCTCATCGCCGAGGGGAGCTGCCTGGCGTATGCGGGCGGCGGGCTCGGCCTTGCCGTCAGCGGCTCGGGCGACGTGCTGGCGGGCCTCATCGCCGGGCTCGGCGCGCAAGCCCTCTCGCCCCTGCAGGCGTCCGCCTGGGGCATCTGGCTGCACGGCGAAGCGGGGCGGCGGCTCGGCGAAACCATGGGGCCGCTCGGCTATCTTGCGCGCGAGCTGCTGCCGCTCGTCCCGGGGCTGATGCGCGGTGTCTGAGCTCGATCTCCTCGACCCCGATCTCCTGCTGCCGATTGCGGGGGCGGTCATCGCCGGCGCGATTATCGGCGGCGAGCGCGAATATCGCGCGAGCCCGGCGGGCCTGCGCACCCATATCCTCGTCGCGCTGTCCTGCTGTCTCCTCATGCTGTCGGCCGTTCACCAGATGGAATGGCTCACCGACACGCCGACCGAGGTCGTGCGCATCGATCCCGTGCGCATGGCGCATGGCGTGCTCACCGGCATCGGTTTCCTGTGCGGCGGCGTGATCTTTCGCGAGGGGCTCAATGTGCGCGGGCTCACCACCGCTGCATCGCTCTGGATGACCGCGACGCTCGGCATCCTGTTCGGCGTAGGCTTCTACGAACTCGCCATCTTCGGCGGCGTCGCGACCTTCCTCGTGCTCGCTGCCGTCACCTGGACCGAGCGCCACGCGCCGCAGCGGCGTATCGCGCATGTCACGCTCGATTATCGGGCGGGCACGAGCATCGCCTCGGCCGAGGTCATCGCCTTGCTCGGGGAACATGGCCTCAAGGCGATCACCGTCGAACAGCGCCGCGCCGGCGGCGCACCCGGCTTTACCGCGATCGCCGCAGGCTATGGCGAGGAATGTGCCGATGCGCTGGCGGCGGCGCTCAGCGGGGACGATCGCATCGCCGCCTTCGACATCAGGCCGCAGCAGGGATGAAGGGTGGGGCCGGAACGGGAGCGCGCATGCCCGCTGGCCGCGACCCTTCGGGCGAGCCCGCTTATGATGCGCTCGTCATCGGCGCGGGACCCGCAGGGCTCACCGCCGCTCTCTATCTTGCGCGCTATCGCCGCCGCACCCTCGTGCTCCACGACGGACGTTCGCGCGCGCTTGGCGCGCCGATGGCCTGGAACGTGCCCGGCTTTCCCGACGGAATATCGGGAGCCGATCTCGTCGCGCGGCTCACCGATCAGGCAGGGCGATACGGTGCCGAAATCGAATTGGCGCGCGTCGACTGTCTGTCCGCAGGCGCCGGCGGTGCCCCCTTCGCGGCGCGGCTCGAGGACGGCCGCCGCCTGTCGGCGCGCGGGCTCATTCTCGCGACCGGCGTCATCACCAACGAGGCGGTGCTCGCTAGCGGCGACCATGACGCCGCCGTCCGGAGCGGCGCGCTGCGCTACTGCCCGATCTGCGACGGATTTGAGCATCGCGGGCGCAAGATCGCCGTACTCGGGTCGGACCTTCATGGCGCCGCCGAGGCGATGTTCCTGAGGCAATATACCGACGATGTGACCCTCATCCCCAAGTGGCAGGTCGAGCTCACGCCCGCGCAGCGTGCCGAACTCGCGGCCAGCGACGTGCGGATCGAGGAGCGGCAGCTGCTTTGCCTCGCGCACCGGGACAGACGCATAGCGGTGCAGCTGGAGGGTGCGGATGAGCCACTTTTTTTCGATACCCTCTATCCGGCGCTCGGATCCGAACCGCGCAGCGAATTGCTGGCGGGGCTCGGTCTCCAAGGCGACGCCAATCGCTGCCTGCCCGCCGATGCCTTTGCCGAGCCCTTGATGCCCGGCGTCTACGGCGCCGGCGATGTTCTCGCCGGGCTCGACCAGATCAGCACCGCGACGGGCCATGGCGCGGCGGCTGCGACGCGGCTTCACAACTGGCTGCGCCGTGTCGAAGGGCATGTAATGGCGGACCAGCACTGAAAGGCAAGGGGCAGGCTATCGCTTCGACGGATGCACGAAAGCTGCTCGGCCGGGCGCGTTCGGCCCACATGGTCGTTGGGCAAAACCTGCCTCGATGGATCTGGCGACGCGACGGGCGGATGGGGCGCTACCCGCCGCAGCGCGTGCAGGATTGATCTCGATCATCACGATTTTCGCGCCTTGGGGTCCCAAATCTGCTATGCAGAACTGGCTGAGTCCCACCCTCATCGGCGTCTCTTGCGGCTGCCTGATTTTGCAGTCCGCCCTTTGCCTGAGGCGTTCCGATCGGTGCTGAGAGCAGGGTCGCGCTTGCTCCGGAACAGGAATGGAGCATGTCATGCGCCTTTTTCATCTTCTTTTTCATGGCGAGGATGCGCGCGAGCCGCGCCGCGTCGAATTTCGCGCGCCCGACGCCTATCAGGCGTTCCAGTTCGCGCTCAACGATCGCGGCAGTGCCGAGGTCGAACTATGGGACGGCGAGCAGCTTCTCGTTCGCATGAGCAAGACCGAAGCCAATCTCTGGAAGCTGCACGGCCTCCCCCCATCCCAAGGCACCGCGGGGCCCTCTGCTCAGGCAGGGGCGGCCGCCGCCTGACCCGCGCTGCGGAGGTGACGGGCGCGCGATGGACGCGTGACAGGTGGATCACGCCCGCTTGCCCGCCTCAGGCGGGCCGGCCGTCTTGCCCGGCGCAGAGGCCGAGGCATGCATCGACGAGCGCGCTCATCAGCACGGGTTTCGAGAAGAAGAAGCTGCCCTCGACCTGGCGGTCGGCAAGCGGCACATTGGCCGAGGCATAGACGACGCCGCCGCCCGGATGAGCGTCGCGATAGGCTTCCGCGAGGCTCCATCCGTCGAGAGCGCCGGCAAGCCGGATATCGGTCACGAGGATATGCGGTCGCTCCTCGCCGATCAGGAGTAGTGCGTCCTCGGCGGTTTCGACCTCGCGAACCGCGAACCCGGCTGCCTCGAGCGCCTCGACGATGTCGATGCGGACGAGCCATTCGTCTTCGGCGACGATGGCCGTGCAGAGAGGGGCGGGGGACGGGTTTGGCACGCTGATGACTTTCGCCCTGAAACATGGATCGAAGTTGAGAGGTCGCTCGGCGTCACGGCTGGGCGCATGGCAGTCTCGGCGGAACGCATCAACCACTCAAGGGTTTCTTTGCCATAGCGAATTCCCGTTTCGGGAACGCAGGGGCCATCGGAGGGGCAGGGACCATGACATATGCGTGAGACGCTGGTCGAGGACGAAGCGGCGCAAGGGGGCTTAGCCGTTCGCGAAAGTGCCGCGCACCTCGCGGCGCTCGTCGAGGGCTCGGACGATGCGATCATCAGTAAAACGCTCGATGGAACCATCACCAGCTGGAATCCCGCGGCCGAACGCATGTTCGGTTATCGTGCCGACGAGATCGTCGGCCGCTCGATCCTCACCCTCATCCCCGAGGAACGCCGCAGCGAAGAAACCGCGATCATCGAGCGTGTGCGCGCCGGCGAGCGCGTTCCGCCTTTCGAGACGGTCCGTCGGCGCAAGGACGGCAGCCTCGTCGACCTCTCGATCACCGTGTCGCCGGTGCGCCGCGCCGACGGCACGATCATCGGCGCTTCGAAGATCGCGCGCGACATCTCGGAACGAAAGGCGGTCGAGGCGCAGCTCGCCCGCCAGGCCGAGCGGCTGACCCACCTCAATCGCGCCGCCCTCCTCGTCTCGCAGGATCTCGACCTCGAACGGATCGTCCAGGCGGTGACCGATATCGCGACGGAGCTCAGCGGTGCGCGCTTCGGCGCCTTCTTTTACAATGTGCTGGGCGACGAGGGCGAAAGTTACCTGCTCTTCTCGCTATCCGGCGCCCCGCGCGAGGCGTTCGAGCGCTTCGGCATGCCGCGCAATACCGCCGTCTTCGACCCGACGTTCCGCGGAGCGGGGACGATCCGGTCGGACGATATCCGCAAGGATCCGCGCTACGGCCTGAGCGCGCCGCACCACGGCATGCCGGAGGGGCATCTGCCCGTCGTGAGCTATCTCGCGGTTCCCGTCATCTCGCGCTCGGGCGCGGTGCTCGGCGGTCTTTTCTTTGGCCATGACGAGCCCGCCATGTTCAATGCCGAGGTCGAGGAGCTTGTCGAGGCCGTGGCTGCGCAGGCGGCGGTGGCGATGGACAACGCCCATCTTCACGAGGCGGCGCGCGTCGAGATCGCGGCGCGCGTGAAGGCCGAAGAGGAGCTCCAGCTCACTCTCGCCGAAATGCGCCACCGGGTGAAGAACACGCTCGCGATGGTCCAGGCGATCGCCGCGCAGACGTTTCGCGAGACGCCGGCCGCCGAGCGCCAGTCGTTCGAGGCGCGCGTCCGCGCCCTCTCCGACGCGCACGACCTCCTCACCGAGCGCCACTGGGGCACCGTATCGGCCGGTGAAATGATCGAGCGCGCGCTCCACGCTTTCGACAAGATGAAGCCGGGCCGCATCAGCCTCGCGGGGCCGGACGCCGAGGTGCCGGCTTCAAGGGCGCTGCTCGCGGCGATGGTGCTGCACGAACTAGGGACCAATGCGGTCAAATATGGAGCGCTGTCGGGCGATGCCGGCACGGTCGCGGTCGAGTGGGACATGGTGAACGAGAGCGGCCGGGATCGGCTCCGCCTGCGCTGGAGCGAGCAGGGCGGTCCCCCCGTCGCGCCTCCCGCGCGTACGGGGTTCGGCACGCGGATGCTCGAACGGGCGCTCCGCGGGCAGGGCGGCAGCGCCGCGATCGAATTCAGGCCCGAGGGTGTCTGCTGCACTCTCGAGCTTCCCGCATGACCAGCATCTTGGGCGCGGCGGGATCGCGCGAGGTTCGCGCGCTTCGTGGGTCGAGGATCGAAGGTGCGGGCCGAAGGTCGATGGTCGAAGGGAGCGGTTCGCAGGGCGGGCGTCTCAAACCTTGCTCGTGGCTGGCGAGTCCGGCGCGGCTCGGTTAAGGCGTAGCCATGGCTGGAATCGGATCACGCATCGACGAGTCGGGTACGCTGCTGCGCGTGGCAGGCGGTTTTGCGCTTCGCCGCGACCTCGGCGGCCGCTGGCGGCTCGACCTTCGCCGCACCCCCGTCGACCATGTCGAGAAGCGCGTGCGCATCACGGGCACGCTCGTCGGCGACGATCTTGTCGAGGTCGACGGCGTCGCCCCGGAAGGCGCTACCGCGGCGGGTGGTGCTCTTCCGGACAGCGGCTCGCCGATCGAAGCATAGCCGCGCCGCCACTGGCCGAAGCCGCCTGGTGGGAGGATCGTAAAGCCGGATGTCCGCAGGCGGTCCGGATGCCTCTCAATTTTGACCGGCCCAAGTAGCGGAACAAAGTTGTACGACGCCGGTTAGAGCTGCATGACCCAGACCATCGCAACCCCCGCACCCGCCGCCGATCCGTCGCGTATCGTCGTCCTTCTCTGTGCGCTGGCGCAGATCGGAGCTGCCCTATTGCCCGTGATGGGGATCGGCACGCCGGTCGGCGAGCGTTCGGACGCCGTGCAGACGCTGATAACGCCCGCGGGCTGGGCCTTCTCGATCTGGGGAGCGCTTTATCTGGGATCGCTGGTTTTCTCGCTTCTCCAGTTTACGTCGGCCGGGCGCGATAGCACCTTGTTCGCCGCGCTGCGCTGGCCGGCAGCCGGTGCTTTTCTCGGCAATGCGCTCTGGGCCACTTGGGTGCAGCTAGGCGACATCGACGCGGTATCGACCCTCATCATTTTCGGCTCGCTTGTCTCGATCCTCATCGCCTATCGCCGTATCGCTGCCTGGACGGCGCCCTTTTCGGCGGCCGAGCGCTGGGGCGCCATCCTGCCGCTGTCGGCGCTCGCTTCCTGGTTGACGGCGGCGTCGATCGTCAATGTCGCCGCCACTTTGCGCTACTATGGCGTCGACGCTGCGCCCGATGTCGCGCCGCTCATCTCCGCCGCGATTATCGTCGTCGGCGGTCTGATCGCGGCCGCGGCCCTTGCGCGGGGCAAGGGCAATCCGCCTTTCGCGCTCGTCTTCCTCTGGGCGCTGGCAGCGATCTTTGCAGCCGGCGGGCAGGAGGCCGTTGCGGTCGCGGTGGCTGCAGCGATCGCGGCGATCTTGGTGCTGATCGGAATTTCGCTGGGCTGGCGCGACGGCGGCGCGCACCATTGGTCCGCTTCGAGATCGTAATTCTGTCTCGGGGACGCTCGAGCGTCTTCGCCGCAGTCGGTTTGATTTCGAACTTTTCCGAGGTCCAGCGCACGATCGGCACCTTCTTACGGCGAGGCGCACCGGGCATCGCCGCGTCCCTGCGGCCAGCCGCGATCCCGACCCGCGCTTGAGGCGTCTGCCGGGGCGCGGCCCCGGCGCAACGGGCTTCGCCCGTCCTCCACTGCCGTTGCGGCCCTCTGGGTGCGCCGGCGCCTGGCGGCGCCCCGGCTGCCTTTCTGCGCCGCGGGACGGGCTCGCGGGCAAGGGCAGGAGACCCCGCCGACTGACGGCGCTAGAGAAACGCGCGGCTTATCCTCGCACTGGCTGCAATAGCTGGTGCGCGGAAGCCGCCGCCTTGATAGGGTGACGACGATGAAAAGCGGTATCGACCATCTTCCCCCGCACAAGCAGCGCGAACTCGAGCGTGTCATCGAGATCGTCTTCGAAGAATTCGAGGATGCGCTGGCGCTCGCGACGCAGGGCTGGAAGAAGAAGGGACGCATCTCGAAAATCATTCTCTACGGCAGCTATGCGAGGGGAGGCTGGGTCGACGAGCCGCACACCGCCAAAGGCTATCAGTCCGACTATGACCTGCTGATCATCGTCAACGACAAGCGGCTGACCGATCGCGCCGACTATTGGTCGAAGCTCGACGACCGCCTCATTCGCGAGCTGTCGGTGACGAAGACGCTGCGGACGCCGGTGAACTTCATCGTGCACAGTCTGGACGAAGTGAACTCCGGGCTGTCGCAGGGCCGTTATTTCTTCATGGACGTCGCGCGCGACGGGATCGCGCTGTACGAAGCCGAGGACAGTGAGCTTGCCGAGCCGCAGCCCAAGACACCGCACGCGGCGCGGGATATGGCGCGGGAATATTTGGAGGAGTGGCAATCTAGCGGCGCTGAGTTTTACGAGACTTCGCAGTTCGCGCGCCAGCGTGGCTGGACCAAGAAGGCCGCTTTCCTCCTGCATCAGGCGGTCGAGAGCTATTACAACTGCGTCTTACTAGTCACCAAATTCTATTCGCCTCATGTGCACAACCTCGCGTTCCTGCGCACGCAGGCTGAACGAGTGGATGATCGTTTGATCGAAGCTTGGCCTCGCGAGACGAAGTCTGACCGATCTCGATTTGAGAAGCTGAAGGAAGCGTACATCAAGGCGCGATACTCGAAGCACTACAGCATCACGACCGAGGAACTGGCCTGGCTGGTTGAGCGGGTCGCCAATCTGGCGGACATCGTCGAACTGGTGTGCCGCGAACGGATTGCGCTCCTAGAAGCAACGGCGCGCGACGCTGGCTGAGGTTCCAAAAGCAAAGGGCCCTGCCGTGGCAGAGCCCTCTCTTCTTTCGGCGTGGAGGGGTCTCCAACCGAAAGATGCCCCTTTTGCTCCCGGGGTCGCACGGAAGCATTAGAACGACGACAATAAGGCTCAGCTGGTTCGTGGCAATAAACACAGGTTAAGTCGGCGAACTTAGTTTTCGATCGCCGTCCCGATACGATACGGTCCCTTGCGCCGCGCGAGGGGCTTACTTTTCCAGCTAAGCTGCACCAGATTGTTCGCGAGCATGCCGGCTGTTGCGGCATGGACGGCCTTCGTGGCGCTGCGCCAGTTCGGCCCGCGGGTTATCGCGCGAGCGACCTCACTCGGACATACTGATCCATCGGGCGCCCGCGCGGCCAGAAGCGCAAGAACAGCCTCTTGTGCTTTATCGTCCACGCTTGCCTGCACTACGCGACGATCGCCCTTTGGTCATAGGGTCGGGTTTCCGTGGCGGTTTCCATCCCTGAGGCGGCGTCATGCGTTGCTGGCTCGTGCCGAGCCCCATTGCGCCGGGCTGCTGCCGCTCGATGCCGGACAGGTCCGCTCGCTCTACCGCCTCGGGCGCCGCGCCGCCGCGTAAAAGATTGATCTGGTCTCGGCAGCGGCGTGCCTCTTCGAAGTCGAGCGCGTCGACAGCGGCTTGCATTCTTTTCTGAAGTGCTTCGATCGCCTTGGACATTCTCGCTATACGCCTGACCCGAGCATTGGCCGCATCCTATTTGGAGCGTCTGCATTTCGCCGCATAAGTTGCACACGAAACGATGTGTTGCGCTGCGGCATCAGTGGGAAAGAATCGCCGAACCGGTGCGGCAATTTCTATGGTGTCTTCCTCGCGCTGAAGTATGTGCCACCCGCGACCCGATGAAGGGGCTCCTTCATCACAAAAACTTGGCGGCCTTTCCGGCCGCCTTTTTTTTTTGGGCTGATTGCAACTCCGGCGACCGGCGGCTCAGCGCCTCACCTAAGTCATAACGGGTCGCGAGGCTGGCGCCTGAAACCTGCCGTTCCCAAAAGTTTGTACCGGGCATCAGTCACGCGCCCAATCTCGACTGCAAGACGTGCGGGCTTGATCACCAAGAACGCAAGCTAGGCACAGCCAACCATGATGCTGGCCGGAAGTAGCGCACGCAGCCTCCGCCGAGCAAAGATCAACCACAAAGAGTACCCCCCTCCTGAAAGTCTTTAAGAAACGCAGATTGCAGTTTTCCCCGCCCGAAATTTCTTCCACGTTGTGTGTCATAAAATCACAATAGGGGGATGAAATGGCATTTCGTGAGCTTAAGCGGTACGACGGGCGTCAGCGCGGCCTGCTTCAGGATTGGGAGGCATGGCTCAAGCAGGCCGATAAATTGTACAACCGGTTCATGGGCGACGTTGGTGACTCGCCCTTCTTCTTCCACGAGGTCGCGTCGGTCGGTTTCCTTGCGTCGGCGGCTGCGATGGCCGGCTTTGTGCCGCTCGCTGAATACGCGGTGATCAAACGCGGACGGAACGACAAGCGCACCCGCGTCGATGGCCGCGCCGACCTCTGGATCAGTTCGGGGTCGCGCTCATATTCGTTCGAGTGCAAACGCGCCTATTTTTCCGCTACCAGAAAAAACCTGGGCAACATGCTGGAGCATGCCAAGAAAGATATCGCCTGCATTCAGGGTGACGAGTCCCACTATGCGGCAGGGTGTGTGCTCGCGCGCGTTCGCGATGCCAAGCGGATCGATCTCTACGAGCAATTTGCGCAAAGTGACCAAGTCGATCTTGCCTATCATATCGGACCCGAAGGCGAAGAAGGTGCGTACATCTATTTTTCGCTGGCTTGAGCTGGGCGCGAAGTAGCAGCGATCGGCTGCGGCGCGGAAAAATGCGCTGATAAATGAGGGGTTAGCGGCCTCCGCCTGCCGCATTTGCCGAGCAATGTCTGCCGAACTGCGGAGAGATGCCGTGCATTTATTGCTATGAAATGTGCCCAGTGTGGGCACATTTAATGTGGATAACCTGTGGATAACTCGGTAGGAGGATATGCGCCGGCAAGGCGGCGCGGGGGTGATATTTTGTGACGCTTGTGATTACCAGCTGTACCAACCGCAAGCGTCTGCCAATCCCGCCTAGCCTGCACATGTCCTCGCTTCCCCGTGCTCCATTGCAAGATCTTGCTAGTGACTGGGTAGGGCGTCTCGCGAATGCGCCCTCCTGCCTTCCCGCGTCGGACGTTTACTGTGGTCGCAGCTTTCAAGAAGCACGCGCGGCGGCGGCCGTCATCGATGCAAAGCTGATCATCGTGTCTGCCGGGCTCGGGTTGGTCGAATCCTCCAGCCCGATTCCGGCCTATGGCTGCACAGTGCTGGTCGGCGCCGATGATGGCATTCAGTCGCGAGTCGATGGCAATTTCTCGATCGCGTCATGGTGGCGGGCCTTGTCGAGGTCGTCGCACCTCTCGCATTCGCTTGAAGAGTTGATGCGTGGCCAGTCGGGGCCTTTGCTCATCGCCTTATCCGAGGCGTATATTGAGATGCTGGCGCCCGAACTGATCGCGCTTCCGTCCAACGACCTCTCTCGCGTCCGTATATTCACAGCATCGCCTGCGACCCGCATGCCCGACGCTCTTCGCCCGCTCCGGATGCCTTATGACGATCGTCTCGATGGGCCCGACAGTCCGTGTCGCGGCACACTGAACGATTTTGCGTCGCGAGCGCTCGCGCACTTCGTTGCCATGGGCCGCGGGACCGCTCCGCAAGCTTCATTGGACTCTGATGTTGCGGCCGTATGTTCGGCGATCGGTTCGTGGCGCGGGGCTCAGAAATTCGATCGCGCGCGCCACGACGACGACACCATGCTCAAGCTTATTGCCGAGCATTGGGAAAGCGCCGGGGGAAGTGCGTCGCGACTGCTTCGCTATTTTCGCGACGAACTCGAGATTGCCTGTGAGCAGTCGCGCTTTGCCGCGCTCGCACGCCGCGTTCGGGAGACCAAAAAGTGAGCGCGCGCGAAACCTTGAAGATACGCGCCGTGCGCGCAGAGCAGGGCGAAGGCGTGGCGGTCTTCGCGTTCTTCTTGTTTGGGGCCGACATCCACCGCATTGCAGACATCAGCCGCATCCGCCGTGAAGACCATGAACTCAAAGGCTTTCAGCGGCGCGAGATCCGCGAGCATGTGAACCAGATCACGGCCTTTCTCGACAGCGGGCCAGTGCTGTTCCCGAACGCGGTGATCCTCGCGCTCGCTCCCGAAGTCGACTTCGCCTCGGCGCGCGGCCGGTCGCCCGGCAATATGTGCGAAGTGGGAGATGCCGGGACGCTGACCATCCCGATCTATCCCGAGGGTCGCCGCGCTGCCTGGATTGTCGACGGCCAGCAGCGCTCGCTCGCTCTAGCTGCGGCAAAGGACCATTCGATAGCGGTACCCGTGATCGGCTTCGTCTCAGACGAACTCGAAACGCAGCGCGAGCAGTTCATTCTCGTCAATAAGGCGAAACCACTTCCGACGCGGCTCATCAACGAGTTGCTCCCCGAAGTGAGCGTGTTGCTTCCCCGGGATCTAGCCGCGCGTCAATTGCCGAGCGTTCTCTGCGAGGCGCTCAATACCGATCCCAATTCGCCCTTCTTTGGGTTGATCAAGCGCGAGTCCGATCGTTCGGGTATCGTCACCGACAACGCACTGATCGACGCGATGAAAGTCAGCCTCAAGACGTCGGCCGGCGCGCTCGGTCAGTTCAAGGGCAATGGCAGCGGCAATGATGCAGAGGCGATGTACGACACGCTGCTGCTCTATTGGTCGGCTGTAAAGGAGGCGTTCCCCGAAGCTTGGGGTAAGGCGCCGGTGAACAGCCGCCTGATGCACTCGGCGGGTATTCGCGCCATGGGCGCATTGATGGACCCGTTGATGCTGAAGCTCGACGGCGTGCCCGACAAGCGGGCAATGCTTCGAACCATCTTGGCCCGGCTTGCACCGCACTGCCATTGGACCGAGGGCACATGGGAAGGTCTCGGGGTGGACTGGAACAAGGTTCAGTCGACCTCGCAGGACATCGCTCGCCTCACCGACCATCTGATCCGGCTTGAGCGCGATCTGGCGCGGACCGCGTCATGAAGTTCATTTTCGCCGACAGTCTCGATTATGTCGATCCCGCCTTCGATTTCCTCGGCGATCGCAGCGCGGCCGATCGCCAGCCTTATTGGGACGACGCCTTTCCGCATGAAATAATGGGATATGCGCCGTACGACGGCGTGCTCGTGTCGCGCGGCATCGTCGGCGATCACCGCGTGAAGGGCAAATATACTGCGAGCCAGGCTCGCCGTTTCAGCCTGGTCGGCGTGCGGAAATTTCTCCGGCTCGACACGCCCGAATTCGCCGACCTCGATATTTTCGGAGATTGTGGCGCCTTCACTTATGTCCAAGAGGAAAAGCCGCCCTACACCCCATTGGAAATGGCTGAATTTTACGACGAATGCGGCTTCACCCACGGCTGCTCGGTCGACCATATCATCTTCGATTTCGACGCGCAGTTAGTTGCGATGAATGGCGGCACCGCAGATGCGCGCCAACGCTTCGACATCACCCTCGAAAATGCCGAAGCCTTTCGCCGCGAAGCCTCGGCGATGGGCGCCGGCTTCACCCCGCTCGGTGTAGTTCAGGGCTGGTCACCGGGCAGCATGGCCGAAGCGGCACGGCGCCTGGTGGCGATGGGCTACGATTATCTGGCATTGGGCGGGATGGTCCCGCTAAAGTCGCCCGACATCAAGCGCTGTCTGTCCGCGATCCGCGAAGCCGTGCCAGAGAGCACGCGCCTCCATATTCTGGGTTTCGCCAAGGCCGACGATATCGACAGCTTCCATGGCTTCGATATCGCAAGTTTCGATACGACATCACCCCTCATCCGGGCGTTCAAGGACGCGAAGCAAAATTACTATCTACCCGGCGAAGATCTGGCGCTGCGCTACTTTACGTCGATCCGCGTGCCACAGGCCATCGAGAATCCAAAGCTTCAGCGCGCCGTCAAAAAGGGTCAGGTTCGCGCCGAGGAGTTGGTGCGCCTCGAAGCGCTGGCGCTTGGCTCGCTTCGCGCCTTCGACCGTGGTCAGGCAGGGCTGGATGAGGTCCTTCACAATGTCCTCGTCTACAGCGCGCCGCTCGTCGAGGAGCGGCCTTATGCCGATTGCGCGGACAGTCCGGCACTGACTTTGCTAGCAGATCGTTACCGACGGACGCTGACCGAGCAGCCTTGGAAGCAATGCTCGTGCGCCATTTGCCGTGACGCATCGATCGACGTCGTCATCTTCCGCGGTAGCAATCGCAACAAGCGCCGCGGCATCCACAATCTCGCCGTTTACAAAAACCATATTGAAAGACTGGATCTCAAGCGTGCCGTTATTCGACCCGATGATCTTCAACGCCGTCTGTGCGCAGCAGAGCCATGAGCATGTCGTCCTCAGCTTTGCCGCGCGCGCGGCCGATGTGCTGCGCTTCGCGACGATCGACCGCATCGGCCGCGATGCGCAAGGGGAACTCAGCGGCTTCCAGCGCCCGCAAGTCGCGGCGCACATCCGCGAGATCCGCGACTATCTTGAAAAGCCCAACTCCGTTCTTCCCAACCCGATCGTCGTCGCCTTCATTGCAGGGGTCGAGGTCGAGCATATGGCTGGCGGGATCGCCCGTCTGTCGATCGACATGAGCGACGGCGCTCCTGGCTTCGTCGTCGATGGGCAGCAGCGGCTGTCCGCGCTGGCCGAGCTCGACCGCGATTTTCAGGTCTTTGTGTCGGCGCTGATCTGCCGTGACGAAGCCGAGCTGCGACGTCAGTTTGTGCTGATCAACAACAGCAAACCGCTTCCCAAGTCCTTGATCTATGAGCTGCTCCCCACGGTCGACGATCTTCCGGCGCGTCTCAGCCGGCGGTCCGAAGCGGCCGAGCTTACCGGGCGTCTCAACTTCGAGACGACCGCGCTTAAAGGCTATATCAAGCAGCATACATGGCCGGAGGGTATCATCTCGGACACGGTGATGCAGAAGATCATCATGGAATCGCTCAACAATGGAGTGCTGCGCGATGTCAGCCACGCCGCCAAAGGCGGCGACAATTGCGTCCGGCTCATCTCGAATTTTTTCGACGCGGTGAAGCGAGTCTTCCCCGAAGCCTGGCACGGCCAAACGCCTGCGAGTTCGCGCCTTCTGCACGGCGTCGGCATTCAGGCGATGGGCGACGTGATGGAAGTTCTCGCCGAGCGTGCCGACGCACGATCGGTCGACGACTTCTACGAGGGCCTGCTCTGTCTCCAAGGCCGGACGGCATGGACCGAGGGCGACTGGCATTTCGACGACGAAACGCGGCGCTGGAAATCTCTGCAAAACGTCAATCGCGACGTTGCGCTCCTCAAACATTATCTCGTTGGCATCGTGAAGGCCGACCAGAGGCAGCGGCGCAAGCCTGCTCCCGCACCCCTGCTGGAACCGAGCGAGGGTGCGGCATGAGTTACGCGGTCAAGGAAATCTTCAAAACACTCCAGGGTGAGGGCGCTCAGAGCGGCCGCGCCGCGGTGTTCTGCCGATTTTCGGGCTGTAATCTCTGGTCCGGGCGCGAACAGGATCGCGCCTCATCGGTATGTAGATTCTGCGATACCGATTTCGTCGGCATCGACGGAACCGGCGGTGGACGCTTCGCTGACGCGGCCGCGCTGGTAGAGGCCGTCGAAGAGGCGTGGGGTGAGGGCTCCGTAGGCCGTTACATCGTGCTGACCGGCGGAGAGCCTTTGCTGCAGGTCGACGACGCGCTCGTCGAAGCCCTGCACGAACGCGGGTTTGAGATCGGCGTCGAGACCAACGGCACGCAGGCGGCGCCTGCCGGCATCGACTGGATTTGCGTATCGCCGAAGGCCGACGCCGTTCTGCGCCTAAAGGGGGGCGACGAAATCAAGCTCGTATATCCGCAGGCCACGGCGCGGCCGGAGCAGTTCGAACATCTCGATTTTACCCATTTCTTCCTGCAGCCGATGGATGCCCCCGAAGCTGCCGACAATCTCGCCGCGACAATCGCCTATTGTACCGACAACCCACGCTGGCGCCTCTCGCTCCAGTCGCACAAGATGATCGGAATTCGCTGATGTTCGAACTCAGCAAACAATTTCGTTTCGATGCCGCGCACACGCTCGACCGGTCGATCCAGACGGAATCCAGCCGGCGCATCCACGGCCACAGCTACCGAGCGGAGGTCACCGTACGCGGCCGGCCTGATCCGGTCACCGGTATGGTCGTCGATTTGGGCGTTCTGGAACAGATGATCGAGAATGCCCGCGACGCCCTTGATCACCGTTTTCTCGACGAGATCAACGATCTCGGACCGGCCACGATGGAAAATCTCTCTCGCTGGATCTGGGACCGCCTCCACCCCGCGATCGCCAATCTTCACCGCGTCAGCGTCTTTCGAGATTCCAGCGGCGAGACCTGTACCTTTTGGGGCGAAGAGGTTGCCGCATGAACGACCGCGGTGCCCTCGTCCTTTTCTCTGGCGGACAGGACAGCGCGACCTGCCTCGCCTGGGCGCTCGACAATTTCGACACCGTAGAAACGGTGGGGTTTGACTATGGCCAGCGCCACCGCGTTGAACTTGAATGCCGCGACGAGTTTCGTGAAAAGGTCGCGGCGATCAAGCCGGAATGGGCCGCGCGCCTCGGCGCGGACCATATGCTTGATCTCTCGATCCTCGGGCAAATTAGCGACACGGCGCTTACGAGCGGTGCCGAGATGGCAATGCGCGAAGATGGTTTGCCCAACACCTTTGTGCCGGGGCGCAATCTGCTCTTCTTCACCCTCGCTGCTGCGCTGGGGTATCGGCGTCATCTCCGCCATTTGATCGGCGGCATGTGCGAAACTGACTATTCGGGGTATCCCGACTGCCGCGACGACACGCTGAAATCGCTACAAGTGACCCTGAATTTGGGCATGGGGAGCCGGCAGGTTCTCCATACGCCGCTGATGTGGATCAACAAGGCGGCGACTTGGCGGATGGCCGAGAATATTGGTGGAACAGAGTTCGTGGATCTCATTCGGACGACGACGCACACCTGTTACATGGGCGTCCGTGACGTGCTGCATTCCTGGGGGTATGGATGCGGGACCTGCCCTGCTTGCGAATTGCGCATGAAGGGCTGGCAAGAACATCGGACTAGAGTGGACGAGTAACGCTACCGTTTTTGGTTGGTTCTCAACCCTCTGTCAGTAAGATGTCCCTAACGGAGCGATTGTGGGGAATCGCCCATTGGGGGAAAAGAGCCTGTTCAGGGGGATGCTCGTCGAATTGCCCGGGCAAAAGGGCGTCGGGAAGCTGCAATCTGCGGCCGAGGGCCGCTGTGTCGTCTCGATCTTCCACTCGATCCAGCGCAGCGAAGATATCGAGTGCGAGGTAGGTGCGGTCGTCCGTGCCTATTTAAGCCCCCAGACCCGGGCCTACGTTCTCGACGACGAGCGTATGCGGGTCGGCCGCATCAGCGACTATCTCCAGCAGGAAAATGGCCTTGTCACTTATGAGGTCCGCTTCCCCAACGGGAAGCAAAAGGATTTCAGCGAGATCGACTTGTTCGTCCGGCCGTGGAACGCACCCGAGGATCCCGCTGAAATGCTGGCCGCCGGCGGCGCGGAAAGCCAATATCTCCACGACCGCCGACAGGCGGCGCTGACGCCGCTTCGAACCCTCACCAGTGCGGCTCAAGGTCTGACGTCGCTGCTCTCGGCCGGGATCGACTTCGTGCCGCACCAGGTCGCAGCGGTGCGCCGCGTACTCAGCGATCCGATCCAGCGCTATCTTCTCGCCGACGAGGTCGGGCTGGGAAAGACAATCGAGGCCGGGCTTATCATCCGCCAGCATCTGATCGACAATCCCAACACCGAGGTGCTGATTGCGACCCCGTCGGCGCTGTGTCAGCAGTGGCGACGCGAACTCTCCGAAAAGCTCCGCCTCGATCAGTTCGGCGGTCCTTTCGAATGCTGCTCTCATGCCGAGATTGCGCAGGTCACGCGAACACCCGATGTTCTAGTTGTCGACGAGGCGCATCATTTGGTTGGGTTCGAGGTTGGACCGCTTGCGGCATCGGCCGCGCGGCTGCGCGAACTTGCCCATGACGTGCCAGTGTTGTTGCTGCTGTCCGCCACACCGCCGCTCGGGGAAGAAAGCCGGTTCTTGGCTTTGCTCAATCTGCTCGATCCCCTGACCCATCCGCTCGACGATCTCGACGGGTTCCGCCTGAAACTCGAGCAGCGCCGCGCGATCGGCCGCTTGCTGCTCAGCCTCGATCCAGACGCATCAGGGATCGTGTTGCGTCAGCGCGGTGCCGAGCTTGTCCGCAGCTTTCCCGAAGATCCCGTCGTCCAGGATCTGGCACCGCAGTTGATCGATGCCACGCGCGAAGCCCCCGAACGGCTCGTCACCTTGTGTGGCGCGCTCAAGGAGCATGTCGCCGACAGCTATCGCATCCACCAGCGCCTGATCCGCTCGCGCCGCGCAGACGCACAGGGCTGGGAGTTCCGGCCCCGCGGTCCCGATGGCGGCGCCATGGCTCACGTCCGCACCGAAGGTGATCCGAGCGACGACTTGGCGGCGGTACTTGGCACGATCGAGGACTGGCGGTCGGCCGCGGTGGACTCTTTGGTCGACGGTGATACCGGGCCGACGCCGCTTGCTGCCCGCTATCGCGACCTTCTTGGCGCGGTGTCCGAAGGCGCCGACGCACTGCGCGCCTGGCTTGCCGACGTCGCCCCCATTTTTGCAGGTGAAGCCGAAATCCTCGGCGTGCTCCGCGAGCAGGCCGATGACTATGATGATGCCGACCGCATCGGGACGATGGTCGAAAGCGTGCGGCGCCTGATCAAGACTTTGCGGGCTGACGTCGATCATCCAAAGATCGCGGTGTTCGCCACCGCGACTGCGCTGGCGGCGGCTTTCCACGAAGCGCTCGAAGACGCGCTCGGCGACACGCCCTGTCTGCTGCTCATCGAGGACGGCGAGGCAGTGGATGACGACGAAGAAGGCGTGGCGGCGTTCGCAAACGCTCCCGGCTCCGCGGTGCTCATCGTCGATCGGACCGCCGAAGAAGGCCTTAATCTCAGCTTCGCCGATGCGATCGTGCATCTCGATTTGCCACTCAGCGCGGCTCGGATCGAACAGCGTATCGGTCGCCTCGACCGCTACGGACGGCGCCAGGGGATCATCCGTCACCGGATCCTGCTTCCCTCCGACGAAGACGAAAGCGCCTTCTCCGCGTGGCAGACCCTGCTCGCGGACGGACTGTCGATCTTCCACCGCTCGATCAGCGACGTGCAATTTCTGCTCGAGGATTTCGAGACGCGCGCGCTCGACGCCTTGCTGATCACCGGGCCCGAGGCCTTGGTCGAGTTGGCCGAGGAGATCAGGAGCCAGATCGCCGAAGAACGCAAGTCGCAGGACGAGCAATATGCGCTCGACCGGATCGCACTGGCGGAGGAGCCCGTCGAAGCCTTCATCCAGTCTCTGGACGACGCCGAAGCCGACGAGGCTGCGCTCGAGGCCAGCGTCGACCAGTGGCTGATCGGTACGCTCCAGCTCAAAAAACGGCCGTTTACGTGGCCCGAGGAAGACCCGTTCAAGCTCGGCATCACCAAGCAAACCTTGATCCCGCGTTTGCCGTGGCAACAACTACTCGAACTCGACGATAGCCAGCCGCTGAGTTGGAAGCGGCGGATCGCGACACGCCGGACCGCCGTGACTCTGCTGCGGCCAGGCACGCCGCTCATCGATGTGCTGGCGCGTTTCACGCGCTGGGACGATCGCGGGACGGCGTTCGTCACTTATCGCCCGGTCGCGGACTGGCAGGGCGACGCTTGGATCGGGTTCAAGCTTTGCTTCACCATCGAGCCCAGCCTCGAGATGGCCGATCTGCTCGCGCCGTCGCGCGCCGAACTTGCCGCATCCCGCCGCGCGCAGCGTTATTTTGCGCAGACCGAGCAGGTCCTGTTCATCGACATCAATGGCGATGCGGTCACCGATCCGGCACTGCTCGCCGTCCTGTCGAAACCCTATAATGGGCACGTCAAAGGCCCAAGCGCGGACCTCAATCTCAGCAGCCGGCCACATATCCTCGCCGACTATATCGATCCGGCTGCGTTTCCTGCGGTCTGCCGCCTCGTGCGGGACGGCGCGCGCCAGACCTTGTCTGAGCAACCTTCCGTACTCGACGCGATCACAGCGGCCACGACGCTGGCAGCGAGCGATCTGCAGCGGCGCCGGAACCGCCTCCAGCGCCGCCAATCGGCCGGCGACACGATGGCGCGCGACGATATCGCGCTCATCGAATCGATCCTCCCCAGCATTGCATCGCCCGCGATCCGGCTCGACGCCATGGGGTGTTTTATCCTCGGCGGGACACGCGCGAGGTCCTCGCATGGCTGAACGTGACGGCCATGACGCCTTTGTCGCGCTGAGCCATCTGCTCGATCGCACCGATAGCGGGGTCGATTGGCAAGCCGAGTCGCCGGCGATCGAGCGGTTGCGCAAGGCGCTCGTCGACCCCGCCCGTTTGGCAAGTGGCCTCGATCTCGCTGTTCTGTTGCGCCAAGCGATGACCCATGAGCATGTCCGGCGCGGCGCGATGGTGACGCCCGCCGTGCTGGTGTCGCACCCGCGCTTCGACGGGTTCGCCGCTTGGGATGCGGTCGGGCTGCGCACCACGGTCGCCGGCGAAGCGAGGCTGGTAACTCTGCAGCCCTGGACACCAGCATGGCTCGCAAATCCTGCCGACGGCGTCGAAACTTTTGCCGCGTCCGAGGCCACGCGCCGCGAGTTTAACAACGCTGGCTGCGAAGGCGATCCCTTGCTCGGCGCGGTCGGTCGCACCTCTTATCGCAGTCGCGGGCAGCGCGCCGCCGTGCGGGCCGCGCTCTCGACCCCCGCCGGCGGAAGCCTCGTCGTCGCGCTGCCGACCGGCGAGGGCAAAAGCATGATTTTCCAGTTGGTCCAGACCGTCGGGTTCGTTGGGGCCGACCAAGCGGTAAACCGTGGCGTCACTTTGGTGATCGTTCCGACCGTAGCGCTCGGCGTCAATCACGAACAGGAGGCGGTCAGTGTCTGCGGCCTGTCGCCGCCGCTTGCCTTTCAGGGCGGAAACGACGTCCAGAACAATATCATCGCCGAGAGCATCGCGGACGGCACGCAGGGACTGTGTTTCGCGTCGCCTGAAGCCGCGTGCGGCCGTCTGCGCGATCCCTTGCGGCGGGCTGCCGAGGCGGGGCTGCTCAGGGCCATGGTGATCGACGAGGCTCATCTCGTCGATCAGTGGGGCACGGGCTTCCGCACCGAGTTCCAGGAACTGAGCGGGCTGCGGCGCGAACTTCTGTCGGCGTCGCCGGCTGGCCAGGCGCTGCGCACGATCATGCTGTCGGCAACACTCACAGACTCCTCGCTTGAAACCTTGCGCTCGCTCTTCGGCGCCGAAAGCAATTTTGAAAGCCTGGCGGCGGTTCAGTTGCGGCCCGAACCGGATTATTGGATCGCTCCGTCGACCAACGAGGCAAGCCGCGTTGCCCAGGTCCTCGAGGCGCTGCATCATGTGCCGCGACCGGCGGTGCTCTATGTCACCGAAGTTGCCGCCGCGAATGCTTGGCACGCGCGGCTCGTCGAGGCGGGCTTTCGCCGGGTGCGCAAACTCCACGGTAAGACTGGGCGTGCCGAGCGTGAAGAGATTGTCGGCCAATGGCGCGACGGGTCGCTAGATATCGTGGTTGGAACATCGGCGTTTGGGCTCGGCATCGACTATGGCCATGCCCGCAGCGTCATCCATGCCTGTGTGCCTGAAACGCTCGACCGGTTCTATCAGGAGGTCGGCCGCGGCGGCCGTGACGGCAAGGCCGCGCTTTCGCTGATCGTGCCCACGGGCAAGGACGTCGCCATCGCCGAGCGCATCAACGCGCAGCAGGTCATCAGTATCGATCGTGGGTTCCACCGCTGGAAAGCCATGTTCGCTGGCAAGGCCAGCCTCGGTCGCAAACGCTTCGCCGTGCGGATCGATGGGCGCCCCGGCACCGACGAGCGCGACATCGACATGTTCGGAGATGCCAATACCGACTGGAACCTGCGCACCGTCGCCTTGATGGCGCGGGCCGGCATATTGCGGCTGCTCGGCACGCCCTATCCGCGAATCGAGCAGGAGGGGGACTGGCTCGAGATCGAGATCATCGACGATCACCATCTCGAACTGGGCTTGTGGCAGTCGCTCATAGAACCCGTGCGCCGGGTCGGCTGGCTTGCCGCCAAACGCAATCTCGACCTGATGCGCGACTATCTGCGCAATGATCGCTGTCCAGCCGCTATCCTCGAAGATCTGTACGGTGCGAACCGGGTCGGGCGGACCTGTAGCCGCTGCAGCAAGTGCCGCGCTGACAAGGCTTGCCGCCTTAACAGCGTAGCGGTCGGCGAACCGCGCGGACCCTGGACAGATCCGCTCGATCCGCTTGTCGCAAATTTATTCGATCGCAATCTCCGTCTTTTGGTCAGCTACGAGCCAGGCGATTTGGCACGCAATGCCTCACGCCGGCTTGGCGACACATTGCAACGCCTGGCGCAAGCACGGCTCGCCAAGCTCATCACGCTCGGGCCGCAGCCGTTCGACATGGACCGCGTGCTGAAGTTTGCAGAGAAAACGGCATTCTTCGTTAGCGATCTGTCATCGCTGGCCTTGTCGCGGCTCCCGCGCGGTCCTGAACTTGTCATGGTCGGCGACCGGCAAACACTGCAACCACAGAATCTCGCGCCGCGTGCCGACAATCCTCGCATCTTCCTTGCTCCGCTCGATCAGCCAGCACCGGACGGACGTAGATTGAAGGATGTATTTGGTGGTCGGACGCTGACGCTCGACGAATTTAATGCAAGGGTGGCGCAATGAGTATTGTCACTACTGCCCAAGCTGTTCCGAGTCGATTGTTCGCGATTTACGCTGCGTTATTCGATAGCGAGAATGGCGAAGTGAGAGACCGGATCGAGGCGTGGGCGACGCCGCCGTCACTCAGCGGGCGCGGCGCCGACGACGACGGCGAGTCCACCACGACGTTGTTCAGCAACACTCTGGCCGAAGCGAAGCGGATCGGCTTGGTTGAAGAGGTTGAGGATAAGCTGCGATTGACCGCCGATGCCCGCGGCGGCGGGAAGAAAGGCAGGGCCAGCGAGGCCTTTTTCCTGGCGTTCATGCGTCGCACTTTGTTTGATCCGGCCCGCGCATCTGAAACCCAGCAAGCAGGCTTCATGGTTGCGCTCTCCTGGTTTCTCAGTTCCAGCCCGCTGCGCCCAATGAATTTTTCCGACGCGCCGCAAAACAGCTTGAAGGCTCAGATCGGCGATCAGGCGCCTAAGACCGAATTGACTTCGCTCAATCGCTACCAGAACTTCCTGTACTGGGCGCGGTATCTTGGCTTTGCCACCATCGTCGGCGGCGGCAGCGATGCTGAGGATGTCACATCGCGCCGCGTCATTCCCGACCCGGTCAAGGCGATCGAAAGCGCGCTGCCTGCCATCTTTGCCGAAGGAAACGACCTTCCGGTCGAGCAATTCATGACGCGGTTGGCGGCGATCTTTCCGGTCTTTGAGACCGGTAGCGTTCGCCAGGATTTCGAGGCGATGCGGCTCGCCCCGCTCGCCGACTTAGACAAGCGCCTGTCGATCACGACCAGTCTCGCCCTTCAGCGCCTCGCGGACCGCCAGCGCCTGACGATGGCGACCGTTGCCGACGCGCCGGGCCGCATTCTCGACTTCGGGTCGCGTGAAGGTCGTGTCAGCCGCATCGCGCTGCGAGAAGCCGCATGATGCGGAACTTCCTTTGCTGGGATCCCGGCGCCGTCCGGCAGGTCATTAATCCTTTCGCCGAGCATATCAGCGATAGCCTGTTCCGCGCGGTCCACAGCGACTGGGATCTCAAGGTCAGCCCACAGGTCGGCAAATCGTTCCAGGAGATCGGCGAAGCCTCGTGGGCAGACATGACTCCACCGGCTTTTCTCGCGGACTTTTTGCGGGAGGACCGGCCGCATGCGCTGGCGGCGATCCTCGGCGAGACCGGCTCTGGCAAGTCGCATCTGGTCCACTGGATGCGGCTCAATATCAAGCCGACGAAGGACCGTGTCGTTCTGGTCGTGCGCAAGTCGGGGACGTCGCTGCGCGCCATCGTCAAAATGATCATCGCCGAATTGCCTGCCGACCAGCAGGCGAGCTTCCTCGAGACATTGCAGTCGGCGGGCGATGGAACGCAGAGCCGGGCGGACCAGAAGCAGCAGTTGCTCAACGACCTCGCGCAAGCGATCCGCGAGGAGGTCTTACCCAACGACGCCGATGAGATCGAGGAAGGGCTGGTGAGCAGCCTGCCCGACCTGTTCCAAGATCCGCATATGCGCAAAGCACATTTCCTCGGCGACAACACGGTTATCGCCGAGATCGTCGATCACATCTTCGCGCCGTCGAACGCCAGGGATCGTCCCGATCAACGCCGCGTCTTCGTCGAGGGCGACTTGCCGCTCGGCGGGATGGACTTTGCGCAGGCTTCGCGCCTAGCGCGCGACGCCATCGACCTCATCGAGATAGATTCGACCGTCCATCTCCCGCTCGCCATCCGGATCATCAATCGCAATCTCGATCGCGCCGTTGCGCGGACCTTGAGCTTTTCAGGCGACCGGGTCGAAGAGTTGATGACACGCTTGCGCACTTATCTCAAATCGCAAGGCCAGGAGCTTGTCCTGCTCGTCGAGGAATTCGCTCGGCTCCAGGGTATCGACCGGGCGCTGCTGCAAGCGATCACCTCGCAGGGCGACGATCGCCAGTGCAAGATGCGAACAGCGATCGCGGTCACCACGGGCTTTTTCCAGAGCGTTGCCGAAACCGCCTATATGCGCACGACCCATATCGTCGACATGGACCGCTCCGCCGGCCGGGCGGAGGGGCGCTCCGTCACACAAGCATCGCTCAGTCAGTTCACATCCCGCTATCTCAACGCCGTTCGTGTGGGCCGCGATGGCATCGAGCAGTGGAGCGAGACGGCCGCGCCCGGCGAGAGTCCGCGCTCGAAATGCGAGACGTGCGTCCACCAGAACGAGTGCCATGCGACCTTTGGCGAGGTTGATGGCTACGGCCTTTACCCGTTCACGCCGAAAGCATTGTGGATTGCAGCGTCGCGGGCCGACAAGGACTCGATGCCGGAACGCCTCAACCCACGCATCCTGCAAAACGACCTTTTGGTCGAGGTGCTCGACAATTTCGGACCCGAGATTGCTATCGGCACGTTTCCTCCGTTCAAGCTGCTCGAAAAGCTCGGCGGTATTACCACGCTGCCCGCCGTCGCACAGGCCGACCTGCGCAATCGCAACCCGCAAAATTACCACCGCTGGACAGCCTTTCTCGAACTCTATGACGGCACCGGCACCATCGCCAATCTCGACGAACGCCTGCGCGCGGCGTTCGAGGTTCCAGAAATTCCGGGCGCCGATGCGGCTAAGCCAAGCCAGCCAACCGCCGAAACACCGACGCCGGAGGCACCGCAACGCAGCGCTGCCAGCAAGGAAGATTTGCTGATCGAGCAATGGATCGGCGGGCAGGGGCTTGAACAGTCCGTTGCCAACAATCTCAGATTGCTGGTCTATTCGGCGGTCTCCAATGCCATCGACTGGGATATGGTCGGTCTCGCGAAGGCGAGTTTCGTCGGTCGGACCGGCAAGGCGTTCCAGACTGCGAGTATCAGCTTCGATCGCCAAACGACCCAGGTACGCACCGACCTGCAAGTGAAGCTCGTGATCCCGGGCGATCTGGTGCAGGCCGAGACGGCGGCCGCGGCGCTCCAAGGTGTGCTGCGCGCCAGCAAGGATCAGTTCCGCTGGGAATTTCCTGATGGTGAGAAGATGCTCGGCGCCTTCCTTGATTGCGTGGAAATCTGGGCGAGGAGTGTCGAGGCGCAGTTGCGCGATATTTGCCAACCGACGTCGCAGTGGAATCAGGCGGCCGCCGCCGTCGAACTGCTCTGTGTCGGCGCCGCGATCGGCGGGAAGATCAAGCCCGATGCGAAGATCGCGGACATGATCGACGCCGCGTTCAGCACGCAATGGGCAAGCGAGTGCGCAAGTACCGCGCCCGAGATGAAGGCACTTTACGACAAGCTGACGCGGCAACGGGAAAAGCTGGTCGGTATCGCGCAATCCCAGATGTCGAGCATGAAGGGCGGTCGCGCCGGTGCGATGCTCAACCCCGGGCGCATCCTCGGCCCCATCCGCGACTTTCGTCAGGCCAAATGGCAATTGCGCCTGCAGCCATCCGAGGGCGACACGCAGGATCTCGCCAAACTCTATCGAGACGTCAGGGACGCTCTGCCCGTGGCAGCAGAATCTGAGATGGCGGTCCGCAAGTCGTGGCTCGAATCGATGGAAGCTGCCTTCGGTGCGACCGCGACTCGCAATGGCATCGTGACCGCGCTCGACGCTGCACAGCAGGCCGTCGCCGACGCAGGTATCGGAACGAGCAATACCGGACGCGGTCTGGCGGACGCTCTCGAGCGCTTCAAGACCGTGTATTTCGATGACTCACTGGCTGCTGCACGCGCCCTTGGCGGCGAAGGCGATGCTATCGCTGCGCTCCCGCATTTCGGTCGTGGCCGGCGCGGTGCGGTCGATGCGGGGACAGGTCTAGTCACTGCGGCACTGGCCTTTCTCGATACGGTCGATAACAATATTGGCGCCAACAGTGAGAGTCTCGACGCCAAGCATGGAGCGGTGGCGGCCAGTCTCGAACAGATCGACACGTCGCTCGCCGCGATCGAAACCGACCTGACCGCGATGGCCGCGGCCGACGGGAATCAAGCCGATGCTGCTTGACCGCGCCGCCGCGCTCGCAACCAAGATCAACACGTATCAGAAGCTCAAAAACACTGCCGACGAAGCCGACCTGTTTGGCACGCGCGCGAAACAGTTTGAATCTGCGTCGCTGTTGATGAAGGGGCTGCGCGAGACACTGAGCGCGCTCGCCGATGCCGGTGTGCCGGTCGATTTCGAGCCAGGCGATGGCCTGGGCTATGCCGAGAAGGCCCGCATGCTCCGCGAGGCGATCAAGGAAGACCCCGCAAAGGTCAACGACCCGCCGTTCGACATCAAGCATGCCTTTGTCGACCGGCTGAACGGCATCGTAAGTGCAGGCCACAAGGCGGCGAGTGCGGCATGGAGCGCTTATGTCGACAAGCGCGCGGCCTTTGGCGCCGATGACGTCCTGAGCGCGCTCGGCCAGGTGCCGCAGTTTCGGGTAAGCGTCGCGAGGATTCGCCAGATTCGGATTGATGTGGCCGCCTTTGGCGCAGGTCTGCCGGCCGACCCAAAAGGGGCGATCACGAGCCTCGACACTCTTGTCGAGCAGCACGAGACGGCTTGGAAATCGCTTGCCGCCACCGATATTCCGCCGAGCGTCGTCACGTTCATCCGCGCGGCGGCCAGCAGCGACGCGCTGCTCACCGCCTATACGTCCGAAGTGCAGACGTGGCTTGAGGGCCATAAACTGCTCGACGCGTTCCGCATCAAACTGCGGTAGGCAAGATCATGCCCGTGTCAGATCACGCCCTCGCGGTACTAGACCGCATCGAAGCCATTGAGATGCGCTCCCTCAAATGGGGATTCACCGACGGCGCGCTGAGCGAGGACGAAGCCCTCGATCTCGGCGATCAGGTCTGCGAAGCGGCCGGCGTCAATGGCACCGACGGGCAGGACCTCGTCGAGGAATTGATCGACGCCAAGCTGATCTTCGAGATGCCGAGCGTTGGCGGCGACGTTCGAATTCGCTCACGCTTTGCTGAAATGATGCGGTTGCTGGCCGCCAACCGGCAACTCTTTCCCAACAAGCCCTGGCAAGGCGCGCCATCGCTCGTCGCCGACTTCCGGGTTGATTGCCGGCCGCGACGCTTTCCGAAGCGGCAGCGTCTGCCCGCCGATATCCTCGCCGAGCACGCATCCGTGCTGGGCGAGTCACAATTGCGTCAGGATTTGTGGCGGGGGCTGACTGCGCGCGACGGCATGAAGTTGGCCGGCTTTCAGGAGCGCGCGGCGCTACGTCTATCGGCTGCCACGGACGATGGCGGCACAATCGTCACCGCGGGCACCGGCAGCGGCAAGACCATCGCCTTCTACCTGCCCGGCATGATCCGCATCGGCGAGGCGATTGGATCCGACCATTGGGTGAAGGCGATCGCCATCTACCCACGGATCGAACTGCTCAAGGACCAGTTCGCCGAGGCGTTCCGTATGGCGCGGAACATCGATCAGACGCTCGCCGCGTACGGGCGCCGACCGCTCATCATCGGCGCCCTATTTGGCAAGACCCCGACCCGCGCGACCCGGCAGGAACTGATCGACAAGAGCTGGGTTCGACGCGGCGAGGACTTCGTCTGTCCCTGGATTCGTTGTCCACGCTGCGACAGCGAACTCGTCTGGCGCGGCGTCGATATTGCGGCGGGTACAGAACGGCTGACCTGTGTCCAGCCGGGCTGCGGACAAGCGATTGGGGAAGACCAGATCGTTCTGACCCGGACCCGGCTGCAACGAAATCCGCCCGACATCCTGTTCACGACGACTGAGATATTGAACCAGAGACTGTCCGATCACTGGATGCGCGGCCTGTTCGGCGTGGGGCTTCCGGCGACGCGCAAGCCGTTGCTTGCCCTGCTCGACGAGGTCCACACCTATGAGGGCGGAACCGGCGCACAAGCCGCACTAACGCTGCGGCGATGGCGGCATTTGCTGGCCGCGCCGATCTCCTGGGTCGGTCTGTCCGCCACGCTGGGCGATGCCGCACGCTTCTTCTCTGACCTGACCGGCGCGGACTTGGACGACGTGGTTGAGATCACCCCAACGCTCGAAGAATTTGAGGAACAAGGCGCCGAATATCAGATTCTGCTGCGCGGCGACCCGGCGTCGCGTGCATCATTGCTCTCGACGACGATCCAGACCTCGATGCTGTTGCCCCGACTGCTCGATCCGCCCGGGGTGTCCAACACATCCGGTGCCTTTGGTCGGCGCGCATTCCTGTTCACTGACGACCTTGATGTCACCAATCGCCTTTATGACGACCTGCGCGACGCCGAAGCCTTCACGATTTTCGGTCGGCCTGACGCGGCGCGAATGCCCTTGGCAAATATCCGCAGAGCAGGACCGGACGCCGCGGTGCGCGATGTCGAGGGCCAGCGCTGGCGGATCTGCGAGGATATTGGCCACCCACTCGATCGCCGCCTGGTCGTTGGCCGGACCACTTCGCAGGACGCGGGCGTCAATCAATCGGCCAATATCGTTGTAGCGACCGCCGCACTCGAGGTCGGATTTAACGACCCGCTGGTCGGCGCCGTCATCCAGCACAAGGCGCCGCGCGGCATGGCGTCGTTCCTGCAGCGCAAGGGACGCGCCGGCCGCGACCGCGCGATGCGCCCGATCACGCTAACCGTCCTCTCAGACTATGGTCGCGACCGCGCATTCTACCAGGCGTTCGAACATCTTTTCGACCCATCGCTCGAGCCGCAACATCTCCCGATCCGCAATCCCTATGTGATGAAGATCCAGGCAGTGTTCGCGCTGTTCGACTGGCTGGCGGCGACCACCGCCGGTTATGAAAAGGCCTGGCAGTGGAACCTCCTCAGCCGTCCGTTGCCGCAAGCAAGTCCCGCCGAGCGCGCGGTCCTCGATCGCACCCGCGCCAAGCTGACCGAGCTGGTGCAAGGCGACGCAGCAACCATCGACGACCTGCGAGCCTACCTCATGGGCGCGCTTGGGATCGACCGTGCGGCGGCCGACACTTTGCTGTGGGAAGCGCCACGCTCGCTGCTGCTCGAGGCGGTGCCCACGCTGGTGCGTCGACTGTTCCGCAACTGGCAATTGGCGATCCCCAACGCCGGCGCGACGCTCGATCTGCAGGTCGACCACCATCCGCTGCCCGACTTCGTTCCACGCAATCTGTTCAGCGACCTGAGCCTGCCCGAAGTGCGGGTCATCATCCCGCCCGCCACCGTCAATCACGAGGAGCGGGTCGAGCAGATGCCGATCCTCCAGGCACTCAATCAATTCGTGCCGGGGCGCGTCACCCGCCGTTTTGCGCATGAGCGCGGCGCGCTGTCGCACTGGATCCCGGTCGACCCCGCATTTTCGGAGCAGACCCGCCGGATCAGCGACTACGCGCTCGAGCATGAATTTGTCGGCAGCTTCACCGGCAGTCTCAACGACCACGTCGGCGGACCGCCGTTGCTGGTCTTTCGACCTTGGACCGTCCGCCTCGAACAGGCCGCCCGGACCGAAGCGCTGCCGAGCAGCAATGCCCGCCTCGTCTGGCAATCCGACATCGTCGCCAATGGCGATGCGCTCGGCGTGCCGGTGCCGACACGGTCGGAGTGGCGCCACCATGTTCGCGCGATTGATTTCCATCTGCACCGGTTCCGCTCGAGCGTTAATGTCCGGCGCTTCGCCGGGACTGCGCAAGCGAATGTTCGGACACTTCAGGACGATTTTCCGGTCACGCTGACCATCACCAGCGATGACGATCGGCCCGCCGCTGTCGGATTCGAACTCGAAGTTGATGGATTCAGGCTCGATCTGGCGTTGCCGCATGTCGAAATGCTGAATGGCGACCGCTTGCCGCCCGATGTCCTAGCGGCCAGCAAGCTCGCCTATATCCGCGACCTGATCCGGCTCGACACCGAGTTACCCGACGATCTCAACCAGTTTCAGCGCGAATGGCTGGTCCAGTTCCTCTTGTCAGCGCTGCTTGCCGATGCCGCGGCCAATGATCGGCCGCTTGCCGAGACGATCGCCGATCTCCTCGACGACGACAGGATCGAAGGGGTGTTCCGCACCGTCATGGACGAGGTGTTCGGCGCGATGCCCCCAACGCCGCCGGATAGCGACGACACACAAGATGGCGATGCCGACGATGAAGGCGCCGACGACGGTACAGGCGGAAGTGGCGGGCATCCGGCCGGCGCCGGTGGGGCGGGCGGAGGAGGGCGTTTGCAGCAGGCACTTCTCCTGCAACTTGGCCGTCCGATCATCCGGGACCGACTGCGCGCGCTTGCCGCGCAACTGGTTACGGTCGATCCCGCGATGTTCAGCGCTTGGCTTCGCCGGCTGATCCTCGAAACACTCGGCGAGGCAATGCTGCAGGCGTGCATCGCCGCGGCGCCGCGACAGGCTACCGTTGACACGCTTCTCGTCGACATTCGCGACGATGCCACATCCGATATTGCAAGCGTTTGGATCAGCGAAACGACGCTTGGCGGCGCCGGCGTCCTCGAAGCTTTCGCGGACCGCTTTGCTTCTGAACCTCGCCTGTTCTTCTCTGCGATCGACGCGGCGCTGGCGCCTAGCGATCTCGAACTCGTCGATGGCAGCTTGCGCGAAATCCTGACACTCAGCATCGGCGATGCCGCGATTAGTGACCAGGTCGCGCTGCTTCGGGCGACGAACTCGCACAGCGAGCGCGCGATATTGTGGCGAACGCTCTCGCACACGCTCGCGCAGCGCGGCGGCATCGATCTCAGCCATGCGCTTTCGGTTTCACTCAACAATCGCCTGTTGCGTGCCGGCTCGGGCCCCCAACTCGACAGGTTGCTGCTCGATCTTCAAACCCATTGGGACGTGACCCAGAACCGGTTCGGCATCGCTATCGGCTTGCGCGAATATGCTTATATCGCAAGTCGCGACGCCACGCTGGCAACCGCCGTTCGTGCGTTCCTAGTCGCGACGCTGCCCGCGGCGGCGATCGGTCATGTGACAATCCTTTCGGCGATCACCAGCTTGCTCTGGCCGCGTGCCAATGAAGTGCGCCAGCGCGTACTCCAGTCCTATAATCCGTTCCGCCAGACCCGTTCGACCGATCCCGCCGTTGTCCGCCATCTCCTACTAAGCCGAACTATCGCGACGATCGCGTTCAGCGATGTCGATTGGGAAACGCAACTTGCGACCGCCTTCGAAGGCCAAGGCACGGCGCGGCTTGTCACCGATGGCGGTGAGGCACGACTGTTTCGCGCTGCGCTCGTCCGGCTCGCGGCGACGCCCGTCAGCGTCGGTGTGCTACAATTCTTCCCTGCCATAGAACGCGTCGAGCGCGCGGACGGCAGAATCTTCACCACGTTGACGCTGAGGGAGCAGGTCTGATGCTGTATCCCTCACGCGATCTTCATGGACCAGCGCAGTCGCGCGCGGTGCGCGACCTGTTTCAAAGCCTGTTCGTCGCCGAACTCATCCACCCGAGCCCGAAGCTGTGGCTGTTTTTCGCCTGGATCAGCGATGTCGAGATCATCGACAATTCTGCGCGCGAGTTCGCAGCCCTCGAGCCGGATTGGCCGGCCACGCCAATCCGTTTGTCTCAAGTGCTCCGCGCCTTGCTCGCTCGCGGCGTCAAACTCCGGCTGGTGATCCGCGCCGACGGCCACAATGACTATTTCATCGCTCGACTTCATACCCTCAAGGCGCGCTACGGCAACCAGATCAAATGGACCGTGGAGAAGAGCTTCCATGCCAAGGGCCTGCTCGGCTCTGATTATTTCCTGAGCGGTTCGATGAACCTGACGCTCAACGGCATTTCGATCAACGGCGAACATCTCGTGCTGCGGACCGATCCGGCAGCGGTCGCCGAGCAATCGATCGAACTTGAATCGCGCTGGGAAGGCCAAATGGAATGATCGGCAGCGACCTCGGCGCGGCGCGGGCCGTGCTGGCGGATATCACCCCGCTTCAGCCGTGGGCGGGCGCGAGCACGGACATCGCGACGCTGTGCGCGGATGTGACCCAGTCGTTGGTATCCGAGACGTTTCCCGGGGCGCTGGTTCCCGTCATCGACAGCGCTGGATCAATGCAGATCGACGTTGCGGCGTCGACCATATCGGACTGGCGGCGGCTCAAGCCCGTTCTGCTGGCCTTCGCCGGACCGACGCTCACGGGGTTCGACGGCGTGCCGGAGCCGTTCGCCGTTACCGATCCAGTCGGTGCCCGCCTCCAACTCGCCGCGCCCGCCGTCACTGCAATCATGCGTTTACCCGCCGATAGTCGTGCTCGCATCGCCGCGTTGCGCGCAGTTTTGCGCGCGCGCGATACGCTTGCGCGCGCGCCTGAATTGCAGCGCTCGGCACCGGTTCCGACCAGTTGGCTGCTGGCGCGGTTCCAAGATTATCTCAACGTCGGTCGCCGCGATGCGGCTACCGTGATCCTCGAGCGGCTGCGCAGCGAACTTCGCCTTGATGCACTCAACGTCAAATTCCTCGAGGTTCAACTGCTCGCGACCTTCGAGGATTGGGAGTCCATCGTCGCGCTCGCCGAATTTTCAAGCCTGTGCGTCGCGCGCCGAACCCCTGCGATCACCGCGATCCTCTTGGAGGCGCTGTATCGATCGCAAATCGCCGCTTCCTTTAACGCCGAGAATGTTGCGGACACGCGCGCGGTGTATGCCCAAGACGTGCAGGGCTTCGTGCAATCAATGCGGATTACCGCTCCGCCGTCAGTTTTGCGGGAAGGGGGATGGCGCCTTCTAGGTCTGGAGGTTCTTGATGATCCTGGCCGGCAAGACCTGCGTGCGGCACTTGCGGACCAGGCCTCGCAGCTTGGCTGGATTGCGAACCTGCTACCGGCCAAAGCTGCCGCCGCGCTGCAGAAGGTGGACATTGCGGCACCCATCGATGCGGCGCGAGACGCGCTGATCCAAGTCGACGCGGTCGACAGCGTGGATCTTCTGGCGGACGCCATGACGGCGTTGGCGCGCCTCAGCACTGAAGAACTAACGCTACTGCGTGAAACGATGCCGTTCCGGCCGATCGTGCAGGCGACCGAGGAACTCGCCAGCTCTGCGCCTCCAACGTCTTGGGTCGCGTGGCTCGACCGCGCAGCCGATCCGGCATTCACCGATGCACTCGAGGTCGCGCGGCGCGGCAAGGATGAATGGGAGATCGGAGCATCGACAGCCGATCCGGTTGCTGTAAGCGCCTTCGTCGCGGCGCTCGAGAAGACTCAGGGCGATTCGCTTGCCGCGGAGCGTACGACGCAGGCCTTGCCGTATCTCGTTGCGTGGCTGCAGCGCGATGAAGACTTCCCCAGAGCAGCGCTGTCGCCGCTCTGTGGCGGGTTGCTGACCCTCTTCGCGCTCGACGGCGCGCGCGGCGCGACGATTTATGAGTCGAGCCAGGTGCTGGTCGAGGCGCTTCTCGCCGCCGGACTCAATCAGAAAGCCTACCACGATCTGATCGCTGACATCGACGAGATCGCCGGCGATGGCTTTGGTGTCGACATGATCTATTGGGTCTTGGAGCTCGTCGAGAGCTTCATGAATACGGGCGCCCCCGATTCGGAAGCGCGCGAGGCGTTTCTCCACCGCATCCTAGCCCGTATAGCGCCTATTCTGGGCCGCTTGACGCGGCTGCAACTGATAGCTGTCACCTCATTGTCAACCGAACTCGGCTGGGCGCTGCCTGTATCGCCGGCAACCGAGTTCATCCCGGCGGACGAAAGCGTAGCGACCAAGATAGCTGGGATGCGCATCGCTATTTATTCCCTGACGGAATCCTCAAGCCGTCAGGCCAAAGCGGCGTTGGAAGAAATTTGCCCGAAAGTGACGGTCGATATCAATGCCGATCACGGCGGTAGCGCCCGCCTCCGCGCCCTCGCAGAAAACAGTGATCTTTTCGTGATGACGTGGTTGTCGGCCAAGCATGCAGCAACAGACTTTATACGGACTCATCGTGGCGATCGGCCGCTAATCTACTCGCAAGGCAAGGGCTTCTCGAGCATGCTTCGTGCTGTGGAGGATTATTTTCGCGCACTGTGACATTTACACTTTTCACCTGCGGGCGCGCGGCGAAGGGGGCGATACAGATAGAACAACGGTACCATAGCCCGCCGATCAGCCACGATCGCTGTATGGGATGGATTGGGCTGTCATTTATGTTCGATTTACCTGATAGCACTGCCTTTCGCCATTCCCGCTCAAAAGCGAACCGTCTCCACTCGGCAAGAATGAACCAAATTAAGGGGTGAACAAATCGGAGGCCCCGCTAGCTTTCTTGGCCATTCGCCAAAATGAGCCAGACTATCCCGACGTTTACTTGCGTTCGATGCCCCAATCTCCGTATCTGTGTGCGAGGGGGTTATGTGGCAGATCATTCAGCAGCTGATTCGGCGAGCGGTTATCTTTTTCAGTGCCGGTACGCGCTCCTTGCGGCCTTGAGGCGCCAAGACGTGACGCCGGGGCTTGAGGTCTCGATCGAGTGTTTCGACGACATCGCCTTCTCGCATAATGGCTCGCCAGAAGAGCTTCTGCAGTCAAAACACAGCTTGAAGCCCAAGCCGATGAGCGACCGGGCGGTTCAGTTCTGGAATACGATCGGAATCTGGACCAAACGAGTGAACGATCATCCGGCTGAGCTTGGCAAGATCAAGCTTACCTTCGTGACGACGTCGACGCTTGGCGTGGATACGGCGGTCTCGCTTCTTCGCCCGGACCCCAAGAGCCGAGACGTTGCTAAGGCGGCCAAGAAGCTCGCCGAGTCGGCTGCCGAATCGAAAAGCAAGAAAGTCGCCTGGGCGATTAAGCTGTTCCTCGAGCAGACGCCCGAAATGCGCGAGCAAATAATCGGTATGGTTGAAATGCTCGACGCCTCGCCGACGATCGTCGACGTCAAGGATGAGCTGTCGGCAGCGCTGAAGCGCGCCTGCCGGCCTGAGCATATTACGGCGTTTCGCGAACGACTGGAGGGTTGGTGGTTCGGGATCGTAATCGATGCCTTGGCGACCCCCGGGGGAAAGCTCATCCCTGTTTCCCTGATCGACTCCAAGATCGACGATTTGCGCGAGGAGTTCGGGCCGGAACAGCTGCCCATAGATTATGGCACAGCGGACCCTTCTAGCGAAACAGTCGGCCTCTTGGAGCAGCGACCATTTGTCGAGCAGCTCAAGCTCATCGGCTTGGGCCCGACTGGCCAGAAGATCGCGATCGTCGATTATTTTCGGGCGCGAGAGCAGCGCTCACGCTGGACGCGCGACGGCCTGCTCCGGCAGAACGAACTCACCGATTACGGGCGCCAGCTGACCGAGCACTGGAAACGACGCCGGGGTGTCGCAGAGGGTCGCCTTCGCGAGAATATGTCCGAGGCCGAGCTGGCCGATATCGGCATGGACGTTTTCTCGACGACCACCGGCAATGCCATTCCGATCCGCGAAGTGACTGAAGCATATGTCTCGCAAGGATCGTATCACATGCTGTCGGACGACCATATTGTCGGATGGCACCCGCATTATGTCGAGCGCCTGAGCCCGGCTGCGACAGGGGATGATGATGATTCCGGCATGGAATGATCGATCGGTAGAAGACCAGGCCTTATTCAACCCGGCCTTCTGCGCATTGCTCCTGCGCGCCGCGAGCCGAGGGCATCAGGAAGGAGATACGAGCCGGGCGCTCCCGCTTGCCCACGCCTTTCTCGTTCTGCCGATAGTCCTAAATGCGCGAGTGCGTCGCGCGCTGCCGACGCTCAGGACACGCATGACGAGCTGGGTGACGGCCAATCCCGAGTTCAGCGCCGAGTTTGCCGATCGCTGCCGGGACCTGGTCGATACGACCCGCGAGGCGATCCAGATCGGATGCGCGCAGGACTGGCTGACTATTGCCGGAGACGGTCTCAGGCCGGGGACGCACCGCTTCAAACCCGATCCGCCGCGGCTCGATACCGACACGATCGACATCAAGGATTGCTACGAGGCAGCCCGCTTCGTGGGGCGTTGGATCCCCAAAGATGATCGTCAGTCCACCATATTGTCCATGCTTGGAGTTACCCCGTGAGCCTCAGGATTCTGGAAATCGGTGTCTATGGGCACAATGGCGAGGTGAGCTCGGTCAAGCTCAACGCCTCGGGCTTGAGCATCATTACTGGCGCTTCAAAGACGGGCAAGTCGTCCTTGATCGACATTATCGAATACTGCTTCGGTCGGGAGCAATGCCACGTCTCGGACGGTGTGATCCGCCAGCACGTCGCGTGGTACGGCATCCTGCTCGACCGGGGCGACAGCCGGATATTTCTCGCGCGGCGCAATCCAAAGCCGCCGAAGACGCGCGATCCGGATGTTTATTACGCCGCGGGGGCTGAACTGACGATGCCTGAGCGCGTCGACTGGGACCCAAACATCGGCGTTTCGGACATCGAGACGATCCTTACTTCGTCGGTTGGGATCTCCGAGAATGTGACTACCGTCCCCGAGGGCCAGACACGCAACCCGATCGCAGCGAACATTCGCCACGCCCTGATGTTTTGCATCCAGGACCAGGACGAGATCGATAGCCGTAAGATCTTGTTCCACCGGCAGAGTGAACCGTTCCTGCCTCAGACGATCAAGGACGTACTGCCCTATTTTCTTGGCGCAATCGACGAGGACCTATTGCGGCGTAAGGTCCAGCTCGATCTTGAGCGGAAGGAGCTGAGGAAATTGCTGAAGCTGGCCGGTGAGCGCGAGCAGCTTGCCAGCCTGTCGGCAGCACGCACCGAAGACATGTTTCGCGAGGCGCAGTCGGTCGGCTTGCTCCCGCCTGGCCCCCCGCCGGCACAGGAGATCGCGCTTGGCGGCCTTCGCGCGATCAATCCGGTTGTTCAAGAAGTGCCGGTGCCGCCGGATTCCACTGAGCCGATAGCTGTGCTTCGGCGTGAGCGCGCTGGGCTGCGCCGCGATCTCGTCGTGCTCAAGGAGCGCTTGCGCCAGATCCGGCAGGTAGAGGATGTCGCCGGTGGCTTCGCGCAAGAGGCCGAGGAGCAAAGGGCGAGGCTGGCGAGCATCGGTCTCGTCACAAAGGGCGATGTCGAGGCCTGCGCTCTGTGCGGGTCGGCCGACGTTCATGTACCGTCGGTGACGGAGATGCACCGAACTCTCAGTGGGATTGAAGAGCAACTGAGCCAAGTCCGTCGCGAAGTGCCGCGCTTGCAGGAAGCGCAAGGCGATCTTGTCGAGCAGCAGAACGGAATCGAGGACGCACTCAAGCGCAATCAGGAACAGATCGACACGCTCGCCAAGCAGGACGGCGCCTTTAGATCCGAGCGCGACAGCCAGCTGAGGCTTGCCCGGACGATGGGACGCATCGCCTATTTCTTGGAGACGCTGCCGCCGCCGCCTGCGGCGGCGGCAGCGAGCGCGGAACTCGACGCAGCCCGCAAACGGGTCGAAGCGCTTGAGAAGCTGGTCGATCCCGAGAGCAGCGAAGAGCGACTGACATCGATCCTCAATCTGATCGGTGACTACATGACGCGCGACTCAGCGAAGCTGGACCTCGAACATAGCGGTAGCCGCCTGAGGCTCGACATCAAACAGCTCGCCGTCGTTGCGGACACGCTCGATGGACCGGTTCCCTTGTTCCGCATGGGAAGCGGTGAGAACTGGGTAGGCTACCATGTGCTCGCCCATCTCGCGCTTCATCGTTGGTTTCGACAGAAGGATCGTCCGGTTCCCGGGTTCATCTTTTTCGACCAGCCCTCGCAGGCCCATTATCCTGCCGAACAGGATCGCGACGGCGACGTGTCCGAATTGCCGGACGCCGACCGTGAGGCGGTTTTCAAGCTTTTCAAGCTCATGTTTGACGTGGCGGTAGAACTGGCGCCGAATTTCCAGGTGATCGTGACCGACCACGCGGATCTCCGAGACAGCTGGTTCGCCGACGCCGTCGTCGCGCGTTGGCGCGGACAAGGACTTGTCCCGCAGCGATGGATCGATGCGCGTGGGTGACGTCAGGCGGAAAGCGGCTTATCCTTGGATGTCTGCTCGAAAGCTCGCGCCCAAACGTCCGCTCTCTTTGTTTGACACCTAAAAGCCGACCGTCTCCAAATGATGACGTGGACGGCTCTCCAACGCCCCGCGGTATAGTCCGCGGGATGAGCTGGAAGGAGAGCTACGATGGAGAAGATTGCAACAGTCGGGTTGGATATCGCGAAGTCGGTGTTTCAGGTCCACGGTGTTGATGCCGCAGGCGAAGTTGTGGTGCGCAAGCGCCTAAGCCGGGCGCGGGTGATTCCGTTTTTCGCGAGGCTGCCGCGATGCCTGGTCGGCGTCGAGGCCTGCAGCAACTCTCATCACTGGGCCCGCGAGTTGATCGCGCTGGGGCATGATGTTCGACTGATGCCGGCGCAATATGTGAAGCCATACGTGAAGCGCGGCAAGAATGACGCTGCCGATGCCGAGGCGATCTGCGAGGCGGTGACGCGGCCGACGATGCGGTTCGTGACAGTGAAGACTCCGGAGCAGCAGAGCGTGATGATGCTTCACCGGGTCCGCCTGATGCTAAACCGCCAGCGCACTCAGCTGTCGAACGCGACGCGGGCACATATGTCGGAGTTCGGGATCGTGGCGCCGGTGGGGCGCATTGGGCTCGAGCGCCTGCTGGCGATAGTCGCCGACAAAGATGACGAGAGGATTCCACCCGATGCCCGGCTCTGCCTGGAGATGCTCGGGGCGCAGCTCGCCATCGTGAAGGAACAGATCCTCGAGAACGACCGGCGCATCCGTGCGAGTGCGCGCGACACAGAAGTCGGGCGGCGGTTGATGGAGATTCCCGGCATCGGACCGCTGCTTGCCAGCGCCTTTGTTGCCAGCGTCGCCGATCCGCGTCTGTTCAAGACAGGCCGCGACCTCGCCGCGTGGATAGGCTTGGTCCCTCGGCAGAACTCCAGCGGTGGGAAGGAGCGGCTTGGCCGCATATCGCGCGCGGGCAACCAATATCTGCGCCAGATGCTCGTCGTTGGTTCGATGGCCGTCATCCGCCATGCTGAACGACACGGCACCAAACGGCCGTGGCTCATCGAACTGATGAAGCGTCGCGCAAAGAAAGTTGCAGCTGTGGCGCTAGCGAACAAAACCGCCCGCATGGTCTGGGCGCTGATGACGAGCGGAGAGCGCTATCGCGAACCGCAGGTCGTGCACGCATAGGAGATCAGGCGCCGAACATGGCGTCGCCGAAGTTGGGGAGGGCAGATAGGAGCTGATGCACAAAGCCGGTTGAAACCGCCGGATCAGGAAAACCCATTTTGGCCGGTGCACCTCGAGTGCGTCCAATTGGTCGGGACCCGATCCGCGCGAAAGGCATCATGGCCAGCGGCGCATGACAAGGCCGCATCACAGGCCGGACACATGGCTGCACCAACCAGCAGGTCGCGTCACATCCAGAAACCGCTTGCCAACGGAGGGCCGTCCACACACGGCCAAGCGGCGCCGCGAGAAGCGCAGTTCGTTCGATGACGGCGAAATGCCGTCGCGCTCATCGTCCGCTGTAAGGCTCATCTCTTCGGGTTCGCGCGCCGATCAGCACCCGGGGCATGTTTCCTCGTTCCTGAACTGTTAGAAAGACGAGGTAGGGAAGCAGGAAACCCGCGCCTCCGAAAAAGGCGATGAGCGCGAGGAGCAGGGCGATCGCACTGAATCCATTCCGCCAAGCCGTCCAAAGCGCAGAGAGGACGAGAAAGCAGAGAAAATCGAGGTTGAACTGCCCGGGCCATCCCAGCTTCGCCACGTCTCCGAAAAAGATCGGTAACAATCCAAGGCCGTGGCGGGAAATGACTACAGCGGTGTAGGCGGCCAGCGCCAGCCAAAGGATGATCAAAAAAGTACGAAACGACCCCATGGACGACAATCTGCCAGGAGAATGCTGCGGCTGCAATCGCGGCTTTGAGTCCGCGACTGGATCATGCCAAATTTCTACTTTCATGCGACGATGGCTTACGCGCCGCTGCGCAACGCAGGTCTTGCCATCGGCAAGATGGATTTCATGCCGCACATGGCCCGTCACCAAGTCGCGCCCGAATACGACCGTCGAGCAGGCTCCGGCCTGTGACCGCGGGCTACCCCGTTATAGCGGCGATTGCCCGTTCGAGCTCGGCAATCCTGAAAGGTTTGCGAAGAACTGGCCGGCCATCAAATTCAGCCGCCATGATCGTCGCATCTCCGCTCGTCGCTATGAAAGCCTTCCCGGCATCGCTCAACGCGGCAGCGACCGCCTCGCTCGTTTTGCCATCGGCAAGGTGAACATCCAATATTGCGAGGTCGAAATCTCGCTTCGCGACGAGATCCAGCGCCTCCGCGACGGTCGCTGCGGCCGCCACGATCTCGTGTTCAAGCACGTCGAGATACCCCTCGAGCATCATCGCCACCAGCGGATCGTCTTCAACAAGAAGCACCCTTATCATCATCCGTCCCTCATAGATCCGAAATCTGTAGCGCCAGTGTCTTCGATCACACGTCCCGTGCCCCTACCTTTCGTCGCGCTCAAAGTTCCACGCCAAGATGCTGGGCCACGGAGAATATGTCCTTGTCCCCGCGTCCGCACATGTTGACGATGATGATACTATCTTTCGGCATCGCCGGCGCGATCCTGACAACCGCGGCGACGGCGTGACTGGGCTCAAGCGCCGGGATGATACCCTCTGTGCTGCAAAGTAGCTGAAAGGCGTCCAGCGCTTCGGCGTCGGTCGCGGAGGTATAGTCCACCCGTCCGATGTCCTTGAGCCATGCATGCTCGGGGCCGATGCCGGGATAATCGAGGCCAGCGCTGATCGAATGGCCTTCGACGATCTGCCCGTCGTCATCCTGCAGCAGATAGGTCTTGTTGCCGTGAAGAATGCCGGGACGCCCGCCGGCCAGTGACGCGGCGTGCGCCTCGTCGAGGCCATGCCCGGCCGCCTCGACGCCGAGCATCTTCACCATCGGGTCGTCGAGGAACGGGTGAAAGAGACCGATCGCATTCGATCCGCCGCCGATCGCGGCGACCAGGAGATCGGGCAGGCGGCCGGTACGGGCCAGCATCTGCGCCCGCGCTTCCCTGCCGATCACGCTCTGGAAATCGCGCACAAGCTCCGGATAGGGGTGGGGACCGGCTGCGGTGCCGATGATGTAGAAGGTGTCCTCGACATGGGCGACCCAGTCGCGCAGCGCCTCGTTCATCGCGTCCTTGAGGGTCGCGGCGCCGGCCGTGACGGGCACGACTTCGGCGCCCAGCAGCTTCATGCGGAAGACATTGGGCGCCTGGCGCGCGATATCGGCGGCGCCCATATAGACGACGCAGGGCAGGCCAAAGCGCGCGCAGACGGTTGCAGTAGCCACCCCGTGCTGGCCCGCGCCAGTTTCCGCGATGATGCGCCTTTTGCCCATTCGGATCGCGAGCAGGATCTGCCCGACGCAGTTGTTGATCTTGTGGGCGCCGGTGTGGTTGAGTTCGTCGCGCTTGAACCAGATTTGCGCGCCGCCGAGCGCGGACGTCAAGCGCGGCGCGAAGTATAGCGGGCTGGGACGGCCGACATAATGTTCGAGCAGATCGTCGAACTCGGCCTGGAAGGCCGGGTCCCGTTTTGCGGCTCGATATTCGCGCTCCAGATCGAGGATGAGGGGCATGAGCGTTTCGGGGACGAAGCGGCCCCCGAATTTCCCGAAATGCCCCCCGTCGTCCGGCTGCCTGCGCAAGCTGTTCGGAAGATGGCCAGGATCGTCGGAGGGTTGCGACCCCTGAGTCATGTCGGCGCAACCCCGGCAGGAAACCGGCGTGAGGCGGCGGCGCACAGGATTTCGGCGCGCGCCTCACGCAGGCAGGTAAAGCCCGCAAGACCGGTCCGGATCATCGACCGGCGCATCAATGGCCCATCAGCGCGAGCACTTCCTTGCGGCTCCGCTGGTCGTCGAGGAAGCAGCCGAGGAGCCGGCTCGTGACCATGCCGACGCCCGGCGTGCGCACGCCGCGCCCGGTCATGCAGCCATGCTGGGCGTCGATCACCACGGCGACGCCGTGCGGACGGAGATTGTCCCAGATGCATCGGGCGACCTCGGCGGTCAGCCGCTCCTGCACCTGCAGCCGGCGCGCATAGCCGTTCAGCACGCGCGCGAGCTTGGAGATGCCGACGACGCGGTCGCGGGGTAGGTAGGCGATCGACGCCTTTCCGGTGATCGGCGCCATATGATGCTCGCAATGCGACTGGAACGGGATGTCGCGCAGCAAGACGATCTCGTCATAGCCGCCGACCTCTTCGAAGGTGCGCGAGAGATGCACCGCCGGATCCTCGTCATACCCCTGGCAGTAATCCTTCCAGGCACGCGCGATGCGCTTCGGTGTGTCGAGCAGGCCTTCGCGATGAGGATCCTCGCCGACCCAGCGCAGCAGCGTCTCCACCGACGCGAGAACCTCGGGGGGTATCGCGCCGTCAACGGTGGGACTGGAAGGGGGCACGTGAAGCATGGTCCTGGCCTCCTGACGGCGAAGGGTTAGCGGTCCGGGAGGGGAGGAGAGGGAGGTGGACCGCCGGATCGGCGCATGCCCGAGCGCAGCATGGCGTCGCAACATGTCCCTTGGGGCAGATCGTCGGTTGGAAGCGCGTTGGGTGCACGGACCTCGGGTGAGCCCCGGAATGCAGAAATGCCCTTCGCTCGCTTGACGAGGCTTGGCGCGGTGCGCGGTGGTTGGGTGAATAGGGCGGGTACGGAAATGCGGGGGCGGCGGTGGCCCCGCCGCCCCCGGCCTGTCAGAAGGCCATCGCCGGCATCGGCGCGGCCTTCTCCTCCTTCGGCAGTTCGGCGACGAGCGCCTCGGTGGTTATCGGCAGCGACGCGACCGACGCGGCATCCTGCAGCGCGGTGCGAACGACCTTGGCGGGATCGATCACGCCGGCCTTGACGAGGTCCTGATACTCGCATCCAGTCTGCCCCTTGGTGCAGCTTGGCGGCGCGGGAAAAGTCGGAGACATGCGGTCAACATCGCGCGGCACGGTCGCCGCAAGGCGTCCTGTCCGCGGAGATTGCAATGAATGACGAAGGGCCTCTGCTAACGGTCAGAATCGGCGACCGTTACGAAGAAGCGGATCCCGCCCGATTGCCAACGGGTCACCCCGCCGTGCCGGTCGACCGCATCGGCGTGCTTCTCGTAAACCTCGGCACGCCCGACGCGCCGACGAGCGGTGCGGTGCGGCGCTATCTCGCGGAATTTCTCTCCGACCGGCGCGTGGTCGAACTGCCCTCGCTGATCTGGCAGCCGATCCTCCGCGGGATCGTCCTTGCCGTTCGGCCGCGGAAATCCGCGCGTGTCTACCGCGAAATCTGGACGTCAGAGGGCTCGCCGCTCGCGGCGATCACCCGCCGCCAGGCAAGGGCGCTTCAGGCTTCGCTGGGAGGTGATGCGGTGGTCGCGCATGCGATGCGCTATGGCAGCGGCTCGATCTCGGACGGCATCGACGCGCTTCTTGCGGCAGGATGTCGCCGCATTCTCGTTGCGCCTCTTTATCCTCAATATTGCGCCGCGACGACCGCAAGCGTTGGTGATGCGGTCCAGGCGCATATGGCGCGCCTGCGCTGGCAGCCGGCGCTGCGCATCCTTCCTCCTTATTATGATGACGATCGCCATGTCGAGGCGCTGGCGTCGTCGCTCGGACGTGCGATCGGCGGCCTCGCCTTTGTACCCGACACGATCGTCGCGAGCTTCCACGGCATGCCCGAGCGCACTCTGCATCTTGGCGATCCCTATCACTGCATGTGCCTCAAGACCGCGCGTCGGTTGGGCGAGGTCTTGGGGAAGAGTGTCGTTCCGAGCTTTCAGTCGCGCTTCGGCAAGGCCAAGTGGCTGACACCGGCAACCGACATGACGCTCGAAACGCTCGGGCGAGAAGGCCGGTCGGTGGTCGTGATCGCGCCGGGGTTCGCTGCAGATTGCCTCGAGACCCTCGAGGAAATCGCCATCCGCGGCCGCGAGCAGTTCCTTGCCGCCGGCGGACGCCATTTCGCTTATGTGCCCTGTCTGAATGACAGCGATGTCGGGATGGATATGCTCGCCGCGCTGATAAGGAGCGAACTTTCCGGTTGGCTTTGAGGGCTTTTGATTATCGGGGCCGCGCTGCGCCAACAAGTGTCGCGCGGCCCCGATACCGTGTCAGGCGGGAAGCAGCACGCCGTCGATGACGTGGATCACGCCGTTCGACTGAAGAACGTCGGCGGGGCCGATCTTCGCCGTGCCACCCTTGGCGTCGCTCACATACCAGCTGCCATCCTTCTCCCAGACGGTGAGCTTGGCACCCTGCACCGTGGTAAGCATGGCCTTGCCGCCATTGGCTTTGGCCTGCGCGGCAATATCGGTCGCGGTCAGGCGGCCCGGCACGACATGATAGGTAAGGATGCCCGTCAGCATCGCCTTGTTCTCGGGCTTGAGCAGCGTGTCGACGGTGCCGGCGGGAAGCTTGGCAAAGGCAGCGTTGGTGGGCGCAAAGACCGTGAACGGGCCTGCCCCCGAAAGGGTCTCGGCGAGGCCGGCGGCCTTGACCGCCGTGACGAGTGTCGTGTGGTCCTTCGAATTGGCGGCATTTTCGACGATGGTGTTGGTCTCGTACATCGCGGCGCCGCCGACCATCGGGTTCTTGGCGGCTGCAATGCCGCCGGCGAGCGCAAGCGCTGCTGCGGCGAGCGAAAGAGAGATACGGGAAATAGCCATTGGTCATTCCTTTTCGAATGTTCGTCCCGGGGGGATAGGACAGGTACGGATTTAGGCGCGCCGCTCCGCCTCGGCGACCTGTCCTTTGGGGCGGGTTATCCGGCCCGCACCCGGTGGCCCATCGCCGCTAGCGATAACGGCAGTTCTCCCTCCGATCGGCTGCAGGCAAATAGGCGGCAGGCTGGCGATCGACGCAGCCGGGCAAGAAGGGGGCATCCATGCCGTTTGAGGGATCGTTCGAAGACCGGCTGGCGCTTCGCGACCTGCTCGATGCCTACGCCGACGCGGTCAACCGTGCCGACAGCGAAGCCTGGGCGGCGACCTGGGACGAAGGCGGCCGATGGTCGCTTCCCGGGTTCGGGATCTTCGAGGGCAAGGCGAAGATCGTCGACACCTGGCGCGCGGCGATGCGCGCCTTGCCCGACATCGTCTTTCGCGCTTGGCCGGGTTCGATCGAGGTCCATGGCGAGACCGCGGCCATGCGGTCCTACACCGAGGAAATCTTCCTGCGCGACGGCGCCCTTCACCGGACCCTTGGCATCTATGACGACGTCTGCCGCCAAATTGATGGTCGGTGGCTGTTTACAGAGCGGCGGTTTCGACCGTTGCCTCAGCTTTCAGCAAGCGAGGTGCAGGCATGAAGATCCTGATCCAGGCGGTCATCGATATCGATCCCGAGACGCGCGGAGAGGCGCTGGCGGGTGCGCGCGGCTGGATCGAAGGCGCGCTCGCCCAGCCGGGCTGTCTCGCTTACGCCTGGACCCTCGATCCGCATGTGGCGACGCGCATCCACGTGTTCGAGGAATGGGACGGCGAAGCTGCGCTCGCAGCGCATCTCGCCGGGCCGCAATACAGGGGAATGCTGGGGCATATAGGCGCATTTGGCGTGCGCGCGTCGTCGAGCCGCAAATTCGCGGTGTCGCGCGAAGGCCCTGTTTACAACAGCCACGGCGTGGCAAGCGCCGCCTTCGACTAGCTTGGTGGGCCTGCTCGCTAGCTGCGCAGGGCTTCCCAAGCAGCGAGGGCCCGCGCCCTCGCCGCCTCATGACCGATCAGCGGCGCGGGATAGGCGGGCACCCGCGCATCCTGACCATGGGCGGCGGTGATCTCGGCGTCCGACAGATGCGAAAGCTCCGGAACATAAGTGCGGACATAATCGCCCATCGCGAACCGCTCGCTCTGGAGCAGCGGCGACATGATGCGCGAGAAGACCGGCGCATCGACGCCGGTGCCCGCGACATATTGCCAGTTCATTGCATTCGACCCGAGATCGGCGTCGAGCAGCGTATCCCAGAACCAGCGCTCACCGCGGCGCCAGTCGATCAGCAGATGTTTGACGAGGAAGGAGGCGGCGACCATCCGAACGCGGTTGTGCATCCAGCCCGTGTGCCAGAGCTCGCGCATGCCCGCGTCGACCACCGGGTAGCCGGTCCTTCCCCGGGTCCAGGCGGTGAAGTCCCGGTCGGCTTCGGGGCCGCTCCGCCAGCCGAAATCATCGAAGGTGGGGCGCCCGTTCCGATCGCCATAATCGGGCATCTGGTCGACGAGATTGATGCCATGTTCGCGCCAGCCAAGCTCCGACCGAAAGGTCTCGGCGCCCGCATCGTCGCGCTCGCCGAGCGCATGCCAGATCGACCGGGGGCTGATCTCGCCGAAATGAAGATGCGGCGACAGCCGCGATGTCGCGGGGAGCGAAGGAAAGTCGCGGCGGGCCTTGTAGTCGCCGGCAAGCGGCAGCCAGTCGCGCAGCGCGCGCCAGGCACCTTTCTCGCCCGGGTGCCAGTCGTCAAATCCCGAGGCCCAGTCGGGGCTGGTCGGGGTCAGACCCCAATCGGCGAGATTGTCCGACGTCGGCCAGACGTCGGGAGCCGGAATATGGTTGGGCGCGGCATAGGGAAGGGCGGGCGGCATGCGTCCCAGGAGCGCGCGATACCATGGCGTGAAGACGCGGTAGCGCGCGCCTTGCGCATTGATGATACTCTCGGGCGGCGCAAGATAATTGCCGTCATGGAGCCGCAGCGCAAGCCTGGCGTCCAGCGCGTTTTCGTAGCGCCGCCGCCAGGGCTCGTAGCAGCGGGTCGCGTGAACCCTTGTGCTCCCGGCATCCGCCGCGACGCGTTCGACTATTTCGGCGGCAGGGCCGCGGCGCAGGACGAGCCGGCTGCCGCGTTTGCGAAGGCTCGCATCGAGCGCGGCGAGGCTGTGATGGAGCCACCAGCGCTGCGCGCCGCCGATCGCGCGCGTTTCGGGGCTCTCGTCGTCCAATATGTAGAGCGGAATGACCGGACCTTCGGCGATCGCCGCGAGAAGCGCCGGATGGTCGGTGGTGCGGAGGTCCTGACGGAGCCACAAGATGGCGGGCGGCATGGCGGCGTTTACCTTTTTGGTGGGCTATGGTGCGGGCGAGCGCGGGGTTCCTCATCTGGCAGGCTCCGACCTCCGCAAAAGATGACCTTTCGGGAAGTTCAAGCCATGCAGAACCGCATTGGCGGGCGTGTATATGCGGGGATTGGGCGGTGCGACGTGGCGTCGCACCGCCCGGCGTTGAGCAATCACCGCCCCCCGCCGCGGCCAGGCGTGGGTCGCAAGGCGCTGGCCGCCGGCAGAATCGGAACGTCCGTGCGATCAGCTGGACGAGGCATCTCCTGCCGCTTCATTGGGCCCGGAGACTATCCGGTCGCGAGCGCACGGATCGCGGGCTGCCGCAGTTCTGATGCCGAAGTCGCCGAGAATGAGGCTCGCCGTCGCCTTCGCGCTTGCGACGACCCCCGGAATACCAGCGCCGGGATGCGTGCCCGCGCCGGTAAAATAGAGGTTCTCGATGCGCGCGTCGCGGTTGCGCCCACGAAAATAGGCGCTCTGCAGCAGTGTTGGCGTCAGGCTGAAGGCGCTCCCGAGATGCGCGGCGAGATCCCGCTCGAAGTTCGGCGGCGCATATTGAATTTGCGTGACGATCCGCTCGCCAAGGTCAGGAATCAAGCGCCGTTCGATCTCGGCGATGATGCGCTTCGCCAATTTCGGCCCTTCGACCTCCCAGTCGAGCGGGGCGTGGCCGCGATGGGGAACCGGAGCGAGCGCGTAGAAGCTGCTGTGACCCGCGGGGGCCACGCCCGGATCGCTTGCGCTCGGGTGATGAAGGTAAAGCGAGAAATCCTCGGCGAGCGTCCCGTTCCGGTAGATGTCGTCGAGAAGCCCGCGGTAGCGTGGACCGAACAATATCATATGGTGGGGTATCTCGGGAAAGGCGCCGCGAACCCCCAGATGGAGGACGAAGAGGCTCGGCGACCAGCTCTTGCGCGCAAGGCGCTTCGCCTCGCGCTTGCCGCGCGGATGCGCGAGCAGGTCGCGGTAGCTGTGCATGAGATCGGCGTTCGAGGCGACAAGATCGGCGCGCGCGGTAAACCCGCTCCGCGTTACGATGCCCGTCACCCGGTCGCCCTCGGTTTCGATGCGGGCAACCGGATCGCCGAGCCTCAGCGTACCGCCGAGACGCGCGAACAGCGCGGCCATGCCGGCGACTAGCCGGTTGGTGCCGCCGCGCGCATACCAGATGCCGCCATCCTGCTCGAGCTTGTGGATGAGCGCATAGATGCTGCTCGTCGCCATCGGGTTGCCTCCGACGAGCAGGGTATGGAAGGAGAGCGCCTCGCGCAGCTTCTCGCTCCGAACATAGCTCGCGACGGTTTTATAGACCGAGCGCCAGGCACGGTGCCGCAAAAGAGCGGGCGCCGCCTTCAGCATCGAGCGGAAATCGAGGAAGGGCACGGCGCCGAGCTTCACATAGCCTTCCTCGTAAACCGACGCGGAATAGCTGAGAAAGCGCTCATATCCCGCCACGTCGGCGGGATCGAGCGCGGCGATCTGACGGGCGAGCGCCTCCTTGTCATTGCCATAATCGAAGGTCGATCCGTCGGGCCAGCTCAGCCGGTAAAAGGGCGACACCGGGACGAGGTCGACATCGCGCTCGAGCCGCTGGCCGCTGAGCTCCCAGAGCTCGGCGAGGCAGGCCGGGTCGGTGATCACCGTCGGCCCGGCATCGAAGGTGAAACCATCCTTCTCAAAGACATAGGCGCGGCCGCCCGGCCGGTCGCGCGCTTCGACGAGCAGCGTATCGAGGCCCGCCGACTGGAGACGGATGGCCAGCGCAAGGCCGCCGATGCCGGCTCCGATCACGATCGCGCGCGTCATCGCGGCGCCTCTGCCGCAATCGCCGCGCCGAGTACATGGCCCGACAGCCACGCATATTCGGCAAAGCCGTGATAGAGCCAGTCTCCGCAAGCGCCGAGGCCTATGGCAGGGTTCCAGAGCAGCTTCAGATCCTGTCCCGAGGGCTGCGAGAATAGCCAGCGATGGGCGGCGATATGGCTCGGGGCGGGCAGGTCGCGGCCCGCGACCTTTCCCAGCTCGGCGAGAAGCGCTGGCGCCACGCTCGCGCTGTCGGAGGCGAGGTGCGTCTGCGACCAGGTCCAGTCGGCTTGCACGACCCACCGCTCGCCCGGCGCGCGGCCGGGCTTCGCGCTGTCGCGCGCAGCGGTCACGATGGCACCCGAGCCGCGGAGGAAATCGGGGAGCTCCTCGATCCGCTCCTCAAAGGCGAACATCGCGGTCCAGCATGGGTTATAGCGCGCCGCCATTGCGGCGCGCGCCATCTCGAAATCATGCAGCGACAGAAGCGGAGCCGCCTGTTCGGCCGGAATGGCGATTACTGCCGCATCATATTTGCCGAGCCGTTTTGCCTCGCTGTGTAGCGTCCAGCCGGCACGCGATTTGGTCAGGGCCGTGACCGGTCGCGACAGGCGGACATCGAGATCGCTCGCGAGCGATTTCAGCGGCGCGGTCATTGTCGGCGTGCCGACCCAGCTGTCCGCGCCCGCGGCCGGCCAACGCGCCGCGAGACCTGCCTTCTCCCAAGCAGCGAGCAGCCTGGTAAAGCCTTCCGAGCGCGCCGTGAAATGCGTGGCGCCATGATCGAATGCGACCCCCGGAGTGCCCGTATCCGCGCGGCGGGTCGCGAGGCGGCCGCCGAGGCCGCGGGATTTGTCAAAGAGTGTCGCCTCAATCCCGGCGTCGTGCAGCCGCCGTGCACAGGCGAGCCCCGCAATGCCGGCTCCGATGATCGCGACCCGCATCAGACCATGGCCTCGCGGTCACCAAGGGGGCTCGCACAATGTCCTACGCCCGCCCGTAGGCATGACTGTGCCGTCAATCTGCTGGGCGTCATACGTAATTTTTCCGGTTCGTCGCAATTGTCATCGACGCAGGCTTGCATGAGCGAGGGGAAGTGTCGCAACATGTCCCTTGGGGCACCCAGGGGAGAGCAGGCAGATACTATGTCATTGAAGACAATGATCGCGGCCAGCCCGATCGCCGCGGTGATCAGCGACCCGCGTCTGCCTGACAATCCGATCGTCGAGTGCAACGCTGCCTTCTCGGCGCTCACCGGCTATGGGTCGGACGAAATTCTTGGACGCAATTGCCGCTTTCTCGCCGGGCAGGGCACCGAGCCCGAACTGACCGAGACCTTGCGCGCCGCCATCCGGGAGCAGAGGCCGGCGCTCGTCGAGATCCTCAACTACCGGAAAGACGGAACGCCCTTCCGCAATGCCGTGCTGGTCGCGCCAATCTTTGGCCCCGGCGGCACTCTCGAATATTTTCTCGGCTCGCAAATCGAGGTCGACGAGACCGGCGAGGCGGTTGGAGGACGGAGCACGCGAGCGCGCGCCCATATTGAGGCGCTCTCGCCGAGGCAGCGCGAGGTGTTGAAGCTGATGGCGAGCGGACAGCTCAACAAGCAGATTGCCTTCACGCTGTCGCTGTCGGAGCGGACGATCAAGATGCACCGCGCTGCGCTGCTGCGCGCGCTCGGCGTCGAGACCACGGCCGATGCGATCCGGCTCGCGGTCGAGGCCGGCTTCTAGGCACCGCTCCAGCTTCCCTTTGAGGCATATGGGATATCGCGCCGCCGCCGTTTAAGCTTCAGGCAGCCGGACCGGCTTTGTGGCCGTGAGGAGCAGGCATTTGAACGGCAAGCGCGCCTTGGTGATCGGAAGTGGCGGCGGTATCGGCGCCGCGCTTGTCGAGCAACTTGTCGCATCGGGCCGATTTGACCGCATCTATGCCGGGACCAGGCGGCCCGATGCTTCGCGTCATCCCGATGTGACAACGCTGACGATCGACATATTGGACGACGGCACGCTTGCCGAGGCAGGTCGCCAAATTGCCCAGGATGGCGCGCTCGACTTGTTGATCGTGGCGACGGGGCTGCTGCATCGCGGGGCTGAGATCCGTCCTGAAAAGAGCCTTCGGCAGCTCGATGCATCGGTTATGGCCGAAGTATTCGCGGTCAACAGCATCGGGCCCGCGCTCGCCGCAAAGCATTTTCTTCCACTGCTCGGCCGAAGACACCGGGCCGTCGCCATATTTCTTTCTGCTCGCGTTGGTTCGATTGCGGATAACAGACTTGGCGGATGGCACAGCTACCGCGCTTCCAAGGCGGCGCTCAATGCTCTGGTGCGATGCTTCGCGATAGAGCTCGGCCGCAGCAATCCGGAAGCGATAGTCGCGGCACTGCACCCCGGAACAGTCGACACGCCGCTCTCGGAGCCGTTTCAGGCGCGAGTAGCTGAATCATCGCTCTTTAGTGCGAATAATAGCGCGATGCACATTCTAGGCGTCATCGATCAGCTATCGTCAACGGATAGCGGCGGGTTCTACGGCTGGGATAGAAGGCCTATCCCGTATTGACGAGCCAGCAGGCGCTTCAAGAGGCTCCGCCTCTTTGCCTGTCCGCTTTAGCGAATATTGTGCCAGAAGCAGACCGACGGCAAGCGGCCAAGCGGCGCCGCAAGAAACGCAGTTCGTTCGATGACAGCGAAATGCCGTCGCGCTATATCTGGAAAATCGGAGGCGGCGAGCAGCGCAGCTTATAGCGCACCGTTACACAGCGGCATCAAAACAGCGTTGCGACTGGGCGAGCAACACGTGTGCATGCCAATTCAAACCATGATTTCGCGTATCCGGTGCGCGAGCGCGTCCATCGCAAAAGGCTTGGTAATGAGCGCCATGTTAGGCGCGAGCCTCCCGCTTCCGATGACAGCATTCTCCGCATAGCCCGTGATGAAAAGAATTTTCAGGCTAGGGCAAAGGCTGAGAGCGGCATCGGCTATCTGCCGTCCGTTCATGCCGCCGGGTAGACCGACGTCGGTGATCAGAAGATCGATGACCTCCTTTGCCTGCAGGACCCGCATCGCGCTCGGCCCGTCGAACGCCTCGAGAACCTGATAGCCCAATTCCTCGGCCACTTCGGCGACGAGCATGCGGATCGTCGGCTCGTCGTCGACGACCAGCACATTGCCGCGTGCCGGCCCGGGGCCATCGATCGACGTTGGCGCGGGCGGATCGGGATCGACCGTGTCGGGCTCCTCAGCGCTCAGGTAGCGCGGGAGATAGATGCACATGGTCGTTCCCATCCCGACCTCGCTGTAGATACGAACCTGTCCCCCCGATTGACGAGCAAACCCGTAAATCATCGACAGGCCGAGGCCTGTTCCTTCGCCAAGTGGCTTGGTCGTGAAGAATGGATCGAAAGCGCGCGCGGCGACCTCGTCGGTCATGCCCGTCCCGGTGTCGGTCACGCAGAGGGACACATATTGGCCGGGTTCGAGATCGCGCTCCCTTGCGCCGCGTCCGTCGAGCCATTTGTTGGCTGTCTCGATCGTGATCCGTCCGCCCTCGGGCATCGCGTCGCGCGCGTTGATGCACAGGTTGAGAATAGCGTTCTCGAGCTGATTGGTGTCCACCAGCGTCGACCACAATCCCGCCTTGCCCACCGTCTCCACCGTGATCGAGGGGCCAACCGTTCGGCGCACCAATTCCTCGATGTCGAAGATCAACCGGTTCACGTCGCACGGCTTGGGATCGAGCGTCTGACGGCGCGAGAAGGCGAGAAGGCGGTGCGTGAGCGCAGCGGCGCGCCGGACCGCGCCCTGCGCGGCGACCGAATATTTGTCGATCTCGGCGACGCGCCCCTGAGCGATGCGGATCTGCATCATTTCGAGCGACCCCGAAATGCCGGTCAGCAGATTATTGAAGTCATGCGCGATGCCGCCTGTGAGTTGGCCGACAGCTTCCATCTTCTGCGATTGCCTGAGCGCCTCTTCGGCACGATCGCGCTCGGCGGCAGTCTCTCTGACCTCTTCAACCAGCCGCATGCGCTCCTGCTGAAGCCGGCGCTCTACCGCTTTGCGAGCCGATACATCAAGCATTGCGCCCACCATCCGGATCGGCGCGCCATCCTCACCGCGAATGACATAGCCCCTGTCGAGAATGTCGGCGTAGCTGCCGTCCGCACGGCGAAAGCGATACTCGTCAGTCCAATCGCTCGCGCCTCCGTCGATCACATGATGGATACTCGCATCGATCCGCGCGCGGTCTTCAGCGTGGATCTGCGCAAGCCACCATTCGCCGGTCGGCACAACGTCGTCGGGCCTGTGACCGTAAGCGCTTTCGAGAGCGGCATTCCACGTCACATGATTGGTGCGAAAATCCCAGTCCCAGATCGCATCGTTCGTGGCGCGTCCCGCGAGACGAAGGCGCTCCTCGACCTCGCGCAGCTTGGCGCTGGCCTCGCGGTCGCGCGTAACGTCTTGCACGGTGCCGATGAGCCGAACAGGCTCTCGGCCGTCGAAAAATGCGAGGCCTTGCGCACGAATGTGACGAAGAACCCCGTCTTCGATGCCGACCGTGCGGTACTCGACATCGAACCGGTGACTTCCATCGGGATCGAGAGCCGCAGCGACGGCGCGGTTTGCGCGCTCGCGATCATCGGGGTGAAGGCCGGCGAGAAATGCGCTTTCGTAGCTGACCGGAACTCCCGGTGACATCCCGAAGAGTGCACGGCACCGGTCATCCCAGGATAGACTCATCTCGCGCGGGCGATAATCATAACGACCAAGCTCGGCGGCGCGTGTCGCGAGCTCGAGTTCTTCGCGACTGGCCTTGAGCGCCGCGTCGCTGCGCGCACGATCGACCGCCTCGCGAATGCGAAGCGCGACATCCTCGACGAGCGCGATTTCGCCCGTCGTCCATGCGTGCGGCGCGTCCTTTTCGACGTAAAGCACCGATTCCAGCACGCCTTCGCGTGTCATGGGACAGAGAATCTGTGCCGCAATGTCGTGCCGCGAATGGTCATCGGATTTGTGTCCTGTCGTGACTACGGTGTCACCTTGGGCGAGCTCGCCGTTCGTCGCCCCCTGCAATCGTGAAACCTCGCCGCTGCGCGACGCGCCGTCTTTCGTCCATTCAGACGCGATTCTCATGCCGGCCTCGCCGGCGTTCGAAGCGAATCCGCACCGTGTCGCGCCGAGATGAGTGCCGAGCCGCGTGGCCGCTGCCGCGAGGATCGCCACGGGGTCCGCGAGATCGCGCAGCTCTGTAAGCAGGGCGAGTTGAAATGCCTGACGCTCGAGCAATTCCTCGCGGCTTAGCTGATCGGACCGTGGCATGCGTCTCCCGTTCGCATGGGACGATCCGCCACCTTGGCCGACCCTTGACAATTTCCCCGCGGATGAACGTCATAGGGACGATTTCGTTCCGGCAAGAGCCACGCTACGGTGCAACAAAATCGGCACGGGGGCGTATGGGTATCACGATGTTAGCCGCCCGGTAAGCGGGCGAGATGGAGGCTGTTGACCGCGTGACAGATCATGAGGAGCTCGACGCCGGAGCGAGCGGGACCGAACCTTCGGCTGGGGCCACTCTTGGCGATCATCGACGCGAAACCACGCTGACCCATTCAGGCCTCGACGAGCGAAGCAATATCTTCTTCGCCGCGATCGAGATGACCAGGATGCCGATGATCCTGACCGATCCGAACATTGCCGATAATCCGATCGTCTTCGCGAACAAGGCCTTCCTCGATCTGACCGGCTATGAAGAGACCGAGGTTCTCGGGCGGAACTGCCGTTTCCTGCAAGGGCCGCAAACCGATCGCGAGCTTGTCGCGGACCTCCGGTCTGCAGTCGCGAACCGCCAATCGATCGCCCTCGAGATATTGAACTACAAGCGCGATGGGACGCCGTTCTGGAATGCGGTCTTTATCGGACCGGTTTATGACACTGGCGGCAAGCTTCTGCATTTCTTCGCAAGCCAGCTCGATGTGACGCGGCGGCGAGAGAGCGAACAGGCGTCGCAGCAGGCCCAAAAGATGGAGGCAATCGGTCAGCTCACCGCCGGGCTCGCGCATGATTTCAACAATCTGCTTCAGGTCGTGAACGGCAACCTCGAATTGCTCGGGAGCCGTATCGAGGATGCAAAGCAGCGAGGCTATCTGGCACGCGCGCGGGGCGCAGCGGAGCGTGGCGCCAAGCTCACGGGCCAGCTCCTCGCGTTTGCGCGCAAGACGAGGCTGACGCCCAGGGCTGTCGATGTGAACGATTGCATCAATGGCTTCGCCGACATGCTTGAGGCTTCGCTCGGCGGCCGCATCGAACTGCACCTGTCGCTCCGGCGCGGCCTTCCAAAGGCGGTCGTCGATCCCGAGCAGCTCGAAATGGCGATCCTCAATATTGCGCTAAACGCGCGCGACGCGATGCCGGGAGGTGGCGTCCTGACGATTGCAACGGCGAAGGTCCATCTGAACGGCGATGCACCGGCCCGGGGACTTTCTCCGGGTGACTATATCTCGGTCGAGCTAGTCGACGAGGGCGAAGGCATGGCGCAGCATGTGATCGCGCGGGCGGTGGAGCCGTTTTTCACGACCAAGGCTACCGGGAAGGGGACAGGGCTGGGCCTCGCGATGGCGAGCGGCTTCGTCCTGCAATCGCGGGGGCGGCTCGAAATCGAGAGCGAGGTCGGCAAGGGCACCACCGTACGCATTCTTTTCCCGGTCTCCACATCTGACGAACCCGATGTGCCGGTTGTGGGTCCAAAAAAGTCTGTCGAACGCGGCGAGGCCCATATTCTCCTGGTCGAAGACGATGCCGAAGTCCGCGCGCTGGCGCGCGAAAATCTCGAGGACGCTGGTTATCGCGTAACGGTCGCCGAGAATGGTGACGCGGGTCTCGTGGCGCTTGAGCACCTGCTTGCCACCGACATGGTGGATCTAGTCTTCACCGACCTGGTGATGCCCGGAAACCTGGATGGCATTGCGCTCGCGGAAGCAGTCCGGCGGCTCGCACCTCAAGTGCCCGTGTTGATGACCACGGGCTATAACGAGGACTTAGTCGTCGAAGGACCACTTCGCAGCGAGCGTGACGTGCTTGGCAAACCCTATCGCCGGGCCGACCTGCTCGATCGCATCGCACAGGCGCTGGCGCACAGGGATGAAAATTCTGCTCGGCGACGCCCGTCTGACTTCGGTGCTGCCGAGGAATGATCGTTTCAATCGCCCGGTGGGAAAACGGCCTGTTGCACTTCAGAAACCAAGCCCCCGGTCTCGGTCAATGCCTCAACGGCTGACGTTGCGACCTCGCACCCAAGCGCACTTGCAGTGTCGCACCTGTAAATTGTCCAGACCGCGGGACCGTGGCTGACCATTCTCGCCAACGAAGCCGGAGCTGCAATCTGCCGCAACGGACCTAATGGCAGCTCCTTGCATTCTGATGCCATCAGCAGACTGTCTCCGGTCGGCCACAACGAACGATTTGCCGAAAAAGAACACCCGCCCGATCGAAATCGGACGGGCGTAAGATAAAGAGCTGAGTTTCCTGAAAGGAAGAGCTCTCTTGGGTCGCATGGCGCGCCTAGCTTCGCTGGTAGACCTGATATTGTACCGCGACGCCAAAAAGGGAGCAGCTCTCGCGCCTCAGGGCTTGACCGCAACCGGAAGACGGAATGGTGCGCCAAGCCTGTTGAAGGCGTTCATCGCCGCGATCGCGATCGTCAGGTCCACGAGGTCTTTCGGCTCGAATGCCTCGGCTGCTGCTGAATAGGCCTCGTCGGAAGCGTGGGTCTCGCTGACACGCGTGACTTCCTCCGCCCAGGCCAAAGCCGCGCGATATTGGTCTGGGAACAGATGCGGGACTTCATGCCACACCGGAAGCAGCGCGATCTTGTCGATCGGCATGGTCTTGAGAAGGTCCCGGGTATGCAGATCGATGCAGTGAGCGCATCCGTTGATCTGCGAGACGCGGAGGAAGACGAGGTGAATCAGTTCTTCAGGCAGGCCCGTGCTGGTGGTGACATAATGGTGCACACCGTAGAGCGCCTTCGCTCCAGCGGGAGCCACTTCGGACCAATTCAACCGGTTCATCTGATCTTCCTTTCTTCCTGAGCCAAAATCGGCGTCACCATGCCTGACGAGCGGGATTCTTCCGCTGTGACATCCCGCGCAAAAAATGCCGGTGGACCGAATGCTGTCGAATGGGATCGGAAGAAAGGTCCGAGATTGATCTAGCGCAGTGTACCGATCAGGCCGCGCCAAGAAACGAGGGGCCACGGCATTGTCGTACTGCGACGGAATGTCCGCATATCTGGAATTGGAGTTGAAAGCCGCCCGACCCAATCGGCCATTCCAATCGCCAACCGGCAAGCGCCAAAAAAGACGCCCGCGCGGCCGAAACCGTGCGGGCGTCAGATGAAGATCTCGGTTTCCTGAAAGGACGAGGTCTCCTGGGTCGCACGGCGCAGATAATGTCGAGGGCCGGGTAATTATTGTACCGCTGCGCCAAAAGAGCTGCCCTGGCGCGCATTGGACGTCGACCACCGGTTGCTTCAGATAGGAATCGTTCGGTAGGCAATCGGCCGCTCATGCGGTTTGTTCAGCCGGTGTTCGGCTGCGCGCCGCTACGTCCGGTGCCTGATTGAAGGAGACGGGTCATGAAAAAATATATCGCCGCTGCGGTCCTCGCTGCGCTCGCCGTTCCCGCCGGCCCGGCGCTGGCGGATCCGCCGCCCTGGGCGCCGGCGCACGGCAAGCGCGCCAAGGATCGTGGCCTCTATGACGGATATGGGCGCTATTACGAGCCTCGCCGCATTTCGCACAATGATCGCATTTGGCGGAGCAAGGATGGCCGCTACCACTGCCGCCGCGAGAATGGCACGACCGGATTGATCATTGGCGCCGCCGTCGGTGCGCTCGTCGGGCGCGAACTCGATGGCGGGCGTGATCGCACGGTCGGCACGATCATCGGCGCGGCCGGCGGCGGGCTGCTCGGGCGGGCTATCGATCGCGGCGAATTGAAATGCCGCTGATGTGAAAGGACGGCGCGAGAGGGACCAGTCTGCTCGCGCCGTCCCCTTGGACACCGCACGCAGTGGGGGTGCGGGCGGTGGCGAAGAATCTATCCGACAGTCTGATGCCGCGGGCGAGGTGCCTTCGTCACGCGCAGACCGGCTATGCCCGCGCGGTCGATAGTGCGGCGCCACGATTCCAGCTCTTCGCCGCTGAGGCGGTATCTTGCGCAGGCGTCGGCCAGCCCGATCAGTCCGCCATCGATCGCGGCAAGCAACTCCGCCTTGCGGCGCGCGACCCAATAGCCTGCCGTCGATGAAGGCAGATCGTCGATTGTCAGCGGCCCCACCGGCCCGGCGACCGATGTCGGCCTCGTCGTAAATTCGAGCACTGCGAACTCTCCATTCGCTCGGCTGCTGCCGTATGAGTGCCCCCCGCGGCAAAAATGCGGTTTCGAGGTTAACAAAAGGTTGCGGAGGAGCATTGGATGCGGCCAACCGTTCGCCGCTCATGGGAGGCGACGGGCCAAATTGTGTGTCGAAGGAAGCGCTGCGACCCTTTCAATGATCGCCGCTATTGCCAGGCTGGGCGGAATGCTGCAGCCTCAATCCTGTAACGGGGGAAAACAGATGCGAACTGCGAATATGATGGTGGCGTTGGCGCTGATGGCAGTACCGGCGCAGGCTCAGACGGTGCCTGACTTGCCGGCAAATCCGGTCAAGGCGATCGATGGCGAATGGTACGGCGTTGACCACAAGATCAAGCTGTCAGTGGCAAATGGCGTTGTGACTATCGTGGAGAACGACACCGCTGATCCCTACCTCAAGAAGATCGCGGCACCTGCTGGAACCGTCATCGCTCGCATCACGGGCGTGGAATCGACTGGACCCAAGTCGGCACGGTTCGTCGGACAATGCCTGGAATTGATCGACACCTCGCGGTCGGACACCATAGCTTGTCCTGGCCACGCTTTCGTGCAGTCGGCAGCCTACGGCGGCAAGCCGGGATTGACGATCAATTTCTGGACCGCCGCTTTCCTTCGCAAGGGCAATATTCCCGAGTATCAATGGCAATATCGCAAGTGAGCGATGAAGGAAGCGAAGGCTAGTCGCTGCGCAGCAAAACGATAGCGCTCACGTCAAATCCGGCCTGATTTTTTTGCACGGGAGTTCTCGCCGCAAAACAGGCGAATCAGCTTGCTCCAATGAAAGGTTTCCGATCTTTTTGTTCTGTCGGCCCGCGATGCGAGAAGCGGGCGCGGGTGAGGGAACCAGGGCAGTACGATCATGGGGGATCGGTGATGAGAATGGATGCGCCGCAGCCGGGCGGGAAAAAGGCTCACCTTGTGAGGCATCAGGCGAAGCGAGGCGCGACCCATTGCCGGCATGTCATCGCCGGGTTCCTCCTCGCGGTCATCGGCCCTTCCGTGGCAGTCGGTGCTTCCGTGCCTCCAGCCGTTGACGGCAGCCAGGCCGACAGGGATGCCGCCGCCGCTCGGATCGCAGCGCAAGCGATCGACGCGGGTCACCCCGCCGAAGCGGCGGGCATCCTCGAAACGCTGGTGGCCCCGCGCCATCATATGCTCGCGATCCTGCCTGAGTGGCATCGCGATCTGGCACGCGCTTACGTCGCGCTCGGCTTGCCCGATGGTGCCGAGGGGCAGTATCGGCTAGCATTGGCAGGGGCTTCTGATGACGAAGCCAGGGCGCTCGGCAAAGAGCTTGAAGCGCTTCTTGCGAAAGCTGGGGTTGCCGTTGCCGTGCCGGACACACTGGGTCCGAACGGCGCCAAATATTTCGATCTCCATTGGGTCGACCGCGGCAACGCGACGCTCGATTTCGCGGCCGCCTTCACGCTGCCGCAGGATGATGCCGACGGCGCGGCGTTTACGACGGCGACCTATCGTGCCGACTGCCTTACGCTCAAGTCGCAGCTGCTCGGGGGCGCCGCCTTCTCGAGTTCAGGCGCGAAGCTGCGGTCGTTCGGCGAGGGTGAGGCCGCGAAGCCGGCTAACGACCTTGCAGACCATAGTCTGAGAATGATCTGCCGTCGCGATCCAGCCCGGCAGGTGAAGCATGTGGCCGCAATCGACGGCCGCACGCTGCTCGCGCGCTACCGCGCGCAACGCGCGCAGCGGACCGCTTGGGCGCCATCCGGCAGCGAGAGCGGCGCCCACGAGGCCGTCTGCCGCGCGCATGTGGAAATGTTCGTCGGCCAGCTCGCCGCCGAGGGACAGGTATCGGGGCCGAGCTGGCAGGTGCGCGACTGGTGGAACATCCGGACGGAGGATTTCTCCGAGGAACGCCGCGCCGCGGCCACGTCGGCGGTCACGGCGCTCGCTCGCGCCGATCCGGGCGCCGCACGCGCTTTCCAGCAGGCCTGCGTGCAAGAAGCGCTGACGGGCGGAGCCGTACCCGGAATGTAGCCGTCTGCCGCTGCCTAGCTTGCACATATCGGTTGCGGGTGTTCGAAAAACTGCTTTGGCGCCCGAGGCGGCGATCGCGAGGCCGGTAAGGCGCAGCGATCTTGCTTGCGTCCTCCGCGCGCCGCGGTAGGTCGGTCAGGGGTCGCGCTAGGGCAGGGGGCGTGCAATTGATCCGGTGCAAATCATGGTTGCTCTTCGCGGCGCTTGCCTTGGCCGCGCCCGAGGTTTCCGCCAAGCTGTCCGTCGACCCCGTTCCCGCGAGTGCCGAGCTGAACGATGCGCTCGCCGCCAAACGCTATGACGAGGCGATGACTTTGGCACGCCGCGAGCATGAAGCTTGCGTCGCGGGCAAAGGGTCCGATCCTTGCGTCGGACTGCTCGCCTTGCAAAGCGATGCGCTGACCGCCTGGGCGGTGGATCATGGTGATTTCGATCGCGACGAAAAGGGCGAAGGTATGGCCCTTCGCACCGCGCGCCTCCTTCACGCCCAGGTGAACAGGCTAAAGGGCTTCGATGGGCCGATCTTCGCGTCGGCGTTCGGCAACCTCGGCGAGATGCTGACGCTCTACGGCCGGCCGGTGGAAGGCGAGCAGTTTTTGCGGGACGGGCTGCGATACAACATCGTGCGGGCAATGGAGTTCCAGGGAACCGAGCGGCTCTCCGATGCGGCGCTCCGCATGTCGCTCCTGCGGCTGACCCGCAACCTTGCGCTGCAGGGCCGCAATGAGGAGGCGCGCGGTTATCTCGCCGCCGCCGACAGCCTGCTCTCGACGTTGGCAATGATGGGCTCCCCCGAAGCTAAACGCGCGCTCCCCGATTTTCTGGCGGTTGCGGCGTTGGTGCCGGGCGAAGCGGCCGGTGGCGCTGCGGATTATGTCGAGGCGGCGGCCGGGTATGAATGGGAACGCGAGCATAACGGCGAGGGATGGGACCCCGATGACTGGGCGGCAGTCCGGGGTCGCCTCGCCCGCGACGAGATCGCTTTTCTCGCGCGGAGCGGGAACATGGCAAAGGCGGTGGCGCGCTTCGATGCCGAGCCGGACCTGCTCCGCGGCGGGCGGGGCGCGTCGCGTCTCGAATTTCTGACCCGGCTCGGCGCTGCGCTCGTCGCTGAGGGGCGCGCTAACGAAGGCGCCCCGATTCTCGCCGAGGCAATGCCGGTCGTCGATACGACCTGGGACAGGAGCGACGACCGGCGCATCGATGCGCATGCGGCGCGCGGCGCTGCCATCCTCGCACTCGATCCGGCGCAGCGCGCCGATGCCGCGGCCGAATATCGGCAGGCCGTCTCAGGCGCGGTGGCGCGGGTCGAGGCGGCCGACACAACCGAGGGGCTTGTGCGCGCCGTCCGGCGCTACCGTCCCGTCTTTGAGGGACTGCTCGGCGCCCTTCTTCCCGAAGCGGCGAGCTCGCTCACGCGCGGAGAAGCGTTCGAGGCGGCCCAATGGTCGTCGATCGGCGAGACCGCGGCGACACTCGCCAAGGTTTCGGCACGCACATCGCGCAGCGACGGCCCGGTCGCGGAAAGGGAGCGGTTCCGCGAGGAGGTGCGCGCGAGCGTTGCGTCGCTCAACCGCGAGATCGCGCAATGGCTATCGGTTCCCGGCAGCCCCGATACCGATCGCGAGTTGCTCGGAAGATTCTATTTGCGCGACGTTGATGCCGTGATGGACGAGATGTCGACCGAGGAGATCGCCGCGATCGACCCCGCCTATGATCAGCTCGTCAAGCCTCGGCCGATCGCCGCCGAACGGGTGCAGGCGCTGCTCGACAAGGACGAGGCCGTTCTCTTCTTCCTTTCTGACGAGCGGGGCACGTCGGTCTTTGTTCTGACGCTCTCGGGATTTACATGGCATCGTTCGACCCTGACCCGCGATGCCTTGGCGAAGAGCGTTGAGCGGCTGCGCGGTCAGATCAAGCGCGACCTTCGCGAGCGCTGGGCCGGGAGCGTCGACAATTTCGACGAGCAGCTTGCGCGCAATCTGTATCAGGAGCTCATTGCGCCCATCGAAACGTCCCTCGGCGGCGCAACACGTCTGATGACCGTGACGCCAGGTCCGCTGAGCAGCCTGCCGTTGACCTTGCTCGTCACAGCCGGCGCCGACACGCAGAAGCCGCAATTTCTGATTGATCGTTACGAGATTTCGACGCTGCCGTCGGTTTCAAGCCTTTACTCGTTGCGTTGCCTGCTTCGGCCTGCGGGTGATCGCCCGGCCGGTTGCGGCCCTGGACCCGGACGCAATCGTCCGTCATCGCAGACGATCCTGTTCGCTGCGGGCGATCCGGCGCTCAAGGGTCATCCAGGCGACGACCGGGGTATCGTGGAATATTCGGAACTGTTCCAGCGTGGCATAGCGGACCCGGCCCGGATCATGGCGATGCCTTCGCTTCCAGGCACGCGCCGCGAGATCGAGGGCGTGCGATCGATGTTCGATCCTGGACAGACTGTTGCTCTTATGGGCTCCGCGGCGACCGAGGGATCGGTCAAGTCGAATCCCGGGCTGGCCAATGCACGCTATGTCCTTTTTTCGACGCACGGTCTGCTGGCGAGCGAGACGGGGCTCGATGGCGAGCCGGGTCTCGTCTTCACGCCGCCATTAGCGGGGGCGCAGTCCGACAGGGACGATGGTCTTCTCACCGCCTCGGAAGCCGCGCAACTGAAGCTCGCAGCGGATATCGTCGTACTGTCGGCGTGCAACACGGCAAGTTCGAACGGCAGCGCCGAAGCGGACGGGCTGTCGGGCTTGGCGCAGTCTTTCTTTTATGCTGGCGCGGGTTCGCTTCTGGTGTCGCACTGGCCGCTCGACGATGAGGCCGGGGCCGAAATCGTCACGCATCTCTTTGCAGGCATCGAAAAGCATCCCGGCGCTCCGGGGGCTGCGTTCCGGCAGGCGATACTGGCGCTTCGCGCAAAAGACGATACCTCGTCTCCGGCGGTTTGGGCGCCGCTCGTGTTTGTCGGGACCACCGACCGGGGCGTGCGGTAGCGGGAGTTCGGGTGCTCGCAGTGCGTTATGAGTTCAGGTCGCCCTCCAAACGTCCGCTGAGAGCAAATTTGGTCTTGAATCCGCCCGTCTGCTACCGGCCAGGTCAAGCGTCGGCGCTGGCTCGCAGCGAACAGGTGGCTGAATGGGATGGCAAGCGGATGCAACAGTCGGCTGCTCAAGAGCGAGTTAGTCTCGTTCCAGAAAAATAGCCTCCGGTATCTCTTGGGCCGGCCACAGAGCGCCATAACTAATCATATTCATCAGAGCGATCTGGTCTTGGTCGAAATGGAACGAGTAATAAGCGTGGACCGTGACGAACGGATTGCACTCATTCTCGGGCGTGGCTTCAATCCCTCGTGCGCGCGCGATCACCAGATCGCCCACTGGCGTGGCTTCCAGCAGTTGGAACGGTTGCGGAGCGGGCCACCGAAAACTGGCCCGTCGCATGCTCTCGGTCGAGCGCTCGATTTCTTCGAACGACCCCGCTTGACCGATCTTCTCAAAAAACCTTTCGACGAGTCTCAAACGTTTTTCTTGCGCCTGCCTATCAAATACAGGGTCTGGGCGAGGCGATGATATCTGACAAGACATTGCCGTTCCCGGCATAAACGTGGCGCACGCCACCGCTGTGATTGCCTTCCGCCTCCCGATCATCGGTCGCTCCCCAAACATATAGTGGAGGATACATACAAAGCCGGTGTCCGCAATCGGTCGCTTCCGGTCGTGGCTATCCGGCGCGCCGCGGATGTCCGCCTCTCTCGGTCTCCCGCCAAAACCGGACCGTTCTTAAATGGCTACAAGCGGTTAACGCGCCAAAGAGCGCTTGCTGATTGTCTCGTAGCATGTGCGGGCCAAGGCAGCAGGATAGGAGGTCGGACGGCTCGCGCGATCGACCTGCTCAGCCAGGATAAGGTGATTCCCTCAATAGTCGGGCAAGATGCGTGGCATTAGCGGCCACCATTTTGGCGGTCTCGGTTACTTTGCTGGGGCGATGCTGAAGATCCTTGAAATCGACTGAACCCATCGCCTCACCGACCCAGTAGCAGGCGGCCACGGCGGGAATCGTCCATCCCACATCGTTCAGCGCCTGAAAGATTTGCGACGAAGCATTATGCGCGCCGTCTTCATTGCCGACGATCGCGGCAACAGCCACTTTCGAAAAGCTTGGCATCCGCCCCTTGTCGTCGGTCTCCGACAGGAAGGCATCCATTCGTTCCATCACAAGCTTGGCGACGCTTGATGCTTGACCCATCCAGATCGGTGTGCCGAAGATGAGAATATCGGAGGCGAGGATCGCCTCGCGAATTTTCGGCCATTCGTCGCCAGCACCCTCGTTCGAGGTGACACCCCATTTGATGCTGCGCGCGGCGATACGGATGGGCTTGCCGACACGGACGCCTTCCGCCTCGAAATGTTCGGTAAGCACCGCGAGCATGGCATCGGTCGAGCTCTTGCGGCCACGGGCCGACAGCGAGCAATTGATCGCGGTAGCGGTAATCGGGGGCATATCGTCTCCTTTACCCCGCCGGGGTGAAGCGCGCGCCGGTCGCGGTTGGTTCCGATGTCATACTGGCGGCGTACTCGGAATGACGATGAGCGTCCGCTCTCGACGCGCCTTGGGCGAGTTCCGACAGGGAATTCATGTTGAAAATATCGGTGCCGCCGAGCGCGGGCAGTAAGAAGGGGCCGCCAAAGCGGCCCCTTCCTGTCGGCTTGCCGGGTCAATCGAGCTTGGGACTGACGACGCCCGAGCTGTAGCGCAGATTGTTCTGCACATGTTTGACGCCCGTGACGTCGTCGGCGACATCTTCGGCGCGGCGCTTCGACCGGCGATCCTCGACCGTGCCGGAGAGCGTGACTTCGCCATCTGCGACGCTGACCTCGATCTCGGAGGCGTCGATCCAGACATCCTCGGTAAGACGGTCGTTCACGTCCTCGCGGATGCGCTCGTCGGAGCGGATATAGCTTTTGGGACCGCGGCCGCGATGATCGAGTTCCCGGCGACGGCGCGCGTCGCGATCGCCGAACCAAGAAAGCACTTCGTCGCCGGCGCGGTCGAGGAAGCCGCGTTCGTCCGGGTCATAATCGGGGCTGCGCGTCCGCGGATATTTGCCGTAAGGCGAATAGCCCTCGACCGGGAGATAGCCGAACTCGCTCGGCCAGTAGTTACCGCCGCGCGAACGATCCTCGCCTCGGGCTTCGCCGGCAGCATCGTAATAGGCGTCGCGGCGGGGCGTGCGGTCGTAACGGGGCCAATCGGAGCGCTCAGCGCGGCGGACCGGCCGGCGATAGTCGCCCGCGCGCTCATCCTCCCAATTATCGCGGCGATATTCCTGCTCGCGATAGGCGCGGCGCGGGCGGCGCTGCTCGCGCTCGTCTTCCTCGATCGCCACATAAGCGCGCGACGCATACTCTGCGGGGCCGCGGTTGTAGCGACCCGGCGATGCGCCGGTGTCGGGGCTGCTGTTGTCGCTATAATCCCAGAGCGGGGTGCGGTCGTCGAACCTGTCCATGATCCATCTCCATTTGTTGAGGGTGGCGGGCAGGTTGCCGGGAAGGGAGGCAACCCCCCGTCCCGCCGAACCGACGCATGGAGTGGGGGCAAGTTCCCGAACTGGGCGCAATATGTCGCGCTGCGACGTCAACGCATCGACGAATGTGACCCGATCTCTCCAATGGGCGGCTGGCGTCGCCGGCCTGCCGAATTCTCATGTAGAATCAAATCTGGAAAGGATCATACCCAGTGGGCCGCGCGTGCTTTGCGTCCGGCGAACTGGCTGCTGGGGAACCGGATCTCTCCAACGCATCTTTCCAAAGCCTTCCCAGCTCAACGTCGATCCAGTCGGCTGCAAACGGATCCAGGCCAGAGCCGGGATAAAGGCAAAACTCGCCGAAAAGCGGTTGGCAGTCGATTTCGTAAAAATCGACCCGAACGAAGGCTAGGTTCCCGGCAAGCGTCTCTGCAGCTTGCAGCATCGCCCCGAGGGAGGAGGGTCTGGAAGGTCGATCGGCGGCAGGCACGAGCTGCCGCCAGTTGCGGTCATGCAATATCCAGCGGTGACGGACACCGCGCCCCAAATGTACCTGGACGTGCGTCGCGGCACCGCCGAAGACGTAGATCTTGTAGTCGATGGGGAGAGGACGTGCGCCGCCGAGTAACGGCTCGGCGAAAACGCCACGAGGCACATTGCGATAAGCCCATTCGTCGAGCCAGCGGCCGTACTCCCGGCGCTGCCACCGGCGCGCGGCTCGCTTGACCTGCTTCCAGCGTTCGCAATCCGGAAACGTCTCCAGGATTTGATACTGGTTACACCCATGACGCGCTTTGACGATAGATGGGAGAGCGAACGGAATGAAGCGCGGCAGCATCTGGCCCTGCCAGAGCGTCGGTATGATCCAGTTTGCGCCGAGTTGCTTCGAGGCCAAGCGTTTTGCCTCAAGTTTATCCAGAAGCGTCGTTTGCAACGGTGACCGATCATTCAATTTGCGGAGCTGGACGAGCTCGGTGAAGCGCGTCGGATTGAGCAAGTCGGGCAGGCGTCGATGACGCAAGGCGTAGAGAAGGGCAATCCGGTGCGCGGCTCTCGAGGAGCCGACATTGCCCACTTTCGCCGGGTCTTCCGAGGCGCGCGAGAGTTTCATGCCATGTCGGTCTCACGGCTGAGCGACGTGTGGCCGCTATCGCGGAAGCTCGGCCGATCCAGGTTTATATCGCGGCAAAGCTGCATGCGGATACGAACGACCCGGCACAGAAAACGCTCCCGGCAATATCATCGACCGACCTCCGATCACCTAGGCAGCGCTCAGGCGCTCGGGTGCGACCAACCGGTGAGGAACGCGTGATCGCGCGCGCCGCTGCGGATCGCGTGCAGCATCGCACGTCTCAACCTAGGATCTTCATGAACGGGCAAAGGAAGATTGCTACCGGTCAGCCTATTCGAGCGAAGTGGGGGAAGTGGGGAGGGGAAGACCCCGGCGTGACTATACCCAAACAGAAAAAATGCTGACCGTGTATCCGATGATTTGATTGGAGCATCCGCTTGCCTCAAACATTAGGCGCGTAGCACACTCCGACGGCCAAGCTGAGCGATATGTCGTTGAGTCGGATATGCGCGCCGATATTCGGACAACGTTGGGGAGCGGCGCGGACGACGATTGAATGCGTACGCCGACGGCAATTCGACTGAGACGTGGGATCGAACAGCCGCGGCGATACGCGAAGCGATGCACATGGCGGCGGCAGACCGACCGATCACCGTCGAAGCCCGTGCGCCGTTCAAATGCAGTTGGCGAAGAAAGGTTGCAATGATGGGACGCACGGTCGCCGCCATTCTGGAAAATTGTCGAGGCTGCCCTCTACGCGATCGCGGCCTCAGGCATCGGTGCGGCCATTGTCAATAGCGGAGGACGAAGAGCAGCGCGCGCTGGCAAGGGCGGGAACGACGATAGCCGCGGCGCATTGGTCATGGGACAGCAAAGGAGCTTTCCGATGACCAAGGACAATATACTCGCCGGCTGCAGAATACTGATCATGGCGACAGATGGCTTCGAACAATCCGAACTCGAAGTGCCGCTTCAGCGTCTGGAGGACGCGGGCGCGGAGGTCGAAATCGCATCGATCGACGATGACGATATCACCGGCTGGGACGAAGACGATTGGGGCGACGAGGTCGAAGTCGATCTCAAGATCGCCGACGTCGACACCGACTGTTATGACGCGCTCGTCCTGCCGGGCGGCCAGATCAATCCCGACTTGCTGCGGGTTGAGGACAAGGCGATCTCGATCATTCGGGCCTTCGCAGGTGCTGGCAAGCCGGTTGCCGCGATTTGCCATGCGCCGTGGCTTCTTGTGGAAGCCGGGCTCGCATCGGGCAAGCGAATGACGAGCTACAAGTCGATCCGCACCGATGTTGCCAATGCCGGCGCGCAGGTGGTCGAAGAGAGCGTCGTGGTCGACGGCAATATCATCACCAGTCGCTGTCCCGACGACCTGCCCGACTTTTGCGATGCGATCGTCGCAGCGGTGGCCGACCGCAGGGCGCGGGCGTAGCTGTGCCGAGCTCAATACGGGACTGTTGAGTTGTGGAAAGGCGATCGCGTGCGGGCACGGCGGTTCTTGCGGTAAGCTGTTGAAAGCGGCGGGAACTCGCTGCTTTATGGCGCGTCGTTTCCAAGCCTGCCGCCCAAGCAGTTTGGAAAGAGGATGACCCACATGGGACAGAACAACCAGCAGGGCGGCCAACCCGATCGCAATCCGAACGAGAACCCCGGCCAGCAGGAACAGCAGGATCAGCAGCGTCGCCAGCCCGGTCGGGACAATGACCAGGACCAGGGCAACCAGGCCGGCCGCGACGACGAGAATCGTCAGAACCGCTGACGTCGGAAAGAAGAGTGACGCCGAGGCACCCTCTCGGGGCAGGGCCGCACTTCGATGCGGCCCGGCCTTTTCTATTCCCCGGTTGCGCCCATTCCAGGTGCAACCTTCCTAACACTTTGGCATTCTCCCTTCATCGATCGCGGACAGCGGAATGGGAAGGAGAGGCCCGTGCGAACGATTGAGATATGGCCCGACGAAATCGAGGGCGGCGACACCGAGCGAGAGGGTGTCTTCTACGCGACTATGCGCTTCATCGACAGGGAAGCTGAAACAGCCGTCGTGATCTATCTGCAACCCGAGATCGAGCGAGGCATGATCGCCGATCTTTACGGCTGGGCGCAAAGCCGCGGCATGACCGGCCGAACGAACTGAATAGGAAGCATGGGTTGGCAAGCGGTCGCCCGCCCGGATCGGAGCGCCCCTTGGCGGCCACCTTTTCAATGCGGAGACGTGGTTCGATGCAAGTCAGTCAGCACGGCGTTCCAGAATGCGATCTCTTCGTCATTGCCGCGGTCGCGCGACCATTGCACCTGCCTGGAGACGATGAAGTCGGCCTGTTTGCCATGCCGCAGCTTGATCTCCGACACACAATTTCGAATATTATGACCTCCGAACGGCATTGCCGATCTCCTTGATGCTCCGCACAGAAACAGGGCAGGTGAGGGCGGCGGTTTCCCGCCGCCCTCGATATGTCAGAAGTCCATCGCCGGCATCGGCGCGGCCTTCTCCTCCTTCGGCAGCTCGGCGACGAGCGCCTCGGTGGTGATCAGCAGCGACGCGACCGACGCGGCATCCTGCAGCGCGGTGCGTACGACCTTGGCGGGGTCGATCACGCCTGCCTTGACGAGGTCCTGATACTCGCCAGTGGCGGCGTTGAAGCCCCAGCTATACTCCTCGCTTTCGAGGAGCTTGCCGACGATCCAAGCGCCGTCCTCGCCGGCATTGTCGGCGATCTGGCGCGCCGGGGCGCGGAGCGCGCGGCGGACGATGTCGATGCCCGACTGCTGGTCGTCGTTCGCGGCCTTGAGGCCTTCGAGCGCCTTCAGCGACCGGAGCAGCGCGATGCCGCCGCCCGGAAGAATGCCTTCTTCCACGGCCGCGCGGGTTGCGTGGAGTGCGTCGTCGACGCGGTCCTTCTTCTCCTTGACCTCGACCTCGGTCGCGCCGCCGACACGGATCACCGCGACACCGCCCGCGAGCTTGGCAAGCCGCTCCTGAAGCTTCTCGCGGTCATAGTCGCTGGTCGTCGTCTCGATCTGCTGGCGGATCTGCGCGATACGGCCGTCGATATCCGACTTCGCGCCGACGCCGTCGACGATCGTCGTATTATCCTTGTCGATGACGACCTTCTTCGCGCGGCCGAGCATATTGATCGTGACGCTCTCGAGCTTGATCCCGAGCTCCTCGCTGACGACATTGCCGCCGGTGAGTACCGCGATATCCTCGAGCATCGCCTTGCGGCGGTCGCCGAAGCCAGGCGCCTTGACCGCTGCGACCTTGAGTCCGCCGCGCAGGCGATTGACGACGAGCGTCGCGAGCGCGTCGCCCTCGACATCCTCGGCGATGATGAGCAGCGGCCGACCCGACTGGACGACGCTCTCGAGGAGCGGCAGCATCGCCTGCAGGTTCGAGAGCTTCTTCTCGTTGATGAGGATATAGGGGTCGTCGAGTTCGACCTTCAGCTTCTCGGCGTTGGTGATGAAATAGGGGCTGAGATAGCCGCGGTCGAACTGCATGCCCTCGACCGTCTCGAGTTCGGTCGCAAGGCTTTTGGCCTCCTCGACGGTGATCACACCCTCATTACCCACCTTCTCCATCGCTTCCGCGAGGATGCGGCCGACCTCTTCGTCGCCGTTTGCCGAGATCGTCGCGACCTGCGCGATCTCGCTGTTCGCCTCGACCGACTTGGCGTGAGCCTTGAGATCCTCGACGACCTTGGTCACGGCGAGATCGATGCCGCGCTTGACGTCCATCGGGTTCATCCCCGCGGCGACCGCCTTCGAGCCTTCGCGGACGATTGCCTGCGCGAGCACGGTCGCGGTGGTGGTGCCGTCGCCAGCCTTGTCGTTCTGCTTGCTTGCGACCTCGCGCAGCATCTGCGCGCCCATATTCTCGAACTTGTCGGCAAGCTCGATTTCCTTGGCGACGGTGACGCCGTCCTTGGTGATGCGCGGTGCGCCGAAGCTTTTGTCTATCACGACGTTGCGGCCCTTGGGGCCCAGCGTGACCTTCACTGCATTCGCAAGCGTATCCACGCCGCGCAGCATGCGATCACGCGCGTCCGACGCAAATTTCACTTCCTTGGCAGCCATTTTTACCTCCTTCTTGCTGTCCTTTCAGTGGGTGATGAATGGGCGTTACGCCGCCTGCTTGAGCGCCTCGGCCTGCTCGATGACCCCGAGAATGTCGCTCTCCTTCATGATGAGCAGTTCCTCGCCGTCGATGCGGACCTCGGTGCCCGACCATTTGCCGAACAGGATCCGGTCGCCGGCCTTGACGTCGAGCGCGGTGACCGTGCCGTCCTCGGCGCGGGCGCCCGGGCCGACGGCGACGACTTCGCCTTCCTGCGGCTTTTCCTTGGCGGTGTCGGGGATGATGATGCCGCCCGAGGTCTTCTCCTCGGCTTCGATACGGCGGACGACCACGCGGTCGTGCAAGGGACGGAAATGCATGCATAACCTCCATGTTGCATAACGAAATGATAAGCCGGCGCGCCTGTCCGGGGCGCGCGGCGCCGATGAGCTAGGAAGGGATTTTTTTCGCTTCAAGAGGTCTGGCGAAAATTTTTTGATGGCTGCGCTGGCGCGAAACTAACGCCCCATATCAGGGGCTGAACCCTCTTGACTCGACTCGCTTCGCTCCCAAAATCTCTCCCTGCGGCACTTTGCCGCACGACGAGAAAGGAAAGGCTACAAGGAAGGAGGCACGATCATGTCCGAGCCATTTTCCCGTTTTCTTCATCCCTTCGACGTGGCGCGTCACCCGAGCCTCGAGCCCGAGGTCAAGCGCGCCCTTCTCGCATCCTGGGCATCGGATCGCTCGGCGGTCCGCAACAAGCCCGCGCTTCGCAAACCCCCGGGGGCGAGGCGAGCGGTGCCAGTCGACGATGTGCTCGCGGCGCTTCGGTCGCTCGACGGCGGCGAGACGCGCGCGCCATGACCGATCGCGCGCTGATCGCACAGTTGGACGGCTATGGGCTGACGACCGCCGAGATCCATTATTACCGGCCCGATCATCCCTCGCTGCTCCAGCTCTTCGTCTGGCAGGATTATGATCTGCCGCCGGATTTCCCGGTGCTGTTCGACTTTCTTGCCATGTGGCGGCGGCAGATCGAAGCCGCGCTCCATTCGGTGCGGATCGCGCACGATATGCTGATCGGACCCGCCGAGTGGAGTGCGGCAGATATCATTCGCTCGCTCGATTGAGATCGGGGCTGCGGCCGCCACCGTCCGGCGTTTAAATGCAATTTGATATTGAAGGGCGGGGCCAACGCTGAACGGCGGCCCCGCCCGTTGTTACGCTTTTTCGAGCGTCTTTTCGTTCGACGATCCGATCCGGCGCGGCTCGGTGTCGCCGCCGCCGATCTCGATCTTGCGCGGCTTCATCGCCTCGGGGACGACGCGGCTGAGCTCGATCGAGAGCAGCCCGTCGGCGAAGCTCGCGCCGCCGACCTCGATATAGTCGGCGAGCTGGAAGCGGCGCTCGAACGCGCGGCGCGCGATGCCGCGGTGGAGATAGACGAGCTTGGCGTCTTCCTCGGCGGGCTTGCCCGTGACGCTCAGTTGGTTCTGCTGCGCGACGATCTCGATCTCGTCGGGCTTGAAGCCCGGGACCGCCAGCGTGACGCGGAAGCGGTCATCGGCATCGCGCACGATGTCGAAGGCGGGAAAGCCATCGGACGTTTCGCCGCGCTGCCCCTTCTCGAGCAGGTCGAAGAGATGATCGAAGCCCACCGTCGAGCGGCGGTAGGGGGTAAAGTCAAAATCGGTTCTCATTTCCAAATCCTCCTGATTGAAGCAATTCGGGCATGAGATGCGCCGGGACTCAGAGCCGGCGCTCTCTATGTCCTCAGGACCCGGAAAATCCGGCATCCGGGAAAAAATTAGGAAGCCATTTTTTCGATTTCAAGAGGTCGCGCGCGCGAAGATTCTGGATGCGCCATGTTCCGAAAATCCGCAGCGCCAAAGTGCGGAGCCGCAACGCGCGCGGCTCCGCGATCGGGTCAGGCGACGCGACTGTTGCCGGTATCGCGGCTCCATGCCGCGATCTGGTCCTTGATCGCCAGCTTCAGCTTCTTGAGCCGCGCAATCAGGACTTCGTCGGGCTGGCGGCGCTGCGCCTCCCGATCGATCTCGGCGTCGAGGCGGGCATGCTCGCGCCGCAGATAATCGATATGTTTGCTGGACATCTTCTTCTCCATGCCAAGTTGAGGATGTTGCAGCCCGAGCGGCTGCGGCGTGGATGTAGGAAAGCTATGGTCAGGATTTCAAGGGGTTGAAGTGTCCGCCTGTGGGAGATGTCGGAAGCTGTGAAGAGCATCGCGCGGCGCCCCGCAGGGAAGGCACGACAGGCGGCATCGGGAAGCAAAGATGTAGAGGCCTTCGGCGCGCTACAGCTAAATCGTCACAACATGGGTTAGTCGCTGCAACCCGGCCCGGCGACCATTGTTTCGGTAGCATGCCAACTCGCGAGCAACAACTTTACCCGCTCTTCCGGCGCGTCGCCGACGCCATTTGCGCTGTCCGCCTTCCTGGCCGCGCCTGGGAATATGCGCTGCGCCGGAGCCAGCCGGCATATGCTTCAGAATGGGAGTGATGGATGTGACCATGAAAGCACAAAAGCTTGATACGATCTGGGTCGAGAAACCCTGGGGCGTCGATCGGCTTCCCCCGCCCTTCGATGCACGGACTGGTGGTCGCGTCGGCGAAATCTGGTTTCGTCCCCCCAAATCCAATCCGCTGCTCGTGAAATATATCTTCACGAGCGAGCGCTTGTCTATCCAGGTCCATCCCGACGACCGGCAGGCGCAGGCGCGCGGACTTCCCGCAGGCAAGGAGGAATGCTGGTATATTCTGGGTGCCGAACCGGATGCTATGCTCGGGATCGGTACGCGTCGTTCGCTCAGCGAGCGCGAACTCGCCGAAACCGCCCGCTCGGGCGCTATCGAGGCGCTCATGGAGTGGCATCCCGTGCGGGCGAACATGTTCTTTCATATTCCGCCCGGAACCGTCCATGCAATTGGTGCCGGGGTCACGCTCGTCGAAATCCAGCAGAATGTCGATGTCACCTATCGTCTCTACGATTACGGCCGCCCGCGCGAGCTGCACCTCGCCGATGGGACGGCGGTCGCGAAGGCCGCGCCAATGTCACGCGATCTCTGCCGCCAAGTCGATATCGCAGAGAGCGCGTTGTTGCTCGACAGCCGCCATCTCGTGGTCGCGCACCTGAACGCCAACGACCTTTCGCCGCTTGCCGATGCGAGGGATGGGGCGATGATCGTCCCGCTCAGCGGCACGGTCGCAGCTGACGGCGTGACCGCGCAGGCGGGCGAGTGCCTGTGGGCCGAGGACGTCGCTACCATCGAGGCCGGAGCCGGCGCGCGTTTTCTGGCGGGTTGGCACAAGCCTTGACGCCCCGCTCGACCTTGGCGCGTCACCGATGGGGGCCGATCCGCCTGCGCCAACTGGCCTGGCACCGTCCCGCCGCCCGAAACGCCCAGCGAGGCGCGTCGGCTGCCGCGCCGGTTACAGGGTTGATCGGCTATCCGCCCGAGGCCTTTTCTACGGCGCTTCCCATCTCCTCCCCGAGGCGTACCCGCCGTTCGGGAAACCAGTCGGGGTTGAACGCGATCGCCTGCTTCTCGAACAGCATCACGATCGTGGAGCCGAGGAGAAAGCGACCCATCTCGTCGCCCTTGCGCAGCGCGGCTTCATCGGGGGCGTAGGACCATGACGATATCTTGCCCGATCGCTTTGCGTTCACCACGCCATGCCATGGCGTCGCGATGCTGCCGACGATGGTCGCACCTACGAGTATCATCGCAAAATGGCCGTGAGTGGGGGACTCGAACAGGCATATGACCCGCTCGTTGCGCGCGAAAAGGCCGGGCACCCCGCGCGCGGTCGTCGGGTTGACGGAAAAGAGCGAGCCCGGGACGTGGATCATGCGTCTGAGCTCCCCGTCGCACGGCATGTGCAGCCGGTGATAATCCTTGGGCGAAAGATAGAGATTGGCGAAACTGCCGTCGCGAAACGTCGCCGCGAGAGCGGCGTCGCCGCCCAGTATCGCGGTGGTGGTGAAACGGTGGCCCTTGGCCTGGACGATGTGATGATCGTCGATCGCGCCGAACTGGCTGATCGCACCGTCGACCGGACAGATGAAATCGGCCGCGGCAAGCGGGCGGGCGCCCGCTAACAGCGGGCGCGTGAAGAAGTCGTTGAAGCTTGCATAGCTCCGAATATCCGGATTGTGGGCCTCGCTCATGTCGACGCCGTATCTCGCTACGAACCATCGGATCAGCTTGGGGGTCAGCCAGCCGGACGATGAAGCCACACGGCCGGCGAATTCGGTCAGCCGCCGCTTCGGCATCGCATGCTGCGCAAGAATTGTCAGGCGCTCGAACATGATATCATCCGTTGGTCGATGCTGCGGAGGGAAAGCCGATCGCCTGGGGAGAGACGACGGCGCCCGCCTCTTTGTTCCGGCGGTGATGCATTATCCCGATGTCGTGGGGCAAGGGAAGGCGCATGGCCGGGAGCGGAAGATAATCGGGTAGGGCGCGCGCTCAGTCTCGCCGGGCCTTTGGCGCCCCTCCCGCCGAACGGACGAAGCGGTAACTCTTCTGCTCATAGTTCCGCGCGCGCAGGAAGTTGTGGGCGTTGTTGATCATGATGTCGCTCATGATCTCGATCGTGCCGCATCCGGCCTTGGTGAGCGCCGTCTCGGCGGCGGTCAGGAGCGCCGTCCCGATGCCGCGCCGACGACGCTCGCCGTCGACAAGCAGCAGGGTGACGCGGCCGACGAGGCCGTGCTGCAAGGTCGGAACGACCGCCCAGGCGCAGCATCCGACCAGCCCGCCGGCATCGGCGACGAGAAGCGCGGCCTTGGCCTTGCCGATCGCCTCGATATTCGCGTCGATCGATATGCGCTTGGGCGGCTCGGCAAGCTGCGCGAGCAGACGGGCGAGAGCTTTTCGGTCCTTGCCCGTCGCGGGCCGCAGGCTGAGCTCGGGCTCGGGCAGGGCTTCGGGTTTGACGATCCTCAGCGCCGGCTTGGCTTTCGGCGGCGGCGGCGGATCCTGCCGCCTTCGTACAGGCTCGGGTGACGGTGGCGGACGCGTTTTTCCGCGTCGACGGATGGGTACTTGCTCCTCGATAGGTTCGGCGGCTTTCGGTGCCTTCTTGGCAGGCTTCGCCGCGGGTTCGCGTTCGGCCGAGAGTTTCCAGCTGTCGGCCGCGCCGCCGCGAAGATAGTGCGCGATGTCGGCGGCGCTTGCCGTGAGCCCTTGTTCGCCGATCCCGAGGAGCGGCTTGCCAGCCGCATCGGTGAGGCCGAACTTCCCATAATCGCCAACGCCCGGCGTTCGCTTTCGCGACCGGACGAGTTTCATCCCGCGGTGTTCGGCGATTGCGCGAAGCTCGTCGGCTGTCGGCTCGGTTGTCATCGATCAGGGCCGGAGAGGAGAGGCGGGGCGGGTCTGCGGGGAGGGGGCGCTCGCTCGGACCGGCGGCGCGCGCTTGCCCGCGCCCTGGTGGGAACCTGTGCGGATGCGACGCGCTCTGCCCATATGCGCGCGCGCCGCTTCACCCGCTCGACCATGATCGACCATGTCGCCTATGACGACGCAGCGTCGGTGCTTTCCATCAGCTTCCGGGGCACCGGCAGATATCTTTATCATGGCGTCCCGCGCGCGATCTACGACGGGCTCTGCGCTGCGGAATCGCTCGGCGCCTATTTCAACGCGCACATCAAGGATCATTTCCGGTGCGAGCGCGACCCGGCGCGCCGGCGGTTCGGTCCCGGTGCCTGAGCGCCCGACTGCGAATGCGGGCATTGTGAAGGCGCGGCTCATGCGCGCTTGCGCGCGGCGGTCTTGGTCGGCGCCTTTTTCGTCGGCGTCTTTTTGGCCGGCGCCTTCTTGGCGCTGGCGGCCTTGGCCTTCCCGCCGCCGTCGCCGATCGACTTCTTGAGCGCCGCCATCAGGTCGACGACGTTCGATCCGCTCGGCGCCTTCTCGTCCTTCCCGTCGTCGAGATTGAGCGTCTTGCCCTTCTTCTTGCGCTCGATGAGCTCCTTCAGCGCCTCCACATAGCGATCGTGAAAATCGCTCGCGTCGAACTTGCCCGTCTTCTTGTCGATCAGCGTCGTCGCGAGATCGAGCAGATCCTCGTCGGGATCGCTGTCGGCGATGTCGCGGAAATAGCTCGCCGCCTTGTTGACCTCGTCGGCATAGCGCAGCGTCTCCATGACGAGACCCCGGCCGCACGCCTTGATGCTGACGACATATTCACGGCCGCGCATCGCGAGCTGGCCGAGACCGACCTTGCCCGTGCGGCGCAGCGCCTCGCGCAGCACGATGAACGCTTCCTCGGCAAGGTCGTCGGCGGGGACGACATAATAGGGCTTCTCGAAATAGATCTCGTCGATATCCTCGGCCTCGACGAACTGGGTGAGCTCGAGCGTCTTCTTGCTCTCGAGCTTGACCCCTTCGATCTCCTCGTCGTCGAGCAGCACATATTGGTCCTTGGCATATTGGAATCCCTTGACGATCTCGTCGACGTCGACCGGGCCGACGCCGGGCACGACCTTTTCATATTTGATGCGCTTGCCGGTCGGCTCGTGGATCTGGTTGAACGCGATCGTCGCCCCGCTCTTCGTCGCCGAATAGATCTCGACCGGGATCGAAACGAGCGCCAGGCGGATCTGGCCTTTCCAATAAGGGCGCGCAGCCATCGTCACTCACTCCTTTGCCAATGCTGCTTCAATGCGCGCGGTCGCCGAGCGTTCCGCGCCGGCGATGGGAAGGGAAGCCCGATCGCCGCAACGGGATCGAAAGCGGGAGCTGGAAATGGCCGGGCAGTCGCGAACGCGCCTGCCGTTTTCGCGGCCCGCGACTTGCCGATCCGAGCTTGTCAGACGGTCCAGCGCGCGGGCGCGAGCGCGATGGCGATCGGAGGATGCACCCGCTGCCATTTCGTTGCGGCGAGCACGTCGTTGCTCTCCTTCGCCTCGCGGCCCGGCCCAAGCGACCAGGTGATATGATAATGGCTGCCGTCGCCGCGATCGGTGGTGCCGCCGATGCGCACGACGAGCGCCTGGACGCCCGCGCCGTCGTCGACTTCGCCGACGATCTCGCCCGCGTGCGCGGCGGGTAGGGGCGTGTCCTCGGCGGTCCCGAAGCGGAGCGTCACATGGTCGGCAACCAGCTCGGCATAGCGCGGTTCGAACCGTTCGAGCAGCTGGTCGCGCTCGGCTGGTGGCAGCTTCCAGCCGGCGATGGTGCGCGTCATGACGCCTTGCGCTTTCGCTTTGTGGAGCCCGCGCCAAGTTCGATCCAGGCGGGCGCATGGTCGCTCGTCTTGTCGAGCGCCCGCGGGCGGGTGTCGACGCCGGCTGCCTCGAGCCGCTTCGCCGCGGGCTTGTTCAGCAGCAGATGGTCGATGCGGATGCCGGCATTGCGTTCGAACGAGCGCCGCCAATAGGCCCAGAAGCTGTAGATGCGCTCCTCGGGATGCAATTGGCGGATCGCATCGGTCCAGCCCTGGTCGAGGATGCGCCGGTAGGCGTCTTTGGCTTCGGGCGCGAAGAGCGCGTCCTTCTTCCAGTTCTCGGGCTTGTACACATCGAGGTCGGTGGGAATGACGTTGAAGTCGCCGCAGATGACGACGGGGGCATCGAGGTCGAAGAGCGTTGTCAGATGCGCGTCGAGCCGCGCCATCCACTGCATCTTGTAATCGAATTTCGGACCGGGCCAGGGATTGCCGTTGGGAAGATAGAGGCCGGCGACGAGGATGCCGCCGACCGCGGCCTCGATATAGCGGCTCTGCTCGTCGCCGGGATCGCCGGGGAGCCCGCGGCGCGTTTCGTGGATTTCGCCGACGCGGCTCAGCATCGCGACGCCGTTCCAGCGGCTCTGGCCGTGCCAGATCACGTCATAGCCCGCGTCGCGGATCGCCTTCTCGGGGAATTTCTCCTGAGGGGCTTTCAATTCCTGCAGGCAAACGATGTCGGGCTCGGCCTGCGCGAGCCAGCCGAGCAGAATGTCGAGGCGGCCGCCGATGCCGTTCACATTATAGGTCGCGATCTTCACAGGTCGGGCAGCGTCTGGTCGGCGCGGCCCCAGCCTTGCAGCGCCTTGAGGCTCGCGCGCTTCAGAAGCTCCTTCGCGTCGGTGATGCGGAAATGCGAAGGCTTGTCGATCGTCTCCATTTCCTTCCAGCTGATGGGCGCGGCGACCGGCGCGCCTTCGCGGGCCCGCGCCGAATAGGGCATCACCGCAGTCGCGCCGCGCTGGTTGCGGAGATAATCGACGAAGATCCGGCCCTTGCGCTGCGCCTTGGGGAGGGCGGCGGTGAAGCGGTCGGAATCCATCTGGGCGACGGCGCGGGCGAGCCGGTGCGCGAAGTCCTTGACCTCGGGCCATTCGGCGCGCGGCACGAGCGGGGCGATCACATGGACGCCCTTGCCGCCGGTGAGCATCGGGAAGGTCTCGAGGCCCATCTGCTTCAGGATGTCGCGGAACTGGAAGGCGGCGCTGCGGACCGCCTCGAAATCGAGACCGACGTCGGGATCGAGATCGAAGACGAGCCGATCGGCCTTCTCGACATCCTCGATGCGCGCGCCCCAGCCATGGAATTCGATCGTGCCCATCTGGACGCAGGTCATCAGGCCCTCGGGCGTGTCCATATAGAGATAGGGCTGGTTGTCGCCATCCTTCTCCTCGATCGCGACCTGCTTCACCGAATCGCCGAAGCTTCCGGCATCATGTTTCTGGAAGAAGCATTTCTTGGCGCGGCCCTGCGGACAGCGCACGAGGCTGATCGGGCGCGAACCCGCCCACGGCAGCATGATCGGCGCGAGTGCGGCATAATATTCTGCAAGCTCGCCCTTGGTGAGCCCCGCCTCGGGAAAGATGACGCGGTCGGAGTTGCTGATCGGAACGGGGAAGACGCTCGTCGCCACCGCAACCTTTTCTTCGCTCTCTACGACCACGGCCTCCGGCTTCTTGTCTTCGCGAAGTCCGAGATAGCTCGGGTGGCGGAGCGTGCCCTCGTTTGTCATCTCGGTAAAAGCGATCTCGGCGACGAGCTTCGGCTCGATCCAGTGCGCGCCGCGCGTCTCGGTGCGGGGCGCCTTCACCGTCGGCTCCTTTCGTTCGAGCGGCTTCATCATCGCCTGGAGGCGGAAGAGCTCCTCGGTATCGAATCCGGTCCCGACCTTGCCCGCGTAGCGCAGCGCGCCCTTCTCATGCACGCCGAGCATGAGCGAGCGGAACGCGCGCGACGTGTCCGAGGGTGTCCAGCCGACGATGACGAACTCCTGCCGCTTGATGCACTTCGCCTTGAGCCAGCTTCCCGCGCGCGAGCCGACATAGCGCGCGTCGGCCTTCTTCGAGATGACACCTTCGAGACCTGCGGCGCAGAAACTCTCGAGCAATGCCTCGCCGCTGCCCTCGATATGGTCCGAGAAGCGGATATGCCTGGAGGCCTTGGGAAGAATTTTGGCAAGATGCGCCTTGCGGTCGAGGAGGGGGAGGGGGGTCAGATCCTCGCCGTCGAGCTCGAGCAGATCGAACGCGAAATAGTCGATGCTATCGGGCGCGGACTTCAGGGCATTTTGCAGTGACTGGAAGCTTGAGCGGCCTTCAGCATCGAGCACGACCGCTTCACCGTCGATCAGCGCGCTGTCTACCTTCAGCTTTGCGGCCTCGGCGAGGAGCGGCGCGAAGCGCTCCGACCAGTCGAGACCGGAGCGCGTATAGGCGCGGGCCTCGCCGCCGCCGATCGCGATCAGCAGGCGGTAGCCGTCATATTTCATCTCGTGAACCCAGCCCCTGCCGGCGGGAACGCGGTCGACGAGCGTCGCCAGCTGGACCGGACGAAAGGGCGGGGGAGCCGCAGCCTTTCGTTCGCCGCGCTTCGAAGAGGGGGCGCGGTCTGCAGGGCTCGGTGCGGCGGTCTTTCTGGCCATGGACTCAAGACCATCCGGCGCCGCGATCGTTCCCGGTGGCGGGGCAACTTGCCCGCCCCGCCATGCGTTCCCATTTTCGTCCCCGAAACATGGAGCTTCAACATGGCGAATGGCTGGGCGCGCGACGGCGCCGTTCAGGAGCAGATCGACGACACGGTGAGCGATGCCGTCAAGGAGGCGCGCCTGCGGCTGCTGTCCGGCAAGGGCGCGGACTATTGCGACGATTGCGGCGAGCGGATTCCGGAGGCGCGGCGAAAGGCCTTGCCTGCGAGCCGTACCTGCATCGGGTGCCAGACGCTTCGCGACGCCGAACGCCGTCCGGCCGGTTTCAACCGCCGGGGAAGCAAGGACAGTCAGCTGCGTTGACCCCTTTGGAAAGCGGCCGCGGCATGGACTTCAGGCGCGCGCCTTGGCTGCGGCGCGGACTTCCTGCGATCGGTCGAGCGCGATAACGAGGATATCGTCGCCGTCGACGATGACGCCGACATTGTCCATGCCGACGAGCGACACGCGTTTTCCGGGCGCGCGGACGAGGCAATTGTGGCTGTCGTGTGCGAAAAGATCGTCGCTGCAAGCATTACCGGCCGCGTCGGCACCTGCGAGCGCGTGCACCGCCTGCCAGCTGCCTAGGTCCGACCAGCCCATCGACACGGGGACGACCGCAACGCGGGCGTCTTTCTCCATCACGGCATAGTCGATCGAATCAGAGGGCGCCTGTTCGAACGGCGCGCTTGCCGCGTGCAGGGCATCGCCATCGTGCAGCGCATTGGCGACCGCGGCTTCCGCCGCGCGATATATGGCCGGGCAATGCGCGAGCATCGCCTCGCGCATGCGACCGGCCCGGAAGAGGAAGATGCCGGCGTTCCAGCTGTAGCCACCCTCGCGAAGCATCGCTTCGGCATCGGCGAGCGGCGGCTTCTCGACGAAGCGGGCGACGGCAAATCCCGCGTTGCCGAGCGGCGCGCCGCTGGCGATGTAGCCGAAGCCCGTGTCGGGCCGATCGGGGGCGATGCCGAATGTGACCAGCCAGTCGTCGCGCGCCAGATCGGCGGCTTTGGCGATGGCGCCCCGGAATGCGGCTACATCGGCGATGACATGATCGCTCGGCATGACGAGCAGCAGAACGTCATCGGCCGAGGAAGCGACCGCGAGCGCGATGGCGGCAGCGGTGTTGCGCGCCGCGGGCTCGACGATCAGCCGAAGGTCGCGACCCTGGGATTGCTCGCGCACCATCGCGACATGCTCGGCGCCGCACACGATGAGCGGCGCCGAAAAGCCGGCTCCGGTTGCCCGATCGAGCGTGCGGGCGAACAGGCTCTCCTTTCCGATGATATCCAGAAACTGTTTGGCACGCGCGCCGCGGGAAGCGGGCCAGAGCCGCGTACCCGCGCCGCCGCAAAGGATGACGGGCTGGATCGTCGCAGACATAGGATCAACCTTCCAGGATCGGGCGGATGGGCGCGAGTTCGACCCGGTCGCGGCGCGCCGAGACCCTCCGCCGTTTTCGAAATTTGCGACCGGCTGGACCATGTCCGACCGAACGCCGCGCAAGCGAGCGAGTTGCCCCTGCTTCTGGGAAAAGGCCCGAAATCCCGGTCTGATTAACGCAGGTTATACCGATTCCTCGCATGGGTGGTCCGGATTGAGCTTGGCCCCGTGTCCTGTCGCGCCGGAAGATTGCGAAGTCGGCGAGAAGAATGCTTCAACGACGAAGGTTGGGGAGGCTTGCCGGTCGGACTTTACCTGCGCCTGATGCAGCCCGCCGGGGCGCCGGGGCGTTGAACAGGCATGAACCAGAGCGACACATTTCTGATGCTGGCCGGTCAAGAACTGAAATTCCTCTCCGATCTCATCGCGAGGATCGATCAAGGCCGTCTTGATCCTGTCGGCCTCGACCGGGAGGCCGCGATCCTCCTCCTGCGCGAGGTAGCGGCGGAGCGCCGAAGCCTTGTCGATCGGCTGAAATCTTATGATTGTGACGGCAGCGCTGCCTGGACCGGAACTCCCGTGTAGGAGCCCTATATTCGGCCGCAGCTCGACCCGCGCCGCATCTACCCCTTGGTATTTCGTCGGCGCGTTTCCCAACCCTTTTTCGCAGCCGCCGATCGCTTTTCGCTGCTCTTGCCCGCACCGCTTTTGCGACCACCTTTTCTCGAGGCTTCATGGGTATCGGGCTGGCCACGGCCGGAACCCGACTTGTTGCCGCCGCCCGACTCCTTGTTCACCGTTGCCCATGCGCGGCTCTCCGCTTCCTTCTTGCCGACGCCGCGCTTCTCATAACTTTCTTCGATATGCCCGGCCTTGCGCTTTTGCTTGTCGGTGTAGCTCGATTTGTCCCCACGGGGCATGACAATTCTCCCTATCTGGCCCCCTTTGGTCAACCAACGGAACATCTTGGGGTTCCGCTAAAGACGCTAATCGGTGGCATGCAAGACCTCGCTTGCGAAGACGGACACGAGCGCGCTGGCCGTGGCGGCACCGCGTGACAATCGTTGCGAGCGGCGGCGGCGCCCAGATATGATTGCCGCTCGGCGCGGTCTATCCGTTGACGACCGTTCCGCCGTTCGGGTGGAGCACCTGGCCCGACATGTAGCTGCTGTCGTCGCACGCAAGAAAGAGGAAGCTCGGTGCGACCTCGTTGGGCTCTCCCGGTCGCTTCATCGGCGTCGTCTCGCCAAAACTTTCGACTTTTTTGGCTGGCGCTCCGCCGCGTGGATTGAGCGGGGTCCAGATCGGTCCGGGCGCGACCGCATTCACCCTGATGCCCTTCTCGATCAGACTCTCGCTGAGCGAGCGCGTGAAGGCGGTAATGGCGCCCTTGGTCGCACTATAGTCGAGCAGACCACCGCTCCCCTGATACATTGTCACGCTCGTGCAATTGATGATCGCCGCGCCTTTCTTGAGATGCGGCAGCGCAGCCTGCACAAGATAGAACATGCCGAAGATATTGGTGGCGAATGTGCGCTGCAGCTGCTCCGGGCTGATGTCGCGAATATCGTCCGCCGGATGCTGTTCGCCCGCATTGTTGACGAGAACATCGATGCGCTTCAGCTTGCTCACGACCTTGTCGACGATAGTCTTTCCGGCGCTGGTTTTACCCACGTCGGCCTTGACGAGGATCGCGGTGCGCCCTTCGGCGCCTACGAGCGAAGCCGTTTCCTCGGCATCGGCCTCGTTGCTCTTGTAAACGATGGCGATGTCCGCACCTTCGCGGGCGAACAATACGGCTACCGCGCGCCCGATCCCGCTGTCGCCGCCGGTCACGATCGCGACCTTGTCCTTGAGCCGGTCGGAACCGGCATAACGCGGCTCCCATTTCGGCGCGCGGTCGAGATCGGATTCCCGGTCTTTCGGCGGCGTGCGGATCGTCTTCGTCTCGCCGACCTCCTTCCGCAGTTTCCTTGCCGCCGTCTGTTTTCCGCGCTTCTCGGACGCGGTTTCTCCGACCTTTCCGGCCTCTGATTTGCGTGCCATTGCCGACTCCTCCTGTTCTGCCTGTCATCGACAAACCGGCGGGTCCTACACTTGGTTGCGGAGCACTTGGCTCATGCCGAGCTGCGCTGCGGCGGAGCTGTCCGGTACATTCCATGGGCTGGACATGCGCGGCCGACTTTCTACCTATGCAGCGTTGCAATCCTTGCCGCCCGGGGGCGCGCCCTGCGCTGCCGAAGCTGAGAGAAGAAGTTTGTCCAAGATCGTGAACGGTGCCAGCCTGCAACCTCGCTCCGGAGGCGCCCCCAAAAACATCGTGCTGCTGCTCCACGGCTTCGGGTCGAGCGGCTCCGACATGATTTCGCTGGCGCCGCAGTGGCAGGAGGCCTTGCCAGACACGCTGTTTCTTGCGCCGCATGCACCGCAGCGATGTTCGATAATGGGCGGGTGCTACCAATGGTGGGGGCTGTCGGGTTTCGCCCCGGCGGCGTTGGCTGCAGGCGCTGCGTCGGCAGCGCCGGCGATCGACGCGTTCATCGATCGCAAGCTCGCGCAATATGACCTCAGCGAGGCCGATCTCGCCCTTGTGGGTTTCAGCCAGGGCACGATGATGGCGCTTCAGGTCGGCCTTCGCCGCCCCCGCGCCGTTGCCGCTATCGTCGGCTATTCGGGCATGCTCGCGGGCACGGCCGATCTCGCGCATCATGTTCCGTCGAAACCGCCAGTCCTGCTGGTGCACGGCACGGCCGACCCCGTCGTGCCGATCGCGGCGCTGCACATGTCCGAGAGCCAGTTGAAGCGGCTCGGCGTCGAGGTCGAGACGCATATCTCCTACGGCGTCGCGCACAGCGTCGACCCGGTCGGACTGCGGACCGGCCGCGACTTCGTGACCGGCGCCTTTGCGAAAAGCTGCGGCTGAACCGCGCAGCTTCGTCACGGCGGCATCGGGCGCACGGGTGTCGGCGAGCGACGCGGGGTGGCCGGGAAGGGAGAGGGGGGGCAGCCGCGGCGGGGTGAGAGCCGCGCGGAACTGCCGGGTGCAGCGGGCGTTGGCCTGATGGGTCAACATTCGGGGACAGGCATTATGAACAGGTTGCGTCGGCTCGAGACATTTGCGCGGACGGGGTGGTTCGCGCGCGGCGTCGTCTATTGCCTGCTGGCATGGATAGCGCTCACCGGTTCGTCGGCCGACGACGCCAGTCCGCAAGCCGTGTTCCGCTCGGTCCGCGATATGCCCGCTGGCTCGATCCTTCTTGCTCTTCTCGCGATGGGTCTGGCGCTTTACGGCGCCTATCGCCTGTACGGGGCGGCGCTCGATAGCGAAAACAAGGGAACCGGTGCGAAGGGCGTCGCTGTGCGGATAGGCTATGCCGCGAGCGGCATCGCCCATTTCATTCTCGCCTGGGCGGCGCTTCGCCTTGCCTCGGGCGGCGGCGCCGAAGACGGCCGCGAGAAAGAGGCGGCGGGCATGCTGCTCGACCTGCCCCTCGGCGGCCTGCTCCTAGGGCTCGTCGGCGCCGCCTTCCTCGTGGCGGCTGTGCACCAGGCCGACAAGGCCTGGACCACCGAATTTACAAAGGATCTCGATGCGGCAGCACCTGCATGGGCCGTGCCCGTCGGGCGGGCGGGTCTTGCGGCGCGCGCGGTCGTGTTCGCGGTCATCGGCGCCTCGCTCGTGCGCGGCGGCTGGTTCGGCGCTGCCCGAGAGGTCAAGGGCCTCGGCGACGCGCTCTCGGCGCTCACCGACAATCCGCCGCTCTATCTGCTCGTTGCCGCCGGGCTGTTCCTGTTCGGCGTACACAGCTTCGTCGAGGCCCGCTGGCGGCGGCTTCGCGATGAAGACATGATCGCGCGGATCATGGCAGCGCGACGCTGACGATGCCCATAGCGCAGGCCTGCGGAACCCTGTGGGCTTCGCCGCGTTAGCAGGGCAGTCATCAACAGGGAGAGTCTCGATGAAAAAGCTGTTTGTAACCCTCGCCGCAACCTCGGCCCTCGCGCTCGGCGCCTGCCAGAGCCCCGCCGCCGACAAGGTCGAGGATCAGGCCGAAGCGAAGGCCGAGGCGATCGACGACCAGGCCGACGCGATGCCCGAAGGTCCCGCCAAAGAGGCGATGGAGCAGAAAGCCGATGTCGTCGAAGAGCAAGGCGAAGAAAAGGCCAACGCGATGGACGACAATGGCGAGATCGCTCCGTCCGAAACCGGCGTCGGCGACACCCAGAAGAAATAAGACTGCCTTCCCTAAGGGCAGGGTGAAGGGCGCCGGTTCCGGCGCCCTTTATCGTTGCGGTGGCCCGGCTCAGGCTGCTGGCAGCTGGCGCCGCTGGGACAAGGCAAGGGAACGCGGTTCGGCGTCGCTTCTGAGCGCAGCGTCCGATCGAGAAAGTCCCTGATCAGCGGGACAACCTCGTCGAGGTTGGTTTCGAGAAGCCAATGGCCGCCGTCTAGCAGATGCAGCTCGGCCGCGGGGAGATCGCGCAAATAGGCGCGCGCAGACTTCTCGGGCATGTAGAAATCCTGCGGACCCCAGACGATGAGCGTCGGCGGGTGGTGCTCGCGCAGATAGCGTCGATGCGCGCTGAACCAGGAGCGATTGGCCTTGAGGCCCCCGATAAGGTCGATCGCGATTTCGCGGCGCCGCGGGTTGATCAGCGACCAGTGCAGTTTCCAGAGGTCCGGCGGAATGCGCGGCACGAGATCGGGCCGCACGTCGTTCAGAAACTCCTCCCGAAAAACATCCTCGCTGATTGCCTTGCCGATCTCGGCGCGCATCTCGGGTTCGGGAAGCGACCAGCTCTTCTCTATCTCGGCATATTTGTCGCCCAGCGCATCCTCATAGGGAATGTCCCCATTCTGGATGATCTGCGCGAGGATGCGTTCAGGCCGCATGATCGCGAGACGCGCGCCGATCGGCGATCCGAAATCGTGAAGATAGAGCACAAAGCGCTCGACGCCGTGCGCACGCACGAACCCGTCGAGAAGCTGCGCATAGCCGTCGAAGCTATAGTCGAAATGCTCGGGCGTATCGCTGTAGCCCATGCCCGGATAATCGGCTGCGAGCAGCCTCCACCGATCGCCAAGCCGCGGCAAGAGATTGCGAAACTCGAACGACGAACAGGGATAGCCATGCGGCAGCAGCAGGACCGGAGCGTCGGGCGGTCCTGCCGCCCTGTAAAAGATATCGACTCCGCCGACATCGATCCGCCGATGGAGGGTTTCTCCGTTCACAGTCGATGCGCCTCGCGCGTCACGATCTCAAGGGGTTGGCAGTTTCACTTCGGGCAGCGCATCGAGGTCGGCCTTGGTCATGCTCGTCTGAAGATCGGTGTCGTCGCCGCGTACGATAGGTTTGAGGCCCTGCACCGGTACATGAACATAGCGGTCGGGACCGACGCCATCGAGCTCGACGAGGAGACGGTCCACCTTGTCGTCGGCGCCGCGCAGCACCTGCGATACGTCTCCGAGATCCTTCCCGTCCGCGCCGACGATATCGGCGTCGAGCAGTTGTGCCTCGCTGAGCCCGAGCGCCGCAGGGAGGGGGCCGGCGACCGTGGCGCTGGTCTCGGCCGCACGTTCCATCCTGTCCTCGGCAGCTTCCTGCTTGCTGTCGCAAGCGGCGAGAAAAAGTGCGGCGCCGGCACCGAGGATGAGGATGCGCATGTCTTGTCCTTTCAGTAGCGGATCGAGCTTCGGTTCGACGCGGCGGAACTCGAAATCGTCATGATCTGACCTGGAAACGCCCCGCTGCAAAAGCGGTTGCGATTTTGCCACGTGCGGCTCTTTGGGCGCCGTCTTCATTTACGCCTCAGCCCGCCTCAGTGACCCCCTCGTCGAGCCCCCGCGTCTTCGGTCGCAGCGCCTTGTAGCGCGGAAGGAACGCCATCATCGGCATCCAGCTCGGCGCCTCGGAGGTATAAAGGTGGAAAGCTGGCGCAATCTCTTCCGGATCGTCCAGCGTCCCCGCCGCAATATCGATCTCATCGGCCTGGTGGCGCACATGGATCGTTAGCGGCGAGCCGCACGTCCGGCAGAAGCTGCGCGTGCCGAAGCTGGTCGATGCGAAGCGTCCTATATGCTCTTCGCCCGCAAGGATGTGGTACCGGTGGAGATGGACGGTCGTAAAGACCATGCCGCCCGACCCCGAGACATGCTGACAGACACGGCAGTGACACCAGCCGCTATCATATGGCTTTTCCTCAAGGCGGTACCGAACCGCGCCGCAAGCGCAGCCCCCATCGAGCGCAACCTCTCCGGCGCTTGCATTGTCGCTGTCGGAAGCGTTCGGCATGGAGCTCGGCTTTCTCGCGGCGCGGGTATCGGAGAGGGTAGTGGCAGACCGATGGGGTGCTGGCTTCTCTTTGTCCTTCACCGACCGGGAACCGTGGCGGGATGTCTTTCCTTGTCAGAGCTGAACTTCGCCCTCATCCTCGCCGTCCCAATAATGCGCGCGGGTGCCCGACACCTTGATGAGGACGATCCCTGGCGTCTCGATGCCGTCCGGCCACCAGCGTTCGAGGCCCTTCGTCCAATGTTCGGCGAATTCGGCCTTGTCGCGGATGAGCTCTGCGTGGCCCTCGACGGCGAGGAAGAAGGGCCGCATGCCGAGCAGGCCCGATTTGCCCTGATAGCTCAGATTGACGTTCGGGTTGGCCGCGATATCGGCGACCATGAGGGACGACTCGTCGGTGAAGAACCAGGCGTCGCCGTCATAATCGACTTCGCGATTGTTACTCATCGGCCGCGACCCGATGGCGCCGCCCGCCGTGTGCGTCGCGAGCATCGCGAAATCGATATCCTTTATCTTCTCGGAAAGCTGTTCGATCGTCATGGTCATGGGAGGAGCCTTTTGTCTGGAGCGTCTGTATCTGCATCAATGCGCCGCGAAGGCGGGAGTTGCGGAGGGGGGCTGCGCCTCGCGGCTTGGGTCAGGGACCGGTCGCGGCGGTCCGGCTTTGCCGGCGCGGCGCGCGGATCGGGCGATATTCGCAGGTGATCGCGAGCTCGCGCCGCGGGGCGGGCACGAGATGGATGTGGAGCCGGGCTTCGGCGGCGACCGCGTCGAGCGCAAAAGCCTGCTCGGCCTCGTACATCTCGTCGCGGTGCGGCTGCACCCACTGCCGCACCGATGCGAGTGCGCGCGACTTCGCGCGCGCGAGCGTGTCCGCCACAATGAAAAGATTGCGGTGGCGCTCGAGAAATTCGCCCCGGACATAGCCGCCTAGATTGACATAATAGAGCCGTTCGGGACCCTCGAAGGGCGCGGTCTTCAAAACGATGTCATAGCCATCGGCGTGATCGATCTCGGCCCAGCAGTCGATATGGAGGCTGCCCGGCGTGCCCCACCATTGGCGGCGGAGCGCATCATAAGTGTCGGTGATCGTGGGCGCGGCGACGAAGCGCATGTCGTGCAGCTCGATATTGGCGCCGGCCATCTCGCCGCCGACATAAATGGCGAAGAGCTTCACGCAGCCTTCTCCTCGGCATTCGCCTGGCCGATCGCGGCTGCAAGCTGTTCTCCGACCACCATGCCCATTTCGTGCGAACTCGTGATCCCCTGGATGAAAGGGTGGCGGCCGAGCAGGAAGGGCAGGCTGAGGCAGTAGAGGCGGGATTCCGGGATATCGTCTGCAATCGGGTGGAAGGCATCGTCGATCGCGATGCCCCGTGCCTCCGACTTGCCGGCACCAGGCGCTGCATCGCGCACGATGCCCTGTTGCCGCAGCGAGGGGAATGGAAAGGCTGCGGCGCCGAGTGGGCGCTGGCCCATCGCCTCGATAAACACCTCAAAATGCCGCTGCTCGCCGCCCAGGATCAGGGACGCGCCGGCCTCGTCGCCGCTCGTGTCTATGCGGTAATCGTCGCCGATCGCCATGACATCGAGCCTCCCGGCGCGGCGGAGCGCGATCAGCCGCCGGATCGATTTGTGGGGAACGGTGGCATAATCGTCGACGAACACCGGCTTGAAGTAACGGACGAAGCGGCGGTAGTCCGTTCCCTCCAGATATGGCACGAGAAGCGCGAGAGTTTCGTGCATGCGCAGGATCGCGTAACGCCAGGCGACTGTGTGCCTTGCGGCATAGTCGTGCTGGGCTTCGGCGAGATTGGCCTCGGCCCACACAAAGGGATCGCTCGCTGCGCGCCGCGCAAAATAGGCTTCGCAGAAGCCCTCAAGGTCGAGCTCCTCCAGGCCGATGCCCGCGGCGTAAGGGGGATCGGCAGCGGCAAGCTCCGCCTTGAACAGTGCGAAAGCGGCATCGAGCAGCTCGTCTTCTTCGCTCGCGACGAGACGCGTGATCGCCTCCTCGGTACAGATGGCGAGCGGCTCATAGGGAAGCGGCGCATAGAAGTCGGCTTCGGGGAGCAGGCCCTTCCTCGACATCATCGTCATGTGGAACGCATCGGTGGCGGATGCCGTACGATAATGCGTCTCGCCGTCCCGGGTTTCGTCAAACGAGCCATGGATGTTGGCGAGCGCGATACAGGCGTCGATGGCCGTAAGCGAGCTGCCGCGAATGCCGATATCGCAGGGCGGTACCGTGGCCAGAGCCGAGGCGGGCCAGGGGCTGAGGAAATAGCCCGGCCGAACCTCGGGCTCGGAGGGCCATTGGTGGCCCGTCGCGAGGACGACATGATCGAAAGCCTCGTCGGCGAGTTCGCCCGACCTCGTGCGAACCTTGAGTATCATCGCGCCGGACGTGCTGACGGCGTCCTCGACGCGGCACCGCGTGCGCAGCTCGAGCTCGATACCGCGCGCCCGCGCCATGTCGATAACGGCGTCGAACTGGTCGCGGAAATATTCGCCGAGCGCGACGCGCGGATAGAAGGTCCGTTCGCCGATCGCATCGGGATCGATGCCGAGATCGGCGAGGCGCTCCGGCGGCTGACGTATCAGCCAGTCGCACAGCGTCTCGGCAAGCGGCGGGATTTCGATGCTGGCGATATTTGCCAGCATGGCGGGGTCGTTCCAGCCGGGCCGATAGGGCGTTCCGCGGCCCGCGCACGCCTGCGCTTCATACACGGCAAGACGGAAGGGCGAGGGGTGGTGGGCGAGAAGCGCATGCAGCGTGTAGAGCGTGGTTGGGCCGGCTCCGACAAAGGCTATGCGGGGTGTCATGTTGCGACAATGATCCGGGCGCGCAGAAGTTCGGCCGACTTGCTCTGGGTCAATGCGAATTCTCCTCCGCCAGCTGCTTCGGGACGCCGGGCAAAAAAAAAGGGTCCGCATGCGCGGACCCGAAGGGGGCCATCAACTTGGCGGGAGGATTAGTTTTCGGTGCCGGGAGTACCCGTCTTCGGCGGCTTGCCGTCTTCGATGCGGCCTTCGTTGCGAAGGTCGCGGCCTTCCTGCGCCTTGCGCTTGGCCTCGGGGCTGTCGCCGTTTTCAAAGGCTTCTTCCTTCACATAGCCGGCAGCTTCCTTGATTTGTCCCTTGACGCTCATGATACTCTCCATTGGCTGTGGGTTCTGGTCCGAGAAACCCTTGGACGCGGGCGAAAGTTGCCTGCGATCGCCCAGATTTATCTTCGCCGCCGTGCGCAACTTTGGCCGCATCGCGGCGTTTCGCGGCGCGCATCAAAGAGTGATGACGGCGAGGCTTGGCCATTGCCCTGACGCCGGCGAACGCCCTTCGGCGATCGTCGCCGAACCGCAACTTTTGTACCCTGCACGCGTTCGCCCGTCATCATCAACGGGAGACGGGCGTGATCCACCAACAGTTCGAATTTGACCGCATCGATCGAAGCGCGCCCGACGCGATGCTCGCCTGGGCGCGCATATTGGGCGTCAGCCAGTCCGAGATATTGATCGCGGTCGCGGCAGTCGGCGATCGCGCCGATGCGGTTCGTACCTATCTCGCGCGGCCGTGGCCGGAGCCCCTCGCTTGACGGCGGGCCCCGAGGGGACGGGCGGCGACGCGGCTGCAGCGAACAGCCGTCGCCCGGACGGAATCAGCCAGAAGATGATCTCCGGGCAGCGCTGGCACCGCCACGCGAGCCCCGTTTCCTTCGTCCTGCTCGCTGCCATCGTCGCCGTCGCGCTATCGGGCCTCGTCGGTGGCCAGCCTAGTCCACTGCGCGTCGAGGATTTTGGAGCAGCGCGGCTCGAGGTGAAGACGCCCTCGGTCATTCGCAACGGCGAGTTTTTCGAAACCCGCATTCGTGTCGAGGCGATCCGCGATGTTTCCGATGCGGTGCTTGCGGTCCCCCCGTCGCTCTGGACCGACATGACGATCAACACGATGCTCCCCGCCGCCGCCGAGGAAAGCTACAAGGACGGCGCCTATCGTTTCTCCTATGGGGAGCTTCGCGCGGGCGAGACGCTGGTCGTCAAGATCGATGGCCAGATCAACCCGCCGCTCTTCGCAGGAACCAAGGGCGAGATTGCGCTGTTCGACGGCGAGCAGGGGCTCGGCAGCATGCCGCTAGAGATCAAGGTCCTGCCCTGATGGATATCGTCCTTCGCGCGAGTGCGATGTTTTTCCTGCTCTATGCGCTCCTCCGTCTCATGGGGAAACGCGAACTGGGGCAGATGACGCCTTTCGAGTTGGTTCTGCTTGTGGTGATGGGCGACCTCATCCAGCAGGGCGTCACCCATAATGATTTCAGCCTGACCGGCGCGTTGCTCGCGATTGTGACCTTCGCCTTCTGGGCGCTCACCCTGAGCTGGGCGACCTATCTCTTTCCGCGGCTCAAGAATCTGCTCGAAGGCCATCCGCGCGTCGTGGTGAAGCAGGGCGAGATCATCCGCGACAATCTTCACCGCGACCGGCTTACCGCCGACGAGATCGAGTCCGAGATGCGGCTCGCGGGCATTGCCCACATTTCCGACGTGGAATGGGCGATCCTCGAGCCGCAGGGCAAGATCAGCTTCATCAAGCGGTCCGAAGGCGCGTCGCGCCAGCGCGATGCCGACGACGGCGCGGTTTGAGCGGATCGAGCGCAACTTTCGGGCTCGCCGCGCGCTGAACAGGCGCGGGGCATGACGATGGAGACTGCCATGAAACCGACCGAAGTCGACACCGACGCAACCCATATCCTCGCGGCCGATCATCGTGCCGTCGAAGCCCTGTTCGAGGAATTCGAGAAGGCCAGCGGCACCGACCGCAAGGCGAAGATCGCAGACCGGATCTGCACCGAGCTCAAGATCCATGCGCAGATCGAGGAGGAGGTCTTCTATCCGGCGCTCAAGGGAAAGATCGACGACGATCTCCTCAAGGAAGCTTATGTCGAGCATGATGGCGCCAAGATACTGATCAACGATATCGTCGCTTCGGGACCCGACGACGAATTTTTCGAGGCGAAGGTCACGGTGCTGTCGGAAGAGATCAAGCATCATGTGAAGGAAGAGGAAAAGCAGCACGACAATATGTTCCAGCAGGCGCGTGCCGCCGACGTCGACCTCGACGCACTCGGCGAAAGGATGCTTGCCCGGAAAGAGGAGCTGAAGCGTCAGGCCGAGACCGCGGGCCTTCCCCCCGCCGAACTCGCCACGATGTAGGGTGAGCGCTGCAACGCTGATCGAACGGCGGACGCGTAAGCTGGCCCGGCATCTGGCCGGAAAGACGCTGCGTTTCGTGACAGCCGAAAGCTGCACCGGCGGTCAGCTCTCAGCGGTTCTCGCAGCCGATGCCGCGCTCGGAGTTCATCTCGAGCGCGGCTTCATCGTCTATTCGGTCGACGCCAAATGCGAGATGCTCGGCGTCGCCCGAGAAGACGCCGAGCGAGATGGAGCGGTGAATCCCGAGGTCGCCGCCGCGATGGCGACTGGCGCTCTTCGGACAAGCCATGCCGAGATTGCAATTGCGATCACGGGGTTCTGCGGCCCTCGCGAAGGCCGCGAAGAGGTAGGCCTTGTCTACATTGGCGCCGCCGACGCCGACGCGGTGCGGGTCATGGATTTTCATTTCGGCGATATCGGCCGCCGCGATGTTCTCGATCAGGCCGTGGCCGCAGCGCTACAGATCATGATCGATGCGGCATCGTGAACGAGGGTCGCGGACACTCGGGCGGGCGGGGCCGCAGGCGCGCGCAGGGCCGAGTTCGGCAGCTGTCCTTAACGCGGCTCTTTTCGATTCAAGGCCCCAGCCTTGTGGGCAGCTCGCTTTCCCTCGGCCGTTTCGACCAGATATTCGGGGTTCGCCGGCGATGCCGCGACATGATGGCCTTTGATGTCCATTGCTTTCGTCACTTTTCGCACGACCTTGCCCTCGGCGCGTCCGCCGTGGCTCTTCCACGTCACCTCGTCGCCCTTCTTGGGTTCGTCTTTCATGGTCGCTCTCCTTTCCGTAAAACAGTCCGTGTGCGCGGCAAAGGTTCCTCTCGTGGAGCGGCGAGCAGCAAAGACATCTGGCGCAGGCCCGTTCGTTGCAGTTGCAGGTTAAGGTGGGGAGGCTGCGATGAATGACGATCATGCCCGCGGACAACGCGACGGTTTGCGGCTTGCCCTGGCCGTCCTTGCCGCTGAAGAGGCGAAATGGGCGGCGTTGCTTGGTGAGAGCCGATCCTGGCGGACGAACCGCGAACGCGAGGTGCGCTACAAGGCCCTGCAAGTCGCCCAGAAGCGGATACAGACATTGCTCAACCGCATGTCTCCAAAAGGGCCGGATGGGCTCGGCGATGAGGTCGCCGCCGCCCTTGAGAAAGCCGGACTCTGATCGGCGGCGCGCGCTCGGTTCATTATGGAGCGAGGCTGGCGAGCGCGACTTCGAGGCTATCAATGGTGAAAGGCTTCGCGAGGATCGGCTTGTCGTACCAGCAGGGGCCAGGCTGACCGACGAAACCGCCCGTCGCGACGAGGAAAGGGATCGACCGTGCAGCAAGAGCCTCTGCAACCGCGTCGCACGGCAAACCGGATTCGAGATAGACGTCCACAATCGCGGCATCGAATTCGCCTGTCGCGATATGTCTGAGCGCCGATGCGATATCGCCGGCGTCCCCGACAATATCATGCCCCAGCGCGCCCAGCGCATCTTCGAGCATCATGGCGACAAGTGGATCATCTTCGACGACCAATATCCTTTTGGGCATATTTTTCCTGCATTATCTGCGAGGCGCTTGCGGCGCGCTCACGAAGCTCGACTTACGGCGGCATCCGAGTGAATGTCCTCCCGGTGCCGCGCCTACGCCTGAGCATCGGCGACCCTCATCCAAAATCATATTGATCCATGTTAATCGCCACCCAGGCCGCCTGCAATCTCGGCTGATAGAGCTAGCAAGGCTGCTTGCCACGAAGGGCATGGCAGTGCATGCACGGCACAAATTGTTCGACTGGGCCGAGGGGCATATCGATGGAATCGGCCAGGATCTCGTCGCTCGGCCGCGACACGCGGGCGAGTCGCCTCATCATCCTTCTCCTGACGCTCGGATTTGTTGCGCTCCTCGCGGCGGCCTTGACTGCTTTTTATGTGCAGCGCCAGAATGAGGCCGACGCCCGAAAGGTGGCGCACACGCTCGCTGTCGAGGCAAATCTCGGGGCTTTCGCCAGCGCGACCGAACGAATGGAAACGGCGCGCCGCGGGCTGATCCTCACGCAGAACCCGGCCTTCGCGGCGATCATGGATGAGGCCGAGGACCGGTCGCGCGCCCAGCTCGCCTCGCTCGAGGCGCTGATTAGCGACAATCCAAACCAGCGCGGCCGCGCCGCCAGGCTCCGCGCGCATCTCGACGCCTATGGCCGTCATTACCAGGCGACTCTCGGCCTTCGCGGCACGGACCGCGCGGCATTGATCGCCGACTTCGCGAACGACAAGGGGGTGCTCGAGGTGCGCGCTGCGCGCGCGGTCGTCGAGACGATGCTCGAGCGCGAACTCGCCCTCCTCAAGGATCGCGAAGCACGCCAGCAGCGCACGCAATCCCTGTTCACCCTGACGCTGATCGGAACCGGGATTCTCCTGCTGGTCGTTGCAGCCGCCACGCTGCTCCTCGTTCGCAACAATCTCGTCGAGCTCCGCGCATCGCGCGCGGAACTTCGCCGTCTCAACGAAGGGCTTGAGGAACTGGTCGATGCGCGCACGGGCGAACTCAAGCGCGCCAATGCCGAAATCCAGCGCTTCGCCTATATCGTGTCGCACGATCTGCGTTCGCCACTCGTCAATGTGATGGGTTTCACGGCCGAACTCGAGACCGCGCGCAAGGCGATCTCGGGCTATCTCGAACAGGGCGATGCGCAGGGCTGGAAGGCGCCTGACGCCGCGACGCGGCTCGCGATCGAGGAGGATCTGCCGGAATCGATCGGCTTCATTCGCACCTCCACGCAGAAGATGGACCGGCTGATCAACGCGATCCTCAATCTCTCGCGCCAAGGTCGCCGCACGCTCGCGCCCGAAACGCTTGCTCTCGGCGACGTCGTGGGCGCGATCGTCGGCAGCCTGCAGCACCGCATCGACGAGACCGGCACGACGGTCGAAGTGTCGGACCTGCCGACCGTGATCAATGACCGGGTCGCGGTCGAGCAGATCCTCTCGAACCTCATCGAGAATGCCCTCAAATATTCGCAGCCGGGGCGGGCGGGGATCATTCGCATAACCGGGGGCGCCGATCTCGGGCGCGCTTGGGTGGCGGTCGCCGACAATGGTCGCGGCATCGAGCCGCGCGATCATGAACGCGTGTTCGACCTCTTCCGGAGGTCCGGTGTCCAGGATCAGCAGGGCGAGGGCATCGGCCTTGCCCACGCCCGCGCGCTTGCCTATCGCCTCGGCGGTAATATCGAAATCCAGTCCGAACTCGGTGCGGGTTCCACCTTTCGGCTGATCCTGCCTCTCGTGTGGCAAAGCGGAGAAGAAGATGCCTGACCAACTGCCCGTAAACATCGTGATGATCGAGGACGATGAGGGGCATGCGCGCCTTATCGAGAAGAACATCCGGCGCGCCGGCATTTCCAACAAGATCCATCATTTTCTTGACGGCACCTCGGCTCTCGAGTTCCTGTACGATGCGGCGGAGGGCCCGGTGCGCAACGGGCCGGCGCTCGTGCTGCTCGACCTCAATCTGCCCGACATGAGCGGGACCGACATTCTCGCCAGGCTGAAGGCCGACAGCAGTCCGCTGCGCCGCACGCCCGTCGTCGTGCTCACGACCACCGACGACAAGATCGAGATCCAGCGCTGCTACGACCTCGGCTGCAACGTCTATATCACCAAGCCGGTGAACTATGAGAATTTCGCCGACGCCATTCGCCAGCTCGGTCTCTTCCTCTCGGTGATCCAGGTCCCCGATCCCGACCCGGCTTGAGACCCGCCCTGGCCCACATTCTCTATATCGATGACGACGACGGCATGCGGCGGCTTGCGTCGCGCGCGCTTGGCCGGAAAGGTTATGAAGTCAGCCTCGCGGCAAGTGGCGGCGAGGGCGTCGACATGGCGAAGGTCACTGCCTTCGATCTCGTTGCCGTCGATCACTATATGCCCGGGCAGGACGGTCTTGCCACGCTCGAGGCGCTTCGCGCACTACGCGACTGCCCGCCCGTCGTCTATGTGACGGGCTCCGAGGAGAGCCGCATCGCCGTGGCGGCGTTGAAGTCGGGTGCCGACGATTATGTGGTAAAGTCGGTCGGCGAGGATTTTTTCGATCTCTTGGCCTAGAGTTTCGAGCAGGTACTCGAGCGTGCCCAGCTTCGACGCGCGCGCGCCGAGGTGGAGAGCGAGCTGCGCGCGACCAATGCGCGGCTGGAAGCGCTGCTCAAGGAAGTGAACCACCGCGTCGCGAACAATCTCCAGATGGTGATGTCTTTCGTCGCCCTCCAGTCCAAGACGATCGCCGATCCCGCCGCCCGCGAGGCGCTGAAGAAGACGCAGCAACGGATCGCGACGGTCGCGCAAGTCAACCGGCGCCTCTACACCACCGACGACGTCGAATATGTGGCGATGGACGACTATCTGGGCGGCCTTGCCGAGGATCTCTCGGCGACCTGGTCGACGGGCGTCGCCGCGCGGCGTGTCATCGCCGACGTCGAGCCCATGCGTGTGGCCACCGACAAGGCCGTTGCGCTCGGCATGATCGCCAACGAATGGGTGAGCAACGCGTGCAAATATGCCTATGGCGACAGCGATGATGGCGAGATTCGGATATCGCTTCGCCGGGCCGACGAGACATTGCTCGAACTCGCGGTTGTCGACGACGGGGCAGGGATGCCGTCCGACGGAACGGCGCGCGGCACGGGTCTCGGAACGCGCCTCATCGAAGCTTTGGCGCGGACCCACAAGGCGGCTGTCTCTTACGGCGCGGTTGACCCTTCGCGCGATATGCCGGGCACGAGCGCGCTCATCCGGATCCAGTTGCGACCGGGCGAGCTCAAAGCCTAGTTTGTGCCGCGCGGCCGCCGTGCGGGTTCGGCCGCCGCTGACGGGCGAGGCTGGACGAGCGCATCGGACTGCTTTTCGGGGCGGATGTAGATCGAGCTGATATCGCTCGACGCAGCCTTGAGCTCGGCCTCGATCGCCTCGATCAACGTCTCGGCCTCGCCCATGGCGAGACGATCCTCGAAGTCGGCGCTTACGGCGACGAAGATCGAATTGGGTGCGGTGTGGATCGTGCGCACATGATTGACGGCGGTAATTTCGCGGCGCCGTTCGACGATGGTCCAGATACGCGCGATCAGTTCGGGGTCCGCAGCCTCGCCGATCAACAGCTCCTTCGCCTCGCGGGCTAGAAGGATCGCGACCGCCGCCAGGATTGCGCCGATCGCCATCGAGGCGATGCCGTCGATCCGCGGATCCCCTGTCGCATGGCTCAGCCATATGCCGCCGGCGGCGATGGCGAGGCCGGCGAGCGCGGCGCTGTCTTCGAACAGGACGATGAAACCTGCGGGATTCTTCGACCGCCGCACCGCCGTCCACCAGCCGAGCCCGCGCCGCCCGGCGTTGAACTCGCGCACCGCGATCGTCCACGACGCACCCTCGAGCAGGAATGCGATGGCGAGCACCACATAGTTGATCGTCGGATCGCGAAGCGGCTCGGGATCCCGGTAGTGAATCCAGCCTTCGTAGATGGAAATGCCGGCTCCGACAGCAAAGATGAGGATTGCGACGACGAACGCCCAGAAATAAAGTTCGCGGCCGTAGCCGAAGGGGTGACGATTGTCGGGCGGCCGCTTTGCCTTCGCTTGGCCGTAGAGGAGCAGCATCTGATTGCCGCTGTCGACGAGCGAATGGACCCCTTCCGATAGCATCGACGAGGAACCACTGATCGCCGCGGCGACAAATTTGGCGACGGCGATGCCGAGATTGGCAAAGAGCGCACCGTAAAGCACGATGTTCGCCCTGATATGATGCGCCCTCGAGCGCGGCTTGCCCGTATCAGACTGGGCTATCACCGAGCTACTTTCGCCATCGCGGCGCAAGGGGCCGCGCAGGCTCTCGATATCGATAGACAGGGGATGGGACGCGTCATGGGACAGCTACGCCCGGCGGGGCGGCACGTTCCCGAGACGCGTCGCTATGTCCCCGCTCCATCAGCGCCGCCCAGCGCGCGTCTAACGCTGACCGCGCGCCGCGGGGGCGCGAAGGTGCCGGAAGGCGGAAGAAGGTGGGCAGTGCCACTCCTTAGCGCGAACATGGCGGCGTTCTTCGCTTATTTTATCTGGCGCGTGATCCGCTTCAAGCCGAGCGGCGCCGCTTGATCATCTTTTGCTGGCTGCAGCAGCGACCGGTGATCCCATCGCGAGCGCGCGAGGTCCGGTGACGCGCCACACCGTGTTCGAGAGATCGTCGGCGATCCAGAGCGCGCCGCGCGCCGGGTCCCAGGTGACGCCGACCGGGCGGCCGCGCGCTTTGCCGTCCTTGATGAAGCCGGTCACGAAATCCTTCGGCTTGCCGGCAGGACGTCCGTTGGCGAAGGGGATGAAGCTGACCTTGTAGCCGGCGAGAGTCTGGCGGTTCCAGCTGCCATGCTCTCCAACGAAGGCGCCCGTCTCATAGCCCGGGAGCCCGCCTTCGGTCGCAAAGCTCAGCCCGAGCGGCGCGACGTGCGAACCGAGCGCATAATCGGGAGTGACTGCGGTCCTGACGAGCTCGGGCTTTTGTGGATGAACGCGCGGGTCGGGATGGCGTCCCCAATAGCTGTAGGGCCAGCCGTAGAAAGCGCCCTCGCGCACCGAGGTCAGATAATCGGGTACGAGCTCGGCGCCAAGCTCGTCGCGTTCGTTCACCACCGCCCAGAGGGCGTTCGACGATGGCTCGAAGGCGAGGGCGGTCGGGTTGCGGATGCCCGAGACGAGGATGCGGCTCGCGCCGGTGGCGGCATCGACCTCCCAAATGACGGCGCGATCCTCCTCGATGCTCATTCCCCGCTCGCCGATATTGCTGTTCGAGCCGATGCCGACATAAAGCTTCGACCCGTCCGCGCTCGCGGCGAGCGATTTCGTCCAGTGATGATTGACCGCTGCCGGGAGCTTGGTCACTTCCTCGCCCTTGCCAGCGATGCGCGTTGCGCCCGGCGTGTACGCGAAGCGCAGCAGCGCACCCTGGTTGGCGACATAAAGGTCGTTCCCGACGAGCGCGAGGCCATAGGGCGCATCGAGATCCTCGATGAAGCTGGTGCGAAGTTCGGGTTTGCCGTCGCCGTTCGCGTCGCGAAGCAAGGTGATGCGGTCGCCGCCCTTCACCGAGGATTTTCCAAGGCTCTTGATATAGCCCGCGATCACATCCTTCGGGCGGAGCTTCGGTGCATGGCCGCCCGAACCTTCGGCGACGAGAATGTCGCCATTGGGGAGGATGAGGATCTGCCGCGGAATCTTGAGGTCGGTGGCGACCGGCACGACCTTGAAACCGGCTGGAACGGTCGGAAGCTCGCCGTTCCATCCTGCAGGCTTGGCGATTTTCATCGGTGGGACGAGCGTCTCGTCGATATTCGGCAGGCTCGGGCTGGCGCCCGTCTGGTCGAGTTTTTCATCGCCTTTGCCGCAGCCGGCGAGCGCGGCCGCTAGCGCCGCCGCAGCGACGAGGCCAAGCGAGGTCTGCCGGTTCATGCGCGGGGCTCCTTCGCTGCGTGGAGAAGCCAGGCGGCGGCAATCGCTGCAACTGTGGATAGGGCCGAGAGGGTCGCGCCGGCCGTGCCGACCGAACTCCAGGCATCCTGGCTATGCGTGAAGGCGTTCACGAGGCCCGCGATCCACATAACGAGGATCAGCAGAAAATAGGCGGTGGCAGGCCCGCGCTTTGGCTGCTTTCGGCCTCGGACAAATGCTATGGCAGACCACAGGAGCACCGGAGCCCCGAATATCAGCCCGCCCGTGATCAACCAGGCCGAGAAATTGCTCCACTGCATCTCGGCGCTGTTGAGATAGGTGATGTCGGAAAGGAGCGCGCTGCTGAACAGGGCGACCGGAAAGGCGAGGAGAATGGCGTGCAGCGGATGGGGCGCGTGTCGGCGATAGGGCGGGTCGGTGAAAGGCGATGGGGCCGTTGCCATATTGATCTCCATGCAGGCCCCCGTCTGGATAATGCGCCGACCGCCCAATAGTTTCCCGGAACCCGCGCGCCGGGCGCGACGTTGGCAATTGGATGGATCCGTCCTCGATTCCTTATTGTGGTCCCGCGCCGATCCCGGCTGACTGGATGCTGCGCTGGAATCTCGATCCCGGGCTGCTCGCGGCGCTGGGCGCCGCGGCGCTGATGGCGTGGCGATGGAAAGCGCGCGGTCCCTTCTGGGCCGGGTTCGCGCTGATCGCCCTTCTGTTCGTGTCGCCGCTATGCGCCCTGTCGTCGGCGCTCTTCTCGGTGCGCGTCGCGCACCATATCATCCTGACCGCGGTTGCGGCTCCGCTGTTTGCGCTCGGCCTGCCGCGGTTTCGGCCGCGCGGCGGTGCGCCGCTATGGGCGGCCGGGCACATTCTCGCATTCTGGATCTGGCACGCGCCGGCGCCCTATGCTCTCGCGCTGGCGAGTGACGGCGCCTTCTGGTTGATGCAGCTTTCGTTGCTCGCGACCGCGTTCGGCTTCTGGGCTTCGCTCCGCTCGTCGTCGCCGCCGCTCGCGATCGGCCTGCTGCTTGCCATGATGGTGCAGATGGGGCTGCTCGGGGCGCTCATCACCTTCGCGGGCACGCCCCTCTATGCGCCCCATCTCGCGACGACGATGGCCTGGGGGCTGGCGCCGCTCGAAGATCAGCAACTGGCGGGGCTCATCATGTGGGCTCCTGCCGCGGCTCTTTATCTCGGCGCGGCGCTCTGGACCGGCTGGCGCCTCCTCGGCGAGCCGCCCCCGGTGGCAGCATGATCGAGGCGATCCAGGCGTGGGCGGCGCGCTATGCCGCCGACCGCCGCTACTCGCCCGTCGGGCAGCTATTCCACTGGACGATGGCCGCGCTCATCCTATTCCAGCTCGGCTGGGGCTGGCGCATGAGCCGCATCGACGCGGGTGGCGACAAGTTGGAGGCGTTTCGGGTTCATGCCGAACTCGGCCTGCTGATGCTCGTGCTTGCTGCGCTGCGTTCGATCTGGCGGATGATCGTGCCGGGTCCCATCAACGATGCCGACCGGCTGGGCTGGCAGACGGTCGCAGCCTATGTGACGCACATACTCTTTTACGTCTGCTTTTTCGGTCTGCCGCTCTCGGGCTGGGCGATGTGGTCGGTGGTCGGCGGCGAGCCGCTCGAAGTGGCGGGGCTCCTTCCCTGGCCGCACATGCCCTTCGATAGTCTGGAAAAAGGCATTCAGTGGTGGATTCTCGACTGGGCGGAGGGAATCCATACGCTCCTGATCATTCTCCTCGTCGCGATGATCCCGCTGCACGTTGGCGCGGCTCTGAAACATCATTTCTGGGATCGGCACGACGTGCTGCGGGGGATGTTGCCCGAGCTTCCGGAGGATGGGGCGGAAAGGACGCCGCATGACGGGACACCGCCGCAAGCTCGGCGACCGAGAGCAGGCGGCTGACGCGGCGCATCTCGCCTAGCGGGTCATTGTTGCGCTTCGCTTCGCGCCACGCGCGAAGCTGGCCCGCGACATAGGCGGCGGACTGACCGGCCAGCGGCGGATTGGCGGCATCGCCCACGCCGCCCACACCGTGGCACGAGGCGCAAGACGGCAATCCCCGCGCGGGATCGCCCTCGTCGTAGAGGCGCGCACCCGCCGGATTGCCGGCTTCGACCGGCCACGCCGCGGGCTGGATCGCCGCGTAGAATGCCGACACTTTCGATCGGTCGCCGTCGCCGAGTTTGCGGACGATTGCGCGCATCGCGGCATGCTCGCGGCGACCATTTGCATAATCGTCGAGCTGCCGATGGAGATAGCCCGCGTCGAGCCCGGCGAGGCGCGGCGCGTCGCGCCCGTCGCCTTCGCCCTGCAGCCCGTGACAGGTGAAGCAGGCCGCTTCGGCGCCCGCATCGCCGCCGCTCATCGCGATCGTCTCGCCCGTCGCGCGAAAGCGGTCAGTCGGCGCGGGCGCTTGGCATGCGGATAGGAGGAACAGGAGGAGGAGGGGGGCTTTGCGCACGCTTCGGGAACCAATGGCCGCGCGAGGTGGTTCCCAAAGCGAAACGAGGACGGTGAACGGCTATGAAAGGGGGTGCTGCGATTTCGGTCTTGATGCTGCTCGGCGCCTGCGCGCCCGTCCCGGTTGAAACGGCACCCGCCGACCCCGCCGCCGTCGCGCGCGGGCGCGATGCCGCGGCGCGGCTCGGTTGCGGCGCTTGCCATGCCATGCCCGGCATCACCTGGCCGAAAGGGCGCGTGGGACCGCCGCTCGCGGGCTTCGGCGCGCGCCCGCTGATCGCGGGCAAACTGCCAAATCGCGCGCCGCTGCTTGCCGCCTTCGTCACCGACGCGCCGGCGATGGCGCCGGGGACCGGGATGCCGGCGATACCGATGAAAAGAGCCGAAGCCGATGATATCGCCGCCTGGCTGCTGAGCCTCGATGACTGAGCGAACGCTGCCTTCGGAAGGCTGGCCGCCCGCCGTGCTCGATCCTGCCGGCCCCTATTCGGAGCCCGTGACCCTGCTTGCCTGGGTGCTGCTTGCTGGCGGAACCGTGATATTGGCGATCGTGCTTGGCGCACTCTGGATCGCGCTGCGCGGATCGCCTCGGCTCAAGACCCGGCTCGGCGGCGAGAAGGCGATCTGGATTCTGGGATTTGCCTTTCCCTCGGTCGTGCTCACGGGTCTGCTCGTGTGGGGCCTGATGCTCACCAGTTCGCTTTCGGCGGCGCGCGTTCCCGAAGGCGCCATGCGCGTCAAGGTCATCGGCGAGATGTGGTGGTGGCGCGTCCATTATCAGGACGGACAAGGCCGCGAGACGCTGCGCGATGCGAACGAACTCCACATTCCGATAGGACAGCCCGTCCTGCTCGAACTCGAGGCGGCCGACGTCATCCATAGCTTCTGGGTGCCGCGGCTTGGCGGCAAGATGGACATGATCCCGGGGCGCACCAATCGCCTGCTGATCGAGGCCGATGCGCCGGGTATCTACAAGGGACAGTGCGCCGAATATTGCGGCGGCCCGCACGCGCTGATGGGGTTTGTGGTGGTGGCCCACACCCCGGCGGACTTTGCGCGGTGGCAGGCTTCGCGGCTCCCGTCGCAAGGCGCCGGCGGCGAGGGGCTTGCACTTTTTCTCTCGAGCGGCTGCGCCGCCTGTCACACGATCCGCGGCACGCCGGCGCGTGGACTGGCCGGCCCCGATCTGACGCATGTCGGTTCGCGCAGGACGCTGGGCGCGGGCATATTGCCCAATAATCCGGGGACGATGGCGGGCTGGGTCGCCGACAGCCAGGCGATCAAGCCCGCGAACCGTATGCCCGCCTATCACCAGTTCAGCGGCGAGGAACTGCAGGCGCTCACCGCCTATCTGGTCACACTCAAATGAGATGGGAAACGGGGTTCGATCCCGCGCTTTACGATCGCTTTCCGACCAGGGACGAGCGGCCGAAGGAAGAGGAGGAAGAACTCCGCCGGATCTGGTGCAAGCCCAAGGGCTGGGAATATCTGTTCGCGGTCAACAATAATTATATCGGCATCTACTATCTCGGAACCGCTTTCCTCTTCTTCCTGATGGCGGGCGTCCTCGGTCTGCTCATGCGTGCGCAACTCGCCGCGCCGATGCTCGAGATCCTGCCGCAGGGCACCTATAATCAGGTCTTCACCATGCACGGCACGGTGATGATGTTCCTCTTCGCGGTGCCCGCGGTCGAGGCGGCAGGCGTGCTCCTGCTCCCGCAGATGCTCGCGGCGCGCGATCTGCCGTTCCCGCGGCTGTCCGCCTATGCCTTCTGGGCCTATGCCGTCGGCGGACTTTGTTTTTTCGCCTCGATCTTCGTCGGGCTCGCGCCCGACGGCGGCTGGTTCATGTATCCGCCGCTGACGTCCAAGGCCTATTCGCCGGGAATCAACACCGACTTCTGGCTGCTCGGCATCGGCTTCATCGAGATCAGCGCGATCGCGGGGGCGATCGAGATCATCGTCGGCGTGCTGCGGACGCGCGCGCCGGGCATGCGCCTCGACAGGATGCCGATCTTCGCCTGGGCGATGCTCGTCTTCGCAGTGATGATCGTGATCGCCTTTCCGAGCATCATTCTCGGCACCTTGCTGCTCGAGATCGAGCGCGCGTTCGGCTGGCCCTTCTTCGACGCGACGCGCGGCGGAGACCCCTTGCTCTGGCAGCATCTCTTCTGGTTTTTCGGCCACCCCGAGGTCTATATCATCTTCCTGCCCGCCGCCGGGATGATGAGCATGATCGTCGCGACCGTCGCGGGCGAGAGGCTCGTCGGCTACCGGCTCATCGTCCTTGCGATGATCGCGACGGGCTTCATCAGTTTCGGCGTGTGGGCGCATCATATGTTCACCACCGGCATGCCGCCGATGACGACGGGCTTCTTCTCGGCCGCCTCGATGGCGGTCAGCGTGCCGGCGGGCATCCAGGTCTTCTCGTGGATCGCGACGCTCGCAATCGGCAAGCCGAAGTTCAATGCGCCCGGCCTCTTCGTGATGGGCAGCATCGTTATTTTCGTGACGGGGGGTCTGACGGGTGTGATGGTAGCGATGGTGCCCTTCGACTGGCAGGCGCACGATAGCTATTTCATCGTCGCGCACCTCCATTATGTCCTGATCGGCGGCATGGTCTTTCCGCTGTTTGCGGCCTTCTATTACTGGATTCCGATGGTGAGCAAGCGGGCGCTGTCGGAGCGGCTCGCGAAATGGGTGTTCGGCCTCATGTTCCTCGGCATGAATGTCGCCTTCCTGCCGATGCATCTGGCGGGGCTGCAGGGCATGCCGCGCCGCGTCTACACCTATCTGCCGGGGCAGGGCTTTGAGCTTCCCAATCTCATCTCGACGGTCGGCGCTTTCATGCTCGGGCTCGGTGTGCTCCTCTTCCTCGTCGACCTGGCGCGCAATTTCCGGCTCGCGCCGGGCGAGGGCAATGCCGGGAATGTCTATGGCGGCGGCACGCTCGAATGGTTGCCGAGCGAGCTCTATTCGACGCGCTCGATCCCGGTCGTCACCAGCCGCGAGCCTTTGTGGGACGATCCGGCGCTCGCGCATGAAGTCGAAAAGGGGCGCTATTTCCTCCCGCGCTCGGCGACTGGCCGTCGCGAGACGATCGTCACCAGCCCGCTGCTCGCCGAGCCCCAATATCTGCAGATCATGCCGGGGCCGTCGCCATGGCCCTTCGCCGCCGCGATCTTTACTGCGGGCTTCTTCCTCGCGCTGACGGTGCAGGCCTATATGTTCGCATGGGTGAGCGGCGTCCTCGCGGTGATCTGGGTACTGCGATGGCTTTGGGAAACCGACCGGCCGGTCGAAATCGAGGGTGTCGACATTGGCGCCGACATCCGCGTCCCGACCTACGTTACCGGGCCGGCGAGCCATGGCTGGTGGGCGATGGTCATCCTGCTGGTTGTGATGGGCATGATCTTTCTCATGGCGCTGTTCAGCCTTGCCTTCCTGTCCTCGAACCAGCCGGGCTTCTGGCGGCCGCCGCCGCCCCTCGGCGAGGCGATATCGATCCTGGGGCTCTACGCTGTCGCAATCGGTCTCGCGCTCACGGCACGCGCATGCCTTCGACGCTCGCCCTTCTGGTCGGTATTCGCGCTTCTTTTGTCCGCGGCGGTTTCGAGTGCGGCGCTTGGCATGGATTACGTGAGTTGGTCGAGTAGCGAACTTGGTCCCACCGCGAGCGGGCAGGGGGCTGTCGTCTATGCGCTGCTGGCCCTTCAGGCATGCGCAGCGGCGATTGCAATCTTGATGGCGCTTTACTGCGCGGCGCGTGCTGTGCGGGGCCTTGTCCCGCAGCCTAGGAACAACAGCATCGACCTCACGATGCTCTTTCTCGTCTACACCGCGGCACAGGGGGTGACGGGCGCACTCGTCTCGCGACTGGTCGGCGCTGGCGGATGAAGAGCTGGTTCATCATGATGGGCGGTCTCGTCCTGTGGGCCGTACATTTCTTCCTCCTCTACCTCCTCGCCGAGTTCGGAGGCAGCGGACCCGGCATACGCCTCGCAGCATCGCTCTTTACCTTGGTTATTCTCGGCGGCGTGGCATGGATGTTCGTAGCGGTGCGGCACAAAACGTCCGGCGATCCCTTCGCGCGGTGGCGACGGCGTGCCGCCATGCTGGCGCTGGCGTTCGGCGGGCTCGGAATCGTCTTTCAATATTTGCCCATTCTGCTCGTTGATCGATAGGGCGGCGGGAACGAGGGCCGCGCCGGATCGGGCCGGTGGCCAGATTCGGGAGTAGGATGGATGCAGCTGATCGAGGCTATTGCGAGGTGCGAGGAAGAGCTGCGGGCCGCGATGCTGGCCGGCGATGTCGAGGCACTGGAGCGGCTGCTTGCGGAGGACATGATCTTCGTCGATCAACAGGGGGTCAGGCGATCGCGGGAGGGTGATATAGCGGCGCACCGTTCGGGCCTGCTCGACCTGAGTTCACTCGACTTTCGCGGCGACCGCCGCATTTGGTCCCACGGTGACGTGGCGAGCGTCGTCGTAACGGCCGATGTCGCGGGAACCTATGCCGGCGCGGCTTTCTTCGGGACTTTTGCCTATCTCCGGCTCTGGAAGCAGCAGGGCGACTGTTGGCAGATCATTCTCGCTCAATGCACGGCTTGTTCCTCGTCGGAACTGTGATCGAATTCTGCCTCGGGGAGGTTGAGCGCGGCATCTGTCGAGCGCGCTCTGGCCTCGCAGGCTCGGCCAGGGGTCGCACGGATGTAGGGCCGCGCGTGCACACTTGCCTCGCTTCTTGCCGGTGCGGGCGCGCGCGTTCACGGCGGGCAAGCCGCGCTGCGCGCGGCTCCGGCCACGGCTCCGCCGCGTCCGACCCGCCGCTCCCGCCCGCACGCCGCCCCGGCTGCGGCTCCGGCAAGAGTGCGGCTTTCGGCCCTTCGGGCCAGCGTTCTCGCTGCCAAGGTCAATCCGGCTTTGCGCGAAGGTTGCGGCGGATCGTTCTCAGCGCATTCTCGAGACCTTGCGAGCGATATCCGCCTTCCGGCGTTTCGCGATCGAACAGGGCGCCGTCGTCATCCCGGCCAAGCAAGAATTCAAGCGCTTCGACAAGGTCCTGATCCATGGTTGTTCTTCCCGTCACCGCGCCAGCGTCACCGATATGGGACAATGATCGGAGTAATGCTTGGTGCCCGACCCGTAGAGCGTCTCGGCAAAGCTCAGCATGTCCGCGCCGGCGCGCCGGTCAAGGACGATATGATCGATGAAACTGTCGTAGCGCGGATCGCATTTCGGTCCCGTCCCGGCATCTGCGAGACGGAGATCGGCGTTCGAGGGCGTGCCATCATCGAGCTCGGACCAGACGCGGTCGGCTGCAAGGCCGAGCCTGCGGTTCCAGTCGCCGAGCAGGGCGAAGCGCACAGGCGCCTCGGCAGCCGCATCGACCCACGCCTCTAGCGCGGGGATCTGCTCGGACAGGATCGGGCACGCCTTGGCGGTATCTCCGGCAAAGCAGCCCGACTTCAAGTGGATCGAAAGCAGACGGAGCGGCCTCGCGCGCTCAGGTCGGAGCGTGATGTCGACGCCCGAGCGCAGTTGAGGATTGCCGAGCATGAGGCTGGTCACATCGGGGTGGCGGTCGAACGCAATGGTCTTGCGGATCGCGAATCCGACAGCCTGGCGGATCACGCGCTGCGACTTGTGCTCGCCGCCGCAGGTCCCGCTGGGCCTACCGGCGCGCTCTTCCATGACGACGGTATAGCGGGCGGGGTCGAACACGCGCTCTGCCGCCGCGACACTCTCCGCTTCCTGAAACGCGATCAGGTCGGCGTCGAGCCCATCGGCTATCTGCCGCATGGCGGCATAGTCGGCGTCGGTTCGCGGCTGACATCCGTCGCCGTTATGCTCGGCAAGGAATTCGAGGTTCCAGCTCGCCAGGGTGAGCGGCCGGTCTTGCAGGACAGAGGGCGAAAAGGGCTGCGAAGCTTGCTCGGCGCCCGCGCAAGCGCTGAGCGAAAGGAGAGTAGCAGCTATAAAAAGGAGGCGCTGGTTCATCGGGCGCTTCTGGCCGCGACGCGGGGCGCTTTCAACCTCTTCGTTGGTAGCAATATTATCTGGGGAGAGAACCTCGTCTCCCGGGAACCAGGGGGAGAGACGAGGCACTACAAGAATGCGCACCTACGAGGAACTGTTCCGAATGACGTGTAATATGATATTGATTTCGATCAAGTTTACCCGAATTTCCGTGCGGTACTCGACTTTCCAACAAGGAGGTTCGTGATCCATTGTTCGGCGCGAGCTGATGTCTGGCTTCGGCGATTCATAGGGACTTCGTGATCGCGGGAACAAGGCTGGCTCCCTTGCCGTTGTTAAAGAGCCTATATCGGAGACCGATGCATGCAGCAGCAGATTGCAGTCGTGACGCTCGGGATCGCGGATCTCGTCCGGTCCCGCCGCTTCTATAGCGAAGGCTTCGGCTGGACGCCGGTGTTCGCGAACGAGGAAATCGCCTTCTATCAGATGAACGGTCTGATCCTCGGCACATGGCTTGAGGCAAAGCTCGCCGAGGACATGACGCGGACCTCGTTGGGAGGCCCGGGGGCCTTCGCGCTCGCCCATAATGTCGGGTCGGCGGAAGAGGTCGATGCAGTGATCGCGGCACTGGAGGCTGCAGGCGGGCGGGTGCTCCGGCCAGGCGATGCACCGCCGCATGGCGGCTATCGGGGCTATGTCGCCGATCCCGACGATCACGCCTGGGAAATCGCTTGGAATCCGGCTTGGCCGATCGACGCCGAAGGCCATGTGACCTTCAGCGCCTGACGTCGGGTCTTAGCCGTTGAGGCGATCCTTGACCGCCTTCGCCGCGCCGAAGCCGAGCTTTTTCGAGGCCGCGATCTGGATGGTCTCACCGGTCGAAGGGTTGCGGCCCTCGCGGGCTGCGCTTTCCTTGACCTTGAACTTGCCGAAGCCGTTTACCGATACTTCCTCGCCCTTGGCGGCGGCGTCGGCGATCGCGGCGAACACGGCGTCGACAGCCTTCTTGCCGTCGGCCTTGCTGGTTCCGAGCGCGCTAGCAACTGCGTCCGAAAGGTCGGCATGGTTCATTCAATATCTCCCTTATGCGGTCGGCCCCTCGCCGACCGGGCGGTCTCTATAGGAGCGAATATTTGCCTTCGCTATCGCGATCAACTCGCGAGGCTGCGGAAGGTGATCGACCAGCGCGCCGTCTCGATCGGCGCGATGCTATGTTCCCACGCGTGCCGCGCTTCGCCGGTGAAACGATAGATCGAGCGGGGCGCGAGCGGCAGTGCAAAGCGGTCGAACTTGTCTCCTCGGCGGCGCCGGAAGCGCATCGCCGCCTCTGCTCCCAGCGAAATGCCGACGACATGCTCGAAGACGGGCCGGTCTTTATGCCAGCCGATGCCGGCCCCGGGGCCGTATGAAATCAGCAGCGCCTGCGCGAGGGCGCCCGGCGGAAGTTCTGAAAAACGCTCGGCGCGAGCGGCGATCGGCGCGAGCCAGTCGGGGATCGGCGCGGCGCGTGCGAAAACCCCCGTCTGGAAATCATAGCTCCATCCGAATGAGCGGGTGAGGCGTTTGCCCTCCCATTGCTGGAATTTGAAGGCCTCGAGCCCAGCATGTTCGATATGGGCTATGAGCGCCGCTTCCTCGGCTTCCGTGACGAAGGCTTCGGCCGCTTCGAGACCGGGAAGCAGTGCACGGCCAAACAGATCGGCCTGCGCCGCGGCACTTTTGCTGACAGGGTTGTGTTTCATGTCCTTGCGAGTGCGTTCAGCTTCGCCGCGATCGCTTTCCAGCGCTCGACGCCCGCATTATCCCCCGCGAGCGCGAGCGCACCGATGCGCGCTGCGACGAAGCGCGGTGCGCCCGCTCCATGCTGCTTTTCGACGGCGAGGGCGCAGGCCCAGAGATGGCGGTCTTCGGTGAGCATCAGAGCAGGGTCGGCATATCGGGGAGCGGGGGCGACGTCCTGCCGCGGTTGCTCCAGGGGTCGTTGCTATGCTCGGCAACGAGGCGGTCGCCCGGATATTTGCGCACGAGCCCGAATGCTTCGTCGGCGGGCGCGTGCAGCCAAGTCTCATGATCTTCGGGACGGAGGATCACCGGCATGCGGTCGTGGATATCGAGCAGTTCCTCGGTCGCGTCCACCATCACGCCGGTATAGGCGTCGCCCCATTCGTCGGTGGGGCGCCATAGTCCCGCCCAGGCCGCAAGCGGCTGATCGGTGACGCTGACCCAGGTCTTCGTCATTGCGCCTTTTTCGCCGACGGCTTCGGCAAAGGCGGTGAACGGGATCAGGCAGCGATGCGCCGGCTGGGCAAACCATTGGCTCCACATACCATAAGGATTGAAGAGCTGATCGTCGCGTGCGTTGTTCGTCGGGCTCGGCTTGTTAGGCAGGCCCGTCTTCTTGCTTTTGGAGTGGCGCGGAAAACCCCAGGTCATCGAGCGCAGGACGCGCTTTCCCTGCTCTTCGCGGACGACCATGCCCGAATAGCCGGGATACACATCCTCGGCGCTGTTGAACGCCGGTACGGGGAGGTCGACGCCGAAATGCGCCGCAACCTCGGCCGCGCTTTTGCGCTCGGTGTAGAGATTGCACATGGACGTCAGTCTATCAGCATCGAGCCGGGAAGGAAGGGCATGGGGGGAAACGGCGCTCTGCTAGAGCAGCGCTTGCTGGGGCCGCGCGCTCGGCGGCAATTTGCCGCTGCGCCAAAGATCGTCGGTATGCTCGGCGACAAAATTTTCTGCGGGCGGTGGCGGACGAAACTGGAAGCCGATGACATCCTTGATCGAGCCGTGGAGCCAGCGTTCATATTCATGGGGCATGAGGAGGACGGGCATGCGATCGTTGGTGGGATGCACGAGCTCGTTCGCGTCCATCGTCATGCCGGCGTAAACGGGACCCAATTCGGGGGTGTTCTTGGCGAAGCCCGCCCAGGCCATGATCGGCTGGCCTTCGGCAGAGAACCAACTGCGTGTCTTCTCGCCCGGCGAGCCGTTGGGGTTCGCGAAGTGCGTCAGCGGAATGAGGCAGCGATAGCGGGGCTCGACGACGAGACCTTCCCACATCGGGTTGGTGAGATCGGCGACGAGGCCGATGCGGCCCGGCGGATCGCCGCGCAGCCGCATCTCGCGGGTGAGGCGCGGGAAGCCCCAGAGCATCTGGCGAAGGTGCCGCCGGCCGTTCGTTTCGTGGACGACGAGGCCGGGGAGGGCCTCGATCGTCTCCGAGTGAACGGCGATATCGGTAAAGCCGCCGGCGCCGAAATGATCGGCGACGTCCGAAGCCGTGGCGGCAAGGGTGTAGAGGCGGCTCATCTCTCGGGCTTCAGGCGAAAATCTTCGTCCATTTTTGGACTTGTTCCGCAAAGCTCGCCGGCTCGAATCCGAGACCGATCTCGGTTTCGACGAGCGGGGCGCTGCCGCCGGCGGCGTAGAAGCCGCTGATGTCGCTCTCGCCGAACGGGTCGAATTCCTGCGCCCAGCGATCGAGGGCGATTGCGCGCGCGTGGAGCGCGGCGCCGCCGTGATCACCGAGTCCCTGCTCGCGCGCGAAGCGCTCAAGCAGACGGCCATGCTCCGCAATGTCGCTGGGGCTCTTCACCACAAGATGCCGGATCGTCTCGATCGCGCGCGCGAGATGCGCGCCGGTGATATGGACCGCATTGATCGCGGCGAGAAAACCGCCGGGTGCGAAAAAATCATTGGCGGCAGCATGGCCGCCGATGCGGTCGTCACCTTCGGATCTGTCGAACGGGATTACGTCACCCATGGCCGGTCTTTCGTTGCGAGTCGGTCACGGAACATAGAACAAAAATGGAACAAAGGCGAATCCGTGCCGTGTCGATTAGGGGTCGACGTCGGCGGGTTGAGGAACAAGGAAGAGCGTGCGGCCCTCGACGCGCCAGGCGGCGAGCTGCGACAGGAAATTCATGCCGAGCACATCCGTATTGCCGAGCGCGGGTGAGATCACGACCTTCAGCCGCTGTACCTCGATGGCGCCGACCGCGAGCGCATCGACCGTTCCGGCCTCGGCCCGCACCGTCCCGTTCGCGGTCTGCATCAGGAGCGGCAGCAGCGTTGCATCGGCCTCGACCCCGGCTGCGCGGGCGGTCTCCTGCGATAGCGCGGTCACGGTGGCGCCGCTGTCGACGAGCATCCTTCGCTTGATGCCGTTGATTTCGGCATCGACCCAGAAATGTCCGTCCCGCCCCATCGGAATGCGCACCTCGCTGCCGACCACCTGCTGTCGATCGAGACCGATCGCAGAGGTGAGACGGCTGAGGTTCGGATCGAAGGGGGCCTGCTGAAGAATGAGGAAGATCGCGAAGGCGAGAAGCGCGAACCACAAGAGGCCGCGCAGCACGCGGCCGACATAGGGAATTTTGAACAGAAGGATCAGGACCAGTGCGGCGCCCGCCGCATAGATCGCGAGCTGTTCCCAAGGGAGATCGGTGGTGAGGGGCATCTCAGCCCTGTAGCGCTGGGCTAATGTCGGGCGGCTGAACGATCAGCTCTCCGAGATTGTCTCGTCGTCGATCGCCGCGGCGATCATGCGTTCCCACACTCCGGCATCTCCGACCGCCAGCATGCGCCCGCTCGGCTCCCGCATCGTCTTGAGGATGGCGAGCGCCGCGGCCGTGTAATCGGGCCAGAGTACATCGACCGCAGCGGCCGCCGATTCCAGTTCGCCTTCGCCGTTCCGGCTGAGCTCATGGCCGGCAAGGACCCGGGCAATCCGTTCGACCGGCGCCGTTGCAGCGGCGTCCCAGGTCATCGGCCGGTGTTCAGGTAGGCGCGGACCGCGTCTGCGCTGTTGCCAATCGCATCGACAGCCTCGCGTAGTTCATTCTCGCCCACGCCGAGGCTCTCTGTACAGTCGCGGATCTCATGGTCCTCGGAAAGGCTGATCCGATCGCGATCGGGGGCGCCCGTCAGCTTCTTGTCGTCCGCCATCATGATCTCCTGCGTAAGGGGCCCGCGAAGCCGGGCCGCGCGGGAGCTGCGGCCCGGCCCAGAAGGCGCAGAATATCCGCGCCCGTCTGTACCGCGATCCTGTCGGTACCTTGCCTTCGATAGGCCTTTCCCGCCGGTTCAGCCGAAGGCATCTCAACCTCGAATGACGCACCGATGGCGGCAAGCGTTCCCGAGAAAATTTTTCGGATTAACACAGGTTATTCCGGGGATGCGGAGGCGCGCTCGGCGCGGAACTTTCTAAACGAGCCAGCGTTACCCGGACATCCACCACGGATGAATCGGCGCAGCTTTCACCGTCCCCCGCTCGCGCGGTCGGGCGACTGGCGGACTGCGTCCAGACGGGAGATTTATCATGTTCAGATGGGCTATCATCTTTGCCGTCGTCGCGCTCGTCGCGGCGCTTCTCGGCTTCGGCGGCATCGCCGGCCTTTCGGCCGACTTTGCGAAGATTTTACTCGTGATCGGCGTTGTCCTCTTCATCGTCGCCTTCGTTTTCGGGCGCGGACGCCGCACATTGCCCTGAGTTTCCGGGATGGCCGAAGTTTCCGACTTTGCCATCCTCACGGGTGCCGGCGATCACAAACCCCTCGGTCGCCGGCACACGACTATATCGCCTTCCTTTTTCGGCCGTGTCTGAGCAGCGGCCCGACACAATCCAAGTCACCCCCGACGGCCGCTATTTCGTCATTCGCGGCCGCCTTTGGCGTATGTCGAACCCGGCGCTTGAGCCTGGCCAGCGCGAGCGACTTGTTTCCGAACTAATGACTGCCCGGCGGAACGTGCGAACGGCGCTCGCAGCAAGGGATGGCGTCGCGCTTCGGCGGGCCCGCTCGGCGATCGATCGGTCGAAACGCGCGCTTGGCGAGCGCGGACCGGTGTGGTGGGACGATGGAGCCCTGGACTATAACCGGCATATGGCAGTCAACACGCCCTACGCGCGGTGGTTCGAGGACTTGGCAGGCTAAAGCTGGCCTTCATTCACCTCATAGAGGTTCAGGACTTTGCCGTCATCAGCGGAGACATGGAGCCGCGATGGAGCGTCAGCATCGCCGTTCCGATTCCGGCCGCCGGGACGATCTTCATCCGTTCGGATGCAATGCCGCGATCCTCGAGCAAATGGGCGAGAAGGCTAATCTGGGCTTCGTCGCCGGCTATTTCGATTGTCGCGGCCGGAGCCGCGCGAAGGACGGTGGCGAGGTCCGCGGCTCGGCCGAGACCGATGCTCGTCAATTTGGGCCTGTCTTCGTCGAAGCCATGAAAAGTGAATGTCTCGCTTTGGCCATCGCGCGATGCAAGCCAATCGGCCATCTCGCGCGTGAGCGATCCGGATGCTGCCGCCATCGTCGATCCATCGGGAAGCGTGACGAGCGCGCTCGTCGCTGCTTCCGGCGGTGCGGCCTCAACCGGTTCGCTGCCGCAGGACTGGAGCGAAAGGGTGGCGGCACCGATTGCGAGGACGGACGTCATGAGCAATAGAATACGGGGCATCATTCATCCTCGATCCCCCTCGCAGCACCAACGCGCGACGTGAACGGATGTTGCTGCTCCCTGGCCGTTTTTAAGCCGCTGCCTGTACCTCGGCAGCGTCCTGATATCGGCATATGCCGCGGCCGCTTCGCTTTGCGGTGTAGAGCGCCTCGTCGGCGAGGCTGATCAGTTGTTCAAGGTCGCGCGACAGGTCGTCGCAGACGATGTAACCGATCGACGCCGAGACGCGGATATCATGGCTTCCGACGGCAAAGGGACGCGCGATCGAGGCTGCGACGCGTTCCGCGAGCATATAGGCCTCGTCAGGATTGCCGATCTGAAGCTGGATGATCACGAACTCGTCGCCTCCCAGCCGCGCGGCAATGTCGCCTTCGCGCAAGGTTCCCGAAATTCTTCTCGCGACCGCGGTGAGCAACGCGTCGCCGACGGGATGGCCGAAGCTGTCGTTCACAGGTTTGAAGCCGTTGAGGTCGAGGCAGTGTAGTGCGATCGGGCGGAGCTTAGCGGCGCGTACATGACGGTCGAACCATTCGCGCAGCGCCAGCCGGTTGGGCAAGTCCGTGAGCCCGTCGCTTCGCGCGAGCGAGGCGAAGGTGAGCCGCCGGCCAATGTCGTCGAGGGCGCGGGCGTGTCGTTTGCGCAAGCTGAAGATACCGCCCGCTAGGAAAGCGGCGGTCATCAGCGCGGTCGCGATGTGGAGTGGCTTTCCGGCAACGAGCATCGTGACGACCGGCGGCATGACGGCGAGAAGGAGCGCGGCGATGGCGATGCGCGGGCGAAGGCTCGTCCCCGCCGCGACGCCCGCCGCATAGCCGATGACGAGACAGATCGCGAGCTTGTCGATGGCTGGATCGGGGAGGGCAAGCGCGCGCGCCGCGAAGAAGCCGAGCATGGCTGCAAAGACGATATAGCTCGCCGCATAGCGGCGCTCGAGCCGGCGGGCCTCACCGAGTGTGATCGCGGGATTATCCGCGGCAGCTGCGTCGCACGAGGCGACGAGGAGCCGGGCGATCGAGGCGAGGACGCCGATCGCATAGGGTCCCGCGATCAGCATGTCGCCCGATTGTTCGATGATCAGCGCCCCGCAGATGAGAAAGCCGAGCGACATCACGAGCGAGGGCAGCAGGCCATCGTAGAGACTTCGGATCAGCTCGATCTCGATCGCATCGGGTGAATATTTGACCGGGGTCGACATCGCTCAGCTCCTTGCCGAGAATTACCGCCCACCGGGAGGACCGGTTCCACCTGCGGACGGCCGAACCTCCTGAAATCCCGCACGCTCAGCCTAGACCCCGAGCGTTAACAAAGTTGGAAGTGGGGCGCATCCGACGCCCAAAAAGGTAAAGCCCCGCTGCACAAGGCTGCGGGGCTTTCCTGAAGTCGGGTCCTGAGACCCGAGCTTGCAAAGTAGATACGCGCTGACCGCCAGATCGTTCCAACGGCCGTCGATTATTTTGCGACTATCGGCAGCGCACATTGCTGCGATCGATTTCGCGCCCGACGGCTGCGCCGCCGATGGCACCGATCACGGTGCCCAGCGTTTCCGACCTGCCGTCGGCGATGACGTTACCGAGCACGCCGCCGGCGATCCCGCCGACGATCAGTCCGGTCGACCCGTCGTTTCGGCGGCAGTAATATTTATTGTCGCGCCCGCGATAGATCCGGTCGTTGTCGTTGAGGCGGCGTTCGCGATAGCGTCGGTCGTTGCGATAGTAATTCTCCGCATAATAGCCGCTGTAGCGCGGATCGGGGCGGTCATAGTCGTAGCGGCCATATTGGTCGTAATAGGCACGATCATAATAGCCATAGCCGCCGTCGTCATAGGCGTAGCTGCTGCCCGTGGAGGCGCAGGCACTTACCATGGCGGTTGCGGCTGCGAGGGGAAGGATCATCAGGCGGTTCATCGGCATCACTCCATTTGGTTGCGTGCCTGGCCGACCTTGGCGGGGCATGCGCTGGCCCCTCATGATCTAGACCCCTGAAACCATGTCGAGTTCCGCCGCCTGCCATTTGAAAGCTAACGGAAATCCCGTGGCTTGATCTTGATGCCCTCGGTGGGTTGGCCGGGAATGATACCGGACCCGAGGCGGAGGTCGGGAATATAGATGTCGCGCGGATTGCGGCCGAGCGGCTTCGTCTCCGGATCGCGCGGGTCGGGACCCACGGGGCTCTTGACGACGTCGGCGCGGCCTACCTTGTAGATATCGGCGATGTCCTTGCGCTGCCCGACGCTCGCGAGCAGCGGGGAGAGGTCGTCGAGCCTTTGCGCGACGATATGGATGACCTCGCCCTCGCGCTGAACCTGACCGCGCACACCCATCATCGCGGCGCCGAGGACCACGGGGCGATATTTCTCGAAGACATTGGTCCACACGACGAGGTTCGCGACCTCGGTCTCGTCTTCGAGGGTGATGAACATGACGCCCTTTGCCGAGCCCGGCTTCTGGCGGACGAGAACGACCCCGGCGAGGTTGACCCAGCGGCCGTCCTTGATGCCGTGAAGCTCCCGGCACGTGATGATCTTTCGCGAGCGAAGCTCGTCGCGCAGGAAGGCGAGGGGATGGGCCCTGAGTGACAGACCGGACGCTCTATAGTCCTCGACGACCTCGGCGCCTTCGCCCATCGGCGCGAGCAGCGTTTCGGGTTCCAGCGCTTCGCGCTGGAGACGTCCGGCGCGTTCGTCGGCAGCCTGAAAGAGGGGAAGGGCGGCAGGTCCGAGGCCCTTCACTTCCCATAGCCCTTCCCGGCGCGAGCTTCCGAGCGAGGCGAAGCCGTCCGCGTCGCCGATCCGGTCGAGCGCGCCGCGCCCGACCCCGGCGCGGCGCTGGATTTCCTCGGCGCTGCTATAGGGCTCGCCGGCACGGGCCGTGGCGACCGCGGCGCCATCCTCATTGGCGAGACCGCGGACCATGCGCAGACCCAGGCGCACCGCATGATATTTGCCGTTGGCCGCTTCTTCGAGTGTGCAGTCCCAGCGGCTGTGATTGACATCGATGGGCCTGATCTCGACGCCATGATTGCGGGCATCGCGGACGATCTGCGCGGGCGCGTAAAAACCCATCGGCTGGGCGTTGAGCAGCGCGGCGCAGAATGCGTCGGGATGATGGCATTTCATCCACGACGAGGCATAGGCGATGAGCGCGAAGCTCGCGGCGTGGCTTTCGGGAAAGCCGTAGGAGCCGAAACCCTCGATCTGCTTGAAGGTCTTTTCGGCAAACTCGCGGTCGTAGCCGCGGCCGACCATGCCATCGATCAGCTTGTCGCGGAAATGGCTGACCCCGCCGGTGAGTTTGAAGGTCGCCATCGCGCGGCGGAGGAGATCGGCCTCGCTCGGGGTGAAGCCGGCGCATTCGATCGCGACGCGCATCGCCTGCTCCTGGAAGAGCGGGACCCCCAGCGTCTTCTCAAGCACGCGCCTGAGTTCGGGGGTCGGGTAAGTCACCTCCTCCTGTCCGTTTCGGCGGCGGCGATAGGGATGGACCATGTCGCCCTGGATCGGGCCCGGCCGGACGATCGCGACCTGAATGACGAGATCGTAGAAGGTGCGCGGCGCCATGAGCGGGATCGACGCCATCTGGGCGCGGCTCTCGATCTGGAAAACGCCCAGCGTGTCGGCTTTGCGGATCATCGCATAGGTCGCGGGATCTTCCGCGGGAATGGTGGAAAGATCGTGCTTCAGTCCTTTGTGATCGTGCAGGAATTCGAAGGTACGGCGCATGCAGCTCAGCATCCCCAAAGCAAGGATGTCGACCTTCATGAAACCGAGGGCGTCGATGTCGTCCTTGTCCCATTCGATGACCTGCCGGTCTTCCATCGCGGCGGGCTCGATTGGCACGAGTTCGTCTAGCCGGTCGCGCGTCAGCACGAAGCCGCCGGGGTGCTGCGAAAGGTGGCGGGGCGTGTTGATGAGCGTGCGCGCGAGCTCGAGCGTCAGCGCGAGGCGCTTGTCCCCGAGGTCGAGGTTCAGCGCTTCGGCATGCTTTTCCTCGACGCCCTCGCGGCTGTAACCCCAGACCGCGCCGGCGAGCCCCGCGGTGATGTCTTCGCTAAGCCCGAGCGCCTTGCCGACTTCGCGGACGGCGCCGCGCGAACGATAACGCGTGACGACTGCGGTCAGCGCGCTGCGGGTCCGGCCATAGGTCTCGTAGATCCACTGGATGATTTCCTCGCGCCGCTCATGCTCGAAGTCGACATCGATATCGGGCGGCTCCCGGCGCTCGGCGCTGACGAAGCGTTCGAACAGGAGTTCGGACCGCACCGGATCGATCGAAGTGATACCAAGGACGTAACAGACCGCGCTGTTCGCCGCGCTGCCGCGGCCTTGGCAGAGAATCTCGCGGCGGCGGGCTTCGGCGACGATCGAGTGAACCGTCAGGAAATAGGGGGCGTAATCGAGTTCTCCGATCAATCGCAGCTCATGCTCGAGCTGAGTGCGGACCTCGGTGCTGACGCCTTCGGGGTAGCGGACGGGAGCCTTCTCCCATGTCAGCCGCTCAAGCTCCTCCTGCGGGGTGCGTCCAGGAACCTGGATCTCGTCGGGATATTGGTAACGCAGTTCTTCGAGACTGAAGGTGCAGCGCGCCGCGAAATCGACCGTGCGGGCGACCGGCGAGCTGTCCTTGAGGTAGCGGCGGAACAGGCGCTCCATCTCGGCCGCCGTCTTGATGTGGCGGTCGGCGAAGCGCTCGCGGCGATCACCAAGCTCGTCGATCGTGCATTTCTCCCGGATGCAGGTGACGACATCCTGCAGCAGGCGCCGGTCGGGCATGTGATAGAGGACGTCGCCCGTTGCGAGCGTCGGCACTTTCGCTTTGGCGGCCAAGGCTGCGAGATCGCGCAGCCTGATCGCGTCGCCGGGGCGGCGCCGGATCGTGAGTGCGAGATAGAGGCGATCGCCGAAGATGCGACTGGCGCGGGCGATCGCCGCCTCGGCTGCGCCATCGGCGCGGTCGGGAAGCAGGATCGCAAGCAGACCCTCGTTCCAGTCCTCGAGATCGGGCCAGTCGAGATGGCAGGCGCCCTTGCCGGCGCGCGTCTTTCCGACGCTGAGCAGCCGGCACATCCGCCCATAGGCCATCTTGTCGGTTGGATAGACGAGAAGTGCCGTGCCATCGGCAAGATTGAGGCGCGTGCCGGTCAACGCGCGAACGCCGGTAACCTTCTCGGCGTCCCACGCGCGCACGATCCCGGCGACGCTGTGCCGGTCGGCGACGCCGAGCGCGGGCAGTCCGAGCATGGCAGCGGCGGTGAAGAGCTCCTCGGGCGACGAGGCCCCGCGCAGGAAGCTGAAATGCGTCGTGACCTGCAGCTCGATATAGGCCGCCCCGTCATCGGTCATGCGAAAGCAACGCTGCTTGATGGCCGCATCACGCAAATGCAGTTAAACACCGGTGGCAGTCTCAAGCGAATGCGGTTCGCTACCGGTCGCATTCTCAAGCGAATGCTCCGTGAATAAACCAGCGCATCGAACCGGTTGCGGGATTGACCCCGTCGCCGAGGCGGAAGAGCCAGTAACGGCCGCCCGTCTCGGTCTCGACCTGATAATAGTCGCGGACGGTGAGGTGGGTTTCGCCTTCGATCCCGCCCTCGCGCCACCATTCGCCTTGGAGCCGCTCGGGTCCATCGCCTTGGGTGACCCGGTAGCGTTTACGGCGCCAGATGAAGAGGCGCGGCGCATCGTCGGGGAGCAAGGCGACGACATCGACTGGTTCGGGCCGCGCTAGCATGCGCGACGGCCGCGGCCAGTCGCTCCAGCTCTCGCCTGTCTCGGGCGCGAGCGCGGGGAGGGCAGCAACCGAGCGCTCGGGCATCGCGCTCGGTCGCGGCGCCGCGCGCTGGAGCGCGCGCTGCCCGAAGCGATTGGCGAGCGTGTCGACCAGCGCGGGAAGATCGGGTCCGCGCCGTCCGATATTTTCGAGCGCGTCGGCCTGGCTCCCTGGCTGCCGCTCGGCGAGCGCGGCGACGAGGGTCATCGCCTCGATCCCGAGACCGGGATCGATGCTCTCGATCCGCGCGGCGAGCAGCTTCGCAAGATGCCGGGGATCGCGCGAGGGCGAGGCGGTTCCGACACGGGTGGCCTGCGTCTGCCCGTCGACGCGGTGGAAATAGCAGTCGAGGCGCCGCGCGCCCGTTCCCGCGCGGTTGAGCTGGCCCGCGATATCGTGCGCAAGGTCGCCGATCACCTGCGCCAAGGCGTCCGCCGTCGCGAGCGGCTCCATGAAGCCGCGCCTCGCCTGCGGCAGCTCTTCGGGGAAGAGCGGTTCGATCGGCTCCGGCAGCGTGCCGAGTGCCTGGTCGAGCCGGCGATGCAGTTCGCGCCCGAACCGTTTCGCGAGCGGACCGCGTGGGCTCCCGATCAGCTGCTCGATCCGCTCGAAGCCCAATTTGCGAAGGCCTTCGACATCGGCGGACGGCAGGCGGAGCGCTGAGACGGGTAGGAGCGCGATCGCCTTACGGTGCGCTCCGGGTTCAACCGTGACAGGCCGCCCGGCGGGGACATGGCGGGCGGCCGCATGCGCGCAGCCGGCCGTGTCCGCGACCGCAATTTGCAGGCTGAGACCGAAGGCCGCGACGCGGCGGTGAAGATCCTTGAGCAAGGCTCGCTCGCTGCTGAAGATGGCCGCGCAGCCCGTGATGTCGAGCCAGAGCCCGTCGGGCGGATCAGGCGCGACAACCGGCGAATAGCGTGCACCTGCCCAGAGGGCGAGGCGACGCAACCCGTCGAGATCAGCCTCGGGCTCGGCGTCGACGACATCCAGCTCGGGCGCGAAAGCCCGCGCTTTCGTGATCGTCATGCCTGTCTGGATGCCAAGCATTTGCGCCTCGCGGCACGTCGCCGCGACGATACGCCGGCCATGGTCGGGAATCGCGGTAACGAGCGGGCGGGGCGGGGCGCTGCCGTCAGGCTGCGGCTTGCGCATCTTCCTGCGCAGCCGGTCGGTCGACCAGTGCGGCAGGAAGAGCGATACGACCCGTCGCATCGCAGCCCTCCACGATCCAGTTGTAGGGATTGCCCCCGCGCGCGCGCTCGAGCGCGACGCGCCAGCGCGCGCGTCCGATCGCGGGGATGCCGAGATCCTCGGTCGGACTCGCGGTGATGCGCCAGCGGGTCAAAGCGGCGCTGCCTTCGGCAGGCTCGCCGGCCTTGCAGGCCCGGCGGAAGATGAAGGCGGGGACGCCCGAGGCTTCGGCGGCGAGCTGCAGCCGCTTCGACGCGGTGGTGCTGTACTTCTTGACCTCGCCGACGACCCCGGCGAGCCCCGGATGGCGGAGGCACTCCTCCATCGCGAGGAGGACGTTGGTGTCGCTGCCCGCTTCGACATGAATGAGCCGGTCGGGATGCAGTCCGGCTAGATGAAGCGCGGGGGCGAAGAGATCGCGCCAGCGCAGGCACCAGAAAACCGGGCCGTCGCTCCGCGCGAGGATGCCGGCGAGGAAGATCGTGGCGCTCGCATCGTCGGCCAGTTCGGGGCTGCCGGCGAGCTCGTGGAGCGCGCCCGTCGCGATTCCGCGCGCCGGGATTCGCGAGTCGAGATCATCGATCCCGAACGGAATGACGTCATGACGCGCGCCAACGCCTTCGATTTGCGCAATTTTGGCGCGAATATCTTCAAGAACGACGGACTGGCGCATAGGTGCGGATAACTCGGTAAGCTGGTCTTATGTTCCTTCTTTGTTCTCATTGCCCGCTGTTCGTCAAGGCGCGCTGCGGCGAAGCGGTGTCATCGCTGTGGATGAAAGACCGGAAAGCGAGGGTGCCGGGGGCGCCGCCGGCCGGAGGGAGGTACGAGCCGGCGGCGGGGCATACTGAAGGTTCGGGCCCTTGCGCCGGGATGCGGCAACGGAGCGCGGAGCGGGGCAATCGCGACGGCCGCGAGCCTGGCTTTCGCGTCCGGAGTCATGATTCCGCTGAGGCCCATTGTCTCCCGTTGCATGGGACCTTTCCCGCATTGGCTGCCTGATTGCGGGGCTCGGCTCGCCTAATGCCGTCAACCCCCTGCGGGGGTTCGCCCTCGCATGCGCTCGGTGACGGCGGCTCACGGCCCCTCCTTCTGGCGCCATCGGGGATGGTCCCCGAGCATCAAAGGAGACTGAACATGGGTACCACCATTGGAAATCTGACCCTCAAGGACGACGGAAGCTACGAGGGCACGCTCGCGACCTTGATGGTCACCGTGCCGATCGCGATCGTTCCGAACGGCCGCAAGATGAAGGAAAGCGAGCCTGTCATCAACACGAGCCGCAGGACTTATCACGTCGAGCTTCGCGCGACGCCATCGACCTATATGGCCGCTGTTTCGTGGCGCTATCCGCGGGACGAGCTGATCGCGCTTCGCGCCGCCGAAGCCGAGCGTGTGCGGGCCGCGCCGGTCGCCGGCGGGATCGACCTGCCGTCGCTCAACTTCGCGTATCGGATCAGCGGCGACAAGGTCGCATGGCGACCGTTGCGCGCGTTCGACGACGGCCGGCAGCTCTTCGTCGAGTTCGGCCCTTCGGTTGCGACCGGCGAAATGCCGCCGCTGTTTGCGGTCGGCGAGAAAGGGGCGGCCGAACTCCTGAATTACCGGGTCGATGGCCGCTTCATGATCGTCGACCGGCTGTTCGAACGCGGCGAGCTACGGCTCGGGGCAGGTAAGGCGGCGAAGAAGGTTCGCATCTCGCGCGACACGCCGGTCGAGCGAGGCCGCCCGTGAGCCGGCGCGAAGACGTGCCGGGGGATCCGCTCGATACGACGGAAGCGAGCCCCGCGGCTCCCGAAGCGGAGGCGGCGGCGATGGCGCCGCCCAGTCCCGACGGCTTTCGTCTCGAGGGCGAGCTGCCGAACGTGATGCGCTTGTCGCGAAAGACGCTCGCCGTGCTGGGCGGGGCCGCAGGAATCGCAATCGGGGGCGCCTTGCTCTGGGCGCTGCGGCCAGTCGATCCCAAAGCCGCGCAGGAACTTTACGAGGTCGCGGTGCCGAACCGTTCCGAGACTGTGACCGGCGCCCCGGCCGATTATGGCGCCGTCCCGAAACTCGGTCCGCCCCTGCCGGGCGATTTAGGCCGACCGATCGTATCGGCGCAGAAGGCGGGCGAGCCGATGCCCGTGCCCGCAATGGGGCCGCCGCCAGCCGACCCCGCGCAATCGGCACGTAAACAGGCAAGACTGCGCGCTATGCAGGAGCGTGAAGCCGCCCAAGGCAGTCGGCTCTTCTTGGGGGGAACCGGCGGTGCGATGTCCGGAACGACTGCAGCCGAGGCGCTGTCTTCGCAAGCTCAGGCCGCAAACGTACCAGAAGGTGCAAAAACGGGCCGGCAGGCTTTTCTCGCCGGAGGCCCGCGTGGTGGGGCCGAAAGCGGTGAGCGCATTGTTGCGCCGAGCTCGGCCGCAGTCATTCAGGCAGGAACCGTTATCCCGGCAGCGTTGATCACTGGTATCCGCTCGGACCTGCCCGGCCAGATCACTGCGCAGGTCACGCAGAATATCTACGATAGCCCTACGGGACGCTTGTTGCTGGTTCCGCAGGGCGCCCGATTGATCGGCGAATATGACAGCGAGGTCGCGGCAGGTCAGCGCCGGGTACTTCTGGCTTGGGATCGGCTCATTTTACCCGGAGGACGATCTATTCGCCTCGATCGCCAGCCGGGTGCCGATGCGGCCGGCTATGCAGGACTCGAGGATCGCGTGAACAGTCACTGGGGACGCATGCTGCGCGCCGCCTTGGTTTCGTCGCTACTCGGAGTCGGTACAGAATTGGCGGCGAGCGGCGAGGGCGATCTTGTCCGAGCGCTTCGGTCCGGCCTGCAGGACGGCACGAATGAAGCGGGACGGCGAGTTGTCGAGCGAGAGATTTCCATGGCGCCGACGCTCACGGTGCGCCCCGGCTTCGTCTTTCGCGTCATCGTGACGCGGGATCTCGTTTTTGAGAACAGCGAGCGTAGGTGATGAGCAAGCTTCGCCTTGGCCCGATCATTGAAGAGAAGCCCGTCAAACTTACGATTGAGCTCCCGGGCGCTCTCGTGCGCGACCTTCAAGATTATGGTGCTGTCCATGCCAAGTTGAACGGATTGCCCGAGGCGATCCCGCCCGAGCGGCTCATTCCTCCTATGATCGAACGCTTTATTGGGAGCGATCGGGAGTTTAGCAAGCAGCGCCGGAGGAAGCCATGAGCGACCGCCCCGACCGACTTGTTCGCCTCGCAACTGTAATTTCGCGCACCGGGCTCTCGCGATCAACGATCTACGAGAAGATCGCCGACGGCACTTTTCCGAGCCAGATCCGCTTGAGCAAAACTGCCGTCGGCTGGCGAGAGTCGCAACTTGATCGATGGATTGCAGACCCACCCTCTTATCGAACCGACATTACGGGGTAAGGGATCGTCCTTTTCCGCCGATCTGACTGCGAGCGACATTTCGCCCGGCCACCCGTGATACCATTGTTTGCACGACCGCACTCGCTTCGCCACCACAGGTCAAGCCACACTCCTGCAGATTTCGACCTCAGAAATCCCGCGTCCGGCGATGGCCTAAGCCGATGTTCAGCTTCGTGCGGTACATCATGTTGCTGTGGCTTTGATCCGCTTCCTCTCACCACGGCATGGGGACCCTTATTCTCCTCTCAAAGGGCGATCCATCGCGACCAAAATCTTCGACACGATCGGCTATATGAAAAACGTTCGTTCGAATTTTTTTCGCCAGCTGAAGAAATGTGTGGGGGAAAATGTGGGGGAATCAAGCCCTCTTGACGACCTAAAATACTGATAAATCAGGTAGTAAATCTAAGGTTCGATACAAGCCCTGCCACCAGGGGTTTTCCCCACACAACCGAGAGCATCGACAGAAGGCCAAGCGCTTGCGCTGCTTTCAGGTGATCCGTGTCCGCCAGTCCATGCCGATCCGGACGTGTCAAATTCCTCCTGAGGGAGGAAATGTGGGAAAAAACTGATCATTCCAAACCTAACTGCAGCGACGGCAAAATTGGAAGATCGGCCGGGTCGCCGTGGCAATGGCGAGGGCCTTTTTTCGTCGTGTCACCGAGCGGAGCGAAGTTCGGGGTGGGCCGTGTCCAGAAATTCGGTCGCCGACACGCCTTCGATCTGGGGCGCGCATCGCTCTACGGTCAGAACGACAGGCCGTTGACAATTTCTGTTCGGGGCAATTATGCTCATATCAGAAAATATTTTCAAAATAGAAATTTCTTGCGGAGGGGCATACAGCGTGGTCTCGAATAAACGATTGAGGCATTTTGTCGTGTCTAGCGCGAGCCTGGCCCTGTTCGCCGGTCAGGTCTTCGCTCCGGCTTTGGCCGAGACGCCCACTCCAGCGCCGGTGATATCGCCGGCGACGCCGGAAGCGCTCATAGGGCTCGACGCATATATCGAGGGCGCCCGGCAGACTTGGCAAGTGCCGGGCCTGTCCATCGCGATCGTCAAGGATGACCAAATTATATATTCCAGAGGTTTCGGTGTCCGCGAGGATGGCAAGCCGGGCAAGGTCGATGCCGATACCGTCTTTGCGATCGGATCCGCGACCAAGGCTTTCACTGCCGCGGCGCTCGGCATGCTCGTCGATGAGAAGAAGATCGAGTGGGACGGCGCGGTGCACGATTATATGCCGTCGTTCGAACTTCAGGACCCCTATGTCACCCGCCACGTGACCGTACGCGATCTGCTGTCGCATCGCACCGGCGTCGTTACCAACGGCAGCCTCTGGTATGGATCGGGGTTCGACCGTCAGGAAATCATCCGGCGGCTACGCTTTCAGGCCGAGACGCTCGGTTTTCGCAACCAGTTTCAGTATCAGAATGAGATGTTCATCGTTGCGGGCGAGATCGTCACCGCAGTGAGCGGCGCCAGCTTTGACCAATTCATTACCCGCCGCATATTCGAGCCGCTGGGAATGCGCCGGACCAGCACCAGTATTACCGCTCTCAAAGCGATGAACAATGTCGCAACGCCGCATGTGCTGCTCGAAGGCAGGATGATACCGGTCGAATATCGCATGATCGACAATGTCGGCGGCGCCGGGGTGATCAACTCCAGCGCTCGCGACATGGCGCAGTGGCTGCGCCTGCAATTAGGTGGCGGCACTTTCGAGGGCAAGCGGCTGATCGCCCCCACGACGCTGGCGGAAATGCATAGCGGTCAGATCGTCCCGCGCGGACGAGCCGACCCGCTTTTCAAGTTCAGTGAATACGGCCTTGGCTGGGGCGTGCAGGAATATCGCGGTCAAAAGATTGTCCAGCATTCCGGGGCGATCGACGGGATGCAGAGCATGGTTGCAATGATACCTGAAAGGAAGCTCGGCATAGTCGTGCTGACCAACGGCCTGCGCACAAAGCTGGCTGCGGCCGTCGAATTGCGAGTGCTTGATGCGTTCCTTGGCGGGCCTGCGACCGATCACAGCGCCGCCATGAAGCAGGAGAATGATGACGCGGTCCGAATTGCGCGAGAAAAGGCAGCGGCGATGTCGGGTCCAGAGGCGATTGCGCCCGCGCGACTGCCGCTCGGTCGCTATGTCGGCACCTATTCGAGCGACTTGCTCGGTAAGATCTCGATCACGCTGGCCGACGGCAAGCTCAAGCTAGCACGTCCGCAGGCAACGGCGATGCTCAACCATGATCGCAACGATATGTTCAAGGCACAGTGGGATAGTCCTGGCCAGATGAGCATAATCGGCCAAACCCCCGTCGGGTTCACCTTTGCCCCGGATGGAGAGATCGCCACTCTGGAACTCGGTGGCGACAAATTTGCGCGCGAATAGGTGTTCTTGAAGGGTGCGCATCTTCCACCGTCGATGGACAGCTTATGAAGTCCGAAGCCAATAAGCTGGTCGCTATTGGCCGGGAAGCTGCGACCTGAGCTTCCTGCGTTCATTCAATTCGTTGGAGCCTAAGAAGCGGAACGTTTCCAATTTTCGTGAGTCCCGTCACCCACTGTTACCACGAGCGTGTGGGAATGGCGAAGTGAGCGCTGTTGGTATAATAGGAGGCGACCGGCTTTCCGTCCGCGTCGAGCGCCGGCTGGAACCGGGCGCGTGCCATGATCTTGTTGCACACCGCGTCGTCGAAGTCCTTCGGCCGAGTCGAGAGCTGGATATGGCAGCTCTGAGGGATTCCCCGTTCATCGACAATCAATCGGAAATGTACCAGCCCTTGGTAGCCAAGGAACCTCATCCGAGACGGATAATCGCTGCTCCTCAACCATTTGCGGGGGTCGCCGTTAGGCGTGACGCGGCGCGACAGCCTCTTGTCTACCTCGGCATCGATGCCCCAACCGCGAAGCAAATCGTCGTTGCAGGCTGTCAGCGCCTGTTCGGCGGCCAACATTGATCCGGTTTCGAGTACAACCGACCGCTTGCCAGCAATGCGCAGTTCGAGAAATTGGATCGCGGAGTAGAGCGCGGGATCGATGGGCCGTCGCCTATTTGGCTCTCCCTCATCTTCCAGAGCCGCCTCTTTGGCATCATAGCCCGTGATCCACACGTTCCCGCCGACGACGATCGCGGCCTTTCCGTTGTCGAGGGTGCCGGGTGCAAACCTTTTCTCGAATTCGGCATCGTTCGGACCGAAGCGAAGAACGATTCTGCGTACATCGCTACGCACGTCGACCGGACTACCGACAAGTGTCATATGGACTCTCGGGCCCGGCCGAAATCGGTCGAGGACAAGCGTCACCTCTTCTTCGCCACTACCGAATGAACGCGCCAGCCGGCAACTGTCGTCGGCATAGTTGACGTGCCAGTTTGACGACGGCTGGAGGCGCATCGGCTCTGCTGCGTAAGCTTGCGGCATGAAGGCCAAAGCTAGGAAACCGGTTAAAGTTGAAAAGTGCCACATGAACTAACCTCATCAAGCATCCGCCGAGCTGAGGAGGATTGCGACTTGGATAGCCCATTTTCGGTATTATTCTATAAAATACTTTCGCTTAACTAATGCGGCCGCGCCATTTTTTCGGAATCGTGATTTTGTCATCATTCAATAGTTACGTGGCCCTTGGTAAGGCTGCCGTTTTCAGACCCACCTGTCTTGGAAGCTGCCGCGACCAGCCGATTTAAGCCGCCGCTCATCAGGAGATCGACCTACGTCGGCTTTCGCTATTGTCGCGCCAAAAGCTGCCAGACCGCGAATGGCCAATGTCATTCGGTTGCTGCTACACGATTGCTTAAAAGTCTCATCCAGCGAGCGGGATAGCCGCTCCGGCCGCCTTTTGGGCAGTCAGCCATGGTTCAATGCGCCGTATCGCCTCCTCGACCAGGTCGGTGGAGACCGCGAAGCTGAGGCGGATGAAAGCCTTGCCATCGACCGGATCGAAATCCAGCCCGGGCGCCACCGCCACGCCCGTGTCGCGCAGTAAGGCTTCGCAGAAGGCGAGGCTGTCATCCGTCAAATGGCCGACATCGGCGTAGATATAGAAAGCGCCATCGGGCGGAGCGATCCGCCGAAGCCCCATTTTGGGAAGCGCTTTGAGTAAGAGTTCGCGATTGCGCGCATAGGTTTGGATATGACCTTCGAGCTCCTCGCGGCAGTCGAACGCGATCAGGCCGGCATGCTGAGCGAGAGAGGGCGGCGTCAGGAACAAATTGCCCATGCGGGCACGCGCCGCGTCGATCAGCTTCTCGGGAACGACGAGCCAACCGAGGCGCCAGCCCGCCATGCTGAAATATTTCGAAAAGCTGTTGACGATCAGCGCATCGGGCGAGTGCTTCAGCATAGTTTCAGCGGGACGGGTATAGCTTAGCCCGTGATAGATTTCGTCCGAGACAAGGGCAATGCCGCGGCGTTCGCAGACCTCCGCCAAAGCCCGCAATTCCTCCGGCGGAATGATCGTGCCGGTGGGGTTGGCCGGGCTCGCGACGATCAGCCCATCGGGCGCGGGCTCAAGCCGTTCGACCGCTTCGGCCGTGATCTGGAACCGTTCGGCTTCGCCGCAGGCGAGCTCGACCGGCTCCAGATGAAGGGCTTTCAGCGTATTGCGATAGGCAACATAGCCGGGGCGCGCCAGCGCAACCCGGGCGCCGGGGGAAAACAGGCAGGAGAGCGCAAGGACCAGCGCCGGTGACGCGCCGCAGGTGAGGATGACCTGTTCGGGTTCGACGCCGACCCCATAGGTTTCTTCATAGTGCGCCGCGATACGTGCCTTCAGTTCCGGACTTTCCCAATAGCCCATGCCGTCGGTATCGAGAATATGGTGTGCCGCCTCGATCGCCGCCGCGGGAGCGCCGGTCGAGGGTTGACCGAACTCCATATGGATCACCGACCGTCCCTCGGCGCGCATCCGATGCGCAAGACGGCTGATCGTGATGGCATGAAAGGGATCGATTTCGACCGGCATGGTAAACTCCACATAATATCGACCAACACGTCGCGCCGGACTGATAGGGACACCCGTGCGATTGTCCAACGCAGCTTCTTTTGCCGGCATTCTTGTACATGCCTGAGCGACAGTGCCTAGGAGCACACCAACAGTTCACGCGGCAGTCTTCACGACATGCTGCGCCACGACCTCCTGCACCTGGGAACGCATCGCGCGGACGTTGGCTATCGTCACGAAACACTGATAATTTTCAATTCTCTCCGGCACTGACTCCCGAACGTCCACATGTGCACGCGATGCACCGCAAACATGCGTCTGCCAACGGTCAGCCCCAGTCAGTTGACACGACACGAACAGTTCGACGTCCATCGGAGAAAACCATGCAGTTTGGAGAAATGCAATCCTGATTGGAAAATTATTTGGAGTTGATCGGCGAATCCGCCATGGTCGAGCTCCCAGACACGGCAACAGGATTCGCGATCATGCGCATAGGTTCGATCCGTCACAGTTTTGCATTGTCCGCGTTGTTACTTGGTCTTCTCGTTGGCGCGCCTGCGATGGTTCAACCGGCGGCGAGTCCGCCGATTGCCGCCGCTCCAAGCCTCTCCGGATATGAAGCGCAGGATGTGATGATCCCGACGCGCGACGGCATCCGGCTGCACGCGCAAGTCTGGCGTCCGAAGGGCCATGTCGGCGAACTTCCCATTCTCATGACACGGTCGCCCTATGGCTTTACGCGTGATCGGATCGACCGAAACCTCAGCAAGGCGGGGGCCTATGGCGAGTTGGCTGAGGACAAGTTCATCTTTGTCTTTCAGGACATTCGCGGCCGCTTTGGCTCCGAAGGTGAGTTTGTGAACCTACGCCCGCTGAAGAAGACGGCCGACGGAATCGACGAGGCGACCGACACCTACGACACCATCGAGTGGTTGATCAGGAACCTGCCTGAAAATAACGGCAAAGTCGGCGTGTTCGGCGTCTCCTATGGCGGCTGGACCGCAGCTATTGCGACAGTGAATCCGCATCCCGCGCTCAAGGCGGTCACATCGCAGGCGTCGCCCGAAGATATGTTCATCGGTGACGACTTCCTGCACAATGGTGCCTTCCGGCTCGATTATGCCTGGTCGTGGGTGTCGGCGCTGGAGACCGACGGGCGGACGATGAACGCGTTCGATTTCGGCACCGACGATGCCTATGGCTGGTATCTGAAACAGTCGGACCTCGCCAATATGGATCAGCAATTGCTCGGCCGTTCCATGCCAAGCTGGCAAAACTTCGTTTCACATCCAAACTATGACGGCTTTTGGCGCGCGAGCCGAACCTCGCACATGATGCCCAAAAAGGTCGCTGTCCCCAATCTGATCGTTGCCGGCTGGTGGGACCAGGAAGATTTTTATGGTCCCATGACAATCTATGCCAATCAGGAGAAGGGTGACGACCGGGGTCTGAATTATCTGGTGGTCGGGCCATGGAACCATGGCGGTTGGCGCGGCGATGGAAGCAAATACGGTCCGTACGAACTGGGCGGGCCGACGGGGGAATGGTTTCGCACTTCGGTGGAGCTTCCCTGGTTTCGCCATTGGCTCAAGGGCATCGGCAAACTCGATCAGCCCGAGGCGCTCGTTTTTCAGTCGGGTAGCAATCGGTGGCAGCGCCTTTCGCGCTGGCCCGCCGCCGAAGGCAGGCGACGCAACCTGTATCTCCATCCCGAAGGCAAGCTCTCCTTCGACGCGCCGCAGTCGCGCAAGGGCTCCAGTAGCTTCGTTTCGGACCCGGCGAACCCGGTTCCTTATCGCGATCGGACCATATTGAAGCCGTTCATGCGGCCGGGGTCTGACTGGTCAACGTGGATATCGGACGACCAGGCGCCCTTTACGCAAAGAAAGGATGTGTTGTTCTGGCAGACCGAGCCGCTGGTAGAGGATGTTACCGTCGCTGGCGACATTGCGGCGCGCTTGTTTGCCAGTACGACTGGCACCGATGCTGACTGGGTGGTCAAGCTTGTCGACATCTATCCGTCCGATGCGGCGATACCCGAGGGCTTGCGCGGCCGTCAGCGCATGATTGCGAACGATGTGTTCCGCGGCCGCTTTCGCGTCAGTTATGAAAAGCCGGCGGCGCTCAAACCGGGTAAGGTTCTGGAATATAGGATCGACCTCCATTCGGCGTCGCATGTTTTTCAAAAAGGCCACCGTATCGGCGTGCAGGTCCAGAGCAGCTGGTTCCCGCTGATCAACCGCAATCCGCAAACTTTCATACCCAATATTCTGAGGGCGAAGTCAGGGGATTATCAGGCGCAAACCCATTCGGTCTTCTATTCGCGTGACTTTCCTTCCTCGATCTCGATGTCCGTGGCACCAAACGGTAAATGATCAGCCCGCGAATGAACCCCGTGGGCTGGGAATTCCTTTCTCTTTGCATCCGACGAAGCTTAAAAGAACAACCGGCCCCGATGCTTAAGCGTGTCCTCTGGGTCGGCGAAATGGCAAGTTCCGAAGCGTTGGCCGACCGACGTCGCGAGTATTCCCTCGGCAACGTACATATGCCCACGGGCGAGCGTTGATTTATCTGTCAGGCTTGCGGCTCCAAATCCTGAAAGCGGTGCCGGTTGCTAGCGCTCGCGCCCCGCCGTTGCGCGAATCTCGTCGATCGGGCTCACCAGATAGGAGGCGAGCGAACGGCGGCCGGTGCGTATGTCGGCGGTGACGGCCATGCCGGGGGTAAAGGGGATCGTCGCGCCGTCACGCCGGATCGTCGCATGGTCCAGCGTGATCCGCGCGGTATAGATAAGACCGCGCTTTTCATCCTGTACCGCGTCCGAGCTGATATGTTCGAGCCGGCCCGGCACAGCGCCGTAACGCGTGAAGGGAAAGGCTTCGACCTTGAGCGCGACGGGTTGGCCAGCGCGGACGAAGCCGACATCCTTGTTGGCGATGGTCACTTCTGCGACCAGCTTCCCACGTGTCGGCACGATGACCATGATCGGCTTGGCTGCCTCGACCACACCGCCGACGGTGTGGACGGCCAGTTGGGTGACCGTGCCGTCGACCGGACTGACGAGGCGCTGAAGGCTGCTGCGTTTCGCGGCCTTGGTCAGTTCTTCCTTGCGCAGCCGAGCGTCGCTCTCGGCTTTGGCGAGGTCGGCGAGGATGCGGGCGCGGGCCTCGGCGGTGGACTGGCGCGAATTGCCGCCGGCGACTGCGATCTGCGCCTCCGCCTTACGCGCGGTGGCAAGGGCGGCATCGCGGTCGCGCGCGGCGACGAGCCGTTGGCGGCGCATTTCGATCACACGCAGCTTCGACACATAGCCTTTTTCAAGCAATTTCTCGTTGGCAGCGATCTGCTCGTCGAGCAGCGGGAGGGTCTCGGCGAGCTTGGCTGCTTGGATCTGTGCCTCGGCCCGCGACGCGCGCGCGGATTCGGTGTCGGCGGCGCGCGTCTGGCTACCCGCCCGGATCTCCGCGAGTTGGGCGCGGGCGAGCGCGATTTGGGTGTCGGCCACGTTGGCGGTGGTTCCGGCGGGCGGCGTGAAGCGGAGCCCCTGACCGTCCAGCGAGGACAATATGGCGCGCAGCCGCGCGGCGTCGAGCATCGCGGCCTCCAACGCCTTGCTCGCCTGTGCCGTATCGGCGTCCGAGACGGTGGGATCCAGCTCGACGAGCGGCTGGCCGGCGCGGACGCGCTGGCCGTCACGGACCAGGATGGCGTGCACGATCCCCGCCGCGCCGGGCTGGATCAACTTGACGTCGTCGGCGGGGACGAGCTTGCCCGGCGCCGACGCGACGACATCGACCCGGCCAAGAACCAGCCACAGCACGGTAACGGTGAGCAGGCCGAGCAATAGCCAGGCTGTGACCCGCGCGGTCGGCGACACGGGGCGCTCGATCACTTCGAGCGCGGCGGGAAGGAAGTCGGCCTCCTCGGTGCGCAGTACCCCGCGCGATCGCGCACGTTCATTGTCGAGCGCGTCGCGCACGGAGGTCCAGTGACGCGTTAGTGCGTTCATGCCGCAGCTCCGGCTTGCACGCCGATCTGGCGGTGATGGAGCGCGGAATAGCGGCCGCCGAGGCGGAGCAACTCGTCGTGGGTGCCGCTTTCGACGATGCGCCCCTTGTCGAGCGTAAGGATGCTGTCGCACTGGCGGATCGCAGAGAGGCGGTGTGCGATGATCAGCACTGTGCGGCCGGCGGCGATCGCCTTGAGGTTGCGCTGCACGACCTCCTCGCTCTCGGCATCGAGCGCCGAGGTCGCTTCGTCGAGAATAAGGATGCGAGGATTAGTGATCAGCGCACGGGCAATGGCGAGGCGCTGACGCTGACCGCCCGAGAAGTTGACACCGCGCTCCTCCACGATCGTGTCGTAACCGCGAGGCAACTCGAGAATGAAATCGTGTGCGCCGGCGAGGCGGGCTGCGGTCATAACGCGCTCGATCGGCGTAACGGGGTCGGCGAGCGCGATATTCTCGCGGATCGAACGATTGAAAAGGATATTCTCTTGCAACACCACCCCGATCTGGCGGCGTAGCCAGGCGGGGTCGATCTGGGCAATGTCGACGCCATCGATCAGCACGCGGCCGCTTGCGGGCAGATAGAGGCGCTGGAGCAATTTGGTGAGCGTCGATTTGCCCGAGCCCGAAGCCCCGGCGATACCGAGTGTGGCGCCGGAGGGCAGGTCGAGATCGATGCCGTCGAGTGTCCAGGGACCCTCGGCGGCATAACGGAAGCGGACATTCTCGAACCGGACATGACCGGCGAGCGTGGGCAAGGTGGTACGCGATCCGGCGCCGGGCTCCGTCCCGGCGTTCAGGATGTCGCCCATCCGCTGGACCGAGAGGCGCACCTGCTGAAAGTCCTGCCAGAGCTGCGCCATGCGGATTACGGGCCCCGACACGCGCTGGGCGAACATGTTGAACGCGACCAGTCCGCCGATGGTCAGCGCGCCGGCGATGACCTGTTGCGCGCCAAAGAACAGGATAGCGGCGAGGCTGAGCTTCGAGATGAGCTGGACCGTCTGGCTGCCCGAGTTGCCAAGGTTGATCACGCGCTGGTTGGCGGCGCTGTAAGCGGCAAGCTGGCGCTCCCAGCGGTCCTGCCATTGCGGCTCGACCGCGGCGGCCTTTAGCGTCTGTATGCCCGAGACGCTCTCGACGAGCAGCGCGTTGTTTGCGGCGCCGCGTGCGAACTTTTCGTCGAGCCGGCGCCGCAAGGGGCCCGTGACGACGAGCGAGACGATCACATAGGCGGGGAGGGTAAGCGCGACGATGACGAAGAGGAGCGGCGAGTAGAGCCACATCGCGACCATGAAGACGATCGTGAACAGCGGGTCGATCAGGACGGAGAGCGAGGCATTCGTCATGAATTCACGCACCGTCTCCAACTCGCGGACGCGCGTGACGGTATCGCCGACGCGGCGATTTTCGAACCAGCCAAGCGGCAGGCGGAGCAGGTGGCGGAAGAGGCGGCTGCCAAGCTCGACATCCAGTTTCTGGCTCGTTTCCGAATAGAGCCGGGTACGCAGCCAGCCGAAGGCGACTTCCCAGAGTGAGACGACCACCAGCCCTATGGCAAGCACCTGCAGGGTTGCGAGGCTGTTGTGTGCCAGCACCTTGTCGACGACATTCTGGAAAAAGAGCGGCGCGGCGAGGCCGAGCAGATTGAGCGCGAGCGTGATCAGCAGCACCTCGCCGATCAACTTTCGGTATTTGACGATCTGGGGGACAAACCAGGTCATGTCGAAGGCGGGTGCTGCGACCTGCGCGGCGTCGCGGGTGGCGACGAGGAGCAACTCGCCCGACCAGCGGGCCTCGAGGTCTGCGCGGTGCCAGCGCTCGATTTCGGCGCCGGGGCGCTGAATCGCGACGGCATCCTCGCCCACGCGGCCGATCACGAACCAGCCCCCGGCGCCGTTGGCCAGTACGGGCATGGGAAGGCGTCTCAACCGATCGAAATCGCCGCTCGTGACGCGCGCGCGAACGCCCTCGATGCGCTTTGCGAGACGCACCAGATCGGATGCGGCGACCGGTGCGGAATGGCCAAGGCTGTGACGCAACTCGGCCGGGTCCGCGACGATGCGGTGCATGGCGAGGATCTGGGCGAAGGCCGCGAGCCCGGTGTCCACGGGCGGCTCCGATGTCCCGGGGGACAGGTCCTGCTGCACGGGTGGGTCTCCGATCGGATTATTGAAGCGTTGACAATCTGCGGGGTGCGGCACCGTGACTCGTCCGGCACGAACCTAGGTAGCGGCCAAAGTCTGGAGAGCGAAGGCACTGCGGCTCCGGTCGTCGGAGCAAAGGGGCAGCTCGGCTTTCGCAAGTGCAGCATATGGTTGACCCGGGTGCCGGCGCGGGCTGTCTGGGCGCCATCAAGTGGGGGGTATGTTTTCAGGCTTATGACGGGAGCCCTGCCATGCCCACCCTCTACATCTCGCCGACCGGCAGCGGTTCGGGCGATGGCTCGAGCGCTGCGAACGCTGCGACGCTGAAAGATTTGCCGCAGCTCATCGCTGCGGCGGGGCCGGGCGGGCAGGTGCTTCTGCTCGCCGATCAGGGTGACTATGTCGCGCCGACCGGGGCGCTCGCGATCGTCGGGGGAGGGACGGCGAGCGCGCCGGTAACGATCCGCGGCGTGGACGGCGCGGGCAATGCGATGGCGGCAACGATCGCCGGCACGCGGATTGAACCATTCGATCCGGCCAATCCCTCGGGAGAGGAAGTCTTCCGGCTGTTGAGCGGCGCCGACAATCTCCGCTTCAGCGACATTGCCTTCGAGAATGTCGGCACGGCCTTTCGCGTCGGGGCAGACGTGCGCAACCTGACGATCGAGCATGTCGACGCGGCGAACGTCTCGCGCTTCTTCGACAATATGGTCTCGGGGGCGAATGCCAGCGCGACAATCTCTGGATTGACGATCCGCGACGTCGCCGTGGACGGATATTCTAAAGGCGCGATCCGTATCCAGTACGACACCAATAACGTGCTGATAGAGGATGTTCGCGGCGACAGTCAGTTTCAGGACGGCGACAATTTCGCCATCGGCGTTCACATTACCGGCACCGCGCACGATGTGACGATCGATCGCGTCGCCATGCGCAACACGCTCGACACGGTGAATGATTATCGCAACGGCGACGGATTTGCGACCGAACGCGGCACCTATGATATCACGCTTCGCAACGTGATTGCCACGGGCAACAGCGATGGCGGGCTCGACCTCAAGAGCGACAACATCGTGGTCGACGGCGCGATCGTCTCGGGCAATGGCCGCAACATCCGGCTGTGGGGCACGGGCGGGCAGCTCAGCAATGTCGTCAGCCTTGACGCCGGTGCGCCGATGGCGGGCGGCAATCGCGAGCATATCTGGCTGGCCCAAGGCGCAAGCGCGACGATCGACGGGGCCTTCTTCTCCGATCCAGGCTCGCCGACCTTGTTCAACCTCGCCGAAAGGAATGGCGCGTTGACCGTGCGCGATTTTGGCCTTGCTACCGGCGCGGGCACGATGACTTGGAAAAAGGGCACGGGGTCGGTGCTGACGCTCGAGGGGCAACGCGCTTTGGCCGCGGCGGGCACCGCGGGGGACGATCTGATCGGCGGTACCGCGGGCATCGATTTGCTGGTCGGCGGCGCGGGCGAGGATATGCTGGTCGGCAATGCTGGCGACGATGTTCTGAGCGGCGGTGCGGGCGCGGACATATTGGTCGGAGGCGGCGGACGCGATCTGCTAAGCTATGCGGGCAGCGATGCTGCGGTGCAGGTCGACTTGATGCGGCTCACCGCCAGCGGCGGCGATGCCGCGGGCGACCTGTTCGATGGGTTCGAGGATGTCGAGGGCTCGGCCTTTGCCGATGTGCTGGCAGGCGACGCCGGCGCGAACCGGTTGTTCGGCGGTGCGGGCGATGACGCGCTTTCGGGCGGTGCAGGCGATGATATGCTCGATGGGGGAGTGGGCGCAGACCTGCTTGACGGCGGGGCCGGGGTCGATCGGGTCGATTATGGCAGCAGCGGTGCGGGCGTCGTGGTCGATTTGGCAGATGGCGCGGCGAGCGGCGGCGACGCGGCGGGCGACCGGCTGATCGATATCGAAGGGGTCGAAGGCTCGACCTTTGCCGACACGCTTTCGGGCACCGAAGGAGCGGACTGGTTCGGCGGCGGGGCGGGCGATGACCGGATCGACGGACGGGGCGGGGATGATTTGCTGGTTGGCGGTACGGGTGCCGACACGCTGATCGGCGGTACGGGGTTCGACTGCGCGGACTATTCGGCTAGCGGTAGCGCCGTGACGATCGATCTTGCGACCGGCACTGGCAGTGGTGGAGACGCACAGGGCGACCGGCTTGAGGGGATCGAGCGGCTGATCGGCTCTGCGTTCGGCGATGGACTGACCGGCGACGCGTTCGACAACATGCTGGCCGGCGGCGCGGGCGCGGACCGGCTGACCGGCGGGGCCGGGATCGATACCGCAGACTATTCGGCGAGCGGCGCCGCGGTAAACGCGGTGCTGGGCGGGACTGGCAGCAGCGGAGATGCCGAGGGCGACGTGCTGGCGGATATCGAGAATCTGATCGGTAGCCGATTTGGCGATGTGCTGGTTGGCGATGGGGCCGTCAATGTCCTATCAGGCGCCGCCGGCGACGACCGACTGGTCCTCAACGGCGGGGCGGACCGGCTCGACGGCGGCGTGGGTGTCGATGTCGCCGACTTTTCAACAAGCGTGAGCGCGGTGGCCGCGGATCTCGCGAAAGGCACGGCCTCTGGCGGGGTGAGCCTGGTTGCGATCGAGGGACTGATCGGCTCTGCGTTCGACGACGTGCTGAACGGCGACGCCGGTCGCAATTTGCTGGTCGGCGGCGCGGGCGCGGACGTGATTGACGGGCGCGATGGCCTCGATACGGCGGACTATTCGGGATCGACAGCGGCAGTAGAGGTCGACTTGGCCCTGTCGGTGCAGGGCGGCACCGGCGACGCCGTGGGTGACCGGCTGTTGAGCATCGAGGCGCTGGTAGGCTCGGCCTTCGACGATGTGTTGGCCGGTGTAAGCGCCGACGAGGCGCTGTACGGCGGCACGGGCGCCGACCGGCTCGAAGGACGCGGCGGCGACGATCTGCTTCAGGGCGGCGCGGGCGCCGATATCCTGATCGGCGGGGACGGCATCGATACGGTCGACTACAGCGCCAATGCGGGTGCCGTCTCGATCGACCTCCAGACCGGCGCCAGTAGCGGCGCCGATGCCGAGGGCGACCGGTTCGATGGCGTTGAGCGTTTCATTGGCACCAACTTTGCGGACACGCTGGTCGGCGATGGCGGCGATCAGATCCTCGTGGGCGGGGCCGGCAGCGACCGGATCGACGGGGCGGGTGGGTTCGACATCGCAGTCTATTCCAACAGCGCCCTCGGGGTGAAGGTCAACCTCGCCACCGGCGCCATGTCCGGCGGCGACGCGCAGGGCGACAGCCTGTCGGGGATCGAAGGCGTAGTGGGCAGCGCTTTCGCCGACGCTCTGACCGGCGACGTGAACGCCAATCGGCTCGAAGGCGGTGCGGGCAACGATATACTCGATGGCGGCGCGGGGGCGGATGCGATGATCGGCGGCGAGGGCGACGATTCTTATGTGATCGACAATGAAGGCGATCAGGTCACGGAGTTGGTCGGCGGCGGGGTCGATATCGTGCGGACCAGCCTGTCCTCGCTGACGCTCGCCGATGGCGTCGAAGATTTGAGTTATACCGGCAGCGGTGGTTTTATCGGCACCGGCAATGCGCTCGACAACAGCCTTTACGGCAAGGCGCTGAACGACGCGCTTTACGGGCTCGAAGGCGACGACAAGCTGGTGGGCGGCGCGGGCGCCGACCTGCTCGACGGCGGCGCGGGGCGCGACCAGGTCGACTACACCAAGTCGGCCGCCATTATCGTGAACCTTGTCACCAACGTGAATCGCGGCGGCGAGGCCGAGGGCGACCGGCTGGTCGACATTGAAACGGTGATCGGCTCCAACTATGCCGACAGCATCACAGGCAGCGACGATCTGCTGGTTGGCGACATCCTTTATGGACGGGGCGGCGACGATCTCCTGTTCGGCGGCGTCGGTGACGACCAACTCGACGGGGGTAGTGGCAACGACGTGATGCGCGGCGGCACGGGCAACGACCTGTATGTGGTCTATGAGGCCGGGGATCAGGTGATTGAAGGGGCGGGGGAGGGGCGCGACCGCATCCGCACTGCCGCGACCAGCTACACGCTCGGAGCGAATATCGAGGAACTTGTTTATACCGGGACGATCGGCGCAACGATGACGGGCAATGCACTCGACAATTTCGTCGTCGGAAGCGGGGGTGAGGACAGGTTAACCGGCGGCGACGGCGCGGACGTGCTGCGCGGCGGCGCGGGCGGCGATGTCCTGGACGGTGGTACGGGATCGGACACGGCCGAATATGCTGGCTCGCTTGGCGGCGTGCTGGTCAACCTTCGCGCCCAGACCGCGACCGGCGGGGATGCCATGGGCGACCGGCTGATCAGCATCGAGAATGCACAGGGCTCGGCCTTCGCCGATGTGCTGCTCGGCAGCGCGGTGGCAAATATACTCACAGGCGGTGAAGGCGACGATGCGCTCTCCGGAGACGACGGCAACGACACGTTGCGGGGTGGCACCGGCGCCGACCGGCTGGATGGCGGCAAGAATGAGGACATGCTTGCCGGCGAGGACGACGACGATACGCTTTACGGCGGTCAGCAGACCGACCGGCTCTACGGCGGCGTAGGCAACGATCTTCTTGTTGGCGATAGCGAATGGGTATCGGCGCTCGCCGCCAGGGACACGCTCGACGGCGGCGATGGCGACGACATTCTGATCGGTGACGCAATGAGCATGACGGCGAGTGGGGTCGGCGGTGCCGACACTCTGGTCGGCGGGCTCGGCAATGATGTGCTCGTCGGCGATGCGATGAACATGGCGGCCGGGGCACGCGGTGGTGCGGACAAGCTGACCGGTGGTGGCGGGAACGATCGCTTCGTCTTCGCGCGTGGTTCGGGCGCCGACGAGATCACCGACTTCACCCGGGGCGGCGCCGAGGCCGACCGGATCGACCTCAGCGCCTTCGATATCGCATATGAGGCGCTGCGCTTTGCAACGAGCAGCGCGGGGGTGACGATCCAACTCGGCGGCACCGATACGATCTTCGTGCGCGGGGTGACCGCGCTCGATCAGGCGGATTTCATTTTCGGTTGAGCCTCCGGTCAGCCGAAAACAAAATCGTTGGACGAAAAGTTCTGCGCGCCGCGGACGAAGATGCTGTCCGCACCCATAGTGATACGGACTCCGTCGGTGCTCGTCATGAAGCCGAGTTGCTCAAACGCGATGTCGAAAGCGCTGAGATCGATATGGTCCATACCCGAGGCGAAATCGCTGATCTCGTCGGCACCCGAGCCGGGCGCAAAGACAAACCAGTCGGCGCCTGCGCCGCCCGCGAGCAGGTCGTTGCCGCCGCCGCCGATCAGATGATCGGGGCCGTCGCCGCCATAGAGCTTGTCTGCGCCGCCGATGACGGTCGCGGCGGAATCTCGGCCGTCGCCGTAGAGCCAGTCATTGCCTTCGCCGCCCTCCAGCGTGTCCGCCCCACCTCTGGCGCTGCCGATCATTATGTCGCCGTCGCCGATCAATATGTCGTTGCCCGCGCCGCCGGTCAGCCGGTCATTGCCTCCCCTGCCGGCGCCATAGATATTGGTCGCATCCCCGATCAGCAGGTCGGCATCGTCGCCGCCGTCGAGCCGGTCGTTGGCGCCCTGGCTGCTCAACCATTCCTGGTCACCGACGAGCCGGTCCGCGCCTGCGCCGCCCAAGAGCGTATCCGACTGCCAGCCGCCGAGAAGCACGTCGGCACCCGACTGGCCGGCGAGAATATCCTCGCCATTGCCGCCCACGAGAATGTCGTCGCCCGAATTGCCGGCAATATCGTCATTGCCGCCGAGCCCGCCCAACGTGTCGCTGCCTGCGCCGCCGATCACCACGTTGGCAAGCGCATTGCCATTGCCGGTAAAATCGGCAGCGCCGCGGCGGATCAACTGCTCGATGTTGCCTGCGAGCGTATAGCTGCCCAGCGTCGTCTCGACCCGGTCGAACCCGGCGTCGGCCGCCTCGGTGATCCGGTCCCCGATATCGTCGATGAGGAATATATCATTGCCTGACGTGCCACTCAGCGCGTCCGTTGTGACAGTGGTGGGGAGGGGAAGCAGCGAGATATAGCCGGTTGCGCCGGGCGAGGCTTCGCCCTGATTGACGGTCAGCGTTTCGCGGATCGTCTCGATTCCAACCAGGCCAGGGAGCGAGTCGCGAGTGACGAGCGTCGAGAGTTCGGACCGGATGATAGCCACGCCTTGCAAGTTAAGATGACCCTGCGAGGAAATGACCTTGGTGCCCGACCCGGCATCGTCGAAGCGCCCGCCGATTACGGTGACATCCGCCTCATCGTCGAGCCAGAGCTGGTTCTGTTCGGAGATGCCGCCGCGGAGCAGCGGGTTCAGACCCACGGAGTCGATCAGCGTCGCCTCGCCCCACAGTCGGTAGTTGCGGCCATTCTCCTCGCTGAGCGCGCGGACGACCAAGGTGCCGCTCGACTTGAGGTCGTAGCCGCCGTCGCTGTTACCGCGCGCGACCGTGTCGATGAAGCGTATGTCATATACGCCGCGCTCGCTCGAGAAGCCGTCGCCGTTGAAATAGGCGCCGGCGGTGCTCTGGATATTTTCCATCACCACCCGGTTGAGCGTGACATTGTGGACGGTGCCGTCGAGATGGACGCCGGCGGGCAGGTCGTCGCCCGTTTGCCCGGCCATGTTCGCCGTGACATTGTCGATCACCACATTGTTGGTATCGTATTGCAGGCGGAACGCCGTCCTTGAGAAACCCTGCACGTCGACATCGCGGATCGTCAGCCCGCTGATCGTCGCGGTGCCGGAGGGTGCGCTGGCGTAATCCTCAAAGAAGCGGCGGACATTGTTCGCGTCGATATTTTCAATATGGAGACTGCTGATGTCGGCGGTAACGCGGAAGGCGGTTCCGACATTGTCGATCCTGAGGTCGCGGAATTCCAGATTGTCCGCGCCCGTGCCGAGTTTGAACAGCTCGTTGCCGGAGGCGTCGCCCGCTTGCCAGTCGGCTGGTCGCGAGCCAGTGAAATATGCGGCCATCGAATTGCCGGCAGAATCGATGCCGCGCACTACAACCGGCTGTCCCTCGGCACCCCCACGGGTGACACCAATGATGCCCGTGACCTTGTAGTCGCCCTGATCGGCGAGAAGCAGTACCTCGCCCCCTGGGCCTGCCTTTCCGATCAGTGTGTTGAGCGAGCCTATTGACGCGGCGTTGTTGATATCGCTGCCACTTTTGTCCCCGGATCCGGCAGGCGAGATGTACAGGCTTGGCATGACGAACGACCCCTTGCTGTTTTTTGCCGAGGTTAACCCCGACCAACTCGCCATGCTGCTCCGCAGCATGGTTAAGCCAGCGTTATCCTGATCATCGGTGACGTTATCGCGATGGATCGTAGCGTATTTCTCAATAGATTGCGGGGCTTGCTCTGTTCGCGAGATTCCTTGAGCGGACGACTCACGCGGGCTCGGGGACCGCGAAGCGCAGCCCGCGCATCATCGCCGCGGGAACGACGCTGCCATGGTCCTCATCCGCGAATATGACATGTTCGACCTCGATTAGGCCGGCGTCCGCCAGTGCAATGAAAATTGTTCAGCGGCCACTTAGCTGCGATTATCTGTCTCGCGCTGACGCGCTTCAAGTTTAGGCGTCAACTTTCGGCTAGCCAATTTGATTATGAAACCAGCTCATTACGCAGTCCGGTGAGCGCCGAGCAGAAGATTGCGAGTTCTTCGTCGGTCCGCGATCCGGCGACGCATGACGCGGTAAGGCAGAAACCCGGTGGGACCTCGGTAATCGCGGCGGCAGCCGTATAAACCCCTCGATGCGCATAGCCGCGATCGAGCCCAAATCCCTTCGCTGCAGCCTCTTCGACTTGGCGGGTGTAGGTGTCCAACGATAGCGCGGACTGCCAGCGAACCGATGCAAAGCGTCGCTCCAATTCGGCTTTGTCGACCGCCTGAGCTGCTGCGATCGCGCGCCCGGCAGCACCTGCACCCAGCGGTTGGCGTTGGTTATCGGCAAGTGCGAGCCGCATTCCCGCATCGCTTTGCGCGTGGGCGACGAGTTGCATTCGGTCACGCGAGACAATGCGCCACAGCCCGACGGCCATTTCGAAAGACTGCGCGAAATGCGCCATGCCGGGTCGTGCGCGATCGATCAACCGCATCGCGCGGCTGTCCGAAAAAATCCCAGTGGCGAGCCAGGCGGAGGTCAAGCGATAGCGCTTCTTAAGCTCTTCGCGCTCAATCGCACCTTCCGCGGAAAGGGTTTTCAGCAAGTTCAGACAGCTCGATGGGCTGAGCCCGACGGTTCGAGCAATCTCGGACAACGGGAGCGCCTTTGAATCAGCGAGCAGGCGAAGGATCGCAAAGGCTTGCGCAACAGAACGCACCGGACCGGTCATTCACAGTCAATAATTTCATATATATGAAAAAACAATTCCTGATGTTGAAATTCGAAATATAACGCGTAACGCAATTCGGACGGGAATCGGTCGGGAGAACAGCCATGAACGGATGTCTGGACGGAAAGGTCGTTGCGATTACGGGCGCGGGGCGCGGCATCGGCCGCGAACTCGCGCTGCATTGTGCAGCGCAGGGCGCGGCGGTCATCGTCAACGACCCAGGCGTCGCGCAAGCGGGCGACGGTGGCGACGCCGCTCCGGCCGAGGCCACCGCAAACGACATCATCGCCGCGGGCGGCAAGGCGGCCGCAAATTTCGGCAACGTTGCCGACCCCAAGGAAGCTGCCGGTATCGTCGAGGATGCGGTCGCAAAGTTCGGCCGCATCGACGCCGTTGTGAACAACGCCGGCATCCTTCGCGATACCATCTGGCACAAGATGAGCTACGAGGACTGGAAGAGTGTCATCGAGGTCAACCTGACCGGCGTCTTCAACGTATCCAAGGCTGCAACACCGTATTTTCGGGAACAGCAGTCGGGCAGCTTCATCCACTTCACCTCGACCAGCGGGCTGATCGGCAACATAGGTCAGGCTAATTATTCGGCGGCAAAATTGGGCGTCGTCGCGCTGTCCCAGTCGATCGCTCTCGATATGGCGCGTGTGGGGGTGCGTTCGAATTGCATTGCGCCCTTTGCATGGAGTCGCATGACATCTTCGATCCCCGCGACCACGCCAGCCGAGCAGGAGCGCGTCAAGCGCCTCCAGTCCATGTCGGCCGACAAGATCGCGCCGCTCGTCGCCTATCTGGCGTCAGACCTGTCGAAGGATGTCACGAACCAGATTTTCAGCGTACGCAAGAATGAGATATTGCTCTTCTCGAAACCGCGTCCCGTGCGTTCGATGGCGAAGCTCGAAGGCTGGACCGCCGAGGCGATCGCCGACGAGCTGATCCCGGCGTTCCGTCCCGACTTTGCGCGCGCTGATGAGGTCTCGGCGCACGTCTTTCCCTACGACCCGATTTGAGGAACAGGCCATGAGCAATCCCGGAATGGATGCGGACGTCTTTGAGCAGTTTATCGAGCAGCTCGAACGTTATGTGCGCGATCGCCTTCTACCCGCCGAAAAGGAGATCATCGAAAGCGACGCGATCCCGGACGATATTCTCGCCGAAATGCGCGATATGGGCCTGTTCGGCCTGACGATCCCCGAAGAATTCGGCGGCGCGGGGATGAACGTCAGCCAGTATATTAAGACGATCCACACCATCAGCTACGCGATGCCGGCGTTCCGCTCGATCATCTCGATCAACATCGGCATGTTTGCGTCGGCCCTGAAGAACGGCGGGACCGAGGCGCAGAAAGCCGAATGGCTGCCGCGGGTCGCATCGGGCGAGATCGCCTGTTTCGGCCTGACGGAGCCGGGATCGGGATCGGACTCGGCAGGACTTCAGACGACCGCGACGCAAACCGACAATGGCTGGGTACTCAACGGCACCAAACGCTACATCACCAACTCGCCCTTTGCGAAGGTTGGCCTGATCATGGCGCGGACGAGCAAGGAGAATTTGCCCAAAAACGCGCATGTCTCGGCTTTCGTCGTCCCCCTCGACGCGCCCGGCATCTCGATCGGCAAGTCGGACAAGAAGATGGGTCAGTCGGGCAGCCACATCGCCGACGTGATCATGGAGGACGTCCGTGTCGGCGGCGAGACATTGCTTGGCGGCGAACTTGGCAAGGGTTTCGCTTTTGCGATGATGAGCCTCGACAATGGCCGTATGTCGGTCGGCGCGGCGGCGACCGCCTACGCCCGCCGCGCGCTCGACAGCGCGATCCGCTACGCGACCGAGCGCAAGGCGTTCGGAGAACCAATCGCAAACTTCCAACTGATCCAGCAGATGCTCGCACAGAGCGAGATCGATATCTACGCCGCTGAGTGCATGATGGACGATGTTACGCGGCGTGCCGACGCGGGCGAGAATGTCCTCCGCAAGGCTGCGGCGTTCAAAGTCTTTGCCAGCGAAATGTGCGGCCGTGTCGTCGATGCCTGCGTACAGGTCTATGGCGGCGCCGGTTATCTGGCCGAATATGACGCCGAGCGTTTCTTCCGCGATGCGCGCATCTACCGCATCTACGAAGGCACAACGCAGATCCTTCAGCTCCAGATTGCGAAGCATATGCTACGCGAATTCGCCGCTACGAACTGATCATCTTCACCTTTTACCTGACCGGAGACCGAAGTCATGACCCTGCGCCGCGCCGCCATTGTCGCCCCCATCCGCACCGCCGTCGGCAAGTTCGGGGGAGCATTGTCGTCGATGACCGCAGGCGAGCTGGGTGCCGTGATTCTGAAGGCGTTGGTCGAGCGGACGAAGATCGATCCGACGCGCGTCGACGATGTCGTGTTTTCGCAAGGCTATGGCAATGGCGAGGCCCCGAGTATCGGCCATTGGTCGTGGCTCGCCGCGGGGCTACCGCTCGAAGTGCCGGGATATCAGCTCGACCGCCGTTGCGGGTCGGGGCTGCAGGCGGTGATCAACGCCGCGATGATGGTTCAGACGGGAATGTCCGATGTCGTCGTTGCGGGCGGCGTCGAATCGATGTCGAACGTCGAACATTACAGCACCGATATCCGCAAGGGGGTGCGCGCGGGCAATCTGACGCTCCATGACCGGCTGACGCGCGGGCGACTGATGTCGCAGCCGGTCGAACGCTTCGGCGTCATCACCGGCATGATCGAGACCGCCGAAAATCTGGCGAAGGATTATGATATCAGCCGTGAGGCATGTGACGCCTATGCCGTGCGTAGCCATCAGCGCGCCGCCGCGGCGTGGACGAACGGGCTATTCGACGATGAACTGGTGCCCGTAAGTGTGCCGCAGAAAAAGGGCGATCCGGTCGTCTTCGCGCATGATGAGGGTTACCGTGCCGACGCGACGCTGGAGACGCTGGGCAAGCTGCGGCCGCTCGAAGGCGGGGTCGTCACTGCGGGCAATGCGAGCCAGCAGAATGACGCTGCCGCCGCTTGTCTTGTTGTTGCCGAGGACAAGCTCGACGAACTCGGGCTCACGCCCATCGCCTGGTATCACAGCTCGGCGGCGGCGGGCTGCGACCCGAGCCGGATGGGCATCGGACCGGTGCCCGCGGTCGAGCGGTTGTTCGCGCGCAATGGTCTTGGCTGGGGCGACATCGACCTCGTCGAACTCAACGAAGCCTTTGCACCGCAGGTGCTTGCGGTGCTCAAGGGCTGGGGCTGGTCCGACGGCGATAGCCGGAATGAAATCCTCAACGTCAACGGGTCGGGCATCTCGCTCGGGCACCCGATCGGGGCGACCGGCGGGCGCATTCTTGCGAACCTGACCCGTGAGCTGGTGCGCCGCGACGGGCGGTATGGGCTGGAGACGATGTGCATCGGCGGCGGACAGGGCATCGCTGCGATCTTTGAGCGCGCCGCCTGACGCCTTTCGCGCCGGCCGTTCATCTCCCACAGGATAATGCGGCTCCCGGCGCGGCGCAATTTTGGCCGCGCGCGCCGATGGGGCACATTCGGCCGAAATAGCCCGGGAGATATGCAGGCCATGGAAGCGGACATCGGTAAACTCTGGGATCGCGAGATGATCCGCGATTGCCTCTTTCGCTATTGTCGCGGAATCGACCGCGCGGACGAGGCGCTATTGCGATCCGCCTGCTGGCCTGGCGGCACCGACGATCACGGTGCCTATAACGGGACGACCGACGGTTTTATCGACTGGGCGATGCAGGCGCTGCCCCTGATCGAACGCGGCATTCACCAGATCCACAATATTCTGATCGAGCTGCGAGGCGATGAGGCGGCAGTAGAAAGCTATTTCACCGCCTTGCAACGCCAGCCCGGCAGTGAAGGCGGGCAGGTCGAACTCATGATGGCGGGACGCTATGTTGACCGGTTCGAAAAGCGGGCAGGCGAATGGCGAGTGGCCGACCGGGTCGTCGTCTTCGACTGGATTGACGAACGCCCGGCGCCGGACAAGAGCGAGGCCGAGCGGTTCGCGCACCGCAAATCGGTCGGGCGTCCCTGGCCCGACGATCCGGTCTATGCGCTGTTCGGTACGGCGGAGAAGGGAGAGGGGTAATGGGCATCGAGACGCTGGCATGGGAGCCGCTGTTCGTAATGCGGCTGAATGTCGCCTATGACCAGGCGCAGCCGATCGGCGGTGAAAGTCGGCTCGGGATTTTTCCCGTGCATGGCGGGACGTTCGAGGGGCCGCGCCTCAAAGGGCGTGTGATGCCCGATGGGGCCGACTGGGTGACCTGGCGCGGGGACGGGACGATGATCATCGACGTTCGCACCTCGCTCGAAACCGAAGATGGCGCGCGGATCGCGATGCATTACACCGGCCTCACCGTACCGACCTCGCCCGAGGCGGCCGAGCGTTTCAGGCGACGGGAACCGGGGCCGTATGAAGATCTCTATCTGCGCACGACGCCGCGCTTCGTCACGTCGCATCCCGATTATGACTGGATGAACCGCATCATCGCCGTCGCCAATGGCATGCGCACCGACGACGGCCCGATGTATCACGTCTTCGCGATCAGGTGACGGCATCCACCGCCGCAGCGAAATGATCGCCGTGGCGCTTGCGAAGTTCGGTCTTGAGCAGCTTGCCCGTCGCGGTGTGCGGCAATTCCTCGACGAAGATCACGTCATCGGGCAGCCACCAGCGCGCGACCTTGTCGGCAAGATGATCCATGATCTCGTCCTTCGTGCAGGCTTCAGCGGCGTGTAACCGGACGAGCAGCAGCGGACGTTCCTGCCATTTGGGATGCGCGACGCCGATCACTGCGGCTTCGGCGACCTTTGGGTGCGCAACGGCGGCATTTTCGAGATCGATCGACGAAATCCATTCGCCGCCCGACTTGATGACGTCTTTGGCGCGGTCGGTGATCTGAAGGAAGCCGTCCGGATCGATTTTCGCGACGTCGCCCGTGTCGAACCAGCCGCCCGCATCAAGCGCGCTGCCTGCCGCTTGGCCGTGATAGGCGCTCAGGACCCACGGACCGCGCACTTTGAGCAGGCCCGAGGATTCGCCGTCGCGTGGAAGTTCCTTGCCGTCTTCACCCTCGATGCGCAGTTCAATGCCGAACACGGAACGGCCTTGCATGGCGCGCAGGTCCACCTGCTCTTCCTCGCCGAGTTCGGCATGATGCGCGAGCGGACGGCAGACGGTCGCAACCGGGCTGGTTTCGGTCATCCCCCACGCTTGCATCGTCTCGACGCCCAGCAGGTTGCGGAAGCGTTCGATCAGCGAGCGAGGCGTCGCGGCGCCGCCGGTGAAGATGCGGTCGAGTTTGAGCGCCTCGCGATCTTCGGCCGCGCGCTCGCGCTCCAGATGATCGAGGAAGGCGAACCAGATCGTCGGCACGCCAAGGGAGAAGGTCACGCCCTCGTCGCGCATCAGTTCATAGAGCGACACGGGATCGAGCGCCGATCCAGGCAGGATGAGCTTCGATCCCGCCATCGCGGCCGAATAGGGGATGCCCCAGGCGTTGACGTGGAACAGCGGAGTGACGACCAGGATCGTGTCCGCAGCGCCTAACGACATTGAATCATTCGCGAGCGCACTCATCGCGTGCAGGACGGTCGAGCGATGGCTGTAAAGGACGCCTTTCGGATTGCCGGTCGTCCCGCTGGTGTAGCAGAGCGCGCTCGCGCTGTTCTCGTCGAGTTCGGGCCAGTCCGCGATCGCGCGCGGGCCGCCGATCAGGCTCTGGTACGAAATTGGATCGGCGATAGCGGTTTCGGGCATATCAGCCTGATCGGCCAGGATGATGATGCGCTCGATCTTGGGCAGGTCGCCGAGTAGCGGCTCGATCATCGGTAGCAGGTCGGGGTCGACACACAGCACGCGCGCGCCACCATGATCGATGATGTAACGGATCTGATCGGGGAAGAGGCGGGGGTTGACGGTGTGCAGCACCATGCCGGCACCGCTGACGCCATAATAGAGTTCGAGGTGGGGCAGGCGGTTCCAGGCCAGCGTCGCGACGCGATCGCCGGGCGTAAGGCCGAGGTCGGCAAGCCCGGCGGCGATGTGGCGCGCGTGACGTTCGACCGTCTTCCAATCCGACCGCTCGAGCGATCCGTCGGCGCGGCGCGACACGATTTCACGGCGCGAGTGGTTGGTCGCCGCGTGCCGGATCAGCATCGCGGTCGTCAATGGTTGCGCCTGCATCAGGCCGTGCATGAAATCTCTCCCTTAGTGACTTGATTGCCGCCGACGATTGCCCAGCCGGCGGCGGGTGCGAAGCATCGCGGGTCGCACACGCCGACAATCACATTTGCGAAATTGGCGCGATCTCCTTCCGCTCGCGAGCCAGCGGGGTCTCGCTGACGCTAAGCCCTCCGCAATCGATGGGAGAAGCGACGATGAATCTGGACCTAGCGCCCGAAGACCGGGAATTTCAGCAGGAAGTGCGTGATTTTTTCGCGGGCTCGATTCCCGAGGAATGGAAAAAGACCGTTCGCGCCGGGCTGCGCCTGTCGCCCGAAAACCTGGTCGCCTATCAGCGCCGGCTTGCCGATCGCGGTTGGGGTGCGCCGACCTGGCCAAAGGAATATGGCGGCACAGGCTGGACTCCGCAGCAACTGCATATCTTCTGGTCGGAAGCGTCCGCGGCCGATGCACCCGCGCAATTCCATCAGGGGCTCGAACTGATCGGCCCGATCATCTTCACCTATGGCAGCCAGGCGCAGAAGGATTTCTACCTGCCGCGCATCATCAGCGGCGAGGATTGGTGGTGTCAGGGCTATTCCGAGCCGGGTGCCGGTTCCGACCTTGCGGCGCTTCGTACGCGTGCCGACCGGGACGGCGATGACTATATCGTCAATGGGCACAAGATGTGGACCAGCTATGCCCATGTCGCCGATCGGATGTTCATTCTTGCACGTACCTCGACGGAGGGGCAGCGACAGCAGGGCATTTCATTGATGCTCGTCGATATGGACACGCCAGGCATCCGGATCAGCCCGATCCATACTCTCGACGAAAAGCATCACACAAATGAGGTGTTCCTCGACGATGTCCGCGTTCCCGCGGCCAATGTCGTCGGCGAGGAGGGCATGGGCTGGAATTACGGCAAGGTTTTGCTCGACCGCGAGCGCATGGTGGCGGCGGCGACCGCGATGTTCCTGCCGCAGACGCTGCGCGCTGTGCGCGAGGCGGCGACGCGCCGCCGGACCGCGCAAGGGCTGCTGATCGACAAGCCGGAGTTCAAGGCCAAGCTGGCACAGGTCGAGATCGAGGCAATGGCGGTACAGGCGATGGTGCTGCGGCTGATGGCCGACGCCGCATCGGGTGCCGACTCGGGCCCGCGCGGGTCGATGGTCAAACTGCGCTGGTCCGAACTGACGCAGCAGGCGACCGCGCTATGGGTTGAGGCGCTGGGGCCGAAAGCGCAGCATTTCGCCGCGCTCGATGACGAGAGCATGTTGCCCGACGACATGCCCTTCGCGCTTAAGGGCGCGCTCTATGCGCGCGTGACCACCATCTATGGCGGGTCGAGCGAGATCCAACGCAACATCATCGCGCGCCGCGCACTCGGCCTTTGAGGGAGAAGACCCATGCAGTTCGCCTATAATGACGAGCAGCAGATGCTGCACGATAGCGCCTTGCGCTTCGGCTCTGACGAATGGAACGCGGCCGACCGGTTGAAGCGGTTGGCGGAAGTTGGCGAAGGTGCCGCGCAGCGTTGGGCGAAGATGGCTGAGCTTGGGTGGCTGATGCTGCCGATCGCCGAGGAGGACGGCGGACTCGGCGGAGGGCCGGTTGAGGTCATGGCGATCATGGAAGGTGTCGGGCGGCACCTGATGACCGATGCCTATGTCAGCCATTGCGTGCTTCCGGCGGCACTGATTGCAGGTGGGGACGAGCATTGTGCGGCGCTGCTGGAGCAGATCGGAGCGGGTCAGGTGCGGATCGCCGCTGCGCTCGTCGAGGATCAAGATTTTGATATCGCGTCTATTTCTACCCGAGCGGTGCCCGATGGCGACACGTTCAGGCTGACTGGCGCCAAGGCGCATGTCGAAGATGGTGCCGACGCCGATTGGTATCTGGTTTCGGCGCGCACAACGGGAGCTTCGGGCGAGCGCGACGGCGTCAGTCTTTTCCTTGTTCCGCGCGGCGCCGACGGATTGATCGTGCAGCGTTTCCGCTCGGTCGACAGCCATCGCCATTGCAGCATGGACCTTAAAGACGTTGCGGGCATTCCGGTCGGCGCGATCGGCGAGGCGGCGGACCGCATCGACGCCGCGATCGACCGCGCGATCGCGGCGCATCTGGCCGAAGCGGTGGGGTCGATGGAGGCGGCGGTCGCCGCGACGCTCGATTATGTCCGCACCCGCCAGCAGTTCGGTGTGCCGATCGGCAGCTTTCAGGTCGTTCAGCACAAAATCGTCGACATGAGCGTCGCTTGCGAGGAAGCACGCGCGCTGACGATGGTAGCGATATCGCAGCTTGCGAGCGGTGGCGACGCTTCGGCGCTGATCGCCGCAGCGAAGGTGCGCGTCGCGCAATGCGGCATCGCGGTCGCGCAACAGGCGGTGCAACTGCACGGCGGGGTCGGCACGAGCGAGGAACTGATCGTCAGTCACCATCTCCGCCGCCAGATGATGCTGGACATCGCGCATGGCGACCGTGACCATCATAAAGCGCGGTTCGCCGAACTTACCCGATAAGATGGGTTTTGCAGGGCGCCTCAGGCGCTCTGCTTTGCCTCGTCGGCTTCGATCCGGCGGCCCGCCAGCCAGAACAGCAGCGAGCCGATCGCAAGCGGCAGCGCGACGAGCGCCATTGCAGCGCGCAGCCCCTGCTCGCTGCCGAGCGAAGGCGCGAGCAGGTCGCTGGCGATACCGACGAACAACGGCCCCAATGCAAGGCCGATCGCGTTGGTCACGAACAATTGCACCGCCGCTGCCATCGCGCGTACCCGTGCGGGGACGAGGGTCTGCACCGAGGCGAAGACCGAGCCATAGTTGAGCGCGTGAACGAAGATCGCGCAGCTCAGGAACGTGAAGGACAGCGTGACGGTCGGGGCGAGCGCGGCGCCCGCGAACAGGGGCGCAGCGATCACGAGCGAGGTCGATGGAACCAGCGTGTAACCCTTGATCCCGCGCCGCGCCGCACGGTCGGCGAGCTGGCCGCCGACGAAAGTTCCCACCATGCCAATTAGGCCGACGATCAGGCCTAGGCTGAGGCCGAGGAAGACGGTCGGCGGCACGCCCCAATCGGCGGCCATCGCGTCGATTCCGGCAAGATGCGTGCGCATGTAGAGCGAGCCGAAGAAGGACGCCTGACCATAATAGCCGAACGCGCCCATCGCGGTGCCGAATGAAATCAGCCAGAAGCTGGGCAGGCGGCGCAGCGTCGCGAGCACCTGACCCAGCGGCATATGCGGGACAGCGGTCTGCGTTGCGACGGCGCGCTTGCGGGGCTCGTCGAGAGTGAACCATACGATCACCGCGAGCAGGATGCCGGGAACGCCGGCGATCAGGAAGGCGGCGCGCCAGCCAAGGCTAGCGAGCAATATGCCGCCGAGGACGAGGCCCGCGAGCGAGCCGACCGGAACGCCCAGCGAATAGAGGGCAAGCGCGCGGCCCCGCTGTTCGCGCGGGACATAGTCGGTGATCAGACTGTGTGCAGCGGGAGTACAGCCGGCTTCGCCGACGCCGACGCCGATGCGCGCAAACAGCAATTCGGTGAAGTTGCGTGCAAGACCGCATAGCGCGGTGAAGCCGCTCCAAACGAACAGCGCGACGGCGATCATACCGACGCGGTTGCCACGGTCGGCGATGCGCGCAAGCGGGATGCCGAGCAGAGTATAGAAGAGCGCGAAGGCAAGGCCGCTGATCATCCCGATCTGCCAGTCGGCAAGGTTGAGGTCGGCCTTCATCGGCTCGACGAGGATCGTCACGATTTGCCGGTCGAGCATGTTGAAGGCGTAGACGATCATCAGCAACGACAGCGCGCCATAGGGCATCCGTTTTTGCTGGCCGTCGCTGGGGTGGGGGATGGTGTCGCCGGTCATTTGCCTCTCCATGCCGGGCACGTCGCCCGTCTTTTACGGCAGCCACCTTAGGCGGGAGTTTTGCGGACGTTAGGTGCGAGGCAGCCGGGCAGGGCGATTATCCCTATGCTGATATGTTGCACGCCCAGCGTATCGCGCTCGCACCGGACGCGCGCACCGAGCAGACAGGCCGGCGAGGAGATACCCACATGGCCTATGCGAATAACGGCCCTGTTCGCGTCCATTATCAGCGCATGGCGGCGGGGAACGGGCCGGTCGTGATCCTGCTCGCCGGAGCAGGGCGTCCATCGACCGATTTCGACTATGGCTTTTGCGCACCGATCGTGACGGCGGGCCTCGTGCCGATCCGCATCGACAGTCGCGATACCGGCCATTCGACCGCGATGACCGGCACGATTCCGGACCTTCAAGCGATCAAGGCCGCCGCGCTGGACACCGGCGACGCGAGACCGCCCTATAGTATCGGCGACATGGCCGCGGATGTGCTGGCGGTGATGGACGCCGAGGGCGTCATGGCGGCGCATTTTGTCGGGCGGTCGATCGGCGGTCTCGTCGCGCAGCAGCTTGCGGTTCGGCACCCCGAACGCGTGCTGAGCCTGGCGCTCGTTATGGCGATGAGCCGGTCGATGGCCGATGCGGTCCCCGATGCAGCGCTCGACCGGCTGATGGCCGAGAATGTTCCCGATGAAGACGCTTATGTCGCGCGCCAGCTCGCCGTTGCACAGGTGAACGGCATGGCGGAGGATTTCGACGCGGAACGCATCGCTGAGGAGGCGCGAACGGCCTGGCGGCACGGTATCCATCCCGGCGGCACCGCGCGCCATTTCGCAGCAAGCCTTGCCGCTCCGGACCTGCGCGCGGCGATCCGCGCCATTCGCGTTCCCGCGCTGATCCTGCACGGCCGCCATGACAAGGTGATCCCGTTGGAACGCGCCTTCGAGACCGCTGAAGCGATCCCAGGCGCTGTGATCGAGGTCGACGAGACGATGGGCCATGACGGTCCGCCGCGACTTCGGCATGCTTGGGGCGAGCGGATATCGGCGCATTTGACGGCAGCAATGGCGCACGCCTGAGGGTCGCACAGAAATCACATATGTGATATGGGCCGCCAAACCCGCGGTTTTGGCCGCTTGGCGGTCTTTGAAGTTATCATGTCTTCATCAGAGACCGTCGCAGGACGGCGATTGGACCGACCGTTCAAGGCGATGACGCCTTCTCGTTGTTGGGATGGAGAGATGAAGAGAAAACCCGTCAAATCGGCCTCGCGTACGTTCGAGGTCCTGGAGCTGTTCCGTGATCGGCGGGAGCCATTGCGGCTTAACGAGATATATTCGGCGCTCGGATATCCGCAGTCCAGCACGACGAACCTGCTTAAGAGCATGGTGATCGAAGGGTATCTCAACTACAATCGCAAGACGCGCACCTATCTGCCGACCTTGCAGGTCGCCTCGCTCGGCAGCTGGCTCTATGGCCATGTCGCTTTCGGTAGCGGTTATAACTGGCTGATCGACGAGTTGTTTCGCAAAACCGAGGAAACGATCGTACTGGCGACGCAGAACGACCTGTTCATCCAATATGTGGCAATGCGCCTGCCCGATCATCCGCACAAGCGTCCCCCCAATCCGGGCGAGATGCGGCTGATGCTGGATGCGACGGCGGGGATGGCGCTGATGAGCCGGATGCGCGACCGCGAGATCGATAAAATCTATCGATATTCGAACTATTATGAGCTCAATCCCGACAAAGCGATCACGCTGGATGACGTGATGAGCCGGATTCGCTGGATCCGCCACACCGGCTATTGTTACTGGCCCGAACATCCGGTGCCGGGGATTGCATCGATAGCGATGCCCCTTGGCAATAGCATTCACGGAATTCCGCTCGTTCTTGGCATCGGCGGTACGACCGAGCGGTTGTCGCCGCGCCGCGCCGAATATGTGGAAATGATGCGCGAGACGATCGCCGAGTATCATGTGCGTTTTCCGCAGGATCAGCGGCCGGCCGGCGACGACGATATCGACGAATACGCGATCGCCGCCGAATAAGCATTTCATCCGGAATAATGGGAGCCCGCCGCGTACGACGCGCTGTGGGTACCGCGCCGACGTCTATCGTGACGGCGAAAGGGAGATTCTATGCCTGTCGAAATCGAACTGCTTGATGCTGGCGTCGCCGGCCTAGGCGAAAGTCCGCTATGGGATCATCGGAGCGGCCGGCTTTGGTGGGTCGATTCCTCGGCAGGGCGCCTTCATTCCAGCGACGCCGAAGGCCGCAAGCAGGCCGAATGGACGCTCGATCAGCCCATCGGCAGCATCGGATTGGCGTCGGAGGGCCTGATCGTTGCGATGGCAGATGGCTTTTATCGTTTCGACACGGGCAGCGGGCAGGTGTCGCCGGTGGCGCGCCCCGCGATGGCGGGGGGGACGCGGCTGAACGACGGCAAGGCCGACCGTGCCGGGCGTTTTCTATGTGCGTCGATGCGAACGGGTGATGCGCTGGGCGCGGGCGGGCTGTTCCGGCTCGACGCCGACGGTGCGACCGAGCAGATCGAGAGCGGAATCGGGATCGGCAATGCCATCTGTTTTTCGCCGACCGGCGATACGCTCTATTTTGCGGACAGCCTCGACGGCAAGCTTCGCCGCTATGCCTATGACCAGGAGACGGGAGCGATCGGCAAGCGCCATGATCTGGTCGATTGTCAGGTGAACGGCGGATCGGGGGCCGATGGCGCGACCGTCGATGCCAACGGGCGAATCTGGGTTGCGCTGGTGCTCGCGCAAGCGGTCGGTTGCTATTCGCCCGACGGGACGCTGCTGCGGTCGATCCCCGTGCCGCTGCCCTATCCTTCGTGTCCCGCGTTCGGCGGGGAGGAGATGGATACGCTCTATCTAACGAGCATCGCCAATTCGGGGCATCGGCTGGTCGCCAATCATCCCGATGCGGGGCGGATCACCGCGATCCGGGGGCTCGACGTCCCCGGGATCGCGGAAGGTATTTATCGCTGAGCGGTCAGCGAAGGGCGATCGAGATGCCGCCGTCGACAAGCAGAGACTGACCCGTCACAAAGCCCGACCGGTCGCTGTCGGCGAAGAAGAGCACCGCCTCGGCAATGTCCGAGGTTTCGCCCAGTCGGCCGAGCGGGGTGCTGGCGACGCGCGCCTCGAAGGTCGCATCGTCCAACATCGCGCGGACACCTTCGGTCGCAACGGTCGACGGAGCAACGGCGTTGACTCGGATGGCCGACGGCGCGAGTTCGATCGCCGACGACCGCGTCATCCCTTCGACCGCCGCCTTGATGCCGCAATAGACCATCGCGTTGGGCAGTCCGACGTGCGCCGATACCGATGCGATGTTGATGATCGACCCGGCGCCGCGCGTGCGCATATGCTTCGCCGCAGCCTGCGTGCCCCAGATGATGCCGGCGATGCCGACGCCGAGCATGCGATCGAGGCTTTCTGCGTCTATGCTCTCGATCGGCGAATATTTGGTCCACATCGCGTTGTTGACGACAATGTCGATGCCGCCAAGCTCGGTCGCGGCGGTGTCGAACGCGTCGTGCAGCGCGGCGCCATCCGACACGTCGCAGCCGAGCGCGACGGCCTTGCCGCCGTCGGCCGCGATCTGCTGGGCCAGATCTTCAGCCCAATGGGCCTTACGATCAAGCAGCGCGACGGATGCGCCGTTGCCGGCAAGCTTGAGCGCGATGTCGCGGCCGAGGCCGCGCGATGCGCCGGTGACGAGCGCGACGCGCCCCTCGAGTGATTTGGTCATGGAGAGCCCCATAAAAATGGAGCCCGCTTTTTGGCGGGCTCCAGTGGGAGAGAGGTTAGAATTTGTATCCGACTTCGACGCCGTAGACCCGGCCCTTGTTGAGCGGGGAGAAGGTCGATCCGGCGAAGAAGGGCAGCGGCGCCTCGGTCCCGAACGTCGCCTCGTTGAGGAGGTTGTTTCCGTAAACGGACACCTTCACCCGGCCATGCGTAACGGCAAGGCTGGCGTCGACCATCGTTGCCGCACGGAGCAGGCCGGTGTTCTGATCGTTGTAGAAAGCGGCATCGCGATAGTTCGCACCGACGCGGCCTTCGACATCGAAATCGCCGCCGACGCGGGTCGCATAGGTGATCGATCCGCCATAGCTCCACGGCGACAGGCGCGGCAGTTTCAGCGAATAGTCGCGGTCGTTGATGACGCCATCGGCGTTGAGGTCGAAAAGGATGTCCTCATATTTGCCCTTGGTGTAGCCGAACTGGCCGGCGATGGTCAGGCCGGAAACCGGCTTTACCAGCAGTTCGCCCTCGATCCCCTTGATCGACACATCGGCCGCGTTGGTGATGATCTGGAAGTTGCCGAAGGGTGCGAAGGGCGCTTGGAATTCGCGCTGTGTGCCGTTGATGCGGCTGTAGAAGCCCGCGATGTTGACGCGCGCGAAGCCGCCGAATTCCTGTTTCAGGCCGATTTCATAGGCGTCCTGCTTTTCCTGGTCGAACGGGCCCGGATCGACATTGGGGTTGAGGTTGCGGAAATTATATCCGCCGCTTCGGAAACCCTTGGCAAACGACGCATAGAGCAGGGTATCGTCGCTGGGCTTGAACTGGACCCCGATGCGCGGCGTGAAGCCGTCCCAGCTGTCCTTGTCATTGAAGTCGTAGCTGCAGCGAAGCGTGTCGAGATTACAGCCGCCGACGCCGATCGAGCGGACCTGCACTTCCTTTTCCTCAGCCGAATAGCGCGCGCCGACGCTGAAGGTCAGTTGTTCGGTAAGGCGCCAGTCGACGGTCGCAAAGATGCCGCCGGTGCGCTGCTTCTGACGGCCGCCACCCGATACGGTCAGCGCGCCGCCCGACAGCAGGCGCTGTTCGGCGTAATTGATGTCCTGATTGAAATAGAAGAGACCCGTTGTGACGTCGAACGCGCCGAAGGTGCCCGCGTAGCGCAGTTCGTTGCTGAACTGCCACTGGTGGATGTTGTTGCGCGAGTGGAGATTGGTCGCGGGCGAACCGTCGACGTCGGCACCCGAATCGTTGCTGAGCGCGCGGACGGCGGCGATATTGGTGATCTTGCCGTCACCGAATGCGGTGTCGATGTTGAGTTCGGCGATGCCTTGATCCCAGTCGGTTTTGACGAAGCCGGCGTAGTTCTGATTCACGCGGAAGCTGTCGCGCGGATAGAGGCCGTGGTTCGTGACTGCAGGACCGTCGCCGCGGATGCGGCCGTGCTCGTAACGCAGGACCAGGTCAAAGCTGTCGTTCGGCTGGAGGCGAAGCGCCGAGCGCATGATCAGCGTTTCGCTGCCGCCGATCTTCTTGCCGTCGAAGTCGTTGCGGAACCAGCCGTCGTCGTCGTTGTAATAGACAGCAACCTTGCCGCTGAGCACATCGCCGGCAAGCGGGCCCGACACCGAGATGCTCGCCCGCTTTTCAAGGCCGGTCGAGAGTGCGGCCTTTGCATCGAGGCGGAAGCGGTTCGACGGGGTGGTGGTGCGCAGGAGGACCGCGCCGCCGGTAACGTTGCGGCCGAACAGCAGGCCCTGCGGGCCGCGCAGGATCTCGACCCCTTCAAGATCGAAGGTGTCGAAGAGCACGCCAGCGCTGACGCCCAGATAGACGCCGTCGACGAACACGCCGACGGTCGGGTCGATCGAGGGAATCGAGCTATTGATGCCGAGGCCGCGGATCGAGAAATTCGCATAGCCCGGCGTCGTCCCGACGCTTTCAAGCGAAGCGTTGGGAACGGCGTAGCTGACGCTGGAAATCGAACGCGCGTGAATGCTGTCGAGTTCGTTCGACCCGAATGCGGTGATCGCGATGGGAACATCTTGCACATTCTGCGCCGAACCGCGCTTCGTCGCGGTCACAATGATGTCGCCGAGGCCGCCGCCGTCGTTCTGCTGCGCTTCATCCTGAGCCGTATCGGCTTCCTGCGCGAACACGGGAGACGCCATGGCCATCGCCGCGAAACCGGCGCTCGCCAAAAGAAGTCTGAGGTGCGTTGTCATTGTCCACTCCCTGTGAATCGCGCTTTCCGTTCGTCCTTCGTCTGGCGATTCGCCGTAAAAGGGGTGCGCGGGTTTTAAGTCCTGTTGCCGTTCGATGACGAGCCGGCGGCCCCCCGTTCCGGTGTCGGAGCGCGAAGAGCAATGCGGGCGCGGCAAGAGGGCCCGATAATCACAATCGCGATTCCGCGAGGGCGTGTTCAATCCAGAATGAGATTTTCGGGCCGGTTCGCGGCTTTCTCGTCCCGATCCGTCGTGCCGATGCCATGAACCCGGCAACTGGGAGACATAATCATGAGCAGCATCCGCACCGAAATCGAAAATTACGTCGCGCTCGTCACGCTCGACAATGCGCCGGTCAACGCCGCCGCGCTGGACATGCTTCAGGAACTCACCGACGTCTTCGACAGCTTCAATGACCGCGATGATGTACGCGTTGCGGTGCTGACCGGCGCGGGCAAATGCTTCAGCGCCGGCGCTGACCTCAAGAATCGGCCCGACCTGTCGATCCCCGGCAAACGCTGGAACCGCAATCGCGTCGTCCGCGAGGTTGCCTATTCGATCGCCGATTGCGCGAAGCCGGTAATCGCAGCGGTCAACGGCCCTGCGCTCGGCGCCGGCTTCGGCCTCGCGGCGAGCTGCGACATCATCGTGGCCTCCGAAAATGCCGTCTTCGGCCTCCCCGAGATCGACGTGGGCCTGATGGGCGGTGGCAAGCACACGTCGCGCATCGTTCCGCATTCGCTGACGCGGCGCATGATGCTGACCGGCTATCGCGCGCCAGCGGCGGAAATGTACCGTCGCGGCATCATCGAGGCATGCCTGCCGGCCGACGAGCTGCTGCCCTATTGCATGGAGATGGCGGCGGTCATCGCGTCAAAGAGCCCGCTCGCGACGCGCTATGCCAAGGACAGCATGCGCACGATCGAGAATATGACGCTGCGCGACGGCTATATCTATGAACAGGGCAATACCGCGAAGCTTTCGACCTCCTATGACGCGCAGGAAGCCGTCGCGGCCTTCGTCGAAAAGCGCGCGCCGGTTTTCCAGGGCCGCTGAGGGCTACCGTCATGGACTGGAATTTCGGCGACCTGCTGGACGCGACCGCGGCGAATGTGCCGGGCGATCGGCCGGCGATCATTCGCGGCGACCATGTCACCAACTGGGCCGATTTCGACGCGCGGTCGAACCGGCTGGCGCGTGCGATGTTGGCGGCTGGGCTGCCCGCAGGCGCGCGTATCGCGATCCTCGCCCGCAACATTCCCGAGTTCATCGAGATTGCCGCCGCAGCGTTCAAGGCTCGGCTGACGCACGTCAATCTGAACTATCGCTATACGACGTCCGAGATCGAATATGTGCTGCGTGACTGTCAGGCCGCTGGCCTCTTTTATCAGGACGAGTTCGCTCCGGTCGTTGCGTCGCTGATCGGCGGCGAGATCGACCATTTGACCTATGCGGTGCAGATCGGCGGTGAGGGCACCTATGACGCGATCGTATCGGAAGGTGAGGCGTCGCCGCTGGGCATCGAGCGTTCGCCCGACGATGGTTATCTTCTCTACACGGGCGGCACCACCGGGCGTCCGAAGGGTGTGATGTGGCGCTCGGCCGATGCGCGGCGCTCGCAACTGGAATCGCCGGTCGCCGTGTCGACGCCCGCCAGCATGGACGATCATGTCGCGCAGGTGCTGAAGGGCGCGGCGGGTCGCGTGATGCCAGCATGTCCGCTGATGCATGGTGCGGGGCTTAATAGCTCGCTCGCCGAATTGCTCGTCGGCGGCACGGCCGTGTTGCTACCGTCGGATCGCTTCAGTGCCGAGGAATTGTGGAGCGAGGCCGAACGGCATCGCGTCACGCGTATCCTGATCGTCGGCGACGCCTTTGCACGCCCGATGGCCGATACGTTGCTCGCCAATCCGGGGCGCTGGAATCTGTCGGCGTTGCGGCTGATTTCCTCGGCGGGCCTTATGTGGTCCGAACAGGTGAAGGCGGCGCTGCTTGAGGCATTGCCGCAGCTCACACTGCTCGACATTCTTGGTGCTTCGGAAGCCTCGGGTTTCGGCTATGCGATCACCAACAGCGAACGCGCCACGCCGACGGGCCTGTTTGAGCCGGGTCCGCAGACGGTCATCGTCGATCAGGACGGCCGCCGCGTGCTTGCCGATGATGAGGTTGGTTCGGGCTGGCTGGCGCGGCGACCGCCGTTCGGCGCCGGCTATCATGGCGATCCCGAAAAGACCGCCAGCGTTTATCGCACGATCGACGGACAGGCTTATGCAGTCCCCGGCGACATGGCCGAACGGCTGCCCGATGGGCGCTTTCGCCTGCTCGGCCGTGGCAGCATGTGCATCAACACCGGCGGCGAAAAGGTCTTCGTCGAAGAGGTCGAGGAGGCGCTGAAGCGCGTCGACGGCATCGCCGACGCGATGGTGTTCGGCTTGCCCGATCCGAAATGGGGCAGCGCGGTCACCGCGCTGATCGAGGCGGGCGACAGCCCGGACGATGAGGCGCTGCGCGCCGCTCTGTCTCACGACCTTGCCGCCTACAAACAACCGCGCACGATCATCCGCGTCGCCGTCCTGCCGCGCCATGCGAGCGGGAAGAGCGACTATCGCAGCGGGATGGACCTTGCGCGCGCCGAAATTTCAGCCCGGACGTCCACTGGCTGATCGTCTCCGGCCCGCAGCGCCCGGGGGCGGGCGCGCGGGCCGGAGAATTCGCTGCCCGACGACCGACACAAGACTTTCCCAAGGATTTTCGATGCAACAGGCCAATTCCTCCCCCGACAAGACTCCCCGCCGCCTCGACGCGCTGATTATCGGCGCCGGATTCGGCGGCATGTATGCGCTGCACCGCACGCGCGGCATGGGGCTTGATGTTCATCTGATCGAAGCCGGTGACGACGTCGGGGGTACCTGGTACTGGAACCGCTATCCCGGCGCGCGCTGCGACGTGATGAGCATCGACTACAGCTATTCCTTCTCCGACGAGATTCAGCAGGAATGGACCTGGAGCCAGCAGTTCGCGGCGCAGCCCGAAATCCTGTCCTACGCGCGCTTTGTCGCCGACAAGCTCGACCTGAAGCGCGACATCAGCTTCGAAACGCGCGCAACGGCGGTTCATTATGACGAGGATGCGGCGCTTTGGCGGATCGAGACCGATCGCGGCGACATTTATGAGGCAAGCTATTGCCTGATGGCGACCGGGCCGTTGTCGGTGCCGAAACAGGTCGACATTCCGGGCGCCGACAAGTTCAAGGGCGAACTGTATCTGTCGGGCAAATGGCCACATCATGACGTTGACCTCACGGGCAAGCGCGTCGCGTTGATCGGCACCGGGTCTTCGGGCATCCAGATCGTGCCGGTGGTCGCCGAAAAGGCCGGGCATCTCTATGTCTATCAGCGCACGCCCAGCTTCACGCTGCCAATGCGCAACCGCAAGCTCGATGAAGACTATGTTGCGCATATCAAGGCGCATTATCCGGGACTGCGTGCGGCGGCGCGTCACTCGCTGACCGGCGGCGTGCGGCCGATCACGCACCGCCCGGTGTTTAGCGTCACGCCCGCCGAGCGCGAGAAGCTGATGGAAGATGCCTGGGCGCACAGCGGCCTCGCTTTCCTCGGACTTTTCTCTGACCTGCTCACCAATCGCGAGGCGAACGAGGTCGTCGCCGAATTCGTGCGCGGCAAGATCGCCGACGTGGTGAAGGATCCCGACACCGCACGCCGGTTGACCCCGCGCGGCTATCCGATCTTTGCGCGGCGCCCATGCCTCGATACCGGATATTACGAAGCCTATAACCGCGACAATGTGACGCTGAAGGACTGTCTCGAGCATCCTATCGTCGAAATCACCGAAAAGGGCATCCGCACCGCCGAGGGCGAAGTCGAGGTCGACGTCATCATCGCGGCGATGGGCTATGACGCGCTAACCGGCGCGATGCTGTCGATCGACATCGAGGGAAGGGACGGCCGCAAGCTGAAGGATAAATGGGCCGACGGCGGGCGTTCCCATCTTGGCCTGATGATCGAGGGCTTTCCAAACCTGTTTGTCATTGCCGGACCGAACGGGCCGTCGGCGCTCGCCAATTTCATCCTTTTGAACGAACAGAATGTCGACTGGGTCTGCGATTGCATTACCCATATGCGCGCCGACGGCCTGCGTTCGATCGAGGCCGACGCAGAGGCTGAGGATTGGTGGATGGGCAAGGTGACGACACTGGGCTCGCTGTCGCTCTATCCGACCGCCAACACTTGGTACACCGGCGCGAACGTGCCGGGCAAGCCGCGCACCTTTCCTGTCTACATCGGCGGGCTTGGCCGCTATCGCGAAATCTGTTCCGACGCTGCGGCGGAAGGTTATCGTGGCTTCACCCTCCGATAGGTCCGGCACCCGCGTCCCCATATGGAAGTGAGCGATATGTCGTCCGAAAGACTGTTCGAACCTTTGTCCCTCGCACGGGGCAAGCCGATGAAGAACCGGCTGATGCTCGCACCGCTGACCAATCGGCAGAGCCATGCCGACGGCACACTTTCGGAAGCGGAGCGCAAGTGGCTGGAGATGCGCGCGGAAGGGGGCTTTGCGTTGACGATGACCGCCGCGTCGCACGTCCAGCCGGTGGGGCAGGGTTTTACGGGGCAGCTCGGCGTCTTCGCCGACCAGCATGTCGAAGGCCTCGCGGGGCTCGCCGCCGGAATCAAGGCGCGGGGCTCGCTCTCTTCGCTGCAACTGCATCACGCCGGAAGCCGCGCCGAACCCGAACTGATCGGCGCGCCCGTCGCGCCGTCGGAAGTGCCCGAACGCAATGTCCGGGCTCTGTCCGAAGCCGAGGTCGAGGAGCTGCGCGACGACTTCATCGCAGGCGCGCGTCGGGCCGAGCAGGCGGGCTTCGACGGCGTCGAGATCCACGGAGCGCACGGATACATCCTTGCCGAATTCCTGTCGGCGGCAAGCAACCGGCGAACCGACCGGTATGGCGGCAGTCTCGAAAACCGTGCGCGCATCATCTTCGAGATCATCGACGGCGTTCGCGCCGCCACGGGCCCCGACTTCCAGCTCGGCCTGAGGCTTTCGCCCGAGCGTTTCGGGCTGGAACTGCAAGAAATCCGCGATGTGGCGGCCGAAGTGCTGCGGCAGGAAAAGATCGACTATCTTGACATGTCGCTGTGGGATGTCCGCAAGGAACCGGAGGAAGAACGGTTCAAATCTCGTTCGCTGATGAGCTTCTTCACCGACCTGCCACGCGGCAATGTCCTGCTCGGCGCGGCTGGCAAGGTCATGGATGCAGAAGACGCAGCCTGGGTACTCGACGCCGGCTGCGACTTTGTCGTGATTGGCCGCGCAGCCATATTGCGCCACGATTTTCCCGAACGCGTCCGCCGCGATCCGACGTATCGGTCGCCGGAGCTTCCGGTTACGGCCCGGCACTTGCGTGACGAAGGGCTCAGCGATGATTTCATATACTATATGCGGCGATGGCCAGGGTTCGTTCAACCGGACAGGTGACCATGACCCCCGGATTGCATGGCGGAATTTGGCGGAGCCAATGCGCACTCATGCCGGTGTACGGCTCTTTCGGCACGCACAGCTATTCCTGTTTGGCCCCGAGCGGGGCAGGAACCTTCCACGCGGGAAATCGTTACCAAATTATCCATTCAGGATAAGTTGACGGCTCCAATCGCCGCTCGGCATTTCCATGCGCGAGCGAAAGAAGGCGCGCGTCCACGAAGGAGAATGAACATGTTCAGATGGGCTATCATCTTTGCGGTTGTGGCGCTCGTCGCGGCGCTTCTCGGCTTCGGCGGCATCGCCGGACTGTCGGCGGATTTCGCGAAAATCCTGCTGGTGCTAGCAGTAATTCTGGTCGTCGTCGGTTTCGTGTTCGGACGAGGCGGTCGCCGAACCTTGCCCTGATCATAGGCAGAGCCTGAGTTCCAATATTAAAGCGCCGGTGGCCGATGGGCTGCCGGCGCTTTCATATTGGAAGATTGGAAGGCCAGGCCGCCACGAAGCGATCAAGCCTGCGCCGGGCGCACTTCATATTCCTTCACATCCATGCCGGCCTTCCAGGCCGAAACGATCGCGAGAATGCGCTCCTCGGTATATCCATCCGCGATCGCCGAGAAGGTCAGCATATCCGACGCGAGGCGCTCGTCCACGGTGATCGTCTTGAGCCCGTGCATTTCGAGCGCGTTGACGAACTGGTCCGATGACATGTTGCTTGTTCTGTCGAAACTGGCGCTCAGATGGACGACGCGCCGCTGCGGGGCATGGCGCTCGGTGATCGTCACCGCTGCCAGGACCAGTAACGTCACGACGGTTCCGAAAATTGCGAGTTCGTAGAAGCCGATCCCGAAAAGCATGCCAAGGGTAGAGGTCATCCACAGCGATGCGGCCGTGGTGAGGCCGCGAACATTGAGGCCCTCGCGAAAGATCACGCCCCCGCACAGAAAGCCGATGCCGGTCAGGACGCCGTGCGCCATACGCACGGGGTCGATCCGGATAACCTCGATCGGGGTGTCGTTGAGCCATGCCATCTGGTGGACTGCCGATAGCATCAGAAGGCAACACGACAGGCTGACGAGAATATGGGTGCGAAGGCCCGCCGGGCTCGCGCGATACTCGCGTTCGCCCCCGATTAGCGTGCCTGCGGCAACCGCTCCGCATATTGGCCAGATCAGGTCAGGATTGAAAAGGTCCATCGGTCAAAATCGAACCGGAACGGAAGCGGCCAACACGCAGGCACGGTGTTCCGCGATAGGAAGCGTGAATGGAGCGGTCGGGCGGGCGGCGTTCTTCAAATAATGTCCCCTATGTTCGGATAGGTCCAACGTCGTCGTGCCGGAAAAGATGCAAGCGGCGAGCATACGGGCTTGTTTAGCGACGCTGCGACAGTCATGAATGCTGCCGAAATCGGTGGCCAGGCTGCCGGTAGGGAAGTGCGAACTAGATGGATTCAACGAAAATTGGCGCGCTTGGCCGCGATGCCCGCGCAAGCCGATTGATCATCATCATGCTTTCATTCGGATTTGCGGCGCTGCTGGCGGCCGCGATCGCGACTTTCTGGATTCAGCGGCAGAATGAGGCCAACGCGCAGCTTGTGGCGCACACATTGGCAGTGGAGGCCAGTCTCGGCGGTTTCGCGAGCGCAAACGAACGAATGGAGACTGCGCGGCGCGGGCTCCTGCTGACTCAGAATTTCGCCTTCGCGGGCATTGTCGAAGATACGCAGAAGGTCGCATCGGCACGCGCGAATGAATTGGCGGCGTTGATCGCGGATAATCCGGCCCAGCAGCGCCGTGTGGAGCGGCTGCGCGCGCTGCTGGATTCCTATTTCCGCCACTATCGGATGACGATCTCCCTAAGCGGGGCGGCGCGCGCCCGCATGCTGGCCGACTTCTCGAACGATGATGGCGTAGCCTTCGTTCGCGAGATGCGCGCGATTGTGCAGACGATGGTCAATGACGAACTCGGGCTGCTGCGCGCCCGCGAGGCAGAACTGCGTATGACGCAGCGCCTTTTTACCGCAGCACTTGTTTCGACGGGCCTGCTCATCATAGTGATCGCGGCCGTGACGCTATGGCTCGTTCGACGGAACCTCACCGACTTGCGAACCTCGCGAGAAGAGCTTCGGTATCTGAACGACGGTCTGGAACAGCTTGTCGATGCGCGCACCGGCGAACTCAAACGCGCCAACGCGGAAATACAGCGCTTTGCCTACATCGTATCGCACGATCTTCGGTCCCCGCTCGTCAATGTCATGGGCTTTACCGCAGAACTTGAAACAGCGCGCCGGTCCATCGCCGGCTATCTTGAAAAAAGTGATGCGGAAGGCTGGGCCGCGCCCGATCCGAACACTCGCCTTGCGATCGAGGAGGATCTTCCCGAGGCGATCGGCTTCATCCGAACCTCGACGCAGAAGATGGACCGGCTGATCAACGCCATCCTCAACCTGTCGCGGCAGGGCCGCCGTACGCTCGCGCCCGAACCGCTCGATCTCACTTCGATGGTGCACGGCATCGTCGAAAGCCTTCAGCATCGCATCCAGGAAGATGGCACGGCCGTTTCGGTTGGCGAGTTGCCGACGATCGTCAATGATCGCGTCGCCGTCGAGCAGATATTGTCGAACCTTGTCGAGAATGCCCTCAAATATCTGAAGCCCGGCCGACCGGGCGTGATCGACGTGCGCGGGCGCACGGCTCATGGCCGCGCGGTCGTCGAGGTGATCGACAATGGCCGCGGGATCGACCCGCGCGATCACGGCCGCATTTTTGATCTGTTCCGGCGGTCTGGCACACAGGACCAGCCAGGCGAGGGGATCGGGCTTGCCCACGCACGAGCTCTTGCATATCGGCTGGGCGCGACTATCGAAGTTTCATCAGCCCTCGATGAGGGATCGACCTTCCGTTTAAGCTTGCCGACGGAATGGCTTGGCGGAGACGAAAATGCCTGACCAGCAACCGGTGAATATCGTGATGATCGAGGACGATGAGGGCCATGCGCGCCTTATCGAGAAGAATATCCGCCGCGCGGGTATTTCGAACACCATCCATCATTTCCTCGACGGCAATTCGGCGCTGTCGTTCCTTTACGACAGCGAACATGGCCCGGTGCGCAACGGCCCGGCACTGATCCTGCTCGACCTAAATCTGCCCGACATGAGCGGCACGGACATATTGGCGAAGATCAAGGGGGATGGCAGTCCGCTTCGTCGAACCCCGGTTGTGGTGCTGACGACGACCGACGACAAGGTGGAAATTCAGCGTTGCTATGACCTCGGTTGCAACGTCTACATCACCAAGCCGGTGAATTACGAGAATTTCGCGGATGCGATCCGACAACTTGGCCTCTTTCTGTCGGTGATCCAGGTCCCCGAACCCGATCCCGCCTGAGAAAGACGCTGCCCCACATCCTTTATATCGACGACGACGAGGGAATAAGACGCCTCGTCTCCCGCGCCTTGGCGCGGAAGGGCTTCGATATCAGCCTTGCAGCGACCGGTGCGGACGGCGTCGAAATGACGCGGGATGGTGCCTTCGACCTTGTAGCGGTCGATCATTATATGCCGGGAATGGATGGGCTGGCGACGATCGAGGCTCTCCGCGCACTGACCGATTGTCCGCCAATTGTTTATGTGACGGGATCGGAAGAAAGCAGGATTGCCGTCGCAGCCCTTAAATCGGGCGCCGACGACTATGTGGTCAAGTCGGTCGGCGAGGAATTCTTCGACCTGCTCGGCAGCAGCTTTACGCAGGTCCTCGAACGAGCCCTGCTGCGCCGGGCGCGTGAGCAAGCGGAGGCCGAATTGCGGGCCAGTAACGCGCGGCTCGAAGCGTTGCTCAAGGAAGTAAATCACCGCGTCGCGAATAACCTGCAGATGGTGATGTCGTTCATCGCGCTGCAGGCGAAAACGCTGGCCGACCCTGGCGCACGCGAGGCGCTTCAGAAGACGCAGCAACGCATCGCGACGATCGCACAGGTCAACCGGCGCCTCTACACGACCGACGATGTCGAGTTTGTCGCGATGGACGAATATCTCGCCGGCCTTGCCACCGATCTTAGCGAGAGTTGGTCCACGGCTGCGGCTCGCCGTGAGGTTGTCGTTTCCGCGCCGCCTATCAAACTGTGCACCGACAAGGCAGTTGCGCTCGGCATGATCGCGAATGAATGGGTGAGCAATGCCTGCAAATATGCCTATGCCGAGGCCGCTCACGGCGAAATTTTGGTCAGTCTTTCCATGGACGGAGAGAATATGGTCGAACTTGCCGTCGAAGATGAGGGAATGGGCCTGCCCCAAGACGGCGCTGTCCGCGGCACGGGACTGGGGACCAAGCTCATCGCCGCCATGGCGCGTACCATGCGAGCCGAAGTGCGCTACGCGTTGGCGAGGTCGGGTAAAGGCACGCGGGCGTCCATTGCATTGCCGTTGAGCAAGAAGGATCGTCCGTAACCGCAACGCGGCGGACACAGGTCGCTCTTTTCTGGTCGGGAAGGCCGCTATTGGTTGGCCGGACGCTATGACAGAGCGCGACCGGGGCGCCACGGCGGGCGCAATCTACACCCCGCGCATAAGCCCAGGTGCGAGCGGCGCCAGTTCGCGGGCGAGATATCCGATCGGCCCCATCGCCTCCGACAGGCGGCGCCCGGCCTCACCATGGAGCCAGATGCCCCAGGCGGCCGCTTGAAGCGGCGCAAGGCCTTGCGCACCGAGGCCTGCGATCAAGCCGGCAAGCACGTCGCCCGACCCGCTGACGGCCAGACCAAGGCCGCCGCCGGCGTAGGATAAGCAGGTGCCCTCAGCCATCAAATGGCTCGTCGCCCCCTTGACCATGATTGCGGCGCCGAAGCGGTCGGCGGCGAGCGTCAGTGCAACAAGCGGGTCGCGCGACACCTCATCCTTGTCGGCGCCCAACATGGCGGCAAGTTCGCCTTCATGTGGGGTGAGGACGGTGTGGCTGCCGTGCGCAGCGATCGCATCTGCGTGGGCCGCGGCGGCGCGCAGGGCAAAGGCGTCGAGGAGCAAGAATATGTCGGCGGGTAGGGCGGGCAAGAGGGCGGCTAGCAGCGTGCGGACGATCTCTTCGTCGATCATCGCCGGCCCGAAGACAATCGCATCGTGATTGGCCATTTCGGCGAGCAACAGATCGGCGCTGCTGGGCGCGATCTCTCCGCTTTCGGTTTCGGGCAGGGCGACGACGGCGCAGGCCGGAAAAGCGATGCCGACGGGGATCGCGGCCGATGCGATGGTGGCGATCGTTACCTTGCCCGCGCCGGCACGAAAAGCCGCCTCGGCGGTCAGCAGCATCCCGCCGGGAACCCTGCGGCAGCCGCCGATGACCAGCACGCGCCCGCGACCGTTCTTGTCGACATTGTCATGATGATCGGGAAGCGGGTTCGCCTTGAGCCAAGCGGTGTCGAGCGCGATCGGGTCAACCACGAGCGGCGACCATCGCATCGGGCTCGCGGGTAACCGGAACGTCGTCCTTCATCGGCGCTGTCACATTGTAGCGCACCAGCACCAGATTACCGTCCCGGCCGATAGAGGGATCGAAGCGATATTCGGTGATCGCGCAATTGGCTACGTCACCCTCCTTGTCGATCGCCAGGATTTCCGCCTCTCCCAGATTTTCGATGATGGTGCGGAGGCAAAGTACGACGACCTGATGCGCGACGATCATCACGCGACGTCCGCCATAATGGAGCGACACGGTGTCGAGAAGCGACCGGAGACGAAGGATGACGTCGCACCAACTCTCGCCGCCCGGCGGGCGATGATAGAATTTACCGAGCAGACTACGGAACTCTGCCTGCTCGGGATGCGAGGCTTCGATGCCGAACCGCGTGAGGCCATCCAGAATACCGAACTCCTTTTCGCGGAGCCGCTCGTCGATGCAAATATTTTCGTCGAACTCGCACCCGCCGGCTTCACGGAAGATTTCTGCCGTTTGAACCGCTCGGATATATGGCGAAGCGAGCATGATCTCCGGGCGGCCGCCTTCCTCGCCGGACGCGAACCATTCACCGAGCGCTTTAGATTGCTCCCGTCCCAGCTTCGACAGCGGGACATCGACATCTCGGTGATCGAGTTCGATACGTTCGGCACCCGCGGCGTCTGCGGCATCGCGTGCGACATTGCCCGCGCTCTGGCCGTGCCGGACAACCCATAGCGTCGAAGGCCAGCGCGGTGTCATCGGGGTATCTCTTGCATGACGATCTAACGCGGTAGGTCGCTACCGGTTGCTCACGCTGCTTTGGAATGTGCAGCATGGCGGTGGCGATCAGAAGGGCGGTCGTTCGCCGATCGTCGGGGAAGCCAAGCTCGATAACGGCAAGCGGTCGGCGGCGCACGATAAAGTGAAGTGAGAATTTGGGTGTTCTAACATAAGATAAGTCGTTTCACCGCTGCGATGGCAGAATGCTTCCGGGCGCTGTGCTCGCCCGCAACCGGACGGACACTTGCCCAACAAAAAGCTTCGCCGCGCTCTCCAGGCTCATACGGCGCCCACACACCAATTGCTCGACGACGCGGTCGGATCGTTCGTCACGGCGGAAGCCTATGGCCGCTTCGTCGCAAGCAGTCTTGCGTTCCGTGATCCGATCGAGGCGCGGTTCGCCGGCTACGCGCAATGGCCTCTTTTGCCCTTAGCGGACCTGATGCGCGCCGATCTTGCGGACTTCAAGCTGGTACCGCGTCCCGAGCGGCGCTTTACGGTCGCGAGCCACGGCCCCGCCGCACTTGGGGTCGCCTATGTCGTCGAGGGGTCCGCGCTTGGCGCGCGACTTCTCGTCCGCCGCGCGGCCGCGCTCGGATTCGGGCCGCATCGCGGCGCGCGCCATCTCACGGCCCAAACGCGCGACCCGATGCGCTGGAGTCGCTTTTTGGCGCTGCTCGAGACGGTCCCGGACAGCGAGGCGGACGCTGTTCTCGAAGCGGCGGCGGCAACTTTCGATTTCGCGCTCGGCATCTATGCGGCGGAGAGCGTATGACCCCCTCCGTCGATCTTACCAACTGCGACCGCGAACCAATCCACATCCCGGGGAGCATCCAGCCGCACGGCTGTCTTGTCGCCTGCGACGCCGGGGCGGTGACGATCTTGCGGCATTCGCTCAACTGCGGTGACATGCTCGGTGCGGCGGGCAATCTCAACGGGCGCGACCTTGCGTCCGTCCTCGGTGCAAAGACCGCGCACGATATTCGTAACGCGCTCGGACGCGCCCAGCTCAGCGGACGCTCGGCGCTGATGTTCGATTGCGTGCTGGAAAACGGCCGTCGCTTCGATGTCGCAGTACACCGCTTCAAGGGCAGCGCGATCATCGAGTTCGAACCCGCAGAGGCCAATCTCGCCGCGCCGCTCGAAATGGCGCGCGCGATGATCGGGCGCATCGCGGCAATCGACAGCGTCGAACGGCTGGCGAAGGACAGTGCGCGGCTGGTACGCGCCGCCCTTGGTTACGACCGGGTGATGATCTACCAATTTGGGCCCGACGGTGCCGGCAAGGTGGTGAGCGAAGCGAAGCGCGCCGATCTCGAAAGCTTCCTTGGCCAATATTTTCCGGCGACCGACATCCCGCAGCAGGCACGGGCGCTCTATCTCAAGAACACGATCCGGATCATCTCGGACGCCGATTTCGAACGCATATCGGTCGAGCCGGTGCTCGACGCATCGGGCGAACCGCTCGACCTCTCGTTCGCGCACCTGCGCAGCGTCTCGCCGATCCACTGCGAATATCTGCGCAACATGGGCGTCGGCGCATCGATGTCGATCTCGATCATCGTCGACGGCGGGCTTTGGGGCTTGATCGCATGCCATCACTACAGCCCCCGCACCTTGTCGATGGCCGAGCGCGTTGCGGCCGAAATGTTCGGCGAATTCTTCTCGCTCCATCTTAATGCGCTGCGACATAAGCAAACGCTGGACGCGGCGCACCGGGCACGCGAGGCACTCGACAGCTTCCTGCGCGATACGGTCGGCTCGCACGACATCAACGGGTTGCTCCGCGACAAGCTTTCGCAGTTCGCCGGACTCATTCCTTGCGATGGCGCGGCGATGTGGCTCGACGGACAGATGTCGGTCGTGGGGTCGGTGCCGCCCGAGGCGGCCATTCTCGCGCTCGCGCGTTTTGCGGAAACCGTCGCCGATGGCCAGATATGGGCAACCCACAAACTCGCCAATGTCGTGCCGGGAGCCGAAGATTATGCGCCGATGGCGGCCGGCATGCTCGTCGTGCCGCTTTCGCAGCGGCCTCGGGACTTCCTCTTCTTTTTCCGCAAGGAGCTCGTCCACACGCTCGACTGGGCGGGAAATCCCGACAAGACCTATGAGACGGGGCCGCTTGGCGATCGGCTGACGCCGCGTAAGAGCTTCGCGATATGGAAGGAAACCGTGCGCAGCGAGAGCGCGCACTGGACCGAGCAGGAGCGACGCTTTGGCGAGGCAACGCGCATCGCGCTCGTCGAGGTCATCCTCCAGCACAGCGAGCGGCTCGCCGACGAACGTACCAAGGCCGAGCTTCGCCAGCGCATGCTCAACGAGGAGCTTAATCACCGGGTGAAGAACATCCTCGCCGTGATCCGCTCGCTCGTCGTGCATCCGACCGCCGACGGCGAGACGCTCGAAAATTACGCTGCATCGTTGCGCGGCCGCATACAGGCCTTGTCGCTTGCGCACGACCAGGTCGTGCGCAACGATGGCGGCGGCGCGCTGCGCGATCTATTGCACGCCGAACTCATGCCCTATTGGGGCGATGGCGAGCGCGTTACGCTGGATGGCCCGGCGATCTGGATGGACGCACGCGCCTATTCGATCATGGCACTCGTCCTGCACGAGCTTTCGACCAATGCCGCCAAATATGGCGCCTTGTCGCTTCCCACCGGCCGCCTTTCAGTGAATTGGTCGCTGACGTCCGTTGGCGGCTGCAATATTGCCTGGCGTGAAATGGAGGGCCCGCTTGTCGCGGCGCCGGCGCACCGCGGGTTCGGCTCGGTCCTCATTGAGCGCAGCATCCCGTTCGACCTGGGGGGCGATGCATCGGTCGTCTATCTTCCCGAAGGGCTCAAGGCCGATTTCACCCTGCCATCGCGCTTCGTCACGCTGCGGCAGGCCGAAGCCGTTACGACGAAGGAGGAGCCGCCGATGGTCGACCGTCACGACAATCTTGATCTGGCCGGCATGACGGCGCTGATCGTCGAGGACCAGCTACTTATCGCGATCGATCTCGAGCAAATATTGGAGGATGTCGGCGTCATCGTGCTCAACACGCTGACGTCATCGCGCGATGCGCTCGAATTTCTGGCCGGCAGCGCACCCGATTTTGCGATCCTCGACATCAATCTGGGGCACGAGACATCCGAGCCGATCGCGCGCCTCCTCGCCGAGCGCGGCACACCTTTTCTCTTCGCGACGGGCTATGGCGACGATGGCACCATCCCCGACGACCTGGCGGCGGTGCCGGTGGCGAGGAAGCCGTTCGAACGCGATGCGCTTCTCGACAAGCTCAAGGTCGTGTTGGGCTGACGGGCGCGCGAAGATCGTCCCGGGAGGCTGGGGCCGGGCGCCAGTTGGCGTCGACAATCTGCACGATCAGCGCGCAGCTCAACTCGCCGCTTTCATTGGTGACGTTGATCCGCAGGCTGTCATCGCGAACGAGTATCCCCGGATCGTCGCTGAGGAGTTCGCCGCCGAACCTGATAGCCTCGCGCAGTGCGGCCGCGTCGTCGTCGAAGTCATTGCCATATGCGTCGATCTCCTGCGTGCCGTCGCAGAGATGGAAGAAATAGCGGGGCATGGGCAGGCATCTCCAATCATAGCCCGCCCTTATTCAGACAACCGCCGAACCTTGGTTTCGATGCAGGTAAATATCGGAAAATTGGGCAATCCTATGTAGCGTGGCAATGTCGGCGATCGACACGCGCCGCGACACGCGCCGGATCGCACCCTCTTTTTCGAGCTGCCGGAGCGTTCGGTTGATGTGCACCGGCGTCAGGCCGAGCAAGTCGGCGAGTTGTTCCTGCGTCAGCGGCAGCTCGAAATTGTCGATCGTCTCGCCCGCGATCTGCTCCACCCGGTAAAGCAGTTCGCAAAGCAGATGCGCGAGGCGGGCAAGCGCATTCCGGCGGCCGATGTTGAGTAGCCACTCGCGTCCGATCGAAGCTTCGATCAATATGTCGACGAAGACGGCGCGGGCGAGGCCAGGGCGCGGCGCCACCAGCTTTTCCAGATCCTTCAGCGCGAAGATCGCAAGCTCGACCTTGGTAAGCGCCTGAAGGTTATGGTCGGCGCGGTCGAGATAGAGCGATTGGAAATCGAGCGGGTCGCCCGGGATCTTGAGCGCGACGATCTGTCGACCGCCATCGGCGGAGATCTTTTGACGGTAGGCGAAGCCCGACAGCAGCACCGGGCAGATTTCCGCCCGCTCGCCTTCTCGCAGAATATGGTCGTTGGGCTCCAGCGTCTTGATGCTGAACGGCAGTGAGGCGATCGCGGCCTGGTCATCGGCGGCGAGACGGCTGTGGCTGATCAGCTTGCGGATAAAGATGCCGAGCCGATCGTCCCGCGGCGCCTGCGCGGCGTCACCCATCCAGCGAAAAGGGGCGTCGACATCCCTGTGCACATATCCTCCTGTCCATCGGGTTCCATCCGAATGACAAACATTTGTTTGCGAAAAGCGTTCCCGGGCTCGCGGGCTTTGGCGCAGCGCGCCAGCCGCACCGAACATTGATTTGAATAACGCGAAGAGACTGCGACGTCGCGCGCCGGGGGCAATGACCGGGGACGGCGTTCGAACGGCAGGCTGTGTTGGCGCGCGGAACAAACCGGCCTACCGCCTTGTTCTAGCTTGATCCTTGGCGCCCCTGGCGCCGTGCCGTACCGGAGCAAGCATGCCGACATTGCAGCGCATATTGATCGTCGAGGATGACGCCATCATCGGCATGCTTCTTGAGGAATATTTCCTCATGATGGGGCGCGAGCCGATTGCGGTCGTCGATGGCGTGTCGCCCGCGCTGGCGAGAATATCTGAAGGCGGAATCGATGCCGCGATCGTCGATGTCCACCTGGCCCATGGCGACAGCGGCGATCCGATCGCGGCGGCATTGTCGGACGCGGACATTCCGTTCCTGGTGGCGACGGGCGGTTTCACCGAGGCGCTCGGGGCAGCTTGGCAAGATCGGCCCTATCTCGCAAAGCCCTTCACGCTCGACAGCTTGAAGCGCGCGCTCGCTGAGCTTGACTGAACTCTTCGCCATGCGCCGTTGCGGGAACCGCTTCCGCTTGTCGAACATTTTCCACCGACAGGCCGATGAGCGATGGAGCGCAACCGAGTGACAGAGGAAACCAATGTGGATCGGACGATCAAGGCGGAAACCGGGGTCTCGGGCCTCGACGAAATCATTGCGGGGGGCCTGGCGCGAGGTCGCATCTTCCTCATGGAGGGCGACCCAGGCACGGGCAAGACCACAATCGCAAACCAGTTTCTCCTCGCCGGCGCCGCCAAGGGAGAATGCTGCCTTTACATCACCTTGTCGGAGACCGAGGAGGAACTGCGAGAGACCGCCCGATCGCATGGGTGGGATCTTCCCGACAATTTCCATATCTTCGAGCTCGTACCTCCCGAAGCCCTGCTCAATGACGAGCAGCAGCAAAGCCTTCTCTATTCATCCGACCTGGAGCTCGGCGAGACGACCAAGCGCATTCTCGAAAAATATGAGGAGGTGAAACCCGATCGGGTCGTACTCGACAGCCTCTCCGAAATCCGCTTGCTTGCGCAAAGTTCGCTTCGGTATCGCCGCCAGATCCTGTCGCTCAAACATTATTTCGCGCGGCATGACGCCACGGTGCTCATGCTTGACGACCTGACGTCCGAGAGCGCCGACAAGACGGTGCACAGCGTTGCGCACGGGGTCATTCGGCTGCAGGAGATGTCGCCCGAATATGGCGCGGAAAGGCGCCGGCTGCGCGTCCTTAAATATCGCGGTCAGCGCTTTCGCGGCGGTTATCATGATTTTGTGATCGAGAGGGGCGGGGTGCGCGCCTTTCCGCGCCTTGTATCGCTCGAGCACAAGACCGATTTCGTTCGCGACGTCGTCAAAACCGAGAATGCCGAACTCAACGCTCTACTCGGCGGCGGCTTCGATACGGGGTCGAGCGCGCTTATTCTCGGACCCTCCGGGACGGGAAAATCCCTCTTTGCGCTAACCTTCGTCGAGAGCGCGATCCGCCGCGGCGACAAGGCCGCGATGTTCGTCTTCGACGAGGAGCTCGGTCTCCTGATTTCGCGCGCCAGGGGAATGGGGATCGACATCCAGCAGATGGTTGATAGCGGCAATCTCATCATCGAGCAGGTCGACGCCGCCGAACTGTCGCCGGGCGAATTCTCGCATCGCGTGCGCAATTGTGTTGAGCAATATCAGGCGAAAACTGTCGTTATCGACAGCCTTAACGGTTTTCAGGCTGCGATGCCCGAAGAGACGGCGCTCATACTTCACATGCATGAGCTGCTGCAATATTTGAACCGACGGGGCGCGATGACGTTCCTGACCGTCGCACAGCACGGCCTAGTGGGCGACATGAAAGCGCCGGTTGATGTGACATATCTTGCCGACACCGTCGTCTTGCTCCGCTATTTCGAGGCGGCGGGCCGCGTGCGCCGCGCCATATCGATCATGAAAAAGCGCACCGGCGCCCACGAGCATACAATCCGCGAATATCGCATTGGCGCGGGTGGTATCACTCTTGGCGAGCCGCTTACCGGTTTTCAGGGCGTGCTTCGGGGCGTTCCGGAGATCATCGGGAACGGAGATCTCATGGAAACGCCGCAGGCACTTCCGACGGGATGAACCGGACCTTTTCAGAGCGGGCGATCATTCTCGCGCCGCGAGGAAGAGACGCCGATATCGCCGCCTCGATGCTGCGCGAGGCAGGCATCGAAAGTGCGATCGCGACGGGGCTCCAGGATTTTGTCGACATCTTGCTTCGCGGAGCGGGTTTCGGGCTGGTCACCGATGAGGCGCTTCGCGGTGCGGATCTTCGCGCGCTGGACGCCTTCATCCGGGCGCAGGGCGAATGGTCGGATTTTCCGTTCATCCTCCTCACCGAGCGCGGCGGAAGCATCGAGCGCAATCCTGCTGCCGGTCGCTATCTCGAACTTTTAGGCAATGTGACCTTTATCGAGCGTCCGTTTCATCCCACGACTCTTATCAGCATCGTTAAGGCTGCTCTGCGTGGGCGCCGCAGGCAATATGAAGCGCGGGCGCGGCTGCAGGCGATCCGCGAAGGCGAACAACAGCTGCGCATTGCCCTTTCTGCCGGACGGCTTGGCGAATGGAGTTTTGACGTCGCCACGATGCGGCTCGACGCATCGCCCGATTGCAAGAGCCATTATGGCAGATCCGCCGATGACCCGTTCCCCTATGATGAGCTTGTCGCAAGCGTGCACGCCGACGACAGGGCGACAATGCAGGCAGAGGTGGAGCGTTCACTCAAGACGGGCGCCGACTATGACATCGAATATCGCTGCATCTGGCCAGACGGATCGGTTCATTGGGTGCAGGTTCGCGGCAAACCCGAACTCGACGCGAGGGGGCGTGCGCTGGGGATGATTGGCGTCAGTCAGAAAATCACCGAGCGAAAGGAAGCCGAAGAGACGCTGCGCAACTTTGCCGTAGAGCTGGAACAACGGGTCGAGGCGCGCACGCGCGAACATGCAGAGGTGATGGCGCAACTCCATGAAGCCCAGAAACTCGAGACGCTCGGCCAGTTGACCGGCGGGGTCGCGCACGATTTCAACAATCTCCTCACGCCCATCGTGGGCAGCCTGGACATCTTGCGCACAAAGATTTCGGATGCGCGGCTGCAGAAGCTTCTCGATGGTGCGCTCCAGTCGTCCGAACGCGCACGAACCCTGGTAGCGCGCCTTCTTGCATTTGCCCGCCGCCAGAATCTCGAGACGCTGCCCGTCGACGTGAAGGAACTGATCGAGGGGATGGAGGAACTTGTTCAGCGCTCAATTGGTCCGACGATCGACTTGTCGGTTGATCTCGTGGCCGACGTCCCAGCCGCAATGGTCGATCCGCACCAGCTAGAACTCGCCATTCTCAACCTCGCCGTCAACGCGCGCGACGCGATGCCGGAAGGCGGACGCCTTGCGATCTCGGTCGCTCGCTGGGAACCCGAAGTTGAAGATGGAAGCCTTCCCGATGGAATTTATATTCGCATCGCTGTGGCGGATAGCGGAGCAGGCATGGATGCCGAGACGCTCGCGCGTGCTGTCGAGCCTTTCTATTCCACAAAAGGCGTTGGCAAGGGCACGGGCCTGGGCCTGTCGATGGTGCATGGTCTTGCGGCTCAGTCGGGCGGGCGCCTGACGCTCAGTAGCGAGCAGGGCACAGGCACCGTCGCTGAAATTCTTTTGCCAGCCGCATCCTCGGAAGCCCTGTCACACATTTCGCCGGCAGAAGCGCCGCTGCTGGAAACGACACCGCTTCGTATATTGCTTGTCGATGACGAGGATGTCGTTCGGGAAGGGACCGCGGCGATGCTTGAAGAGATGGGACATTTTGTGAAGCAGGCCGGCTCCGGACCGCAGGCGCTCAGCTTGGTCCGGTCGCAGCCCTTCGACATCGTTGTCACCGACTATCTAATGCCATCGATGAGCGGCCTTGAGCTGGCGCGCGAGGCGCGCAAGGTCCGGGCCGATATCCCGGTGCTGATGATCACGGGGTTTGCCGACCTTGCCGAGGACACGGCAAGCGATGTCCTTCGCTTGCCGAAGCCCTTTCGCGCGGCCGAGATGGCGCGCGCAATCCATGATGCGATGGCCGAAGACGCGCTCGCCAACTGATAGCATATATTTTTGGCAACCCCTGTCCTGATCGGGAAGCCGTGTGCAAACTAGCGGTGGCGGGCGAGCGCCGACCATGGCTCGCAGCTATTACGCTCCATGATACTCTTTCAATGCGTCCTCGAAATCTTCGATCGAACCGACCTGCTCGCGAGCGGGTTCGCCGGCGAAAGAAGGGAAAACCGCGTCGATCCGGTCACGTAATGTTTCGTCGAAATTGGATTGCCTCGCAACGCGTTCCCGCTTCCCGACGGTAAGCTCTGTGAAGATGGCTTCCTTGATACGGTCGAGCCCTTCGACGCTCAAAACTCCCGCATTCAGCAACTCCTCGCACAGCTGAATGAGCCCAACAGTCGTCGCGTGTGCGCGAAGCCCGATGAGATCGAGCGTGTGGTGACGCTCACGGGCTGCGATGTCGCCTCTCGGCGGAATGTTCGTCGGCATTCTCTCTCCACTTTCAAACTGCAACGTGATTTCGTCGTCTCTTGAACAGCATGCCAATGAGACCAGGCCTCGGCAAGGGAACGAGGGCGAACCTGATGCCGATCAGCGCGGGATCGCCCACCGCCCTACTTTACGGTGAAGCTGAATTCGCCACCCATTCGGTGGGTGTCGGCGCCCGCGGCCGACCATTTGACCTTGTAGGTTCCCGGCACCAGCGCCCGCTTCAGCGCGAGTGTCATCGACTTACCGTCTTTGCTCATCGCCGGCGTATAGGGAATTTTCATTGGCGCGTGATTGGCCATGCCGGGCATTCCGGTCATGACGAATTCAGTTTTGACAGTCGAAGCGATTATCTTTTCGTTGAACTTCAGGTTGACGGACGTCACTTTCGAAACGGTCGAATTGGCCGCGGGGGTCGAACCGATGAGCTGGGTGTGCGCACTTGCGGCGCCCGGCATCAAGAGCAGCGCGAGAGCGGCTGTCGCGGAGGGGAGAAGCGATTTGAACATAAAAAACTCCAATTGCGTGTCCGTCCTGTTAATACGCAGGGCGGGCGCATAGCCCTCATCTGCAAGGAAAAGAATGTAGCGGTGAGGGGTGATTGCCGCTCATGCGTATAAACAATGACAAGAATTGGCGAGACAGGTCGATGGACGAAGAGCTTCGCATTTTGGACAGGTTCGAGTTGCCGGCGTCGCTCGACGCGCTGGACGATCGCATTATCGGCGCCCTTGCGGCGCGCCGACGCGAATCTGCCGCGATTGGCCGGCTGATGGCTTTGGCCGCCTTTGTGTCGCTGGGCGGCGGCGTTGTCGCTGGCAGCGCCTTCCCAGGACCCGCAGTCGCGGCTAGCCCCATCAGTCCGTTCGGGCCTGCCAGCGCGCTTGCGCCCTCGACCTTGCTGGACTCGCAGTAAGGATGTCCGCGCGCCGCTTGTTCATCGTCGGGTTGATCGCTTTCGCCGCCGCCATTGCAGGCGTGTTCGTTGGCCGCATCGTGTCGGATCCGCCGAAAGCCAGCGAAACTGAACTGCACGCGCTTCTCCATAGCGAGCTGGATCTTACGCCGGTGCAGGAAGCGAAGCTCGAACAGATCGAAACCAAATTTGCCGAACGGCGCCGGACGCTCGAGACCGAAATGCGCGCAGCCAACATCCGGCTTGCGCAAGCGATCGAGGCCGAACATGGCTATGGACCGCGGGTCACTGAGGCCATCGATCATACTCATGACGTCATGGGGACGTTGCAGAAGGAAACGCTTCAGCATCTCTTCGCGATGCGGGCGATCCTTGATGATAACCAGGCGCGCATGTTCGACAAGAGCGTGGTCAAGGCGCTGACCGCCGATGCGCGGTGAACTCCGATCTATCGCCGTATAGCGACCAGCAGCTCGTGGCGCGCGCGCGCGCGGGCCACGAGGATGCCTATCGTGAGTTGCTGGGTCGCTACAAGGCTGTGGTCTACCGGCTCATCGTCAAACATATCGGCGACGCCGATGAGGCGATGGACCTGACGCAGGAAACCTTCGTTGCCGGATTCTCCGCGCTCGCCCGCTATGATGGCGAGCGTTCGTTCCGCATCTGGATATCGCGCGTCGCTCTCAACAAATGTCGTGACTGGGGCCGCCGGCGAAAGGTGCGGTCCTTTTTCTCGCGCGCACTGCCGCTTGAGAGTGCGCATCATGTAGCGAGCGATATTCCCGCGCCGGACATGGAAGTGAACGATCGGCTGGAGCTGGCGAGGGTTCGCGCCGCAGTTGGTCAACTTCCGGAAAAATTGCGCGAAGTGCTTCTCCTTCGCGGGATGGACGAGGTCAGCCAGTCCGAAGCGGCGGCAATGCTGGACGTCAGCGAAAAGACCATCGAAACCCGTCTCTATCGCGCACGGACCCGTCTCAAGGCGTTGCTTGCTGGAACGGGCGAACGCGATCAGGGTTGAGCGTTCAAACGCTCGACCGCACTTTTTTATTCTGTCGATGAGGGGCAGACCTAGTGCCTGCGTATGGCATTATGAACATTCGGAAACGGTCGGGAAGAATATGCAGGTAGATAGGCGTCGGTTCGTGAGCGCAGCTCTGGGCGGGGGAGCAGCCGCCGCCGCGGCATCCTGGTTTCCGGCGTGGGCTCAGCCGGTGTCGCAGGGCATCACGGCGCCGCTGCCCACCGTTTCGGGCAATGACATCACCCTGCGCATCGCCCGGCAGACGATGCGGATCGACGGCAAGCTCAGCCGCGCGATTGGCATCAACGGCACGGTGCCTGCGCCACTGGTGCGGCTCAAGGAAGGGCAGACTGCGAAGCTCACCGTGGTCAACGACCTCGACGAGGACAGCTCGATTCACTGGCACGGCCTGATTCTTCCGTTTCATATGGACGGCGTTCCAGGCGTCAGCTTCCCCGGCATCAAGCCGCGCTCGAAATTCGTTTATGAATTTCCGGTCGTGCAGTCGGGGACCTACTGGTATCACAGCCATTCGGGCCTGCAGGAGCAGCTCGGCCACTACGGACCGATCGTCATCGATCCAGCGGGAGCTGATCCCATTGGTTATGACCGCGAACATGTTGTTGTGCTGTCCGATCATAGCCAGCTGTCGCCAGAGGCGATCTTCCGCAAGCTGAAGGTCAATCCCGGCCATTTCAACATGCAGCGCCAAACACTGTCGGGACTGCTTTCGGGCAAAGACCAATCGCTGAAAGAGCGCATCGAGTGGGGCGCGATGCGGATGGATCCGACTGACGTAGCCGATGTTAACGGATCGACGTACACCTTCCTCGTCAATGGCTATGGCCCGCGCGACAATTGGACCGCGCTTTTCAATCCTGGCGAGCGCGTGCGGCTGCGCATCGTCAACGCTTCGGCAATGACGATCTTCAATATACGCATCCCGGGTCTCAGGATGACCGTCGTGCAGGCTGACGGCCTGAATGTTGTGCCGACCGAGATCGACGAGTTCCAGATTGCGGTCGCCGAAACCTATGATGTCATCGTGACCCCGGTCGAGGACCGGGCTTATACGCTTGTCGCCGAAGCCAACGACCGCTCGGGCATGGGACGCGCTACGCTGGCGCCGCGTGCGGGCATGGCCGCCGAAGTCCCGCCCCTTCGCGAGCGCCCGCTCGCGACGATGAAGGACATGGGAATGGGTGCGATGACGGCCGGCGATGCGGCATGCACCGCCGAGCACGCAGCGATGGGGCATTGCAAGCTGCCGCCCGCGGACGGCGCGGCGCAGGACCATGCCGCGATGGGACATGGCGCGGGTGGGATGCAGCACAGCATGCGCGATTTCAGCGTTGCTGCGCAGGTGAAGCGCGATCCCAGCGTCCAGACGATCTCACCGATGCCCGTCGACCGTATGGGCGAGCCGGGGCAGGGGCTGGAGGATGTGGGTCACAAGGTTATGACCTATCATGACCTGGTCGCTCTCGATCGCAATCCCGACGTGCGAGCTGCCGAGCGATCGCTCGACATCCATCTTACCGGCAATATGGAACGCTTCATGTGGTCTTTCGACGGGGTGAAGATGTCCGATCACCATGAGCCGATCCCCTTCATCGAGGGCGAGCGGGTCCGGATCAATCTCATCAACGATTCGATGATGAGCCACCCTATCCATCTGCACGGGCATTTCTTCGAACTTGTCACGGGCAAGGGCGATCACTCGCCGCGCAAGCACACTGTGCTTGTCCAGCCGGGGGGCACGGCTAGCTTCGATTTCACTGCCGACGCAATCGGCGACTGGGCGTTTCATTGCCACATGCTTTATCACATGCATGCAGGAATGATGCGCGTCGTAAGCGTGCGCCCTCGGGGAGAGGCTGCATGATGCGGACGCCAGTTTTCTTCGCGGGCACCGCATTGCTTGCCTTCGCGTCTCCTGCGGCTGCGCAGTCGATGGATCATTCGTCGATGTCCGGCATGGCGATGGATCAGGCAGAAGCACGCACATCTGCCTGTCCCCCGGAGCATGCGGCGATGGGCCATTGCACGGCCGAAGCGGACAGCCCGAAACCCGCGCCGACAATGGAAGAACCAGCGGCCGCGCCGGTGGACCCCGATTGTCCGCCCGAGCATGCGAAGATGGGGCATTGCACGCCAAGGGTCGGCGCAGCGGCCGAGCCGGCCTCCGGCGCTTCCGGCACCGATCTTCCGCCGGGCGAAGCTCCCGCCCCGGCGGCGCCGGACGACTGGTATGCCGATCGTATCTATCCAGCGGCCGAGATGGAGCATTCGCGTCACGAGATGATGAAGGAAAATGGCGCGCAGACCATCGCCTTCATCAGCTTTAACCTCGCCGAATATCAGGCGCGCAAGGGCCGCGATGGTTTTCGCTGGGACGGCGAGGCATGGTACGGCAGCGACATTGATCGGCTCACGATCAAAAGCGAAGGCGAAGGTGTCTTTGGCGAAGGCATCGAGGGCGCCGAGGTGCAGGCGCTCTACAGCCGTGCAATTGGCCCCTATTTCAATGCACAGGCGGGTGTCAGGCAAGATTTGGGGCCAGGCCCGGATCGCACCTATGCGACGATCGGTTTCGAGGGGCTCGCACCCTATTGGTTCGAGGTCGAGGGCGCCTTGTTTCTCTCAATCAAGGGCGATCTCCTCGGCCGGCTCGAAGGCTATTATGATCAGCGCGTCACGCAGAAACTTATCCTCCAGCCAATGGCCGAACTCAACTTCGCGTTTCAGGACGTACCCGAGACCGGCACCGGTTCGGGCCTCTCCGACCTCGAGCTAGGGCTTCGTCTTCGCTATGAGGTCGTGAAGGAATTCGCGCCCTATGTCGGCGTCGAATGGGCGCGCAAGGTTGGCGATACGGCCCGCTTTGCGCGGGCAGCAGGCGAAGATGCCAGCGGCGTCAGCTTCGTGATGGGTATCCGCGCCTGGTTCTAGAGATTCGCGGGATCGCGCAAGGTCGAGCAGACACTGCGTAACCGGCTGCCATAGTCTTCGCGGTGGTCGATTGTCGGCGGCCTGACCGATATCACGTGTGTCCGTCCTGATTGAACATCCATTGGATTTCTACATCGCACGCCCGCTTCGTCAGGGGAGGCGATGGGCTCTCGCCCGATTCGTTCCGGCATGGCGCCCAGCGAACGCTCACCGACGCTTTTGTAATAAAATTACTCGGATTTAGACCGCGGCGACCCGTGCCGTTCGCAATTCATCCCCTAAAGGAAAAAAATGTCTCCTTATGTGAGGGGTAATCCTTCGGGATGCGTATTAGCCATATCAGGTGCAACCTCTTCTTGATCATATAACATATTGAAGTTACAGGATTATTTCTGTTGACCTGTATATACAATTGATGCTCTCTAAGGTTCATCACGTAACCAAAAAGGGGGTTTCGCATGTCGATCAGAAAATCATTGCTCGCGAGCGCCGCGGTGGTCGCAACTATCGCAACGCCGGCTTTCGCTCAGGATGCCGCGGCACCCTCGTCCGCGGCGGAGGCGAGCGAATTGGGAAGCGACATCGTCGTGACCGGCTCGCGTATTCGGCGCCAGGATCTTGCCGGCGTCGGTCCGGCGACGGTGGTGTCCGCCCAGCAAATCGAGAATACTGGACTGGTCAACATTGAGACCGTGCTACAGCGGTTGCCCGCCAACGCCGGCTTCGCGGGTAACCAAAGCTCCGCTTATTGGGCGAACAACGGTTATGGCACCGCGCAGGTGAACCTCCGTGGCCTCGGCATCAAGCGCACGCTTGTTCTCCTCAACGGCCGCCGCCTCGTCGCAGGCGGTACCGGGGCGAACTCGTCGCCCGACCTCAACATGATACCCGTCGCGGCGCTTGCGAGGACCGATGTGCTCAAGGATGGTGCCTCGGCGATATATGGTGCGGACGCGATGTCGGGTGTCGTCAACCTCGTGACCCGCACCGACTATGAAGGTCTCGGCCTCAGCGTGCGGCAGGGGATCACGGAAAAGGGCGACGGCTCAGACTTCACCGCCGACCTGCTCTGGGGCATTCGCAACGACCGTGGCGGCTTCATGGCGGCGGTCACCTATCAGAAGACCAAGGCGGTCAACATGGCGACGCGCGCACCTTGCTCGCTGGCGGAAACGACGCCCGGCGCGTTGAGTTGCGTCAACAGCGCCTCGACGGTCGGCGGGCGCGCGGTGCTGCCGAACGGTCAGCAGATCAACTTCAATCAAGTGCTGGGCGGTAACGGCAACTTCTTCGAACCCTACAGCGCCGCCAAGCACAACTTCAATTCGGCTCCGTTCCTGAATGCGGTCAGTCCCGTCGAGCGCGTCAGCACAGCCTTTTTCGCCGACTATGATATCACCGACAATATCGAAGCGTTCGCCGAGTTTCTTTATACGTTCCGCAAGTCGAACCAGATCGCGACACCAGGTACGCTGCGCAATCTCTCGATCGCCGCGAGCAATCCGACCAACCCGACGGGACAGAATATCGTCCTTGTCCAGCGTCGCCTCGCGGAACCCGGCGCGCGTCAGTTCTTTCAGGAGACCGATACCTGGCAGGGTACCTTCGGCCTCCGTGGCAAGCTCTCCAATAACTGGGGTTGGGAAGTGGCGGGCGCTTTCGGGCGCAATACTGCGGTGGATGGTTCGACCAACATCGCCAATCTAGAGCGAGTGGCCAATACGCTCGACACGACCAAATGCAGTCTTGCCGCCGGTGCGACGATACCTTGCGCCGACTATCTCGGGTTCGGCGACCTGACCCCCGAAGTTCTCGACTATATCCTGTTCACGTCGCGCGACCGCGGTGGAAATGAGCTGGCAACGGTCACCGCCGATCTCAACGGCGATCTGTTCAAGCTGCCCGCGGGCCCCGTGTCATTCGCGGCGGGTGTCGTCTATCGCAAGGAAAAGGGCTGGCGCGATCCCGATCCGCTCACCGTGCTGGGTATCGCCAACACCAATCAGCAGAGCCCGATTGCGGGGGCGAGCGTCGCCAAGGAAGCCTATCTTGAGCTGTCGGTACCCATTCTGGCGGACAAGCCCTTCTTCGAAGCGCTGACGCTCGATGGCGCCGTCCGCTATTCCGATTATGACCTGTTCGGCAGCGATTGGAACTATAAGGCCAGCCTCGACTGGATGATCAGTAATAGTTTCCGCCTGCGCGGCACCTATGGCACGGGTTTTCGCATCCCGAACGTCCCGGAATTGTTCGGCGGCGTGTCTGAAGGTAATCTGACGACTACCGACCCCTGCTCGCGCTATTCGACGAGCGGCAATGCAGGGCTGATCGCCAATTGTCAGGCATCTGGCGTGCCGGCGAACTATGTCCAGCTTGGTACCACGATCCTCACCACCGTTGGCGGCAACGAGAATTTGAAGCCCGAGAGTTCGACTACCTGGACGGTCGGCACGGTCATCACGCCCAAAGCGTTGATCCCGGGCCTGTCGCTCACCGCCGACTGGTTCGACATAAAGATCAAGGACGCGATCCGCGCGATTCCGGGCTCTACGAAGCTTGCCATTTGTTATGCCAGTGCGAACCTGTCGCATCCCTTCTGCGATGATTTTACGCGCAGCCCGTTGACCGGCGAGGTCACGTTCCTATCCGCGCAGCCGATCAACACCGGTCGTGAGGAGATGAACGGCCTCGATCTCGGATTGGTCTATGCGGGAGGAATCGGCAGCGTGAATATCTCGCTCGACGTCAACCTCACCTATCTCAACAAATATGTCGTCCTGCCATTCCCGGGTGGCGCGCCGATCGACTTCGACGGCTTCATCGGCGGCGGCAACGGCGGTTATCCGAAGTGGCGCGGCTATGGCGTGCTGACCGCCGAAAAGGACGGGATCAGCGCGACCTGGTCGACGCAGTGGATTGGCAAGGCGACCGACTTCAACGCTTCGGCCGGAGAGATCGGCTATCGCACGCCGAACATCTTCTACCACAATCTCCAAGTCGCCTTTGAGGTTGACGAGAAGACGCGTTTCCAGCTCGGTGTCGACAATCTATTCGACCGCAAGGCGCCCTATATCCAGAGCTTCACCGATGCGAATACCGACACGATGACCTATGACCTGCTCGGACGGCGTTTCTACGTCGGCTTCCGGACGGCTTTCTGAGGGTATCGGTATGGCGATCCGTTGGCCCCTGTTCGTCCGGCGAACGCATAAATGGCTGGCTTTGGTGGTCGGCGTCCAGGCTCTGCTGTGGACGCTAACCGGCTTCTATATGGTGGTCGTGCATATCGACACCATCCATGGCGACCATCTTGTGCGCGCGCCGGTGACCCAGCCATTCGATCTCGCGGGTCTGGCGCCTCCGTCGCGGATCGTCGCGTCCGCCCCCGGTGCGTCGGAAGTTCGCTTGCAGCATTTCTTCGGTCGTCCCGTCTGGCGAGCAGAAACTCCGGAAGGGGCGCGGTTGTTCGATGCGCGCTCAGGTGCGCCGCTGCCCGCGCTGACCGAGTCCCAGGTTCGCGAACAGGCGCGGCGTATCTACGCCGGCGACGGCAAAATTGTGTCGGTGCGCCTGCTGACCAAGGCGCCGCAGGAAATGCAATCGCGCAAACCGCCCTATTGGCAGGTCGAGTTCGAGGGCTGGAACCGTCCGACGCTTTATCTGTCGCCGCAGACGGGTGAACTGATCTCGCGGCGCCACGCGTTGTGGCGTGTCTTTGATGTCGCCTGGATGCTTCACATCATGGACTATGACGAGCGCACCGACGTCAACAATCCACTACTTCGGGTCGCGACATGGAGCGCCTTTGCCATGGCGCTGACCGGAGCTTGGCTGCTGATCTGGTCGTTCCCACGCCGCAAAAGGAAAAAGGCATGAAAAGGATACGTTTCACGCCGCTTTTCTTTCGGCGCATCCACAAATGGGTCGGCCTGATCCTCGGACTCCAGTTCCTGCTCTGGGCCCTAAGCGGCTCGGTGATGGCGCTCCTCGATAAGGACGAGGTTGGCGGTCATGGCGGCGCAATGAGCCATGCGCACCCGTTGCCCGCGGGAGATTATTTCGACGTCGCGGCACTGCCACGCGGCGAGGCGGTCACGGGGGTCCTGCTGCGCGACCTTGGCTCCCGTCCCGTCTATGAGGTCCGATCGGCCAAGGGCGTCCGCCTTGTCGACGCGACCACCGGCGCGGATATTCGCGTCGACGTGGCGATGGCCCGCGAGGTCGCGGCAATGATGAACGACGCGCCGATCCGCGAGGTCGGCGTACTTGCCAAGGCGAACCTTGAGTCGCGGGATCACCAGGGCGCGATGTGGCGCGTCGATTTCGACGATGCAGAAAATAGCAGCGCCTATATCTCGCTCGACACGGCGCGTTTCCTCGTCATGCGCGGCGATACGTGGCGGACATGGGACTTTTTCTGGATGCTCCACAATATGGACTATCTGAACCGGAAGAGCTTCAATCACCCGTTGATCATCTTTGTTGCCTTTGGCGCGCTCTGGCTCTCTGGAACTGGCTTCTATCTGCTGTTCAAAAGCTTCAGCCGCAGCGATTTTCGCTGGGTGCGCCGCCGCCGCAAACCGGTTGTGGTCGCCCGAATCCGCTGATGGTTTTCAATCGTCGATCGAGAAAGCCGCCGACAGCTCGAAGCGGGTGCCGGGATGCGTCAGCCAGGCATGGGACACGAGGCGGGACCGGCTCCATGTCCGGCGCGTCATCTGGAGCACCGGTTCGCTCTCTGACAGCCCCAGCATGCCGCGTATCCGCTCGTCGGGCATCGTCGCGCAAACGCGATGCTCCACCCGTTCGAGCGGCGCAATGCGCGTCAGATATTCATTGGGTGTCATCCGGGTGAAGTCGAGCGAGCCATATTCCGGCGCGATCGAAGCGAGGACGAAACGCTCCTCGATCTGGATCGGGAATTCGGCCTCGTGATGGACGATGATCGAATGAAATAATTTGGTCCCCACCGAAACCTCGAGCAGCGGCGCAGTCTCAACATTGGCGCGCTCTTCGCGGTTCTGGATCACGCGCGCGCGATAGGCATGACCGCGCTGACGGATTTCTTCAGCGATGTTGCGGATCTCGATCATCTGCCCGATCGGTCTCGGTTCGGCAATGAACGAACCGCTTCCCGCGCGTCGTACGACGACGCCTGCGGCCTGCAATTCGCGAACAGCTCGGTTCGCCGTCATCCGCGAGACTTCGAACTGCTGAACAAGTTCTGCTTCCGAAGGTACGCGATCGCCGGGGCGCAGGCGACCGTCCCGGACGGCGTCGCAGATACTCTGTTTGATCACAAGGTAGCGAGGCACAGATTCGATGCCGCGCGGTTCGTGGGCCTGCGTCCCCAACTGATCTTGCGGTTTAGGAACGGGCGGCTTTCGATCAAACGGCGGCTTCATGAGCCGTCTATACAACTTCATCGATCAGCAGCTAGATAAAATAGGCGGGTCAGAAAGATACATATGCCGCGAACAACGACCAAGGCTCGGTTGACTAATTTAAGCCGTATTCGACCGCCTGAAAGACAGGGAAGACCAATCCTGGAACGGATGTCCGCTTTCGCCCCTTGCGTTGTAAGTCAGAAGGGCCGCAGACGGCCGATCACTCAGGACCGAACACCAGTTCGAGCATCTGCCTCTTCCAGACCTCTACCGATCGCTCGATCAGAGCCATGTCGGGGTTGCGTATATATTCGACGGTCAAGCCACGCGTAACGGCGTTGTTGAGAAGTTGCAGGCTCTGATAGGCCTTGTCGTTGTCGATACCGGCGGCGTGGAGGATGAAGTGGCCCCACAGGCGGACGCGTCGGTCGAAGCGGCGCGTGCTGGGGCCGACTTCCTGATCGAGGTCGGGGTCGTTACGCCGCGCGAGGTGGATTTCAAGCACTGCCGCCATCTCGGGGCGGCTGACCATCCGGAAATTGGCGTCGATCAGATTCTCCATCGACTGCCGCGGCGTCGCGCCCACACGTATCGCTTCGGTATAGACGCGCGTGCGATAGGCGGCGAATTCCGCGGCGACCGCGGCCATGATCTTCGCTTTGGTCGGAAACTGGTGCTGGATCGCGCCAAGGCTCATCCCTGCAGCATCGCGGATTGCGTGCATCGTCGCGCCCGAATAGCCCTGCGCGCAGAGCACGTCGCGCGCCGCCGCCAGCACCTTGGTTCGCGTGGCGGCGCTGCGGTCGGCTTGGCTGCGGCGGGGTTTGGCGATCGTCGAGGTCATACGGTTGTCGTCGATAGCGTCGTGAACGGGCATAGGCGAGCGGCCTTTAGAAACTGACGGTCGCGTTGACGCCGACGGTACGCGGCCGCACCACCCCGATGCCAAGCGCACCATTCGGGTTGCGCGGCAGCCCCGCGACGCCGAGCAGCGCCTGCGTCGACGTGATCCCGCCCGAATTGGTCAGGTTGCTGACATAGGCATTTAGCGCATAGCGACCGAAATCGAGCCCGGCGCGGAGGTCGATCACCTCATAGGCGCGGACGCGCGGAAAATGGCCGAAGGTTGCGAGATAGGCGGGGTCGAACCCGCCGCTCTGGCGTGAAACCGAGCGGATGGATGCGCCAAAAGACGCACTGACGTCCGCGCCCATATTCCATTGATAGTCGGCGTTGGCGTTAATCGCATATCTGGGAGTGAAGGGTAGCGGGTCGCCCTTGACTGCGCCCACGGCGACCGGATCGGTGTCGTCGCTGAGGCGCGCGTCGTTATAGGCGACGCCGATCGATGCGGTGAGGCCCGCGATGGGGCGCAGCGTCGCGGCGATTTCCGCACCGTCGACCTTGGCGCTTGCGCCGTTGACGTTGACCCCGAAGCCGTTGACTACCGCCGCCAGTTGGATGTCGCTCCAGTCGATATGATAGATTGCGGCCTCGATCGACGCGCTGCGGTCGGCGGTGTCGCCCTTGAAGCCGATCTCGTAGCTGGTGACCGTGTCGGGTTCAAAGGTCGTGGGCGTGCCCGGCGGCGAGCCGATCGGGATGACGTTCGGGCCGCCGGGGCGATACCCCTTGGCAACGCGCGCATAGAGCGACGCCTGCCGTCCGAACTTGACCTTGGGAGCCACCGACCAGGTGAAGACATTGTCCGACGAGCGCAGCCCGTCGATCACCGCGGCCCCGAGCAACACTCCGTCGGTTGCCTGCGTCGCGCGCTGGCTATTGTGGCTGTAGCGTCCGCCGAGGTCGATATCGAACCAAGGCGAAAGGTGCAGCGTCGCATTTGCGAAGCCCGCGACCTCCTCGTACCGAGAGTCCAGGTTGAACACCGCGAACTCGAAGGGCAGGTCGATCGGGTTGAGCACGCCTGGCGTTCCCGGAACTGCGGTCTTGAGATTCTGGAAGATGCGGCCCTTTTCATGGGTATAATAGCCGCCGACCAGCCATTCGATAAGATCGCCGCCGTTCGAGGAGAGGCGCAGTTCCTGCGTCCATTTGCGGTTTTCGGTCTGCTGGTCGAAATAGACGTAGGAACCGCCGAGCGCTGCCGACAGATTGGCTGTATAATCGGCTCGGAACGACTGGAGTTGTTGGCCATAGCTGGTCGCCGAGGTCAGCGTCACGCCGCCGAAATCATGGTCGATTGTCGCATTGTAGAGCCGGTACTTCACGTCGCTGAAGGTCGGGATATACTCGGACTGAGTGAGCCCGCCATAGAGCGGCTTCAGGGTCGCGGCATCGGCTTCGACGATGCTCGGCGCGTCGACGTAGAGGTTCTGGAACAGCGCACTCAGCCGCACTTTGGTCCCGTTGCCGGGTTCCCAGAGCAGCGAGGCGCGGCCGCCGTAATTTTCGAAATCATTGATGTTGCTGCGAACGTTCGACCCTGAAGTGCCGATGCTGTCGATATAGCCACCCTGTTTGCGATACGAGCCCGACGCGCGCAAAGCGAGCGTGTCGCCGAGGGGGATGTTGATCATCGCCGCGCCGCGATACGAGGCGTCGCCGCCGTCGGTGAACTCAGCGCCACCCAGCAGCTTCGTTTCGAAGCCCGCGGTCGACGGTTCATTGGTCACGAATTTGAGTAGGCCGCCTAGCGAACTCGCTCCATATAGCGTGCCTTGCGGGCCACGGAGCACTTCGATCCGCGCGATATCGAAGCTGTCGAAATCACCCGCGAGTTCGGAGCCGTTGGCAAGGCCGGTGCTCGACCCGAAGGGCGTTTCATCGAGATAGACTGCGACGGTCGACGCGACGCCGCCGGTGTTGATCCCGCGCAGCACCAGCCGGCCCTGGCCTGGTGTGCCCTGGACCAACTGGAGGCTAGGCACATTCTTCAGATAGTCGGCGAAGCCGGTTGCACCTTGGGCTTCGAGTGTGGCTTCCAACACAACCGAGACCGATTGCGGGACGTCGATCAGCGACTGGGTGCGCTTTTGCGCGGTGACGACGATCTCTTCGCCCGTGCCCGCTTCGCCGTCCCGGGCCTGCGCGATCGCCGGCACGGCCAGCGCCAACATCATGGCGGTGCCGCAGAGGGCCTGGGTCAGGTGTCGCATAATCATTCCCCTCATCAATATCTTATGGTTCGAAGTTCAGTCGTCGCGCCCAAGTGCAAAGCGCATGCCGTGCAACATCGCGGCGGGTGCCGCCGACACATGGTCGTCGTGCGCGAAGGCAATGTGGTGCAGGGCGGTGGCGCCCGCGTCGCGTAGCGCGTCGGCAAACTCGCGGGCGGCATCGACCATACGCGCGCTTCGGATCTGCGCCTGTGCTTCCGCGAGCGTCACGCCGAGGCCCTGGGGAATGCTGGCTGGCAACTCTTGCTCGCGCGCGCCTACGTCGACGAAGATGCGCGGTTGGTCAGGCAGGGCGGCGAGGCTGTCCTTGAACGCCGGCAGTGCGGCAAGGATCGCGAAATCGTTCCACCACAGCGATGGGCTACTGATGATGAAGGCAGTGAAGCTATCGGGGCGGGTGAGCAGCGCATGCGCAGCGAACAGCCCGCCGAGCGAATGGCCGAACAGAATATGCGAACCCCCCGCCGTTTGCGGGTAGCGCTGCGCGATCGCCGGTCGCAGCGTATCGACCAGAAAGGCGAGGAAGGCGTCGGCGCCACCACCTGCCGCGCCGCCGATGGCCGCGCCGATTCCGCCAAGGCTGGCGAGCGCGTCGGCGCCGATGGGTGGGGTCAGGTCGGCGGTGCGCCGCTTCAGGAATTCGGCGTAATCGGCGTCGTAACCGATGCCGACGACATAATGCGCGGGAAAACCCGCTACGCTGGACACCGCGCGCGCGGTTTCTGCGGCGAGGCCGAATAGCATGTCGCCGTCGACGACATAGAGGATGGGCACATCAGCTTCGATAGCGGGGACCGCCGGCGCCGCGACGCTGATCATGAACTGACCCTCCCCCGACGGATGGGGCAGGGTGAATTGTTCCAGGGACGCGCGAACCGAGAAGGCCATCGATTTTCTCCAAGCTGGGGCGGCGTTTGCGTCGAGTCCCGTCCCGTCGTCTGGCTCTACATCAACTCCATTTACAATAAAGTCAACTTGTTTATAATGAGTCGAGCAAACGGATCGGGAGAGCGACATGAGCGGCGCGATAGCAAAGGTCTCCGATGGGGAATCTGCCCGCGCGGCAGTGTGGGCCTGGTACGGGCTTGTCGTGCTGCTGATGACGACGCTTTTCGCATTCGTCGTGCGTCAGATGCTCAGCCTGATTGCGCCGTCGCTACAGACCACGCTGGGTTTCAGCGACTGGCAACTCGGTATGCTGCAGGGGCTGGGGATGGCTGTATTCGCCAGCGCTGCGAGTTATCCGATGGGCTGGCTCGCCGATCGCTTCGGCCGCCGCCTGATCCTTGCGCTCGGCGTCGCCTGCTGGTCGCTCGCGACTGGGCTCAGCGCGTTCCAGGACAGTTTCGGTGGCCTGTTCGTGGCGACGATCGGTATCGCGATCGGCGAGGCGGGGCTCGCGCCGATCGTTTTCGCGCTGATCCCCGACTTGTTCCCCGAGCGGCAGCGCAATACCGCGAACTTCATCTTTTACGGCGGCTCGCTGCTCGGCGCGGGGCTCGGCATGGCGTTTGGTGGCGCCTTGCTGCAATGGCTCGCGGGGGCGCCGGATGTGCTGCCGACCTGGCTCGCCGGGGTCGACAATTGGCGGATTGCGATGATGATCATCGCGCTGCCCGGGCCGCTCTTCTTCCTGCTTGTGTTGACGATGCCGGTTGCAAAAATGACGGCTGCGAACCCCGGGGCCGAAGCGGACTGGGGCGCGTCGCGTGACTTTCTGCCCTATGCCCGCGCGCATTGGCGTACGCTCGCGTGCGTCTTCGGGTCGATCTTCGCGATGGCCGTCGCGATGACTTCGGGGGTGATGTGGTTCCCGCTTGCCTTGCCGCGGGCGTTCGGGATCGACCCGGCAACCGTGGGGGTGGGGCTCGGCACTGCGATCACCGTCGCGACGCTTGTCGGCGTGTTGCTCGCACCTGCGCTGCTCCGGCTGCGGCGCGGCGACGCCGAGCTCGACTCGCTACGCGTCGCGGCGATCTTCGTTGCGCTGACCCCGCTGCCTGCAGTGCTGCTTCCCTTCACGGCCTCGGCTTTTCAGGCCTATCTTGTTGCCGGGGTGCAGGGCGCGCTCGGCATCGCCGCCTCCTCGCTGATGCCCGGGGTGTTGCAGAATCTCGCGCCGCCACCGCTGCGCTCCCGCGTGCTCGCGCTGCTCGGCATCGTCAACGCTCTGGCGCTCGCCGTTTCGCCGCTCGCGATCGGCGCGCTGTCAGGGCTTATCGACGGACCGCGCGGCATGTTGCAGGCAATCGCGGTGGTCAGTCTGCCGTCGCTCATTCTTTCGGCCGTGCTGATGATGCTCGCGCCCCGGCCCTATGCCGCTACGTTGCGTGCAATCCGCCCGCACCCTTCGCAGGAGACGATGTGATGATGACCGGCTCGGCCGACGCGGCGCCCGCCGATATGACCGCGATGCAGGCGTCGCTCGCCGACGGCCGCACGACGCCCCCCGCCTTGGTCGAACAGGCGATCGAACGCGCCGAGGCGGCTAATCAGCAATTGAACTTCATCGCCTGGCGTAATTTCGAGCGCGCGCGAGAGCAAGCCGCCGCGCCGCGGTCGGGTCCGCTCGCGGGCATACCGACGCTGATCAAGGACATGCTCCCTGAAAAGGGGCTGCCCGCCGCCTTCGGTTCGGCGGCGCTTCGCGATTTCATCGCGCCGGTCGATGCTCCCTATGCGCAGGCGATCGAAAAAGCCGGCCTGATCTCGATCGCGCGCTCGTCGATGCCGGAGCTGGGGCTCAACGCAGTAACCGAATCGCCACTGGTCGGCCCGACGCGCAATCCGTGGAACGTCGACCATACCCCCGGCGGCTCATCAGGCGGCGGCGCGGCGGCTGTCGCGGCGGGAGTCGTGCCCGTCGCGCACGCCAGCGACGGGCTCGGATCGATTCGCCACGGCGCGGCGCCTTGCGGGCTCGTCGGGCTCAAACCCTCGCGCGGGCGCAATGCGGGCGAAGAGGCGTTCCGCGCGATCACCGACCTGACCGTCAACGGCTGCGTCAGCCGCACGGTGCGCGACAGCGCGGCGTGGCTCGCGGCGACGCAGACGCACGACCCCGCATGCCTGCCGCCGATCGCGCCGGTGAACGGGCCGATCGAGCATCGGCTGCATGTTCACGCCTATAGCCGCATCATGCGCACCGGCGCAGCGTCCGATGCGAGCGTCGCGCGCGTTTTCGGTGAAGCGATCGCCTTGCTGGACCGGCTGGGCCACAAAGTGTCCGACGCCGCGCCGCCGTTCGACGGCCCTGTCGCGATGGAGCTGCTCGGCGACATTACCGAGGGCATGTTCGCGCGGCGCCTGGGCATGCTGTCGCAACAGATAGGTATCGGATTGCGCGCAGACGATCTCGAGCATCGTTCGGCGACGCTTATCGCCGCGGGGGAGGCGATGAGCGACGCGCATTACACCGCTGCGTGGTCCGCGATGGAGGGCGTGGTCGCCGCCTATCTCGCGCGGCTCGAGGAGGTCGACATATGGATGACCCCGACGCTGGGCACCGAGATTCCTCGGATTGGCGTCTTTGGACCCGATGTTGCGTGGGGCGATCAGCGAAATCCGCTGATCGACTATGCCGGCTATTGCTGGATCGACAATTTCGCAGGCACGCCGGCAATCAGCCTGCCGGTCGGGTTCAGCGACAACGGGCTTCCCGTCGGTGTTCAATTTGCGACGCGTATCGGCGGAGAAGGATTGCTCCTGGCGCTCGCATACCAGCTTGAAGCCGTGCTGGATTGGCCACGTCAACTGCCGCCGATCTGGGTGGGCACTTAGCCTTGGGCCAGATATGGGCGGTCGCGCAAATTGCGTAGGCGCCGGGCGCCGCTCCTCAATATCTAGCGTCGCGCGTTCGGTCGCTTCGGCATCGAACCTATCTCAAGGTGCAGGTCTGCCTGCCCTTGAAACGGCGCCGCCCTGTCGGAGCGCACGATATCGGCAGCCGCCCAAAAGCGCGATCCAGGTCTCACAATATGCAAAGCAAGAGGAGACCGACATGACTCTCGACACAATATTGCAATCCGATCGCCCCCGCCTCGACGAGCCGGTGCCGTCGCGCTACGCGCTGCAGGTCGGCGACATCGACGTGCTGGTGATCAGCGACGGCGTGCTGCCGATCCCGGCCCATGTACTCGCGCATAATGTCGCTCCGGACGTCCTCGACACATGGCTCGACGAACAGTTCCTGCCGCAAGGGGTGGCCGAGTGGCCTCTGAACGTCCTTGTCGTGCGCAGCGGTGAGCAGACGATCCTCGTCGACGCGGGGCTTGGCATGGATCCGAACCTGAAACTGGAAAAGGCCGGACGTCTGGTGCAGCGGCTGGAAGCGGCCGGGATCCCCCTCGATTCTATCACCGACGTCGTCATCACCCATATGCATATGGATCATATCGGCGGGCTGACAATCGACGGCACGCACGAGCGCATGCGCCCCGACTTGCGCGTGCATGTCGCTGCGGCCGAAGTCGAATTCTGGAACAATCCCGATTTCTCGAAGACCGTGATGCCCGAAGGGTTCCCCGACGCGCTGCGCGGCACGGCCAAGCGGTTCATGGAACAATATGCAAGCCAGATCCGGACCTTTGAGACGGAAGTCGAGGTGGCGCCGGGCGTCACTGCCGAACTGACCGGCGGCCACACGCCCGGCCATTGCATGGTCCGCGTCGCATCGGACGGCGAGCGGCTGACATTCGTCGGCGACGCCATCTTCCAGGTCGGGTTCGATCAGCCCGGCTGGTACAATGGTTTCGAGCATGATCCGGAAGAATCCGAGCGCGTCCGCGTCAATCTATTGCGCGAGTTCGCGGAGACGCGCGAGGCATTCGTCGCGACGCACCTGCCGTTCCCGTCCATCTATCATGTGGCGGTTGCGGGCGATGCGTTTCGTGCCGTGCCGGCGGTCTGGGACTATTGATCGCCGATCGCTTCCCTGATTGAAAAGGCGGCCGTGGTTCGGGTTCGAACCACGGCTGTTTCGTTATGGGCTTTTTAAGATGGGCAGCCGGTGCCGCCCGAACGGGCTGTTACAAGGGCCGTCCGGCAAGCCAGATGGCGAGGTTTCGGACATATCGGCGGATAGACCGTTGTGCCTCGGGCGAAGAGGCGAGCGAATGGCCGGGCTTTTCGCTGACAAAGGTGGGGCAGCCCATCGCGGGGTTCCAATTATAGTCCGCGAAATGGTGGAAGGTTGACTGGGCGAGGGCCGGACCGCCGCTGGCGGATGGCTCGAACGCGACGGCCAGGTTGAAGCGATTGCCGCTGGCCTGGCTCACCCCGGTGGCAATGACGCGCGCCGACGTCTCGTCATCGGGAACGCCAACGGCGCCTTCGTGCGGATGGGCCGGTAGGTAGCGGATCAGGCCATCGGCCGCGTCGGGATCGCTGAGCAGGGAATGTGGCGGCTCGGAGATCGTGATCGTCTGAAAATCGCCATTCGCGCCCGAATGATAGTTGGGCCAGAGAATATAATCGGTCTCGCGATCGTCGGCGACGTGGCGGCTCGGGTCGGGCTCGGGGCGCGTGCTATGGAAAAAATGCGCGTTTCCGACGCCACCCAAGGTGCAGACCGAACTGCCGAGGTCCATATGGTCGCGCGTTACCAGCAGGCCGCGGCCACTTTCCCTGAACCGGCTGATCGCCTCGCAATCCTCGCTGGTCAGGCCGTCGCCGACATCGACCGCAAAAAGCCAGAGCTGGTCAAAGTCGGATTGGTCGATCGTCGACAGGATGGGATCGGGCGCGCCGGGGGCGGTGCGGTCGCGCGCGGTCACGGCACATAGGGGCTGCCCATCGTCATCGGTGAGGCCCGACAGATAGTCGCGGAGCAGCGAGAAGCGACCGATATGCCAGTCATCCTCGATCGGCGGGATGGTAGTCTGAAGCAGGATGCGAATGGGGGAGGGCACAGGTTTTCCTTTTATCTGAGTATGAGTCGTCCAAGCTTAAACTAGGCGTTTGGACGGAAAGGTTCAGACCCAAGAGATTGCCGACCTATTGTACCATCGGCGATGCGGCCGTTTGGGGCCCTGCGTCGGACCTGAGCTTTCGGACAATATTACCCATCCCTGTGGTTGGAATATCGCAAGGCCTTCCGATCGCTGCAGAAAGTTCCTCCCATGCGCAAAGCCCTGTTCGCCGCCGCCGTCCTTTTTGCCTGCCAGCCCGGTGCGCTCGCCATCGCATCACCCGACGCCAGCGCACACACGCAAGGCGCGATCCGCGACGGTAAGATCGAGGTGAATGGCGTCCAATATCATTATCTGATCGCCGAGGGGCGCGGCGAGCCCGTCGTGCTGCTGCACGGCTGGGGCGAGACGTCCTATATGTGGCGGCATGTGATGCCGGCCTTGGTCGCGCGCGGACATACGGTAATCGCGCCCGATCTTCGCGGTCTGGGCGATACCGCGCGGCCCGCGGCGGGATATGAAAAGGCGAATATCGCCCGTGACATCCGCGCACTCATCGGCGCGTTAGGGCTGGGGCCGCGCGTCGCGGTAGCGGGGCACGACATGGGCGGAATGGTCGCTTATGCCTATGCCGCGCAATATCGCGATCAGGTGTCGAGGCTTGTCGTCATGGATGTGCCGCTGCCTGGGATTGATCCGTGGAAGGAGATTTCATCGACGCCGCGGACCTGGCATTTCCGTTTCTTCGGCGTCCGCGACCTGCCCGAGATGTTGATTACGGGGCAGGAGAGCGAGTTCATCCGCTGGTTCCGCGGTGTCGAAGCAGTGAACACCAGCGCGCTGACCCCGGAATCGGAGGACTTCTACGCGGCCGCCTATGCACGCCCCGGCGCGCTGCGTGGTGGCTTCGAATATTATCGCGCGTTTGCACAGGACGAGATCGACAATCGCGCCTTTGCCAAGCAGCCGCTGAGTATTCCGGTGCTTGGCCTTGGTGCGACGGGCGGGTTGGGCGAGACGATGGGCGTTCTGCTGCGCAACGTGGCGCGCGATGTGAAGACGGTGATCATCACGGATTCGGGTCACTGGGTCGCTGAAGAACAGCCTCAGCAGGTGATCGACGCGCTGACCGGCTTCATTCCCGCACCTGAAAGATCTTGAGCAGGATTTTGCGTAGGATCTGGCCTCAGTTCCAGTCGCGCGCCAGAAAGCGGGCTTTCGCACCGCCGAGGACACCGATTGCGCGGTCGATGTTGCGATGCCGTGCTTCGTCCGATTTCAAATTGGCGAGATAGCGCAGGACTTCCTTGCGGAGACTGGGCGTGAGGCTGTCCCAGCGGGCCTTGGCCACCGCATCTGCATCGAGCCGCGCCGCGAATTCCGGGAGCATGGCGTCCTGCGGGCCGCTCTGATAATCGGAATCGAATGCGACTGCCACTTCGACGGTGTCGCCGACATTGGTGCCCGAGGCCTTGCGGACGACCCCGTCGAGATAGAGGTAAAAGCTCCCGTCACCAGTGGGCATCATATTCACACGCCAGGCGGGATCGGGCTGGCCGTTCACCTGGACGAGAACGGGGAGGGGCTTTTTCCAGTCCGGCTTGATCCGCTGCGCCTGCGCGGCGTTGACGAACACATAAGGATTAATTCCCCGGAGTTCGATCTTCGCGCTGAATTTCATTTCCGGGGGACGGATCAGTCGATCGTGCTCGCGAGCTCGCGGTTGAGCCACAGCGCGACAAGGGTGACGATCGCGCCTGACAGGAGATAGCCGCCCGCTGCGATCAGCCCGTACTGGCTGGACAGCCACAGCGCGATCATCGGGGCGAAGCCAGCGCCGAACAGCCATGCGAGGTCGGAGGTGAAGGCCGAACCCGTATAGCGGTGGCGTGGCTGGAAGTTTGACGAGAGCGCACCCGAAGACTGGCCGAAGGACAGGCCGAGAAGCGCGAACCCAAGGATCATGAACGCCGCCTCGCCGAATTCACCCGCGTCGAGAAGCTGCGGCGCGAAACCGCTGAACGCCGCGATGGCGGCAGCGGTAGCGCCGAGCAGGGTGCGGCGACCTATGCGATCGGCGAGAATGCCCGACGCGACGATCGCTCCGATACCGACCACCGCAGCGATCGCCTCGATCATCAGAAAGCGCACAGGGGTTTCGTCGGTGAACAGGAACACCCACGACAGCGGATATACGGTGACCATGTGGAACATCGCGAAGCTGGCGAGCGGGGCGAAGGTGCCGACGACGATCGTCTTCCATTCCGACCGCACCGTTTCGAGCAACGGCGCGGGCTCAAGCGCACGATTCTCGAACAGCTCGGCATATTCGGGAGTGACGACGATGCGCAGCCGCGCGAAGAGCGCGACGACGTTGATAGCGAAGGCGACGAAGAAGGGATAGCGCCAGCCCCAGGCGAGGAAATCCTCCGCCGGCAGCGCTGCGATCAGGAACATGAAGAGCAGGCTGGCGACGATCAGGCCGAGGGGCGCGCCGAGCTGCGGGATCATCGCGTACCAGCCGCGGCGGTTTTCGGGCGCATTGATCGCGAGCAGCGAAGCGAGGCCGTCCCACGACCCGCCGAGCGCTACGCCCTGTCCCATGCGGAACAGCGCGAGAAGCAGCGCGGCGCCGATGCCGGCCGATTCATAGCTGGGGACGAAAGCGATGGCAGCGGTCGAGCCGCCGAGCAGGAACAGCGCGATTGTGAGCTTGGCGCCGCGGCCATAAGCGCGGTCGATCGCGGTGAAGATGATCGTGCCGACGGGGCGCGCCACAAAGGCGAGGGCGAAGATCGCGAACGACCAGAGCGTGCCCGTCAGCGGATCGAGATGCGGGAAGACCAGCTTTGGGAACACCAGCACCGACGCGATGGCATAAACGAAGAAGTCGAAGAATTCGGAGGTGCGGCCGATGACGACGCCGATTGCGATCTCGGCAGGGTCGATGCGGTGGCTGCCGTCGTCGTGGAGGGCGCGGGCGTCGCGTTCGACCTCGGTAGTGGGCACAGTATCGGCAGCCATGGTAACAATCCTTGAGCTGGCGCCCTCCGCAAGACAAGATGCGGCGGCACGAGTCGGTCATAGGGCAAAATCGCCCGGAATGAAAATGCCCCTGCGCGATGAAGAGCGGTCGCGGGATTGGACAAAATGTCCTATGTGCAGTGCAACAAAGGAGGCCTAGGCGCGCATCATGCCAAGCAATCTCCCCCGTTTTTCCGCCCGATTGCGGCTCTTGCCGCTGCTCGCCGCGCTGCCCCTGTTGTCGGGTTGCGGGCTGATCGTGCTCGATCCCGCCGGCGACGTCGCGCGTCAGCAGGGCGACCTGATCGTCCTGTCGACCGTGCTGATGCTGCTGATCATCGTGCCGGTGATGGGGCTGACGATCTTCTTCGCGTGGAAGTATCGCGCGTCGAACAAGGAGGCGACTTACAAGCCCGACTGGGACCATTCGACGCAGCTTGAACTGGTCATCTGGTCGGCGCCGCTCTTGATCATCATCTGTCTGGGCGCGGTGACGTGGGTCGCGACGCATTTGCTCGATCCCTATCGCCCGCTCGCGCGCACGGGGCCGGGTCAGCCGGTGGCGGCGGAGGCAAAGCCGCTCGACGTGCAGGTGGTTGCACTCGATTGGAAATGGCTGTTCATCTATCCCGAACAGGGCGTTGCTACCGTGAACGAACTGGCATTGCCGGTGAATCGGCCGGTGCGTTTCCGCATCTCCTCCTCTTCGGTGATGAACAGCTTTTACGTGCCCGCGCTGGCGGGGCAGATTTACGCGATGCCGGGAATGGAAACCAAGCTGCACGGCGTGTTCGATAAGACCGGCAACTACGAAGGCTTTTCGGCCAATTATTCGGGCTGGGGCTTTTCGAACATGCGCTTTGCGGTGAAGAGCCTGCCCGCGGGCGAGTTCGACAAATGGGTCGCAGCGACGAAGGCATCGGCCGAGGGAGACCTCAGCCGCGATACTTATCTGAAGCTCGAAAAGCCCACCCACAAGGAACCCGTTCGCCGCTTCGCCGCGAGCGATCCGCAGCTCTTTGATGCGGTCGTCAACATGTGCGTCGAGCCCGGCAAGATGTGCATGCACGACATGATGTCGCTCGACGCCGCCGGCGGCGCGGGCATCGCCGGCATCGGCAATGTCCGGCAGGTCACCTATGACAAGTTTGCCGCGCGCGGGACGGTTGATGCGGCGCGCTGGAGCATGCGTTACGTCGCGGCCTATTGCAGCTCGCCGGTCATGTCGAACGACCGCCCCGACGCCAAGCCGGTCGCGCCGGAGAAGCTGAAGGGCGAGGGGCTTCCCCATCCTTCCAAGCCCGAACGCACGGCGCTGCGCGCACCCGCCGCCGAACGCCCGATGTCCTGAACGAGCCGAGACCCCCATGACCATCCCGCATCCCGCACCCGAAACCGGTCCGATCCTTGGCAAGCTGTCGCTCGAGGCGCTGCCGCTGCACGAGCCGATCCTCGTCGTCACCTTTATCGGCGTCGTCCTCGGCGGCATCGCCGTGCTCGGCCTGATCACCAAATTCCGCCTCTGGGGCTATTTATGGAAAGAATGGTTCACGACCGTTGACCACAAGCGCATCGGGATCATGTACATGATCCTGGGGCTCATCATGTTCCTGCGCGGCTTTGCCGATGCGATCATGATGCGCCTGCAGCAGGCGATGGCGTTCAATGGGTCCGAAGGGTATCTGACCCCGCATCACTACGACCAGGTGTTCACCGCGCACGGCGTGATCATGATCTTTTTCGTCGCGATGCCGTTCATCACCGGGCTGATGAACTATATCGTGCCGCTCCAGATCGGTGCGCGCGACGTCAGCTTTCCCTTCCTCAACAATTTCAGCTTCTGGATGACGACCGCGGGCGCGGTGCTGACGATGATCTCCTTGTTCATCGGCGAATATGCGCAGACCGGCTGGCTCGCCTATCCTCCGCTGTCGGGGATTGCCTACAGCCCTAATGTCGGCGTCGACTATTATATCTGGGGCTTACAGATAGCCGGCGTCGGCACGACGCTGTCGGGCATCAACCTGATCGTCACGATCCTGAAGCTGCGCGCGCCGGGCATGGGCCTGATGAAGATGCCCGTCTTCACCTGGACCTCGCTCTGCTCGAACATCCTGATCGTCGCGAGTTTCCCGATCCTGACCGCGACGCTCGTGCTGCTCAGCCTCGACCGTTATGTCGGGACCAACTTCTTCACCAACGACCTCGGCGGATCGCCGATGATGTATGTGAACCTGATCTGGATCTGGGGCCATCCCGAGGTCTATATCCTGGTGCTGCCGCTGTTCGGCGTCTTCTCTGAAGTCACCTCGACCTTCTCTGGCAAGCGGCTCTTCGGCTATACGTCGATGGTCTATGCGACGATCTGCATCACGATCCTCTCGTACCTTGTCTGGCTGCACCATTTCTTCACCATGGGATCGGGGGCCAGCGTCAACAGCTTCTTCGGCATCACGACGATGGTGATCTCGATCCCGACGGGCGCCAAGCTCTTCAACTGGCTCTTCACGATGTACCGCGGCCGCATCCGCTTCGAACTTCCGATGATGTGGACGATCGCCTTCATGCTCACTTTCGTCATCGGTGGCATGACCGGCGTGCTGCTCGCCGTGCCGCCAGCCGACTTCGTGCTCCACAACTCGCTGTTCCTGATCGCGCACTTCCACAATGTGATCATCGGGGGCGTGCTGTTCGGCCTGTTCGCGGCGATCAATTACTGGTGGCCCAAGGCGTTCGGTTACAAGCTCGACGTGTTCTGGGGCAAGGTCAGCTTCTGGTGCTGGGTCGTGGGCTTCTGGGTCGCGTTCACGCCGCTCTATATCCTCGGCCTGATGGGCGTGACGCGGCGCATGCGCGTGTTCGACGATCCCAGCCTGCAAATATGGTTCGTGATCGCGGGCATCGGCGCGCTGATCGTTGCCGCGGGCATCGGCGCGATGCTGGTCCAGTTCGGTGTCAGCATCTGGCGTCGCAAGGAACTGCGCGACACGACGGGCGGCGATCCGTGGGAAGGCCGCACGCTCGAATGGGCGACCAGTTCGCCGCCGCCCGACTATAATTTCGCCTTCACGCCCGTCATCCACGACCTTGATGCCTGGTACGACATGAAGACGCGCGGGCATCAACGTCCAGTCGATGGCTATCGCGACATCCATATGCCGAGCAACACCGGCACGGGGATGATCCTGTCGGGCTTCTGCCTCGTCATGGGCTTCGCCCTTGTCTGGCATATCTGGTGGCTGGTGGCGCTGAGCTTTGCAGCGACGGTCGCGGGCGCGATCTATCACACCTTCAACTACAAGCGCGATTTCGACATTCCGGCGGCGACGGTCACGGCGGTCGAGGAAGCGCGTACCCGCCAGTTGGCTGCCGGAGCCTGATGCGATGAGTGCCAAGACCATGACCGCAGACGAGCCCGTCCAGTTCTACGACCTCGACGAGCACGCACATCCCGAGGGGCACAGCACGATGCTGGGCTTCTGGATCTACTTGATGAGCGATTGCCTCATCTTCGCGATCCTCTTTGCCTGCTATGCCGTGCTCGGCGGCAGCTATGCCGCCGGACCGGCGCCGAAGGATCTGTTCGACCTGAAACTAATCGCGCTCAACACCGCGATGCTGCTCTTCTCGTCGATCACTTACGGTTTTGCGGTGCTCCAGATGCAGCAGGGCAAGGTGAGGGGAGTTCAACTTTGGCTCGCGATCACCGGGTTCTTCGGCTTGGCCTTCCTCGGGATCGAACTCTATGAATTCCATCATCTGATCGAGATTGGTGCGGGCCCGCAGCGCAGCGCCTTCCTGTCGAGCTTTTTCACGTTGGTCGGCACCCACGGGCTGCACGTCACCTTTGGTATCATCTGGCTGGTCACTTTGATGTTCCAACTGTCGAAGCACGGGCTGATCGCCGCAAACAAGCGCCGCGTGATGTGCCTCAGCATGTTCTGGCACTTCCTCGACGTCGTGTGGATCGGCGTCTTCACCTTTGTCTATCTGATGGGAGTGCTGCGATGAGCGCCGATCCCGCCCACAACGTTTCTGGCGCGCACGGTCATGATGAGATCGAGATGCCGCACGCGTCGATGCGCGACTATGTCATCGGTTTCGTCCTGTCGGTGATACTCACCGCCATACCCTTTTGGCTGGTGATGACGATGCCGCTGAGCGCCGGTGCGACGGGTGCGATCATCATGGGCTTTGCGGTGGTCCAGATCGTCGTTCACATGGTCTTTTTCCTGCACATGACGCCAAAGGCCGAGGGCGGCTGGTCACTGACCTCGCTCGTCTTCACGATCATCGTCGTCGTGATCATGCTGGCGGGGTCGCTGTGGGTGATGCACCACCTCAACACCAACATGATGCCGATGCCGCACGAGCCGACCAGCCAGGCTACGGGTCAGGTGCCGTGAAACGCACCCGCCGCGCGGCCTTTGCCGCAGCGGCGCTGATCGCGGCGATCGGCCTCGCGGCGCTCGGCGTTTGGCAGCTCGAACGGCGCGTGTGGAAACATGAACTGGTCGCGGCGGTCGAAGCGCGCATTCATGCGGCGCCGGTGGCCGCGCCCGGGCCTGGCGCGTGGGATGCGGTCGACGCAAAGGATGACGCCTATCGCCGCGTCACCGCAACGGGCGTTTTCCGCCATGATCGCGAAACGCTCGTCCAGGCGGTCACCGATCGCGGGCCCGGCTTCTGGGTGCTGACGCCGCTGGAAACGCCGAGGTTCGCCTTGCTGGTCAATCGCGGTTTTGTGCCCAAGGACCGGCGCGACGTGACGACGCGCGCGGTGGGGAACGTCACGGGACCTGTGACGATAACCGGGCTGTTGCGCGTCACCGAACCCGCGGGCGCATTCCTGCGTTCGAACGATCCGGCGGCGGGCCGTTGGTTTTCACGCGATGTGGAAGCAATCGCGAAAGCTAGGGGGCTCAGCAATGTCGCGCCCTATTTCATCGACGCCGACGCTTCGCCGAATCCCGGCAGCTATCCCGTCGGTGGGCTGACCGTGGTGCGTTTCCCCGACAATCATCTGGTCTATGCACTGACGTGGTTTGCGCTTTGTGCGCTCAGCCTCTTTTTTGCCTGGCGGCTGTGGCGTATTCGCGATTGATGACCAGTTCGACGATCTTGCCGGCCGCGCCAGCTCGAGTCCCCGCCGGGCGCCGCAACATGACGCTGCTGATCCAGCTTCGTTGGATTGCGGTCGGCGGGCAACTTGCGACGATCGGGATCGTCAGCGGGCCGATGGGTATATCGCTTCCACACGCCCCCCTGCTTGCCGCGATCATGGTGCTGATCGCGATCAACTTTGCGAGCATTGCCTTGCTCCGCCGCGGCCGCGCGGTGACCAATGCGGAATTGACTGCGGTGCTGCTGTTCGACGTTGCCGCGCTCTGCTGGCAACTTCACCACAGTGGAGGGCTGGCCAATCCTTTCGCCTCGCTGTTTCTATTACAGGTCGTGATTGGTGCGATCCTGCTGACGCCGCGTTCGTCGTGGGCGATCGTCGCGGCGGCGCTGGCAGCACTCGCGGCTTTGCGTATCGACCCGACGCCGCTCTTGTTACCGCCGCCCTATGCGGCCGATCCGATGGGGCTGTATCTGAAGGGCAGCTTCGTCTGTTTCCTGCTGATCGCGGTGCTGTTCGTGGCCTTCGTTACGCGGATCAACCGCAATTTGCGCGACAGCGATGCGGCGCTCGCGGCGAGCCGTCAGCGTGCCGCCGAGGAAGATCATATCGTGCGCATGGGCCTGCTTGCATCAGGCGCCGCGCACGAGCTAGGGACGCCGCTCTCGACGCTTTCGGTCCTGATTGGCGACTGGAAGGCCGCACCGCGGCTCGCGAAGGACCGCGAGATGCAAGAGGACCTCGCCGACATGGATGCGGCGGTACAGCGCTGCAAGGCGATCGTCAGCGGCATCCTGATGTCGGCGGGCGAGGCGCGCGGCGAGGCGCCGCAGCTCACGACGATGCGCGCTTTCCTGATCGACATCGTCACCGGATCGCGCGCGCTCCGCCGCCCCGGCACGGTCGAGTTCAACGACCGCTTCGGCGTTGACGTCGCGATCGTATCGGACCCCGCGCTGCGGCAGGTGATCGACAATGTGATGGACAATGCATCCGAAGTGTCGCCCGACTGGGTCGGTGTCAGCGCGACGCGCGACGGCGATATGGCGGTGATAGAGATCGCGGATCGCGGGCCCGGGTTCAGCGACGAGATGCTCGCGAATTTCGGTCAGCCCTATCGTTCGACCAAGGGGCGGCCGGGCGGCGGGCTTGGGCTGTTCCTGCTCGTGAACGTGCTGCGCAAGCTTGGCGGCGGGGCGACGGTGGCGAACCGCGACGCGGGCGGCGCCTTGGTGCGGATCACGCTGCCGATCTCGGCGGTCGCGCGGCCCGGTGGAGAAACGACATGAGCGAGGCCACGAACGACGGGCGGAAATTGCTGATCGTCGAGGACGACGAGGCGTTCGCGCGGACGCTGAAGCGTTCGTTCGAGCGGCGCGGCTATGTGGCAAAGGTCGCGCACAGCCCCGAGGAGATGGACGAGATATTGCAGAGGTTCCGTCCAGGCTATGCCGTCGTCGACCTGAAGCTCGGCAGCGCGTCGGGGCTTGCGTGCGTGCAGACGCTGCGCGCGTCGGACGCGATGATGCGGATCGTCGTGCTCACCGGCTTTGCGAGCATCGCGACGGCGGTCGAGGCGATCAAGCTCGGCGCTTCCTATTATCTCGCTAAACCGTCGAATACCGACGATATCGAGGCGGCGTTCGACCGCGCCGAGGGCAATGTGGAAACGCCGGTGGGCGACCGCCAGTCGTCGATCAAAACCGTCGAATGGGAACATATCCATCAGACGTTGGTCGAGACCGATTTTAACATATCGGAGACCGCGCGGCGGCTGGGGATGCACCGTCGCACGCTCGCGCGGAAGCTGGAAAAAAGGCAGATTCGTTAGCGCTACATGCGCCGACCAAGACCGTTCGCCCTGAGCCTGTCGAAGGGCCGCTCTGTCTTTTGACATTGCAAGAAGAAGAACGGTACTTCGACAAGCTCGGCACGAACGGTTTTGGATACGGCTGCGCCGCTATTTCTTCTCGACCAGTTCGCGCAGCAGGAAGCCGTGGAGCATGGCGGCGCGCACCGCATCTTCGGCATGGTCGGCGCCGACCGAATGGCCGCCCTCCAGATATTCGTGATAATAGACGCGGTTGCCGTTCTCCATCAGCCGCGCGGCAAATTTGCGGGCGTGGCCGGGGTGGACGCGGTCGTCCTTGGTCGAAAGATAGAGGAAGATCGGTGGGTATTTCACGCCCTTGCGGATGTTGTGATAGGGCGAATATTTCGACAGGAAGGCCCAATCCTCGGGCACGTCGGGATCGCCATATTCGGCGACCCACGAGGCGCCCGCGAGCATCTTGTCGTAACGCCACATATCCTTGATCGGCGATCCCGAGATGACGGCGCCATAGAGATCGGGGCGCTGCGTCATCGCCGCGCCGACAAGCACGCCGCCGTTCGATCGGCCGGAGATTGCGATCTTGCCCTTCGCGCTGACCCCGGTTTTTACCAGATCCTCCGCGACCGCATGAAGGTCGTCGAAGCTGTTCTGGCGCTTTTCGCGCAGCGCAGCCTGGTGCCAAGCGGGGCCATATTCTCCGCCGCCGCGGATGTTGGCGAGGACATAGGCGTTGCCGTCCTCGACCCAGAACAGGCCGAGCGGGCCGGCGCGATAGGGCTGGCCGGTGAGATATCCCGGCGTCTGCGCCGCGCGGAAGCCGCCATAGGCGTGGACGAGCGCCGGGACGGGGCCGGTCGAGCCCTTTTTTCGGGCGATGAAATAAGGAATTTTGGTGCCGTCCTTCGACGTAGCGAAACGTTTTTCGACGGTCATGTCCTTGGCGTCGAAGGTTGCGGGCAGGCTCTGCACCGCCTGCGGCGCGGCGGTTTCGGACACGGCGTAAAGCGTCGGCGGCATCAGCATCGTCTCGGCGCTCGCGAAGATCGTATCGCGCTTGCCGATCGCGCCCGCGATGTTGACGGTCGCGTTGGCGGCGAGCGGAACCTCCTTCTGACTCCAACTGCCGGTCTTCGGGTCGCGGCGCAGCGCGAAGAGCTTGCCCTCCACATGGTCGAGCGCCTTGACCCAAAGGATATTGTCGGTCGCCGAGACATCCTCGATCGCCTGAGCCTTCGTCGGCGCCATCACCGGAATGATCGGCACCTGCCGGTCCGCCGCCATGTCCTCGAGCGACAGCGAAATCAGCGAGCCCGCGGGAAAGCCGGTCCCGAAATCCTTGTTTAGAAAGACGATTGCCTGTCCGCCGAGCACATCGCGAAGGCTGGCGGTGTCGGGAATGATCGTCGAATGATAGCTGTCACCGCCAAGGCCGCGGATCAGGTAATCGGTGGTGTAGAAGGTCTTGCCGCGGCTGATCATCGGCCAGCGCTTGCCGCCGTCGACAAGTGCGAAGACGTTCATTCCGACATCTTCCTGCTCGCCCTCGGCTACCGTCGCCGCCGACGCGAGCGGGGTGCCGCGCTTCCAGCGTTTGACGATGCGCGGATAGCCCGAAGCGGTCATGCTGCCCGGACCATAATCGGTCGCGACGAGCAGGGTGTCGGCGTCCTCCCATGTCACGCTGCTCTTTGCCTGCGGCAGCGTGAAGCCGCCGCCGACGAAGCTTTTTGTCGTGCGGTCCCATTCGCGAACCACGTCGGCGTCGGTGCCGCCGGGACTGACCGAGACGAGGCAGCGCTTGTAATCCGGCGCAAGGCAGTCGGCGCCATGCCAGACCCAGCTCTGTTTCTCCGCTTTGCCGAGCGCGTCGACGTCGATGAGCGTCGTCCAGACGGGCTTGCCCGCGAGATAGGCATCGAGCGGACTCTGGCGCCAGATGCCGCGTGGATTGTTTGCGTCGCGCCAGAAATTGGTGATCATGTCGCCCATCACTTCGCCCGGCTCGGCGATCTGGCGGTCGTCGTCGAGGATTTCGCGCGCACGCTTGCGGTCGGCCTCGAAACCCGGGCGACCGGTGATCAGCTTGTCGGTTGCCGCATTTTCCTTTTTGACCCAGTCCAGCGCCTTCGCGCCCTCGATATCTTCAAGCCAGAGGTACGGGTCCTTGTCTTGCGGCGCGGCGGTCGCAACGGCGGTTATCGAACAGCTTAGGGCAAGCGCGGCAAGGCTGGCGCGGATCATTCAATAGTCTCCCCTGGGGTGTGGCGGCGCTGTGTTAGCAGCATTGAACACCCCAAGGGAAGAAGGCGCATCGCCTATTGGTCGATGATGATCGTACCGGGGTGATGCTTGTCGAGATGTTTCTTGATGATCTTGAGATTGCGCGTGTTCGAGCGGAAGAAGAAGTCGAACGCGTCGCCAACGACCGGGACCGCGCCGAGTGCGGTATCGACGCCCAGATTGCCGACCATGCGCCAGACCTTCCATTTCGGCATGCCGAGGTTGCGCGCTTCCCAGATCAGATAGGCGCCCATTGTCGCCGCGATCACATCGCCGACGACAGGGACGAGCCCAACGATTGCATCGAGGCCGACGGGGCGGTTGATGCCGGGAATGACGAAGCTGCGTTCCAGCAGGATTTCCAGTGTCTCGACGCGCTTGCGCAGCGCAGCCGGATCGTTGCGATTGGAAATCAGCGCGTCGAAAAGCGCATCGGGATTCGGGGTCGAAGGGGCCATCGGGGTCCTTTCAAAAGCGCTCGAACTTGCAGCGCCGCTGTATTAGTTAGGTAAGGCAATCACATGATTCAATGGGTGCTGCGCGCGGCCATTTGCGCGGAGGCCCGTCAGGCGCTGGGACGCGACAGACCAACGCAGCGGAGTCGCGAGCGGAATGAAAGGGGCATAGCGTCCGAGCACCGCTTCGGCCTCGCTAACCTGAACCCGACGCTGGCCGGCGTCGATATTGACCGTCGCCTGGTCGATCAGCTCCTGCGCCTCCCGGTTGCAGAGCGTATCGCGGCGGCACGACAGGCGGCGCAGCGCCCACAGCGCATCGTCGTTCGGCGCAACTTCGTCGATGAGCCGGAGGTCGGCGGTTGCCGCCATCGCGACGCGCTGACTTGGCACACCGACCGCCTTAAAGTCGGCCGACACATAAGCAAAAAGGATGCGACCGCCGGGGGTGTCGGGAACCGCGATGCGCAGCGGCTCGATCGCACGCCCGGCGGCGCGCCAGGCGTCGACGGCGCGCTTTGCCTGCGCGATCCGCGAGGCCTCGTCATATTCTGCCCAGGCGGGCACGAGTGGTGCGGGGCCGCCATCGCGTGCATAAAGTGCCGGGCGGAGCGTGACCTGCGGTTGCCATTCGGCGAGCCCGAAAGCTTCGATCAATCGCTCGCGACGAATTGCGCGGACCAGCGCGTCGCGGTTGGCGTCGGTCGCAAGGAAGCCTTCGGCGCGAACGAACGACAGACCGAACAGGCCGGGGACCGGGTCGACGACCAGGCGCGATCGGCCGATGTTCGACGCGGCGAAATAGGGCAGGGTCGAAAAGCGGCCGCCGACGACACCGTCGGCATAGCCATTCTTGAACCGCGCAAGCGCCCCGGCGGGCGAGGTGCCGGTGAGTTCGATCGAGGCGGCGGGGTCGTTTGCGGCTGCTTCGGCCGCCTCGGGGTCTTCGGCAAGTGGATCGGGAACGGGCGAAAGCAGCACTGCGCGGCCGATCTTGCGCGCGCGCATCGGGCCCCAACCCATGCCCTTGTTGACGATCGCCATCGAGGGCTGCGCGAGCAGTTCGAGGATCGCGGGCTGCGGCACTGCAAGGCGGATTTCGATGACGGTATCGGTCATCGCCTTGATCGTATCGACCTCGGGAAAGTCGTTCTTCAGCACATGCCGGCTCGCGGGAGCCAGATAGGACCGCAGGATCGCGGCGACATCCTCGGCCGTCACCTTGCGACCATTCGTCCATTTGGCCTCGCGCAGGCGGAAGATATAGCTGCGCCCGTCGGTCGTTACGGTCCAGCGATCTGCGAGGCCGGTGTCGATCTGGCCTTCGCCGTCATAGCTGACGAGGCCCTGCGATGTCGCATCGAGCAGCGCGGCATTGGCGGAAGACAGCTCGCCATTGAGCGGGGTCGCGGAGGGATTGAGCGTGCCGATTGCGGCGATCTTGACCGGGCCGCGTTCGCCGAACAAGCCGCAGCCGGTCAGCGCGAACGGGGCGGATGCGGCGAGCAGCAGGGCGGCGGCGGGACGGACGAAAGGCATTGCGCAGCACCCTAGGACGGGGCGCGGCGCAAGGCCATGCCCTATATCGGCCGATTATCCGCCGACCAAATAAGGTGGCGGGGGTCACTTCCGATTTCTGTCTGGTGCGGACGGCGGGACTTGAACCCGCATACCCAGAGGATGGCAGATTTTAAGTCTGCTGCGTCTACCGATTTCGCCACGTCCGCGTGACCGACGCCGGTCAAGCCGATGGACCGATGGAGGTCAAGCGATGTTTGACGCTTCACGCCATGCTGTGGCTCGGCTAGATGCCGTGCCATGACTCCAGTCCTCGAAATTTCCGGTCTCGGAAAAACATATAAAAGCGGTCACAAGGCGCTGAGCGATGTCGACCTGACGATCAACAAGGGCGAGATTTTCGCGCTGCTCGGGCCGAACGGTGCGGGGAAGACGACGCTGATCAGCATCGTTTGCGGGATCGTGACGGCGAGCAGCGGGACGGTGATCGTCGGCGGGCACGACCATGCCCAGGGCTATCGCGCGGCGCGGACGATGATCGGGCTGGTGCCGCAGGAATTGCACACCGACGCGTTCGAGAGTGTGATGGCGACCGTCAGCTTCTCGCGCGGGCTGTTCGGCAAGCCCAAGGATCCGGCGTTCATCGAGCAATTGCTGCGCGATCTGTCGCTGTGGGACAAGCGCTCGGCGAAGATCATGGAATTGTCGGGCGGGATGAAGCGCCGCGTGATGATCGCGAAGGCGCTGTCACACGAGCCCGAAATCCTGTTCCTCGACGAACCGACCGCGGGCGTCGACGTCGAGCTTCGCCGCGATATGTGGAACATGGTGCGCGGGCTTCGCGAACGCGGCGTCACGATCATCCTCACGACGCACTATATCGAGGAGGCCGAGGAAATGGCTGACCGCGTCGGTGTGATCACCGGCGGGCGGCTGATCCTCGTCGAACAGAAGGACGAACTGATCAAGAAGCTGGGGCGTAAGACGCTGACGCTCAACCTTGTCGAACCGCTCGCGGCGATCCCCGAAGAGCTGGCGCAGTGGAAGCTCGAACTGACGGGCGACGGCAATGAGCTGGTGTATGAATTCGACAGCCGCGCCGAGGCGACGGGGGTGCCTTCGTTGCTCAGGCGGATGACCGACATCGGCGTTCAGTTCAAGGATCTGCACACGCGCCAAAGCTCGCTCGAGGATATTTTCGTCGGGCTGGTGCATGATTCGAACGGTGCGAAGGGAGAAGCCGCATGACCGCGAACTGGCGCGGTGTGCGCGCAATCTATGCCTTTGAAATGGCGCGCTTCGGCCGCACCTTCTGGACCAGCCTGATGTTGCCGGTGATCACCACCGCGCTCTATTTCGTCGTCTTCGGATCGGCGATCGGCAGCCGGATGACCGAGGTCAGCAATGTCCCCTATGGCGCGTTCATCGTGCCTGGGCTGATGATGCTCACGATGTTCACCGAGAGCATCAGCAACGCCTCGTTCGGCATCTATATGCCCAAATGGACGGGGACGATCTACGAAATGCTGTCGGCGCCGCTGTCGCCGCTGGAGACGGTCATCGCCTATGTCGGCGCCGCGGCGACCAAGTCGGTGGTCATCGGCTCGATCATCTTTGCGACCGCGCACCTTTTCGTCGACGTGCAGGTCGCGCACCCGCTGCTGATGGTCGCCTTCATGATCCTGATGGCGGTGACATTCTGCCTGTTCGGCTTCATCATCGGCATCTGGGCGCAAAGCTTCGAGCAGCTTCAGGTGATCCCGATGCTGGTCATCTATCCGCTCACCTTTCTGGGCGGCGCTTTTTACTCGCTCGACATGCTGCCTGCCGCCTGGCGGACGATCACGCTGTTCAATCCCGTCGTCTATCTGATCAGCGGGTTCCGCTGGACCTTCTTCGGCAAGGGCGACGTCGGGATCGAAGTCAGCATGAGCGCGGTCGCGCTGTTCCTGGCGCTGTGCCTCGGTGTGATTTTCTGGATGTTCCGGACGGGATACCGGCTTAAGAACTGAGCCGGCAGTCCATAGACTTTACCGACTTCGTCATCACGGCGCAGGGTGTTCGGAAGGCACGTGGCTCCGAAACACGATCTCATGGCATTCTATTGACGCGCCGACGAGAATCCGGCCTGCGCCGGAATGACAGCTAGCAAATGCGGAAAATTCAGCCGTTCAGGCGTTCGCGCATTTCCTTGCCCGGTTTGAAATAGGGCACGCTCTTCGCCTTCACATCGACGGAGGCCCCTGTTCGGGGATTGCGTCCGACGCGCGACTCGCGCGATCGGGTGGAGAAGGCGCCGAAGCCACGCAGTTCGACACGCCCGCCCGAGGCGAGCTGATCGACGATGGAATCGAAGAATGTGTCAACGATGCGCTCGACTTCCTCTAGCCGCAAATCGCTGTTTTCGCTCGCGATCTTCTGAACCAGTTCTGACCGGATCATCTGCTTCCCCTATTATGTATAGCCACGCATTTCCTGCCGAAGCAGTTCCGGTCGTTGCCGGTCCATTGTGCGCGAGACCCCTCCCAACGCGCGCAGAAGGTATCACGAATCACTGTCCGGTCAAAATATATCACCGAAAGAAAAAGGCCCGCAGAGGGACACTCTGCGGGCCTTTTGTTTCGCGTGAGCGAGGGAAGAGGAAATTAATCCTTCTTGCCGGCCTTCAGCGCTTCGCCGAGGATGTCGCCGAGCGACGCACCCGAGTCCGACGAACCGTACTGAGCAACCGCTTCCTTCTCTTCGGCGATCTGCATCGCCTTGACCGAGAAGTTCGGCTTTTTCGAACGGTCGAAGCCGATGACCATCGCATCGAACTTCTGACCGACCTGGTAACGTTCGGCGCGCTGTTCGTCGCGATCGCGGCCAAGATCGGCGCGCTTGATGAAGCCGGTGGCGCCATCTTCGCCAGCCTGAACTTCGAGGCCGTTGTCGCGAACTTCGAGGACCGAGACGGTGACGACGTCGTTCTTCTTCAGCGAACCGACGGCAGCGGTACCGCCACCAACGGCCGGAGCACCCTTTTCAAGCTGCTTGATGCCGAGGCTGATGCGTTCCTTCTCGACGTCGACGTCGAGAACGACGACCTGCACGGCCTCGCCCTTGCGGTGGAGGTGCAGCGCTTCTTCGCCCGAGATGCCCCAAGCGATGTCCGACATGTGAACCATGCCGTCGACGTCGCCCGGCAGGCCGACGAACAGACCGAATTCGGTCGCGTTCTTGACTTCGCCTTCGACGACCGAGCCGACCGGGTGAGCTTCAGCGAAAGCACCCCAGGGGTTCGACTGGGCCTGCTTGAGGCCGAGCGAAATGCGGCGCTTGTCGCTGTCGACTTCGAGGACGATGACGTCGACTTCCTGGCTGGTCGAAACGATCTTGCCCGGGTGGACGTTCTTCTTGACCCACGACATTTCGCTGACGTGGACCAGGCCTTCGATGCCCGCTTCGAGTTCGACGAACGCGCCGTAGTCGGTGATGTTCGTGACAGTGCCCGAGAGCTTCGCACCGACGGGGTACTTGGCGGCGACGCCTTCCCACGGATCGCTTTCGAGCTGCTTCATGCCAAGGCTGATGCGCTGCGTGTCGCGGTTGATGCGGATGATCTGGACGCGGACGGTGTCACCGATGTTGATGACTTCGCTCGGGTGGTTGACGCGCTTGTAGCTCATGTCGGTGACATGGAGCAGGCCGTCGATGCCGCCGAGGTCGACGAACGCACCGTAATCGGTGATGTTCTTGACTGCGCCTTCGATGATCTGGCCTTCTTCGAGGTTCTGGATCAGGCCCGAACGCTGTTCGGCGCGCGTTTCCTCGAGGATGGCGCGACGCGAGACGACGATATTGCCGCGGCGGCGATCCATCTTGAGGATCTGGAAGGGCTGCGGCAGGTCCATGAGCGGGCCAACGTCGCGCACGGGGCGGATGTCGACCTGCGAACCCGGAAGGAACGCAACGGCGCCGCCGAGGTCGACGGTGAAGCCGCCCTTGACGCGGCCAAAGATGACGCCTTCGACGCGTGCTTCCTTGTTGAATTCTTCTTCCAGGCGGTCCCAGGCGGCTTCGCGGCGGGCGCGATCGCGGGACAGCATGGTTTCGCCATTGGCGTTTTCGACGCGGTCGACATAGACTTCGACTTCGTCACCGACGTTGATGTCGGCCTTCTGGCCCGGCATGGCGAATTCGCGAAGCGGCACGCGGCCTTCGCTCTTCAAACCAATGTCGATCACTGCCAGGTCGTTTTCGATCGCGGTCACGGTGCCCTTGACGACGCGGCCTTCAAAGCCGCCATCAGCACCACCCAGCGATTCGTCGAGCATCGCGGCGAAATCGTCGCGCGACGGAAAAGCCGTAGAGGCCATAGAGTGTTTTCCTTACTTCATTTGTTCCGGCCAAGCGGTTGGTTCCGCTGGTCTTGTGGCCGATCCGTCCTGCCCGCCGGATGCGAGGCAAGACATCCTTCGAACCTTTGGCAGGACAAGGCAGGGGCAAAGCAAAAGGGGCGCGACGGATCAGCTCCATCGCGCCCGACGCTCGGGTAAGAGCGGCGGTTTGTCCGTGCCTCGACCGGCAAAATGCCCGTCGGACGGCGCGCGTATAGTGCGCACCCCCCTTAAAAGCAAGGTGGAAAGCCGGTCTCAGCCGCGCGCCTTGCGGCGCTCCTCGATGAAAGCGATGGCGGCGGCGAGTGCTGCGTCCCGGTCCATGTCCGTGTTGTCGAGCAGCATGGCGTCCGGCGCGCGCATCAGCGGCGCGTCGGCGCGGCCGGTATCGCGCGCGTCACGGGCGTGAACGTCGGCGAGTACGGCTTCGAAGCTTACGGTAACGCCGCGCCCCACCATCTCGGCATGGCGGCGCCGCGCGCGTTCTTCGGGGCTGGCGGTGACGAACAGCTTGGCGTCGGCGTGCGGCGCAATCACCGTGCCGATGTCGCGGCCGTCGAGCACTGCGCCGCCGGGCTGGTTCGCGAATTCGACCTGCCGTTCGAACAGCGCGGCGCGGACCTGTGGGTGGACCGACACGCGGCTGGCGAGCCCGCCGGTGGTTTCGAAGCGCAGCGCGGGATCGTCCAGCAGGCTGTCGGGGAAGTCGCAGGCAGCCAAAGCATCGGCGGCACTGTCTGCATCACCATGGTTCAGCTGCGTCTGGTAACCGACCGCGCGATAAAGGAGCCCGGTGTCGAGTACGGGCAAGCCGAAATGTTCGGCAAGCTGGCGCGCGAGTGTGCCCTTGCCCGACGCGGTGGGGCCATCGACTGCGATGATCATTGCTGGAGTCCGGCCAGCAGTTCCTCGAAATTGGGGAAGCTGGTCGCTACCGGGGCGATGTCGTCGATCGTCACGGCTGCCTTGCTGACGAGGCCCGCGATCGCGAAGCTCATGCAGATACGGTGGTCGAGATGGCCCGCGATGGTCGCGCCGCCGGGCAGCGGGTCGCCGCCCGTGCCGTCGATGATCAGTCCGTCCTCGGTCTCTTCGACGCGCGCTCCGATCGCCTTGAGGCCCGTGGCCATTACGGCAATGCGGTCGCTTTCCTTGACGCGCAGTTCGTCGAGCCCCGTGGTAACCGTGCGGCCTTGGGCGAGCGCTGCGGCGACGAAGAGGATCGGAAATTCGTCGATCATGCTTGGCGCGACCGCGGGATCGACCTCGATGCCCTTGAGGCTGCTGTATCGAACGCGAAGGTCGGCGACGGGTTCGCCGCCGACTTCGCGCGCATCGACAAGTTCGATGTCGCCGCCCATCTGCCGCAGGACTTCGACCAGACCTGCGCGTGTGGGATTAAGACCGACATTGGCAATGAGGACATCCGAACCGGGGACGACGAGCGCGGCGACGATGAAAAATGCCGCGGACGAGGGGTCGCCGGGGACGACGATCGTCTGCGGTTTAAGTTCGGCCTCGCCGCGAATGCGGATATGGCGCGTACCGTTGCCGCCCAACTCGACCGTCAGCTCGGCCCCGAAGCCGCGCAGCATGCGTTCACTATGGTCGCGCGTGGGCACGGGTTCGATCACTTCGGTGATCCCCGGCGTGTTGAGACCCGCGAGCAGGATCGCGCTCTTCACCTGCGCCGAGGCGACGGGGAGGCGATAGGAAAGGGGGATGGCGGGCGCGAGGCCGCGTACCATCAGCGGCAGAGTCTTGGTCCCTTTGGCGCCCGGCGAAGCGCTGATGTCGGCGCCCATCTGCGAAAGCGGGTCGATGACGCGGCCCATCGGGCGGCCGGACAGACTGGCGTCGCCAATAAAGGTCGTGGTGATCGGATGGCTCGCGACAAGGCCCATGAGCAGGCGGGTCGAGGTGCCGCTGTTCCCCATGTCGAGAGCTTCCCGAGGTTGAAGGAGCCCGCCGACGCCGACGCCATGAATGCGCCATTCGCCGTCGTCCCGGCGTTCGATCGTCGCCCCCATCGCGCGCATCGCGGCGGCGGTGGCGAGCACGTCATGCCCTTCGAGCAAGCCGGTGACGCGGCTTTCGCCGACTGCGAGCGCCGACAGCATCAACGAGCGGTGCGAGATGCTCTTGTCACCCGGAATCGCGATCCTACCTTTAAGCGGAACGGAAGCAGAAAAGCTGCGCGGCGTGGCGGTTTGATCGGTCATGGCGTGCGGCTTTTGACAGCGGCCTTGCAATCTGGCAAGGCGCACGCCGATTTGACGGATAGCTATTCAAATTCCGTCGCTCTTCCGATATTTTTATCCTGTTCCAAAGGGTTACGAGGCATATATGATCAAGGCTGAATGGGGCACGAAGCGTAGCTGCCCGAAATGCGCAACCCGATTCTATGATTTGACCAAGGATGATCCGATCAACTGCATCAATTGCGGTTACAACTGGATTCCGGAATCGGTTCTGAAATCGAAGCAGCCGATGCCGTTCGAGCAGATCGAAAAGCCCGGTAAGGTCGTCAAGGAAGAAGGCGTCGACGAGGATCTGGATCTGGACGTCGATGTCGACGAGGATAGCGATTCTCCCGACAATGACGTCGACCTCGGCGGCGACGACGATCTGGGCGTCGCGACCGCGGACGACGACGACGTCGAAACCTGATTTTCTGAGCGGGGGGTCAAAAAGGCATCGCAAGATGCATTTGGCCCCTTGCATCACCCGACGGCGCTGCTAAAGGCGGCGTCCCGGTCGCAGCCAACATGATTGGCCAGGGCGGCACGATGAAATGGTACGGGGCCTTAGCTCAGCTGGGAGAGCGCCTGCATGGCATGCAGGAGGTCAGCGGTTCGATCCCGCTAGGCTCCACCATTTCCTCGCTATATCAATGATGTAGCTAGATTTTCTGTGGAAAATCCCACCTTTATCCCAACGCTTTGATTTAAGTGTCTTTTGAGATCGGCCTGCCTTCTATCTGAAGTCCGCCTTGATTCTCGAAAATCGCGCCGATGTGCAGTTTGAGGCGACATCTGCTTCTATTGCTTTCGTGAAAGCCGACGTTCGTTCAAGCTCTATTGTGGATGCCGGAGCTTGGGACCTTGCCGACAGTTCGCCATTGATCGCGCTGGCTTGAAGCTGTTTGTTCTGCGTCCAGGCAAGTTTCGGCCAGTCACGGCCGGGGGGTGGGTGGAAACGGGTCGACCCATTTCCACCCTTGTCGTTCATCGGCAGTTACTTCGCAGAAAAGTGCTTATAGAGGCTTTCGACGTTGCCAGCGGTCAGCAATGTCATAGCGCTCTTGAGATCCTCATCGGACCAGTTCCACCATTGCATCTCGGCGAGCCGGAGGATGTCTTCGTCACTGAAACGCTTTCGGATCGGACGCGCAGGATTTCCTCCGACAATCGTATAAGGCGCGACGTCGCGCGTCACGACGGCTCGAGTGCCGATGACGGCGCCGTCCCCGATGGTGACCCCCGGCATGACGATGGCTTCGGAGCCGATCCAGACGTCGTTGCCAATCACTGTGTCGCCCGCAGCAGTGAAGCCGTTGAGCGCATCTTCGAATGCAGGCACCTCCGGCATCCAGAAAAAGGGAAATGTGCTGATCCAGTCGTTCCGGTGTCCCTGATTGCCCGCCATGATAAAGGCGGCGCCCGACCCGATTGAACAGAAACTGCCGATGACAAGCTTGTCTGCATCGTCGTCGGGGAGAAGAAAGCGGGCGCAATCGTCGAAGCTATGGCCGTGATAATAGCCCGAATAATAGCTGTATCGACCCACGCGGATATTGGGATGCGTGACTTGTTTGTCGAGCGTGATCCCCTTGAAGGGGCTATCGAAATAATTGGTCATGAAATCGTCCGATGAAACCGGCTCTGTGCGCCGGCGGCTGTTCAAGCCGTGCAACATCCGCAGGCGCGGCCGGATCGGCGCGCCTTCGTTACTCCACACATCTTCGTGCGGGAGGCGGTTAGATGGTACAGGGGGCCGATTTCATCGGACCTCCTTATCGAGCACGCCGAAGCCGGGCAAGCTATTGGCACACTCCCGATAGCTGGGTGCGGCCGATATGCGTTCGATGCGGCGGCGACGGCTGAGCGGTCAGCGATCTTCGCTTTCGCTGATCCTATGGGAAAGCGGACGGCCAGCTAAAGGCCAGTCCGGAATGTTCGTCTGACAGACATCGACCGAGTTTGACGTTTTGACGCTGCGCAGCCAAATGGTCCTATGAGCGATGTGACTTCTATTCCTGTTGCCGGTCGGTCGCGCCGAATGACGCGACGCGGCATCGACACGCGGGAAAAAATCCTCGACGCGACGATCAAATGCATCGTGCGCGCGGGTTTTACTGCGACCACGATCGAGCATGTTATGGCCGAGGCCGCGCTGAGCCGCGGCTCGGTACTTCACCAGTTCCCCAACCGCGTGGCGTTAATGGTGGCGACCGCCGAGCGAGCGATGCGCGGCGTCATGGAAGCGGCCCGCAGCATGGCCGAGGCAATCGAAGATCCGTTCGAGCGATTGTCCGACTATGCGCGCATCTCTTGGGAAACGCATTCGCAGCCTGAGGGGCTTGCGTTGACTGATATCCTGCTGGCGGCGCGTTGGGATCGCGAACTGCTCGACGGATTGCAGCCGGTCACAAGCAGGGTCGAACAGGAGATCCACGACGAGTTCATCAAGCTCGCACGGGAGGCGGGCTTCGCCGATGCCGAGGCGCTGGTTCCGCACGGCTGGCTGCTGATCGCGAGCGTGCGCGGGCTGATCATCGAGAATAGCGTGAACCAGTCGCGTCCGATGATCATCGCCGCGATCGAACGGATGAAGGAACGACACCGTCGGTTTTGCGCCAATCTTGCGGCAAGGGGCCGCGAAAAATAAAAATAGGCAAACTTGATTAGTCGTACTTGACTAGTTTTGGGCAATCTGATTTCCTGAAGGAAAGTCGGCAACCAGATAAGCCGACTCCAAAAAGGAGAGAGAGATGCCCAAGGGACTTGCGGCGCGCCTGTTGGCAGGCGTGGCTTTTGCCGGATCTGTAATTGCTACCCCGGTAGTGGCACAGACGGCGGAGGCGGACAGCGCCGAAACGACGGCCGAAAATGCAAGCGAAATCATCGTCACCGCGCAGCGCCGCGAACAGTCGCTGAACTCGGTCCCGATGTCGATCACCGCCATCGGCGGCGACCAACTCACCGCGCAGGGCATCAGCACCGTTGCCGACCTCGCCAAGATCGTTCCCGGTCTGACCTTTACCCAGAGTCAGATCGCAACCCCGGTCTATACGATACGCGGCGTCGGCTTCTACGAATCGACGCTCGCGGCGTCGCCCGCAGTCAGCGTCTATGTCGACGAAGTGCCGCTGCCTTTCGCGATCCTGACGCAGGGCGCCGCGCTCGACCTGTCGCGCGTCGAGGTGCTGAAAGGGCCGCAGGGCACGCTCTACGGCCAGAACGCGACCGGCGGCGCGATCAACTATATATCCGCCAAACCAGGCAGCGAATTCGAGGCCGGGGCTGATGCGAGTTTCGGCCGTTTCAACGCGTTCGAACTGTCGGGCTTTGTCAGTGCGCCGCTGACTGACACACTCGGTGTGCGCCTGAGCGCGCGGGTCGACGAAGGCGGAGCCTGGCAGCAGAATTACACGCGGAACGACAAGCTGGGCAGCGCCCGCCGCATCGCGGGGCGCGCGCTCGTTGTCTGGAACCCGACCGACACGCTCGAATTCACGCTTAACCTCAACGGGTGGCGCGACAAGTCGGACGTGCAGGCGCCGCAGCTGACCGCGCACACGCCCTATAACCCGGCCGGCGCCTATCCCTATGTGCTCGCGACGCCGCTGGCGCCGGAGAATGCGCGTGCCGCCAACTGGTCGGCGCAGACCCCGATGCGCCGCGACGATGATTTCTACCAGGCCTCGCTGCGCGCCGATCTCGACGTGTCGGACGATGTTCGCCTGACGTCGATCACCTCATGGATCGAATTCAACACGGACGCGACGCAGGATCTCGACGCGACGCAGTGGCGCCAGCTCGACAGCTATACGCCGGGCAATGTGAAGAGCTTCTTCCAGGAACTGCGGCTGACCGGCACCAGCGGCGACGCGCGCTGGATTCTCGGCGCCAATTATTCGCACGATAAGGCAGGCGAGCAGCAGATCCTCTTCACGAACGATCTCAGCAGCAACGTCATCATCCCCGGCCTGCCGATCCTGACCGTATCGGCGGTGTTTACCAATCAGAAGGTGACCACTTATGCGGGCTATGCGAATCTCGAATATGATCTGACGCCGAACCTCACCGCGCAGGGCGGCATCCGCTACACGCGCAACGAGCGCAGTTTCAACGGCTGCGGCTATGATGGCGACGGCACGACCTATTTGAGCTTCAACGTGCTGACCGAATTGTTCACCGGCGCGCCGCCGATCACGCCGATCCCGGCCGGCGGCTGCCTGACCTTCAGTCCCGCATTCCAGCCTTCGCTGGTCGTCGATGAACTAAAGCAGGATAATATCTCATGGCGTGGCGGGCTGACCTATACGTTCGACAACCGCGCGATCGTCTATGCGAACATCTCCCGCGGGTGGAAAGCGGGCGGGTTCCCGACGGTGCCGGCATCGTCCTTCACCGGATTCCTGCCTGCGACGCAGGAATCGTTGCTCGCCTATGAAGCCGGGTTCAAACTGCCGCTCGCTGATCGCACGCTGCAGTTCAATGCCGCGGGCTTCTACTACGATTATTCGGACAAGCAGGTCCGCGGCCGCATTCTCGACCCGATCTTCGGGCTGCTCGAACGGCTCGTCAACATCCCCACCTCGCACATCTATGGTGTCGAGGCGGCGATCGACTGGCGGCCGGTGCAGGGGCTGACGGCGAACCTGTCAGGCACCTATGTGAAGAGCCGCATCGACGAATTCACGGGCTATAACGGCACCGGAGTCTTCGCCGATTACGAAGGTTCGGCATTCCCGTTCACCCCGAAGTGGCAGGCGACCGCCGACGTCCAGTATAAATGGCCCGTCAGCGATCGCTGGAACGCTGTGATCGGCACCAACGTCAACTACAACAGCGCGACCAACTCGACCTTCGGCGATCCCGCGATCCTGCGGATAAACGCCCGGACGCTTGTCGACGTGCGCGCGGGTGTCGAGACCGAGGACGGCAAGTTGCGCGTCCAGCTTTGGGGGCGCAACATCTTCAACGAATATTACTGGAACTCTACCTTCCAGGCCGACACCGCATGGCGCATGGCGGGCCGCCCCGCGACCTATGGCATCTCGGTCGGTTGGCGTCTGTGATCCAACCCGCCTTCCACATGATAGCCACCAACGGCATCAACCTGCGCGCGGCGATAGCCGGCGAAGGGCCGTTGGTGGTGCTTGTGCATGGCTTTCCCGAAAGCTGGGCGGCCTGGCGGCACCAGATCGGACCGATCGCGGCGGCGGGCTACCGTGTATGCGCCATCGATTGCCGCGGATACGGGGGCAGCGACAAGCCGGATGCCGTCGAATCCTATGATCTGGAAAGCATGACGGCCGATATCGCGGGCGTCGTGGATGCAATGGGCGAAGGCCGGCCCGGCATTTTGATCGGTCATGACTGGGGTGCGTATCTGGTCTGGCATACTGCGCTGCTGCACCCCGACCGGGTCAGCGCGGTCGCTGCGCTGTCGGTGCCGTTCATCGGCGTCGCCGAGGTCGCTTTGATAGATGCCCTAAAGCCCGTCTATTCGGATCGGGGACGCTTTTTCTATCAGGACTATTTCCAGACGCCCGGTATCGCGGAAGCGGAAGCGGAGGCTGACCTCGACGGCTTTATCCGCCGTTTCTATTTCTGGCTGGCGGGGGAAGCTCCCGACGGTTTGGGCGACGAGCGGTCCGCCGATTCCCGCCTGCTCGACGGATTACCCGATCCCGATCCCTTTCCCGCGTGGCTGCCCGATGCGGACATCGCGTATCTGACCACCGAGTTTCGCGCGAGCGGTCTGCGCGGGCCGCTCAACCGTTATCGCAACCAGCACCGCGATGTCGCCTATCTGGAGCCATGGCGCGGAAGGGTGATCGATCAGCCGGCGCTCTATATCGGCGGCACGCGCGACCTTGTGCTGTCAATGCTGCCCGGCCTCGACATGATCGCAGCGATGCGGGCCCAAGTACCTAACCTGTCCGATGCGATCCTTCTCGAGGGTTGCGGGCATTGGACACAGCAAGAGCGGCCCGAGGCGGTAACGGCAGCGCTTTTGGCCTGGCTGCATCAAGAGAAAGAAGGACAGACGCAATGAGATTTGCAGGCAAGGCCGCGATCGTCACTGGCGGCGCATCCGGTATCGGGGCGGCATTTGTGCGTCGCTTCGTCGCGGAAGGCGGATCTGTGATGATCGCCGAACTCGACGTCGAACGGGCAGCGGTGTTCGCGGCCGAACTCGGCCCGCAGGCGGCTTGCGAACTGGTCGACGTTGCCGATGCCGAGGCCTTCGATCCGCTCGCCGAGAAGACGGTCGAGCGCTTCGGCGGGATCGACATCCTCTTCAATAATGCCGGGGTCGGCAATTTCGGGCTGACTCCCGATATGGACATCGAGCAGTGGCGGCGCTGCATCGCCGTAAATCTCGACGCAGTCTTCTACGCCTGCCGTGCCATCATCCCGCATCTGAAGGCGCGCGGGGGCGGGGCGATCGTCAACACCGCCTCGGCATCGGGCATGGCAGCCGACTATGGCTTCACGGCTTACAACGCAGCGAAGGCCGGGGTGATCAACTACACCCGCTGCCTCGCGATCGACCATGCGCGCGACAATATCCGCGCCAACGCGATCTGCCCCGGCCCGGTCGATACCCCGCTGCTGACAAGCGGCGTCGACGCGATCGAAGGGCTGCGCGCCGAATGGGAAAGGATCGTGCCGTCGGGCCGCTTCGCGCGTCCGGAGGAGATTGCATCGGTCGCGCTGTTCCTCGCCTCAGACGATGCCAGCGGCGTCACCGGTGCGTCGATCCCCGTCGACGGCGGCCTTACCGCACATACGGGGCAGCCGGACCTGCGCGACGTCATGGCTGCTGCCGCCCAAGAAGCGTGAAAGGATAAGACGATGACTGCCAGGAAACCGAGTTTTGAGGTCTATCGCGCCGCCGATGCACCGCCGTACAGCGAAACCTCGTGCATGGAATATTCGGGGATAACGCCGGTGATCGAGGACGGTATCGTCCGCGCGACCGCCGAGGGGGCCGACGACGGCAACGAGGTGCGGCTGCTCTTTTCGATGCCGGGGATGAGCCTGACCTATGCGTGGTTCAAGAGCGGCTTCCCGCTGCCGCTGCATAGCCACAACGCCGACTGCCTCTATTATATCATCGCGGGCTCGCTAAAGCTTGGCACCGAAGTGCTTGGCCCTGGCGACGGTTTCTATGTCGGCACCGACGTCCCCTATACCTACAAGCCCGGGCCTGAGGGCGTCGAGGTTCTCGAATTTCGTACCGCCGACGCGTTCGATATCCGCTTCCGGGGCAATACGGCTGCCTTTTGGGACAAGATTGTCGACGGCCTGCGCAAGGAAAAACCGGGCTGGGAAGGCCAGCGCAAGCCGACCGAACTCGCAGGTACCAAATGAGCGGTGCCACGATGCGCGCGGCGGTCCGCCGCGGCGCTGCGCTGACCGTAACCGACGTTCCCGATGTCGTGCCGGAGGCGGGGCAGGTGGTTGCGAAAACGCTCGCCTGCGGCATATGCGGATCGGACCTGCACGCCGTCCATCATCTGGAACATGGCGTCGAGATCGGCCGCCGCTGCGGCGCGCCTGATACGATCGACCCGTCGCAGGATCTGGTGCTGGGTCATGAATTCTGCGCCGAGATCCTGGATCATGGGCCAGGGACCGAAAAGCGTTTTGCATCAGGAACGCGCGTCGTCTCGACGCCCTTTGCCTTCGGGCCGCTCGGCGCCGAACTGATCGGCTTTTCGACTCGCTACCGCGGCGCGCTCGCCGAGCGTGTCGTGCTCACCGAGGCGCTCCTGCTACCCGTGCCGAACGGCCTTCCGTCCGAAATTGCCGCGCTCACCGAGCCGCTGTCCGTGGGCACCCATGCCGTCGCGGTCGCCAATCCGGGGCAGGGCAGCGTTGCGATGGTGATCGGCTGCGGCCCGATCGGGCTTGCGGTGATCGTTGCCCTGAAACGCCGTGGCATCGGCCCCATCATCGCCGCCGATTTCTCGCCCGCGCGCCGTGCGCGCGCTGAAAAGCTGGGCGCTGACATCGTCGTCGATCCCGCCGCGACATCGCCGCACGACCAATGGGAGGCGCTCGACGTCCCCTCAACTCTGGCTTCCTTCGGGATGGCGCAGCTATCGGGCAGGTCGATGCGCGATGCGATCGTCTTCGAATGCGTTGGCGTGCCGGGGATGCTGCAAAATCTGCTCGAACAGGCACCGCCGCTCGCGCATATTGTCGTGGTCGGCGCGTGCATGGAGGATGATCGCATCCTGCCGGTGCTTGGAATCAACAAGCAGATGCGTTTCAGCTTCGTCTGGGCTTATTCACCCGATGAATTCGCCGACACGCTGCACGCGCTTGGTGAAGGAGCGATCGATGGATCGGCGTTCCTGACGGATCAGGTCGGGCTGGCCGATGCGCCTGCGGCTTTCGAACGCCTCGCCTCGCCGGGCGATCAGGTGAAGATCGTCGTGGAGCCGTGGCGATGAGCGATGAACCTGCCCCGGCGATGGCCGGCGGGATGGCAGCAGTCGTCACCGGCGGAGTGGTGGTGCTCATCGCGGGTTTCATCGCTCTCGGCTTCCTGCTCGGGCTTACGCCGCTCTACGGCGGTTTCCTGTTGCTCTGGTATTGGGGCAGCGTCGATTTGGTCGAGGGCAAGGCGCTGCTGCCCTTGCTCGTCGGAGCGTGCGGCGGGACGGCGACGGCGTGGCTGCTGCAATATGGCGCGGTCCATGGCGGCCTGGCCGGCGCCCTGCCGGTGCTCGGGCTGATCGTCGCGGCGATCTATTTCCAGCTTCGAGGCTGGCTGCCGTTGCTGATCAACCGGCCCTATATGCTTTATCTGACCGTAATGGCCGCGCCGCTGCTGCAGTCGGGCGAGAGCTTCGCGCATGTCATGGCGGCGATCGTCGCAGCGACGCTTTACTTCGGCGGCATCGTGACCGCCGGACGCATCGTGATGGCGCGGCGGTCGGCGGCGCTCGCATGACCGGCCTCGCGATCACCCAAGCGCTGCACCGCGCGGCCCGAGAGACGTCAGGCCGGATCGCGACGGTCGATGGCGGGCGGCAACGCACATGGTCCGAAGTCGCGTCACGTACCGGCCGCGTCGCCGGCGCGCTTGCCGCGCTGGGCGTCAAGCCGGGCGACCGCGTCGCGCTCCTCGCACCCAACGGCGACCTGTTCGTCGACTTCCTGTTCGGCAGCCTGTGGGCAGGGGCAGTCGCCTGTCCGCTCAACACGCGCTGGACGGCAAGCGAGATCGCCTATGCACTTTCGGATTGCGGGGCGACCGTGCTGATCGTCGATCCGGGTTTCCGTTCGATGCTGACCGACATCCGCCGCGAAGCACTCGGGCTACGCGAAGTCGTTTTGGCCGGCCCGGTATTCGAGCAATTGATCGCAGCGGCAGACGAAGCCGACGAGCATTTACGCCACGGCGACGACCTCGCGATGATCCTCTACACCGGCGGGACGACCGGACGGTCGAAGGGCGTGATGCTTTCGCACCGGGGGTTGATGGCCTATGCGCTGTGCCTTGCCGGCGCCGGCGACGCCGCGCCGGGCGCCTGCATGCTGCATACCGCGCCGCTATTTCATGTTGGCGCGATCTCTGGCTTTCTCGCGTGCCTGCTCGGTGGTGGGCGGCACGTCTTCCTGCCCGCCTTTGAGGCCGAGGCGGTGATGGCGGCGATTGCGGGGCAGGGCGTCACCGATATCTTCCTCGTTCCAACGATGCTCCAGGCGGTGCTCGATCACCCGCGCTTCGGCGAGCATGACCTGACGAGTGTCGAGCGCATCTATTATGGCGCCGCCCCAATGCCGCCCGCGCTGATGGATCGCGCCATCGCCGCGATGCCGCGCGTCGGTTTCGTGCAGGGCTATGGCATGACCGAAACCTCGGGCTCGATTTCGCTGCTGAAGCCTGCCGACCACCGCGATCCAGCGCGGCTTCGCTCCGCCGGACGCGCGGTGATGGCGATCGAGGCACGCATCGTCGATGCCAACGACAAGGAAGTGCCGGTCGGCGAAATCGGCGAGATCGTCGCGCGCGGCGAAGCGGTGATGACCGGCTATTGGAACCGGCCCGACGAAACCATCGAGGCGCTGCGCGGCGGCTGGATGCACACCGGCGATGTCGGTCGGATGGACAAGGATGGCTATATCCATATCGTCGATCGGCTGAAGGACATGATCATTACCGGCGGCGAGAATGTCTATTCGGTCGAGGTCGAAGCTGTGCTCGCCGATCATCCGGCCGTGTCGCAATGCGCCGTGGTCGGACTACCCGATGCGCGCTGGGGCGAGCGTGTTCATGCGGTGATTGTCCCGAAACCCGGGCTGGCATTGGACGCCGGTGATATCATCGCACATGCGCGCGCCACGCTTGCGGCTTATAAATGTCCGCGGACGGTCGAGTTCCGCAGCGCTTTGCCGCTGTCGGCGGCAGGCAAGATATTGAAGGCCGGGCTGCGCGCCTGAAAGGGCGATCAGCCGTCAATAATTGCCGCAAGAGCCTCCGCCACGCGATGCAGTGTCTGTGGATGCGACCACATCGGATGATCTCGGGACTTGTCGGCGAGTTCGGTTTCGCGTCCCGCCAATATTCCGCTGATCGCGCCGCCCATGAATACAAGCCGCTGGTTCAATATGTCCGGGGCGACATCGGGCTTCAGCGTTCGCACGGCATCGAGGCAGCGTTGATAACCCGAGTTCCAGCGTCCCGCGAGCGCGTTCATGAACAATGCACGGTTCGATACTTGCAGCCCCACGACAAAGCGGTTGTAGCATTCTCCCCACGCCGGCGGATCGGGATCGATCGACGTTTCGACGAGTATCTCCATGACCTCGAGGACGCTATGGGGCCCGCCCGCCGCATTCGCGCGGTCGAGCGCGGCGTTCCGACGGATGTCGATCTCCATCGCGCCATCGACGATCAATTCGCGAATCAGCGCTTCCTTGGAGCCGAAATGATAGGTCAGCGCGGAATGATTCCGGCTCCCCAGCGCTTCAGCAATTTGTCGCAAGGTAACGCCGTCGATTCCGCGTTCGGCAAAAAGCCGCAACGCGACTGATTTCATCAGCGTAACCGAAGCCAAAGGTAACGGATCATTTTTCGCCTTCATCATCGGGCAAATGCCATTGACATCCAGGCCCGTCAATACCATCCATCTGGATGGATCAATCATCGATAGGGCAATGATTGGTGGAAAATGTCGATCTTGCGGCGCTTGAACGCTGGATGGATGGAGAGGGGATCGGTGTCGGGTCGATCCTGGACGCGCGACTGCTGTCGGGCGGTACCCAGAATATCCTGATGCGCTTTCGCCGCGGCGATGCGGACTATGTGCTCCGCCGCCCGCCGCCGGTGCCGCGCCCCAATTCGAACGAGACGATGCGGCGCGAGGCGCGCGTGCTCGCGGCGCTCCGCGGCGCCGCGGTCCCGCACCCCCGCCTCGTTGCGGCGTGCGACGAAGAGGATGTGCTGGGCGTCGCCTTTTACCTGATGGAGCCTGTGGAAGGTTTCAACCCGACGCAGGGATTGCCTGCGCTGCATGCGACCGATGCGGCGGTCCGCCACCGCATCGGCCTGTCGATGGTCGAGGCGATCGCCGCGCTCGGCGCCATCGACTATCGCGCGGTCGGGCTCGACGGCTTTGGCAAGCCCGACAATTATCTCGAACGGCAGGTCGGGCGTTGGAAGGCGCAGCTTGCCAGCTATGCCGACCTTCCCGGCTGGCCCGGTCCCGCCGCCATCCCGGGCGTCGAGCGCGTCGCCGATTGGCTCGATGCGCATCGCCCGGCGGACTTCCGTCCCGGCATCATCCATGGCGATTTCCATCTCGCCAATGTCATGGTCCGCCCCGACAGCGGTGATCTGGCGGCGGTGGTCGATTGGGAACTAAGCACGATCGGCGACCCCTTGCTCGACCTCGGCTGGCTGCTTGCAACCTGGCCCGAAGGAGACACGCCTCGCGCGACCGACGTCGCGATCACGCCTTGGGAGGGATTTGCGACCCCCGATGCGCTCGTCGCGCACTATGCCGCAGTCAGCGGCCGCGACCTTGCCGCACTCGACTGGTACGTCGTGCTCGCCTGCTACAAGCTCGGGATCATCCTGGAGGGCACGCACGCACGGGCCTCTGCCGGCAAGGCTCCGAAAGAAACCGGCGACCGCCTCCACGCCCACACGCTCGACCTGTTCGACCGCGCGCTGCGCCGCATCAGCTGAAGGAATGATGATGAAAGACGATACCGATTTCACTGGCCGGCGGGTGCTGGTCGTCGGCGGATCGAGCGGCATCGGCAATGGTGTCGCGCACGGCTTTCGCGATCGGGGCGCCGAGGTGCATGTCTGGGGCACCCGTGCCGCGGCGACCGATTACGACCCGGCGGACGGATCGGACCTCGGTGGGCTCGGTTACACCTGCGTCGATGTCGGAGATCCCGATGCGATCCAGGTGGCAGCATTGCCCTTCGACGGGCTCGACGTGCTGATCCTTTGTCAGGGCACGGTCGTCTATCGCCGCGGCGAGTTCGAGCGCGAGGGTTGGGATCGCGTCATGGCGGTCAATCTCGACAGTCTGATGCATATCTCGCGCAAGTTCCGTGCGCAGCTCGCCGACGCGGGCGGCTCAATCGTCATCGTCAGCTCGATCTCCGGGCTGAAGGCGAATATTGGCAACCCCGCCTATGCCGCGTCGAAGGCTGGCGCGATCAGCCTGACCAAGACGCTGGGGCAGGCGTTCGCCGCCGACGGCATCCGCGTCAACGGGCTGGCGCCGGGGTTGGTCGATACGAAATTGACCAAGGTCACGACGCAGAACCCCGAGCGGCTGCAAGGCACGCTCGCCCACATCCCGCAGCGGCGAATGGGTACGCCCGAGGACATGGCGGGCGCCGCGATCTTCCTTGCCTCGCCGCTCGCTTCCTATGTCACCGGCCACACACTCATCGTCGATGGCGGGCTCTCCCTCTAACGAAAGGCAAACAGATGAATTTCGAATATAGCGACAAGGTCGCCGGGCTTATCGCGCAGATCGAAGCCTTCATGGACGAGCATATCTATCCGAACGAGCAGGCTTATTACGACTTCGTTCATGACCAGGATAATCGCTGGCAGGAATGGCCGGGGATGGAGGCGCTGAAGGCAAAGGCGCGCGAACAGGGGCTGTGGAACCTGTTCCTGCCGCACGAATATGGCGAGTTGTCGCCGGGGCTCACCAACCTCGAATATGCGCCGCTGGCCGAGATTTTCGGACGTGTGCCCTGGTCGAGCCAGGTGTTTAATTGCTCGGCGCCCGACACGGGCAATATGGAGGTGCTCGCGAAATTCGGATCACCCGAGCAGCAGGAGAAATGGTTGAAGCCGCTGCTGAATGGCGAAATCCGTTCGGCCTATGTGATGACCGAGCCGCAGGTCGCATCGTCCGACGCGACCAACCTCGAACTGTCGATCATCCCCGACGGCGACGATTATGTCATCAACGGCCGCAAATGGTGGATATCGAACGCGATGCACCCGCGCTGCGACATCTTCATCGTGATGGGCAAGACCGATTTCGATGCGCCGCGCCATGCGCAGCATTCGCAGATTCTCGTTCCGCGCGACACGCCGGGGGTGACGGTGGTCCGCCACCAGACGGTATTCGGATCGCATAACTCGCCCGGCGGCGAGTCCGAACTGCGCTTCGATAATGTCCGCGTACCGAAGGAAAATCTGATCCTTGGCGAGGGCCGCGGGTTCGAGATCGCGCAGGGGCGCCTCGGGCCGGGGCGCATCCACCACTGTATGCGCTCGATCGGGCAGGCACAGCGCGCGCTTGAATATATGGCGCGGCGCGTCGACAGCCGCGTCGCCTTCGGCAAGAAGCTGGCCGACCAGAGCAGCATCCGTCAGGACGTCGCGAAAAGCTTTTGCGAGGTCGAAATGGCGCGGTTGCTGACGCTCAAGGCCGCCGACGCGATGGACCGATTTGGAAACAAGCAGGCGAAGGATCTGATCGCCGCGATCAAGGTCGTCGCGCCGACGATGGCGCAGACCGTGTCCGACCGCGCGATTCAGGCGCATGGCGGCATGGGGGTCAGCGAGGATACGCCGGTCGCTTACTTCTTCACGCTCAATCGCTACGTCCGCCTCACCGACGGCCCCGAAGAAGTGCACATGTCGCAGCTCGGCAAACAAAAGATCGCCGAATATGTTGCCGCGAACCGGCGCTGAGCGGGAAGGGAAGCCAAGATCATGAAAGCCCTTCGCTATTACGGCTCACACGACATCCGGTACGAAAGCATGGATGACCCAACGCCGCAGTCGGATCGCGACGCGATCGTCAAGGTCACCGCCTGCGCGATATGCGGCAGCGACCTGCACATCTATCACGGCCACGGCTTTTCAGAGGACGTCGGCTTCTGTGTCGGGCACGAGGCGGTGGGCGAGGTTGTCGAGACCGGGCGCGGCGTGTCGCGGCTGAAGGTTGGCGACAAGGTCATGATCCCGGCGGCGGTCGGTTGCGGATCGTGCCGGTGGTGCCTCGCCGGGATCGTCAATCTCTGCGAATATGGCATGGGCTCCTGCTACGGTCTTTCGGCAAAGCTGCAGGGGTCGCAGGCGGAGGCGGTGCGCGTACCCGCTGCCGACGCCAATGCGGTGCTGATCCCCGACGGCGTGTCGGAGGAACAGGCGCTATTGATGACCGACGCGCTCGCCACCGCCTGGTTTGGCGCGCGAAATGCCGACATCGTCCCGGGCAGCAGCGTGGCGGTGATCGGTCTTGGTCCGATCGGCCTGATGGCGGTTGAAAGCGCGTTCGTCATGGGCGCGCATGTCGTCTATGCGATCGACCCCATAGCTGAACGTCGCGCGCTTGCCGAAGAAGCGGGCGCTATCGCGCTGCATCCGAGGGAAGCGGTCGAGACGATCCGCGAGGCCACCAAAGGCCGTAAGCTCGACTGTGCGATCGAGGTCGTCGGGCGCGACGAGACGGTCGATCTTGCGCTGCGCCTTGTCCGCGCGCGCGGAACGGTGTCGGTGATCGGGGTGCAGCAGTCGCGCCGCTATGCCTTCCCGCTCGAACGCTTCTTTGCCGCCGGCCTGACCTTCCGCGCGGGCACCTGCTCGGTTCCCGAAGAACTGCCGACCCTGTTCCCGCTGGTACAATCAGGACGATTGAAGCCCGAGAAATATGTCAGCCATCGCATGCCGTTGAGCCAAGGAGCCGAAGCCTATGCGCTGTTCGATGCGCGCGATGGCGGCGCTCTCAAGATGATCCTGACGCCAAACTAGCCATTCCCTTGATGAATATGAGTTGCTTGGCCAGGTTCAGGGGGGGATTGGTTGGTGACACTGACGCGGCTTTCACGCCGGCATTGAGGTGGGGGCTCGGATGACTTGATCGACCCGGAGGGCCGCTCCTTACCTTGCCAAGGCCCAAAAGCCGCCGCTCCGCAACCGGCCATTCCAGAGGCTAAGTCCAGCGCAACGTGAAGTTGGTCAGGGCGACGTGAGGGTATTGGACGTCGTCCCAAGGGATCGGTCGGTCGAGCGGATCGTCGTTCAGCGGTCCGTCGATATTCTGGAAATCGAGGGACAGGCCGGACAGAGTCCTGCCGATCGTCATCAGCTGGGCGAGCCGGTCGAAGGCCAACGTGGTCAGGTCGATGTGCACGACATAATCTGCCGCATCGGAGGCAAAGTTCGAAATCGCGCTGCGCCGGATGCTGCCATTCCACTCGACGTTTCCGTCTTCTGCGTCGACAACAAGCAGTCTGCCTTTCAGCGCACCGAGGTTGCCCGCCGAGCTTGTGATGGGCTGGCCGCTAATCGCGAGCAGGGGAGCTACGATGCATCGTTCCAGACGTGCATAGTCGCCGTGCGCACCGCCCATTTCCAGGCCGACTGCGCCGACATCGAAGCGGAGAAAAGCCGGAACGATGGCGAAGGTGGCTGCGCTCATCATGGAAATGTTCGGTCAGACGCAGAGCTGGTCATAGAGTTCATAGGCTTTCGAAAGCTGATCATGGAAATAGCCGGTGTCCGCAGGGATCATCAAATTGACGTCGCGGTTCGCAAAACCCGCGATCCTGAATTGCTTCCAGGCACTCTGAATGTCTCCATAGGGCCCGGTGTGCCGGGCAAGAATGATGCGCCCGTTTTCGAGCGGGCGAAGACATCGACCCAATTGACGCCATTGCCGGTATCGCGAGGGCTGTCCTTGTCATAGAAGACCTGCCACAGCCCTTCGTTTTAAGCATAATGCCATCGTTCGGCGCGCGCGGGCGCCGCGCCGAGGATCGACAGAGTGATCAAAGCATAGATGCGACGTCGCATAAACTTCCCCCCGGATGTGCGGCTCCCTCATCCTTAAAGGCTGGAATCTGAAGGACAAGCACGCTGGAGGACATGCGCGCCGAGGCCAGCCTGTGGGCCATCTCCAGGAGAGCGGCGCAGTCTCGGCCGCTAAACATTCCGGTAGCCGATGATATGAACCGACTGGAGCGCCGCGCCTAACATGCTAAGGGCATCCTATGCTTCACATGCACGGCCGCGGTGGCACCGTCGAACTCGATGGTGTCAAATATGACTGGGAACTCCTGAGTGAGCCCCAACTGTCCTCTTCCGAAGGCTGGAAGGGCATGACGGTCGCCTTGCGCCAGAGAGATATGCCACGCGAAGCCGTGCTGGAATTTCCGACGCCAAGGCGCCTGTTGAAAGGATTGCCGAAAGGGCGTTCGCACATCAACGATGCGATAGCCTCGCGAGGGGTGCGAGCGGCATTGTCGGCGGGATGGGACCCGGCTTCTCGCGGCAAGCCGACGGTCTTCATGGTTGATGCCAACGGCGACTAAGCCAATCGTCTGGAGCATTGGCATCCAGCGTGAAAGCCGTGTTCCAATTTCAGCGTGACCAAATTTCTTTGCAAGCTGAAGCCCGGCAATGTCTCCTCTGCGAGAAGAAGAAGTTGAGGGCCTATTTTAATCGCCCAACCAATCGGTGGTGATCGCTCCCCTATGCCCCTCCGGCGCCAGCGCCGCGCGCAGGGCTTCCAGCAGAGGCGGCAGCGCCTGGGTGAAGGCGTAGGGCGGGTTGATGATAAAGAGGCCCGCGCCGTTATAGATGTCTGGCTGATCACTGTCGTACAACCAATGCTCCACCACCAGAAATTTCGGGATGCCGAGCTTGCGTAACTGCTGCTTCCAACGCGTATGCGTGGAGCGGTCTTTCAACGGATACCAGACCACCGTCACGCCATGCGCCCATTTGCGGTGGGCCGCTGCGAGGGTGGCGGTGATACGTGCGCGTTCATCGGTCTGCTCATACGGCGGGTCGACGACCACCACGCCGCGCGCGGTGCGGGGCGGCAACATCGCCAGCCAAAGCTCGTAGGCGTCGCGCTGATGCACGGCGGCGGATGTGTCGCGCATCGCGCCGCGCAGGGCATAAGCGTCGTCGGGATGTTTCTCGTTCAGGATCAGAAAATCCTGCGGACGCAGAAGCTGCGCCAGAAATCGCGGCGATCCGGGGTAGAAGCGAGGCTCGGCCACCGCATTCACCGTCCGTACGGCGGCGCGGTAGTCGTCCAGCAAGGGGTTCGCGTCGGCAAAGGCCCGCACCACGCCCTGTGTGGCCTCGCCGGTGCGTCGGGCCTCGTCGCCGCCAAGGTCATACAGCCCGCAACCGGCATGGGTGTCGATCAGGGTCAGCGCGCCCGGTTTTTGCTGCAAGGCCCGCACTAGGGCAATCAGCAGGCTGTGCTTTACGACGTCGGCGCTGTTGCCAGCATGGAAGGAATGGCGATAATTCATTGTAATTCAAAATCCTGGCGATCTGCCTTTATACGAACGGCCGGGCGCGGAAGCCGAGCGCGATGCAATGGAAGCAACCAATCCGGTCCCCGTATAGCGTCGGGCGGAAACCTTCAAAGCATTCTGCGCAAGGCCTCAAGGGCGCGTCAGCGAACGTCACCAGAGAAGGGGGCACAGGCCTCCGGGCCACATGGGAAGGTGCGATCATCGAGGAGCCGGATGCGATTGGCATTGCCGCGAACCGCGCGGCCGCCTGATGTCGGTCGAACGTTCATATGGCACCGCATTATCAGACCTGCGGCGCTTCGACGTCCGCGTCTGTCGGTGGCGGATCTGCACCCGCCGAATGTAGAATGATTTGGATTGGTCGCATTCGGCCACAGCTCCAAATCGCAACGCGAATGTCCGCTTCTTCGGTTTCGCCCTCTGAAGCTGCCGACCGCTATGGCCAACTGCGGACGAAACGGCATTCAGAGCAATTGCCGCTGCCGGCGCCACCAGAGTTTTAGGCCGCTGAGACAGAGCCACAGCGTCACGACGCCGCCGGCGAGGATCAAAAGGCGGCCAGCAAGGCCAAAAGCCTTTCCCGAATGGAGCGGATATTGCCAGGCGAAGAATTGGTCGCCCGCGGTTACGCCATTGTCGTGGCGCGTGCCGACGATCCGCCCGTCATCCATCGCCACATAGGTCCAGAGCCGCCCCTGATCGTCGCGGTCGCGCGCGTCGAATGTGCGGACGGCATACACGCCATGATCGGGGAAGAGGCGGACGCTATGTACCGGCTCGCCGCTTTTGCCGACGACACGTCCGATCGCGATATCGACGTCGATCGCTGGCGGGATCTCTGGGACATCGGCCATGCTTTCATGCAGCCGTCCGGTGATCGGCGAGACAAGGGCGACGGCCTCGCGGCTGTCGTCGGGCCATGCCAGCGTGACGCCCGTAACGGCGAGCACCAGCGTCACTGGCAGGAACCAGAGCCCCCATGCGCGGTGCGAGTCGAACAGGCGCTTCAGGCTGCCGCGCCTCCCCCCGGTGCGAAAGGCGCGCAGCCAGTGCATGCCCTTCGGAAAGGAGAGGGCGACCGCGACGACGTGATCGATCACCCACAGCAGCGAGACGAGCCCGAAAAACCACATCATCCACGGTCCCGCGAGCAGGTCGATGTGAAGGCCATAAACGATGTCCATCGCATGCCGCCGGTCGAATTTGATCGCGCCGCTTTCGCGCCAGCCGAGGATTGATCCGTCGCGGGGGTCGGCGAAGACCTGTATCGGGCGCGGCGCCCCGTCGACGGGCGCGCGGCCCATCATCCACAGGCTGTCGCCGGCATGGCCCGGCAGTTCGATCATGTTCGGCGCAAAGCCGGGCAGCGCGCGCTCGGCCGCCTTTACGGCAAGGTCGATGGGCGCAGCCTTGTCCGACGCGGGCACCGTCCGCCAGTCGGCATTCAGCGCGCTGTCGAGCTCGTCATAGAAAGTGACCGCGATACCGGTCGCAGCCAGCAGCGCCAGCCAAAGCGCGGCGATCAGGCCGAACCAGCGGTGCCACAGCTTGAGGGCGTGGCGCGGCCGCCGACGGACAGCCGCGCGCGCCATCAGAAGCGGACGGATGCGGTGAGGCGGACGTTGCGGCCGGGTTCGGGCAGGCCCGACACGATCGCATAGTCGGGGAGGCCGAGCTGGCCGTAATCGGCGACGCTGGCGTGCGCGATATAGCGCTTGTCGAACAGGTTATAGACCGCCGCCTGCAATTCGAACCGGTCGGTCCCGAACGGGCGCCAGCTGCCGAACAGGTCGACCGTCGTATAACCGGGCTTGTCGATGAACTGCGTCTCCGAAATATCGCCTGGATAGAGCTGCACTTCGCGGAACAGCACCTCGATATTGTTGAGATCCTCATAGCGCGTCAGGCTGGCGCGGAAATTGAAATAATCGCTCGGCTGGAAACCGGCGGTCACCGCCCAATTGTCGCCCATCGAATTGCCCAGCGCGATATGTTCATACCCCTCGATCCGGTTGCCGTTCAGACGCGAATCATAATGGTTGTAATAGGCGTCGATGCTGAACGGCCCGGTGCGATAGCCGGCGCGAAGTTCGACGCCCTTCGATTTGAACTCGCCGACATTTTCGTAATAGACCGCGTCCTGGATCGGCTTCGATGCATCGCGGCCGAGCTGGTCGAGGATGACGTTCTTGATCGTCATCTCGTAATAGACTGCCGATGCAGTGAAGCCGCCGAGGTCATATTTCACGCCGCCCTCCAGGTTGTCGACGCGTTCGGGCCGCAGCGTCGGCGACAGCGACAGGCGGCCGGGACGCTTTTCGAGCGTGAAGGCGTCGCCGATTTCCTTGCCGCGGAACGCCTCGGCGAAACCGGCATTCAGGCTGAGGCCAGGGACGATTTCGAACTCGGCGCCGACATTGAAGCTGAGCCCGTCGCTCTTGGTGCCGGTGCGATAGGTCTTCTGGTCGAGGTCATACGCATCGTAACGCGCGCCAAAGCTGATCAGCAGTGGGTCGGCGACGCGCCAATGGTCCTGGACATAGACGCCCATCAGCGAGCCCTTTTCGGTGAAGCTGCCGATATTGGGATCCCACGCCCATGGCTGCCACATCGCGGGGTCGGCGAGATATTCGCTCGTCACGCGGTCGCGGCGATGCTCGGCACCAACGGTGATGTCGTGGTTCGCGACGGCAAGTTTCGCGCGTACGTCGAAACCATAGGTTTCGATCTCGGCACCATAGAGACCCCAGCGGTCGAAGCGGTCCTGCGAGAAATTTGTTCGTGTCCAATAGCCGGTCGCCTCGATGCCGACGCCGCTGTCGCCCTCGAAACCATAGTTCAGGATGGCGGTCTGACGCTTGCCTTTGGCTTCGAACAAGCGGTCGCCGGCGAGCACCGGCCAGTTAGGGCGCTGACCGAAACGGCCTTTCTCGCGACGCTGTTCATAGCTTGCGGTGACGCGGTGGCCGCCGCCCAGTTCACCACCCACTTTGACGAAGCCGAGATTCTGCTCGGCGCCCGTTGCGAGTTGGCGCACGCCGTCGCCATCTTTATACGGATCGCGGTTCACATGGACATAGGAGGCGAGGATTCCGATGTCGCCCGCGATGCGGCCATAGACGGTACCGCTGAGCTTGTATCCGTCGTTGCTGAACCAGCCTGCCTTGGCGATGCCGCCGATGTCGCGGCCGTCCTGCAGCATGTCGACGGCGTTGCGGGTGCGGAACCGGATCGCACCGCCGACCGCGCCGAAGCCCGCGGTCGCTTCGCCCGGGCCGGCCTGGACGTCCACGGTTTCCAGGATTTCGGGCTCGACCGTCACACGGCCGATATGATGGAACAACGTGCCGCGCTGCGGCGCGCCGTCGATGGTGACGTTGAGCAGCGAATCCTCAAGCCCGCGGACATAGATTTTCTGCGCGAGCCCGACGCCGCCGCCGACTGACACCGACGGAACGCCGCGGAACAGGTCGGCGAGGTCGTTCGCTTGGAGGACCTCGATTTCCTCGCGGTCGATCTCAACGTCGGTCAGTGCGCCGACGACGACGATATCGCCGGGGGCTTCGCTCTCCTGTGCTTGTGCGGTGTGGCTGGCCAGCGCGAGCATGGCCGTGCCGGCGGTCAGGATCGTAGTGCGAATTGTCATGGAGGCCCCCGAAATGTGGATAGTGGGGGCGCCCTAATCGCTATTGAGAACCAATGTCAATAAATGCCACGCGCTTCGCCGTTCGAGCCGCGGACTCTAAGGCGGGGAATCGGGCAAATGTCCAAAGCCGCTGCCGCGGGCGGTTTGCTTACAGCCTAGGTGGCGAGCCGCCATTCACCTTTTGATGACCGGCGGCGCGTCGCTCAATGTCACGCGATGAGCATGACATCCCGCCGGAGCCCCAAAGGGCTGCGCCAGTTTCTGGATTCCGAGCAACAGCGCGACTGGCTGGACGGTCGGGGCGATCCGCCCGATGCCGCCGAGCGCACCGAGTCCTTCGAACAACGGCTCAGATATGCTGCGCGCTTTCAAAAGCTGCTTACGCGCCCGCAGGCTCAGGAGGTTCTGGAAATCCTCGCACTCTACGGCCAGAGCTGCATTCCGTTGCCGCGCCTGACCGAGCGCAATTACTGGTCGGTTTCGTGCTTGCCGTCGACCTCCGACAAGCCGCTGGTCCGCGTCAACGCAAGCTGGATGGAACTTTTCACCCTCTATGCCGACGGCGCGGATATTCGTTCAAGGTTCATCGTCCACCTCTCTGACTTCACGCGCGACGGATCGGTTTTGCAGGAGCATCTGGACGACGACTTTCTCGAGCAATGCGTCGAGGCGCCCGAAGATATCGGGCATTTTTTTCCGCGTGGGGCTGATATTTTCGGCGTCAGGGTCCGCGGCGGCCCCTCGATCCGCCGCTTCCTTTCGAACCCCCGCGCCTTGCGTGCCGTGCGGAAATTCAACCTCACGCACATGAACCGGGGCCGCAACGCCTATCAGGCCAGCCATTCCCACAGCGTCGCGGACTATATGCTGGGCGAAGGGGACTGAATTACGCGCGCGTAATCGGTGGGCCATGCTTCGGCAATCCGGTGTCCGATATGCAGCCAGTCGTGCGATGGGAAAAAAGATGTGTCGCTGCCGATCTCCAGATCCGAACTCGACGAGCGCACCTGCCGGCTGATCTGTCCGATCGCCGCCGCGATGGTCGGGGTCTGCCTTACGGGGATCGGCATCTTGCAGGTCACGATCAGCGTTGCGCGACAGACGACATTTGCCGACGACCTGTTGTCGATCGATGCGCTGCTTTTCCTGACCGCGATGTTGTCTTCCTATTTCGCTTTGCGGCTGAATTCGTCGCGGCGGCTCCACCGGCTTGAGCAACTCGCGGACGCCGCCTTTATCGCGGCGATGTTGCTGATGACGATCGCCTGTTTCGTCATCACCTATGCCGTCCATATCTAGGGCGTCCGGCCCCCCGCAGCGACCGGCAAGTTCAGGCGGACAAGCAGCCCGTGGGGGTCCCGGGCATCGAGTTGCATCGTGCCCCCGTGCAGATGTGCGATGGTTTCGACGAGCGACAGGCCCAGCCCTGCACCGGTCCCGCCGCGCGCGGGGTCGAGGCGGACGAAACGCTGCACCGCTTCGGCGATCTGGTTTTCGGTGAGGCCGGGGCCGTCGTCGGCGACCGCGAGGCTGATCGCGCCGTTTCCGGCATCACGTGCCTCGATCCGGATTGCCGACCCACCGGCGGCATATTTGAGCGCATTGTCGACGAGGTTCGAAAGCGCGCGCACGAGCAGGTCGCGATGCGCACGAACCCGCAACTCCGGCGGGGCATCGACGATGATCGTGAATCCGCCATCCTCGGCGAGCGGTCCGTATACTTCGGCCATATTGTCGAGGAGCGGGAGCAGGAGGAAATCGGTGAACTGGTCGCGGCCGATCCCGGCCTCGGCGCGGCTGATTTCAAGCGCTGTGTCGAGCAGGCTGTGCAGCGCATCGGCTTCGTCGATTGCCGCTCCGATTGCCAGGCGAGCTTCCGCATCGTCTGTTCGTCCAAGCCCCTGTTCGAGCCGCGCCTTCATACGCGCAACGGGTGAGCGCAGGTCGTGCGCCATCGAATCAGTGACCATGCGAAGTTCGCGCACCAGCCCCGCGATACGACCGAACATCGCGTTGATCGAAACCGCCAACCGGTCGAACGCATCGCCGGTTTCGTCATGCCTGACACGCGTGTCGAGCCGGCCGCCGACAAACTCCGCGGCGGCATTGGAAAAGACGTCGATCCGGCGCGCCAATATCCACGCGACGAAAGCCGCCATCAGTCCGGCAATCACGACGCCGACCGCCAGTGCATAGAGAAAGGCCGCCTCGCTGGCGTCGGCAAGCTGGTGCTGCGCTTCCAGGGTCTCGCCGGTCAGCAGGGCCTCGCCGCCCGAAAGCCTCGTCGCCACCACGCCCATCGGTTTCGCGGCGGCTGTGCCTTCGTCGTACAGGCTGATTTGCCGCCACGCGGCCGTATCGGCGATCGTGGCCGGCCATTCGCGGATATTGCCCGCAATCCGCCGTCCGTCGGGGCCCTTCAGCAATATGATGAAGTTGCGGTCGTCGCGGACTTTCAGGCGATAGTCGATTGCCTCGACAAGGCCTTTCAAACCCTGCTGACGATATTCGCCGACCAGGTCATCGCGCGCCACTTCGGCCGCAGTGCGCGCATCGGCAAGGATCGTCGCCGATGTGAAGCGGTGAATGACCGTCAGGCCGAGCGCGAGCGCCGCGACCTGCGCGAGGACGAGCATCAGGGTCAGGCGGACGATCGTGCTGTTGAATTTCCCTCGCGCCACGCGGCCTAATCCGAATTGCCGAGCATATAGCCTGCGCCGCGGATGGTGTGGACCAGCGGCTTGTCGAAACCGTCGTCGACCTTGCGGCGAAGACGGCTCACATGGACGTCGACGACGTTGGTGCCGGGATCGAAGTGATATTCCCAGACACCTTCCAGCATCATCGTCCGCGTCACGACCTGATCCTTGTGGCGCAGCAGATATTCGAGCAGCCGGAACTCGCGCGGCTGCAGGTCGATGCGCTTTCCGGCGCGCGTCACGCGGCGGTTGAGGAGATTCATCTCCAGGTCCTCGCACGCCAGAACCGTTTCAACTGCCGTCCCGCCCGACGGACGCGCCATCAGCAGTTGCAAGCGCGCGAGCAGTTCGGAAAAGGCGAATGGTTTGTTGAGATAATCATTTGCGCCCGAGGTCAATCCTTCGACCCGCGCGTCGACCGCGCCGAGCGATGAGAGTATGATCACCGGGGTCGCGATTTGCGCCGCGCGCATCGCGGCGAGCACCGCCATGCCATCCATGCCGGGGAGCATACGGTCGAGAACGATCGCGTCATAGCCGCCGCCCGTCGCGTGAAACAGGCCGTCGCGCCCGTCCGCGGCATGATCGACGACGAATCCTTCGCCTGTCAGGCTCTTGCAGATGAAGTCCGCCGTCGTGCGGTCGTCCTCGATCACCAATATCTTTCGGGACATTGCGGCGATTCCCACGCTAGCGGCGCATCGCCGGTGCGGCCTTATACCCATTCTCGGCCGCTTGGCGAAGATGAAGGCTGATGTCCTTGATGCCGACCGCTGGCTGCCGCTTTTTCGCGGCCGGGCGCGAGACGATATTATGCACCGCGGCGATGCCAAGGGCAAAGGCCATGCCGCGCGGCGCCGCGATATAGCGCGGTTCCCAGTGCGTCGCGAATTTGGCCTTGTAGCTTCGCAGCCCCTCGAACCCGTAGAGGCTCTCGCCATGACGGAACAGGAATGAGGCGCCGCGTGCCCAAATGGGCGCGAGCCTGCGGCCCTCGATTCCCGACAAGGGCGCGATCCCGAGGGTGAACCACCGATAGGCTTCGGTCTGCGCATATCCGATCAGGCGAAGGAACAGGAAATCCATCACGCCATAGGGAATGTCGCGGGCATGCCGCATCAAGTCGACCGAAATCTCTTCGCGGTTGGGCGTCGCCAGGATGTTGGCGAAGGCGATGATGCGTCCTTCGATGCGCACGATGGCACATGGGAAATTCCGCATGTAATCCGCATCGAAACTGCCGAGGCTGAACGCCTTTTCGCGCTGCTTTTTCGCGTCGAGCCAGTCGCTCGATACAGCCTCCAGCTCGGGAAGATGGTGCGGAATGTCGGCTGCGGCGATGATGTCGAAGGTGGCGCCCGCCTGAACCGCCCGGCGCTCTGCATGACGCAGGGCCTTTGCATGCGGACCGACGAGCGAGAAAGCGGCGAGGTCGACCCGGGCTTCCTCGCCATATTTGACGATCGATAGACCGAGGTCGATCGCCAGCGGCAGGCAGTCGGCGCTGATCTGATACAGCAGAACCCGGCCTTGGGCCGCGTCGGCGCGTTCGCGCAATCGCCAGAGCAGGTCGGGCCAGCGTTGCTCGGGGCCGACTGGATCGCCCATCACGATCCAGTTCGCGCCCTGTATCCGGTACATCAGGAAAGCGTCGCCTTCTTCGGCCAGCAGAAAATGCTTGTCGCCGGTATAGGCAAGAAAGGCGTCGGTGCGATCGGTCACCGCCAGCGCCGGGACGAGTGCATCATATGCAACATCTTGCTCTCGGTCCGGGCGAGGGGATGGCGCGAACAGGCGCCATAGGGCAAGTCCGGTGACGAGCACTGCAATGCCGAACAGCGTGCGCAGGAAGCGCGGTGCATCGCCGTTGAGTGTGAATTGCCACCACAGGCTGCTCGTATAGGCCACATGCTTATAGGCGAAAAATCCAGCGAAGGTCGACGCCATGACCGCGGTGAGCGCGGCAACGATCCACCCGGTCGACAGCGGCGCGTCGAGCAGTGAGGTCGTGCGATAAAAGGCCGGCCGACTCCACTGGAGCGCCGCGCATATCGCCGACAGGATCAGCGCTTCTTCATAATCGCCGCCCTTGGTGAGCGAGAAGAGGATCGCGGCGATGAGCAGGGCACGTGTCGCAACGAAGGCGCCGTCGAGGCGGCGCAGCAATCCGGGCGCTAGGAACAGGAGCAAAGTTCCCGACAGGCTGGCGGCGATATGCGACGCCTCGACAAAGGGCAGCGGCAGGAAATGCCGCAGTTCGTGCATGCGGGCGGCTTCGGCGGGGGTTGCTCCCGACAGCAGCAGGATAAGTCCGCTGGCGAATACCAGCGCGGCGAGGAGCGATGGTGCGAGCTCGCGGAGCAGGGACTGGCCGGCTTGGGCCATCTCGCGAGCAGGACGGTGCCAGCGCTTGCCCTCGTGCCAGGCCAGGAACAGGGCGGCGAGCAGCAGCGGGAGCAGGTAATAGATGATGCGATAGGCGAGCAGGGCGGCCAGCAGTTCCGCCTTGTCGCCGGGGACCGCCGCGATCACGACCGCTTCGAACACGCCGAGCCCGCCGGGGACATGGCTGATCAACGCCGCGATAATGGCGAGCGCATAGCCGAGGAAGAATAGCGGATAGGTGGCGGGATCCGGGGTCGGCAGGAGGACGAACAGCGCCGCGCTCGCCGCGGCAAGATCGATCGCGGCGACGGCGGTCATCGCGGCGCTGCGCCTCGCGCCGGGCAGCGGCGTCCGCCATCCGCCGATCTCGATCGCTTTCAGACCGAAATGCCGCAGCAGCAGTGGCATGAGGCACAGGGTCAGCACGGCCAGCCCGACGAGGTGGAGCCAGTGAAGAGAGAGGCCCCAGTCGAAGAAGGGCATGATCTGCGCGCTCGTCGCGGCGGCGAGACCGGCAAGAAGGATGACGCCGTTCCAGAAACTGAAGCTTGCCAGGGCAATGACGCTGCCGACTTCGCCCCCGCTGAGGCCCGCGGCGCGATAGATGCGGTAACGCGCGGACCCGCCGGTGAGCAGCGCGAGCCCAAGATTATGGCTGAGCGTATAGCTGGTAAAAGATGCGAGCGCCCAGGTGCGCCAGGGTAGGGGTCGGTTGATGGTCTGCAGGGCAAAGCGGTCATAGAGCGTCAGCATCGCATAGCTCGCGGCGGTCAGCAGCAGCGCGGCGACAATCTGGCCTGCGGACAGTGCATCGAAGGCGCGCCGGATTTCGTGCGGTCGAACCGAATGCAGCAGCCTGAACAAACCGGTGAAGCCGAGCGCCGCGACGATCAGCGCCGTGCCGATCGACAGGGAGCGCTTGTTGCGACGTGCCCATTCCATGGCGTTTTCGGGCAATGTCATTTGCGGATCCAATCCTGTCGCTTGCAGATCAGCCCGCCGAGGATGCAACCCGATATGCGCAGGCTGTCGGGCGTGCGGAGCTCGATCGTCGAATAGAAATGACGCCCCTGGTCGGGCACATAGACCCGGCCCGTCCAGCGACCCGCGCCGCTCGCGTGATAGTCGCTGAGCAATTCGGTGCCGACGAGGGCGTTCACCCCCGCTTCGCGTGCATCGGCGAGCGCCTTGGGGCCGGCCCACACGATGTTGCCGCACAAAAGCTGTCCGCAACGCCGCGTTTGCACGATCAGCGTGCCCTTGGGGTTTTGCCAGAGTCCGATCGGCGTCGCTGGCGTCGCCGCATCGGCGCCGCTGCTTGCGATCAATAGCAATGCCATGGCCAAGGCCCTCATCTCATTCGCTCCTTGCTGATTGCGCGCCGCCGATACCGGGCAGGATCGCGGCTTCGAGCGCGCGGTCGTCGGATTTCAACGTGTGTCCGCCGGGCAGGGTGACCCGGCGTACGTTCGGCATCTGTAATTCGGGGCACAGGCTTCCCGCTTCCTCGGCACCATGGACGCATGTCACGGGCACCCAGTCCAAACGCGATGCGGTCGGCAAGGCGCGCTGGTCGGGAATCTCGAGGCCGGCGAGCTCGATCGGCGAGGCGCGGAAGATGATATCCTCGCCCGGCACGATCAATATGACCGCCCGGATCGGCCGGCGGTCGACAGCAGGAAATTGTGCAAGGCCCGCGTGCAGCATGTCGGCGCCGAACGATTGGCCGATCAATATGACACGCCCCGTGTTCCCGATCTTCATCGCCCGCGCCATCGCGGTACGGATCAGCCGCGCGGCGTCCTGGGCCGTCCTGCGCGGGGAGAAATAGGTCAGCGAATTGACCGTGACGACCGCATAGCCGCGTGCGTGCAGTCGCGCCGCGATCTTCGGCGTCATGCCTGTGCGGTTACCCATGTCGCCCGACAGCATGACGATTGCGGGCCGTGCCGGGCCCGCGCTTACGGACGGCATGTCGCGGAACAGCGGGCCGTTATAATAGCCCGCGTACAGATAATATGCCGACGCTGCGACCAACGAGGCGAGCGTCAGGATCAGCAGCCGTCTTCCTGTGCGATTTGTCTTGCGCCCTGTCGTCATCGCGCTCGGTCCCTTCGTGTCAGGGAACAACAATAGGCTTCTGCGCGCGTCGGGAAGCTGACGCGTGGATTACGATATTGTCATGTCGCGGCCATGCGCCGGTTGGATCGCGGGAGTTAGAAGGAGGACGTCCAAGCGGGGACCTTCCCCCTGAAACCTCTCGCCGGGTCCCCGCCTGGACATCCCGGTTCGCCGCATCCGCTTTCCCGCGGATCTATGGAGTGAAGAATATGGCACGCTTTCGTACCCTGGTCGGCCTTGGCCTTGCATCGACGATGATGATCACCGCCCCGGTCTTCGCCTCGACTGCCACCGCCAAGCCCGCCAAACCGGCCGTGGCCGCAAAGACGACGACCGCCGCAACGTCGAAGCGTGCGGTTCGCGCGCATCCCGCCAAGGCCGCACATGGCAATGAAAAGAAGGGCGGCTACTGACGCCCCGTATCGCAAGACGAACAAGCGGGACTGGAAGGGCCGATCCCGGCACCCGCGCGCCCTGACCAGATCTGCCGTCCGGCCGGTTCCCACCTTGCGGGAACCGGCCGGTTCGGCATGTGCGGCGCAAGCGCCGGCGGCTATTCCGCCGCCTCATCCTTTTCGAATACGGGTTCCAGCGCGATCGGGTCGGCCAGCGTGATGCGATCGAGGATCGACGCCGTGTCGTCGCGAACCTTCAGCATCAGGCTGCGCAGCCGGCATTCGGCCTCGGGCAGGCAATTCTTGCAATGTTCGTGCGCGTTGCGTGCGGCGCAGGGAACAAGCGCAAGCGATCCGCGCGTCAGCCGGACCAGGTCGCCATAGCTGATGTCGATCGGGGGGAGGGCGAGTTGGTAGCCGCCGTCGCGCCCACGCTGTGAAATGAGCAGGCCCTCGCGTGCCATTTCCGACAGGATCACGGTCAGGAATTTGGGCGGAATATTCTGCGCATCCGCAATATCAGCAAGCTGCACCTGCCCCTTGCCCCAATGGTCGGCAAGGTGCTGGAACGCGCGGATCGTGTAGCGGGTCTTTTGCGAGAGCATGGCGGCGTTACTGTGACATATTCAGGCTTAATTCAACCTGTCTGGATGACATAAGTTGCAGAGTTGATGAAAATCACAGCGGGTGGCATGAACCGCCCCTATAAAAGGTCGCATGGTAGCCCGGCATCGGGCGCGACAAGGGTGGACTGGATGATGCGTAAAATATTGGCGACTCCCGCGGTTTTTGCGGCGTGTCTGCTCGCTGTCGCTCCCGCACAGGCGCAGTTCGGTAGCCTGCTGCGCAAGGTGACGACTCCGGCGCCGAAGCCCAGCGAAGACAAGAGTGGCGGCTGTCCCAAGGGCAAGAAGGGCAACAGCATCGGGCGCAATATCCTGGGCAATGTAATCAACGATGCGGTGGGCGACGCGGCGAGCAAGGCCGGCGTCTACAGCTATGTGCCGATTTCGGAGGTCAGCGGCACGCTCACCGACGCGATCGCCTGTCGCCTCGACCCCGCCGAACAGGTCCAGGCGGCGGCCGCGACCGAAGAGGTGACACGCGGCGAAGAAGTCGGCGCGACCGCGAACTGGACCAGCGAAACGCGCGAGAATGTCAGCGGATCGTCGACCGTTGCGGCGAAGAACGAACTGGCCGATGGTACTCAGTGCATGAACGTCACCGACATCATCATCGTCGAAGGCGAAGAAACACGCGTATCGAAACGGATGTGCAAGGGGCCTGGACAGGCGCGTTATGTCCTTGCCGCGTAAAACCTTACGTATCGCTGCGGCGGCCGGCCTGATCGCCTGTCTGACCGGTGCTGCCAAGCCCGCGATGGACCCCGCGAACCCGACTTGCCCGCTGACCCCTGACTGGTCGGCGAACGCGACGATGAAACTGACCCCCGTCGCCAATAAGAACGGCAAGGTCCTGCTCGCCGAGGGGCGGATCGATGCGGGGCTGCCCGATCGGCTCAAGGCGGCGCTCGCCGCCAATTCGGACGTCAGCGAAGTGTGGCTGCGCTCGCCGGGTGGAGACGCGCGTGCGGGTAACGCCGCGGGGCGGATCATCCGTTCGAACTTCGGGCTGACGACGCGTATCCCGGCGGGCTGGGCCTGTTTCAGCGCGTGCAATTTCATCTTCATGGGCGGTCAGCCGCGCGTGATCGATCCGGGCGGGCTTTTCATCGTCCATATGTTCACGCGCACCGGCGACCGTAGCGCGATCGACATGAGCGTGGCTATGGGCACCGACGCTACCAAAGAACTGATCGGCGATATCGAGCAGGACGCCGCGCTGCTCGCGAGCGAGGACAATGATTTTCTGATCCGCATGGGTGTATCGCGCAAGTTGCTGACCGAGGTGATGTATCAGCAAAAAGCGCTGGCGAATGCGGAGGACAAGTCGACGCGCCGTTGCCTGACGCAGGCTGAGGTCAAGACCTATAACGTTGCAAATAACAACGAATAGGATAGGCTGCCTCTCAAAATAGGAGAGGCTGCCATGAACGAGATGACGCACGATCACGCCACTTTCCGGTCGATGATCGACGGGACGCAGAAAGATTGGGACATTATCGCGCGCGAGCAGAAGGAGTTCGCGCCGAACAATGGCAAGCGCATCCTCGACCATCTGAAACTGCTCGGCGGCGATTATGGCGGCTTTCCGGTCGACCGGCTCGAACATTGCCTGCAGACCGCGACCAGGGCGCACCGCGACGGCCGCGACGAGGAATATGTCGTGATGGCGCTGCTCCATGACATCGGCGATACGCTCGGCGCGTTCAATCATCCCGACGTCGCCGCCGCGATCCTCAAGCCCTTCCTGTCAGAGGAAAATCTGTGGATCGTCCAGCACCACGGCGTGTTCCAGGGCCATTATTTCTTCCATTACCTCGGGCTCGACCGCGACATGCGCGACCAGTTCAAGGATAGCCCGCATTATGCTGCGTGCGCCGAATTCTGCGAGAAATATGACGCGCCGGCGTTCGACCCCGATTATGACAGCGAACCGCTGGAATTTTTCGAGCCGATGGTGATGCGCCTCTGCTCCTACCCGCGCACGAGCATCTACAAAAAGGTGATGGTCGAGGAAGCGGCGGAGTAGGTAAGGATAACCAAACCGTTCGCATCGAGCGAAGTCGAGATGCCCCTCGACCTTTTGTAAGCCTGCGGGGTGTCTCGACTTCGCTCGACACGAACGGGAAAGGGTGGGGCTACTTCCCCTTGAACTCGGTCTTGCGCTTCTGCTGGAACGCCATGATGCCTTCCATTGCATCGGCGGTGCCGCCTGCGATGAACTGGCCCTTGGCTTCGGCATCGAGCGTCGTCGCAAAATCCTGCGTCAGCCCGTCGCGCAACACCTTGCGCATCGTGCCGAGCGCGATCGTCGGACCGTTCGCGAGGCGCGTGGCCAGCGCCTTGGCCTCTGCCAAAAGATCGGCGTCCTCGACGCTCTTATAGATCATGCCCCAGTCGGCCGCCTGATCGGCTGAAATCTTCTCACCCAGCATCATCATCTGCAGCGCGCGCGGCACGCCGATCAGGCGCGGCAGCAACCAGGATGAGCCGCCGTCGGGGACAAGGCCGATGTTGACGAAGGCCTGAAGGAAATAGGCGCTCTTGCCCGCAATCGTGAAGTCGCCCGACAGTGCAAAGCTGCATCCGACGCCCGCGGCCGGGCCGTTGACCGCAACGATAACGGGAATGTCTAGGTTCGCGAGCGCGAGCAGCATCGGGTTATAATGACCACGCAGCGCGTTGCGGCTCCGTGCGCCGCCGCTGACGGCCCCGCCCGCCGACCGGTCGCCGGCGAGGTCGGCGCCCGAACAGAAACCGCGCCCTTCGCCAGTGATCAACAACGCGCGCGCGCCGAGGCTTGGCAGATGATCGAGCGCTTCGCGAATGTCGTCGGCCATCGCCGGCGGCATCGAATTGAGCCGCTCGGGGCGGTTCAGCGTGATCGTTGCGACATTGTCGGCGATTTCGAGCTTGATCGTGTCGAAGGTCGGAAGGGTCATGGGGAAGAATCCTCTCGCGGGTGCTTTACCTTTACGTTCACGTAAAGATGTGACTCATTTGGGGGGCGAGTGCAAGAGGGAAGGGCGCGCGAGGTGAGGCGGCCGTTAATGACCGGTTGCGGACTTCTCTATCCTCGTCACCCCGGACTTGATCCGGGATCCCGCTTTTTTTGACGCACTCACTGACTTCGGCTTCAAGCGGGATCCCGGATCAAGTCCGGGATGACGAAGGATTAAAGAAGCAACGTCCGCTCCCCAACCCCAAAACAGACATCGCCTTCAAATAGGTCTTTCCTACATTATCCGGCTGTGTTAGCCTTCATCCGGCTCTTTCATTCGGTGAACAAACAGGCGATCGCTGCCTGATTGCGCGTGCGACCAGGATCGGACGTACCGCGCATATTCGGCACGCCGCGACTTGCAAATCGGGGCGCTCATAGGGCTGAACTTTCCTGAACTTTGGAATATTGCGCGGCCTTTGCGCCGATCCGATCCGGATCCAGCCGGCGATGTCCAAAGAGGGCAGCGACAGCTCCCCACCCCATGGCCGCCATTCCGTGGAAATCCGAAGGCGATGGCTAAAATCGACCGGAAGTCGCCATTCTGCGCCCGACGAAGATGCCGCCCGGCGGCGGTTAGTTCACTTTACGGGCGTCAGCGTCATCAGCCAGTTCAATATCTCGGTTTGCAGGCGGATGCGTGCGTCAGACCAGCTATGGTCGGTCCCGACATGCACTGACTTCACTCCGGCCCCGCCAGCTTTGGCAATCGCGGCCGAAAGCGCATTGCTCATCGGAGCGAGGCCATCGTCGGAGGTGAGGACGAACAGATTGCTCCCTGTAAGCTGGGGTGCGGCCTTCACGAAGTCGAAGCGGTCGGCATTGGCGATGAGTTCGTCCGCCATGAGTTCGGGCGTCGTCCCGGCGAGAGCCTCCATGCCGTTGGTGCGCAACGCCTTAATCGCCTGCTCGCGCGGCAATTTTCCGAGCCAGCCCATATTGCCTGCCGAAATCATCGCGGCGCCGAGTAGCTGTTTGTCGTGCGCGGCCGTGAGCGCGGTGACCCAGCCGCCCATGCTGTGACCCATGATGACGAGCCGTTTTGCGTCGATGCGCAACTTGGCAGCATTGGCTGGATCGCGCGCAAAGGCGAGCACCGCATCGGCATCTTCCAGATTCTGCGCAAAGCGATAGTCGCCTGGGCTGCCCCACGAGCCGCGATAATTGAAGGTGATGACGGTCCAGCCCGCGCGGCGCATCGCCTGTGCCAGGTCGAGGCTCTTTTCATTGCCGGGAAGGCCGTGGCAGAGGACGACGGTCGGGTGCGGGCCTGCGCCCGCGGCGACATAGACGACGGCGTTGATAGCGACCTTTCCGCTGGGGATATGGACGACCTCCATCGCCGCAGGATGCGCTTTGTCGGCGGGTGGGTCGGTATAGATGGCGGCCGGGATATCGGGGGCTCCTGCCACGGCGGGTAGGGGCAGCGCGAGCAGCGCGGCGGCAATCCAAGTCTTCATCGTCATTCCCCCTTGAAGGCGGCGAAACTTCCGCCGCGGCCCGTGCCTTCGGTAAAACGTTTGGCGCCCGCCGCCGCGCCTTCGCGTAGCGGGACGACGCCGGCGCGCGCTTCGTGTGCAAGCGCGCTTTCGATATCGAAGTCCCACTGTCGATAGGCGCTGAGCCGGTCGCTGTTCATGCAGATTTGCGGGAAGGCGGCGACCTGTTTCGCCAGTTCGATCGCGGCGATAAGCGCTTCGCCATCGGGAACGACCCGGTCGGCGAGGCCGATGCGTTGCGCCTCGTCCGCGGCAACCGGGCGTCCGGTCAGGATCATGTCGAGCGCGCGGCCCTGTCCGACAATGCGCGGCAAGCGCACGGTGCCGCCATCGATCAGTGGCACGCCCCAACGGCGGCAATAGACGCCGAACACCGCGCTGGCCCCAGCGACGCGGAGGTCGCACCAGAGCGCCAGCTCTAGCCCGCCGGCGACGGCATGGCCCTCGACGGCAGCGATCACGGGCTTTTCGAGCAGCATCCGTGTCGGCCCCATCGGGCCCGGACCATCGGGATCATAGCGAGACGCCCCGACGGCATTGAGGTCGAAACCGGCGCAGAAATGCCCCTCGCTCCCGGTCAGGATCGCGGCCCGCGCATCCTTGTCGGCGGCGAAGGCGGTAAAGGCTTTGCGCAGGGCGACCGCAGTATCGGGATCGACTGCGTTGCGACGCGCCGGGCGGTCGATGGTGATGATCGTGACCGGACCATCCTTTTCGACAAGCACGCTCATTCGAACCCTCCTCCTGCGTCGCTTGCAGCGTGGCGGTAGGCGGGGGGACTTGCAAGCGGTGTCGCGGCACCCTAAATAGACGTTATGCGGGCCGGGCCCCTCTGGCGTCGGCGGGATATTTCCCGCCACGTGATGTCGGACCGCATCGGGTGACTCCGATGCTCTGGCCCTATCTCCCCCCTGTTTCCCGGGGTCCCGGCATCGGCGTCACCTGCTTGATTTTATTGATCAGGAGGCCCTGTATGACTTTGAATCCCAATCTTTATCGCCTGACCGTGTTGCATCGCCAGCTCGACGATGCCGAACGTCGCGAGGTGCGTCGCCGCGGCGCCGACCCGTTCCGCTTGCTGCGCCTGAAAACGCTGAAGCTTGTGGTGAAGGAACGGCTTGCGGCGCTGACGATGCGGCCTGCGCTGCGCCCGGCGCTCGCCCGCTAGTCCCACAAAATGACGATCCAGGGCGCTGCCGAGAGGCGGCGCCCCCAGCATATCCAGGGAAAAGAACATGGAATTTCTGTTTGCCGACTGGCTGGGCACCCCGGCCTGGTTCTGGCTGTCGTTCCTCGCACTCGTCATTGCGCTCACCGCCTTCGACCTTGGCATCCTCAACAAGGAGAACAAGGAGATGGGGATCGGCGAGAGCCTGAAGCTGTCGGCGCTCTACATCGGTATCGCGACCGCGTTCGGCGCGTGGGTCTGGGCCGCAAAGGGCGGCGAGGCGGGCCTGCAATATTATACCGGCTTCTTCATCGAGAAGGCGTTGTCGATCGACAATATCTTCGTCATCTCGTTGATCTTCACCACCTTTGCGATCCCGCCGCGTTACCAATATCGCGCATTGCTGTGGGGCATTGTCGCGGTGATCGTGTTGCGCGGTATCATGATCGCGGGCGGCGCGGCGCTCGTCACCGAATATGGCTGGGTGCTCTATATCTTCGCAGCCTTCCTGGTGTTTACCGGCGTGAAGATGCTGTTCGCGAGTGAAAAGCCGATGGACGTTGCGGGTAATCCCGTCGTCAAATGGCTGTCGCGTCGGATGCCCATCACCGATGAGCTGCACGGCGAGAAATTCTTCGTGCGTGTGCCCGATACGAAGACTGGCAAGATCGTGCTTGCCGCGACCCCGCTGTTCCTTGCGCTCGTTGTGATCAATCTCGCCGACCTTGTTTTCGCGGTCGATAGTGTGCCGGCGATCTTCGCGATCACGACCGACACCTTCATCGTCTACACGTCGAATATCATGGCGATCCTTGGCCTGCGCGCGCTCTACTTTGCCCTTTCGGCGATGGTGCACCGTTTCCACTATCTGAAATATGCGCTGGCGCTGGTGCTTGTCTTCATCGGATCGAAGATCTTTGTCGCCGACTTCGTGCTTGGCGGCGCGAAGTTCCCGCCGTTGGTCAGCCTTGGCGTGACCGTCGCGCTGATCGCGGGCGGCGTGATCTGGTCGCTGATCAAAACGCGTCAGGATGAAGGGGCGCTCCCGGAATAAAAATGTCCGCCGGAAGCGCAAGGGCTTCCGACGGACAGGCTTTCCTCCCCAGGAAAGCTCGGGAGGCACGGGGGTCGGGTCGCTGACCCCCGTGCCAAGATGGGCGACGCGGGGGTTGCAACGGGCCCCCGCGTCTAACTTGTTTACGCGGCGAACTGGTTCATCGTATTGTCCTTGCCCGCGGCCTTCAGGGCCGCTTCGCCGGCGAAATATTCCTTATGATCGTCGCCGATGTCGCTGCCCGACATATTCTGGTGCTTCACGCAGGCAATGCCCTGACGGATCTCGGCGCGCTGGACGCCCTTGACGTAACCCAGCATCGCTTCGTCGCCGAAATATTCCTTGGCGAGATTGTCGGTCGACAGCGCCGCGGTGTGATAGGTCGGCAGCGTGATCAGGTGGTGGAAGATGCCCGCCCGCTTCGCCGAATCGCGCTGGAAAGTGCGGATGCGGTTGTCGGCTTCGTCGCCGAGTTCGGTGCCGTCATAATCGACGCTCATCAGCTTCGCGCGGTCATAGGCGCTGACGTCCTTGCCGTCCTTTTCCCAGGCGTCGAACACCTGCTGGCGGAAGTTTAGCGTCCAGTTGAAGCTCGGCGAGTTGTTATACGCCAGCTTGGCATTGGGGACGACTTCGCGGATGCGGTCGACCATGCCCGCAATCTGTTCGATGTGCGGCTTTTCGGTTTCGATCCACAGCAGGTCGGCGCCGTTCTGAAGGCTGGCGATGCAATCCATCACGCAGCGGTCTTCGCCGGTTCCCGAACGGAACTGATAGAGGTTCGAGGGCAGGCGCTTCGGACGCACCAGCTTGCCGTCGCGGTTGATGAGAACATCGCCGGGATTGCCCGCGCCTTCGACCTCTTCGCAATCGAGGAAGCTGTTATACTGGTCGCCAAGGTCGCCGGCTTCTTTCGAGAAGGCGATCTGCTTGGTGAGGCCAGCGCCGAGGCTGTCGGTGCGGGTGACGATGATGCCGTCCTCGACGCCGAGTTCCATGAAGGCGTAGCGGCAGGCGCGAATCTTCGCGATGAAGTCTTCGTGCGGCACGGTGACCTTGCCGTCCTGATGGCCGCACTGCTTTTCGTCAGAGACCTGATTTTCGATCTGGAGCGCGCAAGCGCCCGCTTCGATCATCTTCTTGGCGAGGAGATAGGTCGCCTCGGCATTGCCGAAGCCCGCATCGATATCGGCGATGATCGGCACGACGTGCGTTTCATGATTGTCGATCGTCGACTGGATCTGCTTCGCCTTGAGCTCGTCGCCTTCGGCGCGGGCCGCGTCGAGGTCACGGAACAACATGCCGAGTTCGCGGGCGTCAGCCTGGCGGAGGAAGGTGTAGATTTCCTCGATCAGCGCCGGAACGCTGGTCTTTTCGTGCATCGACTGGTCGGGCAGCGGACCGAATTCGCTGCGCAGCGCGGCGATCATCCAGCCCGAGAGATAGATGTAGCGGCCCTTGACGGTGCCGAAATGCTTCTTGATCGAGATCATCTTCTGCTGCGCGATGAAGCCGTGCCAGCAGCCCAATGACTGCGTGTAGTTCGCGGGGTCGGCGTCATAGGCGGCCATGTCGGCGCGCATGATGCGCGCGGTGTAGCGGGCGACGTCGAGGCCGGTGCGGAACTTGTTCTGGGCGCGCATGCGGGCGATGCTCTCGCCGCTGATGCCGTCCCAGGTGCCGTCGTAATCGCGGATGAGGCGGCCTGCCTGCGCCATGTCTTCCTGATAGCCCATCGTCTTGTCCTTGTTCGAAGCTGATGGGTGGAAGTTGGCGAAAGTGGCGCGGAAGGTGAAAAGCTTTGTCAATAATATTTGTGAAATATGGCCGATAGGTGTAAATCAGACTGTAAATTAGTAAAGAAAGTTACAGAATGGCAGAGCGGCGGGTGTTTGCGGGGCCGGCGGTGCGCAAGGTGCGGCGTGAGGCGGGTATGACGCAGGCAGCGATGGCGGAGGCGCTCGCGATCTCGCCAAGCTATCTCAATCTGATCGAGCATGGGCAGCGGCCGCTGAGTGCGACGGTCATCGTCAAACTGGCTGAACGCTTTGGTTTCGACGCGGCGAAGCTGGGCGCCGAAGACCTGCCGGGCGGACTTGCAGGACTACGGCGCCGGCTCGCCGATCCGCGTTTCGCCGACCTGGGGATCGGGACGCAGGAGGTCGAGGAGTGGCTTCAGACCGCGCCGGCAACCGCCGCGGCCTTTGCGCGCCTGTTCGATGTGGCGCCCGAGGGACGCGCGGAAAGTGAAGGCGATGCGCCCGAAGTTGCCGCTGTACGCCGCGCCATTGAAAAATGGCGCAATCATTTCCCCGACCTCGACGCGCGCGCCGAGGAACTGGCCGACGAACTGCGGCTCGCGGGGGCCGACCTTTATGGGACGATTTCCGAGCGTTTGCGCACGCGGCACCAACTCGGCATTCGTATCCTGCCGTCGGACGTGATGCCCGACCGGCTGCGCTGGCTCGACTGGCATGCGCGGCAACTTATGCTGAACGAGTTGCTGCGCCCCGCTTCGCGCACCTTTCAGGCGGCGGCTACGCTCGCACAGATCGAGGCGAAGACCGAGATCGACGCGCTGGTGGCAGGCGCTGAGTTCGCCGAGGCAGCGGCGGCGCGGCTGTTCGAGCGCCACCTGATCCAATATTTCGCCGCGGCGCTGATGATGCCTTACAGTCGCTTCCTGCGCGCGTGTGACGCGACGGGATATGATCTGCTGCTGCTCCAGCGGCGTTTCGGCGCGGGTTATGAGCAGGTCGCGCACCGGCTCACGACGCTCCAGCGCGTGGGTGCGCGCGGGCTGCCCTTTTTTATGTTGCGCATCGACCGCGCGGGGCAGGGCAGCAAGCGCTATGCTGGCGCGAGCCAGTCGCCGCTGGTCGACGGCGATGCACGCTGTCCATTGTGGGGCGTGCATGAGGCCTTCGCGCGCCCGGGCGAAGTTGTCGCCGATCTGGTCGAACTGGAGGACGGATCGCGCTGGTTTACCCAGTCGCGCTCGGTCGCCGCGCCTGGCGCAACGGGAAGCGGGACCCCCGCGCGTTTTGCCGTGTGTGTCGGGGTCGATGCCAAGGTTGCCGCGCCGCTGATCGCCGCGCGCGGGATCGACCTGATGCGCAGCCCCGCAACACCGATCGGCCTCGGCTGCCGGCGCTGCACGCGTACCGGCTGCGTCCAGCGATCGATGCCGCCGCTCGGCCGTCCCTTGCGCTTCCGCGAGGGCGAACGCGGAGTGAGCGCGTTCGATTTTGCGGGAGACTAAGGTTAACCATTCCCTACCGGGCCCCTTAAAGTGACACATGCTGTGCCGTATTGGGAAAGGTGCGTGTCTATCAGGCGGCCGCAACGGGACCCGAAATGCTTGTACGAATTGAACCGCAGGACGTCGAAATCGGCATGTTCGTCCACGCCTTTGAAGGGTCGTGGTTCGATCACCCCTTTTGGCGGAGTAATTTCCGGGTCGAAACCACCGAGCAACTTCAACGAATTCGCAATTCGGGCATTGACGCGCTGATGATCGATGCGGAGCGGGGGATCGCTCCGCCCGGGCATCGGCCAACGGCCAAGAACGCAAACGCCCCGCGTCGCAAGCCATCACGATCGTGGGGGAAACCGCTGGTTCAGGCCCTAAAGCCAAGATCCGGACCGACTTTTGCGACCCGCGATCCTGAAGATCGCGCCGCCCCGCGTCCTCGCCGGGGCTATGCCGGCGAATGCCGCCGCGCGAAGCAGGTGATCGACCGGACGCGTGGGGCTGTGACCGACATGTTCGAGGGCGCACGGCTTGGCCGGGCGGTCGAGGTCAGGCGCATGGTGCGCCTCGCAAGTTCGATCGGCGCGTCGATCGAGCGCGATGCGAAGGCGCTGATCAATCTCGTTCGCCTCAAGGAAAAGGACCAATATACCTATCTCCATTCGGTCGCGGTTTGCGCGCTGATGATCAATTTCGCGCGCCACCTGGAACTGGATGCGCAGCAGGTGCAGGATTTGGGAGTGGCCGGGCTGCTCCACGATGTCGGCAAGGTCGCGGTGTCGGACGAGATATTGAACAAGCCCGGGGCGTTATCGAAAGGCGAAATGCAGGCGGTTCGGGGACATCCGGTTGCCGGGCACAGGCTGCTTGCGAGTTCGCAGGGCGCGCCGGAGCTGGCGCTGGAACTTTGCCTGCGGCACCATGAGAAGGTCGACGGCACGGGTTATCCAGGCGGATTGAAGGGCGAGCAATTGTCGCTCGCGGCGCGCATGGGTGCGATCTGCGACGTTTATGATGCGGTCACCTCGAACCGGCCGTACAAACAGGCATGGACGCCGTGCGAGGCGTTGACCGAAATGCAGAAGTGGCGGGGCCATTTCGATCCCGCTCTGCTCGACCGCTTTGCCGACAGCCTCGGCATCTATGCGGTCGGCACGCTCGTCCGGCTGTCGACGGGCGAACTGGGTATCGTCGTGGGTAGTGCGGGCGAAGCCGACGAGGATGTAATCGTTCGGGCGTTTTTCGACTGTGATGCGCTGGCGGAGATCGATCCCGTCGACCGGGCGATTGCGCCGTCGGCCGAACATCCCCGGATCATCGGCCGCGACAGCCCGACCTTCTGGCGCTTTCCCGACTGGGATGTGTTGCGACACCGGATATTGGCGGCAAAGATCGCGCCCGGGCCCGAAGAAGGTGATGGCTGAACCGACACCCGCTGTCCCGCATCCTTTCGCACGGAGGATCGTTGATCCTTCTCGAACCTGCGAGGACAAATATTTGAAACACATCTTCATTCTGCCGTGCCTGCTTCTGATCGCCGGCTGCAATGCCGCGCCCGAAAAGGCTGATCCCGAACAGGAAACGGCGACCCGCGACGCGGCCAACACCGGTTCGCTGCGCTTCGAGGACGCCAAGACGGACGCCGTCCCTTTCGCCGAAACGCCGATCCTCCGCGCGCAGGTTCTGCTCGACCATCTCGGCTTCTCCCCGGGCGTAATCGACGGGAAAGAGGGGCAATCCTATGTCGCGGCGCTTCGGGGTTTTCAGATATCCCGCGGCCTCGATGCTAGCGGCAAGCTCGACGCGGCAACCGAAAAGGCGTTGCAGGATGGGCGGACGATCCCGGCGACCCGCATGGTCGTCATACCCGCAGGCTTCGCGAAGGGGCCGTTCGTGCCGGCCTTTCCGAAAGACGCGGCCGAGCAGGCCAAATTGCCCGCGCTGGGATATCGAAACCTGACCGAGGCGCTCGCCGAACGTTTCCATACGACGCCAGAGATGCTGGTGACGCTCAACAGTCCGTCGACGCTGGTCGGCGCGGGGCGTCCGTTTCGTGTGCCCAATATTCCCGACGTCGACGTGCCAAATATCGGGAAGGACGAGCGCGGCTGGAACGGCACGCTCGAACGGCTTGGTGTGGCGCCGGACCAGACGGCGGCGGCAAAGGTCGTCGTCGACAAGTCGGAAGGCGTGCTGAAAGTTTATGACGAGGCCGACAAGCTGGTGGCGCAATTTCCCGCGACGATGGGCAGCAGCCGCGACCCGCTGCCGATCGGCAAATGGAAAATCCAGGGCGTCAGCCGCAACCCCGACTTCCATTACAATCCCAAGCTGTTCTGGGATGTCAGCAACAACAAGGAAGCGGTGCTGTTGCAGCCAGGGCCCAACAGCCCGGTCGGCGTCGTGTGGCTCGACCTGAACAAGCCGCATTATGGCATTCACGGAACGAGCGAGCCGCATACGATCGGGCGCGCGGAGAGCCACGGCTGTGTCAGGCTGACCAATTGGGACGCTGCGCGTCTGGCGCAGATGGTCAAACCCGGAACGCCCGCAATCTTTCAGAATTAGCGTCTTTCACGCACTCAGCTCAGGAAATTGACGATCTGTTCGATGACGACATCCATCGCGGGCTCGTTCGAACGCAGGATGTGATTGTCGGTGTCGAGCGTGACGAGCGAAGCGCCGCGGATGGCGGAGGCAAGTTCGATCGCCTGTTCGATACCGATCCGCTGGTCGGCACGCGCGTGGAGGATGAGGGTCGGCACCTCGATATGTTCCAGATGCGCGCGCACGTCGATATTGCCGAACAGGTCGAGGAAGGCGGCGGCATTGTCGGGCGACACCGTCTGTTTCTGGAAATCGTTGAACCATGTGAGCTCGTCGGGCGTCGCCGACGGCGTGAAGCTTTGTGAGAAGATCTGGCGATAGATGGGCGTATCCTTGCCCCAGCCGCGGCGGACGAGGGTGATCACCGCCTCCCGCTCGTCGGCCTCACCCTCGTCGACGCGGTGGCGCCAGCCGGTCGCATAGCCGCCGAGCAGGATCAGGTGCGACACGCGTTCAGGGTGGCGACGCGTATATTCGATCGCGACCGCGCAGCCCTGCGACAGTGCGAAGAGCGGGAAGCGGTCTAGTTCCAGCGCGTCGGCCACCGCCTCCAGATCGGTGACGAGCGATTCGAATTCGATAGGCCCGACGTCCCAGTCGGATAGCCCGTTGCCGCGTTCGTCGTAACGCACGAGCCGGAAATGTTCGGACAGGCCGCCGACCATGCGGCCCCACAAAGGGCTGCCCCAGTCGAGTTCGAGATGGTTGAGCCAGTTCGCGGTTTTGACGAGCAGGGGCCCGTTGCCGGTGACGGCATAGGCGATGCGGACGCCGTCGGGGGCGAAGCAATAGCGCACTTGCTGCACCGGAAAATCGGAGCGATCGACGGCCGAGGTCAGGCCGTCGTCGAGCGCGTCGGCGGCGGCGGCGAAGCGCGTCCGGTCGGCCGACGGCCAGACCGCGTTGCGCGAGGCTTCGTCAAGGCAGCGTCGACGGCGGCGGTCGATCGCCGCGCGTTCGGATGCGAGCCACAGGCTGTATTCGTCCAGTCCTGAAAGCTCGAGCCCCGGCAGCGGAACTTCGAGCGCGCGCAGCGGATCGGGACGGTCGATGTCGAACGAAAAGCCCGACGCGTCGATCGCGACGCGCTCGCGGTCAGCGGCGAGCAGGTCGGCCTCGTCGCCAAGCAAAGCGCGGATTTTCGACAGCGACCAGCGGAGCGCGGCGCGCGGATCGTCGGGAATGTCGAAAAAGATTTCGCAGAGCCGCTCGCGGCGGACGGGCTTTCCGGTGAGCAGCAGATAAGCGAGCAGCGCGCGCGTCTTGCGCGAGGCGGGGAGCGCGACGGGGGTGCCGCCGCGGTGCAACTCGAACTCGCCGAGCAGCCTGACCTCAAAGGGCTCCGATCCGCGCATGGAGACGTCCTGCCGCGCAATTTCCACGCTGTCACGGCAAATTACAACGCTCGCTCAAACGCTGCCGCACACGGCGCGCGGGCATTTCCGGCCTCGCCAACAAAGGAGGCTAAAAATGTACGGTAACTTCAAATCCCTGAATGGCGAACCCCTCGCCGCAATGGCGTCGCTCAGCTTCGCCTTTCTGATCTTTGCGGTGATGCCGCATCTGATCTTCATCTGACCCAAGGCGACGGAGAAACGCCATGTGCAGCAATGTGAACCTCATGACCGATGTGATTGAATCGGAGTCGCTCAGCGCGGAGGAAGAAGCGTTCGCAGGGAAACTGATCGCGATGGTCAACCACGGTATGGCCGGGTTGATGATCGCGATCGGCCACCGCACGGGGTTGTTCAGCGCGATGAAGGGCGGGGGGGCGCTGTCCAGCGACGAGTTGGCGACACGCGCCGGGCTCAACGAACGCTATGTGCGCGAATGGCTGGGCGCGATGGCGACCGCCGGGATTGTTTCGATAGATCGCGGCACCGGCAGATATATCCTGCCCGCAGCGCATGGCGCGTTCCTTGGAACCGACGCTGCCTATGGGTCGATGAGCAGCTATTTCCAATATCTTTCGGTGCTCGGCGCGGTCGAGACGCGGATCGTCGACTGTTTCAGAAACGGCGGCGGACTGTCTTACGGCGAATATGACCGCTTCCACGAATGCATGGCCGAGGACAGCTATCAGAATGTCGTTGCGGCGCTGGAGGATGCGATCTTGCCCCTCGCGCCGTGGACGATTGGCCAGCTCGAGGCGGGGATCGATGTCGCCGACGTCGGCTGCGGGCTGGGAAAGGCGATGATCCGCCTCGCCGAACGCTTCCCGAACAGCCGCTTTACCGGCTATGACTTGTGCGCCGATACAGTGCTGCTGGCCGAGATCGAAGCCGCCGAGCGCGGGCTGGACAATGTCCGTTTCGAGCGCGTCGATGCGACCTTGCTTGAGGGTGAGGCGCGGTTCGATCTGATCTTTACCTTCGACGCGATTCACGACCAGGCGCATCCGGCGGTGGTGCTGCGGCACATCCGGCGGCTGCTCAAGCCCGGCGGCACCTATGTGATGCAGGAAATTCACGCTGCGACCGATGTCGCCGGCAACCTCGACAACCCGCTCGCGCCCTTCATCTACACCGTGTCGTGCATGCATTGCATGTCGGTGTCGCTGGGGCAGGGCGGGGTCGGGCTCGGTGCCGCCTGGGGCGAGGAACTGGCGCTTGCGATGCTGGCCGACGCGGACTTCTTCCGCGTCGAGGTGCACCAATTGCCGCACGATCAGATGAACAGCTATTTTATCTGCCGGCCCGATTGAACTCCCTCCCGCAATCGGCCGCGAGAAGCCCTTCGCATGCGCTTGCAGGCGAAGGGCTTTTCGGTTCCGGCGTCAGGCCTTTTGGGTTGCAACCCAGCGGTCGATTACCGATTCGAGTACCGAAATCGGCATCGCGCCCGCCGACAGCGCGGTGTCGTGGAAACCGCGCAGGTCGAATTTGCTGCCGAGCGTCGCCTTGGCCTTCTCACGGATGCGGACCCAGCTTGTCTGGCCGACCATGTAGCTGGTCGCTTGACCCGGCCACACGCAATAGCGTTCGATCTCGGTGATATTCGACGGTTCGGGGGTACCGAGCGCCTCGTTATAATATTGGATCGCCTTCTCGCGGGTCCAGCGATAGTGATGAAGCCCGGTGTCGGCGACAAGGCGCGCGGCGCGGAACATGTAGCTTTGCAGATAGCCGAGCCGGCCCCACGGGTCGTTTTCATAGACACCCATTTCGTCGGCGAGCTGCTCGGCATAGAGGCCCCAGCCCTCTGTATAGACCGAATAGGCGGGCAGGCGGCGAAGGCGCGGAATGCCCTCCGCCTCCTGCGCCAGCGCGATCTGGTGATGATGGCCCGGCGATGCTTCGTGATAGGTGAGCGTCGGCAGCGTCCACGACGGATTTTCGGCGGTATCGCGCAGGTTGATGTAATAAGCGCCGGGGCGCGAGCCGTCGAGCGCGGGGATCTGGTAATAGCCGCCGGTCGCGCCATCCTCGATATCCGCGGGGACGCGGCGGATTTCGACCTTCGCCTTGGGCAGGCGGCCGAAGGCTTCGGGCAGGCGCGCCTGGATCGCCTGCATCTGGGCGTTGAGCTCGGCGATAAGCTTTTCCTTGCCCGCATCGGTGTTCGGATAAAGGAAGCGCGGGTCCTTGCCGAGCGCGCGCATGCGTTCGGCAACCGTGCCCTTGGTCATGCCCTGCGCCTTGAAGATCGCATCGGCGCGCGCGCTGAGTTCGGCGACGCGGTCGAGGCCGAGTTTATGGACCTCCTCCGCCGACATGCTCGTCGTCGTCGCAAAGCGCAGCGCATAGGCGTAATATTCGTCGCCCTTGGGCAGACGCCACACGCCGGCGTCGTGCGTCGCGCGGGGCCGGACGGCGCGAAGCTCGTCCGCCTGTCGGCGCATCGCAGGATAGATGCGGTCCTTGACGACCGCAGCGCAGCGCGCGGCCCAGTCGCCGGGAATATCCTTCGTCTTTGCCGCCAGGTTAGTGGTCAGGCCGTTGGCGCCGGGGGCGGGGGCCCAGATGCGGTCGAACTGGCCGAGCGTGCGGTCGATCACGAAATCGGGCGGGATGATGCCTGCGGCATGATCGGCCTTGATCCGCCCGGTCTCGTTATCGAGCTGGACCGCGAAGTCGATACAGCGCGCCAGATACGCCTCGGCATCGGCGGCATTCGCGATGCTGTGCTGGTTGATCAGGAAGTCGGGGACCGAGCGGTAAGAGCCGCTGAGCTGTGTCACCGGATGCGGTTCGGGCCAGCTATGAAGGCCATAGCTGAAGCTATCATAAGCTTTGACATAATCTTCCCACGGCCCGCGGAAAGTTTCGTAATTTACGAGATCCATGCCCGATAGCTTTGAAGTATCGATCTTTTTGAGTTCGGCGAGGCCGGTGCGGTAAAGATTGTGGCCGCGCTTGATCCCCGCCGGCGAGCGGTCGGCGAGTTTCGACTTGGCGGCGGCGTTGTCACCCTTGTCGAGGCCAAGAGCCGTCGCGAATTCGGGGTCCTGGTCGACGAGCATGTCGTAGATGCGTTCATAGATCGCAGTGAGTTTTGCGCCTTCGCCCGTCTGCGCATCGGCGAGCATGGCGCGGGCGGGCGAGCGGACGCCTGCAATGGCGGACGTCGCGGCCAGCGCGGCGATCAGGGTACGGCGGTCGAGCATGGGGAGGTCTCCATAGTGTGTATTGGTGGAGTATAACGGCGCCGGGTCAGCGTTGTCTTGTATCCATTTGACGTCGCCGCCACCAACCGGGGCTAGCCCCGGTCAGCCGCGCGACCGCATGGGTCATATGCGCCTGATCGGTGAAATGCAGGCGGTGCGCGATGTCGGCGAACGACTCGTTGCCAAGTCGAGCCGCGGCGAGCGCGGCGCGGGCGCGGACGTCGGCGCGATAGGATTTCGGTGTGCAACCATAGGCCGCGCGGAAGCCGCGGCTGAGTGTCTCGGGGCGGACGCCTTTCTGCTCGGCCCAGTCCGCGAGCGTGAAGGGTGCGAGGCGGCGAAGATCGTCGGCGAGCAGGTCGGGCCAGTCGAGCGCCGCAGACCCGGCGGCGACGAACATCTCGGCGAAATGGGCTGATGCGGCACAGGCGTCGCGCTCGGCGAGGCGGACGAGGCGATCGGGATCCGCGACGCGGCCGCGCACGGCCGGCGTCGCAGCGAGTTCGGCGGGCAGCGCGAGAACCAGCACGCGCGCACCCTTTGCTTCGAAGCGGTCGAGGTGCGATTCGAACGCATGATGGATCAGGGCGTCGCCCGGACGGACGTTCCAGCGCCCTTCGTCACCGGCTTCCTGATAGCCGCCCTCAAGCACGACCGCGACAAAGGCATCGTCGTGGCAATGACGATCGCGAAGTTCGCCCGGACCGTGATCGAGCAGGCCCAAAGGCGCTTCTGCGAAGCAGGAAAATCCTCCCATGACCGCCTATTCGCGCGCCTTGGCCGCCGCACGAACCTCTTGCGAGCGTTCGAGTGGGATGACCAATATGTCGTCACCGTCGACGATCACCGCGATATTGTCCATGCCGAGGATCGAGACGCGCTTGTCGCCCGCGCGGACCAGGTTGCCGCGGCTTTCGTGGAGAAATGCATCGCCGGTGACGGCATTGTCGGCATCGTCCTTGTCGGCGAGCGCGTGGATCGTGTGCCAGCAGCCGAGGTCGGACCAGCCCATTGCAACGGGGACGACCGCGACGCGATCATCCTTTTCCATCACCGCATAATCGATCGAATCGGAAGGCGCCTTTGCGAACTCGATCGCGTCGGCGTAGAGCGCGTCGCCGTCGTTCATCCCCGCGGCGATGGCCCGGTCGGCCGCTTCGAAGATCGGGCGGCAATGCGTCAGCATCGCGTCGCGCATCCGTGCCGCGCGGAAGAGAAATATCCCGGCATTCCAACTGTATCCGCCGGCTGCGAGCATCGCTTCCGCGTCGGCGAGCGGGGGTTTTTCGACAAATCTGTCGACCGCAAAACCATCTTCGCCAAGCGGGCGCCCGGCGGCGATATAGCCGAAGCCGGTTTCGGGGCTGTCGGGAGTGATGCCGAAGGTGACAAGCCAGTCCTGTTGCGCGAGCCGCACGCCCTTGCCGATCGCCGCGTGAAAAGCGTCAACATCGGCGATGACGTGATCGCTTGGCATAACGAGCAGCAAGGTGTCGGCGTCTGCCCGTGCGACGGCGAGTGCAATTGCCGCGGCCGTGTTGCGCGGCATTGGCTCGACGAGCAGCGATTCCTCGCGGTCGCTCATCTGTTCGCGGACCATCGCCACATGCCCGTCGCCGCACAATATTATGGGCGGCATGAAATTGGCGCCCGCCGGAGTGCGCTCCACGGTTTGTCGGAACAGGCTGCGCTGGCCGTGAAGCAGAAGAAATTGTTTCGCGCGGGTACCGCGCGATTCGGGCCAAAGGCGCGTGCCGGCGCCGCCGCACAGGATAACAGGCTGGATCATCAGCGTCATACCTCCGGTCTATCCTGTTGAATGCGGCTGGTCACCTTGTCATTCGCGATATAGCGAGTGTAAAATTAACCGACAGTTGACGCCTCGGCGATAGTATCGAGTGCGAAAGGTCCCCCATGTTTCGGCTGTTTAAACATTATGTTCCGCACGCTGTCGTATGGCTGGCGTTGATCGAATTCTTCGCGCTGCTCGGATCGGCCGAGGGGGCATGGCACCTTTACGCGCATCAGGCGGGTTTCGACGCCGGGCCGCTGGTCAGCCGCTGGCTGCCGCTGCTGACCTTTGGTCTTGCCAATTCGCTCGCGATGATGGCGACCGGGATGTACGGCAACGAAGGGCTGCGCTCGATGCGTTTCGCGACCGCGCGCCTGCTCGCCGCGATTTCGCTTGGGGTGATTTTCCTCTCGGTGCTCGGTTTCCTGCTGCCGACGGCGACGCTGTGGCGCGCCAACAGCCTGTACGCGATGATCTTTGCCATCGCCGTCCTGTTCGTCATCCGCCTCGCGCTCACGCAATCGTCGGGCACGGAAGCATTTCGCCGCCGCATATTGGTGCTCGGCGCCGGGCCGCGTGCGGCTCGGCTGGCGGCTCTGGCCGACACCCCCGGAAGCGGGCTAGAGATGGTCGGCTTCATCGCGATGAGCGCCGCGGAAAAGACGGTGGCTGGAGCAGTTCCGCGCGACGATATCGCCAATCTGTCCGATCATGTCGTTGCGCTTCGCGCCGGCGAAGTCGTTCTTGCGCTGGAAGAGCGTCGCAATGCGCTGCCGCTGAACGACTTGCTGCGCGTCAAGACGACGGGCGTCCACGTCAACGACATCGCGAGCTTCATCGAGCGCGAGACGGGACGCGTCGATCTGGCGACGACCAACCCGAGCGGGCTGATATTTTCCGACGGCTTTTCGGCAGGACAGCGGATTTCGAAAGTCGGCAAGCGATTGTTCGACATCGTTGCCAGCCTGCTGGTTCTGGTTGTCGGCCTGCCGCTGATCGTCGTTGCGGGGATCGCCGTGATACTCGACAGTCGTGGGCCGGTTTTTTACCGCCAGCCCCGGGTCGGGATGTTCGGCGAGCCCTATGACATCTTCAAGATCCGCTCGATGCGTACCGATGCCGAAGCGTCGGGCAAGGCGGTGTGGGCCAGCGAGAACGACCCGCGCGTCACGCGCGTGGGCCGCATCATCCGCAAGTTGCGTATCGATGAACTGCCGCAAACCTGGTGCGTGCTGAAGGGTGACATGAGCTTTGTCGGCCCGCGCCCCGAACGGCCGAGCTTCGTCGAGGAACTCGAAAAGAAGCTGCCCTATTATGCCGAACGCCACATGGTGAAGCCCGGACTGACCGGCTGGGCGCAGATCAACTATCCTTATGGCGCCTCTGTCGAGGATGCGCGCGTGAAGCTAGAGTATGATCTCTATTACGCGAAGAACTACTCGCCCTTCCTCGACCTTTTGATCCTGCTCCAGACGGTTCGCGTCGTGCTGTGGCCGGAGGGGGCGCGCTAGCGGTGAGCACGCTCGCGGGCCTGTCCCAGATCCTGTCGGCCCTTGCGCTGGCATGTTATTCCGGTGTCACGCTTTGGCTCCTGACGCGATCGCGCTCGCGGATGGCAGCACTGATGCCGGCGCCACGCCTGCTGACGCTGGCGGCTGCGGCGACGGCATCGTGGTGCGGTGCTCTGGCACTTTTCGGAGCGGGCTCGTCGCAGTCGCTGGTCGTTCAGGCGTTGCGCGACATCGCAATGCTCGGCTGGATCGGTGCGACCTTCTGGTCTCCGCGAGCACCGATCTCGCGGCCCCTGCGCCTTATTTTGCGGATGCTCACGACGATCTGCGTGCTGACCTTTCTGCTTGGCGCCGCGGCGCATTTGCGGGCAGGTGCGGCCGCTGAGCCCTGGATGGCGCCGACCCTGATCTTTGCGACCCTGATCGTCGCAATCGGCGGACTGCTCGTCATCGATGGCGGCGTGCGCCATGCAAGCGCGGGCCAACGGATGCCGGTCATGGCGGTCGCCGGCGGCTTTGCGATGCTGTGGGCCTATGAGCTTAACGTCCAACTGATCGGCGCACTGACCGGCGAAATAGCATCAATGCTGATTGCCCTGCTTCCGGCGATCGCGCTGCTGATCCTGCCCGTCTATATCGTCGCCGCACTGGATATCGGGCGCGAGCGGATGCGCCTGTCGCGTACCGCCGCCACCCGCACGCTGATCTTGCTGGGCGCGGCCGCCTATCTGATCGTGATCGCACTGACGGGCGCCATCGCGCGTGTTGTCGGCGGCGATTATGCCGAACTGGCGCAGGCGATCTCGTTGGTCGTCGCGATCGGTGCCGGTGGCCTGATGCTCGCTTCGTCGCGTTCGCGCGCGTGGCTGTCGGTGATGATTTCCAAACATTTCTTCGAGCATCGTTATGACTATCGCGCCGAATGGATGCGTTTCACGGCGACGCTGGCACAAGGCGGCGGCGAGGATGATCGCAATCTGTATCGCCGCGTCGCCAAGGCGCTGGCCGAACTGACCGGAAGCCCAGGCGCGCTGTTGATGCTGCCGGGTGCAGCCAGCGGTTTTCGTATCGCCGAGCAATGGCACTGGCCGGATCGTGGGAGTGAGGATGCAACACTCTCTCTGCGTTCGGCCTTCATGCTGCAGGAAACACAGCATATCGTCGACCTCGATGCCGAGCGGCGGGGGCAGGCAGGGGCTGACCTCGCCATTCCGGAATGGCTGATCGCGGACACGCGCGCATGGGTCATGGTACCGGTGCTGCATTTCCAGCGGATGATCGCGGTCGTCGTCTTGCATCGACCTGCTGTTTCGCGCGCGCTCGATTGGGAGGATCTCGACGTGCTGCGCATCGCCGGGCAACAGGCGGCGAGTTATCTTGCAGAATCGCAGAGTCAGCAAGCCTTGTCGGAGGCGCGGCGTTTCGACGAATTCAACCGCCGCTTTGCCTTCATCATGCACGACATCAAGAATCTGGCGAGCCAGATCGGCCTGCTCGCGCGCAACGCCGAGCGTCATGCCGACAAGCCGGATTTTCGCGCCGACATGATCGAGACGCTGAAGATTTCCGCCGGACGACTGTCGGACCTGCTCGTCCGTTTGTCTCCACGTGAGCGCGGGCCGGCGGCGGAAGCGGGACGGACCTTGGTCGAGCCGGTGCTGAACGAAATTGCCGCGGAGATGCGTCCGCGCCGTGGGTTGTTCGTCGGCTGTCAGGCGGGATTGTCCGCATGGGCCGATGCGGGGGCGATCCGGCAGATCGTCCAGCATCTCGTCAGCAATGCGATCGACGCGTCGGACCCGGACACGCCGGTGCAGGTCATCGCGGTGGCCGAGCAAGGGCGGGTGCGTGTTGATGTCATCGATCAGGGCTGTGGCATGACGCGCGAGTTCATCCGCGACGAACTTTTCAAGCCCTTTGTGTCGACGAAGGATTCGGGATTTGGGCTTGGCGCGTTCGAAGCGCTGCAGATCGCGCAGGCGATGGGCGGCGCGATTGAGGTCGAAAGCGAGCCGGGCAAGGGGAGCAGCTTCACATTGTGGCTGCCGCTCGCCGATGCGCGCGAGGATATGGGGGGCGATGCCCGCGTGATGAAAATGGGATCGAAATGAACGACAGCGGGGCCAATCTGCGCAAATTGCTGGTGATCGAAGACGATCCGGGGCTGCAGGCTCAGCTCAAATGGGCGTATGAGGATTGTCAGGTGCTCGTCGCGGGCGATCATGACGCGGCGATCGAGTTGCTGCGTGCTGAGGAGCCCGATGTGGTGACGCTCGACCTCGGCCTGCCGCCCGATCCCGACGGGACGCGCGAGGGCTTTCGCACGCTGCAAACCATTCTGGAGATCAAACCCGACACCAAGGTGATCGTCGTATCGGGACATGGCGAGCGCGCGAGCGCGTTGACCGCGATCGCGAGCGGCGCATGGGATTTCTACAAGAAGCCGATCGACATCGACGAACTGGGGCTGATCGTCCGCCGCGCCTTTCATGTGCGCGAGTTGGAGGTCGAGAATGCGCGGTTGGCCAGTCAGGGGACGAGCGACAATCGCGTCCTCGGCGGGATGATTACCGGCGCGCCCGAGATGCAGAAGGTTACGCGCACGATCGAACGTGTCGCGAACCTTGATGTCAGCGTCATGCTGCTCGGTGCGAGCGGCACCGGCAAAGAACTGCTTGCGCGCGGCCTGCATGAGGCGAGCGCGCGGCGCGACGGAGCGTTCGTCGCGATCAATTGCGCGGCGATCCCGGAGAATCTGCTCGAAAGTGAATTGTTCGGGCATGAGAAGGGCGCGTTCACCGGGGCGGTCAAAACGACCGAGGGCAAGATCGAACTGGCGCATGGCGGCACGCTCTTCCTCGACGAGGTCGGCGATATTCCGCTGCCGCTGCAGGTCAAGTTGCTCCGCTTCCTGCAGGAACGGACGATCGAGCGGATCGGCGGGCGGAAGGCGATCGCGGTCGACACCAGGATCGTGTGCGCAACGCATCGCGATCTTGACGCGATGATCGCCGAACAGAGCTTTCGCGACGATCTTTACTACCGCCTCGCCGAGATGGTGGTGAAAATCCCGTCGCTCGCCGAACGGCCGGGCGATGCGGTGCTGCTCGCGCGGCATTTCCTCCATCAATATGCGCCCGAGATGAACCCTGGGGTGCGCGGCTTTGCCCCCGACGCGCTGCAGGCGATCGACGAGGGCCGCTGGCCCGGCAACGTCCGCGAACTGGAAAACCGCATCAAGCGCGCGGTGATCATGGCCGACGGCAAGCTGGTGATGCGCGAGGATCTCGATCTCGCCGGCGGCGGTGATGAGGGTGAGGAGGCGTGGCTTAACCTGCGCAGCGCGCGCGAGGCGGCCGACCGCGTCGCGATCCGCCGCGCGATGACGCAGAGCGAGGGCAATATCTCGGCGGCGGCCAAGCTGCTCGGGATCAGTCGCCCGACGCTCTATGACCTGCTCAAACAGTATCGGATGCAGGCCTGAATGGATTTGCGCCGCGTCTGGACGGGCGCGCTGCTGCTGGCGGCGCTGCTGCTCGGAGCGTGCGGGGGCGGTTCGTCTGCCGCGCCGCGCAAGGCGCTCGAGGAACGCCGGGCCGCGCTTCAGAGCGCGATCGCGAGCGATCCGGCGGTCATCGCCGAGCGCGTCGAACTGGCGCGCGTCGCGATCCGGCTGGGCGACGGCGTGGGGGCCGAAGCGGCGGTCAAGGGCGCGTTGGAGGCTGGCGCCAAGGAGGCCGCGCTGCGTCCGTTGCTGGCCCGTTCCTATGCAATGCAGGGCGAGGGGAGCCGCGCGCTCCAGACGCTCGACGACGGGCCGGTCATTCCCGAGATGATCGGCGAAGCGGCGTGGGTCGCGGGCGACGTGCATTTGAGCAATGGCGATCTGACTGCGGCGCGCGAAGCTTATGACCGCGCGGTGCATGAATTGCCGCGCAATTCGGCGCTATGGGTCGACGTCGCGCGCTTTCGCGACGCCAACGCCGATGTGCTCGGCGCGCGCGACGCGGTCGACTATGCGATCGAGCTCGACAAGGCGAACAGCGCGGCGCTGGCATTCAAGGCCAATCTCGTGCGGACCGAGGAGGGGCTGAAGGCGTCGCTCGACTGGTATGAAAGGGCACTGACCGCCGACCCCGACAATGAAGATGCGTTGATCGAGCAGGCGGCGACGCTCGGCGACCTCGGTCGGTATCGCGATATGCTGACTGCGCTGCGCCATGCGGCGACGATTGTCCCGCGCGACCCGCGCCTGTTCTATCTGCAAGCCGTGCTGGCGGCGCGCGCCGACAATTATCCGCTCGCGCGCAGCCTGCTTCAGCGCACGCGCGGTGAACTCGACGAACAACCGTCGTTCATGCTGTTGAGTGCGGTCGTCGAGCTCGAACTCGGCGGAGAGGCGGTCGCGGCGACATGGGCCGACCGCCTGCTGGCTGAGCAGCCCGAGAATTTCACGGCGCGGCGCATTCTTGCGGCGGCCGAATGGGCCGACGGCGACGCCGATGCCGCGCTCGAGGCCCTGCTGCCGCTGGTCCGGCGCCCCGACGCCGATAGCTGGTCTTTGCTGCTCGCGGCGCGCTCTGCGGCCGAACTCGGCCGGCGGATCGAATCGGCGGACTATCAGGGACGCGCGGCGGCGCTGGCGCCGGGCGAAGCGGTGCCCTTTGCCGCCGACGATGATTATGGCCTGCTGACGATGGCGGCCAACGCCGAGCCGCTCAACCCCGCCAAGGCGATCCCCGCGATCGCGGCCGACCTCGCGAGCGGGAACAGCGCGCGTGCGATTGCGCGCGCGACGCAGCTTCGCGACGCGAACCGCGGCGTCGCCGATGCGCATATCTTGCTCGGCGACGCGGCCCTCGCCGGCGGGCGGTACGAGCTTGCCGTGCAGGCCTATCGCGCCGCGCGCGATCTCGACGCGGGCGAGCGGACGACGCTGCGGCTCGCCAATGCGCTGTTTCGCGCCGGCGATGCGGCCGGGTCGGGCGCCGCGATCCTCGCCCTGCGAAACAGCCAGCCGTCGAGCATCGCCGCCGACCGACTATCCGGCCATCTCGCGATGGACATCGAACATTGGGACGAGGCAATCGCGCATTTCGACCATGTCCGCAGCCGTATCGGCGATCGCGACGTCGTGGTCCTGCGCGAACTCGCGCGGGCGTGGGCGGCGAAGGGCGACGACGACCGCGCGCTGCCGCTGATCGATCGCGCTTATCGACTGCAACCGCTCAACGCGGGGATCATGGAATTTTACGCCGACCTGCTGGAGCGCCGCGGCAGCAAGCAGGCGGCGGCAGACCTGCGCGACAAGGCGGCGCAAATCGGGCAGTAGGCGGCGGATGTCGGCTGACGACCGATCGTTGCCCGTCGTCACCCCGAACTTGATCCGGGGTCCCGCTTGATCTCGACATCAGTGAGCGCGTCAAAAAGCGGGATCCCGGGTCAAGCCCGGGATGATAAAGGTGGGTATCGACCAAAAGCCCCCTATCTTTCTTCGTCATCCCGGACTTGATCCGGGATCCATAGCCGCACCATCGTCATGGATCCCGGATCAAGTCCGGGGTGACGAAGATGCGGGACGAACGACAACTCACCGTGCCAAAACCGACATCGCCTTAAAAAAGGTCTTTCCTACATTATCCGACCGTGCCAGCCTTCATCCGGCTCTTTCATTCGGTGAATAAAAAGGTGGTCGCTGCCCGAATTGCGGGTGCGGCCATGATCGGACGTGCCGCGCACATCAGGCACTCCGCGACTTGCAAATCGGGGTGCTCACAGGGCTGAACTTTCCTGAACTTTGGAATATCCAGCCGGGCGATGTCCAAAGAGGGCAACGACAGCTCACCGCCCCTAAACGGAAAAGCGGTGTTACGCCTCGGTCAGATCGAGCAAGGCTCTTGCGTCGAGGCCGATGCGGCGCATCTGTTGCGCGACGGGCGGCCAGACATTGGCGAGGAAATCGGCGCGCATCAGGTCGCGCAGGCGCTCGGTCGCGCCTTCGGCGACGAACATGCCGACCCCACGTTTGACCGTGACCAGCCCTTCGTCCTGAAACGTCTGATACGCCTTGGCCACTGTCAGCGGATTGGCGCCTTCCTCGGCCGCGAGCGACCGGACCGACGGTAGCATGTCGCCGTCGCGGAAAGTGCCGTCGAGGATGGCGTTCGCGATGACATCGCGCAGGCGCTGGTACACGGGTTTTGACTGATCGAGCATGCCGCCTTAATGCCATAAGACAGCAGCACAGTCAAATGCGACTAATTACAAATTCAGTCCGATAGACGAAACTAAATTTCCCATGGCCGAACAACATCGTCATATTCGGGGCGAGGGCGTTCATCGAGTTCGCGCGCCGGGGTTCCCAGAAAGAAGTAGCCGACGATCGTGTCGTCTTCACTCGCGCCGAACGCCGCAGCGACTTCGGCACTATAGGCGGCCCAGCCGGTCAGCCAACTGCCGACGAAACCGTGTGCGTGTGCGGCGTGGAGCAGGTTCATCCCGACTGCGCCCGCCGACATCTGCTGCTCCCAAACGGGAATCTTGCTGCCCGGAATCGGCGTGGAGAGCAGGACGAGCAAGGTCGGCGCCTGATGCGCGAACTGGTCGAGCGCCGAGAGGTCCATGCCCGCGGCGCCGGGATTTTCGGCCACCCACGCCTTTTTGAGCAGCTCGGCAAAGGCCTCGCGCTGATTGTCGGCGACTGTGACGATGCGCCAGGGTGCCAGTTTTCCATGGTCGGGGGTGCGCAGCGCGAGCGCGATGATATCGTGAAGCTGCGCGGCGCCGGGGCCGGGCGCGATCATGTCGCGCGCCTTGCCCGAACGGCGGGTGGCGAGATGGGCGAGGAGCGAGGAGGTGTCGTTGAACATGGTGCGGCATGTGGCCTTTCATGCAGGTTTGCGCAAGTGTTGCGAACCATTCGCAATAAATTTCGGCCCGATCGTGATGGTTTCACGCGCAATTAGATTCTTCCCATACGCAATTTTGACGCTAGTGTTACGGCCATCTGCCTCGTTTTCGGGGCCTATAACCATAACCAGGGAAGGGTCGCCATGACCAAAGCCTATGCCCAGCACGGGGATGCCGCCGGGACGTTCCTCGGCCACCCGAAGGGCCTGTTTGTCCTGTTTTTCGCTGAAATGTGGGAGCGTTTTTCCTATTATGGGATGCGCGCTCTCCTGATTTTCTACCTGACCAAGCACTGGCTGTTTTCGGACGGGGAATCGGGTGTCATCTATGGTGCCTATACCGCGCTTGTCTACATCACCCCGGTGCTCGGCGGCTATCTGGCCGACCGCTGGCTTGGGCAGCGAAAGGCGGTGCTATACGGCGCCATATTGCTGACATTCGGCCATTTCCTGATGGGTTTCGAAGGTTCTGGCGGTCAGGATGCGGCGAGCCTCAATATCTTTTGGCTCGCGCTTGCCTTTATCATCGTCGGTTCGGGCTTCCTGAAGGCCAATATCTCGGTGATCGTCGGCCAGCTTTATCCGCGCACCGACGTGCGCCGCGACGGTGCCTACACCATCTTCTACATGGGGATTAACCTTGGCGCGGCGCTCGGTTCGCTGCTCTGCGGCTATCTCGGCGAAGTCTATGGCTGGGCCTATGGCTTCGGCGCCGCGGGCTTCGGCATGCTTGCCGGCCTGATCGTTTTTGTCGTGTTCAAGCCGCTGCTGCTCGGCCGTGGCGAGCCTGAAAATCCGGCGCTGCTGAATGAGAAGAAGTTCGGGCTGAAGTTCGAATGGGTGCTTTATCTGGTCGGCCTCGTCGCCGTCGGCGTTTGCTGGTGGCTGGTGCAGAATCAGGCGCTGGTCGGCACGCTCCTTGGCGTGGCCGGCGCGATCCTGATCGCCTATGTCATCGGTACCGCGGTGATCAAGCTGCCCGCCGAAGACCGCGACCGCATCTTTGCCGCGATGTTCCTCATCATGGGCTCGATCCTCTTCTGGGCCCTGTTCGAACAGGCCGGTTCGTCGCTCAATCTTTTCACCGACCGTTATGTCGACCGTGGCGGCGTGCCGGCGTCGGTGTTCCAGTCGGTCAACGCGATCTATATCGTGCTCCTGGCCCCGCTCTTCGCGGGCCTGTGGACATGGCTTGGCCGCCGCAACATGGAGCCATCGGCGCCGGTTAAGTTCGGCTTTGCCATGCTTCAACTCGGGCTAGGCTTCTTCGTCCTGAAATGGGGTGCCGAAGCGGTGGGCATGGACAATGCGACGCCGGTCCTCTTCATCTTCCTGATCTACCTTCTCCACACGATGGGCGAACTCTGCCTTTCGCCCGTCGGCCTCAGCGCGATGAACCGGCTGGCGCCGGCGCATATGGCGAGCCTGATCATGGGAACCTGGTTCTTCGCATCGGCGACCGGCAATTTCGCCGCCGGCCTGATTGCGTCGGCGACGGGGTCTGAAAAGGCGAGCGGCGAAGGCGCGGGCAAGGCGCTGGTTCTCGATGTCTACCAGACGATCGGCCTGTGGGCGATCGGCTTTGGTGTGCTTGTCATCGTCGTGTCGCCGTTGATCAAGAAGCTGATGCATCTCGACACGCTGCGCGATGCCGATGGGCTGGCCGGCGAGAATGAAATCGGTGAGGCGCAGGCTGCGGGTATCCATCCCGAAACCAAAGGGGCGTAATAATGATCCGGGGTGTGAAGGGCAGCCTGCTGGCTGCAGTGTCGCTGGCGCTCGTCGGTTGCGCGGCGAGCGGTGGTGGAGACGTGGCTTCGGCGAGCGACAAGCCCGCCGATAAGCCGGTGAAGTTCAACAAGGATCCCTATCCGTCGACGTACAAGGGATATCCGACCCGCCTGACGGTGGTGAAGGGTGTCACCATCTTTGACGGCGAGGGCGGGCGGATCGACAATGGTTCGATCGTGATGACGAGCGGTAAGGTCGACCGGATCGGTGGGCCCGACATGGAACTGCCGACCGACGCCGACGTCATCGACGGCACGGGCAAGTTCCTCACCCCCGGCGTCATCGACATACACAGCCACCTTGGCGACTATCCTTCACCCGGCGTCGACGCGCATTCGGATGGAAATGAGGCGACGTCGCCGACGACGCCCGAAGTCTGGTCCGAACATAGCGTCTGGCCGCAGGACCCGGGTTTCAGCCGCGCGCTCGCCAATGGCGGCGTGACGGCGCTTCAGATACTTCCGGGCAGCGCGAACCTGATGGGCGGCCGCTCGATCACGCTCAAAAATGTGCCGTCGCGCACGGTGCAGGGGATGAAGTTCCCTGGCGCGCCCTATGGCCTGAAAATGGCGTGTGGTGAGAATCCGAAGCGCGTCTATGGCGGCAAGGGGCGGATGCCCTCGACCCGCATGGGCAATTTCGCGGTGAACCGCGCGACCTGGCAGAAGGCCGCAGCCTATAAGAAGAAGATGGATGAAGGGAAAGCCGTCGACCGCGACCTCGCGATGGAAACGCTCGCGGGCGTGCTGTCGGGCGAAATCCTCGTCCACAATCACTGCTATCGCGCCGACGAGATGGCGCTGGTGATCGATATGTCGAAGGAATTCGGCTACAAGGTGTCGACCTTTCACCATGCGGTCGAAAGCTACAAGATCGCAGATATTCTCGCGAAGGAAGGCATTTGTTCGGCGATGTGGGCCGACTGGTGGGGCTTCAAGATGGAAGCCTATGACAGCGTGAACGAGAATATCCCCCTCGTCTATAAGGCGGGTGCCTGCACGATCGTCCATTCGGACGATGCGAACCAGATCCAGCGTCTGAATCAGGAAGCCGCGAAAGCGCGCGCTTCCGGCCGCCGCATCGGGATCGACGTCAGCGACGAACAGGCGTGGACCTGGCTGTCGTATAACCCGGCGAAGGCGCTCGGTATCGCCGACAGGACCGGCAGCCTGAAGCCGGGCAAGATGGCCGACGTCGTGCTGTGGAACGGCAATCCGTTCAGCGCCTATACGCGGCCAGAAAAAGTTTGGATCGACGGCGCTTTGATGTTCGACGCGAAAGATCCGAAACGGCGTCCGGTGAGCGATTTCGAGCTGGGCCAGCCGGGCGAAGGAGACGTGAAATGATCCGCGCGCTTCTTCTTTCCGCCGCGGCACTGATCGCCGTTCCGGCCGCGGCGCAGGATGTCGCGATCGTCAATGCCAAGCTCGTCATCGGCGACGGCAGCGCGCCCATCGAGGGCGGCACCGTCGTCGTGCGCGGCGGCAAGGTCGTCGCCGCGGGCGCGGGTGTTGCCGTGCCCGCTGGCGTCGAGCGCGTCGACGCGCAGGGGCGTTATGTGACTCCGGGTATCGTCGCGGCGTTCAGCCGCGTCGGGCTGACCGAGGTCGATGCCGTCACCGGCACCAACGACCGGTCGGCGCCGCGCACGCGCTTTTCGGCGGGGCTCGACATCGCGCCAGCGCTGAATCCGATGGGATCTCCCGTCGCGGTGAACCGCGCGTCGGGCGTGACCCGCGCGATCGTCGCGCCGGGCGGCAGCAGCAATCTGTTCGCGGGCCAAGGCGCGGTCGTCGACCTGGCCGACGATATGGACATGGTGACGAAGCCGCGTGCGCTGCAATATGTCGCGTTCGGTGAGGATGGTTCGGCGAAGGCCGGCGGCAGTCGGGCGGCAACCTTCCTGCTGTTCCGCGAGCAATTGCTGGCGGCGCGCAGCTATGCCCGCAATCCCGCGTCGCTCGCCGAATGGGGAAATGACGCGATGATCCAGCGCGCCGATGCTGATGCGCTGGTGCGCGTGATCGACGGTACGACGCCGCTGTTCGTGCGCGTCGATCGCGCTGCCGATATCGTAAACGTCATCAAGCTCAGGCAGGAGTTTCCGGCATTGAAGCTGGTGCTCGTTGGGGTCACCGAGGGCTGGCTCGTCGCGCGCGAAATCGCGGCGGCAAAGGTGCCGGTGCTCGTCTCGCCGCTCACCGATTTGCCTGGCACTTTCGAACAGCTCGGCGCGACGCAGTCGAACGCGGGCCGGCTCAAGGCTGCGGGCGTCGATGTGTCGGTCGGCGTGTTCGACGACGATGACGCGCACAAGATGGGCTATGCGACGCAATATGCGGGCAATCTCGTCGGCCTTGCGCGCGTACCGGGGGCGAGCGGGATGACGTGGGATCAGGCCTTCGCATCGATCAGCAGCGTTCCCGCGCGGGCTGTCGGTATGGAAGGCAGCATCGGTTCGCTGCGTCCGGGCCGCGCCGGCGACGTCGTGATCTGGGACAACGACCCGCTCGAACTCGGCAGCCGCCCGACGGCGGTCTGGATCGACGGCAAGGCACAGTCGCTGACGACGCGGCAGGATCGTCTGCGCGATCGGTATCGGACGCCGCAGGAAGGGGCGTTGCCCAAGGCTTACGACAGATAAGGACGGGCAGGCGCGGCAGCGCCTGCCTTGCTCCTCGCCTCTATGTTGACACTGTTACCTTGGTGGCAGATGGTGCCGGCATGACGCCGCGAGTCGCCATGCCGTCCGCGTGGCCGTCGGCGGTAAGGAGGGATTGGCCATGCAGCCCATGTCGCTTTTGATCGTCACCGGCGTGTTGTTCGTCGGCTCGCATCTTGCCTTGTCGCATCCCTTGCGCGACGGGCTCGCGGGCCGACTGGGCGAGCGCGGGTTCCAGATCGTCTATTCGGTCGTCGCGATCGCGACTTTCATCCTGCTGGTGCAGGCGTGGCGCGGAATGCCCGCCGAGCCGCCCTTATGGGCGGTCGACGATCCGCTCTGGATGCTGGCCTCGCTGATCGTGCTGCTTGCGAGCATATTGTTCATGGGGTCGCTGATCGGCAACCCCGCGATGCCGGCGCCGGGCGCCGCGAAGGCAGCGCAAGCTGCGCCGCGCGGGGTGTTTGCGATCACGCGGCATCCGATGATGTGGGGCTTCACGCTGTGGGCCTTTGCCCATGCGCTGGTGATGCCGACGCCTGGCCAGATCATTCTGTCGGCGATCATCATCTTCCTCGCGCTCGTCGGTTCGGCGGGGCAGGATGCAAAGAAGGCAAGGCTGATGGGCGATGCCTGGCGCGGCTGGGCATCGCGGACAAGCTTTCTGCCCTATGCGCGGCAGATCGGCGGGGCGGCGCCATGGGGCGACACGATTCCGCGGCCGCACGCGCTGTTCGGTGGAATAGTGCTTTGGCTTGTCGCGACATGGGCACATGGCGCGCTTGGATATATGGTGGCCGGAATCTGGCGCTGGATGGGTTGATATAATGCACGATAAAACGACGACCGCAGACCTGTCGCTTCGCCTGCTTGGGCGGCCGCTCGACGAACTCGACGCCGACGAGCTTCGGGTACTCGATGCGATTGCCGAGCGGCGACTGATCAGCCGCGACGCTGCCGACCTGGATGATGCCGAGGCGAGCTTCGGCGCGCGCCTGTCCGATCGTGTCGCTGCGGTGGGCGGTTCATGGGGTTTCATCATCGCCTTCACCGCAGTGCTGCTCGGCTGGATGCTGCTCAATTCGGACGTGCTTGCCCGCTGGGGGATGGCGTTCGATCCCTATCCCTTCATTTTTCTAAACCTGATGCTCTCGACGCTCGCGGCGATCCAGGCGCCGATCATCATGATGAGCCAGAACCGCGCGTCGGCGAAGGATCGAATCGCGGCAGGGCTCGATTACGAGATCAACCTGCGCGCGGAGCTGGAGATCATGCGGCTGCACGAGAAGCTCGATCAGATGCGGATTCACGAGTTGGCCGGAAAGGTCGATGCGCTGTGCGAGCGGATGGAGGTTAAGGGTTAAGGCAAAGGGCAGAAGTTGATGTCTGTTTTTGGGGTGGTGAGCTGACGTTGCCCTCTTTGGACATCGCCCGGCTGGATATTCCAAAGTTCAGTAAAGTTCAGCCCTATGAGCGCCCCGATTTGCCAGTCGCGGCGTGCTGGATGTGCGCGGCACGTCCGATCATGGTCGAACCCGCAAGCCAGGCAGCCACCGCCTTTTTGTTCACCGATTGAAAGAGCCGGATGAAGGCTGGCATAGCCGGATAATGTAGGAAAGGCCTATTTTGAAGGTGATGTCTGTTTTGGGGTGGGAAGCGGACATCCCGCCCCCCACTTCCGTCATCCCGGGCTTGACCCGGGATCCCGCTTTTTGACGCGCTCACTGACTTCGGCCTCAAGCGGGACCCCGGATCAAGTCCGGGGTGACGAAAAAGGATTGGTCGGCAACCGGTCGTTTCCCATTTGCGCACCCCGGCGAAGGCCGGGGCCCAGGGCTTCAGAGAGCCGACCTCTGCTCGTTGCGCTCTGGACCCCGGCCTTCGCCGGGGCACACACCTGCAACGGCAGCAACCGGTCGAAAGCTGCCCCTCCGACTGGGTGCCTAAAGCCGCACCATCCGCATCCCCATTTCGCCATAGCGCGGGCCGCTCGTTCCGCCCTTGGGCGCGGCTGCATCGATTGCGGCGAGGTCGTCGGTGGTCAGCGTGACCTCGGCAGCGGCCACGCTGTCTTCCATCGTCGCGCGGCGCTTGGTGCCGGGAATGGGGACGATGTCGTCGCCCTGTGCGAGCAGCCAGGCGAGCGCTACCTGCGCCTTTGATACGCCATGCTTGTCCGCGACCGCGCCGATCGCATCGACGATGGCAAGATTGGCGGGGAGGTTTTCGTCCGAATAACGCGGGTCGTTTCGGCGCCAGTCATTCTCCGGAAGCTCGTCACGGCTGCGCACCGCGCCCGCGAGGAAGCCGCGGCCGAGCGGCGAATAGGGGACGAAGCCGATGCCATTGTCGCGGCACGCGCCGAGGATGTCGTCCTCGACATCGCGCTCCCAGATCGAATATTCGCTTTGCAGCGCGGTGATCGGCGCAGCCTTGGCGGCGCGGCGGATCGTGTCGGCGCCGGCTTCGGAAAGCGCGATGTGGCGCACCTTGCCTTCCTTCACCAGCTCCATCATGCCGCCGACGGTCTCCTCGATCGGAACCGACGGGTCGACGCGGTGCTGGTAGAAAAGGTCGATCGTGTCGATGCCGAGCCGCTGGAGCGAACCCTCGCACGCGGCGCGGGCGTTGGCGGGCGAGCCGTCGACGCCGACGATCTGGCTGCCGTCGAATTTGAAGCCGAATTTGGTCGCGATGACGAGCCCGTCGCGCTTGCCCTTGATCGCCTCGCCCAGCAATTCCTCGTTGCTGAACGGGCCATAGATTTGCGCGGTGTCGAAAAAGGTGACGCCCAGGTCGATCGCGCGGTGGATCGTGCGCGTCGATTCGTCGAGGTCGGCGGCCTCGCCATAAAGGATATTGCCGCCCTTGATCATCGGCATGCAGCCGATGCCGATCGCCGAAACTTCGAGGCCGTGGCCGAGCTTGCGGTATTTCATGCGGTTTCTCCTACGGTAGGGGCCTCGCCTTCAACGCCGTCGGCGGCATATTTGGTCGCAGCGACGTCGCCGATAACATTGCCGATTGTACGGAAAATGTCAGGGAAAGTCTCGACCGCGACGAGCAGCCCGAGCGGTGCGACGGGAACGCCCATCGACACCGCAATCGGGGCGATCGACGTCACGAAGCTAATCGAGCCTGGCAGGCTGACCGAGGAAAGCGCAGCCGCCATTGCGACGAGGAGACCGACGGCCATTTCCCAAGGCGTCAGTTCGATGCCGAACAGCCACGCGACATAGACGACAACGGCAAGGTTCATGGCGGGGCTGGTGAAACGGAACAGCGCGACCGCGAGCGGCAGGACGACGTCGGCCTTTTTCGGATCGACGCCGAGTTCCTCCGACGACTTCAGCATCGCCGGCAGGCTTGCGAGCGAGCTTTGCGTGCTGATCGCGACCGCGAGCGTCGGAACCATCGCGCGGACGAAGCGCGGGAGGGGTATGCCGACGACAAGCCATGCGAGGAGCAGACCGAGCAAAATGCAACTGGCACCGATCGCCGACAGGATCAGCACGTAGTGGACAAGCCCACCGAACGCCGCGACTCCCGCCTTGACCGCAAGCGCATAGCCGAGCGCGAAAACCCCGATAGGCGCGAGCGCGAGGATCCAGCCGATGACGATCAGCATCGCATCGCCGAGCGCCTTGAACAGCCCCGACAGCGTCGCGCGCTGCGGCGGCTCGAGCTTGGTGATCGCGAAGGCAAAGATGGTCGTGAAGACGATGAGTGGCAGAATCGCCGTGTCTGCCGCCGCCGCGATCGGGTTGGTCGGAATGAGCGACAACAGGAAATCGCCGAAGGTCGGCGATGGGCCTGCCTCGGTCGTGCCGCCAAGTCCGTGACGCAGCGCTTCGGCGGCGCCGGGAGACAGCGGGAAGAGGCGGAGCAGCAAGGGCGCGAGCAGCAGCGTCATCAACCCGGACAGGAAGATCGCACCCAGAAAGGTCATCACCGCGCGGAAGGCGAGCTTGCCTGCGCGCGCGGCATCGGCGGTCGCGGTGATACCCGTGACGAGCAGCGCGACGACAAGCGGGACGATCGTCATCTTGAGCGCGTTGAGCCAGAGCAGCCCGATCGGTTCGATATAGGGAAGCGACGCAGTGCCCGCAGCGGGCGAAACAAGTTCGACGGCGATCCCTAGCAACATGCCAGCGACAAGCGCCGAGAGAATGAACCAAGCGGATTTCAAAGCGGATTCTCCCGGCGTTTTTTCTGGCCTGCTTGCCAAGCAAATAAGGGTGACTTAGAGCACCTCCCGTAACAAACGGGAACCGGTTTTTGGGCCGGGAAATGCTCCGCGGGGGCCATCCCGTGGACGCCGGGGCAGGCTTTGTCGGCCTTGGCTTAAGTAGCAGAGGGAACATGCGCAAGTTTTTCGGAACCGACGGGATTCGCGGCCTGACCAACCGGGCGCCGATGACCGCGGAGGTCGCGATGCGCGTCGGGATGGCGGCGGGCGCACATTTTCTGCGCGGCGAACACAAGCATCGCGTCGTGATCGGCAAGGACACGCGTTTGTCGGGCTATATGCTCGAAAATGCGCTCGTTGCCGGCTTCACCAGTGTGGGCATGGACGTGGTGCAGGTCGGCCCAATGCCGACCCCGGCGATCGCGATGCTGACGCGCTCGATGCGCGCCGACCTCGGCGTGATGATTTCGGCGAGCCATAATCCCTATCAGGACAATGGGATCAAGCTGTTCGGCCCCGACGGCTACAAGCTCTCCGACGAGGATGAGGCACAGATCGAACATCTGCTGACCGTCGAGCCAAAGCTCGCCGATGTGGCGCATATCGGCCGCGCCAAGCGCATCGACGATGCGCGCGGCCGCTATATCCACGCGGTCAAGCAGAGCCTGCCCGAATCGGTCCGCCTCGACGGGCTGCGCATCGTGCTCGATTGCGCGAACGGAGCGGCTTACAACAGTGCGCCAACGGTGTTCTGGGAGCTTGGCGCCGACGTCGTCGCGATCGGGGTCGAGCCCAACGGCACCAACATCAATGACAAATGCGGATCGACCGCGCCCGCCTTGCTTCAGGAAACTGTGGTTGCGAGCGGCGCCGACATCGGCATTGCGCTCGACGGCGATGCCGACCGGCTGATCGTCGTCGACGAAAAGGGGACGATCGTCGACGGCGACCAGATCATGGGACTGATCGGAGCGAGCTGGGCACGGCAAGGGCGTTTAAAGGGCGGCGGGGTCGTCGCAACGGTGATGTCGAACCTCGGGCTCGAACGCTTTCTCGAAGGCGAAGGGTTGCGGCTCGAACGCACCAAGGTCGGTGACCGCTATGTGCTCGAACGCATGAAGGAAGGCGGCTTCAACGTCGGCGGCGAACAGTCGGGGCATATGATCCTGTCGGATCATGCGACCACCGGCGACGGGACGCTGGCGGCGCTGCAGGTGCTTGCCGAGCTGGTTGCCGGCGGCAAGCCGGCAAGCGATCTGCTCCACCAGTTCGATCCCGTGCCGCAGCTTTTGAAGAATGTCCGCTTTGCCAGCGGCAAGCCGCTCGAGGACAAGCATGTCATCGCGGCGATCGCCGAGGGCGAGGCGGCGCTCAACGGGCGCGGGCGTCTCGTCATCCGTCCGTCCGGCACCGAACCGCTCATCCGCGTGATGGCCGAGGGCGACGATGCCGGACAGGTCGAGCAGGTCGTCGACATGATCTGCGACGCGGTGCGCGCCGCGGCGGCATAGCCATTTGATTTTCTAGAACCGAAAGAGACTTATCATGCTTGAAATGCGACCCGATTGCGAAAAATGCGGACGCGATCTGCCCGCCAATCTTCACGGGGCCTTCATCTGCTCGTTCGAATGCACCTTCTGCGCGAACTGCGCAGACAAGCTCGACGAGATTTGCCCCAATTGCGGCGGCGACCTGCTCGACCGGCCGCTGCGCGAAGGCGCGGCGCTGGCCAAATTCCCCGCGTCGACGGAGCGAAAGCATAAGGGGTGACCAATTCCCTTTTTCGTCATGCTGGGCTTGATCCGGCATCCTCCGCTGCCCTGGCATCATGGACCCCGGATCAAGTCCGGGGTGACGATCCTTATGTTGATGAACCATGACCGCGCGCGTCCTGATTATTGCAGGTTCTGACAGCGGCGGCGGCGCCGGTATCCAGGCCGACATCAAGGCGGTCACGATGCTCGGCGGCCATGCGATGACCGCGATCACCGCGATCACCGCGCAGAACACGCTGGGGGTGCAGGGCGTCCATCCGGTCCCGACCGCGATGGCCTTGCAACAGATCGACAGCGTCGCGTCGGACATCGGCGTCGATGCGGTCAAGATCGGCATGATCGGCAGCGCCGAAACCGCTGCGGCGGTGGCGGAACGATTGTCGCAGCCAGACCTCGCGCAGGCTGCGCTTGTATTCGATCCGGTGATGGTCGCCACCAGCGGATCGGTCCTCGCCGATGCGCCGACAATCGACGCGTTTCGCGCGTTGCTGAACCGCGCGATGGTCGCGACGCCGAACCTGCCCGAACTCGATGCGCTTGGCGGTGAGGAGGCGGTGCTCGCACACGGCTGTTCGCTGCTGGTGAAGGGCGGCCATGCCGAGGGCGAGACGGTGATCGACCGTTTGCTCGAAACGGGCGAGGGCGAGGTTGCGCGCTGGGAAGCACCACGGATCGACACGCCGCACAGCCACGGCACCGGCTGCACGCTTGCGAGCGCGATCGCAACGGGGCTGGCGCAGGGAATGCCGCTTGAGCCCGCGATCGCGCGTGCGCGGGATTTCGTGCGCCTTTCGCTGCACGATGCACCGGGGCTGGGGCAGGGGCATGGCCCGATGGGGCAGCAATATGTGCGTAACGACGGGCTGTTCACCGGCCCGGCGCTCAACCAAGTCACGCTGCCCGCAAATGATTATGCGGTATCAGTCGCCTTCTACAAGCAGATGGGGTTGAAGCAGATCGTCGATAGTCCCGACAATGGATATGCCCGCTTCGAGGCTGCGAACGGCGTTACCTTGTCGATCCATGTCGGCGACGGCGCGGCTGGCGGTGCCACGACCTATCTGGAAAGCGGCGCGCTCGACGCGTGGGTCGCGTATCTGGCGCGGCGCGGCGTCCGGTTCGACCAGATGCCGAAGGATGAGGAATGGGGCTGGCGCGAGGCGCGACTGACCGATCCCGCGGGCAATCGCCTGTGCCTGTATCAGGCCGCCGAATATCGGCGCTATCCGCCGTGGCGCATATGATCGTCGGCGTTGACGAAGCCGGGCGCGGGCCGCTGGCGGGCCCGGTGGTCGCGGCGGCGGTGCTGCTCTGCGAAGGCGGCATCGATGGTCTCGATGACAGCAAGAAGCTAACCGCAAAACGCCGCGCCGAACTCGAAGCGCAGATCAAGACGCGCTGCCGTTGGGGCGTCGGCGAGGCGAGCGTTGCGGAAATCGACCGCATCAACATCCTGCAGGCGACCTTCCTCGCAATGACGCGCGCGGTCGAAGCGCTGGGGTTCGAACCCGCCGAGGTGCTGGTCGACGGCAACCGCCTGCCGCGCTGGCGCTATACCGCGCGCGCGATCATAGGCGGCGACGCGCTGCACCCCTGTATTTCGGCGGCGAGCATCATCGCGAAGGAACATCGCGACCGCTTCATGGTGGCAGCGGCGCGCGACTTCCCCGGCTTTGGCTGGGAAACCAACATGGGTTATGGTACCGCCCAGCATCTTGCGGCGCTGCGGCAGCATGGCCCCACGCCGCATCATCGGACCAGTTTTGCCCCGGTCGCCCAAATGCAGCTGGTCTGAAAACCCGAAACCAAGGGGGGAAAAGGATGAGCAGGGGATTTACGGCCGACGATGTGTCGGTCCAGACCGGCCGCACTTTCCTTGTCACCGGTGCCAATGCCGGGATCGGTTTCGAAGTCTCAAAAATCCTCGCAGCGCGCGGCGCACATGTGGTCCTCGCCTGCCGCGACGAGGACAGGGCCGAGGTCGCGATGAACCGCATCTGGATCGACGTGCCAAAGGCTGAGCTTTCGTTCCAGCCGCTCGATCTTGCCGATCTCGACCAGGTCCGCGATGCGGCGAAGGCCGTGCTCTCGGGTCCGCGGATCGATGTGCTGATCAACAATGCCGGGGTGATGATCCCACCGAGGACGCTGACGAAGCAGGGTTTCGAGCTGCAATTCGGGGTCAATCACCTGGGCACCTTCGCCTTCACCGGGCTGGTCCACGGCCATGTCGACGACCGGATCGTCATCACCGGCAGTATCGCGCACAAGAGCGGCGCGATGGATTACAGCGATCTGTCGGCGTCGCGCAGCTATCATAATTGGGCGCGCTATCAGATGAGCAAGCTCGCGAACCTGCTCCATATGTTCGAACTCGACCGTCGTTTGAGCGCCGCAGGACGAGCGACGCAGGCGATCGGATGCCACCCGGGGGTGGCGCTCACCGAACTGACCCGGCACCTGCCGCTCCCGCTACGCACGATGACGCCGCTTGCAGGCCCCTTTTTCAACAGCGCAGCGCAGGGTGCCTGGCCGACGCTGCAGGCGGCAACGGGCGCGCGCGTCCAGGGCGGCGACTATCTGGGGCCGCAGGGGCTTGGTGAGATATCGGGACGCTCGGGGCCCGCGCGCGCAACTCGCGACGCGCGCGATCCAAAGCTGGCACGCGAGCTTTGGATGCGTTCAATCGAATTGACCGGGGTCGATCCGGGGCTTTGACCCCGCACCGCAAAAAATTTTTCGGAAGTGAGTCCTCACCGCCACACTACCAGTGGTTGAGTCTGCGATTCGCTGATGACTCCATATGGTGTGGCAGACTCGTTTCGTTCTCCTCGCGTTAACCAGTTAGAGAGGCGGAATCCCTAGACTCCTGCGCTTGACGGCGGACTCCGCCTGACTCATCAGGGCCTTCTTACGAGCAAGGAACGGGGTGAAGCATGGGTGTTATGGAACGGGTCAAGGCGCCGGCGGCGAAGCTGCGGACGCCCAAGGTAGACCCCGCGGACCTGCCGCTCGACAGCATTTTGCAGGGCGATTGCGTCGAAATGATGCGCAGCCTGCCCGCCGCTTCGGTCGATATGATCTTCGCCGATCCGCCGTATAACCTCCAACTCGGCGGCGATCTGCTGCGTCCCGACGGAAGTCAGGTCGATGCGGTCGACGACGATTGGGACAAGTTCGACAGCCTCGCGACCTACGATCGCTTCACCCACGCCTGGCTCAAGGAAGCGAAGCGCATCCTGAAGCCGAACGGCAGCATCTGGGTGATCGGCAGCTATCACAATATTTTCCGCGTCGGCACCGCGCTGCAGGACAATGGATACTGGATCCTCAACGACATCGTGTGGCGCAAGGCGAACCCGATGCCGAATTTCAAGGGCACGCGCTTCACCAACGCGCATGAGACGCTGATCTGGGCGTCGATGGGCGAAAAGTCACGCTATACGTTCAATTATCGCGCGATGAAGACACTGAACGACGAGCTTCAGATGCGCTCGGACTGGCTGATCCCGATCTGCGGCGGTCAAGAGCGACTGAAGAAGGGCGGCACGAAAGTCCATCCGACGCAGAAGCCCGAAGCGTTGCTCTATCGCATCCTGCTCGCCTGTTCGAACCCCGGCGACGTGGTCCTCGACCCCTTCTTCGGCACCGGCACGACGGGCGCGGTGGCAAAGCGCCTCGGCCGCCATTTCATCGGCATCGAGCGCGAGGATGATTATATCGCGGCCGCGCTGGAGCGCATCGAACTGGCGCTGCCGCTCGATGAAAGCGCGGTGAAGACGATGATGGCGCCCAAGGCGGCGACGCGCGTCGCGTTCGGTACGCTCGTCGAATGCGGCATGATCGCACCAGGAACGGTACTGACCGACGCCAAGCGCCGCTGGAAGGCGAAAGTGCGGGTCGATGGCAGCCTCGATTGCGACGGCCAGCCGGCGGGGTCGATCCATAAGGTCGGTGCAAGCCTGCAAGGCGCGCCGAGTTGCAACGGCTGGACCTTCTGGCACGTCGACAATGGCAAGGAATTGCGCGTGATCGACGCGGTACGGCAGGATTGGTTGCTGGCGAACGAAGCCTGATGTTCCAGCCGCTGACCAAGCCCGACCTCGGCGCCGCGTCAGCGGACGCGCAAATCTATTGCCGCCCGACCTGCTTCGTCGATCGGCCGCACGAACTCGACGACAATTGCCTGCGGATCGCCGACACGATGGTCTGGTTCGCCGCCTGGCATGTCAGCCTGCGCGACGGACTGACGGTCGAATCGACGATCGTTCCGGTTTCCGAATGGAATGCCTGGGTCGCGGCGATGCCCGACCGGCTGGCGCAATCGGCGACGGCGCAGCGCGACGGCGTCGTGCGGCCGCGCGGCAATCTGCAACTGGGCGAGCGGACGATCCGGCTGAATGAGCCGCAGCTCATGGGAATATTGAACGTCACGCCCGACAGCTTCTCGGACGGCGGCAAGCATGTCGACGTCGCCGCCGCTGCCGAGGCCGGGTTTGCGATGGGCGCGGCGGGCGCCTCGATCATCGATGTCGGGGGTGAATCGACGCGCCCCGGCGCCCCGGTGGTGTGGGAAGGCGACGAAATTAAGCGTATCGAAGGCGTCGTCTCTGCGCTCGCGCGCGGCGGGGTCGCCGTGTCGATCGATACGCGCAAGGCTGCGGTGATGGAGGCGGCGCTCGCCGCCGGTGCGCGGATCGTCAACGATATTTCGGCGCTGCGTCACGATGATCGTGCCATGGAAGTGGTCGTGCACGCTGGGTGCCCGGTCGTGCTGATGCATGCGCCGTCAGCCAAGAGCGATCCGCATGAGGGCGGCGCCTATGCGCACGTGCTGTTCGATGTTTACGACATGCTGGCCGAGCGCGTGGCCGCGTGCATTGCCGCCGGGGTCGACCGGTCAAAGATCATCGTCGATCCGGGGCTGGGGTTCGGCAAGGGAGTCGGCGACAATCTGGCACTGATCAACGGGCTCGCGCTGTTCCATACCTTGGGCTGCCCGATCCTGTTCGGCGCCAGCCGCAAGCGGATGATCGGCGCGCTCGACAATGAGGCGGCCGCCGACCAGCGGCTCGGCGGCACCGTGGCGCTCCACTATCAGGCGGCGACGCAGGGCGCGCAGTTGCTGCGCGTCCATGACATCGCCGAAAACCGACAGGCGCTGCGCGTCTGGCGCGGCCTGCGCGATGCGGCGCTGACGGGCTGACATAAAGATGGCGGCGTTGTTTCAGCTCCTGTTTCTGGGGCTGCCGCTCTTCCTGCTTTTGGCGCCGCGAAAGATTTATGGGTGGGTGCTCGGCGTATTCGTTTTGGCGGTCGGTTGGCTTTCCTGGGAGCTCGGCCGCCCGATGAGTATGGACAACGACTGGGGACGGTGGGGCCAGATGATTGTAATGGGCGCGATGCTGCTCTGGCTGGCGGCCTATGGCCTTCGCGCCCTGATCGACCTGATCGTCTCACGGAAATTCCGTCTCGATCTGATCGACTATCGCCCCTTCAGGGCGGGGCTTGCCATCGTCCTTACCGGATGGTCGGGTTGGCAGTTCGCATCGCCCATCGCGCGCTGGGTCGGTGGTTGGACATTGTTGATCATCGGCGCGGCGGTCTCGCTGTTCCTGCTGACGCTTGCATGGCGATCGGTGCGCGGTCGCTGGGTCCTTATCCCTGTCGGCGCCACGATTATCGTCGGAATGGTCAATATTTTGAGCTGGCCGCCAGCCGTTGCGCGCGCAGCGGAGGCGCGCGCCGTAGGACAGCCCTATTGCATCATGATCGGTGACGGGGACGGGGACTATCGGCCCGCACGCACGGTGCTCGACCTGTCGCCGCTCCTTATGCGCGCGACGGAAAGTCCGCACCTGCGCAACCAGCATGCGCTGTTGATCTTTCGCGGCGGTGGCGGTCTGCATTTTTCATATCGGCGTGAACGGTTCGAGCAGGGGTATGAAGGTGACGAGTATGTCGACCATCCGCTGTGTACGCCGCGCCCCTTTTTCGCGGCGCAGCTTCCCCTGTGGTAGTTCAGGCCGCGGTATCGATTCCGAGATCGCTCAGCTTGCGATAGAGCGTCGAGCGGCCGATGCCGAGGCGCCGGGCGACTTCACTCATCCGGCCGCGATAATGGCCGATCGCGAGGCGGATTACGTCGGCTTCGATTTCCTCGAGCGGACGCAGATTGCCGTCGGGCAGGTATAAAGTAACGCCGATCGCCTCGCCGTTGATCGCGACGTCGCGGTCATTGCTGGCCCCGCCGCCAAGCGCGGCTTCGATCGCGCGGAAGTCGGCGCTGGTCAGGACGTCGGTCTTGCTCTCGACCGCAGCGCGGAACAGCACATCCTGCAACTGGCGGACATTCCCCGGCCAGGCATAGGCGGCGAGGAGGCGAAGCGCGTCGTCGGTGACACCGATCGTCGCCATACCCGGCAGCCCGCCGATGCGTGCGAGCAGGTGGCGTGCAAGCGGGCCGACGTCGCCGCGGCGCTCAGAGAGCGAGGGTAGGGTGAATTGCGCGCTCGACAGCGCGTAGAACAGATCCTCGCGGAAGTGGCCGGCCTCGATCAGCTTGTCGAGCGGGCTTGCGCTTGTCGCGATGATGCGCACGTCGACGCTCTGGCGGATCGATCCGCCGATCATCTGGACTTCGCCGCTGTTGAGGAATTCGACGAGCTTGGCCTGCGTTTCAAGCGGGATACACTCGACATGGTCGATGATGATGCTGCCGCCGTCGGCCTGAACGAGGCGCCCGACCTGCCGATCGAACGCGCCGGGAAAGGCGCCGCGTTCGTGACCGAAGAGCCCCGAACCGATGAGCCCTGGCGACACCGCTGAGCAATCGACCATGACGAGCTGGCCGCGCGCACGCGGGCTGGCGCTGTGGATCGCGCGGGCGAAGACTTCCTTGCCGGTGCCGGGCTTGCCGTTGATCATCACCGGCACGCGTGCGCGCGCGGCCTTGGCGGCGATCGCCAGCGCGCTGCGGAAATTGGGGCTCGAACCGATGATTTCCTCGAACGCCAGCGGCGCACGCAGCTTTTCGGTCAGCGGGCGGAGTTCGCCCTGCGGACCGCTGGTCGACACGACGCGGTCGAGCGCTTCGAGAAGGCGGTCGGGTGCGATGGGCTTCTGGACGAAGTCGCTGGCGCCGGCGCGCATCGCGCTGACCGCGACCTCGACGCCGTTGCGCATCGTGATCACGACGAGCGGCAGGGCGGGGCGCCAGCGGCGCAGCTCGGCGACAAATTCGGCGATATCCATCCCCGGCGCACCCTGGTCGACGAGCACGGCGTCGAGCGCCATACCTTCCTGGGTACCGAGCTTCGCAAGCGCGGTATCGGTATCGGGTGCGATGACGCTACGCCAGCCGCCCCGCGAAACGAGGGCGGCGAGGAAGCGCTGCTGGGCAGGCTCGCTGTCGACGATCATGACCGTTCGCGTGTCGCGCGTGTTCGTCATCGTTTCGAATCTGCCCCCTGAACCGACATTGCTATGGGTTTGTTCTGCTGAGGGCTGCATGTGTATCCGACAGGGGTAAAAGGGCGATTAAGGGCATTCGTCTTTTCCCGTAGCGATGTCCAGCGATCAAACCCGCACTTGAGCATGGCGGGGTGCGTGGCTAAGACCGGCGCGATAACCGATTCTGGGGTGCGGCGCTGTGCGCTCGCGCACAGGAACGGAAGGTAAAAGGGGAAAAGCGATGGCACAGCAGGAAATGAAGGCAGCCGAAGAAACCTACGCGGGTTTCATCAGCCTGTTCAAGATCGGCTCGATCATCACCGCGATCGTCGTTATCGGCGTCGTCCTTCTCATCGCGTCCTGACCGGACCGGCATGCGCATCGCCGTCTTGAAGGAGCTCGCCGCCGGCGAGACCCGCGTCGCCGCGACCCCCGAAACCGTGAAGAAATTCATTGGTCTGGGCGCCGAAGTTGCTGTTGAATCGGGCGCGGGCGACCATGCGTCGATTGCCGACGCCGATTATAGCGCCGCAGGCGCCAAGGTCGGCACCCGCGCCGATGCGCTGAAGGGCGCGAACATCATTCTTGCCGTGCAGGGGCCGGATCCCAAGGGGCTTTCGGGTTTTGCCGACGGTGCATGGCTCGCTGCGGGCCTTAATCCGTTCGGTGAACGCGCCCGTGTCGACGACTATGCGAAGCTCGGGCTCGAGGCGCTGGCGATGGAATTCATGCCGCGCATCACGCGCGCGCAGTCGATGGATATTCTCTCAAGCCAGGCGAATCTCGCGGGCTATAAGGCGGTGCTGATCGCGGCCAACGCCTATGGCCGCGCCTTTCCGATGATGATGACCGCCGCCGGCACGGTGAGCGCCGCAAAGGCGTTCGTGATGGGTGTCGGCGTTGCGGGGCTGCAGGCAATCGCGACCGCGCGGCGCCTCGGCGCGCAGGTCAGCGCGACCGATGTGCGCGCGGCGACCAAGGAACAGATTCTCAGCCTTGGCGCCAAGCCGATCTTCGTCGAAACCGTCGCGGGAATCGAGGGCGAAGGCGCCGGCGGCTATGCCACGGAAATGTCGGACGAATATAAGGCGGCGCAGGCCGAACTCGTGTCGTCGCATATCGCCAAGCAGGACATCGTCATCACCACCGCGCTGATCCCGGGTCGCCCGGCACCGCGGCTGATTTCGGACGCGCAGCTTGCTACGATGCGCAACGGCAGCGTGGTCGTCGACATGGCGGCCGAAAGCGGCGGCAATGTCGAAGGTTCGGTCGCGGGCGAGACCAAGAAGATCCACGGGGTCACCGTGATCGGGGCCCGGAATATTGCCGCGCTGATGCCCGCCGATACCAGCGCGCTGTTCAGCCGCAACCTGTTCAACTTCCTCTCGGCATTCTGGGACAAGGAAGCGGGCAAGCCCGTGCTCGACGAGGAAATCGGCAACGCCGTGCGGCTGACGCAGGGCGGCAAGGTCGTTAACGAGCGGCTGCTGGGCTGAAGCGATGGGACTGTTCAGCGCCGGGGATATCGACATCGCCGGCGCGCAGGCCGAATTTCAGGCATGGCTGATCGAGGGCGAGCGCGTGCTCGCCGCGTTCCGGACCATTCGCGACACCGTCTTGCTCACGAACCTGCGCTTCATTTTCGTCGATGTGCAGGGCCTGACGGGATCGAAAAAGGATTTCCAGAGCATTCCCTGGCGCTCGGTCACGCGTTTCTCTTTCGAGACCGCCGGCACCTTCGACCTCGACGCCGATATGAAAGTATGGGTTTCGGGCGCCGCGACGCCGCTCGAGGTCAAGATTTCGCGCAAGAGCGACCCGCAGAAGATTCAGCAGTTGATGGCGCAATTGATCGTCGGTCGCTGATAAAATCGTAAAAAATGGCCGTTTTCGGCCTTTTCATGAAACTTCCTTTGGTTACTATGCGTTCAGGGTTTTCCTAACTCTGACTCTCAACCAATTGGAGAATGATTGATGTCGTCTGCGAAGCTTTTCGCCACTTCCCTGTTCGTGCTTGCCACCCTGTCGCCCGCTTATGCGCAGGAAACTCCGGCTCCGGCCGAAGCCGAAGTCGCGGCCGATGCTGCTGCCCCCGCCGAAGCAGCGGCCCCTGCCGCGCCCGCGCAGCCCACCGGTATCGCGCTCGAAATCGCTGCCAAGCCCGATCACAAGACGCTGGCAACCGCGCTGACCGCCGCGGGCGTATCAGAAATGCTTGCGGGCCAGCCCTTCACCATCTTCGCGCCCACCGATCAGGCTTTCGCCGCGGTGCCGCAGCCGATGACCGACTGGCTAATGAACCCGGGCAACACGGAATCGCTCGCCAAGGTGCTGACCTATCATGTCGTCCCGGGACGCGTGACCGCCGAGGATCTGTTCGCAAAGATCAAAGCCGGCGGCGGCAAGGCGACGCTTGCGACTGTCGAGGGCGAGACGCTGACCTTCACAGAGGTGCAGGGCAACATCAAGGTTGACGGAACGCAGGGCAGCAGCGGCTTCATCACGCAGGCCGATGTCGAACAGTCGAACGGTAACATTCATGTCATCAATGGCGTGTTGATGCCCACCTTCGGCTGACGATTCGGGCCGCTGCGTCCGTTATGCGAAGGGTAAGAATATGAAAACTCATCTGATCTTGACGGCCGCAGCGGCCGCGCTCGTGCTGTCGGGCTGCGGTGGCAAGAACGAAACACCGACGGAAACGACGAAAGCTGCTAACAGCGAAACCACCCCCGTGCCCGCCGCGGGCGCATCGCAAATGGTGGCGAGCGGCACGATCGCGGCAAATCTTGCGGCCTCGCCCGATCACAAATCGCTGGCGGCGGCGGTGACGCAGGCCGGGCTTGCCGAGACGCTTTCGGGCGCGGGGCCGTTCACCCTGTTCGCGCCCACCGATGCGGCTTTTGCGCAGGTCCCGCCGGTCACGCGCGACGGCTGGATGCGACCGGCGCAGAAGGACGTGCTGGCGGGCGTGCTCAAATATCATGTCGTTCCCGGCAAGCTGACCGCCGCCGACCTTGCCGCGAAGATCGCCGAAGGTGGCGGTAAGGCGGTGCTCAAGACCGTCGACGGGCAGGACCTGATCGCGGCGAAGAGCGGTAACACGATCCTGCTGACCAGTGCGAACGGAGACAAGGCGACGGTAACGCAGGCCGATGTCGGTCAGTCGAACGGCGTCGTTCATGTCATCGACGCGGTGCTCGTTCCAAAGATGTAAAAAACGATGCCGGGCCGACCGGCGAAGCGATATTTTATGTCGTAAAGCGCCCGCATTTCTCACGCTGAGGAATGCGGGCGCTTCTTTTTGGGTGCTTTGGAGTCGACACACCCGGCGGGGCGCGGCAAGAGGTGCGCGAAACGGAATCAGCAGGGGAGCGAGCCCGTGGATTTTATCGCGATTTTTTCGATTTTCGTACTGGCCTGCTTTGTCGGCTATTTCGTCGTCTGGTCGGTGACCCCGGCGCTGCACACGCCGCTGATGAGCGTCACCAACGCCATTTCGTCGGTGATCATCGTCGGCGCATTGATCGCCAGCGCCGCCGCTGGCTCGGCGTCGTCGAAATGGCTCGGCCTCGCTGCCGTGGTAATGGCGAGCATCAACATCTTTGGCGGCTTCGCAGTTACCGCACGCATGCTCGCGATGTACAAGAAGAAGGAGCGCTGAGATGGAATTTCAGTCGATCCTTTCCGCCGCGACCGGCGGCCATGGCCTCGCGGTCAATCCCTGGGCGGCCGTCGCTTATCTGGTAGCGGGCGTCCTGTTCATTTTAGCGCTGCGCGGGCTGTCGAGCCCGGCAACGGCGCAGGCCGGTAACCGCTTCGGGATGGCGGGCATGCTGATCGCGGTCGTGACCACGCTGCTCACCCACGCGCCGGCGACCGCCGACGGGCTCCTCGATACGGTCGGGCTGGTCGAAATCCTCGTTGCGATCGGCATCGGTGCCGTCATCGGCATCGTGATGGCGCGGCGGATCGCGATGACCGCGATGCCGCAGCTTGTCGCGGCGTTCCACAGCCTTGTCGGCCTCGCCGCGGTCGCGGTGGCGGCGGCCGCCTATCTCAACCCCGTCGCATTCGGCATCGCCGATGCCGCGGGACAGATCCATGTCGTGAGCCGTGTCGAGATGGGGCTGGGTATCGCGATCGGTGCGATCACCTTCTCGGGATCGGTCATCGCCTTCCTCAAGCTCAACGGCAATATGTCGGGTTCGCCGATCATGCTGCCCGGGCGGCACATCATCAACCTCGGCACACTCGCCGCGATCGTCGCGCTGACGGCTTATTTCACGCAGGACCAGTCGCCGTGGGTGTTCTGGACGATCACCGGCCTCAGCTTCGCGATCGGCTTCCTGCTGATCATCCCGATCGGCGGTGCCGACATGCCGGTCGTCGTGTCGATGCTCAACAGCTATTCGGGCTGGGCCGCGGCGGCGATGGGCTTCACGCTCGGCAACACCGCGATGATCATCACCGGTGCGCTCGTCGGCTCATCGGGTGCGATCCTGTCGTACATCATGTGCCGCGCGATGAACCGCAGTTTCATCAGCGTGATCGCGGGCGGCTTTGGTGCCGACGATTCGGGCGGTGGCGCGGGCGGTTCGAAGGAACAGCGCCCGTGGAAGCCGGGCAGCGCCGAAGACGCCGCCTTCCTGATGAGCCAGGCCGAAAATGTCATCATCGTCCCCGGCTACGGCATGGCGGTCGCACAGGCGCAGCATGCGCTCCGCGAAATGGCCGACCAGCTGAAAAAGGAAGGCGTGAACGTCAAATATGCGATCCACCCGGTCGCGGGACGCATGCCCGGCCATATGAACGTGCTGCTCGCGGAAGCCAACGTTCCCTATGACGAGGTGTTCGAGCTTGAGGACATCAACGGCGAATTCGCGCAGTGCGACGTCGCCTTCGTCATTGGTGCAAACGACGTGACCAACCCGGCGGCAAAGACCGACAAGACCTCGCCGATTTACGGCATGCCCGTGCTCGACGTCGAAAAGGCGAAGACGGTGCTGTTCGTGAAGCGCTCGATGGGCGGGGTCGGCTACGCCGGCGTCGACAACGACGTCTTTTACATGGACCAGACGATGATGCTGCTCGGCGATGCGAAGAAGATGGCCGACGATATCGTTAAGGCGTTGAGCGGTAGCGGGCACTAAATCCGACGACCCGATCAAAACTCCGTTCGTGCTGAGCTTGTCGAGGCACTGTTTTTTCCTCTACCGGATGAAAGAACGGCCCTTCGACAAGCTCAGGGCGAACGGATTTCTGTTTTTCTGGAGATGAAATGCGCAAAATCGGCCTGATCGGGGGAATGAGCTGGGCATCGACCGAGCTTTATTACCGCCATCTCAACAAGGGCGTGCAAAAGCGCCTCGGCACCGCCTGTTCGGCACCGATCCTGATGGAAAGCCTCAACTATTGCGAGCTGTCGCGCATCACGACGCCGGAGCAATGGGCGCATGCCAAAGACGTGCTGATCGCCTCGGCACAGCGGCTCGAAGCGGCGGGTGCGACCGCGCTGATGATCGCGGCCAATTCGATGCACAAGGTGGCCGAGGATGTCGCTGCGGCGATCTCGATCCCGATCCTGCATATCGTCGACGAAACCGGCGAGAAGATGAAGGCCGACGGGATCAAGGCGGCGGCGGTGATCGGCACGCGCAACGTGATGACCGAACCCTGGTTCCGCCAGCGCCTCGTCCGCCACGGACTGACGCTCGCGCCCTATGACGCGAGCCGCGCCGACGAGATCGACCGGATCATCTATGAAGAGTTGATGCTCGGCAAGGTGAACGAAAGTTCGCGCCGCACGATGAAGACCTTTATCACCGACATCGCAAAGCAGGATATCCAGGCAATCGTGCTGGCGTGCACCGAATTGGTGATGCTGGTTGACACCGACGCCAATCTCCTGCCGATCTATGACACGACGCGGATACATGTCTCCGCCGGGGTCGACTGGATTTTGGGCGAAGATTGATCCTAATTTCCTCCCCGTCGCGAAGCGATGGGGAGGGTAAGAATTAGCTCATCTTCGTCCACGTCACCGTGCGACAGAACAGGCTGACGCAGCCTTTCATCGTCATCTTGCCGCCATTGGCGCGCAGATGCGCCTTGTAATAGCGACCGTCCTCGGGGCTGTAGCCTTCGCCCTTCCAGCCGTCGCCATGCGGCACAAGGTCCCAGTAAATCTGCAGGCCGGTGACCTTGCGGCCGCGCTTCGCCTTGTCGGGGTTACGTTCGTCGAGCTGGCCGCCGGCGGGCTGTTTGATCAGCAGGCGATCGACGCGCCCGCACATTTTGTTGCCGCACGCGGCCATGACGACGACGGCCTTGCCATCGTCGGTTTTCCAGCGCCCGGCAATCGGCGCAGGCGCGGCGGCCATCGACGGCACGGCGATGAGGGCGACAAGCGCCAAACCAAATCTGTGAATCAAAGCGACCTCTCCCCGGGTTAGCTACACATATGTCAGCAACACGCTTGGCATCCGTCAAGTCTTGCACCATGTTCCCCGAAAATAAGGGGAGAGACATATGCGATTCCATGGCCTGCGCCACGCGGCGACGCTTTGCATCGTGGCAGCATTTGCCGCCAATCCGGCGGCGGCGAAAGTTATCAGCGTCAGCGCAACAACGCCCGACGCCAATGAAAAGCTGCAAGAGGCTCTCATCCTCGCCGAGCCTGGGGACATCGTGCAACTGGGTGCGGGCGTATGGAAGCTTACCGACGGCCTGTCGCTCGACGTCGCCAATGTTACCGTACGCGGCGCCGGGGCGGGCGAGGGCGGGTCGATCCTTGATTTTATGGGCCAGCAGGGCGCGGGCGAGGGGCTGCTCGTCACCTCAGAAGATGTCTTGCTCACCGAATTTGCCGTGCTCAACACCAAGGGCGACGGGATCAAGTCGAAGGGCGCCGACCGCATCGTCTATTACAAGCTGCGCGTCGAATGGACCGCGGGGCCAAAGGAAACCAACGGCGCCTATGGTATCTACCCGGTCGAAAGCAGCGACGTGCTGATCGACAGCGTTTTCGTGCGCGGTGCGTCGGATGCGGGCATTTATGTCGGGCAGTCGAAAAATATCGTCGTCCGCGATTCGATCGCGACCGAAAATGTCGCGGGGATCGAGATCGAGAACAGCTATGGCGCCGACGTCCACGACAATATCGCGACGAAGAATACCGGCGGCATCCTCGTGTTCGACCTGCCCAGCCTGCCGATGCAGGGCGGGCACAATGTCCGTGTCTTCGAAAATATCGTCAACGACAATAGTACGCCGAACTTTGCACCGAAGGGCAATATTGTCGCGAGCGTCCCGACCGGCACGGGCGTGCTCATCATGGCGAACCGCAATGTCGAGGTTTTCGACAATGTGTTCGACCAGAACGGCACCGCAAACGTCATGATCGTCGGCTATCGCTACGAGCATAAGGATCCGAAGTACCAGCCGCTGCCGAAGGGCATCGTCGTGCGCGGCAATCAGCATGGCAAGGCCGGCTATGCGCCGAAATTTCCCGGCGGCGACATGATCGCGGCGGCGCTCGGCGGCAGCATCCCGCCGGTGCTGTGGGATGGCGCGGGCGATGCCATCGTGCTCGACAAGGTCGGGGTGCTTTCGCTGAACCTGCCCGATGTGAAAACGCCGCAGAGCGAAGCGAAGCCGGCACCCGCGGACCTGTCGAAGGGCACGCCGTCCCCGGCGCTGCCGGTGATCAAGCTGCCCGATGCGATGGAGGCGAAGGTCCGGTGAAGCGGATATTGGCCGCGCTCTCTGCGGCATTATTATGCTCGAGCGGTGGGGCGGCGCTTGCGCCGCCGGGCGTCGATCAGGCTGTCGTGGAGAGCGACGCGATGCCGCCCAAATTGTCGGAGTTCGGCTTGTTTCGCGGTAATGATCCCGGGCAGCCCGCGACCGGCATCGGCTATACGCTGCGCGCGCCGCTGTTCAGCGACTATACCGAAAAGCATCGCTTCGTCTCGATCCCGGCGGGAAAGAAGGCGAAGGTCGGAAACGACGGAGTCATCGAGTTTCCGGTGGGAACGGTGCTCGTCAAAAGCTTTGGCTGGAACGACGTCAACGGCGGGCGGCCGGTCGAGACGCGCCTGCTGATACGGCGGGCGTCGGGGTGGGTGGCGCTTCCCTATATCTGGGATGCCGACGGCAAGGACGCGACCTTGGCCTTGGGCGGGCGCCGCGTTCCCGTAACCTTCAAGAGCCCCGACGGCGAAACGCATAGCATTCGTTACGCGGTCCCGAACAAGAATCAGTGCAAGGAATGCCACAGCCTTGGCGGAGAGATCGTGCCGATCGGGCCCAAGGCGCGCAATTTCATCGTCGACCCGGCGGCGTCGGGCAAGCTGCGTAGCCTCTATTTCGAAAATCCGGCGGCGCTCAAGCCAGTGATGCCGCAATGGGACGATGCCAAGGCCGGCAGCGTCGCCGATCGCGCGCGCGCCTACCTCGACGTCAATTGCGCGCATTGCCACAATCCGGCGGGCAGCGCCTCGAACAGCGGGCTGTTCCTGCGCTGGACCGATGACCCGGCGGGCGTGAACTATGGTATCGGCAAGCGCCCGACGGCGGCGGGGCGGGGGAGCGGGGGGATGGACTTTGCTGTTGCGCCGGGCGACCCCGACCACAGCTTTCTGATCTATCGCCTCGAAAGCACCGACCCCGGCATCGCGATGCCCGAGGTCGGGCGGTCGACGGTGCACAAGGAAGGTGCGGCGCTGCTGCGGCAATGGATTGCGGAGATGCCGAAAGCATCGCATTAGGCGGGTCATGACCCAGCTCGTCCTCCACGATTATTTCCGCTCCTCGGCCAGCTTTCGCGTGCGTATCGCGCTGAACCTGAAAGGGCTCGATTATGAGCGCGTCGAGGTCAGCCTGATCGCGGGCGAGCAACGCAGCGATGCGTATCTGGAACAGAATGCGCAGGGCTTTGTCCCGATGCTTGTCGTCGACGGCGAACCGATCATCCAGAGCATGGCGATCATCGACTGGCTCGATCGTGCTTACCCCGAACCGCGGCTGATCCCCGAAGAGGCGATGCCGCGCGCGGTCGCATTGGCGCGCGCACAGGTGATCGCGAGCGATATCCATCCGCTCAACAATCTGCGCGTGCTCAAATATCTGAAACGCGACCTTGGCCTCAACGAGCAGACCAAGGACCGCTGGATCGCAACGTGGATCATGCAGGGGTTCGAGGCATTGGAGGCGATGGCGGGCGACGGCCGCTATCTCGGCGGCGATACGCCGGGGATCGCCGACTGCTGCCTCGTCCCGCAAATCTATAACGCGCGCCGCTTCGAAGTGCCGCTCGACGCCTTTCCGCGGCTGGCCGAGATCGACGCGGCCTGCATGGCGCTGGAGGCATTCCAGAAGGCGCATCCCGACGCGGTCAAGCCCGCGTGATCCGCCTTCTGATCGGAACGGCCGCGCTGGCATTGCCGGCGGCGGCGATGGCGCAGGACGCGCAGGCTGAAACGGAGGAATCCGAATTCGATGGCGGCTGTTGCAGCTTTTGGGTTCCGCGCATTCCGACCGAAATCATCATCGTAAGGGGGAGCGGGGCGCTCCAACCGGCGGACGGCGATACGGTGCAGGGCTCCAGCCTGATTGCCTATCCCGAACAGGGCTTGGGCGCTCGCATCGAAAACCGCCTGCGCGACGAGGCGGGCATCGTGCAGTTTCGGCGATCGGACGGGCGCTCCGCCCACCCGACCAGCCAGGGCATCACGTTGCGCGGCCTTGGCGGCAACGCGTCGGCGCGGGCGCTGGTAACGCTCGACGGTATACCGCAGGCCGACCCTTTCGGCGGGTGGGTCGCGTGGAGTGCCTATGACGCGATCAACCTTGGCGGCATCCTTGTTGCCCGGGGCGGCGGGAGCGGGGTCGATGGTCCCGGAGCGCTGGCGGGAACGGTCGGCCTATTCTCGACGATGACCGATGGCGTCGAAGCCAGCATCGCTTATGGCAGCCGCAACGGCTGGGACGCATCGGCGTCGGCCGGCGGCGAAATCGGCGAGGGAAAGGTGGCGGTCGATGGCCGCTATAGCCGCGGCGACGGCTTCATTCCCGTCGCCAACGGCCAGCGCGGCCGCGTCGATCGCGCCGCGCCCTATGAACAGGGCGGACTTGGCCTGCGTTTGCGTTTCGACGCCGGTGACGACAGCCGGATCGAAGCCAGCGTGCGTGGTTTTTCCGACCGGCGCGACCGCGGGACCGATTTCACGCAAAGCAAATTCGACGGTGTCGATGCGAGCTTGCGCTTCGTCCACGATCCAGCCGGCGCGACGCAATGGCTCGCGCTCGCCTATGTCCAACTCCGCGATTTCGAAAGCGGCTTTGCGAGCGTCGCGGCGGGGCGGAACAGCGTCGCGCCGGCGCTGTTCCAGCGCGTTCCCGCGACCGGGCTCGGCGCGCGGTTCGAACTGCGTCCGGCACTCGACGGGGCCAATCCGCTGCGCCTCGGGCTCGACTGGCGGCGCACCGTCGGCCGTACCGAAGAGGATTTCTTCTTTAGCGGCGTGATCCCCGGCCGCCACCGCATCGCCGGCGGCAGCAGCGATACCGTCGGCGCTTTCGCCGAATGGACATCGGGCGACGCGAATGACGGCTTCCTCTGGACGCTCAGCGGGCGCGTCGATCGCTGGTCGCTTGGCGAAGGCTATCGTCTCGAACGCAATATTTCCGGCCCCGTGATCGCCGACCTGCGCTTTGCGGCGCGGCAGGGGTGGGAAGGCAGCGGCCGCGCAGGCGTACGCTGGACCTCGGACGCGCTGTCGTTGCGCGCCGCGGGCTATCGCGGCTGGCGCCTGCCGACGCTCAACGAACTCTACCGCCCTTTCCGCGTCGGCGCCGAGGTGACTACGGCAAACGAAATGCTCAAGCCTGAACGGCTGTGGGGCGGCGAGGTCGGGGTCGACTGGAACAGCGACGGTACGAAGCTGTCCGCGACGCTGTTCGCCAATCATCTGACGAACGCGATCGCGAATGTGACGCTCGCGCCGAACCTCAACCAGCGGCAGAATCTCGACGCGATCGACAGCAAGGGCGTCGAGGTCAGCGCCGAGCAGCGGATCGGCCCCGCGACGCTGCGCGCCACTTATGCTTTCACCGATGCAAAGGTCGACGCGTCGGGCGGCGCCGCAACGCTCGACGGCCGTCGCCCGGCGCAGATCGCGAAGCATGGCGGCAGCGTGTCGCTGCGCAGCAATGCGAATGGGCCGTTCGGTGGCTTTGCGACCTTACGCTATGTCGGCAAGCAGAATGAGGACGACCTCGGGCTTCTGGAACTGGGCGATGCGCTCACGCTGGATGCAGGTGTATCGTGGAAGCTTGCCGAGGCGATCAGCATCGAGGCGCGTGGTGAAAATCTGTTCGACGAACTTGTCCCTGCAGCGATTTCCTCGTCGGGTATCGTCGAACGCGCGACGCCGCGTACGATCTGGGTCGGCGCGCGCGTTTCTTTCTGATTTTCCCGACATTGCGCCCTTCACAGGTCCGAAACAGGCGATAGGATGGTCCGCGCCGGGGTTCACGGTTTTTGGGATATACAAGGCATGGCCGCGAAGAAGCTGAATCTCGACAATTTCCTGCCGTACCGCCTGTCCATCGCGTCAAATGCCCTTTCGAGCCGGATCGCCGCCGAATATGAGAATCGCTTTGGGCTCAAGATTCCCGAATGGCGACTGATGGCGGTGCTCGGCGAGGGACAGCCCAAGACCCAGCGCGAGCTGGTGCAGGCGACGCGGATGGACAAGGTTACCGTGAACCGCGCTGCAAAGGCGCTGGCCGACCGAAATCTGATCGCGCGCCAGGCGCATGAAGCCGACGGGCGTTCACATCATCTGGAACTCACCGAAACGGGCCGTTCGCTCTATGATGCGATCGTTCCTGCGGCGCTGGCGAGCGAGGCGCAGCTTGAATCGAATATCACCGCCGGCGAACGCGCGACGCTGATGGCCATCCTTGCGAAGCTGACTGCCGCCGCCGAAACCTATGACTGATCGCACCTATCGCGCCGCGCCGCCGGGCGCGCTGCGTATCGAGCCCTTGGGTGAGCTGACCGCGATATTCGACCGGCGGTCCATGCAGACGCACCTCGTCGTCTCGCCGATGCCCGAAATCCTCGAAGCCATGGGCGTCGACCCGTGCGGTGCTGCGCTCCTCGCGTCACGGCTTGCGGCAAGCTTCGATTTCGACGGCGATGACGATGTGCAGCCGATCCTTGCCGAGCGGCTCGACGAACTCGCGGCGATGGGGTTGGTGGAGCGGGCGTGAGGCATAGTACGCGCATTGCCGTCGGCCCGGTGCAGTTCCGGATCGGAAGCGACTGGGCCGAACCGATCGCGGCGCTTGAGCGACTTTACGCCGGCTATCCGCGTGACGAAGCGCGCCCCGCCGACGCGACGGTGCGCCTGTTCGCGGCGCGGCCCTGGCGGCGCCGGCTGCGTCCCCCGGTCCATATCGGGGGCGATTTTGTCGTTCCCGACGCGCTGCCGCTCCCCTTGTCGATGGGGCTGCTTGCGGCCGAAATGGGTATGAATTTGCAGGTCGCACTCGGGTGGCGGCGGCACATGCTGCTCCACGCGAGCGCGGTCGCGAAGGACGGCCGCGCGCTGATCATGTCGGGCGAGTCGGGGTCGGGAAAATCGACCCTCGCGGCGCTGCTCGGCGAGAAGGGCGTTGAGGGCGACTGGCGGTTGATGGGCGACGAATTCACGCTGATCGACCCCGCCGCGGGCGACGCCTTTGCCTTTCCGCGCGCGGTCAGCCTGAAGAATGACGCAATTGCTGAGGTCGCGGCGCATGTCGATCCGGCTCGGCTCGGGCCATTGCTTGCGGCGACGCCCAAGGGCGACATTCGTCACCTGATCCCGCGTGCCAGCGCCATTGCCGCGATGCACGAACCCGCGCGTCCTGCCCTGTTGCTGTTTCCGCGCTTCGGCGGCGAAACTGCGATCGAGCCGATGGGCGAGGGCGAGGCGTTCGTGCGGCTGACCGAGGCGTCGACCAACTATGTCGCGCTTGGCGAAGCGGGCTTCGCCGCGCTGACGCGGCTTGTTCGCGAAACGCCGGCGTTCGGCATTTCCTATCCCGACAGCGCCGCCGGCATCGCGCTGGTTGAGCAGCTCTGGGCGGAAACCGCCCGGTGAGCGCGGTGCGGACCTTCGTCGACCTGCTCGCGGCTCGGCGTGCTCCCGCTACGCTCCTCGCGCGCGACTGGGACGGCGTGATCGGGGTCGCGCGTAGCGAGGCGATGCTTGCGACGCTCGCGTATCGTCTTGTCGATGCCGACGTTCCGCGGGCTGTCGCCGCGCTCTTCGCCGACCAGCGCGCGGCCGCCAAGGTCGCGCAGGCGCAGGCCTTGTGGGAGGCGGAGATGGCGCGGCGCGCGCTCGCGCCCGCGGGCATCGAGTTCGTGCTGCTGAAGGGGGCAGCCTATGCCGCTGCCGATATGGCGTGCGCCGCGGGGCGGCAGATCGGCGACCTTGATATCCTCGTTCTCGCCTCCGACATCCGCCGCGCCGAAAATCTGTTGCTCAAGGCGGGATGGGAATGGGTGAAGTCGGATCCCTATGACGACGCCTATTACCGCGAGCATATGCACGAGCTGCCGCCGATGATCCACAAAGTGCGCGACCGGATGATCGACGTCCACCACACGATCCTGCCGCGCACCCACCGGATTACGCCCGATGCGCTGGCGCTGATGAGCGACGCCGTGACAAGCGGAAGCGGCCATGCGGTGCTGAACCCTGCCGACATGGCGTGCCACTGCGCGGCGCATATGCTCGCCGACGGCGATTTGCAGGGCGGTCTGCGCAATCTGTGGGATTTCCACCTGATGACGCGCGAATTCGCGCTGGCCGACGCGGACTATTGGGGCAAGCTCGATGCGCGCGCCGATCTCCACGGGTTGCGGACGCCCGTACATCGGGCGGCGCGGTTGGCGCGCGATCTTTATGGAGCGGAGCTGCCCGGGAAATGGGATCGCCAGGACCCGGCCGATGCGTGGTTTCGCCGCCGCCTGTTGGCGCGCGACGATTGGGGCCGCGTCACCGATCCGCTGCTCGAACAGGCTTTCTATATTCGCTCGCACTGGCTGCGCATGCCGCCTGCGATGCTTGCGAGGCATCTCTGGACGAAGTGGCGCAAGCGCTAAGGGCGGATCGACATTCAGCCCATGACAGCCTGCAAATGGCGATTTCGCGTGCTTCCGGTGCTCACGTACCTGAACTGAATGTCGATCCGCCCTAAAGCGTCGCGAGAAGCGGAACCAGTTCGTCGAAATGGTCGATCACATAGGTTGCTCCAAGTTCCGGCGCAGGGCGATCGAGAAAGCCGAAGCTGACCGCGACGCTCGGCACGCCGGCATTCTTTGCCGCCATGACGTCATAAATGCTGTCACCAACAAAGGCCGCGCGGCCGCCGCCGCATCGCTCCACCATCGCGTGAATCGGTTCGGGGGAGGGCTTGCGGACATTCAGCGTATCGCCGCCGATGATCGTCGCCATGCGATCGGCCAAGCCGAATTCGGCAAGCAGCATGCGCGCAAGATGCTCGGCCTTGTTGGTGACGACGGCGGTCTTTACGCCCAGCGCGTCGAGCCGGTCCAGCGCGGCGACTACGCCAGGAAAAAGTCGGCTTTCGATTGCGATATGCGCCCCGTAAAAGTCGAGCAGTTCGGGATAGAGCCGCTCGACCGCCCCCTCTGGAACGCCGCCGCTCGCGCGCAGGCCTTCCTCCAGCATATGCTTCGCTCCGCGCCCGATCATCGGCCGCACGGCGTCCGGGCTCAGCGGGGCGCGATCCATCAGTGCCAGCGCGTGATTGACCGCGGCAGCGAGGTCGCCGAGCGTATCGAGGAGCGTGCCGTCGAGGTCGAAGCCGACGGTCGCGAAAGGAAATGCGTTCATCGGCCCCGCATGGCGCGATGCTCTGGAAACCGCAATGATTTGCTGGCATGGCAGCGCGCATGAGCAATCCCATCGCCGCCATCGTCCTTGCCGCGGGCAAGGGTACCCGCATGAAATCGGACCTGCACAAGGTTCTGCACCCGATCGCCGGCCGCCCGATGCTGCTGCACCTGATGGCGAGCGTCGATGAATTGAGCCCGGCAAAGAAAGTCGTGATCGTCGGCGACAAGGCCGATCAGCTTGAGGCGGCGCTGGCGGGAAGCGCGGACCTGGCGGTTCAGGAGCCGCAGCTCGGCACCGGCCATGCGGTGCAGCAGGGCGAGGGCGCGCTGACGGGCTTCGACGGCGATGTACTGATCCTCTATGGCGACGTGCCCTTCGTTCCCGCCGCGACCATGCAGGCGATGATCGACCGGCTCAATGCCCCCGATGCGCCCGCGGTCGTGGTGCTGGCGTTCGAGCCCGCCGATGCCCAGCAATATGGCCGCGTCATCACTGACGGCGACTATGTCACCAAGATGGTCGAGCATAAGGATGCGACCGACGCCGAGCGTGCGGTGCGCCTTTGCAATTCGGGGCTGATGGCCGCGAAATCGGCCGACCTCTTCGCGCTGCTCGCGCGTGTTACCGACGACAATGCGGCGAAGGAATTTTATCTCGTCGACATCGTCAATATCGCGAACGGCGACGGGCGGCATTGTGCGGTCGTCGTCACCGATCCCTATGATGTGGCCGGTATCAACAGCCGCGGCGAACTTGCTGCGATGGAAAGCGAATGGCAGGCGCGCCGCCGCGTGCAGGCGATGGCCGATGGCGCCAGTCTGATCGCCCCTGACACCATATGGTTCGCCTGGGATACCGAGCTTGGCCGCGACGTAACGATCGAGCCCAATGTCTTCTTCGGCCCCGGCGCGAAGATCGCCGACAATGTGAAGATCCGCGCGAATTGCCATATCGAAGGCGCAATCGTCGGCACGGGCTGCGAAGTCGGTCCGTTCGCGCGGCTCCGGCCCGGTACGGTCCTTGGCGAAAAGGCAAAGATCGGCAATTTTGTCGAGACCAAGAAGGCGGTGCTCGGCAAGGGCGCCAAAGCCAACCACCTGACCTATCTGGGCGACGTCACCGTCGGCGCGGGGGCCAACATCGGCGCGGGCACGATCACCTGCAATTATGATGGCTATTTCAAATATAAGACCGAGATTGGCGAGCGTGCCTTCATCGGATCGAACAGCGCGCTGGTCGCTCCGGTAAAGATCGGCGCCGATGCGATCGTCGCCGCCGGCAGCGCGGTGACGCGCGACGTCGCCGATGGCGAACTGCGGCTTGTGCGCGGCGAGCAGTTGGTCAAGCCCGGCTGGGCCGACCGTTTCCACGAGGCAATGCGCAAGAAAAAAGCGGCGGAAAAGAAATAACCCGATGCCTGCACCGACACTGACCACCGCGCGCCTCGTGCTGCGCCAATTGCGCGAGGACGATGCCGCGGCGCTCTTTCCCGTGCTGTCCGATCCCGAAGTGATGACCTGGTGGTCGAGCGGGCCGCACGCGTCGCTCGCCGAGACGGCAGACTATGTCAAAGGCAATGCCGCCGAGGGGCAGGGCTATGATTGCTGGGCGATCACCGCCGGTGACGATGTCGCGCTCGGCTGGGTGATCCTGATCGACGGCAAGCCCGACGTGAAGGAGGTCGGCTATATCCTGAACCGCGATCATTGGGGCAACGGGATCGCGCGCGAAGCGGTGTCGCGGGTGATTGACCATGGTTTCGATGATCTGAAGCTGCGCCGCATCTTTGCCGATACCGATCCCGAAAATGCCGGGTCGATCTCTTTAATCCAGCGTCTTGGCTTCCAATATGAGGGGCGGCTGCGCGGCGAATGGGAAACGCACATTGGGGTGCGCGATTCGCTGATCTTCGGCTTGCTGCGCGACGAATGGATGGAGAACACAAAGTGACCGATCGCTACACCGACAAGCCTTTCCTGCGCTTCGTCGACGCCTGGGTGCTGAAAGCGATCGGCCATCTCGACCCCGCGACCGAGGGCTATTGCAAAGCGATGGTGCCGCAGCTCGAACAGAGCTTTGACGTGAAGGGAAGCTGGGAACAGATCGTCGAGCAGCAGATGAAATTCGGCCCCGACCTGCCCGCGCAAATTCTGAAAATCTGGACCGATGGCAAGGCGCGCTTCGCCGCAGGAAATGGCGAAGCGCCCGATCCGGTGCAGTTCGCGATGATCTTCGTCGACCGCAATTTCGGGCGGACATGAGCGGCCTGATCGTCCGGCCCGCGGCCCGCGCCGATTACGATCGGTGGCTCCCGCTATGGGACGGCTACAACGCCTTCTACGGCCGCAGCGGCGATACGGCGCTGGCGCCCGAGGTCACCGCCGCGACCTGGGATCGCTTCTACGATCCCTATGAGCCGATGTTCGCGCTGGTCGCCGAGCAGGACGGCGCCCTTCTCGGCCTGACCCATTATCTGCTCCATCGCAGCACCACCTCGCTCCTGCCGTCGCTCTATCTGCAGGACCTGTTCACCACCGCCGACGCGCGTGGCAAGGGTGTCGGCCGCGCCTTGATCGAGGCCGTCTATGACGCGGCGAAGGAGCGCGGGCTCCCGCGCGTTTATTGGCTGACGCACGAAACCAACGATACCGCGATGCTGCTATACGATCGCATTGCCGAAAAAACCGGCGTTCTCGTCTATCGAAAGCAACTGCCCGCTTGATTTGATATCATGATATGATATCAATCTGGCATGCGCTTTCTCGCGGACATCCCCGATGACGATATCCAGTGGCTCGACGCGCTTGCGGCCGAGCTAGGCGTGTCACGGGCCGAGCTCGTTCGCCGTGCGGTAGCGGCCTATCGCGCGGACGTGTCAGGCGACGCGATCGATAACGCCTTCGGAATCTTTCGCACCCGCGACGATATCGGCGACGGGCTGAAATATCAGCGGCGGCTTAGGGGCAAGCGCGAATGATCGACGCGCAGTTCGATAGCGACATCCTGATCGACGCGCTGAACGGCATCGAAGCGGCGCGGGCCGAGATCCGCCGCGCCGGGCGCAAGAGCGTGAGTCGTGTCAGCTGGACCGAGGTGATGTCAGCGGCCGACCCCACATCGGTGAAAGCGGTTGAGGCCTTTCTCGGCTGCTTCCAGGTCGAGGAGATCGGGGATGCGGTCGCGCGTCGTGCCGCGGCGCTGCGCGCCGAGCGCAAGGGCTTGACCTTGGCCGACGCTTTCGTACTGGCGACCGCACAGATCAGCGGGCGCATCCTGGTTACACGCAATATCAAGGTGTTTCCGGCGTCGATGCCGGGTATTCGCGTTCCCTACACGCTTTAGAAGAAAGCCAGACCACATGTGCGGAATTATCGGAATCATCGGCAAGGACCAGGTGGCGGACCGTCTGGTCGACGGGCTGAAGCGCATGGAGTATCGCGGCTATGACTCGGCGGGCGTGTGCACTGTCGAGGGCGGCCAACTGATCCGTCGCCGCGCCGAGGGTAAGCTCGGCAATCTCGTCAAGGAACTCGCCGGCAATCCCGCGCCCGGCACCGTCGGCATCGCGCACACGCGCTGGGCGACGCACGGCGCGCCGACGACGAGCAACGCGCACCCGCATGCGACAGGCGAGGTCGCGCTGGTCCACAACGGGATCATCGAGAATTTCAAGCCGCTGCGCGAGGCGCTGACCGCGCGCGGCCGTAAGTTCGAGAGCGAGACGGATACCGAGGTCGTCGCACATCTCGTCAGCGAACAGGTCGAAGCGGGCAAGTCACCTCAGGACGCGGTGAAGGCGGTCCTCCCGCAGCTCCGCGGCGCCTTCGCGCTCGCAATCGCCTTCCGCCAGCATTCCGACCTTTTGATCGGGGCGCGCCTCGGTTCGCCGTTGGTCGTGGGTTATGGCGAGGGCGAAACCTATCTGGGCAGCGATGCTTTGGCTCTTGCGCCGCTGACGCAGAAGATCGCCTATCTCGACGAGGGCGACTGGGTGGTCATCACCAAGGATGGTGCGCAGATCTACGACGCCGACAATAATCCCGTGACGCGCGAAATCACGACCTCGGGCGTCACGGCCGCCGCGGTCGAAAAGGGCAATTACCGCCACTTCATGCAGAAGGAGATTTTCGAGCAGCCGACCGTCGTCGCGCAGACGCTCTCCTCCTACATTCGTCCGCTCGAACAGACGGTCGCGTTGCCGCAGATGGATTTCGATCTGTCGACGGTCGAGCGCATTACGATCGTCGCGTGCGGCACCAGCTTCTACGCGGGCATGGTCGCCAAATATTGGTTCGAAACCTTCGCGCGCGTTCCCGTCGACATCGATGTCGCGTCGGAGTTCCGTTATCGCGACCCGGTGCTCCAGCCGGGCGGGCTTGCGCTCTTCATTTCGCAGTCGGGCGAGACTGCCGACACGCTCGCGGCGCTGCGCCACTGCAAGGCGAACGGGCAGACGATCGCGGTCGTCGTCAACGTTCCCACCAGCAGCATGGCGCGCGAGGCGGACCTGCTGCTGCCAACGCATGCCGGTCCCGAAATCGGGGTTGCGTCGACCAAGGCTTTCACCTGTCAGCTTGCGGTGCTCGCCGCGCTCGCCGCGCATCTCGCGCTCAAAAAGGGTAAGCTCAGCGCCGCGGAAGAGCATGAGATCGTCAAGCATCTGATCGAGGCGCCTGCGGCACTCAACGCCGCGCTCGCGCACGACGAGGAAATCTCGAAGATGGCGCATCTCGTCGCCCCCGCGCGCGACGTGCTCTACCTCGGTCGTGGCCCCGACTATCCGCTTGCCCTGGAAGGCGCGCTGAAGCTCAAGGAAATCTCGTACATCCACGCAGAGGGTTACGCCTCGGGTGAGATGAAGCATGGCCCGATCGCGCTGATCGACGAGGCGGTCCCGGTCATCGTCCTCGCTCCCTCGGGCCCGCTGTTCGAAAAGACCGTCAGCAACATGCAGGAAGTCATGGCGCGCGGCGGCAAGGTCGTCTTGATTTCAGACGCAGAAGGGCTCGCAGAAGCCGGTGACGGCTGCATGGCGACGATCGAAATGCCCAAGGTCCACCCGCTGATCGCACCGCTCGTTTACGCGGTGCCGGTGCAATTGCTGGCGTACCATGTGGCTGTCGCCAAGGGCACCGACGTCGATCAGCCGCGCAATCTCGCGAAATCGGTTACGGTCGAGTAGGAGACGCATCGCGGAGGGGGTATGACGCCCGGATTGGTCGATATCGGTATCGCGCTGGCCATGGTTGCGCTGATCGCCGCGCTGACGGTCGGTTTCCATCGCCGCACGCCGCAACAGGTGGAAGATGGCCCGGAAAACGAGCTTTATCGAGCATATACGCGCGAATTCGACCGTACCCTCTCTGCTGCCGCTGTACCGACAAGCTTGCCGGAGATCAGCCCCGACGGCGAAAAGGGATATCTCGAAAAGGATGATCGGAAGTGGCGTCTCCAGATCGATCGCGCAGAACACAATTATGACCGGCTCGGAGATTTGGGGGCGCTGGAAACTCATGAAGACGGCGAACTTTCCAGTACCGCTGTGCTACTCATGGTCGATCAATCGGGTTCGATGCGTGGCGAACCGATGGCGTGGGTTGCCGCGGGGGTTCGGCGCCTATCGGAGGAGCTGGGAAGGCGCGGCGCAAGTGTCGCGGTTGCCGGCTATTCGACCGCTGGCTGGCATGGTGGTTTTACGCGGCGCAAATGGCTGCGCGATGGAAAGCCGTCCAGACCCGGGCGCCTATGCGCCTTGCTTCATATCTTGTACCAGCCGTTCGACAATGCGGCGCTCGATCCGGACGACTGGCGGCAAATGCTGAACCCCGATGTCCTGCGCGAAAATGTCGACGGAGAGGCCCTGGAATGGGGCGTCAATCAGCTAAAGAGCCGCCTCGAACGGCGACGCATCCTTCTAGTCGTGAGCGACGGCGCGCCCGTTGACGATTCGACGCTCATGGCAAACGGCCCATCGTACATGCATCGGCATTTCCTGCAGGTGCGCGACGCAATTCTGGGGGCGAAGGAACTGGAATTGATGGCGATCGGCGCGGCCTTTCGCGTCTCCGAATTCTATCCAGTCTCGCGCGATGCCGTCGATGCCGGCACGCTGGTCGAGACGGGACTGGAGCTGGTCACAAGGAATGATAAATATGGATTATAGAGTGCAGGCGAAATGAGCTGGAACACCACCTGCCACTGCGGCGCCGTCTCGGTGCGGCTTGCCAAGGCGCCCGAGGAAATCGCCGAGTGCAATTGCTCGCTCTGCTTCTCGCACGGCATCCTCTGGAGCTATATGTCGCCGCGCGACGTCGTGATCGAGGGTGCGACGCGCACCTATAATCGCGCCGACCGCGAAAACCCCAATTCGGACCTGCATTTTTGCGCGACTTGTGGCTGTACGACGCACTGGTCGGCAACCGAGGGACTGATCGAACGGATGGGCGGAGAGGTCGACATGATGGGCGTGAACATGCGCCTTTTCGACCCGGCGCAGCTCAGCGGGTTAAAGCTTAGCTTCCCCGACGGTCGCGGCTGGTCCGGCGAGGGGCCATGGAGCTATGCGCGCGAGCATGAGGTGATGCGCTGAAATAGTCGCGGTCACTCCGTCGCGTTGGCCTGGGCAAGGATCGACGCTGCGATCTCCTCGATCTTGCCCGAAACCAGCAGCGGTGCGCCGCCGACCATCCCGACCTGCGTCTGGCCGTTCTCATAATCGCGGAGCCAGGCGACATTTTCGGCGACGACCAGATAATTGCCGCCGCGCGAGTTCAAGGAAATGAATTTCATGATGCTGTCTCCTGATCGTGAAACGCCTAGGCACCAAGTATGAAGATTGTGAGATTCGCATGACGCCTGCCGCGATCATTTTCGATTTCGATGGCGTCGTCGCCGACAGCGAAGTGCGCGCGAACCTGTCGCTTGCCGAAAGCCTGACCGCCGCGGGCATGCCCGCGACCTATGACGAGTGCCTGCGCGATTATTATGGCCATAATTGGCAGGAAACCGAACGGCGCATCGTCGCGCGCTATGGCCGCGCACTACCCGCCGATTTTCGCGAGACCCACCGCGAGCGGGCGCGGGCGCGCTATATGGAGGGCTTCGATGCCGTGCCCGGCGTCGCTGTATTTCTCGACGCGCTGGGGCCGCTACCGCGCGCGATCGCTTCGTCGAGCCGCGCCGAATATATCGGCTGGGCACTCGGCCTATTCGGGCTCGGCCATCATTTCGGGGAGCATGTCTACAGCGCCGACGGCTGGGATCGAGGCAAGCCGTTTCCTGACATCTATCTCGCCGCCGCGAAGGGTCTTGGCGTCGACCCCGCGGGATGCCTCGCCATCGAGGATTCGCCGACGGGGGCGCGGGCGGCAATTGCCGCGGGAATGGCCGTGGTCGGTTTCTGCGGCGCGGGCCATATCGTCGACCGCGCGGGGCATGGTGAGATGCTGCGCGAGGTCGGCGTGCATCATGTCGCGCTGACATTTGACGAGGTGGCGTCTCTCATCTTCTAAATACGCTATTGCCGCGACAGGGGGCTGCCCAAAAATCGCTGTCCTATAAAATGGTGCTGGATTAGCTTTGCCATTCGTTCGCATCCCGATGACGGCGCGAACAATCGAATCCCGAGTGAAGTTGCGCAGTTTTCAGCGACTTTTCAAAACGCCCAGCGAGGAGAGACACATGTGCACCGAGAACACCGAAGCCGATCTTGATCGTGCCGGCATGTCCGTTGGACGGCGCAGCTTCACAGTGCTTGCAGGTGCGGGCGCGTTGGCCGCGGCGTTGCCCGCGCGGGCAATCGCGGGCAAGCCGGTCAAGGGCCGCGATGTCACGATCAAGACCGACGACGGTACCTGCGATGCCTATTTCGTCGCTCCGGCAGAGGGTAAGCATCCCGCCGTGCTGGTGTGGCCCGATATCCGCGGACTTCGCCCTGCATTCCGGCAGATGGCCGACCGGCTTGCAGCCGAAGGCTATGCCGTGCTGACCGTGAACCCCTTTTACCGCTGGCAGAAGTCGCCGGTGGTCGATGCCGCCAACGACTTTAGCGACCCTGCGATCCGCGAAAAGCTGTTCGGTTATCTCAAGCAACTGACGCGCCCGATCGTCGAGACCGACGCGAAGGCGCATCTCGCTTTTCTCGACACGCAGAAGGAAGTCGATACGAAGCGCAAGATCGGCACCACCGGCTATTGTATGGGCGGCGCGATGACGATCTATACGGCGGCGCTGAAACCTGACCGCGTCGGTGCGGCGGCAAGCTTTCACGGTGGCGGTGTCGGTACCGACAAGCCCGACAGCCCGCACCTGCTGATCCCGAAAACCAACGCTGGCTATCTGTTCGCGATCGCCGACAATGACGACAAGGAAACGCCGAACGAGAAGGTCTTGCTGAACGCCGTGCTCGCGCCGCGCAAACAGTGGCATGAAGTCGAAGTCTATGAAGGCGCGATGCACGGCTGGTGCCCGCCCGACGGCCGCGCCTATAACGAAGCGGCCGCTGAAAAGGCATGGAGCCGGATGCTCGAGCTGTTCAAGGCCGAGCTGGCCTGATTTGCGGCAACGCGCTCAGTGCGCGTGCGCGCCGCCGCTGGCGGCGTAGCTTGCAAAGACGCGCTGGCCTGCAGGGCCGAAGGTCATGACCTTATAGGCTTCGCGATGGTCGCCATGCTCCATGCCGGGCGATCCCATCGGCATGCCGGCGACCGCAAGGCCCTTTACGCCCTTGGGCTTTTCGCGGAGCAGGCGCGCGATGTCCTTCGCGGGCACATGCCCCTCGATGACATAGCCGCCGACCAGCACGGTATGGCAACTGCGCAGCGCCTGCGGCACGCCCTGCTTGTCCTTGACCGCATTCATGTCGGGCGAGTTCACCACGACCGCCTTTTGTCCGAACGAGGCCTTCACCTGCTCGAGCCATTTGAGGCAGCATCCGCAGCCCGCATCGCGGAACATCACCGGGTTCGCGGCGTGCGCGGTCCCGATGATGGCGGAAAAAGCAGCGAGGGCGAAAAACGCACGGCGGACAGAAGTCATCGCAAATCCTTTTGGTGGAACCGCTGCGAAGCCTATAGGCGGGGCCCATGAAAGTCCATTTCATCCGATCGGGCGATCGCCGCTACTCCATGCGGATCGAGCGTGCCGATGCGCCGGTGCTGGTGATGGACCCGGCGCCCGGCTTCGACCCCGACCTGCCGCACGACATGGTGCATTTTGTGGTCGAGGCGGCGCTGGGGCTCAAGACCGGCGTCTTCGGTCAGATCGCGGCGGGCGGCGATGCGGGCTCCTTCCATGTCGAGGCAGGCGGCGCGCTGTCGGCAAAGGAACGCCAGCGCGCGGCGCGCAAACAGGTCGCCAAGGGCGCAAAGCTGATCAAAAGCCAGGGCCGCGAGGGCGAATTGTCCGAACTCGCCGCCTTCCTCTTCGACATCGCATGGCGTAGCCGCTCGCGTCCCGACACCGCGGCGCAGCGCGCTGCGCTGGGCGAGGCCGAGCGTACGCGCGGCTCGCTCAGCGCCGACGAACGCGCGCGGATCGACGCTGCGCGGCCGCACGTGTTCGAGGCGTTCGACCGGCTTTCGAAGGCATGGCGCGCGCTGCCGGTTGGCGGTGCGTTAAGCCTCGAATGGCCGTCGGTTCAGCCCATCGGGTAGAGGATGTCCTTGCTGACCTTGTGCAGCGCCTTCATCACATCGTCCGCGAGCACCAGTTCCATTGCGTCGAGGATCGGATCGACCTGATCATAGGCGCTCACGCCGACGATCGTCGAAGCCACGAAATCATGCTGTTTCGACCAGGCGGTCGCCATCGTCACCGGATGCAGCCCCGCCTCTTCGGCGATCTGGAGGTAATGCGCTGTCGCCGCGAGGCTCTTTTCGTTGACGAAACGGCGGCCCATCGCGGCCTGCCGTCCCTCCATGCCCAGATAGCGCGAGAAGCGCGCACCCTCGGGGCGGGCCCCGTCCTGATATTTGCCCGAGAGGACGCCGCCTGCGAGCGGCGAATAGGGGATCAGGCTGACGCCTTCCTGCCGGCACACCTGCGCCAGCTCATCCTCGAAGCGGCGGTTGTTGAGGCTGAAATTATTCTGGATCGTGTGATAGCGCGCGGCGCCAAGGCGTTCCGACGCCGCCAGCGACTTCATCAATCCCCAGCTCGTCTCGTTCGAACAGCCGAGGATGCGGACCTTGCCGACGCGGACGAGTTCGTCGAGCGCGTCCATCATCTCGTCATAAGGCGCATCATGGTCGGGCCAGTGCGTCTGATAGAGGTCGATATAGTCGGTCTGGAGCCGCGTCAGGCTGTCGTCGACCGCCTGGAAGATGTTCTTGCGGTCGAGCGCGGTCATGCCGTTGCGGCACGGCGACTTGAACCACACATGGCTGGGTCCCGATACCTTGGTCGCAAGGATGATCGCGTCGCGCGGCTTGGTCTTCATCCAGCGGCCGACGATTTCCTCGGTGCGGCCCACCCATTTGATGTCGGGCGGCACCGGATAGCCCTCGGCGGTGTCGTAGAAATTGATCCCGGCGTCGAAGCAGCGGTCGAGGATACGGAATGCCTCGGCCTCTTCGGTCTGGCTGCCGAAGGTCATCGTCCCCATGCAGATGTCGGACACATGGATGGCGCTCTTGCCGAGACGACGACTCTGCATGCTCTTGTTCTCCGGTCAGAAGAGGGGAGCGCCGTCCATAGGTTGCGCGATGCAACCTTGCAATCGGGTCAGATCAATAGCGCGAGAGATCCGGCGAGCAGCGCCGCCATCGTCCAGTTGAACGCCCGCAGCCGCGCCGGGCTGGACAGCCAGCCTCGCAGTACCTGGCCCATCACCGCCCACAGGCTGGTCGAGGGCAGGTTGATGATCCCGAACACGATCGCAACGAGCAGCACCGCCCCAAGATTGCGGTCGGGAGCGTAGAGCGCGATCGCCGTCAGCGCCATCGACCAGGCCTTGGGATTGACCCACTGAAAGAGAATCGCCTGAAAGAAGGTCATCGGCTTGGCGCGTCCGCCGCTTTCGGTGTCGGGCGCCGCCGCATTGGCGATCTTCCACGCAAGCCACAGCAGATAGGCGACGCTCACCACCTTGAGCACCGTATTGAGGATCGGGAACAGATCGAACAACCCCATCAGCCCGACCCCGACAAGGACGATCATAAGCGTGAATCCGAAACCGACGCCGAGCGCGTGCGGGACAGTACGGCGGAGGCCGAAATTGGCGCCCGACGCCATCAGCATCATGTTGTTCGGCCCCGGCGTGATCGACGAGACGAGAGCGAAGGCGGAGAGCGCGACGAGAGCGGTTTGATCCATAGGGCGCAACATAATGCGTTTCGATGCGCGACGGATTGCAAAGATGGGGCGCATTGCGATAGATTATGCAATCTATGACCAAGATTGATGCCATTGGCCGCAATATATTGCGCGAATTGTCGAGCGACGGACGAATCTCGAATCTCGAACTTGCCGAACGCGTCGGGCTGTCGCCGTCTGCCTGTCTGCGGCGCGTCCAAGAATTGGAGCGCAGCGGGGTCATCAAGGGCTATCGCGCGGTGATCGACCCCGCGAAGCTCGGACTGACCTTCATCGCCTATGTGACCGTCGGTCTGTCATCGCACACCAAACAGTCGCAGTCCGATTTCGAGGCGGCGATGGCGCTCGCGCCCGAGGTGCGCGAATGTCACAATATCACCGGCACGATCGAATATCTGTTGCGCGTCGAGACCGACGACCTGGCGACATACAAGCATTTTCATACCGAGGTGCTCGGCGTGCTGCCGCAGGTGCATTCGATCACCACCTATGTGCTGATGGACTCGCCAAAGGACGAGCGCGCATAGTTTTTCTTCGTACCGCCCGCGAACCGCTGCGCTTGAACCGCGACGACCCGCACCGCATATCAGTTTCATGACGAAACTCTCTTTCCTCGACCTTGTGCCCGTCACCGACACCGGCACAATTTCCCAGTCGCTCGCGAACGCCGCCGATCTCGCTCGCCATGCCGAGGCGCTCGGTTACGAACGCTATTGGGTTGCAGAGCATCATGGCATGGCGGGGATTGCGAGCGCCGCGACCTCGGTCGTGCTCGCGCATATCGGTCAGGCGACTTCGACGATCCGCATCGGCGCGGGCGGTATCATGCTGCCGAACCACGCCCCGATGGTGATCGCCGAACAATTCGGCACGCTCGAAGCGTTGTTCCCCGGCCGCGTCGATCTCGGCCTTGGTCGTGCGCCCGGCTCGGACGGCATCGTCGCGCGTGCGCTCCGCCGCAACCTTGCGAGCGACGAAAGGCAGTTCCCGCAGGATGTCGTCGAGCTGCAAGCGTTCCTGGCAGGCGACGACCGCCTCGGCATCCGCGCGGTGCCGGGTGAGGGGACGAATGTGCCGCTCTGGATCCTCGGTTCCAGCCTGTTCGGCGCACAGCTTGCGGCGATGCTCGGGCTGCCTTATGCCTTCGCCAGCCATTTCGCGCCCGACGCTCTGGATGAAGCGCTCGATATCTATCGCCGCCAGTTCAAGCCGTCCGAACAATTGGCGCAGCCTTATGCGGCCGCCGCTTTCAACGTCTTCGCCGCCGACACGCGCGAACAAGCCGAACTGCTGGCCTCGTCGCAGCAACAAGCCTTCGTTGCGCTGCGTACCGGCAATCCGGGCAAGATGAAGCCGCCGCTTGCTGGCTACAAGGACAGCCTCCCGCCGAACGCGCGCGCGATCCTTGACCATGTCCTGCAATGTTCGGCGGTCGGAACGGTCGACGACGTAGCGGCCGGCCTTAAGGCGTTCCAGGCGCGCACCGGCGTCGATGAGATCATTGTCGCCTCGTCCATGTACGACCATGACGCGCGCAAACATTCGGTCGCGCTCGCTATGGAGGCGGGCAAGTCAATCTAACGATCCTCCCTTTGGCATGGCCATGGGAAGGATTGGGCCACCCCCTGTGTTGACGCGGCTCCGGCTGCGGCAGTATAGGGGCGGTCCGACCAAGGGCGGCCCGTTTTGGGGTCGCCTTTTTTACTTTTGAATGAAAGGTGCCTGCCATGACGATCACGCCGCTGATGCCCGTATACCCCCGGTGCGGTGTGCGTCCGGTTCGCGGCGAAGGCGCCTATCTGATCGGCGAACGAGGCGAGCGCTATCTCGACTTCGCCAGCGGCATCGCGGTCAACCTGCTCGGCCACGGCCACCCGCACCTGACCAAGGCGATCCAGGATCAGGCCGCGACCCTGATGCATGTGTCGAACCTCTACGGCAGCCCGCAGGGCGAGGCCTATGCCGCGCGTCTGGTCGAGAACACGTTTGCCGACACGGTGTTCCTGACCAACTCTGGTGCCGAAGCGGTCGAATGTTCGATCAAGACGGCGCGCGCTTATCATTCCAGCGCGGGGAACGCCGAAAAACACACGCTGATCACCTTCAACAACGCCTTTCACGGCCGCACGCTCGGCACGATCTCGGCGACCAATCAGGAAAAGCTGCGCAAGGGTTTCGACCCGCTGCTGCCGGGCTTTGCCTATGCTCCGTTCGACGACATCAACGCCGCCCTCGATCTGGTCGACGACAATACGGCAGGCTTCCTGGTCGAGCCGATCCAGGGCGAAGGTGGCATTCGCCCGGCTTCGCAGCCTTTCCTGCAGGCGCTGCGCGACATCTGCGACAAGCGCGACCTGATGCTCGTGTTCGACGAAGTGCAGTGCGGCGTTGCGCGTACCGGGCATCTCTACGCCTATGAACATTTCGGCGTGACCCCCGACATCATGGCGAGCGCCAAGGGTATCGGCGGTGGCTTCCCGATGGGCGCATGCCTGGCGACCGAGAAAGCGGCGCGCGGTATGGTCATCGGCACGCATGGATCGACCTATGGCGGTAACCCGCTCGCCTGTGCGGCGGGGCAGGCGGTGCTTGACGTCGTGCTCGAAGAGGGCTTCCTCGATCAGGTCAAGGCGACCGGCGAGCGCCTTCGCGGCGCGCTTGAACAGCTAATTCCGAACCACGATCAACTGTTCGACAGCGTGCGCGGTGTCGGGCTGATGCTCGGGCTCAAGCTCAATTCGGACAGCCGCGCGTTCGTCGCGCATCTGCGCGACAACCACGGGCTGCTGACCGTCGCGGCGGGCGAGAATGTCGTGCGCGTGCTGCCGCCGCTGAACATCGACGACAGCCATATCGCCGAGTTCATCGAAAAACTGTCAGCGGGCGCGGCGAGCTACACGCCGCCCGAAGTTTGATGCGGCACTTCCTGAACCTGTCCGATGCGGGCGGGGACGCGGTCGCCGCGATGCTCGCCGACGCGATCGATCGCAAGGCGGCGCGCGCGGGCTGGCCAAAGGGCAAGCCCGACGCGGACGCGCCGCTCGCGGGACATGTGCTGGCGATGGTGTTCGAGAAGAATTCGACGCGCACGCGTGCCTCTTTCGATATCGCGATGCGCCAACTCGGCGGCACGTCCATGATCATGGACGCGGGCGTCACCCAACTGGGTCGCGGCGAGACGATCGCCGACACCGCTCGCGTGCTGTCGCGCTACGCCGACGCGATCATGATCCGCACCGACGATCATGCGAAGGCCGAGGAGCTTGCAGAATATGCGAGCGTCCCGGTGATCAACGGGCTTACCGACCTGTCGCACCCGTGCCAGATCGTTGCCGATCTGCTCACGATCGTCGAAAGCGGCAAGGCATTGCCGGGGCTCGAGCTTGCTTGGCTCGGCGACGGAAACAATGTGCTTGGTTCGCTGATCGAGGCCGCGGGCCTCTTCGGCTTCAACGTCCGCGCCGGCGTGCCGCAGGGCTATGAGCCCGAGGCGGGCTTCGTCGAAGCAGCGCGCGCGAAGGGCGTCCGGATCGACATCACGCGCGACGCGCGTGAAGCCGTTGCGGGCGCCGATCTTGTCGTCACCGACACCTGGGTGTCGATGGGGCAGGACCATGCGCATAATAAGATCGCGGCGATGACGCCGTATCAGGTCGACGAACGGCTGATGACCGGCGCCAAGGAAGATGCGATCTTCCTCCATTGCCTTCCCGCGCACCGAGGCGACGAGGTGGTCGACGCGGTGATCGACGGCCCGCAGTCGCGTGTATGGGATGAAGCCGAGAATCGCGTCCATGCGCAGAAATCGATCCTGCTGTGGGCGTTCGGAAAATTGTGAGTTTGAAGACGTGAGTGAAATCATCGAAACCTGGTTCGACCAGCCCCTGCTGTTCACGATCGCCGAACGGCACGTCCGCGGGCGCTTGGTGCGTTTGGGGCCGACGCTTCAGACGATCATCGGCGCGCATAATTATCCGCCGGTCGCCGAAAAGCTGCTGGCGGAGGCGCTGGTGCTTACCGTGCTGCTCGGTTCGACGCTGAAGGACGAAAACGGCCAGATGACGCTGCAGGCGCAGACCGGCGGCGGCCCCGTCGAACTGCTCGTCTGCGACTATCGCGCGGGCGAACTGCGCGGTTACCTTAAATTCGATGCCGAACGGCTTGCCGAGGTCGGGTCGGATCCGACCCTGTTCGCCTTGTTCGGCGAAGGCTTCCTTGCGATCACCTTCGACCAGGCGACCACGGGCGAGCGCTATCAGGGTATCGTGCCGCTTGAAGGCAGCTCGATCGGCGAGGCCGCCGAGCATTATTTCGAGCAGTCGGAACAGATTTCGAGCCTGATCAAGCTGGCCGCGCGACATGACGCCGAGGCGGGGTGTCTCGCGGGCGGCCTGTTGCTGCAGCATCTGCCCGAAGGCGAAGTCGGCCGCGACCGTCTGCATGTACGGCACGACACTCCCGAATGGGAACATGCCAAGACCATCGCCACCACGCTGAAGGCCGAGGAGCTTACCGATCCTGCAACCTCGCTGGAAACGCTCGCTTGGCGGCTGTTTCACGAGGACGAGGTCCGCGTCGAGGCCGGCGTGACGGTGTCGCGCGGCTGCCGGTGCAGCACCGGATATTTCGCGGGCGTGCTCGCGCAATTTCCGGAGGCCGAGCGCGCCGATATGGCGGACGAGAATGGCCGGATCGTCGTCGACTGCGCCTTTTGCTCGCGTTTCTTTCCGATCCCGCTGGATGAAATCGCGACCCACAATCGGCCGGAATAGCGACGAAATCGCTGCCGTTCTTCACGGCGAGGCGAGTAAATTCAGCGCCAAGCGGTTGAAAACGCATCCCCGGCTTGCTAGCTAAGTGGGAACGGGGTCGCATATTCGCTCGTTCGCGGGCGGCCAATGGATAGGTGGAATGGCGATCTTCTCTCCCATGTTGCGAATGTCGTTGATGGCGCTCGGCCTTGCGGGCGCCGGCGCGGTCCCCGCGCAGGCGCCGTCGCTGGCGATGCTCGACCGGCTGGAAAAAGGAAGCTGGCAGCTACGCGAGCGCGGCAAGGATGCCGTGCTGCAGACGGTATGCCTTGGCGACGCCCGCAGGCTGATCCAGATTCAGCATCCGCGCGCAAATTGTTCGCGCTATGTCATTGAGGACACGCCGAATTCGGTGACGGTCCATTATACCTGCCCCGGTGCAGGGCATGGCCGTACAAGCATCCGTAGCGAGACGAACCGGCTCGTCCAGATCGATACGCAAGGGATCGCCGAGGGCAAACCCTTCTCGCAGGCGATCGAGGCACGCCGTACCGGCGGCTGCTGATCGAACGAAATATTAACCATCCCGTGTCAGGGTGAGTGGGTGGCATACCGATGTGTGCCCTTCTCCCTAACGGCTGTGATGCCGAACTGGGCCGTGTCGCAGCAGCTTCGCGGCCCATTTCTTTTGGTGCGGCACAGCCCTTGCACCCCCCGCGCCACGGGCCTATCTGGCGCCGATGCAGCAAGTTTCCGGAAAAACGGTGATCGTCCTCCTGTCGGGCGGGCTCGACTCGATGGTCTGTGCGGGCCTGGCACGCGAAGCCGGCGCGCGGATCGTCGCGCTCACGATCGATTATAACCAGCGCCACCGCGTCGAGCTGGAATCCGCCGCGCGGATCGCCGATTATGTCGGGGCGGCCGAACATATCGTCCTGCCGCTCGACCTCCGCCGCTTCGGCGGGTCGGCGCTGACCGCCGACATCGACGTGCCAAAGGATGGCGTCCCCGAAGTCGAGGGGGGCGGCGACGTGCCGGTCACCTATGTCCCCGCGCGCAACCTCATCTTCCTGTCGCTGACGCTCGGGCTTGCCGAGGCGCGGGCTGCGCAGGATATCGTCATCGGTGTCAATGCGCTCGACTATTCGGGCTATCCCGATTGCCGCCCCGAATTCATCCAGGGCTTCGAAAAACTCGCCGCGCTGGCAACCCGCGACGGCGACAAAGGCGTCGAGTTCCACATCCATGCGCCGCTCCAGCATATGACCAAGGCCGATATCGCCGCCGAAGCGGCTCGGCTCGGCATGGACGCAGGGATGAGCTGGTCCTGCTATGACCCAACGCCCGACGGGCTGCATTGCGGATCGTGCGACAGTTGCCGCCTGCGCAGCAAGGGCTTCGCCGACGCGGGGCTCGCCGATCCGACGCGCTACGCCTGAACCGATGACTTACGCGGTCAAAGAGATTTTCCTCACGCTGCAGGGGGAGGGCGCGCAGGCAGGGCGCCGCGCGGTTTTCTGCCGCTTCGCCGGCTGCAATTTGTGGACGGGACGCGAGAAGGACCGCGCGAAGGCGATCTGCCAATTCTGCGACACCGATTTCGTCGGCACCGACGGGAGCCTCGGCGGAAAGTACAAGAGCGCGGCGGCGCTGGCCGATGTCATCGCCGAAACTTGGGGAAAGGGCGGCGACGACCGCTATGTGGTGCTGACCGGCGGAGAGCCGATGCTCCAGGTCGATGCGGCGCTTATCGACGCGCTGCATGAGCGCGACTTTACCATCGCGATCGAAAGCAACGGCACTTTCGCGATCCCGCGCAGCATCGATTGGATCTGCGTCAGTCCAAAGGCCGGCAGCGAACTGGTGCAGACGAGTGGCGACGAGCTGAAGCTTGTCTGGCCCCAGCCGGGCAGCGACGTCGCGTGGCTTGCGGCGCTCGATTTCGAACATCTGCTCGTCCAGCCGCTCGACGACCCACACGCCGCCGCGAATGTTCAGGCGTGCATCGATCTGGTTATGGATGACCCGCGCTGGCGCCTGTCGCTGCAGACGCACAAGAATCTGGGGCTGCGCTAGAGCTTATTCGCCCTTTTTGGCGGCAGCGTCGGTGGTGGTGATCGCCTTCTTCGCAGCCGGCATATCGACCGCATCGGGATTATCGGCCCCGGCACCTTCCTCGGCTGGCTCTTCCGCCGCGTCCGCTTCGTCGGTCTTCGCCGCATCCTTCTTGGTGCCGTCATCGGGGATGCTGTTGTCGACCGCGGTCCCGTCGCTCACCGCATCGTCGAGGATGATCATCGAATCGCTCACCGATCCTGGCTGGACTTCGACCGCGTCGAGCTTGGTGGTTGACTTGCCGGCGGTGTCGCCGCCGCCGCAGGCAGCGAGAGCAAGCAGGGAGAGCGAGGCGAGAAGGGTGCGGGTCATCCGGCGTTCCTAATCGCTTGGCGAAAGCTTGTCGAGAAAGGCGGGCAGCGTTTGCACCAGCGCGGCATCGACGTCGGCAAAGCTTGCCGTCTTGCCGAGCGCCGCAAGGCTGGTCACCGGAAATTCGGCGATGCCGCAAGGCACGATGCCACCGAAATGCGCAAGATCGGGTGCGACGTTGAGCGAGAAGCCGTGCATCGTCACCCAGCGCTTCACGCGCACCCCGATCGCGCCGATCTTCGCCTCTCGGCCATCCAGGTCGTCGGTCCAGATCCCGATACGACCTTCGGCGCGGCGCGCCTCGACCCCGAGCAGCGCGAGCGCGTCGATCACCCAGCCTTCGAGCGCGGAGACATAGGCGCGCACGTCGCGGCCGCGTTTCGTCAGGTCGAACTGGACATAGCCGACACGCTGGCCGGGGCCGTGATAGGTATAGCGTCCGCCGCGCCCGGCATCGTAAACCGGAAATTGCGGGCTCAGCAGCTCGGCCGGATCGGCGCTCGTCCCCGCAGTATAAAGCGGCGGATGCTCGATCAGCCAGATGCGTTCCCCGGCGTCTCCGGCATGGATCGCGGCGGCGCGGGCCTCCATGTCGGACAGCGCGACATCATAGTCGGTAAGGCCGGAACTGATCGTCCATTCTGGTGGAGGAAGCATGCTCATCGCGCCGGCTATCTGGCGCGCCAGAGCTCCATGCGCAAGACCTAGGGCATGCTTTACCGACAGGGCTGGACAGACGCGCTCAAGATCGTCACCTTCGATGCAACGACGAACGAAAAAATGACGGGGTATCAATGGTAAAATTCGACATGGGTGCGGCGTGGGACGATGCGGTGACGCTTGTGAAAGCCCATTTACCGTTGACCAGCATTCTTGCGGGCATATTCCTCTTTCTGCCGGGGATGGCGCTGGCGGTGTTGGGCCCCGTTCCCTTCGCCCCGCCTAGCGATGCAACGCCGGACCAACTCATGACGCTGATGCTCGCCGATATGCGGCAGCAACTGCCGTGGGTTCTGGGCATCGCCCTCGCTTCGACGTTCGGCTCGATCGCCATCCTGCGGCTGTGGCTTGCACGCGCGGGAACCAGTGTCGGCGAGGCGCTGGCCTTCGCATTTGCGATGATCCCGACGCTGATTGCGATATTCGCGATCCAGATGTTTCTCTTCGGGATCGCCGCATTGTTGCTGATCCTGCCGGCGATCTACCTCGTCGGACGATTCTCTGCCGTTTATCCGCTGCTCGCCGATCGCGATCTCAAGAATCCGCTTACGGCGCTGCAGGGCAGCTGGGATCTGACGCGGGGCAATGGGTGGCGCATCGCATTGTTCGTCATCCTGTTCATGATTGTCCTGTTCGTCGTGTCGGCGATCACTGCAGGTATCACGGGGCTTTTCGGAGTGCAGGGCACGTTCGGCCATCTGATCGGCAGTGCGATTAATTCGGCTGTATCGGCTGCCTTCGGCTTGCTCAATACGGCGGTGATTGCATCGATCTATCGTCAGTTGGCCGTCCGCGCTGACGGCGGCGTATTCGCATAATTTGGGTCGCAATTGGGGAGTCATTCAGGGGGAGAAAAGGAATGAATCGATTTAGCATCGGTCAAGCTTGGTCTTATGCGACGAGTTTCTTTGCCGGGCAGGGCGCCAATCATGCGATTGCCCTTATAGGGGTCGGCATCGCTGCCCCGCTGGTACTGCAATTCGCGCTTGGCGGCGGCGCAATGATGGCCGACCCGATGAGCCTTGCCGCGGGCGGCGGACTGGCGGCGATGGGCGGCCTGATGATGCTCATCAGCCTGGTCAATTATATCCTGCAGATGGGCAGCTATTTTACGTCTTGGCGTATCGGTTTCTCGAACGGCGCCGAGCCGCTGGGATCGGCGCTTGCTTTTGGGCTGGTCGCGGCGCTGCCGACGTTCCTGCTCCTGATTGCTGTCGTGCTCGTGCTGGTGCTGATCGGCTTCGTCGTCTTTGGGAGCGCGCTCGCGCCTTTGGCTATGGGCGGCGCGCCCAGTGCAGGGAGCAGCGCCATCATGCTCCTGCTCATGCTGCTGTTCTTCCTGTTCCTGATCTGGCTCGCGGCACGTTTTTGCTGCACCGGGCCGGTGATGGCGGACCGGCGGACCTTCAACGTCCTGACCGGACTTGGCGAATCGTGGCGGATGACCGCGGCCGCGCAGTGGAAGATTTTCGGTTATTTCATCCTGCTCGGCATTGCCTTCTTCGTCGTCTTCCTGATCTTGGGAATGGTTGTTGGGGTGTCGATGTTTGCCGGAGGGGGCGTGCCCAGCGGCGGTTCGATCCTCGCCATCATTGTTGGAGCGCTTTTGCTGAGTATCCCGATCGCCTATTTGCAGGTCGGCGTGCCGGCAGGCGTCTATCGCGCCCTTGGCGAGCACGGTCAGTCTGACGTTTTTGCCTGATCGCCTCGGCGGTCTTCTGGGGGCGCCTTCGAATTCGAAGGCGCCCTTTTTACGTCAGTTCCACTTGGCGAGCGGCGGAAGGCTCATCAGGATCGCATCGATATTGCCGCCGGTCTTGAGCCCGAACAGCGTGCCGCGATCATAGACGAGATTGAATTCGGCATAGCGGCCGCGCCAGATCAACTGCGCCTCACGCTCGGCGTCGGTGAAGGGCAGGCCCATCCGGCGGCGCACGATCTGCGGGAAGATGTCGAGAAAGGCGTCGCCGACTGCCTGCGTCAGTTGGAAATTCCGATCAAACTCGGCGTCGTCGCCGCATTCGAGATGGTCGTAGAAGATGCCGCCGACGCCGCGATGGACGCCGCGATGCGGGATAAAGAAATAATCCTCGGCCCATTTGGCATAGCGTTCATAAACGTCGGGGCCGAAGGGAGCGCAGGCCGCGCGCAGGCGCGCATGGAAGGCGTCGGTGTCTTCCTGGTACGGTATCGGCGGGTTGAGATCCGCGCCGCCCCCGAACCAGCGCTTTGTCGTCGCGAGGAAGCGCGTGTTCATATGCACCGCGGGGACATGCGGATTCGCCATATGCGCGACCAGGCTGATTCCCGTGGCGAAGAAGCTCGGATCCTCGCCCGCGCCATGGATCGACGCGGCGAAATCGGGTGCGAACTGCCCGCCGACGGTCGAGACATTGACGCCGACTTTCTCGAAAACCCGCCCCGTCATCACGCCGCGCACACCGCCGCCGCCCTCGCCGGGGGCCAGTCCGTCGGCTTCGCGATCCCACGGCGTATATTCAAAGCGCGCATCGCTGCCGGCTTCGGATTCGATCTTCTCGAACTCGGCGCAGATCCGGTCGCGGAGTGATTCGAACCAGGTTCGTGCCGTCTGTTGCTGCGGATCGAGCGAGATCATGCGGGAAAGCCTTTCGTTTGCCTGAGCGCTTCGGCGAGCGCGATGCCAGCCGCGACCGCGACATTCAAGGATCGAAAGCCGGCCTGCATCGGAATCGCCACCCGTGCTGCGGCCGCGTCATGGACATGGGGCGGCACGCCCGAGGATTCGGCGCCAAGTAGCAGGACGTCGTCGGGCTCGAATGCGAAGGCGGGCAGGGGCGTCGCGCCCGCGGTGGTCAGCAACACGATCCGACGGCCCGCGTTCGCGCTCCATTGCCGAAAGGCATCCCAGTCCGCATGGCGGCGTACATTCGCCCTTACGGCATAGTCCATCCCGGCGCGCTTCAACGCGCCGTCGGAGAAGGGAAAGCCGCAAGGTTCGATGATATGCGCGGGTACGCCGAAACAGGCTGCGGTGCGCAATGTCGTACCGACATTGCCCGCGATATCCGGCTGAAACAGGGCGATTTCCATGCATGGCCCATAGCCGCGACGCCGCGAGGAATCGAGAGGGCTCGGTGCGGCGCCTTAGTACAGTGAAAGAAGCAGAAATTGCCTGTTGGCAAGCCCGGACAGTGCGGCTATCAGGCCCGCAATTCCCGGAGGGGCCGCCGGGTTGTGCGCTTTTGTGCGCGTGCAACAGGGGCGGCCATAACTTCGAGAACTTTTGTTAGTTCACCCATGCAAGGGCAGTCGAATGGCCAGTGAATCTGAACTCAACGCCGGTATCGAAGATGGCGTACGCCGCCGGGATTTCATCAATATTGCGGCGGTGAGTTTCGCTGGTGTCGGTGCGGTTGCCGTGGTGCTGCCGCTGCTCAACCAGATGAACCCGTCGGCCGACGTGCTCGCGCTGTCGACCACCGAAATCGACATTTCGGCGATTCAGCCCGGCCAGGCTATCAAGACGAGCTGGCGCAAGCAGCCCGTGTTCGTGCGCAACCTCGTTGCCAAGGAAATCGCTGAAGCCAAGGCTGTGCCTCTCGGCGATCTCCGCGATCCCGAAACGATCGACCAGCGCACCAAGCCCGGCAAGGAAAACTGGCTGATCACGCTGGGCGTCTGCACGCACCTTGGCTGTGTGCCGCTCGGTGCCGCGGAAGGTGAGAACAAAGGCGATTTCGGCGGTTATTTCTGCCCGTGCCATGGTTCGCACTACGACACCGCGGCGCGTATCCGTAAGGGGCCGGCGCCCAAGAATCTGGTTGTGCCGCCCTATGAATTCAACAGCGACACCGTCGTGACGATCGGCTGAGGAGCGAGATAAGATGAGCTTTCCCTGGGCCAAACCCTATGAGCCGACGCATCCGCTGATGAAGTGGATGGACGAGAAGCTGCCGATTCCGCGCCTCGTCTATAATGCCACGGGCCCCGGCTATCCGGTCCCGCGCAACCTTAACTATTTCTGGAACTTCGGCGTCCTCGCCGGCGCCGCGCTGATGATCCAGATCATCACCGGTATCGTTCTGGCGATGCATTATGCCGCGAACGCGAGCGTCGCATTCAATTCGGTCGAGCATATCATGCGCGACGTGAATGCCGGCTGGTTCATCCGCTATGCGCATATGAACGGCGCGAGCATGTTCTTCATCGTCGTTTATCTGCACATCTTCCGCGGCCTTTATTACGGTTCGTACAAGGCGCCGCGCGAAATGGTGTGGCTGCTCGGCGTCGTGATCTTCCTCCTGATGATGGCGACCGCCTTCATGGGCTATGTGCTTCCGTGGGGCCAGATGAGCTTCTGGGGCGCGCAGGTGATCACCGGCTTCTTCTCGGCGATACCGATCGTCGGCGAACCGGTGCGCGAATGGCTGCTCGGCGGCTTCGTCCCCGATAACGCCACGCTCAACCGCTTCTTCTCGCTGCACTATCTGCTGCCGTTCGTGATCCTGGGTGTCATCATCCTGCATATCTGGGCGTTGCACATCCCGGGTTCGTCGAACCCGACGGGCATCGAGGTGAAGGACGAACAGGACACCGTGCCGTTCCACCCCTATTACACCGCGAAGGACGGTTTCGGGGTCGGCGTCTTCCTGCTGATCTTCGTCGCGCTGACCTTCTTCAGCCCGAACACGCTCGGCCACGCCGATAACTATATCCCGGCGAACTCGCTTTCGACCCCGGCGCATATCGTCCCCGAATGGTACTTCCTGCCCTTCTACGCGATCCTGAAGGCCTTCACCTTCAACTTCCTGTGGATCGATGCGAAGCTGTGGGGCGTCATCGCGATGTTTGCCTCGATCGCGCTGCTGTTCTTCCTGCCTTGGCTCGACAGCTCGCCGATCAAGTCGTCAAACTATCGTCCGCTGTACCGCATCTTCTTCTGGATCCTCGTCGCCGACGTGCTTCTGCTTGGCTGGTGCGGCATGCAGCCGGCGGAGCAGCCGTGGGTGATTCTCAGCCAGCTGGGTGCGATCTATTATTTCGCTCACTTCCTGGTGATCCTGCCGATCGTGTCGCGGATCGAACGCCCGCTTCCGATGCCGAATTCGATCACCGAAGCGGTCCTCGCCAAACACGCCACCGACACCGCGTCGGCATCGGCAACGGCCTGAGCGCCGGACTTTAATAGGAGCTGATACAGCCATGGTTCGTCCGCTCGGTTTTCTCGTCGGTCTCGGTTTCATTACCGCGCTGGTGCTCGCGATCTTCACGACGCCGCTCAGCAATGAAGCCAATGTCGCGCATGAGTTTCACAAACACCCCCGGCATCTGAAGCTGGCCAGCGATGGCATTGTCCTGCCGCATTGGGACAAGGCCCAGCTCCAGCGCGGGATGCAGGTGTATAAGGAAGTCTGCTCGGCCTGCCACAGCCTGCACCTCGTCGCCTTCCGCGACATTGCGGACCTCGGCTACACCGAAGGCCAGATCAAGACCTTTGCCAAGGGCTTCCAGGTGCCGTCGATCAACCCCGATACGGGTGAACCGGCAACGCGCGACGGCCTGCCGTCGGATTATTTCCCGTCGCCCTATGCGAACGAAACGGCTGCCCGCGCCGCGAACAACAACGCGCTGCCGCCTGACCTTTCGCTGATCACCAAGGCGCGCGAAGGCGGCAAGGACTATGTCTATTCGCTGCTGACGGGCTTCCAGAATCCGCCGAAGAACCTGCCGGCCGAACTGAAGCCGGGCACGGGGCTGCACTACAACCCCTATTTCGCGAACCTCAACCTCGCGATGGCACCGCCGCTTGCACCCAATCAGGTGACCTATGCGGACGGCACGAAGGCGACCGTCGACCAGATGTCGAAGGACGTGACCGCGTTCCTCGTCTGGACAGCCGAGCCGAAGCTGATCAAGCGCATCCAGGTGGGTTATGCAGTCTTCTTCTTCCTGCTGATCTTCACCGTGCTGACTTACCTGTCGTACCGGAACATCTGGGCCGACAAGAAGCATTGATGAGCCGGGGAGGGCGGCCTGCATGATCGCCCTCCCGCCTCAGCCGGACCTCGACCTCGCGTCGCTCGTCCGGACCATCCCGGACTTTCCAAAGCCGGGCATCCAGTTCCGCGATATCACGACGCTAATCGGCGACGCCGCCGGTTTTGCCGAAAGTGTGCGCCGCTTGAGCGCGCTCGCCGCCGCGCATCGGCCCGACTTCATCGTCGCGGTCGAGGCGCGCGGCTTCCTGTTCGGCGCCGCAATGGCGACCGCGATGGGGCTGGGCGTCGTCCCGGTGCGCAAGGCGGGCAAGCTGCCCGGCGTCACCATCGGCGTCGATTATGAACTCGAATATGGCGTCGACCGGCTGGAACTGCACGAAGGTGCGGTCCTGCCAGGCCACCGCGTCGTTCTCGTCGACGATTTGCTCGCAACGGGCGGCACGATTCTCGCAACCGCGGCATTGATGCAGAGCGTTGGGGCGGAGGTCGCGGCGGCGCTGTTCGTGATCGATCTGCCGGATCTGGGCGGATCGAAACGGCTGGAGGCTGCGGGCCTTACCTGCGAAACCCTGATTGCCTTCGACGGCGACTAGGCGGCCTCTCCGGCCAGCGCGACCGCCTCGATCTCGATCCGAAATCCGAAGTGCAGCGGCCCGGTGGGCACGACGCTCCTCGACGGGCGCGTCGTCCCGAAGAACGCACCATAGATGATGTCCAGGTCGTCCCAGTCGGATATGTCGCTGAGATAGACGGTCGTCTTGATCACCCGCGAAAGGTCGGCGCCCGCGCTCTGCAGGACAGCTTCAAGGTTCCGGAGCGTCTGCTCGACCTGTTCCCTGAAAGGCGCGCTCGCCAATGAGGTATCGCGGCCGGGCAGCAGCGGCAATTGGCCCGACACGAAGATGAGGCCGCCGCCGATCGTGAACGGCGAATAATGCGGGCCGCCCGCAGGCTGCGAAGTCATGTCGTCGATCTCCCGGTCAGCTACCGCGGCATATTATCATCCGCGCAAAGAAAAAGCCCGCGCCGAAGCGCGGGCTATCGCCCCCGTGGCAAACGGGTCAGTTTTCAGAAGGGAACCCAGTTCTGCTTTTTGCGGAACTTCATATAGCCGGCGTTGACGCCCAACCGCGCGCCGACGCCGACACGGATCGGGATCAGCACCACGTCGCCGCGGCGCAGATAGCTCGCGTTGAAACCGCCGACCAGATAGGCGGCGCCTTCGCCTGCGGGGTAACGCTTGTAGAGATCCTCGCTGTCGAACAGATTATAGACGAGGACAAAGGTGTTGCCGGCGTTCGCGCCAGCGTCGAAGCCGATCGACGGTCCCGTCCAATATGCGGGCAGTTCGCCCTCGATCTTGTGATGCAGCGTCCCCGAGCCATAGCGCACGCCAAGCACGAGCGCGCCGCCGGCTTCGCGTCCGACGATATAGGCATTGGGTTCGCCCTGTTTCTTCAGGATGTCCTCGATCATGCCCGCAAGGCCTTGCGCGCCCTTGCCGAACACGCCTTCGGCTGCACCGATCAGGTCGTCCTTCTTGTAGGTCGAGCCCGGTGTCGCTGCGACCGTCGTCGCCGAGACGTCGGCCTCGGTGCCGTCGACGGGCGGGGTTTCGCTCGTCTGCTGGTCGCCCGTCGCGAGGTCGCTGTCGTACGAGGTGCCGACAGTCGAATCACTAGATACCGGCGGCGGCGACGGGTTGTTGAGATCGGAATCGATCACGGTGCTGTTGGGGTCGACTTCGCGCATCTGCGCCGACGCTGTAAGCGGCGACAGCGCGAGGCCGAACGATGCCATTGCTGCCAGGGCAAGGCTGGTGAACGTCTTCCGCATATTGGACCCCCAAAAATCGAACGGCACCCAGGCGCCGAAATCTGCGTTAATCATGACTCGCTTTGACGCCCGGGCAAATGAACCGGCGATGACCTGAGTCGATTTTACGCCAGACCGAATCATTCGGACGACGAAATGTCGATAAGGCACCTAAAAATGCGCAATCTTTGCCGTTGCGGGGCGCGAGGTGCATGGCTATAGCGACCCGCCTAGGCCAAACCTGCCGTTAGCACGGTAGACCATGCGGAGACGTGGGTGAGTGGCTGAAACCAACGGTTTGCTAAACCGTCGTACTGGTAAATCCGGTACCGAGGGTTCGAATCCCTCCGTCTCCGCCACCACCTTCCTTCGTCGAGCCCGCCCTGATGGGGGCTAGGCTGACTCCCCGAAATTTTGCCTTGGCTCGCGGGCGTCAATCGCGGTACCGCCGACGGCTTCGAAGCAGGGAAGGGTGTCCAGTGCGGCTATCACGACGGGAATTCTCATTGGCATTGGCGACCAGCCTGATCGCTGCGCCGGCAGCGCGGGCGGCGGCGAAGGGCGGCACAAGCGACGCGGCGTTTACCGCCTTTCTCGACGCGGCTTTCGAGGCCGAGATCGCGCTCGACCCCGAACAGCTCACCCAGCTTGGCCGCAAGGAACAGCAGGACCGTTTTACCGACCCGAGCGACGCGGCTGCGGCTGCCCGGCTTGCCTGGCGCCGGGCCAATGTCACGGAAATGAAGAAGAAGTTCGACCCGGCGACGCTCGGTGACGACGCGCGGGTGTCATATGACATGTGGCTGCTGGAGCTTGAGCGGGCCGAGGCGTCGACGAAGTGGCGCGGGCATAATTATGTCTTCGACCGCAATGGCCCACACACCGGCTTGCCGAATTTCATGATCAACCAGCATCGTGTCGACACGACCGCGGATATGGATGCCTATATCGCCCGAGTCACCGCGCTTGGCCCGACGCTCGATGTCTATCTCGACCGCGCCAAGGCTTCGGCGGCAAGTGGGGTGAGAATGCCCGGCTTCGCCTACGACCAGTCAATCGAGCTCGTCGGGCGGCTGACCACCGGCGCGCCATTCGACGACGGTGCCGACAATGCGTTGTTCGCCGATGCGAAGGCAAAGGCGTCGGGTCTCGTGACCGAAGGGAAGGCCGACGCTGCGGCGTCCGATCGCTACGTCGCACAGGTCGCCGCAGCAATGACGGGGTCGATGAAGCCCGCTTACGGCCGGCTGCGCGCCTGGCTCATCGCCGACCGCGCCAAGGCCTCTGCCGACCCGCGCGGCGCGGGAGCGTTGCCCGATGGCGCCGCTTATTATAACGCGATGCTGCGGCTGCAGACGACGACCGACATGACCGCCGAGGAAATTCACGCGCTCGGCCTGTCGGAAGTCGCGCGTATCCGCGCGGAGATGGAAGCGCTCAAGGCGAAAATCGGCTTCGACGGCAAGCTCGAGGACTTTTTCGTCTTCCTGCGCAGCGACGATCGTTTCTATGTCGCGAACGACGACGCAGGCCGCGCGATCTATCTCAAAAAGGCGGAGGATTATCTTGCCGGCATGCGTGCGCGGCTGCCCGAGCAATTCGGGCGACTGCCCAAGGCCGATCTGATCGTCAAGCGCGTTGAGGCGTTTCGCGAAGAGCCGGGCGGCGCCGCGCATTATTCGCCGGCGGCGCTCGATGGGTCGCGACCGGGCATTTTCTATGTCCATCTCGCCGATACGCGCGCGACCCCGATCTACGAGATCGAGGGCACCGTCTATCACGAAGGCCACCCCGGTCATCATATGCAGATCGCGCTCGCGCAGGAAATGACCGGCACGCCCGAGTTCCGGAAGAATTATTTCTATGGTGCCTATGGCGAAGGATGGGCGCTCTATGTCGAGCGGCTTGCGAAGGAGATGGGCTTCTACACCGATCCCTACAGCGATTTCGGTCGGCTGGGACGCGAGATTTGGCGCGCGATCCGCCTGGTGGTTGACACCGGAATTCATGCAAAGGGATGGAGCGAGGCCGAGGCGCTGGCCTATTACACCGCCAATTCGCCGCAGCCGATCGGAAAAATCCGCTCTGAAATTCGCCGTTATTTCGTCACGCCCGGACAGGCGACATCATATAAGGTCGGCATGCAGCGCATCCTCGCGCTGCGCGACAAGGCGCGGACGGCACTTGGCCCGCGATACGACCAGCGCGTGTTTCACGAGATCATCCTCGGACGCGGATCGGTACCGTTGCCAGTGCTAGAAGCGCAAGTCGATCGCTGGATTGCCGCGCCGGCCTGATTGCGTAAGAACGATGGCGTATTGCATCAGCGTAAGGCTGGAATAATTATTGTAATTGCGAATCGTTCGCGATACTGGCCGTGCATCTTTTTGGCAGAACTTCCAGATGCACGCACCCACATCTTCGCGACCGGCGACTAAAAAGAGCCGGAAGGCCTTCTGGCTGAAGCAGCTGCATATGTGGCACTGGATGAGCTCGGCCGTCAGCCTGATCGGCCTGCTGCTATTCGCGATTACGGGCTTCACGCTCAACCATGCCGCCGATATCGAGGGCTCGCCTGTCGTAACGCAGCAATCGGCGCAGCTGCCGCAAGCACTGCTGGCGCGCCTCAATGCTGCGGCGCCCGATGCGGAGAAGGCACCCCTTCCGCCCGCCGTCGCCGAATGGGTCGAAGAAAGCTTCCCGGTAAAGGCGTCGGCGGAAGCGGAATGGTCCGAAGGCGAAGTCTATCTGCCCGCGCCCCGCCCGGGTGGCGATGCCTGGGTCGCGATCGACCTAGAGACCGGCGCCGCGTCGGGAGAGGTCACCAGCCGCGGATGGATTTCCTACCTCAACGATCTTCACAAGGGGCGCAATTCGGGCGGCGAATGGAGCCTGTTCATCGACATCTTCTCCTTCGCTTGCCTGGTATTCGCGATCACCGGCCTGTTCCTGCTTCAGCTACATTCGGCGAAGCGCAAGAGCACCTGGCCGCTCGTCGGACTGGGCCTCGCGATCCCTGCCGCTATCGCCATCATCTTCATTCACTAGGGAGACCCATCATGCAGCTTTCCACCCCGGTGCGCATCCTCGGCGGCACGATCGGCCTCGGCGCCGTGCTCGGTGTGCCGACGGTCGCGCTTGCCAATCCGGCGACGATGGATGTCACGATCAATATTCCGCGGCTGAAGGTCGCCGAATATCACAAGCCCTATGTCGCGATCTGGGTCGAAAAGGCCGGCGGACCCGCGAAGACCGTCGCAGTCTGGTATGATTATGACATGAAGGCGAACGAGGGGACGAAGTGGCTTCGCGACGTGCGCCAGTGGTGGCGCGCCGCCGGCCGCTCGATGACCTTCCCCGCAAACGGCATCACGGGCGCGACGCGTGCGCCCGGCGCGCACAAGGTCTCCTTCACACGCGCGCAACTCGGCGCAGCGGCACCCGGCCAATACACGTTGGTGATCGAAGCCGCGCGTGAGGTTGGCGGCCGCGAACTGCTGCGCATTCCCTTCATCTGGCCCGCCAAGGCCGGGGCAGGCGGGCGCGCCGCAGGGACGACTGAACTGGGGGCCGTTTCGGTCGCCTTCCGCTAAAGACTGAAAGGACAGGGATATGAAGAAGCGAATTTGGGGTTTCGCCGCGACCGCCGCGCTGGCTGCGCTGGTCGCCGTTCCGGCTTCCGCACACCGTCAGTGGATGCTGCCGTCGTCGACCGTTCTGTCGGGCGATGACGTATGGGTCACCGTCGACGCTGCAGTATCGAACGACCTCTTCTATTTCGAGCATCAGCCGCTGCGTCTCGACGCATTGAAGGCCTGGGCGCCCGACGGCAGCGAGGCGACGATCGAGAATAAGTCAACGGGCCGCTATCGCAGCACCTTCGACGTCCATCTGACGCAAAAGGGCACTTGGCGCATCGCCTCGGTTTCCGACGGCGTGATGGGCAGCTATGATCTGAACGGCAAAACCGAGCGGCTGCCGCGCGGTACGACCACAACGAACCTCGCCGAGCGCATCCCCGCCGGTGCGACAAATGTGAAGACTGCCGAATCGAACAACCGCAACGAGATTTTCGTGACGGTGGGTGAGCCGACGACGACCCTGTTCAAGCCGACGGGGAAGGGCATCGAACTCGTCCCCGTGACGCATCCGAACGATCTGATCGCGGGCGAGGCGGCGACCTTCCAGTTCCTGCTCGACGGCAAACCTGCCGCAGGCCTGCCGGTCACGGTGATCCCGGGCGGCATCCGTTATCGCGACCAGCTTGGCCAGATGGACCTCAAAACCGGCGCCGACGGCAAGGTCGCGATCAACTGGACCGAACCTGGCCTCTATTGGCTGAACGTCACTACGCCGCAGGCAGAACGTGAAGAGGGCGCGCCCGAGCCCGCGACGCCCCCCGCGCCGCAGCGCCGCGCAAGCTATGTCACGACGCTGGAAGTGCTCGCGCCCTGACCGACCGCATTCTGATCCCCCGCGCGCTTACGCCCGCGGCCTTTGCCGGGCGCAACGCCGGGGCGATTATCGAAAGCTTCTCCGGCGAGACGATGGGAACAAGCTGGTCGCTGCTGGCGGTATCTCCGCCTGCGGGGACGACGAACGGCGTGCGGGCAGCGTTCGACCGGGTCGTCGCGCAGATGAGCCAGTGGGACACGCAATCAGACCTGTCTCGCTTCAACCGCGCCGCGCCCGGCCTGTGGTGTCATATCCCCGACGAGTTCGCTTATGTGGTTGAGAGCGCGCTGGGAATCGCGCGGGCGAGTGGCGGCGCATTCGATGCGGGGCTTGGGCGGCTGACCGAGGCCTGGGGCTTTGGTAGCGTCGGCCCCATTGAGGCCGTGCCTGAACAGCTTGGCGCGAGCGACCGCACGATAGACTTCGACCCGGCGACGCGTTGCATCCGGCGCGGCGAAGGGGCAGCACTCGACCTGTCGGGGATCGCCAAGGGCTATGGTGTCGATCTCGCCGCCGAATGGTTGCTCGGCGCCGGTGTACGGCATTTCCTGCTCGAAGTCGGCGGCGAACTGCGCGGTGAGGGAATGCGCCCCGACGGCCAACCCTGGTGGGTCGATGTCGAGATGCCGCCCACCTCGTCCATTCCGCCATGGCGTATGGCATTACACGACCTTTCGGTCGCGACATCGGGCAATTATCGCCGCGGTTTCATGGCCGATAGCCGGCATTATTCGCACAGCTTTGATCCCGTCACGGGACGCCCGATCGTCAACGGCGTTTTGTCCGTCACCGTGCTGCACCGCCGATGCATGATGGCCGACGGATGGGCGACGGCGCTGACCGTTTTGGGAGCGGAGGCGGGGATTGGGCTGGCCGACGATTTGGAACTGGCGGCGTGCATCGTTGCCGGGGACCGCGAATATCTGTCGCGCGGTTGGCGCGCGATGCTCGACTAGCTGTCGGCCCAGCGCCGCAGAAGATTGTGATATACGCCGGTCAGGCGAACCACAGTCGCGTCCCCTTGTCCCATCGTGGCTGCGGCCCCCTGAACGCCCATGTCGAGATCGAAGAGAAGATTGCGCTGACCCTGGTCGCGCACCATCGACTGGATCCACATGAAGCTGGCGACCCGCGTACCCGATGTGACGGGTTCGACACGATGAACGGTCGTCGACGGGTAGAGGATCATATGCCCGGCCGGCAACTTTATACCCGGCTCTTGCGTAAAGCCCTCGATAACGAGGCCGCCGCCGTCATAGGTGTCGGGATCGGCAAGGAAGAGCGTCGCCGACAGGTCGCTGCGCATCCGGAAATCGCTGCCGCGGCGCATGCGGATTGCATTGTCGATGTGATCGCCGAAATTCTCGCCGCCGGCGTAGCGATTGAAATAGGGCGGATAGATTTTGAGTGGCAGCGCCGCCGCTATGAACAGCGGTGCGCGGCCCAGTGCGTCGAGTACGATCCGGCCCGCCTCGGCTGCGGCTTCGCCAAATTCCGGGAGCTGTTGGTTGCGCTTCGCTAGCGCAGCCTGCGGACCCGAAGTCTCGTTGCCGTCGATCCAGTCGGCGGCGTCGAGAATAGAGCGGAGCTTGGCGACACCGTCGGCGTCGAGCACGTCGGGAATGATGCGGATCATGTGCCGCTTCTAGGCTGAAAGGGGCGGGAACGGCAATCGCCGCGCCCGCCCACCAGGATCAGAAGTTGTAAAAGAGGCTGAACACCGCCGAGCGCGAGTCGCCGGGGGTCGCCCAGCCGCCGGTCACCGCCCCGGTCGTCGCGTTCACATTGTTGCGGACGCCCGTGTAATATTCCTCGTCGGTGAAGTTGGAGACGTTGAGTTGCGCAACAAGCCCGTTCTTGAAGTCGTACGACGCGAACGCGCGATGGATCAAATAGTCGTCGACCGACAGCGGTGTACGCTGCGCCAGGTTGCGCTGGTGCGTCGAGAACTTACCCTGATACGACAGCCCGTATCCGATCTGCAGCCCGAACGGGAACGCATAGGTGGTGAACAGGCTACCCGAATGCTTGGGCGTCTGGAACAACCGGTCGCCGCGCTGCGGATCGGGAATGGCGGCGCTATTGCCGCAGCCGGTGCTACCGGGATTCGCAAGGCAGAAGTCCGAAACGCTCTGCTTCACCTTGCCGTCGAGGTAGGTATAGTTCGCGAAGATCGCCCATTCAGGCGTGACGTTGCCGCTTACGCCGAGAGCAATGCCGTCGACGCGCGAGCGACCGTCGAGGATTTGCAGCGAGGCGGGCTCCGCCGGGTCATTCGAAGGCACGCGATAATTGGTGCGCTCGTTGCGGAACACGGCGGCAGTCAGCAGCAGTCTCTTGTCCATCAACTCGGCCTTGGCGCCGAATTCGATGTTGCGTGCCTTTTCGGGCGCCGTCGCGCAGGGATCGGCGGCCGTCGGGCTCGCCGGCAGGCCGCAGCCCGCGCGGACGCTGGCTGAAGTCGGCGTCTTGGCGTTGCCATAAGCGGCGTAGAGGCTGACATTCTCGATCGGATGGAAGACAGCGCCAACGCGATACGAGAAGAGATTTTCGTCACTGACCTGATCCGCACCGCGGGTGTAGACCGCGCCGGTCGCCGGGGTCGTCACGGTGTCGGCGCGGAAGATATTGCGCGCATTTTCATAACGGACGCCGCCGTTAATTTCGAACATCGGCGAGATTTCGAGCGTGTCGAAGGCATAGATCGCCCAGTTGCGCGTGTCGCCATAGCTGTTGCCGGTGCGGATATAGTTGACCGGGCCGGTCCAGACCGTGTTCGGGTTCGACAGGCTGATCGGCGGCAGCACAGGGTTGGGCGTTGCGCCGCCCGGATTGCGCAGCAACTGCGCATTCTCGATCGAATAATCTTCCTGGCTGTAGGACGCGCCGATGACGAGCGTGTTGAACAGGCCGCCCTTGGTGCCGCTCAGGATCGTCAGGTCGGTCTGGTTGTGCAGCAGGTCATTGACTTGATCGCGGACTAGGCCGCGTGGTCCTGAAGGATAATAGGTGCCCGGGGTATTCTGGCCCGCGGGACAGGCGATGCCGACAGTGGCGGCCGCGTTCGCGCCGATCGGCTGAAGTCCGTTGGCGAGACAGAATACACCCTGCGGCGCGCTCGTCTGGCTGTACTGATGGACGCGCTGCCAGCGCGTCAGATTGCGGATCGAGACATTGTCGCTGAACGCGTGACGGAAGGTCGCGGTCAGGCGATCGACCTTTGTCTTTTGTTCGTCGAGGTTGACGATCCCGAAATAATCGCTGTCGTCGACACCTGGCAACGGCCCGTTGTTGACGGCGCCGAGAATGTAGGGGACGCCATAGATCGGCGTGTTGTCGTCGTCCTGGTGAATATATGCGAGCGTCAGGCTCGTGTCACTGTCGACGCCGATCGTGATCGAGGGTGCAACGCCCCAGCGCTGGTAGGATTCGACGTCGCGGCCGGGCACGTCATTCTCATGATACATCGCGTTGATGCGCACTGCGATCAGGTCGCTGAGGCGCCAGTTGCTGTCCACCGCGGCGCGATAATAATTGTCGGTTCCGACGGCCGCCTGGACCGTGGTCGCGTTGCGCGCAAAGGGGATCTTGCTGACGAGGTTGATCGTTCCGCCGACGCTGCCCGATCCGTTGAAGACGGAGTTTGCGCCATTATAGACTTCGATCTGTTGCAGGTTGAAGGGGTCGGTACGGCTGTACTGCGCGCTGTCGCGCACGCCGTCGACGGTCAGGTCGTTGTTCGCCGAATAGCCGCGCAGATTGATCGAGTCGCCGTAGCCGCCGCCGCCTTCGCCTGCGCCAAAGGTAATGCCGGGGATTGTGGACAAAGCGTCGCGAAGCGTCAGCAAATTCTGCTGGCGGATCTGCTCCTGCGATACGACCGTGATCGTCTGGGGCGTGTCGACGATCGGCGCGGTCGATTTGGGCGATTCCACTTCGGTTGCCAGCGTGCCGCTTACAATGATGTCGCTGCGGCTGCCCGGCGCATCCTGCGCCGCGTCGGCGTTTGCGGCGAGCGCAGGAGCGCTGATCAGGCTGCCCACGCAGGAGAGCGCGAGGAACGAAGCGGATGACGATGGCTTCACGATAAACCCCCTATTTTGTGTTTGGTTGAGGGCGCCGCTATTGAGAGTCGATCGCAATGTCAACTCTAATGCGAATCATTCGCGATATTGTCGCAATTGATATGGGGGGCGGAACGATCTTAGCGCCGCCGCTCAAGCCACCAACTCTGCCGCCAGCCATATTGGCTCGCAACGGGCGCGCCGGCGGCGTCGGTTGCAGGCTTGAAGCGGAAGCGCTCTTCGATCAGTGCGCACGTCGTCCGGTCGAGTGAGGCGTCGCCGCTCGACCGTGTCACGCGGCACCCACTGACGCGGCCGCTGGCTTCGATCGTGAAACGCACCTCGACCTCGCCGCCGGTTCTCGCCCGGCTTGCTTCGTGGGGGTAGTCGCGATCGCGGATCGTGCCACTCCGCCAGACGGCCTTGCTGCCGCTTCCGCCGCCGCTGCCCGTTCCGCCTGCGCCCGTGCCGTCGCCCCGACCACCGGCGCCCGATCCCGGGCCAGCGGTCGGCGCGGCGCCGGCTGTTACGTCGCTTCCAGTCCCGGTTTTGGCCGCGGTTGCGACAGGTGGCGCGATCGGAGGCAGCTTCGGCGGTGGGGCGGTAACGGCCGCCGCCTTGGCGGTCTTGTTCGGGGCCGAAGCTTTGCCGCTAGTCTTTTCGCTTGGCGCCCTCGCGGGCTTGGCTTCTTCGCGGGGTGGCGACGGGGCAGGGATGGCGATAGCGGTGATCGCCTCACCTGCCTTGCGAACGACGTCGAGATCGAGACCGCTGGCAAGGCCAAGACCGACCGCGACCACAGCGAGCAGAGCACCGCCTCCCGACAGCATCTTCTGTCGTCCCGTAATCTGCCCCGTATAGGCCATCGCGCCGCCTTCCATCGCGCGCCGCGGCGCGCAACCGGCGACGCTTTTAGAGGAATTCGTCTAGCGTGGACATGAACCGGTCGAACTGATCGTGATGGAGCCAGTGGCCCGCATTTTCGAATTCAATGACCTTCGCGGTGTTGAAATGCTGAAGGCGACCGTCCTTCTCGGGGTTCGAGGCCCAGCTGTTCGCGCCATAGAGCAGGAGCGTGGGGCAGCTGATTGCTCCCCACAATGAGGCGATATCGTCCTGCGGCATGTCGAACGCCGGCCACACGTTCAGATAATTGTCGAACTTCCAGCTCCAGGTGCCGTCTTCGTTGCGGCTGATGCCGTGGATGGTCAGGTGGCGCGCCTGCGTTTCGGTCAGGTAACCATTCTCCCCCATCATGCGGGCGAGGGCGTCCTCGAGCGTCGCATAGCGGCGCGGCGTGCGCCCTGCGGCCTGGCGCTTGTCATCGATCCATTTGCGGAAGCGTTCGGCATAGCCCGTCTTTGCGCGCTCGGCGATAACCTTGGGCGAGGGGCCGAGTCCCTCAATCGCGACAAGCTTGCGGACATTGTCGGGGTAGAGGCCGGTATAGCGCAGCGCGATATTGCCTCCCATCGAATGGGCAACGATCGACAGCGGCCCAAGGTCGAGCTGATGGATCAACTGCGCCAGGTCATAGACAAAAGTGTCCATGGCGTAATTGCCGTCGGGCGACCATGCGCTGTCACCATGACCGCGCAGGTCGGGGGCGATGATATGATAGCGATCACGCAACTTTTCGGCGACCCAGTCCCAGTTACGGCAATGGTCGCGGCCGCCATGCACAAGCAGCAGCGGCGCGGCGCCGCGATTGCCCCAGTCGACGTAGTGAAGCTTCAGTCGCTGCGAGATGAAGCTGTTCGAGGTGGGGCCGGCACTTGCCATGGGATCATCCTTGCTGTCTGTTCCAGTTTCAAAAGGCGACTGGTTTCGATCCGTCAACCCCGCATCGGCAGCATCGGCCTTTAGAGACAGGACAAGGGAGAGAAGCATGACGACATTCCGCGATAATTTGCTTGCCGGCAAGACGGCCTTCGTTGCCGGTGGCACAAGCGGTATCAACCTCGGTATCGCGAAGCGCTTTGCCGAACTGGGCGCGAAGGTTGCGGTCGCGGGGCGAGATCCGGACAAGGCGCAGCGCGCGGCCACCGAAATCGGGCATGACGCGATTGGTCTGTCGGGTGACGTGCGCGACTATGCCGCGATTCGCGGGGTGATGGAGACGGTCGTTGAAAAACTTGGGCCGATGGACATCGTGATCTCGGGCGCCGCGGGCAATTTCCTCGCTCCGGTGCTCGGCATGTCGGCGAACGCGTTTCGCACCGTGGTCGACATCGACCTCAACGGCACCTTCAACGTGTTCCGCGGCTGCCATGACCTGCTCAACCGTCCGGGCGCGTCGCTGATCGCAATCACGGCGGGGCAGGCGATCAATGCCTCCGCGTTGCAGGCGCATGCCTGCGCGGCGAAGGCAGGGATCAACCAGCTTATTCGCGTACTCGCGCTCGAATGGGGTCCGGAGGTGCGCGTCAACGGCATCTCGCCAGGGCCGATCGCAGGAACCGAGGGCATGGCGCGCCTCGCGCCCGACGCCGCGACGCGTCAGTCGCATTTCGACCGCATCGCGATGAAGCGCTGGGGCGAGATTGAGGAGGTCGCCGAATCGGCCGTGTTCCTGTGCAGCCCGGCGGCCGGCTACATCACCGGCACGATCCTCGATTGCGACGGTGGCAGCCAGATCGGCGACGCGTCGCGCGGCGATCTTGCGCGCGGAATGGCCTGAACGCAAAAACGCCGCCAACCCATTGGGGTGGCGGCGTTTTTAATGGTGGGCGTGGCAAGGATTGAACTTGCGACCCCTGCGATGTCAACACAGTGCTCTACCACTGAGCTACACGCCCATCCCTTGGGGTGACGCGCCCCCTAAAGGCCTCTGCGCGGCTTGGCAAGCCCTTCGCGCAAGGCGGCGTCGTTATTGTTGGCTCGACCGGTCGGCGCGGCCGAACATATTATCGACTTCGCGCACCAGATCCTTGAGGTGAAAGGGCTTCGAGAGCAGCTTTGCCTGCGGAACATTTTCTTCGGCACGCAGCGAAACCGCGGCAAAGCCGGTGATGAACATCACCTGCGTCTGCGGCGCCGCCTTTGCGGTGTGCTGGGCGAGTTCGATCCCGTCCATCTCGGGCATCACGATATCGGACAGCAAAAGGTCGAAGGTCCCCGAATCGATATAGGGAACGGCAGCGGTGCCGCGATCGACCGCTGTAACGTGATAGCCGGCGCTCGTGAGCGCGCGTGCAAGATATTCGCGCATCACATCGTCATCTTCGGCCAGCAAAATGCGAATCATGTTGAAATCTGTTCCCTGGTCCTTCGGCGCAGCCGGTTCCGGTCGTCTGCCCCCTCTATTATGCAATGCATAGCGTCAGAGATTTAACAAATTGACGCGCGGCGCTGGATTCGTCCTGCTTTTTTTGCCACCCATGCTCTATGTCGTTCCGCAGCATCCCGCCTGCCGCCATCGCTGTCAACCGGCCCGCGGCAAACGGGCCGGTGATCGTGTCGGTGCCGCATGCCGGCCGCGTCTATCCGCCTGACATCATCGAGGCGGCGCGAGTCGAACGGTCACAACTCGAACGCCTCGAAGACGCGTGGAGCGATCTGATCGCGGCAGAGGCGACGGATGCGGGGGCCACGGTCGTGGCGGCGTTGTGGGCGCGCGCCGTAGCCGACTTGAATCGCGGCGAAGGACAGATGGCGCCCGGTGAGGTGGCAATTCCTTTGCGTGCGCAGTTTTCGGCACCAGGGCGCAAGGAACGGGCGGGACTCGGCGTAGTGCCGACAAGGCTCGCCGATTGCGGCCCCCTCTGGAAGCGACCGATTGACGGCGCGGGCCTTCATTGGCGGCTCGAATCGTTCCATCGGCCGTATCACACTGCACTGGGCGAGGCTTTGCGGAGCGCGCGAGATCGTTTCGGTCATGCGATTCTGATCGACCTGCATTCCATGCCTTCGATTCCCGTCGGGCAGGTGGGTCATGGCGCGCGAATCGTGATCGGCGATCGCTTCGGCGAAACCGCGGGCGAGTGGCTGGTCCGGCGCGTGATGACGTCAGCCGGACGGCTGGGCGAAGTCGTGACGCGCAACCAGCCTTATGCTGGTGGGCATATCATTCGCACACATGGTCGGCCCGGCGACGGGATTCACGCGGTGCAGGTCGAAATCGACCGTAGCCTCTATCTGACGCCGGAACGGTCGCCGGATTCGGCGCGTGTTGCGCGGTTGGCGCGGTGGTTTGCCGAACTTGTAAGCGATTTGGGGGAGATGCGCCCCGAAGCCGAACTATTCCCGCAAGCCGCTGAATAAAAAACCACCTCGTACCGAAGTACGAGGTGGCCAGGGTCCAGGGAGGACGCGTCCGCGCCAAAGCTGGCGGGACACTCGCCACGATGGAAAGGGGGAAAACCACAGCAGCGTAGTTTGAATTTAGGGGGTTGTTCGCCGACTTACAAGAAGAGACGGTGCAGAATCTGCAATATGCAGGAAATTGGTCGGGGAGAGAGGATTCGAACCTCCGGCCCCTGCCTCCCGAAGACAGTGCTCTACCAGGCTGAGCTACTCCCCGACCGATCTGCGCGCCGACCGGGGTCGCCGCGAAGGCAGGGCGGTCCTCTAGACGCGCAATCTGTGAACTTCAAGCGCCAATCGGCACATTGAAGATGATTGCCGTAACTAGAGCATTTCGGCAGTTCGAAAACTGAAATGACCGCCCGCGACGAAAATCAGATGATCGACCAGATCGATGCCCATGGCCCGCAGGAAAAGTGCGGCATCGTGCGTTGCACTGATGTCGGCATCGCTTGGCCATGGCGTGTCGGAGGGATGGTTGTGCGCCATGACGACCGTCGCAATACTGCTGTCCAACAGTGCGCGCCAAGCGCGCGGCGGAACGACGCAGCGTGTCGAGCTGCTCCCGTCGACGCGTTCGAGCTGCACAAGGCGCTCGAAGGCGTCGAAAGCTGCGAGCAGCAGGCTTTCCCGATCGTTATCGAACAGTGGGCGCAGCAACAGGCGCGCTACATCGCCTTCAAGCTGAGACGGCACGAAGCCTGCCATCGCCGATGGGTCCGGCGCTTTGCCGAGAGGTTCGAACAGGGTCATCACCGTAGACATGCGCCCGGCTTACGCGATCCCCAACACGTAACTGCCCCGGATCGGACGCTTTGCGGCGTCGTGCATGTTGTTCCCTTGTCCCGTCGCGACGCTAGGCCTAGCACCGAAAGACAAAGCCGGGAGCCGACTCTTGCCTGATTCCATCCATTATGAACTTCAATATCTCGACCTGATGCAGCGTATTTGGGTCGAGGGCGACGAGCGCGTCGACCGCACCGGGGTAGGGACGCGCTCGCTGTTTGGAGAGACGATGCGATTCTCTCTGAAAGACGACGCAATCCCGTTGCTCACCACTAAGCGGGTTTATTGGAAGACCGCGCTGCGCGAACTGTTGTGGTTCCTGACGGGCGACACCAATATCCGTTCGCTCGTTTCACAGGGTGTGAAGATCTGGACCGATTGGCCGCTCGACAAATATCGCCGCGAGACCGGCGAGACGATCGGCATCGAGGACTTCGAGGCGCGGATCGTCGCGGACGATGATTTTGCTGCTCGATGGGGCGATCTCGGCCCGGTCTATGGTCACCAGTGGGTCAACTGGCCACGTTACGAAGCGGCAGGCGACGGGCTGTTCCGCCGCGCGGAGCAGGGGCACAATCAGATTTCGGCGCTGATCGATTCGCTCCGTAACAATCCGGGGTCTCGCCGGCATATCTTTACCGGTTGGAACGTCGCGGACCTTGACCGCATGGCGCTGCCACCGTGTCACATGACTTATCAATTTCATGTCCGCAGCGATGGCGGACTGTCGTGCCTGCTGTTCCAGCGCTCGTGCGATCTTGGCCTGGGCTTTGCCTTCAACGTCTTTGAGGCGGCGCTCCTGACGCGGATGGTCGCCGAGCAAGCGGGGCTCCATGCGCATCAGCTCGTCTGGACCGGCGGCGATGTACATCTCTATCTGAACCACGCGGAACTGGTTGAACAACAATTATCACGCGTTCCGGGCGGCGCGCCAAAGCTGCGCATCCTTCGCCGGCCTTCGAGCATTTTTGACTATCGATTCGAGGATTTCGCGGTCGAGGACTATGCGCCGCAAGCGCATATTTCCGCGCCTGTCGCGGTCTGATTGCTGCCGTTGCATTCGTATGGCGTCTGTAATAATATGTCGCCACGTTGAAATATAACTAGGCGCTGATTCGCGCTTTAAAGGGAAGAAGATATGCCTGAGACGCCTCAGCGCCCGGCGAGCAATTTGCCGCCGCTGTCGCTTCATATCCCCGAACCGCGCTATCGCCCCGGTGATACTCCGGACTTTGGCGATATCGAAGTTCCTGCGGTCGAAGCGGCCCCACGCCCGAGTGAAGCGACGAAACCCGACGCGATGCGCGAACTGAGCTACGGTCTTGTCCGCGTGCTCGATTTCGACGGAAAGGCAAAGGGGCAGTGGGATCCGAAGCTGTCGCCTGAACGGCTGCGCACGATGCTCCGGAATATGATGCTAACCCGGGCGTTCGACGACCGCATGTTCCGTGCCCAGCGGCAAGGTAAGACCAGCTTCTATATGAAGTGTACCGGTGAAGAAGCGACCTCGGTCGCGTCGACGATGGCGATCGACCGGACCGACATGGTGTTTCCGAGTTATCGGCAGCAGGGCATTTTGATCACGCGCGATTATCCGCTGATCCAGATGATGAACCAAATCTATTCGAACCGCGGCGACCATCTGCTCGGCCGTCAGTTGCCGATCATGTATTCGGCGCCCGAGCATGGTTTCTTCAGCGTTTCGGGCAATCTCGCGACGCAATATCCGCAGGCGGTGGGCTGGGCGATGGCGTCAGCGTCGAAGGGCGACAGCCGGATCGCGACCGTATGGTGCGGCGAGGGTTCGTCGGCCGAAGGTGACTTCCATTCGGCGCTCACCTTTGCGACCGTTTACAATGCGCCGGTGATTTTCAACGTCGTCAACAATCAGTGGGCGATTTCGAGCTTCTCGGGCTTTGCCGGCGGCGAGCGCACGACCTTTGCCGCGCGCGCCGTCGGTTACGGCATTGCCGGGCTGCGTATCGATGGCAACGATCCGCTCGCGGTCTATGCTGCGACCCAATGGGCGGCGGATCGCGCACGCACGAACAACGGCCCGACGCTGATCGAGCATTTCACCTACCGCAGCGAAGGCCACAGCACGTCGGACGACCCAAGCGCCTACCGCGCCGCCGACGAGGCAACCGCGTGGCCGCTAGGCGATCCGATCGCGCGACTGCGCCAGCATCTCGAAACGCTGGGCGAATGGGACGGCGAGCGTGACGAAGCGCAGGCCAAAGAACTCGACGATCTGGTCAAGACGACGCAGAAACAGTCGGAGAAGCTCGGGATATTGGGCCACGGCATGCACCAGCCGTTCGAGACGATGTTCGACGATGTGTTCGAAGAACTGCCCTGGCACCTCAAGGAACAATGCGCGCAGATGCTCGCCGAGCAAGAGGCCAAGTTCGGCCCCAATTGGAAGCCCGAATGATGAGCGCTGAAACCCAAACCGCCACCAAGACCATGAACATGATCGAGGCGATCAACAGCGCCATGGACGTCATGCTCGAACGCGATCCGAATATGGTCGTGATGGGCGAAGACGTCGGCTTTTTCGGCGGCGTGTTCCGCGCAACCGCGGGGCTTCAGAAAAAGCATGGCAAAACGCGCGTGTTCGACACGCCGATCAACGAATGCGGTATTATCGGCGTTGCGGTCGGCATGGGGGCCTATGGCCTGCGCCCGGTCCCCGAAATCCAGTTCGCCGACTATATCTATCCGGGGCTTGATCAGCTCGTCAGCGAAGCGGCGCGTCTGCGCTATCGCTCGGCGGGGGATTTTATCTGCCCGATGACGGTGCGCACCCCGTTCGGCGGCGGCATCTTCGGCGGTCAGACGCACAGCCAGTCGCCCGAAAGCATCATGACGCATATCTGCGGAGTGAAAACGGTGATCCCTTCGAACCCCTATGATGCCAAGGGCCTGCTGATCGCAGCGATCGAGGATAATGACCCCGTCGTATTCCTCGAACCCAAGCGCATCTATAACGGTCCGTTCAGCGGCTATTATGATCGTCCGGTCGAGCCGTGGTCAAAGCATGACGCGAGCACGGTGCCCGAAGGTCATTACCGCATCGAACTCGGCAAGGCCGCGACGGTACGTTCGGGCGAAGCGCTGACGATCCTTGCTTATGGCACGATGGTGCATGTGACCAAGACGATCGTCGAGGAAATGGGCATCGATGCCGAGATCATCGACCTGCGCACGCTGCTGCCGCTCGATATCGAGGCGATCGAAACCTCGGTGAAAAAGACCGGCCGCTGCCTGATCATCCATGAAGCGACGCGGACTTCGGGCTTCGGCGCCGAACTGGCCGCGCTGGTTCAGGAGCGCTGCTTCTATCATCTCGAAGCCCCGGTCGAACGCGTCACCGGCTTCGACACGCCTTATCCGCATAGCCTCGAATGGGCCTATTTCCCCGGCCCGGTGCGCATCGCGACCGCGCTGACCAAGATTTTGAAGGACTGACGCCATGGCCCGTTATTCATTCCGTCTGCCCGACATCGGCGAAGGCATTGCCGAGGCCGAAATCGTCGCTTGGCACGTCAAAATCGGCGAGCGCGTTGAGGAAGACGCGCAGCTAGCCGACATGATGACCGACAAGGCGACCGTAGAAATGGAATCGCCCGTTTCGGGGGTCGTCGTCGAACTGGCGGGCGAGGTCGGCGACCTCATCCCGATCGGGTCGACGCTGGCCGTGATCGAGACCGACGAGGATGGCGCGGTCGACGCGCCGCCCGCCGATACGCCAGTCGAACAGGAAATTGCGGCCGAGACGCCGGGCGCCGAAGAGATTTCGGTGGCTGAGGTTGCTGCTCCCGCGCCGGTCGCGGCGCCCGCGCCCGTGCCGGCTCCAACGCCTGCGCCGGCGCCAGTGGTAGCTGCGGCACACAGCCGCGCCGTTCTCGCATCGCCCGCGGTCCGCGCGCGCGCCAAGGATCTGGGCGTCGATCTGGGACAGGTCCACGCCGAAGGCGACCGCATCCGTCACGCCGACCTCGACGCCTTCCTCCGCTACAGCGGCGGGCAGGGCTATAGCGCGCCTGGCGCCTCGCGTGCCCGCGCCGACGAGCCGATCAAGGTCATCGGGATGCGCCGCAAGATCGCCGAGAATATGGCGGCGTCGAAGCGCGCGATCCCGCACTTCACCTATGTCGAGGAAATGGACGTCACCGCGCTCGAAGAGATGCGCGCCGATTTGAACGCCAATCGCGGCGGCCGTCCCAAGCTGACGATGCTGCCCTTCCTGATCGTCGCAATCTGCCGCACGATTCCGCAATTCCCGATGATCAACGCGCGTTATGATGACGAAGGCGGCGTCGTGACGCGTTATGGCGCGGTGCATCTCGGCATGGCGACGCAGACCGATGCTGGACTGATGGTTCCGGTGATCCGCGATGCGCAGGACAAGAATGTGTGGCAACTCGCGAGCGAAATCACGCGCCTCGCCGAAGCGGCGCGCACCGGCAAGGCCAAGGTCGAGGAACTGACCGGCGGCACGCTGACTGTCACCTCGCTTGGCCCGCTCGGCGGCATCGCAACGACCCCGGTCATCAACCGGCCTGAAGTCGCAATCATTGGCCCGAACAAGATCGTCGAGCGCCCGGTTTTTGACGGCGATGAAATTCGCCGTGCGAAGCTGATGAACCTGTCGATCAGTTGCGACCATCGCGTCGTCGATGGCTGGGACGCGGCAAGCTATGTTCAGGCGCTCAAGAAGCTGGTCGAAACGCCGGTTCTGTTGTTCGCGGACTAAGCCCAACAACAATCCGTTCGCATCGAGCGAAGTCGAGATGCCCATCGGCCGTGCACGCACGCCGGGTGTCTCGACTTCGCTCGACACGAACGGAATTCCAGCTTCGGCTCTACAGCCCCAGCCCCGCAAAGCTCGTCTGGTCGAACTTCAGCTTGAAGGTCACATAGGCGCCCGAGCGCGAGAATCGTGCGTCTTCGAAATCGCGGTCATGGAAGCCCGCGAAATTATAGCCGAAGGTGATGTTGGCATTCGTCATCGGCGCCAGCGTGATCGTTGGACCGCCCGCCCAGCTGACCGTATCGGCATCGGTGCCGACGCGAACAGTACCCGAAGCGCCGACATCGACATGCTCGCTCAGGTTGAAGCGGATGTCCGCGCCGATCAGGTTCGACCAGCCCTTGACGTCATCCGCGCCGAAGCGGTCGAAATTATAACGCGTTCCCCAGAAGAATCCGATTTCGGCGCGTTCGTACCAGCCGTCGCCGGGGCCGATTCCGCGATCGCCAAGCGGGGTCCAGTTCACCGACAGGCTGTTGAGCAGGCGGCGGCTCGTCGCGTCGCCATCGATCGTCAGCTCAGGGCCGCCGATCGGGCCAGCTTCGCCAGCGACAGCGTCGCGCACCTTGTCCGAACGGAACTCGCTCTTGTTGAGCCATGACACGCGCGACGCCGCGGGGCGGTGCGCCCAGCTCATTTCGAACTGGATGACTTCGGTCATCGGCGCGGTGCCCGTTCCGCTTGCCTTGGCGTAAGTGAAGAGCGCACCGAGCGCGCGACCCTCGCCGAGTTGGCGGAGCCCGCCCAGCGTCAGGCTGTAACGATTGGCGATTTCGCCATCGCGATATTCGGCGCGGCCCGTCAGCGTCCAGCGGTCGGCGCGATAGGTGGCGCCGGTGCTGATCGCGAGGAAATCCTCGGTCAACGTGCCATTGTCGCCGAGGAAACCGCCCGAGGCGACGGGCTGCTCGACGTTGAGCACATCACCGGCACTGATGCCGCCAATCGTGCGGTTGCCGTCGACCGAGAAATCGACCGACCAGCGCTCGCCGAGCTTGATTGATTGCGACAGGCCATAGGCAGCGAAGCTTCGCGGACCATATTCGCCGATTTCCTGTTGATTGGCGGTGGCGAGCAGGCGCGCGCCGGACCAGGGCGTCAGGTCGAAGCCGAGCCGCGCGGTGCGCGCCTTGATCGTGTCACCGTCGGCGATTTCATAGCTGCCGACCAGATTGACGTCGCGATTGATGGCGAAGCGGGCGCCGAGGCGATGGCGGGTCGGGAAATCGATGCTCGCATCCTTGCCGCCGAGCGCGAATTCGGTCTGCGCATCGAGCTCGAGGCGCTTGTTCATCAACCGCTGCGTTGCGCCGAGCTGGACGATATTCGAACGGTTGTTCGTGCCGTCGGTCAGGCGATCATCGGCGTGGGTCAGCCCGGCGCGCATCACGCTGGTGCCATTATCATATTCGACCAATGCCCGGGCAGCGCGGCGGCGCGCATTGGTGTCGAGATAATCTTCCTGCCATGCGCTGCCGGTGACCGACAGATTGCGGCTGGCCTTCATCCGCGCATCGAAACCGAATTTGCGCGTGCCATTCTCGCTGCTGTTGAGTTGCCCGGTACCAAAGCCGGCCTCACGCTCGCGCACATAGGCGAGGAAGTCGGCGTTGCTGCTGTGATGCTCGGCCTCGATCAGCCACGCCTTTGCCGTGCCGTTGGCGGCCGTGCTGCCATTGGCCGCCTTGGCGTCGCTCAGCGCGAGTTCGGCGCGGACTTCGGTTTCGATCGTCGGGCGATAGCGCGCATCGACGCCGCCAAGGTTGGTCTTGGCGTTGCCGTCCTCGTCATGGATGAAGGTCGCGCCGACGCGCAGTTTCTCGTCGGTCGACTGATAGCTGACGCGGCCACCCGCGTTGAGGACACGTTGACCGACGCCATCGACTTCATATTCGGCGACGACGAACTGCGGGTCGAGGTTCGACGAGCGGCTGAGCACCGGTTCGCGGAAGCGGATCGTGCCCGACAGATAGTCGATGTCATAGTCGACATGGCGCGACAGGCTGACGCTATCGACGATGCGCTCGCTGTGCAGGCGGTCGCGCGTTTCGATGACGATGCGTTCGCTGTTCGGCAGGATGTCCCGCGCGCTGAGCTGATACGGACCGGTCAGGCCATTGCCCTGGATCTCGTCGCGGCGGAAGCGGTATGGCGTGTCGGCGACGAACGCGGTCGCGGCGACGTTGCGGCCGCGATATTCCGCTTTGCCGCCGTTGAGCGCGCGCTGGTAGCGGGCGAGTTCGGGTTCCGAAATGCCCGTCTCGATATCGCCGAACATCGCATAAAATTGCGGGTGTTCGAGGCGCAGATAGAGTTTGCGCACCGAGGCGGCGTCGTAACGAGTTTCGTTGCGATCGGCATAGATGGTGTAATAGGCGCGCGGATCGATCACGCCGCCGAAACGCGTGTCATCCTTGTCCTTGTCGGTGTCATAGGCCAGCGTCATCAGCCATTTGCCCAGCACGCGGCCTTTTGCGTAAAGCGTGAGGCGCGCGTCGGCGTTGAGGTCGTCGAGCGTTTCTGCCGACGGCTCCATCCGGTCGTCGAGCGTGTTGTACCCAACGGTGCCCGCAGCAAAGCCGACGACAGTCCACGGACGGTTGCCCGGATCGAGCCAGGTTTCGATCGTCTGCTTGCGCGTCACCTTGTCGTCGCGGAACGTGAAATCCATCGCGAGCGTTCCTGACGCGGTAGTGGGTTCGAGCTCGATATAGGCGATGCCGTCGTCGCCATCGATCTTCCACAACGGCTGCGCGCGTTCGAGGCCTGACAACTGCCGTGCCTGCTGGGCGTCGGCTTCGACGGCGGGGTAGTAAGGGGCGGGGACGCTGAAGTCGCCCGTGAGGCCGGCGCGGATCGGCTTGCCGTCGCGGTCGGTCAGGCGCACCGCGATGACGGGGCGCGTCACGCCGTCGGCAATCAGAACCGACTTTTCGCGGATCAGCGCCGCGCGCATCGGCGTGATTGAATAATGGACGTTGCGCTCCAGCGTCTCGATCGTGACGCCATTGGCGTCCTTCACGTCGGCGACAAGGCTGTTTTCGCCTTCTCGAATTTCGAGCCCGCGCCACAGGCTGACCGCGACGCTGCCGTCGGCCGACTTGCTGGTCCCTTCGAATGCCAGTGCGTCGGCGGGTTTCCCGTTCACGCGCAATGAAACCGTCTGTCCGGGCGCGTGCTTGATTGCAGCGCGGATCGCCTTCGAGCGGGGGTTGTGGTCGCTTTCAGGGAAGAGCCAGCCAATGCCCGGCGTTTGCCCAGCGAGCCAGTCGCGGCCCGACCCGGCGGCATCGGGGTCGCTTAATAGCTTCGGCGCTTCGATGGCGGTGACGTTCGGCGCGGCGCGCGGCGTGCTGGCGACGGCGCGGAAATCGGCGCGCTTCAACGCGCCGCCACGGCCCTCGATAAAGCGCGAGATCTGGCTGCCAGCGCTCTGCGTCGAGCGGGCGCAATCGATCGGCTCGCGGTCGAGCGGCAGCGTCGATGGGTCGATCTGAACGACATGCAAACCGGGACGGACGCCTTCGAAATGATAACGGCCATCCTCGTCGGTGACGGTATAGCTGCCGTCCTGAAGCATCACGCGCACACCGGCGATGCCGTCTGCCTTGCCCGGATCGACCGTGCAGCCGCCGTCGGTGATGCGGCCGATGATCGTCATGCGGTCGCCAAGCTGATCGCGTTTGATCGAGATCGCCGCCTCGGCGACATTGCTCGTCGAGCCGCGGTTGTCGGTGGCGGTCGCGCTGTTGAGCGCATTGCCCGGCTGCGCCGACACGATGACTTCGGCCAGATAGGTAAGCAGCGACGACCGCGAGGCTGCGATGCCGGGCAAGGTGACCGCGAACTCGCGGCCATTGGACTGAACCACTGCATCGACGCGAACACCATCGACACGCACGGTGTCGGCGCGAAGGCGCATTCCTGCGGGCAGAACGTCGCGAACGGTGACCGCGCCGGTGTTGCGGCGTGTATCGCGATTGGCGACTTCGATGCGATACTGGATGACATCGCCTGGAACGGCGACCTGCGTCGAGGTGGTCTTGCGCAGGATTAGCGGCAGGCCGGGCTGGTCAACCGGAATGTCGACGCGCACGGGCGCGGGGCTGCTCAGCGTGAAGCTGTTGCCATAGCTCGCGTCGGTAATCGTGAAGGGCTGACCGTCGTCGGGGCGGCGAAGGCCTGCCAGAGCCGCAGCGCTCGACGTCGACGGCGCGGTATATGGTGCGGGCGGCGACACGACGAGACGGTAGGTGCCGGGCGCGACGAAGGGGAAGCGATAGTCTCCGGGCGGGAAATTGTAGGTCGTGCCGCCTGCGTCGGTGACGCTCTGACCCGTGACGACGCTGGAGGGATAGGCCGAAACGCCATCGTCGCCGAACACCTGCGCAGGCTGGCCGGTCGCTGTGTCGATGATCGTCACGCGGCTTCCCGCGACGGGCGCGCCATCGCCGCTGTCGAACACGATGCCGAACGGATCGACGAGGAAGTTGATCGTTGCCAGCGCGACGAGGCTGGCGCTTGCCTGGTCGGTCACGCGCAGCGTCAGAGGCGCTCCCGGGCTGACCGACAGTCGGCAATCGCCCGCGACGACGGCAGGCGGGACGCCGACCGTGTTGATGATGCCGACGAATTCGCCGCTGTTGTTCGCGGTCTCGGTCAGCACGATCTGCTCGCTGTCGCCATTCTCGAGTTCGAGGATGACCGACAGGGTGTCACGCAGCTGCGGATCGGCATTCGCCGATGCGAGCGTGACCCCGACGACTAGCACTTCGCCGGCGCGGAAATTGTTCGTGCTTTGCAGCGATGCGGGGGCGGTCGAAATGCCCTCATAGACGCCGCTCAGCGGGATTGCGTCGCCCGCGCTGGTACCGACCGCGGCTGCGCGGGCTCCCGGTCGGCTGCATTGGGTGGGCGCCAACGGCACGGACCGGTCGCCGCCGCCGGCCGTAAGCCGATAGGTGGTAATCGTCGGCCGTTCGGGCGGGCGCGCGGTCACCGTCACATCGACGCGGTTCGACAGCGCCTGACCGGGTTGCCCGTCATGCGTCCACTGCGCCGAAGCCGTGTTCATGATCACCTGCGCGCGCGCCGGGGTTGCCGCAGGCAGCATTGCTGCCGCGACCAGGGCGGTCACAAGGCCGGAAAATTTGCTGCGGAATGCCATAACAGCCCCGAGGGGAGCAGCGGGAGGCGGCTTTTGGGCCGCACCCGCTGCTCCATCGGTTATCCGATCAGTTTACGGTCGCGCGGAAGACGAGCGTGCTTGCGGCGCCCGCTGCGATGGATGCGATCGTGCCCGACACATTCGGTGCGGCGTAACTGCCGCCTGCGGTGCCGTTGAAGTCGCAAACGCCGCCGGTGACCGTGCCGCCCAGCAGGATAGTGCCCGCACTGAACGTCAACTGCCCCGGAACCGGGTCAGTGATCAGGACCGAGGTTGCGGCGGCACCACCAGTGTTGGCGACCGCGATGCAATATTCGACCACCGCACCCGGGATCAGCTTCGGATTCGTCGTATTGTTGAACGGGTCCGAGATGACACGGCTGCTTTTGGTCACGGCAAGCGTCGCCGTCTGCACCGTATAATCGTCGTTGTCGCTATGCGAGCCGTCGCGCGCAACATCGCCTGCCACTCCGGCGATGTCGGCAAAAACCGTATCCTTGCCAGCGGTGTTGGCGCCGGTCGTCTCGGTGATCGCCGCGCCCTGTGTGCCGGCAAGCCCGCCTTCGCGCGCAGTGGCCCGCAAAGTCACGCCGGCGACGGCGCCGTTGACGACGGCAGGAACCGCAAGCGTCGTCGGGATATCGGCGACAACGAACAGGCGGATCGCCGTATCGACGACAAGCTCGTCGACATAGGCCGTGATCAGCGTGTCGCCGGCGTCCCAACTGCCGACCGTGCCGGTGACCGTATTATCGCGATAGATGCGAATGTTGTTCACATTGAACGCGTCGGTGCCGCCGTGCGCGGCGGTACCGCCCGTGATCTGCGAAGCCACGAGCGCGAAATCGAGCGTTTCGTTTGACGTATTGGTCAGCTGAAACGTCGTGACGGCGTTGGTCTGGCCCGGGACGACGTTCGTCGTGACCGTACCGACCTCTTCGACCAGCAGATTGATCTTGCGGTCGACAACGAAGTTGTTCGCCGCTTGCTGCTGGGCCTGTGCGACGCCACCGACCTGATAGTCGACGGTGGCGGTATTGGTGATCGTGGTGCCCGCGGTCGTGCCGGCTGCAAAAGCCGGCGTGGCGGCGACGCTCGAAAGCGCCGCCAGACCGATGACACCCATATACGTCAGCTTGCTGGTCATAGCTGAGCTCCTGGGTTTTATGTCGGCTGCCGTTTCCCCACCGCTGGCAACCATTAAGCGGCTTTATTAATTGGCTATTTTACAACTCCCCGAAACATGAGTTTGCCCGCCCCGCCGACCGGAATCGGTTTGGCAAAAGCCCAGCGGACGTGCGTGACATCGGCGGGCTGTGCCGCGCGGCGCGCGCCATCGTTCATCGGAATGCTGAGGTCGGAAAGCAGTCCCCACTGCTTGCCGCCGTCGACCGAAACGAGTGGCCGCGTATCGCCCGCATCGGCAAATTGAACCGCCGAGGGCATCGGATTCGTGATCACGAACTTGTCGGCGGGCTGTGCCCCCGCGTTGCGATAGCTGAGCACGAAGACAAGCCGGTCGCCGGGAACGACAACCTTTGGTTCTTCGAGCAGGATCTTCTGCTTTCCCTGAGCGTCGGTCGTCACGCGTTCGACGAATACATTGTTGTCGAGCGCGACCTGGTTCGCGGCGAGCGCCTGACCGGGCATCAGCGCGGCGAGCAAAAGAAAAAGAGCGGTGCGCATGCGCATCTCCATCAGTTGATTCGGGTACGGAAGGTGACGGTGCGGGTCTGGCCGCCGGCAACAGTGCCGAGCCCGACGTTGATCCGCGTGCCGTTATAATCGCCCGCGTCGGCATCGGCCGCGTCGGACAGACCAATACCGCCGAGCGTGATCGAGCCGGGGACGTAGCTGGTGTCCACGGGAATATTGTCGGTCACGGCCAGGCCGCTGACCGAGCCGCTGCCGGCGACGGTGGCGACGATGGTATAGGTGATAACGGCACCCGGAATCGGGTCGGTGGTGCCGAGCGAATTGCTCACGACCGCCGATTTGACGAGTGTTACCGTCGCAGCCGCGACAACAAAAGCGCCGGCGTCCTGTCCGTCGGCACCGGTCGAACCGACGACGGCATCGCCGCCGCCTTCGCCTTGGCCGGCAAAACTGTACCCGGGCGCGCCGGTACCCGTTTTGGCAGCGGCGACGAGACTTACGATGCCGCGATTGCCGTCCACCACCGTGCCGGGTGTCGTCGCAAGGACGAAGACCGTGATGCTCTGGTCAGGGTTGAGCGACGGGTCGTTGGCGCCTGCAGTATAGAGCGTATCGGTGCTGGCGTCGAAAATGCCGTCGCCATTGTCCAGATAGATTTGCGTGACGACGGGGTCGTAATTGTCACCCCCCGCATTGGCGATCGTCGTTAGGCCGAAAGCTTCGACGCCGTTGCCGTTGTTCGTGACCGAGAAAGTCAGAAGCTGACCCGTCGCACCGGGCGTTGTCGGAACATCGGCGGGATTGCTCGAATCGACCGTAACGTCGAGAAGTTCGTCGACAAGCAGGTCGACGCGGTTCGAATCGACAGTGGTCGTGCCGCCACCCGTATCGAAGCTCGCGCTTGCCGTGTTGCTGATGGTGGAGCCGGCGCGAGTGCCGGCCGCCTCGGCCTGCATCGGCAACGCAAATGCGGCCAGCAGCGCGAAAATTGAACACGAGGGTAGAAGCTGATGCTTCGCGCCCCCCACAGGCGCTTTCATCATCACTTTGACTCCGGAAAGGTTGGTCCTTGGAGCCTTCAGTCGCCGATAAAGGGTAATTTCTGGTTAAAAAGCAGGAAGAAAGACGCGTTTTGACCCAGATGGGGACAGCGGGGCACGCGTTTCGTCGCAAAACGGGGCGACTGGCGCGGAAAGTAAAGCTCGCGTAAGACGAGGCGGTTAACGAGGAGAGCAGGGGTGGCGGACGACCGGGGCAGCAAGGATGTGCGTTCGTCGCGCGTCAATCCGCTGCACCAGATCGAGATCGACGATTTCCGTCGCGACCGGTTGCTTGCCGCGCTTGCGCTGATCCTCGGCGCAAGCTTTTGCCTGGGGCTCCCCTTTGCCCTGCAGGCGGGCGCCGAATTCTTCCTGCCGCTGACTGCGGCGATCGTCATCGCGATCGCGCTTGTTCCGCTGCTCGAATGGCTCGAGCGGCGCGGCGTGCCGTCGGCGCTCGCATCGTTCCTCGCGCTCGCGACTTTTCTGGCTATCATCAACGCTGCGCTGGCGATCATCGTCGTGCCCGCGACCGGCTGGTTCGCGCGAATCCCCGAATCGATTCCGCGTATCCAGAGCAATCTGGCGCCGCTGATCGATTTTTATTCGACGTTGCAGCGTTTCGTCGATCGCACATTGCTGTCGGTGGCGAGCGGAACCGAAGCGACCGCGCAGGCGGTGGCGGCGACGGCACCGACTTCGGTGGTCGACTATTTCATCTCGTCGGCGCCCGCGGCGGCAATTCAGCTCTTCTTCGCCGTGCTCGTGATCTTCTTCTTTCTCGCGGGCTGGACGCGGCTGCGCAAAGGAACGATCCGGCGGCGCGGCAGCTTCGACGGCGCGATGCAGACCGCGCGCGTGATCCAGAATGTCGTCGATGCGACCGCCGACTATCTGGCGACGATCACGATGATCAACGCGATTCTCGGCCTGACCGTCTCGCTCCTGCTCTGGGCGCTCGGGATGCCATCGCCTTTCATGTGGGGCGGGATCGTCAGTATCTGCAATTTCGTGCCCTATCTGGGGCCGATCGTCGCGGCAGTGCTGCTCGGGCTTGGCGGACTCATGACCTTCGATGCCGTCGGGCTCGCCCTATTGCCGGCGCTGATCTTTATCGGCGTCCATTTGGTTGAGGCGAATCTGATCACGCCGCTCGTGCTCGGCAAGCGACTGACGATCAATCCGCTGCTGATTCTCGTATCGTTGAGTTTCTGGGGATGGGTATGGGGGACGCCGGGCGCTCTGCTCGCTGTGCCACTGCTGCTGATTTTGCAGACCGTGCTCGCGTCGACGGGAACGCCCGATCTGGCGGGTTTCCTTTTCGAACATGGCACGCTGACGACCACCGACGAGGTGCGCGATCGATTAAATCGCACACAGGATGAAAGCGACGGTTGACAGGTCGGGGCGAGGGCCATATTGGCGCGGCTCCCAAGCACACGCGGGTGTAGCTCAGTTGGTTAGAGTGCCGGCCTGTCACGCCGGAGGTCGCGGGTTCGAGCCCCGTCACTCGCGCCATTCCTTCCTTTTTCGGATGGGATGGCCACCGCAGCTTGGGACCTTCCATCACTGGAAATCGGGAAAAATGGCGCGGCGCTTCAGCCGCGCCATTTCCCCAATTCCATCCAGCGCAGCAGCGGTTTCAGCGGCGCGATCCAGACGATGCCTGCAATCAGGTAGAACACAGCCTGCACCAGCACCGGCCAGTTGCCGACCCAGGGCGAGAGGCTGACGACGATCGCGGTCCATCCCGCGATAAGGGCGAGGATCAGGAACATGCCTGCTGGTTTGCGCCAACTCGGCTGGGGATTGGCTGGATCCTGGCTCACAAACGGTCTCCGCAAAGGATGAATTCCTGCTCGGTCAATATCGCGTCGAGCGCGATGTCGGTCGATTCGCGCGGCGTAGCGTCGATTTCCTGCACCGACCAGCCGATACCGATCCGCAGTGCATCGGGATGCGCGGCGAAATAACGGTCATAATGGCCGCCGCCCTGGCCGATGCGGCCGCCCTGGCGATCGAACCCGACGAGCGGGCAGAATAAGATGTCCGGAATCGCCAAGAGGGCGTCGTCGGCGGGCTGCTGCGTGCTCCACGGCCCCTTGGCGAGCGATTCGCCGGGTCGCCAGCGACGAAAATCCATCGTGTCGACCCGACCGCTGTGGTGGGGCAGGGCAAGAGCCCCTCCTTCCGCAACGCCGGAGAGCATCGGGATGATATCGGGTTCGTCGCCCCACGCGATATAGGCGCCAACGATGGCGTGATCGGCAAGAAGATCGGAAAGCGGCGCAGGTAGCGCGCGAAAAGCCGCCAGTTGCGCCATGCCGTCGAGATTTGCGGCAAAATGCCGACGCCGAAAGCGCAGCCGGTCGCGCAATTTCTGTTTTTGCTGGACCAGATCGGCGGACAAGTCGGTCATCGCCTCCTCTGGGACATAAGTGAATCGGTTGGCGGGACCGCCGAGGTCGTTTGCTGGAAAGTCCTCTGACGCCAGTAACGTCAGGTGGGGACCATATACGTCGGACCAGGGTCCGGGCAGGGACAGCCCCCTAGGATGATGTATCGCCTCAGGGATTTTCGCAAAAGCTCGTGCCGGGCAGTGCCCGCCGTCCCCTATGTAGGCGCGCGGGCCGTTTTCCTCAAGGGAGCTGCTCGACTTTCGTTGCGAGCGCTTCGATTCGGTCGGCAATTTGCAACAAGGCGCGATTGTTCGATGGGTTGACCGCAGGCGAAGAGTGTTGGGGCGCCTGCCGTGCCGTTTCCAGTTCCTTGAGCGCTGCCTTTTCGCGCGCGACTACAGCCTGCAGCTCGTCGCGCGCCGTCGCTTCGCGGCTTTCAGCAAGCGCCACCGCCGCGCGGAGCGAATCCGATTGCGGTTCGGCCTTTTCGATCTTGCCTCGCGCTTCCTGCGCGTCGTCGGCAAGCATCAATGCCGCGAACAACAATTGCCGGACCTCGGTACCGCCGGGCATCGTGCGCACCTTTTCGTCGACTACCGACGCGAGTTGGATCAGTTGCCCCTCCTCACCGTCGGCGCAATGCACGTCATAGGGGCGTCCGGCGATGGTGAGCTTGACGTCAGCCACGGTCGGCCTCCGCGATCAGTCGGTCGAGTTCGCCGATAACGGCGGCAACCTCGGCCTTTAGTGCCGATTGGTCGGCGGCGGGCGCTGCCACGGCGGGTGCGGGGCGGTTTGCCCGGTCGGTCAGGGCTTTTTCGATACGGCTCAATGCGCGCTCGATACGGCCGATGGCCAGGCTGGATTCGTCGAGATCGAGTTCCATGCTTAAGGGTTAGCAGCGCCGGGGAAGGGGTGCAATCGCCTCTCCACACCGAAATGCGCCGGAATTTGTGCCGCATTCGTGCCGCGGGCGGTTGACTCCTGACCGTGCGACCGCAAAGGGCTGTCGCACCGAATCCGGTCACCTTCACATCCTTTCCCGGGGGACTCATGACACTGCCCGAACGTCAGCTCGCCAACGCGATCCGTGCGCTTGCGATGGACGCCGTACAGGCCGCAAACAGCGGCCATCCCGGGATGCCTATGGGCATGGCCGACGTCGCCACCGTCCTTTATTCGGATTATCTGAAGTTCGACCCCACCGATCCGAAATGGGCCGATCGCGACCGATTCGTCCTTTCGGCGGGTCATGGCTCGATGCTCGCCTATGCGACGCTCAATCTTGCGGGCTACGCGCGGCCGACCCTCGACGACATTCGCAATTTCCGCCAGCTGCACAGCCCGTGCGCGGGCCACCCCGAGAATTTCGAGCTTGAAGGCGTCGAGACGACGACCGGGCCGCTGGGCCAGGGGCTCGCGACCTCGGTCGGCATGGCAATCGCCGAACGGCATCTCAACGCCCTCTATGGCGACGACCTCGTCGATCATCGCACCTGGGTGATCGCTGGTGACGGCTGCCTGATGGAAGGCATTAATCACGAAGCAATCGGTCTGGCCGGACATCTTGGTCTTGGCCGCCTGACGGTGCTTTGGGACGATAACAAGATCACCATCGACGGATCGACCGACCTGTCGACGAGCGAGGATATCGCGGCGCGCTATGCGGCGACCGGCTGGCATGTCGAAAGCTGCGACGGGCACGACCCCGCCGATATCCGCCGTGCGATCGACGCCGCGCTTGCCGATCCGCGTCCGTCGCTGATCGCGTGCCGCACGATCATCGGTTTCGGCGCGCCGACCAAGCAGGGCACGTCGGCGACGCATGGCGCGCCGCTGGGCGCCGAAGAGATTGCCGCAGCGCGCAAGGAACTCGGCTGGACCGCCGAGCCGTTCGTCATTCCCGCCGATATCGCATCGGCCTGGGCGGCTTTTGGCGAGAAGGGCAAGGGGCTTCATAACGAATGGAGCGATCGCCTCGCAAATAACGAAAAGAAAAGCGAATTTGTAGATCGTCTAGCTGGCAAGATCGTTCCGGGCGACGCCTTCAAGGCCTATCTCGATGGCCTGGTCGCCGAACCGCCGAAGGTTGCGACGCGCAAGGCGTCTGAAAATACGCTCGGCGCGCTGACCGCCGATATCGCGGCGCTTGTGGGCGGCAGCGCCGATCTGACCGGTTCGAACAATACAAAAACTTCGTCGACCAAGCCACTGACGAAGAATGATTATTCGGGCCGCTATATCTATTACGGCATTCGCGAGTTCGGCATGGCGGCCGCGATGAACGGGATGGCGCTCCATGGCGGCATCATTCCCTATGGCGGCACGTTCCTGGTGTTTGCCGACTATTGCCGCGCCGCGATCCGCCTGTCGGCGCTCCAGCAGCAGCGCGTCGTCTATGTGATGACGCACGACAGCATCGGACTCGGCGAAGACGGCCCGACGCACCAGCCGATCGAGCATCTTCAGTCGCTGCGCGCGATGCCGAACCTGCTCGTCATGCGTCCCGCCGACGCGGTCGAGACCGCCGAATGCTGGGCGCTCGCGCTTGCGCAGGAAAGCCGCCCGTCGCTGCTCGCGCTGACGCGTCAGAACCTCCCGCCGCTCCGTCATGACGTCACCGAAAATCTTTGTGCAAAAGGCGGTTACCGCCTTCGCGCCGCCTCGGCCGCGCGCAAGGTTGTACTCGTCGCGACGGGCTCCGAAGTGTCGCTCGCGATCGAAGTCGCCGACAAGCTCGAAGCTGCCGGTCATGGCGCCGACGTCGTCTCGATGGTCTCGACCGAATTGTTCGACGAACAGAGCGCCGCCTATCAGGCCGATATCCTGCCCGACGATGCGCTGCTCGTGTCGATCGAGGCGGGCACGACCTTTGGGTGGGAACGCTACACCGGCCGCCGCGGCCTGCGTTTCGGCATCGACAGCTTTGGCGCTTCGGCTCCGATTGAAGACCTATTCAAGCATTTCGGCCTTACCGCCGACGCTATCACCCCCCAGATACTGGCAAAGCTCGGCAACTAAGGACCGGCTTATTCCACGCAGAAAGGACGTTTCGACATGGCAGTGAAGGTTGCAATCAACGGTTTCGGACGCATCGGCCGCAATGTGGCGCGCGCCATTCTGGAGCGCACCGACCACGATCTGGAGCTGGTGTCGATCAACGACCTGGGCGATGCCAAGGCGAATGCCCGGCTGCTCCGCCATGATTCGGTCCACGGCGCCTTCAACGGCACCGTCGAAGTCGATGGCAACGACCTGATCATCAACGGCAAGCGCATCCAGGTGACCGCCGAGCGCGACCCCGCCGCGCTCCCGCATGCCGCAAACGGCATCGACATCGTGATGGAATGCACCGGCTTCTTCACCAACAAGGCCGGCGGCCAGAAGCATCTCGACGCCGGTGCCAAGCGCGTGCTGATCTCTGCCCCCGCTAAGGAAGTCGACCTGACCGTCGTGTTCGGCGTCAATGACGACAAGATCACCGCCGACCATCTGATCATCTCGAACGCGTCGTGCACCACCAACTGCCTCGCGCCCTTTGCCAAGGTGCTGCACGAGGCGATCGGGATCGAGCGCGGTCTGATGACGACGATCCACGCCTATACCAACGACCAGAAGATCCTCGACCAGATCCACGACGATCCGCGCCGCGCCCGCGCCGCCGCGATGTCGATGATCCCGACCTCGACCGGTGCCGCGGTCGCCGTCGGTCTGGTTCTGCCCGAACTGAAGGGCAAGCTCGACGGTTCGTCGATCCGCGTTCCGACCCCGAATGTGTCGGTCGTCGACCTGACCTTCACGCCGCTGCGCGAAACCACCAAGGAAGAAGTCAACGCAGTGCTCAAGGCCGCGGCCGAAGGCGCGCTGAAGGGCGTGCTCGGCTATACCGAAGAGCCGCTGGTTTCGATCGACTTCAACCATAATGCGGCAAGCTCGACGATCGACAGCCTCGAAACCTCGGTGATCGACGGCAAGCTGGTGCGCGTGCTTAGCTGGTACGACAATGAATGGGGCTTCTCGAACCGCATGATCGACACCGCGGGCGTGATCGCCAAGTTCCTGTAATTTGCCTGAGCCCCTGCGAACGCAGGGGCCCATCTCCCGCCGATATGGTATCGGACGGAAGGGGATGGGGAAGGATGGCATAGGAGATGGGCCCCTGCCTTTGCGGGGGCACGCTCCGGGTACGGAGTGAAAAGAATGACCGCGTTCAAAACCCTCGACGATATCGGTGACGTCACCGGCAAGCGCGTGCTCGTACGCGTCGACCTCAACGTCCCGATGATCGATGGCGCGGTCAGCGATGCGACCCGGATCCAGGCCGCGATGCCGACGATCCGGGAACTGTCGGACAAGGGCGCGATCGTGCTGCTCCTCGCCCATTTCGGGCGACCCAAGGGCGCGAAGAACCCGACCCAATCGTTGAGCCTCGTCATGGGCGGCGTCGAGGATGTGCTTGGCCATTCGGTCATGTTCATCCCCGAAGCGGTCGGCGAAGGCGCCAAGGCCGGCATCGCGGTGCTCGCGGCGGGCGATGTCGCGGTACTCGAAAACACGCGCTTCTATCCCGGCGAAGAAAAGAATGATCCGGCCTTCGCCGACGCCTTGGCCGAGATTGGCGACCTGTACGTAAACGACGCTTTTTCGGCCGCCCACCGCGCGCATGGTTCGACCGAGGGCGTCGCGCGCCGTCTGCCCGCCTATGCGGGGCGCGCGATGGAGGCCGAGCTGAAGGCACTCGACGCCGCGCTCGGCAATCCGGCGCATCCGGTCGCCGCAGTCGTCGGCGGTGCGAAGGTGTCGAGCAAGATCGACGTGCTGCGCAACCTCGTCGGCAAGGTCGACCATCTGATCATCGGCGGCGGCATGGCGAACACCTTCCTCGCCGCACGCGGGGTCGATGTCGGCAAGTCGCTGTGCGAGCATGACCTGGTCGACACCGCCAATGCGATCTTCGACGCGGCCGATGCCGCGGGCTGCACGATCCATCTTCCCTATGACGTCGTGGTGTCGAAGGAATTCGCCCCGAACCCGCCGACGCGCACGGTCAATGTGCATGAAGTCGCGGCCGATGAAATGATCCTCGACGTCGGCCCCGCCGCGGTCGAGGCGCTGGCCGATGTGCTCAAGAACTGCCGCACGCTCGTCTGGAACGGTCCGCTCGGCGCGTTCGAGACGCCGCCGTTCGACACCGCGACCGTCGCGCTCGCCAAAACCGCAGCAGCGTTGACGCGCGAAGGTTCGCTGACCTCGGTCGCGGGCGGCGGCGATACCGTCGCGGCGCTCAACCATGCCGGCGTGGCCGGCGATTTCACCTTTGTTTCGACCGCTGGCGGCGCTTTCCTGGAATGGATGGAAGGCAAAGCGTTGCCGGGCGTCGACGCGCTGAAGGCCTAGACTTTCCCACCGCATTGCATCGCGCCCAAGGGCTCGCTATGCGCACCGCCACATACGTATGCAAACAACCGGAGATCTTATGACCACCGCCAATGCCGCCATGCTCGACCAGATCAAATCGGGGCAGGGCTTTATCGCCGCGCTCGACCAGAGCGGCGGTTCGACGCCCAAGGCATTGAAGGGCTATGGGATCGAAGCGGACGCTTTCTCGAACGATGAGGAAATGTTCGGCCTGATTCACGACATGCGCAGCCGCATCGTCACCGCACCCTGCTTCAATGGCGAGAAGGTGATCGGCGCGATCCTGTTCGAACGCACGATGGACGGCGAAGCGGGCGGCAAGCCAGTGCCCGCGCTATTGTGGGAGCGCGGCGTCGTTCCGTTCCTGAAGGTCGACAAGGGTCTGGAAGACGAGGCCGATGGCGTCCAGTTGATGAAGGCGAACCCCGGTCTCGACGATCTGTGCGAGCGTGCGGTTGCCAAGGGCGTGTTCGGCACCAAGATGCGCAGCGTCGTCAATCTTGCCAATCCCGCGGGTATCAAGGCGATCGTCGAACAACAGTTCGCCGAAGCGGCGCGCATCGCATCGCATGGGCTGGTTCCGATCATCGAACCCGAGGTGAACATCAAGAGCGCCGAGCGCGATGCCGCCGACCGCCTGCTGTTGAACGAACTGATCGCGGCGCTCGACGCCTGGACCGGCGCGCCGGTAATGCTGAAACTGTCGCTGCCGACCGAAGCCGGGCTGTTCCAGCCGCTGGTCGATCACCCCAAGGTGCTGCGCGTCGTCGCGTTGTCGGGTGGCTTTGCCCGCCCCGAAGCCTGCGTCGAACTGGCCAAGAACCCGGGCATCATCGCGAGCTTCAGCCGCGCCTTGCTCGAAGACCTGCGCCATCAGATGAGCGATGAGGAATTCAACGCATCGCTCGGCGGCGCGATCAAGGAAATTCACGCGGCCTCCGTGGCCTGAAGTGATGGGAGAGAGGTGGCAAGCCGTCGACGATTATATCGCCGACAAGTTGCTGGGCGCGGACGATGCGCTTGCCACCACCCTCGCGAACAATGAAAGACAAGGGCTGCCGCCGATCGACGTGTCGGCGGCGCAGGGCAAGATGCTGTTCCTGCTCGCGCAGATGGCCGGCGCAAAACGCATCCTCGAAGTCGGGACGCTTGGCGGCTATTCGACGATCTGGCTGGCGCGGGCGCTGCCCGAGGGCGGAACGCTGGTGACGCTGGAACTTGAGGCACATCACGCACGCGTAGCGCAGGAAAATCTTGAAAGCGCCGGATTGGCGGGCCGGGTGGACATCCGCGTCGGCCCGGCGGTGCAGAGCCTGGCGGCGATGACCGGTGAAGCGCCGTTCGACTTTGTTTTCATCGACGCCGACAAGCAGAGCAACGTCCGCTACGTCGACGAAGCGATCCGCCTGGGCCGCCCCGGCACGATGATCATTGTCGACAATGTCGTGCGCGAGGGCGGGGTGTTGGACGCGGACAGCGACGACGAGCGCATCGTCGGCACGCGCGCGCTGTTCGATATGCTGAGCGGCAATCCCCGCCTCGACGCGACCGCTATCCAGACGGTCGGCGCCAAGGGCTGGGACGGGTTCGTGCTGGCGCGGGTGCTTTAGAGCCCGCCCGCGAAGCGGAACGAGAAGCGATAGTCCGACGGTTTGATCGTCACATTGGTCATCTTTTCCGGCCGCACCGATTCGAGCGTGAATTGGCCGTCGGCAAGCTGCACCGGCTCGCCCAGCGTCGCTTCGAACGGCTGCTTTTCACCATTGCCGCGAATCCAGACCATCTTCACGCGCACGCGGCCTGCCCAGACGCAGCGCGCGTTCATCGGGCAACGGCTGTCCTCAACCACCTCGACCGGCTGGACAAGCGGCCCGTCGACATAGGCCTTTTGGCCAAGCGCGACGTCGCTGCCGTCGGGCAGCGGCGCGGCGCGCGTCGTGGCGCAGGCAGAGAGAGCGAGAGCGGCGGGGAGGGCGACGATCGCCATGCGGTATATGTTCTGCATTTGCCCGTCTGTGACGGCGCCGCTATGAACGCGCCATGAAAGCACCGACCTGCCAATTATACCTCATTTCGCCGCTCGACGTCGGTGGCGATTTTCCGGGCCAACTCACCGAAGCGCTGGGCGCCGGACCCGTTGCCGCCTTTCAGTTTCGCGTGAAGAATCTCGACCAGCATGACGCGGCGCGGCTTGCCGAACCGTTGCAGGAAATCTGCGCCGCCCATGACGTCGCGTTCATCGTGAATGACGATGTCGCGCTCGCGAAGCGGCTTGGCGCTGACGGGGTGCACCTGGGGCAGGGCGACGGCGATCCGAAGGAAGCGCGGCGGTTACTGGGACCGCAGGCGCAGATCGGCGTTACCTGTCATGCGAGCCGTCATCTGGCGATGGAAGCGGGCGAGGCGGGCGCCGATTATGTTGCCTTCGGTGCATTTTTTCCGACGACGACCAAGACGGTCGAGCATCACGCGGACCCCGAAATTCTCGAATGGTGGCAGGGAATGTTCGAATTGCCCTGCGTTGCGATCGGCGGGATTACGATAGAAAATGCGCCGACGCTGATCGAGGCCGGGGCTGACTTTCTTGCCGTTTCCGGCGGCATATGGGCCCATCCCGAAGGGCCGGGTGCGGCCGTGCGCGCTTTCGCGGCGCTTCTTCAGGATCAGCCCGCCGGGTAATTGCGCCCCGGCGTTTTAGGATCATCCCTGGGTGCAGGCGGCGCCGCCGCATCCTTGCGCCAGCCGAAAAGGCCGGCGCAAGGCGCCCCGCGCGATGAGGTTGCTGCGTTGCCGCGCGGGGGCGGCGGAGTAAGATCGGAAAGGTCGATACTCATCATGGACACCGATTTCGCATTGATGCCGCGCCGCATATTGGACCGATACGTCAAAAGGATGTCGGTTCGTCGCTTTTGGCGTTTCGGTCCAACGGACCTCGGTTCGTGGCTTTTTGCTTGCGCTGCGGGCGGTGCCCCGCAAGACAGCGCACGGGGAGAATTTTGATGACAGACACCACCACGCCGACCTCACGCGGGCGCGAACTGACGATCCGTGCGATTCTGCTCGGCGGTCTGCTGACGTTGGCTTTCACGGCGGCGAACGTCTATCTGGGCTTGAAGGTCGGGCTGACCTTTGCGACCTCGATCCCGGCAGCGGTGATTTCGATGGCGCTGCTGCGCTATATGGCCGGGTCGACGATCCTCGAGAATAATATCGTCCAGACGATCGCGAGCGCCGCAGGGACGCTGGCGGCGATCATCTTCGTGCTGCCGGGGCTGGTGATGGTCGGTTACTGGCAGGGTTTCCCGCTGCTCGAAACGACCGCAATCACGATGCTTGGCGGCATATTGGGCGTGCTTTTCTCCGTCCCGCTGCGTCGCGCTCTCGTTGTCGATTCGGATCTTCCCTATCCCGAGGGCCGCGCCGCCGCAGAGGTGCTGCAGGTCGGGGCCGCGAGCGCCGAGGGTGCCGAGGAAAATCGCGCCGGCCTTTCGGCATTGATGTGGAACAGCCTCGTCGCTGCGGGCTTTACGCTGCTCACCCAGATGAAGCTCGCCGGCGCCGAAGTCGCGCGCTGGTTCGCCGTCGGCAGCGGCGCGACGGGGATCGCGGGCGGACTTGCCTTTGCGTTGTTCGGCGTCGGTCACCTCGTCGGCCTGTCGGTCGGCATGGCGCAGCTTGTCGGCATGGTCACCGGCTGGTGGGTGCTGCTGCCGGCGCTCACGCAAGGCGGGACGGGCGATGCCGAGACGCTGGCGAATACGGTGTTTCGCGCCGATGTGCGTTTCTTTGGCGCCGGCGTGATCGCGGTCGCCGCGATCTGGACGCTGATCAAGATCGCGGGTCCGGTCATCGGCGGTATTCGCTCGGCAATGGCCGCAAGCCGCGCACGTCAGGGCGGCCAGGCGCTTGCGATCGAAGAACAGGATATGTCGATCAACTGGGTGTTCGGCGGCTCGCTGGCGCTGATGCTGCCGATCGGCTGGCTGTTGTGGACGGTGCTTGCCGGGGGGCCGCTCGCCGGGGCGTCGTTCGCGCTGATCGCCGGGGCGATCCTGTTCATCATCATCGTGGGACTGATGATCGCGTCGGTCACCGGTTATATGGCGGGCCTGATCGGCGCGTCGAACTCGCCGGTATCGGGGATCGGCATCCTCGCGATCATCGCCTCGTCGCTTCTGCTCCTCGGCCTGCCCGGCCGCGGCGGGGGCGAGGCGGAGATCGACGCGATGGTCGCCTATGCGCTGATCGTCACCGGCCTGGTCTTTGGCATCGCGACGATTTCGAACGACAATCTTCAGGACCTCAAGACCGGCCAGCTTGTCGGCGCGACGCCGTGGAAACAGCAGGTCGCGCTGATCATCGGTGTGATCTTCGGTTCGCTCGTCGTGCCGCCGGTGCTCAATGTGCTCAACGAAACGCTCGGCTTTGTCGGGGCGCCGGGCGCCGGGCCGAACGCGCTTGCGGCACCGCAGGCGGGGCTGATCTCGTCGCTGGCGCAGGGTGTGCTCGGCGGCGACCTCAACTGGACGATGCTGGGTTATGGCGTGCTCGCGGGCGTCGGTTTCATCATCGTGGACGCGCTGCTCGGCCGCGCGGGCAAGCTGCGGCTTCCTCCGTTGGCGATCGGCATCGGCATCTACCTGCCGATGGCGGTGATCCTGCCGGTGGTGATCGGTGCGGTGGGCGGCTGGTTCTATGACCGCTGGGCGGCGAAGCGCCCGAATGCCGGCTTCGCGCACCGCATGGGCGTGCTCACCGCGACGGGCATGATCGTCGGCGAAAGCCTGTTCGGCGTGCTCTATGCGGGCATCGTCGCGGGCAGCGGCAGCGATTCGCCTCTCGCAGTCGTCGGTGACGGTTATGCGCCTTACGCGCCGTGGGTCGGCCTGATCCTCTTCGTCGGCCTGGTGTGGCTCAGCTATCGGCGGACGCGCGCGATGGTCGTCGCGACGCCCTGACACACGGCTTGCCCTTCGGCGCTGTCGCGGCTAAAGGCGCGCACCTGATAGCTGTGCCCGGTGGGGCGCGGCTTTGCTCTTTCCATCCTTGTCTAGTGAGTGTGCGCGATGAAAATCACCGGCGTTGAAATCCGTCCCGGCAATATTATCGAATATGAAAAGGGGATCTGGAAGGTCACCAAGATCCAGCACACCCAGCCGGGCAAGGGCGGCGCCTATATGCAGGTCGAGGCCAAGAATCTGATCGACGGGCGCAAGCTCAACAACCGGTTCCGCAGCGCGGATACGGTGGAAAAGATCCGCCTCGACACCAAGGATTTCCAGTTCCTCTATGCCGAGGGCGACGATCTGGTGTTCATGGACAAGGATACGTTCGAACAGATCAACATCTCGAAGGATGTCGTCGGCGAAGCGCATGAATTCCTGCAGGACGGCATGGACGTCGTGCTCGAACTTTGGGAAGAGCGCCCGATCTCTGTCGAGCTGCCCGAAACGATCGAAGCGACGATCGTCGAGGCCGATGCGGTCGTGAAGGGCCAGACGGCTTCGTCGTCGTACAAGCCCGCGATCCTCGACAATGGCGTGCGCGTGATGGTGCCGCCGCATATCACGAGCGGAACGAAGATCGTCGTGCATGTGTACGACCGCGAATATGTCCGCCGCGCGGACTAAGTGAAGTCGCCCCCGCGAAGGCGGGGGCCGCTATCAGCTTGGCGCAACGCAGCCAGCGGCCTCCGCCTTCGCGGGGGCGACGCGTTGAAGGAAATAAATATGGCCGTATCCGGCATCATCACCGTCATGGAACGCGCCGCGCGCAAGGCCGGCACGAAACTGCGCCGCGACTTTGGCGAGATCGAGCATCTGCAGGTCTCGCAGAAGGGGCCCGCCGACTTCGTGTCGAAGGCCGATCAGGCAGCCGAGCGCACGCTTTATGACGAGCTGACCCACGCGCGTCCGGGCTGGGGCTTCAAGATGGAAGAGGCCGGCGAGATCGAGGGCGAATATGGCAAGCCGCGCTTCATCATCGATCCGCTCGACGGCACGTCGAACTTCCTCCACGCGATTCCGCATTTCGCGATTTCGATCGCGGTACAGGAACCGAAGCCCGGCGGCGGCTGGGGCGACGTCACGGCGGCGCTCGTCTATCAGCCCGTCACCGACGAAAGCTATTGGGCCGAACGCGGCCGCGGCGCCTGGCTGCACGACCGCCGCCTCCGCGTCGCATCGCGCCGCCACCTGAACGAATGCCTGATTTCGACCGGCATCCCTTATATGGGCCACGGCAATATGGCGCAGTGGAGCCGCATTTTCGGTGCAGTCGCCCCTGAAGTTGCCGGCATCCGCCGCTTCGGCGCGGCCAGCCTCGACCTCGCATGGGTCGCGGCGGGCCGTTACGACGGCTTCTGGGAAAGCGACCTGGAAGTCTGGGACGTCGCCGCGGGCATGTTGCTCGTGCGCGAAGCCGGCGGCTTCGTCAGCGATTTCCGCGGCGGCGACCGCGCGATCGAGCGCAGCGAATTCATTGCCGGCAGCGCCGCAGTGCATTCGAAGCTGCAGAAGCTTGTCGCGGGCGCGCTTCGCAACGCCTGATCGGCGTTTTCTCGTCCTCTCCTTCGTCATGCCGGACTTGATCCGGCATCCCGCTTTGTGACGTTAAGAAGCGGGACCCCGGATCAAGTCCGGGGTGACGAGTGATTGTTCAGATCACTTCTCGAAAACATACTCGCGGAAGCTGTCCATCAGCGACGCCCACGTGTTGAACGTCTCACCTACATTCTCGCGCGGTATGCCCGCGAAATCGAGGTCGACGTCCATTTCTAGCACCGGATCGCCCTCATCGTCCTTGTACGCGCGGGCGAAACGCTTGTCCTTGTTCCACTGGTTGAGCCGGTCGAGCGAGACGCCCTTCGCGTCGCTGAACCCCATATAATATTGCAGCGTCTTGCACTTTTTGCCTTCGTCGCAGTTCATGAACAGGACGAGGAATTTGAGGCCGTTGCGATTGCTCTCGAGATAGGGATCGTCGCCGGCCTTGCTGACCAGCGTCGCGGGCCAGCCTTGCGACTCGAGAATTGCCTTGATCGTCGCGGGATTCGTTGCGTTGATCAGTTCGGCGTGCGCCGGAGTCGCCGAAAAAAGCGCGGCGGCGCCCAAAGCCGTGATGGCGCGAACGGTGATTGGTCCCATGGATGCTCCCTTTGTCCAAGTTGCGCCTGAAAAGCGCGGCAGTGCGACCCTTTTCCGGTTGCGTATCACAGCGATAGGTCCGCTCGCCAGCGCACAATATGCTTTTGGTCACACAGGATACGAAAATCCTGCCCGCAGCGCTTGCGACACGCGGCATCGTGGCCTAAAGCGCCCCCGATAAACGGGTGCAAAGACACCCCAAAACAACTGAACTGCGAGCTCCCATGGTCGATCTGACGCAATATTTGCCGATTCTGATCTTTCTGGTCGTCGCCGTTGGCCTGTCCTCCGCCTTCGTGTTCTTACCGATGGGCGTCGCGCGGCTGACCGGGGCGCACAAGCCGGACCCGGCGAAACTGACCGAATATGAATGCGGCTTCCCGGCGTTCGAGGACGCGCGCAGCCAGTTCGACGTGCGCTTTTACCTCGTCGCTATTCTCTTCATCATCTTTGACCTCGAAGCGGCCTTCCTCTTTCCCTGGGCGGTCAGCCTGAAGGAAATCGGCTGGGCGGGTTGGGCCACGATGATGATTTTCCTCGCCGAACTCACGCTCGGCCTTGTGTACGCGTGGAAAAAAGGCGCGTTGGATTGGGAATGAGCACTTCCAGTATCATCATGCCCGGCCAGATGCCGGTCGCCCCGGGTGCGAACCCGGAAATGTTCCCGGTGGCGCCGGGGACCAGCCCCGACGCGGGCTTTTTCGACGACCTCAACAGCGAAGTCGGCGACAAGGGCTTTCTCGTCACCTCGACCGAGGATCTGTTCAACTGGGCGCGCACCGGCTCGCTATGGTGGATGACCTTTGGCCTCGCTTGCTGCGCGGTCGAGATGATTCATGTCAACATGCCGCGATATGACATGGAGCGTTTCGGCGCCGCGCCGCGCGCATCGCCGCGTCAGTCCGACGTGATGATCGTGGCGGGCACGCTCTGCAACAAGATGGCGCCTGCGCTGCGCCGGGTTTACGACCAGATGTCGAACCCGAAATATGTCATCTCGATGGGCAGCTGCGCCAATGGCGGCGGCTATTATCACTACAGCTATTCGGTGGTGCGCGGTTGCGACCGCATCGTGCCCGTGGACATCTATGTCCCCGGCTGCCCGCCGACCGCCGAAGCCCTGCTTTACGGCGTGATGCAGTTGCAGCGGAAGATCCGCCGCACCGGGACGATCGAACGCTGATGGCCCATCCTGCTCCCCTCGTGGCGCCGCAGCCGGCGCTGGCCGACGCGCTGAAAAAACTGCTCGGTGCCGATTTGCTCGCGCATGTCTTCACCGTTGACGAGGACAGCATCACTGTGACGCGCGAAGCCGTCGCCGGGGTGATGGTCGAACTGCGCGACAAGCTTGAATATCAGCAGCTGATGGAAATCGCCGGGGTCGATTATCCCGACCGCGCCGAGCGGTTCGAGGTCGTCTATCACCTGCTCAGCGTCACGAAGAACCACCGTTTGCGCGTCCGCGTGTCGACCGACGAGGCTACTCCGGTGCCGACGATCGTGCCCGTGTGGCCGAATGCAGGCTGGCTCGAGCGCGAAGTGTTCGACATGTACGGCGTGCTGTTCGCGGGCAATCCCGACCTGCGCCGTATCCTGACCGACTATGGTTTCCAGGGGCATCCGCAGCGCAAGGATTTTCCGCTGACCGGCTATATCGAGCTGCGGTACAGCGAAGAAGACAAGCGCGTCGTGTACGAGCCGGTGAAGCTGGCGCAGGATTTCCGCAATTTCGACTTCCTGTCCCCATGGGAAGGCGCCGACTATGTGCTGCCCGGCGATGAAAAGGCCGGCGGCACGGGCGAAGCGCCGGGCAAGGGCGCGCCGACTCCGCTGACCGCGGCTGAAGTCAAAAAGGCCGACGACGCGGCAAAGGCGCCGCCGCCGCCGACCCCGAAGACCACTGAAAAGCCCGAGCAGACCGGGGCAGGGGCGAAGACCAACATCAAGGCCGCGAAGACGAGCCGCGACGGCGCCAGCGCGAAGCCGGCGACCAAGGCCGCCAAAACGCCGGCGACCGCGAAGGCGGAAAAGGCTCCGGCCAAGCCGCGCGCGCCGCGCAAGCCCAAAACAGGAGGTGACGCATGACCGACTCTCCTCAGGTCAAGCACCACGGCAGCGACATGTTCGAAGGCTATCCGGTCGACACCGCCGATACCGCAGGCGATCAGGCCGTTACCAATTACACGATCAACTTCGGCCCGCAGCATCCCGCGGCGCACGGCGTTTTGCGCATGGTGATGGAACTCGACGGCGAAATCATCGAGCGCGTCGACCCGCATGTCGGTTTGCTTCATCGCGGCACCGAAAAGCTGATCGAATATAAGACCTATTTGCAGGCGCTGCCCTATTTCGACCGGCTCGACTATTGCTCGCCGCTCGGCATGGAGCACTCATATGTGCTCGCGATCGAAAAGCTGCTCGACCTCGAAGTTCCGGCGCGCGCGCAATATCTGCGCACGCTGTTCGCCGAGCTGACGCGCATCTGCAATCATATGCTCAACATCGGGTCGCACGTCATGGACGTCGGCGCGATGACCCCGAACCTGTGGGTGTTCGAGCTGCGCGAGGATTGCCTGAACTTCTTTGAACGTGCCTCGGGCGCGCGCATGCACTCGGCTTATTTCCGTCCGGGCGGCGTCCATCAGGACGTGCCCGAACGCCTGCTCTACGACATCGGCGAATGGGTCGAAAAGCGTCTGCCGAAGCTGTTTGGCGACGCGATGAGCCTAGTCATCGACAACCGCATCTTCAAACAGCGCAACGTCGACATTGCGACGGTGAGCAAGGAAGATGCGCTGGCGTGGGGCTTCTCCGGCCCGATGATCCGCGGCAGCGGCATCGCGTGGGATTTGCGCAAGTCGCAGCCTTATGACGCCTATGCGGCGATGGAATTCGACATTCCCGTCGGCACGCGCGGCGATTGCTACGATCGCTTCATGGTGCGCGTCGAGGAAGTCTATCAGTCGGCAAAGATCATCAAGCAGTGCCTGCGCGACATGCCCACGGGGCCGATCGCCAGCCTGGACCGCAAGGTCGTGCCGCCGAAGCGCGGCGAGATGAAGCAGTCGATGGAATCGCTGATCCATCACTTCAAGCTCTACACCGAGGGCTTCCACGTCCCGGCGGGCGAAGTCTATGTGGCGACCGAAAGCCCCAAGGGCGAATTCGGCGTCTATCTGGTCAGCGACGGCACCAACAAGCCGTATCGCTGCAAGATTCGTCCGACGGCGTTCAGCCACCTGCAGGCGATGGACATGATGTCGAAAGGCCACATGCTCGCCGATACCACCGCAATTATCGGCGCCATTGACGTCGTTTTCGGAGAGTGTGACCGCTAATGGCCGACGCACCGCAAATTCCAGATGAAGCTGAAACCCGCGCGCGCTGGGGCGCTTTTGCGTGGACGAAGGAAAATGCCGAGAAGGCGAAGCAGGTCATCGCGCGCTATCCCGCGGGGCGTCAGCGCTCGGCGGTGATGCCGCTGCTCGACCTCGCGCAGCGACAGGTCGGTGCAGAGACGCAGACGCAGGGCTGGCTGCCCGTGCCGGTGATCGAATATGTCGCCGCCGCGCTCGATATGCCCTTCATCCGCGCCTATGAGGTCGCGACCTTCTACACCATGTATAATCTCGTCCCCGTCGGCCGCTATCATGTGCAGGTTTGCGGCACGACGCCGTGCCTGCTGCGCGGGTCGGACGATGTGATGGCCGCGTGCAAGAATCGCGGCATGGTGAAGGGCAAGACGACGCCCGACGGCCTGTTCACGCTGACCGAGGTCGAGTGCATGGGCACCTGCACCAACGCGCCGATGGTCCAGATCAACGACGATAATTACGAAGATCTCGATTACGACAGCACGGTCCGCCTGCTCGACGATCTGGCCGCGGGCAAGTCGCCCAAGGCGGGAACGCAGAATCCGAAGCGTCACACGAGCGAGCCCGAAGGCGGCCCGACGACGCTGAAGGAAATGGTCAAGGCCAACCATGACTATCGGAAGGACTGGTAATGGCGGTCTGGATCGCACTGGGCGCCGTCTTCATGGGGATCGCCACCATGTTTATCTCCATTTATGCCGCGCGTAAGGCCGGCAAAGGGAAGGGTGAGTAGACGCCATGCTTGCCGACAAGGATCGCATCTTCACCAATCTCTACGGCTTCCAGCCGTGGAACCTCAAATCCGCGCAAGCGCGTGGCGATTGGGATAATACCAAGGATCTGATGAAGCGCGGCCAGGACGCGATCATCGAAGAGATCAAGGCGTCGGGCCTGCGCGGCCGCGGCGGCGCGGGCTTCCCAACGGGGCTCAAATGGTCCTTCATGCCGAAGGAACCGCGCGCCGACCGCCCGAGCTTCCTCGTCATCAACGCCGACGAATCCGAACCGGGTTCGTGCAAGGACCGCGAAATCATCCGCCACGATCCGCACAAGCTGATCGAAGGCGCGCTGATCGCGGGCTTCGCGATGCGCGCGCGCGCTGCGTATATCTATATTCGCGGCGAATTCATCCGCGAGGCCGAGACGTTGTTCGCGGCGGTGCAGGAGGCGTATGACGCCGGCCTGCTCGGCAAGAACGCCGCGAAATCGGGCTATGACTTCGACGTCTTCGTCCACCGCGGCGCCGGCGCGTATATCTGCGGCGAAGAAACCGCGATGATCGAAAGCCTCGAAGGCAAAAAGGGCCAGCCCCGCCTGAAACCGCCGTTCCCGGCGGGTGCGGGCCTCTATGGCTGCCCGACGACGGTGAACAATGTCGAGAGCATCGCGGTCGTCCCGACGATCCTCCGCCGCGGCGCGCCGTGGTTCGCGAGCTTCGGGCGCGAGAATAACAAGGGCACCAAGCTCTTCCAGATCTCGGGCCATGTCGAGCGCCCGTGCGTCGTCGAGGAAGAGATGGGCATCACCTTCCGCGAACTGATCGACAAGCATTGCGGCGGCATCCGTGGTGGCTGGGATAATCTGCTTGCGGTGATCCCCGGCGGTTCGTCGGTTCCGCTCGTCCCCGCGGCCGAGATCATGGACGCGCCGATGGACTTCGACGGGCTGAAAGCCGTCGGATCGGGCCTCGGCACCGCCGCCGCGATCGTGATGGACAAGTCGACTGACGTCGTTCAGGCGATCAGCCGCATCAGCTATTTCTACAAGCATGAAAGCTGCGGCCAGTGCACGCCCTGCCGCGAAGGCACCGGCTGGATGTGGCGCGTGATGGAGCGGCTGCGCACCGGCGACGCCGACATCAGCGAGATCGATACGCTGTACGACGTCACCAAGCAGGTCGAAGGCCACACCATCTGCGCGCTCGGCGATGCCGCGGCGTGGCCGATCCAGGGCCTGATCAAGCACTTCCGCCCCGAAATCGAACGCCGCATCCGCGAGAATGGCGGCGCGCTGGAGGCAGCCGAATAATGCGCCGATCGGCCATTCTGTTTGCTGTTCTGTCGGGCGCGCTCCTGCTTGCCCCGGCGACGCATGCGCAACGGGTCGGCAGCCGTCTCGGGCCTGCGCCTGCGCAGATTCCGGAAGGGCCGGGCGCCAGCAAGGAAGATCGCGCGCGCGTCGCGATGTACCGCTATGCTGAGTGCGCCGTGGACAATTCGCGGACGCGCGTCGAACTCTATCTCGACACCTTTCCGGGATCGAAGGCTGCCCACAAGGCGGCAAGCAGCCTCTCAACCGACGAGTGTCTTTCGTCCGGACAAATGACCTTCAATGAATCACTGTTCCGTAGCGGCGTCTATGACGTTTTGTACCTGAAGAAATTCCGGAAGGATGGTCCTGTCGATTTCGCAGCGGTTCCTGCCATCGATTATGCAGCGGGCAGCGATGCCGAAGCCTATGGCGATCCGCAGCCGCGCGTCGCGCTTCGGCAGATAGCCGATTGCACGGTTCGCAAGGCGCCGCAGGAGTCGCGGAAGCTCATTCTGAGCATGGTGGCGAGCAATGCTGAAGGCGCGGCCTTTGCCCAGATCGTTCCGACGGTCGGTGGCTGCGTATTGGAAGGATTCAAATTGACCTTTTCCAAATCCGTCCTTCGCGGCGTGATCGGAGAAGCGCTTTATCGGCTATCGGTCGGCGAGAGCCAGCCGACGGTGGCAGCTAAGGACTGAAGATGCCTAAAGTAACTGTAGATGGCGTAGAACTCGACGTCCCGCAGGGCGCAACCGTTCTGCAGGCGTGTGAGATGGCGGGGAAGGAAATTCCGCGCTTTTGCTACCATGAACGCCTGTCGATCGCTGGTAATTGCCGCATGTGCCTGGTCGAAGTCGCGCCCGGCCCGCCGAAGCCGCAGGCGTCGTGCGCGCTGCCCACTGCCGAGGGGCAGGTGATCAAGACCGACAGCCCGATGGTGAAGAAGGCGCGCGAGGGGGTGATGGAATTCCTCCTCATCAACCATCCGCTCGATTGCCCGATCTGCGATCAGGGCGGCGAATGCGATTTGCAGGACCAGTCGGTCGCTTATGGTCGCGGCGCGACGCGCTATGACGAGAATAAGCGCGCGGTGACCGAGAAATATATGGGTCCGATCGTCAAGACGGTGATGACCCGCTGCATCCAGTGCACGCGCTGCGTCCGCTTTGCGGAGGAAGTCGCGGGCGTGGAAGATGTCGGCGCGATCTATCGCGGCGAGAATATGCAGATCACGTCTTACCTTGAGCGCGCCGTCGGCAGCGAATTGTCGGGCAATATCGTCGATCTCTGCCCGGTCGGTGCGCTGACCAGCAAGCCCTATGCGTTCGAAGCGCGTCCGTGGGAACTGACCAAGACGCTCGGCATCGACATGATGGACGCCGTCGGCACCAATGTTCGCATCGATGCGCGTGGCCGTCAGGTCCTGCGCGTGCTGCCGCGCGTCAACGATGACGTGAACGAGGAATGGGCGAACGACAAGACGCGGCACCATGTCGATGGCTTGACGCGTCGCCGTCTCGACCGGCCTTATGTTCGCAAGGACGGCCAGCTTGTCGAGGCGAGCTGGGCCGAGGCTTTCGAAGCGATCAAGGCGGTGAATGCAGGGTCTTCGGTCGCGGCTGTGGCGGGCGATCTCGCCGATTGCGAAACGATGTTCGCGGCCAAGTCGCTGGTGAATGCGCTGGGCGGCACGCTGCTCGAAGGGCGTCAGACCGGGCTCGACTATGACGTCACCAGCCTGTCGGCGGTCAATTTCAACACCGGCATTGCCGAGGCCGAAAACGCCGACGTCATTCTGCTCGTCGGCACGAACCTGCGCTGGGAAGCGCCGCTGATCAACACGCGCATCCGCAAGGCGGTGTGGAAGAAGGGCGCGAAGGTTTTCGCCATCGGCCCCGAAACCGACCTGACCTACAAGACGCAGTGGCTCGGCGACGACGCTTCGATCGTGGCAAAGCTGCCCGCCGCGGTGCTCGATGCGCTCAAGGGCGCCGAGCGGCCGATGCTGATCTTTGGCGGCGGCGCGCTGTCGGTGCCCGGCGTTCATGGCGCGGGCCTCGCGCTCGCCAAGTCGGTGAATGCGGTCAAGGACGGCTGGAACGGCTATAATGTCGTCCATTTCTCGGCCGCGCGCATGGGCTCGCTGATGCTGGGCTATGGTTTGCCGGGCGGCATCAAGGATGTCATCGCGGCCAAGCCGAAGCTCGCTTTCTTCCTTGGCGCCGACGAAGTCGATTTTGCGGCGCTGCCGGACACGTTCAAAGTCTATGTCGGCCACCATGGCGACAAGGGCGCACATGCCGCCGATGTCATCCTGCCCGCCGCGGCTTGGACCGAAAAGGACTTCACCACGGTCAACACCGAGGGCCGGGTTCAGCGCAGCGAAAAGGCGGTGTTCGCACCAGGCGACGCGCGCGAAGACTGGAGCATCTTCCGGGCGCTCGCCGACGCGCTTGGCGTGTCGGTCGGTTTCGACAGCTTTGCGCAGTGCCGCGCGGCGATGATCGCGGCGGTGCCCGCGCTCGGCGTCGAGGGTCTTGCCGATTATGGCTGGTCGGTGCCGAAGCTGGCTGCAAAGCCCGAGGCGCGCGCGATCCCGTCGCCGATCAAGGATTTCTACCTCACCAACGCCATCTGCCGCGCGTCACCGACGATGCAGCGCTGTTCGGAAGAGCTGGTTCATGGCGTCGATTTTGCGGAGGCCGCGGAATGACCCCGGTACATGCGATAGCCAGCGTGTTGCTGGTCGGGATGGGCTATTCGGTCTGGCGCGGGTTCAATCCGCGCAAGTCGGAGAAGCCCGGGCCGCATAATGGTTGGAAAAACCAGGACGGGGCCAAGAAATGACCGAGACCTTCATCTCCTGGGGCATGGACGCCGATTGGGCATGGGGCGTCGCGACGATTTGCGGCATCCTGCTCATCGCGCTGCCGCTGATGCTCAGCGTCGCGATGATCATTTATGCCGACCGCAAGATCTGGGCGGCGATTGCGCTGCGCCGTGGTCCGAACGTCGTTGGCCCCTTCGGCCTGCTGCAAAGCTTCGCCGACGGTCTGAAAGTGTTCCTGCAGGAAACGATCATTCCGACCTCGGCGAACCGCGGTCTGTTCCTGATCGCGCCGATCATCACCTTCACCGTCGCCTTGATGGCGTGGGCGGTGATCCCGTTCAATTCGGGCGCGGTGCTCGCCGACATCAACGTCGGATTGCTCTACATCCTCGCGATCTCGTCGCTGGGCGTCTATGGCGTGATCCTGTCGGGTTGGGCGTCGAACTCGAAATATCCCTTCTTCTCGGCGATGCGCGCCTCGGCGCAGATGATCAGCTATGAAGTCTCGATCGGGTTCATCCTGATCGGCGTCGTGCTTTTCGCCGACAGCTTCAACATGAACGAGATCGTCAAGGCGCAGCAGGGCCACGGCCTGGGCATCGTCAACGCCTTCGGTTTCAACCTGCTGCTCTTCCCGCTTGCGGTCATGTTCCTGATTTCGTCGCTCGCCGAAACCGCGCGCGCGCCGTTCGATCTGACCGAAGCCGAAAGCGAGCTCGTCGCGGGTTACCAGACCGAATATTCGTCGATGAGCTTCGCGCTCTTCTGGCTCGGCGAATATGCCAACGTCCTGTTGATGTGCACGCTCAACGCGGTGCTGTTCTGGGGCGGCTGGCTGCCCCCGATCGACTGGGCACCGCTCTATGCCGTTCCCGGCATCATCTGGCTGTTCGCGAAGATCCTGTTCTTCTTCTTCGTCTTCAGCTGGGTCAAGGCGACCGTCCCGCGTTATCGCTATGACCAGCTGATGCGGCTGGGTTGGAAAGTGTTCCTGCCGATCTCGCTTCTCTGGATCTTCCTGATCTCCGGCTATCTGATGCTGACGAGGTACTCATGAGTTACGTTGCCCATCTCGTCAAAAGCTTCACTTTGTGGGAGTTCGTGAAGGCGCACGCCCTCACGCTGAAATATTTCTTCAAGCCGAAGGCGACGATCAACTATCCGTTCGAAAAGAACCCGCTGAGCCCGCGTTTCCGCGGCGAGCATGCGCTGCGCCGCTATCCGAACGGTGAGGAACGCTGCATCGCGTGCAAGCTGTGCGAAGCGGTGTGTCCGGCGCAGGCGATCACGATCGAGGCCGAGCCCCGCGACGACGGTTCGCGCCGCACGACGCGCTACGACATCGATATGACCAAATGCATCTATTGCGGCTTCTGTCAGGAAGCATGCCCTGTCGATGCGGTGGTCGAAGGGCCGAACTTCGAATTCGCGACCGAAACGCGCGAAGAACTGCTCTATGACAAGGCCAAACTGCTCGCCAATGGCGACAAATGGGAACGCGCGATCGCGGCGAATCTTGCCGCCGACGCGCCCTATCGGTAAGGGCGCGCGCACATGATCCAACTCTTCGCCTTCTATCTGTTCGCGACCATCGTCATCGCCTCTGCGGCCATGGTGATCTTCGCGCGTAACCCGGTCCACAGCGTCATGTGGCTGATCCTCGCTTTCTTCAACGCGGCGGGGCTGATGCTGCTCGCGGGCGCCGAATTCATCGCGATGCTGCTTGTCATCGTCTATGTCGGCGCGGTCGCGGTGCTGTTCCTGTTCGTCGTGATGATGCTCGACATCGATTTCGCCGAGTTGCGCGCGGGTTTCGTTCGTTATCTGCCGCTGGGCGCGCTCGTCGCGATCATCCTGGCCGCTGAACTGGTGTTCGCGGTCGGCGCCTGGAGCGCCGGCGGTGTCGATCTTGCGGCGCGCGCCGCGCCGGTCGTCAGCGACAAGAGCAATATCCAACAGATCGGTGAGCTTCTCTACACGCGCTACATCTTCCTGTTCGAGGCGGCGGGTATCGTCCTCCTCGTCGCGATGATCGGCGCGATCGTGCTGACGCATCGCCAGCGTGGCGGGGTGCGTACGCAGAATATCTCGAAGCAGAACCAGCGCCGTCCGCAGGATGCGACGCGGCTGGTCGATCCGGGCGTCGGGCAGGGGATGGAACTGTGATTTCGGTCGGCCACTATCTCGCCGTTTCGGCGGTGCTTTTCACGCTCGGCGTGCTCGGCATCTTCATCAACCGCAAGAATATCATCGTCATCCTGATGGCGATCGAGCTCATCCTGCTGGCAGTGAACATCAACCTCGTCGCGTTCAGCGCGGCGCTGGGCGATCTTGTCGGGCAGGTCTTCTCGATGTTCGTGCTGACCGTCGCTGCGGGTGAAGCCGCCATCGGTCTTGCCATTCTCGTTATTTACTTCCGCGGCCGCGGCACCATTGCCGTCGACGATGCCAACCGGATGAAGGGGTAAACCGGTGATTCAGGCGATCGTTTTCCTGCCGCTGCTGGCGGCAATCATCGCAGGCCTCGGCCAGCGCGTGATCGGCAATGTGCCGTCCAAAATCCTGACCACGGGCGCGCTGTTCACTAGCTGCGCGCTGAGCTGGCCGATCTTCCTGTCGTTCGTGACGGGCAGCGGCGAAGCGACGGTAACGCCGGTGCTGCACTGGGTTTCGTCGGGCGCGCTTCAGTTCAACTGGGAGCTGCGCGTCGACACGCTGACCGCAGTGATGCTGGTCGTGATCACGACGGTTTCTGCGCTCGTCCACCTCTATAGCTGGGGCTATATGGAGGAAGACCCGGACCAGCCGCGCTTCTTCGCCTATCTGTCGCTTTTCACCTTCGCGATGCTGATGCTCGTGACCGCGAACAATCTTGTCCAGATGTTCTTCGGCTGGGAAGGCGTCGGCCTCGCGTCCTATCTGCTCATCGGTTTCTGGTATAAAAAGCCGAGCGCCAATGCCGCGGCGATCAAGGCGTTCGTCGTCAACCGCGTCGGCGATCTGGGCTTCATGCTCGGCATCTTCGGCACCTTCCTCGTGTTCGGCACCGTCTCGATCCCCGAGATTCTTGCCGCTGCGCCGGGCATGGCGGGTTCGACGATCAGCTTCATGGGAATGCGTCTCGACACGATGACGATCCTCTGCCTGCTGCTGTTCATCGGCGCGATGGGCAAGTCGGCGCAGCTTGGCCTGCACACCTGGCTTCCCGATGCGATGGAAGGCCCGACCCCGGTGTCGGCGCTGATCCACGCGGCGACGATGGTCACAGCGGGCGTCTTCATGGTCTGCCGCCTGTCGCCGATGTTCGAAACGTCGGACGTCGCGCAGGGCGTCGTGATGTTCGTCGGCGCCGCAACCTGCTTCTTCGCCGCGACCGTCGCGACGACGCAGTGGGACATCAAGCGCGTCATTGCCTATTCGACCTGTTCGCAGCTTGGCTACATGTTCTTCGCAGCGGGCGCGGGCGCCTATGGCGCGGCGATGTTCCACCTGTTCACGCACGCTTTCTTCAAGGCTTTGCTGTTCCTTGGTGCCGGTTCGGTCATCCATGCGATGCATCATGAACAGGACATGCGTTATTATGGCGCGCTGCGGAAACAGATCCCGCTTACCTATTGGGCGATGATGCTCGGTACGCTGGCGATCACCGGCGTCGGCATCGCGGGCGTCGCGGGCTTTGCCGGCTTCTATTCGAAGGACGGCATTCTCGAGGCCGCTTATGCGAGTGGCGGCGGCGGGGTCATCGCTTTCTGGGTCGGCATTTTCGTGGCCTTCCTCACCAGCTTCTATTCGTGGCGCCTCGTCTTCCTGACCTTCTATGGCAAGGCGCGCTGGGAACAGAGCGAGCATATCCAGCACGCGGTTCATGACGATCACGGCCACGGCCACGACGATCATGCGCATGCGGCGCACGACGATCACCACCATCACGGCGCGCACAGCGACGGCACCGCGGGCTATCACCCGCATGAAAGCCCGATCACGATGCTGATCCCGCTGGTCGTGCTGTCGATCGGTGCGGTGTTCGCGGGCATCGCGTTCCACCACCAGTTCATCTATCCCGAAGAGGGCATGGCGTTCTGGAAGGGCAGCCTCGCGTTCGACGAACATCTCATGCACGCCGCGCACGAAGTGCCTTTGTGGGTGAAATGGACGCCGTTCACGGTGATGGCGATCGGCCTGTTCCTTGCGTGGAACAGCTATATCCGCAACACCACGCTGCCGGCGCGCTTCGTGGCGCAGTTCAAGCTGCTCCACCAGTTCCTGTACAACAAATGGTATTTCGACGAGCTCTACAACTTCCTCTTCGTGAAGCCCGCCTTCGCGATCGGCCGCTTCTTCTGGAAGCGCGGGGATGAAGGCACCATCGACCGCTTTGGTCCCGATGGCGCCGCGGCGCTCGTCGCTGGGGGGACCCGTCTCGCGGTCCGACTGCAATCGGGTTATGTTTATGGATATGCGTTTGTGATGCTGCTCGGTCTTGTCGGCCTCGCTAGCTGGGCCATGGTGAATTTCCTGTGAGCGGCTTTCCGATCCTTTCGCTGATGCTGGCGGTCCCCGCGATCGCCGCCATCGCTTGCCTGTTCGTCGGCGACAAGATGTCGCGCTTTGTCGCGCTGGGCGCGACGCTTGCGACTTTCGTCCTCGGCTGCATCATGTGGGCACAGTTCGACATTGGCGGTGCGCAGTGGCAGTTCACCGAGCGCGCCGACCTGTTCGGGCGTTTCCAATATGCCCTCGGTATCGACGGTATGGCGCTGATGCTGATCATGCTCAGCGTTTTCCTGATGCCGCTTTGCATTCTGGCGAGCTGGGACGCGATCAAACAGCGCGTCGGCCTCTACATGGCGATGTTCCTCGTCATGGAAACAATCATGATCGGCGTGTTCTGCGCGCAAGATCTGCTGCTGTTCTACATCTTCTTCGAAGCCGGCCTGATCCCGATGTATTTCATCATCGGCATCTGGGGCGGCGCGAACCGCATCTATGCGGCGTTCAAATTCTTCCTCTACACGCTGCTCGGATCGGTGCTGATGCTGATCGCGATCATTGCGATGATCCACGAAGCGGGCACGACCGACATTCCGACGCTGCTGAACTATGACTTCCCGGTTCAGATGCAGACGTGGCTGTGGCTCGCCTTCTTCGCCAGCCTTGCGGTCAAGATGCCGATGTGGCCCGTCCACACCTGGCTTCCCGACGCGCACGTGCAGGCGCCGACCGCGGGTTCGATGATCCTGGCGGGCGTGCTGCTGAAGCTCGGTTCCTACGGCTTCCTTCGCTTCATGATGCCGATGTTCCCCGACGCGTCGGCGCAGCTGATGTGGATCGTGTTTGGCCTGTCGATGATCGCGGTGGTGTACACCAGCCTCGTCGCGCTGGTGCAGAGCGACATGAAGAAGCTGATCGCTTATTCGTCGGTCGCGCATATGGCGATCGTCACCGCGGGTCTCTTTGCCTTCAACCAGCAGGGGATCGAAGGCGCGCTGATCATCATGCTCAGCCATGGTGTCGTCTCGGCCGCGCTCTTCTTCTGCGTCGGCGTGATCTATGACCGACTCCACACGCGCGAAATCGACCGTTACGGCGGCCTTGCCGTGAACATGCCGGCTTATGCGCTGTTCTTCATGCTGTTCACCATGGCGTCGATCGGGCTTCCGGGGACCAGCGGCTTCGTCGGCGAATTCCTGAGCCTTGCGGGCATCTATGAAGCCTCGAGCTGGGTCGCCTTCGTGTGCACCACCGGCATCATCCTCGGTGCCGCGTACATGCTTTATCTCTACCGCCGCGTCGTGTTCGGCGAACTGACCAAGGACGATGTGAAGGCAATGCCTGACCTCAACGCACGCGAATGGACGATCATGGTGCCGCTGGCCGCCGTGGCGCTGTGGATGGGCGTCTATCCCGAAAGCTTCCTCGCGCCGATGCGCGGCGATGTGACCACCGTCGTTGCGCGCTTGGCTCCTGCCAAGCCCGCGGGCGATGCGCACCTTGCCGCCGGCAAGCCGAAAGCTGCCAAACCGCACGGTGAACCGGCCCACGGATCGAGCCATGCAGGAGGCGTCAAATGACCGCCGACCTGATGCTCATCTGGCCCGAACTGATCCTGACGATCGGCGGGCTCATCACCCTGATGCTCGGCACCTTCTTCGGTGACCGCAATGTCGGCCTCTATCAACTCAGCTCGCTGCTGACGCTCGCCGCCGCCGCGGCAGCGGTCGTCGCGTTGTTCGGTGTCGATGCGACGGTCTTCTCGGGTACGCTGTCGGTCGACAGCTTCGGCGGTTTTGCCAAGCTTTTGATCTATTCCGCGAGCTTCGTCTGTATCGTCATCGCGCCGCGCTTTTTCAACGGCGGGATGCGCGCCGAATATCCGACGCTTATCCTGTTCGCGGCGCTCGGCATGGGCATCATGGCCTCGTCGCGCGACCTGATGACGCTCTATGTCGGGCTCGAGCTCAACAGCCTTGCGGCCTATGTGCTCGCTAGCTTCATGCGCACCGATGAACGGTCGAGCGAAGCCGGCCTCAAATATTTCGTCCTCGGCGCGCTTGCGTCGGGCATGCTGCTCTATGGCATCTCGCTGCTGTACGGCTTCACCGGCACCACCGATTTCGCGGGCATCGCGAAGGTGCTCGGCGGTGAGCTCAACATCGGCCTGATCTTCGGCATCGTCTTCGTTCTTGCGGGCCTCGGCTTCAAGATCAGCGCCGTGCCGTTCCATATGTGGACCCCCGACGTCTATGAAGGCGCGCCGACCCCGGTGACGACCTTCTTCGCCACCGCGCCCAAGGTCGCGGCGATGGCGTTGATGACGCGCGTCGTGATCGACGCGATGGGCCCCGCGGTCGGTGCGTGGCAACAGATCATCATCTTCCTGTCGCTCGCCTCGATCATCCTTGGCGCGGTCGGTGCGATCGGGCAGAAGAATATCAAGCGCCTGCTGGCCTATTCGTCGATCAACAATGTCGGCTTCATGCTCGTCGGACTCGCCGCCGGAACGCAGCAGGGGGTCGAGGGCGTGCTGACCTATCTGCTCGTATATATGCTGACCACGCTTGGTGCGTTCCTGGTCGTGATCCAGCTTCGCGACGCCGATGGCAATCAGGTCGAGAGCATTCCCGCGCTCGCCGGTCTGTCGCAGCGTCGTCCGGGTCTGGCCGCGGCGATGGCGGTGTTCCTGTTCAGCCTTGCCGGCATTCCGCCGCTCTTTGGCTTTTGGCCGAAATATCTGGTGTTCGAGGCCGCGGTGAACGCGAACCTCGTACCGCTGGCGGTGGCGGGTATCGTCGCTTCGGTGATCGGCGCATTCTATTATATCGCGATCATCAAGACGATGTACTTCGATGACAAGTCGGACACCGAATTCCCCAAGGGCGGCGGTGCGATCGTCGAGGACGCGGTGATCACCGCGAGCGCGCTGTGGCTGTCGGTCATCGGCTATCTCTTCATTCCCGTGCTGGCGGTCCTTTCGGCCAGCGCCGCTGCGGTGCTGTTCTGATACCGCCTATCGAGCGGATCGCGCAGACAGGTTCGACCAACGCCGACCTGCTGGCGCGGCTGGCAGGCGGTGAGCATGTCGGGGAAGGCCATTGGCTTGTCGCCGACCGCCAGACCGCTGGGCGTGGCCGCCTCGGGCGCGGCTGGAACGACGGGCAGGGCAATTTCATGGGCTCGACCGTCGTTCATCTGACGATCGGCGATCCGTCGGCGGCGACGCTCGCCCTCGTTGCCGGGGTTGCGCTTGCGAAGACCGTCGCCGCGCTCGCCCCGCATGTCGGCGCGCAGCTCAAATGGCCCAACGACCTGTTGATCGATGGCGCGAAATGCGCCGGCATATTGATGGAACGCACCGGCAATTCGGTGGTCATCGGCATTGGCGTCAATCTGACTGCCGCGCCCGAACTGCCCGATCGCCCGACGGCGACGCTCGCGGGCAAGGGCGTCTCGCTCGACCGCGACCATTTCGCCGGGGCGCTTGGTATCGCGATGATCGACGCGCTGTGGACCTGGCGCCAGGAAGGCGTCGCGAGCATCGTTCGCGCATGGATCCCGCAGGCGCATCCGATCGGTACGCCGCTTCGCGTGTCCGAACAGGGCATCGACGGCTTCTTCGACGGACTTGCCGAGGATGGCGCGCTGCGCTTGCGCCTGGGCGGCGGCGAGACCATGCTGGTCCATGCGGGCGACGTCGAACTGCGCCGCCCGGTCGAGGAGAGGAAATAGATGCTGCTCGCGATCGATGTCGGCAACACCAACGCAAAATTCGCGCTGTTCCGCGGCACCGAACTGCTGGCGCGCTGGCGTATCGCAACCGATGATCGCCGGACTGCCGATGAATATATGGTCTGGCTCGACCAGCTTATGCGGATCGAGGGGCATGACCGCGCCGATGTCGAGGCGGTGATCATCTCGACCGTCGTGCCGCGTGCGCTCCACAATCTGCAGTTGCTCGCGGTCAAATATTTCGGCGTCGATGCGCTCGTCGCGGGCCGCGAACCCGTGACCTGGGGCATCGCGCTGAAAGTCGACGAACCCCAGTCGGTCGGCGCCGATCGTGCGGTCAACGCGATCTCGGCGCAGGCGGTAGAGCCGAACAAGGACAAGCTGGTCATCAGCTTTGGTACCGCAACGACGCTCGATCATATCGGCCCCGACGGCGCCTATCTGGGCGGCATCATCGCGCCCGGCGTCAATCTGTCGCTGGAGGCGCTGGTCGCCGCCGCGGCGAAACTGCCGCGCATCGCGATCGAAGCCCCGGCAACGACCAGTGTTATCGGGCGCACTACCGAAAGCCAGATGCTGATCGGCGTCTATTGGGGCTATGTCTCGATGATGGAAGGGCTGATCGCACGCATGAAGGCCGAAATCGGCAAGCCGCTTACCGTGATCGCGACGGGTGGTCTCGCGACATTATTTCAGGAACAGGGGCACCTGTTCGATCGTATCGAACCCGACCTGACGCTTAACGGGCTGATGCACCTCTATCATCAATGGAAGCCAATAATATGACGACTCCGGGCAAGGAGCTGCTTTTTCTCGCATTGGGAGGGTCGGGCGAGATCGGCATGAACGCCAATCTTTATGGCTGCGACGGCAAATGGATCATGGCCGACCTTGGCGTGACCTTTGGCAGCCACGATTATCCGGGCATCGACATCGTCATGCCCGACCTTGAATTCATCGAGGATCGCAAGAAGGACCTGCTCGGCATCGTACTGACGCATGGTCACGAGGATCATATCGGCGCGATTCCCTATCTCGCCGCCGACCTTGGCGTACCGCTCTACGCCAATCGTTTCACCGCGGGTCTGATCGCGCACAAGCTCGCCGAAGAAGGTCTTGAAAAAGAGGTCGATCTTCGGACCGTCGACATTGACGACAGTTTTCAGCTCGGGCCGTTCGGTATCCGCCTGATCCCGCTTGCGCACTCGATCCTCGAAATGAGCGCGGTGGTGATCGACACGCCCTATGGCCGCGTGTTCCACACCGGTGACTGGAAACTCGACGAGGAGCCGGTCCTTGGCGTTCCCGCCACCGCCGCGGCGCTGACCAAGGTCGGCGACGAAGGCGTCGACGTCCTCGTCTGCGATTCGACCAATGCCTTCAACGCCGACGCTTCGGGGAGCGAAGGGGGGCTTCGCAAGGGTCTGGAACAGGCGGTCGGCGCGGCCAAAGGCCGGGTGGTCGTTACCACTTTCGCTTCCAACGCGGCGCGGCTCGCGACGTTGGGCGCGGTTGCGAAGGCGACGGGGCGCACGCTTTGCGTTGCGGGTCGTTCGCTCGACCGCATTCTGGGCGTCGCCCGCTCGGTCGGTTACCTCAAGGATTTCCCGCCCACCGTCGATTTCGACGAGGCGATGCGGCTGCCGCGCGACAAGGTGATGGTGATCGCGACGGGCGGGCAGGGCGAACCGCGGGCCGCGCTGGCGCGTATGGCCGCCGACATTCATCAGATCAAGCTCGAGGCGGGCGACACCGTCGTCTTCTCGTCGAAGCAGATTCCCGGCAACGAGGTCGCGATCGGGCGGATCATGAACCAGCTCGCCGCCAAGGATGTGCTGACGGTCACCGAGAAGCAGGCACATATCCACGTCAGCGGCCATCCGGGTCAGCCCGAGCTTGCCGCGCTGTACGGCTGGCTGCGCCCGAAGCTGGTCGTGCCGGTGCATGGCGAGATCCGGCATATGCACGAACAGGCGCGTTTCGCGCTCGAAACTGGGGTTCCCGGAGCCTTGATACAGGAAAATGGCGATCTGGTGCATTTGGCACCTGGGCCGGCAAAGATCGTAGAGCGCGTGCGCGCGGGACGGTTGATCCTCGACGGCGACGTCATCCTGCCAGCCGATGGCGAGACGATCAACGAGCGGCGCAAGCTTTCGCTCAACGGCCATATCACCGTCGCCGCGATCTTCTCGGACAAGCGCTTTGTCGAAAGCGCGATCAGCTATCGCGGCGTGCCCGTGGAGGACGAGCGCGAAGCCTTTATCGACGAAATGCGCGAAGCTGCCGAACAGGCCGCGACCGGCCCAGCGCGCGACGAAGACAAGCTGCGTGAGGCGATCCGGCTCGGCGTGCGGCGTGTCGCGACCGACTGGACAGGCAAGAAGCCCGTCGTCGATGTCATGCTCGTCGACATTTGAACGGACCTGCAACGATGAAATGGACTTCCGCGCTCGCCATCTATTTGCTGTTCTGGGCGTTCAGCGCGTTTTTCGTGCTGCCCTTCCACGGACGGCGCGCAAGCGATGATGCTACGCCGCTGGTCAAGGGACAGGAACCCGGCGCGCCAGCGACCTTCCGCCCCGGTCGTATCCTGCTGCAGATGACGATCGCCGCGACGATCGCGTTCGGCCTTTATTATATGGCCTATGTGAACGGCTGGGCTGATCCCGACGTCTTGACCGGGCGGGCCTGAGCAAAGGGCCGATTGGCCATCCTGGCATCGTCGGTTTTGGGGTGGTGAGCGGGCGTTGGTGGTTCCTACGTGAACCCCGGCGAAAGCCGGGGCCCAGAGCTTTAGAGAGCCGACCTTTGCCAGGTTGCGCTCTGGACCCCGGCCTTCGCCGGGGAGCATATCTCTATCGGTGGTTTACGGTCGTTTCTTCGCTCTCGTCATCCCGGGCTTGACCCGGGATCCCGCTTTTTTGACGCACTCCTGACTTCGGCATCAAGCGGGCCCCCCGATCAAGTCCGGGGTGACGATATGGAGAGGCCGGCTTCCGGTCGAAGCCCACCACGCCGGAGCATGATCCCAATGCCGCTAGTTCCGCAGGCGATCGATCGCCTGCGCCAACGCAACATACAGCTTGCCGATATCGGATGAGAGCAAGGTGACGCTGATGGCCGATCCGTCGCGCGCGCCGATGAGGACGCGGAGCATCGCTTCGAAATCGTGGATGAACTGGTTCACCGACGCGTGGAAAGCATCGTCGGACTGATAGAGGCGCAGGACTTCCTTGGCCTCGCTGTTGTCGATCAGCTTGACCGCGCGCCGCGCGAAAACGCCGCGGTCGCCCTTCAGATACGCGTCCCATGCGGTATCGCTGACTTCGCTCGACAGGATCTTGGTCACGTCGATTGCGGTCGATTTCAGCGACTCGGTCAGCAGCCCGACCTGTTTCGCAAGCGAATCGCGGTCCGACGCGGCGATCGCCTGTTCGGCTTCGCTCACGCGTTGCTCGACGCTGGCGCTGGTATCCATGATCGTGTTCAACTGGCGCACCAGCCGGTCGGCGGCGCCATCGGCCGCCGCGACGGCGCGCGCTGAAGCGTCCTCGATCGCGCTCAATTGCGCCATGATTTCATTCTTGAAGGCGGCATCGATCGCATCGGTCGCGGTCGCCTGCATCGTCTCGCGCGCGCTCGTAACCAGCTTTTCGAGCGTCAGCCGTGCCTCGTCAGCGGCCGAATCAGCGGTTGCGCGAACCTCGCCGAGCGTCGCGATCATGCGCGCGCCGCCACGTTCGGCGAATTCATCGGCGCCATCGCGCAGCTTGGCCAGCGCCGCCTCCGCCTCTGCGAGCGAGCCGTTGATGCGGTCGACAAGTTCCTGCTGACTGACCGCATGGCCCGCCATCTGTTCTTCATTGGCCTTGAGCGTCGATTGCACGGCATTGACGTGCGACATCGTCGATTGGGCAACAAGTTCCGATGCGTCGAGCAGGGGGCGCAACTGCGACAAGGCGGTTTGCGTGGTCTTGCCGTGCAAGGTGATCCGGTCGAGCGCGTGCGGCAGGGTTTCGTCGAGTTCGCGGGTGACGGCATCGAGCGCGAGAAGCAGCGATTCCGCATGGGTGATCAGTTGGTGCGCCGACGCATTGCCGCTTTGCACTTCCTGCATGAAGGCGCCCAGTTGCGACTTGGTATCGTCGATAGAGCGGCCGATCACGCCTGTGCTGGCACTGACGCTGACATCGAGAATTTCGAGCTGCTGGCCGACTTCCGTGACATGGGCGGTAAGGCGCGCTGCGAGCGCGTCGCTGGCGTCGGCATGGGCGGAGAGCTGCGCAACCATCGCATCGCCGGCATCGCGTGCGACGGCAAGCTTGGCGTCCATCAGCGCACCGGCATCGTCGACACCTTCGCGGAACTGCCGCCAGCTTTGATCCATCCGCTCGGTTATTGTGGCGACGGTCGTTGCCATATCGTCGCGTGCCGAGGCCGCGGTCTGCGTCATTCGCGCGAGGGCCAAGTCCTGCACGTCGCTAACCTGCGTCGACGCGGCGAGCAGGTTCGTCTCGGTTTCCTTCGTCTGTTCCTGCAACGCGACGATCGCCTCAAGGACAGCGGCGGTCGATTCGGTGCCGGACTGCGCCGCCTTGGCCGCCTCTTCGCCCAGCGCCGCAAGCTTTGCTTCGAGATTTGCGCCCTGCTGATGCGCGACGAACCCGGCCTCGCGAAAATTGACCGCGAGCCGCTGCGCGACATCGTCGATCCGCGGCAAGCCAGCGAGAAGCCCGTCCATCCGCTGCAGCGCGACATCGCCCGAACGCGCGAGCTGGTCGTGCGCATTGGCGATGACCGAGGCGTTGCTGGCAAGCTTGTCGCTGCTTTCGTTGAGACGCATCACGGTGTCCAGGCCAAGCTGCTGGACGATCTTCGCCTGGTCGCCGAGCTGCTTCTGCGCATCGGCGAGGTGCAGGCCGAGCGAATGCATCGACTGGTTGAGCGCCATATTCTCTTCGCGAAGTGCGGTCGCGATGCGCGCGAAACGCGCCTGTTCGGACCGGCCCGACCTGAGCATGGTCATCCATAGCACCGCAAGCAACGTCAACGGCATCGCGATCGTCGCGACAAGAGGTGGCCAAGCGGAGAGGGCCGGGCCGCGCGAAAAACCGTCCGTTGCAACGAAAAGCGCGAATCCGGCCCAGCCGACCGCAAGCAGGATAAGCAGCGCAGGGGCGGCACGATCGCGCCATGTCGACGCATCGTCAGAATCACCGGCGTCGGCGAACCCGGCATCGGGGAGGGGGGACATTTCGAGCCAATCTCGTTCGGTGGGCGCCTCGGCTTCGGGCGCGGGCGCGGCTTCAGGGCCGGCCACTTCGGCCGGCTCGGCGCCGTCTGCTTCCTGGTTTGCCGCGGAATTCCGCCACAATCCGACGATTTTCTTATCCCCCGTCATCCGGACATCTTAGCATCAAATGGCCGCCATGAAACGGAAACTTAACTACGGGGCTGCCAATCCTGTGGAATGTCCTTCGACAGTGGCCCCCTCGACCGATATCTCAGCGCGGCGTTCGGCGATGATCCGGCGATGGCGATGGACCTGCGCAGCGCCTTTACGGGCAGCGCGCGCGACCTTTCGGACCTGATGCGCAGGTCCCGCTGTGACGCGAACTGGGAAATGGCGGCGGTCCGACTGAAAGGGCTCGCCGCGACTTTCGGCATCATTCCTCTGATCCAGCTCGCCGACGCGGCGATCGAGGGCGCTCCGGGCGATCCGGCGGTGCTGCGACAGATTAATCAGGCCATCGACGCGATCGCCTGACCGCACCCGGGCGGCACGGCCCGACCGGCAGAACGGGTTCAATTCCGGTTCAGCCGTCTTCGTCCATTGAAATATCGATGCCGGCTGTCTTGCCTTGGCAACGCGACGGGTTTAGCCGCGTTTACGACGCGCGGCCGAACCTGCATGCGTTGGGGAAGGCGGCCGAGTTCAAAGGAGAGATTTCGATGTTCAACCGTTTCCGCTCGATGCCCGCAACCGCGATGGCGGCCGTGCTGGGTTGCGCGCTGATGGCGACCGCGGCACCGGCTGCCGCCCAGAAGAAGGAAAAGCCCAAGAAGGAAGAAGAGGCGAAGGGCAAGGGGCTGACTGCCAGCAAGGGTTTCGCACCCGCGCTTAAGAAAATGACCGACGCGAGCACCGCAAAGGACGCGGCGACGCTGCAGGCGGCGCTGGGCGAAGGTCAGGCGAGCGCCACGACCCCCGACGACAAATATCTCGTCGGATTCTACCAGCTTCAGCTTGGCATTTTGAACAAGGATCAGGCGCTTCAGGGACAGGCGCTCGATGCGATGCTCGATTCCGGCCTGACCCCGCCCGAAAATCTCGCGGTCTACAGCTTCTTCTCGGGCAATTTTGCCTATTCGGCGAAGGATTATCCCAAAGCGATCAAGCGGCTCGAGGCCGCGCGTGCAGCCGGATCGACCGAAGCGAACATCCCCGTCCTGCTGATGGACAGCTATTTGAGCTCGGGACAGGTTGATCAGGGTATTGCTACGGCAAAGACCGCGATCGACGCCAGCCGCGCTGCGGGGCAACGTCCGTCGGACGAACTCTATGTTCGGCCGATCAGGGCGCTGCAGGCCGCCAAGCGGAACGACGAGATGCTGACGCTGATGACCGCGCGCCTGCGCGACTATGGCCAGCCGCAAGTTTGGCGCCAGACGCTGTTCTCGGTCCTGCAGGCCTCGCCGGCGGCAGGGACGCCCAAGGAACAGGAATCGCTCACGCTCGATATCATGCGTCTGATGCGCGCCGCGGGTGCCATGTCGGAACGCCTCGAATATGACGAGTATAGCGCGCTTGCAGCCAGCGACGGCCTGCCGGGCGAAGCTGTGGCCGTGATCCAGGAAGGCGAGCAGAAGAAGGTCTTTCCCAGCACCGACTCGAAGCTGGCAGCACGCCGCGACGACCAGAGGGCGCGTGCCGGCAACGAGGGATCGACCATCGTTGCCTATTCGAAGCAGCCTTCGACGCTGAGCAATCCCAAGACGGCAGGCGCGACCGCGGACGCGCTCGTCGGCTATGGTCATTATGCCGATGCGATCCCGCTCTATCAGGCTGCGGCCAAGGGCGCTGCCGACAAGGATATGTGGACGTACCGGCTCGGCGTTGCTCAGGCCCTGTCGGGCGACAAGGCGGCCGCGAAGGCCACTTTCGGCCAGGTGGCCGGTACTCGCAAGCGGTTGGCCGACCTTTGGTTGGTCAAGCTTGATGCCTCGGCTGCGGCTCCGGCTGCCGCTCCGGCCGCGCCTGCGACCAACTGATCGGTTTCCAGAAAAAAGAAAGGGGCGCCATCCTGTTCGGGATGGCGCCCCTTTTCTGTATCCGGCCCGTTAACGTTCAGAGTTCGACGGGAATGCCCGCGAGCTGCTTCGCAGTGCGAATCGTGAGCGAGGTTTTCACGCTCGTGACGTTGGGCGCCGAGGTCAGATGGGCGGTCAGGAAAGACTGGAAACTCTGCAGGTCGCGCGCGACGACTTTGAGCAGGAAGTCGATTTCGCCGTTCAGCATATAGCATTCGCGCACCTCGGGCAGGCCGCCGACATAATCTTCGAACGCCTTGAGGTCGGATTCGGCTTGGCTGCGCAAGCTGACCATCGCAAAGACAGTAATCCCGTAACCGAGCTTCGATGCGTCGAGGTCGGCGTGATAGGACCGGATAACCCCGGATTCCTCAAGCGCCCGGACTCGGCGAAGGCAGGGGGGAGCGGTCAATCCCACCATCTGTGCCAGTTCGACATTCGTCATCCGCCCGTTCTTTTGCAGCTCGCCCAATATCTGCAAATCAATCTGATCGAATTTCTGACTAGCCATCGTTGAAACATCCGTTTTCCAAAACTGCGGCGACCATAATATTATTTCAGGCGAATGCAATTGTCCCACAATGCGACGCGGAAGGTTAAGGCACTTTCATGACCGGATGATTCACGCTAGCCGGTAAGCATATGCTAACCAACAACCGAGGGTGTGGGGCTCAATTCGCGTGACTGCTGACTCGATGATTGCGACCATCTTGCGCCAAGCGCCTGCGGATCGCCGTGCGAGCATCACGGCGTGGCGACAACTCTCCGATATTCTGGCGCAGCGCGGCAATCAACTGGGCGATGAAGATATTCGTCGCAGCCTGCATGCGCTCGCCGTGCTTCGGCCGCGCGTCCCCGAATCCGTACGGCGTGACTGCGCACGCGCTATTGCGCGTCATGGGCGCTTTGCGCCGCTCGTCGCGCTTTATGCGAATGATGTGCCGGCGGTGTCGGCAATCATGCTGCGCGACGCGCGTCTTGCCGAGGCCGATTGGCTGGCGGTCCTGCCAGCCACAAGCGCGATGGCGCGATCGGTACTGGCGAGCCGCTCCGACCTTCCGGATGGCGTGTGTCGCGCCCTTGCCAGCCTTGGCAGTGCGTCGGTTGCTTTGCCGCAGCCCGAAATCGCAGCCGCCGAAGAGTCCGTCATTGCTGTGGAAGTGGTGCCGGAGCCCGCGCTGGAAAGTCATCCGAGCCAGATCAGCGAACTCGTCCGCCGGATCGACAAATATCAGTCGACGCGCGCACGCCCCACCCAGTCGCAGGCGCCGCGTGCCGCTTTCCTGTTCGAAACCGGCCCCGATGGCGTGATCCATTGGGTCGAGGGCGTCACCCGCGGCGCGGTCGTCGGCCTGTCGATCGCCGAAGCGGCTTTCGGCGGCGAACCCGGGACCGACGGCGTTGCGGCAGGTGCCTTTCGCCAGCGGGCCGAAATCATCAACGCACGCATGATGTTGGAAGGGACGCCGGCCGATGCCGGCGAATGGCGCTTTTCGGCGCTGCCCTGGTTCGATCCCGCGACAGGGCAGTTCCGTGGCTACCGGGCGAGCGCGCGCCGTCCGCACCGCAATGAGATGCCGTACGGCCGACCGGCACCAGAGGATTCTGGTGATTCGATCCGGCAGTTGATCCATGAGCTTCGCAGCCCGCTGAATGCCATTTCCGGCTTCGGGCAGATTATTTCGGGGCAGATGTTCGGCCCGGTAAGTCATAATTATCGCGCGATGGCGGAAAAGATCGTGGCCGATGCCGCGTCGGTACAGGCGATCATCGACGATCTGGAAACCGCGGCGCGAAGCGATACCGTCAGCGTCGAAGGGATACCCGAAGACGTCGTCGATATCGGCGCGATCGTGACCCAGGTCGAAAGCGAACTCGCAGGCCTTCTTGCTGACCAGCGCGTCGACCTCAGCATCTCGCGGGTCGGAGGGCCCTTCCTCGGGTTCGCCAGCGACGCCAATGTGCGACGAATGGTCGGCCGCCTGCTGACGGCGCTCGTCGATGTATCCGAACCTGGCGCGATCGTGGTTGGGCAACTGGTCACCGAATCACGGCACGATGACATGCTCCAACTCCGCATCGTACGTCCGGCGACGATACGCTTTGCGACTGCGGCGGAATTGCTCGATCCCGGTTTCAGCCCCGAAGGCGAGGCGCCCGGCGCGGCAGTGCTCAGCCTCGGTTTCTCGCTCCGTCTTGTCGACAGCCTCGCGCGCGGAAGCGGCGGACGCCTCGATATCGGGCATAACGCCTTGACCTTGCACCTGCCCTCCGCCAACTCGAAGGCCGAAGTCGAGCTGGAAGCCCAGCAAGGCGAGTAAGCCGAGGCCGGGCGGCCTCGCTGTGGCGGCAAAGGGGAGCATGGTGCAGCCTGCGGGCAATTTCTTTGCGTATCCGGCCGCATCGGATCTGATCGGGCTGGAAGCGGGCGAACGGCCGCGCTTCTGGGTCACGATCGACACCGAAGAGGATTTCGATTGGGCGGCGCCCTTCGCGCGCACCGGTTATCGTCTCGGATCCGTTCCCGCGCTCGCCGAATGTCAGAACTATTTCGAGCGCGCCGCCGTCCAGCCCATCTATCTTGTCGACTGGCCGATTGTAGCCGACGACCGAGCGGTCGACATCCTCGGCGCGGCGCAGGCGGGCGGCCGCTGCGAAATCGGGGCGCAGCTTCATCCTTGGGTGACCCCGCCGCACGACGAGGATGTAAACGCGCGCAACAGCTATACCGGAAACCTGCCCGCCGCGCTGCAACGCGAAAAAATGACGGCGCTGCGCGATGCGATCCGCGGCCGCTTCGGGATTGCGCCGACGGTTTATCGGGCGGGGCGGTACGGGCTGGGGCCGGATAGCGCGACGATGCTGGCCGAACTGGGGTTCCGCTGTGACACATCGGTGCGTAGCGGGTTCGATTATCGCGCCGGGTACGGGCCCGATTATCGCAACGCGCCATTATATCCATGGTGGGTTCGAACGGGGCAGGGCGCGATACTCGAAATGCCGGTCACGACGGTCTTCGACGGGTTGCTCGGCGGCGCGGGGCGTAGCATTTATCACCGGGTCGCGCGTAACGGCACGCATGCCGGCGCGGCACTCGCCCGTCTGGGGCTGGTCGAACGGATCGCGCTGACGCCCGAGGGCATTCCGGCCGAACGCGCCTGCAGGGCCATTGATATCGCCATCGAGGCGCGCCTTCCGGTGCTCAACTTCTCGTTTCACTCGCCGTCGTTGCAGCCGGGAAACACGCCCTATGTCCGCGACGATGCAGACCTTGCGCTATTCTATCGCTGGTGGGATGTCGTTCTGGATCACCTTGCGCGGCGCGGCGTGGAGCCGACCACGGCCGCCGAAATATTGACGATGGCCGAACGAAAAGCACGCCCGTCGCAAGGCGCCTGATCGTTGGCGCTTGCCAACGCGCAACCGCGTCCGCTATCGCCCGCACACCCCCACTGGGTTGCAAAGGGGGCCTGTAGCTCAATGGTTAGAGCTGGCCGCTCATAACGGCTAGGTTGCGGGTTCGAGTCCTGCCGGGCCCACCATTTCCCCATGTATTTCCCTTGCAAATCGAAACCGATGCCTCTTCATTGCGCTGGCAGAAGGAGAGGGACATGGGGAAGCGGCGGACGGTTTTGCTTGGCGGTCTGGCAATCGTGGCGGTGATCGCGGGAACGGTGGCGGTACGGACCGCGACCTTCGCGCCAAAGGACATCGCCGATGGCTCCGACATAAGGCTGGCTGCCGCGCCGACCTATGATCTCGATGCTGCCGTCGGGCACCTTAGCGCCGCGGCGCAGATCAAGACGATTTCGCACCAGGACCCGGCCGAGAATGACATTGCCGAATGGGACCGGCTGCATAGCTGGCTCGCGACGACCTATCCGGCGACCCACCGCGTCATGACGCGTACCATCCTGCCGAACCGGACGCTCGTCTATCATTGGCCGGGTAGCGACGCGTCGCTCGCTCCTATCATCGTCATGGCGCATCAGGATGTCGTGCCCGTCACGGAAGGCACCGAAAAGGACTGGAAATACCCACCTTTCGCTGGAACGGTTGCGGAAAAGGCGGTCTGGGGTCGCGGCACCGTCGACGACAAAGGCTCGCTCATCGGCCTGTTCGAGGCGATCGAGGCGCTGGCCGCAAACGGGTTCCAGCCCAAGCGCGGTATCTACCTCGTATCGGGGCATGACGAAGAGGCGGGTGGATCGGGCGCCGTCGCGGCCGCCGCCAAGCTGAAGGCAGAGGGCGTGCGCGCGCTTTACACCCTGGATGAGGGTAGCGTCGTTCTGCGCGACACACCGGTGATCGACGGGCCTGCGATCCTGATCGGCGTAGCCGAAAAGGGCTATGCGACGCTGAAGGTCACCGCGAACGCGCCCGGCGGGCACAGTTCGATGCCGCCCGCCGAAACTGGCGTGACGACGCTGGCGCGTGCGGTGCTGGCGATTGCCGAAAGCCCGTTCCCGATCGAGATGCGCGGTCCGGGCGCGGCGATGGTCGAGGCGCTCGCCGCGCACAAGGGCGGTGCGACGAAGCTGGCGGTTGCCAACCAGTGGCTGCTCGGGTCGCAGGTCAGAAAACAGCTCTCGGCGTCGCCCTCATCGGCCGCGGCATTCCATACGACGATCGCGCCGACGATGCTCGAGGGGAGCCCGAAGGAGAATGTGCTGCCGCAATCGGCAAGCGCGCTCATCAACTATCGCATTGCGCCGTGGAACAGTTCGGCCGACGTGATGGCGCGCGCCAAGGCGGCGGTCGGCGATGCGCCGGTCGAACTTAGCTGGGTCAAGCCCCCGAACGAACCGTCGCGCGTCTCGTCAACCAGCTCGCAGGGTTGGAAATATGTCGTTGCCGCAGCGCGGGCCGACGCACCCGATGCGGTCGTTGCGCCCTATCTGGTCGTCGCGGCGACCGACAGCCGCAGCATGGAGCCGATTTCCGAGGATGTGTATCGCTTCATGCCGATGCATTTCACGCTCAAGGAAACCGCGATGATCCACGGCACCAACGAACATATGACGATCGACAGCTTCAAGCGCATGATCGACTTCTATGCGCGGCTGATCGCGACCTCTGCCGGATGATCGCTTTGGGAAGATAGTGGTCGGGGAGACAGGATTCGAACCTGCGACATCCTGCTCCCAAAGCAGGCGCGCTACCGGGCTGCGCTACTCCCCGACTACTGCCCGCGCCTTAGACAGGGCATGGGCACAAGTCTATCCCACCGATGCGTCTTCGACGAAAAAGGCGGGCAAAGCAAAAGGCAGGCAAAGAAAAAGGCGGCCTTCCCGAAGGAAGACCGCCCGTTTCTCGTTTCAGTCAACGCCCCGAAGGGCTGCGACTTACTTCTTTTCTTCAGCCGGAGCAGCAGCCTTGGCGTCAGCGGCCGGAGCGGCAGCAGCGTCAGCAGCCGGAGCAGCAGCAGCGGCGTCGGCCGGAGCAGCAGCTTCAGCGCCGGCAGCGGCAGCGTCGGCACCAGCAGCAGCGGCTTCAGCGCCAGCAGCAGCGGCGTCGGCGCCTTCTTCAGCAACCGCTTCAGCGGCCGGAGCTTCGGTGGTGGCTTCTTCAGCAGCCTTTTCACCGCAAGCGGCGAGGGCGAACATGCTGGCAGCAACGGCGATAGCAGCAAACTTCTTCATGATGTGTGGGCTCCCTAAAATGCCTTAACGCGTCCGGGCAAACTTCCCGTACCGCGAGCCGCGGGATTTAGCCGTTCCGCATGAATCGTCAACAAAAATAATTGAGATGGCCGGGGCGCGCGGGATTCTGTCATTTCTCCGTCATACTAGGGAAGCTCGTCGTCCGTGCTGTTCGCCAGAATCGCCAGAGTCGCGGCCCAAACTGTCACATTTTGCCGCAATTGCGCAGGGTCTATCTTGTCGAGCGTGTCGTCGGGCGTGTGGTGGATATCGAAATAGCGTGTCCCATCCTGCGCCAGATCGACCGCCGGAACCCCCGCTTGCACAAGCGCGCCGATATCGGCGCCGCCATTGGCCGCCTGCTTCCCGCGCACGACGCCGAACGGCATCACCGCGGCGGCAATCCGGTCGGAAAGCGCCTTGGCGCTGTCGGGTAGTTTGAAGTCGACGCGCCACACGCGGTCGGCGCCGAAATCGGACTCCAGGGCGACGGCATGCTTTTCTTTGCCATGCGCATCGAAATAGGCCTTGCCGCCAAATACGCCGACTTCCTCGGCGCCCGCCCACAGGATGCGGATCGTGCGGCGCGGTTGGCCGGCCGACATGACATGCTTCGCGGCGGCAGTAATGATGCCGCATCCTGCCGCATCGTCGATCGCGCCCGTGCCCAAATCCCAACTATCGAGATGGCAGGCGATGATGACGGGGCTTGCATCGGGATTGCTGCCGGGCACTTCGGCGATGACGTTGCCCGAACGCTGCTGACCGAGGTTCCGCGGCGTCAGGAGCAATTTCATCCGCAGCGGCGCGGCCGCCTGGCCCGCATTGACGCGCTTCCATTGCCGCACCAACTGGTCTGCGTCGGGATTGGAGAGCGCGCCGGCGGGGATCGGCTTGACGCCGGCTTCGAAATTTGTGCCGCCGGTGTGAGGGTTGCGGTGGCTGTCGGTCCCGATCGAGCGGATCACGACTGCGACCGCACCCTTCTTGGCCGCGACATTCGCACCGGTGAAGCGCGCGCGGCCATATTGGCCATAGCCGCTGCCGTCCTGCGCGGCTTTCATCTGATGATCGATAAAGACGATCTTGCCTTTCACCAGATTGTCGGGCGCCGCGACTAGCGCGTCATAGCTCGCGAAATAGACGACATCGCCCTCCAGCCCCTTGGGCCCCGTCGAGGCGCTGGTGCCGAGTGCGGTGATGTGGAGCTTCTGCGGCTGATAGGGACTGATCAGTGATGCTTCCTCGGTGCCGCGCACCCAGGTCTGCATCATGAAGGGTTCTTCGCGCACATTCTGGAACCCCATTTCGGTGAGCCGCTTGACGCCCCATCGCCGCGCTGCCGCCTCCGCCTCGGTCGCCGCCTGTCGCGGGCCGATTTCGGTCGTTAGTCCTTCGGTGATCGCCCACGCCGGATCGTCGCCTTGCTGCGCCAGTTCGGCTGCGCTCGGCGCCGTTTGGGCCGATACGGCGGTGGAGAAGAGAAGGGCGGCGATTCCAGCAAGGCCGGTGGAAGTGCGAGGGATTTTCATGCCGCTTTCGTAACGGCGCGCCCCGCGCGCGCAAGCGCCGATTGCCAATCGCGCGCCCATTCGCTAACCGGCGCGCAACTGAAAACTCTCCCGGCCGCGCCCGCGGCCCAGCCCATACCGGAGCATATCCATGGCCGCCCAATATAGTTTCGTGATGAAGGGTCTGACCAAGACCTATCCCGGCGCGCAAAAGCCGACACTGAACAACCTCAGCCTGCAATTCTACCCCGATGCCAAGATCGGCATCGTCGGCCCGAACGGCACGGGTAAATCGACGCTGATGAAGATCATGGCGGGCATGGACACCGAATTCACCGGCGAAGCCTGGCCGGGCGAGGGGATCACCGTCGGCTATCTGGCGCAGGAGCCCGAGCTCGATCCGACCAAGACGGTGAAGGAAAACGTCATGGACGGCGTCCGCGGCGTCGCGGACATGATGGACCGCTTCAACGAGATCAGCACGCTGATGGCCGACCCGCCGGAAGACGCTGACTTTGACGCGCTCATGGAAGAAATGGGCACGCTGCAGGAAAAGATCGACGCGGTCGACGGCTGGACGCTCGACAACCAGCTCGAAATCGCGATGGAAGCGCTGCGCTGCCCTCCCGGCGACTGGAGCGTCGAGAATCTGTCGGGCGGCGAACGTCGCCGTATCGCGCTGACCCGCCTGCTGCTGGAAAAGCCCTCGATCTTGTTGCTCGACGAGCCGACCAACCATTTGGACGCCGAAAGCGTAGCCTGGCTCGAAAAGCATCTCGTCGACTATCCGGGCAACGTCATCCTCGTCACCCACGATCGCTACTTCCTCGACAATGTCGTGAACTGGATCCTCGAACTCGATCGCGGCCGCTATTTCGTCTACGAAGGCAATTATTCGACCTATCTCGAAAAGAAGGGCAAGCGCCTCGAGCAGGAATCGCGCGAGGACGCGGGTCGCCAGAAGGCGATCAAGGACGAGCTCGAGTGGATTCGGCAGTCGCCGAAGGCCCGCCAGGCCAAGTCGAAGGCGCGTATCAAAAGCTTCGACCAGCTCGTCGAGGCGCAGGAAAAGCGCATCCCGGGCAAGGCGCAAATCGTCATTCAGGTCCCCGAACGCCTCGGTGGCAAGGTTATCGAGGTCGATGGTATCTCGAAGGCCTATGGCGACAAGCTGCTCTTTGAAAATCTGTCGTTCACGCTTCCGCCTGGCGGCATCGTCGGCGTCATCGGTCCGAACGGCGCGGGTAAATCGACGCTGTTCAAACTGATCACGGGACAGGAAACGGCCGACAGCGGCAGCGTTGCCATCGGCGATACCGTGCGCCTCGGCTATGTCGACCAGAGCCGCGACGCGCTCGACCCGAACAAGAATGTTTGGGAAGAAATCTCGGGCGGCTCCGAAATGATGACCATCGGCAAGCACGAGATGCAGACGCGCGCCTATGTCGGTGCCTTCAACTTCAAGGGCGTCGACCAACAGAAAAAGGTCGGTCAGCTCTCGGGTGGTGAACGCAACCGCGTCCATATGGCGAAGATGCTGAAGCAGGGCGGTAACGTGCTGCTGCTCGACGAACCGACCAACGATCTCGACACCGAAACGCTCGCGGCGCTCGAAGAAGCGCTCGAAAATTTCGCGGGCTGCGCCGTGGTCATCAGCCACGACCGCTTCTTCCTCGATCGCCTCGCGACGCACATCCTCGCTTTCGAGGGCGACAGCCATGTCGAGTGGTTCGAAGGCAATTTCGAATCCTATGAAGAGGATAAGATCCGCCGCCTTGGCGACGATGCGACGCGCCCGCACGCCACGTCGTATAAAAAGCTGACGCGCTGATCTGATGGTGGGGGAGGCGGCGCCGATATCGTCGGGCGCGATCCGCATGGACGCGGACGCGCTCAACGAATTTCTGGAACGCGCCTTCCCGCATTCCGAACCCGGCTCACGCGGTCATGTCGTGTCCGCCGTGCCGGGTTTCATCCAGGCCAGGATGGATCCGACCGACAAGGCGCTTCGCCCGGGCGGACTGATTTCGGGACCGACGCAGATGGGGTTTGCCGATATGGCCGCCTATGCGCTGGTTCTGGCGCATATCGGGCCGGTCGCGATGGCGGTGACGAGCGCGCTTAACTACCAGTTCTTGCGGCCATGCCGTCCGGGCCCGCTCTTTGCCGATGCGCAAATGCTTCGCCTCGGAAAAAGGCTCGCGGTGATGGATATCCGTGTCTGGACCGACGATGCGGACAAGCCGGTCGGGCAGGCCAATGTGACTTACGCAATCCCCTGAAGGAAATTGTCGGGAACGCTGGTCGCTGGCGGAGCTGCGCTGGAATCACAACGCCCGGGCCTCGTTCCCAAGACCCGGGCGCCTGTGACGAACACTCGCCATCCCCCTTTGTTGCAGGCCTGGCGAAAGGCCTGCACTCCCTGGAGCCGGGCCTTTGGGCCGCGTTGAACCAGAAGCCATGTGGGTAGGTCCGCAGGGGGGCTTTGTCACCATCTGACGGGTGGTCGGCCCTGCTTTTGCCTGGCGCTGTGACCTATCGGCAACACAATTTCGCAAATCATTTGCAGTTTCCGGCCATTCCAGCGGCCATTGCCAGCGGGGTTGGCGACGCTTAAAGCGGCCCATATGCGTGTCATTTCCCATGCGCCGCAAAGGCCCATCGCTCCATGATCCTGCGTCCTTACGAACGCACCATCTTCAAACGCTATTTGCTTCCGCAGCGCGGCGAAGGGTTCATCTTCGTCGCCGCGGCGTTCAGCTTCACCGCGGTCATGCTCGGCGTTGCGGCGCTGGTGATCGTGATGAGCGTGATGAACGGGGTGCGCAGCGACCTGTTCGACAAGATCGTCGGTTTGAACGGCCATGCGGTAGTACAGGGCTTCGGCGGCCGGATCGACGACTGGCAGGACGTGCTGAAGCAGGCAAAGGCCACGCCCGGCGTCGTTTCGGCAACGCCGCTGATCGAACAGCCGCTGCTCGGTACCTTCAGCGGCCGCGTCGAGGGCATTTTGGTGCGCGGGATGACCGTGCCCGACATCCGCAAGAACGAGACGCTGAACGGCAAGGTGCTGCAAGGCAGCCTCAATACACTGACCCCGGGATCGGGCAATGTCGCGATCGGCAGCGAGTTGGCACGTAACCTGGGCGCCACGGTGGGGTCGAACCTGACGATCATCAACCCGGCGGGGCGTTCGACGCCCTTCGGTACCGTGCCGCGCGAAATCAGCTATCGCATCTCGGCGATCTTCGAGATCGGCGTCTATGATTTCGACAAGGCCTATGTCGTGATGCCGATGGAGGATGCGCAGTTGCTGCTGCTCACCGGCGATCAGGTCCAGATGATCGAGGTCAAGACCAGCGATCCCGACAAGGTCGGCGAGATATTGCGACCGCTAGCCGAAAAGGTGGCCGCCAAGGCGGTCGTGTCCGACTGGCGATCGATGAACGCCAGCCTGTTCGAGGCCTTGTCGATCGAGCGTGTCGCGATGTTCGTCATCCTGTCGCTGATCATCCTCGTCGCCTCGTTCAACATCATCTCGTCGCTGATCATGCTGGTACGCGCCAAGACGCGCGACATGGCAATCTTGCGCACGATGGGCGCGCCCCGCGATTCCGTGATGCGCATCTTCATGGCGATCGGCCTTTCGATCGGCATTGCGGGGACGATCGCCGGGATGATCGTCGGTTTCTCGCTGCTCTATTTCCGTCAGGGCGTGCTGCGCAGCGTCGAATTCCTGACCGGCCAACCCTTGTGGGATCCGTCGATCCGCTTCCTCACCGAATTGCCGTCGAAGCCCGATCCGGTCGAGATTACGGCGATCGTCATCATGGTGATCGTCTTCAGCTTCCTCGCTACGCTCTATCCGGCGTATAAAGCCGCCAATACCGATCCCGTGCAGGTGCTGCGTTATGAATGATGTCGCGCTGGAACTGGTCGAGCTGAAGCGCAGCTTTACGCAGGGCGAGGTAACGATCGAGGTGCTGCGCGGCGTCAATGCGTCGTTGAAACGCGGCGAGATTGTCGCGCTGCTCGGTCCGTCGGGGTCGGGCAAATCGACCATGCTGCAAGCCGTTGGGCTCCTCGAAGGCGGCTTCGGCGGAACGATCCGCATCGACGGCGAGGACGTCACGCGCTTTGAACAAGGTGAGCGGACGAAGACGCGGCGCGAGAAAATCGGGTTCGTCTATCAGTTCCACCATCTGCTGCCCGATTTCAATGCGATCGAGAATGTCGTGCTGCCGCAGTTGATCCGCGGCGCAAAGCAAGCCGAGGCCGAGGAGCGCGCAGCGGACCTGCTCGGGCGCCTCGGGCTGGGCGAGCGGCTGCATCACAAGCCGAGCAAGCTGTCGGGCGGCGAGCAACAGCGCGTCGCCGTTGCGCGCGCGCTGGCGAACCGGCCGCTTCTGGTTCTGGCCGACGAGCCGACGGGCAACCTCGACGAGGCGACCGCCGATCGGGTGTTCGATCAGTTCGTCAAGCTCGTGCGCGATCATGGCTCGGCGGCGCTGGTGGCGACGCACAACGAGCGGCTGGCGGCAAAGATGGACCGGGTACTGCGCTTGCACGAGGGGCATATCGAGGCGTAGGCTCGGGAAAATTGGAGGGGATGAACGATGGCGCTTTATGATCTTTCGGCGAAGCTGCCCGGGGGCGGGTCGCAATCGCTTGCCGACTATCGGGGCAAGGTGCTGCTGATCGTCAACACGGCGTCGAAATGCGGCTTCACGCCCCAATATGAAGGGCTGGAGGAGCTGTACCGCGATTATAAGGATCGCGGATTCGAGATATTGGCTTTCCCGTGCAACCAGTTCGGCGCGCAAGAACCGGGGGACGCGGCGGAAATCGCGAATTTCTGCTCGCTGACCTATGACGTCAGCTTCCCCCTGATGGCCAAGATCGACGTCAACGGCGACGATGCCGACCCCATCTTCAAACATTTGAAGAAGGAAAAGACCGGGTTGCTCGGCAGCGGGATCAAGTGGAATTTCACCAAATTCCTGGTCGACCGGAACGGAAAGACGGTGTCGCGCCACGCGCCGACGACGAAGCCCGAGCAGTTGCGCAAAGAGATTGAAGAACTGCTGGGTTAAGCCTTGGCAGAATCACCGCTGTCACTGTAGCGTCATCCGATGGCCTACAGCCCCTTTGTCCCCCTGCGCGTCTTTTCCAGTTTCACCATGCTGGAGGGGGCGATCGAGCCCAAGTTGATCGCGAAAGCAGCGCGCGAGCGCGGGTTTCCGGCGATTGCGGTCGCCGATCGCAACGGGCTCTATGGGGTCATGGCTTTTGGCGAAGCGTGCAAGGCGGCGGGGGTGCAGCCGATTGTCGGCACGCTGCTGAGCGTCGCCCGTCCGGGGCCGCGCCTTGCCAACGGCGCACCGCAAATCGACTGGCTCGCGCTCTATGCGCAGGACAATGCCGGCTATGACAATCTCTGCGCGCTCGTATCGGCGGCGCATCTCGCCCGGCCGGTCGAGCAGGATCCGCACGTCCTGCTGTCCGATATCGCGGGGCGGACCGATGGGCTGATCTGCCTGACCGGCGGCGGCGAGGGAGCGCTGACGCGGTTGCTCGCGGGGGAGCAGAAGAGCGCGGCCGAGGATTATGTCGAGCAGTTGGAAGCGCTGTTCGGCGGGCGCCTCTATATCGAACTCTCGCGGCGCGGCGACGCGGCCGAGATCGCGGCCGAAGCCGCGCTGATAGATCTGGCCTATGCCCGCGCGCTCCCGATCGTCGCAACCAACCCGGCGAATTTTGTCGAGCCGAATTTCCATCCCGCGCACGACGCGATGCTGTGTATCGCCCAATCGGCCTATGTCGAGAGCGAGGACCGGCGCGTTTCAAGCCCCGAAGCCTGGCTGAAACCTGCCGAGGCGATGGAAGACGCTTTCTCGGACCTGCCGGAGGCGATCCGCAATACGCTCGTCATCGCACAGCGCTGCGCGTTCATGGCGCCGAAGCGCGCGCCGATCCTGCCGAGCCTTGCCGGCGACCGCGAGGGTGAGGCGGCGCAGCTGAAGGCCGACGCGCATGCGGGGCTCGTGGCGCGGCTCGCGCATTATCCCGAACTGACCGACGAAGATCGTGAAGCCTATGTGAAGCGCCTCGATTTCGAGGTCGACGTCATCACCCAGATGGGCTTCCCCGGCTATTTCCTTATCGTTGCCGACTTCATCAAATGGGCGAAGGCGCACGATATCCCGGTGGGGCCGGGGCGCGGTTCGGGTGCGGGCAGCGTTGTTGCCTGGGCGCTGACGATCACCGATCTCGACCCGCTTAAACTGGGGTTGCTGTTCGAACGCTTCCTCAACCCCGAACGCGTGTCGATGCCCGACTTCGACATCGACTTCTGCGAAACGCGGCGCGGTGAGGTGATCCGCTATGTGCAGGAGAAATACGGCCGCGACACCGTCGCGCAGATCATCACCTTCGGAAAGCTGAAGGCGCGCGCCGTGCTCAAGGACACCGGCCGTGTGCTCCAGATGAGCTATGGTCAGGTCGACCGGCTCGCGAAGCTGGTGCCGAACCATCCGACCGACCCCTGGACACTCGAGCGCGCGCTCAACGGCGTTGCTGAGCTGATGACCGAATATAAGCAGGACGATGGCGTACGCCGTCTCTTTGACATGGCGCGCCAGCTTGAGGGGCTGCCGCGGCACAGCTCGACCCATGCCGCGGGCGTGGTGATCGGCGATCGTCCGCTCGACCAGCTGGTCCCGCTCTATCGCGACCCGCGTTCGGATATGCCGGTGACGCAGTTCGACATGAAATATGTCGAGACCGCGGGGCTGGTGAAATTCGACTTCCTTGGCCTCAAGACATTGTCGGTGCTGAAGGAAGCGAAGCGCCTGCTTGCCCTTCGCGGTGTCGACGTCGATCTCGACGGGCTCGCGTGGGATGACGAGGAAGTCTATGCGCTGCTTCAGCGCGGCGAGACCGTCGGGGTGTTCCAGTTGGAATCCGAAGGGATGCGGCGCACGCTGTCGGCGGTGAAGCCGACCAATTTCGGCGACATCATCGCACTCGTCGCGCTCTATCGCCCCGGGCCGATGGACAATATTCCGCTGTTCGGCGCGCGCAAGAACGGGCGCGAGCCGATCGCCTATCCGCATCCGCTGCTCGAAGGCATCCTCGCCGAAACCTACGGCATCTTCGTCTATCAGGAACAGGTGATGCAGGCGGCGCAGATCCTGGCTGGGTACAGCCTTGGCGGCGCCGACCTTTTGCGCCGTGCGATGGGCAAGAAGGTCCAGGCTGAAATGGACGCGCAGCGCGAGACGTTCGTCAAGGGCTGCGGCGAGCATAACCAGATCGCGCCCAAGGCCGCGAACGAGCTGTTCGACTTGATCGACAAATTCGCGGGCTATGGCTTCAACAAGAGCCATGCCGCCGCTTATGCGCTGCTGTCGTACCAGACCGCGTGGCTCAAGGCGCATTATCCGCACGAATTTTTCGCGGCGTCGATGTCCTTCGACAGCCACCAGACCGATAAATTGTCGATCTTCATCGACGATATGCGGCGGTTGGACGTCGGAATTTCGCCGCCGTCGGTCAATGACAGCGAGGCCGATTTCTCGGTCGGGCGCAGCGATGACGGGCTGACGGTGCGCTACGCGCTCGGCGCGCTGAAGGGCGTCGGCGAAAAGGCGATGGAGGCGCTGGTCGCCGAGCGCGCCAAGGGCGACTTCGCCTCGCTCGACGATTTCGCGAGCCGCATCGATCCAAAATTGCTCAACCGGCGCCAGATCGAGGCGCTGGCGGGGGGAGGGGCGTTCGATTGTATCGAACCCGACCGTCCGCGCGCCTTTGCCGGGGCAGAGAGCCTCCTCGCCTGCGCGAACAGTTCGGCGCACGAACGTTCGACGGGGCAGGGCGGCCTGTTCGGCGGCGACATCGCGATCGCGCCGGCTTTGCAACTGCCCGCCGCCGAACCATGGACCCTTGCCGAGCGGATGACGCGCGAAAAGGACGCGTTCGGTTTCTATTTTTCGTCGCATCCCGTCGAGCAATATGAAGCGATCATTTCGGCGCGCGGAGCGCGCTCTTATGGCGATATCTGCGACAATGTCGAAATGACGCCGGGCACGCGCATCCCGATGGTGATGGCGGCGATGGTCGAAAGCGCGCGGCCGCGCGTGTCGCAGCGCGGCAACCGCTTCCTCAATCTGACCTTGTCCGACCGCAGCGGACAGTTTCAGTCGAGCTGCTTCGACGAGATGGCTGGCAAGACGCTCGAAGCGCTCGCCGCCGACGGCGGCTGCGCGATTTTGTCGGTCGAACTCGACCTGCTCGAAGGCGAAGAAACGCCGCGGGTGACGGTACGCGGAGCCCAGTCGCTCGTGGATATCGCCGCGACGGCGGCCCTGCAACTCACATGCCGGGTTGAGCTGCCCGACGCGATAGCAGAGATCGCGCGCTGGCTCGAAACGCGTGAGGATGCGCGCGGCAAGGTCGTCATCGCGACGCGCGATCCGTTGACCGACCAGGATATCCGCGTCGAGCTGGGGCGCGGTTTCGCTTTGGGGCCGGACACCGTCTCGCGTCTTGAGATGATCGCCGGAGTGAGCGAGGCGGCGTTGTCGCTGGTCGCGCAGCGCGATTTCCGCGTTCGTTAGGCGGGGCAAGACATGACGGAGAAGAAAACGTCGGGGCGCTGCCTTTGCGGCACCGCGAAATTCGAAATATCGGGCGGGTTCGACGCCTTTTTCCTGTGCCATTGTTCGCGGTGCCGAAAGAACAGCGGGTCGGCGCACGGCGCGAACCTGTTCGCGACCAGTGCGACGATCGAGTGGTTGTCGGGTGACGAAGCGGTGACTTCTTTCCGGCTGCCCGATACGCGTCACGAACGCAGTTTCTGTCGCATATGCGGGTCGGCGCTACCCATTGTGCAGAACAATGGCGCGTTGCTCGTCGTTCCTGCCGGCAGCCTCGATGGACCCGTCGATATCCGCCCGACCGCGCATATATGCTGCGCCAGCCGTGCCGAATGGGACGCCGACCTGATCGATGTGCCCCATATGGATGGCTTGCCCGGCTGATTGCAGATGCCTGCCGTCGTTCGGGAAACCGACGGATGGCGCCCCCTCGCGATTGGAGGAGCGGTTGTTTCTGGCTTGGCCCTTGCGCGTGGAGCATTTCCGGCCCTATTCCTGACCGGCAACGATAATTTGAGGATGCCTGAATATGGGAATGCAGGGCCAGCCGCTGCTCGTCACAAGCCTGATCGATCATGCCGCGCGCGAACATGCGGGACGCGAAATCGTTTCGCGCTGGGCCGACGGCAGCATGACGCGAACGACGTGGGGCGATGTCGGCAAGGATGCACGTCGCTTTGCCGCGGCGATGACCAAGCTCGGGATGAAAAAGGGCGATCGGATCGCAACGCTGGCGATGAACCATGGCTATCATCTGGTCAGTTGGTACGGCAGCGCTGGGCTTGGCGGAGTGCTGCACACCGTCAATCCGCGGCTGTTCGACGAGCAGCTCGTCTATATCATCAATCACGCCGAGGACCGCGTCCTGTTCTTTGACGCGATGTTCCTGCCCATCGTCGAGCGGTTGCGTCCGCAATTGCCGACGGTCGAACACTTCATCCTGTTCGACGCGCCGGCGCGCGAGGGATATTCTTCCTATCGTGACCTGATCGATGCCGAAGACGGCAGTTTCGAATGGGTCGAGCTCGACGAGCGCGATCCGGTGGGGCTTTGCTACACAAGCGGGACGACGGGCAACCCGAAGGGCGTGATTTACGAACATCGCTCGAACGTCATCCACGCGATCACCGAGATCCAGCCCGACGTGTTCGACATGTCGAACCGCAGCGTCGTCCTGCCGATCGTGCCGATGTTCCATGCGAATAGCTGGGGCATTCCTTTCGCGGCGGCAACGGTGGGGGCAAAGCTGGTTTTTTCGGCGACCAATGACGCGCAAATATTGTGCGACCTGATGCATGACGAGGGTGTGACGCACAGCGCGGGCGTTCCGACGGTCTGGCTGGCGATGTTCGGCCATATGGATGCAACGGGCATCGATTATGGCAAGCTGACGCGCGTCATCATCGGTGGGTCCGCCGCGCCGCGCGCGATGATCGAACGTTTCATGAGGGCCGGCGTCGAAGTGGCGCACGCTTGGGGGATGACCGAAACATCGCCGATCGGCACCATGGGCAAGCGGCCGTGGAACTGGGGCGAGATGAGCTTTGACGAGCGCGTCGACGTCGTCTGTCGCCAGGGCTGCCCGCCGTTCGGCGTCGAACTGCGTATCGTCGATGACGAGGACAGGGAACTGCCGCGTGACGGACAGAGCAGCGGACGGCTCCAGATACGCGGGCCGTGGATCATCCGGCGTTATTTCAAGGCCGATGCCGACGCCGCCGATGCCGAGGACTGGTTCGATACCGGCGACGTATCGGTCATTCACCCCGATGGCGTGATGCAGATTACCGATCGCGCCAAGGACGTCATCAAATCGGGTGGCGAGTGGATCAGCTCGATCGAGCTTGAAAATGCGGCGGTCGGCGCGCCCGGAGTGCAGGAAGCGGCGGCAGTCGGCGTCTATCATCCCAAATGGGACGAGCGGCCGATCCTGCTGATCGTCAGGAAGCCCGGTGCAGAAACGAACGAGGCGGTGATTGTCGATTATCTGAAGGACAAGGTCGCCAAATGGTGGCTGCCTGACGAGATCGTCTTCGTCGACGAGCTGCCGCACACCGCGACGGGCAAGATTCTGAAGCGCCAGATCCGCGACGACTATAAGGATTACAAACTACGGTCGCTGGACGCGGCCTGATGGAATAACCGCCGCCCCCGCGAAGGCGGGGGCCGCTGGCGGCACCTTTCAGTTGTTGAGGGGTTCGAACAGATCGATCCACTCGGGGTTGGCTTCTGAAATCAGACGCAGTTTCCATACCCGGTTTCATCTCTTCAAAGCTTTCTCCCGACCAATCGCTTCATCGATCCGGTCGAATGGTTCGGCAGGGACCAGTCGTTTGAGATTCCATTTTCGGCAAAATTCCTAGCCCGTCCCTGACCTGTGCGCGTGGATTCGAGATGGAAGGTCGTTTGTGACTCCTATGTAGAGGATGCCCATCGGCTTGTTGGTCATGATGTAGACGTAGGCTTGCCTCATCGCGTTCGGCTCCATGACGCTAGCGGCCCCCGCCTTCGCGGGCGCGACGGTTTGTCTGTACCTGTCGCTAGAACAGCTCCATCTGCCCATCGCGCTCGGGTGGACGGAACAGGTCGCTACGGATCGGCGGGAAGCTCCTGTCCATGCCATGCTCGCGTGCCGCGCGCTTGACGCGCGTGCGGATGAGCTGCGCCCAGACGCCTTGGCCCTTCATTCGCGTGAAGAAATTCGGGTCGTTGTCGCGGCCGCCGCGAATGTCCTGCACCATATGCATGACCTTGTCGGCGCGGTCGGGATAGTGGGCGGCGAGCCAGGCGCGAAAGAGCGGCGCTACCTCATGGGGAAGGCGCATCAATATATAGGACGCACGGATCGCGCCGGCCTCTGCGGCGGCGGCCATGATCGCCTCGATCTCGTGATCGGTGATCGCGGGGATGATCGGCGAGATATTGACCTGCGTCGGCACGCCCGCGTCTATCAGCCTGCGGATCGCGGCCAGGCGGCGGCGCGGGTGCGGCGCGCGTGGTTCGAGCGTGCGGGCGATCTGCGGGTCCAGAGACGTTACCGAAACGGCGACGCCGACCAGATTGTCGCGCGCCATATCGGCGAGCAGGTCGATATCGCGCAGCACGCGGTCGGACTTGGTCGTGATGATGAGGGGGTGGCGCGTTTCGGCGAGTATCTCGACCACCGATCGGGTGATGCCCCATTCGCGCTCGATCGGCTGATAGCCGTCGGTGTTGGTCCCGATCGCAATCGGCGCCGCGACATAGCCGCGTTTCGCCAGTTCGGCGCGAAGCAGCTTCGCCGCATCGGGTTTGGCGACCAGCCTGCTTTCAAAGTCGAGCCCCGGTGACAGGTCGTGAAACGCATGCGTCGGACGCGCGAAACAATAAATGCAACCATGCTCGCAGCCGCGATAGGGATTGATTGAGCGATCGAAGCCGATGTCGGGGGACTTGTTGCGCGAAATGATCGTTTTGGGATGCTCGACGGTTACCGTGGTGCGAAGCCGTGGAATGTCGCCGTCGATGTCTTCCGCCGCATCAAGCCAGTCGCCATCGGCGACGCGCTCGGCCGAACCGGTGCGGGTCGGGCGCAGGTTCGTCGGGGCGCCACGGCCCGCGATCGGGGGAAGAGGCTTTGTTGATTCCACCCACGCAGAATATCGCGCCAGTGAGAACAAATAAAGAACAAATGCGCTATTCGGTGAGGCGCGGCATCAGTTCGACGAAGTTGCAGGGCTTGTGGCGACTGTCGAGCTGTGTCGAAAGAATGCCTTCCCACGCATCGGTCACAGCCCCGGTCGAGCCGGGAAGCGCGAAGATATACGTGCCGCGTGCGACGACGGCGCAGGCGCGCGACTGGATCGTCGAGGTTCCGATCGTCTGATAGCTGAGCCAGCGAAACAGCTCGCCGAAGCCCGGGATGTCCTTGCCGTCGAGCCGGTGCAGCGCCTCGGGGGTCACGTCGCGGCCCGTCAGTCCCGTGCCGCCGGTGGTGATGACGACATCGACCTCCGGATCGTCGATCCAGTTATGCAGGCGCGAGACGATCAGGTCGGTTTCATCCCTGATGATCGCACGCGCCGCCAAGATATGGCCCGCAGTGGTCAGCAGTTGTTCCAGCTTGTCGCCCGACCGGTCGTCGGCGGCGCTGCGGCTGTCCGATATGGTCAGCAGCGCAATGCGGACGGGTTTGAAGACGAGGCTCTCGTCAATCGGCATTCGCGCTCCGATCAATCGGCATTCGCGATGCCGCCCGCATAGGTCAGGCGCGTGCGATCCTTGCCGTCGGGAAAGCGCGGCCATTTGCCCTGCGCGAGCGCCGCGCGGCTGACCGACGGTTTGCCCTGCTGCGCTTCGTACATCCAGTAATTGCGCAGCACGATGCCGACATAACCGCGCGTTTCCCAATAAGGGATCGATTCGATGTAGAGCAGCGGATCGCCATTGTCGCGGATCTCGGTCTGCCAGCGCGCGATCGGCGCGGGGCCGGCGTTATAGGCGGCGATGACCTTCGGCAGCTGGCCACCAGTCGACGGGTCGCGGCTGAGATATTGCAGATAGCTCTGCCCCATATCCATGTTCACCGCGGGAATGCGCAGGTCGCCGGTGCCGGCGTCGCCGCGCCAGCGCGCAATATCGCGCGCGGTGCCCGGGCGGACTTGCATCAGACCAAAAGCGCCGGCGGGGCTGACGACGGTGCGCTGGAACCGCGATTCCTGCAACGTATGGGCAAAGACTAGCGCAGGGTCGACTTTCCAGCCGCCGTTCGGCTCCCATTTCGGCTGCGGATAGCGTGTCTGCGCCGCGAGCTTGCGCCCCTGCGGCGTGTTGTGCGCAAGATAGAGCTGCGTTTCGGGCAGGCTGAGCGCGCCCGCCATGGCAAGCAATTGCTCATGCTGGCGCGGATCGCCGATCAGCGCCTGATGGCGCAGCGCGGCGCCGGCATAATTATCCTCGCCGATTTCCGCGAAGGCCATCGCGATACGAACGTTCGGCATATCTTCGAGCGCGCGCCAGGCGCTGCGGTCGGCGCGGACATTCTCGCGTTGGGCGGTCGTTTCGACGCCGAGTATTTCGGCGGCAAGCAGGCCGTAAAGTGTTTCTTCGTTGGCGGCTGCGGCCCGCAGGCGCGACTGGACCGACGAAGGTTCGCCCGCCGCGACGGCGGCGCGGGCAGCCCAATAATAAGCGGCTGCGCGCAGCTCGCTATCGGGCGCTTCCTTCGAAACGCGGTCGAAGGCGGTGAGGGCGGTGCGATAGTCGCGGGTGCGCCAGGCGGCGAGGCCCTTGACCCAAGCGCCCTGCGTCGACCAGGCGCCCTGGCCATCGCTGCAATCGTTCGCGAGGCGCAACGCGTTCGCGTCGTCATTCTCGATATAATAGGACCAGGCGACCTTCTGCCGCCATTCGTTACGCGCTTCGGGCGTCAGCCGGTCCGCGACCGCGTTGAGCAGGGCTTCGGCGCCTGCGGGATCGTCATTCTTGATCCGCTCGGGGATCGTTCGCGCAAGGCTCGCGGCGACGGGGTCGCTGCTGATCGCGTCGGCACCGAGACGGCGCGGCGCGCTGCCCGACCAGGCGAGCCGCGACTGCAGCGGCAACGTCGGCATGTCGGTCGCGCCGCGCTTTGCGGCGAGGCGGCCGAGCTGCTCCGCCTGCGGCAGAAAGGGGGAGCGCGACAGGATCGGCATGATATCCGAAACTTCGGCGCGCGGGCTGTTCGCGGCGGTCAGCAGTTCGGCGCGCAGAAAATCGTTGAGCGGGCCATTGTCCGCCCCGTCGAGCAGCGATTTGGCGTCGGCCCAACGCTGGCCGCGGATCGCCGTCAGCACCTGCGTATAAAGCTGTTTCTGCTTCGACGACAGGATATCGGGCACCGTCTGCGGCGCGGACATCAGGTCGCGGTTGCTGGCATCGGCGGCGAACGCCGGTGCCGCGCTGATAGAAATCGCCAGAGCGGCGCATGAAATCAGGGTTCTGGTCATATTCTGCATCCGTCAACGTCCCCGGTTGAACAGTTTCAGGCTATCCCATGCCGCCGCTTTCTGGGCGGGTCGGGCCAGCAGCATCGTCGGATGCGCCACAGCCACAGCCTCCAGATTGCCGCCATCTTGGTTAATATTCAGTAACCGTCCGCGCGCATCGGGCAGCGCGGTCGCGGCCGCCATGCGCACGATATCGCTTCCGATCAACAGCAGGCGGCCCGGTTTCGCCAGTCGCAGATGATGCCAGAGCAGGCGGTCGAGTTCGGCCGCCTCTTCGCCGTCGCAGCGGCCGCCGGCGGGCCGCGTCACCGCGAGGCTAGCGACATAGCAGTCGCTGCGTGCCATGCCGATCGCCTGCAACATCGCGTCGAGCAGCTTGCCCGCCGCGCCGGAAAACAGCGTTCCGCCCTGTTGATCGTCGATTTCGGGCCATGCTGTAAGCAGCATCAGCGGCGCCCCGGCGTCGCCGACGGGAAGGACGCGATGCGCGTCCCATTGGCTGCCGGGCACGTCGTCGCTCTCGGCAAGCCAGTTTCGAAATTCGGTCCAATCGTCCGGAAACACGACCGGACCCTTGGGTTCGGCGTCTTCGGCCGCGTCCTGGCGCTGGAGTGCTGGGGGGAGCGGGGGCAGTTCGGGCTCGGCCTGAACAACGCGTTTCGGCTTGGCTGCCGCAGCGTCATTTGCAGGCGGCGTGACGAGCCAGCCCGCCGGCTGCTCGCCGACAAGCGCGTCGACACCCGCCAGCGACCACCAGTCGCAAATGCTTTCCGCCAGCAAGGCTGAATTTTGCCCACCCATGATTTTGTTTCAAACAGGCAGTTGACGGACGCGTCAATTGGCGGGCATCGCAAATCGTGACAGAATGAGCGCAGGACACGATGAATGTCCGCGCAGGGACGGCAGAAAGGTATTTGCGGTGAGCGAACGGGAATCGATGCCCTATGACGTGGTCATCGTCGGCGCAGGGCCGGCGGGGCTTTCGGCGGCGATCCGCCTCAAACAATTGGCGAATGACGCGGGCAGCGAATTGTCGGTCTGTATCCTCGAAAAGGGATCGGAAGTCGGCGCGCATATCCTGTCGGGCGCGGTGATCGACCCCAAGGGGCTCGACGAACTGCTTCCCGAGTGGCGCGAGATGGGTTGCCCGCTCGCCGACGTGCCGGTCAACGACAACCAGCATTGGGTGCTGACCAAGGGCAAGAAGTTCAGCCTGCCGCACATCATCACGCCGCCCTTCATGCACAATGTCGGGACCTACACCGGCAGCCTTGGCAACCTCTGCCGCTGGCTGGCCGAACAGGCCGAAGGGCTGGGCGTCGAAATCTTCCCGGGCTTTCCCGCGGCGGAAATCCTCTACAATGAAGATGGCTCGGTCAAAGGCGTCGCAACCGGCGATATGGGCATTGCGCGCGACGGCAGCCACAAGGGCGATTACGCCCCCGGCCTCGAACTCCATGCAAAATACACTTTTTTCGCCGAGGGGGTGCGCGGCCATCTGACCAAGATGCTGAAGCCGCAGTTCGCGCTCGACAGCGATTGCGAGCCGCAGGTCTATGGCCTTGGCGTCAAGGAGCTCTGGGACATCAAGCCGGAGAATCATGCCGCCGGCCGCGTGATCCACACGCAGGGCTGGCCGCTCGACCAGAATGCCAATGGCGGCGGTTTCCTGTATCATCAGGCGAACGGGCAGGTCGCCCTGGGCTTTGTGACTTGGCTCAACTATCGCAACCCGCACATCTCCCCGTTCCAGGAGATGCAGAAGTGGAAGACCCACCCGGAGATCGCCAAGATACTGAAGGGTGGTAAGCGCGTTTCCTATGGCGCGCGCGCGATCAGCGACGGCGGGCTGCAATCGGTACCCAAACTCGCTTTCCCGGGCGGCGCGCTGATCGGCGACACCGCCGGCTTCCTCAACGTCCCGCGCATCAAGGGCACGCATACCGCGATGAAGTCGGGGATGATGGCGGCCGAAGCGGCGTTCGCCGCGGTGACCGCAGGTCGTGGCAGCGACACGCTCGACGCCTATCAGGCGGCCTTTGACGAGAGCTGGGTCAAGAAGGAACTCAGCGTCGTCCGCAACGTGTTGCCGCTCGTCGAGAAATATGGCGATCTGGCCGGGACGATCCTGTCGGGCATGACGATGTGGCTCGAAACGCTGAAGATCAAAGTTCCCTTCACGATGAAGCATCATCCGGACAATGAGAGCCTGTACCGGGCCGACATCATGCCGAAACCCGATTATCCCAAGCCCGACGGCGTGCTGACCTTTGATCGCCTGTCCTCGGTGTTCATTTCGAACACCAATCATGAGGAAGATCAGCCGGTCCACCTGCAACTCAAGGACCCGTCGATCCCGGTGGCGTATAATTTGCCGCTCTATGACGAGCCCGCGCAGCGTTATTGCCCGGCGGGCGTCTACGAAATCGTCGGCGAGGCAGAAGGCGACCCGAAATTCGTGATCAACGCGCAGAATTGCGTCCATTGCAAGACGTGCGACATCAAGGACCCGACCCAGAATATCAACTGGGTCACCCCTGAAGGCGGCGGAGGCCCCAATTACCCCAATATGTAAGCCCGTTCGCCTGTTCCTGATCGCCGGCCTGTTCGCGGCGGCGGTGCCGGCGTGGGCAATCGACGATAATGGCGCCGCGCTCAACGCGCTGGTGCGGGCGCGGCTGGCGGAAGAGGGCGGCGAGCCCGCAGCGGCGCTGTCGGCCTTGACCGCGGTCTCCAGCGTCGCGCCCGATTTGCCGGGCCTCAGCGGACGGATGCTGGAGCAAGCGATCGAGGCAGGCGATCTTGAGGCCTCGCGCTCGGCGGCGCTTCGGCTGTGGACCGCCGGTGATCGGCGTTTCGATGCGCAGTTGGTGCTGATGGTCGACGCGATGCGCCGGTCGGACTGGAAAGCGGCGCGCGACTATATGGCGGGGCGCGCCGACAAGGCGGGCGCCGATACGATCGCGCGGCTGATCGTCCCGACGGTGAATGCATGGATCGACGTCGGCGCGCGCGAGAATTTCCCCGAGCGCCATTTGCTTAGCGCGAACAGCCGGATACGGCCCGAACCTGCGCTGACGCTTCAGGTCGCACTCGTCCAGATCGCGACGAAACGCACCGCCGCGGCGGTGATGCTGAGCGATGGCGTGACATTGACCGACCGGACGAGCCAACTGGTGGGTCTGCGCCTCGCGGCGACGCTCGACAAAGCGGGCGAGCGCGATGCGGCGCAGCGACTTCGCGGACGGATTGCGCTTGCGTCGGGCCAGCGCGAGGATCCGATGCTGCTTTTGCCCGATCAGCCGGTGTCGACCCCGCGCGCCGGCACGGCGCAATGGCTCGGTTTGCTCGCCGACGGACTGGCGCGGACCCCCAATGGCAGCGCGAAACTGCCGCTGCTGTTCGCACGCGCGGCTTATTGGCTGAACGATCAGGATATGGCGGTGCGGACGACGCTTGTGGAGGCGCTCGATCGCAATGGGCAACAGGGGGATGCGATCGCGCTGCTCGATACCGGGCGGACGCCGCTGCCGCCGGTGCTCATGATGCGCCGCGCCGAATTGATCGCCGATGCCGGCGACCTTCCCGGCGCAGCCAAGCTTGCCGAGGTCGCGGCGAACGAAAATCCCGCGCGCAGCATGCTGGTCCGCCTTGCCGACATTGCGCGGCGCTCGAACGATCCGGCGACGGCGTCGCGGGCCTATGAACGGCTCGAAGCCGCGCTGGGCGACGATGAAGGCGACCAGTCGCTGCGCGGTACTTTGCTGATCGCCCGCGCCGAGTTGCTGCTGCAGGCGGGACAGTGGGATGCGGCCGCGCCATTGATGGAAAAGGCGGTCGCGCTGCGCCCTGAAGACGCGTCGATCCTGAACTTCGCCGGCTATTCGGCGCTCGAACGGCGTAAGGACGTAAAACAATCAATCGCTCGGATCGAGGCGGCATGGGCGCAGGCGCCGCAGAATGCGAGCATCGCCGATTCGCTTGGCTGGGCCTATTTCCTCACCGGTCGCACCGACGACGCGATCAAGCTGCTCGAAAAGGCTCAGCTCGGCGAGCCCGAAAATGCGGTGATCGTCGAACATCTGGGCGATGCCTATTGGCAGGCGGGGCAGAAGTTTCGCGCACGCTATAACTGGCGTGCAGCGGCGCTGATCGCCGACGCCGAAATGGCGACCCGGCTGGAGGCGAAACTGCGCGACGGGCTGACCCACGCGACCACTGCACCGTGACGGCGTTCCACGAGACGGGTTGGGCCAAGATCAACCTTGCGCTGCATGTGCGCGGGCGGCGGGCCGACGGCTATCATGAGATCGAGACGCTGTTCGCCTTCGTCGACGGCGGCGACGCGATTACGGCCGAATTCGCGGACGAGGATGCGCTGGCGATTGACGGTGAATTCGGTGAAGGGCTGAGCGCGGGCGGCGACAATCTGGTGATGAAGGTGCTGGCGCTGCTGCGCGGGCGCTATGGCGCCGACCGGGTGCCGCCGCTTGCCGTGACGTTAACGAAGCGGCTGCCGGTCGCGGCAGGGATCGGCGGCGGTTCGGCGGATGCCGCGGCGATGGCGCGGCTCATACGGAAGCATTTTTTGCCCGAGCTGGGCGATGCGACCTTGGCACGGCTGGTGAGCCCGCTGGGTGCCGATATCGCCGCGTGCGTGGCGAGCATGACGTGCCTTGGCGTCGGCGTGGGCGAAGAACTGAGCCCGGTGCCAGGGCTAAGCCTCGGCGGGACGCCGGTCCTGCTCGTCAATCCGCGTCTGCCGGTTGCGACGGGTCCGGTGTTTGCCGCGTGGGATGGGGTCGATCGGGGCGCACTCTTCACCGGCGCCGACATGCGCGCCGGGCTGCTCGGCGCGCGTAACGATCTGCAGCGCGCGGCAATCGCGCAATGTCCGGCGATTACCGATATCCTGCTCGAACTGGGGGCATTGCGGCCCTGGCTGGCGCGCATGTCGGGATCGGGAGCAACCTGTTTCGCGCTGTTCGATTCCGCCGCCGAGCGCGACGCGGCCGCTGCAACGCTGGCGGAACGGCATCCGGACTGGTGGACCATGGCAGGAGTATTACGGTGAGCGAGGCTTGGCGGCAGATCGGAACGGCGCGGACCGGGGGTATCCTGCTGATCGCCGACCATGCGTCGGCTTTCGTGCCCGCCGATATCGATCTGGGTATCGATCCCATGCTGCTGACCAATCACATCGCGATCGATATCGGCGTGGCCGAGGTGGCCGCGCTACTCGTTGAAGGCGGCGCGGTCGACGCGGCAATCCTCGGCGGCGTGTCGCGCCTCGTCGTCGATTGCAATCGCGATGAGGATGCGCCGGGCGTATTGCCGATCGCCAGCGATGGGCATGCCGTTCCCGGCAATGCGCTGGGCGACGATGGGCGCGAGGCACGGCTGGCGCGTTTTTTCCGGCCCTATCACGACCATATCGCTGCGACGATCGCGGCGCATCGCCCGGCGATGGTCCTGTCGCTGCACAGCTTTACGCCGTCGCTCGCCGCACATCCCGATCAAGCGCGGCCCTGGCATGTCGGCGTTCTGTACAATGAGGACGATCGGCTCGCAGCGGCGGCAATCGCGGCCCTGGAAGCCGAAGAAATGATCGTTGGCGACCAGCAGCCCTATTCGGGTAAGTTGCTCAACGCGACGATGAACCGCCACGCCGAAGCGAACGGCATTCCCTATGTCGGGATCGAGATGCGGCAGGATCTGGTCGGCGATGCGGCGGGGCAGGCGCTGTTCGCCGGACGCCTTTCTCGCATGTGCAGCAAAGTTGCATTGAATCTGCCCGGATAGGCGTGTAGAGGCGCGTCTCTTCGCACATTTTTGAAATAAAATTATCAGGACTGTTGAAAATGCCTTCATATCGTTCGCGCACCACCACCCACGGCCGCAATATGGCCGGTGCACGCGGCCTCTGGCGCGCGACGGGGATGAAGGACAGCGACTTCGGCAAACCGATCATTGCCGTGGTTAACAGCTTCACGCAGTTCGTGCCGGGACACGTCCACCTGAAAGACCTCGGCCAGATGGTCGCGCGCGAGATCGAGGCGTCGGGCGGGGTTGCCAAGGAATTCAACACGATCGCGGTCGATGACGGCATCGCGATGGGGCATGACGGCATGCTCTATTCGCTGCCGAGCCGCGACCTGATCGCCGACAGCGTCGAATATATGGTCAACGCGCATTGCGCCGATGCGATGGTGTGCATTTCGAATTGCGACAAGATCACGCCGGGCATGCTGATGGCCGCGCTGCGCATCAACATCCCCGTCGTGTTCGTCTCGGGCGGGCCGATGGAGGCCGGCAAGGTCGTGCTGAAGGGCAAGGAGGTCGCGCTCGATCTGGTCGATGCGATGGTCGCCGCCGCGGATGAGAAATATACGGACGAGGAAGTCAGCGAGATCGAACGCGCGGCGTGTCCGACATGCGGCAGCTGCTCGGGCATGTTCACCGCCAACTCGATGAACTGCCTGACCGAGGCGCTGGGCCTGTCGCTGCCCGGCAATGGCTCGACCCTCGCGACGCATGCCGACCGCAAGGAGTTGTTCCTGCGCGCCGGACGGATCGTCGTCGAAATGTGCCGCCGCCATTATGAGGAGGGCGACGACAGCGTGCTGCCGCGCAACATCGCGACCTTCGAGGCGTTCGAAAATGCGATGAGCCTTGATATTGCGATGGGCGGGTCGACCAACACGGTGCTTCATCTGCTTGCCGCGGCGTTCGAGGCCGGCGTCGATTTCACGATGGACGACATTGACCGTCTTTCGCGCCGCGTGCCCTGCCTTTCGAAGGTCGCGCCCGCCAAGAGCGATGTCCATATGGAAGACGTGCATCGCGCTGGCGGGATCATGGCGATCCTCGGCCAGCTCGAACGCGCGGGCCTGCTTCACGCGCACCTGCCGACGGTGCACAGCGCGACGCTCGGCGATGCGCTCAACAAATGGGATATTTCGCGCACCAACGATCCCGATGTGCAGAAATTCTTCATGGCCGCGCCCGGCGGGGTGCCCACCCAGACCGCGTTCAGTCAGGACCGGCGCTGGGACAGCCTCGACCTCGACCGCGAGGCAGGCGTAATCCGTTCGGCCGATCATGCGTTCAGCAAGGACGGCGGGCTGGCCGTGCTATCGGGCAATATCGCGCTCGACGGCTGTATCGTGAAGACCGCAGGGGTCGACGAGAGCATCCTCAAATTCTCCGGCCCCGCCAAAGTATATGAGAGCCAGGACGCCGCGGTCGCGGGTATCCTTACGGGGCAAGTCGAGGCGGGCGACGTCGTCGTCATCCGCTACGAGGGGCCGAAAGGCGGCCCGGGAATGCAGGAAATGCTTTATCCGACGAGCTATCTCAAATCGAAGGGCCTCGGCGCCGCCTGCGCGCTGATCACCGACGGGCGTTTCTCCGGCGGCACCTCGGGCCTTTCGATCGGCCACGTCTCGCCCGAGGCGGCCGAGGGCGGCGCGATCGGGCTGGTCGAGAATGGCGACCTGATCAATATCGACATCCCGTCGCGAACGATCGTGTTGGCCGTGGCGGATAGCGTGCTGGCCGAGCGCCGGGCCGCGATGGAGGCGAAGGGCGATGCTGCATGGCAGCCCGTCAAGCCGCGCCCGCGCAAGGTTTCGGTAGCACTTCAGGCTTATGCCGCGATGACGACCAGCGCCGCACGCGGCGCAGTGCGCGACCTGTCGCAGTTGAAGGGCAAGGGATGAAAAAACTTGGGGGGGCATTGCTGATGATGGTCGCGCTCGCGGCCTGCAACCGCGCACCCGACAATAGCGAGCTTGCCGACGCCGAAGCGCGCGGATCGCGCGAGGCGGCCGAGGACGGACGTATCGAATGCGCGCTCGAAGGCTCGAAGCTGTTCGACCGGACCTGCACCGTCGAGGAAATGAGCGGCGAGGGCGGAACGATCCTCGTCGTCGGGCGCGGCAATGTCGGTTATCGCCGCCTGCAGATCACGACCGACGGGCGCGGTGTCGTCTCGGCCGACGGCGCCGAACCCGCCAAGGTGAGCATCGTCGGCAACAATATGATCGAAGTCGCGATCGCCAATGACCGCTATCGCCTGCCCGCCAATACGGGCGGCGCGAAGTAGGCGCTTTCGCGCGATCGTGATAGGGCAGGGGTCATGTCTGTTCCCGCCGGCGCCCCGATCCTGACAGCCAAGGCGATGCGCGAAGCCGAGGCGGCGTGCGCGATACAGGGCACCTCGCTCTCCGAATTGATGGATCTTGCGGGCGCAGCGGTTGCCGATACCGCTTGGCGCATGGCCGCAGGTGCGCCGATCCTGATACTCTGCGGTCCCGGCAACAATGGCGGCGACGGTTATGTCGCCGCGCGCTTGCTCGCGGAGCGTGGAGCCACGGTACGGGTCGCCGCTCTGGCGGAACCTGCGACCGATCTGGCAAAAGCTGCGCGCGCCGGCTGGACTGGGCCTGTTGAAGTGCTGAATGGCCGCCTTGCCCCGGCGCCCTTGATTGTCGATGCGCTGTTCGGCGTTGGGCTGACGCGCCCGATTGCTAACGAACTGGCGACAATCATTGGGCATTTTGCCGATAGCCGCATATTGGCGGTCGACATCCCGAGCGGGGTGGACGGCGACGGTGCGGCCGCCTGGATGCCGCCGCTTCGTGCCGATGTGACGCTGGCGCTCGGCGCTCTCAAACCCGCTCATGTGCTGTTGCCGACAGCGCCAGCGTGCGGGCGCGTGCTTCTCGCGTCGATCGGGATATCGGCAAACAAGATGATGAGTAGCTTGCCCAAGCTACAAACGCCTGAGCCCGATGCAGCTTCGCACAAATTCACCCGTGGCACGGTGCTTGTGTTTGCGGGGCCGATGCGCGGTGCTGCGGGGCTCAGCGCCGCGGCGGCGCTTCGCGCGGGCGCCGGCTATGTCGTGCTGGAAGGAGGTGCGCCTCCGCCTTTCGCCGCGATCATAGCCGAGAGCGACGCCCGGTTCGGCGAACGGTTGAACGATCCTCGCGTCGGCGCGGTGGTGATCGGTCCGGGGTTTCCCGCAGGCGACGAACTGCTGTTCGACGTCGAGGCCGCGCTCGATTCCGGCAAGCCGCTCGTTCTGGACGCTGCCGCGATTGACGCGGCATTACCGCGCCTGTCCGAAACGCCGCGCAAAGCGATCCTGACCCCGCACGAAGGTGAGTTCGCGCGCGCCTTTCCGCAGCTTTACGGCAGCAAGATCGACCGCGCAAAAGCCGCGGCGGTGCGGACGCAGGCCGTCATCGTCTACAAGGGCGCCGACACGATCATCGCCGCACCCGATGGGCGCGTTGCCGCGGCATGGCCGGGCAGCCCCTGGCTTGCGACGGCGGGAACGGGCGATGTGCTCGCCGGCGCGTGCGGCGCAATGCTGGCGCGCGGTGGTGATGCCTTCGATGCCGCCGTCGCGGCGGTGGGGTGGCATATCGCGCAAGCGGCGCGTATAGGCCCCGGCCTTGTAGCCGACGATCTGGTTAGGGACTGAAATGAGTGAAGCTGCGCTGATCGAGCGCATTGCCGCGCGCGGCGATGGCGTGACGGGCGACGGCCGTCATGTGGCGGGCGGCGTGCCGGGCGACCGCGTCCGCGACGACGGGATTATTATTCCGGGCCCGAACCGCACCGACCCGCCTTGCCGCCATTTCGGCAAGTGCGGCGGCTGCCAGTTGCAGCATGTCGCCGAACCTGCGCTCGCCGACTTCGTGCGCGACCGTGTCGTGGGTGGGCTCGAGGGGCAAGAGGTTACGGGCGTCCAGGTCCTGCCCGCAGTGTTGTCGCCTCCGCAAAGCCGCCGTCGCGCCGTCCTGACCGCGCTTCGCACCGGCAAGCAGGTGTCAATCGGTTTCAACGCCGCGCAGAGCAACCAGATCGTCGATATGCGGATGTGTCCGCTGTTGCTTCCCGAGCTATTTGCACTGATTGCCCCCGTGCGCGAACTGCTGGTAATGATCGCTCAGCCGCGCCGTCCGGTGAAGGTCAAGCTGCAGATGCTCGATCAGGGCGTCGAACTGATATTGGAAGGCGTCAAGGCCGAAGGGCTCGACGCTGCGATGGCGCTGCAAGACTTTGCTGGTGCGCACAATCTGGCGCGGTTCGCGATCGATCAGGGCGACGGGCTAGAAATCCTCTGGCAGCCCGAGCCGCCGACGATGCGCTTTGGCGATATCGTTGTCGAAGTTCCGCCCTTTGCCTTCCTCCAGCCCACGAGTGCCGGGCAAGCGGCGCTGATCGGGGCGGTGACCAAGGCGATTGGTGATGCAGGCGCGGTCGCCGACTTGTTCGCTGGCGTCGGTACTTTCGCCTTGTCGGTGCAGGCGGGACGCAAAATCTATGCGGCCGAGGGCGCGCGCGATGCGATCGCGGCGCTGACGGGCGCGGCGAACCGCGCGCGGGCGCTCGTCGCAACTGAACATCGTGATCTGTTCCGTCGGCCCCTCGTGCCCGCCGAGTTGAACCGCTTCGGCGCGGTCATCCTCGACCCACCGCGCGCTGGTGCCGAGGAGCAGGTGAAGCAACTGGCGATGTCGACCGCGCCAGTCATCGCCTATGTTAGCTGCAATCCCGCGAGTTTCGCGCGTGATGCCAAGACGCTGATCGAAGGCGGCTACACGCTTGACTGGGTGCAGCCCGTGGGCCAGTTCCGCTGGTCGACCCATGTGGAACTGGCCGCGCGCTTTTCACGCTAAAGGCTTAGTGTAGCACGAAGCCCATGAAGGCGTGGATGCACAATGCGATCAGCGCGAGGCTGGCCAGCGCGAAAATGCCGAAGCGCCACATCACGCGGTTCACCGTCGCCTGGATCAGGCTGTGCAGGATGCGAAGGGCGACATAGGCCCAGGCAAGCTGCGCATTGAGCCCGCCGCCCATGCCGCCGATCGCCAGCGCCAGCGCGACGGCGTAAAACACCGTCGGCTGTTCCATCAGATGGTTATAGTTATGCGCCTTCCACTGCACGTCGGGGGGTAGCACCTCATCAAGGCTCTTGCCCGTCCCGCCGACCATCTTCGCCGCGTCGATCTTGGCGCGCTGCATCGCGGGGATGCGCGTCGCGTACATCCACACCCACATAATCATCGACCAGAGCGCGAGTGTCGCGACCGGTCCTAATATTGCGTTCGTATCCATATTCTTTCCCCCTCAACCCAAAGTAGCGATCACGGCCAGCAGCGACAGCGCGAACAGGCACAGCGTTGCGACCGAGAAAATCACGAAACGGACAGGCACGCGGTTCACCGTCGACTGCCAGAAGCTGTGAACGATACGCAGCACGACATAGGCCCACGCCAACCCGCGCGTCAGGTCGGTGCTGCCGCCCGACAGGTGCAGGAAGATGATCACTGCGTAGAAGATCGTCGGCTGTTCGCACAGATGCGTGTAGTTGTGCGATTTCCAGTTGGTGAGCGGCGGAAGGACGCCCTCCAGATCAACACCGCGCCCGCCCGGCGGCGCGGCCTTCAGGTCGATACCGACCTTTGAAAAGGCCCGGAAACGCGTTACGCCCGCCCAGACCAGCACGACGAGAGTCCAGAGAACGAGCACCGCGCCGGGTGCGAGAAGGCTTTCGGACATTTGGCTCCCCCTGTCTGTTTTGCGGCGATGCTAAGGCACGGCGCCGACAATGCAACCGGCGAAGTTCAGCGCGCCAGTTCGTCCCGGATCGCCGCGCCGTCGCCATCGACGCGCGGCGCGAAGCCCAGATCGCGGCGTGGCATCGCGTCATATTTCACCGGCGGCTGCATCTCATGAAAGGCGCCGACATCGGGGTGTGTGCGGTGACGGAAGAATTCGGTCGCGACAAAATGCGGGTCCTCCTTAATGTCCTGGAGGTCGCGCGCCGCCATCGCAGGGATGTCATTGGCGGCGAAGAGTTCGAGCCATTCGGCGTTCGACTTCGCGGGGGTTTTGCGCGCGATCTCGCTGTAGATAATCGGCATATGTCGCCCCTTGGCTTTGGCGGCCTCATATTCCGGGGTTTCCAGCAAGCCGGCGCTCCCGAGCAGGTCCATCAGCCGCGCGGTCGATTCGGGTGTATAGGGTACGATCGCAAGGTAACCGTCGCTCGTCGGAAACGGCTGGCGGGTTGGGTCGAGTTGGCGCGGGTAACCCGCCGGACCGATCGGCGGATCGAGCGCCGCGTCGCGCAGATGTTCGGTGAGCATGAAGGCGGCGAAGCATTCGAACATCGGCACTTCGACTTCTTGCCCCTCGCCGGTTCGCAGCTTGTGGACCAGCGCGGCGAGGATCGCCTGCGCGCCGAATTGGCCGGCGATCTTGTCGGCGATCAGCGACGGGAAATATCGCGGGCTTGGGTTCCCGTCGACGCGCGGGAGAAGGCTGGTCGTGCCAGTCGCGGCCTGGATGACGTCGTCATAGGCCTGAAGGTCAGCATAGGGGCCATCCTGCCCGAAGCCCGTGCCATGAACATAAATGATATCGGGCTTCAGCGCCTTGCAACCGTTATAGTCGAAACCGAGCCGCTCTATCGCCTTGCCCCGGACATTGTGGAAAAACACGTCGGCGGTCACGATCAGCTCGCGCAGCACGGCGGCATCCTCAGGATTTTTGAGGTCGAGCGCAATCGATCGCTTGCCGCGGTTTACCGTCAGATGGATCGACCCCATCGTCGGATCGGGTATACCGCTGCCTAGATAACGCGATATGTCGCCGAGCCCCGGTGTTTCGACCTTGATCACCTCGGCGCCGAGGTCGGCGAGCATCTGCGTCGCATAGGGTCCGAAAATGACGGTGGTGAGATCGACGATCCGGATCCCTGACAACATAAGCACGCATCCTCTCTCTGCTTCGCGGACACGATAGAATGATTGCAAAGTAAAACGGAAGGGGCTTCGTCGTCAGACTGGCTGTTCTGTCAGGGCGCCGGTGTTGTCGTCGGTTTCGCTGTTATAGGCGGCCGATATCCGCCGATAGGATTTCGACCGGAACGCGGCAATCGTCGCGAGCACGCCAAACAGCCCGGCGATCGAAAAGACGATCGCGATGCCGCGTTCGGGCCCTCGACCGTACCAGTCACCGATCGCGTCGGCTCCCGCGCCGTCAGTCATCAAGGGCACAAAGACGAACTGCGTGAGCGGGGCGATCAGAAAGGCGGTGAGCGGCGAGGCCGATTGCTCGACCGACTGTGCGAAACCAAAGACGCGGCCCTGACGTTCGTAGGGGACGACCTTTTGCAGCGTGGTCTGTTCTGCCGCCTCTGCATAGGGGCCGAGGAACATCCAGATGAAGCAGCCGGCGGCGAGCAATATGACCGACGACTGGATCGTAAAGAAGACCGCGACGATCCACGCCGCGAGATTGACGAGGAGAAGCGTGCGGACCGGATTCGCACCGAGGCCCGTCCGTGCAATCACCATCCCGCTGACAATGAAGGCGCAGGAAATGACAGCCCATAGCAGGCCCCATTCCTCGACCTTCATCAGCGACAGGCCATAGGCGTCCATCAGCGCCATAAAAACGCCGCCCAGAAGATTGTTGAACGTCGTGAAGAGGATGAGTGCGATCAGCCCGGGAATGCCGAGCACGACGCGCAGCGTCCCCGCGAGATCGATGCTGCGGGGGGCGTCATGCGTTTCAGGATCGCGCGGCTCGTCGATGCGGACGAACAGCAGGTGAAGGATCGCGATCGAGGTGAAGCTGATGGCGAAGTAAAGCGCCCCGGCCATCCCGCCCCACGCGACAAGGAAGCCGCTGATCGCCGACGTCATCAGGAATCCGATGCCACTTACCATTCCGACCAGCCCGTTCGCCTTGTCGCGGCGATCCTCGGGCACGAGCAGGGTTACGAGCGTAGGCAGCGCGATCATGCGGATATTGCCGGCGATCACGGCGAGCATCGTGATGAGGATGAAGAGCCAGAGAGTGATGCCGTGGGTGTCGGCGCCGCGAATAGCGGGGTCAAGCGCATGGCCGGCAAGCGCCGCGGTGTAGAGGAGAAGCGATGCGATGCTCGACACCAGCATCATGTGCCGCTTGCCATGATGGTCGACAAGGCTGCCGAACCAGATGCCGAGCATCGCGGTCAGGACGAGATAGATGCCCGCGATCACGCCGGTAGCGAATACCGACTGCGTTTCGAGGAAGGTCCAGAAGGTTAGCGCGAACCACACCGTAAAATTGGTGATGTTCGCGATCAGATTGTTGGCGAGAAGGTGATGAAAGGGCTGCATGGGCCGCGCAATCTAGCGGCCCTGCCCAAAAGAGAAAGGGCCGGTCGCATCGCTGCGCCGGCCCTTTCATTTTCCATATTGCGGTTCGTCAGAACAGCTTGGTCACCGTCGCGCTGCGGCGCTCCTGTTCGATTTCGCCGGTGTAGAGGCTGACCATCGGCTCGTCGCTGACGACATGCGTCTCGTCTGCGCCGAAGCCGTTGAACTTGGTTCGCATCGCGCAGCCATAGGCGCCGAGCATACCAATCTCGATGAAATCGCCAGCCTTGATGTCGGCGGGCAGGAAGAAGGGGCCTGCCATATGGTCGAGATCGTCGCAGGTCGGACCATAGAAGCTGAACGGCATCATCTCGGCGTCGCTCGCCACGTCGCGCTGCAGCGTGACAGGAAAGCGCCATCCGACATGCGCGGCATCGAACAGCGCGCCATAGGCGCCGTCGTTGATGTACAGCTCTTCGCCGCGGCGCTTTTCGACGCGTACGATCAGCGAGCTATACTCGGCCGACAGGGCGCGGCCCGGCTCGCACCACAGTTCAGCGGAATAGCTGATCGGCAGGCTTTCGAAGCTGCGGTGGATCGTCTCGAAATAAGCGTCGAGCGGCGGAGGCTCCATGCCCGGATAGGACGAAGGGAAGCCGCCACCGACATCGATGATGTCGACGGTAACCGATGCTGCGACGATCGCGGCGCGAACCCGCTCCATCGCCTGCGCATAGGCATGCGGCGTCATCGCCTGGCTGCCGACATGGAAGCAGATGCCGAGCGCATCGGCCGCCTGGCGTGTCGCCATAAGCAGTTCGACGACCTCGTCGGCTTCGGCGCCGAACTTGGCGGCGAGGCTGAGCTTCGAATGATCGGACGAGACGCGCAGGCGCACGAGCAGGTTCAGATCCTGCGCGCCTTCGGTCGCACGGACGATCTTTTCGAGTTCGTCGAGCGTGTCGAGCGAGAAGGTGCGGACGCCATGCTTCCAATAGGCTTCGGAAATCGCTTCCTCAGCCTTCACCGGATGCATGAAGCAGAGCGTTGCTTCGGGAAGCGTGCGGGCAACCAGACGCACTTCGGCAATCGAGGCGACGTCATAATGGGTGACACCCGAATCCCACAGCACGCGCAAGAGGTCAGGCGACGGATTCGCCTTGACCGCATACATGGTCGTGCCGGGAAAACGCTCGATGAAGAAACGCGCTGCGCGCCGCGCGGCGTGCGGGCGGACAAGCGTAACAGGTTCGATCGGCGAAAGTGCCTGAATCAGCCCGTGGGCGCTATGATGCTGGTGCAACTCAAGGGACCCCCAAAATTAAACGGTAAACGACAAGGCTGCCTTGCGGTTATTGGAAGTCCCCCTGGGGCAGCGGAGGGCGATATATGCAGGGGGGTCCCCCCTGTAAAGACCCTATCGCGCAATTTTGTAATAGTCCGGTAACACCGGGGCCGAACCGGGGCCGATCTGCGCCAAACCGCGCAAACGCGAGACAAAGCCATACCGCCGCGCTAGGGATGGCGCATCGCCAAACCCGAAAAGGACCTCCCCGCCATGGTGTCTCGCGCCGACGTTAATCACAGCTTTTCCGACGCGGAACTCCAAGAACTGGCGGCGTTCGGCACAATCGAGTCGCATCGCGCCGGTGATCTGATCGTCGAGGAGGGCATGATGGCGCCCGATTGCATCATCACCCTTTCGGGACATACCGATATTTTCGCCTCCACCGATGAAGGGAGAAGGCGCGTCGGCTGGATGGAGCACGGCCAGTTCGCGGGCGACCTGTCGGTACTGACCGGACAGCGCCACCTGTCGCGCGTCGAGATGGGCGCCGACGGCGAGGTCATCCGTATCGCCCACGCCGATTTCCAGCGTCTTATTGCCGGCAACTCCTATTATTCGGACATTTTCGTCCGCGTTCTTTCCGCCCGCCGCGAATTCAGCAATAATCGCGGTTTCGCGGTGACGATCGTCATCGGCGCGGCGATGGATCGCAGCGTCTATGCCTTGCGCGACCTGCTGATGAAGCATGGTGTCGCACATCGCTGGTTTGATCCCGCCGACGGACCGGTCGCGGGGCATCTGATGGCCGAACGGGGGCTGACCGGCGGCCAGTTGCCGGCGGTCATCCTGGGCGCAGCCGACGTGCTCGTTCAGCCGACCCCCGAACAGCTCGCGGCGGGGCTCGGGCTCGATCTGTTACCCGATGGTGCGACCGCTGATGTCATCGTCGTCGGCAGCGGCCCCGGCGGGCTAGCGGCAGCGGTCTATGCCGCGTCCGAAGGGCTGACGGTGATCGCGCTCGACTCGCTCGCGCCCGGCGGGCAGGCGGGCACGTCGTCGAAGATCGAGAATTATCTGGGTTTTCCAACCGGCATTTCGGGGAATGAGCTGGCGCGCCGGGCGACGGTGCAGGCGCAGAAGTTCGGCGCGCGACTGGTCGCGCCCGTCCGCGCGACGTCGATCAACCGCGACGGCGATGCCTATTGCTTGCATCTTGCCGACGGGCGCAAGCTGCGCAGCCGTGCCGTGGTCGTGGCGAGCGGCGCGGAATATCAGCGCCTGCCGATCGAGGGCATCGAATCCTATGAGGGCCGCGGCATTTATTATGGCGCGACGCCGATGGAGGCGCAGCTCTGCGGCAATGCAGAGGTGACCGTCGTCGGATCGGGCAACTCGGCGGGGCAGGGCGCCATCTATCTCGCGAGCGTGGCAAAGAAGGTCTATGTTATCTTCCGCCGTGCGAGCCTGCGCGAGACGATGTCCGAATATTTGGTCAAGCGGCTCGAAGAGCATCCGAACATCGAGATCATTCCCGCGACCGACGTCGTCGGTCTGCACGGCGAGGAGCATCTGGCCGGCCTGACCTATCGCTGCCGCGAGACGGGAGCCGAGGATCATTGCGATTGCCGCTTCCTGTTCCTGTTCCTTGGTGCCACTCCGAACACCCGGTGGCTGCCCAAAGAGATGGTGTGCGACGATCGCGGATTCGTGAAGACCGGCGCCGATATCGCGCCGCTCGAACTGGTCAAGGCGGGCTGGTCGCTCGACCGCATGCCAAGCCGCCTCGAAACGAGCTGGCCGCGCATCTATGCCGTCGGCGACGTGCGGAAGGGATCGGTAAAGCGCGTCGCATCTTCGGTCGGAGAGGGATCGGTGGTGGTCAGCCATATTCACCAAGCTCTGGCGGAAACAGGCACGACCATCGATTGACCCCGCCTCCGCTCGCACGTTAAGCTCCTGCCTTCGAACAAAAAAAGGAACCGCCGATGAGCTTGTCCGCGTGGGTGATGATGATTGCAGTGCAGGGGGGCGGAGAGCCGCTACCCGCTAAAATCGATATCCCGAACGATTTTTCGACGGTCATTTGCCCAACTGAGTCGGCAGCGCGTCAGATGTTGGGTACTTATTATGGCGTGCAGCCCGCGCCGCGGAATCATACGATCGACACCAGCCTGTTCTTTCAGGGCCTGGCGGCGACCGGCTGCTCGCAGGACAGCTCCGATGCGACGTCGGTGATCACGATCCAGCAGGCGGTGGCGCGGCGGACGCTGAAGCTCGCCTCAGCTAGCGAAACCTATCTTATCTATCGCGGCGCGAACGCCAAGGGCGTTCGGGTCGTCGGGATCGTCGATGAAATGGGAAACAACAAGCATCCCCGCACCGATTTCGAGCGCTGGTTGTCCGAATTCGCGCCCAATGGTCTGATCAACTACGATCCGGCAACGATGAGCACGCTCTATCTATGCGCGACTGTCGATGGTGCGCGTGCCGCCGTTCGGGCGATCCCCACGAAGGGGAATAAGGCGGTCCAGAATCAGGCGTTCGGCAAGGCGCGGGCCGCGAATGCGTGCCGACAGGCGCCGGCAGGGCGCTACAAGATTACCGCACGCCACGAAAATCGCGACATCCAATGCGGGTTCGAATGCGAAGACATCTGGAATTCGCTCGCCGCCACCGATGCGCGGGGCCGGGCGGTCGCGTTGATTTTCAACGCTTCGCACTTCTGACGCGACCTTATCCGAGCCGCGTCTTGAAGTCCTCATAACCGAACTCGCGGATCAGCTTGAGTGCGTCACTCTCGCTGTCCCACAGCCAGATCGACGGTAGCGGCACGCCGTTGAAGGTGTTGGTTTTGACCATCGAATAATGCGCCTGGTCGAGGAATGCGAAACGTTGCCCGATGCGCGCGCCGCCGGGAAGGCGGTAATCGCCAATGACGTCGCCCGCCAGGCATGATGGGCCCCCGAGCCGGACCGGCATGCCCTCGTCGCCCTCATCGAGCATCGCGGGGCGGTAGGGCGCCTCGATGACGTCGGGCATGTGGCAGGTTGCCGAAATGTCGGTGATACCGATCTGCATACCATTGTCGAACAGGTCGAGTATCTCGCCGACGAGGATGCCGGCGTCCAGCGCGATGGCCTCGCCGGGCTCGATCATCACATCGCAGTTGGTCGATGCACGCACCTGCTTCAGGAAGGCGATCAGATCATCGACCTGATAATCGGCCCGCGTGACATGGTGGCCGCCGCCGAAATTGATCCATTTGAGCTGGCTGAAGAAGGGGCGCAGCATCGGTTGCACCGCGTTCCACGTGCGCTGCAGCGGCGGGAAATCCTGTTCGCACAGACTGTGCATATGGATGCCGTCGACGCCCTCCATATGTTCGGGAAGAAGCTGGCTGATCGGGAAGCCGAGGCGGCTGCACGGCGCCGCAGGATCATATTTCGCGACCTCGCCTTCGCTGTGCATCGGATTGATGCGTAGGCCGATGTCGAATGTTTCGCCGTTCGCCCGCAATTCATCGAGCAATGGGCGGAAGCGTGAGATCTGCCCCGGCGAGTTGAAGATCAGATGGTCGGACAGCGCCGCGATCTCGGGCAGGTCAGCTTCCTTGTAGCCCGCGCAATAGGTTGCGACTTCGCCGCCATATTCGCCGCGCCCGAGCTTCGCTTCATAGATGCCGGAAGCACATACGCCGTCGAGATATTCGATGACGGTCGGCCCCAGGGACCACATCGAGAACGCCTTGAGCGCCGCCAGTACGCGCGCACCCGACGCGTCGCCGATATGGCGCAGCAACGCGAGGTTGGCGCGCACCTTTGCGGCATCGACGATGAATGCGGGAGAGGGGACTCGGGTCAGGTCGAAGCGGGCAAAGGCTCCGGGATCGCCGGCACGGGTTTCCATGTCGCTTGTGTTTCCTGTCAGACCGCAATCGGTCCCTTGAAGATGAAGAACGCACCCGCCGCGATCAGACCGAAGCCGACGAGATGGTTCAGGGTCAGCTTCTCACCGAGCCAGAAGACCGCGAACCCAGCGAATATGACCAGTGTAATCACTTCCTGCAAGGTCTTGAGTTCGGCGGCGCTGTAAACGCCATAGCCTATGCGGTTCGCGGGGATGACAAGACAATATTCGAAAAAGGCGATTCCCCATGCGATCAGCACCGCCAGCCAGACGGGCCGCGACACGGCGCCAAGCTGGCCGTACCAAGCAAATGTCATGAAGATGTTCGATACGAACAGCAGGCCGATCGGCGCGAGATAGGCAGTCATTTCCGGTCCTTCGTCAGCGGCAGCACGTCGCGGAGCAGCGCGGCGAAGAAATGACCCGGCTCCTCGACCATCGGCATATGCGCCGAATGTTCGAGCCAGACGAGCCTCTTTGAGGGTGCTTCAACCTGTCCGAACCACTGGGCCGCCACCGGCGAAGGGACAGTATAATCATGCCGTCCGAGCAGGAAGACCAGCGGTACATCCATCTTCTTGACCTTCGTGAAGCTGACATCGGCCAAACGCGGCCAGAGCGTCGTCACAGAAAACTCGCTGCCCTTGCCCCACGCCTGTCGGTCGGCCTCGCTATATTCAGGCGAAAGGCGCGGCGTCTGGAAATAATATTTGAGGTCGGGCTTGTTATAGATGAGCGAGCCGTAGGGGATCGCATATTTGCGCCAGCCGTCGGCTTTCGCAATCGTGAACTCGCCGCTCGGATAGGGTGCGAGAGCATCGACCGCACGGACGGCCTCCATATTCCCTGCCGCGAGCGCTTTGGCCCGCGTCCACGCCATACCGGCCTTTTCGCCTTCGCGAAAATCGATGCCCTGGCCGACACCGACATAGGCGTAGAGCAGGTCGGGCCGCTTTACCGCGACCGACAGGCCGACGATCGAGCCCCAGCTATGGCCCATCAGCACGACCTTGCGTTTGGCATAGCGCTTTTTGAGCAACTCGATCAGTTCGATGGCGTCGTCGCGGTAGCGTTCGGGTGTCATCGTCGGCGCAAGGGTCGCGGGATCGTTGAGCGGATAGCTACGGCCGGCCCCGCGCTGATCATATTGGACGACGGTAAAGACATCCTCCCACGGCCGCTGAAAAGCCCAGGCAAAGGGCATTTCGACCGCGCCGGGTCCGCCATGCACGAAAACCAGGATGGGATTGTCGCGGTCCGAACCGCGCACGTTCACGACCTGCCGCGCCCCGCCGAGGGTGGCCTCGAAGGTCTCCTGCACACCGTTTGGCGTAACAATTTTACCGATGTCGGCGACGATTGCGCGTGCCGGGGCATAGGTGTCGTCGGTTTGAGCCGCGGCGGGCGTGGCGAAAGCAGCAAACAAGGCGATCGCTGCCAATTGCAATTTCATTCGGGCTACCTTTCGTCATTCCCGCGAAAGCGGGACCCAGTTTCGCCGTGGCTAACGGGTTCCCGCTTTCGCGGAAATGACGAAAAACGTAAAATCGCTCAGAAATCGAGCGGACCGTCCAATTCCTTCACCTGCCAGGGCAGGCCATGCTTGTTGAGCATGTCCATGAAGGGATCGGGATCCATCTGTTCCATGTTGAACACGCCGTCGCCGTTCCACGTGCCGGTGACCATCATGGCGGCGCCGATCATCGCCGGCACGCCGGTGGTGTAGCTCACCGCCTGATTGCCCGTTTCGGCATAGGCATCCTCATGGTCGCAGATATTATAGAGATAGAGCGTCTTTTCCTTGCCATCCTTGCCCAGACCGGTCGCAATGACGCCGATGTTCGTCTTGCCCTTGGTGGTCTCGCCGAGGCTCGACGGTTCGGGAAGGACGGCCTTCAGGAACTGCAGCGGTACGATCTCGCGGCCTTCGTAGATCACCGGATCGATGCGCGTCATGCCGACATTCTGGAGGACGGTAAGGTGCGTGATATAGGCCTCGCCGAATGTCATCCAGAAACGGATGCGTTTGATTTCGGGCAAGTGGGTTTTGAGGCTTTCGATCTCCTCATGATACATGAGGTACATCGTCTTCGGGCCGACAGCCTCGAAATCGAACTGCTGCTTCACCGACATCGGCGGGGTTTCGACCCAGTCGCCATTTTCCCAGTGACGAGCGACAGCGGTCACTTCGCGAATGTTGATCTCAGGGTTGAAGTTGGTCGCGAAATGCTGGCCATGATCGCCGCCGTTGCAATCGAGAATATCGAGCGTGTCGATGCGGTCGAAATGATGCTTCTTGAGCCAGGTCGTGAACACGCTCGTCACGCCCGGATCGAAACCCGAACCGAGCAGCGCCATCAGACCAGCCTCCTTGAAGCGGTCCTGATAGGCCCACTGCCAATGATATTCGAACTTCGCCTCGTCGCGGGGTTCGTAGTTGGCGGTATCAAGATAATGCGCGCCGGTCGACAGACAGGCCTCCATAATCGTGAGGTCCTGATAGGGAAGTGCGAGATTGACGACATGTGTCGCGCCGATCGAGCGGATCAGCGCTGCGGTCGCGTCGATATGGTCGGCGTCAACTTCGGCGGTCTTGATCGTGACGCCGGTGCGTTCCTTCACCGATTCGGCAATCGCGTCGCATTTGAACTTGCGGCGGCTCGCCAGCGTGATGTCGGGAAAAATGTCGGGGTTCATCGCCATCTTGTGCACCGCGACCGAACCGACGCCGCCTGCGCCGATCACCAGAACCTTGCTCATCGAAAAATCTCCTGCGCCTACCTATGTGGCTTGTCTTGTATGGCCGGCCCTATAGGACGAAGCCATGACACAGCAAAGCCCCGATCCCTTGCTCGATCCGAACCGCGCACCCACGCTTGCGGGTGTCGAACGCGCCGCGGCGAAAGTCGCTGCATTGCTCCCGCAAACCCCGCTGTTGCCGCTCGAAGTCGATGGCAAGACGATCTGGTGCAAGGCGGAATGCCTGCAACCCGTCGGAGCGTTCAAGATCCGCGGCGCCTGGCACCGGTTGACCGATCTGACGCCCGAACAGGCGGCGGCGGGCGTCGTCGGTGTATCGAGCGGCAATCATGCGCAAGGCGTCGCATGGGCGGCAAAGCAGCTGGGGATCAAAGCGACGATCGTGATGCCGAGCAATGCGCCGGCGATGAAGCTTGCCGCAACGCGCCAACTGGGCGCCGAGGTCGTGCTCTATGATCGCGTGACCGAATCGCGCGACGCGGTCGCGGCAAAGCTGCTCGCCGAACGCGGCGGGACGCTCGTCCATGCCTATGGTGATCCGTGGGTCATAGAGGGACAGGGCAGCGCCGGAACCGAAGCGAAAGCGCAGATGGTTACGCGCGGGATCGGCAGCCCCGACAAGGTTGTCGCCTGCTGTGGCGGGGGCGGTCTGTCGGCAGGACTCGCTCTTGCGCTGGCCGAGGCCGAAATTGTTGCCGTGGAGCCCGAAGGCTGGGACGATGTAACGCGCAGCCTTGCTGCCGGCGAAATCCTTTCGGTCGAGGATATGACCTATCCGACCGAATGCGACGCCTTGCAGACGCCACAAACCTGGCCGATCAACTTCGCGGTGCTGCAGGCGCGCGGCGTAAAGGGCGTTGCCGTGACGCGCAGCGAAGTGCGCGATGCAATGCGGCTGGCGTTCGAGAAGCTGCACCTTGTCGTCGAGCCCGGCGGAGCGGCCGCGTTGGCGGCGGTGCTCGCGGGCAAAGTGTCGGTAACGGACGCGACTCTCGTCACGCTGTCGGGCGGCAATGTCGATCCGCTGAAATTCGCGGAGATCATCACCGAATAGGCTGGCGGAAACTTATCCGCCGACATGCGTTTGGACGGGGAAGGAGAAGCATGATGCAGAAGAGTGCAATTTTGGCGGGCGCTGCGGCGCTGGTTCTATTGGCCGGCTGCGAAAAGGCAGAGGCGCCCGCGCCTGCGCCGACCGATGCCACGACCACCGAGGTTCCGGTCGAGACCGTTCCGGCCGAGGGCGCAGAGGCAACCGATCCCGCGACCGCGCCGCATCGCTTCGCGAGCTGGGCAGGTAAGTGGACCGGGGTCGAGGGCATGTACGCCACGATCACGACCGCCGCGCCAGGGAAATACAAGCTCGAAATGCAGTCGGACCTCGACACCAAGGGGACCTATGATGGCGAAGACAGCGAGCATGGCATCAAGTTCAAGCGCGGGACCGAGGAACTCAGCCTGCGTCGCGGCAACGGCGACGAAACCGGTCTCAAATATCTGGCCGGCAAGAAGGAATGCCTGATCGTGAAGGAAGGTGAGGGCTACTGCCGCGACTGACAAATATCTTCGTCATTCCCGCAGAGTCGCTGACTACGCGGGAATGACGATTGTCGAGGTACGCATATTTTCTCGTATGTCGCCGGATTGTCATCGAACCGGCACGGAAATCGCATGAAAGCATGCAATGGGCAGCCCCGGATCAACCTTGTCCGGGATACCCATTCGCATGGCCAGCCGACCCAATCGCAAGATCGCCGCCGCCGTCGTTCGCGAGGATGGCGAGCAGAAACAACGCCTGCTCGACCGCGCTTTCGCGCTAGCGTTCAAAGGCCTCGTCTATGCCCAGATATGGGAAGACCCGGTCGTCGATATGGAGGCGCTGGCGATCGAACCGGGCAACCGGATCGCCACGATCGCCAGCGGCGGCTGCAATGTCTTTTCCTATCTGACCGCCGACCCGGCGGAGATTGTCGCGGTCGACCTCAACACCGCGCATGTCGCACTTAACAATCTTAAACGCGTGGCGATCCAGCGGTTGTCCGATCATGCGAGCCTTCGCCGCTTTTTCGCCGACGCCGACAACAGCAGCAACATCGCAGACTATCGTGCCTTCGTCCGACCCCACCTGGACGAGGTAACCCGCCGCTATTGGGAAGGCCGCGACCTGGTCGGGCGCCGCCGGATCAACGGCTTCGCGCACGGGCTCTACAAGCGCGGACTGCTCGGTAATTTTATCGGGGTCGCGCACCTCGTCGCTCGCATGCACCGCGTCGATCCGCGCCAGTTCCTCGAAGCGAAGACGATCGAAGAACAGCGCACGATTTTCGAGACGAAGTTCGCGCCCTTCTTCGATCGCAAGTTCATCCGTTGGGTCACGGACCAGCGATCGTCGCTGTTCGGTTTGGGCATTCCGCCGGCGCAATATGACGCGCTCGCGGACGGAAGGCCGATGGCCGATGTGTTGCGCGCGCGCCTTGAAAAATTGACCTGCGATTTTGCGCTCGAGGATAATTATTTCGCCTGGCAAGCCTTTGGTCGCGGCTATGGAAAGCACGCCGCTGCGTCGTTGCCGCCCTATCTGCACGCGGATCATTATGCCGCCGTCCGCGCCCGCGCGGGGCGGGTTACGGTGCTTCACGCGAACATGACCGACATGCTCGCGGCGGCCGATGCGAACAGCTTTGACCGTTACATATTCCTCGATGCGCAGGACTGGATGAGCGACGCGCAATTGACCGCCCTGTGGAGCGAAGTCACGCGGACCGCCCGCCCCGGTGCCCGCGTCCTTTTTCGCACCGCCGCCGAACCAAGCTTGCTGCCGGGTCGGCTTCCCGACGACCTGCTGCGGCGATGGGATTATCGCGCCGCCGAATCGCTCGATTACACACGGCGCGATCGCTCGGCGATCTACGGCGGGGTCCACCTCTATATCCTGAAAGGCTGACGATGATCCGGGGGGATGGGCATGCCGCACGCATGGACGGCGTCTATCGCGGACAGCGTCACATCTATGACCTGACGCGCAAATATTACCTGCTTGGGCGCGACCGCTTGATCGATGAACTGTCGCCTCCGGCCGGCGGACATGTACTCGAAATCGGTTGCGGCACGGGGCGTAATCTTATCGCAGCGGCGCGCTGCTGGCCGAGCGCCAAATTTCACGGGATAGATATTTCCGAAGAGATGCTGAAAACGGCTCGCGCCGCGATCGCCCACGCGGGGCTGGCGCGACGCGTGAGCGTTGCACAGGCTGACGCAACAGGTTTCGATCCGAACGCGTTGTTCCGTACCGCCAGTTTCGACCGTATTTTTCAAAGCTATACATTGTCGATGATCCCCGACTGGCAGGGCGCGATCGGTGAAGCGATGCGCCATCTGTCGACTTATGGTTCGCTGCATATCGTCGATTTCGGACAGCAGGAGGATATGCCTGACTGGTTCCGCAGCACGCTGTTCGCGTGGCTCGCGCGCTTTCATGTCGAACCACGCGCACTGCTGATCGAAGCCGCGCGCGAAGCCGCGAACGATGCCGGTGCGCGGCTCGCGGTGACTCGGCTCTATCGGGGTTATGCCTGGGCGTTGCGGCTCGACAAACGCCCGCGCTAGTCTTGCCAAGCCGCGCGACACCTGCTCCTTTGGTGGGGGGAGGCGCAATGACCGATATGATCTCGCCGGCGGGGACCGCCGAATTGGCTTCCGTCGCCGAAACACTGGCACAGGCGTTTCAGACAGACCCCGCGCTGTCGTGGATATTGCCCGACCCCGATCACCGCGCCCGCGCGCTCCGCAGCCTGTTTCGGGTCCTCGTCCCCGCTGATGTCCGCGTCGGCGTCGCGCTGCGCTCGCCGGACGACGAGGCTGCGGCTCTCTGGCGCGCGCCGGGGCAGGCGCACAGCGGCACGCTCGAGTTCCTGCGAACCGTCGTCCCGCTTTACGAGCGGCTCGGGTTCGTTACCCAAGTCCAATGGGACGTACCCGGCGGCCCGCATTTCTGGGGCATGATGCGCCCTTCGTCCTGATCGATCAGGACGCCGGACGTGTGGCGTTGAAGGAAAAGATGATATCCACGGCAGCGGCGATCGCGTCGGTCGCCGCCCATTCGCCCTGACCGACGCCGAAGGCTGTACGGTCGATGCGCGCGGTTCCGGCAACGTGCGCACGGTCGCCCTCGATGCGCAAGGTAAAGCGCAGCGTTGCGGGCTTGCTGGTGCCGCGTAGGTCGAGCGTGCCGCGTGCCTCATATTTGTCGCCGCCAAGATGGCGGATATCGCGCGCGGCGAAGACTGCGCTCGGATGCGCGCCGACGTCGAAGAAATCGCTGCTCTTCAGCGAATCGTCGCGCTGTCCGTCGCCCGTGTCGGCCGACCCGAGATCGACCGTCACGCGAATTGTCGAATTCGCCAGCTCGTCAGGGCTGAAACGGATCGCGGCGCGCCAGCGACCGAAGCGGCCGTCGATCGCTTCGCCATTCCAGCGTGCCGTGAAGCCCAGCCGTCCGCCCGATGCGACCGTCCAGTCGGCGAGCGGCTGCTTCGTATCTTCAGCCACCGCTTCTTCGGCCGCCTGAGCTTCGGGTGCTTCGGCCGAAAGGGCGGGCGTGGTAGTCGCTGCCGAGATCGGCGTGACCGGTGCCGCCGGCCGCTGTTTCGTGGTTGCCTGCTTCTTGTCCGGATAGATTGAATTGCCTGCAGTGAAAGCACCGGCAACCAGCGCGATCGCACCGATCGCCGCACCGACGGCCTTGCCGCGCGCGAAGGGGATCATCCGCTGTAGTTCGGGTTTGCCGAGCAGCCATTGGTGGCGAAGCGCGCCGGTAATATGCAGTGCGAACAGGCCGATCGCGAGCCACGCCATCGCGCCGTGGATCGACTCCGCCGGCTCATGCCAGCTTCGGCCAACAGGCAAGTGCGGCCATGGAATGAGGCCGTATAGCAGCGTGGGGACCTGAACCCGCGCGGTCGAAACGAGAAGCCAGCCCGTGAGCGGCCCGAGGATCATCGCGAGATAAAAAAGCCAGTGCACCGTACTGGCGAGCGCGCGCGTCCATGCCGGGCCGTCGGACGCGGGCGGGCGCGGTGTGAACAGGCGAGCCGCGAGACGTGCAAGGCTGAGCAACAGGATCGTGATGCCGACCGATTTGTGGAGTTGGTACCGTGCGAACAATTCGGGGCTGTTGTTCCCCTCAAGCGCCCAGCCGAGCGCGATCTGGAATGCCAGCAACAGAGCGATGAGCCAGTGGAGCGTGATGGCGGTATAGCTATAACGCTGTGTTGGCATGACAATCTTTCGAGACCGGGGAGGGGATTCGTCGTTCACCTTATCGATGCACATCGAGCTTGTCGAAGGCGGTTGAAATGCACCTTCTGCGAAAAGCTATGCAACGATACGTAGCAACGAGCCCGCAGCGAGACCAATCGCGATTGCGAGGACTGCAAGAAAGATCGCGCGGAGCCAGAAATGCTTGCGCAGTCCGTAATCGAGTTTTCCTGCGGCGAAGAAATCTACCACCGCACCGATCGCGTGGAAAATGACCTCACCAATCAATCCTCGAAACCCACGAACCTTACCGCCTCGTCGACGCTCTTACGGTTCGATACCACCGCATTGGCCGGGAAATCGGCATCGGGCCAGCCCATCGCGACGCAGATCATGATGACCTGGTCGTCGGGGATGCGCGCATGTTCGCGCACGACGGGGCTTTGCATGATCCCCTGACTGTTGATCACACAGCCGAGCCCGCGCGACCAGGCGGCGTTAACCAGCGCATTGGTAACGGCGCCGCAGTCGAAGGGCGCAATGTCGCTGCCGAGCAGCACGCGATCATAGGTGACGACGATGCTGACCGGCGCATCGAACTGGCGAAAGCCGCGCAGCACCCAGTCCTGCCGCGCATCCCTGTCGTCACGCGCGATGCCCATCGCGCCGAATAGCTGTTTCGCGATCTCGATCTGACGCGCGCGATGGTCGTCGGCGATGCCGTCGAAGCGGCGAAATTCGCGGCTGTCGGGCTTGCCCGCAAGGATGCCGTCAGTGTTGCCCTGCCGGATCGCCGCGAGCGGTTCCCCGGTAACGACCGAGAAATTCCAGCACTGGTTGTTGAACGACGAGGGCGCGCGCATTGCGACTTCGAGGATCTCGGCGATCAGCGCCTTCGGTACAGGCTTGTCGAGAAAGCCGCGGATCGAGCGGCGCCCGACCACGACGTCGTCGTAACGGGGTGCAGTCGTCACGCGGCCTTCTGGAGTTGCAGTTCGAGCCGGTCCCAGATTTCGACCAGCGCTTCGGTGAGTTCGCGCATCATCGCCTCGTCATGCGCCGGGCCGGGCGTGAAGCGCAAGCGTTCGGTGCCGCGCGGCACGGTCGGGAAATTGATCGGCTGCACATAGACGCCATATTCGGCGAGCAGGATATCGCTGATCTTCTTCGCTCGCACCGGATCGCCGACCATCAGCGGGACGATATGCGTCGTCGAATCCATGACCGGGAGGCCCGCGTCGCGGAAGCTCTGCTTGAGGTAAGCCGCGGCTTCCTGTTGCGCGTCGCGTTCGACGCTCGACGCCTTAAGGTGGCGCACGCTTGCGAGCACGCCCGCGACGAGCACCGGCGACAGGCTGGTCGTGAAGATAAAGCCCGGCGCATAGCTGCGGATCACGTCGATAATATTCTTGTCGGCGGCGATATAGCCACCCATCACGCCGAACGCCTTGCCCAGCGTACCTTCGATGATCGTGACCCGGTCGGCCGCTTCGTCGCGGTCGGTAATGCCGCCGCCGCGCGGGCCGTACATGCCGACGGCATGGACTTCGTCGCAATAGGTGAGCGCGTTATATTTGTCGGCAAGGTCGCAGATCGCATGGATCGGGGCAACGTCGCCATCCATGGAATAGACGCTTTCGAACGCGATCAGCTTCGCCGCGTCGGGATCGTCGGCGGCGAGCAGTTCCTCGAGATGCGCGAGGTCGTTATGCCGCCACACGCGCTTTTCGCAGCCCGAGTTGCGGATGCCCGCGATCATCGACGCGTGGTTGAGTTCGTCCGAATAGATGATGCAGTTCGGCAGCAGTTTGCCGAGCGTGCCGAGCGTCGCTTCGTTCGAGATATACCCCGAGGTGAAGAGCAGTGCTCCATCCTTGCCGTGGAGGTCGGCGAGTTCATGTTCGAGATCGATATGATAATGGGTGTTGCCGCCAATATTGCGCGTCCCGCCCGAACCGGCACCCACGTCGTGCAGCGCGCCTTCCATCGCTTCGATGACTTTCGGATGCTGGCCCATCGCGAGATAGTCGTTCGAGCACCACACCGTGATCGGCTTCGGCCCGTTGTGGCCCGCGAAGCATCGTGCGTTCGGAAAAGCACCGCGATTGCGCAGGATATCGATGAAGACGCGATAGCGTCCTTCTTCGTGCAGCCGGTCGATCGCGCGTGCGAAAATATCGTTGTAGTTCACGTCTCAGCCCCGCAGTCAGGTGCTAGTGCAGCTCTTGAGCCGCTCCCTCCGGCGGCTATTAACACGCGGGCCAATAACGCCGAATCTGGCTGAAATCCAGTGCGAACGATTCGCAACTTATGGGACAAATTGTCCTATCAGATCGTCTCGAGCGACCCGATGCCATAGGGCGAGAGCGCGGCGAGCGGCGGCGGCGGGCGGTCGTTGCTGCGCGTGAAGACTGCGATGCCGGGCGTTGCCGCGTCGGGCCAATCCTGCCCTTCGGTCAGATGGGCGATGCGACGCGCGATGCCTTCGGCGCCGTCGATCAGCGCGACGTCTGGGCCCGCGATCGCCTGCAATTCCGTCTTGAGCAATGGAAAATGGGTGCAGGCAAGCACGATGACGTCCATCGCGTCGCCCCCCGGTTGCTCGCGCAGGCCCGCAATCGCGCGCGCGATGACTGCGGGATCGACTGCATCGCCGCGCAACTTCGCTTCCGCGCCGGTGACAAGACCCGGGCTCCCGTGCCGAAGGACGGTCTTGCCGCCCGCAAACCTGGCGCTCAAATCATCGACATAGGGCTGGCGCACCGTCGCCTCGGTGCCCAGAACGCCGATCACACCGCTATTGGTCATTTCCGCTGCGGGCTTGATCGCCGGAACCGTGCCGACGATCGGCAGGTCGAGCGCGGCCCGAACATGTCCCAAGGCGATCGTCGAGGCTGTGTTGCATGCGATGACCGCAAGGCGCGGCTGATAGCGCTCGACGAGCCGGCCGAGCAGCGCGGGGACGCGCGCCGCGAGTTCTTCGTCGCTCTTCTTGCCATAGGGCAGGCCGGCATAATCGGCAGCGTAGACGATCCGTGCCGTCGGCAGCAATGCGCGCGTCGGCCCGAGAACCGTCAGCCCGCCAAGGCCGCTGTCGAAGAAGAGGATCGGCGCATCGGGAGCAGGCATGGTCATGCGCCCCGCCTAGCAGCGACCCGGGGGGCACTCAATGGGGCGGCGAGTTCGTCCGCTTTGGTTGCCAATCTTGCCGAATCCATTGATTGATTCGGGTAACGGCGCCACATTGCTTCAAAGCGAGCGGGGAACGTCATGAGTTTATATTTGCTGATTGCTGCGGGTTACCTTTTGGGGTCGATCCCGTTCGGCGTGATCCTCACGCGACTGTTCGGTGCGGGCGACCTGCGCCAGATCGGATCAGGCAATATCGGCGCGACCAATGTGCTACGCACGGGGCGCAAAGGGCTCGCGGCGGCGACGCTGATCCTCGACGGTGCAAAGGGCGCGGTGGCGGTGTTGCTCGCGCGCCATTTCGTTCCCGAACTCGGCGAACATGCCGCGATGATAGCGGGTGCTGCCGCGATGATCGGTCATTGCTATCCCGTGTGGCTGAAGTTCCGGGGCGGGAAAGGGGTCGCGACGCTGCTGGGCCTTGCACTTGCGCTCGCCTGGCCGATCGGACTTATTTTCGCCATCGTGTGGCTCGCGGCAGTCTTGTTGCTCCGCATATCCTCGCTCGGCGGGATGCTCGGCGCGGTGTCGGCACCGATCGCCGCGCTCGCCTTAGGTTATCCCATCTACGCCATCGGGCTCGCGGGTCTCGCGGTCATCGTGCTGTGGCGGCACCGAGAGAATATCGCGCGGCTGCGCGCCGGGACCGAGCCGCGTATCGGCAGAAGCAAGGACGCCGACAAAGGAGCCGGGCGCGCGTGACCCACTCCGAGCGGCTGGCGCGGCTCCGGCTGATTCGCACGCCGCACGTCGGGCCGGTCAGCTGGCACCAGTTGATGTTGCGCTTTGGTTCGGGCGAGGCGGCGCTCGACGCACTTCCCAATCTCGTACTGCGCGGTGGGGCAGGGAAGGCGCGCATCGCCTCCCTTGATGTTGCCGAGCGCGAGGTCGAGCGTGTGGCGGCGCTTGGCGCGCGGCATATTTTCAGCGACGAGGATGATTATTCGCCGATGCTGCGTGAGGTAGAGGGGGCGCCGCCGGTTGTTGTCGTGCGCGGCGATGCGTCCATGCTGCGGCGTCCATGCGTCGCGATCGTCGGCGCGCGCAACGCGTCGGCGGTCGCCTGCCGCTACGCGCGCCAACTCGCGGCGGACCTCGCCGCCCGCGATGTCACGGTTGTCAGCGGCCTTGCGCGTGGTGTCGACACCGCCGCGCATATCGGCGCGCTCGGGGGCTCGACGGCGGGCGTGATCGCGAGCGGAATCGACATCGCCTTTCCGCCCGAAAACGCCGCGCTGCAGGAAAAGATCGCGAGCGACCAGTTGTTGATCGCCGAACAGCCGCCGGGGACCGAACCACTCGCGCGCCACTTCCCGACGCGCAATCGCATCATCGCCGGGATCGCGCACGGCACGGTCGTGATCGAGGCGGCGCCGCGGTCAGGATCGCTGATCACCGCACGGCGTGCCGGCGACTATGGGCGCGAGGTGATGGCGGTTCCAGGCTCGCCGCTGGACCCGCGCGCGCAGGGCTGCAATCTGCTGATCCGCGAGGGCGCGACGCTCATTCAGACAGTCGACGATGTCCTCGAAGCGGTCGGGCCGATCGACGTGCGGATGGTGCGCGAGCCCGTGCAACGCTACGCCGCCGCTCCTGCGCCAGCGGAGGCGTGCGAAGGCGGGCGCCGGTCGCTGATTGACTTGCTGGGGCCGACGCCGGTCGCGGTCGATGAACTGGTGCGTCAATCGGGACAGGACGCGTCTACGGTGCAACTGATTTTGCTCGAACTCGAGTTGGCAGGCCGTGTCGAGCGCCATGCCGGCGGGAAGATTTCGCTGATGTGATTGGCTGCACTGCTGGCTAACCCTTGACAATCTAACGCCTCATCGCGGTTCAGCCACAGTTCAGCGGCCGAGCCACAGGCTAATGATATTGTATCACATGGTGGGGAGTTTGTTGATGCGAAGCCGGTTTCTGACAAGCGTGACTATGGTTGCCGTACTGGCCGCAGCGCCCGCACCAATACCGCTCGCGATGGCGCATTCGCGGCCTTCTCCTGACCAGGGCTTCTGCCGCAACGCCGCGCCCTTGCCCCAGCTCGATCCAGAGATGCAGCCCCAGCCGCAGCCGTTGAATGGCAGCATCAAGACGCGGGGGAGCGAGAAACGTGATCGCGAAGAGGCAATGGCCGTCGAGCCCGCCCCTCCGCCGCCACCACCACCTCCGCCGCCGCCGCCCCCTCCGCCAATGGCTCCGCCGCCCCCATCCTATTCCGACGATGCTGCCGAGGTGGTGGTATCTCGATCGCGAGCGGGCGCTGGTTCCAGCTATTCCGCCGCTGAGGCGCTCCCGCCGCCGCCCGCTTCGGCCGCGCCGACCCCGGGCTCGTCTTCGGATTTCGCACGCGTCAGCCCTGGCATCGTCCCTCCGCGTTCCTATCCACGGCCGCAGCCGCAACCCCAATCGGGCATATTGACCGCGGGCGAGCATGACGACCTGCTCAACCCCGAGCTCTACGTCGCCTACGTCAATCGCAGCGGCGATCTGGGGCAGGAAGTCCGCAACCTGCCGCGGGTCGATACCACGCGCGTCGTGACGGTGAAGGTCAATGACCGCAGCGGCCAGCCGATCCCCTTCGCCGACGTCGTGGTGACGTGCAGCGACGGCAACAGCATCACCATGGCGACGCAGGCCGACGGCAGCGCGGTCTTTTTCCCCGGGCTCGACCGGCTGAGCGAACGAATCACCGTTTCGGCGCGAAAGGCCGGGCGCAACATCGCCGACGCACGACCGGTTCTGGTCGCCAATGCCGCAGGCGGGCAGGTCGTCGGCCTGACCGCGAACCAGGCGGCGACGAAAGCGACCAAGCTCGACCTGATGCTGGTCGTCGACACGACGGGCAGCATGGGCGACGAGATCAACTATTTACAGGCCGAACTCCGCTCTATCATCGGCGCGATTACGGCGAAGCACCGCGATCTCGATATCCGGATCGGCTTTGTCTTCTACCGCGACCTTGGCGATGATTATGTCACGCGCACGGTTGCCTTCGATCGCGACATTGGGCGCGTGCAGGGCGCGCTGGCGCGGCAGGATGCGAACGGTGGTGGCGACTATCCCGAGGCGATGGATCAGGCGATGATCCGCGCGGTCGGGCAGGACTGGCGTCCCGACGCGGTGAAGTCCTTGCTGCTCGTCGCCGACGCGCCGCCGCACGACGACAAGTTCGGCAGGACTTGGGCTGCTGCGGAGGCTGCGCGCGCCAAGCGCATTCATATCACGCCGGTCGCCGCCTCGGGCGTCGCTGACAAGGCCGAATATGCGATGCGCGCGATGGCGGCAGCGACGCAGTCGCGCTATCTGTTCCTGACCGACGACAGCGGCGTCGGCGATCCGCACGCGCCGCCGGCGATCGACTGCTATCTTGTGACCAAGCTCGATGCGCTCGTCCGCCGTGTGATCGACAGCCAGATCAGCGGCCGCCGCGTCGAGCCTGACGACCAGGAAATCATCCGCAGTGTCGGCAAATATGACGCCGGCAAATGCATCCTGCCCGCCGATTTCAAATGGCAGGATGGATAAGAAAAAATCCAGCTTGACGGAATCAAGCTATCCCCGCCACCCTCGCGCGTACATGTGAGAGCCGGTGACGGGGATAGTTTTTTAATGCAATTGGTAATTGTGGAATCGCCCGCAAAGGCGAAAACGATCGAGAAATATCTCGGTCGCGATTTCAAGGTTCTGGCCAGCTATGGCCATGTTCGCGACTTGCCGCCCAAGGACGGCTCGGTCGATCCTGACGACGGCTTTGCGATGCAGTGGCAGTTGTATCCCGACAAAACGAAGCGGATGAAGGAAATTCAGGACGCCGCGAAGGGCGCCGATCGACTGATTCTCGCGACTGACCCTGATCGCGAGGGCGAGGCGATTAGCTGGCATGTGCAGGAGTTGTTGCGCAGCAAGAAGGCGCTGCCGGCGTTGGTCGATCGCGTCACCTTCAACGCAATCACCAAGCAGGCCGTGACCGATGCGATGGCGCATCCGCGCGAGCTCGACACCGATTTGATCGACGCCTACCGGGCGCGCCGCGCGCTCGACTATCTCGTCGGCTTCACCCTGTCGCCGGTGCTGTGGCGCAAACTGCCCGGAGCAAAATCGGCCGGCCGCGTCCAGTCGGTCGCGCTGCGGCTGGTGGTCGAGCGCGAGCGCGAGATCGAGGCTTTTGTTGCGCAGCAATATTGGTCGGTGACCGGCCTGTTCGAGATGGGCGGTACGCCGTTCAAGGCGCGGCTTTCGCGCTGGCGCGGCGACAAGATCGAGCGCCTCTCGATCACGAACGAGGCCGACGCGCGCGCCGCCGAAGCTGATGTGAAGGCGGGCCATTTCACTGTCGATGCGGTCGAGACCAAGCCGCTGACGCGCAATCCGCCGCCGCCGTTCACGACCTCGACGCTGCAACAGGAAGCCGCGCGCAAGCTCGGCTTCTCCGCAAGCCACACGATGCGCGTGGCGCAGGCGCTCTACGAGGATGGCGCGATCACCTATATGCGTACCGACGGCGTTCAGATGGATGGAAGCGCGATCAGCGCGGCCCGCAAAGCCATCGCGACGCGCTACGACGGTGGCTATGTCCCCGACCAGCCGCGCCAGTATCAGACCAAGGCAAAGAATGCGCAGGAAGCGCATGAGGCGATCCGCCCGACCGACTTTTCGAAGGACAAGGCAGGCAGCGGCGATCATGGCCGCCTCTACGAGCTGATCTGGAAGCGTGCGCTCGCGAGCCAGATGGCGTCGGCGCGGCTCGAACGCACCAGCGTCGATCTGTCCGACGGCACCGGCAAGACGGTGATGCGCGCGACGGGACAGGTGGTGAAATTCCCTGGATTCCTTGCACTCTACGACGAAAGCCGCGACGATGCTGGCGACGACGAGGATGCGCGCCTGTTGCCGGCGATGGCAAAGGGCGATGCGCCGGCGAAAACCGGCGTCGAGGTCGAAAGCCACGAGACACAGCCGCCGCCGCGCTATTCCGAAGCGAGCCTCGTCAAGAAGATGGAGGAACTCGGCATTGGGCGTCCGTCGACCTATGCCTCGATCCTGCAGGTGCTCAAGGACCGCGCTTATGTGACGGTCGAGAAGAACCGCTTCATCCCAGAGGAGAGCGGGCGGCTGCTGACGGCGTTCCTCGAACGCTTCTTCGAACGTTATGTCGGCTATGATTTCACCGCCGGGCTCGAGGAAGAACTCGACGACGTGTCGGGCGGTCGTGCACAATGGCAGGCGGTGCTTGAGCGCTTCTGGCGCGATTTCAAACCGCGCACCGGCGAAGTGATGGAGCAGAAGCCGTCGGAGATCACCGCGGCGCTCGACGAATTCCTCGGCCCCTATCTCTTCCCGGACAAGGGCGACGGCAGCGACCCGCGCCTCTGCCCCAATTGCGGCACCGGGCGCCTCGCGCTGCGCGGCGGCAAGTTCGGGCCGTTTATCGCGTGCAGCAACTATCCCGACTGCAAATTCACCCGGAAGTTTGCGCAGCCAGGCGGTAGCGACGGTGCGGATACCGGTCCCGAGACGATGGGAAATGATCCCGACAGCGGGCTGGAGGTGACGAAGCGCAGCGGGCGCTTTGGCCCGTATATCCAGCTCGGTGACGGCAAGGAGGCGAAGCGGTCGTCGATCCCGAAGGATATTCCGGGCGAGGATTTCGACCTTGATTATGCACTGCGACTGCTGAGCCTGCCGCGCGAGGTCGGGGTGCATCCCGAAAGCGGCAAGACGATCATGGCAGGGCTGGGGCGTTATGGCCCCTATCTGCTCCACGACGGCAAATATGCGAAACTGACGGGCACCGCCGAAATCTTCGATATCGGCATGAACGCCGCGGTCGTGCGCATCGCCGAAGCTGCTGCGGGCGGCGGGCGCGGACGGACCAAGGCCGAGCCGCTCAATACCTTCGGCCCACATCCGACAAGCGGCGGCGAGATGAAGCTGATGGAAGGGCGATTCGGTCCTTACGTCACCGATGGCACGACCAATGCAACCCTGCCCAAGACAGCAGATCCGGCGACGCTGACGCTGGAAGAAGCGATCGCGTTGATCGACGCGCGCGCGGCGAAGGGGCCGGCGAAGGGCAAGAAAAAGGCGGCACCGAAGAAAGCTGCGGCTAAGAAGCCCGCGGCCAAGAAAACGGCTGCAAAGAAAGCTCCGGCCAAAAAGGCGGCGGCGGAATAACTGTCTCGACCGGCGGCGTTTGCGCCGCTGCCAAGGCATGATAGGGTGGCGCATCCGGGAGACTGTCCATGCGCCACCTGCTCGCCGCCTTCCTGCTTTCCATTCTGTCCATATTTTCCTTACCCGCCGCCGCTCAACAGGCGGGGCGCCTGATATCGGCCGACCCGATGCAGGATACGCCAGCGGGCGTGCAGGCCTGGCGCGTGCAATATTGGACGACGAACGGCAATGGTCAGCGCCTCGCGGTAACGGGCATCGTTGCGGCCCCGATGGAAGCGATGCCGTCGCGTCCGCGCCGCGTTATCGCCTGGACCCACGGCGCATGGGGCGTCGCCGAAAAATGCGCGCCCTCGCTCAGTCCGAACTTCTTCGCGGCGACCGCCGGAATGGATGCCGTCCGCAGCGGTTATGTTGTGGTCGCGCCCGACTATATCGGCCTCGCAAGCTCTACGATGCACCCTTTTCTCGTTGGTCAGGATACTGCCAATGCGGTTCTCGACGCGGTGCGCGCGGCGCGCGAAATCCCGGGCGCCGCTGCGGGCGCCGACTTCGCGGTATGGGGTGAATCGCAAGGCGCCCATGCGGCGCTTTGGACCGCGATAGCCGCGCGCTCACATGCGCCCGACTTGCGGCTCGTGGCCACTGCTGCAGCGGCGCCCCCGACCGATCTGGCGGCCAATCTGCGCGAGGGCAGCGACAAGAATGCGCGCGCACTTCTCCTATCCTTTACGCTGCATAGCTGGTCGACGCTCTATGGCTTCTCGATGGACGGCATAGCCAACCGCACGAACCAGGGCATCATCCACCGACTGGCGGAGAATAACTGCATCAGCCTGGAAAAGAAGCCGAAGTTCGGCATGATCCTCGGCGTCCTGACCATTGTTCGCGCCACGAAGAACAAGGACATCGCCAAAATCGAACCATGGGGAAGCTTCGCCCGCGCCAACAGCGTCGATCCGGCACGCGTGCCGGGACCTCTGCTGATCGCGCAAAGCAGCAAGGACACGATCATCGCCCCCGCCGTCACCCGCAAATTTGCGAAATCCGTCTGCCGCCGCGGTACGGCGCTGCGCTGGATCGAGATGACGGGCGGTCATGTCGATGCCGCGCGCGACAGCGCGCAGGAAACGATCGGCTGGATCACGGCGCGCTTCGACGGGAACGCGCCGCCGAATGACTGTCGGAGGATTTAGCGACTAGCGGAAGGTATCTGGATCGACATACCGCTTTTTGGTCAGCCAATCCGACGCATCGGGCCGAAATAGGAAAAAGATAGCAAGCGCGGTCAGCGCGCTCGACGCGAGGCTGAAAATCCATGAGACGCCGCCGGGCATGGCGGGATCATTAATCGTCGCGAGTGCCGAAATAATGCCAAGGCCCATTAGCACGACGTAGACCCATCGCGTTACATTGCTAGCCTTGCGCGCAATAAGATACCAGAAGAGGAACTGGCACGCCAAGCTGATGCACCAGATTGAGATCAGAAACCCGCTGCCAAAGCCCATCGCAGCAATCGACGGCTCGCGCTCATAGGCCGCAAGCACCTGATTCCAGCTCAAAATCCCACCTAGCAGGCCAACCGCGAAAGAAGCCCAGAAAGCCCTTTCGAAGGCGATGATCGATTTCGGACGTTCCATATATTCTCCCGCAAGTACCCGCAGGCTCAATCGACCCAGTCGAGCCCCATGTCGCGATAGACGCCGCGGTCCTCGTCCCAATTCGCCTTGACCTTCACATGCAGGAACAGGTGAACCTTGCGTCCCAGCAGTTCGGTCAGTTCGGCGCGCGACTTGCTGCCGATTTCCTTGATGCGCTCGCCCTTGTGGCCCAGGATGATTGCGCGCTGGTTGTCGCGTGCGACAAGGATCTGCTGGTGGATTTCGGCACTTCCGTCGGGGCGCGTCGTGAACTTCTCGGTCTCGACCGTCGACTGATAAGGCAGTTCCTCGTGGAGCTGGCGGTAAAGCTGTTCGCGCGTGATCTCGGCGGCTAGCATGCGTTCGGGCGCGTCGCTGACCTCATCTTCGGGAAAGTGCCAAGGCCCTTCGGGCATCAGCTTCGACAGTGTCGTCTTGAGTTCGGGAACCCCGTCGCCGGTGCTGGCTGAGATGAAGAAGGTTTCGTCGAATTTGACGCGCTCATTGAGCTGGGTCGCGATCGTTAGCAGCTTGTCCTTCTTGGTCAGGTCAACCTTGTTGAGCACAAGAAACTTCTTCTCGGGCCGCCCCTCGATTCCCTGCAGCACGCGCTCCGCACGTTCGCCGAGCTTGGCGGCGGCGTCGATCATGACCAGGATCGCCTCGGCCTGATCGAGGCTGTTCCACGCCGCCGCGACCATCGCGCGGTCGAGCCGGCGGGTGGGGGCAAAGATGCCCGGCGTATCGATCAGAACGATCTGTGTCTCGCCGTCCATAGCGACGCCCATCAACCGTGTGCGCGTCGTTTGCGCCTTTGGGCTGACGATCGCGACCTTCTGGCCGACGAGTGCGTTGACGATGGTCGATTTTCCCGCGTTGGGCGCGCCGACGACGGCGACAAAACCGCAATGCTGGGTCATAATTTCATTCCTTCGAGTTCGGCGAGCAACGCCGCCGCCGCCGCCTTTTCGGCAGCTTGTTTCGATGCACCTTCGGCTTCAGCACGGGCGAGCTTGCCGATGCTCACCGCGATACGAAAGCGCGGCGCGTGGTCGGGGCCTTCGCGTGAGACGATTTCATACTCGGGCGGGCGGCGTTTGCGTGCGAGCGCCCATTCCTGAAGCGCCGCCTTCGGATGTTTCGGCGCCGCCTGCTGCCCGTCGATCATTTCGTTCCAATGGGTCAGGATGAACTGCCGCGCCGCATCAGCACCTTTGTCGAGATAGAGTGCGCCGATCAGGGCTTCCATCGCGTCGGCAGCAATATTGTCGCTGTATCGCCCGCCGTCGTTACGTGCCTGCGCGCCGAAGCGGATCAGTGCGGTCAGATCGAGCTTGCGCGCCACCGCAGCGCACGTCGCGCCCGCCGCGAGCACGTGCAGCCGCGACGACATCTCGCCTTCGCTTGCGGTGGGGAAGCGCGTGTAGAGTTCAGACGCAATCACGAGCCCCAGGACACGGTCGCCCAGAAACTCGAGCCGTTGATAGTCGGCGCGCCCGGTGCTGCCGTGCGTCAGCGCCAGATCATAGAGCGCCGGATCGCCCGGAGCGTCGCCGATGATGCTGGCGAGCGCCCCGGTGTCGAGGGGATCGTTCAAAAACCGTCCCCGATCCGTTCCCAGCGCGCGGCGGTGAACCAACTGATCGGGTTTAGCCAACTCGCCGATCCATCGGTCGAGAACATGCCGACGAGGGCGTGGCCGACGAGATTTTCCTCGGGCACGAGGCCGATGCCCTGATTCTCCATCGCGGGGAACCGACTGTCGGCGCTGCGGTCGCGGTTGTCGCCCATCAGGAACAAATGGCCCTCGGGAACGACGACGAGCGGAGTATTGTCTTCCGGGATCGTCGTGATGTCGAGGATGTTATAGCTTTTTCCGCCGGGCAGCGTTTCTCTGAACTGCTTGTAGCGGCACTGGCGTTGGCCGTCGGCGGCGATTTCCTCAAACTCGGGCGAATAGCAGGGCAGGGTGCCCGTCGCGCGCGATGCCTCGATCATGTTCGGGGTCACGGGGATCACGAAATCGGGCATTGCTTCGCGCTGGACGGGCTTACCGTTCAGCCAGACGATGCCGTCCTTCACCTGCACGCTGTCGCCGGGCAGGCCGATGACGCGCTTGATATAATCATTGTCGGCGACCGGCGGCGCCTTGAAAACGACCACGTCGCCTCGTTCGGGGGTGCGCGCGAAAATGCGGCCCGGGATCAGCGGGACACTGAACGGCAGGCTATATTTCGAATAACCATAGGCCATCTTGTTGACGAGCAGATAGTCGCCGATGAGCAGTCGTGGCTGCATCGATTCCGAAGGAATATTGAAGGGCGACAGGAAAAAGCTGCGGAAAATCAGCACTGCGATCGCGAGCAGCGCGAGGAAGCGGACAGTGTCGACCGCCTCTTCCTTGGCCGACACCGGTGCCGGGGTCGGCGTGGGCGGCACGGGCCCGGTTGGGGGCGTCACATCGGCGGTAAAGCTGGCATTGGTCATCTCGCGGCATTGGCGATGAATAGGTTGCCACGTCAAGCAAATATCGGCGGACGACACTGGCGCGCGGCTGGCGGCAGGCTTAGAGAAAGTCGGCGATTCACTCCCCCGTTGAGGACAATGACGATGACAACCGCCCCCGATGCCTGGCAGGCCCTCTCCGACTGGCAGCCGCAGAAGCTGATCGATCTGGTCGCCGCCGACCCTGAAGCGCGGCTGCAGGCGCTGGTGCGCAGCGTCGCCGACATTCGTTTCGACTTCGCCAAGACCCATCTCGACACCTCGGCGATCGCGATCCTGTCCGGCCTTGCGGAAGCGCAGGATTTCGCCGGTCGTCGCAAAACGCTCTTCTCGGGCGGGATCGCGAACCCGACGGAGGATCGTGCTGCCGAACATAGCGCCGAGCGCGGGGATGGGGCTCCCGAGTCGGTTCATGCCGCCCAGGCGCTCCATCAGCGGATGCGGATGATGATCGACGCGATCGAGGCCGGCGCGTTCGGCGAGATCCGCCACCTGCTCCACATCGGCATCGGCGGGTCGGCGCTCGGCCCGGATCTGCTTATCGACGCGCTCGGCCGTCACAGCGATCGTTATGATGTCGCGGTGGTGTCGAACGTCGATGGCGCTGCGCTCGACGAAGCCTTCGCCAAGTTCAGTCCCGAGCATACGCTCGTTGCCGTGGCTTCGAAGACTTTCACCACGACCGAAACCCTGCTCAACGCCAATTCGGCGCTGCAGTGGCTCGACGAAGCGGGCGTTGTCGATCCGGTCGGGCGATTTATCGCGCTGACCGCGAAGCCCGAGCGCGCGATGGAATGGGGCATCGATGAAACGCGCATACTGCCGTTCAACGAAAGTGTTGGCGGCCGCTATTCGCTATGGTCGTCGATCGGTTTTCCCGCCGCGCTCGCGCTCGGCTGGGACGCCTTTGCCGATCTGTTGGAAGGCGCGGCCGAGATGGACCGCCATTTCCGCCTCGCCGACGGCGCGGACAATATCTGCCTGCTCGCCGCCTTCGCCGACCAGATTTACGCCAACCGCCTCGCGTGCCAGACGCGCGCAGTCTTTGCTTATGACGAGCGGCTTCGTCTGCTGCCGTCCTATCTGCAGCAGCTCGAAATGGAATCGAACGGCAAATCGGTGACGTTTGACGGCCAGCCGCTGGCGCAGCAGACCGCGCCGATCACCTGGGGCGGCGTCGGCACCGACGCACAGCATGCAGTGTTCCAGTTGCTCCATCAGGGGACGCACCTGACCCCGGTCGAGTTCGTCGTCGCACGCGAGCCCGACCATCTGCTCGATGATGCGCATCATGAAACGCTCGTCGCCAATTGCATCGCACAGGGCGCCGCGCTGATGACGGGCCGCGCGAGCGAGGATGGCGCGCGCAATTATCCCGGGAACCGCCCGTCGACGACAATCCTGCTCGACCAGGTGACGCCGCGCAGCCTCGGCGCGCTGATCGCCTTTTACGAGCATCGTGTCTTCGCCAACGCCGTGCTGCTCGGGATCAACCCGTTCGACCAGTTCGGGGTCGAGCTGGGCAAGGAAATGGCGAAGGGCCTCGCCGAAGGGACCGTCGAATTCGACGCGGCGACGCGTGCGCTGATGCAGGCGGCGCTCGGCGACTGAGTGCGCGTCGCTGTCACTGACCGTAAATTTCGATTGGCAAGCTGCGCCCGTGTAACCACATAGGCGCCCGGCACGAATGCCTGCCTGTCCAATTCAGGGGTAATCCATGAGCGATTTCGACTATGACCTGTTTGTCATCGGCGCCGGTTCGGGCGGTGTGCGGGCTTCACGCATCGCGGCCTCGCACGGCGCTCGCGTTGCGGTGGCGGAGGAATATCGGGTCGGCGGCACCTGCGTGATCCGGGGCTGTGTGCCTAAGAAACTGCTCGTTTACGGCGCCCATTTTGCCGAGGACATCCACGACGCGCGCAAGTTCGGTTGGGACGTGCCTGAGTGCAAGTTCAACTGGCCCGTGCTGCGCGACAATGTGCTCGCGGAGGTCGACCGGCTCGAGGGGCTATACGGCCAGACGCTCGACAACCATAAAGTCACCGTCCTCAAGACGCGTGCGACCGTCATCGGCCCCCAGAAGATACGCCTCGCCGACGGGACCGAGCTTACCGCCGAACGCATCCTGATCGCGACCGGCGGCTGGCCGCACGTCCCTGAATTCCCGGGCAGTGAACATGCGATCACCTCGAACGAAGTCTTCCATCTCGAAACGCTGCCAAAGCGCGTCGTGATCGCGGGTGGCGGCTATATCGCCAACGAATTCGCTGGCATCTTCAACGAATTCGGCAGCAAGGTGACGATCGTCAATCGCGGCGACACGATCCTGCGCGGTTACGACGAGCAGATCCGCGACCGGCTGCTCCAGATTTCGATGACCAAGGGCATCGATTTCAAGTTTAATGCGCCGTTCCAGTCGATCGAAAAGAATGAAGACGGTTCGTTGACTGTCCATCTCGAAGGTTGTGATCCGATCCATGCCGATGCGGTGCTCGTTGCCGCGGGCCGCGTGCCGAACAGCAAGGGCATCGGGCTTGAAGAGGTCGGGGTCGAACTCGACAAGGACGGCGCGATCAAGGTTGACGAAACAAGCCAGTCGTCAGTGCCGAGCATCTATGCGGTTGGCGACGTCACCAACCGCATACAATTGACTCCCGTCGCGATCCGTGAGGGGCAGGCGTTTGCGGACTCGGTGTTCGGGGGCAAGCCGACCGTCGTCGACTACGCCAATGTCCCAAGTGCCGTGTTCAGCCATCCGCCGATCGGCGCGGTCGGGATGACTGAGGCTGAGGCGCGCAACAAGCTTGGTTCGATCCGCGTTTACACTAGCGATTTCCGGGCGATGAAGAATGTCCTCGCGGGCCGCAACGAGCGCGCGCTGTATAAAATGATCGTGAATGCCGCGACGGATCAGGTCGTCGGGCTGCACATGATTGGCCCCGACGCGCCAGAAATCCTGCAGGCGGCCGCCATCGCGGTGAAGGCGGGGCTGACGAAGGCCGATTTCGACGCGACGGTCGCGTTGCACCCGAGCATGGCCGAGGAACTGGTACTCCTCAAATAAGGTTTCGGCCTGCAACCCGCATGCGCTATCTTCCTTGCATTAGGCGTGAGAGGAGGGGTGCATGGCGGGAACGGCATTGGTCACCGGGGGCAGCGGCTATATCGCGGGCTTCCTGATCCGGCAGCTGATCGACAATGGCTGGATGGTGCATACCACCGTCCGCAACCTGAAACGCGAACCTGAAGTCCGCGCCTGGCTGGGCGTCGATAACGACCGGCTCGCTTTCTTCGCCGCCGACCTGGAACACGACGCGGGTTGGGCCGAAGCGATCGTCGGCTGCAGCCACGTCGCGCATGTTGCGTCACCCTTTCCGCTCGGCGTTCCCAAACACGCAGACGAGTTGGTGGTCCCCGCGCGCGAAGGCGCGCTTCGCGCGCTGCGGTTCGCGCGTGCGGCGGGAGTCAGGCGCTTCGTCCTCACCTCGTCGATGGCGGCGATAGCCTACGGCCATGGCAAGTCGCGCGACATTTACAACGAAGCCGACTGGACGAACCTCGATAATCCGGAGGTCATGCCCTATCCGCGCTCGAAAACCATAGCTGAGCGAGCGGCGCGCGACTGGGTTGCGGCCGAGGGCGGCGATATGGAGTTCGCTTCGGTCAACCCCGCCGCGGTGTTTGGACCGTTGCTGTCCGACGACCTCTCGACCTCGATCGAGCTGGTGAAGCAATTGCTCGAGGGCAAGGTACCAATGTGCCCCGACATCGGTTTCGGGATCATCGACGTCCGCGATGTCGCGGATCTCCATTATCGCGCACTGACCGCGCCGAGCATAAGCGATGAACGTTATGTCTGCTCGGGGCCGTTCCTGAAGATGATCGATGTCGCCAATATCCTGACCGCAAAACTTGGCGACAAGGCGAGGAAGGTGCCAACACGCAAGATGCCCGACTGGCTGCTCAAGCTGTTCGCGCTGGTGCGGCCCGAACTTAAACAGCTCGTCGCCGAACTCGGTAACGTCCGCGGCGGCGACAGCAGCCATGCAATGCAGACGCTCGGCTGGACGATGCGCCCACCCGAAGAGGCGATCCTCGCGACGGCGCATAGCCTGATCGAGCGCGGGATCGTGAAGGTATAGCCTGATTCCCCTCCCGCAAGCGGGAGGGGAGGCGAAGCTTTATGCAATCGTCGGGACGATCCCACCCTCGGCGCGGATGGCCGCGCCGTTGGTGACCGCCGCGAGCGGGCTTGCCAGGTAGGTGACCATTGCGCCGATCTCGTCGGCCTCGATCAGGCGGCGGATCAGCGACAGCGGGCGCAGTTCCTCGAAGAACGCCTTTTCGCGCTCGGCTTCGGGCGCGTCGGGGTTCGACACGACCGAGCGGATGAAATCGGTGATGCCTTCCGAGCGCGTCGGTCCCGGCAGCACGCTGTTGACGGTAACTCCCGTTCCCTTGGTCTGCTCGGCAAGCCCGCGTGCGATGGTGAGCTGTGCCGTCTTGGTCATGCCGTAATGGATCATCTCGGCGGGCGGCAGCAGGCCGCTTTCGCTCGCGATGAAGATCACCCGGCCCCAGTTTTTATCGAGCATCTTGGGGAAGTAATGCCGCGACAGGCGTGCGCCGCTTACGACATTGACCTCGAAGATATTGTGCCAGTCCGCATCGCTGATCTCCGCAAAAGGCTTGGCTTCATAAATGCCCAGATTGTTGACGAGGATATCGACCGCGGGAACAGCAGCGATCAGTGCCTCGGCACCTTCAGCGGTAGCGGGATCGGCAAGGACGGCGCGGATGGTGCCCGACTGGGCCAGTTCGGCGGCTGCCTCGTCCAGCTTTTGCTGGTTGCGGCCGGTGATAACGACATCGACGCCTTCTTCGGCGAGGCGCTTGGCGATCGCAAAACCGATGCCAGCGGTCGATCCGGTGACGAGGGCAGTCTTGCCTTTGAGTTTAAGGTCCATGAACGGTCTCCTTCCTTGGTTCTAGTAGATGAGCCGAAGATAGCGCGCCGACCGATTGTTGATTAGAATGCGCTTCGTCACTTTAGTGATGATATAAAATCAGGAATGACAATGGATAACCGGTTTGGCGATATCGAAACCTTTCTGGCGGTGGCGAATGGCGGCAGCCTCGCGTCCGCGGCAAAGGTGCTGCGTCTTACGCCCTCCGCCGTCAGTCGCAGCATAGCACGACTTGAGCAACGCCTCGGTGTCACATTGATGCGCCGGACGACCCGCTCGCTCGCGCTGACGTCGGAAGGCTCCGCCTATCGCGACCGGATGAGCGTGCTGCTGGCTGATATCGCGACGGTTGAGGCGGGGCTGGGGCAAGAAGGGCAGGGTCCGCGCGGGCTGCTCCGCATCAACGCTTCACCGTCGATCGGCACCATGGGCTTGTTGCCGATCCTGCCTCGCTTCACAGCGCGGTATCCGGAAGTCACCGTCGATCTCACACTATCCGATGCGATCGTAGATCTTGTCGAGGATCGCGCCGACATCGCGATCCGTATCGGCCCGCTGCGTGACACCCGGTTGCACGCGAAGAAGCTCGGTCATAGCCGTATGGTCCTGGTCGCGAGCCCCGATTATCTCGCGCGGCGCGGAACGCCGCAAGCACCTGACGATCTCGAAGCGCATGACTGCCTGCGCTTCAGTTTCCGCCGCTCGGTTGACAGTTGGCCCTTTCTCATTGGCGGCAAAATCGTCCAACGCCCCGTCCATGGCAGCTTCTTTGGCAATTCGGGCGAGGTCGTGCGCCAGATGGCAGTCGCGGGCGGCGGCATCGCCCGGCATGGGCGCTTTCACGTGGCACAGGATCTTGCGGCGGGCCGCCTCGTCGAAGTGCTGCCCGATTTCAATCCCAAGGACGGCGAGGATATTCATGCGCTTTACGCCGCCGAGGATCGGGCGGCAGCGCGTATCCGCGCCTTTCTCGACTTTCTCGACGAGGAACTGGTGATCGAACGCTAGCCGATCCGGTACGGCACGACGTCGCGCCGGTCGGGATCGACCAGGATCGGGCGGTCGCTTGGTGGGAAGGCGCGCTGGTCGCAATCGTCGCGCGGGCAGATGCGGCAGGAGAGGCCAATCCGTGTCGCCGCCTGCGGCGCCGCGACATCGACCCCGTCGGCATAGACGAAATCGCCTGCATATTGCGCCTCGCAGCCCAGCGCGACGGCGTATCGACGCGGGCTGCGCGCATAGCTGCCCGACGGTTTTACGAGCCCCTTCGCCATCGACACATAGCGCAGGCCATCGGGCGTCTCGGCTAGCTGGAACAGGATGCGGTCCGGGATCGCAGCCGCTTCATGTACGATCCACAGCGGACATGCACCGCCGAAACGCGCGAATTGGAGCCGCGTCGCCGAGTGCCGCTTGGTAATGTTGCCTGCCATATCGACGCGGCAGAAGAACATCGGGATACCCCGCGCGCCGGGGCGCTGAAGCGTCGAAAGACGATGGCAGGCCTGCTCGAAGCTGACCCCATATTGCATCCGTAGCCTGTCGATGTCGTGCCGTACGGCGCGCGCGCTGGCGCGGAACGGCGCATAGGGCATCAGCACTGCGCCGGCGGCATAGTTGGCAAGCCCGACGTGGAGCAATTGGCGCGCCGCCGCAGTGCGCAGGGGCGATGCTTCGACCACCGCCGCAATTTCTCTCGCAAGCGCGAGCGCGGCAAGTTGGTGCGCGAGTTGGAAGCGCCGGCTTTCGGCGGGCTGCGATGGATCGATCACCAGATGCCGCATCGTCGCATCGAAATCGCGCAGCGCCTGCGTCTGGTTATAGACGATCGAGATGCCGAGCGCGTCGCGTAGCCTCCGTTCGATTGTTTCGATTGCAGGCGAGGGCTCCTTACCCCTCAGCTGCCCGGCCAATGTCTCAGCCGCGCGGTCGATACTGTCGACGTAGTTCCCCGCGTCGTGAAACCAGTCGCGCACCTCTTCCCACGGTAGGCGGCTGCCCTCGGCGGTGCCGCCAGTCAGTGCCTCGTCGATGATCTGGAGCCGCTGCCCCGCGCGGCGGTAAGCCGCATGAAGCGCGACGAACTGGTCGGCGAGTTGCGGTTGCTGGAGCGCGGCACGTTCGAGCTGTTCGGGCGCAAGGGGTGACGCCGCGAAAAGCGGGTCAGCCGCAGCTTCGCGAAGGGCGCCTGCACGGCGGTCGCCCGCGTCCGCTGCGACTTCTTCCCATTCGAGCGGAAACAGTTTTTGCAACCGATCGAGCAAAGCGGGCGTCAGCGGGCGATCGTCATGCTCGATCTGGCTGAGATAAGAGGCCGAGATGCCGAGCCGCGTCGCGAAATCGGCCTGACGGATGGCGCGGGTTTCCCGAAGTTGACGAAGTTGTCGCCCAGCGTAGAGACGGGTTGGCTGCATGGCGCTCATGCTACTTTGCAAATATGCACTTTGCAACTTTGCAAATTCGCATTTGCATCGGGACGCCAGCGGGGGCAGACGGCGCGTTCGACACTATCGGAGAGCCGCATGTCCGCCAATATCGCCGAAATGGAACGCCGCCGGGCCGCTGCCGCCTTGGGCGGCGGACAAAAACGCATCGATGCCCAGCATGCCAAGGGCAAGCTGACCGCGAGAGAGCGGCTCGACGTACTTCTCGACGAAGGGTCGTTCGAAGAGCTCGACACCTATGTCGAACATAATTGCACCGATTTCGGGATGCAGGACCAGATCGTCCCCGGCGATGGTGTCGTTACCGGATCGGGCACGATCAACGGCCGCCTCGTCTATGTCTTCAGCCAGGATTTCACGGTCTTCGGCGGCTCGCTGTCGGAACGGCATGCCGAGAAGATCATGAAGGTGATGGATAATGCGATGAAGGTCGGCGCGCCCGTCATCGGCCTCAACGACAGTGGCGGCGCACGCATTCAGGAGGGCGTCGCTTCGCTCGGCGGCTATGCTGAGGTGTTCCAGCGCAACGTGCTTGCCTCAGGCGTCGTGCCGCAGATTTCGCTGATCATGGGCCCGTGCGCGGGCGGGGCAGTTTACAGCCCCGCGATGACCGACTTCATCTTCATGGTGAAGGACAGCAGCTATATGTTCGTCACTGGTCCGGATGTTGTCAAAACGGTGACTAATGAGGTTGTGACGCAGGAGGAACTCGGCGGCGCGATCACGCATACGACCAAAAGCTCGGTCGCCGATCTGGCGTTCGAGAACGACATCGAGGCGCTGCTCGCTGCGCGCGATTTCTTCGATTACCTGCCCGAAAACAACCGCAGCGGCGTTCCCGTCCGCCCGACGAGCGACCCCTACGACCGCGCCGAGGCCAGCCTCGACACGCTGGTCCCGCCGAATGCGAACCAGCCGTACGACATGCACGAGCTGATCCGCAAAACCGTCGACGAAGGCGATTTCTTCGAAGTGCAGCCGGCGCACGCCGCGAACATCATCTGCGGCTTCGGCCGTATCGAGGGCCGCACGATCGGCATCGTCGCGAACCAGCCGCTGGTGCTTGCGGGCGTGCTCGACATTAATTCGTCGAAGAAGGCGGCGCGCTTCGTCCGTTTCTGCGATGCGTTCGAGATTCCGATCATAACCTTTGTCGATGTCCCCGGCTTCCTGCCCGGCACCGCACAGGAATATAACGGCATCATCAAACATGGCGCCAAGCTGCTCTTCGCCTATGCCGAGGCGACGGTTCCCAAGATCACGGTGATCACGCGCAAGGCCTATGGCGGCGCCTATGACGTGATGGCGTCCAAGCATCTGCGCGGCGACCTCAACTATGCCTGGCCGACCGCAGAGATTGCGGTGATGGGTGCAAAGGGCGCGGTCGAGATCATCTTTCGCAGCGACATCGGCGACCCCGAAAAGATCGCGCAGCGTACGAAGGAATATGAAGCCCGCTTCGCCAACCCCTTCGTTGCGGCGTCGCGCGGCTATATCGACGAGGTGATCCACCCGCATAATACCCGCAAGCGGATCGCGCTGGGGTTGCGTAAGCTTCGGAACAAGCAACTCGAAAACCCGTGGAAGAAGCACGACAATATTCCGCTCTGATCGCGAGCATTTTTGTCGTCATATGTGATGTCCGGCACATATGAAGCACCGGACTGGAGCCATGGACAGCGAGCGGCTAAAACCGCGATGTCCTTGATTCCAAATGAGGTTTGAAGATGCGTAAACTCCTTCTTGCTACCCTGATTGCTCCCGTTCTTCTCGCCGCGCCGGCAGCGTCGGCGTTCGATCCCGATACGCCGGTGGGTAAGCCGAAGCCCGCCTTTCCAGTGACGCTCGGCAGCGAGGAAGACACGACGATCGGCCTTGCGTTCCGGACCGCGTTCGGCCTTGCCAAGGGCGCCGAGCCGACCGCAACGCGTGAGATCGACGGTCGCACTTACACATTCCGTCCCGCCGCGATCCATCTGCTCCCGAACAATGTCGGCGTGCTGCTGAGCCTCGGCAGCCTCGACGAAGCGGGGCACAGCGAGGGCGGGGTCAACGCGATCCATTATCTGCAGGGCGGCCCGTCTGGCTGGCAGCGCAAGGGCGAGTGGCTCGACCTCGGTTCGGTCGGCAGCGTCGGCAACGCCGCGACCGCCTGGGCCTTCAGCGATGCAATCGGCAAAAATCCCTATCTCATTACCTCGGGCGGCGGCGTTTGGCAGGGCTGCGCGATCAGCAGCGCGACGCTGACCGAACTGGCGCCCGACGCGCCGGCGGATCGCGCGAGCTTCACCGACAGCATGAGCTCGGGTGGCGGCCTGAACCAGAAGGAACAGGGCTTCGACGGGCAGATCACCGCGGCCGTTCCCGACAAGAGCTTTACCGTCACCTATTCCGGGACACGCACGATCAAGCAGCAATATCTGTTCAAAAATGGCAAATATGAACTGGTCGGCAAGGACCAGATTCCGGGCTGCTGAGGAGAATGAGATGAAACTGGGTCGCCTCAACCATATCGGCGTCGCCACGCCGTCGATCGCCGACAGCATCGTCTTTTACCGCGATGTGATGGGGGCGACGCAGATTCATGAACCTTTCGATCTGCCCGAACAGGGCGTGAAAGTGTGCTTCGTCGATACGCCGACCGACTCTTCAGGGCTTGGGGGGCTGAACGGCACACAAATCGAGCTGATCGAGCCATTGCCGGGTAATGCGTCGATCGCGGCCTTCCTGCAAAAGAACCCGGCAGGAGGGCAGCATCATCTGTGCTACGAGGTTCCCGATATCCATGCCGCCAAGGCCGAGTTCGAGGCGATGGGCAAGCGCGTGCTCGGCGAGCCGCGGATCGGGGCGCATGGGACGCTGATCTTCTTCCTGCACCCCAAGGATATGGGCGGGGTGCTGACCGAGATTATGGAGACGCCGAAGGGCGACCACTGACGTTCATTTCATCGTCACCCCGGACTTGATCCGGGGTCCCGCTGGCGGGCGTCGCAAAGCGGGGTGCCGGATCAAGTCCGGCATGACGAAAAGAGAGTAGAGACTGCATATGACCGACAAGCCAACGCTCGACCAATGGGCCGCCGCCGCGGAAAAGGAAGTGAAGGGCAAGGACCTCACTTGGGCGACGCCCGAGGGTATCGACGTCAAGCCGCTCTACACGGCCGAAGACGTGCAGACCGATCCCGGCCTGCCTGGCTTCGCGCCGTTCACACGCGGCGTTCGCGCGTCGATGTATGCCGGACGCCCTTGGACGATCCGTCAATATGCAGGCTTTTCGACCGCCGAGGAATCGAACGCCTTTTATCGCCGCAACCTGGCGGCGGGCCAAAAGGGCCTGTCGGTCGCCTTCGACCTCGCGACGCACCGCGGTTATGACAGCGACCATCCGCGCGTCGTCGGCGACGTCGGTAAAGCGGGGGTCGCGATCGACAGCGTCGAGGATATGAAGATCCTGTTCGACGGCATCCCGCTCGATCAGATGTCGGTGTCGATGACGATGAATGGCGCGGTGATCCCCATCCTCGCCTTCTTCATCGTCGCGGGCGAGGAGCAGGGGGTCGAGCGCAAGCTGCTCGACGGGACGATCCAGAACGACATCCTCAAGGAGTTCATGGTCCGCAACACCTATATCTACCCGCCCGAACCGAGCATGCGGATCATCTCGGACATCTTCGGCTATACGTCGCGCGAGATGCCCAAGTTCAACAGCATCTCCATCTCCGGCTATCATATGCAGGAAGCCGGGGCGACGCAGGTGCAGGAACTGGCGTTCACCATCGCCGACGGCGCCGAATATGTGCGCTATGGCGTCGCATCGGGGCTCGACATCGACAAGTTCGCCGGGCGCCTGTCCTTCTTCTTCGCGATCGGCATGAATTTCTTCATGGAGATCGCTAAACTTCGCGCCGCGCGGGTGTTGTGGCACCGCGTGATGACCAATCTTGGTGCCAAGGACGAGCGGTCGAAGATGCTGCGCACCCACTGCCAGACGTCGGGCGTCTCGCTCACCGAGCAGGACCCATACAACAACGTCATGCGCACGACGATCGAGGCGATGGCGGCGATGCTCGGCGGCACGCAGAGCCTCCACACCAACGCGCTCGACGAGGCCATCGCGCTGCCGACCGACTTTTCGGCCCGCATCGCGCGCAACACCCAGATCGTCATCCAGGAAGAGACCGGGATGACCAAGGTCGTCGATCCGCTCGGCGGCTCCTATTATGTCGAGGCTTTGACGCAGGAACTGGTCGACAAGGCGTGGGAGATTATCGAACGCGTCGAGAAGGAAGGCGGCATGGCCAAGGCCGTCGCGGCGGGCTGGCCCAAGGCGATGATCGAGACCGCAGCAGCAGCGCGTCAGGCGCGTGTCGACCGCGGCGACGACGTGATTGTCGGGGTGAACAAATATCGCCTGGCGAACGAGGATTTGCTCGAAACGCTGGAGGTCGACAACACGAAGGTGCGCGAGGCGCAGATCGCGCGGATCAACAAGACCAAGGCGGCTCGTGACGAAGCGGCCTGTCAGGCGGCGCTGAAGGCGCTGCGCGATGCTGCCGCGGGCGAGCAGTCGATCGAGAATAACCTGCTTGCCCACGCCGTCGATGCTGCGCGCGCGCGCGCGACGCTCGGCGAAATTTCTTCGGCGATGGAAGAAAGCTTTGACCGTTACGGCACCCAGCCGACCCCGGTGAAGGGCGTCTATGCCGCGCCCTATGAAGGCGATGCGCGCTGGCAGCAGGTGCTTGACGGTGTCGCGGCGGTCGAACGCCGTATGGGCCGAAAACCCAAGCTGCTCGTGGCCAAGATGGGTCAGGATGGGCATGATCGCGGCGCGAACGTCATCGCCTCGGCCTTTGGCGACATGGGCTTTGATGTCGTGTCCGGCCCCTTGTTCCAGACGCCTGAGGAAACGGTGGTGCTGGCGCTCGACAGCGGCGTCGATGTCGTCGGCGCATCGAGCCTTGCCGCGGGGCACAAAACGCTGATCCCCGAACTCATCAACAAGCTTCGCGAAGCCGGCCGTAACGACATCAAGGTCATTGCAGGCGGCGTCATCCCGCCGCAGGATTACGACTATCTCCGCGACGCGGGCGTCCAGGGCATCTACGGCCCCGGCAGCAATGTGGTCGAATGTGCCGCCGACGTGCTGCGCCTGCTCGGCCACAATATGCCACCGCTGGAGGATGCTGCTTGAACCATCTGCTTCGCCTGATGCTTGCAGGGGTGGCCGCCATGAGCGGAACGGCGGCGCACGCCGAACCCGCCAGCCGTCCGAGCGAATATCGCAAGAATGTCCCTGTCGAGTTGATCTATCGGCAGCAGATCGACGACGTCTATTTCACCGACTGGTATGGCCGCGTCGAAAAGAGCGACGGCCCCTGGCGCGACATCTATTTCGAGACGAGCGACAAATATGTGAACAAGGGGCTGATCCGTCTGAATTGCGACGATCCCGAAGCCGATATCGACTTCACGCTTTACGGCGTCGGCGAATATGGCAACGCCGAAACCGGACGGCAGGTGACGATCAGCTATGGCGACCGTCGGCCGTGGGCGGAAGGCAATTATCAGGACATGTTCGGCGAAACGCCGACGATCGAATTTTACGGCGCCGCTCTAGAGCGCTTCTGCAAATAACATCAAAGGGCCGAAATCCATGAACCTCTCCCAAACTGCCCCGCAAGACGATCAGGTGCGTACCGACTGGACGCGCGAGGAAATCGCCGAGCTGTTCGACCTGCCGTTCGACGAACTGATGTGGGAGGCGCAGGGCGTCCACCGCCGCCATCACGCGCGCGGCGAAGTCCAGCTTTGCACCTTGCTGTCGATCAAGACCGGCGGCTGCGTCGAGGATTGCGGTTATTGCTCGCAGTCGAAAAGCGCCGAAAGCGGATTGAAGGCGACGAAGCTGATGGATGTGCGCGCGGTCCTGCAATCGGCAGCGCAGGCGAAGGATTCGGGATCGAAGCGATTCTGCATGGGTGCCGCCTGGCGCAACCCAAAGGACCGCGACATGCCTGCGATCGTCGAGATGATAGAGGGCGTGCGCCAGATGGGCATGGAAACCTGCATGACTCTGGGGATGCTGACCAAGGAACAGGCGCAGACGCTCGCGGTCGCGGGGCTCGATTATTATAACCACAATATCGACACTTCTCCCGAGAATTACGGGAATATCATTTCGACACGGACGTTTCAGGACCGCCTCGATACGCTCGAGGAAGTCCGCAACGCCGGGATCAACGTCTGCTCGGGCGGGATTGTCGGGCTGGGCGAGAACCGGCAGGATCGTGTCGGCTTCATCCACGCGCTGGCGACGCTCGAACGCCATCCCGAAAGCGTGCCAGTGAACGCGCTGGTGCCCGTAAAGGGCACCGTGCTCGGCGACATGCTCGCCGACACCCCGCTCGCGAAGATCGACGACATCGAGTTCGTCCGCACGATCGCCGTCGCGCGCATCACCATGCCGAAATCGATGGTCCGCCTGTCAGCGGGGCGCGAGAGCATGTCGGAGGCGACGCAGGCGCTGTGCTTCATGGCGGGCGCGAACAGCATCTTCACCGGCGACAAGCTGCTCACCACCGGCAACCGCGGCGACAATGCCGACGCGGCGCTGTTCGCGAAGCTGGGGATCGTGCCGATGGTGAGCGAAGAGCCGATGCGCGCGCAAATGGAAGCGGCGGAATGATCCTTTCGGCCCTCTTGGCATTGGCGGCGGCCGCCCAGGATCCCGAGATCGATTGCGACAATGCGATGGCGCAGTTCGAACTCAACGCATGCGCGTACAAGGAATTCGAGCGCGCGGATGCTGCGATGAACGCGCAGTGGAAGGTGACGGCGGCGCGCATGAAAGCGATCGACGCCGAGTTCGACCGCACGCAGGACAATCGCCCCGGTTATTTCGACACATTGCTCGCGGCGCAGCGCGCCTGGCTGACCTACCGCGACAAGCAATGCGCGAGCGAAGGCTACACGATGCGTGGCGGCTCGGCCGAACCGATGGTGATCAGCGGTTGCCAGACGCAACTCACCGATGCGCGTACCAAACAACTCAAAGATCTGATTGAGGAATATTGAGGGCCATGTTCAAGAAAATCCTGATCGCCAATCGCGGCGAAATCGCCTGCCGCGTCATCAAGACCGCGCGCCGCATGGGCGTCGCGACCGTCGCCGTCTATTCGGACGCCGACGCGCGCGCGCCCTTTGTGCAGATGGCCGACGAGGCGGTGCATATCGGGCCGTCGCCCGCATCCGAATCCTATCTGATCGCCGACAAGATCATCGCGGCGTGCAAGGCGACGGGCGCCGAGGCGGTGCATCCGGGCTATGGCTTCCTGTCCGAACGCACCAGCTTTGCGGAGGCACTGGCCAAAGAAAATATCGCCTTCATCGGCCCGCCGGTAAACGCGATCGCGGCGATGGGCGACAAGATCGAGTCGAAGAAGCTCGCGAAGGAAGCGGGCGTCAACGTCGTCCCGGGCTTCGTCGGTGAGATCGACGATACCGAACATGCCGTGCGCATCTCGAACGAGATCGGCTATCCGGTGATGATGAAGGCATCGGCGGGCGGCGGCGGCAAGGGCATGCGCCTCGCCTATGACGAAAAGGATGTTCGCGAGGGATTTGAAGCGACGAAGCGCGAGGGGCTCAACAGCTTCGGCGACGACCGCGTCTTCATCGAGAAGTTCATCCTGAACCCGCGCCACATCGAAATCCAGATCCTGGGCGACCAGCACGGCAATGTGCTCTACCTCAACGAGCGCGAGTGCAGCATCCAGCGCCGCCACCAGAAGGTGGTCGAGGAAGCGCCGTCACCGTTCGTCACCGAAAAGATGCGCAAGGCGATGGGCGAGCAGTGCGTCGCGCTGTCGAAAGCCGTCGGCTATTACAGCGCGGGCACCGTCGAACTGATCGTCTCGGGCGCCGATCCGACGGGCGAGAGTTTCTACTTCCTTGAAATGAACACGCGGCTTCAGGTCGAACATCCGGTGACCGAGGCGATCACCGGCATCGATCTGGTCGAGCAGATGATCCGCGTCGCGGCGGGCGAGAAGCTCGAGATCACGCAGGACGATGTGAAGATCGACGGCTGGGCGATCGAGAACCGGGTCTATGCAGAGGATCCTTATCGCGGCTTCCTGCCCTCGACCGGGCGGCTTGTCCGTTACCGAACGCCCGTTCCCGCCTGGGAAGGCGAAGAGCGCGGCGTCGATGGCGTGCGCGTCGATGCGGGGGTAGAGGAAGGCGGCGAAGTGTCGATCTTTTACGATCCGATGATCGCCAAGCTGGTGACCTGGGGCAAGACGCGGGACGAAGCCGCCGACCTGCAGATCGCGGCGCTCGACCGCTTCGAGCTCGAAGGGCTCGGGCACAATATCGATTTCGTCTCCGCCATCATGCAGCACCCGCGTTTCCGCTCGGGCGAACTGACGACGGGTTTCATCGCCGAGGAATATCCCGAGGGATTCCACGGCGCACCGACGAATGGCGATGTGACACGTGCGCTCGCGGCTATCGCGGGCTTTATGGCTAGCGCCGAGGCCGACCGCGCGCGCCGAACCGACGGCCAGCTCGGCGACCGGCTCGAACCGCCTTCAAAATGGCAAGTGTCGATCGACGGCGCGCCGCACAAGGTCAAGATCGGCGACAAGCATATCAAGGTCGAAGGCGACCGGATCGACATCGCGCTGGAGTATACGCCGGGCGACCGGCTCGTCGTTGCCGATATCGACGATAGCGAACTGGCGGTAAAGGTCGCGAAGACGCGTACCGGCTGGAAGATGACAACGCGCGGACACATCCACGATGTCCGCGTGCTGCCCTGGCACGTCGCACCGCTGGCGACGCATATGATCGAGAAGATTCCGCCCGATCTTTCGAAATTCCTCATCTGCCCGATGCCGGGACTGCTCGTCACGCTGCACGTGGGCGAAGGCGACAAGGTGGAAGCCGGCCAGCCGCTCGCGACTGTCGAGGCGATGAAGATGGAGAATATCCTCCGCGCCGAAAAATCGGGTGTCGTGAAAACCGTGAACGCCGCGCAAGGCGACAGCTTGGCGGTCGATGCGGTTATCCTCGAAATGGAGTGATATTCGAAATCCGTTCGTGCTGAGCTTGTCGAAGCACCCGCCTTCCTTTTACGGCGTTGGCGAGAAGGGCAGCCCTTCGACAAGCCCAAGGCGAACGGAGTTTGGAATATGCACGTCAACCACGATCAAGATGCAGCAGCGGCAGAGACGATCAGCTTCGACGATTTTCTCCGCGTAGACATTCGCATCGGCACGATCGTTGAGGCCGAACCCTTTCCCGAGGCGCGCAAACCCGCATTCAAGCTGAAGATCGACTTCGGTCCCGCGATCGGGGAGAAGAAAAGTAGCGCGCAGATCGTCGACCGCTATGCGCTGGAAGAACTGCCTGGGCGGCAGGTGGCTGCCGTCGTCAACTTCCCGCCGCGTCAGATCGGCAAGTTCATGTCCGAAGTATTGACGCTTGGTTTCGCCGACGAAGAAGGCGCGGTCATCCTATTTGCACCCGATCGCAAGGTTCCCAACGGCTCGCGCCTCTTCTGAGCCCCACATCATTGCGAGCGTAGCGAAGCAATCCAGAGTAGCGTAAACCGCTCTGGATTGCTTCGCTACGCTCGCAATGACGGCGGACGGGGAAGCTGGGGGAGAGAGGGCATGACATTACCCGTAACCGCGTTCGTTGCAGCCATTTGCGCCTTGCTGCTGCTCATCACAGCGATTGACACCGTACGCCAGCGGTTGCGCGTAAAGGCCGCGTTCGGCGACCATGGCGATGCCAAGCTGATCAGCGCCAGCCGCGCACACGGCAATCTCGCCGAATATGCGCCGATCACGATCATCCTGCTCGGGCTGCTCGAAACCGCGCGCGCCAATCATATGGGGCTGATGATCGTCGGTGCGATCTTCCTCATCGGCCGCGTCGCGCACGTCATCGGGCTCTACACGCCGTCGGAACCGGGGAAAGCGCCGCTGGGGCGCCAGGTCGGTGTGCTCGCGACCTTCGGGGCGTTGCTGGTGCTCGCCGGTTGGACGCTGTGGATCCTACTCACCAGAAATCTTTGAACCTTCGTTACGCCGGACTTGATCCGGCATCCATTTCTGCCGCGGGGCTATGGACCACGGATCAAGTCCGGGGTGACGAAGAAGGTTAGTCGACGAGTGCCACCGCGCGGATCCAACCCGCGCTCGCCCGCTCGATCTTCACCGGGAAGCAACTAAAGGTAAACCCGGTCGCCGGAATGGCTGTCAGATTGGTCAGCTTCTCGATCTGATAATAGGGCCGGATGCGCCCCGCCTTATGACCTTCCCAGATAATCGACGGATCGCGTGTTTCGGCCCAGCGCTTCGCGGTGTGGCTGAACGGCGCGTCCCAGCTCCACGCGTCGGTCCCGACGACCTGCACGCCGCGCGCCGTCAGATAAAGCGTCGCCTCTGCGCCCATGCCGCAACCCTGATCGGTGAAATTGTCAGTGCCGTAGATCGCACCCGACTGGACGAGCACGATGTCGAGCGGCTGGAGATCGTGCCCAATGCGTGCGAGTTCGGCCTCGACCTCGGCGCCGCTCACGACATGGCCGTGCGGGCGGTCCGAAAAGTCGAGCTTCACCCCCGGACGGAAGAACAGGTCCAGCGGTGCCTCGTCGATCGATGGGGCAGGGGAAACGCCGCTGTCGGTCGTCGAGTGATAATGCCAGGGCGCATCCATATGCGTACCATTGTGCGTGCTGAGCGACAGCATCTCGACCGCCCAGCCTTCGCCGTCGGGCAGATCCTCCCGCGTCAGGCCGGGGAAGAACATCGCGATCTGCTCCCACGTATTCTCGTGGGTCATATAGGTGATGTTCGGACGCATCACCGGCGGGTCGGATACGACGTCGTTGGTGATCGGGATCGAAAGGTCGATGAACTGCATTCAGGCATCCTGCCACCGGATTGACGCTACGCCAAGAAGGCTTGCGCGGCGGCGCTTGCCCGGTAGAGATGCAGCAAAGCTTTGCGATTTTCAACGACACGCCGATACGAAAGAAATATTGGGGCGCCTTGAATGAAGTCGGATTGCGTGCGTCTTCTTTACTGACGCCCGCGACCTTGGGCGATCTTTCATGCCCGACCGGGATTGAATAAGCCCCAAGCAAAAGGGGCAAGGGAGAGTGTATGACAGAAAGTGCCGTCGCCGGACCCGGCGCCGTTTATGAACCGACCGCGAAAGATATTCGAATGGTCATCGCCGCGTCGTCGGCGGGTACCGTGTTCGAATGGTATGATTTCTTCATCTACGGCACGCTCGCGGCGATCATTGGCAAGGCCTTTTTCCCCAGCGACAATGCGACGCTCGAAATCCTGCTCGTCTGGGCGGGCTTTGCGGTCGGTTTCGGCTTCCGCCCGCTCGGCGCCGTTCTCTTTGGCTTTCTCGGCGACCGGCTCGGCCGCAAATATACCTTTCTCGTTACCGTCACCCTGATGGGCATTGCGACCGCGGGGGTCGGCATGATCCCCTCGGCTGCAACCATCGGCATCGCGGCGCCGATCATCATCATCCTGCTCCGTGTGCTGCAGGGGCTCGCGCTCGGCGGCGAGTATGGCGGCGCCGCCGTCTATGTCGCCGAACATTCGCCGCCGGGTAAACGTGGTTTCTATACCAGCTTCATCCAGGCAAGCGTGGTTGGCGGCTTTGTGCTGAGCCTGATCGTCGTACTCGGCTGCAAGGCGTTGATGCCCGATGCGGTCTGGGAAAGCTGGGGGTGGCGCGTGCCGTTCCTGCTGTCGCTGATCCTGCTCGCCATCTCTTTGTGGATGCGCCTCAAACTGTCGGAAAGTCCGGTATTTCAGGCGATGAAGGCCGAGGGCGAGATTGCGAAGAACCCGGTGAAGGAGAGCTTCACCTACCCAGGCAATCTGAGGCGCATCTTCATCGCGCTGTTCGGCATCGCCGCGGGTCTGACCGTGATCTGGTATACTGCGATGTTTTCAGGCCTCGCCTTCCTCAAAGGGCCGATGAAGGTTGAGGATACGGCGGCCGAAATCATCGTCGGCGTGGCAGCCGCGCTTGGCATGGGCTTCTTCATCTGGGCGGGCCGCATCTCCGATCGGGTCGGGCGGAAAAAGCCGATCGTTTGGGGATATGCCGCAACGCTCGTGCTTCTCTTCCCGCTCTTCTGGCTGATGGGTAGCGTCGGCAATCCCGCGCTGACGGGGGCAGCCGAAAAGGCGCCGGTGGTTGTCACCGGGTCGCAGTGCAGCTTCGATCCCTTTGCGCAGAAACAGGAAACCGCCTGCGGAAAGACGCTCGGCGAACTTACCAAGCTGGGCGTGCCGTACAAGGTCGTCGATCGCGGCAGCCGTTTCGACAGCGTGCGCGTGACGATAGGTGGCCGCGAAGTCGCCGGCGAAGATCCCGCGGTCCTGAAACCTGCGCTCGAGGCGATGGGCTATAATTTCGAAAAGCAGATTCCGGACATACTCGGCATCGCGGTAATCATCATCGCACTGCTCGGCCTCAGCGCGCTCTCGGGCTTCACCTATGGCCCGGTCGCGGCGCTGTTGTCTGAGATGTTCCCGCCGCACGTGCGCTACTCGTCGCTGTCGATTCCCTATCATCTTGGAACCGGATATTTCGGTGGCTTCCTGCCCCTGATCGCGAGTTTCATCATCGCAAAGACGGGGAATGCCTATGCCGGGCTGTGGTATACGTGGGGCGTGGTGCTCGTCGCCTTCCTCGTGACGGCCTTCATGCTCAAGGATCCGGTCGAGGGGCAGTGGGACAAGCCGGCCCGGGGCACTGCGCCGACGGCCTGAACCCCCATTGGCGCGGCGATTGAACCGGTATAGGGGCAGCGGGATGATAGAAGTCCCGTCGCCGCTCCGTCTTCGTCTCGACAGCGATGCGCTTGTCGCCAATTGGCGCTGGCTGGCCGCGCAAAGTGGCTCGGCGGCGTGCGGCGCCGCGATCAAGGCCGACGGTTACAGCCTCGGCGCGCGTGAGGTGATGCGGCATCTTGTCGCTGCCGGTTGCCGCGATTTCTTTGTCGCGACATGGCGCGAGGCGGCGGCACTGATGCCTTTGCCCGAGGGCGTGTCGTTATCGGTCCTGCACGGCGTCGGCGTGAGCGACATGATCGCCGCGCGAACGCTGCCGGCCCGCCCGGTGCTCAACAGCGTCGAGCAGGTTCAGCGCTGGCGTGCGGCCGGCGAAGGGCGGCCATGCGACGTGATGGTCGATACCGGGATGAACCGCCTCGGTCTGCGTGTCGATGAAGCCATGGGCGGCGCGCTCGATGGGCTTTCGATCGAAACCCTGCTCAGCCATCTTGCTTCGGCCGACGAGGACAGCGAGCAGAATGCGAACCAACTGACGGCCTTCCGGACCATTCGCCAGTCGATTCCGGCGCGGCGATACAGCCTTGCAAACAGCGCCGGCATCTGCCTCGGCACCAACTATGCGTTCGACCTGACGCGCCCGGGCATCGCACTTTACGGCGGTACGCCGCGTGGGGAGGCGCGGGGATATATCCGGCAAGTCGTCTATCCCGAAACGCGCGTGCTGCAGGTCCGCAACCTGCACCAGGGTGAAACGGTCGGATACAATGCGACCTGGACTGCGAAGCGAGAAAGCCGGATCGCGGTGGCCAATATGGGCTATGCCGACGGTTATCTGCGCTGCCACGCCGGAGCGGGGCACGCGATGTGGCAAGCGCACGACCTACCGTTGATCGGCCGGGTGTCGATGGACCTCATCGCCTTCGACGCCAGCGACGCGGAACCGGTGGCTGAAGGCGACTGGCTTGCGCTCGAATATGATCTTCCCGAAGTGTCGGTGGCTAGCGGTCTGTCGCAATATGAATTGCTGACGGGCCTCGGCGCGCGCTTTGAGCGCCGCTGGGCTTAGGAGGCGCTCGGGAAAAGGCGCCCCGCTCCGCCCGGCATATCTCTCCGAATAGCAAAAGAAAGGGCCCCGAACTTGCGTTCGGGGCCCAAATTCTTGTCCAATCCGAAGGATTAGAACTTGGCCGAGGCGTTCACGAAGAACGTACGGCCACGATAGTCGTAGCCCGAATAGAGCGGCGCGTTACCGATGGTCGTGTAACCGATCGCCGAAATACGCGGCGGCTTCTTGTCGAACAGGTTCTGAACACCAGCCGTGATTTCATACTTCTCGGCAATGTTGAACTGGACCGAAGCCGAGTGCAGGAAGTAGTTCGGGGCTTCGAGATAGTAGCTATCGCGATAGGCCTGAACCAGGTCAGGATCCGAAACGCCCGTCAGTTCGTCATAAGCGAAGAACTTGTACGTCCGATCACGATCGCCATCGATCCAGTCGAGACCGTAGCGCAGCGTCACGTTGTTGAAACGGTACGTTGCGTCAAAGGTGCCAACCCAGTCGGGGTTCACGACCGTACCATTCATGTCGGTCAGGAACTCTTCGGGGAAGAGGCGGCTCGACTGTTCGGTATATTTCGTGATGTTGGCATTCAGCGTGAAGCGGCCGCCGAACAGGTCACGCGAGTAACGACCGTTGAACTCGAAGCCCTTGCGGATGTCTTCCGAAAGGTTGACGAAGCTGCTCGTAACGGTCAGCGCGTTGTTCGCATCGCGTTCGACAAAGCGGCAGAAACCCTCGCTCGCATTGAAGTTGGGGTCGCCATAGCAGCGATTCAGGATCGTCGTGGCATCGAGGTCCGCGACGCCGTTGCTGACCTTGATGTTGAAATAATCCAGCGACAAGGAAAGCTGACCAACCGATTCAGGCAGGACCGGACGGATAACAACGCCGACCGACCAGTTCTTCGAGGTTTCTGCCTCGAGACCGGCATCGGCACCGCCGACACGGAAGGTGGTGATACCGCTGGTCTGCTGGAACCCGGCGGGCAGGCCGATGGCAAGGCAGTTCGCCGAGATGATCTGCTCGTTCGGCGACTGGCTGGCCGGGGGCGGCAGATCATCGCAGGGATCGAGCGTGCTGCCAAGGAAGCCGCTCGTCGCGCCGAGGAACTGTTCGGCGAGAGCCGGGGCGCGATACGACGTGCCATAGCTGGCGCGGAGACCGAACCCGCGGATCGGTTCCCACTCGGCCGCGACCTTGAAGGTCGTGTCCGAACCATAGGACTTATAGTCGGTATACCGCCCCGAAGCGGTCAGGTTGAGGCGATAGAAACCGGGCGTGTCGGCAAGGATCGGCACGAAGACTTCGCCGTAGATTTCCTTGACGCTGTCCTTGCCGACCGTCGGCGTGCCGGCGGTCAGGCCAAGCAGGTTGCCGTTGATCGAGTTCGGATCGGGCTGGTCGTTGATGCTCTGCTTGCGATATTCGGCGCCCAGCGCGAGCTGGACATCGCCGCCGGGCATCGCGAACAGCGGACCGTCGACGTTGAACGCGAAGGTCGTTTCGCGGAACTTGGTGTTGCCGATCGTGTTGACAAGGATCCAGTCCTTGAAGTTCTGCGGCAGGCGGCCGCCGATGACATCCGCCGAGAGAGCCGGAGCAGCGATACAGTTCGGGTTCGTTGCCGAGCTGGCGCAGCGGAAGGTGCCGTTGCCGTTGCTGACGGCGTCGAGCGACTGGGCCAGACGATCGATCAGGAAGGATTCGATTTCGTAACGGCCATCGTTCCACGACTTGCCGACATAGGCGTCATAGCGCCAACTGGGCAGGAAGAAGTCGCCGCGAATGCCGCCCGACACGCGAGCATAGTCGACTTGCTGACGCGAGTCGGTCAGGCCAAAGCCGATGAAGGCACGGGCCATGACGTCGCGGCCGCCCGAGGTTTCGTTCGGTGCCAGGAGACGCGTTCCCTGACGGAACTCGACGGGCAGCAGTTCGCTTCCGCGGACATAGTCCAGCGACAACTGGCGATACAGCGGCGACGACGACTTGCGGCGGGTAACGAGCACTTCGCCATAGACTTCGGCATTGCCAAGGATGTCGGTGTTATAGGTACCCGAAAGATAGCCGGTGTAGATTTCGGCGCTCGTGATCAGCGGCTCTTCCTGCGATGCAGGGTCGAACGTGTCGCGATCATAGGTGCCGACACCGAGATAGCCCGGGAGCGGGCCGCCCGTGCCCGGCGAGGGGACGAAGCGGTTGAAGGTGCCGACGGTACCGCTCGTACGGCCAATTGCCTGGCGTGCGGAAACGCCGAGCGTGTTGATCGTCACGCCGCCATTGTCGAGCGTGAAGCAGTTCCGCGGATCGCCGACCGGGAAAGCGTCGCCCGATCCGAACTCCGACCCTTCGCCGTCCAGGAAGCCGCCGATCGGGCACTTGAGCCACGGCACGTCATTCAGCGAGAGCTGGTCGCGCTTGCGATATTCGACCGAGCCGATGATGTTGAGGCGGTCGGTTTCGAAACCGAACGAGGCGGCGACGCGCTTGTCAACGCCCGCGCCGACTTCGGGCACGTTCACCTGCGCGTCGAGGACCAGGCCGCGCAGCTTGTTGTCGGTAATGATGTTCACAACGCCGGCGACGGCGTCCGAACCGTAAATCGACGAAGCACCCGCCTTCAGCACTTCGATGCTGCTGACGATTGCGGTCGGAAGGACGTTAAGGTCGGCTGCGAGAACCGAACCGCGCGTGCCGCCCGGTGCCAGGCGGCGGCCGTTAAGCAGGACCAGCGTACGGCTCGGGCCGAGGTTGCGCAGGCCCAGCGTGTTGGCGCCGGTACCACCGTCGGTCACGAAACCGCCGTAGAAGTTGTTGATCTGGCCCGAACCCTGCGTGACCGCATTGCTCTGCAGCGCATCGGCCGCACTGTTGAAACCCGCCTGCGTGATTTCCTCGGCAGTGACGACCGTGATCGGCTCAGCGACCGAGAATTCGTCACGACGGATGCGCGAGCCGGTGACAACGATCGCGCCGTCATTGGCATTTTCGGCAGTCTTTTCGGTTTGGGCCGTTTCGCTTTGCGCCATGGCAGGCGCGGCAATAAACAAGGCAAGAGTCAGGGCAGAGCCCCGCACTAGCAGGCTAGTCTTCTTCATGATTTAATTCCCCGGTTGTCCGTTCAAAAAATGAGACTTGAACGGATTGACACCAATCAAGACCGAAATTTTCGGGGGCACAAGCTTTTGATGAAGTTTTTCTGACACTCGGCAGACTCAGATGTGTCGCTGTGGCTTTTTCGCAACAGATTGGCCCCGAAGAGGCGATGTCGACTTGAAATCAAAGTGCTGACCCGTGAAACGAACGACCTTAGGCGGCCCTCTAAGCCGTAAAATATGCTATAGTTTTGATTTCCTCTGCAACTATATTGCGTTCACGCCTCTTGGGAGGTCGCAAAGCCCGTGGCCTGTCGAACCAGCTTATGTGAACGTTCTTCCTTGCCCTGCCTGCCGCGCAGGGCTTGCGAATCGCGTCGGTCCCGCCCTGTGGAGCCGCGAATCCGCGCATGTTGCGACGCATCATTATTTGATGCTAATGCAGGGTTTGATACCCGGCGGCGCGATCGCACCGCCTGGGAACACAAGGAGCGCAGGTCAAGATGGCGAAGTCCAAGGCGGGGGCGACGGAAGATGGCGTCGTCACGATCAAGAAATACGCCAACCGGCGCCTCTACGATACCGAGCGTAGCTGCTACATCACGCTCGAGGATCTTGGGACCATGGTTCGGGATGGTCGCGAATTCCGCGTCGTCGATGCCAAGAGCGGCGACGACATTACCCATAATGTCCTGACGCAGATCATCATGGACGAGGAAACGCGCGGCGAAACCCTGTTGCCGGTCAATTTCCTCCGCCATCTGATCGGCATGTACGGCGACAAGATGCAGTCGATGGTGCCGCAATATCTCGAAGCTTCGATGACCGCATTCCGCAAGAACCAGCAAGATGTCCGCTCCGCATTCGAAGGGGCGCTGGGGTCGAACCCGCTTGCCGAACTCACGCGTCGCAATATGGAAATGTTCCAGCAGGCGGCGGGGGCCTTCATCCCAGGCGCAAGCGGTGGAAAGGCCAAGGATGCGGAGATCGCCGCCCTCCGGGCCGAAGTGGCCGAACTCAAGGCCGAGCTCGCAAAGAAGAACTAGGCCGGGCGCTCGCCCAGCCTCAACGACAGAAATCGGATTATCATGATCAAGCATGCGCTCAGCGTAACCCGGCAGGCCGACTTCGCGGCCTGGTATCAGGATGTCATTGCCGAAGCCGACCTCGCCGAGGAATCGGGCGTTCGCGGTTGCATGGTGATCAAGCCGTGGGGTTATGGCATCTGGGAACGCATCCAGACCATCATGGACGCTGGCATCAAGGACATGGGCGTCCAGAACTGCTATTTCCCGCTCTTCATTCCCTTGAGCTTCTTTGAGAAGGAAGCCGACCATGTCGATGGTTTCGCAAAGGAAATGGCGGTCGTAACGCACCACCGGCTGATCCAGGACGGCAAGGGCAAGCTGATCCCCGATCCCGAGGCGAAGCTGGAAGAGCCGTTGATCGTCCGTCCCACGTCGGAAACCGTGATCGGCGCCGCGATGAGCCGCTGGGTCCAGTCGTGGCGTGACCTGCCGCTGCGCGTCAACCAGTGGGCCAATGTCGTGCGCTGGGAAATGCGTACGCGCATGTTCCTGCGCACCGCCGAATTCCTGTGGCAGGAAGGCCATAGCGCACACGACAGCAAGGAAGACGCGGTCGCCGAAACGATGCGCGCCCTCGAACTCTATCGCCGCGTCGCCGAAGAGGCGCTCGCGCTGCCCGTGATCGCGGGTGAGAAGCCCGAGAATGAGCGTTTCCCGGGCGCCGCCGCGACCTATTCGATCGAGGCGATGATGCAGGATGGCAAGGCGCTGCAGGCCGGCACGTCGCACTATCTCGGCACCGGTTTCGCCGAGGCTGCGAATATCCGCTTTCAGGACAAGGAAGGCGGCCACAGCCTCTGTCATACGGTCAGTTGGGGGTTCTCGACCCGCACGATCGGCGCCGTCATTATGACGCATGGTGACGACGATGGTCTCCGCTGCCCGCCGCGCATCGCGCCGCACCAGATCGTCATCGTCCCGATGCTGCGCGACAATGACGAGGATCAGGCGATCCTGGACTATTGCGCGTCGCTCGAAAAGGAATTGAAGGCGCTCGACGCCTTCCGCGAACCCGTGCGCGTGCTGCTCGACACCAATGCCAACAAGGCGCAGACCAAGCGCTGGGGCTGGGTCAAGAAGGGCGCGCCGATCATCCTCGAAATCGGTCCGCGCGACGTTGCCGGCGGCAATGTCGCGGTGATCCGCCGGGATCGGCTGTACAAGGACGACGGCAAGCTCAACAGCGCCTTCGTGCCGCGCGGCGATTTCGTCGCTGCCGCCGTCGCGACGCTCGGCGAGATTCAGGACAATCTCTATGCCGAGGCGAGGGAGCGTCTTCACGCTAATATCCGCCGCGACGTCACCGACCTTGCTGCGCATTATGCAGGTGAGGACAAGTTCACCGGTTGGGTCGAGGTGCAATGGTCGCGCCCGACCGGCGCCGTCCTCGATGGGATTGTCGAGAAGCTGAAATCGCTCAAGCTCACTATGCGCAACACGCCGCTCGATGCCGCCCCCGCCGATGGCGCCTGTTTCTTCACCGGCGAGCCCGCGGTCGAACGCGTGCTCATCGGGCGGACCTATTGAGACAACGCTTCCGGTCCGGTTAGCGCTGCATCAACCCTGAAAGTCATTCGCCGCCAGTCGTATTTCTGATACGCTGGCGGCGCAGAAGCTCGTTCATCGGGCTCGCTCGCCGGCTGTCTCGCCGCGGCAGGTCGCATATCGCCTTCGATTCAGCAGGGGAGTGATCGTGATGAAACGGAAAATTATTGGCTCGGCCGCAATTTGTGCGTTGCTGCTCGGCCCCGCCGCGCCCGCATTTGCCAAGCCGCCCTCGGACGTCTCCGACCTCGTCGGCGCCCGCGCAGCCGGCGCAGAAACACAGATGCAGAGCCGCGGCTATTCGATGCAAAGCACCAAGGGCGGCGGGCAATATTGGTGGAACAGCGGAACAAGGACCTGCGCGCGCATCGTCGTTTCAAATGGCCGCTATGCCAGCGTCGACAAGACCGACGCGAGCGATTGCGGACATAGCGATGGCGGCGGTTCGGGTGCCGGCGCCGCGATCGCGGGCGTCGCAGCCATCGGTCTGATCGCCGCGCTCGCCAGCCACAAGAAGAAGCACGGCAACGACCCCGGCGGCGATCACGACAGCGAATATGGCCGCGGATACAACGACGGCCTCTATGGCGGTCAATATGACCGCAACGACAGCGAGGCCTATCACGACGGATTCATGGCGGGCGAGACCGAGGCATCGAACCGTCGCGCGGCCAATCGCCCCTATGCGCGCGGCGGGCCCGATGCGGCAAAGGCGGCGTGCGAGGCACGCGGCGACCAGTATCAAAATGCCCCCGGAGGCAGCAGCGTCGCGGTCAGCCAGCGTGGCGATGGATCGGGCAATTATGTCTTCACCATCGCGACAGGACATTATCGGTCGACCTGCACCGCGACGGCATCTGGGCAGGTGATCAACATTTCGCCCTATTGATCGACGTATCGTGAGGGGGTGACGGGTCGCTCGCCACCCCCTATCAGCGGGCGATGGTCCGAAAAAAACAACATGGTCTGCCGACGCCCGAGCAAATCCTCCGCTTTATCGAAGAGAGCAAGGACGCGGTGGGGAAGCGCGAGATCGCGAAACATTTCGCGCTCCAGGGCAATGACAAGATCGCGCTGAAGGCGCTGCTCAAGGACATGACCGATGAGGGGCTGGTCGACCTGGCTCCCGGACGCGCCTTTCACAAGCATGGCGGCCTGCCGCGCGTGACCGTCCTTCGTATCGTTGCGATTGAGGGCAGCAATCTATGGGCGGTGCCCGATCGCTGGGAAGGCACCGGCCCCGCGCCGCGCCTGCGCGTAATGGAGCAAGGCCGCAAGGGCGCGCTTGGCGTCGGCGACCGTATCCTCGCGCGCACCGAGGAACGCGGCAGCGGGCATGTCGCGCACCCGATGAAGCGTCTTCAGGCCAGCGCCGAAATGGTGATCGGCGTGCTCGTCGAGGACGTCGGCCCCGGCGGTAAGCCGATGGTCTGGCTGCGACCCGCCGACAAGCGCGCGCGCTATGACTTTGCGGTCGCCGACAAGGGCGATGCCGATATAGGCGACCTTGTCCGAGCCGAACTCACTGGGCGCGGCGCCGCGATCAAGGCGAAGGTCATCGACCGCATCGGCGATCCCTTTGCGCCCAGATCTTTGAGCATGATCGCAATCGCGCGGCATGAAATTCCGCATGTTTTCGGATCCGAAACCATCGCGGAGGCTGAAAAGGCGGCAAAGCTGCCGCTCACGCCCGACGGACGCGAGGATTTGCGCGACTTGCCGATCGTCGCGATCGACCCGATCGACGCGCGCGATCATGACGATGCGGTCTGGGCGATCCCCGACGACCAACCGGGCAACAAGGACGGTTTCCGCGCGATCGTCGCGATCGCCGACGTCAGCTATTATGTTCGCCCCGACGGCGATCTCGACCGCGAGGCGCGGCGCCGCGGCAACAGCGTCTATTTCCCCGACAGGGTCGTCCCGATGCTTCCGGAGACTTTGTCGGCGGGCGTATGCTCGCTCAAGGCCGGCGAGGATCGTGCGGCGATGGCGTGCCATCTCATCATCGACAAGCATGGGAAAGTGACGTCATGGCGCTTCGCCCGCGCTCTGGTGCGGTTGCGCGGGAACATCGCCTATGAACATGCGCAGGCGGCTTATGACGCCGATACGCCGCGCGAAGACTGGGATGCGGACGTGCTCCCGACGCTAAAGAATCTGTGGGCCTGCTGGGCGCTCCTCGCCAAGGCGCGCGCCGCGCGCGATCCACTCGATCTCGACCTGCCCGAACGTCAGGTGATCCTCGACGAACAGGGAAGCATTGCCGAAATCCGCGTCCGCGACCGGCTCGATTCGATGCGGCTGATCGAGGATTATATGATCGCGGCGAACGTCGCCGCCGCAAAGGCGCTCGAGGCCAAGAAATCGCCCGTGATGTATCGCATTCACGAACCACCAAGCCGCGAGAAGCTTGTTGGGCTCAAGGACTATCTCGAAACCTTTGAGCGAAGCTTCTCGCTTGGGCAGGTGATCACCCCGGCAGTGTTCAACCGCCTCATCGACGGCTTTTCCGAAGACGACCGGTTGCCAGAGATCATGCAGGCGATACTGCGCAGCCAGACGCAGGCCTATTACGGCCCCGCCAACGCGGGCCATTTCGGTCTCGCGCTTGGCTCATACGCGCATTTCACCTCGCCGATCCGCCGCTACGCCGACCTCATCGTCCACCGCGCGCTGGTCGACAGCTATAAACTCGAAGTGCCGGGCAAGCCCAAGGACCTGCCCGCACGCACCGGGCTTGGCGAAGCCGACGCCAAGGGGCTGTCACGTATCGGCGAAGCGATCAGCGCGCTCGAGCGCCGTGCGATGGAGGCCGAGCGCGAGACTGTTGACCGCTATGTCGCCGCCTATCTTGCGACCAAGACGGGCGAGATCGTCGTCGCGCGGATCACCGGCGTACAACCCTTCGGCTTCTTCGCGACCGTCGACGGGCTCGGTGGTGACGGTCTGGTTCCGGTTTCCACGCTCGGCAGCGAACGTTTTTTCTATGACGAAGCGGCGCGGAGCCTCGACAGCGAACATGGCCGCGTCAGTTACACGACGGGGCAGCGTATCGAACTGCGCCTGATGGACGCCAATCCGGTCAGCGGCGCACTGCGCTTCGAACTGCCCGATGCGCCCGAAGGCGGTTTCCGGAACCGTCCGCCACGGCGCGACGGGATAAAGGCGAAGGGCCCAGGGAAGGGGCCTGGGAAAGACAAGGCGGGCAAGCATATGGTCGGCAAGCGCGGCCGCCCCGCGAACATCAAGCATAAGGGCAAGCGGCGCTAACCCATTTGGCGTTATCGCTCGGACAGCGTCTGCAACAGCGCCGCACTCTCCGCATCCGCCGGGAAAAACGCCTCGATCGCGAGCTCCGATAGCGTGATATCGACCGGCGTACCGAAAATCGTCATCGTCGAGACGAAGCGGATCTGCCCCATTGGCGTGTTCAGGATTAGCGGTACCGCAATGCCGTTCGCTGCGCTGCGATGGTGCGAGTCTTCCGCGATGGGGTAGGCCGCCAGTTCCATACGCAGCGCGATCAGCCCGGCATCGCCGCTCGCATCGACCTGATGATCGAGCCGTTCGAGCAGATGCGCGCGCCACTCGCCGCGATTGACGATATGCGGCGCCAGCCCCTCGGGATGCAGCGCGATGCGGAGCACGTTGACGGGCGGTTCGAACAGATGCGGCGCCGCTAGGCCAGCGAGGATCTCGACGGCGCTGTTCGCCGCGATCATATTCCAGTGCCGGTCGACCGCGAGCGCGGGATAGGGTTCGTGCCCTTTCAGTACATGCTCGACGATCGCGCGCATCCCCGCCATTTCGTCGCTGTCGAGCGCGCGTTCCTGGTAATCCGGCGCATAGCCCGCCGCAAGCAGCAGCGCATTGCGCGCCCGATGCGGCACTTCGAGACAGTCGGCGATCCGTTGCAACATTTGCGCGCTCGGTTTCGACCGACCTGTCTCGATGAAGCTCAGGTGCCTCGTCGAAATCTCGGTATCGAGCGCGAGGTCCATCTGGCTCATCCGGCGGCGCGTGCGCCATTCGCGCAATTGTTCGCCGAGCGTTGCGACTTGCATGCTCGTCTCCTTCGTCCAGAGAGCTATACCTTCGCCTTCCTCTTTTCCATTACCTCCGGAGTAATCGACGTCATTCAATCAGGCGTCCAATTGGACGGGGTCGAAAGGAGAACCCGAATGTCGATCCTCAACCTCAAGAATATCCTCATCGCCGACGCCATCACCTGCGGAGGCGTTTTTGCCATTGGCCTCTTCGCCGCTGGGCCGGTGGGCGCGCTGCTCGGCTTGCCCTCGAATGTCGTCGCGATCGGCGGCTGGATCTGCCTTGCCGCAGCGCTGCTGATGATCGTCGCGGCGCGGCAGTCGGTGCCGAACGCGGCGCTGGTCAAGCTCATCGCGCTCGGCAATCTTGGCTGGGTAGCGGCAAGCTTCGCAGTTCTCGCGACCTTCGCGGCGCAGATGTCCGGCCTCGGCATTGCTGTTGTCGCCGCGCAGGCCCTGGGCGTGCTCGGCTTTGCGATCCTCGAATGGAAAGACGCGGGCGTGCCGCGTTCGCTCGTCGTCTAACTCAGCGCATCGAGCCGGGCGATATCGATCCCGCCCGGCACCAGCATCACCGGACAGGGCAGCGATCCTGCATCCTGTCCGGTGAAGAAGGTCACGAGCGGCCCCGGTGCTCCGCTCGCCGCGGTTGCGAGCACCAGCGCGGCAATCTCGTCATTGGCACGGATCACCTCGCACACGACCTCGGCGGGTTTGCCCAATTTGACCATGGCCTGCGGCGTCACGCCTTCCTGAACCACCGCGTCGGAAGCCGCCGCGACAAGCTCCTCGGCATGCTCCCGCGCCTCGGCCTCGATCGTCGCCTGGACCCCGCCGAATGCGACGAAATCCTGCGGCGGAATGATCGCCAGCACGATGACGCCGCCGCCCGTCCGCGCCGCGCGCCGCGCAGCAAAGCGCAGCGCCAGCGACGCTTCCGGACTGTCGTCGATCACCACCAAATAAGTCCGCATCACCCCGACCCCTCGTGTTTTTGCTTGGGGTAAAGAGTGCGTCACATTCGTATGAAACGCAAGCTGGCCCGCTGGACCTTGATCGAAGCAAGGCTTATGGCGAAGAAGAATCCGTAGCGGCAGGCCTGTGCCTGCAAGACTGACAGGGACAAGCCTGAATATGCCAATCGAACTCAAAATGCCCGCTCTCTCGCCGACGATGGAGGAGGGCACCCTTGCCAAATGGCTGGTCAAGGAAGGCGACACGGTCAAATCGGGCGACCTGCTCGCCGAGATCGAGACCGACAAGGCAACAATGGAGTTCGAGGCGGTCGACGAAGGCACGATTGCGCAAATCCTGGTCGCCGAAGGCACCGACAATGTGAAGGTCGGCACCGTCATCGCCGTGATCGCGGGCGAAGACGAAGATGCGGGCAGCGTCAAGGCTGCTCCGGCGGCGGCTCCGGCCCCTGCCGCAGAATCCAAAGCTGAAGCGCCCGCCGCAGCACCCGCCGCTCCTGCACCTGCACCTGCACCCACCCCGGCGCCCGCAGTGGCCGCCGCCGCTCCCGCCGCATCGGGTGATCGCATCAAGGCCAGCCCGCTAGCCAAGCGTCTGGCCGCCGAGCGCGGAATCGACCTTTCGACCGTCACGGGCACGGGCCCCGGTGGCCGCATCGTCAAGGATGACCTTGACGGCGCATCAACCGGCGCGCCCGCGGCGCCCGCAGCGGCGCCGAGTGCGGCTACTCCGGCCGCCGCCGCTCCTGCAGCAGCCCCGGCACCGGCTACCGCCGGCACGATCCCTGATTTCGGCATCCCGCACGAGGACGAAAAGCTGTCGGGCATGCGCAAGACGATCGCGCGTCGCCTGACGGAATCGATGCAGCAATCGCCGCACATCTACCTGACCGTCGACATCCGCCTCGACGCGCTGCTCAAGCTGCGCGGCGAACTCAACGCCAGCCTCGAAAGCCGCGGCGTCAAGCTCAGCGTCAACGACATGCTGATCAAGGCGCTCGCGGTCGCGCTCGAACGCGTGCCGGCGTGCAATGTCTCGTTCGGCGGCGACGTGATGCGCAAGTACAGCCGTGCCGACATCTCGGTCGCGGTGAGCATCCCGGGCGGCCTGATCACCCCGATCATCGTCGACGCGGGTGGCAAGTCGATGTCGAAAATCTCGACCGAAATGTCCGAGCTCGCGGCAAAGGCGAAGGAAGGCAAGCTTCAGCCCAATGAATATCAGGGCGGAACTGCCTCGATTTCGAACATGGGCATGATGGGGATCAAGCAGTTCACCGCAGTGATCAACCCGCCGCAAGCGATGATCATGGCGATCGGCGCGGGCGAGAAACGCCCCTACATCGTCGATGACGCGCTTGCGATGGCCACCGTCATGTCGGCCACCGGCAGCTTCGACCACCGCGCGATCGACGGCGCCGACGGCGCGCTGCTGATGAAGACCTTCAAGGAACTGGTGGAGAACCCGCTGGGGCTGGTCGCCTGATCGGACCAGGGTGATGCGCTTCGTTCGGCAAATTGTTCATTTGTTGATCGGGCTGCTCGCCACGGCGTTCGTCGCGGCTGCGGCCAGCTTAGTCTGGCCCACCGCTTCGCATTGGATTTGGATCGCCGCCTATGTGGTCATGGTCGTTCTCGCGTTACGCGAGCTGATCATGAGGCAACGTACAAAGCCCGGCGGATAAGGAGAATATTGTGGCCGATACCAACTACGACCTCATCGTCCTCGGCTCAGGCCCCGGCGGCTATGTCGCGGCGATCCGCGCGGCGCAGCTTGGGCTGAAAACCGCAATCGTAGAGCGCGAAAATCTTGGCGGCATTTGCCTCAACTGGGGCTGCATCCCGACCAAGGCTTTGCTCCGCTCGGCCGAAATCTATCATTATATGCAGCATGCGGGCGACTATGGCCTCGTCGCGGCGCAGATCAGCGCCGATATCGATGCCGTCGTGAAGCGCAGCCGCGGCGTTGCGAAGCAGCTCAGCCAAGGCGTCGCCTTCCTGATGAAGAAGCACAAGATCACCGTCCATATGGGCGAAGGCAAGTTGACCGCGCCGGGCAAGCTGGAGGTGAAGGGCGAGAAGGGGACAGAGACCCTCTCCGCCAAGAATATCATCGTCGCGACGGGCGCCCGCGCGCGCGACCTGCCGTTCGCTCCCGCAGACGGCAAGCGCATCTGGACCTACCGTCACGCGCTCGTCCCGCCCGAAATGCCGAAGAAACTGCTCGTCATCGGATCGGGTGCGATCGGCATCGAATTTGCGAGCTTCTACAGCGACATGGGCGTCGATGTGACCGTCGTCGAAATGCTCGACCGCCTCGTCCCCGTCGAGGATGCCGATGTGTCGGCCTTCCTCGAAAAGGCGCTCAAGAAACAGGGCATGACGATCTTCACCGGCGCGGGCGTCGAGGAACTGAAGGCCACCGCAACCGGCGTCACCGCGAAGATCAAGACGAAGGACGGCAAGACCGAAAGCGCCGAATTCAGCCACGCAATCGTCGCGATCGGCATCGTCCCGAACACCGAGAATATCGGCCTTGAAACGCTCGGCGTGAAGACGACCAAGGGCCATATCGACACCGACGCGATGTGCCGCACCAACATCCCCGGCATCTGGGCGATCGGCGACGTCACCGCGCCGCCATGGCTCGCGCATAAGGCGATGCATGAATCGGTGATTTCGGTCGAAGCGATCGCGGGCAACCACCCGCACGCGATGGACCCGCGCAACATCCCCGGCTGCACCTATTGCCGCCCGCAGATCGCCAGCGTCGGACTGACCGAAGCAAAGGCCAAGGAACTCGGTTACGAGGTCAAGTCCGGCACCTTCCCCTTCATCGGCAACGGCAAGGCAATTGCTCTGGGCGAGGCCGAAGGTTTCACCAAGACCGTGTTCGATGCGAAGACCGGTGAACTGCTGGGAGCGCACATGATCGGCGCCGAAGTCACCGAACTCATTCAGGGCTATACGATCGGCAAGACCGCCGAACTGGTCGAGGATGATTTCATCGGCACCGTTTTCCCCCATCCGACGCTCAGCGAAACCATGCATGAGGGCGTGCTGGCGGCGTTCGGACGGCCGCTGCATATTTGACGATCTGATCCTCCCCGTCGCGAAGCGATGGGGAGGGGGACCGCTCGCCGCTGGCGAGTGGTGGAGGGGCCCCTCCGTCGGCCCCTGCGGGACCGCCACCTCCCCATGATTGTGCCACAGGGAGGATTTTCTTGCTTCGACGTTCAAGCTTTCCAGCCATAGCGGCGGCGCTCCTCCTCGCCCTCGTCCTTCTCGGCTTCGCGGTCGGAGCGGGCTGGACCGAGGCCGCCGATTGGCAAATCTCGCATAGCCTCGCGATCCGCGTTGACGAAAGCAGCCCTGCCTTCATCGCCTTCATGCAAGGCGCGAGTTGGATCGGCGGCGGCACACCGCGCTGGGTCATCGTGATCCTGCTCTGCGGGCTTGTCTGGCACTGGTGCGGCCCACGCTGCGCTGTCGCACTCGGTGGAGCCTCGCTGCTGTCGAACCTTGCGTCGAGCCTGCTCAAACTCGGCTTCGGCCGCGCTCGCCCGGATCTGATCGATCACCTCGACCATCAGACGAGCTACTCCTACCCCAGCGGCCATGCGACAAGCGCCGCTGTCGTCTACCTCCTCCTCGCCTGGCTCGCACCGCCGCGCTGGCGCCCCTATGCGTGGACGCTCGCCGCGGCGATGATCATCCTCAACGGCTTCTCGCGGATCATGCTCGGCGTCCATTGGGCGAGCGACATCGTTGGCGGCACGATGCTCGGCACCGCCTTCGCGCTGCTCGGTGCGTGGTGGGTGGCAAGGCAGCAGAATTCAGCCTGACGCATTTTCTGCTGTCCTATTAAGTCCTGTTTTGCCATCCAGTTCGTGGGCACCAACAACAGGCAGGTACAACATGCAATCGCGAATGAAGTTCGGCAGTTTTCTGCGGGGAATCGCTTTGGGGTCGACGGCGCTTTTCATCGCCTCGATCACCCCCGCAAAGGCACAGGACGGCGCCGGACAAACCGTCATCACCGCCGCTCGCTACATCGATGTGCTGAGCGGCAAGACGGTTGAATATCCCGCGATCTTCGTCGGCGCCGATGGCCGCATCACGAACATCGCCGATGCGCGCACGGTTCGTTGGGGTGCGAATGTCAAACATGTCGACCTAGGCGACAAGACATTGCTGCCTGGCCTGATCGACATGCACGTTCACCTCGACGGTCCCGCCGACATCGGCGGTTATCGCGGGCTCGAATTTACCGACAGCTTCTGGGGCATGACCGCGGTCAAGAACGCCAATGACATGCTCGGCGCAGGGTTCACAACGGTGCGTAACGTCGGTTCGAGCGACCGCAACGACATCGGCCTAAAGCAGGCGATCGATGCCGGCTATGCGACGGGTCCGCGTATCGTGCCTGCGGGCTATGCGCTCGGCGCCACCGGAGGCCATTGCGACAGCACTTTCCTTCCGCCCAGCCTCGAAAAGAAGGACGGCAAGGAAGAGGGGATCGGCGATACGCCCGAGGAACTGCGCTATCAGGTGCGCCGCCAGCGCAAATATGGTGCGGAAGTGATCAAGGTCTGCGCGACCGGCGGCGTCTTTTCGCGGAACACCGAACCGGGGCAGCTCCAGGTATCCGAAAGGGAACTCGCCGCGATCGCCGACGAAGCGCATCAATGGGGTCTCCGCGTTGCCGCGCATGCGCACGGCGCATCGGGCATCCGGGCTGCTATTGCTGCCGGGATCGATACGATCGAGCATGTCAGCCTCGTCGATGACGAGGGCATTCGCATGGCTGTTGCACGCAAGCAGCCGGTGTGGTTCTCGATGGACATCTACAACACCGAATATACGCAGGCCGAAGGCGCAAAGAACGGCGTGCTGGAGGATAATCTTCGCAAGGACCGCGAAGTTGCCCAGATCCAGCGCGACAATTTCCGCAAGGCCGTAAAGGCTGGCGTGCGCATGGTCTTCGGTTCGGACGCGGGCGTGATGCCGCACGGCGACGTCGGCAAACAGTTCCGCGTCATGGTGGAATATGGAATGACTCCGCTGCAGGCGATCCAGGCCGCGACCAAGAATGCCGCCGAGGCACTCGGCCGCGAAAAGGATGTCGGCGCAATCGCAGTCGGTCGTTATGCCGATATCGTCGCGGTCGACGGCGATCCGCTCACCGATGTGCGTCAGCTCGAAAGCGTCGACGCGGTAGTGAAAGGCGGGGTACTCGTCAGGGGGGAATAAGTATCGGCCCCGCCCCCCGCGAAGGCGGGAACCGCTGGCAACCTAGCGCGATGCCGACAACGGACCCCGCCTTCGCAGGGACGACGGATTGTTCAGACCACCAACCGGTCGACCAATGCGTCGCGCATGTTAGGGGTGAAATTCAGAACGGCCTCGGCATAGGTCGGGATATCGCCATGATCGCGCCGGACTGTCGCGAGTGCGGCTTCAAGATAGGCGGGGTTGACCGACATCAACGCGCGGATCGCGTCGTCATGGATTTCGGCGCCGTAGCGCGAACGGATATGCGCCGCGCCCTGTGCAATGCGTTCCTCGATCTTGCCTGCCGTGTTGGTGAGAAGATAATCCTGCATCAGATCGTCGTCATGGACCCCGAGCAGTCGGTGAACGATCGCGACGGCAAATCCGGTGCGGTCCTTGCCCGCGACGCAGTGAACAAGGCTGGGCGCATCATATTCGGCGAGTGCGGACAGATAGAGCCGCAGCGTCGCGACAAGCGCGGGACGATAGGGCATGCCGGCATATGTATCGATCATACGTTCGCGCGCCGTCTCGACATCGATCGTCCCGCCCGCCGCCTGCAGATGCGGCGCGAGGCCCGCCGTGATCCCGCCCGCGAATAGCACACGCGCCGAAAAAGTCTCCGACCGCCGGCACGGATGCAATTCGCGCTCATCGTCGCCGCGCAGGTCGATCACCGTCTCCAGCCCCAACGCGTCGAGCGCATCAAGATCGTCGTCGGTCGCCGCCTCATGGTGCGCCGAACGCCACAGCGTCCCGTCGCGCAGCCGTCCGCCACCTTCGACGGAATAGCCGCCATAGTCGCGGAAATTATGGACGCCGGACAGCGGCAGGACGCGTTCGGCAATCATCATCATTCTCCTGTAAACACCGGGGGACGCTTTTCGACGAAGGCATTGATCGCCTCGCGGTTATCCGCGGTTTCGTGGACGATCGCCTGATAGGCTGCGCTCAGTTCCAAAATATCGCTCATCCGGCTGTGCTGCGCCTCGCGGAGCAGACGTTTCGTCAGGCGCAGCGCGCGGGGCGGGTTGCAGACGATCCGCTCGGCAATGGCGATTGCACGGTCGAGCAGTTCCGCATCGGGCACGACGTCCGTGACCAGACCATATTCCTTTGCCTGCTGCGCGTCAAAGCGGTCGCCGGTCAGGAACAGTTCGGCGGCACGCGGATATCCGAGTATCTTTTGCAGGAGCCATGCCCCGCCGTCGCCGGGGACGATCCCGACCTTGATAAAACTGCACGCGAATTTCGCGCTTTCGGCGGCGATGCGAATGTCGCAGGTGCAGGCGAGATCGGCGCCGAGCCCGATCGCATGGCCGTTGACCGCGGCGATCATCGGCACCTCGCAATCCATCAGCGCGCGGATAACCGCCTGCACACCCTTGCGGTAATTGGCGCGGGTGGAATCGGGCTGGTCCAGTACGCCGATGCCGGTCCGGTCCTGCATGCCTTTCAGGTTCCCGCCGGCGCTGAATGCCTTACCGCTGCCGGTCAGGATGATCGCACTGACGCCCCGGTCATCGCCAAGGGTGCGGAGCGTGTCGATGATGTCCTGGCAATCCTCATGCGTGCCGATCGCGTTCATGCTTTCGGGTTTGATCATCGTCAGGATCGCGATCTTGCCCCGCCGCTCGACACTCAAAAATTCGCCCATCTTCAATTATCCTTTGCTGCCTAACCAAAGCTATTGCATGGCTGGTGCGACATGCAAGGCTTTGCGCTCTATCCTTTTGATCCGCCCGGCGACATTGTCGCACTGCGCGCCGATTTACGGAGATGGCTTGCGGCAAATCAGCCGCAGGACGACGTGGTCGCGCGGGCGAATTGCTGGGCGAGTTTCGACCCTGACTTCAGCCGCCTGCTCGGCGCCGCTGGCTATATCGGGATGACATTGCCGGGGCGCTATGGCGGCGGCGACCGTCATCCGCTCGAACGCTATGTGGTGATCGAGGAATTGCTCGCGGCGGGGGCGCCCGTCGGCGCGCACTGGATCGCGGACCGGCAGACCGGACCGCTTATCCTGCGTTACGGCAGCGAGGAGCAGCGCCAGCGTCACCTGCCAGGCATCGCCAAGGGTGAGCTTTACGCCTGTATCGGACTGTCCGAGCCGGGGGCCGGGTCCGACCTTGCGGCCGTGCGCACATCGGCACGCGAAACGGCGGAAGGCTGGCGCATCAACGGTCAGAAGATATGGACCACCGGCGCGCATTTCTCGCACATCATGCTTGCGCTCGTTCGCACAGAAGAAGGCAGCGAGCGTAACGCGGGGTTGAGCCAACTGCTGATCGACCTCGACACGCCGGGAATCACGATCCGCCCGATCATCGACATGGCCGGCCATCACGACTTCAATGAAGTCTTCTTCGACGATGTGCTCGTCCCGCACGGCGCCCTTGTCGGTGAGCCCGGACAGGGATGGAAACAAGTCACCGCCGAACTCGGGCTCGAACGTTCGGGCCCCGAACGCTATCTGTCGAGCCACGCGCTGTTTGTTGCATTGATCGATTCAGCTGGCCCCGCCCCAGCGCCAGCGATTGCCGGGTTGATCGGCGAATTGACCGCCGAGATGTGGACGCTGCGTCAACTCTCCATGTCGACCGCGGCCAAGCTTGCGGCGGGCGAGGATCCGATGGTCGAGGCGTCGGTGGTCAAGGAACTGGGCAATGCCTTCGAACAGGATATGCCGCGCCGTGTCCAGGCGATCGTCGACTGCGGATGGGATGATGAAGATGATCTCGCCAAACTGCTTCGTGCGTTGCTCATTGCCTCGCCCAGCTTCTCGCTGCGCGGCGGAACGCGTGAGGTGATCCGCGGAATCATCGCACGCGGATTGGGCCTCAGATGAGCGCAGGGCGCGACATGCTCTGCGATACCGCGCGTGCGGTATTTGGCGAAGCGGTGACCGCAGGCATCGCGCCGATCGAGGAAGCGGGTTTCGGGCTGTTGCTGATACCGGAAGAGCAGGGCGGTTTTGGCGGCGATTGGGGCGATGCAAATGCAGTGCTGCAGATCGCCGGCGTGCTGGCGCCCGATCTTCCGGTCGCCGAGCTGGTTGCGGGTGAAGCGCTCCAACCCGCGGCGACGGTTAGCTTGATGGCCGGCGCGATGGGGCAGGCTCTCGCGCTCTCGATCGAGCATGTGAACACCCGTCAGCAATTCGGCCGCGCGCTCGGCAAATTCCAGGCGGTGCAACAGTCGCTCGCCGTGATGGCGTGCGAGGTGCGCGCGGTCGAGGCCGCGGTGGCGGCGCTCGCTGCGCGGCTGGACGCGGTACAACTCGACGTCGCCGCCGCCGACCTTGAGATTGCGGCAGCCAAACTACGCGCCAATCGCGCAGTCGGCGTCGTCACGGCCGTCGCACATCAAGTTCATGGCGCGATCGGCTTTACAGAGGAATATGACCTCCACCGCGTGACGATCCCGCTCATGCGCTGGCGTAGCGCCCACGGCAACGACGCCTATTGGGCGCAGCGCCTCGGCCGCCAGGTTAGCGGCCTCGGCGGGCGCGGCCTCTGGGAAGCGATGACTGCGCGCGGCGCCTGAGCGTCAGCGAACCGCGCCGCCCTCGCGCAGCGCCGCTATCGTTGCGGCTTCATAGCCAAGACCTGCCAACACCGCTTCGCCATCGGCACCTACCGTCGGTGCAGGACGCGGGGTATCGTTGACCGTGGCCGAATAGCGCGGCGCGGGCGCAGGCTGGACTGCACCCCCGACCGTTAGGAACGTCTCGCGCTCGACATTGTGCGGATGCTGAGGTGCTTCGCCAAGCGACAGGATCGGGGCAAAGCAGACGTCGGTCATTTCCATGATCGCACACCATTCATCGCGCGTCTTCGTGGCGAACAGCGCGGTCAACTTGTGCTTCAGCGGACCCCATTGCGCGGGATCCATCTGTGCATCGAAATCGGGGTCATCGGTGAGGCCGGTCTTCTCACGCAGAAGCGCATAAAATTGCGGTTCGATCGATCCGATCGAGATGAACTTGCCGTCGGCGCAGGCATAGCTGTCATAGAAATGCGCGCCGCCGTCGAGCATGTTGACGCCCGCCTGGTCTTGCAGCCGCCCGGCGGCATGGAACCACCAGCTCATGCCAGCGAGCAGCGCCGAGCCATCGGTCATCGCGCAATCGATTACCTGTCCTTCGCCGGTGCGCGCTGCGTGGACGAGCGCGCTCGACATGCCGAACGCCAACATCATCCCCCCGCCGCCGAAATCACCGACATAATTGGCGGGCGGAACGGGCTTTTCACCCGCACGCCCGATGCCGTGGAGCACGCCCGACAGAGAGATATAATTGATGTCGTGGCCCGCCGCCTGCGCATAGGGACCGAACTGCCCCCAACCGGTCATGCGGCCGTAAACGAGCTTCGGATTGTCCGCGAGCAATACCTCGGGGCCAAGGCCCAGCCGCTCCATCACGCCCGGCCGATAGCCTTCGATGATCCCGTCGGCGCTTTTGCAAAGATCGCGCGCAACCTCAACCGCTTCTGGGTTCTTCATGTCGAGCACGATCGAGGTGCGGTTGCGGCTCAGCGGATCGCGCGGGTCCATGAAGCCGCCGGGGCGATCGATACGGATCACCTCGGCGCCATGGTCGGCGAGCATCATGCCGCAGAAGGGGCCGGGACCGATGCCGGCAAATTCGATAATCCTGATGCCCTTCAGCGGACCGGTCATGATGCTCTCCTGTTCCTCAGATACGTTCGATGATGATCGCGGGCGCCATGCCGCCGGCGGCGCACATGGTGACGAGGCCATAGCGGCCGCCCGACCTTTCGAGTTCGTCGAGTGCGGTGCCGATCAGGATCGAGCCGGTCGCACCGATCGGATGCCCCAGCGCCATCGCGCCGCCGTTGATATTCACCTTTTCGCGGTCAAGGTCGAGGTCGCGGATGAACTTCTCGGCGACAACCGAAAACGCTTCGTTGATCTCCCAGACGTCGATGTCTTCCTTCTTCAGCCCGGCTTTTTCGAGCACCTTCTTCGCCGCCGGAACCGGTGCGTTGAGCATCAGCGTCGGGTCGTCGCCGATATTGGCATAGGCGACGACGCGGGCGCGCGGTTTCAGGCCATGCTTGTCGGCATAATCCTTCGACGTCAGCAGCAGCGCTGCGGCGCCGTCGACAACGCCCGACGAATTGCCGGCGTGATGGAAATGCTGGATTTCGACATCGGGATAACGGCGATTGATCTGCTTGCGGAAAGTAAAGCCGCCGCCAAGGTCGAAATCGGCAAGGCCGGTGAACGCGGGCTTCAGCGAGGCAAGCCCCTCCGCCGTCGTTTCGGGCCGCGGGAATTCTTCATGGTCGAGTGCCACGCTGCCGTCCGGATTGAGTACCGGCACAACCGACTTAGCAAAGCGGCCTTCCTTGATTGCGCGGTCGGCGCGCTGCTGGCTGACGAGGGCGAGCGCATCGAGGTCTTCCCGGCTGATGCCTTCGATCGTCGCGATCGCATCGCCGCATACGCCCTGATGCGACTGCGGGTGAAGTTCGTCGAGCGCCTCGTGGCCCGATCCCATCAGGCGCGGCGGCAGGCCCGCGTTCGCCTGTTCGGCCGCGTGGGCAGTCGTATAACTCATCATCTCGGTTCCACCGGCGATCACGCAATCTTCCATGCCGCTCATCACGCTTGCGGCGGCAAAGTTCACCGAACTGATCCCGCCACCACAGAAACGGTCGAGCGTCGTGCCGCTGGCCTTGGTGTCATAGCCTGCCGACAGCGCTGCCATGCGGCCAAGGTCGCCGCCCTGCTTGCCGTTCTGGCTCGACGTCGACCAGACGATGTCGTCGACGGTAGCGGTGTCGAGATTGTTCCGGTCGCGGATCGCGGCGAGAACCGTTGCGGCGAGATGCTGCGGGTGAAGGTGCGACAACGCACCCTTGCCGGGCTTGCCCACCCCACGAGGGGTGCGAACGGCGTCGATGATATAGGCCTCGGCCATGGTGGATATCCTTTCGTGGAGAGCTTTGAGGGTCGTCGGTCGATTGAAAAGAGATTTGGCGGGGGGTTAGCGGGGGGCCATCCTTATCGCGCCATCGAGGCGCACTGCCTGCCCGTTGAAATAGGTGTTGCGAACCATCTCCATCGCCAGGCTCGCATATTCCTCGGCCTTGCCGAGACGCTTGGGGAAGGGGACCGAGGTCTCAAGGCTCTCCTTCACCTTCGGGTTCATATTATTGAGAAGCGGCGTACCGAACACGCCCGGCATGATCGAATTGACGCGGATGCCAAGGTCCATCAGGTCGCGCGCCATCGGCAGGACAAGGCCGTTCACGCCGGCTTTCGCCGAGCCATAGATGACCTGACCGATCTGGCCATCCTGCGCCGCGACCGAGGCGGTCAGTACAATTGCGCCGCGTTCGCCATCTTCCATTTCGGGAAGCGCCGCCATGCCCTCAGCTGCGATCGACGCGACACGATAACTCGCGGTCAATATGCCTTCGACGCCAAAGGCGTAGTCGGCGGTCGGTGTACGGCGATAGCCGCCCGTTTCCTTGTCATAGGCAAGCGTCTTGCCGCGGCGCGAGGTCATCGCGCAATGGACACAGACGCGCTCCTGTCCATGCGCCGCGCGTGCCTTGGCATAACCATCGAGCACCGATTGCTCGTCGGTGATATCGACATGGACGAACAGTCCGCCGATCGATGCCGCGACCTCTTCGCCAAGCGCATCGTTGATGTCAAAGATCGCGACCTTCACGCCCGACGCGGCCAGCGCTTCGGCGGTGGCCCGGCCAAGTCCCGAGGCGCCGCCGGTGACAACCGCTGCGATGGTGGAATCAATCTTCATGGCGAGGCTCCTCAGGCGGGAATCTGGTTGAAGGGGATGCCCTTGTCCGGGCGATGATCCTGCGGCAGGCCGAGCACCTTCTCGGCGATCGTATTGAGCAATGTTTCGTCCGACCCACCCGCGATGCGGCCCGTCGGGGCGTTGATCCAGCTCGCCGCCCAATCTTCCTTTTGCGAGGCATGTTCGTCGAAAAAGAAGGCGTTGCTGCCTTGCAGATCGAGCGCGAGTTCGGACAGTTTCTGGCGCGAGCGGACCGCGACCAGCTTGTTGAGCGAGCCCTCGGGACCCGGCATCATCCCCGCCTGCATCATCAGCCGCGCGCGCACATTGATCGAATCGAGCCCCGAGCGCATCGCATAGTTGCGCGCGATCTGTTGCCGGATCCGGCCATCCTCGATCGCCGGGCGGCCATTGAACTGAACATCCTTAGCCAGTTCGACGAACAGGTCGAGATGCGGACCGAATCCCGCGCTGTCGGTCGCGACATAGCGTTCGATCATCAGCGTCGCGATGGCGACCGCGAAGCCGCCACCGACCGGCGACATACGATGGTCGTCGGTGATCTTCACATCGTCGAAGAAGACTTCGTTGACATGGCTATCGCCGCCCGCAAGCTTGATCGGGCGAACCGTCACGCCCGGCGCCTTCATGTCGACCCAGAAATAGGTGAGGCCCTTGTGCTTCGCGACGGTCGGGTCGGTACGCACAACAATGACGCCGTAGTCGCTATAATGCGCCCAGCTCGTCCACACCTTCTGGCCGTTAATCTTCCACCCGTTGCCGTCAGGCTCGGCTTTGGTGCGCAGGCCCGCGAGGTCCGATCCGCCGGACGGCTCGGAAAAAAGCTGGCACCAGATTTCTTCGCCCTGCAACGCCTTGAGGACGCGCTCCTTCACGAACTCCTTGTCGCTGCCGAACTGCATCAGCACGGGTACGGGCATGCCGAGCGAGATGCCGAAATAGAAACTCGGGAAGCCGTGCTTCATTTCCTCGGCGTCGAAAGTCACCTTTTCAAGATGGCTGAGCCCTTGGCCGCCATATTCGGTTGGCCAGTTGATCCCGGCATAACCCGCGTCGAACTTCGCTTTCTGATACTGGCGGCCGAGGGCCAGATCGTCGGCCTCGGACAGGCCCTTGCGCGCCTCGCGGCCAAATGTCGGCGCCATCGACTGGAGCCAGGCCGCGGCCTTGGCGCGATAGGCTTCAAGATCGCTCATGCACCTTCTCCCGCTAGCTGGTCGACGAGGACGTCCTCCCAGAACAGGCTGCTACCCTGTTCGATGGCGAGGCTGCGCGCCCGGCGCATATGGAGATGCAGCCCGATTTCCCACGTAACGCCGATGCCGCCATGGATCTGGATGCAATCGCGCGCTGCGGTGTCATAGGCCTCGGTCGCCGACAGGCGCACGGCCGCGGCAGCGGTGATGAAATCGGCGGCTCCTTCGCGGGCTGCGGCATGAATGCAGTTCGCGCGGGCCAGTTCGACAAGGCCGTAGAGTTCGGCGATGCGATGCTTCACCGACTGGAAAGCGCCGATCGGCTGGCCGAATGCCTTGCGTGTCAGCGCATAATCGCGTGCAATCTCCATGAGCGCCTCGGCGCCGCCGGTCTGCTCGTGCGCGGTGACGACGGCTTGTAAAGCCAGGATATGAAGCGCTGCGTCGCGCGCGGCGCTGCCGACGGCGAGCGTTTCTGCTGGCACGCCCGAAAAGCCGATATCGGCAATCAGGCGGCTATTGTCGAAGCTGGGGACGGCGGAGCGCTTTGCTCCGGCGAGTTCGACCAGCGCGAGCACCGGCATACCCGGCCCGTTCGCAAAAACGATGGCGATATCCGCGACGAGTCCCGCAGAAACACTGCGTACGGTGCCGTCGAGCCGGTCGCCGGTAAAGGTCACATCGGGACGGGCGGGAAGGGCGTCGGGACCCGCCGCAAAGGCGATAGCGCCGATGGTTTCGCCGCTCGCCAATCCGGGTAGCCAGCGCGCCTTTTGCGCATCGGACCCGAAAAGCTCGATCGCCTTGGCTACGCCGAAACCTGCAGTCAGAAACGGCGCGCCGCTGATGCTGCGCCCGGCCTGGTGCGCGATCAGGCCCAATTCGATCAGCCCGAGGCCCAGGCCGCCCTCGGCTTCAGGAAGTGCAAGCGCGGTCCAGCCCTGTTCCTTTGCAGTGTCCCAGAAGGGGCGATGATATTCGCCGACGGTTTCGAGGAGTGGCAACAGTGCGTCTTTGTTGATCCGCGCCTCCAATACGCGCCGCGACTCGGTCGCGATCGCCTGCTGGCCTTCGTCGTAGAGGATGGTCATGCCTGCACCCGTCCTTCCCATTATCTCGTTGCGGCCAATGAACCGGACGTTGACGTAAACGTCAAGCACTTTGACGCTACGCTTTTCACGCCGCAACTGACGAGCGTGTCAGGCGAGCCCAGACTTCCAGTCGCGGCGGATCTTCTTCGCGAGGCTCCATTTGTGGACTTCGGTGGGGCCGTCGTAGATGCGAAAGGCGCGGACCTCGCGAAACACTTGCTCGACGATCGTCTTGTCGGTCACGCCGGTCCCGCCCATTACCTGGACGCAGCGGTCGGCGATGCGCATCAAAGCTTCCGACACCGCGACCTTCGCCATCGAGCTTTCAACCGTGCCAAGCGATCCGGTGTCGAGCACCCCCGCGCACCAGTCGATCATCAACTCGGCCTGTTTAAGGTCGATCATATTTTCGGCGAGCATGAAGCCGACGCCCTCATGGTCGATCAACGGCTTGCCGAACGCCTCGCGGCGGTTGGCGTAGTCGGTCGCGATCTCGTGCGCACGGATGCAAGCGCCCAGCCAGCGCATGCAGTGCGACAGGCGGGCAGGGGACAGGCGCACCTGCGCATAACGAAAGCCTTCGCCTGCCTCGCCAAGCATCTGGTCGGCGGGGATGCGGAGATTGTCGATGGTCAGCGTCGCATGGCCGCCGGGCATCGAACTGTCGATCGTATTCGGCACGTCGTCTATGCGAATTGCGGGATCGGGCAGGTCGACGAGGAACATGCATGCGCCCTGCTCGGACTTTGCCATCACGATACCGACGCGCGCACCCATTGCACCGGTGATGAAGGTCTTTCGACCGTTCACCACCCAATGATTGCCATCAAGATGACAGGTCGTCTTCATCATCGACGGGTCGGACCCCGCGCCACCTTCGTCAGCAGGCTCGGTCATGAAGAAGGCCGAGCGCACTTCACCGGCCACCATCGGCTTCAGGAACCGTTCCTTGAGCTCGGGGCTGCCTTCCTTGCCAAGGAGGTACATATTGCCCTCATCGGGTGCCATGGTGTTGCAAGCGAGCGGGCCGAGCGGGGAGAGGCCACTCTTGATGAGAACGACCGCCGTCTCGCGCTGGTTCAGATGATCGCCGTTGCCCAGGATGTGCGGGGTTAGCACCCCTGCTGCACGCGCATGCTCACGCATTTCCATCACAAGTTCGTCAGTCGGCGCGCCGTGGTGGTCGCGGCGCGGGTCTTTTTCATAAGGAACGACAATTTCGCGAACGAAGGTTTCGACCTTGGCGGCAATGGCCAGTGCCCGATCCGATATACCTTCGCTTGTCATAATCCCGATTCCCTTCGCTATCTATATAATCGCTCAACCCGACGTTGACGTAAGCGTCAAGTTATTTCATGGGTCGAAGCGAAGATGCCGTAGGGGCAGGACAACCGAGAAGGGACAGAGGATGGCTTTCAAGACACGCATCACCGAAATGCTGGGTATCGAGCATCCGATCGTCCAGGGCGGCATGCAGAGCGTCGGCTATGCCGAACTTGCCAGCGCCGTGTCGAATGCTGGCGGACTGGGCATTATCACCGCGCTGACCCAGCCGACCCCCGCCGCACTCAGCGCCGAAATCGAGCGCTGCCGCGCGATGACTGACAAGCCTTTCGGCGTGAATATGACCGTTTTTCCGACGATCAATGCCCCCGATTACAAGGCCTATGCTCAGGCTATCATTGACGGCGGAGTCAAGATTGTCGAGACCGCGGGTACACAGGCCGTGCGCGAGATTTGGGAAATGCTGAAGCCCCATGGCGTCACGATCCTCCACAAATGCACGGCGGTCCGCCATGCGCTGTCGGCCGAACGCGCGGGCTGCGACATCATTTCGATCGATGGTTTCGAATGCGCGGGCCACCCGGGCGAGGATGATATCCCCGGCCTGATCCTGATCCCCGCCGCTGCCGACAAGGTGAAGATTCCTATGCTTGCCTCGGGCGGCTTCGGCGACGGGCGTGGTCTCGTTGCTGCGCTTACCTTGGGTGCGGAAGGGATCAACATGGGCACGCGCTTCTGCGCGACGGTCGAGGCGCCGATCCACGCGAATGTGAAACAGGCCTATATCGACAACGACGAGCGCGGCAGCTTCCTGATCTTCCGCAGCCTTAAGAACACTGCGCGCGTCGGAAAGAGCGAAGTGAGCGAGGAGGTTGTGCGCCGCCTTGCTGTCCCCGATGCGACCTTTGCCGACGTCGCCGAACTGGTGAACGGCAAGGCGGGCCGCGAGTTGCTGGAGACCGGCGACCTTTCGAAAGGCGTTTTCTGGGCCGGAATGGTGCAGGGGCTTATCCACGACATCCCCACCTGTAAGGAACTGATCGACCGGATCATCGCCGATGCCGACGCGATCGTCGACGGGCGGCTCGCGTCGATGCGCGCCTGACACGTCCGCCGTGCTGGCGCAGCGCACGCGCTTTCGATATGGTCCGATTCATCACGATCTGATCATATCGAATGCCGCCGGCGCAACCGCCCGCCGGCGCGGCAAGGGGGATTTTTGAGCCTTATCGAATACAAGGGTTTCGGCGGCGTTGTTCTGGCGGCCGACATGCTGGGCGACGAAAATGACCCAGCGGTGCTCCTCGTCCCCGAAATCGGGCAGGACCGCGCAAGCTGGCGGGATGTCGCCGAGGCTCTTGTGCTTTCCGGGCGCCGCGTCGTCAATCTCGACCTTCGGGATGGCGCCGATCTCGCGCCGCATATTGAGGATTTGCGCGCTGTTCTTGCGCAGATGGGATCGCGGCCGGTCGTGGTCGCGGCGGGACGCGGCAGTTGGATCGCAACGCGCGCGCTCGGCCTTGATGATGGGGCGCATCTCGCCGCCGGCCTTGTGCTCGTCGACATGCCCCCTGATGACGGCGACGGAGCAAGCGGCGTCGCAGCGCGCCTCGCGCTGCCGACCCTCGTCGTTCGCGGCGGCTTTTCTCCCGCGCAGGCCAGCGCTCACAGCGATGCCTTCATCGCGGCGTTGCCGCTCGGACAGAGCGCCGACATCAATGATTGCGACCTTGAACTGGCGTCAGATCGCCGGGAAGCGCTGCTTGGACAGCTTCTCGAGTTCCTCGAACGTCGGCAGCCGCGCGAGGCGATGGAATTCAAGGCGGGATCCGATCCGCGCACGCTGCGCGATGCAATGGGCTGCTTTGCCACGGGCATCACGATCGTGACCGCCCTCGATGCCGAAGGAGCCCCCGTCGGACTCACCGCGAACAGTTTCACGTCGGTCTCGCTCGATCCTCCGCTGCTGCTCGTGTGCATCGCCAACACCGCCGGAACCGCGCCCGCGCTACGCCAAGCCGCGCATTTTGGGGTGAATGTGCTGCAGATCGGCCAACAGCCGACATCGAACCGTTTTGCGGCAAAGGGCGAAGACCGGTTCGCAGGCCAGCCGTGGGCCCCGGGTCAGACGGGCGTGCCGCTGCTAGGCAGCTCGCTCGTCTCGTTCGAGTGCCAGCACGAATCGCTGCACGAAGCGGGCGACCATTTCATCCTCGTCGGTCGGGTAGTGCGCGCGCAGTTCGAGCCGCATCGCGACCCCTTGCTCTATTTTCGCGGAAAATACCGTCGCCTGCATTTCGGCTGATGGCGGACAGGGTGGGCATCACCCTGTTATGTCGAACCAACCACATAACGCTGGCGAACCCCCGAAGCTTGACAACGGCGGCCTGCCGAGTCCCGTGCCGGTTGGCGAACCGGAAAGGCCAGTAATTTACCACGGCACGCCAATGACCCCGCGCGCGGCCCTCAACGCCGTCATGCCGGGTCGCGCTGCTTGCGTATCCTTCTTCCGCCCCGAAGATTTGGAGGCGGTGCTGGCTGTTTGTCCGCAGGTGATGTTTCGACCACGGAGCCTTTTCCTTCTGGATGCGGGCCATGCGGGCGGGGCGCGAATGGGACGAAGCCGACCGTCACCTTTGGTGGAACGCCTATTACGATTGGCTGGAACGGATGCTATTCGCTCCGGGCCGGTGGGCGATCATGCCGGACAGTCCGGCAGCGCCGTCCCAGCTCAACGACGGGCTTCTGAACGATTGGCCGTTTGGGGATCGAGGCGCGCCGGTCTGGCACATGGACGGGTCGATAGAACGACTGGCGAGACTCTGCGAGCGGCATCCGCGCGTATGCGTCGGTTGGATCGGCGATCCGAAGAAAGAGCCGGTGGGCTGCGAGGCCTATTTTCGGAAAATGGACGAGGTGGCGGCCCTGATGGGCAACACATGGCATCCTCTGCACATGCTTCGTGGGATTCTTGTTGCCCGCCAATATCCCTTCGTCAGCGTGGACAGCACGTCCCTCGCGCAGAACGGGCATCGCTATGACCAGCGCGACCAGCAAGTCGACATCCTGGATTACGAGCAAGGGTCTGACGGCATCTGGAGATGGCGTGGGCGAAACGCTTACGCCGATCGATTGGAGCAAGGTCATTTCACTTCCGGCATCATTGGAAAGATGCGCGCAAATCGAGCGACTGCAAGACGAGGACGAGATACATCGCCAGTTCGACTTGCTGTCGAACGAGGTCCTTTGCAGCTTGGGTTACTCTGAGCTGGTGGACCGCTTTCTCGCCCGTGTTGCTGAGTTCCACGCGCCCACCCCCGCCCAACCCATGACGATCACCCCACCCCGTTACCGCGCGCGAAATGGAGGGCAATGAGATGGCTGACACTACGCAGGGCTGGCTGATCGAAACCAAGTTCGGACCGCACACTCACTGGCTCAAGCTCGATGGCAAGCCTTGGCCGAGGTATGACGTGAGCGCGTATGACGGCGACGAGCTTCGCAAATACGCCATCCCGTTCAACTTCACCAAGGATGCGTCGGAGGCCCTCAGATTCGCCCGCAAAGAGGACGCAGAGGCCGTCATGGCGATGTTCCAGCGGTTTTTGATCGATCCCGTCGCAACTGAGCATGAGTGGACCGCGCCATGACCAAGCCGCCCAAGATCAAAAGCACCTACGCCATCGTCGACGTGATGAAAGGTCGCCGCGCTTTGAAGCGTCACCTTGAGGCCCACGGCGCCCTCCGCGTCACCATCGTTGCCGAGCTTACCGAACCCTACGGTGGCGATGACGGCACCAGCATCGAGTTCAACGCGAATGTCATCAGCATCACCCCCACCAAGGACTCCTCTCATGGGTACTGACCCTGACACGCTCGTCACTCGCCTTCTCGGCTACACCTACGACTGGGACGGCTCGGAGATGGCCGACGAAGCGGAAGCGCTGACCGAGGTCAAGTGCGGGCTGCTTCGCGAGGCGGCGGCACACATCAGGGCCGTCGAAGCTGCTCAATTGAACCTCGCTCTTCGCGCACAGGCTTTCAAGAATGCCGGGATCGAACAGGCGGCAGCTTTGATCGAGGAGCTTTCCAAGCGGCCAAGCACCCAGTGGGGTGAGATCGTGAAAGCCATACGCGCGCTGAAAGAGGATGTCCGCGATGACTGACCGTAACAAACCCGCGCTTATCGAACTGCTTGAGAAAGCGGACCGGGCGATCTTGATCCCTTCGTCAGACGTCCCCGCGCTAGAAGATGCGATTGTCGAAATGCATCGGCTGATTCAGCGCCTCGCGGCCCCCACCAATCCAGAAAGCGATCATCATGGGTAAGGATTTAGATATGGGGTTGGATGGGCAACCTGTTCGCGTCCAGCTCCGACGCACCAAGGGCTGGAAGATGCCCCCGAACACGGTGAAGGTTGCGCGCCCGACGATCTTCGGCAACCCGTGGACCGTGGCTGGTGCTATCGAGGTTGGCTATGGCCCCGAGCGTGCGCAAGCCTATTGCGTCGAACTCTACCGCGAATGGCTGACGACGAGCGTTGGCCTGACGCACATGTTGAAAGACAGCGATTATCTGCGGCGGCTGGTTGTCGAAGGCTTGCCGGGGCTGCGCGGCAAGAACCTCGCTTGTTTCTGCTCGCTCGACGAACCCTGCCACGCCGACGTGCTGCTCGAACTCGCCAACAAGGCCCCCTCCCGTGCCTGACCGTATGACCTCATTACCCCAACCTTTTCAGGGCGTTGGCTCTGACGAGCCCCGCGCTGCCACGGCTACGCCGCCAAGCCCTGCGGTCTTGGGCCAAGCTGGCATCGCTAACGCACTAGCCTTGCGGATCGAAGAGAGCCTTCTCGGCTGGCGGGAGTTGGACGAAGAGATATTCCGCTACCTTGGATGGGAGCCGATCCCCAATCCGACGTGGTCCGCTGGGCTTGGGGGCAGGTGGCGGCGCGGCGAAATCACGACCGGCAGCGAAGGAGCCCCATTTTACACCAAGTCGATTGACGATGCCGTGATGCTAATCTCGACGGGGTGCGAATGGTCATACGACAGCCATTACAAGGTCGCGAAGGTCTTTCGCTACGTCTTTGTCGACGGGCAAGGACCGGACTGCCTCGAATTTGAAGGCGAGGGCAACTCCGCCGCGATGTCGATATGCGTCGCGGCTCTCCGGGAGAGGGGTGCTGCGGAATGATCGAAGACGATCCGTTTGATGACTGCCTTGGCATCCACGTGCAGGCCAACGCTCAACGCCTCCGCAATCGAGCATCCGAAGCCATCGATAGGGCTGAACGGTTCGCCAAGGGCTTGAACACCACGCTAGAAGAGTGTCACGACATAATGGTCGCTGTCAGGTTAGCCCGCACCCTTCTTGCGCAAGAGACACCTACGCGACAGCGCCAAGACCGGAACGGGCTTGGTCCGAAGGATGGTGGCTCGGTCGGCGCAGCCGATGCGCCCGAACCCCAGTCGGACACCCCCTCATGACCAAGGATAGCTCTGTACGGTCGGGTGGGGTGACTGGGAAAGTCGAGGGGAACGGATGCGCATGCCGTTTCTGCACGCGTGATCGTCGATTCAAGGCTGCCATGGAAGGCGCTGCCGATCCGGCGTTTCTACTCGCGACATTCGAGGCGTTCAACGAGATGGAATACGAGTTCGACCGCCAAAAGCTGTTTTGGGGCGCGCGTGATGCGGAATGACCTCACCGCCCTCAGGGAGGCCTTGACGACGGCAAGGGAGGCGCTCGGCGACATTGCCTATGTTCACGAAACAGCGGGGGCGATGCGAGAGAAGGCTCGCGCTGCATATGATGCCATCCTCGCCAAACAAGGAGGGGAGGGTGTCTGATCCGATCCGCCAGAAGCTCGACCGCCGGATCCACTGCCAGCGAAAGGCATTGCGCGAGAATTGGGAGATCGTCGAACGGCGGCGGCGGGGGGATCGAAGCTTTATGCTCGCTATCATCCGCAAGGCCAATGAAGTTTGCGACGCTGCCGGAATCCCGCGTGGAGAAGGCTCGTCCCAATTCACCCTGATGAAGCGGCTGAACCTTCTGAACGCCCACCTTCTCACCCCGGAGAGCCATAATGAATAAGCAGGATGAATTGGCGGCGGCGATCTTAGCGGGCCTTCGTGAACCGCTGGCGCTCGAAAGCGGTTCGATCCCGACGCCGAGCCAGTTGAGGGCTGCCGCCGCAGCCGTCCGCTCCTTTATGGCGTCGGAAGAAGCTGTTGATCGGGTTGCCACTGCCATCGTCATGAAGGCAGACGGATGCGATTGGGCGAATATGACAGAGCGCGCCAGGGATTGTGAGCGAGAAGTTGCTCGCGCTGCCCTGTCTGCCGCTATTGGTGAAGAGGTGGGCGTGGGTGAGAGCGAAGGCGGCGAGCCAACCGGGAACCCCCAGTCCAAACTCGCCGCCGTGCGCGAATTTCGGCAATCCAAACGCAAGCGTAGGCGATGACCCTTTTCACCGCTCTTTCATGGACTAGCCAGCTTGCAATGTTGAGGTTGCCGCTGGTTCTCGTTGACGGACTCAACTGTCCGCCGCGCACTTCCTTCTGCCACAAATGAGGCGGGGTGGCAATCAACAAGCCGAAGTAGCAGCCCCCAGCGCGTCCGAGTAGCCAAGACGCCGCAACGCCTGTGCCGCCACCGTCTCGGCCTTCTGCTTGGGCGAGAGCGCCAGCCATTGCGCCTCGGTCATCTGCTCATTGAGCGCAGGGACCGGCTCAGGCTTCGCGCTGGCGCATTTCTGGACCACCGGCACGGATATGGTCTTTACCGTCTCTTTCGTCACCACACGCGGCCCGCAGGCGGCGAGGATCAGGGCGGGGATCAGGATCAGTGCGCGCATGTCAGAAGCTTTCACGATAAAGCAGGTTCAAGGCGTCCTCGGTCTTTTGGATCTGCGCCCAGCAATCGGCCACGTCTCCGGGGTCAAGGGCGTCGGTGTTCAGCTTGCGGACCAGCGCCTCTCGCTTGGCGTTCAGCGCGGCGACCTTCTTGGACAGGGCAGCGTTTTCAGCGCGCAGCCGTTCGGTGTCCCGCCCCATGGCGTCGATCGTTCCCGATTGCAGCTCGGCAGCGTTCTTCCAGCTTGCGCGCGAGGCGTTGATTTCCTCGACTTGGCGGCTGGTGTCCTTCCATTGCAGCTTGGGATTGTCCGAGGCGAGGCGGACGGCGGCGAGAACTTCGCCAGCCTCTGCGGTGAGGCCCATGAACTTCTCGCGCCAGTCTGCCCGTAGCGCGTCGAGACGAAGCGACCATGCGAGCAGGATCGTGACGGTGATTGCAGCGCCGATAGCGACGTATTTGCTGACGCCGAACATCAGAGGCCTTTCATGCACATTGCAGTTTCATCGGCACGGCGGTTCGTCAGCCCCTTGATGGTGCAGAGGTATTGCCCATTCTTCTTGCGGGTGCAGGCCTCGCCTTTGGCGATCTGGCGCTGTGCCTGAGACTGGGAGAACGTGCCTTTGTTCCATGCTCCGAACGCACGGCAGCCCGCTTTGAAATCGCCAGCGAGAAACAGACGGCGCGCGCTGCTTGTGCTATATCCGCCGAGGCCGACGTTATAGGCGAAGGACGATGCCCCCGCCAACTGGTTCGGACGATCAGCGATGGTCGGCGTCATATCGGCCACCGGCTTTGCGAAAGCTTCAACAGCCTTGCGAAGCATCGCCTCGCACTCGGCGTCGGTATAGGTCCGCATGACAACGCGCGTCTCGCCGTAACACACGGTTTTCACGCCCACCATATCGACATAGGGGCTGTTCGACTTGCCTTCCCACTTGGCGATGAAGGGCGTGGCGAGCAAAAGCGCCGCAGCCAAGCCGCCGCCGATGACCTTCGTCTTGGCCGACGATTCCGCGCGGTCCATGGGCTGGATCGTGTTATTCTGTTTTGGCATCGATTTTCCTTTCCATCTTGGGCTGACGGACGAACTTCGCGATCAACGACAGTGCGAACAGAAGCGCGCCGAGCACCGAAATGACCTGCGACGGCAGCAGCGCGTGAACGCTCGCTGGCATGAGGTTCCAGACGTAGAGCAAGCTCACCGGATCGACGGCGAACCATGCGAGGATGGCGAGGCCGAATGTGTTCAGGCGCACGGACCATGCTCGCCAGAGGACGCGCCAATGTGGGATCAGCTTCATGTCTTATCCTTTCGGCATCGCGCGGTGATAGGCTTCGAGGGTCGTCACGCGTGTTTCCACGGCATCGAGGCGCTTGCCTGTCATGTCCTGCTGTTGGCGCTCGTCCATGCGGGCGACGGTGATTTGCAGGCTGTTCAATGTCGCCGCCATCCAAATGATAGCGGCAGCTATGATCGTCGCGGCGATACCGCCGCCCCATTTCATCAAAGTGGGCATTTCGGCCTTTTCGGCAGGTGTCGGAGCAAAGTGCGGATGCTGGTTCACAAAGTCGCGGATTGCGATTTCCGCAGCGGCTTGGCCTACCTGCTCGGCGATCGCGCGTGTTTGCGCCGTGTCTCCGATGCTAGTCATCCCCGGCCACTCCCCTGCTATACCGCCAAAGGATAACCGCGAACGGAGCTACGATGATCGCCGCGAGCGCAATGAGTGCGTAGAGGTTGGTCATCAGTTGATCACCAAGAAGCTCACGCGCGTCTCAGCAGTCGCAGCAGCATTGGCCGTCAGCGTGAACGAGCCTGAGCCCGCAACAGCGACAACCGACTTCATCGTGCTATCCGCTGTTGCGACAGTGGCGATGATTATACTCGCAGCCGTAACGAGCGAATTGGTGACCACCAGGGACGTTGCGGCAGCAGCGAAGTTGACCGAGCCCGCAGGCTTGTTGATCGTGCGCGCCCCGGTCGTGCCGCCAGCGGTTGCCGTGTTCGACAGTATCAGGTTGGTTGCGGAGACATCGAAGGTTCCAGCGCCAAGGCGCAGGCGTCCGACATTGGCGTTGCCGAACGTCACCTCGTCGTTGACAGAAGCGCTCGACGGCTGTGCATTATACCCGATAACGATGTTGTTCGTTCCGGTCGTCGTGGACGACGAGGCGCTATACCCAATGAAGGTATTTTGCGTGCCGGTCGTGACCGACACACCGGCATCACAACCGAATGCACTGTTATAGTTCCCCGTTGCCGAAAGCAGGGCACGGCGACCGAAGGCCGAGTTCTCCTGCCCTGTCACGCACGCGCCCAAGGCTGCCGCACCCATGACCGTGTTGTAGGGGCTGGTCGTAAGCGCCGAGCCCGCCTGAAAGCCGACAATCGTGTTATCGGCGCCCGTGGTGACGTTGAGGCCAGCCTGCCGACCGATCGCCGTGTTGTTGTTCGCTGTCGTGACCGCTTGCAGGGAGGCATGGCCAAAGGCGGTGTTTTGGGCACCGGTCGTCAGATTGTTCAGCGCGGACACACCGATGCCGGTGTTGTCTGTCGCCGTCGTCGCGTTTTGCCCGACCTGCGTGCCAATGAATACGTTGCGGATGCCGGTCGTGAGTTTCCACCCAGCCCACACGCCGATGCCCATGTTGTAATAGCCGGTGGTGACATCGCGTAGTGCTTCTCGCCCGATCGCGATATTACGATGCCCGGTCGTGTTATCCTCAAGCGCATAGTCACCGATGGCAGTGTTCCACGAACCTTGATCGTAGAAGAACCCGCCGCCCGCGCTGTAGCCGTTCTTGACGAACGTGTTATTCGCAAGCGTGTTGATGCCGACAGCTTGGTTGCTGCGCTCGTTGTTAGTGTCGCCCGTAGCCACACCGCGCTGGACCTTCACCGATGGAGAGGTGATTTCATCTAGCGTCGCTTTAACCGTCACCGCACCATACCCCACCAGCGCAGCGCCACCAGATGCGGCGAGTGCAGTTGCTGTCGGGCGGGCATCAATGTCGTCCTGAACTGTGCCCGTTGGCGTGCCCACTAGTGTGGCGCCCGTCGCCCCGGACAGGTCCGTATAGACCCCGCTCGCCTCAAACATGGGAACGCCGGCCTCACGGGAAACGAACACATCGTTGGCATCGGAAAACACGATGTCATAGGCGCCGTTGACGACATACCAACGGAACATGCCGTTTTCATCGCTCAGGGCGGCATTGGCCACGCCCGACACGGTAGAAATAGGCGTCTCGTTCGCATCCGCGAAAATATCGACCTGATTGCCATCAGCATCGAACAGCCGCGCGTAGTAGCCGGGAAGCGCGTCGCCGCTGCGATTTGTGAAGGCGTCGGTGTATTTGAACATTCTATGCCTCGCTATTATTGCGCAAGATGACAGGGGCGGTGGCTACGGCGACGGTCCCGAGGCTATCGGTGGCGGTGCATGTGGCTGTGCCGCTGCGCGTCTGTCCGGGGTTGCAGGTCGCCGAGAATGAGCAGCCGGCATTCGTCGGGTTGTTGACGGCGATTGGACCCGTCACCGACCATGAATAGGAGAACGGCCCTATCCCGCCCGCAGGGGTTGCGATGATGACGTTGGAATCGACAGTTGCAGGGAAGGGCGAACTAACCTCACCCTCTGCCGATGCCGGGGCGATCGACAGCGACATGGGAGGGGCGAACGACTGCACCAGTTTCCAGGCGCTGCCGTTCCATGCCTCGATACGCGTGACGCGCTTTGGCGAAGTCGACGGGTAGAATTGCGCTCTGGCGGCATCTTTGGTCGCCGAACCGACAATCACCTTAAGCGGCATAATAGACGACCAACGAGCCCGCAGGAGGCGATGAAGGGGCAGGGGAGCCGTCAACCAGCGAATAGATGCGCGGCCCCGTGTGGCCGCTGTCGTTGGCGTAGTAGTGCCCGCCGAATCCTGACCGGATGATGTTCCCCGTCACCGTGCCGCCGGTCAGCAGCAGGGGGTTACCAAGCGCGGCAACCGTGTTGTACAGCTCGCGCCCATCCGCCATGATCTGGCGCATCTGGTTGTTGTAGCTCGCCAGTGCGGTGCTGTTCTCGGCAAGCGAAAGCCCCGCCAGCGTGAGGTTCGCGCTGGGCGTGAGGGAGTAGGCGGAAAAACTCATGGTTTCCCGTTCCTTTTCGTGTTAGCGATGTGGGATGAGTGATATGGCTTATATGGCGCTGGTCTTGGTCTGCGCCGGTATCGGGAGGGTTCTTATCCAGAACCTATTGGACAAACGGGAGAGCGCCCGCACTCCCGAGGCTGGCGCCGAAGAGACCGCCAGTTTTCCGGGCCCGCTTGACGTAGACATCCCGCGCCGCTGACTTCTTGCCCAGCGCCTGAACTGCGGCAAGAACAGCCGCAGGATCGGTGTTGAACAGGAGAGGGGCGAGTTGGTCTGCGCGCTTCTTGCTTCCTCGAAGTCTAGCATTGTCGACAATCTTGGTCAGCGCCTTTTGCGTAATCCCCTGCCCGCCTGAGCCGGTCGCATAAGACGCAACAGCGTCAGTTACCAACCCCGGCAGTCCAGTGTCGAATGCCTCGTCAGCCGCGGCGCGCATGGCCGTTGGCGAGCCGCCAAGCGTGTCATAGGCGGTTTGGGCCATGCGCTGCTCGGCATCATAGGCCGCCTTCATTCCAGCGGCGGAGGCGTCCCCGAAGACTGTCGCTGCGCGCTGTTGGGCGACGGGCGAACCATAGATGTTCTGATACGGGTTCGTCGAATAGCGAACCTTGTCCACGTTGTCGGACATCGCGACACGCTGGCCTAGCTTGAACTGCTCGCGCTGCCCTGGCGTCATTCCCTCCATGCGGGGGGCAATGTCGCGAGGATTGGCGTTCGCCATGTCGCGTCCGACCTGCAAGGCTTCGCGTTCCGATGCTGGGCCAGCATATGCCGCCCGCGCCTGTGCGTAAGTTCCGGGATAGAGGGTATCGACCTCCTTGACGAAGTTCTTGCGGAGACCTTCCACTGACGCGCCTTGACCGTTCAGGTCCAAGCGGCCCGTCATGGGGTTTTTGTAGCCGCCAACTACATCGTCAAGGCCGCGCTTCACGAAGTCGAGCGTTTCCGGGGACGGGTCTTGACGAAGGATTACCTGCCCCTGCTGGTCGAGGTCAAAGCCCATAGCGTTCGGGTCGCGACCCTCATTGGCTGCTATAGTCCGAGCGTTCGCGAGTGCTTCACGCCCAGCCGGGGTGGCAAGCATGGATTCCAGCTCCGGCGACGTCCGAGCGGGCAGGGCGCGAAACGCCTCATACATAGGCGCGCTATCCGTGCGAGCCTTCTGCAAAAGAGCTGCGCTGATCTCATTCGGGTTATCGATCGGTCCGAAGTTGCGGGCGATCTGCCCCTGCGCTCGGTCCGCTTGTCCCAAAGCGCGGGCGCCCAGCGTGTCGCGTGCCATAGCGTAGGCATCGGGCGACTTGCGCACGACTGAGCCCGCCAACGTCTGCAACTGGGGCGACGTGTCTGCGAGGGCCATAGGAAGGCCCATTTCCTGCGCGCTGGTCAACTGCTGGCTGACATCATCAGGAATACGGGCCATTGCGGCACGCTCCCCGCCGGTCACGGCTGCCGGAACGACGCCAGCCCGGTAAGGCACCGGCGCGCGACCGAATAGGCCACGCCCCGCGTTGCCGATGGCGTTGGCTGTGCGGCCCGTTGCCTGCGTCGCCGCCTGCCCAACCCGCGTCCCTGCCGCCTTGGTCGCCAGAGGGGCAAGAAGATAGCGTCCAGCCACATTGCCAGTCAGGGCGGCGCCCCCACCGAGCAATGCGCCTTGCGCACCTCCTTCGACGCCACCGCGAGCCGTGCCATAGGCGACATCACCAGCGGCACCGCCCGTTCTGGCGACGAGGCCGCCTGCGCCAAGGCCTTTCAAAAGCGCGTTGGCGCCCAGCATCCCAGTAATGGACCCGCCAACGTCGCCCGTGAACGATGCAACGGGGTTCACTTGGTCATCGGCTGCGTTGGTCTGCTGTTGAAGGCCCATGTTGGCGTCATACGCCTGCCCGAAACTGCTACCGTCCCACACGGAACGATTATTCGCACCAAACAGGTTGTCGATGGGGAGTAGCGCGTTGGCGCCGGCGGCTAGCCTGTCAGCGAGTCCCAACGTTCCAGCATTCGCAAAATTGCGGCCGAAAGCATCAATGCCGCCCATCGCGGTATCGCGACTGGCGGCGCCGGGTGCTCCACCGCCCCTTGGAGGAGGAAGGCCGCCAGAAACGGGCCCGTCTGGGCCGTAATAGTCGCCATCGCTGCCGACATAGCCCGTCAACGGGTCTGGTTGTTCTTTCTCGGCCTTCTGCGTGGTTGCGCGCTCGGGATCGTACTGCGCGCCCCATTTCGGCGCATCAAGACCCATTGCTTTCATGTTGTTTTCGACACGGCGGCGAAGAACGCCAAGCTTTTCCTGAACCTGGCTGTCTGTGTCCCAGCGGCTCGGCTGGTTCGCCGCGACAAAGCGAGCGGCGTCCGCATCCGATTGAGGCCCCATGCCGGGAACCTTGAACGCAGCTGTCCCGAGATCAGCCAAGCCCGCGCCTGCCGTATCGAAGGCCGTGTTACCTTGCGTCGGCAGATAATCTAGGACCGAGCCGAGCCCCACCCCTTTTTGGTGTTCGTTAAAAAGGTTCTCGATGTGGTTGATCTGGTCAATCACGGTCTTCAACGTTCCGACCTTAGCCGCGTCCGCCTTGCCGCCATCAGTTCCCTTCGGAGGCGTCACGCCGGGAATCCATTCAGCGCCCGACATATCGGTTTTCCAGCGCATGCCCGCAGGCAGCTTGCCGTATTTGGCTTCCATCAACGCGGCGCGCTTGGCCTCGTTGTCGAGCTGAGTGCCGACCAAACTGGCGGCAGCCTTCGGTTCTTCGTACCTTTTAGCTGGGTCACCGGGACGCACCTGCGTGCGCGACGGCTGCTGCTGGTTCACATTGCCGACAGGGCGGTCCCCCACGGGGTTGCCTTGCGCGTCAACGTTCCAGATGAAGCCGTCTTCGTCTACTGCCTGCTGCATTATTTAACCCTCGCCATAAGGCCGCTTACATATTTCTTCGTTTCGGCAGGCATCGCGTCGAGCCAACGCGGGCCATACCGCGCGATTGCCTTGTCGACCGCCCCAGGACCTGCGTTGTACGCGGCCCACATCTTTGCCAGATCGCCACCGTAACGGCTCTGCATCACGGCACGATATTGCTGGCCAAGTCGGTTCATGTCGCCGGGGTCATTCGGATTGGCAGCGCGTAGGCCGAAACCCGGATCGCGGGCCGTTGCTGGCATGACCTGCATTGCGAACCGCGCGCCCTTCGGCGAGACGACCGCCCGACCGTCGCTGTAATAGTCTCGATTGCCGCTTTCCGCACCAGCGGTGAGTGCGTTCAGATCGCGACCGTTAAAAGTTGCCAGACGGGATTGCCGTCTGACCTCCATTGTATGGGGTGAGCTTTCCCTTGGGGCGCTGGGGCATCGCCTGAGGCGCCATTGCGGGACGAACTGTGCCATCCTCGTTGACCATGTTCGGAATCTCGACGTATTCGATATATTCCTCGCCGTTCGGACCATATGTCTTTTGGGGGATACGCTTGGCGTTCGGGTCTCGGAAAATCAGTTTCTTCTCGCCCGTCGACGGGTTGATCGACCAGCGGTTTCCTGCGTTGTCGTCGAAATAGTCGGGATCAGGATTTGCGCGCTTATACTCCAGAAGCGCGCGCTGATCTGCCAAGGTATCACCGCGGCGGCGTTGATACGCCTGCTCCGCGTAAGCCTGCGCCTGCTGGCGATTACGCTGGTCGATGAGGTTCGGAACATATTGAGCCTGCCCGCCACCTGCGATCGACAAGCTGTCTCCTAGAACACCAATGAGCTTGCCCCAGTCGAAGCCCTTTTTCATGGGCTGCTCTGTGGCCGTCATGGCAGGCTGTTGCTGCGGAATGCGGGCGGGCGCTCCGAAAAGCCCGCGCGGGCGCTGCTGCATCAATCCGGGTGCGAGAGCCATCTAGCCGCCTCCTGCATAAGCTTGCGCCGCGTTACCGGCCATCTGGGCGAGGAGGCCAGCGAGTGAGCCCTTTTGGGTGGTTTTCGTGTACTGGCCAAGGAGCCCGCCAACCCCCTGTCCCGCGCCGACCGCCGCGCGGACGGGTGCCTGCATGGCTTCGTATGCGGCGAAGGCGGGGTCAAGAATGCCGTTTTCTGCCGCGATGAGCCCCGGAACCTGAGAGACAGCCTGCCCCATACGATCCCGCTCGGCGCCGTAGTCCTGATAACGCAGCCCAAGAGCGTTCTTGCCCAGCTCTCGCGACAAGATACCAGCCTGAGCGCTGCCGCCCGTCTGGCCGCGTGTACCCATCCCGGCAGAGATGTTGTTGGCGATGTCGTTGCCCTGCTGTCCGATAATGCCGTCAAGATACGGGTTGCCGTTGAGGTATTTCCCGCCCAGCACGTCCGCATTGTATCCGCGGGCCGCCTCGATATTGGGGTCGCCAGCATTGTAGCGGTTGACTACGCTATCGAGGATGCCGCCAAACTTCGTCGCGCCCGCCTGTAGGCCTGGGGCGGCCTGATTATAGGCGTTCGTGATGTTGTTTGCGGCGCCCTCAATCTGCTTGGAATAGATTGGCTGGGTCTTCGATTTCGATTTCATGTCAATGCAAGCTCCAGATCATCACCTATTTGCGTCCAGTGGGGTAGAATGCGGCGCCAACCGCGGCGCCCCTCGATCAGCAAGCGATTGCACCCGATTTCGCGGGCGAAAGCTGAAATCTCGGCCTCCGCGTCACCGCACCAGCCCCGAACCCCCTCGCCAACGCCAATCCAGATGCGGATTGCCTCGTCGGTCGTGCGCTCGATCACCAGAAAGCCGTTTTCGACAGGCCATCCCATTGCGTGCCCGAGAGATACCTTCTCGATTATCTCCGCTGCCGTGTGGCCGCCCCGTTCCGCGCATTTCACTACTTCACCCCACCACGGGGAATCCCAAGGCGTCACGCCGCGAAACTCTGCATAAATGGCTGCCACATGCGGGACTGAGCCACCTGAGCGCCGCCATTGACGAACAGGTCGGGCCGAAGAACTTGATTGGCGAGCGATACCGTGGCGGGGAAGAAACTGTTGTCATTGGCGTAGAACGGAGGCGATAGGTTCTTCCGGCTGCTGACTGTGGGCGCATAGAATGTCTGCGCATTCGATACGAGCGGCGGAGCCATCGAATTGCTGGCGGAAATGCTTGGCGAGAAGAAGCTCTGAGCGTTGACGACAAGCGATGGAGACAGGACGATCGCGCTTTGTGTAACGGTCGGCCCGTAAAAGCTCTGTGTGTTGCTCAGCAGCGTCGGCGAAAGTGTGACCGCTCCCGGCGATACAGTCGGTCCGTAGAAGGCTTGCGCGTTCGTCAGGAGGGCCGGCGCAAGAGAATAGGTCGCCGTTACGGTGGCTGCCGGGAAGCTCTGGCTATTCGTGAACAGGGATGGAGTGAGCGAAACAGCGCCGCGCGTGACGGTCGCAGCGTAGAAAGATTGGCTATTAGCGAACAGCGACGCGGTTAGAGATACCGCCCCACGCGTGACAGTGGGGGCGAAGAAGCTTTGGGCATTACTGAACAGGGACGGAGAAAGCACCTGAACCTGTGCAACTGTCGGAGCGTAGAAGGTCTGCGTGTTGGTGAGCAGCGCCGGCGAGAGCGTCTGGCCACCAGAAGACGGAAAGAAAAGCCAGTCCGTCCAGGCTGCCGGATGCGCGGAATTCTTTGCTGCCAGACCCGTGATCTTGCGGGGTTGCGGATTAAAGCGGCGACGGCCCGTAAGAAGCCACGTAGAACGGAGAGGGAAGTCCCCATCGGCGGTATGGCCTGCATAGACGATCGAGCGGTAAAAGGTGGGCGCGTTGCTGAAAAGCGATGGCAGAAGGGTGACCGGCCCAAGAACGGTCGGAGCATAAAAGGTCTGCGTATTCGTGAATAGCGACGGAGTTAGGTTCTGCGATCCCGCACCGGCTGCCACGACGGCATAGCTGACCCCGTTTGCGAATTCAGGCCCGCTGGTCGTGATGTTGTAATCGGTTGACGTTCCGTTGAAGGAGCCAGGCTGGCTGATAGCCCATGAAACGCCGTCAACCGTGAAGCTGGTGGCCGTGAACGTCGCAACAGTGTTTCCGACCATCGCCATGGCATCGGTGGAGCCGGTGATTAGATAGTCCAGGGTAAAGCCTACCCAAGGCTCCGTGCCGCCAGTCCATGAACCAAACGAGGTGCCGAGTGTCGATCCTACCCGAGCATAACCGAAAAGACCGAATGCGGTTTGCGCATTTAAGGTCGCCACGGGTTACCCCTGCGCCTCGATATACTGCCCTACGAAGTTGGTCGCGGTTGTCGCGCTCGGAAACCACACAAGCTGCAGCACGCTGTCATCGTATATCCGCGGCATACCCGAGGTCAGGGCATCGATCGCATTGCCGATATTCGCAGAAGTTACCTCGATCTGCGCCAGCACGCGAAACAGAACGAGATGCATGGTTCCGCTGGTTCGGGTGGCCGTCTGGATAAAGCTTGTCGGTGCACGTACCCCCGTATCGCCAGCCGCCAACGTGAAAATCTCGAACGTCCCAACCGGTGGCGTCGTCACACCCGTGAGCGTCCCCGTTGCCCCCGTATTGCCGTCCTGATCGGTATAGGTGAGCGTGACAGTCGGCGTTCCGGATCCACCAGTTCCCGACCATTCCACCGCCGCCATGACGTTGGCGCCGTTCGTTGCGCCGTTGCCGTCCCGAGCCGGGAGCGTGGCAGGCGTGATGCCCTGTGCGGACGTTGACGTTACCGAAAGCCCGCTGTTATGCCAAAGGCGATCAATCAGCCACAATGTGCCAGCGGTTGAGGCGTTGATGGCCAAGCGGGAGAGATAGCTGTTGCCCGATCCGGGGTTGGTGCGCGTGATGGCGCCCGCCGTTGCCCCGCTGACCGCCGCACCGCCTGTGCCTGCTGCGTTTGCTGATGCTGCGCCCGGGTTGCCGACAGCGTACCACAGGCTATATCCACGCATCGCGCCGACTGCCGCTGTGGCAATGCCGGTCTTGATAAACGGCTGCGGCGCCTGAGCACCCGCAATTACACCGTCAAGGCTGCTGATTGCCATGTATTACCTTCCGAATGTGCTTGATCGTATCCGAAAGGCTGCGGCCTTGGATTTACGGATCGTGTTCGTGGCAGCGGCAACCCGGGCAGTGATAGTCTGAAGACCTCACCCCGGCTGGCTGTGACCTTTTCCAAAGCTCTAGATTTTCTGGCCGGTTGTCGTCTCTGCGCCCGTTGATGTGATGGACATTCTCATTCTTCTCCAACGGCCTGCCGAGCTTTTCCTGCATCACAAAGCGGTGCTCAAGCATCCAATTCGCGCCCGTCCCAAACTTTTTGGCGTTTGGGGTCCCTGGAGCAACCTTGATGATTTTGTAGCCGTCTCCAGCATCGCGCACTGAGCCTGTTGGGCACTCATTCTCATAGAAACAGGTCAGCGAACAGAAGCGACCCTGCGACCCCTTGCCTACGACGTATATTACCCCGCACTTCTCGCAGGAGGCTGATTTTTGCTTGCAGCCTTTGGAGCAGTAAACCGCGCGAGGAGTAGACGGATTGAAATCCTTGCCGCAGCGTTTGCATCGTTTCCGGTAGCAAACTTTCCCGCAGTAGCTCAAGCCTCCTCGCGGGAAAGTGGCAAACTCCTCAAGGCAAGTTAAGCAACGTTGTATTTTAGCGCGTTGACGAATGCCTGAGGGTTTAATGTACCAAATCGTTCCATCGTCGGAAACATGGCTTCTTGGGAGAAGGTTTTTCATCCTTCAGCCATAACATGGAAGATTACACTCTCAAAGTTGAAATATACCTGATCCCGACCAAGTAATGCCGATATCCCCGCCGTTCGGCGTGACCGGAAGCCCTGTGACGCCCGTGTCGATATAGGCGACCAGCCGCGACGTAGCCGACGAGCCAGTATCGATGTAAATCACCAGCGCCTCAACGGACGATCCCGAGACAGCGGTAAAGGTCACATCAGCCGCATCGAACACGCCGTTAGTGTAGGTCTTGGTGCCGAGCGTCTGAGCCGTGCCCACAACGCCCGAAAGGCTGCTCTGGAACTCATGTGCCGACGAATAGGTGTAGGTGCCCGTATCGACGAGCGCGACCTTGACCGTGCCGCCAAGCGAGGAGTTGGACGAAGCCTGGACAATGGCCTCTTTCCATTTCGGGTACAGCGCGTTTGCCATTATGCGTCTTCCTCAATTCCGTTGACGTTGAACGCGACGGCCCCCGATGCCGAGTAGCCGCGCAAGATATCTCCAGCCCGCACCGTGAAGCGCGCTGTCACTTTCGTTTCCCCTGACGCGAGAGCTGCATCGTAGATCAGGTATTGAGCGCCAGTGTCGGCAGCTCCGTTGATTGCGTGCGAAATCCGGATTGTTGTCGACGAGCTGCGGTTGCAGGCGATTACCTCGACGGTGCCCCTCTTCGCTGCCGTGTAGATGTCCGTCAGTGTCGTTGCGGCGGGTAGTGACTGCGCCAGCGCCCCCCATGTCTCGCTCACGCGACGAACCTCAACTTCGCGCGGCTAGGAACGGCTGCCAGTGCCTTGTTTTGCGCGTCCACTGCCTGCTTGACCTTGCGGGGCCAATCCTTGTTCGTGTACGTCTCTGGGATGGTCGGGAGGCTCATCGTGTACCTCCGCTTTCCAGTTCATATTCGAAGGCTCGGATATAGCTCCACTGGTGCGCGGCAGGGATCGACAGCCGCGTGGCGACATATTTCCCGCTCGCCCTCACTGGCATTATCCCGCTATCCCTTAGCGAGCCTGTCGTCCTCAAATTCTCCGCATCGCCAAGCCTTTGGCGGCAGTCGAGAATGCATGATGCTGCCGTCAAATCGCCCACAGGACGGAATGAACGAAGCCGCGAAACGCGATCCTTGGAGAACTCGACGAAGCCAAGGTTGATGCGTGCGGCAAGGGGCGGGCCCTCCAGCGTACCGATTTGCCCGTCCTGAACCGCGAACAAGCGCGGCGCTCCGCCAGAGAACCGAGGGTCATCGACCGTCAGTTCCGGATCGGCGTCAGTGTTCGTGATTCCCGTATTGTCGGTATCCGTCGACGAGGTGAAGCCCGAGAAGATGCCATCGACCCGATAAGCGGCCGTAGACCACTCCTGGAGCGTCCAATTATAGATCCACTCCTTGCCGGGGTTGCCGGGGAGGGCCCAGCTTACCAGCGTGCGGCGAGGATCAACCGCCGAATGAATGCGATGCCATTCATCTCGCGGCACTTGCGACTGAAAATCCCGGTCAACCTTCTCGTTGCCGATCGGGACCGGTAGTTGTCCGTCCTCGCATGCCATGAAGCCGCGATCCGACAGGAAGAACACCGAGCGCCCATGCTGGCAAACCGACCCCTTGGAGGCACAGCCGACATTCGGGGTGATCTCGTCGAACTGGAACGGTGCGTCCGCACTTCCTGTGCGCGACATGCGAACAAGCCTGCCACGCTGGAGAATAACGCCGAACTCGCCCCCCGCGAGCCCCATGATCTCGCCGCCCGTGAGCATGGGCTGGAATCCGCTCTGATTCTCGCCCGGCGTCCACTCGGTATGATCATTGTAGGCGGACCACTGAACGAGCAGGATATCCCCGTTCGCCTGCGTGCCCACGACATAATCGCCAACGACATTCACCGCGGCAAACGATGGCGCTCCAGTAAGATCGGCGGCGGTGCCGGCGTTCAGGTCAACCGCTTGCGTGTCACCCCCATTGGCGGCAATTACAAAGTCACCGAACTGGACAAACGACCAGCGGTTGGCGACCGTCAGACCGGTAAGCAGGTCAACCCATCCGCCCGCAGAGTAGCGCGAAAGCGTCTCGGTCGTGCCCGCGAGAAGATAGCTAGTCCCGGTTGTCGAAATGAACGCCCCGCCGCCATTGAAGGGCGCGGGCAGGGCGGTGGAGTTGCTCAGGAACGAACCGACTGGCCGATAGCCGTCTGCGGCTCGATAGACGTTTTCCGCTATGGTGATGACGCCGCTGTTGATGGATTGATCCGGCAGATACGCCGGGAGGTCGATCCTCACACCACGCCAATCATCGTCGGCTTCATCGGAGCGCCATTATTGCGGTAGCGCTCACTTTCCTCGACGATCTGGCCCAGAACGGTTTCGAACATGGTCCGGTAGCGTCCGATCTTGGTTGGATCCTCGATGAAGTCGGAAGCCTGCACGAGTGCGCCATAGAAATAGGCGTCCGGGTGAGATTGCAGAACCCAGTTGCTCGGAGACGATTCCGTCAGCGCAGGGATTTTTCTCTCATAAACCAGCGTGCCGTTCTGCGCCCCATTCGGGATAGGGGAGAACCAAAGCTGTTGGGCGATGACGGCGTAGGCATTCGGGTAGCCCGAGCATTTATTGCTCGCCACCACGGAAGGGGCTGCGAGGCTCAGCGGTTCACCGCCACCGACAGTAATGTGCCTTACCGCCTTGAAGTCGGTAGGGAGGGCAGCCGTCTGCCCGTTGACAGAAAACGCCGTTGTGGTCTCGCGTGCAGCGACGGGCAGAACTCGCTCCATTTCGCGCTCAGCAAGGTAGATAAAATCGGTGAGATCGCCGTCATCGAACGAGCGATCAAGACGCGCAGAGATCGAGTCCTTGAGCCCTGCCAATGTCTGAAACCGAACACTGTCTTCGGTCGAAATAACGATTGTCATAGCGACCTCACATCATGAAGTGATTGACGCGAAGGTATCGGTACTCGTTGCTGTTCAGCAGACGAACGACGCCCTGCTTGTGGTTCGGGTCCCACATGTTGATCCCGTATTTATCGAGCCACTCATATTGCACCTGAACCGGCACAGAGGCAGCAAGGCGCATTTCGTGCCCCATCCCTGTTCCCTCGATGCGCTTGTTATGGTCGATGACGGCCTTGGTCGTCGGCGCATCGATCTCGTCGATGAGATATTCCTGCCCGTCCGTGTCCACCCCGTAATATTGGCGAACGCCGTGGAGAGGATCAAAGTCGAGCAGGAACTTCTTCATTCGACGACGCCCGCGTCCTTGAGCGCTTTTGCCTGTTCGGCGGTCAGTTCGATCTCATCGCCTTCAAGGCATTTCTTGCCGTCCTTATCGAAGGCGATATTGCCCTCGGTGACGACGTAGCTTTTTGCGTTGGTCATTGTCTTCGCTCCTTATGCGATGATGCCGGCGGTGCGGAGCTTCGCCAGCAATGCGTTGAAGTCGGTCACCACGGCGCCGACCGTCGCAGCAACGGAATCAGCCTGTGTTGCGGCCTGCAACACGGTGCCGGGTCGTGCGGTCGTGGCACGACCGTTACGCTGGGATACTGGGGAACCAGCAGCCATCTCGTTTCTCCTCAAAGAAAAGGGGAGAGCCGAAGCCCTCCCCAATCAGTTAAGCCGCCTGAACGTCCGCGACGTTGGCGTTGCCCAGTTCGTTGGCGCACTTGAGCGTCCACTGCACCGCGAGCATCTTGCGATCGGCATGACCCGTTTTCGCAAGCGCGTCGGTGTTGAAGCGCTGCAAGTACAGAACGTCCCAAAGCGACGTATCGATGATCGAAACGTCGCGGCCCGTGGTGAAGCGTGACGGCGTGAACGAGATGTTTCCGAAGTCGGAGACATAAACGTCGGCGGCGCCGATGATCGTCGCAGCCTTGCTTCCGGGGGCATCCTTGCGGATATCAGCGATACCGGCAAACGACGAGGCCGTCTGCTTGAGCGTGCCGGACATCAGCGCCATCGTCGGCTCGCCGCCTTCGTTCCACGCGTCCTGGATACCATCCTTAAGAAGCGCTTCGGTGAAGTTGCGGAGGGTGCCGTTGGTGGCAGCGGCGTTGATATAGCCAGCGGTCGAACCCGAGAGGGTCGCGGCCGCACCACCAGCGCCACGCGATCCGTTGGTGCGGATAAACGCGACCATGCCGGCGGTTTCGCCCGCGGTGCCGTTGGCCAGAGGAACTGCGGCATAGTTGCCGCAGGCGCGCTTTTCCATGTCGCGCTTCAATTCCTTCGACTTCTTCAGCATCTGGTAGGCCATCTTGGTCTGACCGCCCGCCGACTTCACAGCCTGCGTGGTGGTCGAGATGCCGACGACCTTGTCCATGAGCTGGGTATAGTTGCCGAGACGCACGGCATCGCCGAGCGCATCGTTACCAGCGTCGTCGCCGTCGATGACCTTGTTGTCGGCATCGGCTGCGGCGAGCGTGTCCGTCAGCCATTCCTCATAGGTCTGGTTGGCGTTGTCGCTGCCAATGTTGGAGATGAAAGGGGTCTGCGTCGGCGCGATGTTGCTGATCGTGTCGTGCAGGCTTTCGCGAACAGCGACCTTACCGGCGCGCTGGAAGGTATTACTAGGTACAGACATTTCTTAAATTCCCAATGCTTCGAAGGCCGCAATTGCATCGGCGTCACTGCCGGTTTTGCGGAGCCTTGTGGTTGCGTCTGTGAGGGCACGGGTAGTGCGGCTGCCTTTCGGCTGGGCTGCACCCGGCTTGGCGGTCTTTGCATCGCGCACGCGCCGCATCTGCTTCGCCATGATGGCGTCGTATTTGTCGGCTTTCTCTTTCCAGCCCTGAGCGGACACCAGCGCCTTGAAGTCGGTCGCGTTGCCATCCCGAAGGAGGATTTCGCGATCGTAACCAAGCGCCTGCGCCGCTTCGAATGCTCGCCCGAAATAGCCGTCACGCGTCTCCTCGTTCGCGACCTCTGGGATGGCTAGAAGTTCCCGGTCACGCTGTTGGATGAATGCCTGGTCTATTTCCTGCGCAGCCTCCTCACCGAGCGCCGATACTTGCTGCACGATTTGATCGTGCTGAGCTTTCATGGCGTCGTACTGGGCTTTCTGCGCGATATATTCCCCCGGGTTCACCCGAGCCAGTTCAGGATCGGGTGTCTGCGGGGAAAAGTGGCCCGCGAACTGCGCGAGCTGTTCGGCGAATACCGCCTTCGCCTTACTGTGCGCCTCCGCTGCGTGAGCTTCCGCTGCACGCTGGGCATTGGCGGCTTTTGTGGTCGCATCCTGGACTTGCCCATTGCGGCGAGTTTCGCTGGCGGCCCATGCGCGCTGGGCTTCCGGGGGAAGCTGCGCGAATACCGCTTTCTCGTCCGCATTCAGGCTGACAGGGGCTTCGATGGCCGTTCCCGGTTCGTCGCCTTCCTGTTCGTCTCCGTCTGCTTCCTCGCCTTCGTCTAGCTCGGCCTCTGAGTCATCCTCGTCAGCATCGCCATCCTCAGGCAATTCTTCGTCCTCGTTTTCGAGGTAATCCGCAAAAGCCGCGACAGCGCCGTCATCCCCTTGGGATTCGGGCACGTCAACAGCTTCCGAACCTTCGTTCGGATGGGCCATGACATCACTCCATGATTATGCGCCGAAGCGCGGCTTAAAAATATTTCCCGACCTTGCGGATGCGAGCGAGATGCTCGTCCTGCTGGGCGGCTATGTCTCCGGCACCGATGACCGCGCCGACATGGCGATCCAGTTCGTCTACGAGCTTGGATGCAATCGAAAGCTTCCAGAGCCCGTCAGTGTCCCGCGCGCCCAATGCCGCTGCGCGTTCGAAATACGCACGTCGCAGATCAAGCAGCATGTCGCGAAGCCCGCCGTCCTCCTCGTAGAACGAGCGCCAACGGTCAGAGCGGGCCTTGGGGTCGATCACCACTCTTCATCCCGGCCAAAGCCAACGGGGTTAGGCGCGCGCCAAATAGCATTGCCATCGGCGTCCAATAGGCCAGTGTCGGTGGAGATATGCTCATCAACGGTGATCGCAGGCGCAAACCCGCCGCACTCATCTTCGAACAGATCATCACCGCACCATCCCTCCGCCCTCGGTCGCTTGCTGAAATACCGGCTCATTTATCCAGATCCCCACCGGGCCGGTTCTGGCTGATCTCGACGCGCGCTGCGGCGTCAGTCTCGGCCTTCTCGCGGGCCATTTGGGCCTCAAACATCATGCGGGCCCGGGCTTGATCCTGCTCAAACTGGAACTTCTCTGTTGCCAACTGCGCTTCAAACTCCGCCTCTTCACGGGCTAACTGTTGTTTTTGCGCCGCTTCCTCGCGTTGGATTTCCAACTTGACCGCGGACAATTGCTGCTCGCCCTCGATTTTCGCCTTCTGCGCGTCGGCCTGCATCTGGGCCTTCATCACCTCAGGATCGGGCTGCTCTTGTTCTGCTTGCGGGTTCGTGTCCGGGTCGTCGAAGAAGTCATCAGGCTGACCAATGCCCATATCACGAACGATGCCGGCGGCGCCGTTGAACAGCTTTTTCTTGCTAGCGAGGCCGATCATCGACGCCTCTTTCTGGACCTCCAGAAGCTGCATGCGCTGAGCGATGCGGTATTCCTTGCGGTTCGTGCCAAGGCCGGTGCGGATCACCATGTCGGGCTCGTCTGGCCATTGCGTTGGGTCCACGGTGGCATAGGCCCCGCCAACCTTCACGGTGAACGGCTCCCCAGCATCCTTGACCAGCCGATACTTACGCCAGAACATACGGCCGACGCACTCAGCGAAGTTGCGAGCAATGAACTCTTCGTACTGCTGGCCCTGGGCCTGCATCAGCGCCGTGCCGGTCGCCGTCTTGTTCAGCGTGTCGGCATCAAGACCCTGGTTCATCCGGGTAATCCCGGTGCGACTTTCTTTCTCTCCGCTCCAGAACTCCAGCACACCAAGCGACTGACCAATATCGAAGCCGTCATTGAGAGGCTGCGGCGCGGTGCCCTTACCGCGGACAGGGGCGCCGGGAATGATCGTGAGCAGGTCAGCGATCGTGTTTTCGGTCGTGCTCTCCTGTGGCAGCCAATATCGCGGCATATTGGTCAGATACATGCCGTTCATCAACTGGCGAGCAACGACCGAACGGATGCGCTGAATGTCCATCGCCTTTTCAGCGAGGCTGTCACCCACCATGCGATGAGGCCGGGGGAATGGGCAAAACACCGTGAACGGATGATCGGAGACGATCTCACTAGAAAGCAACTGATCGCCGACACGGAAGCATTTCAGAAGCTCCGCAACGCCATCACCATCCGCATCGATGCGGATATACTCCTCCCAAAGCTCCAGCTCTTGCATCGAAGCCTGTCGGGTGTCCGACCAGCCCCGGTCGTAATCCTCGTCGCGCTCCTGCGCGCGCCCATCGCTCCAGATCGTGTCATCGCCGGTCGAAAGCTCATAAACTGTGTCGACGTCGAAGCCCATCTCAACGAGATCGGAGCGGGTCTTACGGCAAACATGGGCTTGATAATCCGCCTTGTCCTCATGGCGAGCCCGAGCAGAGAACCGATACTCCTCGCTGGGGACCGTGTAGTCGTAGAAATATCGCCGCTTTATGGTCTGCTTGACGACGATGCGGAGCATGCCGTCTTCGCTGGGCGCGATGTCCGCATCCTCCGGGACCTCGCCGCGCTCCATCGCCGCGACAAGCTCCTCTTCGGTCGCGTTGAACACCTGTTCCTCAACAGCGTCCTCTTCGACCACGCAGGATTTCACGACGCCGATGATCTCGATCAAACCGGCCTTAAGCCAGTCGTGCAGCACTCGATAGCCGTCTTGGTGCTGCATGAATATCTGGTGGATCGATTCGGTCGCCTGATCGACAGCCTCCTCTTCCTCGGGACGCTTCGCTTGAAACTCGACGACGCGATCACCGGAAACGAACGTGCGGAGGACGCTGATCGTCATGTAGTCGCACGTCTCGGCGACGTCGGGCAGGACGATTTGAGACAGCCCTTCCACCTCGTCGCCGAATGGATCGCCGTCGTAATATTTCAAACACTGCTCCTGGCGCTCTGCCAGTGTAGTATCGTGAAACGTACAAGCGCTGTCCGCTTCGTTTTTGAGGGCGTTGACCAGTTCGTCTTCGGTCAGGGGCTCTGGCGTCATGCTACCCCTTTCATCAATCTAGACAGGTCAAGCGGTGCTTGCTGTTTTGGTTCTTCGTACACGCTGCACATGAGGCCGAAGGCGTCGGCGCTGTGGCTGTTTCCGTCATGGTTAGGGCCGAGCCCTACCTTGCGCTTCTCGTCGCGTTTTTCGTGGTAGGCGGCGATGGCCTTGAGCCCGCCGTCGCATTTCGTCTCGTCAATCCAGATGCGGGAGAAATGCTCTCGGACCTTCTCAACCCGCTGCATCGCAGCGCCACGGCCTTGGTTCGGGACCACCTCGACGTCGTAACCCGCATCCTCGAAAGACTTGCGGTATGACGTATCAATCGTCTTTTCCTGCTGCTCGCCATCATGGGGCAGCCAAATCTTTACGCGCCCCGGCTCGTATCCCTGCTTGCGCAGCCAGAGCAGATGGGCGCCGATCGTTTGCCCCTGTTGCTCGTAATGGTTCACGCACTTGATCGTCAGGCCGATGAACTGGGCGGCCCAGAACACAAAATTATCAGCCTTGGCCCCTGTGCCACCGATATCCGCAAACAGATGGATCACCATGTGCGGATCTTCGGGAACAGTCGTGATCCTGCCAGCCTCCCTCGCGGCGGTCAGGTGCGAGGTGAAGTACGCTCCCTCGAAATGAGTCTTGTAAGCGCCGCCCCAGATGTGCTCGTAACTGTGCGGCCGCTTTTCCTTGTCGCTCTTGCGCTCCGCCTCAAGCACGGAGGGAAACCATGGATTGTCGGTGAAGTTCAGTTCGACAATCTTGGCGCCATCGGGTGGGTCTTTGCGAAACCGCTGGTCGGTCGCGCTGTCCTCCACCTCGGGGTTCCACGTTACCCAAATCTCCGAGTCATCCTCGCGGACGGTCGGTATCAGCTTTTCCCAAGCCGTTTCCGTGATCGGATCCGCCTCATCAGCCCAGCACAAGAGAATGCGAGCTTTAGATTTGATGCTGTCCAGATGCCGGGACAACCCCACAAACACGAACTCGACCCGCTTGCAGGCGGTGCGAATATATGTGTCGCCAATATCGAAGTGCGGGAGCAGCCATTCCTCTGACCGTATCGCCGCCTTGATCTCTGCCATCGAACTGTCGTCGAGTGAGTTCATAAACTCACGGACGCAGAGGATGATTCCTTCCTTGCCAGCCTGTGCGCAGCGGTGCGCATGTATCGCCGCCATCTTGGCGAAGCTGCGCGTCTTTGCTGACCCACGCCCGCCGTAAGCTCCGCGGTATCGTGCAGGGCCAGTGAATACCGGTATCAGCTTCGGAGGAAGCTGGACGTCTACCCTCATCCGCTCACAAGGCGGATTTCGGTAATCGCCTTGATCGGGCCGCCGTCCTCATCACCAGAGAGAACCATGCTGGCCTTGCCGTACCCCCGGTCTAAAATCTCTTTCGCCGCTGCGACCTGTGCCGCTGCCGGGATGCCCTCGCCCCCTGCGAGAATGCTCACCAGCGCTTTCAGTGCGCCGTCTGTGTGCTGTCGCGCCAGTTCCTTGAGCGTCACGGTGACGTGATTAGGCGTGCCCTTAGTGCGGCCACCCCTGCGCTCCCCAGGCTTCGCGCCGCGGTTGCTGGACTTTACTACTTTTGTAATGGCGGTCATGGGGCCAATCCTCTCTTTCCGCTCCCAAAGGGTGGGCGGTTTCGGATCGTGAATTTTTCCCGCCGCGCAACAGATGCCGACCGCTTTACCAGTCTGAGCTATTACGATGCGTCGGATGAAGGCGGCGGGAGGGCGTGCAAGGGATCAACACGCCGGAAACGAAAAGGGCCAGCGCGAAGCCAGCCCCTGCTTGTGGCGCACTTCGCCACGTTGATACGAGAGTGCCGCTAACAGATTGGTTCGCAAAAATCAATCGGATAATTCATCGAGCACCTCAAGCGCCTTCACAAGCTGCGACCAGTCCGGTTGCCGCGGCTCCTTGGCGATGAGCCTGTCCAGCCAGTCGGGGCCGTAGTCGGGGTGAAAGTCGATGCACAAGCTGTCGAACGCCTTGCGATGCCCTCGGCCCATGCCGTCGATTTCGCGGATCGTGGCGTTCAACCATTTCTCGCGGGCCAGGCCGTTATCATCGTCGTTGGCTGGGCCCGTGCGCACCCCCAGCGTACAGGACAAGCCATACTGACCATATGCTGCCCAATAGGCGCGGTTGATGCTGCGGCCCGTCTGTAGGAGCCGCTGGCCATCCTCGCCCAGCAGGCCAGCCCTGTAGGCTCGGCCGATCGCGTCGCAGCCATCGGTCCCGAACTGAGCCCGCTTTGCCTGGGCTGCGTCCGTGCCGGCGTCGCGCCGATCCTCCGGCATTCGAACCTTGCGCTGTTTGCGCTTAGTGCCCCCCTTAGCCATTGCTTGATCCCCCGAAATTCATTGGATAATCGTCGTGTGCCCACATGCCCCAGCGAGCCGCGAGAAGGTCGGCCCAGTACCAGCGGTCAGGACGAAGACCGGCGACACGCAATCGCTGGTCTCGGCTGATCAGCGGGACGAGCACGAAACGAAAGATCAGGGCCTTCATTCCCCCTCCTTGGTATTGAGAGGACCGAAAACGCCGCCCTCAATGCACGCATAGATTTCATTCACGGTGCTGGTGATCGCTTCGACAGCGGTGGCGGCATCGGGATAGATGTCCCGCTGATCGGCGCACTCGCTGACCAAGCCACCGATGGCGTCATATAGCTTCCGTGGTACGGTCGGCGGGCGCGTGTTCCAGACCTTGATCGCGTTTTCGCGCAACATCTCTGGAGCGCCGGATGCGTGGCAGCCGCACTCGACCTGCCAGAACGAATGAACGCCGAGCAGGCTATTCGAGAGCATCAGAAATTCATCCGTGCCACAGAATGGACACGGCGCAAGTTCTCTCGCCATCGTCTCTAGCGGTCCTGTATCTTGTAGAGGAGGGGGGAGGGTTAGGTTGGGGGTGGTCATGGTTCGATGCTCCAAGCGATGATATCGAAAGCGTATTTCCGATTTGCCCAAGTCCACTTTGCTGCCGGGTGGGCCGTCTTGCTCGTCGTGCCGTCGCGGAACTTGACCTTGAGCAATGCGTCCCCGGTGCGGGGTGGCTTCCAGTTGGTGGGGTGCCATGTCACGGGACCCAGCTGTAGGTGGACGCATCGGCGTGCCATTCGAGCGTGACCTTGCCCATCTTGCCCGGAAGGCCCATGCGGACCTTGGGCACGCGGACATCGACAAGGTTGCTGCTCGTATCGGGGCGGTGGACGACGAGCCCGTAATCAGCCTTGTTCGCGAAGTTGGCGGAGCCTGCGAGGTCATAGAGGTTCGGAGCCTTAGGCGTGCCGTCGCCATGCGGCTTACGAGGGTGAGCGACCAGCCAGACAGCGCAATTGTAGAGGCGGGCGAAGCGCTTCAATTCGCGGATAGCGCGCCCCGTGTAATCCGTCTCGCTTTCGTCGCTACCGCGCTTGTGCTCGATTTCGTTCCAAGGGTCGATGACCAGGAGCCGGATTCCATCGCGGAGCACGGCCACCTTCGCCAGCTCGATCAGATATTCGAGCGTCATGTCGGTGTCTTCGTCGTCGCTGGTCTGTGCGATGACGCCGAACTTTTCGCGCAGGATTTCGTCGGCGCGGCCCGGTGAGCGCGCAACCTGGTCAAACTCGCCGCAGCCGTAGATCGCGGCACGCATCCGGCGCTGAAGGATGGGCTTTACCATCGTCTCGAACGACGCGAGCGCCATCGGGACGCCCTTACGGAGCAGGAGCCCCAGCATCACCATCAGGAGCGAGGTTTTGCCCTGACCAGCGTAGCCGGTTATGATCGTGAAGGTGCCCGGGGTGAGGGGGAATAGATCGTCCAGCCCCTCGATCCCGATTGGCAGCGACTGGATCGGCGGCGGTTCGGGGAAGTCGTCGAGCCGGTAGAGCCCCTTCACCGGATAGGGCTTCGCATGGATGATGAGATCCGATACCGCAGCATGGCCGTGCATCATGGCCACATCGTTCAGGTCCTTGCAGTCGTCGGGGTAGGTGACGAACTTGCACCGTTCAGGACCGAGCAGCCGAACCAAGTCCTCAGCGAGAACGCGCCCCGGCTCGTCATTGTCGGTGGCGATGATGAAGGTCTTTACCTGATCGATCGCCGACCGGTCGGAGTGGATATATTCATACCGGCGCTCATCAAACGGGTTGTCGGCGGAGGTGGCCGGCGCACCATTGGGCACCGACGTGACGAACCGGCAGCCCGCCGTCATCGCCACCAGCATGTCCCACTCGCCCTCCGTGATGATGACCGGCGCCCCCGCCAGAACTTCCGGGTCGGTCATGCAATCCCGGTTGCACAGGACGAGGGCCGCCCCCTGATCCATGCGATGGTCTTTCGCTTCGGTGCGACGGTACTTGTGGTTTATGACCTGCCCGTCGCGGCGATACGGGACCGCCAGCCACGGACCGGAGGCGCCGCGCTTCGTGGTGAGCCCGAACTTCTCGGCCAGCACCGGGTCGATCCGCCGCTTGTCCAGCCACTGCTTGTGTTCGTCTTGCATCATCGTTGAGCCCCGTCATTCCGCAATTGTGGCACCGAAACGCCAATCCACCGTCCACCTGAAAGACCGAAAGGCACCGGTCCCGTTTGTTCTTCCGACCGTGCGAACATTCCGGGCAGGTGAATTTCCCGGCACGCGTCGGATTGAAATCGCTCACCCCCAGAAGGCATCGACCTTGCCGTCGTTGCCCTCCTTCTGCCGGTGGATGAGCCGAGAAATGTATGAGACTGGATCCACCACCCGGTTGACCTGTGCTTCACCGATCGCCCGAGCCACAGCGGCCTTGTCGCCGCCGCAATCCTTGATCCACTTGCCGATCTGCTTGCCGGGGTCTTTCGAGTGCGGAGCGAGGTAAGCCTTGGCGTTCTCCCAAAAGAGCTTATCCGCATCGGGCGCAGCCCCTATTCCGTTAGGAATAGGTAACTCTGTCTCTGCTTCTGTATCTGGGGCCGTTTCTGAAACGTTTCCTTTTGTGCGATGTTTGCGAACGCGATCTGTGGAAACGTCTGATTTATATTGCCTTTTGTCCCACCCGTGAGGCCGATAACCAACCTCTAATGGGTCTATTAACGAGGCCTTTAAGAGGTCTTGAAGGCCCCTTAAGAGGTGGTCTAAGCGTCTCTTAAGCATGTGTTTCAGGTCATCGGCGGGCGGGATATGCCCGTCGTTTTCAGCTGCGACACAGAGCAATTCCACCCACAGGCGAAAGGTTTGGTCGGGCAGTTTAGCCACCTTGGGATGACGCATGGCGTCGGCGTAGAAGCGGAACCAGCGGGCGCTCATACAGACCTCGCGAACGCGGCCTGGAAGTCGCTGTGCACCTCCCTCAGAAGCGCATCATAATAGGTGTTTTCGAGAAGCAGCGGTTCGGCGTCGGCTGCTCTGCGAAGCGCGCAGAACACTTGGAAAGCCATCTCCGCCTTCCATTCATCTGCCGTAAGGCCGCGCGGTGGCGTTGCTGTCTTCATCATCCAACCTCCACCACGATCCGCGGCGGGATCTCGGGGTCGTGGAAATGGAACGACGGGAGGAACCGGCGATCGTTTACCGCCATCGCGTCGGCGATGCCGTCGAATATCGGCTTCATGCGAACAGGGAAGTTCACCCGGTCGCTAAGGCGATTGGGCGGGTAAAAATGGACGGCGATAGGGATATCCCCTGCAACAGGGGTCTTGACCCCCGCCGCCTTGGTCAAGACCCGCGCGAGCTGACGAAACTTCTTTGTCTCGTTCGCCTTGGTGCGCCAGTGGCCATTGGCATGGCCTGACAGAGTGGCCGGCGGGAAAGGCATCTCGATCGTCACCGCATTCCCTCCCGCATACGCTGGAGGCGCCAGTCTCGACGGGATTGGTATGTTCCGTCTGGGTTGCGGGGGTGGGTAGGGGCCTTGGGGAAGCGGAGCATCCGGAGGCGGAAGATGAGGCGGGCGATCATGCTTCACCTTTGAGGATGCGCGCGATCCGCTGGACCGTGGCGTTAGCGCCGGGGGTCACTTGCTCCAGTGCGCGGTCAATACGGGCTTCCTTGGCGGAAGCGAGGCTGGCTGCTCGGCTGTGGGCAGCGGCATTGTCAATCGACGTATCGAGCGCGTGCCTCCACAGGGCCTGCCAGTGCGCGGCGCTTTCGTAATCCCCTTGATCGTCAGACACCTTGCCCGCCGTGAGACAGGCACAGGCGAGGAATCCGATGATCCCGAACACAGGAGGGGCGATCAGGGCGAGCCAGATAGGAATCGTGACGGTCATGCCGCGGCCCTTTCGACATGGAAGCCGCGAGCCTCGATTTCGGCAATCAAGACGTCAGTATCCTCACGCAGCAGAGGGCGTGCCTTCACCGGCGCGAGAATGGGGCGGGGCGTCTCAAGGATTTCGATTGCGCGCGCGAAGTTGGGAACCCGGCGAACGTACCCGCGATATTCCAGAGCATCGATGAGGCGGTGAACGCCGGACTTAGCCTTTAGCCCGAGCGCATCGGCCATCTCCTGATAGGATGGGCAGACGCCATCGGCTGCCATGCGCTCCCCAATGAGATCGAGGCACTCGCGCTGCTTGGGGGTGAGGCCCATCATGCTGCACGCAGCGCAACGACCTTGCGGTCGAGCACGTCCTTTTCGCAGTCGGAAAGTTCGCGACCAGCGGGGCTGTCAGGATGGTGCGCCTGACCCTTGGTGCCCAAGAAGTCGCGGCAACGATCCTCGAAATCGTCGTGGTCAATGCCATCGGGAAGCCGGACGATTGCACGGCGCTCAGGGAGCAGCATCGAGAGCAGATCGTCAGGGATGACGCCGACCAGCGAGAATAGGCCAGCGATCGACATGACCGCCTCGCCGCGCACCCACGAACGGATCGTGTCTTGGCTGATGCCGGTATCGTAGTGGATTGCCTTGACGGTGATGCCCCGGCGCTCGGCCTCACGGAACATGTCTTGCTGCGCCCGTTTCTGGCGAGCGGAAATATCAATATCGCGCGGCAAGATTTTCCTCCTTGGTCTGAGCTATTTCAGGGAAATGATCAGTGTTCAGCCACGCGAATTGCCCGTAGGCGTCGAGCGCAGCTGCGTCGTAGGCGAGGGCTGCGTCTTCAGCCGTGCCGTAGACGCCAACCAGTTTGCCGCCGACCTTGGCGGCAAAACGACGCCTTTTGCGCGTCACTCCTTTGTAGGGCACAGCCTTCCCCGCAACGGGGCTGCGGTTCATGCAGTTTTGTGCGGGCGTGCAGACGCGAAGGTTGCAGCGTCGATTGTCGAGGGGGTCGCCATTAATGTGGTCAACCCATCCGTCAGCGGGAGTGACCCCCAGAATGTCTTGATAGATGTAAATGTTTCGGCGCTGGCCGCCAGAAGAGCCAACCTGTCGTGTGATCACCGTTCTGCGGGATTGGAACCCTGCTCGCCACGGCAGGTGGCTCAACCTCTCCCAGTCACCAATGTCAATGATGAGGATTGCTCGGCCGATGAGGATGCGCGCGCTCGGCTTATTGGCGAGATCGTGCGCGACATCGTGTTGGGCCTCGGGCGCAATCAGGCGATGACTGCCGAACGCGTCGTGAAGTTCGCCCCGAGAGCCTCCAGTGGACGGAGTAAGCTCTCGGGGCTCCAGCGCGCGAGAGGAAGAAACACGCGGGAAATTGGTGGGCTGGCATCCCCCGACCAGAGGGGAGCCAGCCCGGTCAACGCCGAGGGAAGTGGCGTTGGTGTGGTGTGTTTGATCCCCCCGAGGCATGGGCTAGGCAGCCAGCCCAGAGCGTTGTTCGAACTCGCTGCGCCAGAGGGCGAACGGCACCTTGCCGTTGGTTGCGGCTTCGATCGCTCGCGCCGTGTCAGCATCGGGGAAGCGCCCGCCACCGGCATATCGGGTGACCGCTACTTGCGTCTTGCCGATACTGTCCGCCAAATCAGCGTGGGTAACACCCTCCGCCAGAAATGCTCTCAAGGTGTCTGAATAGGTGCTCATGAACGAGCAATATACCGAAACGGTATGTCAACGCAATACCAATCTGGATATTCCGCTATTTTTCGCCAGCGGCGATATTATGCCGATGGGGTATTTGGACAAACTCTCCGAGATTCGGAAGCGTCGCGGCTTGACGCAATCGCAGCTCGCCGAGCGCATGGGCGTTGAGCAGCCGACCGTTCAGCGGTGGGAAAAGGGCAAGCGCGAGCCTGACCTTGGCCAACTCCAAGCCTTGGCCGGCGTCCTTGGTGTAACTGCTGCCGAACTGCTTGAAGGCGATATAGCTTCACCAGTCGGCCCCCGCCTGTTCGTCAAGGGAGAAGTCGCAGCGGGCGTGTGGCGCGCGGCAGTAGAGAACCCAGCCGACGAATGGGAAACGTTCTATGGGCGCGCCGACGTCACCGCCAACATTGAACATCGCTTCGGCTTGCGTGTCGTCGGTGACAGCATGGACGAAATATACCCGCCTGGCACCATCGTCGAATGCGTTTCCCTTTTCGGAAGAGCGGAAGCGGCTCCCGGAAAGCGCGTTGTTGTGATACGCACGAATGACATGGGGATGAGCGAAGCAACGGTAAAAGAGCTGGTTGAGCGAGAGGGGGAATTATGGCTGGTTCCGAGGTCGAACAATCCAGCCCACGCGCCGTTCCGGCTAAAGGGTCAGGATGGCGACATCGTGGAAACGCGCATCGCCGCCGTCGTCGTCTCATCGGTGCGACCGGAGTAGCAACGCTACTTCTTGCTCTGATGCCCACGAGCGCGAGCGCTGACCTGATCAGCACCGGCAACGCTTTTTTCGTGACCTGCGAAAAGAAGAGCGGCGACTTTTTTGGCGGAGTTTGTGTGGGCTACGTCATGGGCCTGTCGACCATGATAACGCCGAACCTCAACGCAACCGCGGCCGATTTTATGGCCCAGCGTAAGCTCGCCTATTGCACCCCAGACGGTGTCACAAATGGCCAATACTTAGACGTCGTGTTAGATTTTTTGCGCCGAAATCCGAAGCACCGCCACCAATATATGCCTTCAATATTCGTGGTAGCCATGAGCGAGGCCTTCCCCTGTAAAGATGGCACTTACGCTACCTTCCGCGACAACGGGTATCAGGTAAAGCCGGGGCCGCGACCGCAATAAATACCATAACGGTATTTTCCGTTTGACAGCATAATACCGTATCGGTATACCGGTTCCAGCAAACAAACGCTGGAGCCGAAGATGACCGCAGAGACAAGCACCCTAGAGAAGTTTGAAATCCGAAACCGCTTCTCGAATGCGGTGCAGGTCACGGCGGAAATCTCCGTCACCCCCGACATGAGCTGGAGCGTCAAGCTGGGCATGGCGATCAAGTGGGCGATCAAATCGCGTGCCAACCTGTCGGGTGCCTACCTGTCGGGTGCCAACCTGTCGCGTGCCTACCTGTCGGGTGCCGACCTGTCGGGTGCCTACCTGTCGGGTGCCAACCTGTCGGGTGCCGACCTGTCGGGTGCCAACCTGTCGGGTGCCAACCTGTCGGGTGCCGACCTGTCGGGTGCCGACCTGTCGGGTGCCTACCTGTCGGGTGCCGACCTGTCGGGTGCCTACCTGTCGGGTGCCTACCTGTCGCGTGCCAAAGATGCGGACCTCGCTATCGCTCGGACCCGCATCTTGCCCGAAGGTGCGCTGATCGGCTGGAAGAAGTGCCGCGACAGCGTAATCGTGAAGCTGCGCATTCCCGAGGACGCCCCGCGCTCGCACGCCTATGGCCGCAAATGCCGCGCCCAGTTCGCTGAGGTTCTGGAAATATTCGGCGCCGATGAGGCCCGCTCGCAGCATGACCGTGATTTTGTCTATCGCACAGGTGAGCGCGTCGAGGCGCCTAACTGGTCGGCCGATTGGGAAGAGGAATGCTCTGGCGGCGTCCACTTCTTCATCACCCGCGCCGAAGCGGAGGCCTACTGACATGACCGCCGTACCCACCCAAGCAGACTTCGCAGCGACCGCTCGCCAGATCGAGCAGGACCGCGCGGCAGCCCTTGCCCCGTTCTACGCTGCCAAGGCTAAGCGTGCTGAAACCCGCCTCAACGAAGCGAAGGCAAAGACCGCTGGCCTCAACGACGAGCAGCGCGTCCGCCTTGCTATCTTCGTTCTGGATCGTGTCGACCGCATCTCTGACGACCTTCGTGTCGAAGCAGAGAGTGTGTTGGCTGATATTCTGTCGGGAGTGCGTCATGACTGAGGCCGCAAACCCGCCCGCATTTCCGAACACCGGAAACACGAATTGGAACCTCAAGCCCGCAGAGGGCATGACCCTTCGCGACTGGTTCGCTGGTCAGGTTCTGGCGTGGCCTCACAACGGGGAACTCACGCCCGACGATGCGGCGGTCTGCGCGTACGATTATGCGGATGCCATGATCGCTCGACGGGGGGCGGGGAAGTGAACGGCGCTGCGTTCATGCCGTTTTTCGTCGTGCATCTCTGGCTTGCGCTGGACGCAGTTGAAGACGGTCGCAGCGGCACTGTCATGCTGCACACCTCTCTGTCGGCGCTGGCATTTTTCTTCACCTGCTACTTCGGAGGAGCGTTCAAATGATCCGCTCGCACCCACTGCCAGCCGCCGACATGCCTCTTGCAGATCGCCAGAGCCTTGGATGGGCAATCTTCGCTGACGTCCTCTGCGGACTTAACGAGCCGGAGCCGACTGTCCTGTCTTGGCCGTGCCAGACGTGTGGCGACCACGAAATCAAATGCACCTGCACTTTGGAGAATTACGATGGCTGATTGGCAAGTCGGTGATCTGGCGCTGTGTGTCGTTGGCGGCTTCGTCACCGTTCCTGGTCGGGTCTACACGGTCAGCAAGCTAGCTGTAGGGAAAAACGGATTGGTTCTTCAACTAGCGGAATTTGAGCACCTTGAGCGACATCGCCTTCGGAAATCACTTGCTGCCCGCTTCCGCAAAGTCACCCCTCCGCCTGCTGACGAGTTCGACCGCGAAACCATCGCGCTGATGAACCGCGCTCCCGCAAAGGAGCCGTCCAATGCGTAAAGCATACTCCCACCACCTCCGCTTACTCCCTCCTGCTGAGCATATCCAGAGGGAGCTACCTCTTCACGGGGCTACAATACCGTCGTGGATCTACCCGGCGACTGTGGCCTTTGCTTTCTTGGCTGTTGTTGTCTGGGCTGGCTCATGATGGCGATGCCTACGGCATGGAAGCGTCTGCCGCTTTCCCCTTATCGCTCTTACGAGGTATCGGATGACGGTCGCATTCGCCGCGATGGCCGCGAGCTTAAAGGTTACGTTGACCGGTATGGCTACCGCACCGTGCTTCTGTCCTATGCGGGTTTGTCGAAGCGCTACTCGGTTAGCCGCCTCGTCTGCCTGACTTTCCACGGCCCATCCACGGGTAGCCATGAGGCCGCTCATCTAGATGGCGACAAGGGCAACAACGCCGCCGCGAACCTAGCATGGGCCACGCATCGCGAGAACAATGAACACAAGCGCCTTCACGGTACCCATCAGGCTGGCTCTAGGCACCCGAGGGCGAAGCTGTCCGATCAGGACGTCGCAGCCATTCGCGAGGCGCCTGGAAGCTGCGCTGAAATCGGGAAACGCTTCGGCATCAACAAATCTCATGTTTCGCGCATCAAATCAGGAGCGCGCTGGAATGGATAAATTGAGCACCATCGCTGCCAGTCCTTCGGACCTCAGCCCCTCCGGGTCTTCGCAGAGTGGCATCGCTAACGCGGGCGACTGGATCATCTTCAAGGGCGACCGGTCCGACGCCGTCTCGGTCGAGATGAAACAGGCAATCAAGGTCAGCCCTTCGATTATCAAATTCGAAGGCGGCTACCCGCGCCAGTGCCATATTCTGTCTGTTGTCGCAGCCTTCACCGACAAGGCTGCTGCTGAGCGCCTCCGCGACAGCATCAACGGCGTTGCAGGCGAGTTCCGCCGACTGCGCCGGGTGATCGAGGACGAACGGTCCGAGAAAATCACAAAGGCTCTTGAGAAAGCTCATCGACAGATTGAGCGCATCGTGGCCGCCGCCCAACCCAAGGAGATTAACCCATGAACGCACCCGCAAAGGCGGCGACGACACTCGCGAGCGCGATGGCAGCCGCATTCGGTGAAATCGAAGCTGCCACGAAGACCAATGAAAATGCCGCGTTCAAGCAGGGCGGGCGGGCGAGCAAATATGCCGACATTTCGTCTGTCATTGCCGCGATCAAGCCCGCACTGATCAAGCACGACCTGTTCTTTATGCAGCCGTGCGAGCCGTCAGCCGATGGCGTCACCGTCCGCACGACGTTGCATCACTCGTCGGGCGAGGCGCTCGACCTTGGTAGCCTGTTCGTCCCGGCCAACAAGCGCGACGCCCAAGGGTTCGGCTCGGCGCTGACCTATGCCCGCCGCTATGCTCTGGTGTCGGCGTTCGGTGTCCCGACCGAAGATGACGACGGCAATGCAGCGGCTGCCAGCTACGGCCGCGCGGAGCCGCATGCGAACCAAGAGCCCCAGCGACAAACGGGCCGCAAGCTCGACGGCAAATACACCAGCATCACCGGCTTGGAGGCCGCAATCCGCGCCTTCGCAACCGAGATGGGCAAGGTGGCCGACATGAACGAATGGTATGTGCTGAAAAACGCGCACGCCGACCTCCTAGCGCAAGCTGAGCGCGACCATCCCGATTGGTGGAACGGTTGGGCCGGTCAGCCCGACGGCTTCACGCCGCTTAGCCGGCGCATCGAACTTCTCGAAACTCAACTGGAGCCCGTATAATGCTGAACCGCTGTGAATTTATCGGCAATCTCGCCGCCGACCCTGAGGTCAAATCGTTCCAGAACGGCGACAAGGTTGCGAATATCCGCCTCGGCGTCTCCGAGCGATGGAAGGACAAACAGACCGGCGAAAAAAAGGAACGCACCGAATGGGTGAGCGCGGTTCTCCGCGGCGGCCTCGTCGGCGTTGTCGAGCAATACACCCGCAAGGGCAGCAAGCTCTTCATCGCCGGAAAGATGGCGACCCGCAAATGGCAGGACCGCGACGGCAACGACAAATATACGACCGAGATCTACGTCAACGAACTGGTCTTGCTCGACAGCAAGGGCGCCGGTGAATCTGACAACAGACACCGCAACCAAAACGGCATGGGCACAGACCATGACCTGTCAGACGAAATTCCGTTCTGATGTCGCTGCCGCCCCGCCTCTCCCGCAAGTCGGGCAAGGCCGACAAAGGTAAGCGCTCTCCCGGCCATCGGGCTTGGGTAAGAGGACACGCCTGTTCGGCTTGTGGCGAAACGGCGGGGATTGAATGCGCCCACGTCCGCGAAGGAACGGACGGCGGCATGGGCATGAAGCCGTCAGATCGCTGGTGCGTGAGTTTGTGTCGGGATTGTCATTCCGAGCAGCACCGGATCGGCGAAGGCCCTTTCGAGCGCAAGCACGGAATCAGCCTCAAGACGCTCGCCGCGGCATTTTTCAAGGCCAGCCCGCACCGCCATAAGCTGGAGGTCGAACATGCATAAGATCACCCTCATCAGCGGCGAGCAACGAACACGCGCCCAAAGCCTCATCGCCCGTGCGCCTGACGGCTACGTCGTGACCCTCGCAGAGCCCAAGCGCACGGCCGAGCAGAACGACCGCATGTGGGCCATGCTCACCGATATCAGCCACCAGAAGCCGATGGGCCGGATGCACACGCCAGACGACTGGAAGGCCATCTTTATGAACGCCTGCGGCTGGGAATGTCAGTTCCTGGAGGGGTTGGACGGACGCCCGTTCCCCCAAGGTTTCCGGTCTTCGCAGATGACCAAGAAGCAGATGACTTCGATGATCGACTTCATGCTCGCGTTTGGCGCTGAACATCAAATTCGCTGGTCGGAACCACAACCGATCGCCGCCTAGTTTTCTCAAGGGAGACGCGGGTCTAGCCCAACAAGCGCCGCGCAATTTACGATGTTTTTGAAACCCGGAACCATCATGTTTCGCAAGACCCATGAAGCGGAGATCGCAGAATACGCTGCCGGCCTGAAACGCGCCAACGAGGCCCGAGATAACTGGCGGGATTCGTCGAAGGAGTGGGAAGCCAAGTTCAAACTCGCCGCCACCGACCTCGCAAAGCAGGTGGAGGAGATTGCGAAACTCACCGACGAGCGCGACGAGGCGCTGGCAGGACCGTGGCCGAAATGGGCCGCCGATCTGCTCGCCATCATCCGCGAATACACCGGCCCGTGCCCCGAGGATGGCTGGGAAGGCGTCGACCTGCCCGAAGAGATGCGCGTCTGGCTGGAAGGCTATCGCGATGAAATGCAACGCACGGGCAATGTGGCACCTGTTCCGCAATCCGAGTGGGAGGCCCTGAAAGCCGACGCCCAGAAATGGCGCAACTCCCTTAAACGGTCTCGCGACCGCAAGGCGGCGAAGAACCGGGGAGGCGGGAAGTGACTGGCAAAACGCAGGCGCTGTTGCCGGTGACGCCCGAATTGCTGCCGTGTCCGTTTTGCGGCGGGCCAGCCGAGCTACGGCAGGACGTGAATTACCAAACAGGAGAGCCGCTGAATGCCGCATGGTTCGCGATCTGCTCGCCCTGTGACTTGATCCGCGACCAAGCTTGGTCAGTGCCGCGCGACACGGCCATCGAACAATGGAACACCCGCGCCGCTCTCACCCCTTCGGCGCTGTCCGACCTTCAACGGCTAGGGCAGGAATATGACGGGGCTTCGGCGCTATCCGGAGATGCGGGAGAGGGGGAGGCGTGATGATCTTGACATATCGCTATCGGCTTCTCCCGACCCGCGCCCAGCATGGTCGTCTGCGTGCAGCACTGGAACATAGCCGCCAGCTCTACAATGCCGCTCTTGAGGAGCGCATCGATTGCTACCGCAAGACCGGCAAGGGCCGGACCTATTTCGACCAGACCGCGGCGCTTACCCAGCTTCGGCAGGATGGCACGCCCTATACCTGGGGCATGGAGTCTGCGCCGCTGAAAGCTCTAGACCTCGCATATAAGGCCTTCTTTAAGCGAGGCGGCTTCCCGCGTTTCAAAGGGCGAGATTGGTTCAAGACCATCGCCTTTGCGGACGCGAAGGGCTGGGCAATTGATGGCGGCAAGTTCCGTGCGAAGGGCATTGGCAAGATTCGCCTTCACATGCACCGCACGCTCCCCGGGAAGCCGAAGATCGCTCGCATCAAGCGCGAGGGGCGGCACTGGTATGTTTCTCTCGTCGTGGAAGTGGAATGCGCCGCGGCGAACGATCGCCCGCCCGTTGGCATTGACGCCGGCCTAAACACGCTAGCCGCGCTGTCCACGGGCGAGATGATCGACAATGCCCGCCCGTACCTTCGAGCTATGCGGAAGTTGCGCGTCAAGCAGCGCGCTTTGGCTCGATGCAAGCGAGGGTCGAAGCGGCGCGGCAAGGTGAAGTCAGCGCTTGCGGCTGCCCACCTCAAAATTCGTCGTACCCGCGACACGCATCTCCATCAGGTTTCCGCCAGCATCGCCAACCGCTTCGGCATGATCGCCGTAGAGGCGCTGAATGTTAAAGGTCTGGCGGCAAGCAATCTCGCTCGCAGCGTCAACGACGCGAGTTGGACAAAGCTATTCAACTTCCTGCGCTACAAGGCCGAGAGAGCCGGTGGACGCTTCGTGGAGGTTGACCCTCGTTACACCTCGCAGACGTGCCCGGAGTGCGGCGCGATTGAGCCCAAGGCCCTGTCGCAACGCGAGCATCGGTGCCCCTGCGGCTGTGTCGAGGATAGAGACGTAGCAGCGGCGAAAGTCGTCCTGCTGCGCGCGGTCGTGCAAGATCGCGGGGAAGCTAACGTGGCCGGTTGCGGCGAGCGTATTCCCGGAAAGGTGGCGGCATGACCGGCACATTGCATTATCAAGGAGCCGGTGAACCATGATCGTCAAGATTCAGCGGCCGATCATGTCGACGGAGGACGAGCCGGCGGCCCTCGTCTACAACCGAGATCGCTCGCTCTATGCCAGTATGCCCGTAACGCCGGCCATCGCCGACCTGTTCAAGGACGGCTCGCTGAAGGTCTATCACCGGGCGAGTCTGCGCGGAACCGAATTGCACATCGGCCGCCGAGTGAAGGAGCCAAATTGGTGACCAGTCACACCGACCGTATTTTTAAAGCCACCCGCCGCGAAGGTTATTCCACCCAGTGGCAGAAGGAACGCGCTCGCGGTCCTATCCTTCCTATGTTGCCTGAACCCCGTAGGGGGTGGTGGACGACCGATTACGGGCGTCCGGGCGGGCTGCTGGCCTACGGCCTCAACCGCCTTCGGCGTTTTCGCGGAGCAGCATCCCTGACGCGGAGGACCGGATGACGGCCCCGGCGCGCTTCAAGCAATCGGATCTGCAACGGGCGATGAAGGCTGCGAAGTGCGCCGGCTTCGATCACCCGCGCGTCATCTTGCGCCCTAATGGGGAAATCGAGATTATCTGCGGAAACACCGAGCCCGCCAACGACCGAGAAAAGATCAAGCTGGTATGACCCGCCGCAAATGGCTCCCCGACAACGTGACCGAGTATCGCGACCGGCACAAGAAGAAGCGCTATCGGTTTCGCAAGACCGGACTGCCGACTTACCATTTCAAGAGTGAGCCTGGGACGCCTGAGTTCATGGGGGAATATCTTCTGGCGAAGGCGGCTGAGAAGCCCGCGCCGGAACCGCGGTTCGCCGCCGGTACGGTCGATGCGGTTATAGCCGCGCTCTACCGCACGCCGCGATGGAAGGCGCAGAAGCCGAGCAGCAAGGCGACATATCGCGGTATCCTTGAGCGCTTCCGCACTGGCAACGGCCATCACCAGATCGTCGACATCACCACCGAGGTCATCGACGAGAAACTGGCAGGCATGGAATCGACGCCAGCGGCTGCAAACAATCTGCGTAAGGCGCTCAGCCGCCTATTCAAACAGGCTATCAAGATGAACTTGATGAGCCATAACCCCGTCGCCTTCACCGACGCTTACAAGCAGAAAGGGGAGGGGTTTCACGCTTGGACCGAGGAAGAGATAGAGCAGTACGAGAAGAAATGGCCCATCGGCACGCGCGAGCGGCTGGCAATGGGCTTGCTTCTGCATACCGCGCTCCGCCGGTCGGACATGGTGAAAGTCGGGCCTGACAATCGGGTCGGCGACCGGCTCGACCTGGAGCACGGCAAAAACGACGCCGAAACTTCGATCCCGATAAACGCTGAGCTGGAAGCGATCATCGCCCCGTTTGCCGATACGACCGGCACCTATCTGCAAACCAAGTGGGGCAAGCCCTACACGGCCAACGGATTCGGCAACTGGTTCGCCGAGAAGGTCGAGGAAGCGGGCTTGCCGAAAACATGCCGAGCGCACGGTCTGCGTAAAGCCATGTCGCGTCGCCTAGCCGAGTCCGGAGCGACCAATCAGCAGGGCAGGGCAGTCACCGGACACAAGTCGGATCGCGTGTTTTCGCACTACGCCTCGTCGGCGAATAAACGCACGATGGCAGACGAAGCATTGGCGAACGTATCTAAGCGGTTCGCCAAACCTCAGGCTAAGGACGGCCAAAATGCGTAACATTTCTCTTGACAATGGCGGACAGGGTGGGATTCGAACCCACGGTGAGCTTGCACCCACGGCGGTTTTCAAGACCGCTGCCTTAAACCACTCGGCCACCTGTCCTTGCGCCGCCCCCATAGCGCGCGGGCGCCCAGCGGCAAGCGAAACCTTGCGGGCTCGATCCATCGCGCGAATGAATCGGCTCATCCCGCCGCGACCTAGCCAAGCCGCTCGCATCTGTGCGACACCCGTCCTATGGGTGGGGACATGATGCACGCTATACGTTTCAGAATCGGACGCCTTTTCAAATTTGCTACGGCGTTCCTGTCGGCATGGATGCTCACCGCCTCGGCCCCGCTTCACGCGCAGGGCGTCGACGGCAGCTTCGACGCCTATGTTCAGTCGCTGTGGCCAAAGGCGCAGGCGCGCGGCGTCTCGCGCACCACCTTCGACCGCGTGACGGCAGGGCTCGCGTACAACGCGCGCGTCGTTGCGCTCGACCGCGACAATCTCGGCAGCCCACCGAGCCCGAACACCCCGATCCCGTCATTCGCCCCCTATAAGGCGAAGCATGTCGATGCCGCGCGCATTGGCGGCGGGCGCCGCGTCCACGACCGGCTGCTGCCGCTGCTGTCGCGCATCGAGGCGCGCACGGGCGTCCCGACGAGCATTATGATCGCAATCTATGGCCATGAAACCGCCTATGGACAGGTGACGGGCAATTTCGACTTGCCCGAAGCGCTTGCGACGCTCGCCTATGAAGGCCGCCGTCGCAGCCTCTTCGAACCCGAGCTTATCGCGACGATGGTAATGGTCGAGCGCGGCGTGCCGCGCAGCGCGCTGAAGGGCAGTTGGGCCGGCGCGTTCGGCTATCCGCAGTTCCTGCCCTCGGTCTATCTACAGGTCGCAGAGGACGGCGACGGCGACGGCGTCGCGCGTATCTGGTCAAGTGAGGCCGACGCCATCGAATCGATCGGTTCCTACCTTCGCCGCGCTGGCTGGCGCGCAGGCCAGCCATGGGGCGTCGCAGTGACCGTACCTGCGGGTTTCAACCGCAGCGCGGTCGCCAATCGCCTGACCCCCACGCGCTGTCCGCGCGTTTTCGACCGGCACAGCCGCTGGCGTTCGATGGCGGAATGGCGCGCCGACGGTATCCAACCGGTCGGCGGCCGCTGGCCCGACGGCAATGTACAGGCGACGCTGCTCGAACCGGACGGCCCCGGTCGCACCGCTTATTTGCTGACCGGTAACTATCGCGCGATATTGGACTATAATTGTTCCAATTTTTACGCACTGTCTGTGGGGTTGCTGGCGGATGAAATCGATCGTTAAGGGCGGGGGCCTGATGGCCGGGGCGATGCTGATGCTCGCCGGCTGTGGCATTACGGATGGCAAGCGCGAAGGCGGCCCGACGGCAAGTCCGACGCCGGCGACGGCCGCAAACGGTGTTGTCGATGTTCCGGTAAAGCTCGGCGATCCATACACGATCGGCGGCGTGACCTATACGCCCGCCGACATCCCTGACTATGATGATGTCGGCTATGCAAGCTGGTATGGCGAGGAATTGGCCGGAAAGCCGACCGCCAATGGCGAGGCGTTCGATCCTGCGGCAATCAGCGCGGCGCATAAGACGCTGCCGTTGCCGAGCTATGTCGAGGTCACCGCGCTCGATACCGGACGGACGATTCTGGTGCGCGTCAACGATCGCGGGCCGATGGTCGGCGACCGGCTGATCGACCTCTCACGCGGCGCCGCCGAACAACTCGGGCTCACCGACGGCCTCTCCGCCGTGCGGGTGCGTCGGACTAACCCGCCCGTCGCCGAACGCGCGCAGCTTCGCTCGGGCAAACCCGTTCCCGAACGCATCGCGACGCCCGAATCGCTGCTGGCAATTCTGCGTAACAAGGCAAAGGCGCTACCCGTTCCGAAAGCGGCGGTTGTTGCCGCACCCGTTACCGCGCAGCCCGCTGCGCCGATCGCATCGGGCAAGGCCAAACCCGGCGACGACCGCTTTGTTGTCGAAGGTCCGGGAACGACCAAGGCGGCGCCCAAGCCTACCACTAAACCAGCCCCCGCTGTCGCCGGGAAGTTTGTGGTGCAGGTCGGCGCCTTCAGCGTGGAAAGCCGCGCCGACGCAGCGGCGAAATCGGTCGGCGGCCACGTGACGAAAGCAGGCAATCTGTGGCGTGTGCGCGTCGGTCCTTTCGCGAGCGACGCCGAAGCGCGCGGCGCGCTCGGCAAAGTGAAGGCGAAGGGCTTCCGCGATGCGGTCGTCCAGCGCGATCGCTGACGGGCAGGTATGGGCAGGCCGACCACCGTTTTGAGAGGCATCGCAGCCTCGCTGGGCCTGCTTGCGCTAATCTTGAACCTTCCGGCGGCAGCAGCCGAAGACGTTCGCCCAAAGAGCGCGCCGGCGGCACCTGCGGCCTATGTTACGCAGGCCCCGATCGTGATGCTCAAGGATCTCGATACGGGAAAAGTGCTGTTTTCCCGCGGCGCCGACAAGCGCTTTGCTCCGGCGTCTATGGCGAAGGTGATGACGGCCTATGTCGTCCTCGACCTCGTCAAACGAGGCCAATTGTCGCGCGACAAGCTTCTGACTGTCGAAGAGGCGACATGGAAGACATGGAGCGCGCGGAGCCGCAGTTCGAGCATGTTTCTGAGCGCGGGCGAAAAGGTCTCGGTTGACGATTTGCTCAAAGGATTGATCACCGTTTCGGGGAACGACGCCGCAGCGGTTCTCGCGGTCGGCATCGACGGCAGCGAGGCCGCTTTCGTCAAAAGAATGAATGGGATAGCGACGCGAATTGGTATGTCGTCGAGTAATTTCGGAACGCCGAGCGGTTGGCCTGACGGCGGAGTGACCAAAGTCAGCGCAGGCGATATGGTCCTGCTCGCCGAGCGGCTGATCCGCGACCATCCGGGCGACTATGCGCGCTATTTTTCGATTCCGAAGTTCCGGCATGGCACCTCGCCGGAAGGAAAACCGATCATCCAGGCGAACCGCAATCCGATCCTCGGCCGCTTCGCGGGGGCCGATGGCCTGAAGACAGGACATACGTCGGAGGCGGGCTATTGTTTCCTCGGCTCGGCAAAGCGCGATGGGCGTCGGCTGATCATGATTGTTGCCGGCATGCCAACCGAAAAAGCGCGCCGCGACGAGGCCGAGCGGCTGATGAGCTGGGGTTTTGCCGATGGCGGCGCCGGGACAACTGTACAGGACCGGCGCTCCGCTGCGTCGAAAGACCGGGCAGCCGCTACGCGCAGATGACAAAGGTCCCAAGGCGGGCTACCGCCGACCGATGCACGGGCAGCATCCCATCCACCAGCTCTTTGGGTTAGCGACATGACGCGCGGTCGTTTTATAACGCTTGAGGGCGGCGAAGGGGTCGGTAAATCGACGCAAATTCGCGCACTTGCTGCCGCGCTCGAGGCGCTTGGTATCGAGACAGTCGCGACGCGCGAACCTGGCGGTAGCATGGGCGCCGAAGCGATCCGCACGCTGCTCATGGAGGGAAGCGACGATCGCTGGGACGCTCGGAGCGAGGCATTGCTTTTTGCCGCGGCGCGCGCCGACCATGTCGCACGCACGATCCGCCCGGCGCTTGATCGCGGCGCGTGGGTGCTCTGCGACCGCTTCGTCGATTCGAGCCGCGCCTATCAGGGCGGCGGCGGCGGCATCACCGACGCCGACCTCCTGACGCTTCACGGCTTCGGTTCGATGGGCTTGTTGCCCGACCGGACCTTTCTGCTCACCGTCAGTGCCGACGAGGCGGCGCGGCGGCTGACCGAACGTGGCGGCAGCGACCGCATGGGCAATAAGCCTGCGGACTATCAGGCGCGGCTCGCGGCACGTTTTGTCGAAATGGCGGAGGCGGAGCCTGCTCGCTGGCGGATCGTCGGTGCCGACGCTCCCGCTGAACGGGTGACTGCGGCGATCCTCGCTGAGCTTGCGGAATGGCTGCCATGATCGGCCATCAGGACGCCGAAAAGGCCTTTGTCGAGGCCTGGCAAGGCGGACGTCTTCACCACGCCTGGCTTCTGGCCGGGCCGCAGGGGATGGGGAAGGGCGCCTTTGCCGAACGTGTAGCACGCTTTCTCGTCACCCACGGACGCGGCGGCGACGGACAATCGGTGACCCTCGACGACCACGGCGACGATGCCGCGGCCCGGCTTGTCGACGCCGGAAACCACCCCGAAATCCTCCGTCTCGCACGCCAGCCCAAGGACAAGGCGAAGGAGCTCGCTCGCAACATCACGATCGAGCAGGTGCGGCAGATGATCCGCCGCCTTCATCTGTCTCTGTCGCTCGGCGAGTGGCGCGTGATCATCGTCGATGCGGTCGACGATCTGGAAACCGACGGCGCCAACGCATTGCTAAAGACGCTCGAGGAACCGCCGGCAAAGACGCTGTTCCTGCTCGTCAGCCATTCACCTGGACGCTTGTTGCCGACCATAAGGTCGCGCTGCAGAATGCTACGTTTTCAGCCGGTTGATCGTGACGTCATGACAGCGTGGCTGGGCGAGTTGCGCCCGATGCTCGAAATCGCCGAAGTACGCGCGATCGTTGCCGCTTCGGGCGGTGTGCCGGGCAAGGCGCTCGCGCTGATCGACAGCGATGTCACGGCGATGGAAAAAAAGCTGCTTGCGATTGCGGCGAGCGGCGATCCCGAGAACCGGTTGCGTGAGGCGCTCGCTCGCGAAGTTGGCGGGACAAGCAATCGCGCCCGGCTCGAACTGGTGATCGACATTGTTCCGGGGCTGCTGGCGCGCCTCGCACGCGACCGTCCGGTTGCGGAGATCGCGCCCGTTCTCGCCCAATGGGACCGCGTCCAGCGCACGGTCCGTGATGCGATCCGAGGTTCCTACGACGGTGCGATGGTGGGGTTCGAAATAGGTAACTGCCTCGCCGAATTGGCGCCAAGGACAGGGCAGACGACACGCTGACGCTTTCCCTCGCGCGCCCCAGCGGCTAAGGCGCGCGCATGTCCGAAAACAAAGACCCCTTCTATATCACCACTGCGATCAGCTACCCCAATGGCCGCCCGCATATCGGTCACGCTTATGAAGCAATCGCGACCGACGTCATGGCCCGCTTCCAGCGCGCGCGCGGCCGCGACGTGCGGCTAATCACCGGGACCGACGAACATGGGCTTAAGATGTTCCAGACCGCGCGTGACCAAGGCCGCGCTACGATCGATCTCGCCGACGAAATGTCGGGATATTTCCGTGAGATGTATGCCAGGCTGAATATCAGCTATGACAATTTCATGCGTACGTCGGATGCCGCTCACCATGAAGCGTCGCAGGCGATCTGGCGCGCGATGGAGGCGAACGGCGACCTCTATCTCGACCGTTATGAGGGCTGGTACTCGGTCCGCGATGAGGCTTTTTACGACGAAAGCGAACTGGTCGACGGGGAAGGGGGCGTTCGCCTATCGCCGCAAGGTACGCCGGTCGAATGGACCGTCGAGGAAAGCTGGTTCTTCCGTCTGTCCAAATATCAGGACAAACTACTCGCGCTCTACAACGAGCAACCCGATTTCATCCGCCCCGAAAGCCGTCGCAACGAGGTCATGCGCTTCGTCGAAGGCGGTCTCAAGGACCTCAGCGTCTCGCGCACCAGCTTCGACTGGGGCGTGCCGGTGCCGGGTTCACCGGGGCACGTGATGTATGTGTGGGTCGACGCGCTGACCACCTATTTGTCAGGATTGGGCTACCCGAACCCCGCCAGTGATTTCAGCAAGTTCTGGCCGGCGAATATCCATATGATCGGCAAAGATATCGTTCGTTTTCATACGGTTTACTGGCCGGCCTTCCTGATGAGCGCGAACCTGCCGCTGCCGAAACAGGTGTTCGGCCACGGCTTTCTGCTCAACCGCGGCGAGAAAATGTCGAAATCGCTCGGCAATGTGGTCGATCCTATGGTGCTTGCCGATCAGTTCGGCGTCGACGCGCTGCGCTATTACCTGCTCCGCGAAGTCAGCTTCGGACAGGATGGTACTTATTCGGCCGAGGCGATCGTGCGCACCGCGAACGCCGACCTCGCGAACAGCTTCGGAAATCTTGCACAGCGCAGCTTGTCGATGATTTTCAAGAATTTGGACGGCAAGATTTCGGCCGACTATTCACCGGCGCAGGATGACGTCGACCTGCTCACAGATCTCGCCGAAATGGCGGCGATCCGCTTGCCGCGCGAATTCGAGCAACTCGCTTTCTCGGTAGGTATCGAGGACTGGATCCGCGCGGTGTTCGCCTGCAACCAATATGTCGATACGCAGGCCCCCTGGGCGCTGCGTAAAACCGACCCCGAACGCATGCGCGCCGTGCTGATGACCTTGTTTCAAGCGGTGCGGACGCTCGCGATCGCCATCCGGCCCGTCGTACCGGCGGCCGCCGACGCATTACTCGACCAGATTGGCATTGCCGACGACGCGCGCGATTTTGACGCGCTGGCAGACAACGACTGGTTCGCGAAGCTCGTTGCCAGCGGCTTTGTGGTCGGTCAGCCCGTACCGATCTTCCCACGCCTGGAACTGCCAGCCGAGGACAATGGGGGGGAAGGGGAGGCCTGAATGCTCGTCGATTCGCACTGCCACCTCAACTATAAGGGCCTCGCCGAACAGCAGGATGAAGTGCTCGAACGCGCCCGTGCGCGCGGCGTCACCGCCATGCTCAACATCGCGACGCGCGAAAGCGAATGGGACGATGTTCTTGCCGTCGCCGAAGCGAACGCCGACGTCTGGGCCAGTGTCGGCATCCATCCGCATGATGCGGACCACCACCCCGACGTCGATACCGCCAAGCTTGTCGAACGCGCGAGGCATCAGCGAGTGATCGGGATCGGCGAAACCGGGCTCGATTACTATTACGACAAGAGCGACCGCATGCGGCAGCAGGATAGCTTCCGCCGTCATATTCACGCGTCGCAACAAACCGGCCTGCCGATCATCGTTCACACGCGCGATGCCGAAGCTGATACTCTGGCCTTGCTCGGCGAAGAGATGGACAGGGCTACCTTCCCAGGCGTGATCCACTGCTTCACCGCCAGTGATGATTTCGCGCGGCAGGCGCTCGACCTTGGGTTCTTTATCTCGATCTCGGGCATAGTGACGTTCAAGAACGCCGCCGATCTCCAGTCGACAGCCAAATGGCTGCCGCAGGACCGGCTGCTGATCGAAACCGATTCCCCCTTCCTTGCCCCCGTCCCGCATCGCGGCAAGGCCGGTGAGCCGGCTTTTGTCGCCGATACTCTCGCGTTTCTGTCAACGCTTCGCGACGAAGATCCCGACGCGCTTGCATCGGCGACGAGCGCCAATTTCTATTCGCTTTTCAATAAGGCGGTAGCATGACGTCGCGCGCTTCATGAAGCTAAGGATCCTTGGCAGCGGTACCTCCTCGGGCGTTCCGCGGATCGGTAACGACTGGGGTGCGTGTGACCCCGACAATCCCCGAAACCTGCGTAGCCGCGCCTCAATCATGGTCTCGCTGGGCGGTTTTCGTATCCTCGTCGACACCAGTCCTGATATGCGGTTGCAACTGCTAGACGCGGGCGTCGGCGAGATCGATGCCGTGATCTGGACGCATGAGCACGCCGACCATACGCACGGTCTCGACGATCTTCGACAAGTCATGCATCTCCGGCGCTCCGCAGTACCGGTCTATGCGCGCGATCATGTACTCGACATCCTGAAATGGCGTTTTACCTATGCCTTTGCGGGCAACGCCGGCTATCCGGCATCGGTCGATCCAATCGATCTTCACGATCATCAGTCGATCGGCCCCATCGAAGTATCCGCGATCGAAATGCCGCACGGCCCGATCAAGGCTACGGGCCTGATCTTTAGCGATGGCGCCCACAAGATCGCCTATGCCACTGATTTTTCTAAGTTTACTGATGAGATGGTCGAATTTTTCCAAGGCGTCGACCTCTTCGTCATCGACGCGCTGCGCCGTTATCCGCATCCAACGCACCCACATTTGGCAATGACGCTTGAGGGTCTGGGCAAAGTCGGCAATCCGCGCGCGATCATTACGCATATGGACAATACGATGGATTATGACGACCTTGCGGCGGAATTGCCGCCAGGCGTCGAGCCTGGATATGACGGGTTGGAGGTGCAGCTATGAACGGCGACACGACTGTTCAAATCCTGTGGTTTGTCGGCGCATTCACGCTGGTGCTCAGTTCGCTGCTGGCGCGGCGGCTGCCGATGGCCGACTGGATCAAGATGGCGCTGGCGTGGGTGGCGATTTTCGGACTGGTGTTTCTGGTTATCCGGACATGGCAGGCTGTAACATAGCGAGAGGGGCACTTTCTCCCCGTACATTCTTATATTTAACATAATATATATTATCGGATAATTTCATGGCCGAAACCGTAGCCCAGTCCCCCATCAATCGCCTGCTTGCGATCATGCGCCAGCTCCGCAATCCCGACGGCGGCTGTGAATGGGATCTGGCGCAGAATTTTTCGACCATCGCACCGTACACGATCGAAGAAGCTTATGAGGTCGCCGACGCCATTGCCGGCGGCGATCCCGTAGCCATCTGCGATGAGCTTGGCGACCTGTTGCTCCAGGTGGTTTTTCACAGCCAGATTGCCACCGACAACGGCTTGTTCGGTTTCGACGATGTCGCCAACGCGATCAGCGACAAGATGGAGCGCCGCCATCCTCATATCTTCGGTGACAGAAAGACTGACGACGTCCGCCAGCAGTGGGAGCAGATCAAGGCGGCCGAACGCGCCACCGACGGTCCGGCAAGCGCGCTTGCCGGCGTTGCGCAGTCGTTGCCCGCATTACTTCGCGCACAAAAGCTGCAAGACCGTGCGGCGCGTGTCGGGTTCGATTGGCCCGACATCGAAGGCCCGCGCGCCAAGATTGTCGAGGAACTCGCCGAGGTCGCGGCTGCGACCAGCGAGGCCGAGCAGCATGAGGAGATCGGCGACCTGTTGTTAGCGGTGGTCAACTATGCCCGACACCTTGGCGTCGACGCAGAAGGAGCTCTGCGCGACGCCAATGGCAAGTTCGCGCGGCGCTTTGCCGCCATGGAAGATCGCGCCGGCGGCAGCCTGTCGGGCCTGTCGCTCGACGTACAGGAAAGCCATTGGTTGGCCGTTAAGGCGTCGGAGCGTCCGTAGTCGGCCAAAGCCGTTCGAAGCGTGCGCTGTCGGCGGGATCGAGGCGTACGGTGAGAATATGGCCTTCAGCCTCAGGCTCATCGGCCAGCACTTCGCCTCGCGCATGAAGCCACGCCGCCGCTTCACCCTGGCTATAGCTCAGGTAAATGCGCTGAACCTTGTGCAGTGCAGTCAATTGTGACGCCATCAGTGTCCGCGCAGCTTCGACGCCCTCGCCCGTTGCCGCGGAGATCACGGCGACATCGGGGCGACGCGCTGCCATATCCTCGATAGCCGCGCGGCTTTCGTCATCGGCCGTGTCGATCTTGTTCCAGATTTCGATTTGTTGGATCGCCGGTGGCGCATCGCCCTCCCCGTCGTCCTGTGGTCCATTGACACCCAGCGATTCCAATATGGCGCGCACATCGTCATATTGGGCGTCGCTGTCGGGATGGACAATGTCGCGGACGTGTACGATCAGATCGGCGGTTGTGACTTCCTCCAGCGTCGCGCGGAACGCCGCGACCAGTTCGGTAGGCAGGTCGGAGACAAAACCCACGGTGTCCGACAGGATCGCCTTGTCGATTCCGGGGAGCCGGATTTCGCGCATCGTTGGGTCGAGCGTGGCGAAAAGCATATCTTCCGCCATGACGTCACTTCCCGTCAACCGATTGAAAAAGGTGGACTTCCCGGCATTGGTGTAGCCTACGAGCGCAACCACGGGCCATGGCGCGCGCTGGCGTTTCGACCGCTGCAACTGCCGCGTGCGCCGCGCGTCTTCGAGGCTGCGGCGGATGCGGGCCATCCGGTTGCGGATCATCCGCCGGTCAGCCTCAATCTGTGTTTCGCCGGGGCCGCCGAGGAAGCCAAAGCCACCGCGCTGGCGCTCAAGGTGGGTCCAACTGCGCACCAGCCGCCCCGCCTGATAGTCGAGATGTGCGAGTTCGACCTGTAACCGCCCTTCGGCTGTCGCGGCTCGTTCGCCGAAAATTTCGAGGATCAGGCCCGTCCGGTCGATTACCTTGGTGCCGAATGCGGTTTCAAGGTTGCGCTGCTGGATCGGGCTGAGCGCCGCATCGACGACGACCAGTTGAACACCCTTTGCCGCGATGTCGGGCGCGATCGCTTCGATTTGCCCGACACCCAACAACGTCGCAGCGCGCGTCTGCCGTAACCGGAGCGTGTGGACCGCAACGACGTCTAGCCCGATCGCAAGCGCAAGCCCCCTCGCCTCCTCGGCGCGCGCGTCTAAGTCCCGCGCGAGGCGCTGGCTATGCCATTCGGGCACGACGATAAGCGCGGCGGCGCCGCGCGTTACCTCGTCTTCATTGTCGATTATCGGGTCGATCAGGCGTTATCCGCTTCTGCGTCCGGCTCGCTGTCGGTCAGGTTGATCGGCCCGTTCGGCTGGACAGTCGAAATCGCGTGCTTGTAGACAAGCTGGACCTGCCGCTCGCGCTCGAGCAACATACAGAACAGGTCGAAAGCGACGATATCGCCCTGCAACATGACGCCGTTGACAAGGAACATCGTCACCGACTCGTCGGAACGACGGACCGCGTTCAGGAACACGTCCTGCAGCGCCTTGCCCTTGCTTGCTGGTGCGTCGCGCAGACTGTCACCAAGCAGCGAGAGGTCGAAGTCGTGCGACGGCATCACCGTCGAGATCGCATGCTTGTAAACTAGCTGTGATTGCCCATCACGGCGAAGAAGCAACGAGAAGTTGTCGAACCAGGTGATGATGCCCTGCAGCTTGACACCCTTGACCAGGAACATCGTCACCGGCGTCTTGCTCTTGCGAAGGGCGTTTAGGAAAATATCCTGGAGATTCTGATTTTTATCGGACACATTTGCCTCCTGTTTTTGGCGGTGTAACCGCGGGTATGGTGCCGGTTTTCCGGTTTTAAGACCTTCTTCGCGCCCGCAATATGCGGCAAAGGACACGCGAGGTCTAGCGCAAAGCCGCTATCCCTCGCCGTCCGAACTCTCGGTAAGGCCTAAAAGTTTCAGTTTGCGGTGCAGTGCGGAACGTTCCATTCCGATGAAGGTCGCGGTGCGTGAGATATTGCCCGAAAAGCGGTTGATCTGGATGCGCAGATATTCGCGTTCGAAATTCTCGCGCGCTTCCTTCAGCGGGATTGCCGTGATCGATTCCGAGTTGGGCAGGATATCGGCGCCGCCGCGGACCAGTTCGGCTGGCAGCATATCGGCGTCGATACGATTCAGCCGGTCGCTGGGTGCAAGGATCATGACACGCTCGATCACGTTGCGCAGTTCGCGGACATTGCCCGGCCATTCGTGCGCCTGGAGCGCCGCCATCGCTTCCGAACTGATTTCGGGCGGTGGGACGCGACGATCGGCGGCATAGCGGCGGATATAGTGATCGCAAAGGCTGGCGATATCGTCGCGGCGTTCGCGCAGCGGCGGGATATGCACGGGTACGACATTGAGCCTGTAATAGAGATCTTCGCGAAACCGGTTTTCGGCGATTTCGGTCATCAGGTCGCGCGCCGAACCTGAAATGATGCGGACATCGACGCGGATCATTGTCCGGCCGCCCACCCGGGCGAAGCTCTGATCGGTCAGGACGCGCAGGATCTTGCCCTGCGTGGTCAGCGGCATATCGGCGACTTCGTCGAGGAACAAGGTCCCGCCATGCGCCTGTTCGAGCAGTCCGACGCGGATCGAGCCGTCCTCGGCCTCGGAACCGAATAATTCGGTCTCGACCGTTTCGGGATCCATCCGCGCGGAGGAAATGACGCGGAAGGGCGCATTCTGCCGGCCGCTCCATCCGTGCAGCACGCGCGCCGCAACTTCCTTGCCGACGCCCGGCGCGCCTGTGATCAGCACGCGGCTCCCGGTTCCTGCGACGCGCTTCAGCGTCGCACGGACATTGTTGATTGCCGCACTGGTCCCGGTCAGTTCGTCAGAGGGGCCTGCCTTTTCACGCAATTGCTCATATTCGAACTTCAGCCGCTCATTCTCGGTCGCGCGCGCGACGAGGTGGAGCAGACGCGATGCCTCGAACGGCTTTTCGATGAAATCGAACGCGCCGCGGCGGATTGCTGCAACCGCGGTATCCAGCCCGCCATGCCCCGAAATGACAATGATCGGCAGCGTCGGGTCAAAGGCCTTGATCGCCTCGACCAGCCCGAGACCGTCGAGCCGCGAGCCCTGAAGCCAGACGTCGATCAGCGCGAGCGACGGGCGTCGCTGCCGGATCGCTTCGAGCGCGGAATCGCTGTCGGAGGCGGTGCGCGCCTCATAACCTTCGTCCTCCATGACGCCGGCGACGAGTTCGCAGATGTCACGTTCGTCGTCGACGATCAAAATATCAAGCGCCATGATCTTCTCTGTCCTGTCGGTTCCGGATGCGTCCGGGAACCGATTCAATTTGCCCCATTCCCTGTTCGCCGCCCTTTCCGGCCAATGGCCTGAGCCGTTCGGGATGGAGCGTCAGGGTCACGCATGTCCCCTGCCCCGTCGGATTGTCGGAAAATTCTAGCTCGCCATAATGTTGCTCGACGATCTTCTTGACGATCGCGAGCCCGAGCCCGGTCCCGCCCTGGCGCGTCGTCATATAGGGTTCGGCGATCGCGTCGCGCGCTTCCGGCAGTCCGATACCGTCGTCGGATACGCGAATGATGAACTCGCCCCCTGCGCCGACAACGAGTTCCGCCGCGATATGTCCCGTGGCGACGGAATCGGAATTTCTATATTTCTCTTCAATCGCCTCGACCGCGTTTTTCACGATATTGGTGATCGCCTGTGACAGCAGGCGGCGGTCGCAAACGAGCGGCTCGATCTCGGCGGGCGTTTTGACGGCAAAGGCGATGTCGGGCTTTGCCACTTCGAAGAGGAAGACCGCCTGACGCACGATGTCACGGACATCCTCGACCCCGAAAGTCGGTTTCGGCATCCGTGCAAAGCTCGAAAATTCATCGACCATGCGCCGCATATCGTGAACCTGCCGGATCACCGTATCGGTCAGCTTGCGGAACGTGGCTTCGTCGCCCTCCACCTTGTCACCGAACCGCCGCTGGAGCCTTTCGGCCGCCAGCTGGATCGGGGTCAACGGGTTCTTGATTTCGTGCGCGATGCGCCGTGCGACGTCGGACCAGGCCGCCCGGCGCTGATCGAGCAATTGCTGCGTGATATCCTCGAAGCTCAGGACGAAGCCATCGCCCTGCGCCACGGCTTTCGCCGCAAGCGTCGCGGGTTCAGCATCCTTGCGCGACAGTTGAACGATCGCCTCGCGCTCGTCGCTGATCAACAGGCGTGCCAGTTCTGGAGCGACGTCGTCGAGCGGCTGGCCAGTCAGGCATTCGGCCGATTGGCAGATCAGCCGTTCCGCTGCTGCGTTGGCGAGCAGGATGCGGCGGTCGGCGTCTACCGACACCACCGCCGACGACACACCGCTGAGCACTGCCTCGATGAAGCTGCGCCGCGCTTCGAGCTGTTCGTTCACGCTGACCAGCGCGCCGGTTTGCCCCTGCAATTGCTCGGTCATCCGGTTGAATGCTCGGGTCAGCACCGAGATTTCGTCGTCGCGCGCCGGCGGCGTGACCCGCACCGAAAGGTCGCCCTCCGCAGCGGTTCGCGTCGCGCCGATCAGCGTGCCGAGCGGGCGGACGATTCGGTCGGCCACGACGATTGCCGCAATAACGGCGAGCGCAAGAAGCAAAAGCGACCCGAGGTAGAGGGCGCCGTTGAATTGCAGCTGGAGCTGCTGTGAGCGTTCGAACAAGCCATTATAGTCAGCGAGCACCGCACTCGCGCGAGCCGATTGCTGAAAGCCCGGAACGTTGGTGTCGCGTGAGGCATAGACGTAGGCGCGGCCCGTGCCGGGAAGCCGCGCCGCAGCTTCGATCCGGTTCGGCTGGCGGACGACAACGACGTCCTCGCCTGCGTCGAGGCGACCGACCATCGCCGAGCTAAGGCGGTTCTCGGCCGCCCTGTTATCGGGATTGATCGCCGTTGCCGTCCGCGAAACGCCATCTCTGCCGATCTCGATAATGGCCGATTCATTCAGGCTACGCACGACAACTTGTTGCAGATAATAGTTGCTAAAGACCGGGCTATCTATCGGGGCGAGGCTCAATTGCTTGCCAAGGTCGTTGGCCATGGCAAAGGTGTTCGCGCCGACCTGACGCTGGTTTTCCTGATAATAACCCTCGGCCAGATTGGCGGCGTTTTCGAACATGCCGCGCGAGCGATCCGAGAACCAGAAATCGACGCCGAACTGGAACAGCAGCGACGCAAAGATCACGACGAGCAAGGTAGGTGCCGCGGCAATCAGCGAAAAGAGGGCAACAAGCCTGACGTGCAGACGGCCGTTACCGCCCGCCATCGACCGCACCGCGCGGGCGCGTGCGACGCGGCTGCCGATAAGCACGATCAGCGCCATCGCCGGCACCAAATTGACGACCATGATCGCAGCGACGAGCGCAGGGGTCAGCAGCCGTTCGCTCTGCGCATCGCCCGTCACGAAGATGTAGGTAGCGATCGCAAAACTGATGATGAGTGCGAGCGTGTAATATTCTGGGGCGGCAAAACGCCAGAAGCCCGAGCGCGCCACCTGGTCGTCCGAATCCGTATCGACAGCCAGAGGGGGGGATAGCGTCATTGTTGCTACGTTACGACAATCCTGTTGCATAGAAAACACACAAACTGCGCGGCCATCGCCCGATCGCGCCGATTTTTCGATTGCCGTTCCAGATCAAGGATGCGCCGGGTCGATATCGAGCTGTCCAAGGCGCTTGCGCAACGTGTTGCGGTTGATGCCCAGCCGCCGCGCCGCCTCAAGCTGATTGCCGCGAACATCGCGTAATATCCGACGGAAAAGCGCCGCTTCGACAATTGCCTCGAGCTGTTCGTGGATATGTCCGTCGCCCGCCGCGTCCGCCATCTTCTCGCGCGTCCAATCGTCGACCGCGCGGGCGATAAGCGCCGCGGGTTCGACCATTCCGCCGCCCTCGCCATTATCCTGCAGGACGGTTTCGACATCGCGGACGGTCACGACGATGTCGCGCGACAGGACCGCGAGTCGCTGAACAACGTTACCGAGTTCGCGAACATTGCCCGGCCAGTCATAGCGTTCGAGCCATTGCATCGCAGCGGGCGCAAACTGCCGATCGGGTAGCCCAGAGCCGCGTCCGACCTCGACAAAATGGCGCACCAGTGCGGCGATGTCGCTGCGTCGGTCGCGCAGCGGCGGCAGCGTCACCGGAATGACGTTGAGCCGGTAGAAAAGGTCCTCGCGGAACCGGCCATCGGCGACGAGCGTGCGCATGTCGCGGTGGGTCGCCGCGATGACGCGCACGTCGGCGCGCAGCGCCTGATTGCCGCCGACGGTCGAATATTCGTTGCTCTGGAGCACCCGCAGCAGCCGCGTCTGCGCCTCCAGCGGCATGTCGCCGATTTCGTCGAGAAACAGTGTGCCGCCCGCGGCCTGCTCGAAACGCCCGGCATTGCGACTATGCGCGCCGGTAAAGGCCCCCTTCTCATGCCCGAACAATTCGGCCTCGATCAGCTCGCGCGGAATCGCGGCCATGTTGATCGCAACGAAGGGGCCGCTGCGGCGGAGGCCCGTCGCGTGAATCGCACGTGCGACGACCTCCTTGCCCGTACCCGATTCCCCAAGGATCAGCACCGCGAGATCGTTCGACGCGAGTCGCGCGATCGTGCGGTATACGGCCTGCATCGCGGGCGCTCGGCCGACCAGTCCGTGGCTGTCGGCGGGGACCGCGGCCTCCCTGGCGGCAGGCTCTGCTCGCCGCTGCAATGCGGCACGAACGCTGGCGGTCAGTTCATCGAGATCGAAGGGCTTGGGAAGATAATCGTAACTGCCGATCCCCGTGGCGCGCACCGCCGTGTCGAGCGTATTCTGCGCCGACAGCACGATCACCGGCGTCGTGGGATCGATCGCGGAGCGCGACAATGAATCGATGCCGTCGCCATCGGGAAGCACAACGTCGGTAATGACGAGATCGGGGCGGTTATCCGCAAGCCAGGCATTGCGTTCGGCCAGACTCGCGACCGACGCGAAATGGGCGCACTCGCCGACGAGCGTTTCGCGGATGATCATCGCGATCGCGGGATCGTCCTCGACCAACAGGATCGTCTTGCCCTTGCTCACCTGGTTCATCCCTTTTGCGCGACGGGCAGGTGAACGCGAAAGCGCGTCCATTCGCCATCGCGGATATGCTGGACCGTGCCGCCCATGTCGCGTGCGAGCTTGGCGACGAGAGCGAGGCCAAGTCCCCGCCCCTCGCGCTTGGTCGTCACGAACGGATCGAACAGGTCGCCGCGAATGTCGGCGGGAACGCCGGGGCCATTGTCGCTGACGCTAACCTCGATGGGCAGCGCGATGCGGCCGCGCCCATCGCCATTGTCGATCGACAGGCCGTGGCGATAGGCGGTGGTCAGGCGCACCACGCCATCGTCGCGCCCGCCGAGCGCCTCGCAACCATTGGTCAGCAGGTTGAGCAATATCTGCACCATGGCGTCATGATTCCCGTGGACGAGCGGCAGCGACGGATCGAAATCCTCGGCAAAGCGCACGCCGGGGAACTGGCGCGCACGCGCCGTCTCCATTGCCTGGTGTATCGGCTGATAGAGGTTGATCGGGCCGCAGGCGATCGGCTGCCCGCGCGAGAAATGCTCCATCTGATCGATCAACGTCGCGATGCGATCGACCTCGGCGCAAATCAGCGTCGTGAACCGTTCGCCTCCAGCATCGGTCTTGCGCGCGAGCAATTGCGCCGCGCCCTTGATCCCCGCGAGCGGGTTCTTGATCTCATGCGCGAGCATAGAGGCGGCCGCGCCTGCCGCGCGCCCTGAGCGCCCGATCGCCCCGCCCATCAGTTCGGCATCGCTCTGCGACGGCACGAGCGCAAGGATACGGTGGCCGCTCTGGCCATAGGGGACCATCTGCATGTCAACGAAGAAGGACCGCCTGCCCCCCGCCGAAATCTCGGTACGGTGCGCGAAGAGCGCCGACGTCGCGGCGTCGCTCATCCGTTGACGATAGTTGCGGTCCATCTCGATGACGTCATAGATGACGCGCCCGACCATCGCCGAGCGGCTGACATTGCAGAGCTGCTCGGCGGCAGCGTTGACGAATAGCACGACCCCGCCGCCGTCGATCAGCAGTGTCGGGACGGGGTGCGACTGGATCAGCTCGTCATGGTCGAAAACGGGGATGCTCGACGTGAGCGCGGTCACGCAGCCGCCCTGGTCAGGTGCGGGCCATAAAAGGCTTCCAGCGCGTCGAGCACGCCCTTGCTGTCGGGAATCTGATTGACCTTGTTACGGAACTCGGCCGAGCCGTGCAGCCCCTTGACGTACCAACCGAGATGCTTGCGCGCCATATTGACCCCGGTCATCTCGCCATAATGATCGATCATCGCGCGGTAGTGCGATGTGATGACGTCATATTGTTCGTCGAGGCCGGGGTCGGGGCGTTCGGCTTCGCCGCGCAGCGCCGCCATCACCTGTCCCAACAGCCAGGGACGGCCATAAGCGCCGCGGCCGATCATCACGCCGTCGGCGCCGCTTTGCGTGAGCGCGGTTTTCGCGTCTTCCGCCGAACAGATATCGCCATTGACGATAACGGGGATCGACACCGCGTCCTTGACGCTGCGCACGAAACCCCAGTCGGCCTCTCCGCGATACATCTGGTTGCGCGTCCGGCCGTGGACGGTGACCAGCTTTGCGCCAAGATCTTCGGCGATATGCGCAAGTTCGGGCGCGTTGAGGCTGTCGTGGCACCAGCCCATGCGCATCTTGACCGTCACCGGGACCGATACGGCCTCCACGCAGCTGTCGATCAGCGCCGCCGCCAGTTTCAGGTCGCGCATCAGCGCCGAGCCCGCGTCGCCGTTGGTGACCTTGCGCACCGGGCAGCCCATGTTGATGTCGATGATCGACGCGCCGCGGTCTTCGTTGAGCTTCGCCGCCTCGCCCATTTCATAGGGAGTGCAACCGACAAGCTGCATCGATACCGGTTCCTCGACGGGGTCCCATGCGGCTTTCTGGATCGACTGGCGCGTTTCGCGGATCGCAGCTTGGCTTGCGATCATCTCGGTGACGTTGAGCCCCGAGCCGTAATAGCGGACAAGCTTGCGGAACGGCAGGTCGGTGACGCCCGTCATCGGCGCGAGGATCACGGGATCCGCGATGGTGATGTTGCCGATCTGGATGGGCCGCAGCGGCGCCATGGCGGGGAGCTTTCGTCAAAATTGCCTAAATTTTGAGCAGCCCCTACACGCTAAGCCGCTTTCCCGCAAGGCGCGGCTGCGCTAACCGGCGCGGCTATGACCGAGTCCGCCCCATCCTCTTCTCCGCGCGTTGCGGTCGTGCTGCTTGCCGGCGGGGTTGGCGCGCGCGCGGGTTTCGAACGACCGAAGCAGCTCGAGCCGCTTGGCGGCAAGCCGATACTGTGCTGGAGCATCGATGCCTTCACGGCGCATCCGTCGATTGCGGGCGGCGTGTTGGTGGCGAACGCCGACGTGATGGCCGCAGTGGAGCCATTGCCCGCAGGCTGGATTTTCGCGGAACCCGGCGCCGAGCGGCAGCAGTCGGTGGCCAATGCCCTCACGGCGCTGGCGGATTGGGCTGACGATGCGCATGTGCTGGTCCACGACGCTGCGCGTCCGGGTGTCGGCGCGGATGTTATCGACCGGTTGCTTGCGGCGCTGCAGGGTTCCGATGCTGCGATCCCTACACTGCCTGTGCCCGATACGCTCGTCGAACAGGCGCATGGCGAGGCTGGCGATGTCGTCGATCGCAGCGTTCTGGCGCGTGTTCAGACGCCGCAGGCCTTTCGCCTGGGGGTTTTGCGCCGTGCGCATGGGGAAGCGGTCGAGGCGGCGGCGAGCGACGATGCACAACTGGTGCGCCGGCTCGGTATCGCCGTGACAGCCGTTCCTGGCGACGCGCGGCTGCACAAACTGACATATGCGGAGGATATGGCGATCCTTGCGGGGCTTTTGGGGATCGGCACGATGACACGAACAGCGGTCGGCATGGGCTATGACGTCCACCGTCTAGTTACCGGCAAGCCGATGTGGATCGGTGGGATAGAAATCGCGCATAGTCATGGGCTTGAGGGGCATAGCGATGCCGACGTCGCACTTCATGCGCTGACCGACGCGATCCTTGGCGCGCTCGCCGATGGCGATATCGGCGACCATTTTCCGCCGAGCGACCCGCAATGGCGCGGCGCGGCGTCGCACCGCTTCCTCGCCTTCGCTGGCGAGCGGGTGTCGGCCCGTGGCGGGCGAATCGATCATGTCGACCTCACGATCATCGCCGAAGCACCGAAAATCGGCCCGCATCGCGATGCGATCCGCACGCGCATTGCCGAAATCCTTGCGATTCCACGCGAACGGATTAGTGTGAAGGCCACAACGACAGAGCGGCTGGGCTTTACCGGCCGCCGCGAGGGGATAGCGGCGCAGGCCGTTGCCACTTTACAACTTCCGGAGAATTGAACCTTGCAGTCTGTCGAAAAAGCGCGCCTCGCCGCGCGCGACGAGCGCGCCACTCGCGTCCTCGCCAACAACCGCGCCGCGGGTCGCAGGGTCGCGGTCGCCGAAAGCTGCACCGGGGGCATGGTGTCGGTCGCGCTGACCGATATTGCCGGAAGCTCGGACGTATTCAGCGCCGGCTTCGTTACCTATTCGGCGCACGCCAAGCAGAGCCAACTCGACGTCAGCAGCGAGATCATCGAAACCTTCGGCGAAGTGTCGCTCGCGACCGCCTGGGCGATGGCAGCGGGGGCGCTGGCCAACAGCGACGCCGATGTCGCGGTGGCGATCACCGGGATCGCTGGCCCCGGTGGCGGGTCGGAGAAGAAGCCGGTGGGACAGGTCGTGTTCGCACGCGCGCTCCGCGGGCAGGATCCCGACGATTATTTCACCCAGCGAGTACAATTCGAATCAACCGATCGCGCGGCGATCCGGCAGGCGGCGACGCTGTTCGCGCTCGATCTGCTTCAGCCTGAAAAGGATGGGCTGCGGCCGTCGGAGGATATCGCCCTCCCCGCCCCGTAAAGATCGTCGGCGCGCGTTTCGAACGCGGCGATCATCTTTCTGAGCGCCTTGTCGAACATCTGACCCGCAAGAGCCTCGAACACGCGGCTGCGGAACGAGAAATCGACCATGAAATCGACGCGGCAGCCCCCACCCTCGGCGGGCTGGAAGTGCCATTCGTTGCTGAGATGCTTCATCGGACCGTCGATATAGCTGACGATGACTTCGCGCGGCCGCTGTTTGTGGACGCGGCACGAAAAGCTTTCGCGCAGCCCCTTGAAGCCGACGATCATGTCGGCAACCGCCTCATGCTCGCTGTCGCTGCGCAGGCGCAGCGCGACGACCCACGGCAGGAATTCGGGATAACGCGCGATATCGGTAACAAGCGCGAACATCTGTTCGTCGCTGTATGGAAGTTCGCGCGTTTCGTGATGCCTCGGCAAGGGGCGCTCAGCCCGCCTTGACGCGCGCCAGTTGCGCCTCGCGCGCCGCGCGCATCCGCTCGAAATCGTCGCCGGCGTGATAGCTGGAACGAGTCAGCGGCGAAGAGGCGACCTGCAGGAAGCCCTTGGCGCGCGCGATCTGCGCATAGGCGTCGAACGCCTGCGGGGTCACGAACTCGGCGACCTTCGCATGCTTCGGTGTCGGCTGTAGATATTGGCCCATCGTCATGAAATCGATGTCGGCACTGCGCATGTCGTCCATCACCTGATGGACCTCCATCCGCTCCTCGCCGAGCCCGAGCATGATGCCCGACTTGGTAAAGATCGACGGATCGCGGCGCTTGACGCTTTCGAGCAGGCGCAGCGAGGCATAGTAGCGCGCGCCGGGGCGGATTGTCGGATAGAGCCGCGGCACGGTTTCGAGATTATGGTTATAGACGTCGGGACGCGCATCGACGATCGCCGCAACCGCGCTTTCGGGCTTGTTGCGAAAATCGGGGGTCAGGATCTCGATCGTCGTCTGCGGCGTCTCGCGGCGCAGCGCGTTGATGACCTTGACGAACTGGCTCGCGCCGCCGTCGGGCAGATCGTCGCGGTCGACCGAGGTGATGACGATGTGGCTGAGCCCCATCTTCGCCGCCGCGATTGCCGTATGTTCGGGCTCCAGCGGATCGACGGGGCGCGGCATCCCTGTCTTGACGTTGCAAAAGGCGCAGGCGCGCGTGCAGGTGTCGCCAAGGATCATCACCGTGGCATGCTTCTTGGTCCAGCATTCGCCGATGTTTGGGCACGCCGCTTCTTCGCACACCGTATGCAGGTTGAGTTCGCGCATCAGCTTGCGCGTTTCGGCGTAACCGGGGCTGGTCGGCGCCTTGACGCGGATCCAGTCGGGCTTGCGGCTGCGCTGGCTGGGAGTGGTGGCGGAGGCCGATTGAGGCTGGGCGGGAGCGTTCATGCCGCCCACATAGTCGTGCACGCGCCTCTTCTCAACCTCTCTACCTATGCTAAGGCGCCTCCATGACTCACTTTGCAGACATGATCGAGGGATACCGCCGTTTCCGTAACGGCGGTTGGGCGCAGCAACGCGAACGCTGGGGACAGCTTGCGGAAGGGCAATCGCCGAAGGTGATGGTGATCGCCTGTTCGGACAGCCGGTCCGAACCGTCGCAGATTTTCGATACCAATCCGGGCGAAATCTTCGTCGTTCGCAACGTGGCCGCGCTGGTCCCGCCGTTCGAGACGACGCCGGGCCGTCACGGCGTCTCGGCCGCGCTTGAGTTCGCGGTGCAATTCCTGAAGGTCGAGGAAATCGTCGTCATGGGGCACGGTCTGTGCGGCGGCTGCCATGCCGCGCTGCACCGCTCGATGGCGGGCGCCGAGCCCGGCCGCGGCGGGTTCATCGCCGACTGGATCGCGATGCTCGACGATGCGAGCGAACGGGTGCGCAGCGAGCATCCCAATATCGACAATCGCGACGCCGGCCGCGCGATGGAACTTGCGGCAGTTCGCGTAAGCCTTGACAATCTGATGACTTTTCCGTGCATTCAGGAAAAGGTGCGGCGCGGTACGCTGACCCTGCGCGGCGCCTTTTTCGCGATCAGCGACGGGGTCTTGCATCTGATGGATGAGGCGACGGGGGACTTCTCTCCCGCCTGAACAGGAGGGCGACATGAGCAAGAATACATTCTGGGTGACCATGATTTTCGTCGCGGCAATCGTCGGGGCGTTTCTGGGACCCGCTCTTGCCCAATCGCTCTCTACCGGGGCGATGCTGACTTTTTCGGTCGTCACCCTCGTCGCGATCGTCGGGCTGATCGTCTGGTCGCTGTCGAACAACAAGTCGGGCAAGAAAGCCGATACCGCGACCCTCGCCGACGCCCGGGCTATGCGCGCGCCCGAGGGCAAGGCCCGCATCTATGTGACGCGCCGCGGCTTCGTCGCCGCGCTGCAGGGCATGAACGTCACGCTCGACGAGACGGCAAAGGGTCAGATCAAGTCGGGGCAGATGCTGATGGCCGATGTGGCACCTGGCACGCACCGGCTGTACGCCGCGATGGCCAAGGGCATCATGGCGCATGCCGGCACGTTGGAGATCGAGGTTGGCGCGGGCGAGGTGGTCGTTGTCGATGCAATGTTCGAAATGAGCGCGCTGAAGGGCGATGCCAAGCTCACGCGGCTGGAAGGCGCAAAGGCACGTGAGAATGTCCAGGCGACCAAGCTGATCCTGTGGGAAGTCGAACCCGCCTGACCGGCGACGAAGCGAGGCTCGGCTGCGGGCAATTGTGACCCGCCCCTGCAACAATCGCCCGAATCACACGTTCTCCCAGAAAAGGAGAATTGGATGGCCCTTCGCCAAACCCTGTCGGCTGCGCCGGCACTTGCTTCCCGTAGACGTGCATTTCCCGGCGAAGATGAATCATATACCAAGGCAAGAAAGTCGCTGCTGGCCGAAGAGATCGACCTGCGCCGCAAGATGACGCGGATCGCCGAACAGCGCCGTGCCCTGCCGCCGGGGCCGGTGATGAAGGATTATCGGTTCAAGGATGCCAATGGCGCCGAACTCGGACTCGCAGATCTGTTCGCCGGGCACGACACGCTCGTCAGCTATTTCTGGATGTACGGCCCCGACCGCGAGCGCCCCTGCCCGATGTGCACCAACTGGCTAGGCTCGGTCGACGGCAATGCGAACGATCTGAAACAGCGCGTCGCGTTCAAGGTTTTCGGCCGCAGTCCGGTCGAGCGGCAAAAGGCCTTCGCGCTCGAACGCGGATGGCAGGCACTCGATTTCCTGCAAACCGTCGGCGATGATTATGCCCGCGACTTCCGTTTGCTCAACGCGGACGGAAGCGAGAATCCGGCGCTCGCGGTGTTCAAGAAGATCGGTAACGAGGTGCGCCTGTTCTGGAAGAGCGAGATGACCCCAGAAATGGCCGATCCGGGGCAGGACCCGCGCGACGCGCCCGATATCGCCAGCCTGTGGAATATCCTGGATCTGACGCCGTCGGGCCGCGGGACCGACTGGTATCCGTCGCTGGAATATTGAAGGTGGACGGCCTTTTTGGGGTGGGAGCTGCCGCAACTTAACCCCACTTTCGTCACCCCGGACTTGATCCGGGGTCCCGTTATTTTGTGAAGCGAGCCGGTACATTCGAAAAGCGGGATCCCGGGTCGAGCCCGGGATGACGAGGATAAAGAGGTCCGCTTCGGGTCGAAACCCGCCCCCTACCCTTCGCTTTCGCTGATATCCTCAAGCATATCGGTGTCGAGCACGCGCACGCGGCCCTGTTCGAGCGAGATCACGCCCGATTCTTCCCAGCTCTTGAGCTGGCGGTTGATATGCTCGCGGCTCATGCCCGCGAAATTGCCAAGTTCGGTCTGGCTGAGCTCGACGCGCTGCGACGCCTCGACATCCTTGCGGATCAGCCGCTTCAGATAACGCGCAAGCCGCGGCCCTGACGCATAGGCGCGGTCGCTTTCGATCGTCTGGTCGGCGGTGCGCAGCCGCCGCGCGAGCTGTTGCATCAACGACCAGGCAAATTCGGAATGGCTCGCCGCGAAATCCTTGAGCGCGTTGCGGCCAAGCTGGAGCGCGCTCCCCGCGCTCGTTGCGGTCACCGAGGCCGTGCGTTCGCCGCCGTCGAGTAATGCGATCTCGCCCAATATCGCACCGGGCTCGGCGTAAGCGAGCACGATTTCGCGCCCGCCAGAGGTCAGCATCGATACGCGCGCGGTGCCCTCGGTCAGGATCAACATCATGTCGCCCGGGTCGCCCTGGACAAGCAATTCCTTGCCCTTGACGAAATTGACCTGCACCGCGCGGCTGGCAATTTCGGCCCAATCCTCGACCGTCAGTCCGGAAAAAATGCTGTCGGGGCCCTGCAATTCGGCGAGTCTCGCGTGATCCATTGCCCCTACACCCCTTTTGCCCGGCCTAGACCAGCCGGCTCTGCTTCACCGCCGCTTCAATGAAACCCGCGAACAAGGGATGCGGGTCGAACGGCTTCGACTTGAGTTCCGGATGGAACTGCACCCCGATAAACCACGGATGGTCCGGGCGCTCAACGATTTCCGGCAACATGCCGTCGGGTGACATGCCCGAAAAGACGAGACCGCCCTTTTCGAGCTGCTCGCGATAGGCGTTGTTCACCTCATAGCGGTGACGGTGGCGTTCGCTGATGTCGTTCGCGCCATATACGCTCGCGACATGGCTGTTCGGCGACAGCTTCGCCTCATAGGCGCCAAGCCGCATCGTCCCGCCAAGGTCGGTGTCGGCGCCGCGCTTTTGCAGGCCTTCGTCGCTCATCCACTCGGTGATCATGCCGACGACGGGCTCATCGGTCGGGCCGAATTCGGTGCTCGATGCGTCCGCGATACCGCTTGTGTTCCGCGCGCCTTCGATGCACGCCATCTGCATGCCAAGGCAGATGCCGAAGAAAGGCACATTGCGCTCGCGCGCAAAGCGCACGCTCGAAATCTTGCCTTCGGACCCTCGCTCGCCGAAACCACCGGGTACAAGAATCCCGTGCATCGGCTCAAGATTGGCGGCCAGATCCTCGTCGCGTTCGAACATTTCGGCATCGAGCCAGCGAATATTCACCTTGACCCGGTGCGCCATGCCGCCGTGAACCAGCGCTTCGTTCAGCGACTTATAGGCGTCGGGCAGCGAAACATATTTGCCGACGACGCCGATCGTGACCTCGCCCTCGGGATGCTGCTTGCGGTCCATGATGTCGTACCAGCGCGACAGGTCGGGCGCGGGCGCGTCATGGATGCCGAACGCGCGCAGGACCTCGCTGTCCAGCCCTTCGCCATGATATTGGACTGGGACCGAATAGATGCTGTCGGCATCGAGCGCGGGGATTACCGCTTCCTTGCGGACGTTGCAGAAAAGCGCGATCTTGGCGCGCTCGCTCTCGGGCAGCGGCTTTTCGCAGCGGCAGAGCAGGATATCGGGCTGGACGCCAAGCGACGCCAGTTCGCGCACGCTGTGCTGTGTCGGCTTGGTCTTCAACTCGCCGGCGGCCGCGATATAAGGCACCAGCGTGACGTGGACCGAGATCGCGTTTTCGCGTCCCTCTTCATTCTTGAGCTGGCGGATCGCCTCGATAAACGGCAGCGATTCGATATCGCCGACGGTGCCACCGATTTCGCACAGCACGAAATCGAGATCGTCGATCTCGGCGCGCGCGAATTCCTTGATCGCGTCGGTGACGTGCGGAACGACCTGTACCGTCGCGCCCAGATAGTCGCCGCGGCGTTCCTTGGCGATGATGCCCTGATAGATGCGGCCCGAGGTGACATTGTCGCTCTGCCGCGCGGCAACGCCGGTAAAGCGTTCATAATGGCCGAGGTCGAGGTCGGTTTCGGCGCCGTCGTCGGTCACATAGACCTCGCCGTGCTGATAGGGCGACATCGTGCCCGGATCGACATTCAGATAGGGATCGAACTTCCGGATACGGACACGATAGCCACGCGCCTGCAACAAGGCTGCGAGGCTAGCCGCCATCAAACCTTTGCCAAGCGAGGAGACCACGCCGCCGGTGATAAAAATGAACCGCGCCATGGGAGGAAAGACTTACTCAACGGGAGGGGGACGGCGCAAGCCGTCGAATCGCATCCGGCGGAAATATTTTCCGCCGGGCGGGTTACGGTGGAGGCCGAAGCCGCCGGTTATTTCTTGGCGGGAGGTGCCTGCGCGGGAGCCGGAGCGGTTTCCTGGCTTGCCGCCGCTGCGGCAGCGGCCGCCAGCGGATCGTCGCTCGCGGGGGCGGGCGCTGCATTGGCCGGGGCCTGCTGTGCCGGACCCGTCAGCGACGAGGCGGGAGCACTCGCCGGCTGAGCCGTTTTCGAAAGCGAGGTATCGATCGTCGAACCGCTGCGGCCGACCGAGGCCATCGCTGCAAGGACAATCGACAGCGCGACGAATGCCGTCGCGAGGATCGTCGTTGCGCGCGTCATGAAATCCGCCGCGCCGCGCGCCGAAAGCAGGCCCGCAGGGCTGCCGCCGACGCCCAAACCGCCACCTTCCGACTTCTGCATCAGGATGACGCCGATCATCGTCGCGGCAACGAGCGCCTGAACGACAAGCAGAAAGGTGAAAAGGCTGGACATCATATTTTCCCGAACTTGCGCGGCCTCACACGGACCGCGCTCGCGGCGCACATAGAGACGAAGCGGCTTCGCTTCAACCCATACGTCACCTCAGAAACAATCCGTCGCCCCCACGAAGGCGACGGGTAATGCTCAACCCGCAAGTGTCGCCGCCGCTGCGACAATCGGCACGAACTTCGCGGCGGTTAGGCTTGCGCCGCCGACGAGCGCACCATCGACATCGGCTGCATCCAACAGCTCGGTGGCATTATCGCCATTGACCGAACCGCCGTAAAGAATGCGCATATCCTCCGCCGGGCTGCCAAAGCGCGCACCAAGAGCGCCGCGGATCGCACCGTGCATCGCGGCGACATCGGCGACGGTCGGGACAAGCCCCGTGCCGATCGCCCAGATCGGCTCATAAGCGATGGCAAGCCGGTGCGGATCGAAGTCGTCGGGCACCGATCCCGCAATCTGCGCAAGCACATGATCGATCGCGCCGCCCGATTCGCGCACCTCACGCGGTTCGCCCACGCATAGGATCACCGACAGCCCGGCGGCGAGGCCCGCTTCGGCCTTGGCGCGCACATCGGCATCGCTTTCCCCGAACCCCTCGCGCCGTTCGCTATGCCCGACGATCGCAACGCTCGCCCCAATGTCGGCGAGCATCCCGGCGGCGACCGATCCGGTGAACGCGCCCGATACGGCGCTGTGGCAATCCTGCCCGCCGACGGCCTTGCCCGGCGCCGCAGCAACCATCGCGCCGATCAGCGTGAAGGGCGGGCAGATCGCGACATCGACCGCGGGATGATCATCCGCCGCGGCGAATATCGCCTGCGCTTCGCCGATCGCGGCAGAAAGCCCGTTCATCTTCCAGTTGCCGACCACATATTTGCGCCGCGTCATGTACCGCCTCTCCCTTCGTTCGAACCTTGCCCTCGCCCTAGCGGCGCATGGGCGCCATAGGCAAGCAGCGTCGCGCACGCATGAAAAGCCCCTTTCCGGCCTTGATGCCGCCCCGGCTCCCGCCTAAAGCAGCGCGCTATCGCGCTTCATCAGCGCCTTGCCGAAAGAATGCCCGTTCATGATTACCGCCATCCGCGCCATGTTTTCCTCGACGATCGGCAAAGTCCTCGCCCTTGCCTTCGTCGTCCTCGTCGGCCTCGCCTTCGCGATGGGCGATATAACTGGCAACTCGAACTTCGGCGGGCTTAGCGGCGCCAATGTCGCGAAGGTCGGCAGCGAACAGATCGGTGTCGGTGAATTGCGCGACCGCGCGCGGCAGGCCTATGATCAGGCGCGCCAGCGGCAGCCGGGGCTGACGATGGAGGCTTTCGTTGAAGGAGGCGGGCTCGATCAGGTGCTCAATCAGCTCGTCGAGGGCAGTGCGTTCGACCAGTTCGCGACGAGCCTGGGCTTCAGCGTCAGCAAGCGACTGATCGATGGCCGCATCGCCGACCTGCCCGCCTTTGCCGGCGTGTCGGGCAAGTTCGACCAAAAGGTCTTCGAGAATTTCCTGCGCCAGAACGGCATCACCGAAACCCAGCTCCGCCGCGACCTGCGCCAACAGCTTCTGCTCGAACAGCTCGCCGCGCCGATCGCGATGATGCCCCGGATCGCGCCGGGCATGGCCCAGCCCTATGCCGCTCTCCTGATGGAGCAGCGCCGCGGCCAGGCAACCTTCATTCCGTCCAGTCCCTTCGCGCCGACCGCCGACCCCGGCGATGCCGCGCTGAAGACCTTCCTGTCGCAGAACAAGGCGAAGTTCACGGTGCCCGAACGCCGCGTGATCCAATACGCGCTGTTCGACCGCAGCGCAGTGCCGGTTCCGGCAGTCACCGACGCCGAAATCGCCAAGGTGTATAAAGATAACGCCGCGCAGTTCGCTGCGAGCGAGACGCGCCGCTTTGCGCAGGTGATCGTCCCCGATCAGGCGGCCGCGAACGCGCTCGCCGCGAAAGTTCGCAGCGGCACTTCGCTCGCCGCCGCGGCGCAGGCAGCGGGCCTCTCTGCCTCGACGACGGGCGACCTCACCCAGTCGGCCTATGCCGCAACGACCAGCGCCGCGGCCGCTAAAGCCGCCTTCGCCGCCAAGCGCGGTGACCTGATCGGCCCGACGCAGACCGGCCTTGGCTGGACCATCGCACGCGTTGAGGACGTGACGGCGAAACCCGCGCGCAGCCTTGCCGACGCAAGCGCCGAGATCCGCACCGAACTCGCAAAGAACAAGGCGAACGAAGCGATCGTCGATTATTACAATGCGATCCAGGACGCCGTGAACGGCGGCGCATCGGCCGAGGAAATCGCCGCCGATCGCAAGCTCCAGCTCGTCGAAACCCCTGCGATCCTGCCGAGCGGTCGCGCGCCCGAACAACCCGCATTCGTCCCTGCCCCCGAACTCGCGCCGCTCGTCGCGCAGGCATTCCAGGCCGCCGGTGAAGGCGAAGGCCATATCGCTACGCTCGTCGAGAACGAAAAATTCGCCGTCTATGCGGTGAAGTCGATCGTCGCAGCCGCGCCGCCGCCGTTCGCGCAGGTGCGCGCCGATCTGCTCAGCGAATGGCGCTTTGCCGAGGGCCAGAAAGTCGCCCGCGACAAGGCACGCGCGATCGTCAAGGCGGTCGAAGGCGGCAAGGGCCTGAGCGAAGCCGTCGCCGCAGCCGGCCCGAACATCGGCAATGTCCAGACGATCGGCGGCCGCCGTGCCGAACTCGGTGCGGGCGGAAAGCCCGTGCCGCCCGAACTCTCGCTGCTTTTCTCGATGGCCAAGGGCAGCGTGAAGACGCTCGAAATCCCCGGCAACCGCGGCTGGATGGTAATCGCGCTCAACGATGTTCAGCGCCCCGACCCGAAGACGATCGAACCGGCGCGCGTCGCCGCGATCGCGCAACCGCTCGCGCCCGCCTTCGGCAACGAGCTGATCGAACAACTCGCCGCCGAAGCAAAGCGCCGTGTCGGCGTCACGATCAACAAAAAGCTCGTCGACCAGTTGCGCGCCGAGCTGACCGGCAACGCGCCGGTCGCCGAATAAACCGGCAATGGCGCTGGAGGGCAGAGCCGCCGCGCTCGAGGCGTTGGCGCAGGGGCGCGGCGCGGTCGTCTGGCAGCGGCTTATCGCCGACATCGAAACCCCGGTGTCGGCGGCGTTCAAGCTGATCGAGCCGGGGCGTGGCGACTGGGTGCTCGAATCGGTCGAGAGCGGAGAGACGCGCGGGCGCTACAGCCTGCTCGGGCTCGATCCCGATCTGATGTTCGAAGTCTCCGGCGACGCCGCGCGCATCAACCGTGACTGGCGCACCGACCGCGAGGCGTTCCAGCCGCTCGCTACTCCCGCGCTTCAGGCATTGCGCGACCTCGTCGCCGAATGCCGCTTCGACGTGCCCGACGGGCTGCCCAAGGCGCTCGCGACGCTCGTCGGTTTCTTCGCTTATGAAACCATCGGCCTTGTCGAGCGCATCCCGCGCGCGCCGGGCGCGGGGCTCGGCCTGCCCGACATGGTGTTCGTGCGCCCGACGACGATCCTCGTCTTCGACCGCCTCGCCGACGAACTGTTCCTGATCGCACCGATCTGGCCCGATGCCGATGGCGCTATCGACCGGATGATCGAGACGGCACAGGACCGGCTCGACACGATCGCCGCGCGCTTGTCGAGCGTCAGCGCCCATGCCGAGCGCGCGTCGACCGACGCACTGCCGACCGACATCGCGGCGAACCCGGCGACCACGCCCGCACATTTTGCCGAAATGGTCAGAACCGCGAAGGATTATATCGCCGCGGGCGATATTTTTCAGGTCGTTCTGTCGCAGCGTTTCTCTACCCCGTTCGACCTGCCGCCCTTCGACCTGTACCGGGCACTCCGCCGCATCAACCCCTCGCCCTTCCTCTATTTCCTCGACCTGCCCGGCTTTGCGCTGATCGGATCGTCTCCCGAGATCCTCGTGCGGGTGCGCGATGACGAGATCACGATCCGCCCGATCGCCGGCACCCGCCCGCGCGGACGCACGAGCGCGGAGGATGTCGAGAATCGCGAAAGCCTGCTCGCCGACCCCAAGGAACGCGCCGAGCATCTGATGCTGCTCGATCTCGGCCGCAACGATGTCGGCCGCGCTGCCATTGGCGGATCGGTCGCCGTGACCGACAGCTACACCGTCGAATTCTATAGCCATGTCATGCACATCGTCTCGAACGTGATCGGCCGCATCGCGCCAGACAAGGACGCGATCGACGCGCTGTTCGCGGGCTTCCCCGCAGGAACCGTCAGCGGCGCGCCGAAAGTGCGCGCGTGCCAGATCATCGCCGAACTCGAAGCCGATGCGCGCGGGCCCTATGCGGGCGGCGTCGGCTATTTCGCACCCGACGGCAATATGGATAGCTGCATCGTGCTGCGCACCGCGATCGTCAAGGACGGCGAAATGCACGTTCAGGCGGGTGCAGGCATCGTCGCGGACAGCGATCCCGCCTATGAACAGCGCGAATGCGAGGCAAAGGCCGGCGCGCTCTTCGCCGCGGCGCGAGAGGCGGTACGGCTCGCCGGAACGCCGGGGTACGGGCAGTAACAGCAGAGCTTGACGGACGAATAGTTCCTAATGCTTCCCCCGCCGCCGCAAAAACGTTAGGGCCGCCGCCATGATCCTCGTCATCGACAATTATGACAGCTTCACCTTCAACCTCGTTCATTATCTGATCGAGTTGGGCGTCGACGTGCGCGTCGAGCGCAACGACGCGCTGACCGCGGCCGACGCGCTCGCGACCGGCGCCGATGCGATCCTGATTTCACCCGGCCCCTGCACGCCGAACGAGGCGGGCATCAGCCTCGACCTCGTCGCCGCCTGCGCCGAAGCGCGCCGCCCCTTGCTCGGTGTGTGCCTTGGCCACCAGGCGATCGGCCAGCATTTCGGCGGCACAGTCCAGCGCGGCCATCTGATGCACGGCAAGACCTCGCCCGTATGTCATGACAACAGCGGGCTTTACGCGGGCCTGCCCTCACCTTTTCAGGCGACCCGCTATCACAGCCTAGAGGTTGTCGACATTCCCGCGACTCTGGTGATCAATGCGACGAGCGACGATGGCGCGGTGATGGGTTTCCGCCATGTCGACCTGCCGATCCACGGCGTCCAGTTCCACCCCGAAAGCATCGCGACCGAACATGGCCATGCGATGCTCGCCAACTTCCTGAAAATCGCGGGGTTGCCGGTCGGCGAACGGAAGGCCGCATGAGCCGCTTCGGTCCGTTTCCCGACCCCGCCGGCCTGCTCGATCACGACGAGGCGGCCGATGCGTTCGCGACGATGCTCGACGGCGGGGCGAGCGACGACAATATCATCGAATTCCTGAACGCGCTTTCTGACCGGGGCGAAACGATGGTCGAAATCGCCGCAGCGGCGCAGGCGATGCGCGACCGGCTGATTCCGATCGATGCGCCTGCGGGCGCGATCGACGTCTGCGGCACCGGCGGCGACGGCCATCATACGCTCAACGTCTCGACCGCCGTGTCGATCGTCGTCGCGGCGTGCGAGGTTCCGGTCGCAAAGCATGGAAATCGTGCCGCTTCTTCGAAATCGGGCGCGGCCGATACGTTGGAAGCGCTCGGTCTCGACATGGAGCGCGCCGACCGGCAGGCGGAGGAGCAGCTCGCCGACCTCGGTATCTGTTTCCTCTTCGCCGGAACGCGGCACCCCGCGATGAAGCGCATCATGCCCATCCGAAGGGCGATCGGACGGCGGACGATCTTCAACCTGATGGGCCCGCTCGCCAACCCTGCGCGTGTTACGCGCCAGCTCGTGGGTATCGCGCGCCCGGCCTATGTCCCCGTTTATGCCGAGGCGTTGCACCGGCTCGGCACCGAACATTCGCGCGTGATATCGGGCGATGAGGGGCTCGACGAATTATCCCTCGCAGGCGGCAACGAGGTCGCGGTGGTCCTGCCCGAGGGTGTGCGCATGCAGCGCAGCGTCGCCGCCGACGCCGGCCTGCCGACGCGCTCGCTCGGCGAAATCCGCGGCGGCGATGCCGAATATAATGCGAAAGCGCTGCGCCGCCTGCTCGAAGGAGAGCCGGGCGCCTACCGTGACGCAGTGCTCTATAATGCCGCCGAAGCGCTCGTCGTCGCGGGCGCGGTCGAAACCCTGCGCGACGGCGTCGAGGAAGCCGCCGAGGCAATCGACAAGGGCCTTGCCAACGCGCTGCTCAATTGCTGGATCGCCTACAAATGAACAAGCTGACGCAAATTCTTGCCACCAAGGCTGATGAGGTCGCCGAACGCCGCGCCATACGCTCGCTCGCCGATCTCGACGCGATCGACGCAGGCCCGGTGCGCGGTTTCGCCGCGGCGCTTCGCGCGAAGATCGACGCTGGCGGCTTTGGCCTGATCGCCGAGGTAAAAAAGGCTTCGCCGTCCAAGGGACTGATAAGGCCTGATTTTGACCCTGCCGATCATGCGCGCGCCTATGCCGCCGGTGGTGCTGCGTGCCTGTCGGTCCTAACCGACGCGCCATATTTTCAGGGGCATGAGGATTATCTGGTCGCGGCGCGCGCCGCTTGCGGCCTGCCCGCGCTTCGCAAGGATTTCATGGTCGACCCCTGGCAGGTCGCCGAGGCACGCGCCATCGGCGCCGACGCGATTCTGATCATCGTCGCCGCGCTCGAAGACGGCGCGATGCGCGAAATCGAGGCCGCAGCTTTCGAACGCGGCATGGACGTGCTTGTCGAGGTGCATGACGAGATCGAACTAGACCGCGCGCTCACGCAGCTCCAGTCGCGCCTGATCGGCGTCAACAACCGCGATCTGCGCACCTTCGAAACCGACCTCGCGGTTACGGAGCGCCTGGCAAAGCTCGTCCCGCCCGGAACGCTGCTCGTCGGCGAAAGCGGCATAGCAAGCCATAAGGACTGCGAAAGGCTGGCGGTCAGCGGCGTCCACGCCTTCCTCGTCGGCGAAAGCCTGATGCGGCAGCCCGACGTCACGGCGGCAACAAAGGCCCTGCTCGAAGGCTGAAGACGGCTTTGGGATAGGCTGGCACGTTCGCGATAACCGCCCCCTCCGCAAAGGGGGGAGCCGCTGGAGAGCTAGCGCTAAGCCGACAGGCCCCGCCGCGAGCGACGACCGACTTAGGTCTTTACCGGAACAACGTAGCGCCCGCCAATCGGCCGCCCGTTTAAATATCCGTGTCTTACCGCTGACGCGCCTTCCAAGCCCGAACCGCGGCCATCGTCTTTTCGATATGCGCCTGCGGTTTGCTGTCAGTGTAGCTCAGCAGGATCGTGCCGTTCGGCGCAATCACATAGGATGTCCGGTTCGACAGCGGTTGTCCATTTGCGCCCTGCATCGTCGAATCATATTTCGCTGCGATCTTCGCGCCCGGATCGGCAGCGACGGCGAACTTGTCGCGGCATTCGGACTTTGAAAACTCCTCGACGCGATGGATATTACCCGCAGTCACGCCCACCACGCGGGCGCCCAGCTTGTTGAAATCGTCGCTCGCCTCGGCGAACAGATGCGCTTCGATCGTGCAGCCCGGGGTGAAGGCCGCGGGGAAGAAATAGAGGACGACAGGCCCCTTTTTCAACGTCTGCTTCAGCGACAGGACAAAGGGTTTGCCGCCCTGCGCCGCGTTCAGCGTGAATTCGGGCGCCTTCGCGCCTTTCTGAAGGGCGGCGATACCCTGTACCGGAATGGCCACGAGCGACAGGCCAAGGCCGACCGACATCGCAATCTTCATCAGGGTTTTCATCTGCGGTTCTCCACCTTCGGCAAGCGCTGCCGGGAATGAGGATGATGGATAAAAGTTGCTGCGTCTACATCGATCCTCCGCCTGGGCGGCGCTCGCCCGATTGACCTTGTGTTCCGGACGGCGCAGCATGGCGCGATGACGCTAAACATCACTCCCAGCGGACAGGCGTGCGGCGCGCGCGTTACCGGAGTCGACCTGACGCGGCCGCTTGCCCCCGAAACCATCGCCGATATTCGCGCAGCCTGGCTCGACCATCATGTCCTTGCCTTTCCGGACCAGAAGATGAATGAGGACGATCTCGAGCGCTTCACCGGCTATTTCGGCGGCTTCGGCGACGATCCCTTCATCCGCCCCATCCCCGGCCACGATCATATCATCGCTGTGAAACGCAAGGCCGACGAAACCGCCCCGCTGTTCGCAGAAAACTGGCACAGCGACTGGAGCTTTCAGGCCCGTCCGCCCGCGGGTACCTGCCTCTTCGGGATCACCATTCCGCCGGTGGGCGGGAATACCGAATTTTCGAACCAGCACGCGGCACTTGACGCGATGCCCGCCGACCTTCGTGCGCGGGTCGAGGGACTTCAGGCGATCCACAGCGCGCGCAACGGCTATGCGCCGACCGGCATGTATGGCGCCAATGATCCCAAAGGACCAAGCGGCCGCAGCATGGATATTCGCTCGGACGACGAAGCGCTCCAAACGCAGTTCCATCCGTTCGTACGAGCACATCCGGAGACCGGTCGCCTCGGCCTGTTCGGCTGCGCGGGCTATATCATCGGCTTCGATGGGGTCGACGACGATGAAGGGCTGCCGTTGCTCTACGAATTGATCCAGTGGCAGGGTCGCGACGAGTTTCGCTACTCGCACCAATGGGAACCCGACATGCTTATCATGTGGGACAATCGCTCGGTCCTCCACCGCGCCACCGGCGGCTACGACGGTCACGACCGGCTGCTTCACCGCACGACGATCGCGGCGTGGGATGGGAAGGCGACAACATCCTAAAAAGATAAGGAATATTTGCGCGACCTGTGATCACCGGCATTGTAAAGCGCGCCGGTCTGAGGATAGATCCCCGCGTTCCCTCACGAAAGCAATCTCCCATGCGTCTCGCCTCTCTCGCCCTCCTTCCCTTCGCCGCATTAATGACGGGCGGAGCTGCGCCTGAACCCGTGCGCCGGCCCTTCGATGGTGCATGGATGAGCTGCGAAACCTATCAGGGCGCACGCATCTGTTCTTACACGCTGATGATGCAGACCGGCACGCGCGTTTGTGGCGTCCAGCGCGATTTTGCGACCAACGCGGATTATACGCAGCGTTTTGTCGCGACAGCGGAAGGAAAGAGCGCAAGCATCGACCGCATCTGCGGCGATCCGGGCTCCGAAACTGATACCTGGTGCGCCGGGCAAGCGCCGGCGGGTGCCGAGAAAGTCGGCTGGGGAAGCTCGAACCGGACTCTTCATGCCTGCGGCGCCCGCCTCTATGGCGCCGACAGCAACCAGCCTTTTTCGTGCGCCGATGCACGCCCCGCCGCCGGAATGCCCAAAGTCCGCAGCCTCGGTGGCGAAGGCCCGGAGGCCGACGACAAGGCGTGGATAGCGGCGTGCGCGCGCGGTGAGGACTAGGCCTTCGCTTCCCGCGCCAGCGTGCCGACCACGCCCCACGCGATCAGCGCCTGCCCCCCGAAATAGAGCGGCCACACGAGCCAAAGCGTGACATCCTTCGACAGGATCGCGCCCTCGCCCGCAAAGATGAACAGGTCGCTCGCAAGGAACAGCATCGCGCCGATGCCGGTGCGATAGCGGGGGAAGCGGCTGGTCCATGCCGCGGCCGCCATCGCCGCGACGAACAGCGAATAGACTGCCGCGTGCCACCAGCCGGGAGCAGGGCTCAGCATGCCCCAGACGATCGCCAGCGTCGCCGGCATCGTCAGCCAGCCGAGCAGGCGTTGCGAGGGTGTCATCTGAGGCCGCCTGTTCATCAGGTACAGCGTAATCGCGATCAGATGCCCCACCGCGAAGGCCGCGGCTCCGGTAACAAGCCCTTTCGCGTCGAGCAGCCAGTCACCGAGCGCGCCGAAAGCGAGTACCGCCGCGATCATCCAGCCGTCACGTCCGCGCGCATTCGCTGCGGCCCACAGCGCCAGCAATCCGACACCGCTCGTCTTCCATGCCCAGATCGCCGGACCGTCGAGCCGCAGATAGACAGCACCGAAAAAGCTGATCCCGCCGGCGAGTGCCAGCAGCCACAACCAGCGCGCCCGATCCCACCCTTGTTCGCCACTCATCGCCCGCCCCTTTGCATCTTGCTTTCAATGGGCCTAGTGCGCGGCTCCACAAGTGCAAGTCAACGGATAGCGTAAATGAGCCACGACATTCACATCATCGGCGGCGGCCTCGCGGGGTCCGAAGCCGCATGGCAACTCGCCGAGGCGGGCTATCGCGTGCGCCTCTCCGAAATGCGCGGCGGCGGCGACATGACCCCGGCGCATCAGGGCGACACGCTTGCGGAGATGGTCTGCTCGAACAGCTTTCGCAGCGATGATGGTGACAGCAATGCTGTCGGCTTACTCCACCGCGAGATGCGCACCCTGGGCTCGATCATCATGCGTGAGGCCGACGTGCACAAGGTCCCCGCCGGTTCCGCGCTCGCGGTCGACCGCGACCTTTTTTCGGGCGGCGTGACGAAAGCGCTGGCCGACCATCCAAACATCACCATCGTCCGCGAACGCGTCGACTCGCTTCCGTCCGAAGGCCTGACGATCGTCGCGACCGGTCCGCTCACCGCGGCGAGCCTTGCCTCCAGCATCGGCGACGCGACGGGCAAGGACGCCCTCGCCTTTTTCGACGCCATCGCCCCCATCGTCTATCGCGACAGCATCGACATGGACATCGCGTGGATGGCAAGCCGCTGGGACAAGGTCGGGCCGATCGGCGACGGCAAGGATTATATCAACTGTCCGATGGACAAGGACCAGTATCACGCTTTCGTCCAGGGGCTGGTCGACGGCGACAAGACCGAGTTCAAGGATTGGGAGAAGGACACGCCCTATTTCGAGGGCTGCATGCCGATCGAGGTTATGGCCGAGCGCGGCCCCGAAACGCTGCGCTTTGGTCCGATGAAGGGCGTCGGCCTCGACAATCCGCGCACCGGGCGCTGGCCCTATGCGGTCGTCCAACTGCGGCAGGACAATGCGCTCGGCACGCTGTGGAACATGGTCGGGTTCCAGACCAAGCTGAAACATGCGGCCCAGGTCGAACTATTCCGTACGATCCCGGGGCTCGAAAAGGCGGAATTCGCACGTCTTGGCGGGCTTCATCGCAACAGCTTCATCCGCTCGCCCGAACTGCTCGACCAGCAGCTTCGTCTGAAATCGGCGCCGCATATCCGCTTTGCCGGGCAGATCACCGGCTGTGAAGGCTATGTCGAGAGCGCCGCGATCGGCCTCGTCGCCGCGCGCTTCGCCGCCGCCGAGCTTGGCGGCCGCACACTGCCCCCGCCGCCGCCCGAGACTGCGCTCGGCGCGCTGCTTGGCCATATCACCGGCGGCGCAGATGCGGCCTCCTATCAGCCGATGAACGTCAATTTCGGTCTTTTCCCGCCGCTCGCCGAGGATGTCCGAAAGAAGGACCGCAAGCTTGGCTATACGCAGCGGGCGGGAACCGCGCTGGCAGAATGGATCAGGCAAGCCGAAGGCGTCGCCGCCTGACCTGATGCGATCGCCTAACAGCTACACTTGGGCTTTGCCGCCTGTTTTGGTGCTGTCGTCGCAAACTCGGCGCGCGTGAGGTCGCCCGACTTGTCGCCATCGGCCCCAGCGAAACGCTGCCCCGTTGCCGCGGCCCATTCCTCGAACGTCAGCAGATTATTTCCGTCCTTGTCGAGCTTGCGGAAAGCCGCGGTGCGCGACGACATCAGTTCGACGCGGCTGATCCTCTCGTTGCGGTCCCGGTCGAAGCGGTTGAAGCGCCGTTCCTCGCGCGACGCCTCCTTGGCCGCGGGCAGTGCCGGCGGTGCGGGCCCGCGTTTGGGCGCCCCGGCCGCGGCAACGGGGACCGCCGGCAAGGCTGGCGGTGGATCGGGCAGCACCTCTTCGTCGGCGATCTGCGTATAGCCCTTCCACATGAAAAGCCCGCCGGTCAGCAACAGCGCACTCGCCACGCCGCCAATCAGAAAACGGGAAACTGCCATCCGCCCCTCCGCGTGGTTGATGCGACCTGCTACCACGGCGATCTGAACGGCGACAGCGAACGGCGCCACAATGGCGACGATTTTTAATCGACCAGACTGTTCAAAGTTCAGTCAATCATTGCTATATCCGATCAATGCACAATTACCTGCCCTCGCTGAAACAGATGCAATATCTCGTGGCGCTGCACGAACACGGCCATTTCGGCCGCGCCGCCGATGCGTGCAACGTCACCCAATCGACGCTGTCGGCGGGAATTCGCGAACTCGAAACCCTGCTCGGCCAGACGCTGGTCGAGCGCACGCGCCGCGTCGTGCGCTTTACGATGCTCGGCAATGCAATCGTCGAAAAAGCACATCGCGTGCTGCGCGAGGCGGAGGAGCTTGCCGATATGGCCGCCGCCGCCGCCGCACCGCTTGTCGGCGAACTGCGCATGAGCGTGATCCCGACGATCGCCCCCTTCCTCCTCCCCGGCCTCCTCCCGCGGCTGCGCAAGGAACGCCCCTCGCTCAAGCTGTTCCTTCGCGAGGAACCGAGCGCGCAGGCTTGCGAATCGCTCCATCACGGTACCGTCGACTGCGTCCTCCTCGCGCTCCCCTATGCATGCGGTGATGTCGAGAGCGAGCCGTTGTTCGACGACGCGCTATTCGTCGCCTTTCCCGGCGACCAGTCGGAGGATCTCCCCGCGATGGTCAGCGCGGACCAGATCGACCCGTCGCAGATGCTGATGCTCGAGGACGGGCATTGCCTGAAGGATCATGTCCTCGCGGCGTGCAACCGCCCCGAACTGCGCGCCGGCGCGCGGATGATGGGAACGTCGCTCCACACGCTGGTGCAGATGGTCGACAACGGCCTTGGCATCACAATGCTTCCTCAAATGGCCATTGAGGCGGGCATACTCGATCACACCGACATCGACACGCGCCCGCTCGATTCGGACCATGATTGGCGCACGATCGCGCTGGTGTGGCGAAAGGGCAGTCCGCGGGCCGAAGAATTCCGGATGCTCGCGGATATCTTCCGCAAGCATAGGGGGGATTGATCACCGAAGATTAGTCACCCCGGACTTGATCCGGGGTCCCACTTGAAGCCGAAGTCGGTGGGTGCGTCAAAAAAGCGGGATCCCCGGTCAAGCCCGGGCTCGACGGCCTAACCCCAGCGCCCCGCGCGATCATGATCCCCTTCGCGCGGTTCGACCCACTGAACCCGCCCGTCGGCAAAGGTTTCGCGTTTCCACAGCATGACATCGGTCTTCAGCCGGTCGATCAGAAATTCGCACGCAGCGAGCGCTTCGGTCCGGTGCGGGCTACTTGTCAGGACAAGGACGATCGTCTCGCCGGGCGTCATCGCGCCGACGCGGTGGATCAGGGTCAGCGCTGAAAGACGCCAACGATCCGAAGCCGCATGTGCAAGGTCCGCAAGCCCCGACGCGGTCATGACGGGATGATGCTCCAGGAAAAGCTCGGTCAGGTCGCCGTCACCGCGCACTCGCCCGATGAAGCTGGCGCTCGCCCCATGCCCGCCCGCATCGTGAAGATCGAATTCGGCGACGATGTCGATCGCTGCCGGCTGGATCGCGACGCGGATCATCCGCCCGTTACCGGTGGGAAAAGCGCGACTTCGCGCGCGCCAGCAAGCGGCGCTTCAGGGCCCATCATCACACCGTCGATCGCCGCGCGAATGCGTCCCGGCTCTTCGAAAGTCGTTTTCCCGCGTGCGTCGCGCGCGGCGAGCCATGCCATGAGCGTACCGATATCGGTAACGCTCGCCGGGAGCTCGACCGCCTCGTCGGGTACTCCCATCCGTTCGCGGACCCAGGAAAAATAGGCGATTTTCAGCATCACCCCACGCTCAATCCATATGCTTCAGACCGACACGCAGATAATCCCATCCGGTAATCAGCGTCAGCAGCGCCGCCCCCCAAAGCGAGATGAGCCCGACGGTCTTTATCCAGACCATCGCGGGCAATGCCCCCGCAAGGATCAGCGCGCCGAAAGCGACAAGCTGAAAGGTCGTTTTCCACTTGGCGAGCTGCGTCACGGGCATCGACACCTGCAGCGTCGCCAGAAATTCGCGAAGACCCGACACGATGATCTCGCGCAGCAAGATCATCAGCGCTGCGATGACATGATAGCCGGTGATGTCGCGCGTAAAGACGAGCAGCAATATGACCGCGGCGATCATGATCTTGTCGGCGATCGGATCGAGAAACGCACCGAGCCGCGACACTATCCCGCGTGAGCGTGCAACATAGCCGTCAAAATAATCTGTAATGCCCATCAGGCAATAGAGGCCGAAAGCGAGCGCATAGTCGATCGGTTTGGGCTGAGCCGACCCTTCGACCACTCCCGGCCACAACAGGAAAAGCAGAATGGGCACCGCAAGGATGCGCGACAATGTCAGGATGTTCGGTAGGCTCAGCATGATCCCTGTCGGCGTGTCCGTTCGAAAATGGGGCCCAAAATCGGCTTTGACCCGGCAAGCCCTAACCGATAAGTCGCCCGTGCGACAACAATATTGCCTCCGGAAAAATCGGACGGCATCGGCGTGGTCGGGATGTCGGGTGATAAAAGTGGATTTTCAATGACCGGTTCTTTTGCGCTGATGAAGCAACGCCGGTTCCTGCCCCTTTTCGCGACGCAGTTTCTCAACGCCTTCAACGACAATTTCTACAAGATGGCGATGGTGATCCTCGTCACCTTTACCATCTACAAGGATCCGGCGACCGAGGCATGGTTCAACGCCCTCGCGGGCGGTCTTTTCATTTTGCCTTTCTTCCTTTTTTCGGCGCTTGCGGGGCAACTTGCCGACAGCACCGACAAGACGCGGATGATCCGCCTGATCAAGACCGCCGAGATTTTCATCATGATTATTGGCGCGATCGGAATCTGGTTCCACCTCGTGCCGGTCATGCTCCTCGCGCTGTTCGCGATGGGAATGCATTCGACCTTCTTCGGCCCGATCAAATATGCGATTCTGCCGCAGCATCTGGAGGAGGACGAGGTTCTTGCCGGGACTGGCTGGGTCGAGGCGGGAACCTATATCGCGATCCTCGGCGGTACGATCGTCGGCGGGCTGACTCCTCCGCATTTCGCCATACCCGGGATCATCGTCGTCGCCGTGATCGGCCGCCTGACCGCGAACTATGTCCCCGCCGCACCTCCCGAAAAGGACGCCGAGGGGCTGGTCATCGATCATAATGTGTTTCGATCGTCCTGGCAGTTGGTCAACGGCACGATGCATATCCCGCGGCTTTTCCTCGCGATCATTTCGATCAGCTTCTTTTGGGCGATCGGCGCAATTCTCGCCGCACAATTTCCACCGCTGGTCAAAAATGCGCTGGGCGCCGACAAGACCGTCGCAACGCTGTTCACCGCCATCTTCTCGGTCGGCGTCGCGATCGGATCGATCGTCGTCAACCGCTTGCTGAAAGGCCATGTTTCGGCGCGTTATTCGCCGGGATCGGTGATCGTCATGGGGCTGTTCGTGCTCGACCTGTGGTGGAATGTGCGGGGATGGGAGCATATCGGTACCGGCCTGATGGGCTGGCGCGAATTCTTGTCGCTGACCGCTGGCGACCGCATCATCCTCGACCTGCTCGGCATCGCAATCGCGGGCGGCATGTTCGTCGTGCCGCTTTACGCTTTCCTGACGACGACCGTCCCCAAATCGCAGACGGCGCGTACCGTCGCCGCGAACAATATCGTCAATTCGGGTTTCATGGTCGCCGCGACGCTGCTCCTTAGCGTGCTGATCGGCCTCGGCCTGACCATCGACGACACTTTGCTGATGGTCGCCGCCATGTGCGTCGGCTCGGCAGCGCTGGCCTGGCGCCTGCACAAGGCGTGCGACTAAGGCTCCCTCGGCCGGTTTGGGATGGGGAGCGGGCGTTAGCTTCAGTCGATGATCGGCGGTTGGTCGATTACCGCGTGGTGAGCCCAACAGTGGAGTGGTATCCGTTCCAGCACACATGCTTCCGCAAGCTCTGAGATCTGATTCTTACCAAACCAGTAAGAGACATTTCCGTCCGTTCTCACTTCCTTGTAGATTGGGACGATCATCACTTCATCGAATAACGCCTCAATCTCGGCTTGGTGAGCAGGCTTGATGCGAACCCGCGCTCCAATCGCCCGCTCCGAGGGCTTCCTATCCGTCGATCCGCGCATTTCTGAACGCTACCGCCTTGATTGCATGTCCGCAATCGGTCGTTACCCGAACTTCGTCATCCCGGGCTTGACCCGGGATCTCGCTTTTCTTGCGCATCGACCGGCCCCCACATCCTCGTCACCCCGGATCAAGTCCGGGGTGACGAGGATGTGGAGGGCAGCAACCGGTCGCAATCGGCCGTCCAAACTCCGCGCTATCTCCTTGCCTTTCCCGCCCCGCATTGCTTCGATCCCAGGCGATGACACTCAAACCGACTCACTTGGACGAAACGGGCGCCGCGCACATGGTCGATGTCGGCGCAAAATCCGCAACGCAGCGCCGCGCAGTCGCCGGCGGGCGCATCGCAATGTCTGCCGCGGCGCTCGAAGCGATCCGCAGCGGCAATGCTCCGAAAGGCGATGTGCTCTCGACCGCGCGGATCGCCGGGATCATGGCCGCGAAACGCACCGCCGACCTGATCCCGCTTTGCCACCCACTCGCGCTGACCAAGGTCGGCGTCGATTTTACGTGGGAAGACAGTGGTATCGCAGTCATAGCTGTCGCTCAAACGAACGGCCCGACGGGGGTCGAGATGGAGGCGCTAACCGCCGCCTCGGTCGCGCTACTCACGCTCTACGACATGGCAAAGGCGCTCGACCGCGCGATGGTCCTCGGCGATATCCGCCTGCTCGAAAAGAGCGGGGGCCGCTCGGGCGACTGGCGCGCCGAATGAGCGCGCTGCTTCCCGTCGAGGAAGCGCAGGCCCGGCTGCTCGCGTTGCGCGCACCGCTTGGCGATGAAAATATCGCCTTTTCCGAGTCGCTTGGTCGCTATCTTTCGCGTGATGTGACGGCCCAGCGCGATCAGCCCGCCGCAGCGCTATCGGCGATGGACGGCTATGCGATCAGGTTCGGCGACCTTCCGGGTCCGTGGGCCGTCATCGGGGAAACCGCCGCGGGCGCTGCGCCCGACCAGGCGGTCGGGCCCGGCGAAGCGATGCGGATATTCACCGGCGCGATGGTTCCTGCCGGCGCCGACACGGTGATCGTTCAGGAAGATGTCGCGCGTGAAGGCGATACTCTGCGGCTGACCGGTGACGGCCCCGGCACGCGCGGGCGCCATATCCGGTCGCAAGCCGCCGATTTCGCAGCCGGCGACTGCCTGCTCCCCGCAGGTACCCGCCTGACCCCCGGCGCGATCGCTGCTGCGGCAATGAGCGGCGCGAGCGAACTCGCGGTGGGCCGGCGCGCGCGGGTCGCGATCCTCACCACCGGCGACGAACTCGTCCAGCCCGGACGCCCGTTGACACCAGGGCAGATCCCCGACAGCAACGGCGTGATGCTCGCGGCGATGCTGGCGGGCGAGGTCGAGGATATGGTTCTTCCGCATCACGTCCGCGACGACCGCGACACCCTTGCGAAGATTCTCAAGGAGTTGGCGCGACGTCACGACGTCATCGTGACCGTCGGCGGTGCGTCGGTTGGCGATCACGACCATGTACGCGGCGCGCTGGACGATGCCGGCGGGCAGCTCGATTTCTGGAAGATCGCGATGCGTCCCGGCAAGCCGCTGATCGCCGGAACGCTCGGCGACGCAATCCTGCTCGGCCTGCCGGGCAACCCCTCGTCGGCCTTCGTCACGGCTACGCTGTTCCTCTTGCCTCTCGTCCGCCACCTTGCGGGCGCGGGCGCGCCTCTGCCGCCTGTCCATCGGGCGCCGTTAGCCGCTCCCCTCGCCGAAGGCGGTACGCGCCGCGACTATCTTCGCGCGCGACTCGAAAGCGGTCGCCTGACGCCAATGATCGGGCAGGAGAGCGGCCGCACCCTGCCCCTTGCCTCGGCGAACGCGCTGCTGATCCGCGATATCGGCGCGCCCCCACGCAATGTGGGCGACATCGCGGATTATCTTGTCATCGCTTGACAAGTTCCGCTTTGTTCCACTATCGTTCTCAATATGTCCGGAATTGGCATCATGGAGAACGACCGATGTTGACCGCGAAGCAGCATGAACTGCTCCACTTCATCCAGGAACGCCTCGATTCGAGCGGCATCTCGCCCTCGTTCGAGGAGATGAAGGAGGCGCTGGGCCTCAAATCGAAATCGGGTATACATCGACTGATAAGCGCCTTGGAAGAAAGGGGATTTCTCCGCCGTCTTCCAAATCGCGCCCGCGCTCTCGAAGTGCTCAAGGTGCCCGAAGCCGCGAAACCTGTCGTGCGTAACGATCGCGACAATATCGTCCCGCTCCGCAAGCCAGCCCCGGCGCTCAAGCCGATCGCTGCGAACGACGTTATCGAGATCCCGCTCCACGGCAAGATTGCTGCAGGCGTCCCGATCGAGGCGTTCGAGGATCACAACAACCTTGCCGTTCCCGCCGCGCTGCTCGGCTCGGGCGAACATTATGCACTCGAAGTATCGGGCGACTCGATGGTCGAAGCGGGGATTTTCGACGGCGACTATGCGCTGATCCAGAAAGCGAGCACCGCGCGCGAAGGTGACATCGTCGTTGCGCTCGTCGACGGGCAGGATGCGACGCTCAAATATTTCCGCCGTGAGGGGCAGATGATCCGTCTCGACCCGGCGAACGCGGCCTATGAACCGCAGCGCTATCCCGCCGAACGCGTCATCGTTCAGGGCCGCCTGTCGGGACTGCTTCGTCGTTACCACTAAGCTGCTGCGGCAGCCGCCAGGGATGGCCGTCGCCCGCCTTAAGCGTGGCGACGGCTTCGGGTACCTTGCCGAGGTAGATTGCAAGGCCGCCGCTGGTAGCGAGACTGTCGCGATCGATTGTCATCCAGCGCCCGGCGCACTCGCGCGGTAACCAGCGGTCACTGATAACGATATCGGCCGCGGCGCAGGCATCGGCCATATCTGCACCCTCGATCCGGTCGCGCCCGCGCGAGGCGAGAATGACATGACGCGCGGCCCCCTGCCCCTGGCTCCAGCGGCAGAAATCGCGATTGCATTCGACATGATCGAGGTCGGCCAGGCTCGCGAGCGGCATATCGGTCCCTGCGGCTTCCGCCATCGTGTCGCGAATATAGTCGCCCGACCGGTCGCGCAGCAGCGCATAGCTGCCATCGGGCAGCGCCGCGGCAATATGGCGGCCGTCGCCGGTGACGAGCAGATCGGGGCGCGGCTGAAAGAGCAATGTCGCCGCGCCGATCGCGAGCGGAACGAAGCCTGCCCGGCGCCAGCCCGTTTGCCAGAGCAAAACCCACAGCCCGCCAAAGACCGCGAGCGCGAAACCCCAGGGCGGAAAGCTTGGCAAGGTAGCGACGGCCCCGGGTGCATCGCTGACAACATACGCGAGCCCGAGCAGAAGGCGCAGCGCCTGCTCAGTCACCCACCACAAGGGCGCGCCAAGCCCGATGCAATCGAACAGCAGCGCAAGCGCCTCGAACGGCATGATGACAAAGGTCGTGAGCGGAATAGCCACCACATTGGCCATGGCCCCATAAACCCCCGCCTTATGGAAATGAAACAACGCAATCGGCGCCAGCGCGACTTCGACGACCAGTCCGGTGACCAAGAGCCCCGCGACAGCGCGCAAGGTTCGAAAAGGCCACGGTTCATCGCGGCGTGCCAGAAATGCGCGCATCGGGCGGCTTTCATGCAGCGCAATGATCGCGGTGATAGCCGCGAAGCTCAGTTGAAAGCTTGGACCCGCAAGCGATTCGGGGCGCCAGACCAGCACGATCAGCGCGCCCGCCGCAACCAGTCGCAGCGTCAGCGCTTCGCGTCCCATCAGGAACGCCACGAGCACGAGCAAGGCGGCGATGAACGACCGCAGCGTCGGCACCTCCGCCCCTGCGAGCAATGTATAGCCGCCGCCGGCCAGCGCCCCGGCAGCAGCGGCGAGGGGCAGGACATAGCCGGCGAGCGCCAGCCGCCGGCTCAACGCAAACAGGCGCAGGGTCAGGAACATCGCAAATCCGACGACCGCGGTCACATGCAGCCCGCTGATCGACAGGAGATGCGCCAACCCGCTGCGCCGCATCGCCTCCTCATCCGCCTCGCTGATCGCGCCGCGGTCGCCCGTTACCAGCGCGGCGGCAATGCCGCCGGACGAACCCTCGATCTGATCGTGTATATGCGCACTGAGCCGCGTACGCAGCGGCGGCATAGTCGGCCCGGACGCCGACGTCCGAGAGATGTCGCCGAGCACAGTCCCAACGGCCCCGATCCTGTCGAACCACGCGCGCTGCGCGAAATCATAGCCCCCGGGAAGGCTGGCCGTAGGCGGCGGCATCAATCGCGCTCGGACGCCGATCATTTCACCGTCGGTGAGGCTCACCGCCTGCTCGCTACCTAGCGTCAATCGCACCCGCGGCGGCAGGTCGCTGCGCTTCTGCGGCAATGCGAGAATACGGATCTGCCCTTTGGCCGGCAGCGGCTCGGCCCGCTCGACGATCGCGGAAAATTCAGTCATCACGGGCGCCGCGAGCACCGGCGCCGCGACCCAGACGGCGCGCGTCCAGATCAACAACATGCCCACCGCCATCACGCCGCATCCAACCACGACCATCCGCCCGAACCGGCTATCCCAGCCGATCAGGAGGCCCGCGCACAAACCACCCGCAAGCGACAAGAGGAACCCGATCCATTGTGCTTCGCCGGGTAAGGCGAACCAGGCTGCAATGCCGGCGCCCATCGCGACCGGCAGCCAGAGCCCGATCCGTTCGCGTTCGACTTCGAGCCGTGCCTCCAGCGCGTTGCCGGTCCGGTGCCAGATTGTTGCCCAACGAGCAGCAATGGGCGTTTGAAGCAGCCTTGTCGCCATGCTAGGGGCTCCCCCGATCCCCGCCCGGAAGGCGGCAAATTGAGTGAAAGAGGCCGGAGTGGCAACCGAAAACCAGACCAAAGTGGAAGCAACGCCCCCCGAAGCGACGGGAGCGGATGTCGTTACGCGCTTTGCACCATCGCCGACCGGCTATCTGCACATCGGCGGCGCCCGTACTGCCTTGTTCAACTGGCTGTTTGCCCGCCATCACGGCGGTAAATTCCTGCTCCGCATCGAGGACACCGACCGCGCACGCTCGACCGATGCCGCGATCGACGCGATTCTCGACGGGATGCAATGGCTCGATCTGGACTGGGATGGCGAGACCGTGTTCCAGTTCGCGCGTGCGCCGCGCCACGCCGAAGTCGCGAACGAACTGCTCGCAAAGGGCGAAGCCTATCGCTGCTACCTGACTCAGGACGAACTCGCGTCGATGCGCGCCGAGGCGCAGGAAAAGCGGCTTCCCTTCCGCGTCCGCAGCCCCTGGCGCGACCGTGATGATGGCGACCCATCGGTTCCGCATGTGATCCGGCTGCGTGCTCCGCAGGAGGGCGCGGTGACCATCGCCGACAAGGTTCAGGGCGAAGTCACCGTCCAGAATGCCGAACTCGACGATTTCGTCCTGCTGCGCAGCGACGGCACACCGACCTATATGCTGAGCGTCGTCGTCGACGACAACGACATGGGCGTGACGCACGTCATCCGCGGCGACGACCATCTCAACAACGCGTTCCGCCAACTTGCGCTCATCCGCTCGATGGGCTGGCGTGAGCCCGTTTATGCGCATGTCCCGCTGATCCACGGCGCCGACGGAGCGAAACTGTCGAAACGCCACGGTGCGCTTGGTGTCGATGCCTATCGCGACGAGATGGGCTATCTGCCCGAAGCGGTGAACAATTATCTGCTTCGCCTCGGCTGGGGACATGGCGACGACGAGATCATAAGCCGCGAACAGGCGACCGAGTGGTTCGACCTCGACCATGTCGGCCGTTCACCGTCGCGTTTCGATTTCAAAAAGCTCGAAAATCTCAACGGTCACTATCTGCGCGAAGCCGATGATGCCCGGCTCGCCGAACTGATTGCACCGCGGGTGGAGAAGCTTGTCGGGCGCGCTCTCGACGGCGCCGATCGCGACTTGTTGACGCGTGCGATGGAGTCGCTGAAACCGCGCGCCAAGACGCTCGACGAAATCGCCGATGGCGCAATTTTCCTGTTCCAGCCCGATCCGTTGCCGGTGGACGAAAAGGCCGCCGAGGTGCTAAAGGCCGCGCCCGAAGGCCTGCTCGCTGCCGTCACGGAGCGACTTCGTGGGCTAAACGATTGGACGACAGAAGAGCTGGATGCCGCCGTGCGCGCCGAAGCCGAAGCCGCCGAACTGGGGCTCGGAAAATTGGCGCAACCCCTACGTGCTGCACTAACCGGCCGAACCGTTTCCCCGGGAATTTTCGACGTGCTGCTGTTGCTCGGACGCGATGTGAGTCTGGCGCGACTTGACGCAGCGCAACATTATCCGGCAGGGGCGTAGCCACTCTCTCTCCCCGCCGTCAGTACAGGGAACAAAATATGACCGACACCGCAAAAATCACGCTGGGCGACAAGACTGTCGACAGCCCTGTCCTGTCGGGCACCGTTGGCCCGGACGTCGTCGACATCCGCAAATTCTATGCGCAGACCGGTGCTTTCACCTATGATCCGGGCTTCACCTCGACCGCGAGCTGCGAATCGCAGATCACCTACATCGACGGCGACGAAGGCGTCCTGCTGCACCGCGGCTATGCGATCGGCGACCTCGCCGAACATTCGAGCTTCATGGAAACCTGCTACCTGCTGCTGAACGGTGAACTGCCGAACGCGCAGGAACTGGCCGATTTCGACAATACGATCACACGCCACACGATGCTGCACGAACAGCTCGCGACCTTCTATCGCGGTTTCCGCCGCGACGCGCACCCGATGGCGGTCATGTGCGGCGTGGTCGGGGCACTCAGCGCCTTCTATCACGACTCGACTGAGATTCACGATCCGCACCAGCGGATGATCGCGAGCCACCGCCTGATCGCGAAAATGCCGACGATCGCCGCGATGGCGTATAAATATTCGGTCGGCCAGCCGTTCGTCTATCCCGACAACAAGCTGAGCTACACTGGCAACTTCCTGCGCATGACCTTCGGCGTTCCCGCCGAGGAATATGAGGTCGTTCCTGCCGTCGAGCGCGCGCTCGACCGCATTTTCATCCTCCATGCCGATCACGAGCAGAATGCGTCGACCTCGACGGTCCGCCTCGCCGGTTCGTCGGGCGCCAATCCCTTCGCGTGCATCGCAGCGGGCATCGCCTGCCTGTGGGGGCCCGCGCACGGCGGCGCGAACGAAGCGGCGCTCAACATGCTGCGCGAAATTGGACGTCCGGAGCGCATTCCCGAATATATCGCGCGCGCAAAGGACAAGGACGATCCGTTCCGCCTGATGGGCTTCGGTCACCGCGTTTACAAAAATTACGACCCGCGCGCGACGGTGATGCAAAAAACCGTGCGCGAAGTGTTCGACGCGCTGAAGGTCAACGATCCGGTCTTCGAAGTCGCTCTTCAGCTCGAGGAAATGGCGCTCAACGATCCCTATTTCGTCGAGAAGAAGCTTTTCCCGAACGTCGATTTCTATTCGGGCGTGATCCTGTCGGCGATCGGCTTCCCGACGACGATGTTCACCGCGCTCTTCGCCCTGGCCCGCACCGTCGGTTGGGTCGCGCAGTGGAACGAAATGATCTCGGACCCCGCGCAGAAGATCGGCCGCCCGCGCCAGCTCTACACCGGCCCGACGCATCGTCCGTTCGTTCCGGTCGACAAGCGCTAAACGCTTCTACCGAAAATAGGAAAAGGGGCCGTTCCGCGGCCCCTTTTTTTTGCGCAGAGGCCGTTAACGACCGATAGCTGACTTCTCAATATCGTCACCCCGGACTTGATCCGGGGTGCCGCTTGAAGTCGAAACCGGTCGAGGCGCAAAAAAGCGGGATCCCGGATCAAGTCCGGGATGACTAAAGATAGGGAAGCAGCGGAAACTCCCCACCCCAAACAGACATAGCCTTCAAATAGGCCTTTCCTACATTATCCGGCTGTGCCAGCCCTCATCCGGCTCTTTCATTCGGTGAACAGAATGCGGTCGCTGCCTCGCTTGCGGGTTCAACCATGATCGGACGTGCCGCGCACATCCAGCGCTCCCCGACTTGCAAATGGGGGCGCTCATAGGGCTGAACTTTCCTGAACTTTGGAATATCCAGCCGGGCGATGTCCAAAGAGGGTAACGACAGCTCCCCACCCCGAAACCGACAAAGCAGACTAAGCGACATCCCGCGCCGGCAGGCTCAGCGTAAAACGCGCACCCTGCCCCGGGGCGCTGTCGACGGTCAGGTCACCGTCCATCGCACGCGCGAGTCGGCGTGCGATGTAGAGGCCAAGGCCCGAACCGCCGCTGTCGGTACGCCCCAGCCGTTCGAACTTTTCGAACACCACCGCCTGCTGGTCCGCGTCGATCCCCTGCCCCTGATCGGCGACAGTGACCATCGCGCGGTCGTCTTCGCGGTCGACGCGGATCCAGATTTGCGAACTTTCAGGCGAATAGCGGATCGCATTGCCGAGCAGGTTGAGCAGCACCTGCAGCACCCGGCGGAATTCACCCGTGGCGGGCGCGCGATCGTCGGTACGCGGTGCGTCGATGCGAATGCCCTTTTCCTCGGCTTTCATGCCAAGCAAGCCGACGGCACGGCGCGCCAGATCGCCAAGATCGATTTCGTCGCGTGCCGCCTTGAAGCCAGGGCGTTCGATATTCTGCAGATCGGCGAGGTCGTCGACGAGGCCGAGCAGATGTCGTCCGGCATGCGCGATATCGCCCGCGTAACGTGCATAATCGGCACGAATGGGGCCGTCGAACTGTCCCGAAATCGTCTCAGCCGTCGCGATAATGCGGCTGAGCGGCCCGCGCAGCGCGCCGTCGATGCGGCGACCGAATTGGGGATCGGACAGCGGAAGCGATCCGAACGCGGGGTCGACGAGTGTTCCGGCAGCTTTGGGCTCTACGATAGCTTCGCCTTCGGCCACCGCGGCAAGCCCACGGAATCCGGTGAAACGTCCAGTGGCATCGAACTGGGCTTCGCCCGACAGGTTCATCGCCATTCCCGCCGCGTGCACGCGCTGGCTTTCGAAGCGAGATTGCCGCGCCAACCCTCGCAGCACGGGAAAGCGCCCGTCCTCGTCAGGCTGTAGTTCGAACAACTCGGAGAGCGAGCGGCCCTCCCAGCCGTCGGGGATGGCGGGTGCATCCGAGCCGGCACGCAATGCGACCAAGCGCAGTTGCGGATCGCATTCCCATGTCCAACTTTGCGGCACGGCGGCGCCGTCGGCGATCGCCGGCACCTGTGGCAGCGTCACGGGACGCGTGCGCCAGTCGCTGATCTCCAGGCTCGCGCCGTCGGCATCGGGCACGATGCGAACGAGCGCGTGGATGTCACTGTGATCGTCGGCGGCGTAAAGAGGCCGGCTGATGTCGCGGTGAAGCCGTTGCGCCAGCGCGACGAGCCGCGCGAGATGTGGCAGCGCCAGCGGCTTTTCGAGGCCCGAGCCCGCGCGCTGTTGCAGGCGGAGCAGCGGCGTATCGGCGCTGATCAAAGCCCCTGCCCGATCGACTCGCCCGCGGATGATGCGTTCGCTCATCGCGGCGTCGCTCCAGACGCCGAAAACTCCATATGCCCCGCGTCGGCGACCGCGCGCGCGGGCAGCATGGCCAGTGAGGCTTCGAGCGGTGCGATCGCTGCATGGTCGAGGCGCAGGGGCGAGAGCAGCGAAGGCAGCGTCGCGCTCTCCGCCGTCAGCAGCGCCATCGCCATATCGTCATACGTGCGGCGATGCGCCGATGCGGCGAGCGCGATCAGCGTCGGCCAGTTGTGGCGCGCAATTGCCGTCGCCGCCGCGTCAGGCAATGCGGTGCCCAGAATTTCGCAATAGGCCTGCCCGGCCTCCGTCATTCCCGTTTCGGCGGCCTGTCGTTCGGTCGCGATCCGCACCGCTTCGCCCAAGCCTGCGGCGCGCCGCTTGTCGCCGCTCAACTCAGACAGCCGCCAGGCGGCGATATCGAGCAGCAGCGCGCGGAAAATTTCGCGATCGACATCGGCCAGCGCGAGCGCGGGATTGCCCAGCGCGTCGAAGCGGCGGCGGTCGGCGATCTGCAGCGCAAGATAGGCGCGGTCGACATCGGAGAGCGGAGCGCCGACCGCGGGCGCCTCGCCATTCGAAAGATCGGGCTCGGACAGGATCGGAGGTGGGCTCGTCCGCAGCGCCGATTGCTCGCGCCAGCGATGCTCCTCGGCGCGCGCGAAACAGATGCCGGCAAGCCGTGTTGCGCACGGCAATCCGCCACGCAGCCAATCTTCCCACAGACTGCCCGGATCGATTCCGGGATCGAGCCGAGCCGCGACGTCGATCACCAGTCGGCGCGCAATGCCCAGCGAAAGCGCGCGCTGCTCTTCGGTCAACCGTCCGGCAGCGGGCGCCGCCAGATAACCCGCCAACTCGCGCAGACGCGCCGACAGCGTCGGCGACGGCGTGTCGATGCCGGGAGGGGAGACGGATTCATTCATGCGCATCCGCCAATAACAGCATAGCGTTAATAGGCGTTAAACCTTCAAGCGTATAAGTTTTAACGGGTTTCCGGACGCCGCGCGAGCCGTAGCCAGAGCAGAATCTGGAACAGCGCGAGCAGCGGGAGAACTGCGAACATCGGTGGCGCAAAGCCAAAGAGCAAGGCCGGCGCGAGCATTATCCACGCCTGATCGGCATCGGGCAGCAGCCAGTGAAACCGCCGGCGTTCCCCGGAATCCTCGTAAAGCGCGCGAGCGAGCAGGATCGTTGCCGCAAGGCACGGTGCAAGTGCGGCTTCCGAAAACGGCGGCATGCTGTGCCCCTGCCCGCCGAGCGATAGAAGCCAGGGGAACAGCGCGAGCAGTACCCATGCAAAGATGCGGATGATATCGCGCGCACGGTCCTGCGCCGCGCTTTCCGCGCGAAAGGCAGAGAGGAAGCGCATCGCGGCAAGCCCCAGTCCGCCGAAAATGGCGACCAGCGCTCCGGCGGCGGCAAGCCCGCTCGCCGCGAGTAGCGCGACCATCACCCACAGCAGGCCGGTGACCCAAGGCAGATATTTCGCTGTCATCGGCGATTTCACGAGCAACGGCCCTGCCAGCCGGATCAGCGGCATCATAATCGCCGATCGGCCGAGCCCCATGCCGCCATATTCGACCTGCTGCAGGCTCGACTGCTCGATCAGCGCCGCAGTCGGGCGATCGGTGACAATCGCGATCTCCCCCTGTTCGAACAGCGCGGGCTCGCAATAGAGCCGCCGCGCACCCGATTGCACGGCGAGCCGCAGCAGCGTGAGCATCATGTCCCACTCGCCCGGCATCGCTGCAAGCTCGGCGGCCATCGGCTGCGAGATTGATGCGAGCCCGCCCCATCGCCGCGTCGCGTCGATCCGCTCGAATCCCTGCGTCAGCATCGTGTCGCCGGTGACGAGGATCGCGGGCGAGCCGGGTTTGGCGATCGCCGCATAATGGGTGCCCCCGGCGCGGAGGCCGTCGGCGACGAGGATAATCCGATCATCGGCTTCGACCAGCGGCACCAGGTCGCCCGCCGACCGCACCGGTGTCACCTTCACGCCGCGGCGGCGGATACGGTCGCAAGTTGCCACAAGCTCGGCGGGGACCGCGGCGACCGCGACGGCAATATGTGTCACCCCGACGTCCGAAAGGCGCGCCGCCTGCCGCTCGATCAGCGTTTCGCCCGCCACGGTGACGAGCGCGCGAAGCGACCCGTCGGGCAGCGTCTCGCTGGCGCCGACCAGCGCAATCAGCGCCATTGGCGCCGCGGGTTTTCAGCAGCGGTCATCGATGCGCAGCTTTAGGGCCGGTGAAGCGATTGGCAAGCCCCCGAAAATGCGCGCGGCGACGTCACGCCTTCACCCTGTTTTCCGGTACTTTCCAGGTCATTTTCGCGCGCAAAAAATTGCCCGGAAAACTACCGAATCGCTGGCCTTTACCGCCCCCATGGGCTAGGCCCGATCCATCTCCCGATAAGCAGAAAAAAGGCCGGGTCTTGACCGAAGAAAATACGCCTGTTCCGCCGTCCGACGATGGCGTTTCGCCGATCAATATCGTCGACGAAATGAAGACCAGTTACCTCGATTACGCGATGAGCGTGATCGTCAGCCGTGCGCTGCCTGACGTGCGCGACGGCCTGAAACCGGTGCACCGCCGCATCCTCTATGCCGCGCAGGAAGGCGGCTTCGTTCCGGGCCGTCCGTACAAGAAGTCGGCGAAGATCGTCGGCGACGTGATGGGTAACTATCACCCGCACGGCGACAGCGCGATCTACGACGCGCTTGCACGCATGACGCAGGACTGGTCGCTGCGCGTGCCGCTGATCGACGGTCAGGGCAATTTCGGGTCGATGGACCCCGATCCGCCGGCGTCGATGCGTTACACCGAAGCGCGGCTCGCGAAGACCGCGATGGTGCTGCTGAACGACCTCGACAAGGATACGGTCGACTTCCAGCCAAACTACGACGCGAGCCGCGATGAGCCGACGGTGCTCCCGGCGCGCTTCCCGAATCTGCTCGTCAACGGCGCGGGCGGTATCGCGGTCGGCATGGCGACCAACATTCCGCCGCACAACCTTGGCGAAGTGGTCGACGCGACGCTTGCGATGATCGATCGCCAGCTCGAAGGCGGCCCGGCCATCACGCTCGAGGAGTTGATGGCGATCGTCCCCGGCCCCGACTTCCCGACCGGTGCGATGATGCTCGGCCAGGGCGGCGCGCGCAACGCCTATGCCACCGGACGCGGTTCGATCATGATGCGCTCAACGCATATCATCGAAGAAGGCAGGAATGACCGTCAATCGATTGTTTTAACGTCGATTCCGTTTCAGGTTGGCAAATCGGGCCTCGTCGAGAAAATCGCCGAGGCGGCGCGCGACAAGCGCATCGAGGGCGTCGCCGACATCCGCGACGAGTCAAACCGTGAAGGCGTGCGCGTCGTCGTCGAACTGAAGCGCGACGCAACCGCCGAAGTCGTGCTCAACCAACTGTGGCGTCACACGCCCGCGCAATCGAGCTTCCCCGCGAACATGCTCGCAATCCGCAGCGGCCGCCCGGAAATGCTGGGCCTGAAGGACATATTGTCGGCCTTCATCACGTTCCGCGAGGAAGTGATCACGCGGCGCTGCAAATTCGAACTCGCGAAAGCACGCGACCGCGCGCATATCTTGCTCGGCCTCGTCGTCGCGGTCAGCAATCTCGACGAAGTCGTCCGCATCATTCGCGGATCGAACTCGCCCGCGGCGGCGCGCGAAGCTCTGCTCGCACGCGAATGGCCGATCGGTGAAATCGCCCCCTACATCCGCCTCGTCGAGGCGATCGAGGGCGAGATGGAAGAATCCGCGACCTATCGCCTGTCCGAAGTGCAGGTAAAGGCGATCCTCGACCTTCGCCTCCACCGCTTGACTGCGCTCGGCCGTGACGAAATCGGCAAGGAACTCGGTGAGTTGGCGACCGAGATTGAGGAGCTGCTTTCGATCCTCGCCGACCGCGTCAAGCTTTATGGCGTGATGCGTGAGGAACTCGTCGCAGTACGCGAAGAATTTGCCACCCCGCGCAGGACGCTCGTTGCCCCCGCTGCCGACGGCATCGACGACGAGGATCTGATCGAGCGCGAAGAGATGGTCGTCACCGTTACCCTCGACGGCTATATCAAGCGCACTCCGCTCGACACCTTCCGCGCCCAGCGCCGCGGCGGCAAGGGGCGCGCAGGCATGGCCACGAAGGACGAGGATGTCGTCACCGAGTTGTTCGTCACCTCGACGCATACGCCGGTGCTCTTCTTCTCGACCGCAGGCAAGGTATACCGCATGAAAGTGTGGCGCCTGCCCGAGGGCGGGCCCGCGACGCGCGGCCGCCCGATGATCAACCTGCTGCCGCTGGCGCAGGGCGAAACCATCTCGACCGTGCTCCCGCTGCCCGAGGACGAAGGCGAATGGGGCAAGCTGCACGTCATGTTTGCAACTGCAAAGGGCAATGTGCGTCGTAACAGCATGGACGCCTTCACCAACGTACCCTCGAACGGCAAGATCGCCATGAAGTTCGAAGGCGAGGACGAAGACGACCGCCTGATCGGCGTCGCGCTGCTCGACGAAAGCGACGATGTTCTGCTCGCCACGCGCCAGGGCAAGGCGATCCGCTTTGCCGGCGACGACGTGCGCGAATTCCAGAGCCGCAATTCGACCGGCGTGCGCGGGATGAGGCTCGCCGACGGCGACGAGGTCATCTCGCTGTCGATCCTCCATAAGGTCGGCACCACCAGCGACGAACGCGAAGCCTATCTCCGCGCCGCGCCGTGGAAGGACAATGAGAACGAACCGACGCTCGATGGTGAGCGCATGGCCGAACTGGCGTCGCGTGAGGAGTTTATCCTGACCATTTGCGCCAATGGCTACGGCAAGATTTCGTCCGCCTATGAATATCGCCGTACGGGCCGCGGCGGTCAGGGCATCACCAATATCGACAATATTGCGCGCAACGGCCTTGTCGTGGCCAGCTTCCCGGCCACCAAGGAACATCAGTTGATGCTGGTGACCGATCAGGCAAAGCTGATCCGCATGGGGCTCGATTCGATGCGTGTCATCGGCCGCGGTTCGGCGGGCGTGCGCCTGTTCGACGTCGCGAAGGACGAGCATGTCGTTTCAGCCGCGCTGATCGAAGAGAGCGACGAGGAAGAGGTCGAAGGCGTGGATGTCGGCGAAGGCGATGCGCCCGCAGCCGAAACCCCGAGCGAGGCGCCCTCCGAATGACCGCGTCGACGGCCTTCAAGGTGCTGACCCAGCAGCAATGGGTCGATTTCGAGCGCGAACGCGTGTTCCGCGGCGCACCGGTGGATATTGCCGACGGCTATATCCACCTGTCGACCGCGGAGCAGCTCGAAACCACGATTGCCAAATATTTCGCCGGACAGACCGGCCTGATGATCGCCGAGGTGGACCTCGTCTGCCTTGGCGACAAGGTGCGCTGGGAACCGGCGCGCGGCGGCGACCTGTTTCCGCATATCTATGCCGAATTGCCGATGCATGCGGTGGTGGGGCTGCAAAGGCGCGACCAATAACCGCCGCCCCTGCCCAGGCGGGGGCCGTTAGACGGATAGGCTGACACCTACAGCGACCGGCTTTCATCGACGCTCGATCGGTGTTGGTCGCATCTTGCTTCGCGCTCAGAAATTCCCCACCCATTGTCGAACATTACCAACGTCCGCGCACAGGGGAGACGATGATGCGCCTGCTTTTGACTGCCGCCCTACTGGCCTCGACCGCCACCGTTCCCGCTTTCGCGCATGACGCAGCTCCCGCTTCCGCGGCGGCATCGAAACCCGTCCCCAAGGAAGACTTGCTGAAGCCGCCTGCCGACGCGGCGCACTATGTCGTCGTGTCCGAAGCCGGCAAACATGGCGACCAGTGGCGCTGGCAGCTTCCCGACGGCCGCACCGCCTATCGCTGGTCGCAGGAACTGCGCGGCTGGATCACCGAGATGGATCAGGTCACGACCTTCGCGCCCGGTGGGACAATCGCCGCGACCACCGTGCGCGGTGTCACCATGTCTGGCGACGCTGCGGAGGAATATCGCGTGGCGGACGGCCGCGCGAGCTGGAAGACCGCAACCGATAGCGGCGAAGCACCCGCCGGCGGCTGGTACATTCCCGCAGGCGGCGTTGGCATCGCCAGCGCTCCTCTGATTGATGCGCTCGCGGCCGCGGGCGACGCGGGGATCGATTTCCTGCCCAGCGGCAAAGGACGCATGACCTTTGGCCCGACGCAGGTGATCCAGGGCCCGACCGGTCCCAAGACCGTCCAGCTTGCTTTCGTCAGCGGCATTTTACCGTCGCCCTATCTGGTCTGGCTCGACGAGAATAGGCGCTATTTTGCCGACATCAGTTTCATCTCGGTCATTCCCGCGGGATATGAAGGCGCGCTCAAACAACTGCGCGACACGCAGGAAAAGGCAACGGCCGAAGCTGTTGCGGGGGTCGCGAAACGATTCCTGACCCCCGCCGCCAAGGCCCCCGTTTTGTTCGACAATGTCCGGCTGTTCGACGCCGACAAGGGGGAATTTCTGACAGGCCGCGCCGTGCTGGCGCAGGATGGCAAGATTGCCGCGATCGGCCCCGCAGGATCGCTGAAGGCGCCGGCGGGTGCGCAGCGGATCGACGGCAGCGGCAAGACGCTGGTGCCGGGCATCTGGGACAGCCACCTGCATATCGGCGACGACTGGGATGTGCTGTCGAACATGGCGAACGGCATCACCAGCTTCCGCAGCCCGGGAACGACCTTCGACCGCGCGGTCGATGCGACAAAGCGCCGCGCTGACGGCACCCTGTTGATGGGCGAGCCCTTCATCTCGGTCATCGTCGACAAAAAGGATCCGCTGGCAGCGCAAGGGTCTGAAGTCGTCAGCAGCGCCGAAGAAGCGATCGCCGCCGTGCGACGCGTCAAGGATGCTGGTCTGTGGGGCGTCAAATTCTACACCTCGATGAACCCGGCTTGGATCGCGCCCGCCGCCGCCGAGGCGCACAAGCTCGGCCTTCACGTCCACGGCCATGTCCCGGCGGGCATGAAGCCGAGCGAGGCGGTCGCGGCGGGTTATGACGAACTCACCCATCTTAATTTCGTCGTGATGGAATCCATGCCGCGTGAGGTGATCGACAAGGCGAACACGCGGATGCGGATGGAGGGGCCGGCACGCTTCTTCAAGGATGTCGATCTCGACGCCCCGCTGATGAAGGGCTTCGTCGCCGACCTGGCGAAGAAACACACCATCGTCGATCCGACGATCGTCATCTTCGAAGGCATGCTGACGCAGGACGGCGGCAAAGCCCAGCCCGCTTACGCCCCCTATATGGGCATCATCTCGCCCGTCATCGAACGCTCGGTCTTTACCTCCGCCGGTTATCCACTGGTCGAGGGGCTGACGCGCGACGATTATCGCAAAAGCTATGCGAAGATGGTCGATCTGGTTGGCCGGCTGCACAAGGCGGGCGTGCCGATCGTCGCGGGCACCGACGGCTGGGGCATCGAATTGGTCCGCGAACTGGAAATCTACCGCCAGGCCGGCTTCACCCCTGCCGAGGCGATTCAGAGCGCGACGATCATCCCTGCCCGCATCGTCGGCGCCGACAAGCGCACGGGATCGATCGCGGTGGGCAAAGAGGCCGATATGGTGCTGGTCGACGGCGACCCCTCGACCGACCTTGGCGCACTCCGCCGCGTCGTGACGGTGGTCAGCGACGGCTATGTCATGGACGCCGACGCGCTACGCAAGGCGGCGGGGTATAGCGGTCGGCCAAAATAAAGAGCAGGCCGTCCGTACGCCCCCCGGCGAGATCGGGGGGCGTCCCGCCTACCGGCAATATTGGTGTAGCGTTGGGGTGATGTTCGGACGCTAGCGTTGCCTAAGTGCACCTTGGCGAAAGCTCGGGCGCACCTCTCTATCGACAACTTGCGGTCGGTTCCCCGTTCGTCATCCCGGGCTTGACCCGGGATCCCGCTTTTTCGACACACTCACCGACTTCGACTTCGAACGGGCCGCCTCCGGTCGAAGCCGTGGCTAAATCAAAAACATCATCGCCGCGGTAAAGAAGATTGCGAAGCTTTGAAGAAACAGGCGGAAATCATTGTTCGAAAAGATCGTCGCCGGTTCGCGGTGCGCGGCAAGCGCCGTCCGCAATTCACTCTGCCAGTCCGCGGGTGCATTCAACCGCGCAATGACCAACCGGCGCGCACCATATTCGCGAACGCGCGTTCGAATATTGATATGATTGTCCGAGTCCATGAACCCAAAGCTAGGGCGATGTTAACGAGTCGATAAGGTTAAAAGAGTGTTAACGCGGCGGCGTCCCGCACTGGCACGCTTTTTCGCGCGTGCTTTAACGTGTCGACATGGGACGCACGCGAAGCTGCCGTGCATCCTTCGCGCCAGCTTGAAAGGGCTTGCAGCGCGCGGGTTTCATGCGCGGGCCAAGGCATAAGCGCACTTCGTCGAGCCATCCTTGTCGGTCGATAGAGACCGCGATCATTGGGGCGCTCACGCCCGGATTAACCGCGGCAAAGGCGCGGCGGATGCTTGCCGCTGTCTGCGGCCTTGCAGCGAGCGCTTTCATGTCGGGAAATCGCACCGCGCGGAACAATAGTTCGGCCGAACGAAAATAGGCGGCAGGATTCGGGCTCATGCATGTCCCATGCTTTGCCCACTCGTGCTGGAGGAGCTGCGCCGAAGGCGTCATGCACATATGCTGTCTCAACACCGGCTGGGGCACGATCTTCGCCGGGCGGCACCACTGCGGATACCCCGGATTGTCGGTTTCAGGCCATAAGCCGTGCAATACCCAGCCGAAACGCCCGTTCGCGCCCGAACATTGGAAACGGTCGCGCGCGTCCTTTGGATTGCGTACGTCGGCGCAATGCTGCGGCGACCAGCTCATGGCGAGCAGATAGCCGGTGATCGCCGGCTTGCGGACGGGCTCGCCGCGTTTCGGCTGTTCGAGGCGCGGCACCGCTATCCGGTCGGGGGCCGAGCACGCCAGCGATTGCGCCTGCCCCGCGACCGGCACTAACGCCAGCGCAGCGGCGCTAAGCCAGCGCAAAGTCGAGCCCGATATCCGCTGCCGGCGCAGACTGGGTCAGCCGCCCGACCGACACATAAGTCACCCCCGTCTCACCGATCGCGCCGATCGTGTCGAGCCGGACACCGCCCGACGCCTCGGTGGGCACCTTGCCCCCGACCAGATTGACGCATTCGCGCAATTCCGCGACGTCCATATTGTCGAGCAGCAGGTGCGTCGCACCGGCGGCGAGCGCAGGTTCGACCTGCGCGACGCGGTCCACTTCGACAATGATATCCGCGATCCCCGCCGCGACCGCGCGCCGCACCGCTTCCTCGACCGACCCGGCGACCGCGACATGATTGTCCTTGATCATCGCCGCGTCCCACAGGCCCATGCGGTGATTCTTCGCCCCGCCCATGCGCGTCGCATATTTCTCGAGCACCCGCAGGCCCGGGATCGTCTTGCGCGTGTCGAGCAGGGTCGCGCCGGTTCCGGCAAGCGCGTCGACATATTGCCGCGTCATGGTCGCGATCCCCGACAGATGCTGCACCGTATTGAGCGCGGACCGTTCGGCGGTCAGCATCGCGCGTGCATTGCCCGACAGGCGCATCAGATCGCTGCCGACGGCAACTTCGGACCCTTCTGCGACCAATATTTCGATCTCCATGGCCGGTTCGAGCGCACGAAAGAATCGCTCGGCGATCGGCAATCCCGCGACGGTGATCGCGTCGCGGCTGTCCATCACTCCGCCGAAACGCGCGTCGGCAGGAATCGTGGCCATCGAGGTGATGTCGCCCCCCGCCCCCAAATCCTCGGCCAGAGTGGAGCGGACAAAGGCATCGAGGTCGAAATCGGGGAGCGTGAACTGGGTCATGAACCCGCGATAATCTGCCTGCCCAGCAAATCAACTTGACGTTTACGTCAACTGGCGCTGACATGCACGCTACGCGGCACTTTAGCCAACATCGGAGAGGTCCTCATGCAATCCCCCATCTGCGCGATGCTCGACATCCAATTCCCCCTGCTCGCCTTCTCGCACTGCCGCGACGTCGTCGTTGCCGTCTCGAAAGCGGGCGGCATGGGCGTATTTGGCGCCGCTTCGCTGCCGCCCGAGCGGTTGGAGGAGGAACTCGCGTGGATCGATGCGCATATCGGCGGCCGTCCCTATGGCGTCGACCTGATCGTACCCAACAGCTTTGCGGGCAAGGGAGAAGTCCAGCGCGAGGCACCGGCGATCCCCGACGAACATAAGGCGTTCGTCGCGGGCCTGCTGGAAAAGCACGGCGTCGACAACGACGATCTCGCGTCGCCGGGCGCGGCGCGCACCAGCCTCGGCGATAATATGAGCGACGATGGCGCCGCGGCGCTGCTCGAAGTCGCCTTTCGACACCCGATCAAGATGATCGCCAACGCGCTCGGCGTCCCTCCACAGTTGATGCTCGATCTTGGCAAGCGACATGATGTCCCGGTTGCGGCGCTCGTCGGCACCCGCGATCATGCGCTGGCGCAAGTCCGCGCGGGGGTCGACATCCTTGTCGTCGCTGGCGGCGAAGCTGGCGGCCATTGCGGCGAAGTCGCGACGATGGTGCTCGTCCCCGAAGTCGCTGCGGCGGTCGAAGCGGTCGGGGCGAACACCCCGATCCTGGCCGCCGGTGGCATCGTCACGGGGCGCCAGATGGCGGCCGCGATGGCGATGGGCGCGCACGGCGCGTGGACCGGTTCGGTCTGGCTGACGACGGCCGAGGCGGAAACCAACCCGATTGTGAAGGAAAAGATGCTCGCCGCGTCTTCGCGCGACACGGTGCGGTCGAAAAGCCGCACGGGAAAGCCGTCGCGCCAGCTCCGCTCGCCCTGGACCGATGCATGGGAGGCCGAAGGCGCGCCCAAACCATTGCCGATGCCGCTGCAATCGCTGGTCAGCGAACCCGCGCTACGCAAGGTCGATAAATTGTCCGAGGGCGGCCACGAAGGCGCCAAGGCGCTCGCAACCTACTGGGTCGGCCAGGGCGTCGGACTGATGAATGAAGCGATGGGCGCCGGACAGGTCGTACAGGAATTCAAGGAGGACTGGATCGCCGCGTGCGAGCGGCTGAACGGTTTCATCGGCGACTAGCATCACTGAACCCCCGCGAAGGCGGGGGCCCAGAGCCATCGGCGCTAACGTCGTTCGAGAACGCTCTGTATCCCCGCCTTCGCGGGGACGCAGGTCAGGAAACGGTCGCCTTGACGATCTTGCCGGGTTCGCGCGGCGGCTCGCCCTTGGGCAGCGCGTCGACATTTTCCATGCCTTCGATCACTTCGCCCCAAACAGTATATTGCTTGTCGAGGAAGCGCGCGTCGTCGAAGCAGATGAAGAACTGGCTGTTCGCGCTGTTCGGGTTCTGCGCACGGGCCATCGAGCAGACGCCGCGGACGTGCGGTTCGCCGCTGAATTCCTGCGGCAGATCGGGCAGATCGCTGCCGCCCATGCCGGTGCCCGTCGGGTCGCCGCCCTGCGCCATGAAGCCCGGGATGACGCGGTGGAACACGACGCCGTCGTAGAAACCGTCCTTTGCGAGGCCGGTGATGCGCTCGACATGCTGCGGAGCAAGGTCGGGGCGGAGGCGGATGACGACATCGCCGGTCGACAGCGAAAGGGTGAGAGTGTCGGACATGGTAGAACTCCTGCAGTCTATGTTGGCGGTCCCATAGCCGCGCGAGCCGGCAAAGCCACGCATTAAATCTCGAAAAGGCGTTCGCGGCGTTGCCTTCGGCGGGCGGCGGCACTAGGGCAAGGCTCGGGCGCCGCAAGAGACCAGGGAGGACCGCGCGATGGACAAACGCGAAGATTCCCTGCCGCCGGAAGATGTTGTCATCACCGACGACCGCGATCGCGAACAGACGCCGCGCGAAGCCGAGACCGAACTCGACGAAGACGACCGGCTGAAGCCAGAGTTCGTTCGCGACGTGATCGAATTGGCCGAAGCCGGCGAAGGCGAAGCCGCACGCGAGCGCGTCGGCCGCCTGCACCCCGCCGACATCGCCGACCTTTTCGAGCTTGCGCGAACTGACGAGCGGCCGATGCTGGCCGCGGTCCTCGGCGACATGCTCTCCGCTGACGTGCTGGCGGAGATGAACGATTATGTCCGCGAGGAGCTGATCGACCTCCTCGCGCCCGAGCAGGTCGCCGAACTCGCATCCGAACTCGACACCGACGACGCCGTCGCGATCATCGAGGACATGGAGGAGGACGAACAGCAAGCCGTCCTCCAGGCGATGGAACCCGAAGATCGCGCCGCGATCGAGGACGCCCTTTCCTTCCCCGAAGAATCCGCCGGGCGTTTGATGCAGCGCGACCTCGTCGCGGTGCCCGAACATGTCACCGTCGGGGACGTAATCGACCGGCTGCGCGAAGACGCCGACCTCGCCAGCGATTTCTGGGAAATTTTCGTCGTCGATCCGATGCACAGGCCGGTCGGCACGTGCCAGTTGAGCTGGATCCTCCGCACGCCGCGGGACATCGCGATCAGCGATGTGATGAAGCGCGAACAAACGTTGATCCCGGTCGATATGGACCAGGAAGAAGTTGCGTTGCGTTTCCAGAAATATGCGCTGATTTCCGCGGCGGTCGTCGACAAGAGCGGACGGCTCGTCGGCATGATCACGGTCGACGACATCGTCCACATCATTCAGGAAGAGGCTGGCGAGGACATATTGCGCCTGTCGGGCGCCGGCGACGGCGACATCAACGAGCCGATCCGCGAAACATATAGCGCGCGCGTCCGCTGGCTGATCGCCAACCTCGGCACTGCGCTGCTGGCTTCATCGATCGTCGGATTTTTCGGCGGTGCTATCGAGCATATGGTCGCGCTCGCCGCGCTGATGCCGATCGTCGCGGGTGTCGGGGGCAACGCCGGGACGCAAACGCTTGCGGTCACGGTGCGCGCGCTCGCCATGAACCAGCTCACCGATTCAAATAGCTGGCGCGCGATCTGGCGCGAAATGAAGATCGCGCTGCTCAACGGCGGGACGATCGCGTTGATCGCGGGAACCGCGACCGCGCTGTGGTTCGGCAATCCAGAGCTCGGCATGGTGATCGCTGCGGCGATGATCGTGAATATCTTTGTGGCCGGCGTGGCGGGCGTCGCTATCCCGCTGCTGCTCGACCGGCTCGATCAGGATCCTGCCGTCGCGAGCTCGATTTTCGTTACGATGACAACCGATTCCATGGGCTTTCTGGCCTTCCTCGGCCTCGCAGTGCTCAGCGGATTGACGACACTCTGAGGGCAAGCCTCTGAAATCCAAGCGATTCAAAAATTTTCGAAAAAAAGTTCATCGGCGCGATTTTTTTCGGGAACTTATTCGATGCATCGGTCGTTTCCCCTTCGAGCAGCGGTCATCGCCCCCCCGCAGCGCTGCTCAGCAACATTGGCCCGGCCCGCATTCCCTCCCCCCCCTCGAAGCGTGCCGGGCCATTTTGCACAAAAATCCTGAGAGGTAGAAAAATGACGAGCTTCCGTGCAATCCTTCTCGCCCTGATGGCAAGCTTTCTGGTCACTGGTTGCAACACGGTGAAGGGTGCTGGCCGCGACATCGAGTCGGTCGGTCAGGCTGGCAGCGACGCCATCAACTGATCTTAGTAATTTACCCTAAGCCTCTTCGAGAGGCTCGACAGGCGCCTCTTCGGCGCCTGTTTTGCGTCGGCGCTGGGTGAACCAGATCGCCAACAGCGACATTTCGTACAGAAACACCAAGGGCACGGCGAGCAATAGCTGGCTCAGGATATCGGGCGGCGTAAAGACCGCGGCGATCGCGAAGGCGGCGACAATCATATAACGGCGCGCCGAAACGAGCTGTTCGCGCGTTACCAGCCCCGACCGCTCGAGCAGCATGAGAAGGATCGGCAGCAGGAAGGCGATGCCGAACGCCATGATGAACTGCATCGTGAAGCTTAGATAATTGCCGACCGACGGCAGGGCTTCCTGTGTGATGCCGCCGACGTTGCCCTGATATCCAAGCAGGAATTTGAGCGCGATCGGGATGGTGATGAAATAAGCAAAGCTGGCACCGATCGCGAACAGGATCGGGGTCGCGAGCAGGAAGGGGAGCAGCGCGCGCTTTTCCTGTTTGAACAGCCCCGGCGCGACGAATTTCCATAGCTGGTTCGCGATCACCGGGAAGGCGATCATCATCGCCGCAAATAGCGCGACCTTGATCTCGACGAAAAATGCCTCGAATAGCTGCGTATAGATCAGCTTGCCCTGCCCCGCGCGGACGAGCGGCTGGACGAGGATGCCGAAAATCGGCTTGGCGTAATAGAGGCACACGCCAAAGGCCAGGCCGATCGCGAGCAGCGACTTCAGCAAGCGCGAACGCAGTTCGATCAGATGATCGAGCAGCGGCATCTTGCCGCCGGCGCCATCCTCGTCGGACCCAGTCTCCCCAGTCACGGTAGCGGGCCGTCCTTTGGCGGTACTATATGGGTTTCTGGCGGATTGGCGGCTGCGGCCTCATCGATCGCGGATTCGGTCGGCGCTTCGCTGTTCGCCGGTTCGGTTGGCGTCGTCGAAGGAGTTGCCGGTGACGCGTTTATGTCGTCGATCCGCGGAAATTCGCGCATGATCGCCTCATTCTGTTCGCGCCACTGCTTTTCAAGCTCTTCAAGTTCGGCTTCGCGCATCATCGTATCGAGGCCCGAACGGAAATGCCGCGCCATGCCGCGCGCCTTCCCCATCCATTTGCCGACAAAGCGCATCGCCTTGGGCAAATCCTTCGGGCCGATAACCACCAGGGCCACCACCACGACGAGCAGCAGCTCGGTGGGCGCAACATCGAACATCGCTTAAATTCCCCGCCGGCGACTGGCGATCAGAGCTTGTCGTGCTCGGCCGTCGGCGTCGGCATCGGCGTGGCGTCGGGTGCGCGTTGACCCTCGATATGCTTGGGTGCAGGGGTCGGCGCGTCGTCTTCCGACATGCCCTTCTTGAAGCTTTTGATGCCCTTGGCGACATCGCCCATCATGTCCGAAAAACGGCCCTTGCCGAACAGCAGCAGGACGAGAATCCCGACCACGAGCCAGTGCCAGATGCTGAAGCTACCCATCTCAAATTCTCCTTGAAGGGCCCATCTAGGCCTCTTCGCCGTCTTTTACTAGGTCCAGTTCGCCCATCGCTTCCTCGAAAGCGAGATCGACTGGGTCGAGCAGTCCCGCCGCGCGCAAATCCTCGATTCCCGGCAGGTCCTTGCGGCTCGTGAGGCCGAAATGTTGCAGGAACGCGTCGGTCGTCTTGTATATCAGCGGCCGCCCGGGAACCTCTCGGCGCCCTGCCGGCGCGATCCATTCGGCTTCCATCAGCACGTCGAGCGTACCCTTCGACGTTTGCACGCCGCGGATCGCTTCGATTTCGGCCCGGCTGACGGGCTCGTGATAGGCGACGATGGCCAACACTTCGGCGGCGGCGCGCGACAGTTTGCGCGGGTCGTCGCGTTCGCGGCGAAGCAGATGCGCCAGATCGGCCGGCGTCTGGAAATGCCAGTGGCCGCCCCGCTCGACGAGTTCGATCCCGCTTCCGGCATGACGCGCAGCGATCGTCTGAATGATCGCGCGAACCTCGCCCGGGGTCATTTCGTCGCCGAGCCGCCCCGCGACCTGGCGTGCGTCGAGCGGTTCGTCGCTAGCGAACAGCATCGCCTCTATGGCACGTTCCAGATCGTCGATTGGAGTCATGAAGATGCGGCCTTCAGATAGAGGGGTTCGAATGCACCGTCCTGCCTGAGGTCGACGCGGCCCTGACGTGCCAGTTCGAGTGCGGCGACGAAGCTGGACGCGATCGCCGAGCGGCGGAGCGGCCCGTCATAATCCGCTGGCAGAAAATCGGAGAGCTCGGCCCAGTCGAGCTTTACGCCGAGCAGGCGCTGAAGATGATGGAGCGCGGCGTCGAGCGTGACGACCGGGCGCCGCGAGACCATATGCACGACGGGTTCGGAGCGCAGCTTGACCTGTCCATAGGCCGAAAGAAGATCATAAAGGCTGGCGTCCCAGCGTCGCACCCTGATGTCGCGCAGTCCCTCTGGCTTCGAGCGCAGGAAAACGTCGCGGCCTATCCGGTCGCGCGCAAGCAGCCGCGCCGCCGCATCGCGCATCGCCGCGAGCCGTTGCAGGCGCAGTTGAAGACGCAGTGCGAGTTCATCGGGCGATGGGTCCTCTAGCGGGTCCTTGGGGAGCAACAGCGCCGATTTAAGATAGGCGAGCCAGGCAGCCATCACGAGATAATCGGCCGCAACCTCAAGCTTCAGCTCACGCGCCTCTGCGATGAAGGTCAGATATTGCTCGACGAGTGCGAGGATCGAAATCTGCTTGAGATCGACCTTCTGACCGCGCGCGAGCGTCAGCAGCAGATCGAGCGGTCCTTCCCAGCTTTCGAACGAAAGCTGGAGCGCGTCTTCACGCTCGGGCGCTGCCGGTACGATCTCGAAATCGAGCGGCAGTTCGTCCATCGGCGATCAGGCCGTCGCCAGCAGCGCGTCGCGCTGATCGACGAGCGTCGCGAACTCGCGGCCGTCGCTGTCACCCGAAATCCGGTCCATCGCGCCTTCGAGGCGCGCGCGCGACACGGTGCTGATCGGGTCGAGCGCATTCGCGATCCCCACCATATCGTCCATTTTCGCCCAGCAGTTGAGCGCGATGTCGCAACCCGCGGCGATCGCATTTGCGGCGCGAGAGGGAACGTCGCCCGATAGCGCCTTCATGTCGAGATCGTCGGTCATCAACAGCCCGTGAAATCCGATCCGCTGGCGAATGACGCTATCGATAACCACCGGCGACAGCGTCGCGGGTCGATCGGGATCCCAGGCCTCGAAGATGACATGACAGGTCATCGCCATTGCCGCATCGCGCAGCGCCGCAAAAGGTGCCAGATCGGTCTGCAGATCGCGGTCGGCCGCGGTGACCGTCGGCAAAGCTTCGTGCGTATCGAGCAGCGCGCGGCCATGGCCGGGGATATGCTTCACGATGCCTACTACACCGCCCGCCTGCAATCCGCCAAGGATCGCTCGGCCAAGCGCGGCAACACGCATCGGCTCGCTGCCAAGTGCTCGGTCGCCGATCACATCGCTCGCGCCGGGCTGGCGTACGTCGAGCAGGGGCAGGCAGTCGACGGTGATGCCGACCTCCGACAACATGGCAGCAAGCGCCATTGCGTTCAGCCGCGCAGCCTCGATCGCGCTCGCGGGTGCCCGGTCATAGAGGGCGTCGAACGCTGCGCCGCTTGGGAAAAGTGGCCATTCCGGCGTTCGCATGCGCGCCACGCGCCCACCCTCTTGGTCGATAAGGATCGGCAGATTGGCCCGTCCGTCAATATCGCGAAGCTCGTCGGTCAGGCGCCGTAACTGCTCACGATTTTCGATATTGCGCCCGAACAATATGTAGCCCGTGGGTTCGCTGTCGCGAAAGAAGGCGCGTTCATCATCGGTGAGGGTCAGGCCCGAAAGGCCGAAAATTGCCGGTATCATCGTGCATCAAACTCCATCGATCGCCGCCCCCTCAGACGATGACCAAGCTGCGATCATGCCATGGCGACGGATTTGCACCAACAGAGTCTGCGGCCAAACGGGCCGAATCAGCGAACGACGACGCAATTTTCACCGGCAACGCGCAATTTTCCGCACAAATTCGAAGCGTTGGCTGCGGTTCCTGCCGAAACGCGCAGGCGATAGACCGTGCCATCGCCGATTTTAGCAGGCGAAACCGATTTGTTGAGTTCCGCTAGATAGGCAAAGCGCTTCGAAAGGTTCGTCCACGCCTTCGCTGCCGCAGCGTCGCTGCTAAACGCCCCAAGCTGGATCACCGCTCCACCGGTCGCCACAGGTTTGGCTTCGCCATCGGGCGTTTTTGGCGCCGCTGCCGCCACTTTCGCCTTGTCCGCCGGGCCAGCCTTTGCAGCGCTCGCCTTGGCAGCGGCAGCCTTATCTGCGGCGACCTTCTTGGCCGCAGCCTCGCGTTCCTCGGGCGTCACCGCGGGTTCTTCAGGCATGCGCGTCGGGTCGACCTTGCCGGCAGGCTCGGCGCCTTCGCTGGCCGAGAAGCTCGCATCGCCCTCGCCTTCGAACGTCTTGGCGCCATCGGTCTTGGGCGCGACCTTATAGTCTCCCTGCTGCGCCGCGATCAGTTCACCCTTGCCGCGCGCGCCGCCATTTTGAACCCACCACAGGCCGCCGAGAACCACGCCGATTAGCAGCAAGCCTCCGAGCACCATCACGAGCAAGCGCGCGGGCGAAACTTCGCCATCTTCTTCGAACCCGTCAGCGGCTTCAAGCCAGGGCAGCCGATCCTCGTCCTCAAGGCCGAGCCCAGCGTCGCCCTGCTCCGCATTCTTGTCCCCGGCCATCAGTTCATCTCCTCGATCGCCTCTACCCCCATCAGGGACAGCCCGTTGCGGATAACCTGCCCGATTCCATCGGCCAAATAAAGGCGCGTCGCGGTCAATTCCGGGTCATTGTCCAGAACGATCCGAAGGCCCGCGTCGTCGTTGCCGAGGTTGTACCAAGCATGGAAGGCCGCGGCGACGTCGGCAAGGTAGAAAGCAATCCGGTGCGGTTCACGCGCCGATGCCGCGGCTTCGACGGTCCGCGGAAATTGCGCGAGCAGTTTGATCAGCCCCAGTTCATGCTCGTTAAGCCGCCCAGGTGCCGGGGTAGGCAGCTCGATCCCGGCGTCGGCGGCTTTCTTGCGCAGTCGCGCGATACGGGCGTTGGCATATTGCAGATACCACACGGGATTGTCGCGCGATGCCTCGACTACCTTGGCAAAGTCGAAATCCATTTGGGCATCGGCTTTCCGCGTCAACATCGTGAAGCGGACCGCGTCTTTGCCAACCTCGTCGACGACATCGGCCAGCGTCACGAAATTGCCCGCGCGCTTCGACATCTTGAACGGTTCGCCATTTTTTAGCAGCCGCACCATCTGCACAAGTTTGACGTCGAAACGCGTTTTGCCGCCCGTGAGCGCTGCCACCGCGGCCTTGATCCGCTTGACGGTCCCCGCATGGTCTGCGCCCCAGATATCGATCAGTTCGTCGGCGTTCTGGCTTTTCTGGAAATGATAAGCGAGGTCGGCGCCGAAATAGGTCCAGCTACCGTCCGACTTCTTGATCGGGCGGTCCTGATCGTCGCCGAATTGTGTCGAACGGAACAGCGGCAGTTCGACCGGCTCCCAATCTTCGGGCGTCTCGCCCTTCGGCGCTTCAAGCTGGCCGTCATAGACGAGGTCATGGTCGCGCAGCCATTTCTCTGCGGCGGCCGGCTTGCCCTCGGCCTGCAGCTCGGCTTCGGACGAGAAAAGATCGTGATGAATGCCAAGCTTCGCGAGGTCCGCGCGGATCATGTCCATCATCGCACTGACCGCTTCGGCGCGGAATAGTCCGAGCCAGGCGCTTTCGGGCGCATCGACGAACCGGTCGCCATATTCGGCGGCAAGTTTGTCGCCGACGGGCATCAGATAGTCGCCGGGATAGAGCCCCTCGGGGATGGCGCCGATGTCTTCGCCAAGCGCCTCGCGGTAACGCATGTGGACCGACCGGGCGAGGACATCGACCTGCGCGCCTGCATCGTTGACATAATATTCGCGGATCACTTCGTGCCCGGCATATTCTAGCAGCGCGGCGAGCGCGTCGCCGACGACGGCGCCGCGGCAGTGGCCGACGTGCATCGGGCCAGTTGGGTTCGCCGAGACATATTCGACATTGACGCGACGCCCCTGCCCCATCGCCGAGCGGCCATAATCGCCGCCCTCGCTGAAAATCAGCGCGAGTTCGTCGCGCCAGCTGTCGCTGGCAACGCGCAAGTTGATGAAGCCGGGGCCGGCGACACTCGCCTCTGTCACTTCGTCCAGCGTGCCAAGTTCGGCGACGAGGAGATCCGCGAGCGCGCGCGGGTTCATACCTGCGGGCTTCGCGAGTACCATCGCGGCGTTCGTGGCGACGTCGCCATGTGCGGGATCACGCGGAGGCTCGACGCTTATGGCCGAACGGTCGAGCCCCGAAGGGAGTGCGTCGCGGGCGACCAGCGCATCGAGCGCGGTGCCGATATGGTCGGAAAAGCGGCTGAACAGAGTCACGGGGCTTGGCCTATCTTCGATCGGAAGGACTTGCGCGCGCCCTATAACAGGTGGGCGGGCGCGAAAAGCCCCGCGTCGCACGGCGGCGCGCGGGGCGTGAAAATGCGAACGGCGCCGGAACGCCGCCGCGAGCTTATCGTCGGACGTTATATTCGAGCTGATCCTGCGTCAGTTGGAAGCCGACGAGCAATTCGAAGCTCGAACGCTGCACGGCCGCGCGGACCTCGGGAAGGCTGAGCGGATCGACTGCTGCGTCCTGATCGCCCGCCTTGCGCTTGCGAGTGATGCGTTCCTGTATGTCGGCGGGCAATGTCGACGCCGCACGGTCGACATAGGCCGACGCCTGCCCCCGCCCGGTGCCGCGCACCTGTCCTTCGGCGAAATTCACGGTGACGTTACCGAGCCGCTTCGCAACGACAGCGGTGCCGCCCTGCAGGACGGTCGCATAATAGGGCAAGGTAACCGCGCGCGCCGGTCCGGCATCGCGGCGCGTAGCGACGACGTCGAAGCTGGCAAGCTGATAGACTTTTTCGCCCGTGTCGTTGCACTGCGGGGTGATGTTGGTAATCGCGGCAACCACATCGACGGCGCTGGCATCGCGGCTCGTCGCAGGGTCGAACAGCGTGATATCGCCTGTGTGGAGCGGGATCGCCACTGCCGGGCAAGCACTCCGCGTTGCAGTGATGCCGACGCCGCCCGCGAGATCGATTTCATTATCCTTCGCGCATCCCGCCACCGTCGCCATGGCTGCCGTGCCGCACAGCACGGTCAGAAACTTACGGGACGGAAACGAAATGGACATCATGATAAACGGGCTTTCCAAACAGGCGCTTTGACAGGCGTCGGGACAATTGATCCCGCTTCATGCGCGCCGCTTCTTATCGGTGCGATGAACGCGGCGCAACAAAGAGAACAAGAATGCGGGCGGGGACGAAGCGGCTTTACCCCGGATGGCTTGCTGCGCTAGAGCCCGCGCATCATGAACGCTCCCCATCCGATGACGCACGCAGAAGGCAGTGAAGCGGCAGAACTCAAGGTTTTGATCGCCGCGCCGCGAGGTTTTTGCGCCGGCGTTGACCGCGCGATCCGTATCGTCGAACTCGCGCTCCTGAAATATGGCGCGCCGGTCTATGTCCGGCACGAGATCGTCCACAATCGTTATGTCGTGGACTCGTTGAAGGCCATGGGTGCGATTTTCGTCGAATCGCTCGATCAGGTTCCCGATGGCGTGCCCGTCGTGTTCAGCGCGCACGGCGTGCCCAAAGCGGTCCCCGCAAAGGCCGAGATGCGGGGGCTCGACTATATCGACGCCACCTGCCCGCTTGTATCGAAAGTCCACCGTCAGGCCGAGCGCGTTTACGAGGCCGGACGGCATATCATTTTTGTGGGCCACGCCGGCCATCCGGAAGTCATTGGGACGCTCGGCCAGCTTCCCAAAGGCGCGATGACATTGGTCGAATCGGTCGATGACGTCGCCGCCCTGTCACCCGGCGATCCCGAGATGTTGTCCTTTCTGACGCAAACGACTCTGTCAGTCGACGATACGCGCGATATCATCGCTGCACTCCAGCACCGTTTTCCTGCAATCGCCGGGCCGCGCGGCGAGGACATCTGCTACGCGACGTCGAACCGACAGGACGCAGTGAAGGCCATCGCGGGACAGTGCGATCGCATGATCGTGATCGGCGCTCCCAACAGCTCGAACAGCCTGCGCCTCGTCGAGGTTGCCGAACGGCTCGGAACCCCGGCGCATCTCGTCCAGCGCGGTACTGACGTCGATCCGGCATGGCTTGAGGGCATCGGCACGCTTGGCATTACCGCGGGCGCGAGCGCGCCCGAAACGCTGGTTCGCGAAGTCATCGACGCCGTCGCCGCTGTCCGCTCGGTCGTCGAGGATGTCGTGGTCACCGCCGAAGAAAATATGGTCTTCAAACTGCCGCGCGGGCTCGAAGCTGCCTGATGGCTGTCTACACGCACGTCGAGCCCGACGATCTTGCAACGCTGGTGGCCCGGTATGACATCGGCACGGTCGTTTCGTGCAAAGGCATTGCCGAGGGTGTGGAGAACAGCAACTTCCTGCTCGAAACGACAGGTGGCCGCTTCATTCTGACGCTTTATGAAAAGCGGGTCAGCGAGGGCGACCTCCCCTTCTTTGTCGATCTGCTGAGCCATCTTGCCACCCAGAACTGCCCGGTCCCGGCGATGATCCGCGATCGGAGCGGTGCCGCAATCCAGCAGATATCGGGCCGCGCCGCGTGCGTGATCCAGTTCCTACCCGGTATTTCGCTGACCCAGCCGACCCCTTCTCAGTGCGAAGCGGCGGGTAAAGCGCTCGGCGCGATGCACCGCGCCCTCGAGGATTATTCGGGTGCGCGCGAGAACAGCATGGGCCATAGCCATTGGCGAAGCGTTGCCGAGGCGACCGGCGACCTCGACGTGGTGTTGCCCGGCCTCCAGTCGATCGTCGATGAAGAGCTCGCCTATCTCGATGCGCATTGGCCGCATGACCTGCCCATGCATGTCATTCACGCCGACCTGTTTCCCGACAATGTGTTGATGCTCGGCGACCGGGTCACCGGGCTGATCGACTTCTATTTCGCGGCGAGCGACTTTCGCGCCTATGACTTGGTCATTACGCACGCGTCCTGGGCCTTTTCCACCGACGGGAAATATTGTGACCCTGCCCGCGCCGAAGCGCTGATGCGCGGCTATACCCGCGAGATCACTTTATCTAATGCCGAGGTCGCCGCGCTGCCGCTGCTCGCGCGCGGCGCGTCGCTACGCTTCCTGCTGACGCGCGCGCATGATTGGGTTCATACCCCCGCCGACGCCCTTGTCACGCGCAAGGATCCCTCTCCGTTCCTCGCCCGGCTGCAACGTTATAGCGCCGCCGACGCCGCCGGCTTGTTCGCAGTCGGATGAGCGAGAGCATCGGCAAGACCGTGATCGTCGCCACCGACGGTGCGTGCAAGGGCAACCCGGGGCCCGGCGGATGGGGCGCAGTGCTACGGTGGGGGGATGTAGTGAAGACCCTCTCCGGCGGTGAGCCCGACACAACGAACAATCGCATGGAATTGCTGGCGGCGATCGAGGCACTTGCCGCTCTCAAGCGCAGTTGCAACGTCGAATTGTCGACCGACAGCGTCTATGTTCGCGACGGCATCACCAAATGGGTTTTCGGCTGGCAGAGGAATGGCTGGAAGACGGCGGCGAAAAAGCCGGTCGCCAACGCCGATCTGTGGCAGCGCCTCGTCAAGGAAAATGCCCGGCACAAGGTAGAATGGATTTGGGTGAAGGGCCATGCAGGCCACGGCGACAATGAACTCGCCGACCAACTCGCGAGCGATGCAGCCTTGAAAGTGGCGCGGGCACGCTAAGCGCCCGCGCGCTTCGGTCTTATTCGGTTTCGCGCACTTCTGCGGTCGGCCCATTCTTCAGGATCGACTCGATTGCGTTCTTCGCGGAAGCCTTGCTGCTATAGCCCTCGGTCCAGAAGATGGGTTCGCTATTATATTTGAAATAGGCGACAAATTCGCCGGCCTTGTTCTTCTTGATCTCGAAATAATGGGCCATACCATCCTCCACATGTCGGCGGCGCCCGGGGTGGCGCAGCCAAGCCTATGGTAATCCAGTCGTTTCGTCGCGCAAGCGGTCAGATCGCTCAGCGAAAGCGCGATGCTGCAAAAGGCGCAGGATCGACGCTGCCGATCGCACCGCCGGGCAGCGGCGCGCCCAACTCCGCCGCGAGGAGCGCGGCAATCGCTGGAGAGGTCTGGATGCCGACACCGCCCTGCCCTGCGCACCAGATAAAAGTGCTTTCATGTCGATCGGCGCCGAACACGGGGACGCGGTCGGGTGCGAAGCTGCGCAAGCCTGCCCATTTACGTTCGACGGCCGCGACCGGCCAATCGACCACCGACTGCATCCGGTCGATCGCCAGCGCTACATCGAGTTCTTCAGGCGCAGCATCGTGCGGAGCCGTCGGCGTCTCGTCATGGGGAGTCAGCCAGACGCGCCCCTCGCTCTGACCCTTGAAATAGAATTCGCCGCCAACGTGGACCACCAACGGGAAGTCGGCGGGAACCGGAACTCCCAGCCGGATTTGCATCACCGTCCGGCGATAGGGCTGGATGCCGACTGGCGCGATCCCACATGCCACAGCAACCTCGTCTGCCCATGCCCCGGCGGCGTTGACGATCAGCGCCGCATGGACCCGAGCGCCGCCCAGTTCGACCTCCCAGCCGGCGCTAACGCGGCGCGCGCGCCTCAAGGGCGCGCGCGTGACCAGCCTCGCGCCGGCCCGCTTCGCCGCGCGCAGATAGGCGGCATGGAGGCGGGCGACATCGATATCGCGGCAGGCGGATTCATAGGCGGCTTCGCTCCATTCGGGGCGAAGGCCCGGAATTCTGCCGGAGACCTCGGCACCCGACATCCGTACCACATCCACGCCTTGTGCTGCGAACTCGGCGACGAACGCGTCGACGGCCGCCGCGTCGGACTGCCGGCCCAGGGTCAAGGCTCCGCGCGGCGACAGGAAGCCCATATCCGAAAATTCGGGGTCGGGATTGTTCAGTGCTTCGAAGGACGCGTGGGTCAGCGGCTGCACCGCCACTCCGCCATAACTTTCGTGCCAGAAAGCGGCCGACCTGCCCGTCGCGTGGTAACCGGGGGCCTCCTCGGCCTCTACCAGCATGACTCGGCGAGAGGGCGCGAGCGCTGCCGCTAGGCTCGCGCCGGCGATCCCTGCGCCGACGATCAGCACATCGGTAGTGGAAGGCGGCGCGGCGGTCATGCCCGCCGCATATCGGTTGAACCGCGGAATGCAAGCAGCGCGTGCCAGCAGCATGGTTACTCTTTGGTAAGCCATGTTGCCTATGAGAAAGCCGATGGAAAGCGGCATGATCTCCCTGGGGCTGATGGTCCTGCTCGGCGCGCTGATGATCGCAGCAGCGATCAGCGACCTGCGGTCGCGCAGCATTTCGAACCAACTCAACGCAGCGATAGCGCTGCTTGCAATCCCTTTCTGGATCGCGACCGGCCTGGCCTTTTGGCCCGACGTTCCGATCCAGTTCGGCGCGGCATTCGCCATCTTCCTGATCTTTGCCGGACTGTTCGCTGTCGGCGCGATGGGTGGCGGCGATGTCAAAATGATCGGCGCGGTGATGCTTTGGATCCCGCTACCCCTATTCGTCCCAATGCTGACGATCATGGCGGTCGCCGGCGGCATCCTGTCGGCAGTGATGCTTATCCATATGAAATTGCGTCCTTCGGACAAGCCGGTCGAGGTCCCCTATGGGGTCGCCATCGCCGCAGCAGGCCTTTGGGCGCTTCACCAACAATATCTTAACCAGTTTCAGGTTATCGGATGACCTGAGGGAAAAGCACGACCGTCTCTGGTGGGTGCAGGAGGGCGACAAATCGTCATGGATACGCGAAAGATTATGCTGATCGTCGGCGCGCTGGTGATTGCCATCGGCGCGGCGTTCGGGGTCAACCAGATTATGCGCGGAGCGGCGGCGCCACAGGCCCGCGCGGCCGCGGCACCGGAGATTACCGGTCCGATGATCCTCGTTGCGACACGGCAGTTGCCCGTCGGTACGATCGTTGGCCCGGACAGCTTCCGCTTTCAGCCCTGGCCGAAGGAACTGGTCGAAAAGGCCTATTTCATGAAGGACAAGACCGACGTGAATACGCTGGTCGGGACCGTCGTGCGCTATCCAATCACGGCGGGCCAGCCCCTGACACAGGGCGCTCTGGTCCATCCCGACGACCGCGGCTTCCTCGCTGCGGCGCTTGGCCCGGGCATGCGTGCCGTCACGGTCAAGGTCAGCCAGGAACAAGGCGTCGCCGGGTTCGTTTTTCCGGGTGACCGCGTCGACGTGGTTCTCGCGCAGCGCATCTCGGTCGATTCGGAGAACTCGAGCTATCCAGACAAGGAATTGTTCACCGCCGAAACGATCGTCCGTAACGTCCGTATTCTGGCGACTGACCAGCGCTTTGATGCCGAAGACGAAACGGGGAAGACCCCGGTCCGCACCTTCGGTTCGGTGACTCTCGAAGCAACACCCGAAATCGCCGAAAAGATCGCCGTCGCGCAGGACATGGGCAAACTTTCGCTCGCGCTGCGTCCACTGGCCGAAAGCGCCGGCGAACTCGACGCGGCAATCGCGTCGGGCGAAGTCAATGTTCCGGCCACTGGCGGCGCTAATGCTGAACGGAAGATGCTGGCCGAAGCCGCTGCACGTCCGACCTCGAGCCGCTCGTCGGCGACGACCGGTGGCGACGTCTCGCGCTTCTGGATCCCGGTACGCGGCCGTGTGACGGCACCGCGGGCACCGCAGGCGTCAACGAACAACAGCGGTTCCACGCAATCCTATGGGGGGCGCCCCGTGTCCGTTCCGACCGGTCCGGTCGTGCGCGTGACCCGCGGCGACAAGATGACCGAAGTTCCGGTCGGGGGTAAGTAAGATGAACAGCACAGCCAAACTCAAGGCGGCGGCCATGGCCCGCACCCTGGCGATAGGCCTCGTCGCAGCCACTCTGGCAGCAGCTCCTTCGGCGCCCGTTATCGCACAGGCCGTCCAGAACGCGAGCAGCAGCATCGAACTATCGGTGGGCCGCGGCCGGCTGGTCAGCCTTCCCGCCTCGATGTCCGACGTCTTTGTCGCCAATGACGAAGTCGCCGACGTCCAGGTGCGTTCGGGTCGCCAGCTCTACATCTTTGGCAAAAAGCCCGGAGAAACCAGCATCTATGCCACCGATGCCAGCGGCCGCGTCGTTTTCTCGACCGTCGCCCGCGTCGGCAACAACATCGAGACGATCGATCAGATGCTTTCGCTCGCGATGCCGGACGCCAGTATTTCGGCGAACCCGATGAACGGCTTCGTGCTGCTCACGGGAACGGTGAAATCGCCTGACGATGCCGCCGAAGCCGAACGGCTGGTACAGGCTTTTGTCGGCGAAGAGACCAAGGTTCTATCGCGTCTTCGCACGGCGACACCGCTGCAAGTCAATCTGCAGGTCCGGATCGCCGAAGTAAACCGCTCGCTGGTCAAGGAAATCAGCGGCAACGTCCTGACCCGCGATTCGACGGGCGGCTTCTTGGCCGGAGTCTTCGGTGGCCGGAACCCCGGCACGATTACGCCGGTCCCTGCGCCGACGGCGGTGTTCCCCGGTAGCCCCGTGCCCCGCCCGTACGATCCCGTCACAGGCCAGCCGATCAATTCGCCGTACCTTGGCACTCAATATCAGGTCACGACGCCGACGGGTACGCGCAGCCTCGCGGGCGCTGGCCGCCTGTTCGGTCTCGATCTGATCGCTTCGCTCGATATCGGCGAACGCTCGGGTCTGGTCGCTACGCTGGCGCAGCCAAATTTGACCGCCATTTCGGGCGAAACCGCTGACTTCCTGGCAGGCGGCGAGTTTCCCGTGCCGATCCCGGGCAATTTCGCCGGGACGACAATCGAATATCGCAAATATGGTGTCAGCCTGGCTTATACGCCGACGGTGTTGTCCAACGGCCGGATCAGCCTGCGTGTCCGCCCCGAAGTGTCGGAACTGTCGACCGAGGGCGCGATCGAAATGCAGGGCTTTCAGGTTCCGGCTCTCACGATCCGCCGCGCCGAAACTACGGTCGAGCTGGGCTCGGGCGAGAGTTTCATGATCGCGGGGCTGCTAAACAACCGGTCTATCGGTGCCATCGACAAGCTTCCCGGCCTCGGCGATGTCCCGGTGCTCGGCATGCTGTTCAAATCGGACAGCTTCCGCCGTGGCGAAACCGAACTCGTCATCGTCGTGACGCCGTATCTGGTCCAGCCGGTGTCCGCAAATGACATCAAGCTTCCCACCGATGCCTATCAGGACCCGAACGATCTTCAGCGCCTCCTGCTCAACCAGACCAGCAATGGCGTAACTGGCGGCGACCGCCCCAAACCGCGGCTCGATACCAGCGTCGGCGATGCCGATCGTCCGCGGGGCAGCGGCGACGCGTCGCCCGGTTTCAGCATCAAGTGACGCGCCGGATTTCAGGAGCAAAGTGATGAAAAAAATCGCAACTTGGACGGTTCTGGCTGTGGCCACGTCGCTCGCCGGCTGTACCGGTGCCGCCAATAGCAACCACAGTCTGGACTCGGTGCACCAGCCGGTCGTGCGCAACAGCATCTATCAGTTTGATGTTGCGGCGGCCAACGGCGAACTGCCTCCGAGCGAACAGGGTCGCCTGCAGGGCTGGCTCGACGCGATGGGAGTTCGCTACGGCGACCGCGTCGCACTTGAGGACCCGTCGCTCTATGGTTCAAGCGCTGCACAGGCGACGGTCCGTGCGATGGTCGAGCGCCGCGGATTGCTGCTCAGCACCGACGTTCCAGTCACGACCGGAGCCGTGCCCGACGGCCACATGCGCATCGTCGTGACGCGGGCATCGGCATCGGTACCTGGCTGTCCCAACTGGGAGAGCAAGTCGTCGATCAATCCGACCAATTCGACATCGTCGAACTATGGCTGCGCGACGAACAGCAATCTTGCTGCGATGGTCGCCGATCCGAACGACCTGATCAAGGGCGCCAGCAATACCGGCAGCGACCCGGCCGCGGCAACGCGCGCGATCCAGACCTATCGTACCAAACCCCAGACCGGTGCCGGCGAACTGACCAAGGCACCCACCAGCGGAGGCAGCCAGTGAACGCTCCTTTCAAATCAGCAGGATTGCGCGATCCGTTTAATGCCTTCGTCTGCGATGACGATACGCTCGAGCTGATCCGCGCCGCGGCCAACGACATGGGCTGGCCGATCGAAAAGTGTAACAAGGGCGGCCTGCGCAATGCGGTGCAATCGCTGTCGGTGTCGGCCAGCCCGAACATCCTGTTTGTCGACATGTCTGAATCAGGCGACCCGATCAACGACATCAATGCGCTGGCGGAGGTCTGCGAGCCGGGCACCGTCGTGATTGCCGCGGGTCAGGTCAACGACGTTCGGCTGTACCGCGATCTGCTGTCCAGCGGCATCCAGGATTATCTCCTGAAGCCGCTTTCGCTCGAACAGGTCCGCGAATCGCTCACGATGGCGCAAGCCATGCTGTCGGCGCCGAAACATGCCGATATGCACGACGACAAGCCGCATCACATGATGGGTGTTGTCGGCGTTCGCGGCGGTGTCGGCGCGTCGCTCGTCGCGACTTCGCTTGCGTGGGCGATCAGCGAGCAGGCTGGCCGTCAGACCGCGCTGCTCGATCTCGACGTTCATTTCGGCACGGGCGCACTGACGCTCGATCTCGAACCGGGCCGCGGCCTGATCGATGCGATCGACAACCCCAGCCGTATCGACGGGCTTTTCATCGAGCGCGCGATGGTGCGCGCATCGGACAAGCTCAGCCTGTTGTCGGCGGAAGCGCCGATCCATCAGCCGGTGATGACCGATGGCTCTGCCTTTTTCCAGCTGGAAGAGGAACTTCGCTCGGCATTCGAGATGACGATCGTCGACATTCCGCGACAGGTACTGATCCCCTTCCCGCACCTTGTGTCTGAAGCCGGCACGATCCTGCTCGTTAGCGACGTTACGCTTGCCGCGGCGCGCGACACGATCCGGCTCTTGTCCTGGTTCAAGCAGAATATTCCGGGCGCGCGTGTCGTCTTGGTCGCGAACAAGTTTCAGAACGCCATCGGCGAACTGTCGCGCAAGGAATTTGAATCTTCGATCGAACGTCCGATCGACATCGTCATTCCATTCGACCCCAAGCTGGTCGCCCAGTCGGCAAAGCTCGGCAAATCCTATGCTGAAACCTGCAAAGGCACGAAGGCGGCGCAGGTATGGAACAATCTGATGCGCATCATCCTCGAAGGCGCTGATGTCGAAGCCGAGGAAGCGCAGATTGTCGCGGCGAAGGGCAAATCGGGCGGTTCGCTGCTCGGCAAGCTCGGGCTGACGAAAAAGGGCGTGAAACAAGCGGCGTGATGGCGGCCCCCGGGCCGTCGCCACGTCCAGCGATAGAAGCGGGCATCAGCTGACCATGAATCTGCCAGTCATCCTTATCATCGCAGGGGCCTTCCTGGCTTTTGCCCTCCTCGTGTTCCTGCTCGGCGGACCGTCGTCCGGAAAGGCGAAGACGCGGCGGCTGGCGATGGTCAAGGACCGTCACGCGAACTCGACCGAAGCCGTAGTTGCGGCCCAGATGCGCAAAACGATTCAGTCAGGACGCAAGGGTGATTCATCGCTGACCGCGCTGCTTCCCCGTCGCGACGAGTTGGAGAAGCGGATACGCAGGACCGGCAAGAGCTGGACCCTCACGCAATATATGTTCGCGTCGATGATCGTGTTCGTCGTGGTAACCGGCGCCATGCTCATCGTTCGCGCGCCAATTCTGATGGCCGGGCTGGTCGGCTTGTTCCTCGCGCTCGGCTTGCCCTATTTTGTTGTCGGATCAGCGATCAAGCGGCGCATCGCCAAATTCAACGCCCGCTTTCCTGACGCGATCGACCTTCTGGTACGCGGGCTGAAGTCGGGTTTGCCGGTCACCGAAACCTTCCAGGTCGTCAGCCACGAACTACCCGGCCCCGTCGGCGAGGAGTTCAAGGGCATCATTGAACGCATCCGCATCGGCAACACTATGGAAGCGGCATTGCAGGAATCGGCCGATATGCTCGGCACTCCAGAATTCCAGTTCTTTTGCATCACGATCCAGATTCAGCGCGAAACCGGCGGCAATCTGGCCGAAACGCTGGCCAATCTGTCCGACGTTCTGCGCAAGCGCGCGCAGATGAAGCTGAAAATTCGTGCGATGTCGTCGGAAGCGAAGGCTTCCGCCTATATCGTCGGCTCGTTGCCCTTCTTCGTCTTCGGCGTCGTCTGGTCGATGAACCCCAGCTATCTGGGAGGCTTCTTCTACGAAGAGCGCCTCATCATCGCCGGGTTGGGTGGTCTCATCTGGATGAGCATTGGCGCCGGCATCATGGCCAAAATGGTCAACTTTGAAATCTGAGGGGGCATAGAAATGAACAGCAGCCTCCTACTTAGTTCGGCCTTTTCAGGCGCGCAGGCGGGTCCGAAAATTCTGGGCATCGACGTCGTATGGGCGGGTACCATGCTCGCGGCCGTCGGCGTATTTGCGGTCCTTTTCGCGATTTACAACGCGCTAACCGTTCGCAATCCGATGACCAAGCGGGTCAAGGCCCTCAACGATCGTCGCGAACAGTTGAAGGCAGGTATCACCGCCTCGACCGCGAAGCGTCGTGCTCGGCTGGTTCGCAAGAACCAGACGGCCGATCGGATGCGTACCTTCCTCGACAGGCTTCAGGTGTTGCAGGATGGGCAGATAAAAGAGGTCCAGCAAAAGCTGGCGCAGGCCGGTATCCGGTCGAAGGATCTCGCCGTGGCGGTAATTTTTGGCCGCATGGTCCTCCCGATCCTGTTCGGTGGGCTCGCCGTCTTGCTGATCTACTGGGTCGACATGTGGCCCGATCTGACGCCGTTCAAACGCTCAATGTCCACCATGGGTGCATTGATCATTGGCTACAAGGCGCCCGATCTGTTCGTCAACAATATGCGCCAGAAGCGCACCGACGCGATCCGTAAAGGTCTTCCCGATGCGCTCGATCTACTCGTCATCTGCGCCGAGGCCGGCTTGACCGTCGACTCCGCCTTTGCCCGCGTCTCGAAGGAACTGGGCCGCGCTTATCCCGAACTCGGCGAAGAATTCGCTCTGACGTCGATTGAACTCGGCTTCTTGACCGAGCGCCGTCAGGCCTTCGAAAACTTCGCTTACCGCGTGAATCTGGAGTCGGTGAAGGGCGTGGTCACGACGATGATCCAGACCGAAAAATACGGCACGCCGCTTGCGAGCGCGCTTCGCGTTCTGTCGGCCGAATTCCGGAATGAACGCATGATGCGCGCTGAGGAAAAGGCAGCTCGTTTGCCCGCAATCATGACCGTGCCGCTCATTCTGTTCATCCTGCCGGTGCTGTTCATCGTCATTCTCGGCCCAGCAGCATGTTCGCTGAGCGACGCGATGTCCGGCGGCAGCTTCGGCTAAACAAGCGGTAGCGCGAGTAAGATCGGGAGAGGGCGGAAGCAATTCCGCCCTCTCTTGCTATCAGCCGACGCGCTGCTCGATCGCGCCGAAGATGCTGTGATGGCGGTCGTCGTCCATCCAGATGCGAACCGTGTCGCCCTGCTGCATGAACGGCGTCTTCGGCTCGCCCTGCTGGATCGTTTCCACCGTCCGCACTTCGGCCAGGCAGCTATAGCCCAGGCCGCCCGCGGCGATCGGCCTGCCCGGCCCGCCATCGGCGTCGCGATTCGACACCGTGCCCGATCCGATGATCGTGCCGGCGCCCAGATCGCGTGTCTTCGCCGCATGGGCGATCAGCGCCCCAAAATCGAAAGTCATGTCGACCCCCGCATCGGCGCGCCCCAGCGGCTGGCCGTTGAGATCAACCGACAGCGTGCCGTGCAGCTTGCCATCCTTCCAGCGTTCACCAAGCGCGTCGGGTGTAACGAACACCGGCGACATCGCGCTCGACGGCTTCGACTGGAAAAAGCCGAAACCCTTGGCGAGCTCCGCCGGGATCAGCCCACGGAGCGATACGTCGTTGGTCAGCCCGACGAGCAGTATCGTGTCGCGCGCCGCAATCGCGTCAATGCCTTTGGGAACGTCCCCGGTGACGACGACGACCTCGGCCTCCATGTCGCAGCCCCAGGCCGGATCGCCGAGCGGGATCGGGTCGCGAGGTCCCAGGAACGCGTCGCTTCCGCCCTGATACATCAGCGGATCGTGCCAGAAGCTGTCGGGCATTTCGGCCCCGCGCGCCTGCCGCACCAGCGCGACATGGTTCACATAAGCGCTGCCGTCCGCCCATTGATAGGCGCGCGGCAGCGGCGATGCGGCGTCATGCTCATGAAACCGATCCTTCGGGATCGCATCATGGTTGAGATCCTCGGCCAGCGACGCAAGCCGGGGTGCGGCATAGGCCCAATTGTCCAGCGCCGCCTGCATCGTCGGCACGATCTGGCCCGCATCGGCATACCAGGCGAGATCGTCCGAAACGACGACCAAGCGACCGTCGCGACCCTGTTTGAGCGAAGCTAGTTTCACAGAAATTCCTTTGGCTGGCGGCGCGGCTGAACCGACATCGCCTCAAAGGAACGAAAATCAGCGCGTCGTCGTGATCGATGCGAAACAGGTAAAGCCGCTCTGCCCCGCCTGCAAGCGCCGGATATATTGAAGATAGGCCTGCGACTGGTTGTAGGTCGTGCCCGGCAGCGTCTGTCCACGGAAGGCGCGCTTCACTTCCTCGCCTGTAAACGGGCGAGGCGAGCCCGGAAAGGCGCCCTTGGTGCCCGGCGGAACCAGCTTGCCCGCCGTATCGATATATTTGCCGGCGCCGGTCGGCCCCGGAACGGGGATCTCACAGTTCATTACAGACACCGCAGTCTGCGCAAAGGCGGGGCGGATCGTCAGTGCGGCCGACACACCCATCGCGCCGAGCGCCAGCATTCTTCGCCGCGAAGGAATAGCCTCGTCCGCCCCTGCGGGATTTTCGTCGGGAATGTCGCCGTTTTCCATGCCGCGCGCATAACCTAATGAGCCGTCAAGGAAAAGCAAAAGACGGCCCGCCCCCTCGCCCTTCCCGCTTTGGGACATTCGCCGAGGGGACGTTAATTACCGTAAACATCCTTGCGCTCGATCCCCGCTTCGTGCGAGGCGCAGCGACGATGTTCGATCGCCTTTCCAGCCTGGTCATCGCTTTGACGCTGGTCGCCATCGCGGCGATCTTTGCCACGCTGGCCGGGGGCGATCCGCTGTCGATTGCGATCATGGTGCTTGCGGGTTTTCTCGCCGCGGCGACGGTCTACAGCGCGCTACCCATGTCCTTGCCAGCCACGAAGGACGTCGGCGCCGTAGCTGCCGTCGCCCCGCCGATCTCGTTGCTCCGCCACCCCGATTTTGCCCATTGGGTCGATCAGGAAAAAGAGCCCCTGATCGGAACCGCCGACAATATTGTGACCATCGCCAACGACGCGGCGATCCGGTTGCTTGGCCGGCATATTGTCGGGGCGGATGTCCGCACCGCGATCCGCCATCCCGCGGCAACCGACTGGCTGTCGCAAATCGACGCGAACCTGCCGCTCGAAACGGTCAATCTGATCGACTTTCCGCGCCCCGGCCAACGCTGGACGATGCGGATCGCTGCATTGTCGGGCAGCGAGAATATCATCTTCCTGTCCGACCGTTCGGCCATCGACGCTGCCGACCGGATGCGATCCGATTTTGTCGCCAATGCCAGCCACGAACTCAGGACCCCGCTGGCGGCAATCCTGGGCTATGTCGAAACCTTGCAGGACATGAACGGCGACACCGATGCGCCGACCCGAAGCCGCTTCCTTTCGATCATCCACCGCGAGGCTGGACGGATGCAACAATTGGTGATCGACCTTCTCTCGATCTCACGCGTCGAGGCCGACCGTTTTCGGCGCCCAACGGCGCAGGTCGATCTTGCTGCGATCGTCCGGACGACCATCGCGCAGTTGCGCGACAGCGAACAGGCGCGCGCGAAAGACATCGTTGCAAGCCTGGGCGACGAACCGCAACCAATGTTCGGCGACGAAGCGCAGTTGGGGCAGCTCGCGCACAATATCATTTCGAACGCGATGAAATATGGCCACGCTGGAACGCCCGTGACGGTCGAACTGGCGCGCGAAGGCCGCCGCGTCCGACTGTCGGTCAGCGACGAGGGCGACGGCATCGCGCCCGATCATCTGCCGCGCCTGACCGAACGCTTCTATCGTGTCGACGAAGCGCGCAGCCGCTCGGTCGGCGGTACCGGCCTCGGCCTCGCGATCGTCAAGCACATCAGCGAGCGTCATCAGGGGCAGCTTGATATCGCGAGCGAGCTTGGCAAGGGAACACGGGTTTCGGTGGCATTTCCGCTGGCGGGTCAGGCGTAGACAATCAGCCATTTATCGCAATAGCGCATGCCCGCATCACTGGCTGCGCGGTGCATTGTTTGGCAGCTCAATGACCTAACCCCGGATCGACGATCCTAGTCGATCCCATCCAACAGCTCGCCCAGCCTCCCGAACATCTCGTCGATCTGGCTTTTTTCGACGATCAGCGGCGGCGACAGCGCAATGATGTCGCCGGTCGCGCGTACCAGCAGGCCATTGTCGAAACACGCATGGAACAATTCCATCGCGCGTGCGGTGGCAGCGCCCGGGCGCGGTTCGAGTTCGATCCCGGCGACAAGACCGATCGTGCGAATGTCGATGACATGGCGCGCACCCTTCAGGTTGTGCGCGGCATCTTCCCAATAGCCTGACAGTTCGCCCGCACGGTCGAACAGTCCGTCCCGGGCATAGAGGTCGAGCGTTGCAAGACCGGCGGCGCTCGCCAGCGGATGCCCCGAATAGGTATAGCCGTGAAACAGCTCGATCCCGCCCGGCACGCTGTCGATCACCGCATCGTGAAGTTCGCGCTTCACCGCCACCGCACCCATCGGCACCGCGGCATTGGTGAGGCCCTTGGCCATCGTGATGATATCGGGAGTCACGCCCCATTGTTCTGCCGCCGTTGCTCCGCCGACGCGGCCGAAAGCGGTGATCACCTCGTCGAAGATCAGGATGATGCCATGCCGGTCGCAAATGTCGCGCAGGCGCTGGAGATAGCCGACTGGCGGGACGAGCACGCCGGTCGAGCCCGCCATCGGCTCGACGATCACTGCCGCGATCGTATCGGCGCCGTGCAGGTCGACGAGGCGCTGGAGATCGTCGGCAAGTTCGGCTCCATGTTGCGGGAACCCGCGGGTGAAGGCGTTGCGTTCGATGTCGTGCGTATGGCGGATATGATCGACGCCGGGCAATCCCCCGCCAAAGGCGCGGCGATTGTTCACGAGGCCGCCAACGCTGATCCCACCAAAGCCGGTGCCATGATAGCCGCGCTCACGCCCTATCAGCCGCGTCCGCGTGCCCTGTCCCTTCGCGCGCTGGATATTGAGCGCAATCTTGAGCGCGGTATCGACCGACTCCGACCCGCTGTTGGTGAAAAAGATGCGGTCGAGCCCCGCTGGCATCAGGGCGGCGAGCCGCTCCGCCAGTTCGAACGGAAGCGGATGCCCGAGCTGGAAGGTTGGCGCGAAATCGAGGGTCGCCGCGGCGTTGGCGATCGCCTCGGTAATCTCGGGTCGGCAATGGCCTGCGTTGCTGCACCAAAGGCCTGAAGTTCCGTCGAGCACATCGCGCCCGTCCGACGACTGGTAATACATCCCGCTCGCAGAGACGAGCTGGCGCGGGTGCGCCTTGTACGAACGATTGGCGGTAAAGGGCATCCAGAAGGAAGCCAGCCGGTCATTGTCGCCCCTCATCACCATCGTCTCCTTGCTGCGCACACGGGATAGCGTCGGCGCGTCGTCCTACTTGGAGAAAAGGCCGACGCCGGGTCAAGCCCGTGATACCAGGATGGCCGCCTGCCCTTTTCGCGCAAGCAAAGAATCGGGCATGTAATCATGCCGGAAATGGCCGAATAGCTGCCCCCACTGGCGCTCGTGGAAAGCTTGCGATACGCTACCCTCTCCACAACGGGCCGACTCCTCGGCCCAATCGGGGGCTCATGTCAGTCAATCTGGAACAATGGATCAGCGACCATAAAATCGACGAAGTCGAATGTATCGTTCCCGACATCAACGGGGTTCAGCGCGGCAAGGTGCTGCCGGCCAAGAAGTTCCTCTCCTCCGTCAAGGACAAGTCGCTGCGCATTCCGGGCAGTGTCTTCATATGCACGATCGACGGCCATTATCCCGAGGATATTGATGATATCTGGGACAAGGATCCCGACAAGATATTGATCGCCGACCCCAGCACGATCTGCGTCGCACCCGGCTTCACCTCGCCGACCGCCTTCGTGATCGCCGACGCGTTCAACGGAGATGGGAGCGAGGTCGACATCGCGCCGCGGACGATCCTTAAGAAGGTCCTCGGGCTTTATGCCGAAAAGGGCTGGAAACCGATCATCGCGCCCGAGGTCGAATTCTACCTCGTCTCGCAGAACGCCGACCCCGACTTTCCGCTGACCCCGCCCGTCGGCCAGTCAGGACGCAGCGAGACGGCAAGCCAGCCCTATGGGCTGGAGGCGATGAACGAATATGAGGATATCATCGATCATATCTATGACGATTGCGAGCTGATGGGGCTCGATATCGATACGATGATCCATGAAATGGGCGCCGCGCAACTCGAGGTGAATTTCGAGCATGGCGACCCGCTGCGGCTCGCCGACGAAGTGTTCCTCTTCAAGCGCGTCGTGCGCAATGTTGCGAAACAGCACAGCGTCTACGCAACCTTCATGGCGAATCCGATGGCGGGTCAGCCGGGCAGCGCGATGCACATTCACCAGTCGGTGGTCGATGCAGGGTCGGGCAAGAATCTGTTTTCGACCGCCAACGGCCGCGATAGCGCGATGTTCCGCAGCTATATCGCGGGACTGGTGCGCTACATGCCGCAAATCTCGCCGCTGTGGGCACCCAATGTGAACAGTTTTCGCCGCATGCGCCCCGACAGCGCAGCGCCGATCAACGTTCAGTGGGGCGAGGACAACAGGTCGTGCGGGTTCCGCGTGCCGATCTCGGACAAGAACAACCGCCGCGTCGAAAACCGCCTGCCGGGCGCCGACAGCAATCCCTATCTCGCAATCGCTGCCTCGCTGATCTGCGGCTATATCGGGATGGTCGACCGGATGGTCCCCGCAAAGCCGATCACCGGCAGCGCGTACAACCGCGCACGCACCCTTCCCCGTACGCTGGAGGCGGCGCTCGACCGTTTCGCCTCGTGCAAGAAGGTGCGCAATTTGCTCGGCGATGATTTCTTCGAAATCTTCTTCGCGGTGAAGGATCATGAACTGTTCAACTATCAGTCGGTGGTATCGAGCTGGGAACGCGAACATCTGTTGATGCGGGTCTGACCCGCGCTGCGACTATGACCGATCCGCTTGCGAACAGCTATTATGCCGCGACCGTCCATCCGTGGCGATCCTCCTATGAAATTGATCGGGATCTGTCGTTCGACGTGGCGGTGATCGGCGGCGGCTTTACCGGCCTATCGGCGGCGCTCGCCTGCGCCGAGCGAGGCTTTTCGGTGATCCTGATCGAACGCGAGCATATCGGCTTCGGCGCGTCGGGCCGTAACGGCGGGCAGCTCATTCCGGGGCTTCGCTGGACCGCCTCCGAACTGGAAGACGAGTTCGGACGCGAGCGCGCCGACGCCCTGTTCGACCTGTGCTGGCGCGAAAACCGTGTAAAATCGCGGATCGCGAAACATGGCATCGACTGCGATCTGAAGGCCGGTCATCTGGAGGCGGCGTGGACGCCGAAGGATTTCGCTACGATGCAGCGTGAAGCCGAATATCTCGCCAACCGCTTCGACTATCGGAGCGCGGTCGTCGAGAAGCACGCCATGAGCGACCATATCGCCAGCCCGCTCTATCATGGCGGCATCCACGATCCGCAGGGCGGTCATTTCCACCCGCTGAACTACGCCATCGGCCTAGCCCGTGCAGCCGAAGCCGCCGGGGTCCGCATCTGGGAGGGTGAGCGCGTTCGCCAGATCACCGACAATCCCGAAGGGCCGGGCGTGATGACCGACCGCGCGCATGTCGGCGCGCGCTATGTCATCGACGCGACTGATAGTTGGATCGGCGAAGTCGAGCCCGACCTCGGCCGCTACACCGTGCCGATCATGAATTATAACGTAGCGACCGCGCCGCTGCCGAACGCCGACGAACTGCTCCCGACCGACGCCGCGGTCGCCGACAGCCGCTTCGTGCTCAATTATTTCCGCCTCTCGGCCGACAAACGCCTGATCTTTGGCGGCGGTGAAAGCTATTCGCAGGTGCCGCCGCGCGACATCGCGGCGTTCGTAAGACCTTATATGGCAAAGGTGTTCCCACAGATCGCCGACGCGAAGATCGACTATGGCTGGGGCGGCGTCGTCGCGGTGACGCTGAACCGGCTGCCGCATATCGGACGGCGCGGGAACATCTTCCACGCGCACGGCTTTTCGGGTCATGGAGCATTGGTGACAACCATCGCGGGCGAGCTGGTTGCCGAGGCTGTGGCAGGCACCGCCGAACGCTTCGACATTCTCGCAAATCTGCCATCGCAGCCCTTTCCCGGCGGCAAGTGGCTGCGCCGCCCGCTCGCGACGCTCGGGCTGCTCTATTACGCCATGAAGGACAAGCTCGGGTGATCGCCGACGCGGCCATCGCCCGCGTCGCGGCAATCGAGGCCGAACGCTTCCGCGCTGCCAACCCGCGCGCTTTCGCGCACCATGCCGCGGCCACGGGATGGTTCCAATCGGTTCCCTTCCACTGGATGAAGGATTGGCCGAGCCCGGTGCCGATCGTCGCCGCATCGGCAAAACATGCTACGCTCACCAGCATCGACGGACAGGACTACGACGACTTCTGCCTCGGCGATACCGCCAGCCTTTTCGGTCATTCACCGCCTGCTCTCGCGGCCGCACTGATGAGGCAGGCTACCGAAGGGCTAAGCTACATGCTCCCGACGGAGCGGGGGGCGGCACTGTCCGAAAAGCTCGCCGCGATGTTCGGTCTACCGCAATGGCAGGTCACTACGACCGCCAGCGAAGCAAACCGTGCGGTGATCCGCTGGTGCCGCGGGATCAGCGGGCGGCGCAAGATCCTGACCTTCAACGGGGCCTATCATGGCGCTGTTGACGATGCCTTCGTCGATCTGAAGGCCGGAACGCCGATGATGCGTGCCAGCCTGATCGGACAGGTCCACGACCTTCGCGACACGACGACCGTGATCGAATTCAACGACGAACATGCGCTTGCGTCGGCTCTTCGCGGCGGAGACATCGCCTGTGTCCTCGCCGAACCGGTGATGACCAATGTGGGCATGGTGCGCGACGCGCCGGGCTTTCTCTCGACTCTGCGTAAATTGTGCGATGAAACAGGCACGTTGCTCATATTCGACGAAACGCACACAATCTCGTCGGGCCATGGTGGCCATGGCGCCGTGCATGGTCCGAAACCCGACTTGATGGTCGTCGGCAAGTCGATCGGCGGCGGCGTGCCGTGCGCGGTCTATGGATTTTCGGCAGAGGTCGCCGAACGCATGGCGGCGCTCAACGCCGCGAGACCCGCCGGGCACAGCGGTATCGGCACCACCCTATCCGCCAACGCGCTCGCCATTACCGCGATGGATGCGATGCTGTCGGACGTCATCACGCCCACCGCCTACGACCAGATGCTGCGCGGCGCGGCACGCCTCGTCGCCGGGCTCGAACAGGAAATCGCCGCCGCCGACCTTGACTGGCATGTCACACAGGTCGGCGCCCGCGTCGAATTCCTGACCTGCCTCACCCCACCCCACAATGGCAGCGAGGCAAAGACGGCCATGCATCCCGAGTTGGAGGCGGCGACCCACCTCTTTCTCGCCAATCGCGGGATTTTGCTGGCGCCGTTTCACAATATGATGTTGGTGAGCCCGGTTACCGGCGACGATCAGATCGACCGGTTGGTTGGCGCCTTCGCCGACTGCGTGCGAGCATTGAAGGAGTAGAGGGGCGATGTCGAAGTCATCGGGCGTGATCGCGCCACGGTCGGAAGCCGAAGCCTTTTTCAAGGCCAATCCCGACGTCGATTCTATCGAGATGATCTACACCGACTTCGGCGGCGTGCCTCGCGGCAAGCGGCTCCGCCAGCATGAGGTGCTGGCCGTTTATGAAAGTGGCCGCATGTTCCCCGGCTCGATTACAGTCGTCGACATTACCGGTCAGGACACGGTCGAAACGGGCCTCGTCTGGGAAGATGGCGACGCCGACCGATCGATGAAGCCGATCCCCGGCACGCTCGTCCGCACGCCGTGGGGCGGCGACCATGCCGCGCAATTCCTCGTCGATTTCTACGAACTCGATGGGACGCCGCACGACCTCGACCCTCGCCATGTGCTGGGGGGTGTGATCGACCGTTTCACCGCCGACGGGCTGACTCCGGTTCTTGCGGTCGAGCTCGAATTCTATCTCGTCGACCCGCGCCGCGCGCGCGACGGCAAGGTTCGCCCTGCCCGCCCGGCCTACAGCCGCGACACGCCGCGTAATGTCGAGGTTTATGGCCTCCGCGAACTCGACGATTTCCGGCCTTTCTTCGACGCGCTTTATGCCGCGACCGACATTCAGGACCTGCCGCTCGAAAGCGCAATATCCGAATTCGCGCCCGGCCAGTTCGAACTGACGTTGCGCCACAAGCCCGATGCGCTGCGCGCCTGCGACGACGCAATCATGTACAAGCGCCTCGTCAAGGCGATTGCGCAGCAGCAGGGACTAGAGGCGACCTTCATGGCCAAGCCCTTCGCCGATCAGGCAGGCAGCGGCATGCACATTCACGTCTCGGTCAACGACGACAAGGGCGCAAACATCTTTGCGAGCGAAGACCCCGAGGGCACCCCCGCGTTACGCCACGCGATCGGCGGGATGATCGGCAGTGTCGGCGATGGTTTCGCGCTCTTTGCGCCGCATGCGAACAGCTATCGCCGTTTCAAGGCGAACAGCTACGCCCCCGTGGCACCGACCTGGGGCGTGAACAACCGCACGGTCTCGTTCCGCATCCCCGTCGGCCCGCCGCCGAGCCGGCATGTCGAGCATCGCGCGTGCGGTGCCGACGCCAATCCCTATCTTGCGGTCGCCGCCGTCCTCGCGGGCATGCATCATGGCATGACGAACAAGACCGACCCGGGCGCGGCGGTCGTCGGCAACGGTTATGATCGCGACAATTCGGGCGACGACAAGCCGCCCTCCAACTGGTTCGCCGCGGTCGACCGCTTCCACGCATCGAAGCTGATGCGCGCCTATCTCGGCGACCGCTTCGTCGACATGTTCAGCATCGTCAAGCGGGTCGAACAGGACAATTATTTCAGCGTCGTTCCGACGCTTGATTACGACTGGTACCTGCGCAACGCATGAAAGTTTCAAATATTCTTGGTGCAGCGCAAAAAAGCTCTTTCCAAGCCGACTTTATTGAGTCAGCTTGACGTCACAAACAGGGAGGCTGCACATGGATCCGATTGAACTGATCAAGCAAACCCGGGGACGCCGTTCGCTGCTCCAGGCGATGGGGGTCGCGGCCATCGGGATCAGTTTCGGCGGGCTCGCCGCATGCAGCAAGGGCGAAGGCAAGAAGCTCGCGAACGGCGAGGAAGCCAAGCTGAACTTCTATAATTGGGACACCTATATCGGCGAGAATACGCTCGACAATTTCAAGGAAACGACGGGCGTCGACGTTACGATGGACCTGTTCGACAGCAACGACGTGCTGTTTGCGAAGTTCAAGGCCGGCAATCCCGGCTACGACGTGATTGTGCCGTCGAACGACTTTGTCGAGCGGATGAGCAAGGCCGGCATGTTGATGCCGCTCGACCATGCGCAAATTCCGAACAAGAAGAATATCGATCCGGCCTATATCAACGTCGAATATGACCTGCAGCGCAAGTTTTCGATGCCCTATACCTGGCTCGCGCTCGGCATCGGCTTTCGCAAATCGAAAGTGTCGGCGCGGCCCGATAGTTGGAAAGTCCTGTTCGACAGCCCCGAATATGCGGGCCGCATCGCCTGGCTGTCGGAGGCCGGCGACATGTTCCGCCTTTACGGCAAATATCTGGGCAAATCGGTCAACGCGCTGACCCCCGCGGACATCGCAACGATCGAAAAGATGATGATCAAGCAAAAGCCCAATGTGAAGAAATTCCACGAGGATGACGGGCAGGACCTGTTGCTGAAGGGCGACGTCGACGTGGTGCTCGAATATAATGGCGACATCGCGCAGGCGATGACCGAGGACAACGACATCGACTTCGTCGTGCCGAAGGAAGGCAGCCAGCTCAATTCGGATAATCTGTGCATCCCCAAGGGCGCACCGCACCCGAAAAATGCCCACGCCTTCATCAACTATATCCTCGATGCCAACGTCGACAAGGAAATCACCGAGACGATTCTCTATCCGACACCCAACGCGGCGGCGAAGGCGCTGATGCCGGACAGCTACAAGAATAACCCGGTCATCTTCCCGCCCGCCGAGGTGCTGGCGAAATGCGAATATGCGCGCTTCAATCCCGAGTTGCAGCCGCTTTACGAAGAAGCCTTCACACGGGTGCGGGCGGCCTAAGGGTCTGAAGGGGGCATCGGGGGGTGGCCGAACAGGATTGGAAAACGAACAAGAGGGTTTTTGCAGCGGTATCGCTGCCGACGCTCTTCTGGGTCATCGTCTTCTTCCTGGTCCCCATGGCGATCGTCTGGCTTTACAGCTTCGGCGAGAACAAGGGCCTCACCGAGATCGAATTTTCGGGCACGCTCGAAAATTACAAGCGCGCGACCGAATGGCTCTACCTCACCATTTTCGGCAAAAGCTTCGCCGTCGCGGCGCTCGTCACGTTGATCTGCCTGATCATCGGCTTCCCCGTCGCGATGGCGGTCACCTTTGCCAGCGAGAAATGGCGACCGTGGCTGCTGCTCGGCATCATGCTGCCCTTCTGGACCAACCTCCTCATCCGCACCTATGCGCTGATGATGCTGCTCGGCACTCAGGGCTTCGCGAACAAGGGCCTCGGCGCGCTGTGGGAGGGAACGAGCTGGATCAAGACGCTCGTCGGGCTGCAACCGCTCCCGACATGGGAACCGGTGCAACTGCTCTTCAATAATTTCGCGGTCGTCTTCGGCCTCGTCTATGTCCACCTGCCTTTCATGGTGCTCCCGCTTTACGCGGCGCTCGACCGCCTCGACCGCAGCCTGATCGAGGCGAGCCTCGATCTTGGCGCCGGGCATTTCCGCACGATCATGCGCATCGTCGTTCCGCTCGCGGCACCGGGCATCATCGCTGGGGTAATGATCACGCTGATCCCCGCGCTCGGCGCCTATCTGACGCCCGATCTGATGGGTGGGACCGACAGCCAGATGATCGCCAACGTGATCGAGCGCCAGTTCAAGAAAGCGAATGACTGGCCCTTCGGCGCCGCCCTCTCCTTCCTGCTCATCTATGCGATGTTCGCGCTGATTGCGATCCAGTCGATGCGCAGAAAAGTGCCGGAGGTCCGCTGATGGCCCTCTTCGCCCGCACCCCGATCGCACCGCTCGAATATAGCCGCACCCTCTGGATGCGCTTGTGGGTCGGCGCTGTGATGGTCTTCCTTTACGCGCCGCTCGTCGTGCTGATGATCTTCAGCTTCAACGACAGCAAGCGTAACGTCGTGTGGCGTGGTTTCACCACCAAATATTATGAGAAAGCGCTTGGCAACGACCAACTGGTCGAGGCGCTGATCAATTCGCTGACGATCGCGGCGCTCGCGACGATCGTCAGCCTTGTGCTCGGCGCGGTCGCAGCGGTTATGCTTTGGCGCTTCCGTTTCCCGTTGAAAGGCGCGATCGACGGCACGATCTCGCTGCCGATCATCGTTCCCGAAATCTGCCTCGGAGTCGCTTTCCTGATGTTCTTCGCCGCGGTCAACTGGCCGACGGACTTGATCTGGCCGTTCAACCTCGGCGCGATCACGATCGCACATATCACCTTCTGCTTTCCCTTCGTGACGATGGTCGTGCGCTCGCGCCTCGCAACCTTCAACCGTGAGCAGGAGGAAGCGGCAAAGGATCTGGGCGCCAGCGAGTGGCAAGTGTTCCGCGACGTGCTGATCCCGCACATCAAACCCGCACTTGTCGCGGGCGCGCTCCTCTCCTTCACGCTCAGCCTCGACGATTTCGTCATCACCTATTTCACCAGCGGTCCCGACACGATCACCTTCCCGGTGAAAGTCTATTCGATGGTCCGCTTCTCGGTGACGCCAGAGGTCAACGCGGCCTCGACCCTGCTCATCATCCTGACCGTCGCCCTGACATTCATCGCGCTCAAGCTCCAGGGCGTGAAAGCCATTGCGGAAACCCATTGACCATGACCGAAACCGCACGCCCCATCATCCAGATCCAGAATGTCTCGAAACGCTTCGGCAAGGTGACCGCGGTCGACAATGTCAGCCTCGATATCAATGCGGGCGAATTCTTCGTCCTGCTCGGCCCGTCGGGTTGCGGCAAGACGACATTGCTGCGGATGATCGCCGGATTCGAGCTGCCGACCGAAGGGCGCATCCTGATCGATGGTCAGGACATGGCGGGCATCCCACCGAACAAGCGCCCGGTGAACATGGTGTTCCAGAGCTACGCCGTCTTTCCGCACATGAGTGTTGCCGACAATGTTGCTTATGGTCTCAAGATCGCGGGGGTAAAGGGCGGCGAGATCAAGGACCGCGTCGCTGAGGCGCTCGAACTGGTCAAGCTCGGCGGCTTTGAGACGCGCATGCCTGACCAGATGTCGGGCGGACAAAGGCAACGTGTCGCGCTCGCGCGCAGCCTTGTGATGCGGCCCAAGGTATTGCTGCTCGACGAACCGCTGTCGGCCCTCGACGCAAAGCTGCGCGCACAGATGCAGTTCGAGCTCAGCGAATTGCAGGAAAAGGTCGGCATCACCTTTGTCACGGTGACGCACGATCAGGACGAGGCGCTATCGATGGCGTGCCGCATCGCGGTGATCAACAAGGGTGAGGTGTCGCAACTCGCGACGCCGTCCGACCTCTACGAATATCCTGCAAACCGCTTCGTTGCCGATTTCGTGGGATCGGTAAATATCTTCGAAGGCAAGCTGACCCTCGATCAACCCGACAAGGCGGCGGTCGATTGTCCGGGCCTTGGCAAGGTATACCTCAACCACGGCGTCACCGGCCCGCATGGCGCCGATGTCTGGGTCGCGCTGCGCCCCGAGAAAATCTATCTTCACGTCCCGGGCGAAGGCAAGGCGGTCAAGGCGGCGGCGCAGGATGCCCCCGACGGATACAATTTCGCGCGCGGCAAGATCAAGGGCATGTCCTATCTCGGCGATATCACCCTGTTCGAGATCGAGCTGGAAACCGGCGCGCGCATCCGCGTCTCGCGCCCCAATCTGTCGCGCCACGATCAGGAAGATTTCACCTGGGACGACAAGGTCAGCATGCACTGGCGCGCCGATAGCCCGGTGGTGCTGCTGGGGTAACCTCCCCAAGCAGTCATTGCGAGCGAAGCGAAGCAATCCAGTACGGATTACGCCGCTCTGGATTGCTTCGCTTCGCTCGCAATGATGAAATTAATGGGCCGCCTTCTTCCCCGGCAGCAGGTGCAGCACACCGACGATCACGCCGCCGAGCAACAATCCGAACACGCCCGCGCCGCCGGCATTGATCAGCCACTCCCACACACCCGCGCCCGGCAGGCCGCCAGCGACGCTATGCGCGAAATCATGCAGTCCGTGCCCGATACTGCCGATATGATATTCGTCGAGCCCGTGAAGGAAAATCTGTCCGCCGACCCACAGCATTGCAGCGGTCCCGATCAGTGCCAGCGCCGACAACAGCTTTGGCATGAACGCAACCAGTCCGCGTCCGACCGCGCGGCGGGCGCTGTTGCCCTCCTTCGCCATGTGCAGCCCGATGTCGTCCATCTTCACGATCAGTCCGACGACGCCGTAAACCGCAATGGTGATCGCGACGGCGACGACCGCGAGCGTCGCGGCGCGCATCGCAAAATGCTCGTCGAGCACTTCGTTGAGCGCGATCACCATGATTTCGGCGGACAAGATGAAGTCGGTGCGCACAGCGCCCTTCACCATCGCCTCTTCATGATCCTTGTCCGCGACGATCTCGGCGTCTTCGGCGAGGCTCGTCTTGTCCTTCTGCAACGCGTGGAGAACCTTCTCCGCCCCCTCGAAGCAGAGATAGGCGCCGCCGATCATCAACAGCGGCGTGATCGCCCATTGTGCGACCGCCGACAGCAAAAGCAGCGCAGGCAGGATCAGCACCAGCTTGTTGAAGATCGACCCCTTGGTGATCCGCCAGATGATCGGTAGTTCGCGATCCGGGGTAAAGCCGGTGACATAGCGCGGCGTCACGGCGGTATCGTCGACGACGACCCCCGCCGCCTTGACCCCGGCCTTCGACGCTGCGGCGCCGATATCGTCGATGCTCGCGGCGGCGACCTTGGCGATCGTCGCAATATCGTCGAGCAGGGCAAAAAGGCCGGAGGGCATAGGGGTTTGGTCTTTCCTGTTTAGAGCGCTTGGAGCTTTGGCATCACCTCATCGAGCGATTTGCGGATGATGGCAACCATCTCGTCAATCTGTTCGGTGGTGATGATTAGCGGCGGGCACATAACCAGGCTGTCGCGGATGCCACGCACCATCAGGCCGTTCGCGATGCACGCATCACGCGCCATCGGTCCTGCCGTCCCTTCCGCACCGCCGAAGCGTGCACGCGTTTCCTTGTCAGCGACGATCTCGACCGCGCCGAGCAGTCCGACCGAGCGCGTCTCACCGACGAGCGGATGATCGTTCAGCGTCGCCAAAGCCTTGGCGAGATGCGGGCCGGTGATGCTACCGGTGCGTTCGACCAGCCCTTCACGTTCGATGATCTCGATATTCTTGAGCGCGACCGCAGCCGCGACGGGGTGGCCCGAATAGGTGAAGCCATGGACGAAATCGCCGCCGGTCTTGAGCACCTCCACGACATGCGCCGCAACCGCGGTCGCCGAAATCGGGAGATAGCCCGACGACAGCCCCTTCGCCATCGGCATTAGGTCGGGAGTGAAGCCCATCGTCTCGTGGCCCCACATCTTGCCGGTGCGCCCGAACCCGCAAATCACCTCGTCGGCGACAATGAGCAGGCCATATTTCCGCGCAACCGCCTCAACCTTGGGCCAATAGCCCTTGGGCGGGATGATGACACCTCCAGCACCCTGAACCGGCTCGCCGATAAAGGCGGCACAATTTTCCGGCCCGACCTCAAGGATCTTGTCCTCGATCGCCTGAACGCAGGCGTCGCAGAACTCCTCCTCGGTCATCCCCTGCCCTTCGCCGAAGCTATAGGGCTGGCGCACATGTTCGACGCCGGGGATCGGCAAATCACCCTGCGCGTGCATCGCCTTCATGCCCCCAAGCGACACGCCCGCGACGGTCGAGCCATGATAGGCGTTCCAGCGGCTGATGAAGACGGTACGATTGGGTTCGCCCTTCAGCTTCCAATAGTGGCGCACCATGCGGAAAACCGTATCATTGGCTTCACTGCCAGACGCGTTGAAGAAGATGTGCGGCAGACGGTTGCCGGTGAGCGAGGCGATCTTCGCCGCGAGGGTCACCGTCGGCGGCGTCGCGGTCTTGAAGAAGGTATTGTAAAAAGGCAGCTCGCGCATCTGCGCTGCCGCTGCCTCGACCAGTTCCTCGCGGCCATAGCCTATGTTGACGCACCAGAGGCCCGCCATGCCGTCAAGGATGCGGTGGCCGTCGCCGTCGTGGATATAGCAGCCCTCGGCATGGGTGATGATGCGGCTGCCACCAAGCTTTTCGATTTCGGCCCAGTCGGCCTGAGCGGGCAAATGGTGCGCGACGTCGAGGCGGCGCAGTTCGGCGATGTCGTGATTGCGGGGCATTCTAAAACTCCTGATTGTCTGGAAACGGAAGGAAACCGGATCCGGAGAATCAGGGCGAAAAGCAGAGCCGCGCGAGATAGCGGTCGTAACGGGTGACGCGGCGGTTCACAGCGCGCCCCGCAATGCCTGACCGAGCAGGCGAAAATAGGTCTGGCTTTGTTCATTGCCGTCGACCGCCCATTCGGGATGCCATTGAACGGCAAGCAGGGGCGCGCCGTTCGGCCGCGCGCTGAACGCCTCGACCAGGCCGTCAGGCGCGCGCGCCTCGATGGACAGACCGTCTGCGAGGCGACCGACGCCCTGATAGTGCACCGAATTCACGTCGAGCGACGCCGCACCATAGGCCGACGCGAGCATTCCGCCCTCGACAAGGTCGACATGATGGCGATGATCGAACATCGCGTCGAACAGCGTGCCGTCGGGCGTATGATGCCGCAGCAATTCGCCGTTCGTCGCCGTGTCGCGGCGCAGCGTCCCGCCGAGCGCGACATTGATATCCTGAAACCCGCGGCAGATGCCGAACAGCGGGCGCTGTGCCGCGATGACCGCTTCGACCAGATCACGCATCATGCGGTCGCGATCAGGATCGAACGGCCCTTCGCCCGCATCCTCCTCGCCATAACGCGCCGGTTCGACGTTCGAAGGCGACCCGGTGAGCAAAACGCCGTCCAGCCGCCCGACGATTTCATCGGCGCGCATATAATCCGGCAGCGAAGGGATCAGCAGCGCGGCGCAGTCGGCATGGCGCATCGCCGCCTTGGCATAGCGGTTCATTACCGCCTGCGCATATTCGGCGCCGACCTGCCGGTTGCAGGCAATGATGCCGAGGACGGGACGGGCGGACACTTGGCGCGAAATCCTTCAGGAAGCGATGATTCCTTGCTGCCGATTTTCTCGGCTGGATGCCAGCGATATTTGCGTCAGCCGTGCTGGCGGGCAAAAGCCGCAGCCGCGCCGAACAGACCGGGCTGCGGATGCGTGATCAACTTGACCGGCAGCGCCGACATAAAGCCCTCAAACCGCCCCTTTTCGATAAAGCGTTCCGGAAAACCCGAACGTACCAGGCTGTCGCGAATGCGCAGACCAAGCCCGCCCGCTATAACGACGCCGCTCGCGCCCTGTGCCAACGCAAGATCGCCCGATACGCTGCCCAGCGACAAGCAGAAACGATCGACCGCCGCGGCGGCAAGGCTATCATCGCCGCTCAGCGCATTGGTCCAGATCGCTTTGTCGTCGAGCCGCGGGATCGCGCGGCCTTCGAGCGCGGCGAGCGTTTCATAGATATCGACGATGCCGGGCCCCGACACGATCCGCTCGATCGACACGCGGCGATGGCGTTTGCGCAGCCGCGCAAGGATCGCGTCCTCGATGCTGTCGAGCGGCGCGAAGTCGATATGCCCGCCCTCGGTGGCCTGAACCCGGTAACTCGCGCCATCACGCCAGATGTGTGCGACGCCTAGGCCAGTCCCTGGGCCGATGACGCTGATCGTGCCGCTTTCGGGCAAGGGTTCGTCGGGGCCCGTCAGGCGTTCGAAATAGCGCGTATCGGCTTGTGCGACCGCATGCCCCACCGCCTCGAAATCATTGACCAGGACGTAGCGATCGACGTCCAGCTTCTCGTTCACCAGCGCGGGGCGGATGATCCACGGGTTGTTGGTGAAGCGTATGATGTCGCCGCGCGTCGGCCCGGCAATTGCGATGGCGACCGCGCGCGGCAGAACGCCGCCCTGCTGACGCCCGAAATCCTGCCAGGCGGTCTGAAAGCTTGCATGATCCTTGGTGTGCAGCGTCGTGGCCTCTCCAAGCGACAGGACACGGCCGCCTTCGATCTCGGCGATCGCAAAGCGCGCATGTGTGCCGCCGATGTCCACGGTGACGATCTGTTCGCTCATGACTCTCCCTTGCCGGTCCAGCATGCCGGTCCATACCTTGGAATGTCGCATGGGCGGGAGCGATGCAACAAGGCATAGCTATGCGCGCGCCCTTGCCCTTTCCGCTTCGCGCGTGTAGTTGCGATTCATTCGCAATAGAGAGGTCTTCCGATGCCCGACACCCCGCCCCTCCCGACGCATGACTGGAACGGCGATAGCGGAATGCGCTGGGCCGCCAATCTGGCGCGGCTCGATCTGATGCTGGAAGATTTCGGCAATGCCGCGCTCGCTGCCGCCAATGCGCAACCCGGCGAACATATTCTCGACATCGGCTGCGGTTCGGGCACATCGACCTTTCCGCTGGCGGAAAAAGCAGGAACCGACGGGCATGTCCTCGGCGTCGACATCTCGCAGCAGCTTGTCGAGATAGCACGCGCCGCGTCTCCTGCGGGAGCACCCGTCGAATTTCGCTGCGCCGACGCCGCCACCGCGCCGCTGCCCGCGGCAGGTTTCGACCTCCTCTTCTCGCGCTTCGGCGTAATGTTCTTCGACGATCCTGTCGCAGCGTTCACACATATGCGAGGCGCGCTGAAACCGGGCGGAAGGCTCGCCTTCGTCTGCTGGCGCGGTGCGCAGGAGAATGACTGGGTGCGCCTGCCGATGGCGGCGATCCGCGACATCGTGGAACCCGCGCCGACCGACCCGAATGCCCCCGGTCCCTTTGCCTTTGGCGACCGGCAGAGGGTCGCCGATATCCTTGCTGCGGCAGGCTTTGCCGCGATCGATGTTGCGCCGTTCGATACGACCCTCGCCTATGGCCGCGGCGCGACGCGCGAGGGCGCGATCGACGATGCGCTCGACATGGCGTTTCAGGTTGGTCCGTTGTCGCGCGCGCTGGCCGATCAGCCCGACGACATTCGCGCCCGCGCGGCGGATGCCGTCCGCGCGGCCTTCGCCAAACGTCCCGGCGAAACATCGGTTCAAATCGATGGCGCCGCGTGGATCGTGACCGCGCATAACTGAAGGCCAGCCGTCAGAGCATTTTTTTCCAAGGCTGCGCCGACACCGTTCCGTCTTGTGGTTGTCGCCGGGAAGACATTCCGGCCCCCGATCACAAGAGGAACCCGATGCGCAAGACCCTGCTGGCCTCCACCTGTCTGGCCACCCTTCTTTCGACCGCCGCTCATGCCGAAACGACGATCAGCACCGCCACCACGGCACCGGTGCGGACGTCGACGATCAAGTCGGGTGCGGCCGACGACATCAAGATCGTCGCGGCAGGCTCGATCAAGCCGACGGTTACCGGTCCCGCAGTCACCATCGACAGCAACCACAAGGTCGTCAACGAAGGCACGATCGAGTTCAGCAACGTCGATGGCGCCACGGGCATTCTGGCGAACGCCGGCACGACGGGCGGCATCACCAACAGCGCGAGCGGCAAGATCACCATCGGCGAGACCTATGCCCCGACCGACATCGACAATGACGGCGACCTTGACGGTGCTTTCGCGATCGGCAGCAACCGCGTCGGCATCGCGACCGCCGGTGCCTTCTCGGGCAATATCGTCAACTCCGGCGCCATCTCGATCGAGGGCAATAATTCCGCCGGTATTCGCCTCGGCGGTCCGCTGACGGGCAATTTCATCAACAACGGCACGATCGCCGTTGTCGGCGACCGCGCGCTTGGCGTGGGCCTGCAAGACGTTACCGGCAATGTCCGCCTCGCCGGAACGATCGGCGTACAGGGCGTTGACGCGATCGGCGCCCGGCTTGCCGGCAATGTCACCGGCTCGCTGGTCGTCCAGGGCAATCTTACCTCGACCGGTTATCGCTTCACGACGCCGCCCGCCGACCCTTCGAAGCTCGACGCCGACGATTTGCTCGTCGGCGGTAACGCGCTATCGGTCGAAGGCAATGTGACGGGCGGAATCATCCTCGCTGTCGCACCGAAGGACACGAAGCCCGACGACAAGGATGAAGACAAGGACGGCATCGACGACGACAAGGAAGGCAACGCCGTTGTGCGCTCCTTCGGTTCGGCCGCCGCAATTCGTATCGGTTCGGCCGACCGCGCGGTCACGATCGGCGCGGTCCCCGGAACCGGCACCGGTCTCGGCTTCATCATCGACGGCGCAGTACTCGGCAACGGCCTCTATGCCGGCAAGGACGGCAACGCGATCCAGATCGGCGGCCTCGGCGGCGCGGTGACGATCGCGGGCGGCATCGGCATCGGCTCCACCGGCAGCGTCACCGCGCTGTCGAAGGACACCGCTGCAACCGCGATCCGCATCGGTAGCGGCGCGACGACGCCCGAAATCCGCAACGCGGGCAAGATCGAAGCCACGACCGGCGGCAATGCGGCGGGCGCGGTCGCAACCGCAGTTCTGGTCGAGGCCGGCGGCGACGTTCCGCTGATCCGAAATAGCGGTTCGATCACGGCGAAGACCGGCGGCGACAATGGCACGGCACGCGCCATCGTCGATCTGTCGGGCAAGGTTGGCACGGTCGAAAACAGCGGCACGATCAGCGCGACGGGTGCGCTCGCCACGTCGGATCGCAACATCGCAATCGATCTTTCGGCGAACAACAATGGCGCGACCGTCAAGCAGACCGCGGTTGCCGCAGGTATCGCCGCACCCAGCATCGTTGGCGACGTTCGCTTCGGCAGCGGCAACGACGTTTTCGACATCGCCGACGGTTCGGTGAAGGGCAACAGCTTTTTCGGAGCCGGCAACAACAAGCTCGCGCTGTCGGGTGATGCTACCTACGCCGGCAACGCCCGCTTTGGCGCCGGCAACGATACGATGACGCTCGCCGGAACCTCGAAGTTCACGGGCCTCGCAGACTTTGGCGGCGGCACCGATGCGCTGACAATCGGCGGCACCTCGATGTTCTCCGGTACGCTCGCCAATTCCCAGGGGCTTGCAGTTTCGGTCGCGGGCGGCACCTTCGACGTCGGCGGCGCCGCGACGATTTCGTCGCTCGCCATTACCGACAAGGGTACGCTCGGCGTCATGCTCGACACCGGCACGACGGGCACCAACCTTCAGGTCAGCGGCAACGCCAGCTTCGGCGCCGAATCGAAGCTCGCGCTCAAGCTGTCGAGCATCGAAAAGGCGGAGGGCCAGCATATTGTTCTTACCGCCGGTTCGCTGACCGGGGCGAACAACCTGACCGCATCGCAGACGTTAATGCCCTTCCTGTACAAGGGTACGTTGACCTCGAACGCCACGCAGTTGATCGTCGACGTGTCGCGCAAGAGCACGACCGAACTCGGGCTCAATCGCTCCGAAGCCGGCGCGTTCGACGCGGTTCTTGACGCCGTGGTCGCCGATAAGAAGGTCGAAGGCGTCTTCCTCGGCATCACCGACGGTGAGCAGTTCCACAACCAGCTCGGCCAGATGCTTCCCGAACATGAAGGCGGCGTCTTCGAAACCGTCACCTCGGGCTCGCGCGCACTGTCGCGCTATCTGCAGGACCCCAATGCGCCGTACCAGGACGAAGGCAAATGGGGCTATTGGGTCAACCAGGCGGTGTGGGGCACGTCGAAGGGCGTCGGCAACACCGCAAGCTATGACGTCAGCGGCTGGGGCATCTCGGGCGGCGCCGAAATCAAGACCAATCTGGGTAACTTCGGTGGCTCGATCGCGTTTCTCAATGGCAAGGACGGCAACGGCAGCAACGCCAACGAAGTCAGCACCAGCCAGTTCGAAGGCGCGCTGCATTGGCGCCTGCGCTCCGACGGCTTCATGGCGAACGCCCGCGTTTCGGGTGCGCCGGTCAGCCTGAAAGGTACGCGCATCTTCCGCGCCGAAGCCGGCGCCGAGGACATCGAAAAGACGATGAAGGGCAAGTGGGACGCCACCCTGTGGTCGGCCTCAGGATCGGTTGCCTATGACACCCGCGTCGGCGGCCTGAGCTTCCGCCCGATGGTCGCCGTCGACTACTTCAAGCTGAAGGAAGACGGCTATCAGGAAACCGGCGGCGGCGACGCGCTCGACCTTAAGGTGTTGGGCCGCGACAGCGACGAACTTGCTGTGTCGGGCACGGTCGCCATCGGTCTCGATTTCGGCGGGGCGGACGAATATGACGGCTGGACGCGCTTCGAACTCGAAGGTGGCCGCCGCCAGATCGTCAGCGGCACGCTGGGCGCGACGACGGCGTCGTTCAAGAACGGCACGCCCTTCACTCTTGTTCCTGATGATCGCACGAGCGGCTGGGTCGGCCGGTTCCGTGGCATCGCCGGCAATTCGGCCTTTCAGGTCGCTGGCGAAGTGTCCGCGGAAGAACAGCAAAGCCACATCGGCTGGGCGTTCCGTGCGAGTCTGCGGGTCGGCCTCTAGCCCCCCGGCCGGCCCCGCCCGCAAGGGGGAAGCGTAACCCCTACCCACGCTTCCCCCTTGCCTTGGGATAAAGAAACAAAGAAACAGATGCTTGTACAGTCCGCCCTCTCTTTCCAGGCACCGCAGTTGCGCGGCGGATCATGGACGCTATATGACACGGTCATCAGGGGGACGTATGGCGCAAGGCAGAATGGCGCTTACCGACAGAAGATGGCGTTCCAAAGCAAGCAACCCGAAATGACCGAGCCGCGTGACCGAACCGACGCCGTCCAGGGCATCGAAGGCGTATTGCTCGCCAACCGGGACAGGATCGTCCGCTTTCTGGAACTTCGCGGTGCCGGGGACGGCGCCGAGGACCTGTTTCAGGATCTGTGGATGCGGCTCACCGACCGGAAGACCGGCCCCATCGCCGACCCCCTGCCCTATGTCATGCGCGCCGCGAACAATCTGATGCTCGACCGATATCGCTCGGCGCGTCAGAGCGACCTGCGCGACAAGGCCTGGGGAGAGGCTTCTGCCGTGCAAAGTCCCTCGACCGAGGCGTCGCTGATCTCGCGCGAGCAGCTCACGCTCGTCGAGGCGGCCATCACCGCCACCGGCGATCGACCCGCCCGCATCTTCCGCCGTTTCCGCGTCGACGGCCATAATCAACGCGACATCGCCAGTGAAATGGGGGTCAGCCTGAGCACCGTCGAAGCCGATCTGCGTAAGGTTTATGCGGCGCTTGCCGTAATACGGAGGCAGTTCGATGCAAGCTGACACGAACGCCGAAGCACGCGCGATCGAATGGCTGATCCGCCAACGCGACCCCCTGTTCGATGACTGGGACGGCTTTGCCGACTGGCTTGCCGAGAATCCCGCGCACAACGCGATCTACGAGAGCATCGCGAGTCTCGACCGCGATCTCGACGCCCTGCCCGCTGCGCCCCCGGCTTCGGTCGTGATCGTACCCGACGCGCCGCGTCGTCCGTCGCGGCGTGCCTGGTTCGGCGGCGCGATGGCGGCAGCACTCGTCGGCGCGGTCAGCCTGTCGAGCCTCAATCCGTTCGGGAACGAGAACCGGATCGAGACTGCGGCGGGCGAACATCGCACGATCGCACTAGACGACGGTTCAAGGATCGAGATCAATGGCGCATCGGTGGTCGAGATCGACAAGGACCGCCCGCGCTTTGCCCGGCTGGAATCGGGCGAAGCCATGTTCCATGTGGTCCACCGCGACAATGATCCGTTCGTGGTCGAAACGGGTGATGCCCGGATCGTCGACCTCGGGACCGCCTTCAACGTCGTGCGGCGCGATCGTCAGACATCGGTCGCGGTGTCCGAAGGCATCGTCCTCTATAACCCCGATCGCGACAAGGTCCGGCTGGTCGCTGGCAAGGGTATCGAGGCGCGCGACGGCGACCGCCAGCCGCCGGTTGTTCGGGATGTCGATGTCGCCAGCATCGGCGGTTGGCGCAGCGGGCTGCTCGTTTACAATGGCACCCCGCTCGCGGTCGTCGCCGAAGATCTGAAACGCACCGCCGGCATGCAGGTGAGCATCGCACCCGAGGCGGCCGACCTGTCGTTCCGCGGCGCGCTGATCATCGACAAGAACCGGAGCCGCACGATCGCCGACCTCGCCGCTTTGTCGGGTACACGGGCCGAGCGGCAGGGCGAAGGCTGGATATTGACCCGCTGACCATGCATCCGCGCCTTTCCCTTGCCGCAGCAGCGATTGCGCTGTGCCTGCCCGCGCAGGCGCTGGCGGCGGAGGAGCGCGCGTTCGACGTCCCCAAGGGAAGCTTGTCGACAGTCCTTCCGGTGATCAGCCGGCAGGCCGGAGTCAGCATCAGCGTCGTGGATGCGAAGCTCTGGCAGGCGCGCGTCAAGCCGGTGCGCGGACGGATGAGCGTCGAAAAGGCGATCCAGCGCCTGCTCGACGGCTCCGATGCGCGCGCCGTTCGGGTCAGCGCGACAAGTTGGCGCATCGAACGGCGCCCGGCCCCGACCCGCACCGCGAGGGTTGCTCCGGCACCGCGACAAGCGCTGCAGCCGCGGGCGCGCGAGCCCTCTCAAGACGTGGTTGCGGCGGCGCGGGACGAAATCATCGTCACCGCGTCAAAGACCGACCTGCCCCTTACGCATTTCGCCGGCGTCGTCACCAAATTGGATGGCGGCGATTTGGCGTTTGGCGGCGAACGCGGGATGGATTCGATCCTCTCGCGCACCGCAACCGTCTCTTCGACCCATTTGGGTTCGGGGCGCAACAAGCTGTTCATTCGCGGCATCGCCGATTCGAGCTTCACCGGACCGACGCAGTCGACCGTCGGCCAGTATCTCGGAGATATCCGCCTCAGTTATAACGCACCCGATCCGGATCTTCGCCTTTACGACATCGACAATGTCGAGATCCTCGAAGGACCGCAGGGCACGCTCTATGGCGCCGGATCGCTCGGCGGCATCATCCGCGTCGTGCCAAAGGCACCCGATCCGCGCGAGATGACGGTGCAGGCGATTGCAGGCGTGTCGATCACCCAGCACGGCGACCCCGGCGGCGACATCGCCGCGATCGCCAATATCCCGGTCAGCGAGAATGGCCATGCCCTGCGCCTCGTCGGCTATATGCTCACCGACGGCGGCTATATCGACAATCCGCTTCGCGGACAGAATGACGTCAACCGCGTCCATGTGCGCGGTGGGCGCGGCACCTTTCGTATCGAAGCGGGCGACGATTGGACGGTCGATCTGGGGGGCGTCTATCAGGCGATCACATCCGACGATGCCCAATATGCCGACAAGAATGGCCCGCCGCTGACGCGCGCCTCGATGGTCGAGCAAAATGCGACCGCGCGCTACGGCATGGGTACGATCGTCGTGATGAAGGATTGGGACGACCTGCATTTCCAGTCGTCGAACGCCTATATCGACCACCGGTTGTTCGAACGTTTTGACGCCAGCCTTCCTGAGGCACGGCAAGGAACCGACGCGTCCAACGGGGGCCTGCCCGCCCCTCCATCGGTCGGGACGGTCGATGTCGAACGCCTGTTCGCGCCGATTCAGGTCATCCCGCTCAATAATGTTCCGCGCGTGCTCGACCAGCACAATGCGACACGGATGTTCGTCAGCGAAAACCGTCTCTCGCGGCCGTATAATGAGGGGCTGGGCTGGGTCGTCGGCGCCAGCTTCATCGACAATCGCGCGCGGCAGGATCGTGAATATGCCTATGGCCCGCTCCGCGCGACCCTCCCCGGCGTGACCAACAGGATCACCGAATTTACGGGCTATGCCGAAGCGACGGTGGAAGTGATGCCCGACCTGATCGCGTCGGGCGGCCTTCGCCTGTCGCACGCGCGGCTGGGCGGCGAGGCCGAGGGCGTGTCCTTTGCGTTGGCACAGGCGAATCGCGCCACGACCGCGTCGCGCAACGAGACAGACCTGCTTCCGTCCTTCTCGCTGCTCGCGACGCCGCTGCGCAATGTCCGACTCTATGCGCGCTATCAGGAAGGATTTCGTCCGGGCGGGCTTGCGGTCGATGGCAATTTTGTCCGCCGCTTCCTCAACGACCAGGTTCGTACATGGGAAGCCGGCATGCGTTTCGGCGACAAGGGGCAGAGCCTGCTCGACGCCAGCATCTCGATCTCACACAGCCGCTGGCGCAACATCCAGGCCGACTTCATCGACAGTACCGGTTTCCCGACCACCGCAAATATCGGCGACGGCCGCATTACCAGTCTGTCGGGCGCGGTAGCGATGCGGCCGACAAGCGCGCTGACCTTCGAACTCGGCGCGGTCTATAACCACAGCCGCGTCGACGATCTTTCGCCCCAGATTCTGCCGGTATTCGATGCTGCGCCTGCGCGCCTCGGCCGCATTCCCAATGTCGCAAGCCATGCGGTACGCGGATCGGTCAACTATGCCACGATGATCGGTGACGAGGATTTCCGTGTAAACGGGTGGGCCAATTATATCGGCCCGTCGCGGCTGGGTATCGGGCCGATATTGGGCGAAAGCCAAGGCGACTATATCGACACCGGCCTTGCGATGCGCGTCGGCAACGCACGCCGGGGCCTATCGCTGACGCTGACCAATTTGTTCGATTCGCGCGGGAATCGCTTCTCGCTTGGAACGCCCTTCGTCGAGGGGAATGAGGGCTTCCTCACCCCGCTACGCCCACGTACCCTTAGGATCGCGATTGACGTCGCTTATTAGCGTACGTCCGCACTGGGGTGGGGAGCTGCCGTTACCCTCTTTGGACATCGCCCGGCTGGATTCGGATCGGATCGGCGCCAAAGTTCAGGAAAGTTCAGCCCTGTGAGCGCCCCGATTTGCAAATCGCGGAGTGCTGGATGTGCGCGGCACGTCCGATCATGGTTGCACCGGCAAGCCGGGCAGCGACCGCTTTTTTGTTCACCGAATGAAAGAGCCGGATGAAGGCTGGCACGGCCGGATAATGTAGGAAAGACCTATTTGAAGGCCATGTCTGCTTTGGCGTGGGAAGTTGTCGTTCAGTCACCCGCCTTTCGTCATCCCGGACTTGATCCGGGATCCCGCTTTTTTGACGCGCTCACTGATTTCGACTTCAATCGGGACCCCGGATCAAGTCCGGGGTGACGATGAAAGATAGGGTGGTTTCCGGTCGAAAGCCTCCATCGACCGGTCACCCGCGTCGCAACCGTTTCAAAAAGGTTGCCGCGTCAGTCCGCCAGCGCGATCCGTTCGTAACGATCCATATGGTGATCGACGGTGCCGAACTGGCTTTCGATCATCGTCGCGCGCTTGAAATAATGGCCGATCGCGAGTTCCTGCGTGATGCCGATGCCGCCATGCGTCTGGATCGCATTTTGCCCGACGAAATTGGCGCCGCGCGCAACCTTGGCTTTCGCTGCCGATACCGCCGCCATCCGCTCGTTCGCAGGCAGGCCAAGCTTCAGCGTCCCCATGATCGTCATAGAGCGCGCCTGCTCGACCTCCATGAACATGTCGACCATGCGGTGCTGCAGCACCTGAAACTTCGCGATCGGCACGCCGAACTGCTTGCGCTGCTGCGTATATTCCAGCGTGCCTTCGTGCAGCTTCTGCATCACGCCCGTGGCTTCGGCGCACACCGCGACGGTTGCTTCATCGACGATCTGTTCGATCAGCGGCAGGCTGCCGCCTTCGGCGCCCAGCAGCGCATCGCCGGGGATCGCGACATTCTCGAAATAAATTTCTGACGCGCGGTTGCCGTCGACGGTCGGATAGTCGCGGCGCACGATGCCGGGAAGATTGGCGTCGATCAGGAACAGCGAGACGCCGTCACGGTCGCGTGCGTTGCCGCCGGTGCGTGCGGTGACGAGCAGATGCGTCGCCCAGGGGGCCGCATAGACGACGCCCTTGTGCCCGTTCAGCACATAGCCCGCGCCGTCTTTCTTTGCGGTGGTGCGCAGGTTCGCGAGGTCATACCGGCCCTGCGGTTCAGCGTAGGCAAAGGCGATGATCGCGTTGCCTGCGATAATCTCGGGGATGACCGCATCGGCCTGCGCGCCGCCAACAGCCTTGAGCGCGCCGCCCGCGATGACGACGGTCGGAAGATAGGGCTCGATCGCAATGACCTTGCCGAGTTCTTCCATGATGATCGCATTTTCGAGCGCGCCGCCGCCAAGGCCGCCATGGTCTTCGGCAAAGGATGCGCCGAGCATACCCAGTTCCTGCGCCAGCGCGGTCCAGATTGCCGGGTCACGCCCGCTATCGCTGTTGATGAACTTCTGGCGCGTTTCGAAGTCATAGGTATCGCCAAGGAAACGGGCGAGCGTGTCGCGGATCATGTCCTGCGTTTCGGTGTAGGTGAAATCCATTTTTTATCCCCGTCGCCCCCGCATAGGCAGGAGCCGCTGTAGGTTTATATTGCGGAGCTGAGTCCGGCCGACTGCGGCCCCCGCTTTCGCGGGGGCGACGCATTCAAAGCCCCAGAACCATCTTTGCGATGATGTTGCGCTGAATCTCGTTCGACCCGCCATAGATCGTCGTCTTGCGCGTGTTGAAATAGGTCGGCGCGGCGCGGTGCGCATAGTCCGGCCCGATCGGATGCTCATTGTCACCCTCACCAAAGCCGCGGAAGTAAGGCGCGCCATAATGGCCGACGGCTTCCAACGTGAGTTCGGTAAGACGCTGCTGGATTTCCGAACCCTTGATCTTGAGCAGGCTCGATTCCGGTCCCGGTCCGCGATTGGCGTTCGGACCCGCAAGGCTGCGCAATTCGGTGAATTCGAGCGCGGCGAGATCGACTTCGAGATCGGCGACCTTGCGCTTGAAGAAGGCGTTGGCGAGCAAGGGCTTGTCACCGTCGAGTTCGGTGCGGGCGATCGCCTTCACCTTTTCGATCCCGCGCTTCGACGCCGCGACACCGGCGATGCCGGTGCGTTCGTGCGCGAGGAGGAATTTGGCGCAGGTCCAGCCCTTGTTTTCCTCATAGACGCGCTGCGACTGCGGCACGCGAACATCTTCGAGCCAGACTTCGTTGACTTCATGCTCGCCGCCCAGCGTGATGATCGGGCGCACGGTGATGCCGGGCGATTTCATGTCAATGAGAAGAAAGCTGATGCCTTCCTGCTGCTTCGCTTCCTTGTCAGTGCGGACAAGGAAAAAGCCCCAGTCGGCGTGCTGCGCCAACGTCGTCCAGGTCTTTTGCCCGTTGACGATATAGTCGTCGCCGTCAGGCACCGCAGCGGTGCGAAGGCTCGCAAGGTCGGAGCCCGAACCGGGTTCCGAATAGCCCTGACACCACCAATCCTCACCCGACAGGATGCGGGGCAGGAAATGGGCTTTCTGTTCGGGCGTGCCAAAGGTGTAGATCACGGGGCCGACCATCGCGAGGCCGAAGGGCATCAAGCGGATACAGTCGGCGCGCGCGGTTTCTTCGGACCAAATGAAACGCTGCGTCGGCGTCCAGCCGGTGCCGCCATATTCGACCGGCCAAGCGGGCGCGATCCAGCCCTTCTTGTGCAAAATCTTGTGCCAGACGAGGAAGTCTTCCTTGGACAGCTCCTCGCCTTCATCCTGCTTCCCGCGCAGTTCGGCGGGGTAATTTTCGGCGATGAAGTCGCGCACTTCCTGTTGGAAGGCGAGATCTTCGGGGCTGAATTCCATGTCCATCACGAATCTCCCATTGGGCAATGGCGACCTTATAATGGGCGCTCACCTTTACGTAAACGGCAAGTTGCGACTTGCAACTGGCCTTATCCCGATGATTGCGCCGAACGGCGCGGCTTGTCCAGCTTATGCGGGCGCGCCGCGCGGCGCCCGCCCCAAATGAAAACGGCGCCGGGGAAACCCGGCGCCGTCGTGTCTATTCCGTCGGGACTTCAGTCTATTCGGCGTCCTGCAACTTGTCCTGCGTGCGCAGTTCGAAATCCGATGCGTCATGGCGTTCGTGAAGTTGGCTTGCGGGATCGCCCATCACGCGGTTGACCATCCGCCCACGCTTTACCGCGGGCCGTGTCGCGATCTGGTCGGTCCAGCGCTGGACATTTTTGTAGCTCTCGACTTCGAGAAACTCGCCCGCTTCATAGACCAGCCCCTTCGCCAGTGCGCCGTACCAGGGCCATACCGCCATGTCGGCGATCGAATAGTCGCCGCCGCCCAGATATTCGCTCTCCGCAAGGCGCCGGTCGAGTACGTCCAGTTGCCGCTTCACTTCCATCGCATAGCGATTGATCGGATATTCCTGCTTCGTCGGGGCATAGGCATAGAAATGGCCAAAGCCGCCGCCGAGGAACGGCGTGCTACCCATCTGCCACATCAGCCACGACAGGACTTCGGCGCGCTTGGCGGTCTCGGTCGGCAGGAAGGCGCCAAATTTCTCAGCCAAATGGATCAGGATCGCGCCCGATTCAAAGACGCGGATCGGTTCTGCGCCGCTGCGATCAACGAGCGCGGGAATCTTGCTGTTCGGATTGGCGTCGACGAAGCCGCTCGAAAACTGGTCGCCGTCGCCGATCTTGATCAGCCAGGCGTCATATTCGGCGCCGCTGTGCCCCGCCTCGAGCAATTCCTCGAGCATCACCGTCACCTTCACGCCATTGGGCGTGCCGAGCGAATAAAGCTGGAGCGGATGCTTGCCGATCGGCAGCTCCTTGTCATGGGTCGGCCCCGCGATCGGGCGGTTGATATTGGCGAAGCGCCCACCGCTCTCCTTGTCCCAGGTCCAGACTTTCGGGGGCACATATTCGTTATTGTCGGTCATGGAGAACTCCTGGGCTGATTTTTATACTGATCGGTAATTTAATTGGCGATCGTCGTTTGTCCACCCTTCCCCGCTCAAATAATCTTTGCCCCCCGCAAAGCCGAAATGGCTTGGGCATCATAACCGAGTTCCGAAAGGATCGCGTCGCTATGCTCGCCGACTTGCGGCGCACGCTGCGCGGCACTTTTGCTACTTTCCGAAAGATTGATCGGCGCACGGATAACCGGCACCGCGCCCGCCGCGCCTGGATAGTCGACCGGCTCAACCAATCCCATTGCCGCAACCTGCGGCTGCGCGAGCGCCTCGCCCGCGCGCAGCACGGGCGCTGCGGGCACGCGGCCTGCAGCAAGCTCGGCGATCGCCTCTTCGCTCGTCCGCTCGATACACCAGCGCTGCATGATCGCGCTTAGTTCCTCGCCATTGTCACCGCGCAAAATGTCACTGGCATAGAGCGGGTCATCGACCAGTTCGGGCCGCCCGACCAGTTCGGCCCAGCGCGCGAAGATCCCCGAGCCGACGATCTGCGTGATAATCCAGCCATCGCGCGTTCGGAACACGTCGGTAGGTCCCGAACTGAAGCTGCGATTCCCGATCGGCTGACGCTCGATACCGTTCAGCGCATGGTCGATCGTGAGCGCATTCGACATGGCAAGCGCGGTTCCGAGCAACGACCCGGAGACACATTGCCCCTTCCCCGTCACCTCGCGCTCGCGCAGCGCGAGCATCACACCAAAGGCACAGTGGAGCGCCGTGCCGAAATCGACATAATTGACCTGCGCGCGGTACGGTTGATCGGGCGTACCGGTGAGGTGAACCGTTCCCGACATCGCCTGCCCCACCGCATCAAAGCCCACGCGGCTTGCAAGCGGGCCCTCGCTGCCGAATGCCGAAGCGGTCGCCAGAATGATGCGCGGGTTGATCGCGGACAGGCTGTCATGGTCAAGCCCCAATTTGGTCAGCGCGTCGTGCGGCAGGTTGGCAATCACGACATCGGCCGTTTCGACAAGGCGGCGAACAATCTCGCGCCCTTCGGCGCTTCCGGGTTTCAGCGTCAGGCAGCGCTTGGCGCGGTTCATTTGCATGAACATAGCCCCCGAACCATCCTCGGCGACAGGCACAGTATAGCGGTCGTCATTGCCGCCGGGCGCCTCGATGCGGATGACGTCGGCGCCATAGTCCGCAAGCAATGCCGCACAATAGGGGCCCGCAATATAGCGTCCGAAGTCGAGTACCCTGATCCCCGTTAGCGGCACGCCTTGCTCTCCCGATGATTTCTTTGGTCCGGGCTAGCAGCCACTCGTCGACGCTGCCAGTTCTTCGTCGAAACCTGTCGCTTGCATGTTCGCGCCTGCGCCATATGGTATACGAAAGTTTCAACAGGGGATGTTTATGACGCGCTTCGCTCTCGCTCTCGCGGCGACTTTGGCTTGTTCGACCTCGGTCTGGGCGCAAACCGCGCCCCCAGCTCCCACAGCAGAGGCGAAGCCCGAAAAATGGGACGTCAACGCCCCTCCAGGCCTGACAACCCGCAAGGTCCAGCTTGCGGTCGACGAAGGTAGCTGGATGAACGTCGACGTCGCGCCCGACGGCCGCACGATCGCGTTCGACCTGCTCGGCGACATTTATACGATGCCGATCGAGGGCGGGACGCCGACGCGCATCGCCGAGGGACTCGCCTATGAACATCAACCGCGCTTCTCGCCCGACGGCAAACGCATCGCGTTCGTCTCCGACCGCGCGGGCGGCGACAATATCTGGCTGATGAACCGCGACGGCAGCGACAAGAAGCAGATTTCGAAAGAAGATTTCCGTCTGCTCAATCAACCGAGCTGGAGCCCCGACGGCCAGTTCATCGTTGCGAAGAAGCATTTCACGACGGGCCGCTCGCTCGGCACCGGCGAGGTTTGGATGTATCATGTCTCGGGCGGCGCCGGCGTGCCGCTGGTCAAAAAGCCGAACGAGCGCCACCAGAAGGAGCTTGGCGAGCCGATCTTCGCCGCCGACGGCAAGAGCGTGTTCTACACGCGCAACGTCACTCCGGGCCCGATCTTCGAATATGCACAGGACAGCAACACCGACCTTTTCCACATCGAACGCTACAGCCTGGAAGATGGCGAGATCAGTACCGCGGCATCGGGTCCCGGCGGAGCGGTCCGCCCGACCCCCTCGCCCGATGGCAAGCGCCTTGCCTTCGTCCGCCGCGAAGGGACGCAATCGAAACTTTATGTGAAGGACCTGGCCTCCGGCGCCGAAAAGAAGGTCTATGACGCGCTCGACCAGGACGTGCAGGAAACCTGGGCGGTGACGGGCGTCTATCCGAACATGGCATGGACGCCCGATAGCAGCGACATCGTCTTCTGGGCAGGCGGCAAGCTGCGCCGCGTAAGCGGCGCCGGCGGCGAGGCGCGCATCGTCCCGTTCAGCGTCAGCGACGACCGCACCATCGTCGATGCGACGCATCCGGCGGTCGAAGTCGCGCCCGACAGCTTTGCGACGAAGATGCCGCGCTGGGCCGAAGTTTCGCCCGATGGGCGCAGCGTCGTGTTCGAAACGCTCGGCAAGCTGTGGGTCAAGCCCGCTACCGGCGGCAGCGCGCGGCGACTGACCGGCGCGAAGGACGACGCAATGGAATTGTGGCCAAGCTGGTCGCGGGATGGCAAGTCGCTCGTCTTCGTGCGCTGGACCGATGGCGGCATGGGCGAAATCCACGTCATCGGTGCGGGCGGCGGCAGCTCGCGCAAGCTCACCGCGACACCCGGCCATTATGCCGAGCCGCGCTTCTCGCCCGACGGCAAGACGATCGTGTTCGAACGGCGCGGTAGCGGCGGACTGACCTCGGCGCGCTGGAGCGAAGACCCCGGCGTGTACCGCATCGCCGCTAGCGGCGGCAACGCCGAACGGATCAGCAACGACGGCGCCAAGCCGCAGTTCGCGTCCGCCAGCGACCGCGTCTTCATGGTCACCGCCGCCGACGGCAAAAGCCAGCTCGTCAGCACTGACCTCCACGGGCAGGACAAACGTGTCCATGCCAATGGCGAACTTGTCAGCGACTATGAAATCTCGCCCGACGGCCGGACACTGGCGTTCCGGCAGAATTACGACGCCTACGTCACTCCGCTTATGCCCGGCGGTCAGGACGTGTCGCTCGGGACCAAGAGCGGTGCGCTGCCCGTCACGCGCGTCAGCGGCAGCGGCGCCGAATATACGCACTGGTCCGACGGCGGCCGCCGCCTGCACTGGAGCCGCGGCGCGACGCTGTTCAGCGCCGACCTCGCCAGCCTCTTCACCAATGCTCCCGCCGATGACAAGGCGCCGAAGTTCACCCCGCCGACCGATGGCGTATCGCTGTCGATGACGCAGGCGGCGTCAAAGCATAAGGGCGTCGTCGTCATCACGGGCGCCAAGATCGTGACGATGGCCGACAAGGACGGAGGCGTCATCGAGAATGGCGCGATCGTCATCGACGGCGACCGCATCACTGCAGTCGGCGCGGCGGGCGCGATCACCGTTCCTGCTGGCGCTGTGACCGTCGATGCGACCGGCAAGACGATCGTTCCGGGCTTCGTCGACGCCCACGCACACGGCTCGCACGGCGACGACGAACTGGTGCCGCAGCAGAACTGGTCGGAGATCGTCAATCTCGCGATGGGGACGACCACCAGTCACAATCCCTCGTCGCGTGCGTCGGAAATCTTTGTCTCGTCCGAAATGCAGCGCGCCGGTCTGATCCTCGCGCCGCGTATCTTCTCGACCGGTGAGGTCATTTATGGGGCGAAAGCGGCGGGCATCTACGCCGAGATCGACGGCTATGACGACGCGCTCGCGCATGTTCGCCGCCTGAAGGCACAGGGTGCGCATAGCGTCAAAAACTATAACCAGCCGCGCCGCGACCAGCGCCAGATGGTGGTGAAAGCAGCACAGGTCGAAGGGATGACCGTCGTGCCGGAGGGCGGCTCGCTGTTCACGCAGGACGTGACGCTGATCCAGGACGGCAATTCGACCGTCGAACATAATGTTCCGCTCCATGTCTTTTACAAGGATCTGGTGCAACTGTGGGGGCAGACCCAGGTCGATTACACCCCGACGCTTGTTGTCACCTATGGCGGCCCGGCGGGCGACCCCTATTGGCGCGCGCACACCAACGTGTGGGAGCATCCGATCCTGTCGCGCCACGCCCCGCCGACCGAACTCGCCGCGAACAACAAACGCCGCGTGATCGCGCCGGAAAGCGATTATGTCGACGATGATTCGGCGCGGGAGGCGGGTAAGATCGCAGCGACGGGCCGTATGGTGTCGATCGGCGCGCACGGCCAGCAATCGGGTCTTGGCGCCCATTGGGAAATCTGGTCGTTCGTACGCGGCGGCTGGAGCAACATCGATGCGCTCCGCGCCGCGACGATCATGCCTGCAACCTCGCTCGGCTATGCCAAGGATCTCGGGTCGCTCGAGGCCGGCAAACTTGCCGACCTGCTGATTCTCGATGCCGATCCCACCGAGAACATCCGCAATACCGAACAGATTCACCGCGTGATGCTCGGCGGACGGCTCTATGATCCGCTGACGATGAACGAGGCCGAGACAGGCAACCGCAAGCGCCATCCTTATTGGTGGGAAGCCGACAAGCCCTGAACCCGCGTCCAAATCGAGCGGCGGGCGGTAATTTTGTGACGAGAGGGTTGCAAGACGTCCGGACCGCCGCTAGGGGCGTCCACTCTCAGCGAGGAGAGTTGGCTGAGTGGTCGAAAGCGTCGCACTCGAAATGCGAAGTGCCGGCAACGGTACCGAGGGTTCGAATCCCTCACTCTCCTCCATTTTTCTATAATTTGACCACAGCAAGCGGCCCCGGCGCACGACCGGGGCTACTCGCGGGTGCCGTCACCTTATGGTGACGAGCGATGGTGCGGCGAGCGCTCCGACAATCGCGCCAACGACCAGGAACAGCACGATATAAACGACGATCACGACCACCGTGTAACCAAGCGCCTTGTCCTGCGGCGCCTTCATCAGCACCGGAAGGCCCAAATACAGAAGGTAAAGCCCGTAAAGCGCGAACAAAAGGCCGATGACTGAAAGCGCGGGGATGATCCCGAAAATCGCGCCCACCCATCCGGCGGTCGCCGAATAGGCCGCGACCTTCAGGGCCTGGACCTGATCCTTCTGCCCGCCGAAATTCGGCGCGAGGGCATCGATGACCAACGCGAGGATGAAGATCGTTGCCAGCGAAAGGCCGTAGGACACGATCGCCGAGACCAGCGCACCCACCAGCGGCGGGTGATATGTTACGCCGAACATGGTGAACCCGAAAACCTGCCCACCGACCAGTCCGGCGATCGGGCCGATCGCCGCCAGTATCAACACATAGGGCACATAGATCGATTGCACCGTCGCCGGCTCGGCCGCGATGATGGGCCATGTCTCCTTCGGCTTGAGAAGGATGTCCTTGGCGCGCTGGATGATGCCCGACGCCGGGCCGGAGATATTGGGTGGTAGGTCCGTCATAATGCGTCTCCCCTGATCGTGCGGCCCACAACCCGAACGGGATATGCAAAAGCCGGAGGGCCTATTTAGCCCGCATCGCCAATGCATCTGTAACGCTGATCACAGCCCGAATCGGCAAACCACAGCCGGATAGGAATGTAACGGACTTGAAACGCGCGTAAACTGCCATAGATTGACCATATGACCCCCGACTCTTCATCCGAACTTCCCGCGGCCGTTACTGCGCCGCTCATCGGCCGCGCACGTTTTGCGCCGGGCGATATCGTGCGCCATCGCATGTTCGACTTTCGCGGCGTCGTCTTTGACATCGATCCCGTCTTCGCGAACAGCGACGAATGGTATGAAGCGATCCCCGAGGATATTCGTCCGGCGAAGGAGCAGCCCTATTATCATCTGCTCGCCGAAAACGGCGATTCGTCCTACATCGCTTATGTCAGCCAGCAGAATCTGGTCGCTGACGGCGACGGTGGACCGATCGACCATCCGCAGATCGACGCTATGTTCGAAGGGCTCGACCACGGACGCTACCGCGTCCGCGCCATCCATCGCCACTAAACGCAGGTCAGGCTTTCAGCTTCCAGCCCGACCGCAGCAAGCGATAGGTTATCAGCCCGAGCACGACATTCACGGCCACAAGGAACAGCGCAGCGGTCAGTACCGGATTCGCGATCGTCGAATCGACCGTGCCGATAAAGCCGTACCGAAAGCCCATGATCGCATAATAGACGGGGTTGCCGTGCGCGATCGTCTGGAACCAGGGCGCCAGCTTGTCGACCGAATAGAAAGTGCCTGAAAGCAAGGCGAGCGGCGTGACGACGAAATTGGTTACGGCGGCGGCATGGTCGAATTTCTCGGCCCAGATCGACGTGATGAGGCCAAGGAAGGCAAGCATCGAGGCCCCGAGCACGCCGAAGACGGCGACTGCCCAGAGATGGTCGGGCATGACATGCACGCCCGGCCAGAGCAGCATCGCGAGCCACAACGCCAACCCGACGAGCAGCGCACGGGTAATCGCCGCGCCGACGAGCGCGATGATGAGTTCGCCGACCGCGAGCGGAGGCATCAGATAGTCGACGATGGTTCCCTGGATCTTGCCGACGAGCAGCGAAAAGCTCGAATTGGCGAAGCTGTTTTGCAGCATTGCCATCATTATGAGCCCCGGCGCGATGAAATCGGCGAAGGGCACGCCGATCACGGTACGCCCCGCGCCGCCCAGTGCGACGGTGAAAATGACGAGGAAAAGGAGGGTGGTGATCGCCGGAGCCCAGATTGTTTGGAGCTGGACCTTGAAAAACCGCCGCACCTCCTTGACATATAGGGCCTGCATGCCCGGCACGTTCAGCGTGTGGATGTGCGGGACGCCGGGTTCGGCGAAAGCCGGAACCGCACGGATATTTGCTGAGTCGGGGTTCGAAATTTGGGGCTGGTCGTTCATGGCGTTCTCGCCTATCGCCTCCCCGATCTTACCGCAAGCTGGGCCGTCGAAACACCGTTCCGCAAGGACCGATTGAGAGACTGTATCGCTGCCTGCTGCGTGGAATGATGAGGAATATATAGCATGTCATGGACTGACGAGCGCATCGAACAGCTGCGCAGCATGTGGGAAAAAGGTCTGACCGCCAGCCAGATCGCCGACGAACTTGGCGGGGTCAGCCGCAACGCAGTAATCGGCAAGGCGCATCGTCTTGGCCTGAAATCGCGTCCTTCGCCCGTGAAGGCAACCGAAAAGGTCGCAAAGCCGGCGAAGCCCGCTGCACCCGCCGCACCGAAACCGGTAGCACCGGTTGCCGCATCACGCCCCGCTGCGCCTGTCGCGCCGCGCCCGGTCGCCGCGGCGCCGAGGCCCGAACCCAAGCCGCCCGTCGAAGCAGCCGATGAGGATGGCGTCGAAGCCGCGCCGAAGCCCGATGCACCGCGCATCGTTTCGATCGGCCCCGGCGGCTTCATCCGTCAGGGTCCCGGCGACCAGCAGGCGCCGATCCCGCCGGCGCCGCCGCGTCGGCTGGTGCCCGCTAAGCCGAGCCCGGAAATTGCCGACAAAACGAGCCTGCTCGATCTCAACGACCGTATCTGCCGCTGGCCGATGGGGCATCCCGGCGAGCCCGACTTCCATTTCTGCGGTGAAGCGGTGAACCCCGGCTTCCCCTATTGCGTCGAGCATTGCGGCCGCGCCTATCAGGCACAGCTCCCCCGCGGAACGCGCCGCCCGCCCCCGCCCCCGCCGTTCGGTGGTCCCCGAGTTCGTTAAGACGCGTCCGGTGAGGCCTTTCGGGCAGGATTTCGAATTCGCCCGCGCGCTCGGCCTGCAAATGGTCGAGCGCGGCGATGGGCGCTGTTCGATGGCGATCGATATCGAACCTGCGCGTCATTTCAGCCCGCAGGGCGCTGCGCATGGCGGCGTCGCCTATTCGCTCGCCGATACCGCGATGGGCGGCGCGCTGACCAGCGTGCTTGCCGACGATCAGTGGTGTGCGACGCTTGAAATCAAGTTCAACTATCATGTCCGCGTCGGCGAAGGCCGGCTGACCTGCGAGGCGGAAGTGCTCCACCGCGGCAAGCGAGTCGCGAACATCGATGCGCGCCTTTATCAGGGCGGCCGCCTCGTCAGCAGCGCGAACGGCAATTTCGCGATTTTCGCCGCGCCGCATGCTCGGCAGGCATAGGTAAGGCGCCGGATCATGGACCCGGCGCCTCCCTTTCCGCTCCCAAGAGGTCAGAAGCGGTAACTCAACGTCCCGCGCACGCTGTGCGTCCGGAAATTTGGGTCGCTGCGGCGGATATCTGTCCCGCCGCCGTTCAGTAGGAACGGGTTGGTCGCCGGGGCTGTCCCCGCACCGACGTTCACGACATAATCCTTGTCCTTCACATCGGTGTACAGATATTCGAGGCCCAGCCCGATATTGTTCGTGACCATCACCTCGGCGCCGCCGCCGACGGCATAGCCCCATGCGTTGGTTTTACCGTTATCGGCAAAGCTGTTTACAGTGTTCGACGTCGCAAACTTGTTGTCGAGCCGTGCATAGGCGCCGCCGCCCGTCACATAGAAGAGCGCGCCGCCGCCCGGAGTGTAACCGGCGCGCAGGCGCGCATTCGCCTGATAATCGGCCTCACGGCTCATCGTGTAGCTGGCAGGGGTGGTCGAAAAGCCGCTGACGCTGTCGCGTGCAACGCTGTGACCGCCCTCGACGACTGCGCCGAGCACGAAATTGCCCATGCGGCGATCATAGCCGAGGCGCCCGAAGAATTCGGCGCCGTCCCTGTCGTTACGGCAGCCGCCGTTGGCTGTGCCCGTCGCGGCGCCGTTGCAGAAGCCGGGTGCGAAAGCGTCGGTACCGCCGGCGGTGTTGACCGGATCGCCATAGGTACCGTCGCGGTTGGTGTCGAAGGTCAGGGTCTCACCACGGTCATTTCCCTGAAGCGACGCGCCGCCGCCGATCGAGATATAGGGACCGTTGAAATCCTGTGCTGGATCGCGGTCCTGTGCGAAGGCTGGAACGGCGAGCAAAGGCGCCGCCGAAACGGCTAGGAGAGCTACGAATTTCATTGTTATTACTCCACTTTTTGGTGACCTCTCGGTCCCGACCCCAACCCGGGGGCGTCCGCCAAAGTTCCTTCATGTGGCCGAAATGCGATGAGCCGAGCCCGCACCGGGGTGCGGGACTTAGGCTGAAAACCCCGCTTGCCAGCGCCCTTCCCGGCCCCGTATAGCCACAGCATGAGTCACGATTTGTTCGACAGCAACCAGCCCGCGACCGACAGCTACAACGCCTCGCAGATCGAGGTGCTCGAAGGGCTCGAACCCGTCCGCCGCCGCCCCGGCATGTATATCGGCGGGACTGACGAGCGCGCGCTGCACCACCTCGCCGCCGAGGTGATCGACAACAGTATGGACGAAGCGGTCGCAGGACATGCAACGCGCATCGAAGTCACACTCGATGTCGGAAACCGCCTTACCGTCGTCGACAATGGCCGCGGCATGCCCGTCGACCCGCACCCGAAATTTCCGGGCAAATCGGCACTCGAAGTCATCATGACCATGCTCCACTCGGGCGGTAAGTTCGAGGGGAAGGCCTATGCGACCTCGGGCGGCCTCCACGGCGTCGGGGTGAGCGTCGTCAACGCGCTCTCGGTCGAGACCGAGATCGAGGTTGCGCGCGGCAAGCAACTCTATCGCCAACGTTTTTCGCGCGGCACGCCGCTCGGCGGGCTTGAGGAGCTGGGCCCGACGCCGAACCGGCGCGGAACAAGCGTATCCTTCATTCCCGACCCCGAAATCTTCGGTGAACATGGCCGATTCAAGCCTCAGCGCCTCTATCGCATGGCGCGCTCGAAGGCATATCTGTTCGCAGGCGTTGAAATCCGCTGGAAATGCGCGCCCGAACTTATCGGCGACGACACGCCCGCCGAGGCGGTGTTCCAGTTTCCAGGCGGCCTTGCCGACCACCTCAAGGAACAGATCGGCACGCGTGAATGCGCCACCGCCGAGCCATTCGTGGGGCGGCAGGAATTTCCAGGCGAACAGGGTCGCGCCGAATGGGCGATCGCCTGGCCTTTATGGTCCGACGGATCGTACAGCTGGTATTGCAACACGATCCCAACCCCTGCCGGCGGCACGCACGAAGCGGGCCTGCGCGCCGCGCTCACCAAGGGTTTGCGCGCATTCGGCGAGTTGATCGGTCAGAAGAAAGCGGCTCAGATCACCGCCGAAGACGTGTTCAACGGCGGTGAGATGATGCTGTCGGTATTCATCCGCGACCCGCAGTTCCAGAGCCAGACGAAGGACCGGCTTTCGAGCCCCGAGGCCGCGCGCTTCACCGAGAATGCCGTGCGCGATCATTTCGACCATTTCCTGTCGGACAACATGGACCGCGGCCGCGCGTTGCTCGGGCTTGTCCTCGACCGGATGGATGAGCGATTGAAGCGCAAGGCCGAACGCGAGGTAAAGCGCAAGACGGCGACGAGCGGGCGTAAGCTCCGCCTGCCCGGCAAGCTCACGGATTGCGCGAACGACGGTCCGGAAGGCACGGAATTGTTTATCGTCGAAGGCGACAGCGCCGGTGGTAGCGCGAAGCAAGCCCGCGACCGCAAAACGCAGGCGATCTTGCCGATCCGTGGCAAAATTTTGAACGTCGCAAGCGCCAGCGCCGACAAAATTCGCGCCAATCAGGAAATCGCCGACCTGGCGCTCGCGCTTGGTTGCGGACTGCGCAAGGATTGCGACGCCGACCGCCTCCGTTACGAGAAGATCGTAATCATGACAGACGCCGACGTCGACGGTGCCCATATCGCGACGTTGCTGATGACCTTCTTTTTCCAGGAAATGCCCGACATCGTGCGAAACGGGCATGTCTATCTCGCGCAGCCGCCGCTTTATCGCCTGACCGCTGGGAGCGTGTCGGCCTATGCCCGCGACGACGCGCACCGTGCCGAACTTGAGGCGACGATGTTCAAGGGCAAGAAGGTCGAGGTCGGGCGCTTCAAGGGCTTGGGTGAAATGAACCCGGGCCAGCTCAAGGAAACTACAATGGACCCCGCAACGCGCTCCATGCTCCGCGTCACGCTGCCGCAGGAATATGAAGAGCGGCATCAGGTCAAGGATTTGGTCGACCGGCTGATGGGGAAGCATCCCGAGCATCGCTTCCAGTTCATCCAGGCGAATGCCGCAAGCCTCGACGGGGCCGCAATCGACGCCTGAAGAAAAAGAATCCCCGCCCCTGTCAGAAAGTCTCGCGACGGCCGACTAAATAGCCAGACGAGGATAGGGACTGGAGATTTCGGGTGACCGAAGCCGAGCAGGATCAGCTATTTACCGACGCCATCGCGCGCTTCGGCGGCGCGATTGCCCGCATGGCGCGCGGCTATGAAGCCGATGCCGAGCTTCGCCGCGATCTCGAACAGGATATCCAGGTCGCGCTCTGGCAAAGCTTCGCTCGCTTCGACGGTCGTTGCTCGCTGAGCACCTGGGTCTGGCGCGTCGCGCATAACCGCGCGACGTCGCACATCATCACGCGGCGCCGCCACAGCCGTCAGCGCTGGACTCATCTTGAAGATATCGACTTGCCGTCTGACGACCCGACCCCGTTCGAGCGGGCGACGAGCGAACAGGCAATGGCGCAAATCCTGTCGATCATCGACCAGCTCGATCCGCCCGACCGGCAGATATTGCTGCTCTATCTTGAAGGCATCGCCGCGGCTGAGATCAGCGAAATCACAGGGGTCTCTTCCGATTCCGTCGCGACGAAAATCTATCGGTTCAAGGCGATGTTGACGCACCGCTATGCGCAGCCCGGAGATATATCATGACCCGCCTTGATGACGACAGCCTGCATAGCCTGTGGCTGGATAGCGGCGCGGCAGTCGAGCCGCTGTCGCTCGCCGAAGTCAAATCGCGGGCCGCCATGCTCAGCCACGCGATCGGCAAGCGCAATCGCCGCGAATATATCGCTACCGCCTTTGTTACTCTGATCTTCGGCCTCTATGCACTGGTCCTGCCCGGAACATTGCTCAAGGTGGGTAGCCTTCTTGTGATCGCCGGCGGGTTCATAATGGCTTGGCAACTTTCGTGCCGCACGTCGAAGCCCGATTCCGACGCCGAAGCGGCCAATGTCCGCATCCATTACCGGACCCACCTCGCGACCGAGGAGCGGATGCTGGCGAGTGTCGGCCTTTGGTATATCGGACCGCTCGTCCCGGGCCTCGCCGTCTTCATGGCTGGACTCGCTGCGGCGAGCGGTTTCGGCAGCATATTCGGTTTCGTCGGTTTTGCCGCGATCCCGGCACTGATCCTTCTTGGCATCTGGTTGCTCAACCGCCACGCGGCAGCCATGCTTCGCAAACAGATCGAACGGCTCGACGCGGCAACGGCAGGCGTTGAAGGAGAGAGGGAATGATCCGTTTTCTGCCAATAGTAGTGACCGCAGCGTCCATCTCGCTGGGCACGCCATCCCCGGCGGTCGCAATACAGCCTACCGAAACGACAACGCCGACCGCTCAGGCCGCGTTGGACAAACGCGCGGCGCAACTGGTCGACCTGTTTGGGGGCAGGATTGCCTATTCGGCCTATTTCGATCCGCACTTCCAAGCGGCGGTCCCCGAAGCACAGTTCGAAGCCTTCAGCGCCGGACTCGTGGCGCAATATGGCAAACCGGTCGCGATCGACCGAGTAGCTCCGACGGGCGAGCGTTCGGGAACCGTCCTATTGCGCTTCGAGCGGGGTGTTGCGACCGTTCTGCTCGATGTTGGCGTCGCGGCCGACGAACGCGTGACCGGACTTCGCGTGACGGGTGTGACGGTCGCGAACGACAGCTTCGACAAAGTGGCGGCGGAGATTGCAAAACTGCCCGGTCATGCTGGTTTTCTCGTCGCCGAGCTCGATGGCACCGCCATTCGTCCGCTCGCCTCCGCCAACGCCGACCGGCAATTCGCGACGGGCTCGACCTTCAAACTCTATATTCTCGATGAGCTTGCGGCGCAGGTCGCGGCAGGCAAGCGCCGCTGGGCCGATGTCGTGCCGCTGTCGCATTTCAGCTTTTCTTCCGCGGGCACTGCGAACTGGCCCACGAATACGCCGGTAACGCTGCAAACCCTGGCCAACTGGATGATTTCGGTGAGCGACAATGGCGCGACCGACACGCTGATCCACCTGCTCGGCCGCGAGCCGATCGAGGCGCGGATGAAGAGCGCCGGGCACAGTGACCCGTCACGCAACATCCCATTGCTCACGACGGTCGAGGGGTTCGCGCTCAAGGGAAATAATTTCAATGATTTGCGCACAGATTTTATCAAAGGCAATGACGCGGCGCAGCGCAAGCTGATCGAGGATAATCGCGAAAAGCTGACGCTCGCCAACGTCGACGGGGTCAGTTTCACGGCGGGGCCGCGCTACATCGAAAGCCTCGAATGGTTCGCAAGCCCAAACGACATAGCGCGGCTGATGATCGATTTGCGCGCGCGCCAGTCGAAGACCTTGCTCGAGGCGATGGCGATAAACAATGGCGTCGGCCCCGTCGCCGCAGCCGACTGGAATTATCTCGGCTACAAGGGCGGGTCGGAAAATGGCGTGCTGTCGATGAGCCTGCTCGGGCAACGCAAGAGCGACGGCAGATGGCTCGTCGTGACCGCCAGTTGGAACAATCCCGACGCCAATGTCGAGACTGCGCCGTTCGTCGGACTGGTCACGCGCCTGCTCGCGCTCGCAGCGCATGACCGGCATGCAGCGCCAGCGCCAGACATCCCGCCAGCAGCACCGCGTCCTTGAACAGAAATTGTGCGGTCGAACCCATGAAGGGAAAGCCATAGCCGTCCTCCCATAGCGGTACGCCGAAGCTGAAGCTGAGCGTAATCACGAAGGTAGCCATGCCCATCAGGCCGCCGATCAGCCCTGCACGATGCGACCATGCCCCGAGTGCGATCAGCACGCCGGTCGCAAGTTCTATCGTCCCGATGACATTGCTGGTCCCCTGCACGCCAATCAGCGGGTACATCCACGAAAAGAGCGGATAATGCATCGCGATGCCCGCCACACCTTGGGCTTCATAGGCCGCAAATTTGGCCACGCCAAAAAGGGCAAAAATGAACAGCAGCGACCAGCGGAGCGCGCCGATCGCAAATGTCTGAGGTGGCAGTTTGTCCAGAATTTTAAGCATGAATATCCCCGATTATGGTTTCGGGGTTATTCGGGCGCCGACGCGGCCCGGTTACATCAAACGGCGGTTAACGCCGCAACCAGCGCTTTGACCTTCGCCTGCCGCCATTGCGGGGTCGGCGCGACGAGCCAATAGCCGCGCTTCACCGCGACGCTGTCGCCAACCTGCCGGACACGCCCCGAGGCGATATCGGCCTCCGCAAGCATCGCTGGCACATTCGCCTGGCCCAAACCATTTGCCGCGGCATCGATTGCGAGTCCCGCGTCGCCAAGGCGCAGTGCCGGTTCGCCATCGCTTGCCGGACAGCCGGGCCAGGCAATGCGCGTGTCGCTGTTGCTGCCGGGCCCTGCGACGGTGACCATTAGCGCGTCGGCGAGAGCGACGCCTTCATGCTCGCCCGCGCCGTCGGTCCAGAAGATCGCGAGGTCCAGGTTTGCCTCAGTGAAATCGATCCCAGTGTCGGCGGAGACGAGCGTAAAGCGCACATCAGGGGCCTGCTGGCTGTAGCGCGCGAGCCGCGGCGCGAGCCATTTGGCGGTGAGGTCGCGCGGTGCGGCGATCGTCAGCGACTGCGACGACTGGCCGGCCTGCATCGCGCGCACCGATTCTTCGAACTGCAGGAAACCCTGCCGCAGCGCGTCGAGCCCCGCATCGGCTTCCCCGGTTAGTTCGAGCCCCTTGGGCGTACGGCGGAACAGCACGACGCCCAGCATATCCTCTAGCGCGCGGATCTGTTGACCGACCGCCGCAGGGGTGACCGCGAGTTCGTCGGCGGCACGCGTAAAGCTCAAATGCCGGGCAGCGGCATCGAAAACGCGCAACGCGTTCAGGGGCAGATGGGTACGCTTCATGACGCGGTCGCAGGCGCCACGAGCGGGAAATGCGGAATCGCGACGAGGATTTGCGATCCGTCACCGAGTTCCATCGCATAACTCCCAACCATCGAACCTTCGGGGGTCGGCAGCGGGCAGCCCGATACATAGTCATAGGCGCCGCCGGGAATGATTAGCGGCTGTTCACCGACAACCCCCTCGCCTTCGACTTCGCTGATCTGGCCGCGCCCGTCGCTGATCCGCCAGTGACGGCTGATCAACTGCACCGCGTCCTCGCCGTGATTTTCGACGCGGACATGATAGGCCCAGAACCAGCGACCGAGCGCCGGGTGCGACTGTTCGGGCAGATAGCTGACCGCAACGCGCACGGTGATCGACCCGGTGGTCGCCGCAAAGGGGAAAAAGGAGTCGATCATCTCCATGCCAAATTCACCTAAAGCCCGACCCTGGTCAATGCCTGGTCCAGATCGGCGATCAGATCACGTGGATCTTCAAGGCCGATGTTGATGCGCAGCATGCCCTCGACGACGCCCATATCGGCGCGCGCTTCGGCGCTGACGCCGTAATGGGTGGTCGATGCGGGATGGCAGCAGAGGCTGCGCGAATCGCCAATATTGTTCGAGATATCGACGAGTTCGAGCGCGTTGAGCAGCGCCATTGCCTGTTCACGCCCGCCATCGAGGATGAAGGAGAAGATCGGTCCGCATGCCTCCATCTGGCTCATCGCCAGATTGTGCTGCGGGTGGCTCGCGAGCCCCGGATGGAGCATGCGCGCCACGCGGCTCTCGATCGCCTTGCCGACCGCCAGCGAATTTTCCGACTGGCGGCGTGCACGGAGGTCTAGCGTTTCCAGTCCCTTGAGCACGACCCAAGCATTGAACGGCGACAGGTTAGGCCCCGTGTTGCGCTGAAACGGCAGCAGCACGTCATTGATGAACTTTTCGGTTCCGCAGACCGCCCCAGCGAGCACGCGCCCCTGCCCGTCCATCAGCTTTGTTGCCGAATAGGCGACCACATCGGCGCCGAAATCCATCGGGCGCTGGAGCACCGATGTTGCAAAGGCATTGTCGACCACGCTCGTGATGCCGTGCGCTTTCGCAAGCGCGCATACATGTTTCATGTCGACGATATCCATCGTCGGATTCGCCGGGGTTTCGAAGAAGAACACCTTCGTATTCGGCTTGATCGCCTTTTCCCAGGCGTCGTTGTCGCGACCATCGACGACGGTCGTCTCGATCCCGAAGCGCGGACAGAGATGATCGACGAGCCAGCGGCACGAGCCGAAAGCCGCCTTCGCGGCGACGATATGGTCGCCCGCCGACAGTTGACAGAGCAAGGCCGTCGTCATCGCCGCCATGCCGGTTGCCTGTGCGCGACATGCCTCGGCGCCTTCCATAAGCGCGATCCGCTCCTCAAGCATCGCCACGGTCGGGTTTTGCAGACGAGAATAGGTCATGCCCTGTTCTTCGCCGGCAAAGCGCGCCGCCACTTCCTCGGCGCTGTCATAGGTATAGCCCGACGAGAGGAAGAGCGCTTCCGACGTCTCGCCATGCTCGCTGCGCCACGTGCCACCACGCACGGCCTGCGTTGCGGGGTGCCAGTTCCTCGTCTTGCTGCGATCGAGACCCGTATCTTTCTTCATCTTCTTATCCGTTCAAAGCCGAAACAACCGCATCGCCCAATGCCGTCGTCCCCATATTGCCCCCCAGATCGGCGCCGCGGCACCCGTCGGCGAGCACCGTCGCCACCGCAGCCTCAATCCGCGCCGCGCTCGTCTCGTCGCCACCGGAGTGCCGCAGCAGCATCGCGAGCGACAGGATCATCGCAAGCGGATTGGCAACGCCTTTACCCGCGATATCGGGCGCGCTGCCATGGATTGGTTCGTATAGTCCCTGCGTGCTTTCGCTCAGCGACGCCGAAGCGAGCAGCCCGATCGATCCGACGCACATCGATGCCTGATCGGACAGGATGTCGCCGAACAAATTGCCGGTAACGACCACGTCGAACTGGCCCGGATTGCGCACAAGCTGCATCGCGGCATTGTCGACATACATATGGCTGAGCGTCACGTCGGGATAGTCAGCAGCGACTTCGATCACGACATCGCGCCACAACTGCGAGGTTTCGAGGACATTGGCCTTGTCAACCGAGCATAGGCGTTTCTGCCGCCCCTGTGCCGCTCGGAATGCGACATGCGCGATGCGGCGTACTTCGCTCTCGCTATATGACATGATGTCATAGCCTTCACGCTCGCCCGTCGCGGTCGTGCGCATTCCCTTTTCGCCGAAATAGACGTCGCCGTTGAGCTCGCGGACGATCAACAGGTCGATCGCCGCAGCGACCTCGGGACGTAGAGCCGAGCTGTCCTCCAGCCCGGCAAACAGCTTGGCGGGACGCAGATTGGCGAACAGGCCGAGTTCGCTACGCAAGCCGAGGATAGCCTGCTCAGGGCGCAAATGGCGCTCGACATTATCGAACCGCGGATCGCCGACGGCGCCGAACAGGATCGCGTCGGCGGCCTTCGCCTTCGCCAGCGTCTCGGGCGGCAGCGGATGACCGGTCGCTTCATATGCGGCGCCACCAACCAGCGCGCGGTCTAGCGTCACGGGAAGCGCCAGCGCGCCAATGACCTTTTCGGCCTCCGCCATGATCTCCGGACCGATACCATCGCCAGCCAGCAGCAGGATTTGCACTATGTCGCCCTTTCGTATCTCGCCAGCCGCTTAGACAGCGGCAGCGGTTCACGCAACCGCCCTGCCCAACCGCGAGACCAATCTTTCCCTCACGGTAAGCAAGTCGCGGTTGCGTCCGTCGAGGACATCACGGTCGAGAAAGTGGCCTGTGATAATCAGACCGGCGAGCACATCGTCCATCGGCGGACTGGCGTCCTGCCCCCGCAGAAAGGGCGGCAGGCGGAACAGGCGCTCTTCATAACCCGCCGCCGCGCCCACGCTCACCGCCCCTCCGGACTTGGGGCTGACGAACGCCAGATCGGCGGATGTTCCCGTTACGACGCATTCCTCGAGATTCAGGCCAAAGCCGAGTTCGGCGAGCAGCAGCAGTTCGTAGCGTGCCAATGCGGCCGCCCATTGCCGCGCCGAAGAGGCCGCACCGATCGCGTCCAGTACGGCCGAAAGGGTCGAATAAAGTGCCGGATAAGGCTGACTTTCGGGCAGCGTCGATGCCGTCAAGCTTGTCGCCCAGTCGATCGCCGCCGCCGCCAGCGGCTCCGCTAGCAGCGGCGCGCGGCTTTCCAGTAGCTCGGCGGTCGCGCCGGCAAGCTGCTCTTCGGTCCGCGCACGCAATTCGAGTGCGACGAGATTGCCAGGGATCAGGATCGGCCGCAGTCGCGTCGAACGCCCACCGCGCACGTAGCCGGCGACCAGCCCCGCGTCATGCGTCAATGCGCGGACAATCGCGCCATGCTCGCCATGCGCGCGTACCGCGCAGACGATGGCATCGGCGGTCAGGCTGGCCAAAGCACCATCTGCGTCTGCGTCACCAGCGCGACCTCTGCGCCGTCCTCGGTGCGGATTCGCGTCTGCCACACCGACAGCCGCTTGCCGATCTTCACGGGCGTCGCTTCGCCGACGAGCACAGATCCAACCGGCCCAGCGCCGAGAAAGTTGGTCTTGCTCTCGATCGTCGTCGTGCCGTTTGCCCCTTCAGGCAACGTCAGAAACGCCCCGACGGCGCCGAGACAATCAGCAAAGGCCATGATCGCCCCGCCATGGACGATCCCGTCTGCCGTGCAGATTTCCGCACGCACGGGCAGCTTGCCGGCCACCCTGTCTTTGCTGCCTTCGTGGATCGTGACCCCGAGCGTCCCCGCAAGCGGCATAGCTGCTGCAAAATCCATTATCGTCCCCCTCATCGTCCCGAATGATAGAAATCATGCACCGCCTGCGCGACCGCGGCGCTGACGCCTGGGGCCTTCTGCAGATCCTCGAGGCTCGCGCCGCGCACCGCGCGCGCGGTGCCGAAATGCATCAGCAGCGCTTTCTTACGCGACGGGCCGATGCCCGGCACTTCGTCGAGCGGCGACGACCCCATCGCTTTCGCGCGCTTGGCCCGGTGCGCGCCGATCGCGAAGCGATGTGCCTCGTCGCGGAGCCGCTGGATATAGAAGAGCACGGCATTGTTCGGCGGCAGCGTGAATTCGCGCCCATCGGGATGATAGAAAGTCTCGCGCCCGGCATTCCGATCGGGCCCCTTGGCCACCCCGACATAGGTCAGGTCGTCGATGCCGAGTTCGGCGAGCACAGCCCCCGCCGCCGACACCTGTCCCTTGCCGCCGTCAATCAGCACGAGGTCGGGCCACTCGCCCTTCGTTCGCTCGGGATCTTCCTCGATCGCCCGCGCGAAGCGACGCTCGAATACCTCTCGCATCATCGCGAAATCGTCGCCGGGCTGTGTCTCGGCACGCTTGATGTTGAACTTGCGGTAGGCGCCCTTGATCCAGCCTTCGGGGCCGGCAACAACCATCGCACCGAGCGCATTTGTGCCTTGGATATGGCTGTTGTCATAAATTTCGATGCGCTGCGGCGGGTTTTCGAGGTCGAACAGATCGGCGAGTTCACGCCCGAGTTTGGCCTGACTGCTGCTCTCGGCGAGCCGCCTGTCGAGTTCCTCGCCGGCATTGCGCACCGCCTGTTCGAGCAAACGCCGACGATTGCCCCGCTGCGGCACGCTGATCTCGATCTTGCGTCTGCCGCTCTCGCCCAATGCCTCGGCCAGCAGCGCGCATTCGTCGGGCTCGCGGTCGACGAGGATGAGCTTCGGCGGCGGTACGCCTTCATAGAATTGCATCAGAAAGCTCGCCATCACCTCGCTTTCGGGCACGCCCGACACATGCGCGGGAAAGAAGCTGCGATGACCCCAATTCTGCCCGCCACGGATGAAAAAGCCTGCGATGCAGAGCTGCCCGCCCTTCGCCGCGAGCGCAAAGACGTCGGCGTCGCCCAATCCGTCGGCGTGGACCGACTGGCTGCCCTGGATGAAGGTCAGCGATTTCAGTCGGTCGCGGATCACCGCCGCCTGCTCATAATCCATCGCTTCCGCGGCCTTGGTCATCGCGTCGCCCAACCGCTTCTGCACCGCGGTCGAGCGGCCTTCGAGGAAGTCCTGCGCGTCGCTCACCAGCCCGGCATAATCTTCCTTCGAGATGCGATCGACGCATGGCGCGCTGCACCGCTTGATCTGATAAAGCAGGCACGGCCGCGAGCGATTGGCGAAGAAGCTGTCGGTGCAACTGCGCAGTAGAAAGGTCTTCTGCAGTGCGTTGAGCGTCTGCCCCACCGAACCGGCGCTTGCGAACGGGCCGTAATAGCGGCCCTTGGCACGCCGCGCGCCGCGATGCTTCTGCACCCGCGGAAAATCATGGTCTGTGCGCAGCAAGATGAAGGGAAAGCTTTTGTCGTCGCGGAGCAGCACATTGTACGGCGGGCGGTATCGTTTGATGAGCTGGGCTTCGAGCAGCAACGCCTCGGCCTCGCTCGTCGTCGTCACGATCTCCATCGCGCGCGTTTGCGACACCATCCGCTGCAGCCGCTGCGGCAGGCGCGCAACCTGCGTGTAGTTGGTCACCCGGTTCTTGAGCGCCCGCGCCTTGCCAACATAAAGCACGTCGCCGCGGGCATCGAGCATCCGGTACACCCCGGGACGCGTCGGCAATTTGCGCACCACGCTGCGGATCGCCTCGGCGCCGCGCTCGAGGTCGGGTTGGTCGCCCTCGGCGTCGCCGCCGCGGATCACATAGGTCGCTTTTTCTTCGTTGAATCGGTCGGGAGCATTCGGGCGTGCCATGATTTTGCATGTAGGCGATGGCGATGCGACCCGCCATAGTGCGCGAGGTAAAACATAGGAGGGGTCTTATGGAACTTCGCGGTAAGCTCGCGCTCGTCACGGGCGGAAGCGACGGTATCGGTCGCGAAATCGCGCTTCAGCTTCAGGGGCTCGGCGCCGAGGTAATCGTCACGGGACGATCGGCCGGAAAGCTGCAGGCGATGGCGGCGTTGGGCTTCAGCACGATTGCCGGCGACCTGTCGCAACAGGCAGGCATCGATGCGATCGTCGAGGGCGTTGCCGGCAAGCCGCTCGCGCTGCTCGTCAACAATGCGGGCGTCGGCAGCGACTATGAACTCGACGACATCCCGTCGCTCGCCAGCGCGGCACAATGTATCGACACGAACCTCTATGCCCCGATCGCAGTGATTACCCGCCTGTTGCCGCAGTTAAAGGCACAGGGCGATGCGATGATCGTCAACATCACCTCGGGTCTCGCGCTCGCGCCGCGCGCGGGTGGTCCGATCTATTGCGCGACGAAGGCTGCGCTCCGCAGCTATACGCAGGCGATCCGCTATCAGCTACGGGCCAGCAGCGTGAAGGTGATGGAAGCACTGCCGCCGCTCGTCGCGACAAATATGACCTCGGGACGCGGCGGCAAAATGATGACGGCATCGGACTGCGCGGCGGAGATCGTCCGTGGGATCAAGGCCAACAGCGCCGAGGTCGCGGTCGGCCAGACCAAGCTGCTGCGGCTCGTTCACAGCATTTCGCCCGCGCTCGCGCGACGCATCATGATCCAATATTGAGGAAAGCCTCCATGATCACCCTGTACGGCGAAGGCCGAGGATTTCGCGTGGCCTGGCTACTCGAAGAGCTTGGGCTTCCTTATCACATGCGGCCGGTCGACCTTCTGCGCGGGCTCGAGAACGACAGCGAGTTCCTCGCGATCAATCCAGCGGGCTTCATTCCCGCAATCGTCGACGGCGAAACGATCATGGTCGAGTCGATCGCGATCATGGAGTATCTGCTCGCACGCTATGGCCCGGGGCCGCTGGCGCCGGAACCCGATAATCCCGCCTTCGCTACCTATCTGCAGTTTCTCCATATGGGTGAGGCGGGGCTTGCCGGACCGGTCAATGCCATCGTCGCGACGATCATCCTCGCCCCTGAAAACGAGCAGGCGAACTGGACGACGGGCTGGGCGCTCGACACTTTCAAAAGCCGACTTGGCCTCGTGAGCCGCCAATTGGCGAAGACGCCTTATATCGCAGGCGATCGCTTCACTGCGGCCGACATTTCGGTGACCTATGCACTGCAATTTGCCCAGCGCACAATTGGCTTCGCTTTTGGCCCAGCGGAGCTGAACTACATCGCGCGGACCACGGCGCGCGAGGGATATCAACGTGCGATGGACAATTTTCCGGCCACCAAGGCGTGGGTCGCCGGGCTGGCCACAGCGAACTAGCTCCAAAGCAAAACGCCCGCGGAAATCCGCGGGCGCTCTGTTCTCCGATATGTCGAAGGGTTCAGCCCTTGGCAACGCCCGCTATCGCCTGATCGACCAGCGCCTTGTCGGCCTTGGCGTCATGCTTGTCGGCGATGAGCTTCGCCGCCGCTTCGGTGGCAGCCTTGGCGGCCGCGGTGCGGACTTCGGCGAGTGCGCCAGCTTCGGCCGCTGCGATGCGATCCTCTGCCATCTGCTTGCGGCGCGCGATCAGCGCTGTCGCATCGGCCTTGGCCTTGGCGACGAGCGCTTCGGCTTCGGCATCGGCGCGGGCGCGCATCTCATCGGCTTCCTTCGCGGCGTCGGCAAGCTTTGCCTCATATTCGGCCTTCAGCGATTCGGCGTCGAGCCGCAGCTGCTCGGCTTCGTTGAGCTGCTTCGAAATCTCGGCAATCTTGTTGTCGAGCATGCCCGCGACCATCGCCGGGACTTTCTTCCACAACAGGATCGCAATGAAGATCGCCATCGCGATCGACACCCAGACGGTTGCGTCGATGAAGCCGAACGACGCCGGCTCGACGTGCACTTCACCCGCCGCTTCGGACAGGATCGTCAGAACATTAGCCATGGAGCACCGCCTTCACCGCCGCCTTGGCATCCGCCGCAACGACCTTCACGCCCGACAGCTTGGCGACGAGTTCGCCTGCCGCTTCGGCCGCGACCGATTCGATTTCCGCCATCGCCGAGGTGCGCGCTGCGCTTACGTCGGCTTCGGCTGCCGACAACTTGTCGGCGAGCTCAGCGTCGATCTTTGCCAGACGCTTTTCGGCGTCTTTCGCCGCCTTGTCCTTGGCGTCGGTTACCGCCTTTTGCGCGGCGGCGCGGCTTGCGTCGCTCTGCTGGCGGTAGCTTTCTTCAAGATTGTCGGCGGCAGCATGCGCGGCTTTCGCCGCGGCCAGATCGTCGGCAACCTTGCGGTCGCGCGCGTCCACCGTCGCCTCGATCTTCGGCAGCATGCCGCGGCCGATGACGAAAAAGACGAAGCCGAAGGTCAGCAGCACCCAGAAAATCTGCGATGCGGCGTACCAGCTTTCAGCGAATTGGCTGATTTGAGGCATGGATTTACTCGACCGACAAAAGAAAAGCAGTCGCGGGGCCCGCTTTTAGCGAGCCGGCCCCGCAAACGGGATCAGGCTGCCTTCAGGTACAGCAGGATCGCGATAAGGAACGACAGCAGACCGAGAAGTTCGGCAGCCGCGAAGCCGATGAACAGGCGGCCCTGCTGGCCGTCGGCAGCCGCGGGATTGCGCAGTGCGCTTTCGAGGAAGCTACCGAACACGTTGCCCACACCGATGGCAGCCATACCGGCACCGATGGCGGCCAGACCGGCGCCGATGAGCGAAGCAGCTTGAACGTCCATTTTATACTCCTTGGGAAAAACGTAGATTATACAGTTGAAAAATCAGTGCAGATTGATCGCGTCGTTCAGATAGAGCGAAGTGAGCAGCGCGAACACATAGGCTTGGATACCGGCCACCAGCAGCTCAAGACCGCTGATCCCGACCATCAGCGCGAGGCTGGGAATACCCACACCGATACCGATCGCAGGGCTCGCCGCGAGGCCATCGATGATAAACGAGGCGAAGACCTTCATCAGCACGTGGCCGGCGGTCATCGCGACGAACAGTCGCAGCGCAAGGCTGAACGGACGGACGAGGAACGACACCAGTTCGATTACCGGGATCAGCCACATCAGCCAGATCGGCGTGCCATGCGGCACGAAAAGCGAGAAGAAATGCAGGCCGTGGCGCCAGAAGCCGACGATCAGGACGATCGCGAAGCTGAGGATCGCGAGAACACCGGTGATCGCAAAATGGCTCGTCACGGTAAAGGGATGCACGCCGAACAGGCCAAGCGGCATCAGCCCGAGCACGTTCAACATCAGGATGAACATGAAGAGCGAAAAGACATAAGGCGTATATTTGCGGCCTTCGGGGCCAATGTTGGCGTTCATCATGCCCGAGATGAAGCCGGTGAAGCCTTCGACGGCGACCTGCCAGCGACCGGGAACGAGCTGACGCTTCATCCCGCCGATCATGAAGACCCACAGCAGGAGGCCGGCGATCACCATCCAGAGCGCACTGGTGGTAAAGGCGACCTCGTGATTGCCGACATGGAACATGTCGAACATCTTCTGCACCTCGAACTGGTGCATCGGGTCCACTTTGCCTTGATCCGCCACGCGATACCTCGCCTAAATTAACATCAGTCCGGCCCAGCTTCGTCGAGTTTGACGGGCCGAACGTTCGCAATCCGAAATATATTCCTGAAGGCGACGACTATTCCGAGGAACAGCACCACCAACAGGCCCCAGGGTGCCGTGCCGGCGAAATGGTCGATTGTCCAACCGACCAGTGCGCCGCCACCGATTCCGCCCAACAGTTCGGCCAGAACGCGATTACCGAGCTTGTAATTGGCGTCGGTCTCCGGTCCGGCGTTCACTGCGGTCCGCTTCGCTTCTGCGGCTTCGGCCCGGTCCAATCGCTCTTCGAGCGAGACCAGGCGCGAATCCTCAGAGCCAAGTTCCGGATCGCTGCCATTCCCCGTCATTTCCTCGCCATCCTCCTGAAACAGAACGGGAAGCCCCCGATTCCGCCTACAAAAAAAGGCCCGAAAATTCGGGGTACCCCTAAGGCGCGGTCCGTTTAGGAACGACGCCCGATTAAGTCAATGCTTGTGCGCAGATGCACAAAAATGGGCGCGCGGCGATGCACAAAAATGCCGCCGCGTTTAGGGGCGCGGCGGCATCTGAGGACCCTGGGGCCCCGGTATGCTGGCTATTTTCTTACGGGCAGCGTGCGTCGCGTTCGGGCGGACTGCCATCGCGGGTTTTCCACGCGCCACTCGGCGTCTGATATTTTTCGCCGGGCTTGGTCTGCGCGATCAGGTTGCAGCCGCTGGTAAAGGCGAACTGTTCGACCGTGCTTCCGGTCGACTGCGCACTCGCGGTATAGGCCGCCTTGCGCTTGATATTGAGGTCCTGCACCAGCGCACGGATCGCCGGGGTCGGCGCCGTCGCAAAGCCCAGATAGCCGTCGGGTTGCTCGCCTACCTGACCAGCGGCGCGCGCGGCAGCATAAGCCGGATCGCGCTGCGCCATCGCCGACGGTACGGCAAAAGCGATCGCCGCTGTCGCCGCGATCGCGGCAAGGGCCAGTCCGGTCGGTTTCCACTTCGTCATACGCATCACATTCTTCCCCATCAGAATATCTCGCTATTCTGCTCGATGAGCTTCTTGGCATCGCCATCCAGCCTGTACACCACTTCCTGCCGGATGTTGATGTTCAGATTGATCTCGATCGGTTTGTCGGGCGTGTCGATCTGAACGCAGCCGGCAAGCGCCGATGCACCCATGATCATCGCAACCGTCCGACCGTATATGGCGAGCCTCCTTGCTCCAGTCTCGGGTATCTTCATCGCACGGGCTCGCTTTCTGGTGGCTGAACGGGGTTGGATGCTGCCTTGGCGGCGGCTTCGGCTTCTTCCTGCGCGCGCATCAGCGCGGGCAAATTCTGTTCGATGAGCAGCGACGGATCATAAAAGCCCTTCGCCGACGTCAGCAACTGGCGGAAGGGCGCGCGGATCTTCACGTTGAAGATCAGCGGCAGTTTAGCGACCTGGCTGATCAGGAAGTTGCGCGTGGCGCCCTCGCCCTGCCCCACGCCGCCAAAGCGGATATCGGTCACCATTTCGCCGTCGAGATCCCCGTTCAAGATGATCGTGAGATCGTCATATTTGAGGCTGCGCAGCGCGCCAAAGGCAAAATTGGCGATCGTCCCGAGATTGCGGTTCGACAATTCACCGACATAGGCGAGCGTACCGCCGCCGCCGCGCGAATCGATACGGCCATTGACGATTCGTCCGCCGAGGCCGTCGAATTCGACCGGCAAGGTTCCGTCGAACACCCCCGTCGCATTGATATTGTCAAAACCAAAGCTTTGGAGGAACACGGCAGCATCGACCCCGACGATGTCGAACGACAGCCGCCGTGCATTCGCCGCGCTGAAATCAAGCGTCGTTGGATGGAGCAGCAACTTGCCACCGCCAAAGGGCCAGCTTCCACCCTCGACCCGCACGCGATTGTCGCCGAGCAGCCGATATTCGATCTCGCCGTCGAGCACCGGGATGCCGGGATTGATTTCCTTGACCTTCGCAATCTGGCCTGGCGCGGTTTTGAGGCCGATCAGATCATCAAAGCTGATGGTCGTCGTCAGCCCGGTCACCGGGCCGAACGCCGCCGCGAGGCTGGTATCGGCGGTAGCGAACGTGCCGCGGCTCGTGACGCCATCCGCCGTCCACTCGATCCGCCCGTCGCCGACCACCGATCCCTGGACGTTGGCAACGACGCCGAGCGCGAGACTGGTGAGCTGATCGGGCTGGAATGCTTCGCTGAAGCGCAATTCCTTTACCGTCAGGTCCGCCGAACCACTACTGTCGGAAAGCCGGTGACGAATAAGCGTGTCGAGAATTTTCGTCCCAGTCTTCCGCTCGTTGAAGCCCGCCTTCGCCTCGATGATCCCGTTCGCGAACCGCAAATTCGCATCGTTGCTGACAAGCGGGAAGAAGCGCGGCTCGGGCGCTGCGTCGGTGAGCAACAGCCCGCCGTCGAGCGTCAAAGCACCCTTCTCAAAACGCCATTGCCCTCCGATCTCGCTCATGTTGAGGGGCACCGCGCCGATCTTGCCGCTTGCGCCGCGCAGATCCCCAGCCATCCCTTTCGGCGTCGCGCGTCCATTCAGGCTTGCGGCGGCCAAGTGCGTCACGCTCTCCCCCTCACCCAACCGCACATCGGCGCGCGCAAGCGACCAGCGCATCGCGGCCAGATCGATGCTTGCCGGACCACTCGTCAGGCTGAACGGCGAGCTACCGCTTGTCCCGCGCAAATCAATCCGGGGAATGCGGATATCGCCGCGCAGCCCGTCGGGGCCAGCGCTGAGCAGCGACGCACCGGGACGGCTGCACAGGTCGACGGAGCTTCGTCCAAGCCGGAATCCGCTAACCTCGATCCGGTCGGCTGCGACACGGCTGCACCCGCCGTCGAACGCGAGCGCGCCCGTCGGCGCCAAAAATCCGTTCAGCGGCACCGTCAGCCGCTCGACACGCCCTCCTGCGAGCGGGCCCGACAGCGCGGCTGTCGTCGCAAAACGCAGCAATCCGCCCGCGCCGCCCGAAAAACGCACCGGCGTCAAGGATAGCCGCGCTCCATCGGCGCTATAAGGATCGAGACTGGCGAGCCCGGTCACCCTGCCCTCGGCGCTGCGATCAAGGCGCAGCGTTCCCGATGGCAAGTCGCCCCCCGCGATACTCCAGCTTCCCGTTGCGATCACTGCAGGCTCTTCGGCGCCGTAAAGATAGCCGATGCGGCTGTCCGCGCTGCCGGTGAAGCGCGCGCCGCTCGCACTCGTCAATTCGGGCGCGATCAGGTCGACGCGCGCCGTCGGCCCCTCCCCCGCGATCGCGAAGCCTGCGCTGCCGCTCGCGTCGGCGAGCACACGGCTGAATGCCGCCATTGCCTTCGCCGCTAACGGGCCGACCGGCGTCCCGGCCAGTCCGCGCGCGCTTTCGTTGAGCGAACGGCGCAAATCGGTGCTGCCGCTTGCGCGTGCGAAACTGATTCGCCCGTCGAGCTTCGGTGCAGCGCTGCCGACACTGCCCCGGGCTTCAAGTTTCACGGTATCGGCCGCGAAATCGGCGCCCCGTAGCCGTGCCATCGCAGCATCGACGTCGAGTTTCGTCTGCAACGCTGTGCCGTCAAAACGGGCGAGCAGCCCCATCCGATCGGCCGCGACCGGCCCCGCGACTAATCGAGTGATGCTCGCGTCTGCCTTGCCTTTCCAGCTTTGCAGGTCCTCCGAGAGCGAGAGGTCAAGCGCGACCTGCGGCGACGCCGCAGAGACGCCACTATCCGCACAGGTCAGAGCCCGCCCGCGCAAGGGGCCGACAAGCTGCGGCCGAACATTGCGAACCAGCACCGCACCATAAAAGCTGACGTCGTCCGCCCTGCATCCTGCCGCCACAATCGTCGGCGCGACCAGCGCGAGCTTGCCGGTGAAATCGCGGCGCAAATTGCCGCCGCCATTAAGCGCCGCGCCGATATTGCCCCATGGCGTTTCGACCCGTGCCCGCGCGTCGCGCAATGCCACCGACAGGTCGGGCAAGGCGAAGGGATCCTTGCTTTCTGGGTCGCGAAACTTGTCTAGCGAGCCGAACGACAGGCGCCCGTCGACAAAACGCCCGTAAAGTCGCACGCCGTCGGCATTGATCCCCGAGACATATGGCCCCTGCCAGCCATAGCCGAGCAGGACTTCGACCTTGCGCGCGATCAGGTCTGGATGCTTTGGGTCACCGATGACGATGTTCGACAATATCTCGCTGCGAAAGCCGATGCGGTCGATCGTGTAGCGCGCCGGAACACCGCGGCTGTCGAGCTGGTCGCGGATGAATTCGTCGGCGATCGGCTCGCGCGCGAGCCACGCTCCTGCAATCAGAATCGTGACCGCGCCGGCGGTCAACCAGCGCTTTTTGAACAGCAGCGTTCGATATTTGAACCGCCGCCGGGTGTCCGCTTCCGCGTCACTCATGGAAGGCGGCCGATGACGTCATGGCGGATAAATTTCGTCCTCCGGACCCAGTCCCATTTAGGGCAGAAACGCCGGAAATCCCGTTTCGATGCAGGAAATTGATCCGGTTCGCCATCTTCCTTTCCCTATGCCCGTTGAGTGCGCGTCACAAGGCGGTTATTGCCGTCCGATGGGGGACACGCCGGATCATGTCGGTCACCGATCGCGGCTGCGCGCGCGCCTGCTCGACGATGCGGAAGGCCTCGCCGATTACGAACTCGTCGAATATCTACTCGCGCTAGCTATTCCCCGCCGCGATACCAAGCCGCTTGCGAAGGCGTTATTGCGTGAATTCGGTTCGCTTGCGCAGTTGGTCAGCGCCGATCCCGAATCACTGCGGCGTGTCGACGGGCTTGGCGATAGCGGAATCGCGGCGCTTAAAATCGTCCAAGCGACGGGGCTGCGCCTGCTGAAGGGCGAGTTTCGGGACAAGCCCCTGCTATCCAGTTGGGACGCGCTGCTCGACTGGCTGCGCGCCGATATGGGACCGATCGACGTCGAGCGCGTCCGCATCCTCTATCTGAATTCGCGCAACATGCTGATCCGCGACGAGCTTGCGAGCGAGGGATCGATCGACCAGTCGGCGATCTACGTCCGCGAGGTGATCAAGCGTGCGCTAGAGCTCGGTGCTTCTGCGATCATTCTTGTTCACAACCATCCTAGCGGCAGCCCTGAACCAAGCCGGCAGGATATCGCGATCACCAGGGAGATTGCGACCGCCGCCTCAAATCTCGGCATAGCGCTTCACGATCACAGCATTATCGGCGGGTCCGATTATCGCAGCTTCCGGGCGATGGGACTGATCTAGCTTTGACTTCCCTCGCTGGGCGGGACATCATCGCCGTCATGCAGATTCGGCTCAGCCTTCTTCATTTCCGCCATCAAGGGGGACAGCTTCTCGCGGGCATCTAGCCCCGGGTTCCGGCGCAACCGCCCCGAGCCCGGGGCACCTTCCGTCAAAAATATTGCCGCGCGTGGCCAAAACGTCACGCGCCAGCCGGAAAGTCCGCGCCATGACCAAGAAGAAAAGCGGGGCAGCCATGCCCCATATCCGCATGATCGACAGTGAAGCCGACGCCCTGACCGAACTGACGCTGCAGCAGCAGCGCGATTCAGTTCGCTTCTACGAACTGCTGCTTGAAGAGATCGACCGTGCCGCCATCTGCGGACGCGCCGACATCCCGTCCGACGTCGTCACAATGGGCTCCAGTGTGACCTTCACAGATGAGAAAAGCGGCGCAGAACGAACGATCCGGCTGGTCTATCCGGCCGAAGCCGACATATCGGCGGGGCGAATGTCTATCCTGACGCCCGTCGGCGCCGGCCTGATCGGCCTCAGTGTCGGCCAGTCGATCAATTGGCCCGATCGCGGGGGTGCCGAGCACCGGCTGACGATCGTCGCGGTCCAGCAGCCCGCATAGTCTGCACGGCGATGCAGCCGCCGGATCGCTCCGACGGCTGCACCACCCCGCGGGACGCCGTTTAGGCGCCGCGCGACAGGAAACCGGTCAATTCGGTCTTGTTCACCGCGCCCGACTTGTCGCCGTCGGCCGAAGCGAACGCCTGACCGATCCAGGTCTTTACCTCGGCCGATTCGACATCGGCGCTGGGATCGGTCGCGGCACGCAGCTTCTTCATCCACGCGCCGAACTCGGCTTCGTTCAGATCGCCATTCTTGTCCCCGTCATAAGTCGGGAATTCCTGTTCGACGATCTGGGCGATTTGCGTCGGCGTTGCCGCTGCTCCCGACGGCGCCGGCTCGCTGGCCGACGCGGGCGGCGTCGATGCATCGGGCGCAGGCGCCGGAGCGGTCGCCGGTTCAGCAGGGGCCGGCGTGGTCGATTCCGGGCCCGGGGCCGGTTCGGTCGCCGTCGGCGGCGAAGCCGGGTCGGCGGGCGGGGTCGATTGCGCAAGAGCCGGGAAGCTGATTGCGGCAGCGCCGATCAAAAGCATCTGTTTCAACATGGTCTATCTCCTGTTTCTGGAAGGATTTTACTGCGGATCCGGTTTGGGTTCTTCTTCGGAGTCCGGAGCAGGCTGGTCAGCCGGAGGGGTCGGCTCGGCCGCGGGGGGCGTGTCGCTCGGGGTAGCGTCCTCGGTGGGGGCCTGATCGGTCGGCTTCGTCTCGTCCGTCGGCTTCTTGTCGGGATCGGGGGTCGTCGTATCGGTCGGCGCCGGCTGCGACTGGGTGCTCGGGGCAGGTTCTTCAGCCGGAGCGGTCGTCTGAGCCAGGGCGGGGAAACTGATAGCCGCCGCGCCGATCAAAAGCACTTGTTTCAACACGTTTATTCTCCTGTAACGGCGACTTCGATGGTCGGTGCGACCCGTCGCCTTTCTGATGGGGCATGAGAGCAACCCGTCGTCTTTCCGCAAAGTTGCGCAGCGTCCGGGTTTGGCGAAACGCCCCGTCCCTGCTACGGGGCGGCCCGTCGTGGTTCCGCAGGGATTCCGCGACAAGGCGCCCGAAAAGGAAGGAAATTCAATGGTTCCGCGTTACGCACGACCGGAAATGACCGCGATCTGGTCAGCCGAGAATCGGTTTCGCATCTGGTTCGAGATCGAAGCGCACGCGACCGACGCCCTTGCCGAACTCGGCACGGTGCCCAAATCTGCCGCCAAAGCGCTTTGGGATTGGTGGGGCACGAACCCCGTCATCGACGTCGCCGCGATCGACGCGATCGAAGCCGTTACCAAGCACGACGTCATCGCTTTCCTGACCTGGGTTGCGGAGAATGTCGGCGACGAAGCACGGTTCATGCACCAAGGCATGACGTCGAGCGACGTGCTGGACACCTGCCTTGCGGTTCAACTCAGCCAGGCGGCCGATATATTGCTAGCCGACCTCGATGCGCTGCTCGAAGCGATCAAGCGCCGCGCCTATGAGCATAAGCTGACCCCCACAATCGGCCGCAGCCATGGCATTCACGCCGAACCCGTAACCTTCGGGCTCAAGCTTGCCGAGGCCTATGCCGAATTCTCGCGCTGCAAGCTCCGCCTGCAAGCCGCACGCGCCGAGATCGCAACCTGCGCTATCTCGGGTGCGGTCGGCACCTTCGCCAATATCGACCCCCGGGTCGAAGAGCATGTCGCCGCGAAACTAGGCCTCGCGATCGAGCCCGTCTCGACGCAGGTCATCCCGCGCGATCGCCACGCCATGTTCTTCGCCGTGCTCGGCGTTATCGCCTCTTCTATCGAACGCCTGTCGGTCGAGGTCCGCCACCTCCAGCGCACCGAGGTGCTTGAGGCCGAGGAATATTTCTCGCCCGGCCAGAAGGGCTCGTCGGCGATGCCGCACAAGCGCAACCCCGTACTCACCGAGAATCTCACTGGCCTTGCGCGCATGGTCCGCAGCGCCGCGATCCCCGCGATGGAGAATGTCGCGCTGTGGCACGAACGCGATATCAGCCACTCGTCGGTCGAACGCTTCATCGGTCCCGACGCGACGATCACGCTCGATTTCGCGCTCGCGCGGCTGACCGGCGTCGTCGACAAGCTGCTCGTCTATCCCGAGCGGATGCAGAAGAATCTCGACCGCATGGGCGGCCTCGTCCATTCGCAGCGCGTCCTGCTCGCGCTGACGCAAGCGGGCGCGAGCCGCGAGGAAAGCTATGTCCTCGTTCAACGGAACGCGATGAAGGTGTGGGAATCGGACGGCCAGCTCTCGTTGCTCGAACTCCTCAAGGGCGATGCCGATGTGACCGCGAAGTTGTCGGCCGACGAACTGACCGCGCTCTTCGACCTCGGCCACCATATGAAGCATGTCGACACGATCTTTGACCGGGTGTTCGGATAGACAAATAGCCTCCCTGTGCCGCAGGCATGGGGAGGTCGCATCGCTCGGCGCTGACGGAGGAGCTATTGCGCGGCCCCTCCACCATCCGCTCCGCGGACGGGTCCCCTCCCCCTGCCTGCGGCATAGGGAGGATCAAAAACTGGAATCGCACGGCATTCTGTCATAGGGTCGGCGCCAGACCGGCAGAGGAGCAAGACGAGTGGGTATCCTGCGAACGATCATCTGGGTCCTGTTGACCGCCGTGCTGGTCATTTTTGCGATGGCGAACTGGATTCCGGTGACAGTCACGATCTGGCCGGGCCAGGTTCTCGATACCAAATTGCCGGTGCTGATCCTTGCGGCCTTCCTGATCGGCAGCGTGCCGATGTGGATCGCGCTGCGCACGACGCGCTGGTCGATGAAACGCCGCCTTGACGCGAGCGAGCGACAGGCTGCCGACCTCCGCGCGCTCGCGAACCGCCCCGTGGAAGTTACGCCCCCCGCGCCGGTAAACGATGTTCCCCCGGCCCCCACCGACCTATTTTCTACGGACAAACCATGACATCCCCGCTTTACCTCGCCATCGACACCACGCACCTCGACGCGGCGCTGACGCTCGCGCAAAAGGTTCGGCGCCATGTCGGCGGGCTCAAGCTGGGCCTCGAATTTTTTTGCGCCAACGGTCATCACGGCGTCCACGAAATGGCGAAGCTCGGCCTGCCGATCTTCCTCGACCTCAAGCTTCACGATATTCCCAATACCGTTGCCAAGGCGATCCAGGCGCTCCGCACTCTCGAACCCGCCGTCCTCACCGTCCACGCTGCGGGCGGGCGGGCGATGCTCGAAGAGGCAAAGGCCGCGGCCGGGCTGAATACAAAAGTCGTCGCCGTTACCGTGCTCACCAGCCTCGACGTCCCCGATCTTGAAGACATAGGCGTCGGCGGCACACCGCACGATCAGGTCGCGCGCCTCGCCGCGCTCGCGCGCGAATCCGGGCTCGACGGCATCGTCTGTTCGGGACAGGAGGTGAAAGCGGCGCGAAAGGCTTGGCCTAGCGGCTATTTCGTCGTCCCGGGCGTCCGCCCCGCCAACGGCAAGGTCGGCGACCAGAAGCGCGTCGTCACGCCGGCGCAGGCTATGGCCGACGGCGCGTCGATCCTTGTCGTGGGCCGCCCGATCAGCCAGTCGGCCGACCCGGATCTCGCCGCGCGCGAGATCGAAGCCACGCTCTAACCGACACATCCGTCATCCCGGCAAAGGCCGGGGTCTCGCCGTGGCCCTAGTGCTGCACCGTGGGGATCCCGGGCTTTGCCGGGATGACGACAGGATAAAGATGACAATGCCCCCACTCGTCAAAATCTGCGGCCTCAAGACGATCGAAGAGGTCGATGCCGCCATCCGTCACGGCGCGACGCATATTGGCCTCAATCACTATGAGCCGAGCCCGCGCTATGTCGATCTCAAGACTGCGGCCGAGCTGCGCAAACGTGCCGGCGCGGGGAACGTCAAAGTTGCATTGCTGCTCGTCAATGCATCGCAGCAAGTCACCGGCGACGCGCTCGGCATGGTGCGCCCCGACATTGTCCAGTTCCACGGCAACGAAACCCCCGAATGGCTGGGCGTCGTGAAGCGGCTGACCCCGGCGGAAGTCTGGAAGGCCGTTGGGTTGAAGGACGCCGACACGCTGATGCGAATGCAGAAATATCACGGCGTCGCCGACCGTATCCTGTTCGACGCTCCCGCTGCCGCCATGCCCGGCGGCACCGGCACGCGCTTCGACTGGTCGCTGCTCCAAAATCATCGCCACACGATGGATTGGGGCATTGCGGGTGGGCTGACCCCCAACAATGTCGCGCAGGCGATTGCCGAAACCGGCGCCCCCCTCGTCGATGTCTCGTCGGGCGTCGAGAGCGCACCTGGGGTAAAGGATATAGACAAGATCGCCGCTTTCCTTAAAGCCGCCGGTCGATGACCCAGCTTCCTAACAGTCTTCGCACCGGCCCCGACGAACGAGGCCATTTCGGCCAGTTCGGCGGCCGCTATGTCGCCGAAACGCTGATGCCGCTGATCCTCGACCTCGAGCGCCACTATCGCGCGGCGCAAGCCGACCCGGCGTTCAAGGCCGAGTTCGATTATCTGCTGAAACATTATGTTGGGCGCCCAAGCCCACTATGGTTCGCCGAACGCCTGACCACGGAACTCGGCGGGGCAAAGATCTACCTGAAGCGCGAGGACCTTAACCACACCGGCGCGCACAAGATCAACAATTGCATCGGCCAGATCCTGCTCGCGAAACGCATGGGCAAAACGAAGATCATCGCGGAAACCGGCGCGGGCCAGCACGGCGTCGCAACCGCGACCGTCGCTGCGCTGTTCGGCCTGCCCTGCACCATCTTCATGGGCGCGGTCGACGTCGCGCGGCAGCAACCCAATGTGTTTCGCATGAAATTGCTCGGCGCCGAAGTTGTCGCGGTCGAAAGCGGCGCAAAGACGCTGAAGGATGCGATGAACGAGGCGCTGCGCCACTGGGTCGCAAACGTCCACGACACGTTCTACATCATCGGCACCGTTGCGGGACCGCATCCCTATCCGGAACTCGTCCGCGACTTCCAGTCGGTGATCGGCGACGAAGCCCGCGAGCAAATCCTCGACGCCGAGGGACGGCTGCCCGACATGCTGATCGCACCTGTCGGCGGCGGATCCAACGCAATCGGCCTGTTTCACCCATTCCTCGACGACGACAGCGTAGAGATCGTCGGCGTCGAAGCCGCGGGCGAAGGCCTCGACGGCAAGCACGCGGCAAGCCTTGCAGGCGGCCGCCCCGGCATCCTTCACGGCAACAAGACCTATCTGCTGCAGGACGATGATGGTCAGATCACCGAGGCGCACAGCATTTCGGCAGGCCTCGACTATCCGGGCATCGGCCCGGAGCATAGCTGGCTCCACGAAATCGGCCGCGTCCGCTATGAGCCGGTGACCGATGCTGAAGCATTGGCAAGCTTCCAGAAGCTGACCAAACTCGAAGGCATCATCCCCGCGCTCGAAAGCGCGCACGCGATTGCCGCCGCCGAACGCATCGCGCCGACCTTGGGCAAGGACAAGATCATCATCGTCAATTGCTCAGGCCGCGGGGACAAGGATATCTTTACGGTGGCCGATGCGTTGGGAGTTGTATTGTGAACCCCGGTCAACGTCGTGCGATCATCGTCTTTTTGATCGCGGCAGCCGTTCAAGCGCTCGGCTTTCCGCTGATCAGCAAGATTTTCGGCTTGGGCGACCGCTTCCAATCGCCGTCCTGGGTGGTTGTCGTGCTTGTGTCGCTCATGTTCGTGTGGCTCGACAAAGCTGCCAACCAGAAGAAGCCTGCCGAATGACCCGCTTCGCAACCGCCTTCGCCAAACCCCGTCCCGCGCTCGTCGCCTTCATCACGGGCGGCGACGGCGACACCGCCGCCAACCTCGACGCGCTCGTCGCGGGGGGCGCCGATGTGATCGAGCTCGGGATGCCCTTCACCGATCCGATGGCCGATGGCCCCGCGATCCAGGCGGCGAACCTGCGCAGCCTCGCAAAAGGCACGACCACCGCCGACCTGTTCGCGATTGCCTCGGCGTTCCGCAACCGCCACCCCGACACGCCGCTTGTTCTGATGGGTTACGCCAACCCGATGACGATCCGTGGTTCCGAATGGTTTGCTGCCGAATGCGCGAAGGCAGGCGTCGACGGCATCATCTGCGTCGATATTCCGTCGGAAGAGGACCCTGAACTCGGCCCCGCACTTCGCGCTGCGGGGGTCGACCTGATCCGGCTCGCCACCCCGACCACCGACGCCGCGCGCTTACCCGATGTCCTGAACGGCGCGGGCGGTTTTCTCTATTATGTCTCGGTCGCGGGCATCACCGGTCAGCAACAGGCGGCACAAGCCAGCATCGACGAAGCCGTCGCGCGCCTGAAGGCTGCCACCGACCTGCCCGTCGCCGTCGGTTTCGGCGTCCGCACCCCCGAACAGGCCGCTGCCATCGCGCGCGTCGCCGACGGCGTGGTCGTCGGATCGGCCTTCATCGATATCATTGCCGAACATGGCGACGCCGCAGCGCCGCATGTCGAGGCTTTCACCCGCACCCTTGCCGATGCTATCCACGGCGCAAAGGAGATCGCCGCATGAGCTGGCTCGACCGCGTTCGCAACGCGCTGCCCTTCGGGGCGAAACGCGACACCGCCGACAACCTCTGGCACAAGTGCCGCCAGTGCCAGCAGATGGTGTTCGTCAAGGAATGGGAAGACAATCTCAACGTCTGCCCGCGCTGCGACCATCACGACCGGATCGGCGCGACCGAGCGCTTCGCGCAGTTATTCGACGGTGGCCTGCATGAATTGATCAGCGCACCCGCGGCACCCGAAGATCCGCTGAAATTCCGCGACACCAAGAAATATGTCGACCGCATCAAGGCGGCGCGCGCGCAGACCGGCGACCGCGACGCCTATCAGAATGCGTTCGGCCGCATCTCGGGCAAAGGCGCGGTAATCGGCGTTCAGGATTTCGCCTTCATGGGCGGATCGATGGGCGTCGCCGTCGGCGAAGCCTTTGTCGCCGGTGTCGAGGACGCGATCAGGCGCGGGGTTCCCTATGTCGCGATCACTGCTGCTGGCGGTGCGCGGATGCAGGAAGGCACGCTGTCGTTGATGCAGATGCCACGAGCCACGGTCGCGCTAGCGCGCCTGCGCCGCGCCGGCCTCCCCTATATCGTGCTGCTCACCGATCCGACCACAGGCGGCGTCACCGCCAGCTATGCGATGCTCGGCGACATCCAGATCAGCGAACCCAAGGCGCTGATCGGCTTCGCGGGTCAACGCGTGATCGAAAATACGATCCGCGAGAAACTGCCCGAAGGATTCCAGCGCGCCGAATATCTTCTCGATCACGGGATGATCGACATGGTCGTGCATCGCAAGGACTTGCCCGAAACGCTGGGCCGCCTGATCGGCTACCTCGCACCCGAAAAGGCGGCTTAACCTTTCCCGCGTCGTCATTGCGAGGACCCCGGCGAAAGCCGGGGGACGCGGCAATCCAGCGAGCTCGCAAACCGCCCTGGATTGCTTCGCTGCGCCCGCAATGACGAACTATTGATAGGCTCCGTCCAACGATGCCCGACCACGCCCAAAGCTCCGACTCCGCAGTGCAGGCTCAACTCGACCGCCTCGCCGCTCTCTCGCCGGGCCGCGACATCCTCGGCCTCGAACGCATTGCAGAGCTTTGCGCGCGCCTCGGCAATCCGCAGAATCAACTTCCTCGAACCTTCCATGTCGCGGGTACCAACGGCAAGGGATCAACCTGTGCGTTTCTCCGTGCGATCCTCGAAGCGCAAGGCCGCCGCGTCCATTCTTACACCAGCCCGCACCTAGTACGTTTCAATGAACGCATCCGCCTTGCCGGAACGCTGATCGACGACGCGCTGCTTGCATCGCTGCTCGAAGAAGTCCTCGACGAGGCCGCCGATCTTCAGGCGAGCTTCTTCGAAGTCACCACGGCCGCTGCCTTCCTTGCCTTCGCGCGCATCCCCGCCGACGACTGTATCATCGAGGTCGGCCTGGGCGGTCGCCTCGACGCGACCAACATCATCCCGCCGCCCGCGGTCGCCGGCATCGCCTCCCTCGGCATCGACCACGAAGCCTTCCTCCTCGCCCCCGAAACCGGGACACCGGAAGATCCAGCAATGCGCATCGCTTGGGAAAAAGCGGGCATCATAAAAGCCGATACGCCCGTCGCCACCCTCGGCTATCCGCCCCATATCCGCGAGACCATCGCCGCGAAGGTCGCCGACGTCGGCGCAACATTTTTCCCCGAAGGCGACGGCTGGACGATCGAGACCGACGGCGATGCTTTCCATTGGACCTCAAAATTGGGCTCGATCGATCCGCCGCTGCGCCCGCGCATGGCCGGGGTGCATCAGATGCGCAACGCCGGGCTCGCCATCGCCATGCTGCGCCTCGCCCCCGCCCCGCAGCCGACCGACGCCCAGATCGCGCAGGGCGTCACCGATGCTTTCTGGCCTGGCCGAATGCAGCGCCTTGGCGCCGGACCGCTCACCGCGCTTTTGCCCGATGATAGCGAAACCTGGCTCGACGGCGGCCACAATCCCGATGCGGGCGTCGCGCTCGCCAAGGCCCTTCGCGACCGGGCGCCGCTCCACATCGTCTGCGGCCTTTTGAAGAACAAGGATGCAATGGGCTTCCTTCGCCCGTTCGCCGACCGCATCGCCTCGTTTCAGGCGGTCCCGATACCGGGGCACGAGCATCATGATCCCAAGGATCTATGCCACTGGGTCCAGTCCGATCTCGGCATCATCGACGCGCAGCCCTGCGACGATGTCACGGCGGCTTTGCGCCATATCGCCGCCCATCGCGCCCCCGGCGACGTGCTAATTTGCGGTTCGCTCTATCTCGCGGGCGTCGTGCTCGACCTCAACGACGAGTGGCCGGTCTAGGCCTTCAGCTTTGATCGCTACGAAATTATATAAATAACGTTTCGGCTATTTCTGATCTTGAGCCGAACAATGTTGAAAAGATAATGACTTGAACCCGCAACGTGGCGAAGCAGCAGGTTGAATAGAAGTCGAGCCGTGCGGCCATTTGCGTCGCGAAACGGATGGGCGTGAATGATGCCGACATAAGCGATCACAGGACAAAGCGCTGGGCAGATCGCCATATAGTCCCGCAGCAGGCCGGCCAACGCCCGCAGCAGGCGATCACATAATTGCCAGGGCGGAAAGATGATCAGATTCCCCCCTTCATCGGGGCGAATTATCATGTGGCCGCGGCGAATTTGCGTGCCGCCACCCTTCACGGCACGATGAATGCAAAACACGAGATCCAGAAAGGCGTCGTCGTTTAGGAGAGCGTTCTGCAAGCCCCTACGCTCGACATGCCGCAAGGCTCGAAATTCCATCAATGCCTTGTCCCGCGCCCTGTCGATCTGGATTGGGCGGCCCGTGTAGGAATGGGCGCTCAACTCGTCAAAAAGGCCCGGAAAGCTATTTTTCACCACCTCAATGGGTTGAAAATCCTCCGCAACAAGCTTGGCGACAGATTGATCGCTTGAAGAACATGCATTTTTTGCAGCCTCCCACATTTGGCTGAGCGCTATGTTCAAGAGCAGATCGGGTTCCGTATGCGGAGCCATCAGAATATGAGGAACCGACGTCTTTCGGCCCATTGGTCGCTGCGATTTCGTCACAGTTGCGGCACGCATAGGTTGATATCCCCATCGGAGGCTTCCTCATGCCTCTGATGTGTAAGACGCAGCAGAGCGCGTCCCATTCATCTGGGATCGAACAATTTTCTCGCTCAACAAGCTTTAGCGCCGCCAACAATGTCCTCCGGATGGTATCCGGCGGATTGCTTCTGGTCGGCCTTCCACTGAATCAAGCCGCGGCGGCCGATCCCTTGCCCTTCCACGCCAGCAATATGCCGACAACAAACGCGACGAGCGACGCGGCGAGAATATGTGCGCCGAGTTCGAGCTGCTGATAGAGGAGAACCCCGACCAATCCAGCGACGATCAAGGCAAATCCGACGATCCGCCATGCGCCGACCGGCTGCTTGAGCTGCCGATCATCGATCGCGCCGGTCTGGCGGATGCTCTCGACGACATAACCCTTGCTCCACAGTACCCACAGCAGGATCATGCCCGGGATCGCTGCGGCGACGGTGAAACCCCAGAAGCCCACCCAGCCCAGCTTCTCCGCAACGATGCCCGCGGGGCCCGCCATGAACGTCCGCCCCACGCCGGCAAAGGATGACAGCAACGCAAATTGGGTCGCGGTATAAGCGATACTCGACAGGCCCGAGAGATAGGTGGCGAACACGGTAAGCCCGATGCCACTCGTCAGATTTTCAGTGACGATCGCCGCGACGAGCATCCAGTAATTGTTGCCCGTAGCGGCAAGGATCATGAACATGACGTTCGAGAACATCATCATGAAACCCGAGATCAGCAGGGCGCGGCCCATGCCGAGCCAAAGTAGGAAGGGCGCACCGAGCGCCGAGCCGACGATCAACGCGCCAAAGCCCCACAGCTTGTTGGCCGAAATATAGTCGAGATCGGGAAAGCCGAGATCAACGATCATCGGTCCGAGCATCGTCTGCCCCATCGCGTCACCGACTTTGTACACGAGCACGAATCCGAGGATGAGGAACGCGCCGTGGCGCGTCAGGAACTCGCGGAAGGGATTGACGACCGCCTCGGTCAGCCACTGTCCGGCCTTCATTCCCGATGCATGTTCGAACCGGTCGACGAATTTGCCAGGCCCCGCCCAAAGTGCGCCGAGGATCGCGGGAACAATGCAAAAGGCGGTCAGACCATAAGCGGTCGCCCAGCCCAGCCCAAGCCCTTCGCTCGACGCGAAATAGATCGTGCCCGCACCGGCGATCAGATTGCCGGTTCGGTACCCGAACTGATTGGTCGCGGTGCCGTGCGCGAACTCGTCCTCTTCCAGTATCTCGATGCGATAGGCGTCGATAACGATGTCCTGCGTCGCCGACAGGAAGGCCGTGATCAGCGCCCAGACCGCGAACAAGCCGATGTCGCCGGGTTTCGGGTCGCTGGCGCCGAGCTGCCAGATCGAAACGAATAGCAGGGCCTGAATGAGGAACAACCAGCCGCGCCTTTGCCCGAAAGTCCGGGTCAGGAACGGCAACGGCAGCTTGTCGACAAGCGGCGCCCACAGGAATTTGAGCGTATAGGGTATGCCCAAGGCGACCGCGAAGCCGATCGTCGCCGTATCGATCCCGACCTTTGCCAGCCAGAAGGTCATCGTCGCGATCAGCAGCGTTAGTGGAAATCCGCTCGAGATGCCGAGCAGGAACGTGATCATCGGATTTTTGCGCAGATACGGCCGGAACGCCGGGATCGACAGCGCGACGATCGCCAGTCCGCCAAGGATCGCCACGAAAATTATAAACCGAATCAGATCAACCGACATGCGTACGCTCCCCGCGCATCCGCCGGGCGGACACATTGTTATGGCCAAGGCCTATAGCCTTGGCCTCAAATTGGAAGCGGCTATTTATCGATTGGCCGCGGTCACGCCGCAGCAGGGCGCCAGAAAGTCGTCAGCCCGCTTACCTTGCGCGGCGCCTGATTTTTGCATGCCATCATCTCGACGGCCTTCAGCGCCGATACGAGTGCCGATGCACTGTGCGGCTTGCCAAGGCAGGCGATGGCGATTTCTTCGGCGTCGGCGGGACATTGGCCCGTCACCAGCAGCACGGCGATACCGCGGTCCCGCGCCAGTCGGGCAACTTCGCGCCCCGTCATATGCCCCGCGAGGCCAAGATCGAGAACAACCGCATCCACCGGCTCGACGGCCATGATCGCCACCGCGGCCTCGCCCGAATCGACCGTCGCGACAATGTCGTACCCGCTGATTTTCAGCGTGTGCTCATTGTCGAACGCGGTCAGCGGATCATCCTCGATGATCAGCAATCGCTTGATGCAGGTCGGGCGGTGGCCAAAGAGCATGATGACTCCCTCAAACAACGCCATGACTCGCTCCGTGCCGTCCTGCAAGATCGCTTCTGCTTGCCATCGACGAAGCGAGTCTTTTCCGGCTATGAGCGTGATCACAACGCAACACATTTTCCGACAATAACGACAAGAAAGTCGCATCTGTTCCCATGAACACACGCCGTCCACCCCGCCCCGCCCCCCGCTCGGCGCCTAAAGCTGCCGGCGATCGCGACGCACCGAAGGGACGCCGCGCCGCGCGCGGTGTCGCATCCGCACTCAAGGCAAAACCCGCCGAGGCCGAGCGTGAGGATGGGCCGCAACGCATCGCAAAGCTGCTCGCGCGCGCTGGCATCGGGTCGCGGCGCGATGTCGAGCGGATAATCGAGGAAGGCCGCATCGCGCTGAATGGTCAGGTGATCGTCCAGCCGGCGCCGCTCTTGTCGTCGCTCGAGGGGTTGACGGTCGACGGCACCCCCGTGGCCAAGCCGGTCTCGACGCGGCTCTATCGCTTTCACAAGCCCGCCGGCTGCATCACTGCAGCACGCGATCCGAAAGACCGCAAGACGATCTATGACCTGCTGCCCAAGGATCTTCCGCGCCTTATGCCCGTCGGTCGCCTCGACTATAATACCGAGGGACTGCTGCTCCTTACCAACGATGGCGAGTTCAAGCGCCAGCTCGAACTGCCCGCGAGCGGGGTCGAGCGCACCTATCGCGCCCGCGCGTTCGGCGACATCAGCCAGGCGCAGCTTGAGGAACTGGCGATGGGGATCGAGATCGACGGCGTCCGCTATGGCAAGATCGACGCCAACCTCGAACGCCGCACCGGGCGCAACCAGTGGGTCGAAATGACACTGACCGAGGGCAAGAACCGCGAAGTCCGCAAGGTGCTCGAACATTTCGGGCTGCAGGTCAGCCGCCTCATCCGTACGCGCTATGGCGCGTTCGAACTTGGCGGCATGCCGCTCGGCGCGGTCGATGTCGTGCCGCGCGACGAATTGTTCAAATTCCGGCGGCAGATGGGATGATGCGGGTCATCGCTGGCGAATGGCGTGGCCGCAAGTTGCTCGCGCCCAAAAATGACGCGACGCGTCCGACCGCCGACCGCACGCGCGAGACGCTCTTCTCGATGCTGACGAGCCGCGTCGGCAGTTTCGAAGGGCTGGCGGTCGCCGACCTGTTTGCCGGATCGGGCGCGCTCGGGATAGAGGCGCTGTCGCGCGGGGCCGAGCAATGCCTGTTCGCCGAGCAGGATCGCGACGCGCTCGACATACTCCGCAAGAATTTGGCGACATTCGGGGCAACGCCGCGCGCCGACATTCGTGCCGGATCGGTTCTCGCACTGGGACCGGCGCGGCGCACCTATGATCTTCTGTTGCTCGATGCGCCTTATGACACCGGCGCAGGCAGCGTCGCGCTCGACAAACTCAATCGCCTCGGCTGGATCGGACCCGACAGCCTGATCTCGATCGAAACCGCGGAGAAGGAAACGGTCGAGGTCGCGGGCTTTGAAATCGACGCGACACGAAAGGTCGGCAAAGCCAAGCTGACCTTGCTCAGGCTGGCGTAACGGTCCGGCGGACCATCAGCAGCCCCAGCCAGCTCACCACGCCTGCCAGCGCAAGATAGAAACCCACCGTCCCCGTCCCGCCCCATTCGGCGAGCGCTTGGGCGATGATCGGCGCCATGGCTCCGCCCAATATCCCGCCCGCATTGAATGCGACCGAAGCACCCGTATATCGGACATGCACCGGGAACAGGCCGGTCAGCCAGCTACCGAGCGGCCCATAGACCAGCCCCATGACGAACAGCGCCGCGGCAAGGCCCACGAAGATGATCGGCCAGCTTCCCGATGCCAGCGACGGTCCGAACACGAACCCGATGAGCACGGTCGCGCCGCAGCCCCAGGTCAGCACGCGCTGTTCGCTTGACGCATCGCTTGCATAGCCCGCGAAAATGATGCCGACCGCCATGAACAGGATCGCGCCGAGCTGGGTCAGCAGGAACTGCTCCTTCGGATAGCCGAGTGCCTGAGTGCCATGCCCAAGCGCAAAGCTGGTCGCGAGATAGAAGATCGCGAAACAGGCGACGACCGCGAACGTCCCCGCAAGCGTGGGAACCAGATGATGGCGGATCAGGTCGCCGATCGGTACTGCTACCGGCGCGTCCTTCTCCAGCGCCTCCGCGAAATCCGGCGTCTCGGTGATCTTGAGCCGCACCCAAAGCCCCAGGCCGACAAGGATCGCCGACAGCAGGAACGGAATGCGCCAGCCCCACGCGGCAAAATCGGCGTCATCGAGCCCCAGGCCAAGCAGCAGGAACAGGCCATTCGCCGCGATAAACCCCACGGGCGCGCCCAATTGCGGGAACATGCCGAAGCGCGACTTCCATCCCGGCGGCGCATTCTCGACCGCAAGCAATGCCGCCCCGCCCCACTCGCCGCCGAGCCCGAAGCCCTGCCCGAAACGCAGGATGCAGAGCAGCAAAGGCGCAACCCATCCGACCATCGCATAGGTCGGCAGGAAGGCTATGAGCAAAGTCGACGCTCCCATGAGCATAAGCGACGCGACAAGCGTCGACTTGCGCCCAATCCGGTCGCCATAATGTCCGAACACGATCGCGCCGACGGGCCGTGCGAAGAAGGCCAGACCAAAAGTCATGAAGCTGTACATCAGCTGCGCCGAGTCCGAACTCTCGGGAAAGAAGAGCGGCCCGAACACCAGCGCTGCCGCGGTGCCGTATATGTAGAAGTCGTAAAATTCGACTGCGGTGCCGACAAGACTCGCGGTCAGGATGCGCCGATGCGCCCGGTAAGGTGCCAGATCCACGGGCGATGCCCCTCCCATTTGATGTCGGCGCCGCTTTGGACGCCTTTCCCTACTTGGCGCAAGCCGGAAAGCGCAGGATCAGCGCGCAGGCGGCGTCAACTGCGCGCGCAATCGTTGCAGTTCGCGTTCGGGCACCGGCGCCAGCGAAGCCGCGGGCTTACCCTTGCGAAGCCGTTCGCGATCCTTCTCCGACGGTTCGACGCGGCGCACGCGGACCGCGGCATGCCCCTGGGCCTTCATGCCAAGCTGTTCCGCGGCACCGCGCGACAGGTCGATGACCCGGCCAAGCGCGAACGGCCCGCGATCGTTGACGCGCACGAGTATTCGCCGCCCGGTATCAAGCGCCGTCACCTCGACATAGGTTGGCAGCGGCAGCGTCGTATGCGCCGCGGTGATCCAACCGGGGCGGAACTGCTCGCCATTGGCAGTGCGGTTGCCCGACTCGCTGCCGTACCAACTCGCATAACCGACGGTTTCATAGCCGGGTGCGGCGGCGGGCACATAGGTCGTCCCGCGGATGCTATAGGCAGGACCGATCCGCACCGGCGTATCGGCGACGGGACGATAATTGCCTCCCGCACAGGCAGAGAGAGCCAAGACCGACAAGGTCGCGCCAATCATTTTAATCGTCGAATATCTTTGCATAGGCTGACCCTAGAGGCCGGAATTGACGAGATAAAGTATATTGGCGGATTTGGGGTGTGGAGCTGCCGTTGCGCTCTTTCGATATCGCCCGGCTGTATCCGGATCGGATCGGCGCGAGGGCTGCGTAATATTCCAAAGTTCAGGAAAGTTCAGCCCTGTGAGAGCCCCGATTTGCAAGTCGCAGAGTGCTGGATGTGCGCGGCACGTCCGATCATGGTCTCACCCGCAAGCAGGCAGCGACCGCTTTTTGTTCACTGAATGAAAGAGCCAGATGAGGGCTGGCACAGCCGGATAATGTAGGAAAGACCTATTTGAAGGCGATGTCTGTTTTGGGGTGGGGAGCGGACATCCCATTTTCGTCATCCCGGGCTTGACCCGGGATCCCGCTTTTCTTGCGCATCGACCGGCTTGGACCTCAAGCGGGACCCCGGATCAAGTCCGGGGTGACGATATGGAGGAGGCCGCAATCGGTCGTTTCCCGCCATTCCATCCAAACTGGCGGTGAAAGGCGCATATGGGGCGGATTGCAGACACTGTAATTGAATGCAAAGGTGCGTGATGCCTATCTGCCGACCGATTGATCCGGGAATACATTTGAACGCCGTTGCAAGCGACCTCGTTGGCTTTCGATGGGAGACAAATGGGATCATGGCTGATTTCATATTGCCTGATCAGCCAGAACGACTTCTGCGTGTTTCCTTTGATCTTCCCTGCATTGTCAGGATGCTCGATGAAATGGCATTGAGCACTGAACAAGACGATACTTCGGACGAGGGTCGGGTGGCGAACCATTTCGCGTATGAAATAGCGGGGAGCCGATTCGCCCGCCTGCAGTCTGAAACATGGAAAGAAGCAAGCGGGCCAGTGGCGCACTATCAGTTCGTGACGGGTTGGGCCTGCCTAGACGTCTTGACGAGGGCTACGCCGCAGTTTTCTGTTGTCGAGCGGAACGGCTGAACGTCTGCAACCGGTCGGAAGCCGACGTTCCATTGGCGAAAGTGCGGCCCACTCGCTACATCGCGCACCCATGACCGATTTTCGCTTCCATCGGCCCGGCATCGTCGGCACGGGCCGCGTCGCACAGGCGTTCGCACGCGCTTTCGCTCCCCACATGTCCGCGCCGCCGCTAATCTGGGGCAGAACCGCGGACAACGCCCGTTCGGCGGCGACACGGGTCGGTGCCACTCTCGCAGCGACCATCGATCATTTGATGACCGAATGTGACGTCGTCGCGATCGCGGTCTCAGATGACGCGCTGAGCGAAGTCGTCGCCAGCATCGCCGCGGCACGACCGGCAATTCACGCCCCGCTTGTCTTTCATGTCAGCGGACGCAGCGGCGCAGCGATCCTCGAACCGCTGCGCGCGGCGGGCGCGACGACCGCCGCAATTCATCCCGCTATGACCTTCACCGGGAACCCGCAAGCCGAAGCCCAGCGGATGGTCGGAGCAAGCTTTGCCATCACGGGCTCAACGCCCGAAGCCACGCGGCAAGCTGGACAGATCGTTGCCCTGCTCGGCGGCGTTACCGTCGAAATCGCGGAGGCGCGCCGGTCGCTCTATCACGCCGCGCTTTGTCATGCGTCGAACCATCTGGTTACGCTGATCGCCGGCGCCGCGAACACGCTGCGCGACGCCGGCGTCGAAGACCCTTCGGCGTTGCTCGCGCCCCTCGTTCGCGCCGCGCTTCAAAACAGTCTCGATCACGGCTTTGCGGGATTGTCCGGCCCGCTACTGCGCGGCGACGCACAGACCGTTAGCGATCACCTCGCCACGATCGAGGCGGACAGCCCGGCTCTCCTGCCCGCCTATCGCGCGATGGCGCGTGCGACACTCGACGAATTGAAACGCGCCGGAACCTTACCCTCGGACCGCCTCACCGCACTGGACAGCCTGCTCGCTGTTCCCTAATCGTTCGCGCGTGAACGATACCCCTGCCTCGCTGCCCGACTTGACCCGTCCCGACCCGTCGGATCCGCCCTATCTGCACGGCCTCAACGGTCCGCAGCGGCAGGCGGTGCTGACGACCGAAGGGCCGGTGCTGATGCTTGCGGGCGCCGGCACGGGCAAGACTGCGGCACTGACCGCGCGCCTCGCGCACATCATGGCGACGCGCCGCGCCTGGCCGTCCGAAATCCTCGCGGTCACCTTCACCAACAAAGCGGCGCGCGAGATGCGCGAACGCATCGGCCGCATGATCGGCGACGCGGTCGAGGGCATGCCCTGGCTCGGCACCTTCCACAGCATTGCGGCCAAGATGTTGCGCCGACATGCCGAACTCGTCGGACTGCAGAGCAATTTCACCATCCTCGACACCGATGACCAGCTTCGCGTGCTCAAACAGCTTATCCAGGCTGAGGGACTCGACGAGAAGCGCTGGCCCGCGCGCCAACTCGCGGGTCTTATCGATAAGTGGAAGAATCGCGGGCTCGTTCCCGCCGATCTCGACGCGGCCGACAAGGAATCCTACGCCGATGGCAAGGGTCAGCATTTCTACGCCCTCTATCAAGCGCGGCTGAAGACGCTCAACGCCTGCGATTTCGGCGACTTGCTGCTCCACATGCTCGTGATCCTGAAGACGCACCGCGACGTGCTCGAACAATATCAGGAGCGCTTCAAATATATCCTCGTCGACGAATATCAGGACACCAACGCCAGCCAATATCTCTGGCTCCGCCTGCTCGCACAGGCGCGCAAGAATATCTGCTGCGTCGGCGATGATGACCAGTCGATCTATTCGTGGCGCGGCGCCGAGGTGGCGAACATCCTGCGCTTCGAAAAGGATTTCCCAGGCGCGACCGTCATCCGGCTCGAACAGAATTATCGCTCGACACCGCAGATTCTTGCCGCCGCCTCCGCACTGATCGCTCAGAATTCGGGCCGCCTTGGGAAGACGCTTTGGACCGACCTGGAACCGGGCGACAAGCTCCGCGTCGTCGGCGTTTGGGACGGGCCCGAAGAGGCGCGGCGGATCGGCGAGGAGCTCGAAACGCTCCAGCATCGCAAGGTCAGCCTCGACCGCGCCGCGATCCTCGTCCGCGCGCAGTTTCAGACGCGCGAGTTCGAAGACCGCTTCATCGCGATCGGCATGCCCTACCGGATCGTCGGCGGCTTCCGCTTCTACGAGCGCGCCGAGATTCGCGACGCCCTCGCCTATCTTCGTCTCGTCCAATCGAGCGCCGACGATCTTGCGTTCGAACGGATCATCAACACGCCCAAGCGCGGGCTTGGCGACAAGGCGCTCGCGCGCATCCACCAGTTTGCCCGCCACGAACGCGCTCCGCTTCTTCATGCAGCGTCGCGGATCACCGAAACCGACGAGCTGACACCGCAGGCGCGCCGCCAACTCGCAAATTTCGTGGCACAGATGCGGGGCTGGCAGGCCAAGGCCAACGAACTGTCGCACCCCGAACTGACCCAGCTCATTCTCGACGAATCGGGCTACACCGCGATGCTGCAAGCCGACCGCAGCGTCGAAGCCGCGGGCCGACTGGAAAACCTTTCCGAACTCGTCCGGGCGATGGAGGAATATGAATCGCTCGAAGCCTTCCTCGAGCATGTCAGCCTGGTCATGGATCGCGACAATAATGATACCAGCGAGACCGTCACCATCATGACGATCCACGCGGCAAAAGGCCTTGAGTTCGATCATGTCTTCCTCGCGGGATGGGAGGATGGCGTCTTCCCCTCGCAACGCTCGATGGACGAAGGCGGGACGCAGAGCCTCGAAGAGGAACGCCGCCTCGCCTATGTCGCGATCACGCGGGCGCGGCAGCGCGCGAGCATCTATCACGCCGCCAACCGCCGTATCTATGGCCAGTGGGTCAGCAGCATCCCCAGCCGCTTCATCGCCGAAATCCCGCCCGAACATGTCGACAGCGAGAACAGCTTCGGCGGCGGTCAGAGCCTGTGGCGCGCCAACTGGTCGGCGCAGGGCGATCCCTTCGCGCATGTCGCAGAGCGCCAGCCCGCGCGCACGATGACGCGCGGCCCGGCATGGCAGCGCGCGACGGCGCAATCGTCGACGATAACCCGCGCGCCCGCTCCTTCCGAGCGCAGTCCTGCTGCCTCGGTCGGCGCGAAGGCCCGATCGGACCTCGCGATCGGAATGCGCGTTTTCCATGAGAAATTCGGATACGGCGAAATCATCGATATCGACGGCAACAAGCTGGAGGTCGAGTTCGATCAGGCCGGCGGCAAGCGGGTGCTCGACAGCTTCGTCAAGCTCGCCTGATTTCTTATTGTCTACCACTTTAGTTATGATATGCCATCCCATGCGGCCAACGAGTCGCGTTTTGGGAGAATCTGCATGCGAAATAAGCTCTTAGCGGGCGCGATGGCGCTCGCCTTGATCGGCTGCTCGGAAAAATCGGCCGAAGATGCGAGCATTTCAAACTCCACCAATAGCGAGTCCCCTGCCCTGGCCGAAGAAGCGGCCGACGCCGCTGCCACCCCCCGGATCGGCATCGAAGCCGCTCCCGGCGTTGCGTTCGACTATGCCTATACCTTTCGCCTCGCGGACGACCGCATTTCCAAAGTTCAGGAAGAACATGCCGCCGCCTGCGAGACGCTGGGCACCCAGCGCTGCCGCATCGTCGACGTCCGCTATCAGCTAACCGACGAGAAGCTCGTCGAGGCGCAGACGCAGTTCAAGCTCGATCCCGGCATCGCGCGCAAGTTCGGCGCCAATGCGATTGCCAGCGTCGAAAAGGCTGAGGGCGTGCTCGCCGATGCCAGCGTCGCGGGCGAAGATGTCGGCACCGAAATCCTCGCCTCGCAACAGCGCAGCGCGGGATCCGAAGCCGAAATCGCGCGACTGGAAGAACGGCTCAAGGCGGGCGGCCTCGACAAGCGGGAGCGCGCTGAATTGCTGGCACAGATCAACCAATTGCGCGGGGAGATCGGCAACGAACGCCAGGCCCGCCGCAGCGGCGAAGCGCGCATCGCATGGACCAGCGTCGCGTTCAATTATGCGAGCGACGGCGGCCTTCCCGGCATCGGCCATGCAAATCCCTTCGCCAGCGCCGGCGAAACGCTGATGCGCAGCGGCAGCACTGCGCTTAGCTTCGTCCTAACGCTCGCCGCCGCGTTGCTCCCGTGGGCGCTTATCCTCGCCCTGATCGCCGCTTTCTGGCGCAGCCGGTTCATGGTCGCCGTCCGCCGGCAGATGCGCGAAAAGCCTGACGCCGTCGACCCCGCCGCTCCTCCCGCCGGCTGACGCACAAAAGGGCGTCGCTTGCAAAGGTCCGATGCTGCGTTATGGCTGAGCCATGACGCAGCAGACGACATGGCTAGACCAACTACGCGACGCACAGCGCCGCGGCGACACAGCGGCCGAGGGTGCCGCACTGACGACCGCAATTCGCATCGACCGCGGAAATATCGCAGCCATTCTCGCCATGGCGGAACTTCAGCGCCGTTTACAGGATGACCGCGCAGCCGCCACCTTCTACCGTCTCGCGTTGGGGACCGCAGCCAATGCAGGTAGCGTCCCGATGTCGCTTCGCGCGGGGCTCGATCGCGCCGAGCAATTCCTGACGACATCAGAACGTGCCTTCACCGACCATCTTTTCGGGCAATTGCACGACGCTGGAATCGACGCCAGGACCGCAACGCCGCGGGTAGCGGAGGCACTCCGCATTCTTGCGGGCGATCAGCAGATCTATCTGCAGCAACCCAGCATGTTCTATTTTCCGGGTCTGGCCCAGCGCCCGTTTTTCGATCGGGCGGATTTCGAGTGGGTTCCCGCCTTGGAGGCAGCCACAGATACGATCAGGAACGAGCTGCGGGCGCTGATCGACAATGCATCGGACCGCTTTGGCCCTTATGTTACGGCCAGCCCCGATCGCCCGCCGCCGAACAATCCATTGCTCGACAAGCCCGACTGGGGGGCAGCTTGGCTGTGGAAGGACGGCGCGGTTGCCGATGGAATGGAGCTGCTTTGTCCCGGCACGCTCGCGGCTCTCGCGCTGGCGCCGCAGCCGATAATCCCGGGCCGTGCGCCGCTCGCGCTATTTTCTCGCCTCACCCCCGGGACGCACATCCAGCCACATTATGGCATGCTCAACACCCGCCTGATATGTCATCTGCCGCTAATCGTGCCCGATGAATGCGCGCTGCGTGTAGGACCTGAAACGCGCAACTGGCGTGAGGGCGAGCTATTGATTTTCGACGACAGTTTCGAACATGAAGCTTGGAATCGCGGCAATGCTGATCGCACGATCCTGCTTTTTGAAATCTGGCGTCCCGATATCGATTCCTCCGAACGCGAGCAGTTGACCCGCATTTTCTCCGCGATCGATAATTATTCCGAGCAATGAAATATCGGAGCGGGACTGAATGTCATAGCCACGCATGACGGCTTCATCGGCGCGAACGCTTACGCCTCGATCTATGTCAATTCGCGATTTTGCAGGCTGATTGGTCGGAAGGGTCGCTGGTGGAGCCGAGGGGAATCGAACCCCTGACCTCTGCAGTGCGATTGCAGCGCTCTCCCATCTGAGCTACGGCCCCGCGACCGGCAGGGTCTTAACGACGCCGATTGGCGGTGGCAACGGCTTTTCTGACGACCGCCACCCGCGCCGGCGAAATTGGGAATGGGGGTTTCCGATGGCTAAGGCATGGCATTTGACCAGTCGTCCGCACGCGCTGCCGACGATCGACAATTTCGCGTTGCGGGAGGCGCCCGACGGGCCGCTCGAAAAGGACCAGCTTCGTATCCGCAATCTCTGGCTGTCGGTCGACCCGTATATGCGCGGGCGGATGAACGACGCCAAAAGCTACGCCGCAAGTTTCCAGCTCGATCAGCCAATGACCGGCGGTGCGATTGGCGAGGTCGTCGAAAGCGCGATGGAGGGCTTCGCGCCGGGCGACCTGATCCTCCATATGGGCGGTTGGCGCGACGGCGGCGTCATCGGTCTGGATATGATGCCGAACAAGCTGCCCGCCGACATGCTCGCGGCCGGGCTGACCCCGCAAACCTTCCTGCACAATATGGGGCTGACCGGCGGGACGGCATGGATCGGTCTGCTCCGCGTCGCCGCAGCCAAACCCGGCGATACGATCTTCGTCTCCGCCGCCGCGGGCGCGGTCGGTTCGGCGGTAGTGCAAATCGCCAAGGCGCGCGAAATGACTGTTATCGGCTCTGCGGGCGGCGCGGACAAATGCGCGTGGGTCCTCGATCTCGGCGCCGATGCGGCGATCGATTACAAGGCCGGGCCCGTCCTCCCCCAACTCGCCGCTGCGCTCGAACGCCTCGGAAAGCCCGGCATCGACGTCTATTTCGACAATGTCGGCGGCGAGCATCTCGACGCAGCTTTTGCGACGGCGAATGATTTTGCGCGCTTTGCGATCTGCGGCATGATCGACGTCTACAATGATGCGAAGCCGCAAGAGATGAAATATATCATCCGCTCGATTCCGGCCCGGATCCGGATGGAAGGCTTTATCTACACCGACCAGTTCATCGAGTGCATGGAGGAATTCTATGCCGATATGGGCGGGCTCATCGCGAGCGGGGCGGTGACGATGCGCGAAACGGTGCACGATGGCCTGGCGTCGGCGCCCGACGCCTTCCTAGGCCTGTTCTCTGGCGGCAATATGGGAAAGATGCTGGTCAAACTCTGACCGGCACGTCCTTTCCGCTCGGCGTCAGTTACCGAAACCGACGGACAGAAATCCTGGCATCGGGCCGTTCCAGCCGTCGTCGGGACCGTCCAGATCGTCTTGCCGCGCCGGTGCTGGCTTGCGATCATTGCGCGGCTTCCGGTCTTCGCGCGGCTGCGCTTCGGCGGCCGGAGCTGGACGGGCGGGCGCCTTTTCGGGCTTCGCTGCAGCTTTGCCGCGTCCACCGCGCGCCGAACGGGCGCGCCGCGGTTCGGCTTCTTCCTCTTCGCGATCGGGCTTGGCAACATCCGCCACCGCCGCGCCGCCGCTATGGATCGGAATCTTGTAGCCGGTCAGCTTCTGGATATTGTCGATCGCCTCGTCATCCGACGGCGTGACCAGCGTGAACGCCCGTCCCTTGGCGCCCGCACGGCCGGTACGGCCAATGCGGTGGACATAATCGTCGGGATGCCAGGGTGCATCGAAGTTGAAGACGTGACTGACGCCCTTGACGTCGAGACCGCGCGCCGCGACGTCCGATGCGACCAATATGTTGATCGTACCCGCCTTGAACCGGTCGAGTTCGGCGATACGGCTCGATTGGTCCATGTCGCCATGAATCTCGCCCGCCTTGTAGCGATGACGCTGAAGCGATTTCGCCAGCTCGCGCACCGTGGTCTTGCGATTGCAGAAGATGATCGCGGTCACGATATCTTCGGCTTCGAGCAGATCGCGTAGCGTGTCGCGCTTGCTGCGTTCCGATGTCTTGACCAGGAATTGCTCGATATTCTCGTTCCGGCTCGCCGGGCGCGCGACTTCGATCGTCTTCGGGTTCGACAGGAATTTGTCGGCCAGCTTCTTGATCGGCGGCGGCATCGTTGCCGAGAAGAGCAAGGTCTGCCGAGTCGCCGGCAGCTTGGTGCAGATATTCTCGATGTCCGGAATGAACCCCATGTCGAGCATGCGGTCGGCTTCGTCGATCACCAGCAGGTTGCAACCGGTCAGCAGGATCTTGCCGCGTTCGAACAGGTCCATCAGGCGGCCGGGCGTCGCGATCAGCACGTCGACACCCTTTTCAAGCGCTTTCACCTGATCGCCCATCTGGACGCCGCCAATCAGCAGCGCCATCGAGAGCTTGTGATACTTGCCGTATTTTTCAAAGTTTTCAGCGACCTGCGCAGCAAGCTCACGCGTCGGTGCAAGGATCAGCGATCGCGGCATCAGCGCGCGGGCGCGGCCGTGGGCGAGGATGTCGATCATCGGCAGCACGAACGACGCGGTCTTGCCGGTGCCCGTCTGGGCGATGCCGATGATGTCGCGCATCATCAGCACCGACGGGATGACTCCCGCCTGGATCGGGGTCGCTTCATTATAGCCCGACTCGTCGATCGCGCGCAAAAGTTCGTCGGAAAGGCCGATGTCGGCAAATTTCATAAGATCATCATGTCCGGAAAAAGAATTGGCGTCCTGCCTCCCACGCAGGCGGACGTTGCCGCGGCCATTGGGCAAATGGCGAGGAAAAGTCAAGGAAAGGCCGCTATAGACCCAATTAATCGTCTTCGCGGACCGGAACCATCAAGCGGAATTTGTCGATCTCGCACTTTGCGCCGGTCCGCGCGTGGATTTGATCGCGATCCTCGCAGAGCTTTCCGTCCTTGCTGCCCTGCATGTAGAAACCGGCATAGAAGTCGAGTGCGCGGCAACCACGGTTGAGCTGCGCTCGCAGCCGCTGCTTCTGCCGCGTGATGATGTCGATGCTGTCGCGCTGCACCGCCTGCATCCCCAATATGTTACGCATGGCAACGCATTTGGGCGCTTTTTTCTCTTTCCAGACGATCGGCATTTCGGTCGCGCGCTTGGACATCGAGGGTCCCGCGGCGAAATTGTTGAGCTGCGAACGCTGGGCCGGGACGCGAATGATAAGCTGCTGCTCGATCACCACCTGCCAAAAGGAAGACGCCTGATCGGCAGTCGGCGGGGAAATCGCGACCAAAGGCTCCGGCGCGCCGACAGGCACTGCCGCGTCTGCCGCGGGCGCAGCGGCCACGAACCACAGGAATGCCGCCGTCAGCACAGCTCCGCCGCCGCTCCTTTGGCATCATGACCGAAGATTTCGCTCACCCGTGGCTCCCGCGTCCATCCCGCTGGACGAAATGACACTATTCGTCCATCGCCCCTTTTAACAAGGATGATTGAACATCAAATGAACTGTTGCCAACCCGCGCCAGCTTATGGACCGGGGAATTTCCGGAGTGGACCGGCATGACGCGCCCGCCATCTGCATCGCTGCTCGACGCCTTCGCAACGCTGCTCGGCCCAAAGGGCTATAGCGTCGATCCCGATGCGATGGCGCCCTGGCTCACCGACTGGCGCGGCAAATATCATGGCCGCGCCGCCGCAATGCTGTCGCCCGCGACCACTGGCGAAGTCGCCGCCATCGTGCGCCTGTGCGCCGAGGCGAAGGTCGCGCTGGTTCCCCAGGGCGGCAACAGCGGTATGGTCGGCGGCGCCACCCCCGACGCCAGCGGCGACCAGTTGCTGCTCAGTCTGCGGCGCATGAACCGGATACGCCACATCGACGAAGCGGCGCAGCTCGCCATCGCCGAAGCGGGCGTAATTCTGGAGAATTTCCATAACGCAGTCCTGGCGCACCGGCTCCGCTTCCCGCTCACTCTTGGCGGAAAGGGCTCGGCGACGATCGGCGGGCTGGTGTCGACCAACGCCGGCGGCACGCAGGTACTGCGTCACGGATCGATGCGCGCGCTGACGCTTGGTGTCGAAGCGGTTCTGCCCGACGGCAGTATCTTCGACGGCCTGGCCCCGCTCAAAAAGGACAATCGCGGCTATGACCTGCGGCACCTGCTCTGCGGCGCCGAAGGAACGCTGGGCATTGTGACCGCCGCGTCGCTGCGCCTCGTCCCCGCGGCTGCCGCGCGGCGGACGGCGTGGATCGGGATCGATTCGCCCGAAAGCGCGCTGCTGCTGCTGCGCCGCGTCGATGCGGCGATCGGGCGCGAGCTGGAGGGGTTTGAGCTGATCCCGCATAGCTGTCTCGACGCGGTGCTGCGCCATATCCCCCAGACGCGCGCGCCGCTTGCTGCCGCGCAGCCATGGTATGTCCTGCTCGAACTCGCGGGGGAAGACGAGCGGGCCTTGGGCGAAGCCCTTGAAGCGCAACTCGCGGCGGCGCTCGACACCGGGCTGATCCGCGATGTCGTGATTGCCAAGAGCGATCGCGAGAGCGAGGATTTCTGGCGTCTGCGCGATTCCATCTCCGAAGCCGAGCGCGCCGAAGGACCGGCGTTGCAGCATGACATCAGCGTGCCCGTCGACCTGATGCCAGCTTTCATCGCCGAGGATCCGGCACGACTGGCCGCGGCCTTTCCCGGCGTGCGCGCCCTGTCGTTCGGGCATCTTGGCGACGGCAATGTCCATCATCATGTCCAGCCGCCCATCGGCGTCGACGGCGCGACCTGGCTTGCCGAACATGGCGCCGCAGTCAGCCGGCTAGTCTATTCGCACGTCCTCGAACTCGGGGGCTCGATCTCGGCCGAACATGGCATCGGCCAGATGAAGCGCGATATCCTGGCCGAACTGGACAGCCCGGCGCGCCTGTCCGCGCTGCGCGGGATCAAGGCCGGGATCGATCCGGCGGGCCTCCTTAATCCCGGCAAACTCGTCGCCTGATCATCGCGCAGCAAGGCGGGCCGCAGATCGCCCCCCGTCATCGCCCTCTTGCGCCGCACGACGCGGGTCAATAAGGCGCTTTATCCTTTTCGTCCCGAGCTTCGGGACCTTTACCGGAGTTCAAACATGGCCACCGCGCCCGCACCTGCCAATCTGCCGCTGTTCTACAACGACCTCGTTCCGCTTTCGAGCGTCGAGCATGCCGATTTCCACGCCCGCCCTCTCGAAAGCGCCGAATTCCTCGTGGGCCAGCACGCCATCCCGCTGACGTCGGACGAATTCGTGTCGGCATGCCGCTTTTTTCCGATCGTCTTCTCGGCGGGTGAAAATCCGGTTCCGCTCGCGCTGATGGGCCTGAACGAGGGCGTCAACACCTTCGTCGACGATGCGGGCAAACTCAACAATCCGGTTTATGTCCCGGCCTATATCCGCCGTTACCCCTTCCTTCTCGCGCGTCTTCAGCCCGATTCGGAAGATTTGTCGCTGTGCTTCGACCCGACGTCGGGCGCGCTCGGCAAGTTCGACGAGGGCGACGCCCTCTTTATCGACGGTCAGCCGTCGGAACAGGTTCAGGCAGTGCTCGAATTCTGCAAGAATTTCGAAGAAGCCGGTCAGCGCACCGGCATGTTCATGGAAGAGCTGAAGAAGGCCGACCTCCTTATGGACGGTGAAGTCGCCATCCAGCAGGAAGGCAATGACAAGCCCTACGTCTATCGCGGTTTCCAGATGGTCGACGAGAACAAGCTGCGCGAACTGCGCGGCGACGTGCTGCGCAAGCTGATGCAGAACGGCATTCTCGGCCTGATCTTCGCGCACCTCTTCTCGCTGCAGTTGATGCGCGAAATCTTCGCCGAACAGGTGAAGAGCGGCAAGATGCCCCTCAACACCGAACTTCCGACCGTCTGAATCCCATGAATTTGGCCGCCGTTGCATCGCGCAGCGGCGGCCAAATGGGCCAATATCTATATAGCGGCTCGCGCGGGGGCGAGGCCCTCAGAAATCGACCGCGACGCCCTTCAACTCCCAATCGCCGTAGCGCACCGGATTGCGCCCGCCCGGCTGGTCCTCGGCCTTGTCCTCCCGGATCGGCGCCGGCGTCGGCAAAGGGCTGTTCGCCCAGCCTTCGGGGGCTTTTACATTCGCGGGGCGCTTTACAGCGCGCGGCGTTCCGCCGATGGTCCCATTTTGGCTGCTGTCGGTCATGATACCCGCCTTATAGGATTTTTCATGCGTCACGCCAACCACGCCTTCACTTGTCATGGCTGATCGCCGCCCGCCCCGGCGCGCGCGTTCGTCCGGCGGAGCCGATCCCGCTGGCACCGCGACGCGCCGCGCCGCGCTACGGCTCATCGACGCAATCCTGCGACGGGGCGACCCGCTGGATGTCGCCATGCATGCCGCGACCCAGGGGCTGACCGGTGCCGACCGCGCCTTCGCCGTGGCGATCGTGTCTGAAACGCTGCGCTGGATGGTCGACCTCGACGCGCTGATCGACGGCGCGACGGCGCAGATTCTCCCTGACGACGTCAAATCGCGCGCGGTCCTGCGGATTGCGCTGACGCAGCTTCTGATCCTCAAGACCCCTGGTCATGCGGTCGTGTCGACGGCGCTGCCGCTCGTCGATGGTGGACCGCGAAGGCTCGTCCACGCGATCCTCTCGCGCGCGCAGCAGGAAGAATGGGAACTGCCTGGCCGCGCCACGCTTCCCCTGCCAACCGCCGAACGCTGGGCCGAGCAATGGAATCTCGCAATGGTCGAGGCGGCCGAAGCGGCGTGGAGCGCACCGCCGCCGATCGACCTCAGCTTCGCCGCCGAACCCGGCTCCGACGAATGGCCCGACGCTATTTCGCTCGCACCGCGCCATCGCCGCCTGCCCCGCGGTCAGGCCGTCGAAACGATGCCCGGCTATGGCGAGGGCGGCTGGTGGGTGCAGGATCTGGCGGCAAGCATTCCCGCCCGTCTGCTCGGCGTCGGCGAGGGGCGGACCGTGCTCGACCTTTGCGCAGCGCCGGGCGGCAAGACGATGCAGCTTGCCGCGGCCGGCTGGAACGTGGTTGCCGTCGATTCGAGCGCCAAGCGGCTCGAACGGCTACGCGCCAATATGGAACGCACGGGGCTGTCCGCCGAAATCGTCCAGGGCGATATCCGTTCGTGGGCGCCCGAGGGTCAGGCCGATGCGGTGCTGCTCGATGCCCCCTGCTCGGCCACCGGCATCTTCCGCCGCCATCCCGACGTGCTCCACCGCATCGAATCCCGGCAGATAGAGGAAATGGCGGCGCTTCAAACCGAACTGCTCGCACGCGCAGCGCGGTGGGTCAAACCGGGCGGAACGCTGGTCTATGCGACCTGTTCGCTCGAGCAGGCAGAGGGCGAGGATCAGGTGTCGACCTTCCTCGATCGTCACGCCGGATGGACGGTCGATCCCGCCCGCGCCGAAGAGCTTCCCGAGGCGATTGCCGCCGACGGTAACGGCCTGGTCCGCACGCTCCCTGACATGCTCGGCGAAGCAGGCGGCCTTGACGGATTTTTCGTCGCGCGCCTCCGCGCACCGTCAGACTAAACGGCGCGCCAATAGCGCGGGGCGGCAGCCACGATTGATGGCAAGCCGCCCCTCGGCGCCTTTAGAAGACGGCTTTCGCTGTCTCTTCCTTCATCATCGCCGCACGGACCATGGGGATCGGCGGACCGCCATATGACAGGAACTCGTCGTGGAATGCCTTCCACTTCGTCTTGTCGCCCTTCGTCCAGTCCTCGCGAAGCTTGCGGATCATCAGCTTGCCCATCGTGTAGTTCAGATAGGCGGGATCATAGGTACCGCGTGCAGCCTGTTGCCGAGCATTGCCTTCGTCCTGATAGCATTGCTCCTTGAACAGCTTTTCGCTGTCGGCAACGGTCATGCCTTTGGTGTGGAGCCCGATGGCCGAAAGATAGCGGCAATCGCGCAGCAAGGCGTTCGACAACTGGCCGATATGCGTTTCGGGATCGCCCTCGCCCAGTCCCGCATCCCACATCATTTCCTCGGTATAATGGGCCCAGCCCTCCGCAAAGGCATAGCCGACGAACAGCTTGCCAAAGATGCTTTCGGCACGGTTCGAGTGGAGGAAGTTCAGGAAGTGGCCCGGCCACACTTCATGGACCGAGGTGAAGAGCAAATCCTTGCGCCCCGGTACGAAGTCGGCTTGCGTTTGCTTGTCCCACGTCGGGTCGGGCGGTGAGATATAATAGACCGACGGCAGGCCTTTTTCATACGGCCCCGGAATGTCGATATAGGCGCTGTTCTGCCGGTTGTACGGCGGCGACTCCTCGACCTGCGCCTGTTCGGTGCCCGGGATCGTCACAATGTCCTTTTCGATCAGGAACGCGCGGAGCGTCGGCAACTGGCGGCGAGCCTCTGCGACCGGGCCGTCGGCGGGTTTGTCCGAATTCATCTTCTTCATGCAGTCGGCAATCGTCATGCCGGCGGCGTAAGTCGCACAGGCGGCTTTCAGCGCATCCTGGTTGCGCTTGAGGTCGGCCTGGCCAATCCGCTCCAGTTCGTCGAGCGACGTATCGACGCCCTCGTTGGTCAGGATCATCTTCGAGAATTTCGCCGCCCCAAGCGCATAGCCGTCGGGCGTGCCCGGCTGCGATCCGACATATTTGGCAAGGTCGGTCATTGCCGCACCCGCCTTCGCAGCGGCTTCGTCGAACTGCTTCTGCAGCGCCTCATCCTTGACCGAGGCGAAGGCTGCCTTGGCATCGCCCTTGTAATAATCGGCAAAGCCACCGAAGCCCGCGGTGCCATATTTGACGAAGGTCGCAGGCAGCGGCAGCTTCAGATTGGCCTTGATCTGCGCCGCGGCGGCGGGGACCTTTTCGGCATAGGCGATGAACGCCTTCATCCGCGTCGTCGCATCGGCATAGGGCCGCGCGATATAGACATTGGGGTCCAGGGCGCCGGTATAGAAGGCCGGGTTCTTCTGCGCGAAATCGGTATCGCGAAGGAAGAAGAGCTGGCCCTGCGCAACATGGACCAGATAGTCGCGCTCGAACTTTTCGGCGTCGGTCATCTCGCCGTCAAAGGCCTTGGCATCCGCGATGGCCTTTTCCAGATAGGCGGCCTGCTTCTCAAGCCCCTCCGGCGACCAGTCGGGAAGCTGACCGTCGAACTCATGCTTGCCCTGATAGACCGCGAAATTAGGATTTAGGGGGAAATAGCCCTTCAGGAAATTGTCGCGGAATTCGGTCCAGTTCTTCGCGCCCGACGCGGTCGCTGACTTGTTGTCCGACGCGTTGCAAGCGGTCAGGACCAGCAGCGTCGCGGCCATCGCCGCGCCGCAAAAGCGGGCAAATTTGCTTGTCATTCGATAGTCTCCCTCAATCGATGGCGCGTTTCTGCCACTGCGTCCTACCAATGGCATCCCCTAATCGACGAACGGCATACGTAAGGTTGACTGGACAGCAACGAAAAGGACGATAGGGCGGACGGCGATGGCAACGATCCCACCACCCGAAGGCGAAGAACCGGTCATGCCGGACGCGACGCCAAAAGCCCCCTCACCGCTCAGCTTTCCCGACTTCCGCTATTTTTGGGTAGCACGCTTTACCGCGGTGATGGCGACCATCGCGATGGTCGTGGTGATCGGTTACCAGCTCTATGACACCGCCCGGACCGACTATGGCATGTCGATCAAGGAAGCGTCGTTCCAGCTCGGCCTGCTCGGGCTCTTTCAGTTCGTACCGCTTGCCATCCTGACGCCCGTCGCGGGCTGGGCCGCCGACCGGTTCGAACGGCGGCGCGTCGCGATCTTTTCGAACCTGATCGACCTCCTCATCGCCGCCACGCTCGGCTGGTTCACCTGGGTGGACGGGCTCACTCTGCCCCTGCTCTTCAGCCTCGCCGCGCTGCACGGGGTCGCTCGTGTTTTTTCCGGCCCGGCAATGAGCGCGATCGCGCCCAATATTGTTCCGTCCGCCGTCCTGCCGCGCGCCATCGCGATGAGCAGCATCGCCTGGCAATCCGCATCGGTGATCGGCCCCGCTGCGGGCGGTCTCATCTATGCTGCGCATCCAGGCGCGGTGTATGTTTTCTCCGCGCTTCTCCTCGCCGCGTCGGCTTTCACACTCAGCCGTGTGCGGCCCGTCCTGCCCCCGCCCGCCGAAGTCCGCCGCCATCCGCTGCGCGAGATGGTCGACGGCTTGCGCTTCGTGTGGGTCGAGCGATTCCTGCTGGGGACGATCACGCTCGATCTGTTCGCGGTCCTGCTCGCAGGCGCGACCGCGATGTTCCCTGTCTTTGCCCGCGACATATTGCACGCCGGACCAGAGGGCGCGGGATTGATGCGTGCCGCGGTCGCGTTCGGGTCGGTCGGCGTAGCCGTCGGCCTGGCGATCCGACCGATCGAGCGCAACGTCGGTGTGAAGATGCTGTGGGCAGTCGCGGCGTTCGGGGTCGGAACGGTCGTGTTCGGACTCTCGACCAACCTGATCCTGTCGCTCGGCGTGCTCGTGATCATGGGCGCGGCCGACATGTTCTCGGTCTTCGTGCGCGGTACGCTGATCCAACTCAACACCCCCGATCAAATGCGCGGCCGCGTCAGCGCCGCGTCGGGGCTCGCGATTTCGGCCTCGAACGAGCTTGGCGAGATGCGCGCCGGTGCCATGGCGGCCGCGCTCGGCCCGGTCAGCGCCGTCGTCGTCGGCGGCGCTGCAGCGGTCGGCGTGACCGCGCTCTGGGCCTGGATCTTCCCCGAACTGCGGTGGGCCAAAACCTTCGAACCGCAGTTCAGGCAAACGACCGACTAGCGCCGAAACCATTTGCCGCGCCCAGCAAACATTCTGCCCGAAAGCTATTGTCAATTCATTTGGTTGAGTTATTTAGGTGTCACCCGTCACCGCGGTTCCCCTCTCTCCCCCGACGGAGTGACCGCCATGCACAATTCGAATATCCGCCATAAAATCCTGACCATTCCGGGCCTCTACAACAGCGGCCCCACGCACTGGCAAAGCCTGTGGGAACGCAGCTTTGCCGATTGCGAACGGGTCGAGCTCGGAAGCTGGGACGAACCCCTGAAAGACCAATGGGTCGACCGAATCGCCCAAGCGATCGACGCCGAGCATGAGCCCGTCCTCATTGCCGCGCACAGCCTCGGCTGCCATGCCTTTGCGCACTGGTTTGCCGCCGCGAGCAGCGTCGCCCGCGACCGCATCGCCGGCGCGTTGCTCGTCGCACCACCCGACCTATCACAGCTCCGCCGCGATAGCCGGGTCGAAAGCTTCACCGACTCGCCCGCGCTGTCGTCGCAGGTGCCGATGATCGTCGTTGCCAGCGACGATGATCCCTATGCGAAGACTGCACATGTCTGGCGCCTGTCGCGGCACTGGGATGCGCGGTTCGTCAACGCCGGCCCCTTCGGTCATATCAATGCAGACTCGGGGATCGGGGACTGGCCTTATGGACAGTATCTGCTCGCCTCGTTACAACCTCAGCCGACGCCGGTGCTGGCGGACGAGGCCCGCTGGCTCCGCGCCGGCGACTGGCCAAATCGCGTCCGCCGCGACCCGCGTTTCGAGTTCAAAGAAAGAGCGCACCGATCATGAAAGCCAATTCGATCCTCGATACCATCGGGAATACGCCGCACATTCGCGTGGCAAAACTGTTCCCCGACGCCGAAGTCTGGGTAAAGTCGGAACGCAGCAACCCCGGTGGGTCGATCAAGGATCGAATCGGTCTTGCGATGATCGAGGCGGCCGAAAAGGACGGCAGCCTGAAGGCCGGCGGCACTATCGTCGAGCCGACGTCGGGTAACACCGGCATCGGCCTCGCGATGGCTGCCGCGGTCAAGGGCTATAAGCTTGTGCTCGTCATGCCCGAAAGCATGTCGGTCGAACGTCGCCGGTTGATGCTGGCCTATGGCGCAACCTTCGACCTGACGCCGCGTGAAAAGGGCATGAAGGGCGCGATCGAGCGCGCCATCGAACTGGTCGAAACGACCCCCGGCGCATGGATGCCGCAGCAGTTCGAGAATGAAGCCAATATCGACGTCCATGTCCGCACGACGGGTCCCGAAATCCTGGCCGACTTCAAGGACAGCCCGATCGACGTGCTTATCACGGGCGTCGGTACCGGCGGCCATATCACCGGCACTGCGCAGTTTCTGAAACAGCATTGGCCGAACCTAAAGGTCTATGCGGTCGAACCCGAAGCGTCGCCGGTAATTTCGGGCGGCCAGCCCGCGCCGCACCCGATCCAGGGCATTGGCGCCGGCTTCATCCCGCGCAACCTCCACACCGACCTGCTCGACGGCGTGATCAAGGTCGATGCCGGCGCGGCAAAGGATTACGCGCGGCGCGCAGCGACCGAAGAGGGCATGCTCGTCGGCATCTCGTCGGGCGCCACCCTCGCCGCCATTGCACAGAAGCTTGCCGAACTGCCGCCGGGCAGCCGCGTGCTCGGCTTTAACTATGACACGGGCGAGCGCTATCTGTCGGTTCCTGATTTCCTTCCGGAGATCTGAGGACAGCCCGTGCACCTGCAAGACGATCAACCGGCGTTGCCCTTGCGGCGCGACTGGACGGGCTGGCTGTTCGTCCTGATCGCGGTCGCGGCGGTGATAGCGGTGCTTGTTGCGAGTCATTCATCCGGGCCCGCGAGGCATGCGGCGCATCGGCAACCCGTCGCACCGCCTGCCGACATCGTGCCCGAAGTCCAGCCCATGGAACTCGCGCCGGTCACCGAAGACGACGCGCGGGCACAAAACGCCGAAGTTGCGCTGATCACCAAGGGCTTCGTCGCGGCGCGCCCCTTCGTCTATGCAGGCGGCGGCGACGCGAAAGAGCGGGCCCGCGACTGCCTTGCCGCAGCGATGCTGTACGAGGCGGGCGACGACGCGAAGGGGCAGCAGGCGGTCGGCCAGGTCGTCATCAATCGCGCGCGCCATCCGGCGTTCCCCAAGTCGATCTGCGGCGTCGTTTTCCAGGGGTCGGAACGCACGACGGGGTGCCAGTTCACCTTCACCTGCGACGGAGCATTGAACCGTCGCTATTCGGACGCGGCGTGGCAACGCGCGCGGAACAATGCCGACATGATGCTGTCGGGCGGGACGTATCCTCCCGTCGGCCTTGCCACCCATTATCATACCGACTGGGTGCGCCCCTATTGGAGCGATAGCCTCGAAAAGATTGCGATCGTCGACACGCACCTGTTTTTCCGCTGGCCGGGCTATTGGGGCACGCCGGGCGCGTTTCGTGGTGCGGTGTCGGGTAGCGACGGGCCGGTCGCGAAGCTCGCGGCGATTTCGCCGCTGCACGCGATCGCGCTGGGGTTGCCGACCGATATGGCAACCGGCGTCGATGCCAATGCCGCCGTCGGCGAAGCACGCGTCGTCGCTGGCGCGGGCGAAAGCGCGGGCCGCGACACCATCTACACCCAGCTCGACCGCAAGGCAGCGCCCGAAAGTTTCGTCACGACGGCGCTGCGGCTCTGCGGCGACAAGCCCTATTGCAAGTTCATGGGCTGGACCAACCCGACCCTGAAACCCGACAGCGACGCGATGAGCGATACACAGCGTGCGGCAATGACCTTCTCATACCTCCGCGACGACAAGGCGGGGTTCGAAAAGGCGCTTTGGAATTGCAGCGAATATAAACGCGACGATGTGCGCCAGTGCATGAAGCGCTGATCGAGGTCATGCGCGACAGCTTTGGGGTGAGGAGCGGACGCTCAGTCCCCCACCCTCGTCATCCCGGGCTTGACCCGGGATCCCGCTTTTCTGTCGCATCGACCGACCTGGACCTCAAGCGGGACCCCGGATCAAGTCCGGGGTGACGAAGAAGGATGGGTCCGTAATCGGCCCTTACCGGACCTCGTATCAGCCGTGCGGCTTGATCAGATATTTCTCGCCGGTCCGCTTCGCATTATATGCCTGCGCCGTATCGACATTCAGCGCCTCGGTCAGCGAAATTTCATGGCTGTAATGGCTCTTGAAGGTCGTCGTCAGTTCGTCGACGACGCGCTTGCGCATCCGCCCCACGGTCTCCATCCCCGCCTTCGCCATGAACGGCGTCAGCAGGAAGCCGCCAAGCGCCCAGGTCAGGCCGAAACTGCGCGCAGAAAAGGTCGTCGGCGACAGGTCGAGCGCGCCATAGATATAGACCTGCTTGAACGTGTCCGAACCATAACGGCTATAGGTCGTCATGCGCTTGACCGCAGCCGCCTCCATCGCGGTCAGGACCTGCCCCGCAAGCTTGCCGCCGCCGGTCGCATCGAAGCCCAGCGTCGCGCCAGTCTCGACAATCGCATCGACCAGCCGCTCCATGAAATCGTCGGCGCTGCTGTTGACGACATATTTCGCGCCGATTCCCTTCAGTATCTCAACCTGCGCGTCGCTGCGCACGATGTTGACGAGGGGAATATTATCCTTGGCGCAAATCTTGACGAGCATCTGGCCAAGGTTCGACGCGGCAGCGGTGTGGACGATCGCGCTGTGATTCTCCATCCGCATCGTTTCGGTGAACGCGAGGCTGGTGAGCGGATTGACGAAGCAGGACGCGCCATCGGCGGGATCGGTGCCGTCGGGCAGCGGCATCACCATCTGCACCGGCAGGCAGCGATATTCGGCGTACATTTCCCCACCGAGCAGCGCGACGGTCTTGCCAAGCAGCGCCTGTGCTTCGGGCGTGTCCCCCGCCGCAACGACAGTGCCGCAGCCCTCGTTGCCGATCGCCAGTGCGTCGCCGACACGCCCGCTCATCGCGCGCATACCGGCGGGAGGAACATCTGCGGCGATCAGCGGTTGGCCGTCCTTGGTCGCAGCGCGCGCGGTCGACATGTCGGCGCCGCCGAACAGCAGGCCAAGGTCCGACGGATTGATCGGCGCGGCAAGCACCTTCACCAGCACCTCATGCGGCTTCGGGGTCGGCATCGGGCGGCGCTCGAGCGACACCTCGAGCTGCCCTTCGGGCTTCACGAGCGTCAACATGGTAAGGTTGGTGTCAGGCAGGTCGGTCATCGCGCATCTCCCGTCGCTTTTCGGTTTCTCGATGCAACGAATTAGGCGGCGCAGAGGCGGCTGGCAATCACTAACCATCCGCCGCGTCTCGGTGCCGATGTCCAATTTGGCGTGGTGAATGGACGTTCAGTCACCCCCTTCCGTCATCCCGGGCTTGACCCGGGATCCCGCTTATTGAAGGCACTGGCACGCTTCACGAAATAGCGGGACCCCGGATCAAGTCCGGGTGACGAAGAAAGATAGGTCCGCAATCGGTCGAACACGGTTAAGCGCGCCGGTATTCCGCAGCGTACCGCAGCACCTCACCCGCAAGTTCCTTCCGGCAGATCAGCAGGTCGGGCAGATAGGTGTCGGGATTATTGTATCGGATCGGCGATCCGTCGACGCGGCTCACGTGCAGACCCGCCGCCTGCGCCACCGCGACCGGGGCGCAATTGTCCCATTCATATTGGCCGCCGGTGTGAAGATAGATATCCGCCTCCCCCCGCACTACCGCCATCGCCTTGGCTCCGGCCGACCCCATCGCGACCAGTTCGGCGCACAGCTTCTCGGCAACGAAGACGGCTTCGGCGGCGGGGCGCGTGCGGCTGACGAGCATCCGGAGCGGCTGGTTCGCTGGCTGGAGCGGTGCCGGTGTTCCAGACGTCAATGTGATGCCCAGCCCCGGCAGCGCAACCGCGCCGACCGTCGCGACGCCATCGACCGCAAGCGCGACATGCACCGCCCAATCGTCCCTGCCCTCGCCATATTCGCGCGTGCCGTCGAGTGGGTCGACGATCCAGACGCGGCTCTGCCCGCAGCGCGCGATATTGTCCTTCTCTTCTTCGGAGAGGAGCGCATCGGCGGGCCGGGCCGCGCGAATCTCGCGGCACAGCATCGCGTTGGCCTGCTCGTCACCGGCCTTCCCCAACGCCTTGCCTTCAAGGCCGCCATGCGCACGCAAATCCATCAGGATCGCCCCCGCGGCGGTTGCAAGCCGTTCGGCCAGTTGTTCGTCCGTTTCCCCCGCAGCCATATCTATCCCAACAAGCGATCGATGATCAGGTCCGCCGCCTCTTCGGGCGTCATCGCGGTCGTGTCGATACGAATTTCGGGCGTCTCGGGCGCTTCATAGGGGCTATCGATGCCGGTGAAATTCTTGAGTTGCCCGGCGCGCGCCTTTTTATAGAGGCCCTTCACGTCGCGCTTCTCCGCCTCGGCGAGCGGGGTGTCGATGAACACTTCGATGAACTCGCCCTCAGGCAGCATGCCGCGCACCATTTCGCGTTCGGCGCGGAAGGGCGAGATGAAAGCGGTAATGACGATAAGCCCCGCGTCGCTCATCAGTTTCGCGACCTCGCCGACGCGGCGGATATTCTCGATCCGGTCGGCCTCGGTAAAGCCGAGATCGCGGTTGAGCCCGTGGCGGACATTATCGCCGTCGAGCAGGAAGCTGTGCCGGTTCATCCGGTGCAGCTTCTTTTCGACCAGGTTGGCGATCGTCGATTTGCCCGAGCCCGACAATCCGGTGAACCACAGCAGCGCCGGGCGCTGATTCTTGAGGTTCGCGCGCATGTCGCGGTCGATATCGGTCGCCTGCCAATGCACATTCTGCGCACGGCGCAGGCTGAAGTGCAGCATTCCCGCGGCCACGGTCGCATTGGTCAGCTTGTCGATCAGGATGAAGCCGCCAAGCGTCCGATTGTCCGAATAGGCCTCGAAAGTGATCGGCTTGTCGGTCGAAAGTTCGACGACGCCGATACCATTGAGTTCGAGCGTCTTTGCCGCAAGATGATCGAGTGTGTTGACGTTGATCTCATATTTCGGCGCCTGGATGGTCGCCGAAACGCTCTGCGTCGCGAGCTTCAGCCAATAGGCGCGGCCCGGAATCATCGCCTCGTCCGCCATCCAGACGAGCGTCGCCTCGAACTGGTCGGCCGCCTCGGGCGGATTGTCGGCAGCCGCGATGACATCGCCGCGCGAGCAGTCGACCTCGTCTGCAAGCGTCAACGTCACCGACTGGCCCGCAACAGCTTCCCCAAGGTCGCCATCGAGCGTGACGATGCGGTCGACGGTCGTTGTCTTGCCGCTGGGCAAGATGCGCACAGCATCCCCCGGCTTGACCTTGCCACTCGCAAGCTGGCCCGAGAAACCGCGGAAATCGAGGTTCGGGCGGTTGACCCATTGTGCCGGCAAACGGAACGGCTTTGCCTCGTCAGCGGCTGCGCCGATCTCAACAGTTTCGAGATGTTCGATCAGCGCCGGGCCCTTGAACCAAGGGGTGTTTTCCGACAGCGCGGTGATATTGTCGCCCTTGAAGCCCGAGATCGGGATCGCGGTGAAATTGGTGATGCCGATCTCGCTCGCGAACGCCCGGTACGCCAGCGTGATCCGGTCGAACACGGCCTTGTCGTAACCGACAAGGTCCATCTTGTTCACCGCCAGCACGATATGCTTGATGCCGATCAGATGCGCCAGGAAGCTGTGCCGGCGCGTCTGAGTCAGCACACCCTTGCGTGCGTCGATCAGGATGACGGCAAGGTCGGCGGTCGAGGCGCCGGTGACCATGTTGCGCGTATATTGCTCGTGCCCCGGCGTGTCGGCGACGATGAACTTGCGCTTCTCGGTCGTGAAAAAGCGATAGGCGACGTCGATCGTGATCCCCTGCTCGCGCTCGGCGGCGAGGCCGTCGACGAGCAACGCGAAGTCGATCTCCTGCCCCTGTGTACCGACGCGCTTGCTATCGGCTTCCAGCGCGGCGAGTTGATCCTCGAATATCATCTTCGAGTCATAGAGCAGGCGGCCGATCAGGGTCGATTTCCCGTCATCGACCGAGCCACAGGTGATGAAGCGCAGCAGCGACTTCTTCTCGTGACCCGCCAGATAGGCGTCGATATCCTCGGCGATCAGCGCGTCGGTCACATAGATGGGGTCAGTCATCAGAAATACCCCTCCTGCTTCTTCTTCTCCATCGACGCATCGCCGCCATCCTTGTCGATGATGCGGCCTTGCCGTTCGCTGGTCGTCGTCAGCAGCATTTCCTGGATGACTTCCGAGAGCGTTTTCGCTTCGCTCTCGACCGCGCCGGTCAGCGGGTAGCAGCCGAGCGTGCGGAAGCGGACAGAACGCTCCACGGGCGTTTCGCCGGGCAGCAACGGAAAGCGATCGTCGTCGACCATGAGCAACAGGCCGTCGCGTGTCACAGTCGGACGCGGCGCAGCGAAATAGAGCGGCACGATCGGAATATTCTCGCGCGCAATATACTGCCAGATGTCGAGTTCGGTCCAGTTCGAGATCGGGAAGACGCGGATGCTTTCGCCCTTCGCCTTGCGCGCATTATAGAGGTTCCAGAGCTCGGGACGCTGCTTCTTCGGATCCCAGCCATGGCTCGCGGTACGGAAGGAAAAGATGCGTTCCTTCGCACGGCTCTTTTCCTCGTCGCGCCGGGCGCCGCCGAAAGCGACGTCGAAGCCATGGAGGTCGAGTGCCTGTTTGAGGCCTTCGGTCTTCCACATGTCGGTGTGGAGCGGGCCGTGATCGAAGGGATTGATCCCCCGTTCCTTCGCTTCGGGGTTCTGATAGACGATCAGTTCCATGCCGCTTTCGGCCGCCATGCGATCGCGCAGTTCGTACATCGCCCGGAATTTCCATGTCGTGTCGACATGAAGTAGCGGGAACGGCGGCGGCGAAGGATAAAAGGCTTTGCGCGCGAGATGCAGCATCACGGCGCTATCCTTGCCCACGCTATACAGCATTACAGGCTTCGCGGCGTCGGCCATCACTTCGCGCATGATATGAATGCTCTCGGCCTCGAGCCGGTCGAGATGGGTCAGCGTATCGGTCATGCCTCGCCCTTGCCTCCCCCATTGGCGGCGCGCAAACTGTATGGCCTTTTGAGGGTGCAAGCCAGACTTGTGAGGCCTCCGATCATGCAGCGATGTCGACTTTCATCTGCCGCCACTCGGCCGCTATCGCGCCGATCGTTTCGAGCGCGTGCGCCAGCCGCGGTGCAATTTCGGGGAGCGTACGCCAGGCTGGATCGGTGATCAGGCCGAGTTCGCGGCGAAAATCATAGCCTGCGACCTTCAAGGGAACGATGCCGTCGATCGCGAGCGAAACGGGCGCGGTGGTGATCCCGATCCCCGCCGCAACCATACGCAGGCAACGCTCGTCGCTTTCGCTACGCAACGCGAAGCGCGGGCGAACCCCGTGCCGCGTAAAGAAGCGGCTCCCCGCGTCGAGGAATTCGCACGACCGGCGCGCAATCATCGTTTCGGCTGCGAGCTCCTCGGGCCCGACTTCGATGCGTCCCGCGAGCGGGTGATCCGACGCGATGAACATCGCCAGCGGCTCTTCATAGAGCGGCAGCACATGGTCGCCGCGCTCGCCCGCCCGCAGCGGCACAAGCACCATGTTGACGCGGCCGCTGCCAAGCGCCGCGCGGAGTTCGGAGTCGCTATTCTCGATCAGCTCGATCGCGAAACCCGGCCGCAGCGCGGTGGCGATTGCCTGTAGCAGTTCAGCGGGGGCCGAGCGGATCACCCCGAGCTTGAGCTCGCTCGCCTGGCCGTCGCTCTCGCGCCCGAAGCTGTCGGCAGTCCGAAAGCCGCGTTCGAGATCGCGCGCGATCGGCAGGAAGCGCCCCCCGGCCTCGGTCAACCTGATCTGGCGGCGATTACGGATGAACAATGACGTGCCGACCAGCTTTTCAAGTTCGGCGATGCCGGTCGAGAGCGCCGGCTGGGTGACGCGGATGCGCAGCGCCGCCTGAGTGAAGCTGCCCGCATCGACGACGGCGAGAAACTGGCGGATATGGGTGCGCTTAATCATAGATTTTACTTATGCTAAATCTGTGATCGTTTCAATTTCCCTATGAACATATTTTGATGCACTATCGCGCCCCTGTCCCGCCCAGATCGATAGGTAATCCATGCGCGCCACCCCCGATTTCGACTTCGCACTCGGCGAAACCGCCGACATGATCCGCGAAACCACTGCCCGCTTCGCCGACGAACAGATCGCGCCGCTTGCGGCCAAGGCTGACGCCGAAGACTGGTTTCCGCGCGACGAATTGTGGACGCAGATGGGCGAGCTTGGCCTGCACGGCATCACCGTCGAGGAAGAATATGGCGGGCTGGGCCTCGGCTATCTCGAACATGTCATCGCCGTCGAGGAAGTGTCGCGCGCATCGGGCGCCATCGGCCTCTCCTATGGCGCGCACTCGAACCTCTGCGTCAACCAGATCCGCCGCTGGGGCAACGCCGCGCAAAAGGCGAAATATCTGCCCAAGCTGATCAGCGGCGAGCATGTCGGCAGCCTCGCCATGTCCGAGGCGGGTGCGGGCAGCGACGTCGTGTCGATGAAGCTGAAGGCCGAGCGCAAAGGTAGCGGCTATGTTCTCAACGGCACCAAATTCTGGATCACCAACGCGACGCACGCCGACACGCTGGTCGTCTATGCAAAGACCAGCCCCGAGGCCGGATCGCGCGGGATCACCGCCTTCCTGATCGAAAAGGACATGCCGGGGTTCAGCATCGGGCAAAAGATCGACAAGGTCGGCATGCGCGGATCGCCGACGGCGGAACTGGTCTTCACCGATTGCGAAGTGTCCGAGGAACAGGTGATGGGCCCAGAGAATGGCGGCGTCGGCGTGCTGATGTCGGGGCTCGATTATGAACGCGTCGTGCTCGCCGGGCTCCAGCTCGGCATCATGCAGGCGTGCCTCGACACGGTCATCCCCTATGTCCGCGAGCGTAAGCAGTTCGGGAAGCCCATCGGTTCGTTCCAGCTCATGCAGGCGAAGGTCGCGGACATGTATGTCATGCTCCAGTCGGCGCGTTCGTACGTCTATAACGTCGCCAAGGCATGCGACGCAGGGCAGACGACGCGCTTCGACGCCGCGGGCGCGATCCTGCTCGCCAGCGAGAATGCGGTGAAGGTCGCGGGCGAAGCGATCCAGGCGCTGGGCGGCGCGGGCTATACCAAGGACTGGCCGGTCGAACGCTATTGGCGCGACGCCAAGCTGCTCGACATCGGCGCTGGCACCAATGAAATCCGCCGGATGTTGATCGGCCGCGAACTGATCGGCGCCGGCGCGTGATCTGGCTCTGGCTGTCGGCCGCCTTCATGGTGACGACGGCCGGGGTTCATTCGGTGCCGGGCTATCGGCGCCTGATCGTGCCGTTGCTGCGCGCTGGGCCGCTTGCCGATCCGCTGACGCGACGCATCATCCGCTTTGCCTGGCATGCAACGTCCGTGCTGATGCTGATTTCGGCTGCGGCGGTCGCATGGCCGGGAACACCCAACGGGTTGCTGATAGCCATCGGCAGCGGCTGGCTGGCGACGGGGCTGGCCAACGCCGTTTACACCAGGGGTCGGCACATTGCCTGGCCGGCCCTCAGCGGCGCCGGCATCTTCGCGCTGATCGGCGCGTTGGCCTGAACATGCGCGGACTTGTCCATCACATCGACCTGACCGTCACGGACAAGAGCCGCTCGCGGGTCTTCTACGGCGCGGTGCTCGGCTTCCTCGGCTACCGCCGTTCGGCCGATTATGATCATGGCAGCGACTGGGACCACGCGGGCGAGCCCTTTCACTCGATCGGCATTATCGAAGCGCGCGGCGATGGCGCAAACCGCACGCACGATCGTTATTCGCCGGGGCTCCACCATCTCGCATGGACCGCCGACAGCCGCGACGACGTCGACGCGCTTCATGATTTGTTGCGCAGCATCGGTGCGGAGATCCTCGATCCGCCCGCGGATTATCCGCGTTATGGACCGACCTATTACGCCGTCTTCTTTGCCGATCCCGATGGATTGAAGCTAGAGTTTGTGTTCGGGGCGACTGGACCGTGAGCGACACATTGCTCACCGCCCTGCAATATTATGGCGCCGCCGCCGCGACGCTCGCGGCGCTGCTCGTATCGCTCAACCTGGGCGAGCGGTGGAACGGCTGGGCCTTCGTGATCTTCGTGACGAGCAGCCTGGCGCTGATCGCATGGGGCTTTCTCCAGCCCGACAGCGAAGGCATCGGGTGGCAGAATGTCGCCCTACTCGGCATCAATCTGGTCGGCGTCTACAGCCATCTGATCCGCAAGAAGCCCGCCGCAAAGAATGAGGGCGGAGCATGACGCCCCGCCCCAATGCTTTATCCCCAGACGCGGACGCGCTTGTCGGGCGCGAGGTAAAGCTTGTCGCCTTCCTTGACGTCGAACGCCTTGTACCATGCGTCGAGGTTGCGAACCGTCAGCGCGCGGTACATGCCCGGCGCATGGCCGTCGGTCGCGACGCGCGCGCGCAGCGCCTCGGCACGCATCTTGGTCGCCCAGGTCTGCGCAAAGGCGATGAAGAAGCGCTGATCGCCGCTGAAGCCGTCGATCACCGGCGCTTCCTTGCCGCCGAGCGACGCGCGATAGGCGTCATAGGCCGCCTGAAGCCCCGCGACGTCGGCGATATTCTCGCCCAGCGTCAGCTTGCCGTTGATCGCAAGGTCGGGGAACGGCTTATAGGTGTCGAACTGCGCCGCCAGCGCATCGCCCGCAGCGTTGAACTTCGCCAGATCCGCCGCAGTCCACCAGTTGCGAAGCGCGCCCGTGGAATCGAAGGCAGCGCCGTTGTTGTCGAAGCTGTGGCTGATCTCATGCCCGATCACCGCGCCGATCGCGCCATAATTATACGCGGGGTCGGCCTTGGCATTGAAGAAGGGCGGCTGCAGGATCGCGGCGGGGAAGTTCAGCGCATTCTGCACCGGCAGGTTCACTGCGTTGACGGTCTGCGGGACCATCCACCATTCGCCCTTGTCCATGGGTTTGCCGATCTTGGCGAGTTGGTGCGCATATTCGGCTTTCTGTCCGGCAACCTCGTTCGCATAGGCGTCGGCGCCGACGGTGTAGCTGCCATAGTCGCGCCACGTGTCGGGATAGCCCACGCCCACGGCAATGGTTTCAACCTTCTTGATTGCTTCTTTCTTCGTTGCGGGCGCCATCCAGTCGATCGTGTTCACCCGCGTGGCAAAGGCGGCCTTGATGTTCTTCACCATGTCGCCGACTTCGGCTTTGGCCGAGGCGGGGAAATATTTGTCGGCATAAGCCTTGCCCACCGCATCGCCGAGATAGACGTCGAGCGCGTCGAGCGCGCGCTTTTCGCGGCCGCGCTGCTGCGGCGTGCCCGCCATCGTCGTGCCGTAAAAGGCGAAATGTGCGCTATCGATCGCGCTCGGCAGCACGTCGCTGTGGCTGTTGATCTGGTGAAAGGCGAGCCAGTCTTTCCACGCATCGAGCGGTTCGGACGCGACAAGCGCCGACAGACCGGTGATCGCACCCGCATGATAGGCGCCGAACTTGCCCGCACCATCCAGCTTGGCAGCGGCAAAGAAAGCCGGCCAATCGATACCCGGCGCCTTCTTCGCGAAATCGCCCTTGGCCCAGACGTCGGCGGACTTGGTGAAATCCTCACTCTGTTCGCGCGTCGCATGCGCTTTCGCGATCTTGACCTCAAGGTCATAGATGCGCTTCGCCTTGGCGGCGGCGTCGCTCTGGCCGGCAGCGGTCAGCAGCTTGGCGATATAGGCCTGATAGGCCGTACGGATCGTCGCCATCTTGGGGTCGGCCGACAGATAATATTCACGCTCGGGCATGCCGAGGCCGCCTTGCAGCAGATAGGGAATGACCTCGCCCGGAGTCGCGAGCCCCTGTGTAACAAAGACGCCGAACAGATTTTCGGTCTGGAAATTGGTTGCATTGAGCGGATCGACATCGGCGCGAAGCTGTTCGCCCAGCACCTTCGACAGCGCAGCCTTGTCGGTGATCGCGGCGAAGCGCGCCAGGTCGGCGGCGACGGGTTTCATGCCGGCGGCATCGATGGCCTTCACATTGATAAAGGCCTTATAGAAGGCGGCGATCCGGCCCCCATTGGTGTCGGGCGCCGCATCGCCCTTGACGATCGCATCGACCAGTTCGCGGTTGCGCTTTTCGGTTTCGAGCTGCGCGACGTAAAAGGCGCCGATGGAAGAGCGGTCGGCGGGAATCTCGTTCGCCTTGTCCCAATTGCCGTTGGCATAGGCGTAGAAGTCGTCGCCGGGCTTCACGCCCGTATCCATCGCTGCCTTGCTGATCCCGATATCGGTGCCGACGGTGTAAGCGGCGGAACTGTCTTTGCCGCTGCTGCAGGCGACGGGCCCGGCAAGGATCGCGGCGGAGGACAGAAGAACGGCAAAGACAGCTTTTTTCATAGAAATGACCTTATTTTGTCACGGACAGGCAGGCGGCCAAGGCGTGGGAAAATCCGGTTTCAATACCAACCATTTTCGGCCTGCTGCGCTTTTCAATCGACGAGCGACGGGTTAGTTCCGAACCGACTTCCAGGAGAGATGTTACAGTGAGCGCACCGGTTCTTGGCACCAACATCAATGCGGACAGCGAAGAATATCGCACCCGCAGTACGCACAATCGCGCGCTCGCCGATGCGTTGCGCGACGCGGTCGCGGAGGCCGCGCTCGGCGGCAACGAAAAGTCGCGCGAACGCCACACGAGCCGCGGCAAGCTGCTCCCCCGCGAGCGTGTCGAACGACTGCTCGATCCCGGCTCGCCCTTCCTCGAAATCGGCCAGCTTGCGGCGAACGACCTTTATGAAGGCGAAGTTCCGGGCGCCGGCCTGATCTGCGGCATCGGGCGCGTGTCGGGGCGTCAGTGCATGATCCTATGCAACGACGCGACGGTGAAGGGCGGCACCTATTATCCGATGACGGTCAAGAAGCATCTGCGCGCGCAGGAGATTGCCGAGGCGAACCGCCTGCCCTGCATCTACCTCGTCGACAGCGGCGGCGCGAACCTGCCGCATCAGGATCAGGTGTTTCCTGACCGCGATCATTTCGGGCGCATCTTCTTCAATCAGGCGAATATGTCGGCGAAGCGCATCCCGCAGATCGCCTGCGTCATGGGAAGCTGTACCGCTGGCGGTGCCTATGTCCCCGCGATGTCGGACGAGACCGTGATCGTGCGTAATCAGGGCACGATCTTCCTCGCCGGCCCCCCGCTGGTAAAGGCCGCGACGGGCGAAGAAATCAGCGCCGAGGATCTGGGCGGCGGCGATCTGCACGCCAAGAAATCCGGGGTCGTCGACCATCTCGCCGAGAATGACGAGCATGCGCTGACCATCGTCCGTGACATCGTCAGCCATCTTGGCGAAGACAAGGGGTTCGAGGTGCCGATGAAGGCCCCGCGCCCGCCCAAATATGCCGGCGAGGAGATCTATGGCGTCGTGCCCGACGACGTGCGCGCGCCATATGACGTGCACGAAGTCATCGCGCGCATCGTCGACGGCAGCGAGTTTCATGAGTTCAAGGCGAACTACGGCAGCACGCTCATCTGCGGCTTCGCGCATATCTGGGGCATCCCGGTCGCGATCCTCGCGAACAATGGCGTGCTGTTCAGCGAAAGCGCGGTCAAGGGCGCGCATTTCATCGAACTGGCGCAGCAACGGCGCATCCCGCTGCTCTTCCTCCAGAACATCAGCGGTTTCATGGTCGGCGGTAAATATGAAGCCGAAGGCATCGCCAAGCATGGCGCAAAGCTGGTTACGGCGGTGGCCACGGCGACGGTCCCCAAGATCACCGTGTTGATCGGCGGCAGCTTTGGCGCCGGCAATTACGGCATGTGCGGGCGCGCTTACTCCCCGCGTTTCCTGTTTAGCTGGCCCAACAGCCGGATCAGCGTGATGGGCGGCGAGCAGGCGGCGTCGGTGCTGGCGACCGTCCACCGCGACGCCGACAAATGGACGCCGGAGGAAGCCGAAGCCTTCAAGGCGCCGATCCGCCAGAAATATGAGGATGAGGGCAACCCCTATCACGCGACCGCGCGCCTTTGGGACGATGGCATCATCGACCCCGCGCAGACGCGCGACGTACTCGGCCTCGCCTTCGCCGCCACGCTGAACGCCCCGGTCGAGGACCGCGGCTTCGGCGTGTTCCGGATGTGACGACGATGAGCGACGCACCCGACCGCCTGTTCATCCTCGATCGCGAGTTCGACGATCCCGCTTTTCCGGGGTCGAGCTTTTATTGCCGCGATTGCATCCTCGTCGAAGGGCTGCTCGCGATGTTTCCCGAGCGTACCACCCATCTCGAGGTCATCCGCGTGCCATGGCCGCGCCCGCGTCCGCTCGTCGTCGAGGCGATGGGCGAAGCGAACCAGAACCTCCCTGCCCTTGTCTTTTCCGATGGCGGGTTCGTGAACGACATCAAGCCGCTGCTTGAAGCGCTCCATACCCGTCACGGCTTTCCGGAACCTCATCCATGATCCAGTCCCTCCTTATCGCCAATCGCGGCGAAATCGCCTGCCGCATCATCCGCACCGCGCGCGAGATGGGCATCCGCACCGTCGCCGTCTATTCGGACGCCGACGCCAACGCGCTGCATGTGCGCGAGGCCGACGAGGCCGTGCATATCGGCCCGTCCCCGGCACGTGAATCCTATCTGATCGGCGACAAGATCATCGCCGCCGCAAAAGCCACGGGTGCCGAGGCGATCCATCCAGGATACGGCTTCCTCTCCGAAAACGCCGAATTTGCGCAGGCGGTCGCCGATGCCGGGCTCGTCTGGGTGGGGCCGAAACCTTCGTCGATCACCGCGATGGGCCTCAAGGATGCCGCCAAGAAACTGATGGCCGATGCCGGGGTGCCGGTGACGCCCGGCTATATGGGCGAGAATCAGGATCCCGACTTCCTCGCCGAACAGGCGGCACAGATCGGCTATCCGGTACTGATCAAGGCAGTCGCGGGCGGCGGCGGCAAGGGGATGCGCAAGGTCGACGCCGCCCCCGATTTCCTCGACGCCCTCGCCTCGTGCCAGCGCGAAGCCGCCGCATCTTTCGGCAACGACCATGTGCTGATCGAGAAATATATCCTGACCCCGCGCCATATCGAAGTGCAGGTGTTCGGCGACAGCCACGGCAATGTCGTCCACCTGTTCGAGCGCGACTGCTCGCTGCAGCGCCGCCACCAGAAAGTGATCGAGGAAGCCCCCGCCCCCGGCATGGACGAAACAACGCGCGAAGCGCTGTGCGCCGCCGCCGTGCGCGCGGCGAAGGCCGTCGATTATGTCGGCGCGGGGACGATCGAGTTTATCGCCGACGCGTCGGAGGGCCTGCGCGCCGACCGCATCTGGTTCATGGAAATGAACACGCGCCTGCAGGTCGAGCATCCGGTGACCGAGGAAATTACGGGCGTCGATCTCGTCGAATGGCAGCTTCGCGTTGCATCGGGCGAGCCGATCCCGCTGGCGCAGAACGAGCTCGCGATCAACGGCTGGGCCATGGAAGCGCGGCTTTATGCGGAAGACCCCACCAAGGGCTTCCTGCCGTCGATTGGCACGCTCGAACTGTTCCAGCTTCCCGAGCATATCGGCCGCGTCGATACCGGCGTCTATGAAGGCGCCGAAGTCTCGCCCTTCTACGACCCCATGATCGCCAAGGTCATCGCCTGGGGCGAGGACCGCGAGGAAGCGCGCGAATTGCTGTCGGAGATGCTGGAGGACAGCGCGATCTGGCCGGTAAAGACCAATTCGGCCTTCCTCATCAACGCGCTCGATCACCCCGATTTCGTTGCGGGCACGGTCGATACCGGGCTGATCGGCCGCGACGGCGACGCGATGACCGAGGAGCCGGTCCCGACGGCACAGGCGCTGACCAACGCCGCGATGGCGATGGTACCGCGTGCGCTGCAATCGGGCTTCCGCCTCAACGCGCCCGACGTCCGCAGCGCCCCCTTCCTGCTTGACGGCAAGCGCGTCGAGGTCGAACTCCACGGGCCGGGTGCGGAGGAGCCGTCGCCCGCGATGCTCGTCGCCGAGGGCGGATCGGTGTGGCAACTGACCCCTTGGCGGGCCGAAGGCAGCGCTGGCGGTGCGGCCGGCGACGGTGCGATCCTGTCGCCGATGCCCGGCAAGGTCATCGCGGTCGAGGTTGCTGCGGGCGACAAGGTAACCAAGGGGCAGAAACTGCTCACGCTCGAAGCGATGAAGATGGAGCATAGCCTGACCGCGCCGTTCGACGGCGTCGTGGCCGAACTCAACGCGACGGCCGGCGCGCAGGTGCAGGTCGAGGCATTGCTCGCGCGGATCGAAAAGGACGACGTATAATGGCAGGCAAATATTTCGACGAATGGGCGATCGGCGACACGCTGACCCATGACATCCGCCGCACGGTGACCGAGACCGACAATCTCCTCTTCACAACGATGACCCACAATCCGCAGCCGCTGCACCTGGATATCGAGGCCGCGAAGGCGTCGGAATTCGGCCAGATCCTTGTGAACGGCACCTTCACCTTCAGCCTGATGGTCGGGCTGTCGGTCGGCGACACGACGCTCGGCACGCTCGTCGCGAACCTCGGTTACGACAAGCTGGTGATGCCGAAACCGGTGTTCATCGGCGACACGCTTCGCGCCGAATCCGAGGTCGTTGGTCTCAAGGAGTCCAAATCGCGGCCGAATGCGGGTATCGTGACTTTCCTGCACCGCGCGATCAACCAGCGCGATGAGATCGTCTGCCAGTGCGAACGCTCCGCCCTGCTCAAGAAGAAAGCCGCCTGATGCGCCTCCGCTCCCTCCTTTTCGTTCCCGGCGACCGCCCCGAGCGCTTTGCCAAGGCGGCGGCGTCGGGCGCCGACGCAATCATCCTCGACCTTGAGGATTCGGTTTCGCCCGCGAACAAGGAGGCAGCCCGCGCTACGGTGGCCGATTATCTGGCGGGTGAGCGCGAGGTCGTGACCCTCGTTCGCGTCAATCCGCTCGACGGCCATATGACCGCCGCCGACGTCGCTGCCATCGTCGCCGCGCGTCCCGACGCGATCATGCTGCCAAAGGCCGAAGGCGCGCCGAGCATCGCGCAACTCGACACGATCCTGCGCAGCGAATCCGCACGCGACGCCTCGCTGCCGCCGATCCTGCCGATCGCGACCGAAACCCCTGCGGCCATCTTCACGCTCGGCAGCTACCGTGAGGTGAAGGACCGCCTGCTTGGTCTGACCTGGGGCGCAGAGGATCTGCCCGCGGCAATCGGCGCGGCGACGAGCCGCGAAGCCGATGGCAGCTACACCTCACCCTATGAGGTCGCGCGCGCGATGACACTGTTCGCGGCGCACGCCGCAGGGGCGGCGGCCATCGATACGGTATTTCCGGCTATCAAGGACGTGGCCGGCCTTACCGCTTATGCCGTGCGTGCCCGCCGCGACGGCTTCACAGGCATGATGGCGATCCATCCGTCGCAGGTCGAACCGATCAACGCCGCTTTCACGCCTTCAGCCGACGAAGCGGCGCGCGCGCAAGCAATAGTCGACGCCTTCGCCGCCAATCCCGGCGCAGGCGTGTTGCAGGTCGATGGCAAGATGGTCGACGCGCCCCACCTGAAACAGGCGAAGCACATCCTTTCACTGGCGGATTAACGCGCCGCCGCTCTTTCCCAAAATAAATCGGCTAGCGGCTCTTCCGCCCAAATGGCCGGTGGTGCTTCATCCAGTTCCGGCCGCGATGCCAGCTTTTCCTGAGGCCGCGTTCGGTCAGGCCTTCGAACATCGCGTCGGGGCTCGTCGGATCAAGCAGTTCATTGTCGGCGATGAATTCGTCCATCGGCCCCGGGGGCACAAGGTCGAGAAGTTCGAGCGAACGCCCCTTGCCGCGCAGCGCCTCGACCGTGTCGATCAGCGATCCGACGCGCTTGAAGGTCGCCGCCACCTCCTCTTCCGACACGTCGAGATGCTCGGCGATCAACGACGTGCGGAGGCGCGCGATTGTGGGCTCGACGCCCTTGTTCGCCGGGAGCGCCGCGTCGATCGTGACGTCGCACTCGCTGTCCAGCCCCATCGAGCGATTGTTCATATTGGCCGATCCGACGCGGATCATCCGGTCGTCGACGATCGCGGTCTTTGCGTGGACGTAGATCGGTTCGCCGCGCTTCGTGCGCGGATAATAGACTTTCAGCCGGTCGCCATGCTTCGCCTTGGCAATCTCCCGCACCAGTTGCACGCGCGCGGCATCCATCGCCATCTGCTCCAGCCAGCCGTCAGCGGTTTTCGGCATCACCATCACGAATTCGGGCGGATCGTCTTCGTTCAACCGCTCGGCGATCGCGGCGGCGATCTTGCCGGAGGTGAAATATTGATTCTCGAAATAGATGAAGCGGTCGGCCGCAGCGATCATGTCCAGATAAAGCTGCTCGATCTCGCGGATTTCCCCGACATCGTCATATTCGGCGCGGGTGCGCGAGATCGCAACATCGACGCCTTCGAAATCGGGTTCCAGGTCGTCGGGCCAATTTTCGCCCTCCCCCTTTAGATCGCGCAGCGGCTTTTTGGTCGCGCGTTGCCAGCGCTCGTTACCCAGGTCGGCGAGCGCGTTGCCAACGGGTCCGGCGAGGATCATGGTGCTGTCATGCCACGGCATATAGGCTTTGCCGTCGGGCGCGGTGCGGTGAGGGTCGCCGTCCTTATGCTCGCGCGTATCCCAGCGACGCGATCCGACGTCGATGCCACCGCACACCGCCAGATGATCGTCGAACACCGCAACCTTCTGGTGATGGCTGCATCCGACGGGGTGCGCACTGTCGAGGCGGAAGCTTATCGAGCGCGTCAGTTTCCAGCGCGCCACCATCGACAGGATACGCGGCATCGCGAATTGCTTCAGCCCGCCGAAATTCCAACGCAGGATGTCGATGTCGCGATCGGGCTTTTCATGCGCGAGCCGCAACAGATAATCGCCAAGCGGTTCGCCCTTGCCGTCCTTGTCGGGCTTCAGCGCAATCCGCGGATCAAAGTCCCAGCCAATAAGCAGGATACGCTGCCGCGCATCGGCCATCAGCCGTTCCAGCAGCGCAAAATAGTCGGCGGCGTCGACGATCATCCGCGCCTTGTCGGCGCGTTCGATCCGCCAGCAATTACGCCCTTCGACGACTATCGGTTTCAGCACGGTCCCCATCGCCGCCACCACGCATCATGGCGGCGATGGTTGCAAGCCTAATGTTCAGGCTGCGGCGAACTGTTCGGGAGCGAGCGCCATCATCGCCTCGCTGCCCGCCTCGATCTTGCGGCGGAGCGACCCGGCATCGGGCAGGAAACGTTCGCCGAAATAGCGCGCGGTGACGAGCTTGGCCTCAAGGAAATCCTTGTTGCCGCGACCTTCGGCCAGCGCCTTCTGCGCCGCCTCGGCCATCATCAGCCACATCGAACCCAGCGCGACGATCCCCATGATGTGCATATAATGATGGGCGCCGGCACCGATATTGTTCGGGTTCGTCATGCCGTTCTGCATGAACCACATCGTCGCGGCCTTGAGCTCGCCATTGGCCTTTTCAAGGCGCGTCGCGAAGTCGGCGAGCGCTTCATTGCCCTTGGCGCGGCCGCATTCCTCGTCGACGACGGCAAAGAAGGCCTGAATCGCACGGCCACCATTCTGCGCGAGCTTGCGACCGACAAGGTCCATCGCCTGCACGCCGTTCGCGCCTTCATAGATCATCGTGATGCGCGCATCGCGGACATATTGGCTCATGCCCTGCTCTTCGATGTAGCCGTGGCCGCCGAACACCTGCTGCGCATTGGTCGCGACCTCATAGCCCTTGTCGGTGCCAAAGCCCTTGATCACGGGCGTCAGCAGGCTGACGAGGTCGTCGGCGCGCTGACGCTCTTCCTCGCTCTCGGCGACATGTGCCAGATCGACCTGCAGCGCACCCCAGGTGCACAGCGCGCGCAGCCCCTCGACCGTTGCCTTGCCGTCCATCAGCATGCGGCGGACGTCGGGATGAACGAACAGCGGGTCTGCCTTTTCCTGCGGATCCTGCGGGCCAGTGAGCGCACGGCCCTGACGGCGGTCTTTCGCGTACTGGACCGCATTCTGGTATGCGACGTCGGCCTGGCCGAGCCCCTGAATACCGACACCGAGGCGCGCAGCGTTCATCATCACGAACATCGCGGCCAGGCCCTTATTCTCTTCGCCGACCATCCAGCCTTTTGCCCCGTCATAATTCATGACGCAGGTCGAATTGGCATGGATACCCATCTTATGCTCGATCGATCCGCACGAAAGAGTGTTACGATCGCCCAGCGAACCGTCTTCATTCACGATGAACTTCGGTACGATGAACAGCGAGATACCCTTAACGCTGTCGGGCGCGTCGGGCGTCTTCGCCAGGACGAGGTGAATGATATTGTCGGTGAGGTCATGCTCGCCCGACGAGATAAAGATTTTCGTGCCCGTGACGGCATAGCTGCCGTCACCGTTCGGGACGGCACGCGTGCGGATGAGCCCGAGATCAGTCCCGCAATGCGGTTCGGTCAGGTTCATCGTCCCGCCCCATTCGCCCGCGATCATCTTGGGGACATAGGTCGCCTTCTGCTCGTCCGAACCCTTGACGAGGATCGCCGCGGTCGCACCCTGCGTCAGCCCCGGATACATGGCGAAGGCCTGGTTGGCGGCGTTGCGATATTCCTCGACCGGAAAGCCGATGACGTGCGGCAGACCCTGGCCGCCGAATTCCTCAGGCGCGGTCAACAATCCCCAGCCCGCTTCCGAATAGGCCTTATAGGCTTGCTTGAAACCCTTGGGCGTCGTCACCGATCCATCGTCGTGGCGCGTGCATCCTTCGAGGTCGCCCGACTGGTTGATCGGGAACAGCACTTCCTCACAGAATTTGCCTGCTTCGGTTAGCACTGCCTCGATCATGTCGGGGGTCGCATTGGCGAAACCGGGCAGGTTCGCATAGCGCTCGATCCCGAGCACGTCGTTGAGGAGGAAGAGAGTGTCCTGCACGGGAGCGCGATAGACGGGCATGGGGTATCCTTCTGAAAAGCAGGTAGCGATGTCACACTTGCCTGGGGAGAGGCTTCAGTCGACCTTTCGACCGGCGTCGACTTTTTTCACCATATCGATGAACCGCGACAATTCCTCGACAGCGCTGTCGATGTCGTCACGCTGACGTTGCAGCAAGCCGATACGCTGTTCGCATTTCTCGATCGTCACCTGGCGCTGCGTCTTGCGACCATCGCCGACGTCGTAAAGGTCGATCATCTCGCGAATGTCGGCAAGGCTGAACCCCGTGCGCTTCGCGCGCAGAATCCACGCCAACCGCGCGCGATCGCGCTTCGAATAGATACGCGACAAACCTTTGCGCGAAGGGCTGATCAGCCCTTCGTCCTCATAGAAACGCAGCGCGCGGGCGGTGACCCCGAACTCGGTCGACAAGTCGGTGATGCTGAATTGTTCGCGCCCCAGATGGTCGGGCGTATCGATATGGGCGTGGCCATATTGTTCGGTCATGCCGATGAAACTAGTTTCCGTTGACGTGAACGTCAATACCGGCGGCGCGGGTCATTTCGAGGCAGTTCCGCCTCCGCAAGGACGCTGCATATTGCCGCGCCGATCGGCGATCCGCAAGTCCCCCGCATCGTCCGCCGACCAGCTCGCCCGCGGCAGCCGCAAACCCGACAGCGAGGCGCGATCTGGGCACAGGCGCGCGCATTGCGCCGGCAGGCTTCCCGGCAATCGCAATTCATCCTCTTCCTCATGGACAAGCGCATCGCAGCCGTCGACACCGGCAAAACGCATCCGCCAGCCATCGCCCTCGCGCGTCATCGTTCCGGACGCGGTGCACGAGACGCTGGGACCGAATGCCGCGGTGACCGCAAAGCGCCAGCTTCCCGCGCCGTCGGCGACGACGCACATCGCATCGCGGCCCAAATCGTGGGTGCGCTCGAACACTCCGACCGGGCTGACGGCGTCCGAATGCACGACACCGCGCTGGCGCGCCGCGACTTCAAGCGGATTGTTCGCATCGACGCCTTTCGCGCCGTCCTCCGGCGCTGGCCGATTGCAGCCCGTGAGGAACAGCGCCGCCAACGTGAGCGCAGCGCTAACCCTGCGCATCGTCGGACAGAAAGGTCAGGCTGCCATCGGCCTCGACACGGCGATAAAAGCACGATCGACGGCCGGTGTGACAGGCGGGGCCCGCCGGCTTCACGCGGAGCAGCAACGCATCCTGATCGCAATCGACGCGCATCTCGACCATGGTCAGGCCGTTGCCCGACGTTTCGCCCTTCCGCCACAAAGCCTGCCGCGACCGCGACCAGAAATGCGCCTGCCCCGTCGCGCGGGTCTGCTCGATCGCTTCGGCATTCATGTGCGCGACCATCAGCAGAATATGCGTATCGGCGTCGGTGACGATCGCCGTCACCAGTCCAGCGGCGTCGAAGCGCGGAGAAAATCGGTCGGTCGTGTCGCGCTGATCATCCATAAATGGCGCTTTAGAGCAGGTTTGGCGGCGCTGTCACCCCATGCTTCGCCCGCCATGTGACAAATGCGTGATTAGGGGGGCGACATTTGCGATTGCCGTCCCTATATGCGCCGCAGTCACTGCCCCCCTGCCCCTGGAACGACATGCTGACGACCCATCCTTTTGACGACGACAAGCTCCGCGAGGAGTGCGGCGTATTTGGTATTCATGGCGCCGATAGCGCCGCTGCGGTAGTCGCGCTGGGCCTCCACGCCCTGCAACACCGTGGACAGGAAGCCGCAGGCATAACCGCCTTCGACGGCAAGGAATTCCACACCCACCGCGCGATGGGCCATGTCGCGGGCAATTTCGACCGCGACGACATCATGCGCCAGTTGCAAGGCGGATCGTCGATCGGCCATGTCCGCTATTCGACCACTGGCGAAACCGCGCTGCGGAACGTCCAGCCATTGTTCGCGGATCTCGCGACGGGCGGCTTTGCGGTGGCTCACAATGGCAACATTTCGAACGCGGCAGCGCTACGCAAAGTACTCGTCCGCCGGGGTTCGATCTTTCAGTCGACCAGCGATACAGAGGTCATCATCCACCTCGTCGCGACGTCCAACTATCGCTCTTTGCTCGATCGGTTCATCGATGCGCTGAAGCAGGTCGAAGGCGCCTATTCGCTGATCTGCCTGACCGCAGAGGGCATGATCGGCTGCCGCGACCCGCTTGGCATCCGCCCGCTCGTCATCGGAAAGCTTGGCGATGCGCATATCCTGGCGTCGGAAACCGTGGCGCTCGACGTCGTCGGCGCCGAATTCGTGCGTTCGGTCGAGCCTGGCGAACTCGTCATCATTCGCGATGGCCAGTTAACCTCGCATCGCCCCTTTGCCGACCATCCGGCGCGGCCCTGCATCTTCGAATATGTCTATTTCTCGCGCCCCGATTCGATCGTCGACGGCACCAGCGTCTATTCGGTGCGCAAGGCAATCGGCGCCGAACTGGCGCGCGAAAACCCGGTCGAAGCAGACCTCGTCATCCCGGTCCCCGATTCGGGTACGCCCGCAGCGATCGGTTATGCGCAGGAATCGGGCATCCCATTCGAACTCGGCATCATCCGCTCGCACTATGTCGGACGCACCTTCATCCAGCCGGGTGACAAGGTCCGCCACCTGGGCGTGAAGTTGAAGCACAACGCCAACCGCGCGCTGATCGCGGGCAAACGTATCGTGTTGATCGACGATTCGATTGTGCGCGGCACGACCAGCCTCAAGATCGTGCAGATGATGCGCGACGCGGGCGCGACCGAAGTGCATATGCGCATCGCAAGCCCGCCGACGCAGCATAGCTGCTTCTATGGCGTCGACACCCCTGAGCGCGCCAAATTGCTCGCAGCGCAGATGAGTGTCGGCCAGATGGCGAATTTCATCAACGCCGACAGCCTGTCATTCATCTCGATCGACGGCCTTTACCGGGCGCTGGGCGAAGTGAAGCGCAGCGACGACGCTCCGCAATATTGCGACGCCTGCTTTACCGGCGACTATCCGACCACGCTGACCGATTTCGATGAGCATGGGCTGGAAGATCAATTTTCCCTGCTTGCCGAACGGGTTGTTTGACACAATGAATACGACGTCTAAGGAACTGGCGGGCCAGGTTGCGCTCGTCACTGGGGCGAGCCGCGGCATCGGCGAAGCGATCGCGGAATCGCTCGCCGCGCGCGGGGCGCATGTCGTGATCACAGCGCGTACCGCGGGCGGGCTCGAAGAACTCGAAGACCGCATCCACGAAGCTGGCGGCAGCGCGACGATCGCGCCGCTGGACCTGACCGACGGCGACAGCATCGCGCGCCTCGCGAGCGCGATCGCCGAGCGCTGGCAGCAGCTCGACATGCTCGTGCTCAACGCGGCAATGCTCGGCACGCTTACCCCCGTCGCCGCGATCGACGGCAAGGAATTCAACAAGCTGCTGACGCTGAACCTGATCGCGCAGCAGGCGCTGATCGCCAATTTCGATCCGCTGCTGCGCCGCGCGGCCAGCGGCCGGCTGATCGCGCTGTCGAGCAGCGTCGCACGCGAACCGCGCGCCTATTGGGGCGCCTATGCCGCGTCCAAGGCGGCATTCGAGGTCCTGGTGTCGAGCTATGGTGCCGAAATGCGCAACATCTCGACCGTGCGCACCGCGATCCTCGATCCCGGCGGCACGCGGACGCAGATGCGCGCGCGCGCTTATCCCGGCGAAGACCCGCAAAGCATCAAGGACCCCGCAGCGGTCGGCGAATTTGTCGCCGGGATGATGGTCGAAGGGTTCGAAAGCACCACCTTCCACGCGTTGCCCAAGGTCATGGAAAAAGCTTAACGCCATCTTCGTTTTCCTGCGCTAAGACACTCGCATAAGAGGGTTTGCGAGGGCGCATTAATGACCAAGACTATTTTGCGGTCGGCGATTGCCGCGGTGATCGGCATCGTCGTCGCGTTCGGGCTGATCTGGCTCGCCCAATATGCCGGCAGCGAGATTTCGCCCGATGTCTATGACCCCAATAGCGGCGAAGTGCTGATTCCGATCGGATCGACGATCGCGCTGATCGTCGGCTGGTTTATCGGCACTTTTGGTGGCGGCTGGTTCGCGATGCGCATTTCGGCGGGCACCGGCCCGGGCTGGATTGTCGCGGGCTCCGTGATCGGCGCCGCGCTTTATCGCGCTGTCACGCTCGCAGACACCTGGTGGATCATGGCGCTGGGCGTCGCCGTCCCGCTTGTCGCGGTGTGGCTGGCCCAACGCGCGACGGCAACTGTCGTCGACTGACGTCCTTCGCCCCCGCGAACGCCGGGGCGACGACAACCTTGCACAACGCCGATAACAGCCCCCGCCTTCGCGGGGGCGACGATTATCTGGGTTCTTTGTCCACAGCCGCCTGCACGCTCTTGTAAAAAGCCTCGCGTGCTGCGCCGACGCCCTCGGGATCGGTCGCCGTCGGCCAATTCCCATTCGAAGCAATCACAAGCTTTCGCTTCGGATCGATGAAAATGCCCTGCCCGAAGATGCCCTGCGCGGCGAAGCTGCCGTCGTCGTTGGTCCACCATTGATAGCCATAGCCGCGCCCCGGCAGGTCGATGCCGGCCTGCTTGGTGGTCGCAGCGGGCAGCCAGTCGTCGGGCAACACCTTCTTGCCGCCTGCTACCCCGCCATTCAGGATGAACTGACCAAAGCGCGCATAATCCTTGAGGCTCGCCGACATGCAGCAGCCGCTGATCTCATGCCCCGTCGCGCCGAGCATCCACACTGCATCCTGCTCCATGCCGAAGGGCTTCCAGACCTTTTCGGAAAGATATTCCGACAGCGTTTTGCCCGTAGCGCTCGATACGAGCACGCCGATCAAATTGGTCTCTCCGGTCTTGTAAACCCACTTCGACCCCGCGGGTGCTTCGCGTGGCAAGGTCTTCATATAGCTGACCGTTATATCCTCACCGGCAACCGGCTTCTGCAAGTTGAATAGCGCCACATCCGACTTGGGGTCAGTATAATCCTCGTTCCATTTGACCCCGGAGGTCATGGTGAGCAGCTGCTTCACCGATACATCGTCATAGGCCGACCCTTTGAGGCCGGGGATATAGGCGGTGACCTTGTCGTCGAGGCTCTTGATATAGCCGTCCTTCACCGCGGCGCCGACGAGCGTCGACGTAAAGCTTTTGGCGACCGAGAAGCTCGTCCAGCGCCCAGCGGCGCCATAGCCGAGGGCATATTTCTCGAACCGGACTTTGCCGTCCTGCACGATAATCAGGCCCGCATTGCGCTGTTTCGCCATATAGGCGTCGACATCGGTCCCGAGATCGAGCGGCGCGCCCTGCGGTAGCGGATAGACCGGGCCGCCCGCCTTGACCGTGTTGACCACCACCTTGGGAACCGTCTCCATCGTACGGAAAGCGGCGTCGCGTTGATCCTGGGTCCAGAACAGCACATTCAGATCCTTTGGCAGTTGATTGGTTTTCTCAGGTGCCGTGGGCGCGCTGCACCCGGCCGCCGCAGTGCACAGCAGCACCGCCGCCAAAAATCTTCGCATGTGGTTTCCTCCCCTGTTTTTCAGGCTGTCTTTTCGAGTGTGACTTGCGCGACGTCGATGCCGCCTCCGCGAAAGCCCCCTTCGCAATATTGCAAATAGTAACGCCAAAGCCGCACGAAACGGGCGTCGAAACCCGACGGAAGCTGGTCCGCCGCGACCGCCGCGTCGAAACGCTCGCGCCACTGGCGCAGCGTCTCGGCATAATCGCCGCCGAACCGGCGAACATCGCGCCAGGCAAGTCCACGCGCCTCGGCGAGCGCCCGAAAGCGGCTTTCCGAAATCAAGCAACCGCCCGGGAAGATATAGGCCTGAATAAAGTCGCTGCTGGCCGCATAGCGTTCGAACAGCGCATCATTGATCAATATATACTGGATCGCGGCCTTTCCGCCGGGACGCAGCAGTCGCGCGATCGTGTCGAGATAGGCGGGCCAATAGGCTTCGCCAACGGCTTCGACCATCTCGACGCTGGCGATCGCGTCATAGGGGCCCTGCACGTCGCGATAGTCGCAGATCTCGATACGCGAGCGATCCGACAGGTCGACCATCGCAAGCCGCGCGTCGGCGATTTCGGCTTGCGCTGGCGAAAGGGTGATGCCGGTGTAAAGCACATCGTGACGTTCCACCGCACGTTCGGCAAGCGCACCCCAGCCGCAGCCAATCTCTAGCAGTCGGCTTCCCGATCTGAGGTCGAGCCGGTCGAGGATCGCGTCGACCTTCGCCGCCTGCGCTTCCTCCAGCGACTGAGCGGGATCGGTGAACAGCGCACTCGAATAGTTCATACTCGGGTCGAGCCACAAGCGATAGAAATCATTGCCCAAATCATAATGGGCATGAATATTCCGCTTTGCCCCGCGCCGGTCGTTGCGGTGGAGAGCGTGGATGGTCTTGTTTAGCCAACGCCATGGCCCATGCGCTCGCCCTACGTTGCCCAGAGTTTCGCCGTTGCGCATGAAAAGGTCGAACAGCGGCACCGGATCCGGCGACGACCATTCGTCGGCTTCCCACGCGCGGTACCAGCCCACCGAACCCGAAAGCGCGAGCCGCGCCAGTGCCGCCCAGCTATGGAGATGGACCACCGCCGTCGGCCCCTTGCCGCGGCCACCGAGCAGGCGCACGCTGCCGTCGGGCAGATGGCCCTCGATCGTGCCTAGCGCGAGGCCCGCGTCGATCCGGTCGAGCATCCGGTGAAAAAGCGCCCCCGGGGCCAGCGCGAGCAGCCGCGCCATTCCGCCGCCCGAGCGATAGGCACGGTCGGCGCGGAGCAGTTCCTTACCGCGGCGCGGGCTGACATGCGTGTTCATTCACACCTTCCTGCCTCAAACGCATGCCGCTGACAATCGGTTGAAACACGTGACGCCATGACGTCACGCGCGGCCGTCATTCGGGATAGCTCGCGGTGTCGGGCGCAGTCAGCCGGACCTGAAAGCGGTCCTGCGCAAGCGGATGCATGAAACGCTGGTCGCGAAGTAAAATAGCATCGCCTTGCCTTTGCGCCACCGGCATGCGCGACCAGAAAAGAAAGGCGCGCGCCGCGGGATCGGCCTTGACCCATGTCGCGAGACGCGGATCGTCCATTCCGGTTGGTGCGCCGGTCAGATCGACGTGACCGCCGACGCCGGGAACAAAGCTCGCGGTGCCGTAGCGGTCGGCGGTCCGCCAGAAAATGTCGCGTTTCCAGAAGGCGAGCGGCGGCGGGCTCGCGACGACGAGCGCATCCTTCCGTCCCCCAGCCTCCAGCGCGCGCGACGTCATGCGCTCGGCAGCACCCGTGATTGCGCCGTTCGCGAGAATATAAGCACAAACGGCCGTGAAGCCGATCGAAGCCGGGCGCTGCCAGTTGGCCGCGCCACGGCGTTCTCCACGCAGGGACAGCCAGACCGAGACGCCGAGCGCAATCCATATCCACAGATCGATGATGAAGATGCTGTCGCCATAGAACCAGCGGTGGCTGAACGGTTCGAGCAGGCGGATACCGTAATTGTTGAGCCAGTCGAGCGCAGGATGGCTGAAGCAGCCGATATAGGCGAGCGCGAGCAACCAGCCCTTGTCGATCGGCAGGCGCCCCGCCGGACGCTTGCCGCGTCGTTCCTGCCAGCGGTCGAACGCGATCATCAGCGCCCACAGCAGGATCGGCAGCAGCAGAAGCGCGATCGGCCCGTGCGTGACCCCGCGCCGCATCGAGAGCGATTCGATGCCATAAATGGCACATCCCGCATCGATATCGGGCAGATTTGCCGCGATGATCAACGTCGGCATCGCCAGACCGGTTTTTCGCTTGAGCCCCATCTGGCCCAGAACCGCGCCGACGAGGCTATGCGTCAGATTATCCATGACGGCGGAAAATCAGAGTTCGGGCCCGCCTTCAGTCACCGTCCAGGTCTGGCCCTTCTTGAGCAGGCTCTGGAGATCGGCAGTCTTACCCTCGGCAGCCGCCTTGTTCTGACGGACGACATCGGCCTCGAAGGTCGGCCGCGGGTCGTCATAGAGGACGCCCAAAGCCATCGGAAATTCGCCGAAGCGCATTTCGACGAGCATATGCGCGACGCTGCGGTTGGTGACGTCATGCACGATCACGCCCGCTGCCTGCCAGTCGCCATCGACGACATCGACGTTCTTGAGGTGCAGCGCCTCGGCGTCTAGCGCGATACCCTTGGTGCCCTTGGCATAGAGCATCGGTTCGCCCTGCTTGAGCCAAAGTTGGCGGTCCTCGGCACCCTTTGGCGCCGCGAAATCCTCGAACACGTCTTTGTTATAGACGATACAATTCTGAAAAATCTCGATAAAAGCGGCGCCCTTGTGCGCATGCGCCGCCTTTAGCACATTCGGCAATTCCTTCGACACGTCGAAACCGCGCGCGACGAAACGCGCGCCAGCTCCGAGAGCGAAGGCTGCGGGCTGCGCCGGGCGGTCGACCGAGCCGTAGGGCGTCGACGGGCTGGTCGTGCCAACGCGGCTTGTCGGTGAGTATTGCCCCTTGGTCAGGCCGTAAATCTCGTTGTTGAACAGCATGATCTGGCAATCGAGATTGCGGCGGATCAGGTGCATCGTGTGATTGCCACCGATCGACAGGCCGTCGCCGTCGCCGGTGACGATCCACACGTCGAGGTTCGGATTGGCGAGTTTCAGCCCCGTCGCGAACGCCGGCGCACGCCCATGGATCGTGTGGAAGCCATAGGTTTCCATATAATAGGGAAAGCGCGACGAGCATCCGATGCCGCTGATGAACACGGTATTTTCGGGCGCGGTGCCGATTTCGGGCATCGTGCGCTGCACCGCCTTCAGAATCGCATAGTCGCCGCAGCCGGGGCACCAGCGGACTTCCTGATCGGTTTCCCAATCCTTGAGCGTCGTCGGGCGCGCGATGGTGGTCATCTCGTTCATGCGAGCGCTCCTTCGATAGCGGCTTCGATTTCTGCGATGGTGAAGGGCTGGCCCGACACCTTGTTCACGGGCTTGGCGTCGACCAGATATTGGTCGCGCAGTACCGTCTTGAGCTGGCCGGTGTTCATTTCGGGTACGATCACACGGTCAAAGCTCTTGAGCAGCTCGCCGAGATTGGCAGGCAGCGGCCAGATATGGCGGATATGGACGTGGCTGACGTCGAGCCCCTCGGCGCGCTTGCGGCGCACCGCCTGATGGATCGGCCCGAAAGTCGAGCCCCAGCCTACGACCGCGAGCTTGCCGCCCTCGGCACCAAGTTCGACGATCTGGTCGGGAACCTTGATCCCGTCGATCTTATCCTTGCGGATATCGGTCATCGCCTGATGGTTTTCGGGGGCATAGTTGATGTGCCCGGTGTCGAGTTCCTTCTCGATCCCGCCGATACGGTGCAGGAGGCCCGGCGTGCCGGGCTTCACCCACGGGCGCTTCAGATTTTCGTCGCGGCCATAGGGCTTGAAACCGTCCTCGGGCGCCTCGGTCAGGAATTCGACTGGGAAGGCCTCATAAGTCGTGAGATCGGGAACTGCCCAGGGCTCGGCCGCATTGGCAATATAGCCGTCGGTCAGCAGCATCACCGGGGTCATATATTTCACCGCGATGCGCACCGCTTCGATCGCGCATTCGAACGCATCGCCTGGTGATCGTGCGGCAATGACGGGCATCGGCGCGTCGCCGTTGCGGCCATAGACCGCTTGATAGAGATCCGACTGCTCGGTCTTGGTCGGCAGGCCCGTCGAGGGGCCGCCGCGCTGCGAATTGACGATGACGAGCGGCAGCTCGGTCATGATAGCGAGGCCCATCGCCTCGCCCTTCAGTGCGATGCCGGGTCCCGAAGAGCTGGTGACGCCAAGCGAACCCGCATAGCTCGCGCCGATCGCCGAACAGATGGCCGCGATTTCGTCCTCGGCCTGAAAGGTCGTGACGTCATATTCCTTGAGCCGCGACAGATGATGCAGGATCGCAGACGCCGGGGTGATCGGATAGCCCCCGAAGAACATGGGAAGTTCGGCAAGCTGCGCGCCCGCGACAAGGCCGAGCGCGATGCCCTCGGCGCCGGTCAGCGTGCGATAGAGCCCGGGCGCGACCGGCGCGGGGTCGACATGATGCTGCTTGAGCGGCCCTGCGAGTTCGGCGGTTTCACCATAGGCGTGGCCCGCGTTAAGCGCGGCGACGTTAGCGGCAGCTAGATCGGGCGCCTTCGCGAATTTCGCGTTGAGCCAGTCGATTAGCGGCTGCCGATCGCGATCGAACATCCAGAGCGCAAGCCCCAACGTCCACATATTCTTGCAGCGCAAGGCTTCCTTGTTGCCAAGGCCAAAGGGCTTCACGGCGTCCATCGTCAACTGGCTGATATTGAGCTTGAGAAGCTGCCACTTTGCGAGACTGCCGTCGTCGAGCGGGTTCGCCTCATATTTCGCTTTGGCGAGGTTGCGGTCGTTGAACTCGCCCTCGTCTGCGATGATCAGCCCGCCCGGCTTCAGTTGCGGGACATTGGTCTTGAGCGCCGCGGGGTTCATCGCAACGAGCACGTCGGGTGCGTCGCCCGCGGTATCGATCGCCGACGATCCGAAATTGATCTGAAAGGCGGAGACGCCGAACAGCGTGCCCTGCGGCGCACGGATTTCGGCGGGAAAATCCGGGAAGGTCGCAAAGTCGTTGCCCGCAAGCGCTGACGACAAGGTAAACTGACCACCGGTCAACTGCATCCCGTCGCCGCTATCGCCGGCAAATCGTACCACCACTGCATCCGAAAGGGGGGACTGCCGTTTGTCGGCCTGGTCCACTACCGCTGTCGCCATCGTCTCTTCTGCCTTAATCTTGCGAACCTATGACATTGGCCTAGGCCCCTGCGCGCCAAGCCGCAATTGAGAAAAAATTGTGAGCCGCAAAGGGTGAAGCATAGGTGAGTTTCATTTCGGGATTGAATTTGCTCCGCCGATACCGAATAGCATGACGAAAATGGCGATCAGGGAGAGACGCAGATGACCGACGGCACCACCCATTTCACGCGCCCCGATGTGGCGGCTTTCCTCGCCTTCCTGAACGCGCAGGAAGGTCCGAAGATGGAAGAAATGCCGCCGGAGGGCGCTCGCGAAATGTTCCGGATGATGGGGCAGCTTGCCGACGTGCCGCGCGGCGACATCGCAAAGGTCGAGGATAAGAGCATTCCTGGGCCTGCGGGCGACATCGCGATCCGCATTTATGATAGTCGGCCCGACCGCGAAGCTGGCCCCGTCATGGTCTTTTATCATGGCGGCGGCTGGGTGATCGGCGATCTCGACACTCACGATCCCTATTGTGCCGAGGCGGCGCGGCTACTCGACATACCGGTAATCGCGGTCGATTATCGCCTTGCGCCCGAACACCCCTTCCCTGCCGCGCCGGTCGACTGCGAGGCCGCGACCCGCTGGGTTGCCGACAACATCCCCTGCACCGGACTGGTCCTTTCGGGCGAAAGCGCCGGGGGCAATCTGACGATCGCCACCGCGCTCGCGCTTCGCGACAAGCCTGCGTCGAAACCCGTGATCGCAATTCATCCGATCTATCCCGCAGTCACGACGCATGACGACTGGCAGAGCTATCGCGATTTCGGCGAAGGCCATCTGCTGACCACGGGCAGCATGACCTGGTTCGGCAATCATTATGCCGCCGACCCCGCCGATTATCGCGCCTCGCCGCTCGATTTCCCCGCCGAGGGCCTGCCGCCAACGCTGCTGATCACCGCCGGGCTCGACCCGCTGCGCGATCAGGGCCGCGCCTATGCCGCAAAGCTGATCGAGGCCGGCGTGCCCACCACCTACCGCGAGGCGACGGGCACGATCCACGGCTATATCAATCTGTCGCAGGGCATTCCGAGCGCAAAGGAGGATATTCGCGGGGCATTGACCGTATTGAAAGCGATCGTCGCCGAAGCTACCGGGGCGGCATGATCGATCATAGCAAACTCCCCTACCGCCCCTGCGCGGGCGTCATGCTCGCCAATCGCGACGGCCGCGTCTTCGTGGGTCAGCGGCTCGATACGTCGAGCGAAGCCTGGCAGATGCCGCAGGGCGGGATCGACGACGGCGAGGACGCCGAGCAAGCGGCGATCCGCGAACTCGGCGAGGAAACCGGCATTCATGGCGGATTGGTAGAAATCATCGCGCGCAGCCGCGAGGAATATTTCTATGACCTGCCTGATCATCTCATCGGCAAGATGTGGGGCGGCAAATATCGCGGCCAGCGCCAGCACTGGTTCCTGATGCGCTTCATGGGCGAGGACAGCGACGTCAACATTCGCACCAAGCATCAGGAATTTCGTGCGTGGAAATGGGCCCAACTGAACGAGATCGAAAAATTGATCGTGCCGTTCAAGCGCGCGCTTTACCGGGGGCTGGTGGAGGAATTCGGCCCCCTCGTCTGATCCTTGAGGAACAGCGCGGTAGGGAAGACGTCGGAGAACATTTCTGGCGTCAGCCGACCGGTGTTCGTGTTGTAGCGCGAGCAGTGATAGCTATCGACCAGATATCGTCCATCGGGGAGCGCGTGGACCGCGCCATGGTCGAAGGGAAAGGCTGAAAGCCTTGCTCCCGCGGCCCGTAGCGTAGCATCATGTGCGATGCGCCCCAGCGCGATAATTACACGAGCCTTCGGCAGGGCCGCCAGTTGCGTCTCGAAAAAGGGGCGACAGCTTGCGATTTCCGCTGGCGTTGGCTTGTTTTGCGGCGGCAGGCATTTGACGCTGTTGACGATAATTGCGCCGTCGAGCATCAACCCGTCGTCGATCCGCGCATTATAGCATCCCTTGCTCAACCCGAATTCGGCGAGCGTCGCAAACAACAGATCGCCAGCATAATCGCCCGTGAATGGCCGGCCGGTCCGGTTCGCACCATGCTTGCCCGGTGCGAGTCCCGCAAATGCGAGCCACGCGTCAGGATCGCCGAATGCATAAACTGGCGCGTTCCACCAATCGGGATACTCAGCCTGGCATTCGCGCCGCAATGCGACGAGCCGCGGGCAGCGCGGGCAATCGCGCGGCGGCTCGGTACCGGGCAATGGGCTGTCAATCTCCACATATCTGCGATAGGCGCACGTTTATGAGCAACGCAATGCCGCTTCCCCTTTATGCAATCGGTCTCGGCTCGAACCGGCGCCACGTGCGGTTCGGCGACCCGCGCGCAGTGTTGCTAGCCGCTCTCGCGGCGCTGGAGAGCGACGATATCGAGGCGGTCGACGCCAGCCCGATCATTGCAAGCGACCCCATCGGCCCGTCGCGCCGCCGCTATGCCAACGCCGTCGCCCTCGTCGCCTCGTCGCTGAGCCCACCCGAAATGCTCGAGCGGCTACAAACGATCGAAGCGAGCTTCGGCCGCCGTATGGGCCAGCGCTGGGGCGCGCGAACACTCGATCTCGATATCCTGCTCTGGTCGGGCGGCGCCTGGGCGGACGGAACGCTCACGATCCCCCATCCCGCGATCGAACAGCGTGCTTTTGTCCTTGGCCCGCTGCGCGCGATCGTCCCTGAATGGCAGCATCCCCTGCACGGTCGCAGCGTCCGTCAACTTGCCGCGCGCCTTTCGCGTCCAAAGCCGGTTGACCGGGCCGCATCGGCGCACTAGGGCGGCGGCTCACTTCGCAAGCCCGCTTCGGCGGCAGCGCGATGGGCCCTTAGCTCAGTCGGTAGAGCAACTGACTTTTAATCAGTAGGTCGCTGGTTCGAACCCAGCAGGGCTCACCACTCCCCAAAGACGATCCTTTACTTGGGTGAGATGCGCGCCATCTCTGCTGACTGCGACGTGCAGCATAGTCGTTGCAGCTCTTACCTGAGAATTTACCATTGCCCAGCTATGACCGGTAACGGCTGTCGGCTTCGCTCGTCCCGAAGGCAGTGGTCCGATTGCGAAAATATGGGAAGTGAATGTGACTACGCTTATAACCGGTGCAGCCGGCTTCATTGGAATGCATGTCGCCGCCGCCTTGCTCGAACGCGGCGAGAAGGTCGTCGGTATCGACAATTTCACGCCATATTATTCGCTCGACCTCAAGCACGCACGCATCGCGCGCCTCAAAGCGCTCCACGGCGAATCCTTCTCATTTTCCGATGTCGATTTCGGCGACGCTGACGCGCTCGCTCGTGCACTTTCAACGAAGACGATCGATCGCATCGTTCACCTCGGCGCTCAACCCGGCGTGCGCTACTCGCTCGACAATCCCGCCGCCTACATCCACTCGAACATTTCGGGACACGTCAATATTCTTGAGCTGGCGCGCCATGGATCCATTTCGCATCTCGTGTATGCTTCGTCCTCGTCGGTCTACGGAATGCGATCGGATACACCTTTCAGGGTCTCCGATCGCGCTGACACGCCGATCTCGCTCTACGCAGCGACAAAACGCGCCGATGAACTGATGAGCGAAACCTACGCGCATCTCTTTCGGATACCGATGACTGGACTGCGCTTTTTCACCGTATATGGCCCATGGGGCAGGCCCGATATGGCTGTATGGAAGTTCACCGAAGCGGTGCTGCGCGGCCATCCGATCGACGTCTACAATCACGGCGACATGCTTCGAGATTTCACCTTTATCGACGATATCGTGAAAGGGGTCGTCCTGGCGCTCGATCATCCTCCTGAAGATGACAATCGAGAAAAGCCGGGCGGCTTCACGACGCCTCATCGGTTGTACAATATCGGTAACAACCGTCCCGAGCAACTAACAGATATGATTCAAACGATCGAGAAAGCATGCAATCGAAAAGCCGAGATCAACCTATTGCCGATGCAGGATGGCGATGTTCATCAAACCTTCGCAGACATCGAAGACATAAATCGAGATCTCGGATTTTCTCCGACAACGCCCATGACCGTCGGAATTCCGGCTTTCGTAAATTGGTATTTGGAAGAATGGATGAAGCGCTAAGCCGAAAGTCCATTGCCAAACCTTCAGCGACTTCGCTTTCGCGCTTATACAGAACGCCGGCAACAATGACAGCTCGCTGCGCGGTACTAGTTGATGGCTTTCAAATTTAAGGGAGCGCCATAACTGTTATGACGCCCCCCGACCGTTGGTGTGTGCAGAAGCAGCAACGGGAGCGGAGATGATCTGTACGGAACTACTGGTATTTGCAATGCCCAGTTCCCAAGTCGTCTCAATCACTGGATCAGCAAGGCGAGCAGACGCGGCGCGAGGTGGACCAGAGCACAGTCGGGCGGGGAAAGCCGCCGTCCATTTTACGTACCGGTGCAGTCAACTAACGTGAGGCTTTCAGCTATATGGATCACTACAGAGGAGTGTGACGCTCGGATTGCGCGTCGATTCTATCCCCCTTTCTCCCTTGTGAAGAATCACGACCGCAAATCATCGAGGCAGATACCGGCCTAGTTTTTGACGGTAGGAATGTGTCAATGGCTCGCGTAGAATTTGGCACCGGAGCCATTTCATGATTTGTAATCGCCATACTATAATTGCGCCGTCCGCCCGATCCAGCAGCGCGACCGATAGCCGTCATGGCGAGCATTCCTCTGCGTGCGCGCGTTTCTGTTTGCCAACGTGAGAAAATTGCGAACACCAACTCATTCCGGCCGCGGAACCCAATAATCCCAATTATCAAATGGACCACAATGGAAATCCACGAACCCATCCCCGGACTCAAGGTCATCACTCCGGATCGCCATGGCGATCACCGGGGTTTCTTTAGCGAGGTCTGGAATCAAAGGGGCTTTAGCGAGCTCGGGGTCGATATTGCCTTTGTTCAGGACAATATCTCATTCTCGGCGCAGGCCGGGACGGTGCGCGGTCTCCATTATCAATCGCCCCCTCACGCGCAGGTCAAACTGGTTCGCTGCGGTCGCGGGCGACTATTCGATGTCGCGGTGGATATCCGCAAAGGCTCCCCGACTTTCGGCAAATGGTTCGGGATCGAACTCAGCTTCGAGAACGCCAGACAACTCCTTGTCCCGGCGGGCTTTCTTCATGGGTTTATGACCCGCGAGGCCGATACGGAAATTTCATACAAATGCTCGGACTATTACGCTCCAGAGGCCGAAGGAACGATACGTTGGGACGACCCGGAGATTGGGATCGAGTGGCCGCTGTCCGGCACTCCCATACTTAGCGGCCGTGACGCAGAAGCCGGTCCGCTCGCCAGTCTGGACAGCCCCTTTTTGTGGCAGGGCAGCGCATGAAGATACTCGTCACAGGCGGAGCGGGGTTCATCGGTTCAGCAGTGGTTCGGCTGGCGATATCGCGCGGCTACGAGGTGGTGAACCTCGATGCGCTAACCTATGCGGCATGCCTCGAAAATCTTGCGACGGTCGCTGACAGCCCGCTATATAGTTTCGAGCATGCGGACATCCGTGATCGCGAGGCGCTCACCGAAATTTTCACCCGACATCGTCCGGATGCGGTCATGCATCTGGCAGCGGAATCGCATGTCGATCGTTCCATCGATGGTCCGGACGATTTCATCCAGACGAATATCGTGGGGACCTTCAATATTCTCGAGGCGGCCCGGAAATATTGGTCGGATGCGGGCAAACCCGACAAATTCCGCTTTCATCACATCAGCACGGATGAAGTCTTTGGCTCACTGTCAGCGGATCCCGCCGACCGTTTCCATGAAGAAACCCCCTATAGTCCGCGCAGCCCCTATTCCGCGTCGAAAGCCAGTTCCGACCATTTGGTAAGGGCGTGGCACGAAACCTATGGCTTGCCGGTCGTTCTCACAAATTGCTCGAACAACTATGGCCCCAATCAGTTTCCCGAAAAGCTGATCCCGGTCGTGATCCTTAACGCCGTTTCGGAGTGTCCGATCCCGATCTACGGCAATGGATCGAACGTCCGCGACTGGCTGTTTGTTCTCGATCACGCCGAGGCTTTGCTCCGGGTGGTCGAAGCGGGCCGTGTCGGGCGCAGCTATAACATCGGCGGCGACAATGAACGTTCGAATCTGGATATCGTCCAAGCCATATGCGCGATCCTGGACGATATTCGCCCGCGCGCGAACGGGAAGCCCTATGCCGATCTCATTACCTATGTCGCCGACCGCCCCGGTCACGACGCCCGCTATGCGATCGACGCATCGCGGGCGCGCGACGAGCTTGGCTGGCGCCCGTCAGTCACCGTCGAAGAAGGGCTGAGGACAACGATAGGCTGGTATCTCGACAATGAGAGCTGGTGGCGTCCGATGCTCGAACGTCAAGGCCTGGGTAAACGTCTCGGAACCGGGCGGAGGGCGGCGTGAATATCCTCGTTTTCGGACGAACCGGCCAAGTTGGCACCGAGCTTCGGAAATATGCCGGCATCACGACTTTGGGGAGAGCCGAGGCGGACCTTGCGGACCCCGCGGCCTGCGCGGCCGCCATTCGCAGCAATGCACCCGCAGCCGTAATCAATGCCGCAGCTTACACGTCGGTTGACCAAGCCGAAGAAGAAGAGGCGCTGGCCCGGGTAATAAATGCGGATGCCCCCGCCGCAATGGCTCGCATATGCGCCGAGATGGACATTCCCTTCGTCCATATTTCGACGGACTATGTCTTCGACGGCGCCAGCACGGAAGCCTCCGCCCCCGAAGACGCGACCCGCCCCATAAACGCTTATGGGAGAACGAAGCTTTGGGGTGAGGAAGCGATAAGAACGGCGGGAGGCCGTTACGCGATCCTTCGTACTTCCTGGGTCTTTTCCTCGCATGGCTCGAACTTCCTGAAAACCATGTTGCGATTATCCAAAACCCGCGACGTGATAAGCGTAGTCGAGGATCAGACAGGCGGACCAACCGCCGCGTCGGGGATCGCGGCGGCTTGCCTCTCGATCGCAGGACAACTGGCGACCGACGCCGCCAAATCCGGAACCTATCATTACAGCGGCACGCCGGACGTGAGCTGGTATGATTTCGCGTCAGAGATCCTTTCGAGGGCGGGCAGCGCGTCGGAACTCAGGCCCATTCCCGCAAGCGCCTATCCGGCGACCGCCGAACGACCGCCGAACTCTCGCCTCGATTGCAGTACGACCAAAGCCGCTTTCGGCCTGGCTCGTCCCGACTGGCGAGTTGCGCTGGATTCGGTACTGGAAGAATTGGAAGAAAGAGCATGACCGCACGCAAAGGCATCATCCTCGCGGGCGGTTCGGGGACCCGGCTGTATCCCATTACGGTCAGCGTCTCCAAGCAGCTGCTACCGATCTACGACAAGCCGATGATCTATTATCCACTGACCGCGCTGATGCTGGCGGGCATTCGGGATATCCTGATCATCACCACACCGCAGGATCAGGAGCAGTTTCAGCGTACCCTGGGCGACGGAAGCCAATGGGGCATCGCAATCAGCTATAAGACCCAGCCCAGCCCCGACGGCCTTGCACAGGCGTTCATCCTAGCCGAAGAGTTTCTGAACGGCGCCCCTTCCGCGATGGTCTTGGGCGACAACATCTTCTTCGGCCACGGCTTACCCGACCTTCTGCAGGAAGCTGATGCAAGTCCGGTTGGCGCAACGATCTTCGGTTATCATGTGGCCGACCCCCAACGCTATGGCGTGGTCGATTTCGACGAGCAGGGCAACGTTCGCGCAATTGTAGAAAAGCCAGCTGTGCCGCCTTCCAACTATGCCATCGCCGGACTGTATTTCGTCGACGGAACTGCGCCAGAACGCGCGCGCTCGGTTAAGCCGTCCGCCCGGGGGGAGCTTGAAATCACGACACTTCTCGAAAGCTATCTTCGCGACGAAACGCTCGCGATCAAGCGGATGGGTCGTGGCTATGCATGGCTCGACACCGGCACCCATGCATCGCTACTCGACGCGGGAAATTTCGTCCGCACGCTGACGGAGCGCCAGGGTCAACAGGTCGGCTCACCGGATGAAGTCGCGTATAATATGGGCTGGATCGATCAGGAAAAGCTGGCGATGCGTGCCCAAGATTTTGCCAAGAACGACTATGGAATTTATCTGAAGACGCTCAGCGAGACTGATGTTTGAAAATCGGTGCCGCTCACCAGCGTAGGAAGCGAGGCAGGATCAACCGGCCGGCGATCGCCGAAACCGGAACCGCCGACGCGTGCCACAGCGTGATATGAACGAGATCGTCGCTCGAACATAGCAAGGCGATGATCGACGCACCTGCTGCGCCCGCCGCAACTCCGATGACCCACCCAGCACGCGTCGGCGAGGTCGGCGCGCCGGCCCGAAGCCAAAGGAATAGTGCGGCACCGACGCCCAGCCCCGATACGATACCCTGCAATAGGCAGTGCACATCGAAGCCGCGCCGTGCCGCTTCCGTATGCGCATGGGCATCACCAAAGAATACGAAGAGCGCGGCGAGCGGTAGTGCCAACAACGCGCCGACGGCCCAGCGCCAGCCGCCATAGTCGCGCCCGACGCCCGGCAGCCCCATGCGCAGCGCACTCCACGCCGCAGCCACCCCGGTCGCTGCGACAAGCCAGAACGCAAGCATCGACAGCGGCGGCATCACGCCCCCTGCGAGGTCGGGCCGCATCCCGAACAGCCAGACGAGCACAGCTCCCGCGCCAAGCCAGCCCGCCGCGACCCATAGCGATCCGCCCATCACGCGCCGCGGCCGCACGGGAGTCAGATCGTCAGCCAGCCCGTCGATCAGATCGTCGATCGATGCGTCCTTCATCGTCATTCGCTTTCAATCAATTCGGCGAGCTTCTTTAGCCCGCGATGGATGTTCACCTTGACCAGCGACTCGCTCTGGCCGGAAATTTGCGACGCCTCGGCGATCGAGGCGCCTTCGATCTTTACCAGGGTGATTGCCTGCGCCTGTCCCGGCGGCAGCAAGGTCAACAGCTGGTCGATACTCAGCTTGGCATGTACCGCCTCGTCCTCGGCGCTGACCGCCGCGTCGTTGTCACCCAATTCGGCCTCGTCGCGCTGGCGACGGAGCATGTCGATCCAACGGTAGCGGGCAATTGCCGCAAGCCACGGCAGGAAGGCCCGTCCGCTGTCCCATGTCGCAAGTTTGCGGTGCATCGAAACCAGCGTCTCCTGGACCAGATCGTCGATGTGATGCGGCGCGATCCGTCGCGCGAAATAGCGGGTGAGCCATTTGCGGCTGTCGCCGAGCAACGTCCGATAGGCCGCACGATCCCCCCGCTGCGATGCCGCCATAAGGCGCGCCAGCGAAGGTTCGTCGATGCTCATTGCATTTATCCTGACCAAAACGGCGGAACGGGCGTGAAGCTATTGCAACAACGATCCTATCCGGACGCGGATGACGGCGTTTGAAGACCTGTTCGCCGATATCGCCGCGAAGGTTACACGAAAAGCGGCACAGGACCGACAGGCAATGATTTGGCAGGATGCCCCGGATAGAATATCCGGCGGCGACGACCCCAACCGCGAATGGAGATGATCGAGCGATGAATATTCTACTGACCGGTGGCGCGGGATATATCGGCAGCCATGTTGCGGCGCCGCTCGTAGCGGCCGGCCATCATGTGGTATGCTTTGACAATCTGTCGAACAGCGATCCCTCGGTCATGGAGCGGCTCGAAGCGATCACCGGCCAGGCGGTCCCGCTCGTTACCGGCGACATTCGCGACGGCGACGCGCTGCGCAAGGTCATCCGCGATCACGCGATCGAGGCGGTGATCCATTTCGCCGGGCTCAAAGCGGTCGGCGAATCGGTCACCGAGCCGATGAAATATTACGACAACAATGTTCGCGGCACATTGTCGCTGCTGGAAGCGATGGCCGACTGCGGCACGAAGACGCTCGTCTTCTCATCGAGCGCCACTGTCTACGGCCAGCCGCAATATCTGCCGCTCGACGAAAATCATCCGACCTCTGCGACCAATCCTTATGGCCGCACCAAGCTGATGATCGAGGAAATGCTGGCCGATGTCGCCGCCGCCGATCCCGAGTGGCGGATCGCGATCCTGCGCTATTTCAATCCGGTCGGCGCGCACGACAGCGGGCTGATCGGCGAGAATCCGAACGGCACCCCCAACAATCTGATGCCATTCGTCAGCCGCGTCGCGGCCGGGCGGCTCGCCGAACTGTCGGTGTTCGGCAATGATTACGACACGCCCGACGGCACCGGCGTACGCGACTATATCCATGTCGTGGACCTCGCCGACGGACACGTCGCCGCGCTCGATGCGATCGGCAAGGTCGACCAGCCGCTGTCGATCTGGAACCTCGGCACCGGACAGGGCTATTCTGTGCTCGACATGGTCGAAGCGTTCGAGCGCGTGAACGGGGTCAGCATCCCCTATCGCATCGCGCCGCGCCGCGACGGCGATGTCGCGAGCTGCTTTGCCAGCCCCGATCGCGCCGCGCGCGAACTGGGCTGGAGCGCGAACCGCGACCTCGACGCAATGTGTTCATCGAGCTGGCGTTTCGAGCGAATGCTCGCGACGCGAAATGCCGACTAACCGAGCAAACCCGCAGTCTCCACCAGCACCCAAAGGCCGATAACGAGGAACAGGGTCGCGGCGACCATGCGAACCTTGGCCAAATCGACGCGCTTGAGCAGTTCGTGGCCGAGGAAGATTGCGGGGACGTTGGCGATCATCATGCCGAGCGTGGTGCCCGCGGTAACCAGAAGAACGTTGTGATATTGCGCGCCGAGCGCGATCGTCGCGACCTGCGTCTTGTCGCCCATCTCGACGAGGAAGAAGGCGACGAGCGTCGTCAGGAACGCCCCGAAGCGCGGCTTCGGTGCCTCATCGTCCTCGAACTTGTCGGGGATCAGCGTCCACGCCGCCATCGCGACAAAGGAAAGCCCGATGGCGTAGCGGAAGACCGGACTGTCGAGGAAGGCCGCGGCCGATGCGCCCAGCAGCGCCGCGAGCGCATGATTGGCGAGCGTCGCGACCAATATGCCGAGGATGATCGGCACCGGGCGGTTGAACCGCGTCGCGAGCAGGATCGCAAGCAACTGCGTCTTGTCGCCGATTTCGGCGAGCGCAACGACAGCGGTCGAGGTTAACAGGGCTTCCATGAACCAACTCCGGGGCCGAGCGGCTTCGCGATTCCAATAGACATCAAACCCGCCGCCCGGCCCGGACGAAGGTCGATGCCATTGGTCTCGCCCAAGCGGTCTCCCGCTTCCACCGCACCACGACCTCTCGGCCGAGTATGTTGACACGGTGGCCCGCCCCGAAGGACGGCTGGCTACTCCCCAGATGACGTGGGCGGGTTAGACGGCTTGGCGGCTGGTTGCAAGTCTTCCGATGCCGCCCGTGCGGCAGTGTCGGACTTGGCGATGTCGGCATCCATTGCCTTTGCGCGCGCCTCAATCTCTTTCGCCGCCTTGTCGTATCGTTCCTCGAAACGCGGCTCGTCCTTGCATGCCGCGAGCAGCAACAGCGGAACAAGCAGGGTGGCGGCGCGCATCAATAATCCTTGCGATAACGGATGCTGAGGTTCGACTGGCCCGATCCGCCCGCTTGGCTGAGCAGCGACAGCGCCGGAGTCAGGCTAACCTCGAGCTGCGTCGCGGTATAGCCGCGCGCGTCGGTGATCACCTCCAGATAGATATCCTTGGTGATATATTGGCCGGCAGCCAACGCCGCGCCGCGCCCCACGGTATCGTCGGGGCCGAGCACGCGCAGTCGATCGATCCCCGTGGCCGATTGAAGCGATCCAAGCGGGCTCAATCCGCCACCCGTGCCGCTGAGCGTGTTGAGCGACGATGCGAGTTGCACCGCCTGCAGCGGCGACAGGGTGGTGATCGAATCGCCAAACAGGATGCGCGAGACGATCTCGTCCTGCGGCAAGCCCGGGACGCTCGAGAAGGCGATCTGCGGATTGCTCGCGCGCCCAGTGACGCTGATGCTGACCGTCACGGTTTCAATCGTGTCGCTGGCGAGCAGGCGGATCGCGGGATCGAAGGCCTCGCCCGTCGGGAAGGTCACCCGACCTTCCTGCAATTCGAACGAGCGGCCCGCGAAACCCAGCGTACCGCGCACCAGTTCGATCTCACCCGTAACGCGTGGATCCTGCGTCGTACCGCGCAGCACCACATCGGCCTTCCACTCGGATTCGAGCCCCATGCCGCTGACATAAATTTCGTCAGGGGCTTTCAATGCAATATCGAGGCGGATGAGGTCGAACAGGCTGCCGCCGACCGCCGCGAGCCCATCGCCGCTGACCCGCTGGCGCCCCGCAGGCGGCTTGCGCCGAACCCCGGTGAGCACTGGAACCTGCGCTGCGCCCTCGCGAATGATGCGATAGCGCGTTTCGGGAAGGCGCAGGCTGCCCGACAGCAGCGCTGTCTGTCCCGCGACCTTTTCAAGCGTCAGATTACCCGTCGCGCGTGCGGCGATATTCTCACTCTTGGCCAGCCGCGCATTATCGAGCGTCGCCGAAATATTCATCGGATAGCCGTCGGCCGACGCGAGGCTGATAAAGCCTTTCGCCTGCACCGTGCCGTCGCCAGCCGTCGCGGTAAGCTGCTCAATCTCGAGCCGGTTGCCGGTGAAGCGGCCGTTCACAACCATATTGGTCAACCGTGTGCCATAGGTCTGGTTTTCATAGACCATATCCTTGCCGCGAACGACGCCCTCCAGGCATGGATCGGACACGCTGCAGCTAAAATCGGCGGCGACCGCAATCGGTCCCGACACATGCTGCGTCGCCGGGCCAAAGAAGGAATAGAGAGTGTCGGCGGGTCCGTTGTAGCGGATGCCCCCGCCGAGCGGCGCTGCCATCAAACGTTCGGTCCAGGTGCCCGCACCAGCGCCCAGCGGACGCAGCGACGCCTGCAGACGCCCGATCACGCTGCCGCGCTTGCGCATCACCGCACGCGCCTCGCCGCCATCGGCAAGCAGCTTGCCCGCGAAATTGACATCGACCGGCTGGCTGACCGACGCCGCGGTCGTACGCGTGAAATCGGTGATCGTCAGTCGCGCGTCGGCACGCGGGAAGCTGTCGGAATTCGCCTGTTCGAAATCGAGGCTGCCCGTTGCGCGGCCGCCCAGCCCCATGTCGGGATAGACGGCATTGAGGATGGCCATATTGACGCGTTCGAGGCGGCTCTGAATCATAATCCCATCGCCGAAGCGGCCGGCGACACGAGCGCTGCTGCCGCGCCCCAGACTGACGTTCGTTGGTAGCAATTCATAACCGTCGGGGCCCGGAATAATGCGTGCGGGCGACGTGGTCCGGAAATTGATCCCTGTCGCCCGGCCCTTCACGGACGCGCGCCAGAGCTTGGGTTGAAGATCGGCGTTCGCTGCGATGCGGAACGGGACACCGCTCGTTCCTTCGACCAGCGCCTGCGCGCGCCCAGCGCCGTCGCGATAGTCGATCTTCGCGCGCCCGACGGCAATGTCATATTCGCGGATCTGAGTGTCGGCGATCTGGATGTCGGCAACTACATGCGGCGTGTCGTATAGGGTAACGTCCGCATCAACGATCGCCGACCCGACAGCGAGCTTCGCCGCGCCGGGGAGCACGACGTCGTTCGCGCGGACGTTGATCGCAGCCGCCTGATATTTTCCGGCGGCGGTCAGCCGGACGAGGCCGCCAAGCCCCTGCCCCGAAGCGTTGAGCTGACCGACGAAGGGCCCCGCGTCGCTCTTTACCAGTCTGCCGTTGAAGCCGATCCCCGACAGGTCACCGCGCTCGACATCGATCGTCAGCGGCCCCTTGGCTGTCAGCAGCACGACGTCAGCGGACAGTGGGCCATAATCGGTGTCACCGGTCGCCGCGAGCCGGTAGCCGTTCGGTGCGCCGTTGATCTTGGCCACCAGATTGGCGAGCCCGATCCCTAGGCCGGGACGTGCAGCCGTTACAACCGCGCGCGGGTCGGTGATCGTCCCGGCAAGCTGAACCCCGACAGGGCCATAGTCGGTTGAATGCGCCTGTGCGGTCAGGCGTATCTGTCCGTTCGGCGCATAACTTCCCTGCCCGCCCGTTACCCGCAGCCGCGGCGCCGACAGGCGGAGGCCCGAGAAGCGGATAATGCCGTCGGTGCCATAACGCACAGCGCTAGAAGCCGTCGCATTGCCGCCGAGGAAATCGCGCACGCCCGAATTGAACAGCTTGGTCGAGCGGGCGCGAACATTGCCGACGATCTCGAATCCGCCGCGCGGCGCGGTCTTCAGATCGGCGTCGGTATCGATGTCGAAAATGCCGACGCTTTCGATCCGATAATCGTTAATCCGCCCGTCGATCGCGCCGGTGTAAAAGCCTTTGTTGAGATCGGCGATGATGATTGCCTTGGCGTCGATGCGCGGCGAGCGCAGACGCAGATTGTCGCTGAGGATGCGGCCATTGCTGTACGCGAGGTCGCCGTCGAGCCGCACCTGGACCAACGTCCCGCCCGCAACCGTATCGAGGCCGCGGATGCGCGCGGCGCGTCCGGCTACCGGAATGACGATCTGGTCCGCATCCACGCGCGCCTTGCCCGCAAGCACGATCCCCTCGACGATGATGTCATTCACCGCGAGACTGTTGGCATTCGCCTGATAATCGACCGTCGGAAGCGCGAAGGCGCCATCGAGCGTCGCTGTAGCGCGTAGTCCATTGGCTCGCACCGCTGGCGCAATCGCGCTCGGGCGGAGAATATTGGCGGCGAGTTTCAGACCCTCGTAGCGACTGGTGCCAAGGTCGATTCCGCCGCTGATGCCGAGTTGTGCCGCGTCGGACGACAGCCGCCCGTCGATCGCGGCCTTACGGTCGTTGAGGCGTGCCGTAAGATCGATCGCCGTTTCGCTCCCCAGCAACTCAACGACCGGACCTGCGGCCATCAGGCGCGAAGCTTGCGCCTTCCCTTTTGCCGTAAAAGTGCCATCGCGCCCCGTCAGCGCGACGCGCGCGAGCGGCGCAGCGCCGAGGTTCGCGGTCAGATTGCCGTTCCAGGCTTTCCAATCACCGCGGCCGTCGAGCTTCGCGGTGAGCGTTTCCTTGAACCCACCCATTGCCGCGAGCACGCCGCCCTTGGGCGCCGTCATGTCGAGCGTCACCGCAAGCCGGTTCGCCTCGGGCACCGCGTCGAGTACAAGTTTCAACGCATCGCCCTCCCCGCCCCCACCGGCAATCGTCTCGGCATTGGCCGTGACCTGCGCGCGGCGGTCGGCGATCGCGATCTTGCCGTTCAATTTGGCAACCTGCCGCTCACCCGCAACGAGGGGCTCAAAGATGAAGCGGTCGACGCGCAACAGCCCGACGTCGATGTCGAGGTCGGGCAGCAACGGTTCGCCGGTGTCGGGAACGACTTTGAACTCGGGCAGCTTGCGCATCGTCATCGTCGCCGCGGTTGCCGAGCGAATGTCGACATGGTTCGCGAGATAGCGGATCGGCCGCCAGTCGACCTTGACCTCGGGCGACGCAAGGAAAACGCCCTTCGGATCGGACAGCGTAAGATTGCGGATGACCATCTGGCCATAAAGCGACCCGTCGAGCCGGCCGATGCCGATCTTCATCCCGTTTTCGAATTCATATTTCTCGATCTGGGTGACAACGAAACGCCGCCCCGCATCGCTATTGAGCCCGATAAGGAACAGCGCAAACAGCAGCACCAGCCCGAGCAGGCTCAGGCCGATCCAGCGCAATATCGTGAGCGGCCACGAACGCGATGCCTTTGCGGGCACGGTTTCGTCTTCGGCGAAGGCGGCGTCGTCAGCCATCAAAAGGCCTGCCCTATCGAAACATAGACGCTGACCCGCGCTTCACCAGGCTTTCGCCCGATCGGGGTAGCAATGTCGAAGCGCATCGGACCGAAGTTCGTGTAATAGCGCGCACCGATCCCGGCACCGAAGCGCAGATTTTGGAAAGTCGGCGCCGACGAGCGATAAACTTGCCCGGCGTCGACGAAGCCGACAACGCCGAAATTGCCAAAGCGATAGCGCGTCTCGAACGCCGCCTCGGCGACGCTGCGGCCGCCGATCGGATCGTTGTTCGGATCCTTCGGCCCAAGTTCCTGATAGCCGAATCCACGCACCGACCCGCCGCCGCCGGCATAGAAGCGCCGCGACGGCGCCAACCGCTCGCGCGCAGCCCCGAGGATCGAGCCAACGCGCACGCGCCCGGCCACGACGATGCTGTCGGTCACGGGATAATAGCCGCTGACGTCGGTCCGCAGCCGCGCATAAGGCGAGAAGCGACCCGCAAGCGAGCCTTCGGGCTGGATCAGCGATGTAATACGAAAGCCCTTGGTCGGGTTTAGCAGGCTGTCGGTCCGGTCCATCCCGACTTGCCCGGTCAGGCCGAGGATCGTGTAGAAATCATACGACCGCGCACCTTGGTTGAAATCATAATCATCCTCGCGCGTTGCGATCAGTTCGGCACCATAGGCATAGGTAAATTTCTTCTGCCAGATCGGCGTCGAGTCATAGCTGACGCGCACGCCGACGCGGCCCGTGATTGCGTTAAACGCATCATAGTTGCTGCGCGTGACCTCGGTGACGAGCTCCATGGTACGATCTCGGCGGCCCGCGTTCGAACGGCGAAGCGTTGCCCCGATCCCCTGTTCCTGCGTGCCCAATACCCCGCGAAAGGTCAGCGCACCTTCGGGCGGGAACAGGTTGCGATGAGTCCAGCTACCTTCAAGCCTGATCCCCTCGCCCGTCCCATAGCCGGCGCTGGCGGCCAGAGTGCGCGGGGGCCCCGCCTGCTGGGTCACCAGCATCGTCACATATTCGGTGTCGTCGCCCGCGTTCTCACCGGTTGGCTGCGGCTCGGCCGCGACCGTGGCGAACAAGCCGGTGGCAACCAGCGCCTGCCGAAGGTCGTCGACCATACGACTGTCATAGAGGTCGCCGCGCTTGAAGCGCGCGAGCACCGCGACATGCTCGGCATCGAAAGCAAGGTCGCCCGTCGTTTCGATCCCGCCGAAGCGCGACCGTTTCCCAATATCGACGGGCAAGGTATAGACGCCGTCGCCCGTAGCACCATCGAGCAATATGTCGCGCTGTCCGACCTTGGCGAAGGGATAGCCTTCCTGTGGCAGCTTGAGCGCGATCGCAGCTTCGGCGCCCTGAATCCGCTGTGCAACGATCGGTTCGCCGACGGCGAGCGGAAAATTGTCGGCGATCAGGGTCGGCGGAACGGTCGGCCCGGCATTAATGATGATATCAGCCAGCGTATAACGCTTGCCCGGTTTTACATCGATCACCGCGGTGATCGACCGACGCCGGCCCTGTTGCGTTTGCTGGCCTTGCTGACCCTCCTGCCCTTCCTCGCGTTCGCCGCGGTCGATGCGCGTGTCGACGACGGCGTCATAATAGCCTTCGGACGCAAGGATGCGCTGCATCAGTTCGCCATCTGCGGTCAGGCGCGCGCGGATCATCGCCGCATTGTCGACCTTTCCGTCGCCGTCATAAAGCGCCGACAAATCGCCGAACAGGTCGGCGAGATCGACGTCGGTACTGTCGTCGGCTGCGTCGAGCCCATTCACTTTTACCGAATAGGCGATCTCGACATTGCCCTTGTCATCCTCGGCTTCCGCAAACTGCACCGGCTCTACGTCGAAATTTTCGAGCGGAGGCAGCGGTGCCGCTAGCTCGCTGTCGGTGATCGGCGCGTCGCCAATCGCCTCCACCGCATCGCCGTCGGCGAGCGCGGGAACCGGTACGCCGTCAACCTTGGGCGGCTGCGTTTCGACGGTCGCATCGGCGCTGCCCTCGCCAGCCGGTTTGCGGCGTTTCGCCGCCTCGGCAGCCTGACGTTTTTCAAAATCGGCGATCGATTCGAGCGGACGGTCGAGTTCCGCATCGTCCTCTGCGCTGATCGGCGGAATCGCCTTTTCGAACTCATCATCCTCGATGATCGGGGCGACCTCAGGCAGGACGACATCGGGCGGAGGCGGCGACGGCACCGCGATCGGGTCTGCCTTGTTCGCGTCGAGTGTCCGGACGACCTGCGGCGGTTCGACCTGCTGCGCCTGCGCGGCGCCCGCCCAAGCGAGACAGAGAAAGGAGCAGGCACCGATCAATAGCGGCCGCATCCGCACGGGTCGGCGGCCTGACGATACACGCGAAATGTCAGATTTTTTCATCTGCTGGCCACCGATGCACACTTGTGGCTTGCGAGATATGGCTGTGCAACCCGTTTCTCCCCATTTGACTAGCTAACTCTCCGACAATGGGACAGTTCCCGGCGATGCGGCGAGTTGCGTCGATGGCGAAAGTCAGGAGTCGGCGCCGAACAGGTCACGGCTGTAAACCTTGTCCGCAACGTCGGCGAGATCGTCGGTCACGCGGTTCGCGATGATGACATCGGCTTCGGCCTTGAATGCCTCGAGATCACGGATAACGCGCGAATTGAACAGGCGATCGTCCGCAACCAGCGGTTCATAAACGATCACCTCGATCCCCTTGGCCTTCAGCCGCTTCATCACGCCCAGGATGCTGCTGGCGCGAAAATTGTCCGACCCCGCCTTCATCGCGAGCCGGTGAATGCCGACGACGCGCGGCGCCCGCTTAATGACTTCCGATGCGATAAAATCCTTGCGCGTCGTGTTCGAGGACACGATGGCCTGGATCAGGTTCTGGGGGACATCCTTATAGTTGGCCAGCATCTGCTTGGTGTCCTTGGGCAGGCAATAGCCGCCATAGCCGAAGGACGGATTATTGTAGAATTGCCCGATCCGCGGGTCGAGGCACACGCCCTCGATCACCTGGCGCGAATCCACGGCGTGCGAGGCGGCATAGGTATCAAGCTCGTTGAAGAAGGCTACGCGCATCGCAAGATAGGTGTTGGCGAACAGCTTGATGGCCTCGGCCTCGGTATTGCCCGTCTGCAAAATCTCCGCATCGGGCTTCAGCGATCCATCGAGCAGCAGTCGCGCGAATTCTGCGGCGCGGGGGTGCGTGTCACCGACGATGATGCGCGAGGGATAAAGATTGTCGTAAAGCGCTCGCCCTTCGCGCAGGAATTCGGGCGAAAAGACGATTGCATCGCTGCTGTGCTCGGCACGCATCCGTTCGGTAAAACCGACCGGCACCGTCGATTTGACGATAATCAGTGCGCCCGGCGCCTTTACCAGCGCATCGGCGATCACGCTTTCGACCGTGCGCGTGTTGAAATAATTGGTATCGGGATCATAGTCGGTCGGGGTCGCGACGATGACGAAATCAGCGCCATCATAGGCGGCGTCACGATCGGTCGTCGCGACGAGATCCAGCGACCGGTTCGCAAGATATTCCTCGATCTCAGGATCGGCGATCGGCGACTGCTTGGCGTTGATCTGTTCGACCTTGCGCGAATCGATGTCGAGCGCGATCACCCGGCTGCGCTGCGCCAGCAATATTGCGTTCGAGATGCCGACATAGCCGGTACCGACGACGGTGATCTTGACCGGAGCGGTGCTTCCGGCCGTCTGCTGCGCTTGAATATCGGGCAAGTTTCTCTTCCTGAACGAGGCGTCGCCCCCTCCCCTAGCAAGCGCCCGAGGTGCGCTCAACCGCCGCGGCGCTCAGGTTCCGCAGAAGGTCGTGTAGGGCCCCGCATCGGCAGGCGCCGGACCGGCATAATCCCGCCATTCGGCGCGCTCGACATAGGGATTGCGCACCACGTCGAGCAGTTCGGTCCACGGAGCCAGATCGCCCGCCTCTGCGCCGGCGAGCGCTGCCTCCACCTTATGATTGCGCGGAATATAGAGCGGATTGACTGCGTCCATCGCGTCGGCGCGGTCGAGCGGCGCGTCGGTTTCACGGGCGACCCGTTCCCACCAGTCGAAAATCCAAGGCGCCATCGCCTCGGGATCCGCCGACAGGTTTTCAAGCATCGTTCCGTCGCCGCGCAATATCATCGCCAGCCCCCGGAAAAAGAGCGTGAAATCGATCTGATGCTTTTCGAGTTCGTCAAACAGCCCGTCGATGAGCACCTCGTCGCCCTCGGCGGCTTCGGAGAAGCCCAATTTTTGCCGCATCCTTTTCAGCCACTCCTCGCTGAAACGTTTCGGTATCGCCTCGACCATCGCCTTCGCCGTATCGACGCCGGCCGGGTTGACGGCATGAACCGCAGGCAGCAGTGCTTCGGCGAAACGCGCCATGTTCCAATGCATGATGTGCGGCTGCCGACCATAGGAGTAACGGCCGTTCGCATCGATCGAACTGAACACCGTATGGCCGGCGAAACGATCCATGAAAGCGCAGGGACCGTAATCGATCGTTTCGCCGCTGATCGCGACATTGTCGGTGTTCATCACACCATGAACGAACCCGACGCCAAGCCAATGGGCGATCAATTCGCATTGAAGAGCGATAACCCGGTCGAGCAACGCGAGCGGTGGGTTTTCGGTATCGACCAGATCGGGGAAATGGCGACGAATGCTGTAGGTCGCGAGCTGTGTAACGTGATCGGCACCATAATGTGCGGCAAAGAACTGAAAGGTACCGACACGGATATGGCTGCTCGCAACGCGCGTCAGCACCGCGCCGGGGTGCGCGCGTTCGCGCTGAACGCGGTCACCCGTCGCCACGGCCGCGAGTGCCCGCGTTGTCGGGACGCCCATCGCCGCCATCGCTTCCGACACGAGGAATTCGCGCAGCACCGGGCCGATCGCGGCGCGTCCGTCCCCGCTGCGCGAAAAGGCGGTCGGCCCCGACCCCTTAAGCTGTATATCGAACCGCGCACCATCGGTGGCGATCACTTCCCCGATCAACAGCGCGCGGCCGTCGCCGAGTTGTGGCGAAAAATGCCCGAACTGATGGCCAGCATAGGCGAATGCGAGCGGATTGGCGCCATCGGGCGTTTCCTCGCCCGAAAAGATGCGCGCAAGCTGATCGTCGGTTGTTCCCTCGGCTGTGATACCAAGCCGTTCAGCCAGCGAATGGTTGAAGATCAGGAGTTCGGGCGCGGAAGCCTTCGTCGCCTCGGCGGGCGCGTAAAAGCCTTCCATCTCGACGTGAAAACTGTTGTCGAATGCAAAGTCCATTTTGCCTCCTCGGAATCCCATGTTGAGCGTTGACGTCATGAATGCAAGCCGCAAACAATAGCCTCACATGGCCGGCGAGAAAATGAAACCGCCCGGTAACCGAGTTGCTTTTTCTGTCGCGCTAGACCGGAACCGTCGGTCGGATACGTCAGCGGTTAAACGGGATGACAGCGAAAGATACCAATCCTGGCCACCGGGATTGCTGGCTTATCGACAAGCATGTCGCAGCGAGCCTAAGCTCGCGCGGTGATCTGTAATCGGGCGTCGACAATTTCAATGACAATTCTGAACTTTTCGGCCGGTCGGGGAAATTGCCAAGCGCCACGATTGAGGCGCCGCCTGCACGTCAGGCCCGGTTTTCTAGATACCAGCGATAGACGCTCGCAATCCCGTCCTCGAGGTCTATCGAGGCGCGCCAGCCGAGACCCTCGAGCTTCGACGTGTCGAGCCGCTTGCGCGGCGTACCGTCGGGCTTCAACGCATCGCGCAGGATCGCGCCTTCGAAACCGACTGCGCGGCCGATCATCTCCGCCAGATCGCCGATCGCAATCTCCGCGCCGCTGCCGATGTTGACGATTTCGGGCGCGGAATAATTTTGCGCCAGGAAAACCAGCGCGTCGGCGAGATCGTCGACATGCAGGAATTCGCGGAGCGGCTTGCCGCTACCCCAGATGGTAAAATCCTGGGCGCCCGCCTGCTTCGCTTCGTGCGCCTTGCGGATCAGCGCCGGCAGCACATGGCTCGACGTCAGGTCGAAATTGTCGAACGGGCCGTAAAGGTTCGTCGGCTGCGCCGAAATGAAATCGAGGCCATATTGATGGCGATAGGCTTGGCACAATTTAATGCCCGCGATTTTGGCGATCGCATACCACTCGTTCGTCGGCTCGAGCGGTCCCGTCAACAGCGCATCTTCGGTGATCGGCTGCGGCGCGAACTTGGGATAGATGCACGACGAACCGAGGAAGACGAGCTTCGAGGTGCCGACATGGCGAGCGGCCTCGATGATGTTCGCCTCGATCATCAGATTGTCATAGAGGAATTCGGCCGGGCGCGTGTCGTTGGCATGGATGCCCCCGACTTTTGCCGCGGCGACCAAGACGAGGTCGGGCCGTGCCTCTTCCATCCACGCTTCGACTGCGGCCTGCCGGCGCAGGTCGACCCGCTCGCGCGGCGCCTCGATCAGCTCGCATCCCTCGCGCGCCAGCCGGCGCACGAGCGCCTGGCCCACCATGCCGCGATGGCCGGCAACCCAGACGCGGCGGCCCGTCAGTTCGAAAGCGGACATGATGTCAAGCGGCCGAACGCGGCTTTAGCGCCCGTTCTTCGTCGACCCGCCGATGCTCGGCTTCGCGCGCGACAGCCTTGAGGTCCGCCTCCATCATGTCGGTAACCAGCTGTTCAAAGCTCGTCTCGGCGACCCAGCCGAGTTCAGCCTTGGCCTTCGCAGGATCCCCGATCAGCAGTTCGACTTCGGTCGGGCGGAAATAGCGCGGGTCGACTTCGACCAGAACCGTGCCGGTCTTCGCGCACACGCCGCGCTCGTCGACGCCGGTGCCCTGCCATTCGAGAATGATATCGACGTGCGCGAAGGCGCGCTCGACGAAATGCCGGACGGTCTGCGTTTGCCCGGTCGCAAGCACGAAATCGTCGGCTCGATCGTGCTGCAAAATCCGCCACATTCCCTCGACATAATCGCGGGCATGACCCCAGTCGCGCTTGGCGTCGAGATTGCCGAGCCACAGCTTTTCCTGAATGCCGAGGTGGATCGCGGATACCGCGCGTGTGATCTTGCGCGTTACAAAGGTTTCGCCGCGGATCGGACTTTCGTGATTGAACAGGATGCCGTTCGAGGCGAACATGTCGTAGGCCTCACGATAATTAACGGTGATCCAATAGGCGTAAAGCTTTGCCGCGGCGTAAGGCGAACGCGGATAAAAGGGCGTCGTCTCGCGCTGCGGCACTTCCTGCACCAGGCCATAGAGTTCGGACGTCGATGCCTGATAGAAGCGGGTCGTTTGCGTCAGGCCCAGTATCTTGATCGCCTCAAGCAGCCGGAGTGTGCCCACCGCGTCGGCGTTGGCCGTATATTCGGGGGTATCGAAGCTCACCTGGACATGGCTCTGAGCCGCTAGATTATAGATTTCATCGGGCGCAACTTCCTGGACAATGCGGATCAGGTTTGTCGAATCAGTCATGTCGCCATAATGGAGCTGCAGCTTGGCGCCGCTCTCGTGTGGATCCTGATAAATATGATCAATGCGCCCGGTGTTGAACGACGACGAGCGCCGCTTCACGCCGTGGACATGATAACCCTTGGCCAGCAGAAGTTCGGCCAAGTAAGCTCCGTCTTGGCCTGTGATTCCCGTGATCAGCGCTTTCTTGGTCATTCTGCTTCCTCGATTTCATGCCGGACCCTTGCCCGGAAGAATGGCGGGGCGTTTATCCGCTTCGGCCAATACGGTCCACCCAATGATTTGTCGACCTTACGACCTAGTTCCGCTGCCCAGTCGCGCGGCCGTTTTCGCGATGAGACAGATTGTTGAGTCAGGGCTCGCAATGTCCGATTTGTTCGACTATGGCGCCGTCCCGTGTTGACTATTGATTATAGCGCCTACTCGGCTCTCTTACCCCCCATCTGCTCCGCAATCACTCTTTGGCTGTGCCTAGGAGCAGATCGGATCGCGCGGCTACTTAAACTGCTCGATGTTCCGGGCGGGCGAAAGTCACATCACCGGCCCACCCCCCTGATGGGAGGCGTTTGTCTCTTGGCGGGATTCTACCCATGGGTAGCTATGTGGGTGCTGCTCGGTCCCGAATCCGACATTATCCCGCAGCTGACGATCCTCGCCTGTTCCGCCCTTCTAACCATATTGGGACTTGTCGACGATCGCCGCCATCTGCCTGCATCGTTTCGCCTGCTAGCCTGCGCCTTACTAATTTCGCTCACCCTGTTTATCGTACCCTCCCTGGTGCTCCAGCAAATCAGCTGGAACTATGATGCGGGTGCGATCGGGCTTCCGGTAGGGCGGTTCGCCTATAGCGCGCTTTGCATTGTTGCCTTGATCCAGGCGGCCAATCTCGCGGATGGCAAAAACGGTCTACTGATCGGCTTGTCGCTCGCGTGGGTCTATTTTCTGATGGTGGAACTCCCGGCCGGCATCTCGCCAATGCTGCTCGCGCTCAGCGGCGTCCTGTTTGTCCTGCTCTCATTCAACCTGTCGGGACGGTTGTTTCTCGGGGACGGGGGCAGCTATGGCCTGGCCACGTTGATCGGCTTCATGGCGCTGCTTACCGCAAACTCACCAACAGGCGACGCGTCCTCGGATCAGGTCGCGCTCATTTTCCTGTTACCGGTAATAGACATGCTGCGGCTGATAATTGTCCGTGTCGCACGGGGCAAATCCCCGTTTGCAGGCGACCGCGATCACCTTCACCATCATTTGCTTGCCGCTTTCGGCTGGCCCGGTGGCCTAGTGGTTTATCTCATGACCGCCACGCTTCCAAGCTTCGTTGCCGCGGCCGCGCCGCGCCATACGCTGTCCCTGATCGCGATCACGATGGCCGCCTATTTCCTGATTATCATCTACGCACGCTGGGCCTCGCGCCGTAAACACGAACAGACTGCATCCGTTAAGGCTGACGAGCGATCCGCATGATTTGCGGCTTTTTCAATGAAGCCGAATGACTTCGAGCGATTTCAACGCAGCAGTTCAAGCAGCTTCGCTGGGTATTTCGTCATGATCATCGGAAGATTGGAGTAAATTCCATTCTCTCGGCACGCGCGCACCGATTCCAGATTTATCGTCCACTTCGACTGCAGGCCGCTGGTGCTCAGGCCGCCCGGGCGCATCAAAACAAGTATTTCGCGCAGGCTCCGGTATGATATTTTGTGGCGTCCGAACGCCCGTGCTACGAACTCGTAGTCCCCTCCGATCTTATAGTCTGTCTTGTAGGGACCAACGCGATTGTAGGCGTCGCGCGTGATGAACATCCCGGGATGAGCGGGCATCCACCCCCAGGCGATGCGGCTCGGCTTGAACCGGTCGCTTCGATACCGCCGTCCCAATCGACGCTGGGACGGATCCCCTCTGAGGAAAGCGATATCGCCCAAAATCGCATCTACCTGCGGCCCGCCAGCAAAGGCTTCCACCACGTTGCTGAGGACCGCATCGTGCATGTAGAAGTCATCGGCGTTCAGGATGCCGATCACATCGCCAGTCGCGCGCGCGATGCCCTTGTTCATGGCGTCATATAGGCCGCGATCAGGTTCCGAAACGATGACAGTGCGGTCGTCAGCCATTTCCTGCACGATCCCCAGAGTAGCATCGCGTGAGGCACCGTCGATGACCAGATGCTCCACATAGGGGTAGTTCTGCGCCTGCACAGATGCCATCGTGTCGGCGATGGTGCCGGCAGCGTTGTAGCTGACGGTCACGATACTGATCTTCATAAAATCAACCTTTGAGCGCGTGTTGGGTGGCGTGGCCCCTGCATGGCGGTCCCAATATCTCAATTTGCCCGTCACTCAAAGCACGCTGTCGGCAGCTCAAAAACAAGGGATCTCAGCGCGATCCGCAGGGCCAGCGTCAGTTTTGGTCGCACAACATATTGAACCGGCCCTTCCAACGTGGCGCAGCTTCCATATAAGGCATCATAACGATTCGCAGGTGCGCGCCAGTGAGCGGCCCATCGCCGCAAAATGCTCATCCTCCCATCAAAGGAACCGACGGTTGCCCAGTCAGAGAGACATATTCCTTGCGAGCGAGGGCGACAGCTTCTTCAGCCGCAACCGGGAAAAGCTCAATCCGGCACAGGATCGTCCCGCCACCAATCATCTGATCAGCTTCCTCGCAAAGGCTGGCAGGTCGATCGATCAGGTCACGGAGATCGGTTGCGGAAACGGGTCCGAACTTCTCAAGATTTGTGCAGCCTTGGATTGCGAAGGCATCGGCGTTGAGCCATCGGCCGAAGCCGTCGCTCATGGCAACCAACTTGCTTCCGAGATGAATATCGCGGCCAAGCTCGTCAAGGGAACGGCAGAGAGTCTGCCCCAGCCGGACGAGACCGCCGATGTCGTGCTTTTCGGCTTCTGCCTATATCTGATCGACCGGCGACTGGTGCTTCCAGCAATGGGCGAAGCGTACCGGATCCTGAAACCCGGAGGCTTCCTCGCGATCGTCGACTTCGATCCTGCCGCCAATCATCGCCGGGCCTATGCTCATCTTCGCGGCCTATGGTCGTTCAAGCAAGACTATGCCCGCATCCCTCTGGCCACGGGCTGGTTCAGTCTTGCGGCAAAGATACCACTCTCGCACGCCGGCGAGGGATTCGAGCCCGTATCCTATGAACGGGTTGCACTTACGATACTCTACAAGGAACTCGAGCCGTACCCGGTATGGACAGAGGAGACCGCGCCCGGGTCCTGACAATTGCGCGTCGGGCCGGGCCGCGGCAGCCAGCGTCCTCCTCCACCGGTCGCAAACAAGAACCACCCGGCCATCCGCCGCCCCGATCGAAAGCGCGCGGCGGCCGCCCCTCGGCTTGACAGTGTTCTGCCCCCCCTCTAGCTGGCCGCTCTTCCTTGGGCAGCAAATATGGAACCAGGAGTCGCTCTTGCTTCGCAATAAAATCGCACCGTCGCAGATTTTTAGCGACTATTGGATTGCGTCGGGATTCCTCATTTTACTGGGGCTTCTCGGCGGGAGTGGGCGCGACGACGTTCAATCACTCATTTTCATCCGTCCGCTGGCAATCTTGCTCGCGGCCTACGCGTTGTGGACTTTGCCCGCGGAAAGCTGGCGCCATCACCGCCGTGCCCTTTTCGCAATGGGCGGCATCATACTCGTTACATTGGCATATCTTGTCCCCCTCCCGCCTTCGCTTTGGCAAGCGGCTCCCGGACACAGCCTAATCGCCGCGATTGACGAGGCAGCAGGCTTTGGCGACATTTGGCGAAGCTATAGCATTGCGCCGTATCGAACGGTCAATGCGCTGTTCTCACTTGCCATTCCTGCTGCGACCTTGCTGATGATGCTGCGGCTAAAAAATGAGGAACGCTGGCAGCTGCTTATACCGATTGTCGTCGTTGGGGCTATCTCGGTCATGTTGGCGCTCCTTCAGGCTGCTGCGCCTGCCGCCAAACTACTTTGGTTCTATCGGTTCACGAATGACGGCCTTCCCGTCGGATTGTTCGCGAACAGGAACCACGCTGCGGTATTCCATGCATGCATGCTACCGATGCTGGCGGTTGCGGTACAGCTGCCTACCCAGAATCGCACCTGGTCGAAGATCCGAATTGCCGTAGCGGTCTTTCTTGGCGTTGCCACGCTCATCGCAGTATTGGCGAGCGGATCACGCGCTGGCCTGATCGCCGCCCTCCTCGCGATCGCGAGCTTCCCCTTCCTGCTTTACAAGTCAGCGTTCAAGAAGGCCGCTCCGACGGGAAGAACAAAGCACAAGGCCCGCGAGCGCAAGTTCGGCAAGCTGTTCGACCTTCTTGGGCAGAAGTGGGTCGTTCCCGCCGCCACCATCGCCCTGCTTACGTCCATTGGCGCGGCAACCCTCATGTTCAGCGATTCCGACGGCGGTACAGCGCGCCGCCTGTCGGAAACGAGCGAAACCGAGCAACGGTGGACGATATGGCAAGAATCACTGGAGATTGCCCGGGAATTTGCTCCGCTTGGATCGGGGCCCGGAACCTTCGTGGAGGCCTACAAGATCAAAGAACCGATTAATACGTTGACGCCCAACTATATTAATCATGCCCACAATGATCTTGTTGAGCTGCTTTTGACCATGGGCATAATTGGCGCGATCTTCATTGTGATTGCCGTGTTCGGCCTGATGCTTGCCGGTTGGCGGCTCAGGGATCGCACCGCGCTCGCCCAACCGAGCTGGCAGCAGAATCAGGCGCGAATGGCCTGGACTGTTCTCGCCATCCTAGGAGCCGCGAGCATCGTCGATTATCCGCTCCGTGTTCCGTCGCTGACGGCTCTCGCGGTCGTCATGGCTTGCTGGCTTGGTTTCGCGGGCGCGCGCAAAAGGCGCCCTGCGCAAGGTTGACCCCGCCTTCCGCCTTCTCATGGCGACCAATGAGGGCTGGCAATGAAATTCAATATCCGCTAGCGAACCCTCGCTTTGGAGAACCTCAATAATGCACCTGCGAACGCTCGCACTTATCGCTTCGTTGACCTTGTCTGCCTGTAGCCAGTCACCGAAGCTCGGGGCTCCCGGCTCGCCGGTTCAGATTTCGGATTTTCGCTCCCTGCCGGCCCCGGCGCTTCAGGACATGACCGGCTCACAGACGGACTATCTAGTCGGCCCCTTCGATCGTTTAACGGTCAAGGTCTATCCCGCTGACGAACTCAGCCGGGAGGAAGTTCAAGTCGATGGCGAAGGGAAGCTGTCCTTCCCGCTCGCCGGTGTGATAGACGCCGGTGGGAAATCTCCGCGCGAAGTAGAGAATATGCTGAAGGAGCGCTTGCGGGCGGCCTATATTCGCGATCCGCAAGTGACGGTGAACCTAAAGGAAACCCATACCCAGGTTGTCACGGTCGATGGCGAAGTCGCCAAGCCCGGTCGCTATCCGGTGTATGGCAATATGTCGCTGATGCGTGCTGTTGCTTCGGCTGAAGGGCTGACCGAGGATGCCAAGCAGAGCGATGTCGTAATATTCCGCACGTCTGGCGGGCAGAAGCTCGCCGCGCTGTATAATCTCAAGGCAATTCGGCGGGGCGCGGTCGAAGATCCGCGTATCTACCCCAACGATGTGATTGTGGTTGGCGAGAGCAATGCCCGCCAACTGTTCGCGCAGATTCTGAGCGTAGCATCGACTCTCAGTTATCCCATCATCGCCATCGTGCAGCGGTAAGGCCTCGCGCCCCCCCCCTTTTACAAAGCCCGGATCATGTCAAAACCCATTTTTTCGCCCAGCATTACCGATGTAAATCTGACCTCCGCTTCAAGCGAGGCTATGCCCCAGGCGTCGGACGATAACGCGCCGCCGCTCGTGCTCCAATATTGGAACATTGCGCTGCGCTGGAAATATGTGATCGCAGGGATTTTGATCGTCGCGCTCGCCGTAGGGGTGCTCGCCACGTTCATCGCAACGCCTCAATATAGTTCGGAGGTGCAGGTCGAGATTACACGCGACCAAAAGAATCCGACCCATGCGGAAGGCATTGAGTCCGCGCAGAGCTCCCAGGAAGCGGAGTTCTACCAGACGCAATATACACTGCTGGAATCTCGATCGCTCGCCGAGCGCGTGGCACGGCAGCTCAATCTGGGCGGCAACAAGGAATTCTACGACGCCCACTCGCTGGACTTCGCTCCGAGCGACGACGTTAGAGCGCGTGTCCAAGCTGCATCCAAGATACTCCTAGCGAATATCGAGATCTCTCCGATTGCCCGCTCTCGCCTAGTCAATATCCGGTATACGAGCGCATCGCCCGAGCTTTCGGCAAAAATCGCAAATGCTTGGGCGGATAATTTCATTCAGGCCAGCATGGATCGCCGATTTGGCGCAACGCAAGATGCGCGCGCATTCTTGGAACGGCGATTGCTGGAATATACGAAGAAGCTGGAAGATGCGGAACGACGCGCCGCGCTTTTTGCGGCGAATAGCGGGATTGTGGTGCTGTCATCGTCGACCGATGCCGATGGCAATTCTGGAATTCAAAAGACGCTGGTTTCTAATGATCTCGAAAATATGAGCAACGAACTCGCCAAAGCGACTGCCGACCGAATAGCGAAGCAAGCTGCTGCGACGGAAGCACGCGCCCTTGCTTCGCAAAATCAGACGGTTGGCTTGCTGCGGCAACGGCGCGCCGAAGCGAACGCTGAATATTCTGAACTTCTCGCGCATTATGAGCCCGGCTATCCGGCTGCGCAGGCGCTCAAGCAAAAGGTCGCCGCTCTCGATGCGGCCATTGCGAGCGAGGAGGGACGGTCGGTACGTTCCGTTCGCGGCGAGTATGACGAAGCAGTGAAGCGCGAAGCGAACATTCGCGCGAATGTGGAGAAGCTCAAAGACGATATTGAGCTACAGAATAGAGACTCCATTCAGTACAATATTTATCGGCGCGATGCCGACGCCACGCGGCAGCTCTACGACAGCTTGCTGCAGCGGACCAAGGAGATCGGCGTAGCCAGTGTTGCGGCCAACAATATTGCCGTCGTCGATCGGGCGGACGTCGCGACCTCGCCGACCTCGCCGAGCCTCATCACGAACTTGATGATCGCCCTTATTATCGGCTTGGCTCTCGCCCTGCTGGCCGTCATGGCGCTCGAGCAGATCGACGAAGGGTTGCGTGAACCGGCGGATGTCCGACGTTTGCTTGAACTTCCGTTGCTGGGCGCGATCCCCGACCAGCTCAATGATGAGCCGCTCGACCTGCTTTTGGATCCAAAGTCCAATATATCGGAGGCCTATCTCAGCGTCCGCACCAACCTCGCGTTTACGACAGACCATGGCGTACCGCGCAGCGTCGTCGTCACCAGCACGTCACCCGGCGAAGGCAAGAGCACGACCTCCTTCTCGCTCGCCCTCGTGCTCGCGCGGACCGGAAAGCGCACCCTGCTGATCGACGCCGATATGCGTTCGCCCTCGGTGCACGGCTTTGCAGGTATCGAAAATGAGAAGGGACTCAGCAATCTTCTGGCCGGTGAAGACAATTGGCAGGCAATGGTCCAACGCGCCGATCTCGGTGTCGAACGCCTGGAATTTCTGACCGCCGGCCCCAACCCGCCGAGTGCAGCCGAACTATTGAGCTCCGATCGCATGAGCCTTCTCATTCGTGATCTTCTCGAGCAGTATGACCACGTCGTCGTCGATGCGCCGCCGCTACTCGGCCTCGCTGACGTGCCGCTTCTGTCGCGCGCGGTGGAAGGCAGCGTCTTCGTTGTCGCCGCCGGACAGGTTGCGGTTCGCGCGTTGCGCGGTTCGCTCAGCCGACTCCATCAAGCGCACGCGCGCATCTTCGGTGTCGTACTCACCAAGCTCGCCCCGCAGAATTCGCTGTCGGGCTATGGCTATGGCTATGGTTACGGTTATCGTTATGGCGGCGAGCCCGCTGAACAGACGAACAGCTGATCGGGCGTTAGAGAAATGTCGCGGCTCCCCATCAAGATTGCCTATGGAACGATAGCGGTCGCCCTCGCCGGCATCAGCATGATCGCGACTGCAGGTAACAGTCTTCGAGCTCGCTCGCCCCAGGTAGCGGCCATGCTGCCAGGAGAAACGCAAGCGCGCGTAGCCGCGTTCAACAAGTTGCAGGGTTCGGGCAAAAAGGTGCCCGCGAAAGCCGCGGCGGCGGCGGCGAAGGACGCGCTTCGATCGAACCCGCTCGACAGCCCTGCCCTTCGCCTCCTCATGGACGCGACGGTCAGCCCCGCCGGTAAACTGGAGCTTGCGGAACTCGCAGGACGGGTCAGCAAGCGGGATGGCCGCATCCGGCTCGCCCTGTTCGAGGAGGCGGCGCGCCACAACCGGCCAAAGCAGGTCCTGCAGAACCTCGATGCGTTGCTGCGGGTGACCCCGGAAAGCCAGACCCAGGTCTTTCCCATGCTCGGGGGCGTCCTTCCCAGCGAGGATTTCCGGGCGCATCTGTCACCATATCTCGTCAAGCGTTCGCCATGGATGCTCGACTTTGTTCTCTTTGCCGCCAACGACGGCAAGTCCGCCGGGCATATTGCCGATGTTGTTATCCGGTCGGGCAAGTCGGTCGACCGGCGCGATGCGGCCTATATCGTCCCGCACCTGATTTCGCGGACCATCGAAGCGGGCGAATATTCCAAGGTTCGCCCGCTCGTGTCGATGATGACGAAATCTCCCGACGATCTCCTGGCGGCGGGCCGCTGGACCAATGACAGCACCGATGGCAAATATGGCCTTGCGGCTTGGCAGGCCGTCAGCAACGCGACGACCTCGGCGAGTTTCACGAGCAGGAATGAAGCGGGCAATCGCGGGCTTTCGGTCTACGCCTCGTCGGGCGCGCGAGGCATCGCGGCGAGCAAGTTCCTGCTATTGAAGCCGGGCTCCTATGAGCTGATTCAGGAAGCTGAAGTCGCGGAAATGGCACGGGCGCCCTCTGCGCAGTGGCAGCTTCGGTGCATCTCGTCCGGCAAGAGCGAAACGATATGGACGACCGATAATTTCCTTTCGGCTGACAGGCGGAAAATCAAATATCTGTTTACCGTCCCGGCCGGGTGTCCGCAGCAGATGCTCGAACTCGACGTCGCGGTCGATTTCGAGGCACCGCCCGTGGAGCTGACCATCGACGATTTTCGTCTCCGCCGCGTTTCCGCCGCGACGTGATGACCGCGGGTTCGCGGGCCGAATTCCGCAGCATGAAATAAACAAACTTCCGACAGACTTTAAAGGAATTACAATCTCCATGAACGCTGGACTCAACGGAAAGGCCGTGCTCGTGACCGGCGGCACCGGATCTTTCGGCAAGGCTTTCGTCGCGAAAGTGCTGAAGGACTGGCCCGGCATCGAACGGCTCGTCATCTACTCCAGAGATGAACTGAAGCAATTCGAGATGGCCCAGAGCTTTCCCGAGTCAAAATACCCCGCCCTGCGGTATTTTATCGGGGACGTGCGCGATCAGGATCGCCTGCGCCGGGCCCTTGAAGGGATCGATATCGTCGTTCACGCGGCCGCGCTGAAGCAGGTTCCAGCGGCTGAATATAATCCGTTTGAGTGCATCAAGACGAACGTGCTCGGCGCACAGAACCTGATCGAGGCCGCTCTTGACACCGACGTTCAGCAGATCGTGGCGCTATCGACGGACAAGGCTGCGGCACCGGTCAATCTCTATGGCGCAACCAAACTCTGTTCTGACAAGCTCTTCATCGCCGCCAACAATATTCGTGGCGGGCGCGACCTGCGCTTCAGTGTCGTGCGGTACGGCAACGTTATGGGTAGCCGCGGTTCGGTGATCCCCTTCTTCATCGCACGGCGCGATTCCGGCGTCCTCCCCATCACCGATGCGGCGATGACGCGCTTCAACATCTCGCTCGACGAGGGCGTGAACATGGTGCTGTGGGCGATTGATAACGCGACGGGCGGAGAGATTCTGGTCCCGAAGATCCCGTCTTACCGCATTGGCGATGTCGCCACCGCAATCGCCCCCGATGCGCGTCAGGAGCTCGTCGGCGTGCGGCCTGGCGAGAAGATTCACGAAGAAATGATCACAAGTTCCGACAGCCCGAACACGGTGGATCTCGGCAGCTACTTTGCCATCCTGCCGCCGGGTGATCCAAACCTTGTCGATGCCTATTGTGAGAAGCATGGCGCCACGCTCGTGGCCCCCGGTTTTTCCTATAATAGTGGCGACAATCCCGACTTCCTCTCGGTCGACGAGCTGAAGGATCTCATTGCCAAGCACGTTGAGAATAAGGTCATCGACTAAATGCCGGGCGCCGAGCTTCCCCGCGCGGCGGTTTTTTTCGCGCGGGACTTTCCTTCGATAGAATTTCCGAAGATGCGGCCGGCCTTTGCAGACGTCGCGCGCGTTTATCTCGTCATAAGTGAGCGCGAGGCCGCTAATGTCCGCGCGAACGATGCTGACGGCGACGTCATCGTCATCGATCGCGACGGACCATCCGACGCGACATTGATCGATGACGCGGAGGCGATCAGCCGAGACCGTTTCCTGCGCCTTATGGACAATGAGGATGTCGGCGCTACCCGCCGGGCGATCGCAGCCGCAGCTGACAAGGTGCTCGCCCGGTATCGGCCGGTCTATTATGTCGACGAGCCGGTCAGCGGCTATGCGAACGAGATCTTCAACCAGCGCTTCACGGCAGCGGGTGCACTGTGTCTCCATTTCCAGATATCCTGGCTGCCGGGATATTGTTTCTTCGTTCGCGACAAGGCGCAAAACGAGCCCGTCCAGCTCGACATGCTGCCGGACAGCACGGAACTGGTCAGAAAGCATATCGAACTGAGGGCAGCCGGGCTTGCCAAGCCGGCCTATGTGCTGCCTTATGACCGTCTGCTACCGCGGGTTCGCGATCTTGTCCTCACATTGGGCAAGGCCGTCTATCGGACAGTTTTCCGGCGCAGCGCAGCCTATATTGACCGGGATCCGTCACCGCACATCTTCCATGCGCGATGCCTTGCGAGATCCATTTTCGGACGTTACTCGCCCGATCCGGCCAAGTCGCGAGACGGCGTGCGGTACGTGATCTTCCCGCTGCACTATGAGCCCGAAGCGCTTCTCAAATATTTCAGCCGATTCTATCGGCAGGAAGAAATGGCGAGCGAGATTCTCGATAGCCTGCCATTGGGCTACAAGCTGATACTGAAGGAGCATCCGTCTCAACCCGGTGCGCTTCTGCTGCCGAAGTGGGCCGATCTGCGTGCGTCCAAACGGGTGGTCATCCTTCGCGGAGACTATCGGGTCGCCCCGCTGATGAAGGATGATCCGGTTGTCGTCAGTCTCGGGTCGACATTTTCGCTTGAAGCGGCGCTTGCCGGATGCGCTGTGGGCGTGTTCGGCGACGTTCATTTCAAAAATGCCCCGGGGGTTGTTCGCATCGACAGCCCTGGCGACTGGCGAAAAATACTGGATCAGCCTCGCGGGTCGCCCGAGGCGATTACGAGGTGGTATGCCGATTTTCTGACCCGACACTGCTTTGAAGGCAATTTCCTGAAGGGTGGAACCTGGTTCGACGACCTGCCGGGCCTCGGCGCGGCCCTTCGCAAACATGTGTCGGAATAGAGAGAGGCCGCTTTCGCATGGATCGCATACCCTATAGCTGCCAGACCATCGAGGAAGAGGATATCGCCGCGGTTGCTGCCGTGCTGCGATCGCCTTTCCTGACCCAGGGACCCGAGATCGCCCGCTTCGAGCAGGCGATCGCCGACATGCACGACGCACCGCATGCGGTCGCGGTCTGCAATGCGACCGCGGCCTTGCACATTGCCTGCCTCGCGCTGGACCTTGGTCCCGGCGACCGCCTGTGGACGAGCCCGATCAGCTTCGCGGCGTCGGCCAACTGCGGCCTCTATTGCGGCGCGACGGTGGACTTCGTCGACATCGATCCCAAAACGCGGAACATGAGCGTCGATGCGCTGGCGAACAAGCTGGAGGCGGCCGAGGAGGCCGGCACCCTGCCAAAGATCGTCGTTCCCGTCGATTTTACCGGCTTGCCTTGCGATATGGCCGCCATGCGCAAACTCGCCGACCGATATGGCTTCGCGCTGATACAGGATGCATCGCATGCGGTAGGCGCCTCGCTCGACGGCAAGCCCGTCGGTCGTTACGCCGATATCGCGATCTTCAGCTTCCACCCGGTCAAGATCGTCACCACGGGCGAAGGCGGCGTCGCGGTCACAGCGAATGCCGAACTGGCACAGAAGATGGCGTTGCTGCGAAGTCACGGCATTACCCGGGATCCGGAGATCATGGAGAATCCGAGCGAGGGCGGTTGGTACTACGAACAGATTCTGCTCGGCTTCAACTACCGCATGACGGATCTACAGGCTGCGCTCGGCCTTTCGCAGCTCCAGCGCCTGCCCTCGATGTGGCAAAAGCGCGATGAACGCACCCGGCGCTATGACGACCGTTTGGCCGATCTGCCGTTGCACCTACCGGCGCGCGCAAGCGACCGGCAATCGGCGCACCACCTCTATGTGATCGAGATCGACGAGACGCGAAGCTCGCTGACACGGCGCGAGCTTTTCGACGCTCTGACGTCGGCAGATATCGGCGCGAACGTGCACTATATCCCTATTCATCTCCAGCCGCACTATCGGCGGCTGGGCTTCACGCCGGGCGATTTTCCGGCCGCCGAGGCCTATTACAGACGCGCCGTCACCATTCCCCTTTTCCCGCGCATGACGGACGAGGAACAAGACCGCGTCATTGACTGCCTGAAGTCGGCCCTGTCGTGACCGGATCGCAGCCCCGGCTGTGCCTGGGAACGGTGCAGTTCGGTGTTGCCTATGGCATTGCCGGACGCTCCGAAGCGGTTGGTGACGCCGAGGCGCGAGCGATATTGGAAGTAGCGCATGCCGGCGGCATTCGACGGCTGGACACGGCCCCCGCCTACGGGGACATCGAAGCGCGACTGGGAAGGCTTTGCGCCGGTCTCGATTTCGCGATCATGTCCAAGATCCCCGCCCTTCCGGTTGACTGCACAAACGATCAAGCGGCGGCGTTCGTCACAAGGTCGCTCCAGCTTAGCCGGGAACGGCTGGGCGACAAGCTTTGCGGAATTCTGTTTCACGAAAGCCGCGACCTTGCCGGTCCGGCTGGTTCGCACCTGTGGGAAACAGCTGCGCAATGGTGCTCGCGGGAAGGGGTCGCCCTCGGCGCATCGACCTACGGCCCCGAGCAACTGGATGCGCTCGGCCAAATTTTTCCCGTCCAGATTTGCCAGATGCCCGGCAATGCGTTCGATCAGCGGCTCACCGGTTTCGGCGGTCGTTTCGATGCCGTCGAAATTACCCTGCGCTCGGTTTTCCTTCAGGGGTTACTGCTGATGACCCCGGATGCCGGTTCGAAACGCCTGCCGGCAGCCGCAGCCGCACTGGACCGCTGGCACCGGCAGTGCTCGGATTTCGGGCTGACACCACTTGAATCCGCCCTCGCCATTGCCAAAGCCTTGCCCGGCGCCGATTTTTGCGCTGTCGGCGTCGATGGGAGCGCGCATCTGGAACAGATCATCGCGACCTGGAACGGCACGACGCCACGCGACGCGCCCGAACTCGCCATCACCGACACGGCGATCATCGATCCCCGTCAATGGAGTATCGCGAATTGACCCGGACCATCGCCTTCATCCAGGCCCGCATGTCGAGCAGCCGCTTTCCCGGAAAGGTGCTCGCCGACCTCGGCGGCCAGCCGATGATCGAATATATGCGCTCGCGGGTTCTGTTGTCGCAGCGCATCGACAAGGTGGTCGTCGTGACCAGCACAGAACCCAGCGACGATGCCCTCGCAGAAGCTATGGAGGCTGCGGGAGCGGACGTCTCGCGCGGTTCCCTCGACGATGTGCTGTCGCGCTTCATTACCGCGGCAGATTCCTTTGGCGGCGACGTAATCGTTCGTCTAACCGGAGATTGCCCCTTGATCGATCCGACAGTGATAGATGCCGTCTTGGACCTGCGCGAAGCTACCGGGGCGGACTATTGCAGCAACGTCGCCCCGCCGACATTTCCCGATGGCCTCGATATCGAATGCTTTACCCGCGCGACGCTCAACCGTGCAGCCGCGGGAGCTAAGAGCGGGCCGGAACGGGAACATGTGACACTCTGGATGCGCTCTGCCGATGCCGGACTGAAGCTGGCGAACCACGAGTGCATCGTCGATGCATCCGCTCTCCGATGGACGGTCGACTATCCCGACGACCTGGAAGTCATAAGGCGTATCGTAGCTGCGGAGGCGGAGGCCGGACATCGCTTTGACATGTTCGACATTTTTCGTCTCACCCAGTGCAATGGAAAAATCGCGCCGGCGAATCGGCACGAACGAAACGAGGGGTTGCTCCGCAGTTTGGCTGCCGATAGCAGCGTTCCCGAATAGCTTCTCGTATCCCGAGGCACGAGCGGGCATCACTCGACATCCGACAAAACATTCGAAGGAAGCCGACCACCATGCGTGAATTCAGCCAGTCAGAGGCGATGCTTGCGCGTGCCGAGAAGACAATTCCTCTCGGCAGCCAGACTTTCTCGAAAAGTCGCACGCAATACCCCTTGGGCGCGTCCCCCTATTTTATCGCCAAGGGCAAGGGCGCTAATGTCTGGGATGTGGATGGTAATGAATATGTGGACTTCATTTCCAGCCTCTGTGCCGTAACGCTGGGTTACAACGATCCCGACGTTACGCGCGCCGTGCGCGATCAACTCGAAGATGGCGTCATCTTCTCCCTCCCCCATCCTGTCGAGATGGAGGTCGCCGAACTGATCGTCGAGATGGTGCCCTGCGCCGAGAAGGTCCGATTCGGCAAGAACGGGTCGGACGCGACGGCGGGCGCGATCCGCATCGCGCGTGCCTTTACCGGCCGCGACCACGTGGCGGTATGCGGTTATCATGGCTGGCAGGATTGGTACATCGGCTCGACGCTGCGCAACCTTGGCGTTCCGCAGGCCACCCGAGACCTGACACACAGCTTCGCCTTCAACGATGCGGAGTCCCTTCAGCACCTGATGAAGGCGCATCCCGGCGAGTTCGCGGCGGTCATTCTCGAGCCGATGAACGTCGCGTCCCCGACACCGGACTTCCTTCATCAGGTGCAGGACATCGCGCGCGCAAACGGAGCGGTTCTCGTGTTTGACGAAACGATCACGGGCTTTCGCTACTCCAACGGCGGTGCCCAGGAATTTTTCGGCGTAACGCCGGACCTCGCCACCTTCGGAAAAGGCCTCGCGAACGGCTACCCGGTCTCGGCGCTGGCAGGTCGCGCCGACATCATGAAACTCATGGAGGAAGTATTTTTCTCCTTCACCTTCGGCGGCGAAACGCTCTCGCTCGCGGCTGCCAAGGCCACGATGGAGAAGCTGAAGCGCGAGCCCGTTGCCGCGACGCTGCGTAACCAAGGTCAAAAGGTCATCGACGGCACGCGCGAACTTGTCGACCGCCACGGCCTGAAAGACGTCCTTTCGGTCAGCGGCGATCCAACCTGGTCCTTTGTCAATTTTAAGGACGCCGAACCGTACACGCTGTGGGAGCTCAAGACGCTCTTCATGCAGGAGCTGTTCGAGCGGGGCGTCCTGGCGTTTGGCTCGCACAACATGTCCTATGCACATCGCGATGCAGAGATCGCCCTTCTGATGAAAGCCTATGACGAGGTATTTGCGACCCTCCGCGGCGCGATCGATGAGCGGAACCTGATCGACTTGCTTCGCTGCAAGCCGCTGGAACCGCTGTTCAAGGTTCGCTGATCAGAATGCGCATTGCCTTTCGCGTCGACGGATCCGAAGCGATCGGAACCGGACACATCGTCCGGTGCCTGACTTTGGCTGACCGGTTGTCGCGCGATGGTCATGCCTGCCAGTTCGTCGTCCGCGCCCACAGCGGCACACCGACGTCGTTGATCGAAGCGAGGGGTTATTCTTGCGCCATCCTGCCGGACGCGGATGGCGAAGGATACGACGAGCTCGCCCATTCCCGCTGGCTGGGCACTTCTCAGGCCAGAGATGCGGCGGAAACGCGCGCGGCGCTCGATGGCCCGGTCGACTGGCTCATCGTCGACCATTATGCTCTCGACCATCGGTGGCAGTCCGAGATGCGGGCTATAGCCTGCCATATCCTGGTCGTGGACGATATCGCCGACCGCGTGCATGATTGCGATCTGTTGCTCGATCAAAACCTCCAGGGCGACCGCGACCGCTACGCCGGTTTGGTTCCTGCCGGCTGCCGGTCGCTTTTGGGCCCGCGTTATGCGCTTTTGGCTCCTCGCTTTGCCGAATTGCGCGCGAAGACTGGCGCGATGCGGCCCGAGGGCGCCGTCCTCGTCTATTTCGGCGGCGTCGATGCGCAGGGCACCACGCTTACCGCGCTGAACGCCATCGTCGAGGCGGATTTGAGCGATCGTCGCATCGACGTCGTCGTCGGCGATCTAAACCCCCACCGGGCGGCGATCATCGAATGGTGCCGCCCGCGGGGCCACGCGCATTTTCACGGCAGCGGAACCGATATGCCCGCCTTGATGGCAGAAGCATCGCTCGCGATCGGCGCTGCCGGCACGACGACCTGGGAACGCTGCTGCCTAGCGCTTCCGACGATCCTCGTGACGATTGCGGAGAACCAGCGGGCGGGCGCTCTCGCGCTGGCCCGGGAAGGGGCGGCGATCTGGGTCGGCGATCATGCGGAGATCTCGGCCGCTACCCTCGCTGCAGCGCTGCGAACTCTCTTCGCCGCGCCGCACCTGGCGGAGATGGTGGCCAATCGTGCGGCGCGGCTGGTCGACGGCGAGGGAGCGCAGCGTGTCGCGCGCGCGATGCTCGACAATGCCATCGAATTGCACCCGGCGACGGCCAATGATTGCGATCGAATTTGGGAATGGCGAAACGACGATCGCACGCGCCGTCATTCGCGCGATCCGTCTCCGGTGGCGCTCGAAGCGCACCGCGAATGGTTCGCCTCGACGCTGTCGAGCCCCGACCGGATCCTGCTGATCGGCGAATGCGACGGCGATCCGGTCGGCGTCCTGCGATACGATCGAACGGGTGATACGGCGATCATTTCCGTCTATCTGGTGCCCGGTCGCGAAGGACGCGGCGAAGGCGCGCGGCTGATCCGCGCCGGCTCGCGCTGGCTGGCGAGCCATTGGCCGACAGTCACGGCGATCGACGCAGAAATATTGGAGATCAACAGGGCGTCCGCAGGCGCCTTCGCTGCGGCGGGCTTTTCCCGCTTTCTCTCGCACTATCGTTGCCCTCTCAGGCCCGGCACGCAGTCATCATCCTAGTTCCGAACGCCAGCGTTGCGTTCGACAGAAAGAACAGTAAGGGAAGCACATGAATCCGTTCAAAATCGGCGATTTTCCGATCGAAACCTACGGCCCACCGCTTGTGATCGCGGAACTCTCGGGCAATCACAATCACTCGCTCGACCGGGCGATGGAGATTGTCGAGGCCGCGGCAAAGGCGGGCGCCCACGCCCTTAAGCTGCAAACATACACAGCCGACACGATGACGATCGACTTCGCCGAGCGGGAATTCTTCATCGCCGATGAAAAGAGCCTGTGGAAAGGGGATTCGCTCTATTCGCTGTACAAAAAGGCCTACACGCCGTGGGAATGGCACAAGCCCATCTTCGACCGCTGCCGCGAACTTGGCATGATCGGCTTTTCGACGCCGTTCGACGCGACGGCCGTCGATTTTCTGGAGGATCTGGGCGTCGCATGCCACAAGGTTGCCTCTTTCGAGAACACCGACCTGCCGCTCATCGCGAAGGTCGCGCGGACGGGCAAGCCGATCATCATATCCACCGGCATGGCAACGGTCGCGGAGATTGACGAGAGTGTCCGCACCGCCCGCGCCAACGGGTGCGAGCATCTCATTCTCCTGAAGTGCACAAGTTCCTACCCCGCCGATCCGGCCGCCTCCAATCTCAACACGATTCCGCACCTGCGCGACCTGTTCAATTGCCATGTCGGCTTGTCCGACCACACCATGGGTATTGGCGCCGGTGTCGCCTCGGTTGCGCTTGGCGGTGTCGCTATCGAGAAGCATATCACCCTGAACCGATCGGATGGCGGGGTCGATTCCGCATTCTCGATGGAACCCGACGAACTGGCGGCGCTAGTTCGGGAGACAAGAACGGCATCGCAGGCGCTGGGCCGCGTGAGCTATGGCCCCACCGAAGCAGAGCTGGGATCGCTCGTATTTCGCCGTTCGCTCTACATCGTGGAGGACATGAAAGCCGGCGACGTCATCACGACCCGAAACCTTCGCGCGATCCGGCCGGGTCTTGGCTTGCCGACCAAATACATCGATAAGCTGCTTGGCAAACATGTGACGCGAGATGTCGCCCGGGGAACGCCCGCGGGCTGGGATCTGTTTGGCTAAACCCTCCGAATTTCGGTACCGAGGATGTTATGACGAATATTCAGTTCAATGAGAAGCTTGCCCTCGCAGGCGGCGAACCCGTAATCGCGGAGCCCCTTCCGGCGGATTTAACGATTGGCAAGGCGGAGGCTGACGCCGCCATGCGCGCGTTCGACCGTGGATCGCTGTCGGCCTTTTTCGGAAGCTGGGGCCCCGAATTTCTGGGCGGCGACGAAGTGAAGGCCTTCGAGCAGGAATGGGCCGTGAGGTTCAACGTGCCGCATGTTGTCTCGGTCAATTCCGCGACATCCGGCCTCATCGCCGCGATGGGCGCGATCGGTCTTTCGCCCGGCGATGAAGTGATCGTCCCGCCCTACACCATGTCCGCAACCGCCATGGCTCCGCTATTTTATGGCGGCATCCCGGTCTTCGCAGACATCGAGCCGGAGACCTTCTGCCTCGACCCCGAAAGTGTCGCAGCGGCGATCACTGACAAGACGAAGGCCATCATCGTCGTCAATTTGTTCGGGCACGCGGCGCAGCTTTCGGAACTGGCGGCGCTCGCAAAGGCACGCGGCATATTCCTGATCGAGGACAATGCACAGGGACCGCTCGCAACCGAAAATGGGCAATATGCCGGGACATTCGGGGACATCGGCATATTCAGCCTGAATTATCACAAGCATATTCACACGGGGGAAGGCGGCATGTGCGTCACACATGACGGAACGCTGGCATTGCGCATGCAGGCGATCCGTAACCATGCGGAAAATATAGTCGATCCCGCCGGCATCACCGACCTGACGAACATGATCGGCCAGAACTATCGCATGACCGAATTGTCGGCGGCCGTGGGGCGCTGCCAGCTGGACAAGGTCGAAAATGAAGTCGGTCGCCGCCAGCGGCTCGCCGAGCATCTTTCCGATGGATTGCGGGATCTTGAAGGCCTGACCGTCCCCATGGTGCGCGAGGGGTGCCGTCACGTATATTATGTCTGGGCCATGCGTGTCGACGAAGAGGTGCTGGGAGTGAGCCGCGCGGATTTCAGTGCTGCGCTCACCGCCGAAGGCTTTCCCCACAGCACGGGATATCTCCGTCCGCTCTATATGTTGCCGGCATTCCAGCAGCGCAAAGCCATCGGCCGCGACGGATGGCCGTTTACGCTGACCGATCGCCACTATCATGAGGGGCTCTGCCCCGTTGCCGAGCAAATGTATCGCCACGAGCTGATACTGTTCGAACCGTGCGCGTACCGGGTGGACGACGCCCTGGCGGACAAGCTGGTGATGGCGGTACGCAAGGTGCACGCACGCCGTCACGAAATTGCCGCCGCCGCTGCGTCGCGCGCCGGATGAGGATCGTCGCCAGCATCGAAGCCCGGATGGGCTCGTCACGCCTGCCGGGCAAAGTGCTGATGGACATCCACGGCAAGCCCGCGCTTGCGCGGCTTGTCGACCGGCTTCGACAATGCCGCCGGATCGACGATATTGTCGTTGCCACCTCCACCGGAAAGGGCGACGACCTCATCCAGGACTGGGCCCAAAGCTACAATGTCCCCGTCTACCGCGGCAGCGAAGACGATGTGCTCCAGCGGGTGGTCGATGCGCACCGATACATGGGGTCGGACATCGTGGTGGAAATCACCGGCGACTGCCCGCTGCTCGACCCAGAAACGGTCGACCTCGCCATCGAGACCTTCCTTGCGAATGATTGCGACGTCGCGGCCAATGTCCGCATACCCTCCTATCCACAAGGCACCGATGTCCAGGTCTTCCGCACAAAGGATCTGGAGAAGGTCGCCGCGACGATTGACGACCTCGCGGTACGCGAACATGTGTCGCTATATTTTTACGAGAACCCTTCGCTCTACCGAATACTGCATATGCTCGCGCCGAGGAGCGGCCAGGCTCCCGATCTCCGGCTGCAGCTCGATTATCCCGAGGATATCGAATTCATTCGCCGGGTCTACGAGCAGCTCGAGCCAGTACACGGGCCGTTTTTTGGCACGGGAGCGATCCTCGATTTGGTCGCCCAAGCTCCGGATCTTGCCGCAATCAATGCCCATTGCATCGAGAAAACGGCGCGATGAGCACAGGCTATCCGACTGTGCTCGTCGGGTTCGGAAAAATGGCCCAAGGCTATGCGGCCGACACCGCAATGGCGCAGCATTTTCCCTATGCGTCGCATGCGCAGGTGCTTCGCGACCATCCGCGCTTCGACTGGCTGGCGGTCATCGATCCGGCACCGGACGCCCGCGCGCTGGCAAGGGACGAGTGGGGCGTGCGGCATATCGCGGCTCAAGCGGGAGAGCTGGATCGCGCGCACGACAATATCGAAGTCGCCATCCTTGCGACGGGCCCCGACGCCCGCCGCGGCCTCATCGATCGCTTCCCCAACCTCAAGGCGGTAATTGTCGAGAAACCACTGGGCCGGACGGCGGACGATGCCGAGGCTTTTCTCGATGAGTGCCGCACTCGCAATATCATCGTTCAGGTCAATCTTTGGCGCCGCGCGGACGAACGTTTTCGCGCGCTGGCGGACGGCGATCTGGATCGATTGATCGGCGAGATACAGGTGGGAACCTGCTATTATGGCAACGGCCTCGTCAACAATGGCACCCATATGGTCGACTTTGCCCGCATGCTACTTGGCGAGGTAACCGGCTGGCAATTGTCCGGGGCGTCGCCCGGCTTCATCGAGGGGCCGATCCCGGGCGATTCCAACCCCCATTTCCAGCTCCGGTTCGGAGATGATGTCGAAGTGGCATTCCAGCCCCTCCGTTTCCGCCATTATCGCGAGTGCGGGCTGAGCTTGCTCGGGACGCACGGCAAACTCGATATCATGGCGGAAGGTCTGGATATTGCCCTTTCTGCCAAGACAGCACATCGCGCTGCAACTGGCGAAAACGAACTCGCGGTCGACCGCCCCACGCGCATCGCACCCACCTGCGGCCGGGCACTCTATCGCATGTATGACAATCTGGCTGATTGCCTCGATTCCGGGCAGTCGGCCGATCTCTGGAGCGACGGCGTGTCGGCGATGAAATCAACCGCCGTCATCGACCAGATCCGGCTCGCCGATCAGGCGCGGCAAACGCCTCCTCAGGCGACATGACCCTCACCTATCTCCTGTTTGCCGAAGATCCGGGTGCGGCGCTCTTCATGCGCGAGCTGCCGGCGGCCTTACGCGATGCGGGAGCCATTCCGGTTACGCTCGCCCTGCCCTTTGCCGCGCCCTATTTCCCTACAGAAAAGCTCATCGCCGCGCCGGACGCCCTCGACGATGCTGCCGCCGAAGCCTTGCTTGCCCGTTTCAATCCTGCCGCCGTCATATTCGGCACGTCCGAAAATCCCGACAGCTTCGCGTTCAACCTCGTTGCCGCATCGCGACGAAACGGGGTGCCTACCATCGCTGCCGTAGATTCCGCGCCCAATGCCGAACACCGGTTCAGGGGGCACGGCACGGATCCGCTGCGCTACGCTCCCGATACGCTGTTGGTCGCGGACAGCGCGTCCGCGGATGCCTATCGCGCACTCGGCATCGAAAGCGACCAGATCGCCATTTGCGGCCACCCCAGATTCGACGAAATCGCTGCCATTCGCGAGCGGTGGTCCGAGGATCAGCGCGCGCAGCAGCGTCGACGTCACTTTCCCGGCGTGCCGGACGATGAGAAGATCGTCGTGTTCGTCTCCGAGCTATCGGTGGGCCTCGGCGACAATCCCTTCCGCCGCGACGATGACTATAGCCTTGCCGGGACCAGCGGCTCCGACGCGCGAAGCCGGATCGTGGGAGAAGAGCTTCTCCTGGCCCTGTCGCACCTGCCCTACCCCGTGCACCGCGTACTTCGGCTGCACCCGAAACAGGATGACGCCGAAGAGGCGGACTTTAGCGCACTTTTCGACCAGGTGAGCCAGTCCGAACCTGGCCTGGAGCTCGTCAACGCCGCCGACCTTGTGGTCGGCATGACGAGCATCCTGCTGATCGAAGCTGCCTGTCTCGGCCGGCCGGTTCTTTCCATCGTCCCACGCAGCGAAGAACGTCAGTGGCTCGGCGACGCACGCAAAGCGATTCCGAGCGTTTCGACGCGCGACGCTATCGATGCGTTTCTCACCGGGGGAGACGAGCGGCAAGGATGGCCGGTGGCGGCGACGCCCGCCGGCCTCGGAAATGCAACGGCCAACATGGTTGGGCGCATTCTTTCGGACTGTCAGAGGTAGGGACATGAGGGATTTTCCGGCGCTTGATCTCGGCCGCTGCCGCCTGGTTCCCTTCACCGAGGGTCACCTTTCCGATCGCTATGTCGGCTGGCTCAACGATCCCGCTGTCGTTCGCTATTCCGAACAGCGGCATCGCCATCATGATCTTGCAAGCTGCACGGCCTATCTGCAAGCGATGCTGCCATCGCGCGATCTGTTCCTGGCGATCGAAGCGGTCGATCCGGCGCTCGGCCATATCGGCAATATCTCGGTCAGCTTCGACGATCCGAACCGGAGCGCCGACGTCTCGATCATGGTGGGCGAAACGGCGGCGCGAGGCACGGGTCTTGGCAGCGCGGCGTGGAGAGGAATCCTCGACTGGCTTCTGACGGACGGCGGCCTGCGGCGAGTGACCGCGGGTACGATGGCAAAAAACAGCGCCATGATTGCCCTGATGGAAAATGGCGGTATGACCATCGAATGCATGAGGCCGCGCGCCTTTATTTGTGAGGGTGAAGAGGTTGCGATGGTTCTGGCGGCACGATTTGCCGATGACGACCGACCGCACGACTGAACTTTGCTCTCGTCAGACGATTTAAAGGTAGTTCGACATGCTTCACGAAGTCGCGAGCTTTCTCCGCTGGAGAGTCAAGCAGAAGCGCTACGCTGTAAAGGGTCTCAATACCGTTCGCGATCTGCCCCGCCGGCTGTCGGAGTCTATCGCCCCGACGCAGCCCAATGCGCAGCTCGACGCGCTCATGATCGATGCCTACGGGAAGCTTTCCCGTCAGCTGACTATTCCCGAGATCGACCTTTCCCCATATGCGGGCAAGGCTCAGGGTGCGGCGTTCGTCGACATTTCGCCGGACCACCCCGAGCTTGTAGAAGGCGTGGTTGCCGAGATACTCGGTGACGCCGAGACAGCCGCCATGATCAACGGTTATTTTGATGGGCGTCCCTGGCTCTGGAACGTCGCGCTCAATTATTCGGAGCCGCGCGACGTCCTGACGGACAGCCAGCTATGGCACTTCGACTATGGCGACAGCCGGCAGTTACATTTCATGGTGTATTTTTCGGACGTCGGCGACACAAGCGGTCCGTTCACCTTCCTCAAGCTCGCCGAATCCGATCGGGTGAAACGGCACCCCTTCATAATCGAGCGCATGACCGATCAGGATCTCGCAGAACGATTCGCGATCGACGTTGATGAAAAACGCGTCCGGCTGACCGGCAAGCGAGGAGACGTCTATTTCAATGATCCCGGCCGCCTGATGCATCAGGGCGCCCGGTGTTCGACCACCCGGCTGGTGATGTTCCTGTCCTTCACCTCGCGCACGCCCATGACTAAGGGCGGGCGCCTGGTGATGAAGCCGGAGGTTCGCGAACGCATCGGTGCCGCTTACCGCACAGCGCACCCCGACGGCCCGCTCTCACATTTGGTGTTCAGCTGACCTGATGAAGCGCGTTCTCCGCCTGTTTTATTCGACGACCTCGCAAATCGACGCCTGGATCCGGATTTCGAAATTTGTTGCGCGCGTGCCGCTACTTGGGAAACTCTTGTCGGTATGGACCGACAATCTCATGCTGGCGCTCTATGGCATCGAACTTACATCGACCTCATTGCGCATCAAACAGCTGATCGTCGGGCATTCCACGGGCGTTGTCCTTGGTGGCAACGGGATTCGTTGCAACGGCACGGTGCATCTCAGTTCCGGCGTCGTGTTCGGCCGTCGCTACTCTGATGGACGCCCCGAGCCCGAACATTTTTTCGACATCGATGGCGATTTGACGATCGGATCCAATTCCGTCCTGCTCGGACCTTTGAAGATCAAGGGGCCCGTCATCATCGGCGCCCTGACCCTGGTGACCCGCGATATTACGGAACCGGGGGTTTATGTCGGTATTCCAGCCAAGCGCCTCGACACGCCGGCACCAGGGGACTGACATATGAGCCGATCGGCTGTCCCCGCCTCCTTCCGCCCCGGGTTGGGTAGCGCCCTGTTCCTTGTCGTCATGCTGGGTGCGGCAGGCATCACGATGCTCCGCATGGTGGTAGCGGCATCATTCCTTCCCGTTCAGGATTTCGGTACGTACGCAACGATTGCGGCGACTGGCGCATTCCTCTCCTCGATCCTGAGTTTTGGCACCATCGAGGGGACCATCAAAAATTTTCCGCGAATGGTCGGCGCCGGCCAGGGCGGCGAACTGCTCCGCGAATCGCACCATATCATGCGCCGCCTGCTGCTGCGCGCCGCCGCGGTAGGTATTCCAGTTTACGCCGCCGGACTCCTTCTCGACCTCGACTGGCTGCGTCTGTCGGGACTTGGCTTCTTCTTTGCACTCAGCACCGCCTACACCCTGGTGCTCGCATCGATGCAGCGGGCGTCCGGCACCTCGGCGACCTTGGCAGCGGGCACCATTTTGCGCAGCGGCAGCGTGTTCGTCGCGGTGGCGGCGGCAGCCTATTTTGGCGATCTCACCATTCTTTTGATCACCGAAATCGCGACAACCATTGTGGCCTGCCTTCTTTCGGAATGGCTGTATTTTCGGCGCGGTCGCGCCCCGGCGCCGGCCCGGTTGCCCGTGCCGCCGGTGCCCGTGCCGCCGGTGTCCGGGTCGACCGGCGACGGCGTACGACTTTTCCTCACCTATTCGCTTATTTCGGCTCCCTTCTACCTCGACCGGCTGTTCGTCACCTCGACGATGGGGCGCGAGGAAGGCGCTCGCTATGCGATACTCGCGCTCTTTCTGACGGGAGCCTCGCTCATCGTGAATACACTTGCCCAGCGGAGCGGTCCCGAGGCGATACGGTTGGTTCAGCGGGATGGCGACCATCGCGCTGCAACGAGGCTGATTGCGACGTGGGTCGGTATCTCCATCATGATCTGGCTGGCGGCCATAGGAACCGTTGCGGCGATCATCGCTTCCGGCTTCCTCCCCGAGAGTCTCGAGCGCTATGCGATTGCGCCGCATCTTCTCGTCCCGCTCGCCGTAACGGGTGTTCTGCTCAATAACGGGCTCGTCGAGTTTCTCCTGCTCGCGCTCGACCGCGAACGACAGATGTTGCGCGCCGCTATCTGCTTCGCCACCGCAGTTTTCGTTGCTGCATGCGCCGTGGCAGTTTGCCGATGGGGTCTCGTGGAATTCATGTGGGCGCTTGTGGCGTGCCGCGTCATTTATCTGGCACTGCTCGTAGCTGCGTTGCCAACAGGCAGGGACGCCGCTACGAAAGCCGGAACCGGCTCTCGGGCTTGACGACCCTTCCCGGATGAAGCGCATTCGTCTCTGAAACCCTCTACCACGGATCGACACAAGTTTAGACGATGCGACTGATCATATACAGCCTTGCCCTATTGTTCTGCCTGTTCCCCTACACGCAGATCCTTGATCTCGATTCCTATACGCAGCCCTACGCCTTTCTGTTGAGCATCATTGCCTCGGGCGCCGCATTTGCACGCCTGCGCGCCTATTTTCCTGCCCGGGACGCAATCGCATTGATTGCCCTCGCGTTCGCAGGGTTGATGGGATTTCTCATCAGCAGCGGCACGAATCCCACTTTCTCTGAGCTTCGCTATCTCCTGATCTATGTGTCGCCGGTGGTGTTCGCATTCGCCAGTTTCGGGATTGCGATCGAATACCCAAAAGCCGCCGACAGGATCATCGTGTTCGCAACCCTCACATGGATGGCGGTGGGTATCATCCAGACGGTAATCGACCCAGGCTTTGCGTCGCAATTCGTCGGCCGATTCTCGGCAGCGGCCGAAGTCGTCGTCGAGTCCGGCCGCGGAACATTGGGGCTTGCGCCGGAACCGACACATTTCGGCTTTCACATGATCATTCTTGCCGCGGCGCTTGTCCTTATGGGCGGTCGGAACTGGCTTTCCCTGGCTTGCCTTGTAACGGCGCTGATCATCGCCCGCTCATCCAGCGCCGCGCTGGCGCTGGGCCTCGGGGCGCTCATCTATCTCGTCATCTTTGGCGGCAGGGCGCGCTGGCTCCTCGTGCTTGTCGTTCCTGTCTACTTCATGATCGGGCTTATTGTCGAAGCCCACTTGCTTCCGCAGAACCTGCGAATTGTGCAGTTGATGACGGATTTCTACCAGGCTCCGCTATATCCCGTGCTCAGTGATGCCAGCGCCAACCAGCGACTTGGCGGCATCTACGTGGGCGCAAAACAAATTGTCATGCAGGGGTTCATGCCCGCAGGGATGTCTGAAGAGACGTGGCTGGACCTCATTGGCCCGATCATGGCCGCCAACCCGTGGCTAATCATGCTGAGCGAGGCCGGTGTTCCGTCGGGAATCCTCATCGTCGGATTCCAGCTCGGCCTCTTCGGCCTTATCCCGCTGATCTTCATCCTTTACCGGATGCTCAGTGGCCTGCGCTCACATTATGAGACCTTCCTGCTTTGTACGATGGTCTTCGTTTTCTTCTCGCAATATATGATTTCGACACCGGGTTTCGGGGTCATCTATGGGATGGTGATCGCAAGACGGCTCTACGCGGCACGCGCAGCCGAGAGTTCAAGTTCGGTTACAGTTGCAAACAGGCACCTAGTTCCCGCCGCCTGACGGGCCTCGCAGATCAAGCATAAGTCGCAAGAACCGGCCGCTACTCGTCGCGCGTGGAAAGAAAGCTCTGGGTCTGTCCTTGCAGCACGATGGCAGTGAGACACCCTGATGCATAGGCGCCCGTATCGATCCCGATGCGGTTGCAACTCCGGTCGACATCGTCGCTGATCGTATGTCCGTGAACCACCATCACACCATGATCGCTGGTATCGCTCAGAAATTCGTCCCTTATCCAGCGAAGGTCGCTAGTCTTCTGACGATCTAGGGGCATTCCCGGCCGGACGCCGGCATGGACGAAGACATAATCGCCATACTGGACCATGTCCTCGCCGCGCCCCAGATAGTCGACGTGGGATTGCGGGACTGCGGAAGGAAACGCCTTGGCCAGTTCCTCGAACGGCAACTGTGCGAGCATTTCGTCATCTTTCAAATAGCTTCTGATCGTCGACTCGCCGCCAATCCGATAGAAATAACGCAGCGCGCGAACGTCGCCCGTCAGCGCGGCGAGCATGCATTCTTCGTGGTTGCCGATCAGGTGGTGAACGCGGTCGAACCGGGAAGGCAGGGTGATGGCCCGTTCGACTACCTGGTCGGATGACGGTCCGCGGTCGACCAGATCGCCGAGCAGGATGAGGATGCATGTGTCATACGCCCGCCGTTCGCGGTCGGCTTCAACGCGATCGAGCAGAGCGGCAAACAGGTCATCCCGGCCATGGATATCTCCAATGGCATATACGAGAAGTCCGGGCGGCACCGCGGGCTCAATTTTTGGAGATGCTTCCCTTTTCCGAAATCGGGAAAAAATGCCCATGGCCGTCTTTGAAACCTGCTAAAATCTGCGGATCGAAATCGCTGCAAGCGAGGAACGCCCCTTTAGCTTTCTGGTTGCCGTGACACCAGCGATATGGAGGCTGCTGTGTCGAATGATTAAAGGAAAAGCAACCCACCGCCGGTTATGGCGCATCCCGAGATCTACAATATTCGAGAGACAAGGAGCATCGCCGCGAATGTCAGCCCGGATCATCACTGTGTTCGGCACCCGGCCGGAAGCGATCAAGATGTTCCCGGTCGTCCAGGCTCTCCGCGCCGCGCCCGGCATCGACGCGCGTGTGTGCGTGACCGCGCAGCACCGCGAAATGCTGGACCAAGTACTTGAGATCGCACAAATCGTTCCCAACGTCGATCTGGACGTCATGACCCCAAATCAAACGCTCGATGCGCTGCTGGCCCGGCTCGTCATCGGGCTTGGCGAAACCTTTGACCGCGAAAAACCCGACCGTATCCTCGTCCATGGCGATACGCTGACGACGATGGCGGCGACGCTCGCTGCCTATTTCCGCAAGATACCCGTCGGCCATGTTGAAGCGGGCTTGCGTAGCGGCAATATCTATCACCCATGGCCCGAAGAGGTGAACCGCAAGGTCGCGGGCGTCGTCGCCGACCTGCACTTTGCTCCGACGGAGACCGCCGCGGCGGCGCTTCGTGCCGAAAATGTTCCTGCGAATCAGATTCATGTCACCGGCAACACGGTGATCGATGCGCTGCTCGCGACTACGGCGCGGATCGACGAAGAACCGTCGCTCGCGGCCGGGCTGGATCCGCTCCTTGCTCGCTTCGCAGGGAAGCGCATTATCGCAGTCACCTCGCATCGGCGCGAAAATTTCGGCGACGGGATGAAGGCGATCGCCGGCGCCATCGCCGGCATCGCCGCGCGACCCGATGTCGCCGTCATCTTCCCGGTTCACCCCAACCCGCATGTGCGCAGCGCGATGGAACCGATCCTCGGCGGCCTCGCCAATGTCGCACTGATCGATCCGCTCGATTATTTGCATTTCGTCCGCCTGCTCGGCGCCTCGACGCTCGTCCTCACCGACAGCGGCGGCGTGCAGGAGGAAGCGCCCTCGCTCGGCAAGCCGGTGCTGGTGATGCGTGAGACGACCGAGCGGCCCGAAGGCATCGAAGCCGGCACCGCGCGGCTTGTCGGAACCGACAAAACGCGTATTGTTTCCGCAATTCTCAAGCTTTTGGACGACAAAGACGCCTATTCGGCCATGGCCCGTGCCCATAATCCCTTTGGTGACGGCACGGCGGCAAAACAGATTGCGGAGATTGTTGCGCGTGCGCATTGATAGCGAACAGAAGGTCACGGTCCTCGGGCTCGGCTATATCGGCCTGCCGACTGCCGCGCTGATCGCGCGTTCGGGCAACCGCGTGACCGGCGTCGACGTCAGTCAGCATGTCGTCGACACCGTCAACAACGGCAAGGTCCATATCGAGGAAGTCGATCTCGACGGTCTCGTCCAGGGCGTCGTTGCGCGCGGCAACCTTGTTGCCTCGACCGAGGTCGCGCCTGCCGACGTCTTTGTCATCGCGGTGCCGACCCCGCATGACGACGAGCATCGCCCCGACATCGCCTATGTCCTATCGGCCGCGCGGGCCATCGCGCCGAAGCTTCAGGCGGGCAACCTCGTTATCCTCGAATCGACCTCGCCCGTCGGCACGACCGAAAAGGTCGCCGCGCTGCTCGCCGAGCTCCGCCCCGACCTCAAGGTTCCGGGCGCCTGCACCGGCGCCGCTGACATCTTCGTCGCCTATTGCCCCGAGCGCGTGCTGCCCGGCCGCATCCTCGTCGAGCTCGTCGACAACGACCGCTGCATCGGCGGTATCACGCCGCGCTGCGCCCGCCGGGCAATGACCTTCTATCGCGAGTTCGTCCGCGGCGCCTGTGTCACCACCTCGGCGCGCGCCGCCGAAATGGTGAAGCTCGTCGAGAACAGCTACCGCGACGTCAACATCGCCTTTGCCAACGAGCTGTCTATGATGGCCGAACATATGGGCGTCGACGTGTGGGAGGTGATACGCCTCGCCAACCTCCACCCGCGCGTTAACATTCTCCAGCCGGGGCCCGGCGTAGGCGGTCATTGCATCGCGGTCGATCCCTGGTTCCTCGTCCATGGCGCCCCCGATCACAGCCGCCTGATCCGAACTGCACGCGAGGTCAATCTGGCCAAGACCGCGCATGTCATCGGTGCCGCCGAAATGCTCGTCTCGCAACATCCGCAGGCCCGCGTCGCGTGCCTCGGCCTCGCCTTCAAACCGAATATCGACGATTTCCGCGAAAGCCCGGCGGTTGAAATCGCCGCCGCGCTCGCGCGCCGCTTCGGCAAGCAGATCGCGATCGTCGAGCCCTATGCCCGCAGCCTGCCGACGGAGTTTGCCGGAACGTGCGCTTTGTTGACCGACCTCGATACCGCGCTTGCGGCGTGCGATCTGCTCATCGTCCTGGTCGATCACGACCTGTTCAAATCGATCCCGCTCGAAGAGCGTGGCGACAAAATCGTTTATGACACCCGAGGCCTCTGGCTCGACCAGCCAAAGGCAGGAGAAGGCAGCTCCTTTAATCGCGCCGCTTGATTCCGGCGACTTGACGATCGAACCGCGGGGCCACATGAACCGCGGATGTTCACACGCCTTCAAACGCTTGTCGTGGAAAAACCCTGGGGGCGAACGGATCTTCCCAGCGATTTCGGTGACTTCGATGACCGCCGCATCGGCGAGATATGGTTCGTCCATCCCGATGGGGATGACGCGCAGATCATGGTGAAATTCCTCTTCACTTCCGAACGCCTGTCGATCCAGGTTCACCCCGACGATGTGGCCGCGCAAGCGGCAGGCTATCCGCGCGGCAAGGAGGAGTGCTGGCTCGTCCTCGACGCCAAACCGGACGCCGAGCTTGGGGTCGGGCTAGTCACCGAAACGACGCGCGAAGCGCTTCACGATGCGGCGCTCGACGGCACGATCGTCGACATGATCGACTGGCGCCGCGCACGCGCCGACGATTTCGTTTACAACCAGGCGGGCACCATTCATGCGATTGGCGCCGGGCTGACCGTCGTCGAAGTGCAGCAGAATGTCGATTGCACCTATCGTCTCTATGATTATGGCCGCCCGCGCGAACTGCATCTCGAAGCGGGGCTCGCCGTATCGGAAACGTCCCCGCGCCCCGATCCGCGCGACGGGCGTGTCGCGGCGAACGACAACCGCCTGCTCGTCGACGGGCCGCATTTCCGCCTTCTCCATCTATCGGGATCCGACGCCGCGGGGTTGCTGCCGCAACATGGCGCCGACTTCACCTTCACCCCCTTGTCACCGGGATGCAGCATATCGGGTGAAGAGGTGAAACTCGGCGAATGCGTCGCGACCGACCGCGCCGACGGCATTGCGCTCGCCCCGGGGGCGCGCGCGCTGCTGTGCTGGCCCGCCTGACCTCCCCTGAAAATCGAGACCATAAATGATCATCCCAATCATATTATCGGGGGGTTCGGGCACGCGGCTCTGGCCCGTTTCGACCAGTAGCACGCCGAAACAGTTCCAGCCGCTGACGGGCAAGGACAGCATGTTCCTGCAAACGCTCGACCGCGCGACCGACCGGAGCCGCTTCGCCGCGCCGATGATCGTCTGCGGCCCGGCGCACGTCGCGCATGTCGAGGCCGATCTGCTGGCGGCGGGTGTCGCCGACGCCCGCATCGTCGTCGAGCCCGCCGCGCGCAACACCGCCCCTGCGATCGCGCTTGCCGCATGCGCGGCGCTTGCCGACGATCCCGACTCGACGATCCTCGTCATGCCCGCGGATCATGTCATGACCGACGTTCCCGCGTTCCTGAGCGCCATTGAGGCCGCGATGCCGGCGGTCGAAGCCGGCTCGCTCGCAACCTTTGGCATTGCGCCGTCGCATCCTGAAACCGGCTATGGCTACATCGCCGCGGGTGCGCCGCTCGCCGCGACTCCGGGCATCTTCGAAGTCCGTCGCTTTGTCGAAAAGCCGCCGCGCGACAGAGCGGAGGCCATGCTTGCCGAAGGCGGCCATTATTGGAATGCCGGTATCTTTCTGATGCGAGCCGATCGGTTCCTGGCCGAACTCGGAAGACAGCAGCCGGCGATCGCGGCGTCCTGCGCGGCCGCGATGGCGAAGGGGCGAGAGGACGGCCCCCGGATCCATCCCGAAACCGACGCCTTTCTTTCCAGCCCGTCGGATTCGATCGACTATGCGGTGATGGAGGGCGCCGAACAGGTGGTCGTCGCGCCGGTCGATCCCGGCTGGTCCGACGTCGGCGGCTGGGCGGCGCTGCACGAACTCGGCGACAAGGACGAAAACGGCAATGTACGCATCGGCGACGTCATCGCGATCGATGCCGCGAATAACTATCTTCGCGCCTGTGAAGGAAAGCGGGTGGCCGTTGTCGGCGTTTCCGACATCATCGTCGTCACGCACGGCCACGATATCTTGATCATCCCGCACGACCGCGCGCAGGAGGTCAAGGCGATCGTCGAATATCTGGCGGCCAACCCCTCGCACTAACGGGAGCGGCCGTCCCGTCCCCTTGCGGGGCGCGGACCCATCGCCCATATCCCACCGCATGAGCAATCCCCATGCGCAAAGTGCCGCGCCCTGGCACGGAACCACCATCCTTTCCGCCCGCAGCGCCGATAAGGTCGTCATCATCGGCGACGGTCAGGTGTCGATGGGACAGACGGTGATGAAGCCCAACGCCCGCAAGGTCCGCCGCCTCCACGACGGCGGCGTCATCGGCGGCTTCGCCGGCGCGACCGCCGACGCCTTCACCCTGTTCGAACGGCTCGAAGCCAAGCTTGAGCGCCACAACGGGCAGTTGCTCCGCGCTGCGGTCGAGCTCGCCAAGGACTGGCGCACCGACAAATATCTCCGCAACCTCGAAGCGATGATGATCGTCGCCGACAAGGAGGTGACGCTCGTCATCACCGGCAACGGCGACGTCCTCGAACCGAAGGGCGGCATCGCCGCGATCGGATCGGGCGGCAACTTCGCGCTCTCGGCGGCGCGCGCGCTCGTCGACTATGAGAAGGACCCCGCGGTGCTCGTTCGCAAGGCGATGGAGGTCGCCGCCGACATCTGCGTCTATACCAATGACCAGTTCACCCAAGAAATCATCGAAATTCAGGCATAATCACATGAACAAGGATCTGACTCCCAAGGCGATCGTTGCCGCTCTCGACACGCATATCATCGGTCAGGACGCCGCCAAGCGCGCGGTCGCGGTGGCGCTGCGCAATCGCTGGCGCCGCCAGCAGCTTTCGGCCGACCTCCGCGACGAGGTGAGCCCCAAAAATATCCTGATGATCGGCCCCACCGGCTGCGGCAAGACCGAGATTTCGCGCCGCTTGGCCAAACTCGCCGACGCGCCCTTCATCAAGGTCGAGGCGACCAAGTTCACCGAGGTCGGCTATGTCGGCCGCGACGTCGAGCAGATCGCCCGCGACTTGGTCGAGGAAGCCGTGCGCCTCGAAAAGGACCGCCGCCGCGAAGCCGTGCGCGCCGCCGCCGAAGAAGCCGCGATGGAGCGCCTGCTCGATGCACTGACCGGCAAAGGCGCGAGCGAGGCGACGCGCCAGAGCTTCCGCCAACGCATCCGCGAAGGCCATCTCGACGACAGCGAAGTCGAGATCGAGGTTTCGGACGCCCCGAGCATGCCGTTCGAACTACCCGGCCAGCCCGGGCAGATGAGCATGATCAACCTGTCCGACATGCTCGGCAAGGCGATGGGCGGCCCACCCAAGAAGCGCCGCAAGCTCAAGGTGATCGAGGCCGCGACTCGGCTGATCGAGGAAGAGCAGGACAAGCGTCTCGATCAGGACGACGTCGCGCGAATCGCGCTCGCCGATGCCGAGGCGAATGGCATCGTCTTCCTTGACGAGATCGACAAGATCGCGGTCAGCGACGTGCGCGGCGGCTCGGTGAGCCGCGAGGGCGTTCAGCGCGACCTGCTGCCGCTGATCGAGGGCACGACCGTCGCGACCAAATATGGTCCGATGAAGACCGACCATATCCTTTTCATCGCCTCGGGCGCCTTTCATGTCGCCAAGCCGAGCGACCTGCTGCCCGAACTCCAGGGGCGCCTGCCGATCCGCGTCGAGCTCGGCGCGCTGACCGAGGAGGATTTCGTGCGCATCCTGAGCGAGACCAAGGCCGGGCTGCCCGAACAATATGTCGCGCTGCTCGGCACCGAGGGCGTGACGCTGAACTTCACGGATGATGCCATCGCGCGCGTCGCGAAGCTCGCGGCCGAGGTCAACGAGAAGGTCGAGAATATCGGTGCGCGCCGGCTGCAAACGATTATGGAGCGGCTAGTCGAGGAAATCAGCTTCACTGCCGAGGACGTCGGCGGCACGACGCTCGAGATCGATGCCGCCTATGTCGAACGCCAGCTTGCCGAGATCGTCGGCGACACGGACCTCAGCAAATATGTGCTTTGATCATCCGGGTGTCGCTGGGGCGCTTGAAGCTTAGAAGCCCCGGCAGACGAGAACTTCGCGTTCGTGTGGCCAACTCCGGCTGACCAGCTCGTTGGCGGTCGAATGGATGATCTCTGGTTCAAACGAAAATCGACCCAGCCAGATGGCCGCACTCGTGTAAGTTTTCGCCGCTGCGCTGGGTCGCTAGCGCAACGGGGTCGATCGATAATTACAGCGAAGCAATGAGCATCAGGTGAAAATCAGATCTTGTCCGAAGTGCTCCCGGCGCACCTTTGAGCGTATCACCGGCACGCGCTTACAACGGTCCAAATCGATCAGCGTTTCGGATCGGCAGGTTCACCTTGCTCCCTATCCTTCGTCGGCGGTACCGGTGGATGAATGATAAACGGAACACCCAGCTTCTCGGCGATCTTGCGAAGAGATTTATATGCTGTCTTTCGGCGGTTCGGCGGGATTTTTGCCATTTGAATCTTCACGCTTCTTAGATGAGGAGGATTCTCGATCCACTAGCCAATTGTTGATTTGACCATGATATCAGGCTGGATATGGAGCCTGAACCCGACGCCATCTATTGTGAACAGCTGGCCCGTGTCGCCCGCCTTAAAGCGGGCGCGACTGACGATCCGTTTCTGGCGGTCCGGCTTCTCAATGCGGCAATCAGGCATGGACGGATACGAAAACTTCGTCTCGATTCAGTATGATGTGGTCAGGGGAAGAGGGTCAATATAGCGGATGCACCCTTAATCGTTCGTGCCGTCGAATATGATCTCGCTGTCGTCATAAGGCGGCCTATCGCGCTCGTCCGACGTCGGCGCCATGTAGAGGCCACCACAGGCGGCATCCAAGAAGCGACGTACAGCAAGGACAGCGTCCTGCTTACCGCTGGTGACGAGTTCGATCGGCGGTGCGCCACCGAAAACGCGCGCTTTATGAGGCCTCTGAAGCCATTCGACAGCTCTATCGTCGTCGGCGAAGAGAATTCTAAGCCCTTTGTAAACGCCGAGGACCGCCGAAATCCGCATCAGGACATCGACGCGCAGCGTGATGTCGCGGTGCTCGCGAACCTTCTTGATCCAACCCTGATAAGTCGATCGAGCTGGATAACCGAGGATCACCCGGCGCTGCTCCTCGGTTAGTACCCAGAGATCGGCGATGGCAACGAAGGCGCGCAGGCCAGGCCCGCTTAATCGGCGCCGGTTAGCTGTCGCGAACCGTATGATATCAGTACTGGCGGCGGAACCAGAGCGCGGGGAACCGGGGGGCTCGTCCATCGCCTTACCCCTCCGGCGACATCGACCCGGCCCCTGTATCAGGCCTGTCGGAACATTTTTCGGGAAGTGGCACGGCAATCAGCAGCGCGTCACGAATGAGCGCCAGTGCGCCGGCGCCACGGTCGTGATCTCGCAGCAGGAATTCTTCGTCGATAGCGGGTACGCCTTCCAACTCGTAGCCGGTCTGTCGAACGCGAACGCTATAGCTGGAGATGCGGCCGCCCGCGATATTCCCCGCCGTGATCTCCCCAATCTTGTGCTTCCGCGTTTCACGGCCCCAAGGCCAGATCTCGACATTCACCACCAGCATAGCTTCTTCCTTTTCATATTCGTCAGTGCGACACAGCTCAGCACGGGTCAGAGCCACTCAAAGCTCAGGGCGTCGAAGTCGGCCGCCCGCTCCAGGCCGTGCTTTGTCAGTTTGAATGCGGGTTTGCTTGCATCCTGATCGGGCACGAAGTGGAGTGCGCGTTGGATCAGGCAGGGCCGATACTCACGGAACCAGACGGGAACGAGACCGTCGATCCCGATGTCTACGAGCACTCGCTTCTCGCCCGCGCTCGGGCGTGCGACGTGGACCAGCAGGGCGTCGCAGCGCGACAAGCACATGATGTCCTCGACAATGTGATGATCGCCAGCGGCCGAGGGTTTGGTGGGAACGATGAGCAGATCGGCGTCGGCAGCAATCAGATAATGCGCGCATTGCACGGGCAGAATCGGCGGCTTCTCGTCGAGATCGAGTTCGGCGACCTGGATGATGGCGAGCGCCGCCATCAGCGTTTCCATTTCTTCGGCCCGCTCGGTCGCGGTGGGGTATTTTGACATATATAATCCATTCGTTGGCAGCGCTGGCTGGGCAGCGGCTGCTTTCCTTCATTCGCTCCAGCCACAGCTGGACCTTTTTCATTTCAGGTTTGTCCTCCGCGACGGTGGTCGCGCGGCGGCGTGCAGTCGGGGTCGGGCGCTGCGTCCTTGCCACTCGGCCCATTCGGCGGCGAACATCGCTTTGCCCGCATCGGCTGCAAACGGCCGGACGAAGTCCGCAAAACCGTATGCTTTGAGCTCTCTGGCGAGCGCCATCAGATGGATGTGGGGCGGATTGGTCGAGCCGATCTGGACCGGAAGATGGAAGGCGGCGATGACGCAAAGATTGCGTTCACGGCAGAGGCGCTCGCGAGCGAAAGATCGTACGTCTTCCCAGATGGCATGGAGCCGGTCAGCGTCGGGAAAGCGGAGCGTCATCATGACGAGCAGATCCTTCAAACCTTCACAGGCTTGCTCCTCGTACTTCTCGCACAGGCGTTTGGGATCGAGGCAATCGTCGTGCGCCATCGGCGGAAGCAGGACGTCCCAGCGGTAACAGGAAGGCTCCCATGGCGCGGCGACATCGGCCTTGCGCCCCGGCGAGAGACGCCGGAGCACGGAAGCCGGAGCGGTCTGGAGGGCTCCCTTTCCGATCCGGCGACGGACGACCCCGAAAACCAGATTTGGATCGCTGCCGCCTTCTACGGGTACAAAGTCGAGGCCATCGGGCGCAGGTCGTTTTTTCATCTCCATGACCAGCCTCCATGCAAATGGTCATCGAGATGCGCGCTGGCTCGCTCAATGCCGGCCCTCCGATCCCAGTCGTCTGCGTAAGTCGCATGTTCCGTCAGGAAGAGCCTGTGGGGCAGCAATCGGACCGAGGGGCCATCGCCAGAGGGCACCAGCCAGCTGTCGCCTGCGAGGCCGCGGAACAGCTGATAGCCTTGAAGCCAACGGAGATCGCCGTCGTCGGGCAAGACGAGATCGATCGTCACATCGGTCGCGGCCTGCGCCTGCGAATGTCGCAGCAGAACGACCGGATGCCGGGTTGCGATCGCCTCGGCTTCCATCTCGCCGAGGAACAGCGGCGTAGCGCAGGCCGTTGCCCGCACGATGACGGCGGGTGTCTCTATAAACAGGCTGTCAGCTAGAAGGCCCGCCATGTTCAGCGCATTCCGGCTGGTGCAACTGTGCATCAGCGACGCCAGATAATGCATCAACCTCATGTCGGTGCGCGTCACCGTCGGCAGCGGGACGCTGCCTTTGATCACAGGGTCGAGCATGGTAGGACGCGGCTCGATCACAATATCGATGGCGCCGTTCGGTGGATAGAAATTCGTCATTGGGCTTACTCATTTTGAACGAGCCCGTATGCCGGAGCTCGCGGCAGCCCCGGCGTCAGATGTTTTTCATCCTTCTCGCAGGGCCAACCTGCACCCTCTCTTCCGTTTGAGCTTCGGCGCGAGAACGCGCCGCACTATTGTCCAAGTCCTCACCATGCCTGGGTCGACGATCGATCGGTCGCGACGACACACCGCTTTTGCAGGTGGCAGGCTTGCAAAAGACGTAGCATGACAGCTGTGAGCGTATTCCTCGCGTCGATCATCCCATCGGGCCGATCAGACGACTGCACGCCGGCCGCCATTCGGGACGTCGACGGTCCGAGTTCGCGCGCTCGCTCGTAGGGGGGACGCCCACGCATTGCGGAACCTTCGACTAAAAGGCCGCTGGCCAACTCATGGCGAGAGAGCACTCAACCCGCTACTTCGACGTGGACACCCTCGCTTCCAGCGCCGAAATTCGGTCGAGGCAAACCGCATGCACGGCCTGCCCCAGGGCAGAGACATTTTCGTTAAGTCGAAACAATTCCTCTTGGCTGATACGGTAGTGCTTCGAATAGCGGGCCTTCACGTAGGCTTCTTTTAGCTTTTCAAACAGCGCCCGATCTTCCCGCCGCTCTCGAGGCCACGCGTCAATCAGCCGCATATCAATCCGTTCGGCCTGCGTGCGAAGAAAAGCGAGGTTGTGCACGTGCGGCGTGTAGAACGTATTGACCAAAAGCACGCAATGATAGAGACGTTCGGCAGCTTGATGAGTAAGGAACGCGGCGTCTTTTAGCCTCCCTTTCTGGCGACTAAAGGTTGCAGTTTCCAGCATGCCCGATGCGGCAGGCATCCATTCCCCAAAATACTCCTTCGCCATTGCCAGCGCCTCTTCGGGCGTCTTGGGCTTTGGAGTATGGAGTTCCTTGCCGTCGTAACTGTAGAGCGCGATGCCGTCCTTCGCGACGTCCATGAAAAAATACCGACCGTGCGCGAGTCCGTCGTTCACCTCTTGCAGCGTATGCACGATGAAATTCACCGGCGTGTGCAGACTCTTGTCGATCGCAAGTTCGCGAATGAGCCGATCATCAAGCTTGAGCCAATAATCGACGCGTTGCGTCAGGCGCTTGTCGTTGACGATGATGAGCAAATCAAAGTCGGACAAATACCCCTTGGCAGTATGGGGCTCATCAACCCAGCCGCCCCGGGCGTAGCTGCCATACAGGATAATTTTTTCGATCCGCCCTTTTTTCTTCCACTGCTTTTGGGCGAGCGCTAGCGCATCCTCGAATTCCTCGAAAATGATCTGGACAACGCGCTCCAATTCACGTTGCTTATTCGCGGGGAGATGGTCCAGGTCGGTACGCATGATCCGGCTCACCCTGTCCGGCTGGCCGCCGCTTGGCAAGCAGCAAACTCGCTTAGCGGCACCAAAACCGCCGCCACCATGGCGGCTTGGGCTCCAGGACATCGGCGACTATCTCAAGTCCACGACTCAGCGCCGCTTCCACTTCAGCAACGCTGATGGAATGCAGATACGCAAGTTCTATGAAGGTCGCCTCTTCAACGAAATGTCCCAGAAATATCTTACGGTCGTGCGGCGTCATCAGCCGCATCGCCTGCGCCAACTTACGTATGAGCCGGCGGTTTTTCAGAGCGAAGTAGATCATTTTCAAGTTCCGGCAGTTGCCCGAGAGGCCCGTTACGGGTCAATGTCGCGGCCCGAAGTCATGAAGCGGCCGACATCCGAAGGCATCGGCGGACGGCGTCCGGTCGCTGCTTCCTCTTTCACATTTGCAAATCTGCTGCCGCGATATCTATTTTCCCCTTCCCCTTCACTTGTCGCCCGTGGTCGCTCATTTGGTGGATGCCACCAGCCGGGTCGGTTTGGCGCGACGGTCACGAGCTTGAGGCTCCGCGTTGAGACCACAATTCTGGCTGTATCGGCGACGAAACCGCAATAACGGCCCGATCTCGGGGCGTCGGGCGCTGGTAGCATCAGTTTGCGACGCTCGCCCTCGCTTCACCACATCTGGAGCAGCACTGCTAGCTGCGGCGAGAGCATGGTGTTGTGTTCCTTGCATCCTTTGCGTCGTTCAACATGGATTTTCGACGCCGTCCCAGTCTAGCAGCGCGGCGCGAAAGTCATGAAGAATCTTCCAGAAAGATCCTGATCCCCCTGCCAATGCAACTTCCCAAAAGATCCACAAAGATCCACACGTATTCCATAATATCTATCTAATCCAGTATCACCGGAAAATCCGATGTAGAAGTTATGTGAAGCATCCAGAACACAATTTACCTCACCTTTCTAAACATAGAAGTGTCATATCCTATGCCCCCATCGCCAAATCTGCTATGCATTGGCGCTCCAAGCTCCCGAATCGGTATAGACTGATTGATTTTTACTAACACTGGCTTGGGAAGTAGGAATGACACCACGAAGGAGCTGATCCAAATGGCCGACGACAAGACACCCGAACCAACGGGCCCCGCGTCCGCTTCCGAACGCATTTATCGTGAAATTAAAAGGCTTCTTATGGAAGGGTATTGGCCTCGGGGCACACATCTGCATCCAGGAAAAATAGCAAAAATGCTATCTATCACGAAGAGCAGCACGGCGGTCCGCGAGGCTCTTTATCGGCTGTACGGTGAGGGAATGGTCGCGCACATGGATGGACGAGGATTCTACGTGCCATGAATATATGAAGCCATGCCTCGCAGCCCGTTTGAGGATGATATCGGATTTGGGCGAACCAAACGCGCCCTGATTTGTTGCGGCTGCCGAAATTTTCACGTTGAGAGAGATGGATCGTATCGAAAGACATATTTCTACGGTGTTTTGCTTGCCAATTTTATCAGCCATCGGCATTACGGCACAGCGCGGCGAGCAGATTGGCAGCAACCGCGTGGAAGTTCCGTCACGCATTATGAACGCTTGTCCTCACCGGATGGGTGACCTGACCTTAAAATTGCCGCGGGGCGATTTGACGGCGGCGAAGCGGGAAACGACTTGTAGGCGGGTGGCAACCCACCTGCTCGCATTGCCATTTCAGATCAGTCCTGTGGCATTTTCTTCATTTAGTCGCGACCGTTCTACGCGAGCACTGCTGCCTTCAACGTCCGATCGGGCTGGAGAACCGGACAGGCCGGTTAACATTTCAACGGCCGCTCGGGTCCCCAACGAGGGGAACGCCGCATTGGACCGAGCCTTTCGCGATGATGGCGCCGTATTGCTTCGCTACCTCGGGCGACACGTCGGTCCAGAGGCAGCCCCCGATCTTATGCAGGAAGTGTTCTTGCGTGCCGTCGGCAGCGAACAGCGGAATCGCCTCGCAAACCCGGCTGCCTTTCTCCAGCGCATTGCTCGAAACCTGCTGATCAATCGCGCAGTCAGTAGCCGGCGCAACAAAATCGTCCTTCTTCCGCTTTTGGAAGAACATGATCTTGCCAGTCCGCCGGAGCAAGAGCTCGGCATGGAAGCCGCCGACCTGTTCCGGCTTTACAACCGCGCCGTTATGGGCCTCAGCGAAAAGACGAGGCGAGTTTTCCTGATGCACCGCGTCGAGGACCTTAGTTATCGCGAGATCCATCAGCGATTGGGAATCAGCATCGCAACGGTTGAATATCATATGATGAAAGCGTTGGCACATATCGCACAAGTGGTGGACCCGATCGATGAATGACAACGAGAGCGCGAAATCAGGCGGCGACACCCCCAGCAAAGATGATGCTCTTTCATGGGCCATCAAGATGCGCGGCGAAATGACCAAACAGCTTCAGGAGCAATTCGAGCGGTGGCTGGCGGCATCACCCCAACATAAGCAGGCGTATGACCGCTATTCTCGCGTGATTTCGCAAGCCGAGATACTCAAATCTTCGGGGCAAGCGGACGAGGCAACCACCGCAAAACTCGTCACGCGCTCTTCGAAACGCTGGATGATGGTGGGCGCGGGCGTTGCGGCGGTTATCGTGTTCGCGATCACAATTAGCGCCGGTGGAACTCCAATCCCGGGTTCAGAGGTCGTCCTATCTGCCCATGCTGCGGAACCACTGGTGACGCAGCGCGGTGAAATTCGCAGTTTCGCACTCGAGGATGGCTCAACGGCAACGCTCGATTCCAACACCAAGATTGAGGTATCGATATCCCCGGACACGCGGTATGTGCGCGTAGCGCATGGACGGGCTCGTGTAAGAGTTGCCAATGACATGCGCCCTTTCCGCCTCGCGGCTGGCCAAGGCATCGTGACGACGAACGAAGGCGTCGTCGACGTGACGCTAAGCGACGATCACCAAGTCCTAGTGGAGTTGATTAGCGGAAAAGCTGACCTTGCGTCGGCGTCGCGCGCGACCTCCGCCGCCGCAGCGCTGCAATCGCTCCGAACCCGCACGGCGCTCCAATATCGGGCTGACGATCCACAGGTTCATTTCACCGCGCGACCCAGCGTCAATTCTTCCGCAGAGTGGCCGTCGGGTTGGGTCGAGCATCGTTCAATCCCGCTGGATCAGCTAATTTCGGAAGCCAACAGATACGCATCTGTGCCAATTATTGTGGCAGATCGAAAGCTTGCCAAGCGAGATGCAGCAGGGCGCTTCAAGATCAGCGACACGGAGATGTTCCTGACGCGGATCGCGGACTTGTTTGATCTTACGATACACCGGCGTCCGGACGGCATCTACCTCCGCAGCCAATAAAAAGTTACCGGCCGCCTAAGGTCGGTCTCCCCCTGCTTGTCGAAGCATTCCCGATGGCACTGCGCGCGGCGCGGGCAATTCGGGGAGGCTTTATGAAGATTTGGAAATCACGCACGGCACAGGCGCTTCTGGCTGGTACAATCATGGTGTTGTCACCACTGGAGTTAGCCGCTCAGGAAACCGAACATTACACATTCGACATTCCGGCACAGGACTTGGGCGATGCGTTGAGAACGGTCGCGGCAACGGCCGACTGGGAACTTTATGCCGCGGCGGATGAAATAAACGGTGTTTCCGCCCCCCCGCTTCAGGGGAACTTTACGGCCAAAGAGGCAATTGAAAGGCTGCTGCAAGGGACGACGCTGGTAGCCCGGTTCGACAACGGGTCGGTGGTGATCAGGTGGCGATCCGGATCCGGCGCGGCCGCCGGCCAAGGGTCCGAGGAAGCCATAGTGGTAACGGGTACGCGCATTGAGGGCGCGCCTCCGGCCGCCCCCGTCATCACGATCACGAACCAAGACATCAAGAACGCCGGTCTGGCTGATCTTGGCGAAGTAGCGCGTAGCCTTCCTCAGAATTTCGGAGGTGGCCAGAACCCGGGGATTGGCTCGGCCCAAGGCACGCAAAACGAAAATGTGAACGTCAACGGCGCGTCTACTTTCAACCTTCGCGGCATCGGTCCTAACGCTACTCTCACTCTGCTGAACGGCAACCGCTTCGCCTATAGCGGGACGAACAGTGTGATCGACGTGAGCGCGATTCCGGTTGCCGCAGTCGAGCGCATCGAGATCGTCACCGACGGCGCGTCGGCGATATACGGTGCCGACGCCGTCGCTGGTGTGGTGAATATCCTGCTGCGCAAGGACTATGAGGGGTTCACGACGACCGCGCGGATCGGCGGCTCGACCGATGGTGGCAATTTCCAGCAACAGCATAGCCTACTTGGCGGAACAAAATGGTCGAGCGGCGGATTCATCGCTGTCTATGACTATTTCGACAACAGCGCGATCCGCGCCAACGATCGCAGTTTTTCGTCAAGCAGCAATCCCGCCTCTACTTTCTATCCCGCTCTGAGGCGCCATAGCGTGCTTCTGAGCGCCCACCAGCGGGTCGCCCCGGGCGTGCGCCTTAAAGCAGATCTCATATACAAGCGCGGCGAGATGACATCGGTTCGCGGCCTGTTCGTCGATCGGCCGGTTGAAACCCGCGGCACCCGAGTTGTAAATGAGTTCGAGACCTTCGGGATCGCCCCGACGATCGAGATCGACATCGGCAGTGACTGGCACACGCGCCTGACGGGATTCTACGGCACTGACAAGACGTACGGCGTCACCGACAATTTCACCAATGGCGTTGCCGCCAAGCTGATCCGGATCTTCGACAATCGCAATATCGCGATGGAGGCAGGCGCGGAGGGCCCGCTGTTCGCCCTGCCCGCGGGCGATGTCCGGCTGGCAGCGGGCGGAGGTTGGCGTCAGAATCGCATTCACGGCGAATTCTCCGGGCGCAACATCACGCCGGCGCGAGAAAATAAATTTGCTTACGCCGAATTATTCATTCCACTGGCTAGTCCGGATCAGAACCTCGGCTTCGCCCATCGCGCCTCCTTCACCGCGGCTTTGCGCTGGGAGGATTATTCGGATTCGGGCAGCATTGTGACGCCAAAGCTGGGGCTGGTCTATTCACCCGTGCCGGAGTTCAGTCTTGGTATCTCTTGGGGCCGGTCCTTCAAAATGCCGACGCTCATCCAGCAATATACCGGATACTCGGCAAGTCTCGTGCCGATCACCGGCTATGGCACACAGTTTCCGGTCGGTTCGACCTTCGTTTATATCGGCGGCCCCAATCCGGAGGTTGGTCCTGAGCGCTCGGAGAATATGACGCTGAGCGCGACGTTCCGGCCGTCATCGCGCCTCGAAATTATAACGAGTCTTTTCAATATCGACTATCGCGACCGCGTCGCACCGCCGCTAAGATCGGTGCTAGGAGCCCTTACCGACCCGCTCTACTCGCAGCTCGTGACCTTCAACCCGACCGCGGCCGAACTCGATGCCGCGATCGCGGGCGCCGCCGGCCCGCTGGCGAACGGCACGACCGGCCCCTATGACCCTGCCAACGTCGTTGCTCTTCTCGACGGGCGCGACCGCAATATCGCCGAGCAGAGATATCGCGGTGCAGATCTCGCAATCCGCTACCGCGCTTCCCTGAGCGGGGGCCGGTCACTGACCCTCAGCGCCGGGGCGACTTGGCTAGACAGCCAACAGCGTCTGCTTCCCGATCTGCCGATCACTGACCTCGCGGGGAATATCTTCAACCCGCCGCATTTTCGCGCGCGCGGCGGTGCGACTTATGGCGGAGACCGGTTTACGATCGCGGCCTTCTCGAGCTTCACTGGTGGCGTTACGGACCGACGCCGCGCAGTACCGATCGAGATTTCTTCAGTTGCGACCTTCGATCTGACCGGCCGCATCAAGGTCGCGGGCGTCGCCGACCTCACGGTTAGCGCCCTCAACATATTCAATGCGAAGCCGGAGCAAATACTCGTGGCGGCGCCAAACGACACGCCCTTCGATTCGACGAATTATTCCGCCATCGGGCGTTTTCTCGCCCTGACAATCAGCCGCGATTGGTGAGGTCGAGGCGATGCTGAACTGCCATAAGACCGGCCTGTTCGCCGCGGCGTTCCTTGCCGCCGCGGCCCTCTCCCCTGCCTCCCCGGCGGGGGAGAGAAAGGGCCGGCCCTGGACGTTTGAGGATATCCTGCTGGTGCCAGAGGTGAACGAACTCGCGCTTTCGGCGGACGGGCGCTTTGCGATTTACACAGTGGAAGCCGCCGACGCGGAAACAAAGCGGACGCGGGCGCAGCTCCGGATCGTCAATATCGGTGCGCGCACGCAGCGCAGTATCGCAAGCGCCGCCATCGCGAGGTCGTTCCGGAATATCCCAGGCACCGAGGACTGGAGTGCCCTTATCGATATCGGTGAGGGACTGCAGCTTTACCGAGTCTCGATCGATGGCAAGATCAGTACGGTAGTTTCAAACCTCAAGTTGGTCTCGGTCGGCAAGGCAGACCATTCCGTACCTATGGGCGGCGGAACTCCTCCACACGAGATCGGCATTTTGGCCTATGATTGGTCTCCCGACGGGCAATGGCTGTGGTATTCACAGCTTAGGGCGAAGCCGGATCAACCTCTTGTCCGCTTTGACGAGGCGGTGACCGGTCTGCGCAGCCGCAGACGCTCAACGATTGAAGCCGAAGTCGATTTCTTCCTGCGCGCGCCCGACGGAAGCATCGACAGGGTAATCACCCGTCCAACCAGCGATCGAATGGCGATGCACGCTGGCGGCAAGGTTATCTGGCGCGACGACGAGATTCTCTTCAGGACCGAGGCGCCCGACGGCTCGCCGGGCAGCGTCTTCGAGACGCGCGCATGGAATCGCAGGCAGAAGAGCATCCGTATCGTATCGAACGAGCGCGACGCGCGCACGCTTACGATGCTCAGAGGGCCGCGAGGCGGTTCACTCTCCACTTCGGGCATCGGCGCTGCACTCGAACTTATAGAAAGCGGCCCGGGTGAAGAGCCCCACCGCTACGGCCATTTCCCTTTCACTATCAGCGACAGCAATTACGCGGCTAGTCGCGATGGGCGGAAAACGATCGTGGGCACACGCAACCTCGGCACATCGCGCTATGGCCTTGCGCTGGTGGAAAAAACCGGTGTGCGCGAAATCACGGGCACCGGCAGCCTCACCAAGTGCAGTTTCGATAATTGGCTCCGTCTTGCGATCTGCGTGCAGGAAGGCATATCGACGCCGCCAAGACTTGTTCGTGTGGACCTTGCCCGCGGCGCCATCGAGCCCATTGTGACGGTATCTCCACGCCATGAGGAGATCATGCCACTCCAGGTGCGGGCCGAAACTTGGACCAATCGTAACGGGTACAAGGCTACGGGCTATATACTCTACCCGCGCAACATTCGTCCCGACACACGTTATCCTGCAATCGTAATCACGCATGGCTTTGACGCCGACGACCGCTTTGCCAAGGCGGAAAACCAATGGAACTATCCTGCTCAGCTCTTTGCCGAGCGCGGCTATATCGTGCTGTTAATCAACGATCCGCTGCCATATCAGTCGGCAGATCTGCGCGCCGCCTACAGTGCTTGGTCTCGAGGTAGCGGCCCACCCGATCCGGAGACAGTGCGGCAGCTCATCTGGATTGAGGGCGTCAATAGCCTCGTGGACGCGGTAAACGACCTTGCGACGGAGGGCCTCATCGACCCTGCCCGCGTTGGCATCGCGGGCTACAGTCGCGGCGCCCAGATGGTCAACGTCGCTGTCACGCGGACCGAAATCTTCAGCGCTGCGTCGAGCGGCGATGGCGGCTTCCTAGAGCCTTCCGGCTACGCCGGATGGCCGGCGAGCTACGACCCCGTCTATGGCGGGTCCCCGATGAGCGAGCATTGGGAACAATATCGCCGCTTCGCTCCCTCTCTCAACGCCACGAAAGTCTGCACACCGGTCTTGCAGCAGGTCGCGGCCGCCTCCCCGTCGCAGGCCGAACTGTTCGATGCACTCCGAGCAGCAAAAGTGCCGACCCAGCTAACCTACTATCTTGGCGCCAGCCCGGCATCCGACGAGACGCACATTTTTCATATTCCCTCGAATCGGATGCTGGCCATGCGCGAGAATATGGCATGGTTCGACTATTGGCTGCAGGGCAAGCGCGATGCGGACGCCCCGTTCCCAGAGCGCCTCGCAATGTGGGATCGCATGGCCGAGAACGGAAAGCCGCGATGTGACGCCACCAAGTCTGCGCCCTAGCTCAACCGCCATTCCAGTGCCGCGCCCAGCTTTCCGCCGCCGCGAATGAAAGAATGCGTTGCTCCCGCGCATTACCCCGCCAGGAAATATCTTCGCGCACATCCAAGAAGGATAAATCGATGATGCCGGCGGCGGCCAGGACGCCGCCACGAAGCATTTCATGAAGGTGGTCGCGGTGTGTGCTGTAGATCGAGAGATTGAATTCAGCCGGACCGCCCTTTTGCACCCGGTCAATGATCTGTTTCGGAAGCCGGTTTGAAAAGGCGGCGCGGGCGACGGCGCGGTCGCGTCCGTCGGCTATCCAGTGCCAAGTCGGAATAGAGAGACACAATTCCACGATCGGTTGGGAGAGCAATGGCGCGATGTGCGGCGGCGCGCTGCGCCGCGGATAAAGCTCGATGCTTTTTTGCGCGCGCATTAGAAACGCGACATGAACTGTCTTCCCGGGGAGGGCGTCAGCAGGCGGCAAGAGCCAGGGATGAGAGAAGCCCTGCGCCTGGGTCTGCGCCAAAACCTCCCTTTCAAGGCCAAGCTCGTTGTAGAGGGGCAAATGTATCCCGCCCGAGCGCCTGTACCGCGTCCAAGCATGCCTAAAAACTGAGAGGAAGTCTGCGCCGGTGAGATCCGATATGTTCCGAACTGTTTCGCCGAGAGCAATACTTGGTCCTTCGGACAGGAAATGATCGAGCAGCGGAACGGCGCTGCGAATGCTGCAAAATATTCCGTCGCCGCCGTTGCCGGAAAAATGAGCATCGATAGGTATCTCAGACTGCAATCGCCGATGGACGGCGCCGACTGCCTGTTTGAATATCGGAGATATTGGCCACGGGTGGTGGGGCGTGACAGCACGCTCAACGTCGATGTCAGCAAGGTCGAGCGGCGCATCGCGTAGACGGATTCCGAGCGAACTAGCGACGGCTTGCGCATAAGGACGCTCATCGCCAGCAACGCCTGGACTGACGAGCGTTAGGGTTGTCAGTCGTTCCGATCGCGGCGTGGCCGCCACGGCAACGATTGAGGAATCCAGACCGCCAGATGATCCCAGCAGGATCGACGGAAAACAGCTAGACCAAGTGCCTACACAATCCGCAATCGTATGGCGAAGGTGGCTCGCTTCTTCCTCGATGGACATTTTTCGGGGAGCCACATGGTCCCACGGTGACCACCATGGCTCGATCGTCGCGCCCAGCCGGTCCACAATGAGGCACTCTCCCGCAATCAGTTCCTCAACGCCGACAAGGCAGGTTTTTCGGCCGCGAGCATCTCCTGACGCCAAGATGCGACCGATTTCTTCAAAGTCGATTCTGCCCGCCCCGGGTACTGCCAGATCGGTGATATCGCCAGCCAGCGCCGTCTCCACCCCCGCGCGCCGGGTATAGCAAGGCAATAGACCGGACGGGTCCCGCAGCACGTAAAGCGCGCCGCCCTCCGTAACATGGACGAAAATATAACCGCCCCAATAGCCGGTAAGCAGGGCTCGTCCGTTGGCAGCAGCGAGCGCGCTCCCGTCTGTCCCTGCCCCTTCGTGCACGCGCACGCTCGGCGGCCCCTTTCGGAACAAGTATCCCAAGACCACGGTCCTGGCGTCGATCGCGATCATCGGTTCATCCGACCAGAGCATCACATGTGCGACGTTGAAGTCTGGAGGGCGCCCGAAGATTCTATGCCCCTCCGAAGGCTTCCCGGATGCGACATTGACGTCGATGTAGAAACCGCCAGCCATCAGACAGCAAATATTGGCTGGTAGCGACGGACGATATCGAGAGCATCGGTAAGAACGACGTCTTCGGCCTGCACCCAGCAATGCGCCGAGAACGGCATCGTGACCCCAAACACGAGTCTGGCGTCGCAGCCCCTCTGCGCCAAGAGGCGTTTCATCGCAATCCCGCGCACGAGGCATTGGTCCTCAGCGGAGACCAGCCGTCGACTGAGGAGAAAAGCCGCGGCGATATTCTGACTGACACGCTCATCGCAAGACGTGTTCCGGGGACGACTTCGCTCCAGTTGCGCCATGATATCGATAATACCGACCCGACGAAGCTCGGAGCGCACACGGCGCTGCATCCAGATTACTCGCATGGTGTGCGGCATAGAGGCAATGCCGAGCGGGCAATCAACCAGGCTGGCAGTAGGAAGCGGGAAGGTGGGCGGCACCGACAAATCGTCGGCTTGGACCGGCCCAATCAGACCGGCGACAAGAAGCTGGGAGAGCGCATCGCCGCTTGGCGCTCCGCTCAAATAACTTTCGAAGGCGAAGTGAAAATGGGGCGGAAGGAGAAAATAGCGGTCCGCCGGTAAATCGAAGAAGATGTGATCGCCACCGATCCTACAATGGTGAAGGCCTGGGCGCAGGTAAGATGACATGATCGGCATTGGTGCGATAACGACCGCGGTCGGCGTGCCCCCGTCCGGCGGCACGCCGAACGCTTTCAATCGTCGGTGCTGATTGCGCCGACGAGGCCGTAATGATCGCCATCTTCGAAATCGGGCTCGCCGAGTTGCTTGATGCCGCGTGTCTCGACGCTGATGGCACCGAGATCAATCATTTCGTCATTGTCCAAGATCGTCATCGTACTTTTCCTTTCAATATGCGACAAGTTCGAGTAGCAATCAAATAATATTCTCCACAGAATAGGAACGCAACCATATATTTGAATACACCTCTCGTAACGATAGAATATATTACAACTGTATACAGAATATACTCAGAAAACATTCCAAATATATTTGCAGCGCATTCCGCTGAAATTTCCTGCATATCGATCGCGGAAGTTTTGTCCGATGATAAACTGAAACTGAGCTTCGGCAGTGGGCCGCTGCCCTGGCGGCAGTCAACTTCGCCAACGAATTCTTGGCGTTCAGCTTTTCCGAGCCGTACTGGCGTCGAGACGCCCTTCCATCATTGCCCGCTTAGGGTCGGATTCGTAATTATCCGGCGTGATTTGATAGCTTTGCGATTCTGCGGGTGAAGAGTTGGATGGAGGCAATGAAGTGCCATGCAGTTGCGGATGAGATCGTCTGTTCGAAGTCCTTGGCGAGGCGCCGGTTTCGATTGAGCCAAGTCAGCGTTCGCTCGACGACCCAGCGCCTCGGCAGGACGACGAAGCCTTTTGCAGTATCCAATCGCTTGACGATCTCGAGTGTCCATTTGCCGGTGCGGCGCAGGGCATCCCTGAGCTTTTCGCCAGCATATCCACCATCGGCAAAGACATGCCGCAGCCACGGGAAGCGGCGGACGATCTCGGCCAGCACCAACGGCGCGCCATCTCGATCCTGGATATCGGCAGTATGGATCGCGGCATGGACCAGATTGCCATCGGTGTCGGTCAGGATGTTGCGCTTGCGTCCCTTGATCTTCTTCCCCGCGCCATAGCCGCGAGACCCGCCGCTTTCCAAGGTCTTCACACTTTGGCTGTCGATCACGCCGGCGCTGGGCGAAGCCTCTCGGCCTTCAGCTTCCCGCCCGATCAACAGTAGCGGATGATTGAGCGAGAGCCACAGGCCGTTGTCGCGCCACAGATGAAACCAGCGCCACACTGTCGAGACGGGCGGAAAGCACGGCGGTAGCATCCGCCACGGCAGCCCGCCGCGCAGCAAACACAAAATCGCCTCGACAATGCGCCTGCTCGACAATGCGCCTGAGCAGCCATTTGCGCGGACGCCCCACAGACGAGGGCGGCGGAAAGAAGGGCTCCAGCACCGCCCATTCGGCATCGGTCAAATCGCTCGGCAAAGTCAGGTCTGCACGGGCATGTTGCGCCCGAGTGGTATCGGTCCACATCATCGGTCTCCGGAAGTTTGATGCAAAACCCTCGAATCAACGACTTGCGCTAGCGTCAAGCCAACTCGCTGACACCACTCAACTTAATTTCGGATCAGGCTCTTAGACGACACGTCGCGGCTGACGAGGAGCCGGAGACGGAATCCGATCATGTTACTGACGCTCTAGAGTGGAGGTTTTCGGTTCGCCGCCCTCAACCTACTAATCGTCAAAAGTTCGATCGTTGCATTCGACGTAAGTGCTACCGAAATCTTCGAATACGTAAGCCGTCTGCGCCGTCGTCAGCGTGGACATAGATTGTCCTTCAGCCTCATTGCGCTGCATCATGTACGCGATAACCTGGCCGCCAATATGTTGGCGCTTGTCGAGATCCAACCTGTCCTGCGCGAACCGCAGGCGTCGACATGCTCTCACGAGTTCCCCTGGGAAGTCCTCGGTCAGAAATTCGCGATGCGAAGCTGGCTCGAAATCCAACGCTGGCTCGCGGTAGATTCCGTGCCCGAGTGGCTCGCTTTCGAAATCGTTCGATGACCGATATACATAACCTCCAAAATGATCGACGTCGGGGTCATAGCATAGGTGATAAATATAGGCAGACCCGTCGCCGCGCTCGCCGTCCGACATTTCGGCCCAAATTTTCCGAAGCCTCTTCGGCGTATCAATATCGAGCAGATGCATATGAACTGCCAGAATCTCGCTAAGGACCGCGAGTGACCAGCGTTGAAACAGCACCATCGAGCCAGACCCGGTTATCAGTGCGTGCAAATGCGGCAGAGCCAGAACTTTGGCTGTAAACATCGATGGCCGACCATCACGGCTGACGAGCGTGTCGGTTGCGAGAAAAATGCCTTCATCGGTGATTGCAAAATTAAGAGCTGTCATTGGGCCTCCGTTACTGGTTACGCCTGAACGTCGGAGGTAAATTTTTGATTTCCTGGCGATCAATTAAATATCGATCTGCCAAGCAGGACCCGCAAATTAACGTGTCGTCCGCTACCGCTTCTGATGCAAAATCCAGTCCTGATGTTTCGCTTCTCAAGACATGTCAGCTTATTTTCGTGATGATTCGATTTCGTCCGACTTTATACAATCCAAAATGGACCAATTAAACATTCTGGCCAATAACTCTCCCATTGGTTTCGGCAGGTAAATTGGATAATGTCGGCGAAATTGGCAGAATGGGACGCTTTTCTACCGACCTTGGGCAGGTGGGGCGAGAAGATCGCACCATATGATGCAAATAGTAAGATCCGAAAAAATCAATATCGTGAATAGCCAGTATCCGACTCAAAACTCAATTTTCTCTGTCTGTCCGATCAGTATATTCAACTTTTAATGGTTGTCGGGGATCGTAAAAATAGGTAAATCTCCGCGCTTTCAAGCTGATATCGTGCAACCCAAACGAACCACCGGCAGACAGGCGGGAATTTTTCTCAGGCTGTCAAGCACGTCAGCTTATCAGTTAAGGTATCTCCGTTATCGAAGACTGACTGATCAGATAAGGTTGTGAACACAGTTCGTCAGTTTGCGATTTTATCCGAACAGTGAATATGAAGATATGGCAATACAACCATATCTGCAGTAATTTCTCCGTTCCGTAAATACTTTGTTAGTAACTTATAACTCATTCATTGAGCATGACAAACATACTCCTTATCCCCAATTGGTCAGTTTCCAATGTCATTGTTGATGAGCATGATACTTACCAAATCACCGCTGCCTACGATTTCGAATCTCATGCTTGCAAGAAGTGCAAAACTATTTGCAGATTAATTAGGCGTGGGACAGTAACCAGAACATATGTCGATGCCCCGGTTCATGGCCGACACACCTATATCCATGTCCGCCGAAATAGGTATACTTGTCCCCAGTGCGGCGCTTGCGTCATGCAGTCCCTGCCCGGAATGCACCGCACCCGCCGGATGACCAAACGCCTGGTCGAATATATCGAAAAGCAATCGCTACTGAAGCCGATCGCTCATGTGGCCGAAGACACAGGCGTGGCTGAAGGAACCGTCCGAGAAATCAGCAAGGCACTTTTCACATATATGCTGGAAAAACATGAGCGCAATTTGCGGGCACCTCGTCACATTGGCATCGACGAGCTGACGCTTGGAAAGAAGCAATTGCGGGCGATTTTCGTTAACCTGGAGGATAGCTGGCCGTTCGAAATGCTTCCGAACCGAAGCCTTCAGTCCGTGCAGAATTTCCTTATGACGCTGCCCAACCGGCAAGATGTCGAGACGGTCACGATGGACATGTGGGACCAATATAGGACCGCAGTAAAGAGAACGATGCCGCAGGCAGCCGTCATCGCCGACCGATGGCACATGGCGGATAAAGTGAACGACGCTATGAATGAAGCGCGTCGCCGCTATCAGCGGAAAATTCACCTCGACCGGCGAACGGCTCTCAAATCCGTGAATGGAATTTTTCTCAAACGAAGGGCCGAGCTAAGCGCTAGTGAGGAGTTAGAGCTCGGAGGCTGGTTGGCCAACTCATCCGAACTATATTCGGCATATGCGGCCAAAGAGGCATTGCTGAGCATCTGGGATTTACATGATCGCGCCGCCGCAGAAGCAGCACTTGATGAATGGCGCGCGTCCATAGCTGACGATAACATGAACGTTTTCGCAGCCGTTGCGACCACAATCGACAACTGGCGCACTGAGATATTGAACTTCTTCGACCACGGGCGGCTCACAAATGGTCCGACCGAAGCTAGGAACGGAGCAATAAAGCGGATCTACAACTATAGCGGAAGCTATGATTTTCAATCGATCCGAGCGCGCGCCCTTTTTGGGAAGCGTCCGGAAAGGCTAAAGCAGGAAGCGGAAGCGAAGGACAAAGCTTATCGGGCGAAAAAGCCTGTCTGCGCCTTATGCAGACAGCCTCTCGACGAGTCGGCCCTGATGGAGGGTTGGAAGGCATTTCTCGCACCGCACATGACGCCACCGCCTTATTTTCATCAAAACAGACTGTGCCATCCATGCATGGACGGTGCACGTAAGAAATCCCATGCCTCTCTTGGCCTAGTTCGGGATAGCTGATCGGGAGGCGTCACACCCATTCGGCCGTCTGTTTACCGAACTTCATTTGACTCGCGCGCGCCGTCGGTGCGATGAACAGGTGACACGGTCGATCTGGGTCAAACGACCGGCACGGAGACAGTAATGGCAGATGAGGACGTCGCCCCGGAACAGGGCGAGCTGGCGATCACGCGTACCGGCGATCGGCTTCGGCTCGCGCGGGAAGCTGCAGGGCTGTCGCTTGCCGATGTCGCGACACGTACGCGGATCACCCAGCGCCATCTCGCCGCCATAGAAAAGTCTGATTATTCGGGACTTCCGGGCCGCACTTATGTCACCGGTTTCGCTCGGGCCTATGCCCGAGCTGTCGAACTTCCCGAGGCTGAAATCGGTGCCGCGATTCGTCGGGAACTTGAAGAGGATGCCTACGGTTCGCGCCCGCTTTACGAGGCTTATGAGCCGACCGATCCAGCACGCCTGCCGACTGCGCGACTGACTTGGACGCTCGTCATCATCACTCTGTTGCTGGCCTCGGCCTATGGCGTTTGGCGTTTCCTTTCGGTCGAGCCGGACGAAGCGTTGATCGCTGCGCAAAATCGCGCCGCCGATGAGTCTGAAGCGCCGCAGAACGACGCTGCGACAGCGCCGTCTACCAAGAACGGCAACCAGGCCGCCGTTGCGGCAAACGCGCCCGTGGTCCTCACCGGCCTTTCGGAAGTTTGGATCGGTTTCGACGACGCAAAGGGCAAGACCGAGAATTGGCGAACGCTGGATGCCGGCGAAACCTATCAGGTCCCCCCCGAATATATCGAGCAATTCACGCTGCGTACCAGTATCCCGCAGGCGCTCAAGGTCACTGTCGGCGGCCGCGATGTGGGACCGATCGGCGCCGCCGATACGCTAGTCAAAAATGTCTCATTGAAGCCTGCCGACCTGATCGCGCGCGCCGGTGGCAATGGCCCGACAGGCACGGCTACCCCGGCCACGGCCCCACGCCCCAAGGGCTGAACCGTCCAGTCTTTCGGGCCGGTTGAAGCCGCAGCGCGCCGAAATGGGTTTGCGCTGCGGCGCTTTGCCGCGTTATGGACGGCCTAATTGGTTAATAGTCGAGGACCTAACGGCAGATGATAATGCGTCAGATCACTTTCCTTGGAGCGGCAACGGTCGCGCTTGCGACGGCAATGCCCGCAGCGGCGCAGGACAATACCGTCGTCAAGCGGGTCGAGCGGCTCGAAAAGGAAATGCGCGCGGTTCAGCGGTCGGTCTTCCCCGGCGGCAGCCCGACATTTTTTGAAGGCGAGATCGCCCCCGACAACACGCCCGGCGAACGGGCTCGCACCAACGCCCCGGTTATCGACCTGACAGCGCGCGTCGACGCGCTCGAATCCCAGTTGCAGGCGCTGACCGGCCAGACCGAACAGAATGCCTTCCATCTGCGCGAACTCGAAAAGCAGTTCACCGCATACAAGGCTGAGATGGACAAACGCTTCGCCGATCCGGCAGCAGCGGTTACCGAACCGGCCGCGACACCCGCAAGCCTCGCCCCGACGGTGAAGCCCCCCGCCGCCGCGACGACCGTTGCAGCCGCGCCGACGAAGAAGCCGGCCGACAAACCTGCTGCGAAACCCGCGGCCACCGACGCGGCGCGGCTCGCACTCGTCAAGAAGGTCGAGGTTCCGGCAAGCGGCAACGAGACCAAGGATGCTTATGACTATGGCTATCGCTTGTGGGAAGCGAAGCTCTACCCCGAGGCTCAGGCGCAGTTAAAGACTGTGGTCGCCAAATGGCCGAAAAGCAGCCAGGCGAGCTTTGCGCAGAATCTGCTTGGCCGCGCCTATCTCGACGAAGGCAAGCCCAGCTTGGCCGCAGTCGCCTTTTATAACAATTACAAGGATCGCCCGAGCGGCGCGCGCGCACCGCATAGCCTGATGTATATGGGTGTTGCGCTCGACAAGCTTGGGCGCAAGGCCGACGCCTGCAAGGCGTTCCGCGAACTCGACGAAGTCTATGGCGACAAGGCGCCACAGGATGTCCGGACCGATGCTGCCGCCGCAAAAGCAAAAGCAGGCTGCTGATCGCGACGTCGCCGGCCGACTGGCCGGCGATCTTCTCGCGCTCTTGGGCCCAGGCTGGCACCGGCTCCATTATGGCGTCGCTGTGTCGGGCGGACCCGACAGCATGGCGCTGCTCTGGATGATGGCCTCGCTTCTCCCTGGGCAGGTGTGGGGGGCGACTGTGGACCATGGCCTACGCAAGGGCTCTGACGAAGAGGCGCGGATGGTTGCGGGGTTCTGCGAGCGCGAGCATATTCCGCATTCGACCCTGCGCCCGCCGTCGCCGATCAAAGGCTCTCAGCAGGCGGCCGCGCGCACCGAACGCTATCGCCTGCTCGAACAATGGCGCGAGGCAAACGCGCTCAACCATATCATCACCGCGCATCATGCTGACGATCAGCTGGAGACGATCGTCATGCGGCTCAACCGCAGCAGCGGTGTCGGCGGGCTTGCCGCGATCCGCGCGAAGAATGGCGTCATCCTGCGTCCGTTGCTCCACTGGCGGCGCAGCGAACTCGTCGAACTGGCGCTCGAAAACGACCTGCCCTTCGTCGACGATCCCTCGAACAGCGACAATCGCTTTGACCGGGCGCGGCTGCGCCATGCGCTTCAGTCGCAGACAGCACTCGACCCCTCCGCCGCGGCGAAATCGGCCGCCTGGCTCGCCGAGGCGGACGAAGCCCTGGATTGGGCGGTCGAGCGGCTGATCGCGTCCTGGCCTGACGCCTCGGATATCGCCGTCATCCGCAACGACGACTATCCGCCGGAGATGTTTCGCCGCATCGTCGCGCTTCGCCTGCGCGCCAACGCGCCGCAACTCGTACTCCGCGGCGCTTCTCTCGACGGCGTGATCGCAGCCATGCACGAAGGTCGCCGCGCGATGGTCGGCGCGCTACTGATCGACGCCGTTCGCGGCCTCGAAGGGACGATTTGGCGCATTTCCGCGGCGCCACGCCGGAAAGCGGCGAAAAAGGGCTGATTGCCTCATTGTCATTTAACCGGATTATCCTATCTTGTCCTGGATCAGCTTCGCATGCGTGCGCGACGATAGGAAAGATTCCGAATGCAGGACGACAAGGAACCGCAGGGCAACCCCTGGATGAAGAGCGTGATGATCTGGAGCGGCATATTGCTTGCTATGCTCCTTGTCGCCTCGATGTTCGGCGGTGCTGCCCAGCCGGTCGGCAATCCCCTTGCTTATTCCGAGTTCCGGCAAAAGGTCGAGCAAGGCGCGGTCAAGGACGTCGTCCTTTCCGAAGACAAGGTAACAGGCACGCTGTCAAACGGCGACCGCTTCACCGCGAATGTCGTGCGTGACCCCGAACTGCTCAAGATGCTTAACGACAATGGCGTCAAATATGACGGCAAGCCGACGGAAGTGCCCAATTTCTGGATGTATATGCTCGTCCAGTCGTTGCCGTTCCTGCTGATTCTCGGCATCGCCTTCTTCGTTTTTCGCCAAGTCCAGAAGAACAACGGCTCGGGCGCGATGGGTTTTGGCAAGTCGCGCGCGAAGATGCTCACGGAAAAGCAGGGTCGCGTGACCTTCGACGATGTCGCCGGCATCGACGAAGCGCGCGAAGAGCTGGAAGAAATCGTAGAGTTCCTTCGCGACCCCACCAAATTCTCGAAGCTCGGCGGTCAAATCCCGAAGGGCGCGCTGCTCGTCGGTTCGCCTGGCACGGGCAAGACGCTGCTCGCCCGTGCGATCGCGGGCGAAGCTGGCGTTCCCTTCTTCACCATTTCGGGTTCGGACTTCGTCGAGATGTTCGTCGGCGTGGGTGCAAGCCGCGTCCGCGACATGTTCGAACAGGCGAAGCGTAATGCGCCTTGCATCGTCTTCATCGACGAAATCGACGCTGTCGGTCGCCATCGCGGCGCCGGCCTCGGCAATGGCAATGACGAGCGCGAGCAGACGCTGAACCAGCTTCTCGTCGAAATGGACGGCTTCGAAGCGAACGAAGGCATTATCATCGTCGCGGCGACGAACCGTCCCGACGTGCTTGATCCCGCCCTCCTCCGTCCGGGCCGCTTCGATCGCCAGGTCGTGGTGCCGCGTCCCGATATCGAGGGCCGCCAAAAGATCCTCGAAGTCCACACCCGCAAAAAGCCCCTCGCTCCCGACGTCGACCTGCGCCGCGTAGCGCGCGGTACGCCGGGCTTCTCGGGCGCCGATCTGGCCAATCTTTGCAACGAAGCGGCGCTGCTCGCGGCGCGCAAGGGCAAGCGCCTGATCGCGAATGACGAGTTTGAAGAGGCGAAAGACAAGGTCATGATGGGCGCCGAGCGCCGCTCGATGGTCATGACGGAGGATGAGAAGAAGGCGACCGCCTATCACGAAGCCGGTCACGCGCTCGTCTCGCTTCACGTCGAACACAACGACCCGCTGCACAAGGTGACGATCATCCCGCGCGGCCGCGCTCTGGGTGTGACGTGGAACCTGCCAGAGCGCGACCGTTATTCGCATAATATGAAGCAGATGAAGGCGCGTCTCGCGCTGTGCTTCGGTGGCCGCATTGCCGAACAGTTGATCTATGGCAAGGACGAGCTCAACACCGGCGCGTCGAACGACATCCAGCAGGCCACCGACATGGCGCGCGCTATGGTCATGGAATATGGCATGTCGGACAAGCTCGGCTGGCTGCGCTACCGCGACAACCAGGACGAGGTCTTCCTCGGTCACAGCGTATCGCGCGCACAGAATATGTCGGAAGAGACGGCAAAGCTGATCGACGCCGAGGTTCGCCGCCTTGTTGAAGAAGGCGAAAAGGTCGCGCGCAAGGTGCTGACCGACCATCTCGACGAACTGCACCTGCTCGCCGGCGCGCTGCTCGAATATGAGACGCTGTCGGGTGAAGAAGCGAAGCGGGCGATCAAGGGCGAAGACATCGGCCGCGAGGACGATGCGACCAAGCGCGGTACGCCTGTCTCGGGCCACGCCGGCGGCATCCCCCAGATCAAGCGCAAGCCCCGACCCTTCGGCGATGCCAATCCCCAGGGGGCATAGGCTTCAGGCCTAGCCCCCTCGATTCAGGGACTATTCATTGGATGGGGGCAAGTTGCGGCATATGACCAAAGGGACATATGCACGCCTCTTGCCCGCCCTGCTGGCCGCGCCCCTTCTGTGCGCGATGGCTCCAGGCGATATGAGCGTCGCCGCGTTTCTGGCGCGTGCGTCGTCGCTCGAACGGCTCGGCCCGCTCGCGCTGGCGACCCCGCAGGGCAATCAGCTCAAGGGCGAAGTGGTGGCCGCGGGCAAACGCTATAAGGCACGGATCGACGCCCAACGCCGCGCCGGCCGCAAGACGACAAGTTGCCCCCCCGAATCTGGAAGCCTGACCCCCGATCAATGGCTCGCTCACCTTCGCAGCTATCCCGTTGCGTCGCGCAAGTCAGTCAGCGTCTATTCTGCGTTCGATGCGCTGATGAAGAAACGCTATCCCTGCCCCGCCTGATGCGCCAAAGGAGCGGAAAGGACCGAGGGAGACCGCAATGATCGGTAAAGCGTGGAAGAGCATGGCGATCGCGGCGTTGCTCGCCGCAGGCGTCCCCGCAGCAGCGCAGGGCAGCGGCGCGCTGACCAGCAAGATCGAGCTAGAGAAATCGGTGCCCGCGACCGCCGACCAGCCAGCGCAGAAGACCTATATCGCACCCGATGTCGTCGTCCCCGGCGACCGCGTCCGCGTAACCCTCACCTTCACCAACAACGGGGCCCAACCCGCGTCGGGCGTCATCCTCGTCAACCCGATCCCGCAAGGCCTGATGTTCGACGACACCGCCGACCCCGCCGGATTCGGCGTTTCGGCCGACGGCGGCAAGATTTTCGCAGCGCTTGCGGCTCTGACCATTCCGGTTGAAGGCGCAGCGCCCCGCGCGGCGACCGCCGCCGATGTCACACATGTCCGCTGGCTTTGGCCCGACGCGATCGCACCCGGCCAGAGCCGCTCGGTCGCCTTTTTCGGCCGCGTGCGGTAACGCCGCGGAATGACGATCTATTGCGATGAATCGGGTGGGCTCAACGCGGGGGTAATGACCTTCTCTGCGGTGATGCTGACACCCAAGGCTGCAACCGAAATTCACGAGCGTTTTCGCGGCGTGACCGGGCTGCGCGGAGAGCTCAAGGGGAGCCGCATCAGCATCGTCGAGCGCGCCTATCTGCTCGAACTCTTCGACCGCGCGGGCGGCCGTGCCTGGGTCGCCGTCGCCGAACGCGACAAGCTGGCGCAGAATCCCGGCGGTACTTTGCCCAGCGATCTCGCGCTCTATGGCGCGCTGCTGAACAGCGCCGTCGGCCACTGGCTTCCCGAAACCGGCGGCGTCTGTACCGACGTGGTGATCGACGACGGACGCTATGATCCAAAGATTCTTGCGCATGTTCGCGAAGAGATTCAGGCAGGCCTCGGCCAATGGGGGCGCGCCTCGCTCGCCGACAGCCGCCGCAGCGACGGCGTCCAGATCGCCGATGTAATCGCAAACAGTCTGTTCAATATCACCATTGGTTCTCCGCGCGCGCACCGCATCCAACGCATTTTCGAACCGATGTTCGCGTCGAAGGCGATCCGCGTCGCCGAGCTCACCAAAATCCCATAACAAAAGGGCCGCAGTTTCCTGCGACCCTTTTGCCGATTTGATTTTCGAAACGCTTATTCGAAGTCGCTGCCGCCACCGGCGGGGCTGCGCGGCGGCGCGGCGGCGGTGAGGCGAAGCGCTTCGGCCGAGCGGCTGATCGAGCTGATTTCATCGGGCGTATCGTCATCGTCGACGACGACCTTCTGCATCGAACCGACGAGCGTTTCCTTGAGGTCCTTGGGACGGATCGTCTGCTCGGCGATCTCGCGCAGCGCCACGACGGGGTTCTTGTCGCGGTCGCGGTCGACGGTCAGCTCCGAACCACCCGAGATTTCGCGGGCGCGGTGTGCCGACAGCAGAACCAGGTCGAAACGGTTGGGAACTTTGTCGACGCAATCCTCGACGGTAACGCGGGCCATATTGTTTCCTTAGGTATAGGAGAGGCCAGCCCTTTGGAGGGGCGTGGCGGCAAGCGCTGCGCGCTAGCAGCCCCGGCCCGATATGTCAATCAAATGGCCGCCCTTGCGGGGCTTGCAGATGCCAGCCTATGAGCATGTCATGACCGACGCCTGCCCTTCCGCCGCACTCGACCAAAGGCTGACGGCGGACGTGGCGGGTCACCGGCTCGAATTGCTCTTCGACGGCGGCGATCGGCTGACGCGGCTGCTCGACCTGATCAACGGCGCCGCACACAGCATCGATATCATCATGTATATTTTCGAGGGCGATGCGGCGGGACGACGCATTCTCGACGCCTTGTCGGTCGCCGCCCGGCGCGGTGTCCGCGTCCGCGCCGTCATCGATAGTTTCGGATCGGGGGATACACCCGACAGCGTTTTCGTACCGCTGCGTGACGCCGGCGGCAGCGTGACCTTCTTCTCGCGCCGCTGGCGCTCGACATATCTGATCCGCAACCATCAGAAACTGATCCTGATCGACGAATATATTGCGGTGACCGGCGGCTTCAACATCGCCGACGACTATCTGAGCCCACCGCGCAGCGACTGTTGGTTCGATATAGGCATGATCATCAAGGGGCCGACCATCGCGCGGGCGGCGCAATGGTTCGAGGAAATTCACGATTATGCCGTCAACGACGACGGCAAACTGCTGATGCTGCGGCGGCTGATCCGCGAATGGCCGGTCGACGGTGGTGCGGTATCATGGCTCGTCGGTGGACCAACCCAGCGGCTGTCGCCTTGGGCGCGCGCGGTCCGAACCGATCTCGAAAACGCGCGGCAACTCGACATGGCCATGGCCTATTTTTCCCCGGGTCAAGGGATGCTCCGCCGGCTTGGCCGGGTGGCGCAGCGTGGTCGGGCGCGATTTATAATGGCCGGAAAGTCTGACAATCCGGCGACGATCGGCGCGTCGCGCCTGCTCTATGGCTATTTGCTGCGCAAGACCGCCGCTGTCATGGAATATCAGCCGTGCCGCTTGCATATGAAGCTGATCGTGATCGACAATGTCGTCTATATTGGATCGGCCAATTTCGACGTCCGCAGCCTGTTCGTGAACGTCGAGGTGATGGTGCGCGTCGCCGACGCGGGCTTTGCCGAAAAAATGCGCAATTTCCTCGCGGGTCTTCGTCCCGATTGCGAGGTGATCACGCCGGAATCGCACAAGGCGCGCGGCACCTGGCTAACGCGCATCCGCTGGACGCTTGCCTGGTTTGTCGTCGGTTTCGTCGACTATACGGTATCGCGAAAGCTCAACTTCGGGCTCGGCGACCCCGATCCCGAAGTCTGAGCGCGGCAGCTTAGTCTTTCCAGCCCCAGAAAAGGAAGCACGGCGGGACGTTGACCCATTCGAACGCATTGTCGATGCGATTGAAATGCGCCGCGAGGAAGTCGCGCGCGCGGGCACGGAACTGATAGACCAGGAAAGCGCCGCCGGGGCGCAGCACGCGGTGCGTGGCGGCCGCGATGGCCGGGCCGACACCCGCGGGCAAGGTCGAGAATGGCAGGCCCGAGAGGACATAGTCCGCCTGTTCAAAGCCGTGCGCACGCACGATATCCTCGACATCAGCCGCCGAGCCGTGGACCGCGATGAAGCGGCTGTCGCGAATATCCTTGCGCAGATATTCGATGAAATCCTCGTTGGTGTCGATCGCGATCAGCGTTGCGTCGCCCGCCATCCGCTCGAGCACGGGACGGCAGAAGGTGCCGACCCCCGGGCCATATTCGACGAACAGCTTCGTGTTTTTCCAGTCCACCGGCCGCAACATGTGACGGATCAGCGTCGGCGACGACGGCACAATCGATCCCACCATGACCGGGTGCTTGATAAAGCCCCGGACGAACATGCCCCACGGCCCGAAAAAGCGCTTAAAGCCCTCGCGAACCCGACGGGCCAGCGGAGCTTTCGTTTCTTGGGCCTGCGCCCGCGGATTGGTCATGATGGCTTTCGCGTTGTTGCGGTTGCCAAAGGCGTGGCAAAAACGACGCGTGGGCGCAAGGAAAGAGTCTGTCTTGACTCTGGACAGCGGGGCGCCCGCGTGTAGGAGAAGGCGGCGTTACCGACCATGAACTAGGAGGGGGCGAACATGGCGACGACATCGCATTCCATCCCCTCCGACCGCATGGCGGTGCTTTTTGCGGTGATGCTGGTCGCCGCCGCGGGCAACACCGCGATGCAATCGATCCTGCCTTCTATCGGTGCCAAATTGCGCATCCCCGACGTCTGGGTCAGCCTGGCGTTCAGTTGGTCGGCGCTGCTTTGGGTGCTCACAGCGCCGCATTGGGCGCGCCAGTCGGACAAGCGCGGTCGCAAGGCATTGATGGCGCTGGGGGTGGTCGGCTTCCTGTCGTCGATGGCCTTGTGCGGATTGACTCTCTGGGCCGGGCTTCAGGGCTATCTTGCCGCCGGGGTCACCTTCATCGTCTTCGCGGTGTTTCGCAGCCTTTACGGCGGCTTCGGTTCGGCGTCGCCTCCTGCGGTACAGGCTTATGTCGCCGCTCGCACCGATCCTGAGCAGCGGACGCAGGCCCTTTCGCTCGTTTCCTCGTCGTTCGGGCTCGGCACCGTCATCGGGCCGGCGATCGCGCCCTTCTTCATCCTGCCTATCGTCGGCCTCGCCGGCCCATTGCTCGTCTTTGCGCTGATCGGCCTTGGCGTGCTCGTCATGCTGCGCTGGCGCCTGCCCGACGACATGCCCCGCTATGCCGCGCGCGGAAATATCGCAGCCTATCCTGCCGCCGCGGGCTCACCCGAAGCCGCAACCGACGAGAGCGAAGAGGAGGTCGTCGATCCGTCGGCAGCCGCTGCCCCTCCGCTTCGCTGGACCGATACGCGCGTCCGCCCATGGCTGCTCGCCGGGCTGTTCGGCGGGCAGGCACAGGCGATGGTGCTGGGCGTGATCGGCTTCCTGATCCTCGACCGCCTGCACCTGCGCCTGCGTCCCGACGAAGGCGCGGCGATGACGGGGATCGTTTTGATGGCGGGCGCTTTTGCGACCCTGCTTTCGCAATGGGGCCTGATCCCGCTGCTCAAAATGTCGCCGCGCACCGCCGTCCTCTGCGGTGCCAGTCTTGGCGGATTGGGGACGGTGATGACCGGTCTGTCTTATGACTTCCACGGGATCATCATCGGCTTCGCGCTCGCCTCTCTGGGCTTCGGGCTGTTCCGTCCGGGCTTTACCGCGGGCGCGTCGCTATCGGTGCCGCGCCGCGATCAAGGCAGCGTCGCGGGCATGACCGCGTCGATCAACGGGTCGGCCTATATCGTATCGCCTGCGGTCGGCGTGCTGCTCTATAATTGGCACCCGATGGTCGCGTACGGCCTGATGGCGGGCTTTTGTGGCTGGCTGGTCCTGTGGGGCTGGTCGGCGCTGAAACCGAACCAGCCCAAGGAACAAACGCTTTAGTCGGTCGTGTCGTCGTGCTTGCGCTCGCGAACGGGCTTGAGCATGCCGGGTGCGAAAAAGCCGATCGGATCGGCGCTCATCGCAGCCTGCTTGATCTCGCCCTGGATCTTCTCATAATCCTTCTCCATCGCCTCGGTAACCGAGGCGCGGGTGTCCTTCAGCGCGGTTTCGAAATCTTCCATCGTCACCGTATCGCTGTCGAGCGAACGCTTGAGCGCGGCAAGACCGGCGCGGCGCGTCAAATCCTCCAGATCGGCGCCGGTGAAACGATCGGACTTCTCGGCCAGGACCGCAAGGTCGACGTCCTTCGCCAGCGGCATCTTGCCCGTCTGGATTTCAAGAATCCGCTTACGCCCTTCGGCATTCGGCACCGACACATAGATTAGTTCGTCGAGCCGCCCGGGACGCAGCAACGCCGGATCGATGAGGTTCGGACGGTTGGTGGCGCCGATGACGACCACCGACTGCATCTCCTCGATCCCGTCCATTTCGGCGAGGATCGTGTTGACGACGCGCTCGGTCACCTGCGGTTCGCCCGACGTCCCGCTGCCGCGTGCGGGCACCAGGCTGTCGAGTTCGTCGATGAAGATGATCGTGGGTGCCACCGCCCGCGCACGGGCAAACAGGCGCGCAATCTGCTGCTCGCTCTCGCCATACCATTTGGAAAGCAGGTCCGACGATTTGATCGAGATGAAGTTTGCATCGGATTCGCGCGCCGCCGCCCTTGCCAGCAAGGTCTTGCCGGTCCCGGGCGGACCATAGAGCAGGAAGCCCTTGGCGGCGCGGATGCCGAGCCGGCGGAACGCCTCGGGATTTTTCAGCGGCAGTTCGATTCCTTCGATCAGCTTGTCGCGCGCGGCGTCGAGCCCGCCGATGTCGCTCCAACGCGTCTTTGGCGCCTGCACCATCACTTCGCGCATTGCCGAGGGCTGGACGCGCTTCAGTGCATTGTTGAAGTCCTCACGCGTCACGCGAAGCTCTTCGAGCACCTCTGCCGGGATCGTCCCTTCAGCAAGATCGAGCTTCGGCATGATCCGCCGCACCGCCTCGATCGCGGCTTCACGCGTCAACGCTGCCATGTCAGCGCCGACAAAGCCGAACGTTGTGCGCGCAAGCTCCGCAAGATCGACATTTTCGGCTAGCGGCATGCCCCGAGTGTGGATGCCCAGAATTTCGCGGCGGCCGCTTTCGTCAGGAACGCCGATCACGATCTCGCGGTCGAAACGGCCAGGACGACGCAGCGCCTCGTCAATCGCATCGGGGCGATTGGTCGCAGCGATCACGACCAGGTTGGTTCGCGGCTCCAGCCCGTCCATCAGCGTTAGCAATTGCGCCACGAGCCGCTTCTCGGCCTCACCCTGTACCTGCCCGCGCTTCGGCGCAATCGAATCGATCTCGTCGATGAACAGAATCGAAGGTGCGGCCTTGGTCGCCTGCTCGAAAATGTCGCGCAGCCGCTTTTCGGACTCGCCATAGGCGCTGCCCATGATCTCGGGGCCATTGATCAGAAAGAACTGCGCTTCGCTTTCGTTCGCGACCGCCCGCGCGAGCCGCGTCTTGCCAGTTCCCGGCGGGCCGTGCAGTAGCACGCCACGCGGCGGATCTACGCCAAGGCGACGAAATAGTTCGGGATAGCGCAGCGGCAGCTCGACCATCTCGCGCAGCTGGTCGATCGTCTCGCCCAACCCACCAAGATCATCGTAGGTGACATCGGTCCTACGTGCGTCCTGCGGTTCCTGATATTCGGGAAGCAGCTCGATTTCTGTATTCTCGTCGATGAAGACCACGCCCTTGGGGCTGGCCGACACAACGAGCAGACGCACTTCGGCCAGCGCATAGGCGGGCGCGTTGAGCATCTGCCGGAGTTGCGGCGGCATATTCCCTGATTCAAGCCGCTGCTGCCCAGCGGTCGCGACCGTATCACCCGCGACGATGGGGCGGCCAAAGAAGCTGCGCTTCAACGCATTCGCCGAACCCTGTAGGCGCAAATTCTCCTGTGCCGGCGCGAACACGACGCGCGCAGCAGGGCGCGCTTCGACGCGGCTCAATTCGACCATATCGCCGGCACCGGCACCGGCATTGGCGCGCTGCAGACCGTCGAGGCGAATGACTTCGAGCCCCTCATCTTCAGCATAGGGCAGCACGACGCGCGAGGCGGTCTGCCGCTTGCCGCTAATCTGGACGATATCGCCTTCGGTGACACCCAATTCGGCCATCGCCGAGCGCGGAATGCGCGCGATCCCGCCGCCACTTTCCTCGGCGCGGGCGTTCGCCACCTGCAGTTTCACCAGTTTTTCCTTTACCGCTGCGTCGGCCAATACGCGTCTCCCGCAAAATAGTCAGAATGCGAAGATAGGGCGGCGGTTCCCGATTTGCGACCCCCCCAATATTCCGCGAACCCCGCCATTTTATGACGCACCGCACAAAATTCTGGCATGTGCGCCGAGCCCATGCCATCATCGTCGACCGATATGCCCCGCCTTCCTCCTATCAGCAGCATGGAAGCCTTTCTGGAGGTTGCCCGCCATGGCACGGTCAAGGCGGCGGCGATTGAGCTGGGCCTGTCGATGCCCGCGCTATCGCGTCGGATCCAGACGCTCGAACATGCCGTTGGCCGACCGCTCTTCAACCGCCATCATCACGGGCTCAGCCTGACCGAAACCGGCCGCGCGCTGCACGAACAATTGTCGCCGATTCTCGACGAACTGCGCACGGTGATCGAACAGGTCGGCAGCCCCGACGCGTCGCTTCGCCTGCACCTCAACGTCCTGCCGCTCTTTGCGCAGCAGCGCTTATTTCCGCGCCTTCCCGAATTGCGGCGCAAGCATCCCGAACTGCATATCGATATCGACACCATGTCGCATGCCGAAGCACGGCTCGGCGAAGGCATTGATGCCGCGATCGCCCTCGCCCGCTCGATCGATCCCGTGCTCTATGCGGCGCGGCTCGATCAGGACAAGGTGTTCCCGATTGCGTCACGGACGCTGACCGACGGCAACCGCCCGATCGCCGTTCCCGAACAGATGCAGCGGATGACCATCCTGCTCCACCGCGAGATGCCCGAGACGTTCACCGAGTGGAAGAAGGCGATCGGCATGCCCTATCTGGAGCCGGCAGGGATCGACTATTTCGATTCGGGTCCGCTGATGCTGGAGGCCGCGGCGCAGGGCATTGGCGTCGCCTTCATGCACGGCCACCATTTCGACGACGCGCATGATCCGCGCCTCGTCCGCCTGTTCGATTTCGACGTCGACAGCCCGTACAGCTATTGGTTCGTGTGCCGCCCGCGCGCGCTAAGGCAGCCGGCGGTGAAGCTTTTCCACGACTGGTTGCTGGCGGCGAAGATATAGGGATTTAAGGGCTATCCGACAAAACCGACGCGAACCGCAACACGGACACGTTCGCTTACGCGCAATCCTCCGCTTTTCGTAACCAGAATCTTGATCGGTTGGCCGGGACGAAGGAAATCGGCAGTTCGCACGGACTTCTGGACCCGAATCGCAAAATTCGGAGATACATGCGTCAGCCTCGGCTTCAGATTCTGCGAAACGCCGTTGACGAACACATCAGCCTCGATCGTCCCCACGTGGCTACCGGGAGATCGGACGCTCCCCGTTATCGTCACACTATCGATCCAAGAGTTGCCCTCGGGGATAGACCAGCCGCCCTGAACCGACGACAAATGTGATGGATCGAGCCACTGCTTGCCGTCCGTTGGGGAAAGCTCCATTTCATAGAAGTAGGTCTCGTGCCTCGCCGCAATGGAATTGCTGACATCCTCGATCGCCCGTTGAAACGCGTTCCCGGTGCCCATAGTCAGAAACGCGGTTACAACACGGCAATTTCGAGCCCCAGCGGCAAACGTGACAAAGTCTTCCGCCTCTGCGGACCCCTCATAAGTAACATTGTCAAATCGGATAGAGTTGGCCCGCGCCTCGGTATAGGTGATGCTGTCGCCCCGTGCAAAGCTATATGGCAAGCCGTACGGCAAAATGACGTCGCCGGTTGCAGTGTCGAGCATTATGACAGGAAGCGAATATCCTGCGTTGGCTCCCGTATTAACTGTTATGGCCCCGGAACCCTCCAATTTTGTTCCTGCCAAACCGCGAACTTTGAACCCGCCCGCTCCCGCTCCTATAAGACTAGTGATCGGCCCGGTATAACTTCTCGCGCCATGTCCGAAACGAATTGCCGCCTTATAGCAAATTTCCAGATTAATATTGCTGCCAACCATTCCGGCGGCGCCACGAATATCGAGCCCATAATCGACCGAAGCGATATGGCGCAAATTGCTAAATATCCAGCGGTTAGGTGCGATACTTCCGGAAACGGGCAAGGATTCGAACAAGATACCGATCCTCCCGTCTCTCGGAACCGGATTACTTCCGCCCGACAAGCGAACATTGTCCACAACCCCATAATAAGGGCAAGGAGGGTCATCCAGACCTTTTACATGGATTCCTATCTGCGCACCTTCCAGCAGATCGATTGATGTATCGCGAAGCAATGGACTGTCACAGTTCTGGAAAGCGAACGCTGTGCGTCCAATTCCCGAGAGTCGGATATTGCCTCCCGTAACGCGAGGGCGAGCAATGGCATGATTGGCGCCCCTTGTGCCCCAGCCATAAGAAAATAATCTTTCGGCGGGATTGGCCTCGATCCAAGTTCTCCGAATATCAAGATCCACCTCATCGGTAACCACATAGCTGCTGGTACCGAGATTCATTTTCATGCCCGGAAAGGTGATCGTTCCTCCGGGATAGGGCCGCCGAGCAATAGCGGCAAGAGCGGCGGCAAGCGCGCTTCCATCATCCACTTTGCCATCTCCCCGAGCACCAAACTGCTGGGGTGTTATGACCATTGAATTCTGATCGTCTGCAAATGGGGCCGCTCCGATACCATCCACCTCTCTTTCCGCGGCTACGGTCGATGAGCTTCGTTTCGGCAGCAGGGCGGGCGTAACAGCGGTCAGCGCGGCAGCGCCCACGATAAGCCGGCGCCGGCCAGGATTATGGCGATCGGACATGAGGAGAGCTCCCTTCGGTCGCCATCATGCACGAGCTGGCGCTAGGCACCAACTTCCAATGAGACGGCCCGTTAAAATGGTGGAGAAGCAGTCGGGCGTCCGATGAAGTTCATGCTGAACGATATGCAACAAAATATTCGTCACAGGTGCCCGAAACGCGAAGAAGGGATACCCGCAGCAACGATCGCCGACAGAAAATGGTGCTGCTGGACAGGATTGAACTGTCGACCTCGTCATTACCAATGACGCGCTCTACCACTGAGCTACAGCAGCAACCGATATGCCCCCGACGCATGTTCGCTGGGCAGGCGCGGCCTATGGCGGGACCTCCTCCGCCTGTCAAGCTGCGAGGCTTGACGATGTGGCGATTTGGCGGGCATGGCCGTTTGCGTGAGCAAGACGCCCTCCCCCGCCGATATCGAACGCGAACGCCGCCTTGCCGAGGCGCTGCGCGCCAATCTGCGCAAACGCAAGGCGCAGGCGCGCGAAGCGAAGGTGGACGATACGCCTAAAGACTGACGGTAACCGTCACCTCGTCGCCTTCGACGATTCCCTCGGCCTTGCGCACCGCGCCCTTGACCGGGAGCAGCCAGCCGCCGCTTTCGCGGTGCGGGAACACCGACGTACTCCAGCTTGTGGCACCGATCGTCGCCAAGACCTTTGCCGAGCCGAATCCCTTGCGTCCATCGAGCCACTGGCCCGAGATCGCGGCCAGCCGGATGCCGTCGGCGACGTCGCCAGCGATCGTCACGAAAAACCAGGCGGCGGGCGCCGTCGCCGACTGCCAGCGCCAGAGCGGCGTCGTGACGGTAAAATCCTCCAAGGCGTTATTTCGCGGGGACTGGGCGCACGGGCACGGGGATATTGCAGATATCCGCGCCGCCCGCGGGCTTGATGAAAAAGGGATCGCGACGGTTCTGCCGCGCATCGGCGTAACGCGCGAAGCTGTCGCTTTTCGTCGACATATACTCGAATTTGGGCTGTTCGGCCGTGGGCAACTCGTTGGCAATGCGGATCGAGGCGATCTGAGTACGCTCGGCGTCAGTTTTATAGAAGCCGAGTGCCTCCGTTCCCCGCGGCAGGCTCGACAGATATTCGATCCCGCTGATCACGCGGCCGACAACCGCGATATTGCGATCCAGATGCCGCGGCGCATGACCGATAACCGCATAAAGCTCCGCTCCCGACCCAGTGTCGGGCGACATGTTACGGCCGACTCCGACCATGCCATAACAATGGACGGGCCAGACATATTTCCCGCGGTCAAATATTTCATCGGCTTTCGTGTCGCCGGCTATCGCCACAGGCCAGCCTTTCCAGAACATGGTGCCATCCGCATAGGAATCGTCGCGGATAATGGGTCCTCCCTCAAAGCGCTCAGGACTGCGCCATGCCGCTTTGAGGGTCGTCGTGTTGGTCTTGGGACTCTCCCAGTAGGTGATTCCGTCCAACGCCAGCGAATAGGAATCTTCGCTCATTACCGCCAACCCCTTGGGCAACGCCTTCTTCTCGGTCGCGTCACCCCATTGCGCGACATAATTGTCCTGGACGCGGTTGACGCTCGTTCCGTCCCACCAGTGCGCGGCGGCGAGCTTGCGGATGTTGCCGATCCATCCTTGGCTGAAGGGCGCGAGCATCAATTGGATGATGACGCGGCGCGCCTTGCCCTTCGCATCGGGCGCAAGGTCCATCACGAGAAGATCGGACGGGGCGATAGCGACCCAGTCGCTTGCCGGCGCCGCGGCTACGATCTCTCCCGGCGACGGAATTGCCGCCGGCTCTTCGGCGAAAGCGGGCAGGATGAGCGACACGGCGGCGGCGGCCGTCAGGAGCAGATGTTTCATGGCCATTGTCTGCCATGCCCAATCGGCTTGCGAAAGCCCCGCCAAGCGATTAGGGCGCGCCTTCATCCAGTGCATGCGGAGCGGTGGCCGAGTGGTCGAAGGCGCTCGCCTGGAAAGTGAGTATACGTCAAAAGCGTATCGAGGGTTCGAATCCCTCCCGCTCCGCCATCCATCCAATAGCCCGGCACACTGTGACCTTCAGGCCACAGTCTTGCGCGATTCGTGTCGCGCCGTCGCTTTCCGCTCACCCTAATCCTTTTCGCAAGCGTTGCAGATGCGGTCGCCGGACTCCGTCCGCCGACCCACGACATATGCCTGAAAAATAACAGGAGGAGAGGATGATGACCAAGTTCGAGCTTTTTGCCCGGTCGGGAACGGCCGGCATTGCCATCGCAGCGGCCTTGGCGGGGGCTTCGCCCGGCAACGCACAGCAATCGGAACAAATACCGCAGGATAGTGCGGCGGAAGCGTCTGGCGAAACCATTGTCGTCACGGGCTCGCGCATCCGCCGCGACCCGCTCGATCAGGACGCTCCGATCGCCCACATCGGTCAGGAGGATATCGCAAAGACCGGCCTCAACTCGGTCAACGACGTGCTCCAGCGCCTGCCGAGTTCGGGCGGCGGTCTCAACAGCAAGTTCAACAACAGCGGCAACCTCGGCAACCCGCCCGACGGCGGCGGCGTCGGCGCCGGCGCGGCCGAAATCGACCTGCGCTATCTCGGTTCGCGCCGCGTCCTCGTGCTCGTCGACGGCATCCGTTATGTGAACGGCGCATCGGCCAGCGGCGTCCCTGGCTCGACCGACCTCAACTCAATCCCCGAAAGCGCGATCGAACGGATCGAAGTGCTGCAAGACGGGGCTTCGGCGATCTACGGCTCGGACGCGATCGCCGGCGTCGTCAACATCATCACCAAGCGCAACCAGGAAGGGCTTCGCGCCAGCGCGCAGGTCGGCGGCTATGGCCAAGGCGATGGTTTTACCAAGAGCGCGCAGGTCAGCTGGGGCAACGGCCGTGGGCCGACACAGATCGTCGTCGGCGCAAACTATGTCCATCAAAGCGGCGTCCTTGCCGGCAGCCGCGATATCTCGCGCTTCCCGGCGCCCTATTCGGACACCTGCCTTGACGGCGGCTGTTCGGGCTTCGTCCCGCTCGGCCGCTTCGCAGTTTTCGGCAACGACCTGACGCTGCGCGGCCCGGTAATCGGCCGCAATCCGGTCTATAACGCTGGAAATCCGACCGATCCGGCAAGCGACTTCAAGGCTTTCGGTGATGCGGACCGCTTCAATTTCGGCCCGTTCAACTATTTGCAAATCCCGGTCGAGCGATATGGCGCCTTCGTCAATGCCCGGCAGGAACTCAGCGACAGCATCAACTTCTCGGTCCGCGGCATATGGAATCAGCGCAAGTCGAAGAACCAGGCGGCCCCCCTGCCCTTCGGCTTCGGCGTTGCCGCGGGGCTGACGCCGGTGCTCGACGCGATCACCGTCGACGCCAGCAACCCCTATAATCCATTCGGGGTAACGCTCGATTCGACCAACACCGATTTCGTCTATCGCCGTTTCGTCGAGGGCGGCCCGCGCCGGTTCAATCAGTCGGTAACGACGATCTATGGCGTCGCGACGCTCGATGGCAGCTTCGATGTCGGCGGCGGCAAATGGTATTGGGACGTCAATGCCGCCTATGGCCGCAACAAGGCCAAACAGACGATGTACGGCAATATCAACTCCGATCGCCTGCGCCGCGCGCTCGGGCCGGTCGCCGACTGTACCGGCGAATGCGTGCCCTTTAACATCTTCGGCGGGGTCGGCTCGATCACGCAGCCGATGCTCGACTATGTCATGTTCGACCAGCGTGATCGCAGCCGCCAGTCGACCTTCAGCGCCTCGGCGAACGTGACGGGCAGCCTGTTCGACCTGCCCGGCGGCCCGCTCGGGGTCGCGATCGGGGTCGAATATCGCAAACTGAAAGGCAGCTTCGACCCCGACCCGATCGTCGCGGCGGGCTTCAGCTCGGATATCCCGGCATTGCCGACGCGCGGCAGCTATAATGTCAAGGAAGCCTATGCCGAACTCAGCGCGCCGATCCTGTCCGATACGCCCTTCTTCGACCTGCTCGAATTGACCGGCGCGGTGCGCTGGTCGGATTATTCGACCTCGGGCTCGACAACGACGCTGAAGGGCGGCGTGAACTGGAAACCGGTACAGGATCTGCGCCTGCGCGCTTCTTATGCCGAGGGCTTCCGAGCGCCATCGATCGGCGAATTGTTCGGTACCCAGTCGCGCTTCGACCAGTCGATCAACGATCCCTGCTCGACCTCCACCACAGCGGGCCAGAACTGGAGTAACAACACGACCGTCCGCGCCAACTGCATCGCGCAAGGCGTACCGACCGCAGGCTATGCGCAGGCCAACCCGCAAATCTCGGTCCTTGTCGGCGGCAATCAGGATCTGGCACCCGAAAGCTCGCGTAGCTGGATCTTCGGCGGCGTTTATAGTCCGGGTTTTGTTCCCGGCCTGTCGTTCGAGGGCAATTATTACGACATCAAGATCAAGGGCGCGATCCAGTCGGTGAATGCCGAAATCACGCTGGCGCAATGCGTCGGACAAAATGACTCCGATGCTTGCGCGCTCGTTACCCGCGCGCCGGGCGGCCAGCTTACCTTTGTCGAAGGGTTGCTCCAGAATATCGCCGGAATCCGAACCACAGGCATCGACCTCAACCTGACATATCGGACGCAGGAGACGTCCGCCGGCCGGTTCGGCTTTACCTGGAACAACACGATCCTGACCAAATATGATGTGATCGTGCCAACCGCCGACGGCCGCCTCGTCGTCAGCCGCGAGGGGACCGAACAGGGCAGCCCCAGCCAGACTTTCCCGAAATGGAAATCGGTCGGCATCCTCGATTGGGACGGCAAATCGATCGGCGCGACGCTGACCGGCCGCTACGTTTCGGCGATCCGCGAACCGCTCGCCGACGACAACAAGATGAAGGCGCGCTTCTACACCGATTTCCAGCTCCGCTGGTTTCCGGAAGATGCGCCCGACGCATTCGGTTTTGCGCTCGGCGTGAACAATCTGTTCAACGTGAAGGCGCCCGGCTGCATCAGCTGCGACCTCAACAATTTCGATCCGACCGCTTACGACCTGCCTGGCCGCTACTACTACGTTCGCGCCAGCTTCAAGATGTAGGCGCAACTCCGGGATAAAGCTCGGCACGCATGCCGCCGCGTTTCAAAACGCTGTGGTATGCGTGTCAGCCGTCACGTTCGGCGTGCTTACCAGAACCGTTTGGTGTCGATGAAATCCTCATACGCATCGGCTGCGGCTTCGACGAGCCTTGCTCGCTTGCCATTGCCGCCCAATTCGTCCGCGCCGGGGCTTTCCGCAATGCCAAGCCTGGTCAACAGAGCAGGTGCGGTCGCAAGATCGTTGAGCGCGCCGAGTTGGTCCTGCAACGCCTCAAGCGTCTTGATGAAGCGCTTGTACCGCCGTTTCTCGCCTTTGCGCTCAAACAAAGGGGCGAAGAACTCTGCTGCATAACGCAGCTTCTTCGCACTCTTCCGGACCTCATGCCGCATTTCATCATCGAGAGCGGCGAGATTGCGTCCCTTGCGTTTGACCTTTCGCCGAAACCGATCGAGCGCCTTCGCCGCAAAGTCGCGCGCTGGCCGGTTGGCCTGACGCTCACCGCCAGCCTCCTCCTGCCAATTCGCCGTAGCGATCCACGCCGTCACATCGAACATCAGCGAGCGCGCCCGCGTGGCAGAGAGGAGTTCACACACCTGATCGTAGGCGGTTTCGCGCATCGCCGCTATCCGCTCGTACAACGGTCCACCCTCGGCGCGCTTCAACAGCACGTCGAGATCGCGCGCGTTGCCCAGTTCCGATGCCAGCCAACGCAATTCCGCTCGCAAATCCATGGCCGCATCTCCGACCATCGGCTTGAAGATGGAGAAGGCCGACCGAAGGCGGCGCAGCGCCACGCGTGCCTGATGCAACGCGTCGGCATTCCGGTTGGCGAGCAGAAGGGTTTCGTTGAGCCGGAACTGCCGGATGCACGATTGCACAATCAGCCCAAACGCCTCTCCAGCCGTGGTGTCGCCGCCGAGTGTCACGGCATGCGCCGAAACCTTTGTCGGTGCCGTCTGGATCAGCCGATAACCGCGCTCCGACTTGCTCAGGACCCCAAGGCGTAAGGGCACGATAGCGTCGATCCGGCGTGCGAAAGCGAAAAGCGCGGCGGGATCGCCCGCCTTCAGCTCAAGTTCGATCTCGCACACCGGCGACCGGCGATCGCCGACCATGATCTGGCCGCGATCGAGGACCAGTTCGATGATCGCGTCGCCTTCGACGATGTTCCATTTTCGGCGGTCGATCTCCACCTCAAAGGCCGGGATGATGGCATCGACCTTGTCGGCGAGCAGCGATGGAAGCGGCGTCGCATAGTCGAGGACCGGCGTGTCGCTTGCCACCGCGCGCTCCCATTCGGATCGAATGAAAAGGCCGGCGGCGCTGACACCATCCGCCTTGATCGTCTGTATCCGCTTCTTTCCCGACCGGCGGATACGGAGCGAAAAGCCAGCGTTCGCGACGTCATGATCGGGCGTATCGAAATAGATCGATATCTGGCGCACGCTCTTGGCGGCGCCCGCCAGCAAATCCGACGCGGCGAATTTTTCCCCGTCTTCGCTCGCAATTTCGAGTTTCAGCTCGACCTCGTCCGCCATCTGCACTGTCTCCGGATATCGGGTGTATCTTGCGAATTTGACGATCCGGCGGCTCTTTATAGCAAGATGCGGCCCGCTGACAGTGTTTGACACGGCCGCTCGCCGACGCCGTCAAGCTGACGCCGACCCGAAGTCCGCTTCGTTCTATATGGATGGTGAGAAACCCGCTCTTCCGACCGCATGGGACAATGGCAGGAGGGGAATGGCGCACCCGGAACGATTCGAACGTCCGACCCTCAGATTCGTAGTCTGATGCTCTATCCAGCTGAGCTACGGGTGCGTGGAGAGGCGCCTTTAAGACCCGTTTGGCGGGGGCGCAACCCCCTATTTCGGATTTGTGACCGTCCGGCACGACGATTGGCGGCGGACCGCGTCGAGGGCGCCAATTTCCGTGGGGTCTTTCAGCAGAAGCCGGATCAGCGCGATCCCGCGATCATGACTCGTACGGACAATTTCGGCGCCCGCGGGGACAGCCTGCCCCTGACGTGCGACGATGATTCGATATGGCTTGCCGCCCGCCTCGACATCGTTGCGCACGAAGATGACGTCGGTCGCGGCGTCGAACAGGCTGAGCGAGCTGTAACGCCCCGGTGCCGGCGCCACGTCGATGGCCACCGGCCCCTTCGACAGATCATAGGGACAGCTCGAATAGGCAAGGTCGGGACTGGGCCGCACGACGGGCTGGCGCTCGGGCGTCGCGAGATTGCCGTAGGACATGCTGTTGACGCCCCCCTGCCCCAGCCGGTCCATCGCGACATTCATCAGCCCATAGGGAATATATGCGATCGCCGCCCATGCCGTCGCCGCTGCGACGACCAGGCCAAGGAGGATGGGACCAAGCCATTTGAGCATCTCAGCATCCCTCCTTGACGAGGCGCGGCAGCGCGGCCTTCGCCGGGTTCGCACGGAATGCCTTGCCGGGATTATACATACGAAGCGTCAGTTGGAAGGGCTGCCTCTTTATACCGGGCAGCCAGGCACCGTCCGCGGGCTTGTCGGGCGATATGGTGACGCGCCACTCGCCCTTGCCGTCGAGCGCGACGTTGGCGCCGTTGACCGACCATATGCGCCCCGGATTATCGACGAGATAGCCTTTGTCGTCATAAACCGTCACGCTCCACCAGCGCGCGTCGAGCGGCTTGCCCGACAGGCTGTAACGGCAATTGCCGTCGAGCGCCGCGCCGGCCGCATCGCTTTTCGCCATCCAATAGATGGTTTCCTTGGCCGGCAGCGCGAGCAGGCCCGAGCGCGCGACCATGGCGCGCGTCAGCGGGTCGGTGGCCTTCGTGCCGTAACCGAGCGAAGTCGTCCACGGCCCGTTCCGGATTCCTCCGTCGCCAAGGCCGCCGTTGGTAAGCGCCCATGCGCCCCCGAGCCCCACCGCCAATCCGCCCACCAGAGTGATCGCATAGCGGTGCCAGCTCTTCATGCGCCCTACCCCCTTTTAAGCGCCGCCTGAGCTGCCGCCAGACGTGCGATGGGCACACGGTAGGGCGAGGCACTGACATAGTCGAGGCCCGTCTTTTCGCAGAAATGGATGCTCGGCGCATCGCCGCCATGCTCGCCGCAAATGCCTAGCTTGACCGCCGGACGCGTGGCGCGGCCGCGATCCGCCGCGATCTCGATGAGCTGACCGACACCCTCGACGTCAAGGCTGACGAATGGGTCGGTCAGGAAAATCCCCTTGTCCACATATTGGGTGAGGAAACGCCCGGCGTCATCGCGGCTGATGCCGATCGTCGTCTGCGTCAGATCGTTGGTGCCAAAGCTGAAGAATTCGGCCGTCTCCGCGATCTCGCCAGCCATCAGCGCAGCGCGGGGCAGTTCGATCATCGTGCCGACGAGATAGGCGATCTCGCGCCCCTTTTCGGCGAAAACCGCCTTCGCCTGGGTGTCGACGACTGCCTTCATCAAGTCGAATTCGCGGCGCGTCGCCACCAGCGGGATCATCACTTCAGGAATCGGCGCAGCGCCCGTTTCGGCGGCAACGTCACACGCCGCCTCGAAAATCGCGCGGGCCTGCATCTCGTAGATTTCGGGATAGGTGACGCCGAGGCGGCAGCCGCGGTGACCGAGCATCGGGTTGAATTCATGAAGTTCGTTCGCACGCGCCTTCAGCGCTTCGATCCCCACGCCTGCCGCTTCAGCGACATCGGCGAAATCTTCCTCACGCGTCGGCAGGAATTCGTGGAGCGGCGGATCGAGCAGACGGATCGTCACGGGAAGCCCCGCCATCACGCCGAAGATCGCAGCAAAATCGCCGCGCTGTTCGGGCAGCAGCTTGGCGAGCGCCGCACGGCGGCCGTCCTCGCTGTCCGCCAGGATCATCTCACGCACCGCCGTGATGCGCGCAGCGTCGAAGAACATATGCTCGGTGCGGCACAGACCGATACCCTCGGCGCCGAAATCGCGCGCGACCTGCGCATCCTGCGGCGTTTCGGCGTTGGTGCGCACCTTCATGCGGCGGACCTTGTCGGCCCAGCCCATCAAGGTACCGAAGTCGCCGACGAGTTCGGGGAGCAAGGTCGGAACCTCGCCCGCCATCACTTCGCCGGTCGAACCGTCGAGCGTCAATATGTCGCCCTCGCGCAGTTCGCGTCCCGCAACGCGCAACACGCGCGCATTGCCGTCGATCGACAGCCCGCCTGCGCCCGAGACGCAGGGACGCCCCATGCCGCGTGCGACGACTGCCGCGTGGCTGGTCATCCCGCCGCGGGCGGTCAATATGCCCTTTGCGGCGTGCATGCCGTGAATATCTTCGGGGCTGGTTTCGACGCGAACCAAGATCACCGCCTCGCCCATCGCGGCCGCCTTTTCGGCGCTGTCGGCGTCGAACATGATCTTACCCGATGCGGCGCCGGGGCTTGCGGGAAGCCCCTTGGTCAGCACGTCGCGCGATGCATTGGGGTCGAGCGTCGGGTGGAGAAGCTGGTCGAGCGCGCCCGGATCGACCCGGCCGACGGCTTCTTCTTCGGTGATCAGCCCCTCGGCCGCCATATCGACCGCGATCTTGAGCGCGGCCTTTGCGGTCCGCTTGCCCGAGCGCGTCTGCAACATCCAAAGCGTCCCGCGTTCGACGGTGAACTCGATGTCCTGCATGTCGCGGTAGTGTGTTTCCAGCGTATCGAAGACGCGGCCGAGTTCCGTGAAGGTCTCGGGCATCGCCTCTTCCATGCTCAGCGGCTTGGCACCGGCATTCTCGCGCGCGATCTTGGTCAGATATTGCGGCGTGCGGATGCCCGCGACGACGTCCTCACCCTGTGCGTTGATCAGCCATTCGCCGTACCAGGCGCGCTCACCGGTCGCCGGGTCGCGCGTGAACGCCACGCCCGTTGCCGAGGTGTCGCCCATGTTGCCGAACACCATCGCCTGCACATTGACCGCGGTGCCCCATTCGCCGGGGATCGAGTTCAGGCGGCGATAGACTTTCGCGCGGTCGCTTTCCCAGCTTGCGAAGACGGCGCCGACGGCGCCCCAAAGTTGGTCGTTCGGTTCCTGCGGGAATGGTGCGCCGGTCTCGCGCTCGACGATCGCCTGATATTCCTTGACCAGCGCCTGCCAGTCTTCGGCCGACATCTCGGTGTCGAGGTAAAAGCCTTTGTCTTCTTTGGCGATTTCCAGCGCCTCTTCGAACTCGGCATGGTCGAGCCCCATGACGACGTCGGCGTACATCTGGACGAAGCGGCGATAGCTGTCCCATGCGAAGCGCGGATCGCCAGAGGCTTCGGACAGGCCGACGACCGTGCGGTCGTTGAGCCCGAGGTTAAGCACGGTGTCCATCATGCCAGGCATCGACACCCGCGCGCCCGAACGGACCGACACAAGAAGCGGGTCGGCGGCATCGCCGAACTTTTTGCCCGTGATGCCCTCGATATGCGCAATACCCGCCGCGACATCCGCGACCAGCCCGGCCGGGAATTGCTCGCCATTGGCGTAATATGCGGTGCAGACGTCAGTGGTGATCGTAAAGCCCGGGGGCACCGGCAAGCCGATCGAGGCCATTTCGGCGAGGTTCGAACCTTTGCCGCCCAGCAATTCCTTCGAGCGCTCGGCCGTCGTGGCCGCGCCGCCGAACAAATGCACCATCTTCGTCATCATATACTCCTGCTGCCCCGGGGAGGAGGTTGCGGCTGGATAGGGTGGAGAGTTGTTATCGTCGATTCAGATTTACTTCGTGCGGTATAAAGAGAGGCGCATAGCCGTAACGTCAGCCCTCGATCTTCGAGAAATCGGCCACGCCATGCACCGCGCCGGTAAATCGGGCGAGCAATCCAAGGCGATAGGCGCGGATTGCTTCGTCGGCATCGTTGACCATCACGCCATCGAAAAAGGCATCGATTGGAGCGCGGAGGCTGGCAAGCGCGGCCATGGCATCGGTAAAGCGTTCGTCGGCGACGGCCGCAGAGGCTGCGGGTTCGGCCGCGTCGAGGGCCTTGAGCAAGATCGCGTCGGCATCGGTCGGCGGCGTCGAAGCGGCGGCGGCGCTCACCTCGCCTGCCTGCTTCAGGATATTCGCCGCGCGCTTGTAGCCAGCGAGCAGGTTGGTGCCGTCCTCGGTCGCCATGAACGCCTGAAGCGCATTCACGCGAGCGAGCAGGCGGACGAGATCGTCTTCGCCCCCGAGCGCGAACACCGCGTCGATCAGGTCGTGGCGGACGCCGGCTTCACGCTGCTGGACCTTGAGGCGGTCGGCGAAGAAGTCGAGCAAATCGCCGTCAGCGACCGCAAAGCGCAGCCCATTTTCGGTCAGGGTCCGGATGACGCCCAGCGCCGCTCGGCGAAGCGCGAACGGATCCTTCGACCCTGTGGGCTTTTCATCGATCGAAAAGAAGCTGCGCAGCGTATCCAGCTTGTCCGCAAGCGCCACAGCCACCGTCACCGGCGCCGTCGGCACGTCATCGCCCTGCCCGACCGGTTTGTAATGGTCGCGGATCGCGTTGGCGACATCGTCAGGCAGGCCTTCGGCGCGGGCGTAATATCCGCCCATCAGGCCTTGCAGTTCTGGGAATTCGCCGACCATTTCGGTGACGAGGTCGGCCTTTGCCAGACGCGCGGCGAGTTCGGCCTGGTCGGCCAGCTCTTCCGTGTTCCCCGGCGAAGGCCGGGGTCCAGGGCTGGATGACGCTGCCGTTTGCTCTGTACCGCTCTGGGCCCGGGCCTTCGCCGGGGTACGGTCTGTGACGACACCTTCCTCGACCAGCCAGCGCGCGAGCTTCGCGACGCGTTCGACCTTGTCGGCGACGGTGCCGAGCTTTTCATGGAAGGTGATGTTCGCGAGCTTCTCGGCGTGCTGCGCCAGCGTCTTCTTCTGATCCTGTTCCCAGAAGAAGCGCGCATCGGAAAGCCGCGCCGCCAGAACCTTGCGATTGCCCGCAACGATCTCGGCGCCGCCGTCGACCGCGTCGATGTTCGCGGTGCAGACGAAGCCGTTCGCCAGCTTGCCCGCCGCGTCGTTCACGACGAAATATTTCTGGTTCACGCGCGCCGTGAGCTGAATGACCTCGGGCGGCACTTCCAGAAACGCTTCATCGAAGCGGCCGAGCAACGGCACCGGCCATTCGGTCAGACCGGCGTTCTCGATCACCAGTCCCTCATCCTCGACCAGCGTCAGCCCGGCGTCGGCCGCGGATTTGGCGGCGCCGTCGCGGATGATCGACTGGCGTTCCTCATGGTCAACGATGACATGGCACGCGCGCAGCTTTTCGGCATAGTCGGATGCCGAGCCGATCGTGATCTCGCCAGGGCAATGGAAGCGGTGGCCGCGCGTCGCGAAACCCGCGGAAATCCCGCTAACTTCACACGCGATCAGCTCTTCGCCAAAGATCGCAACGATGCCCGACAGCGGGCGCACCCAGCGCAGGCTTTCGCTGCTCGCGCTTTCCTTGCCCCAGCGCATCGACTTGGGCCAAGCGAAGGCTCGGACGATCGCGGGAATTGCTTCGGCGAGCACATCGGCGGTGGCCCGGCCGGGCTTGTCGATCACGGCGAAATAGACGCCGTCGCGGTCCTCAAGCTGGTCCTGCGTCAGGCCCGTCTTGCGCAAAAAGCCTTCGAGCGCCTGCGGCGGCGCGCTGCTGCGCGGGCCCTTGAGTTCTTCGCTGACCGCTGCCGTCGCTTCGGGCAAGCCCTTGGCGATTAGCGCAAGGCGGCGCGGGGTCGACCAGATGGTGAGATCAGCCGCTTCCAGTCCCGCGGCCGACAATTGCGCCCGGAACAGCTTTTCAAGCTCGGCGCGCGCGCCAGCCTGCATCCGCGCCGGAATTTCCTCGCTGCGCAGTTCAAGAAGAAAATCGGTCATTGCAAATCCTCCCCGCTTGCGGGGAGGGGGACCATGCCGGAGGCATGGTGGAGGGGGCTATCGGCCTTCGACCTAAGCAGCGCAATTACGCCGTCCATATTTTCCAACACATCCTTCGCCGCAATGCGGACGACCTCAAATCCTTGCGCGATGAGGAACTCATCTCGGGTGGCATCGCGGACCGGAGCCGTCCCACGGCTATGCGCCTCGCCGTCGATTTCAATAATCAGCTTCATCGCCGTGGCGCAGAAGTCAGCAACATAAGCGCCGACGGGATGCTGACGGCGAAATTTTACCCCGAGCTTCTGTCCGCGCAATTGTTCCCACAAAAGCACCTCGGGCAACGTCATCTCACGGCGAAGTTTACGTGCAGTGTAGACCCGTGGCCGTTGGAGGCTCCGCGCCCCCCCTCCACCACGCTTCGCGCGGTCCCCCTCCCCATTCCGGGGAGGATTGGATAGCGCGGTCACAGCGTCCACCCCGGATATTTGGCGGTCCAGCGTTCGGACTGGCTGTCGATCCACGCCTTGCAGCTGCCTTTTGCGAGGTCGCGCACGCGCGCCATATAATTGGCGCGTTCCTGCACGCTGATCACGCCGCGCGCCTGGAGCAGGTTGAAGAGGTGGCTCGCCTCGATCGCCTGATCATAAGCCGCAAGCGGGACATTCGCCGCAATCGCGCGCTGACATTCGGCCTCGGCGGCCTTGAAGCCAGCGAACAAGGTATCGGTGTCGGCAACCTCGAAATTCCATTTCGAGAACTGCTTTTCATTCTCGAGGAACACATCGCCATAGCTGACCGCCGCGACATCGCCGACCGCGTCGGAAAAGCGCAGGTCGTACACATTGTCGACATTCTGAATATACATGGCCAGCCGTTCGAGCCCGTAAGTGAGCTCGCCCGCGACGGGCTTGCAGTCGAAGCCGCCCATCTGCTGAAAATAGGTGAACTGGGTGACTTCCATCCCGTCGCACCAGACTTCCCAGCCCAAACCCCATGCGCCAAGCGTCGGCGATTCCCAATCATCCTCGACGAAGCGGATATCGTGGAGCAGCGGATCGATACCGATCGCGGCGAGGCTGCCCAGATATTGTTCCTGCAGGTCGGCAGGCGACGGCTTCAAAATCACCTGATATTGATAATAATGCTGGAGCCGGTTCGGGTTCTCGCCATAGCGACCGTCGGTCGGACGGCGGCTCGGCTGCACATAGGCGACGTTCCACGGCTCGGGGCCGAGGCTGCGCAACGTTGTCGACGGGTGAAAAGTCCCCGCCCCCACGCGCATGTCATAAGGCTGTAAAATCGCGCAACCGCGCGCCGCCCAATAGGCGTGCAGCGTCAGGATCATGTCCTGAAAGCTGAGTGGTGTCTTGTCCGCCCCGTCGGCCACGGCCGCAATTCCTTCGCAGGTGCAAAAATCGCCGCCGCATTGGCCCAGCGGCGGCGCATGGTCAAGGCTCCCATCCCTTCGCCACGGCGCGAAAATGCTCGCTTTAGTCAGGTCTTCAGAACTTTTTGTAAGGTGTTATTGACACAGTCAGCGAATCGCGACATATAGTCATGCATACCTGACATCAAGACAGGTTCAGTTGACCAAGACCCATCGATCCAAGGAGACAAGACATGATGACCCGCACGCTGATCCTCGCCCTCTCGCTCACCGCGGTCGCAATGCCCGCCACAGCGCAGGCAAAAGAGGAGACGGCCGTCGTCCGTATCGACGACCTTAATCTGGCTCGCGCCGCGGATCGCGACCAGTTGAACACCCGCCTGAAAAGCGCCGCGCGCAGCGTCTGCGACAACCGGACTCGCGGCGCCGCAGAAAACGGCCGCCGCGCGGTATGTGTGTCCGCAGCGTTGGCACAGGCCGAAAGCCACGCCCAGCGCGCGATCGCTCAGGCGCAAGGCGGCACGCAGCTTGCGCTGCTGATGGTCAGCGCCGCTCGATAAGTGCGGAAGCAACGGCTTCGTTCGCGCCGCTCCGATCCGGTGGCGGCAGGCGACTTGGGCTGGAGCGCCCTTCCCCCCGGTGGCGGCGCTCCAGTCCCTTGTTCCCCAATTTCCTGTCTGGCGAAGCCTATCCGCCCCTGTCGCTCCAACTCCGACCACCCAAAGAGGCTCGACAAAATATTCCCCTTCGCCGCCAATTTGATGGCTATGGGATGTCGATGATCCTTCGGGCGGAAAAACTGGCGAGGCGCCGATGAACAACAAGTTGAAAGTGCTGCGCGCGATGCGGAACTGGAGCCAGGCGGAGCTTGCCGACCGGCTCGATGTCTCGCGGCAGGCGGTGAATGCGATCGAAACGGGGAAATATGACCCGTCGCTGCCGCTCGCCTTCAAGCTCGCGCGCCTGTTCGACATGCCGATCGAGGAAATCTTCGACGACGGCCACGAAGGAAATGACAATGACTGATGCCGATGTTTCGAAGCCCCGTCGCCGTATGTCTCCCCGGCAAAAGCGCTACTGGACCTCGCTCGGACTCGCCGCGGTGATCGGCGGGATCGTCGGCGGCTGGATGGTCGCCGATCAGGCCGATGCACCGCATTCCGCCGCGACGCTGTTCAGCGGCGCGCTGACGCCGGGCTTCGCCATCGGCGCCTCGCTGGCATGGGCAATCGGCCTCGCGATCTGCATGATCATCTATCACCGCGCGATCGACGATCATGAGGAACGCGCCTGGCTCTGGGCCAGCATGGCCGGATGGTACGCCTTTATCTTTCCGGCTCCCGTCTGGTGGGTCCTCCACCGCGCCGGCATGGCACCGCCCGTCGATGCGATGATTTTGTTCGTCTTCTCACTGGTGGCGAACTGCATCGTATATCTATGGCTGAAGTTTCGCTGACCCCTTTCCGCTTTCCGCGCAAATGTTTAAGCCGCTCAAGAAAGGCAATTCTCCGATGAAGACCTGGTTCAAGACGCTTACCGCCGGATGCGCGATCGCCGCGCTGACCCCGGCTGCGGTTTTTTCCGTCCACGCCGCCGAACCCGCGACGGCAGCGGCCACGCCGACGACCGATGCCGACCCCGCATTGTGGGTCGTCAAGGACGATGACACGACGATTTATCTCTTCGGCACCGTCCATGTTCTGAAACCCGGCCTCGGTTGGTTCGACGAAGCGGTGAAGACGGCTTTCGACAAATCCGATGAGCTGATGCTCGAAATGGTGATGCCCGAGGACCAGGCGGCGATGGCGAAGGAAATGATGCCGCTGGCGATGGACCAGAGCGGCAAGACACTCTCCTCCCGTCTCGATGCCGAACAGCTCAAGGCTTATCAGGCCGCGCTCGCGAGCCTTGGTATAGCGCCCGCGCAGTTCGATTTGTTCGAGCCTTGGTTTGCCGCAATGACCCTGTCGGTGCTGCCCGTCACCAAACTCGGTTACGACCCCGAACAGGGCGTCGAAAAACTTCTGACGAGCTCCGCCAAGAAGGCCGGCAAGCCGATTGCTGGCTTCGAAACGCTGAACCAGCAACTCGGCTATTTCGATACACTTCCCGAAAGCCAGCAGATCAGCTTTCTGAATTCGGTTGTCAGTGATCTCGACAAGCTGGGGCCGCAGCTCGACAAGATGGTCGTGCAATGGGCGAAGGGCGATCCCGAGGGGCTCGCCGTGACGATGAACGAAAGCCTGGCCAAGACGCCTGAACTCGCCAAGGTGCTGCTTTGGGATCGCAATGCGCGGTGGGCCGATCAGTTGAAGGCGCGGATGGATCAGCCCGGCACGGTGTTCGTCGCCGTTGGAGCAGGCCATCTCGCGGGCGAGAAGAGCGTCCAGGATTACCTCAAGGCAAATGGGCTCATCGCCAAGCGGGTCAAATATTGAAGGGAGCATCGCGCCCTTCGCAGCATTGGGGTCGCCGCTTTGCGGTGGCCCTTTTGCCGTGCCTGCTCGCCGCATGCGGTACCGCAGACCCGGCACAACAGGCGCGTCCCGCAATGTGGCTGGTCGCCGACGAGGACACGCAAATCTATATGCTCGGCGCGATGCACGCGCTGCCGCGCGGCACGGAATGGGATGGCGGCAAGGTTGCCGATGCCATCGCCGCGGCCGACGAATTGGTGATGGAATTGTCGCCCGCCGAACTCGCGAATGCGGGCGCCGTCTTTCAGACGCTCGCCCCGCGAACTGAGCCGCTCGCAATGGCGAAACGGCTCCCGCCGGAAGCGCTCTCCGGTTACCGCGCGCTGGAGGCCGCCGGGGGCGATTTCGGCGGCGACGCACTCGACGACTGGGCGGTGATGGTGATGATGGGCCAGCGGGTGGCGCAAAAAGCCGAGCTTGATTCGTCGAACGGCGTCGAAACGCGCCTGACCGCGCAATTCAAGGACGCGCGAAAGCGAATTGGCGGCCTAGAGACGGCGCAGGAACAGCTCATGTTCTTCGAAACGCTCGACCCGGCGACGCAGCGTACGCTCCTGACCCACGCGGCCGAGAAGGCGGGCAATGCCGTGAAAGACGTCGGCGCCCTCACCACCGCGTGGGGCCGCGGCGATGTCGCGGCGCTGGAGCGGGTCATCAACGAAGATGTCGATGCCGTCCCCGCAGCGCGCAAGGCGATCCTCACCGACCGCAACCGGCGCTGGAGCCTATGGGTGCAAAAGCGGCTGGAGCAGCCCGGCACGGTACTGATGGCAGTCGGCGCGGGGCATCTGGTTGGGTCCGAAGGCGTACCTGCGATGCTCGAGGCCGAAGGGCTGAAGGTTACGCGCGTACAATAAGCGGGTTTACCAGCCATGACGAAGCAAGAGAAGCGTAGCCGGAAATCACTCACGCTTGCATTTCCGCCGCTTCCCCGCTAAGCGCCCCGGCTTCCGTCATGGTCATCCCTGGAGGCGTGGCGGAACTGTGTAACTGTTTCTCGGAGAAATATCATGAGCGATCAGCTGACGCTGACGGCCGAGACGCGCGAACGCGGAGGCAAGGGAGCCTCGCGTGACCTGCGTCGTAATGGCCGCGTCCCCGCCGTTGTCTATGGCGGCAAAGAAGAACCCCTGATGATCCACGTCGAAGAAAAGCTGCTGATGAAGCAGCTCATGACGGGTCATTTCATGAACTCGGTCGTGATGATCGACGTGGGTGGCAAGACCATCCGCACCCTGCCCAAGGACGTCGCTTTCCACCCGGTCAAGGATCGTCCGATCCACGCCGATTTCCTCCGCATCTCGAAGGACGCCAAGGTCACCGTGGCAGTTCCCGTCGTGTTCGCGAACGAAGAAGCCTCGCCGGGCCTGAAGCGCGGCGGCGTGCTGAACATCGTCCGTCACGAGCTGGAAATCGCCTGTGACGCGGACAAGATTCCTGACGAGATCACGATCGACGTCACCGGTTTCGACGTCGGCGATTCAATCCACATCAGCAACGTCACCCTTCCCAAGGGCAGCGAAAGCGCGATCACCGATCGCGACTTCACCATCGCCACCATCGTCGCCCCGTCGGCGCTCAAGTCGAGCGACGGCGACACGACGAAGGACGAAGGCGAAGCTGCCGAAGGCGGCGACGAAGCCTAATCCCGTTCGGCCGGCCCCTTCCTCGATCGGAGGGGGCCGCCAACGACAGACCCTGAGAAAGGCAGTCTCATGCAGCTCTGGGTCGGCCTCGGAAATCCCGGGCCCCAATATGCGATGCACCGTCACAATGTCGGCTTCATGGCCGCGGACGTCATCGCCGACCTTTATGACTTTCCCGCGCCAGCCAAGAAGTTTCAGGGCTGGGTCCAGGAAGGCCGTATCGGATCGCAGCGCATCCTGCTGCTGAAACCCGGCACCTTCATGAACGAAAGCGGTCGTAGCGTGCGCGCCGCGCTCGATTTCTATAAATTGACCGCGCAGGACGTCACCGCCTTTTACGACGAGCTCGACCTCGCGCCGATGAAGGTCAAGGTGAAGCAAGGCGGTGGGGCCGCCGGCCACAATGGCATTCGCAGCATGATCCAGCATATCGGCGAGGATTTCCGCCGCGTGCGCATCGGTATCGGTCATCCGGGCCACAAGGACCGCGTCACCGGTCATGTGCTCGGCAATTATCACAAAAGCGAAATGGAACCGCTGATCGACCTTTTGGGTGCGATCGCTGCCGAAGCGAAGTGGCTCGCCGACGGCGACGATGTTCGCTTCCAGAGCGACCTCGCGCTGCGCCTGCAGGCGTGATCGCGACGCGCACTGCGACCGTCGCCGACCGCGATGCGGTCGTCGCAATCTGGGAAGCATGCGGCCTGACGCGGCCCTGGAACGACCCCGGAGCGGACTTCCTTCGCGCGCTGGGTCATGATGCGTCGACCGTCATCCTCGCCGAGCGCGATACGCGCATTATCGGCACCGCCATGACGGGTTTCGACGGGCACCGGGGATGGATCTATTATCTGGGCGTCACCCCGGACCAACAGGGTCAGGGTATCGCGCGCCAGTTGCTCGACACATCATGCGAATGGCTGCGGCTGCGTGGCTGCCCAAAGGTCGAACTGATGCTTCGCGACGGCAATCCCGCAGCGGGCCTTTACGAGCATGTAGGCTGGAAACCCCAGGACGTCCGCGTCTTCGCCCGATGGCTCGCTGGTGAAGATGGGCATAACTGACCGCTCACCATGTCACTGAAGCGTCATATGAATCATACTCTCCCGACTTGGTGAAGCCATCTAGCTGACACCTCCCTCTGCAATCGGTGCGCCACCTCATCCGGACAACGAGTCCGGAGCTCAACCGAAAACAGGGGAACTGCATTGTCACATCTTACCGACGAAGCCCGCGCGCCTTTTCGCGGCGAAACTGACGGCCTGCCGGGGCCGGACAGTCTCGAGGCCATCGTTGCCCAAAATCCGACGCGCCGTACGCTGCTGAGAAACGGCCTGTTCGGCTTGTCGATCCTCCCCGTCATGGCCCTCGCCGCTTGCGATGACACCAGCGGCGATCCGACCGTCACCCTTCCGCCCAACCCGACCCCGACGCCGACCCCCACGCCGACCCCGCCGCCGAGCTTTGCAGCCAGCTTCGCCGCGGTCGCTGCGAACCAGAACGACGCCGTGACCGTGCCCGCGGGCTACACCGTCGACGTGCTGCTGAAAGCGGGCGATTCGGTCGAGGCGGGTGCGCCCTATACCGGCAGCTTCCCGACCCCCGCGATTGCCGAGAAATGGGCCGGCGGAAATCACGACGGCATGGAATATTTCGCTTTTCCGGGCGTCGACGCGAACAACCGCGGCCTCCTGGCGATGAACTATGAATATCCCGACTTCAACATCCTGATGGCAGGCACGTACAACGCGGCAACCGCGACCGCCGACCAGAAGGCGATCGCACTCTCGGCCGTCGGCATCGGCGTCGTCGAAATCGCCAAGGGCAGCGACGGAAAATGGGCGGTCCAGGCCGGATCGACTTATAACCGCCGCTATACGGGCAACAGCAGCTATCGGCCGAGCGGCCCGGCCGCCAGCCGGCTGTCGTCCTCGATCAAGGGAATGCTCAACAATTGTTCGAGCGGCCGCACGCCGTGGGACACCTATCTCACCTGTGAAGAGACGATGGACAATTATTTCGACCCGACGCAGCCGACCACGGACTATGGTTGGGTTGTCGAGATCGACCCGCGGCGCGAACTGGCGCAGCCGACGAAGCGTACCGCGATGGGCCGCTTCAACCACGAAAATGTGGCCTACATGACGAACAGCGCCAATCGCGTCGCTTTCTACATGGGCGACGACACGACGCCGGGCTGCATCTATAAGTTCATCCCTGCCCAGGCGTACAGCACCACGAACCGCGCAGCGAATACCGACCTGCTCGACAATGGCACGCTCTATGTCGCGCGGTTCAATGCCGACGGCACGGGCGAATGGCGCGCGTTGATCGCCGGGCAGAACGGCCTGACCGCAGCCGCGTCGGATCCGGGCAACGTCAGCCAGAGCACGACGCCGCCCACCCCGACGATCGTCAATTTCAACAACCAGGCCGATGTGCTGCTCAACTGCCAGTCGGCAGCGCGCGTCGCAGGCGGCACCGTGATGGATCGTCCCGAATGGCTGACCGTCGCTCCCGACAACAAGGCGGTCTATTGCACGCTGACCAACAATAGCGGCCGCCGCGTCGTCGACCCCGCCAACCCGCGTGTCACCAACCTGCACGGGCACATCATCAAGTTCCGTGAAGAAGGCGATTCGCCGCTGGCCACCAAATTTACATGGGAAATCTTCCTGACCGCTGGCGACCCGTCGCTTTCGGCTGGCGGCAGCAATCTGGTCGGCAACATCGTCGGCGACACCTTTTCCAGCCCCGACGGTCTCCGCATCGACCCGCAGGGCCGTATGTGGGTGCAGACCGACCACAGCGTCCCGGGCAATTCGGGCGTGGCTGGCAGAACGATCGATCAGGCCTTTGGCCACAATGCGATGTTCTATGTCGATCAGGTGAGCAAGCAGTCGAAGCGCTTCCTCGTCGGACCGCTCGGCTGCGAGATCACGGGCCTTGCTTATACGCCCGACCTGCGCACCTTCTTCGTCAACATCCAGCACCCGACCGGAAACTGGCCGGTTGCCGGACAGCAACCGCGCTCGTCGACGATCGTCGTGCGGCGGACCGACAATCAGCCTGTCGGGAATTGATATCGCGCGCCGCCCGCTTCCGCCATGGAAGCGGGCGGCCGCCTCATACGAATTTCATATCGCCGAAGATCCAGCGCCACGGCGCGCCGGTTTCACCCAATATATCGCGCACGATCATCGGAAACGCCGCCTCGGCGCGAACGTCGTTCGACATGATCAGCACGCAGCGCTGACCCTTTTCAAGGCAGACGAGGGTGTTACCCGTCGAATCATTGTGCCCGCCGCGGAAGAAGGCGGCACCCTGCGGTCCGGTAAAAGTGATCAAGCCGACGCTCGATGCGACGCCCGTCGGCTGCTCTCCCGCCGGGGCGTCCCCGTCCAGCGTCGGGAATTGGGTTCGCGAGCGGATGGCAAGGCCCGGCCGCAAAAGTTCATTGCGCGATGCCTTCGACAACCCCTGCCCCGACACCAGTGCCGCCGCGAAATTGGCCAGATCGGAAATCGTCGTATCCATCGACCCGGCCGCCCGAACGCGGCCGCGCTCGTCGTGCGGCACCGCTTTGCCGTCGATCTCCCAGCCATCGGCCAGATTGGCCGCGAAATCGGGGCGCCAGACGAGGCTGCTGTTCGGCATTTTCAGCGGATCGAATACAAGCCGCTGGATTTCCTTGCCCGCGTCGAGGCCGAGCCCCTTCTCGATGCCGAACTGAAGCAGCATGATGCCTTCACCCGAATAGCCATAGCGGCTGCCGGGGTCGAAATGGATGCGCAGCTTTTCATCGGGTTCGAGGAAATGGAAATTCGCAAAACCGGTGCTGTGGTTCAACACGATGCGCGGCGTGATCGTCCGCCACCGATCGTCGCCCGCGAGATCGCCCCAATTGCCATAGGCGTCGAGATTGCCATAGTCGGGCAGCGGTTTCGTCAACATGCCGGCGATCGGCTTGTCGAGATCGACCTTGCCCTCGTCGACCAGCCGCAGCACGCTATAGGCAAAGACCGCCTTGGTCAGGGACGCGCCATACATGATCGTATGAGGTGTGAGCGGGTCACCTTTGGCGTTGCGCTCGCCGAACGCCTGCACCGAGACGACCTTGCCCCTGTCGATCGTCGCGATCGCGAGGCCGCGTGCGCCGGTCGCGCTCATCGCCTTTTGCGCAGTCCTGGCAATAGCCTCTCGGTCGGGGATAGATTTGGCCGCTGCGGGTGTCGCCATCAGTAACGGCAGCAACCAGCCAAGTTTCGCACCGCGCATCGCGACCTCCCGATATCAAGACACAGAGACTGCTATATTATAGCAATACACCATGCAAGATGCTGCCGTCAGGGCGATTTTCTTTGTGGAGGCGGCGGCGGCGATCCGTCGCGCGTCTGCGACATCAAGATGACGCACATCGTCCGGTGCGCGGGATGCGAGCCGCATGCAACGCCGGCATAGCGATGTGTCGAACGCAGCAGGCTGTGGCGGTGCCCGCGATCGGGAACCCCGTCGTCGATCAGCAACTGGTCGACCACGCCTTCGGGTGTGTGATGGCCGTAGGTGATGACTTCGTTCACATAAGGCCCGCCGCCGCGCGCCTTCATGCGCTCGCCGGGGCCGCGCCCCTTCGTATAGTGGCCGACCGCCCCCGACCGTGACTGGATCGCGACATGATCGGCCGCGGCGCGCGACAACGCGTCGCTCCATTCCAGCGTCGGCAGCGGCTTTTCGCGGCCGAGGTCGCGGATCGCCTCATCGACTGCGACAACGCCTTCGCGCGTCATGATGTCGATCTCGCTATCGTCTTCAGCGACCAGCAGCTTGCCCTCGAAGCGCGGACGATAGTCGCGCAGATAGTCGGTATAGGCAGCCGGGTCGCTCCGAAAGCGGTTGAGTTCGGTGAAGACGCCCTCTTCGAAACGGCTCTGTGCAGTAGCCGCGGCGGATACGCCGAAAAACACAAGAACGCCGGCGGCAACAAGGAAGCGGGGTTTCGTCATGGCCGCAGCGATAGAGCCGCAAATCTGAACGGCGCGCAACGGCGAAACCGCCCGCAAAGACTGGCGCACAGAGCAATCTGGCGCTAGGGGCGCTGCAACACCGGCGCCCACTCAACAATGCGCCGAACCTCACGGAGTTTTTATGGGTTTCAAATGCGGGATCGTCGGCCTGCCCAACGTCGGCAAGTCCACCCTGTTCAACGCGCTGACCGAAACGGCAGCAGCGCAGGCGGCGAACTATCCTTTCTGCACGATCGAGCCGAACATCGGCAACGTCGCGGTGCCCGACGCGCGGCTTGAAAAGCTCGCCGCGATCGCGAGCAGCAAGAAGATCATCGCAACCCAGCTCGCCTTCGTCGACATTGCGGGCCTCGTTCGCGGCGCGTCGAAGGGTGAAGGCCTGGGCAACCAGTTCCTCGGCAATATCCGTGAAGTCGACGCGATCGTCCATGTGCTGCGCTGTTTCGAAGATGACGACATCCAGCACGTCGAAAACAAGGTCGATCCGGTCGCCGACGCCGAAACCGTTGAAACCGAGCTGCTGCTCGCCGACCTCGAAAGCCTCGAAAAGCGCGTTCCCGCCTTCGCCAAGAAGGCCGCGCAGGGGGATAAGGAAGCGAAGATTGCCGCATCGGTGCTCGGGCAAGCGCTCGACCTGCTGCGCGAAGGCAAGCCAGCACGGCTCGTCGAGCCGAAGGATGACGAGGAAGCCCGTGTGCTGCGCACCGCCCAGCTCCTGACGTCAAAGCCGGTGCTCTACGTCTGCAATGTGGACGAGGGCAGCGCCGCGAACGGCAACGCCTTTTCCGAAAAGGTCTTCGCCAAGGCTGCATCGGAGGGCGCACAGGCCGTCGTCGTGTCAGCGGCGATCGAAAGCGAATTGGTCACGATGGACATGGCCGACCGGCTTGAGTTCCTCGAAGAAATGGGTTTGCACGAAACCGGCCTCGCGCGTGTCATCCGCGCCGGTTACGAGCTGCTCCACCTCATCACCTTCTTCACCGTCGGGCCGCAGGAAGCGCGCGCGTGGACCGTTCACACCGGAGCCACCGCACCCGAAGCCGCGGGCGAAATCCACAGCGATTTCCAAAAGGGCTTCATCCGCGCCGAAACGATCGCCTATGACGACTATGTCACGCTGGGCGGCGAAGCGAAGGCACGCGAGGCGGGCAAGCTGCGCGCCGAAGGCAAGGCCTATGTCGTCCACGATGGCGACGTGATGCACTTCCTGCACAGCTGATCGGGAATTCGTCGTTGCAAGGTGGCTGGATGCTGAAAGCGTATCCGGTCAACCGAAGTGACGACGAAACCAACTCCGCTTTTTCGGCACGAGCGGGGGCTGACCGGAAAGCTGCACCAGATAATTGCCCAGGATGGCGGCTTGCTGCTTGGTCATGAGGCACCGAAACAAATCGGGATCGTGCTTCTTGGCCGCTTCCGGGGATTGTACGCTTTCGAGCCGTAGCATGATGCGGTCGCCCGCATCATGGTGTGTCCAGCCAACCAGTGCCCCGAAACTCTCCGTCATGTCGCCCTGCTCCCTCACGATTTTCGCGCGACCGGCGCCGACAGCCCCGCGATATCTGTAACAGACATTAAGCGTAATGTCGTCTGCGGGGTATTGAGCCGACGCCCTCCTCCCTTTTAGGGAGGGGAGAAGAAGCGGCAGCTCCCGGCAGATTTCTCCATTCGTCATCCCGGACTTGATCCGGCATTCCGCTTTTTTAACGCACCCATTGACTTCGATATCAAGCGGGACCCCGGATCAAGTCGGGGGTGACGAGGATAAACTATGTCAGCAATCGGCCGTTTGCCGCGAAAACAAATGCTTGCATCAATGTTGCGGCGCACAATTTTTTTCACCGACGCTCTTTAAATCTTCATCTTTGACGCCCAGATAGCGCTCGTCATCGGGATGCGGGGGCTTCATGAACGGTTCAGGCGCCACCCACCAAATGGCAATCGTTCCCACAGAGTGGGAATTGATTCAGGACAGAGAGCCAGCGGCCGTTCGCGGCTGACACAAAAAAGCTCAGAAATCCGGGGCTCGCGAAAATTGGCACGGCCTTTGCGATGCATTGGGCATCGGCGCAGGGCAGTGCCTGCAGCCAAAGGGAAAGACAAAAAAGATGGAAAACGAAACCACCAACCTCTTCCGCCGCCGCGACACCTTCTTCGGTATCTGCGAGGCCGTTGGCCAGGATTTTGGCTTCAATCCCCTGTGGCTGCGCCTCGCCTTCGTCGCGCCGCTCTTCTTCTTTCCGGCAGAGACCTTCGTTGGCTATTTCGCCCTCGGTCTTGTCGTCCTCGCCTCGCGCCTGATCTTCCCCGCGAAGACGGCCGCCGCCGCCCAGCCGACGCTGAGCACGGTCGAGGCCGATGCACCCAAAGCCGAAAAGGCCGAGGAACTCGCGCTCGCAGCTTGAGCGGTACCGGCCGGGCACCCTCTCCCCGTCTGGCCCTCCGCTTTAACGGCGTCCTCGGACGCCGCATCGACGGGACCGGCAAGCTTCCCCCGGGGCTTGCCGGTCTCTTCGTTTTCGAGCTCCTTGTCCCTGACTGGAACAGACCCGCGGCAAATCAAACCGCCCTCTATAAACGCGTCGTTTACGACGTCGTTCTATAACCGATCGCTGTAATTCCATCGGCTTGGGTCCCAGCGCCCCGGCCCCAGCGAGGATCAAGCGTTGAGCCAGTCGACCCAGCCCCTAGCGCAGACGCGCGGCGTCGCCGAACTGCTCGATTCGCTGGTCGCCAGCGACGGCACCGGCGCGCATCCGCACGTCCGCTCTGGCGCGCTGTCGAACGGGCCGGACGCGATGCGCAACCTCGCCGACGCCGTCCATTTCCTCTGCCTGCTCCACGGACGCTATCCCGGCGTGATCGACAATGCCGCGCGCAAGACAGTCGACCCCACTACGCGTCAGTGGATGAGCCAGGCCGCCGAAGCCTTTGTCCAGGAGCGAGCCTTCCTGACCAAGATCGCGTCCGCCGTCGGCCCCGTACCGAGTACGCAGGGCCAGGCGCAATGCGAGGCCGCGGTCGCCGCGCAGCGCAAGGCCATCGACATGCTCGCCGAATCGGATCGCAACGGCTGCGCTGTCGGCGCCGCGATCGCACTTACCCTCGATTGGCGCACGATCCGGGTATTGCTCGACATCAGTGCGCAGCGGCTCGACCTGACCCCGCCGACTTGCACCCTGCCCGACCTGCGCGACACGGCCAGGCTCGCCGCGACGGTCGCAGGCACGCCCGCGGTCGAACGCGCGATGGTTTTCGGGGCGCAGCAGCTGGTTACCCAGCACAGCGGCCTCTGGGATCTGATGGCGGCGCGCGCCGCGAGCCGCGCGCATCCCTGACCCTGACGCCGTCAGCGATAGCCACTGCCTCTCCCTCCGGCTTGCACCGCTCCCCCGCGCCCGCTATGCCGGCTTGACGTTCACGTTAAGGGAAGGCTGCGACGCATGCGTTTCGAAGGTACCAGCGCTTATATCGCGACCGACGACCTGAAGGTCGCGGTCAATGCCGCGACATTGCTCCGCCGTCCGCTGCTCGTGAAGGGCGAGCCCGGCACCGGCAAGACCGTGCTGGCCGAGGAAATCGCCAAGGCGTTCGATGCGCCGCTGATCACCTGGAACATCAAGTCGACGACGAAGGCGCAGCAGGGCCTGTACGAATATGACGCGGTCGCGCGCCTGCGCGACGGCCAGCTTGGCGAAGAGCGCGTCCACGACATCCGCAATTACATCCGCAAGGGCAAATTGTGGGAAGCCTTCACCTCGCCCAAGCTGCCCGTGCTGCTGATCGACGAGATCGACAAGGCCGACATCGAATTCCCGAACGACCTGCTTCAGGAACTCGATCGCATGGCCTTCCATGTCTACGAGACCGACGAGACGGTGACCGCAAAGGAACGCCCGATCGTCGTCATCACCTCGAACAATGAAAAGGAACTGCCCGACGCTTTTCTGCGCCGCTGTTTCTTTCACTATATCAAATTCCCCGACCGCGACACGATGGCGTCGATCGTCGACGTCCATTTCCCCGGCATCCAGAAAACGCTGGTCAGCCGCGCGATGGACATCTTCTATGAGGTCCGCGAAGTTCCCGGCCTCAAGAAAAAGCCGTCCACGAGCGAATTGATCGATTGGCTGAAACTGCTCCTCAACGAGGACATGCCGCTTGAGGTGCTCCAGAACCGCGACGTCGGCAAGGCGATCCCGCCGCTCCACGGCGCATTGCTCAAGAATGAGCAGGATGTGATGCTGTTCGAAAAGCTGGCCTTCATGGCGCGCCGTCAGGGAAGCTGATGGGCTATACCGGACGCTGCTCGTGCGGCGCGGTCGAAGTGCGCATCGATGGCCAGCCGATCGCGGTGCGCCAGTGCTGGTGCGGACGCTGCCAGAAGATCGCGGCGGGCGGACCTACGCATAACGCCATTTTCCGGACCGACGATATCGTCGTCGAGGGCGTCACGGCGTCGGACAGCTATGTCGCCGACAGCGGTAACACGCTGACCCGCTCGCACTGCCCCACATGCGGCACCCCGATGTTTAGTGGATCTTCGGCGCGGCCACAGATGCGCGTTGTGCGCCTCGGCGTGCTCGACCAGCCGCACGACCTCAAGCCGACCATGGCGATCTGGACGAGCGAGGCGCCCGAATGGGCGATCATCGATCCCGCGATGGAAGCTTTTCCGGCGCAGCCGCCGGCACCGCCCAGCCCTCAGAGTTGATAGGCAACCTCGACGTCGCCCCAGCGGCGGCCGCCTATTACCGCGGGCATATAGACGTTGCGCACGGTCAGATAGTTGATGCCATCGCCCTCTTGCCGATAGACGGTCATGAAAAAGGGCGCGGTGCTGCGCTTCGCCGCTGCATCGGTCTCGTCATAGAGAATGCGGCCGTTGCGGCAGTGGGCGGTGTCATGTTCGATGTCGCCCGTCGGCGCACGCGAGCAGTCGGTGATATGCGTCGGCAGGAAGCCGTTCATGTCGCCCGCCGATGACATCTTGATCTCCGGATGGCTGGCGACGATGCGATCGAACAGCGGCCGCCAGTTGTCATCGGCCCAGTCGCACAGCGTCGTGCGAAAACGTTCGGGGTTCGAGTTCGGCACGCGAACATAATTGGCGTCGAACAATTGCTCCATCGTCAGTTCGCCGCGCGCGATCGCGGCTTCGGCAAGGCCGACGAATTCATTGCGTACCTTTGCCGCCAATTCGACGATCGCCGAATCCTGCGGAGACACTCCTGCCGAAATCACGGCGTTGAACATGCGGTTCGACACATGCTCCATCGACAGGATCGAATCGCGCGTACCTTCCAGCGTCGAACTATTGTCGCGCACCGAAGTGACGACGCTGTCGAGCGCCTCGCGCACTTTCGCGCCATTCGCATGCACCATCGCGGAGCTTTGCGCGATGCGATCGCTCTGATCGTCTAGCAGGGCGACAAGATGCGTTGCGTCGTGCAGCGCATCGGTGATCGTCTCGAACTGCGCCTCGGCGCGGCTCGACTGTTCGACCCCCGACTGGATTTCGGTGACGAGCCCGCTCGCCTCGGCGGCGAGGCTGCCGATCGAACGGCGAATCTCGTCGGTCGCACCGCGCGTATTCTGCGCCAGCTTCTTCACCTCGGCGGCGACCACAGCAAAGGTACGTCCGGCATCGCCGGCGCGCTCAGCTTCGATCGCTGCGTTCAATGCGAGCATGTTGGTGGTCTTGGCGATCGACTCGATCGACTGACTCACCTGCTGCACCTGCTCCATCACCGCGGCGAAATTCGTGACATGCGTGCCGAGCCGCGCGACCAGGTCGATGACCGAGCGGAATTCGGTGACCGCAGCGTTGACGCGTTCGGCCCCGGCGTCGAGCTGCTCGCATGCGCGCGCGGACAATATCTTCGCCTCGTCGGTCGAATCGGCGATCTGACGCTGGTCCGCTTCAAGACTGACGACATATTCCTCAAGCCGGCCAAGCTCGCCGATCTGACGATCCATCTGGTCGGTCGCAAGCTTGATCCGCCCCGCGGCATCGCTGCACCCCACGGCCAGCTCGCCGCAATCGCTCGCAACCGACTGATCGAGGATTTGCGCCGACGGATTGATCGGATCATATTTCATTGGTTTGCCCGCGTCCCTGAATGATCGAGAAGCTATGCCCAACATTGGTTAACGGCGGGTCAATGGGTAGGAATGGACGGAGTTTTGGGGTGGGAGCGGACGTTACCCTCTTTGGGCATCGCCCGGCGGGATCCGGATCGGGTCGGCGCAAGGGCCGCGCAATATTCCAAAGTTCAGGAAAGTTCAGTCCTATGAGCGCCCCGATTTGGAAGTCGCGGCGTGTTGGATGTACGCGGCACCTCCGATCATGGCCGCACCCGCAAGCCGGGCAGCGACCGCTTTTTGTTCACCGAATGAAAGAGCCGGATGAAGGCTGGCACGGCCGGATAATGTAGGAAAGACCTTTTTGGAGGCGATGTCTTTTTGGGGTGGGAAGCTGACATTCCGTCACCCACTTCCGTCATCCCGGGCTTGACCCGGGATCCCGCTTTTTGACGCACTCACTGGCTTCGACCTCAAGCGGGACCCCGGGTCAAGCCCGGGGTGACGAGGAGATAATCTGTCCGCTACCGGTCGAAATTCGCCGCCCCTCCATCAACGCAAAAACCGCTTTCCAAAAAAGGCCGGGCGATGATCTATCCTGCCAGATGCGACGCTCGCTTACCTCGACCTATCTCCCGCAGCTCTCCGCAAGCCGTCCGCTGCTTGATGTGATAAAGAAGACTTTTGCGCTGAGCTCATGCGCATCCCTTGTTCTTGAAGCCACAAAGGACTCGATTTTGGTTCGTGCATGCGAGGCTTTTGTGGCTTTAAGCGGGACCACGCCCCGGTCCTGAATTGCGATTTGCGCGTAAGGTCGCGCAGTTATTCACCGCCCCGCCCGTCACTTTCCGTAAACGTAAAGTGATTGCGCCCGCGCGCCCGACAGGATAGTCATGTCCCATGTTTTTCGGCTTTCTCGACGAGCTTCGCGCTGCGGGCATTCCCGCCAGCCTGAAAGAACATCTCATGTTGCTCGAGGCGCTCGACCGCGAGGTGATCGATCGCAGTCCCGAGCAATTCTATTACCTGTCCCGCGCGATTTACGTGAAGGACGAAGGCCTGCTCGACCGCTTTGACCAGGTGTTCAACAAGGTCTTCAAGGGCATCATCTCCGATTACGGCCAGAACCCCGTCGACGTCCCCGCCGACTGGCTGAAGGCCGTCGCCGAGAAATTCCTGACGCCCGAGGAAATGGCCGCGATCGAGTCGCTCGGCGACTGGGACAAGATCATGGAGACGCTGAAAGAGCGGCTCGAGGAACAGCAGAAGCGCCACGAAGGCGGCAGCAAGTGGATCGGGACCGGCGGCACCTCGCCCTTCGGCAACTCGGGCTATAATCCCGAAGGCGTACGGATCGGCGGCGAGAGCAAGCATAAGCGCGCGCTGAAAGTCTGGGAAAAGCGCGAGTTCCAGAACCTCGACAACACCAAGGAACTCGGCACCCGCAACATCAAGATCGCGCTGCGCCGCCTCCGCAAATTCGCGCGCGAAGGCGCGGCCGACGAGCTCGACATTCCGGGCACGATCGACGGCACCGCGCGGCAGGGCTGGCTCGACATCAAGATGCGCCCCGAACGGCGCAACGCGGTCAAGCTGCTGCTCTTCCTCGACGTCGGCGGATCGATGGATCCGTTCATCAAGCTCTGCGAGGAGCTATTCAGCGCCGCGACGACCGAATTCAAGAATCTCGAATTCTTCTATTTCCACAACTGCCCCTACGAAGGCGTGTGGAAAGACAATAAGCGCCGCTGGTCCGAACGCCACCAGATGTGGGACATCCTCCACAAATATGGCCATGATTATAAGGTGATCTTCGTCGGCGACGCGTCGATGAGCGCCTATGAAATCACGCATCCGGGCGGCAGCGTCGAACATTTCAACGAAGAGTCCGGCGCGGTCTGGCTCGGGCGGATCACCCATGTCTACCCCGCCGCAGTCTGGCTCAACCCGGTGCCCGAGGCGCATTGGGGCTACACCCAGTCGGTAAAGCTGATCAAACAATTGATGAACGACCGCATGTACCCGCTGACCCTCGCCGGACTGGACGATGCGATGCGCGAGCTGACGCGAAAGCATTGAGGCACCGTTTTATATAATCGTCATTGCGAGGGCAGCAGGCCCGTGGCAATCCAGCGCGGCGCAAACCCGCTCTGGATTGCTTCGCTTTGCTCGCAATGACGGGAAATTAGGCCACCAATGATCGACCTCCCCCTCGTCACCATCCTGCTCCTCACGGGCTTCATCAATCTGATCGGCGCGCTCGCCTATGCCGCGCGCATCGCCGGCGTTCGCACCCGGCGCATCGCAATGTCGTTCGCGCTGTTCAACATTCTCGTACTCTTCTCGCGCACCTCGAACAGCTTTCTCGGCCCCTTCCTCGCCAAGCGGATCGAGACGCGTATCCACGACGGCAGCGGCGCTTCGCTGTTCATCGACATGCAGTTCGTGCTTGCTGCGGCTAGCGTCGCGACGCTGATCGGTATCCTGCTCGTGCCGACAGGGCAGCGCATGTTCGCCACCGCGATCGGCTGGTATCAGAACAATCGCTCGACGACGAAGCTGGCGCTGAAGGCTGCCAGCCCGAGCGGCCTGCGCACATTGGGCCGGTCGCTGACCATCCCCAGCCTTTCGCACCTCAAAAGCTGGAAGATGCCGAAAGGTATTGGTTGGGGCGTGCTGATCGCCAACTGCCTCGCGCAGTCGCTGCTGGCGGTCGGCGTCGTCGCCTCGCTCTACGCCGGGTATCTCGCCCCCGAATTCCGCGTCACCGCATCGCAGCTCTCGGCGCTGATCAACGGCTTTGCGACCATCCTGCTCTTCGCCTTCATCGACCCGCAATTGTCGGTGATGACCGACGATGCGGTCGAGGGCAAAGTCGACGAGGCCGATTTCCGCCGCGCGATCACCTTCATTTCGCTGAGCCGCCTCGCCGGCACGGTCCTCGCGCAAGCGCTCCTTTTGCCCGCTGCCGCATTGATCGCCTACGTCGCCGTTTATGTCTGAGGGCCGAGGCGCGTGACCGCAGGAGAAAGGCGCCGCAACCCGGTGGGCTATTTCGAAATCCCCGTGGTTGATCTGGACAGAGCGATAGGCTTCTACACCGCTGTTTTCGGGCTCCGGTTCGAACGCCAGACAATCGACGGTTACGACATGGCCCTGTTCCCCCGGAGCGATGATGCCCCGGGGGCAAGCGGCGCTCTAGCCAGGGGCGACGTCTATATACCGTCAAAGACGGGCGCCATCGTCTACTTCACGGTGGACGATATCGATGCAGCGCTAAAGGGAGCCGAGGCGGAGGGTGGGTCGGTGTTGTATCCCAAAACGGCGATCGGAATGGCCGGGTTCGTCGCGGAAATCGAGGATAGCGAAGGAAACCGTATCGCTCTTCACTCGGAACCGGACTGACGCGATGCCGGTTGCCCTTCGTGCCTGAATCTCCACAAAGCCACAGCCGCTTTCATGCCGTCCGGGCGCGGTTGGAGGCGATGGCGATCGAGCCCGGACCGCGGGGCTGGTTTCTCGAATTTCTGGTCTTCGGCTTCAAACAGGGCTGGGCGTGCCTGTTCGGCGGGCTAATGCTTGCGCTGCTGCTCGGCACGCATCTCTTCTGGCCCGATGGCGCGCCGCTCCACCGCTATGACGCGATCACGATCGGTGCGGTGCTAATCCAGCTCGGCATGCTCGCCTTCCGGCTGGAGACGCCGAAAGAAGCGCTGGTCATCCTGATCTTCCACATCGTCGGCACGGTGATGGAGCTGTTCAAGACCGCCGCAGGATCGTGGCAATATCCCGAAGCAAGCTTGCTCCACATCGGCGCCGTGCCGCTTTTTTCGGGCTTCATGTACGCCGCGGTCGGCAGCTATATCGCGCGCGTCTGGCGTATCTTCGACTTTCGCTACTCCGGCTATCCGCCTGCCTGGACAAGCTATGCGCTGGCGGCGGCGATCTATGTCAATTTCTTCGCGCATCATTGGCTGTACGACATCCGATGGATGCTGTTCATGGCAACCGCGCTGCTTTTCTGGCGCTGTCAGGTGTGGTTCCGCCCGCTCCACATCCATCGCCGCATGCCGTTGCTCGTCGGCTGGGGCCTCGTTGCGCTGTTCATCTGGTTCGCCGAAAATATCGGCACCTTCGCGCGCGCCTGGACCTATCCGAGCCAGGACGACGGCTGGCACATGGTCGGGCTGGAAAAGCTCGGTAGCTGGTATCTGCTAATGATCATCTCGTTCGTGCTGGTCAGTCTGGTTCAGCGGCCGAAGGTGCCGGATGCGAGCAGTGCAGAGATCGCACCCGCTCTTCATCCGGAAGCTCGCTGGCTTGTGGCGATCGACGATGATGTGTTGACGGTAATCGATGGCACAGGCGGGAGAAGCACCTGCGCGCTATCGGACATCGCGGGGATCGCGATCGAAACCAACGACAGCGGACCTTGGGGGGCCGATGTTTGGTGGCTGTTCTTCGGGTCGGATGGTCAGCCAACATTAGCGTACCCGCAAGGCGCAAGGGGCGAAGCCCTCATCCTCGATCGGATCACTAAGCTACGTGGCTTCGACCATGCGAAAATGATCGAAGCGATGGCGTCTACCGACAACGCTAATTTTATCGTTTGGGAGCAAGAAGAGCCCTTAGCCGAACGGCCGGTCGATTGACGGCGGCGGCTCACTGAACCATTTCGGGCCGGTGTCGGTCATGTAGAAACAATCTTCGAGGCGGATGCCAAACTCGCCCGGAATATAGATGCCCGGCTCGTTCGAGAAACACATGCCGGGCGCCAGCTTCGTCGTTTCGCCGCGCACCAGATTGACCGGCTCGTGCCCATCGAGGCCGATCCCGTGGCCCGTGCGGTGCGAAGTACCGGGGAGCTTGTAGCCCGGGCCCCAACCGAGGCTTTCATAATAAGCGCGCACCGCATCATCGACTTTGCCCGCGGGCGTGCCGAGCTTCGCGGCGGCAAAGGCGACATCCTGCCCCTTGCGCATTTGATCCCACACCTGCCGCTGGCGCGCCGATGCCTTGCCGTGAATGAAGGTCCGCGAGATGTCCGACTGATAGCCATGCACGGTCGCGCCGCAATCCATCAGCACGACCTCCCCATCCCTCACCGCCTGCGGCTTGCCCGATCCGTGCGGATAAGCGCTCGCCTCGCCAAGCAGGATCAACTCAAACTCGTTCTTGCCGCCGAGCGCCCTCGTCGCGGCGGCCATGATCGCGCCGATGTCGGCGGGAGTCATTCCAACCTGGACCCGCGGCGCGGTGTGGCGATAGGCGGCGACCGTGATGTCGGCGGCGATCTGCATCAGCGCGATTTCTGCGGGGGATTTGTGCATCCGGCAGCCGCGCACGACGGGCGCGCCATTGACCACCGTCGCGCCGGGCATCGCCTTTTCCAGCCCATCGATCGCAAAATAGCGGACCGTTTCCTCGACACCGATGCGGCCCTTGGCAAGGCCGCGCTTGCCGAGCCATGCGGCGACCGCAGCAAGCGGATTCTCATCCTCATTCCATGTCAGCACCTCGGCGTCGATGCCCAGGCTTTCGCGCACCGACGGTTCCTCGAAAAATGGCGTGACGATCGCAACCTCGCCCTCACGCGTCAGCACCGCGGCGGTCAGCCGCTCGCTGCGCCACCATTCGACGCCGGTGAAATAGATGAGGCTCGATCCAGGCTCGATCAACAAAGCGCCAATGTCGTTCGCGCGCATCAGCTCTTTCGCCTTGGCGATCCGCGCTACGCGCTCGGCCTTGCCGATTGGGACGGCCTTGGCGGCGAGGTTGGGCAGACCGGCGGTATCAGCGGCGGCGAACACGGGTGCCGGCAAAGTCGCCGCCAAGCCAGCCAGCGTCGCCGTTCCCAGAAATTGCCGTCGATGCATCATTTTCCCCTTCGTCAATAAATCAGAAGATCGGCGATTTCCTCGCGCCAAGAGGCCTCGTCGGGCTGCGCCAGCGCATCGAGATCGCCCGCCGCCGCGCCTGCATCGTCGACCCATTCACGCAGGCCGGGGCCGCCGTTGATCACGTCGATCGCGAGGACATCGTCGGTGTACTCATATTTGAAATCCTTGCCGCGCCAGATCGGATAATCGGGGTACAGCGAGCGGATCGCCTTGAACCCCAGCGCCTGCACGCGCCAGGGCTGGAACGCATCGTCGTCGTACCAGGGACCATCGGCATGGATATGAACGCCGCTGTTGAGCTGGCCGACATGTTTGTGGAAAGTCGGCTGGAACCAGATGTCGCGCAGCTTGCATCCGCCGAGCCATTGGGGGACGAGACGATGCATTTCTGCAATCACCGCCTTCGCATCGATGTCAGGCGCGCCGAACAGTTCGAGCGGGCGCGTCGTCCCCCTTCCCTCGCTGAGCGTGGCCCCTTCGACCATCACCGTGCCCGCATATGCGCGCGCCATATTGACGTTCGCGGCGTTCGGGCTGGGGTTGATCCACACCCGATCCTCAGGCCAGCCGAAGCCGGGGCCTTTGGGGTCCCAGCCGTCCATTGCGATGACGCGATAATCGACGTCGAGGCCGAAATGGCGGATGAACCAGTGCCCGATCTCACCCATCGTGAGACCGTGACGCATCACCATCGGCCCGGCACCGACAAAGCTTTCCCAGCCGAGCAGAAGCCGCGTGCCCTCGACGGGGCGCCCCGCCGGATTGGGACGGTCGAGCACCCACACCGCCTTGCCATGCTGCGCCGCGGCTTCGAGGATATAGAGCAAGGTCGTAACATAGGTGTAGATGCGACAGCCAAGGTCTTGCAGGTCAACGAGCATCACGTCGAAGGTGTGCATCGACTGACCCGACGGGCGCCGCACCTCGCCGTAAAGGCTGAACACCGGCATGCCATAGGTCGGATCGGTGAAGTCCGGCGACTCCATCATATTGTCCTGAAGGTCACCGCGAACGCCATGCTGCGGCCCAAACACCGCGGTGATATCGAGACCCGTCGCGACAAGCGCGTCGAGACTGTGCGTCAGGTCAGCGGTGACCGAGGCGGGATGCGCGAGTAGCGCTACGCGCTTGCCTTCGAGCGGTTTGCGAAGCGCCGGGTCGGCGAGCAGGCGGTCGATACCGAAGTTCACTGTCATGCCGCGTCGGGTGCCCCAAGCGTGAGCGCAAAGCAATCGGGATGATGAAAGTCGGGCTTGCCCGGCGGATGCGCGAGCGCCCAATAGCTTTTGGTACCGTCGAGTTCCTCGATCACCGCCGACAGTGCGAGCTTCGCGCCCATGTCGGGAAAGATGCCGGGCTCAATGCGCAAGGCATAGCTTTGCTCACCACGCTCGGCCGAGATTTCCCATGGCGCGAGTTCATCCGAACGCAGTAACGAGCGATAATCGTCGAACTGGTAACAGGCCCAGCGCCCGTCGGGGCTGTAATTGAATTCGGTATAGTCGGGCTGTCCCTCTTCGGTCAGGAAGACTTCGAAGCAAGTGCTCTGCCAGAGCCCGTCGGTCGCGCTATCGGCAATGACCAATTCGCCCTCCCCCTTCGGCACGACGAGTTCGTCAATCCTGCCTTCGACGAGATAGCGCAGCGCAAAGCCATCGTCGAACGACAGCGTGATTTCGACCGCAACCGCCCGCACCGCCTTCGCCGGCGCGTCGGGGTGACAGATGAGGTTCCTGCGCATGCTATCCAAATATCAAACCCCATGCTAAGCGCCCGCCCGCTATGACCAGTTACAAATCCGACCTGCTGCGCCTGCTCGACGAGCGAGGCTATATCCATCAGACGACCGACGCGGAAGGGCTCGATGCACTTGCCGCCCAACAGGTCATCCCCGGATATATCGGTTTCGACGCAACCGCGCCCAGTCTGCACGTCGGCAGCCTCGTTCAGATCATGATGCTACGGCGCCTGCAACAGACAGGGCACAAGCCGATCGTGCTGATGGGCGGCGGGACGACGCGGATTGGCGACCCCACCGGGCGCGACGAAAGCCGCAAGATGCTGTCGGACGAGACGATCGCCGCAAACATCGCGTCGATCTTTAGCATTTTTCAGCAGTTTCTGTCCTTCGGCGACGGTCCGACCGACGCGGTTATGGTCGATAATCAGTCTTGGCTCGGCAAACTCGGTTACATCGAACTGCTGCAAGAAGTAGGCACGCATTTCACGATCAACCGCATGATGACATTCGACTCCGTCAAGCTGCGGCTTGAGCGCGAGCAGCCGATGACCTTCCTCGAATTCAACTACATGATCCTGCAGGGATACGACTTCCGCCACCTGTCGAAGGACATGAATGTCCGGCTGCAGATGGGCGGATCGGACCAGTGGGGTAATATCGTCAACGGAATGGAGCTTGGCCGCCGCATGGACGGCGCCGATCTCTATGGCCTCACGACTCCGCTGCTGACCACCGCCGCGGGAGCAAAAATGGGCAAAACCGCTGCCGGAGCCGTCTGGTTAAATCCGGAACAACTGTCCCATTTTGACTACTGGCAATATTGGCGCAACTGCGACGACCGCGATGTCGGCAAGTTTCTGAAGCTGTTCACCGACCTGCCGCTGGATGAGATCGCCCGGCTCGAAGCGCTCGAGGGCGCGGAGATCAACGAGGCGAAGAAGATCCTCGCCAACGAGGCTACCGCAATGTGCCGCGGCGAAGAGGCCGCAAAGGCGGCGGCGGCGACCGCGACGCAAACCTTTGAAAAGGGGCAGATAGGCGGCGACCTTCCGCAAGTTGTCGCGCCCGCCGAAGGGATCAGCGTCGTCGATGCGCTGCGCGAACTCGGCTTTGCGACGTCGAACAAGGAGGCGCGCCGCAAGCTCGAAGAGGGCGCCGTGAAAGTCGATGGCAATGTCGTTCGCGACCCGCAGCACCTGATCCAGCCGGGCGCGAACCCCATTCCGCTGAGCCTCGGCTCAAAAAAACATGGCCTTGTGACGCGGTAACGGCCACAAACGCATTTACTACTTCTTCAGCAATCGGATGGATCGTTCATGGCCAAATCAACAAGGTCCACAGATATGCGCAAGATTGACACGAGCAAGGCCCATTATGTCGGCCTCGACCAGCGGATCGCGCCGCGTAGCGACGTCTATTGCCGTCTGCCATTCGTCATGCCCGACGGACGGCAGGAAATGTGCACATGCGTCAATATCAGCGCCGACGGCCTGCTGATGCGTTTCGAGCGTGGGCTTGAGCCCGGCGACCTTGTCGTGTTCCGTATGCCGATCATCGGCCGCACTGCCGCAAAGGTCGTCTGGTCGCTCGGCGGCAAGACCGGTGTCCAGTTCGACAAGTCGATCTCTGTTGAAGATTATCTGCCGATGATCCGCGCCATGGGCGCTCGCGGCGACGCAAACTAACCGCTTCTCAGCAGCGGCACCGCCGCATCGCGTTCAAACAGATAGAGGCAGAGGCGCACGGCTTCTGCCCTTGCGCCCTCCATACCGCCATCGCGTTCGACAAACAGCCGTGCGTCGTCATGCGCGACGGGTAGCAGGCGCACGAGTTGTTCGGGCGTCGCGAGCCGATAATCGGCGTCGCCCGACTGCTTGAGCCCGAGCAGTTCCCCGCCGCCGCGCAATTCCAGATCCTTCTCCGCAATCACGAAACCATCGTTCGTATCGCGCATCAGAGCGAGCCGCTCGCGCGCCGTTTCCGACAGATTCTGCGAGCGTAGCAACAGGCAGACCGACTTCGCCGCGCCGCGCCCGACCCGGCCACGCAATTGGTGAAGCTGGGCAAGTCCGAAATTCTCCGCATGTTCCACAATCATCAGGCTGGCGGCAGGCACATCGACCCCGACCTCAATCACCGTCGTCGCGACAAGAACCCCGATCTCGCCCGCCTGAAAGCGCGCCATGACGTCGTCTTTCTCGGGGCCTTTCATCCGCCCGTGAACCAGCCCGACCCGTTGATCGCCCAACCGCGCGCGGAGCAACGCCGCCCGATCTTCAGCGGCGGCGAGTTCGCTCCCTTCGCTTTCGGCGACAAGCGGGCAAACCCAATAGGCCTGTGCGCCCGTTGCAAGGTGCCGATCGAGCGAGTCCACGACGTCGTCGAGCCGATCGAGCGAAATGACGCGCGTATCGACCGGGGTGCGTCCCGGCGGCATCTCGTCGATCTGCGACACGTCCATCTCGCCATGATTGGCGAGCTGCAGCGTGCGCGGAATCGGCGTCGCGGTCATGACGAGCAAATGCGGCGGACGCGCCGCCTTTTGGGTCAGCATCAACCGCTGCGCGACACCGAAGCGATGTTGTTCATCGACGACGACAAGCGCCAAGTCCCGGTAATTTACCGCCTGCTGGAAGATCGCATGCGTACCGACGAGGATGTCGATGGTGCCGTCGGCAAGCCCCATCAGCGTCGATTCGCGTACCTTGCCCTTGTCGCGCCCGGTCAGGATCGCGATGTTGACCGGCAGTCCGCCAAGCATCCGCTGCAACGTCGCAAAATGCTGACGCGCCAGGATTTCGGTCGGCGCGAGCAACGCCGCCTGCGTCCCAGCCTCGACCGCCGCGAGCATCGCGCGCAACGCGACGAGCGTCTTGCCCGAACCGACATCGCCCTGCAGCATCCGCAGCATCGGCGTGTCCTGTGCCATGTCGCCCGCGATCTCACGCCCGACGCGTTCCTGCGCTCCGGTCAGTCCGAAAGGCAGCTTAAGCGCATCGGTCAGCCGGCCGTCGCCGACGATTGATCTGCCCTTGCGTGTCCGAAGCCCTTGCCGGATCAGCATCAGCGCGACCTGGCTCGCGAAAATCTCGTCATAGGCGAGCCGGTCGCGTGCGGGTTCGTCGCGCGGGCTTGCATGTGCGCGTTCCATCGCCTCGCGCCATGCGGGCCAGCCACGACTGGCGAGCAGCGGCGCATCGATCCATTCGGCAAGATCGGGCCGACGTTCGAGCGCGACCTGTCCCAGTTGCGACAGCCGCGCGTTGGTGAGCCCCTCGGTAAGCGGATAGACCGGCTCATGTTCGGCGATACCACCCTCGTCGCCCGGTTCGACGACCTGATCGGGATGTACGATCTGACGCATGTCGCCATACAGGTCGAGGCGGCCCGATACGCGACGCTTCTCGCCGAGCGGAAAAAGCTTGCGTGCAAGCCCGAACGTGCGCCCAAAATAGACCAGCCGGACATGATCGCCCGCATCGTCGAACGCCTCGACCCCGAACGGCGCACGTGGGCTGCGGCCCGGGCGATAGTACTGCGCGGTCAGTTCGACGATGATCGTCTGTCCGGCCTGCGCCTGATCGAGCCGCTCGACCGGAAAACGCGATATCAATCCCGTCGGCAAATGAAACAGTACGTCGACCACGCGTTCGAGCCCCAGCCGCATGAGCGGCTTGGCAAGCTGCGGCCCGACGCCTTTCAGGTCGGTGAGCGCAGCAAAGAGCGGATTGAGTATCTCGGGTCGCATCGCTAGGGCATCTCTAGCCTCGCCCTTCCGCTCGTGTCGAGCGAAGGAACGCAACCTCGGGTCCGTTCGTGCCGAGCTTGTCGAAAAGTCGTTCTTCCCAATCCAACGCTGCCGGGGAAGAACGGTCCCTTCCACAAGCTCAGGGCGAAGGATGAAGGGGAACGGCTGGTTGCTACATCATCCGTTTTGTCTAAAAGGCCCGCCATGCAAGACCGCCTCAAACGCATGAAATTCCGTGCCTGGCACCGCGGCACGCGCGAGGCCGATTATATGATCGGCGGTTTTTTCGATCGTTATTCGGCGGGCTGGAGCGAGGAAGAGGTCGCTTGGTACGAGATCGTCGTTGAAGAGGATGACGTCGACATCATGGCGTGGGCGCTCGGCACCGGCGAACCACCCGCGCATCTCGACCGTCCCGACATGATCGCCGCGATGCGCCGGCTGGACTATATCCCGCTGCCATGACCTTAAGCGCCGCCGACATTTTTGCCGCCATCGGATCGGCGTCGGCGCCGCTCACGCTGGCGCGCGCGGCCGACGGCTTCCTGCCGCTGCTGCTGGCCGACCTGGCGCGGGCAAGCGACAAGCGCCTCGTTTATGTAGCGACCGACGATGCGGCGATGCAGGCGATTGCCGACGCGGCTCCCTTCTTTGCGCCTGATCTGATCGTCCACCGATTCCCCGCGTGGGATTGCTTGCCCTATGACCGGGCGGGACCGTCGATGCGGGTCAGCGCCGACCGGCTGGCGACGCTCTCCGCGCTGCAGCTTCCCGCAAAGCGCGGCGAGTTGATCCTGACCACCGTCGCCGCAATCACCCAGCGGACGCTGACGCCCTTTCGCATCCGCCAGCTCGCGACGACGCTCGCGCCGGGTCAGCGAATCGATCGCGACGCCCTGGCCGAACTGCTGGTGTCGAACGGCTTCAGCCGTGTCGACACCGTCGCCGATCAGGGCGAGTTCGCAGTACGTGGCGGCATTCTCGACCTATTTCCGGCTGGCGAGGAAAACGGCCTGCGCGTCGACTTCTTTGGGGACGAGATCGAAAGCATTCGCCGCTTCGACCCCGCCGACCAACGCAGCCTTGGCCCCGCCAAGGCGCTGCAACTGCTGCCCGCCAGCGAAACCCTGCTCGACGAAGCCACGATCAAACGGTTCCGTTCCAGCTATCGCGATCTGTTCGGCGCGCAGGCGACCGGTGACCCGCTCTATCAGGCAGTCAGCGACGGTCGGCGGCAGGCCGGCATGGACCACTGGCTGCCCTTGTTCGAGGAACGGCTGGCGACGCTGTTCGATCATATCGATCCCGCGGCGCCGGTGCTGCGCGGCCACCGCACCGAGGCGACCGGCGAAACGCGCTTTGCCGCGATCGCCGACTATCATGCGAACCGTGTCGCCGCCGAACGCGAATCGCCCGGCAGCTATCGCCCACTGGCACCCGAAACGCTTTATCTGACGAATAGCGAATGGGCCGAAGCGTCGTCCGGGCGCCCTGTCCATATCGTAACGCCGTTCGACGTTCCGCCATCCGCAACGGTGATCGACCTCGAAACCTTCGCAGCACGCGATTTCACGCCCGAGCGTACCGCTGACGAGAATGTCTATACGAAGGTCGCCGACCATCTGAGCGATGAACGCCGCAAGGGCCGGCGCACGATCATCGCCAGCTATTCGGGCGGCGCACGCGAGCGCCTTTCGGGGCTACTCCGCGACCATGGCGTCACCTCGCTTGCGCCCGCCGATAGCTGGCAGGATGCGCTCGGCACCGCCTCGTCGGAAAGCGGCGGCGCGACGGCAATGGTGGTGCTGCCGCTCGATCATGGCTTCGCCTCCGACGCGATCAGCCTGCTCACCGAACAGGACATCCTCGGCGAACGTCTCGTCCGCCGCCAGAAACGCCGCAAGAGCGCCGATGCCTTCCTCGCCGAACTGGCGACGCTCAGCGTCGGCGACCTTGTCGTCCATCTCGACCATGGTATCGGGCGTTATGAGGGGCTGACACAAATCCCGGTGGGGAGCAGCCCCCACGATTGCGTCGCGCTGACCTACGCCGGCGGCGACAAGCTCTACGTCCCCGTCGAAAATCTCGACGTCCTCTCACGCTATGGCGGCGAGAGCGACGGTGTCGGCCTCGACAGGCTCGGCGGCGAAGCCTGGCAACGTCGCAAGGCGCGGATGAAGGAGCGCATCCGCGAGATCGCGGGCGAACTGCTCGCGACTGCGGCGCAGCGCGCGCTCCGCTCGGGCGAACTACTCGCGCAGGATGCGGCATATCCCGCCTTTGCCGACCGTTTCCCTTATCAGGAAACCGACGATCAGGACCGCGCGATCGGCGACGTGCTCGCCGACATGGCGTCCGGGCGGCCGATGGACCGGCTGGTCTGCGGTGACGTCGGGTTCGGCAAGACCGAGGTCGCGCTGCGCGCTGCTTTCGTCGCCGCTATGGCGGGGGTACAGGTCGCCGTGGTCGTGCCGACGACGCTCCTCGCGCGTCAACATTACACGAATTTCGTCGAACGCTTCAAAGGCTTCCCGGTCAACATCGGCCGCCTGTCGCGCCTCGTCCCGGCGGGCGAAGCACAAAAGACGCGCGACGGTCTCGCGAGCGGGCAGATCGATATCGTCGTCGGCACGCACGCCGTCATCGCGAAATCGGTCGAGTTCAAGAACCTCGGCCTCGTCATCGTCGACGAGGAACAGCGTTTCGGCGTCGTCCACAAGGAACGGCTGAAGCAGCTCAAGACCGACGTTCATGTGCTGACCCTCACCGCTACTCCAATCCCGCGCACGCTTCAGATGGCGATGTCGGGCCTCCGCGAACTCAGCGTTATCCAAACGCCGCCGGTCGACCGTCTTGCCGTCCGCACCTATGTCGCACCGTGGGACCCCGTAGTGATCCGCGAAGCGCTGCTGCGCGAACATGATCGCGGCGGCCAGAGCTTCTTCGTCACCCCGCGGATCAAGGACCTGCCCGACATCGAGGAATTCCTGCGCACGCGGGTGCCCGAAATCAAATATGTGGTCGCGCATGGACAGATGGCGCCCGGCGAGGTCGAGGAGCGGATGAGCGCCTTCTATGACCGCAAATATGACGTCCTCGTTTCGACGACGATTGTCGAAAGCGGGCTCGATATCCCGAGCGCCAATACGCTGATCGTCCACCGCGCCGATCGCTTCGGCCTTGCGCAGCTCTATCAGCTACGCGGGCGCGTCGGGCGGTCGAAGACGCGCGCCTACGCCTATCTTACGACGATGGAAGGCGGCGCGATCACCGACACCGCCGAAAAACGGCTCAAGCTGCTTGGCGATCTCGATACGCTGGGTGCCGGCTTCCAGCTTGCGAGCCACGACCTCGACATTCGCGGCGCGGGCAACCTCGTCGGCGACGAACAGTCGGGGCATATCCGCGAAGTCGGCTTCGAACTCTACCAATCCATGCTCGAAGAGGCGATCCTGGTCGCGAAGGCCGAGGGCATGGGCGCCGCGCCGCCGCGCGAAGCGCTCTCCCCCGTCATCACGGTCGACGCGCCGATCCTGATTCCAGAGGATTATGTCCCCGACCTGCCGCTGCGCATGGCGCTGTATCGCCGCCTCAACGAAGCCGTGGATCGCCCGGCACTCGATGCCTTTGCCGCCGAGATGATCGACCGTTTCGGTCCGCTGCCGCCCGAGACCGCGAACCTGATCCAGCTTATGGAGATCAAGGCGAACGCCAAGCTGGCGGGCATCGCCAAGCTCGACGTCGGAACCAAGGGCGCACTCGTGAGCTTCCATGGCGACCAGTTCGCCAACGTCCCTGGGCTCATCGCCTATGTCGAACGGCTTAAAGGTCGTGCGCGTATCCGCCCCGACAACAAGCTTTCGATCAGCGGCGACTGGGTGAGCACGGGCGCGCGCCTCAACGGCGCGCTGCAGCTATCGAAGGGTCTGGGGAAGCTGGCGCGGCAAGTGGCGGGATAACTAGAGGTCGTCATTGCGAGGAGCCGAAGGCGACGCGGCAATCCAGAGTCGCGTAAACCGCTCTGGATTGCTTCGCTTCGCTCGCAATGACGGCGGACTATTCCATCAGTGCCAGCAACTGATCCGAGGGCACCGGCCCCGATTTCAGAAAGCCCTGCCAGGTCGCGACGCCGAGGTCGGAGAGACGCTCCAACTGGCGCATATTCTCGATCCCTTCGGCCACCACCAGCAGGCCGAGCGCGCGCGCGAGATCGACGATCGCGCGCACGACGATGCGGTCGCGGTCGCTGCCGTCGATCGTGCGGGTAAAGCCGCTGTCGATCTTGAGATAGTCGATAGGCAACCGCGCGAGCAGCGACAGGCTGGAATAGCCGGTACCGAAATCGTCGATCGCGACCGCGACGCCGAGCGCGCGGATCTGCGCGAGCTGGTCGGCGGCGCTCGCCGGATCGCTCAGCATCGCCTGCTCGGTCAGCTCGAGCGTCAACCGATCGGGATCGATTTTCGCGGCCTTTGCCATCTCCGCAAAACGCCCGGCAAATTCGGGGTCACCGAGATCGGCGGCGGTTATGTTGAGCGAGACGCGCAGCTTCGCCAGCGCTTTTGGCCAAGTCGCCATTTCGGCCAGCGCGACACGGTGCGCATGTTCGGTGAGCTCGCATTCGAGCCGCGCCGCGCGCGCCGCTGTCACCAACGGTCCCGCGCCAAGCAGACCAAGTTCGGGATGCTGCCAGCGTAGAAGCGCCTCGACCCCGGTCATCTCGCCGCTCGCGACGTCATATTGGGGCTGATAGTGGATCACCACCTCGTTCCGCGACAACGCGGCGTGGACCATCACCCCGTCGCGCGCCGACGCTGGTCGCGCCAGTTGGTCGCCCGCAGAACGAAGCTGTTCGTCGACGGGCTCGTCGCGCGTTATGAGGGCGGCCGCGATGCGGATCGACAGGCGACCGTTCGGATCGCCGACGATCGGCTCAGCGAGCGCGACGTGCAGCGCGCGCTCCTGCGCCCGCAGCGCGCCCAGCGACATCGGCGTCGCGGGCACGATGAGGAAGCGCGGACCGTCGAGGCGATCGACGCACGACCCCTGCCCGAACTCGTCGCTCGCGAAATTTTCGAGGCGGCGCCCGATTTCATCGAGCACCGAGTCGCCCGTCGCCGTGCCAGCGCTGTTGTTGATGCGGGCCATCTGGTCGACCTGCACCAGGAGGACCCCGACATCGGCGTCGTGCCGGGCGTGCAGGGTTTCAAGCTTGCGGGCGCAGGCGGAAAGAGATTCGGACAGGCGATTCATGGCGGTCCCTCTAACAGGCTTTGCTTGCCAAGCGCTTCCCTTTTGCATCACAATGCGCGCGTGGCTGTTACATTTTCCCACAGCGCCGCATCGACGGCCCCTTTGATCGACGGCATTGGCCGACGGATCAGTTACTTACGCCTGTCGGTCACCGACCGCTGCGACTTGCGCTGCCGTTATTGCATGGCCGAAGACATGACCTTCCTACCCAAATCGGCGGTGCTCAGCATAGAGGAAATGGGCGAACTTGCCGAGCGCTTCGTTGCGCGCGGGGTTCGCCGCATCCGACTGACGGGTGGCGAACCGCTCGTCCGACGCGGAATCGACACGCTCGCAATGCGGTTGGGCGCGCTGATTGGCCAGGGCCTCGACGAACTCACGCTGACCACCAATGCGATGCGGCTTGCCGAGCACGCCCCGATGCTGGCAGCGGCGGGCGTCCGCCGCATCAACGTCAGCCTCGACACGCTCGACACCGACGCCTTTCGCCATATCACGCGCGTCGGGGATCTTGCAGTTGCGCTGCGCGGGATCGACACCGCGCGCCGTGCGGGATTGGCGGTCAAGATCAACATGGTGGCGCTCGCCGGGCTCAACGAAGATCAATTGCTTCCGATGCTCGATTATTGCGCCGCGGCCGGATGCAACCTGACGCTGATCGAGACGATGCCGCTCGGCGAAGTCGAGGACGACCGCAGCGACCACTATATACCGCTCCATCATTTCATCGCGCCGCTTCGCGAAACGCGGGCCATCTATCCTATCGACCAGCGCACCGGCGGCCCCGCACGCTATTTCGCGATCGAGAACAGCCCGGTGACGCTTGGACTGATCACCCCGCTCAGCGACAATTTCTGCGCGACCTGCAACCGTATCCGCCTGACGGTCGAGGGACGCGTCTATATGTGCCTTGGCCAGGACGACCATGTCGACCTGCGCGCGGCGTTGCGCGAGCGCGGTGATGTCGACTGCTTGATTGATGCGGCTTTGGCTGGCAAACCCCGCGCGCATGACTTTCATATCGAGCGAAAGTCCAAACCGGCGGTCGCGCGTCATATGAGTGCAACGGGCGGCTGACAGGCTATCCCGTTATTTGAAGGCACGGGGGAACCGGACCATTATGCATCGCAAGATTGCGCTAGTCGCATCGAACGCGCCCGCGGCCATGGAGGCGGAAGCCGAACTGCGTCCGCTCTATGACTTCGTTGATCTGGCGGAGGCAGACCTGCTGATCGCGCTGGGCGGCGATGGCTTCCTGTTGCATATGCTGCACCAGCTGCTCGACCAGCGACGCAGCCTGCCCGTCTTTGGCATGAACCGCGGCACGATCGGCTTTCTGATGAACGAGTTTCGGATCGAGGGCCTTGTTGACCGCCTCGCCGCTGCGCGCCCGTTCCTGATCCATCCGCTAAGCGGCGACATCACGACGATCAGCGGCGAACGGCATATATTGCCGGCAATCAACGAAATCTCGTTGCTGCGCGAGACACGTCAGGCGGCGAAACTTGAGGTGATGATCAACGAAAAGACGATGCTTGAGGAACTGGCATGCGACGGAGTGCTCGTATCGACCCCGGCCGGATCGACCGCCTATAATCTCAGCGCCAACGGCCCGATCCTGCCGCTCGAATCCGAAATGCTGGCGCTGACGCCGATCAGCCCCTTTCGCCCCCGTCGCTGGCGCGGCGCGCTCGTCCCCGAATCGACCAGCATCCGTTTCAACGTTCGCGAGGCAGCGAAACGCCCGGTCAGCGCCGTTGCCGACCAGCGCGAGATCCGTGATGTGAAGACGGTGCTAGTCACCACCGACCGCAGTCGGCCGCTGACTTTGCTGTTCGATCCCGATCAGGGATTGGACGAACGCATCGCAATGGAACAATTTATCGTTTGAGGGCTTGATTAATCCCGCAACCGGCGGCAAAGGGGCCGCCTTGCCCGCATCGGCGGCGTGTTCCTCGGTAGCTCAGCGGTAGAGCAATCGACTGTTAATCGATCGGTCGTAGGTTCGAATCCTACCCGGGGAGCCATTCTTTTCCAGACATACGAAAGCCTGCGCCAAAGCACTTTGCGCTGGCGTAGCTTCTGAGCCGCCAAGCCAATAAGCGACGGCCGACGGCCGCCAGCGGCCGTCTCCGCACTAAGGCTCGAACGCCGCCAATATCGGGCACGGCCCTTTATCGCTCGCCGCGCATTGGTCGGCGAGGCGTGCGAGCGCGGCGCGGGTTGCGGTCATTTGGGCGATCTTTTCGTCGAGCGCCTCGATCCGCTGACGCGCAAGCGTGCGCACGCTGATGCGATCGTCGCTCGCTTCCAGCGCCAGCAGTTCCGAAATCTCGTCTAGGGTAAAACCCGACGCCTGCGCCGAACGGATGAATTTCAGGCGGCGAAGATCGTCGTCGCCGTAACGGCGGATTCCTCCGCCCCACCCGTCTCCACCGCTCCGCGCGGGGGTGCCCAGCAAGCCGCGGCGCTGGTAGTATCGGACGGTTTCGACCCCGACATCGCCGGCCTGCGCCAATTTGCCGATCGTGAGTTGCATCGCTTGACTCCGTACCATGGTACGGACGCTATATGGGGCGCATGACGAAGCAAGCAACACTCCATCGCATGGTCATGCCGGGACATATCTGTCCCTATGGCCTCAAGGCAAAACATCTGCTGGAAAGCCGCGGTTACACGATCGACGACCGATGGCTGACGACCCGCGAGGCGGTCGACGCGTTCAAGGCCGAGCACGACGTCAAGACGACGCCGCAGACCTTCATCGACGGATCACGTATCGGCGGTCACGACGATCTGCGTCGCCATTTGGGGCTGAAGGTCGCTGACCCCAATGCGACAAGCTACACGCCTGTGATCGCGCTGTTCGCGATGACCGCGTTGATGGCACTCGCCGCCAGCTTTGCCGTCGAAGGCAGCGCGTTCACGCTGCGCGCGGCGGAATGGTTCATCTCGTTCAGCATGATCGTGCTCGCACTCCTCAAGCTGCAGGATGTCGACAAATTCGCGACGATGTTCCTGAACTATGACCTGCTCGCCAAGCGATGGGTGCCCTATGGCAATATCTATCCCTTTGCCGAGGGTCTGGCGGGCGTGTTGATGACGGCACATATCCTGCCTTGGTTGTCGATCCCGATCGCGTTGTTCATCGGCGGCATCGGCGCGGTGTCGGTGTTCAAGGCGGTTTACATCGATAAGCGCGACATCAAATGCGCGTGCGTCGGCGGCAGCAGCAAGGTGCCCCTCGGCTTTGTCTCGCTCACCGAAAATGTGATGATGGTCGCGATGGCGCTGTGGATGGCGCGCATGTGGTTCTGATGCCGTTCCGCATCGGTCATTGATGAAACATATGGCTGGGCTATCAGGGGCTTCGATTCGTCCCCACGGAGCCCAGCCATGTTCAACCGCCGTCACTTTCTTGCCGGGGCCACCCTCGCCGGTCTTGCCGCCCCCGCTATTTTGCGCGCCGAGGGCGGAATCTTTCGCGAATTCCCGTTCAGCCTAGGCGTCGCGGCGGGCGATCCCGCGAGCGACGGCTTCGTCATCTGGACGCGTCTCGCCCCCGAACCGATGGAGCGTCACGGCGGGATGCCGCTGGCGAATTATCCGGTCGACTGGGAAATCGCGAGCGACAGCGGCTTTCGCGATGTCGTCGCCAAGGGCACCGAACTTGCGCGGCCCGAGCTTGCGCACAGCGTTCATGTCGAAGTTGCGGGCTTGCTGCCCGACCGTCCCTATTATTACCGCTTCACCGCGGGCGGCGAGCGCAGCCTGCGCGGCCGTGCGCGCACCCTGCCCGCGCCCGGCGCGAAAACCGATGCACTGAAATTCGGCGTCGCCGGGTGCCAGCATTTCGAAGCGGGCTTTTTTGGCGCCTATCGCCACTTGGCCCGCGAAGACCTCGCTTTCGTCTATCATTATGGCGACTTCATCTATGAATATAGCGAGGATTATCTGTTCAACACCGGGCTGCCGACGCGCCCGGTGCGCAAACACGCCTTCCGCGCGCTCGTCGACGTCAATGATTTCCGCAATGCCTATGCGCAGCAACTCGGCGACATCGATCTGCAGGCGGCGCGCTCGGTCCACGCCTTTCTGTCGAGCTTCGACGATCATGAGATCCGCAACGACTGGGTCTCCGACATCGACAATTGGAAGCTCGGGCTCGACGTCAACGATCCCGAAGCCGCGCCGCCCGAAGTCTTCATGCTGAAGAAGCAGGCGGCGATGCAGGCGTGGTACGAGCATATGCCGGTGCGCAAGGCGCTGCTGCCGCGCGGCGGCATGGTCGCGATGAACCGCGAGTTTCGCTGGGGCGACCTGATGGCGATGCAATTGCTCGACACGCGGCAATATCGCAGCGACCAACCGTGCGACGACGGCTTTAAGCCCGCCTGCCCCGGCGTGTTCGACAAAAAGGCCGAGGTGCTTGGCAAAGCGCAGGAGGAATGGCTTGGGCGCAATCTGTCAAAGGGCGGCGCGACATGGAATGCCTTTGCGCAGCAGATCACGATGATGTCGCTCGACCGGCGGCGGAAGACCGACGAGCCGAAGAAGATACTCAATCTCGACAGCTGGGCGGGCTATGAAGCGCCGCGCGAGCGCATCCTGTCGCGCATGGCGGGACTCAAGAACAATGTCGTGCTGACGGGCGACGAGCATCAGAATTTCTGCGGCGATCTGGTTCTCAAAGACAAGGTCGTTGGCGCCGAGTTCGTCGCGACCTCAATCTCCAGCGGCGGCGACGGCAGCGACAAGCGCAACGGCACCGACGTGTTTCTGAGCCAGAATCCCGAGCTCAAATTCGCGAACGACCAGCGCGGCTATGTCGTGTGCGACGTCAATCGCGATGCCTGGCAGACGCATTTCATGGTCGTCGACAAGGTGACGACGCCGGTGAACACGCTGTCGAAGCGCGCGACGGGCGTGGTGGAGCGCGACGTCGCCGGGATCAAGATGGCCTAGTGTCGTCGGACGGTCACATAAGCGCCATAGCGGACCCGGCATGACCCGCCTGCTCGCCCTTTTCCTCCCCCTCGCTATTCAGGCGCAGGAGGCGGGCGAGCGGAAGCCCGTGACGATCCTGATCTCGATCGACGGCTTTCGCGCCGATTATCTCGATCGCGGCATCACCCCAAACCTGTCGCGGCTCGCCGCCGAAGGAGCGCGCGGCAAGCTGCGCCCGTCGTTTCCGACCAAGACCTTCCCCAATCATTATGCGATCGTCACGGGCAAACGTCCCGACACGAACGGCATCGTCGGCAACAATATGATCGACCCGCGGCGACCGAATGTGAAGTTCAGCCTCGGCGATCCGAAGCAATCGCTCGATCCCTTTTGGTGGGACGAGGCTGAGCCCGCGTGGATCACCGCAGGCAAGGCCGGCGTGCGCAGCGCAACGATGTTCTGGCCGGGCAGCGAGGTCGCGATCCACGAGAACCGCCCGCCCGACTGGCTGCGTTATGACGCCGATGTCGGATATGCGCAGCGTGCGAACACGATCCTCGACTGGATGCGGCGTCCCGCAGACATTCGCCCGGCCTTCATGACGCTCTATTTCGAGGCGGTCGACGATGCAGGGCACAAGTTCGGCCCCGACAGCGCTGAGGTCAATGCCGCGATTACCGAAGTCGACGCCCGCGTCGGCGAGCTTGTTTCGAGGCTGGCCGCGATGGGGCAATCCGCACAGATGATCGTCGTCGCCGACCATGGAATGCGCGCGATCGACGAGAGCCGCGTGATCCAGCTTGCCGACCTGATCGACTTGCCGAGCATCATTGCGGTCGAGACCGGCCCCTATGCGGCGATCGAGCCCGCCGCCGCGACCGACGAGCGTGTGTATAAGGCGCTGCTGGAACCGCATGAGCATATGGTCTGCAACCGCCGCGAAGAGCTGCCCAAGCGGCTCCACTATGGCCAGAACCCGCGCGTTGCCGCGATCATCTGTATCGCCGAGCCGGGCTGGACGATCCTCGCGGGGCCGCCAAGCTGGCCAGTCACCGGCGGCGCGCATGGCTATGACAATGCCGACCCCGAGATGCTCGCGCTGTTCGTCGCCAGCGGCACCGGGCTGAAAGGCGATATCGGCACCGTCGACAATATCGAGGTCTACCCGCTGCTGATGCGGCTTATCGGCGTCGCCCCGCTGCCCAGCGATGCGACGGGCGTGCTGGCGAAACGCCTGCGCTGATCAGTCGCGCAGCAGTGCCATTGCGTCGATCGAAGCGGTCGGCGCGTTGACGATCTGAAGCAGATAGCGGCCGTGCGTCACGTCGAACTCGACCATCTTGCGAATGCCTGAACAGGCGGGGCCATGGCCGTGCGTGATCGACTTTACGACGACGCCGTCGCGGACGAGATCGATCCACGCCCCGGCGTCGAGCGCGACCACCAGCCGCCCCGGATTTTTGACGTCGATCGGGATCATGCCGCCGAATTTATAGACGTCGGGCTTGCGGTCGGGCGCGACGCCGTAACGCAGGCTTTCGAATTTGTGCAGCGGCAAGGCGGTGCGCGCAGCGCCCAGCGGCGACCAGTCGGCGCCAAGATCGTCGCCATAGGCATAGATCGTCTTGCTCGACGCTGCCCTCGCCCAATCGGCGAGTTCAGGCGGCAGCACGGGCGCGGCCGGACAGGTGGTGGCGGCCTTTTCGGCGGGCGCCGCGAACGCCGTCGCGGGCAAGATAGCCGCCAGCGAAATGGCAAGGATCCGAAGCGTCATCCTATTTCCTCCCGAACAATTTTTCGACATCGTCCATCGCCAGCTTCACCCAAGTCGGCCGCCCGTGATTGCACTGACCCGAATGCGGTGTCACTTCCATCGTGCGAAGCAGCGCGTTCATTTCGGCGACGCTGAGCGTCCGGCCCGCGCGGACCGAGCCGTGGCACGCCATCGTTGCCGCGACGAGTTCGAGTTTCTCACTCAAACCCAATGCCGCGTCATAGCCCGCCAGATCGTCGGCGATGTCGGTGACCAGCTTCTGACAGTTGATCGCGCCCAGCATCGCAGGCGTCGCGCGGACCATGACTGCGGCGGGGCCGAAGCGTTCGAGTTCGACGCCGAGCGCCGCAAGCTGTGGCGCGGCGGCTTCGAGCCGGTCGCACGCGGGCTCATCGAGTTCGACCACCTCGGGAAGCAGCAGGCCCTGGGAAGGCACCGCTTGCCCGCTCATTCCGTGGCGCAACTGTTCGAGTACCAGCCGCTCGTGCGCAGCGTGCTGGTCGACGATGACGAGGCCGTCCTCGGCCTCGGCTACGATATAGGTTTTCGCGATCTGCCCGCGCGCGATGCCTAGCGGATGCGCCTCGGCCTGCGGGACGGGAGAGGTCGCCGGTTCGGCGCGGCCCATCGGCAGGGCATCGCGCGGAGCCGCAAAATCGATGATGCGATCGTGCAGCAAAGCCGTCGTCGACGCGCCGGCGACCGCGTCTCCGAAGGAATGTGCCGCCGGAGAATGGCTATACGCAGGCGGAACAGCAAACAGCGATGGCGTCGTCGGCTGCGGCGCGACTGGTTCCTGCTGCCAAGCGGCAAGCGCAGCTTCCGCCGGGCGCTGGACGCTACGAAAACCATGTTCGTCGAGCGCGCGGCGGAGGCCGCCGACGATCATGCCGCGGATCAATTGCGGATCGCGAAAGCGCACTTCGGTCTTGGCCGGATGGACGTTCACATCGACCTCGCTCGTCGGCACGTCGAGGAACAGCGCAACCACCGGATGGCGATCGCGCGCGAGCAAGTCGGCATAGGCACCACGAAGCGCACCGACGAGCAGCCGATCCTTCACCGGGCGTCCGTTGACGAACAGATATTGATGGTCGGCGATGCCCCGATTGTAGGTCGGCAGGCTGATCACGCCGCCCAGATGTACCTCGCCGCGGTCGATATCGACGCCGATGCTGTTCGCGGCCAGATCGCGCTGGGTCAACGCCGCGACGCGCGAAAGCTGATCCTGCCCGCCTTGCACGTCGAGCACGCGGCGCCCGTCATGCTCGACAGTAAAACCGATATCGGGCCGCGCCATCGCAAGCCGCTTTACCACGTCCAGGCATGCGGCATATTCGCTGCGCCCGCTGCGCAGAAATTTGCGGCGCGCCGGAACGCGCGCGAACAAGTCCTCGACCATCACACGCGTGCCCTTCGCAAGCGCGGCTGGTCCCTCGGCCACGACCGCGCCATTGTCGACCACACGCTTCCAGCCGTCGGCGCCGGTCACCCGACTTTCGAGCGTCAGCCGCGCGACGCTGGCGATCGACGGCAGCGCCTCTCCACGAAAGCCGAGGGTCGTGACATCCTCGATCGCGTCATCGGGCAGCTTCGACGTCGCGTGGCGTTCGAGTGCGAGCGCCATATCGGCGGCGGTCATACCGCAGCCGTCATCCTCGATTTCCAGCCGCAATACTCCGCCCTCGGCGATTCGCACCGAAATGCGAGTCGAACCGGCGTCGATGGCATTTTCAACCAGTTCTTTGAGCGCCGCGGCAGGTCTTTCGACCACTTCACCGGCTGCGATCCGATTTACTAGCGTTTCCGGCAGGCGACGTATTGACATGGCCGCTCTCCTAGCGCAGTCGAACGCAAATCGCGACCCATCCGCACAGCCCTGATCATTTTGTCCAGCCACCCCAAAAGGAAGAGCCGGAATCTCCCCCTGATTGTAGCTGTCGCCGGCCGGGCGCGCCGGTAAATCACGACAGGGCGCGTCCATCAAGGGCGCGACTTCGATGACAGGAAGCAGTATCGATGTCCTTCTTTTCCCGCTGGTTCAAATTCAATTCCCAAGACATGGCTATCGACCTCGGCACCGCTAACACGGTCGTCTACGTGCGCGGCAAGGGAATCGTGCTGAACGAGCCCTCAGTCGTTGCGGTAGAAACGCTGAACGGGATCAAGCGGGTCAAGGCGGTTGGCGACGACGCGAAGCTGATGATGGGCAAGACCCCTGACAGCATCGAGGCGATCCGGCCGCTGCGCGACGGCGTCATCGCCGACATCGACGTCGCCGAACAGATGATCAAGCACTTCATCACCAAGGTGCATGGCGGCAAGCCCAACGCGTTCCGCAGCCCCGAAATCGTGATCTGCGTTCCCTCCGGCTCGACCAGCGTCGAGCGCCGCGCGATCCGCGACGCCGCGTCGAACGCCGGCGCCAGCGAAGTGTGGCTGATCGAGGAACCGATGGCCGCCGCGATCGGCGCCGACATGCCCGTCACCGAGCCGATCGGTTCGATGGTCGTCGACATCGGCGGGGGGACGACCGAAGTCGCGGTGCTGTCGCTCCGTGGCCTTGCCTACACCACTTCGGTTCGCGCGGGCGGCGACAAGATGGACGAAGCGATCGTCTCTTATGTCCGCCGACACCATAATCTGCTGATCGGTGAATCGACCGCCGAGCGGATCAAGAAGGATTTCGGCATCGCGCGCATTCCCGCCGACGGCACCGGCCTGACGATCCACATCAAGGGCCGCGACCTCGTGAACGGCGTGCCCAAGGAAATCTCGATCAATCAGGCGCAGATCGCCGAAGCGTTGTCCGAACCGATCGGCACGATCGTCGAGGGCGTGCGCATCGCGCTCGAGAACACCGCGCCCGAACTTGCGGCCGACATCGTAGATCAGGGTATCGTCCTCACCGGCGGCGGGGCGCTGATCGCCGAACTCGACGAACTGCTGCGCGACGCGACCGGCCTGCCGGTCACGGTGGCAGAGGATCCGCTGACCTGCGTCGCGATCGGCACCGGCCGTGCGATGGAAGACCCCGCTTTCCGCGGCGTGTTGCAGCAAGCCTGATACTCCGGCGCTGAACCATGGTCCGCCCGGCACATCGGCGTCCGGGGCAATCCCGAAAGGCCCAGTACAGCCTGTTCGTTGCCTATGTCATCGCGGTGACAGGGGCAGTGGCGGGCTTGTTGCTGGCGATCCTGTCGGTCGTTGACCCTGTCGGCTTCGCGCAGTTGCGCGTGGCGAGCCAGGAAATCACTGCGCCCATCGCGCGCGGAACGCGTTCGGTCATCGGGTCGATCTCGGGCATCGACGATACCGTCGGCGCCTATGTCAGCGCGGGCACGCAAAACCGGCGTCTGCGCAAGGAACTTGCCGACACGCGCCGCGAACTCGTCGCGACCAGTTCGCTGCAGGAAGAGAATCGCCAGCTCAAGACGCTCCTCAAGCTGCAGGAAACGGACAAGACCGCGCTCGCCAACGGCTATCTGCTGACCTCGACCTCGACGAGCAGCAAGCGCATCGCGCTGCTCAGCATCGGGCGCAACCTCGGCGTCGCTGCGGGCCAGCCGGTACGCGGTGCCGACGGCCTCATCGGCCGCGTACTTGGCGCCGGGCCGTCGGTGTCGCAGGTCCTGCTGCTTACCGACGTCGACAATATCGTCCCTGTACGCCGCGCGCGCGACGGCCTGCCCGCGCTTGCCAGCGGGCGGGGCAATGGCGACCTCGACGTCCGCACGCTCAACATCGCGAACAACCCGTTCAAGCCGGGTGACATCCTTGTCACCTCCGGCACCGGCGGGCTCTATCCGCCCAATATCCCGGTCGCGATTGTCGTACGGCGCCAGGACGACGGCGCGCTCGCGCGCCCGCTCGCCGACCCGGGCAAGGTCGATGCCGTGTCGGTGCTGCGCCCCTACACCCCGGACAATATCGAAGCGCAGGGCCTGCCCGGCCCCGCGACCCCTTCTGCCGCCGCCCCGGCCCCCACCAAAGCGCCATGAACCAGAAGGGGCCGCGCCTCGGCGAACCCGCATCGCTGTGGCGGATGCGCTTTGTTCCGATTGCGAGCGTGATGTTCGCCTCGGCGTTGCCGCTGATGCTGCCGCTGATCGCCAACTCGCCGGTGCTGCCGCCGCTAGGCCTGCTGTTCTTCCTGTGCTGGCAGTTGCTTCGCGCCGAAATGTGGCCGGTGTGGATCGGCCTGCCGCTTGGCCTGTGGGACGATCTGTTCAGCGGGGCACCGATCGGCACAGCGATGGGATTGTGGACGATCGCCAGCATTGCGATCGCCTATTCGTCGCAGCGCATCTATTGGCGCGGCTTCTTTCACGACTGGGCGATTGCCGCAGCGTCGGTGGCAATTATCCAGTCGCTCGCGGCACTGATCACCCACCCGCACGCCGCGACCGGCCGCGTGCTGGGCCTTGTGGTGCCGCAGATCATCATCTCGGCGCTTCTCGTGCCGCTGTTCATGCGCCTGACCGGCAAATTTGACAATTTCCGCCTGAAACGCCGATAGACTGGTTCCAACCCCCGAATGCCGAAGAAGAAGAGTCCGCCGATTACCGAAGCCTGGAGGGGCCTTACCTTCACTCGCCGCGCGCTGGTCGTCGGCGGCGCGCAGGCGGCGGTCGGCGTCGCGCTCGCCGCGCGCATGGCGTATATTTCGGTCGTCGATAATGATCGTTATGTCCTTGAATCGGAAAGCAATCGCGTAAACCTGACGCTGATTCCGCCGCGTCGCGGCTGGATTGTCGACCGTCACGGCAAGGCGCTTGCAAACAACCGCGTCAGCCTCCGCATCGACATCATTCCCGATCGCCTGCACAATAAAGAAATCGTGCTCGGACAGCTCCAGACGTTGTTGCGGCTCGACGGCGACACGATGGAACGGATCAACCGCGACCTGAAGGCCGCGTCGGGGTTCCAGCCCGTCGCGATCAAGGAAGACATGACCGAGGCCGAGTATAGCTCGATCCTTGTCCGCCTGCCCGAACTTCCTGGTATCGCGCCGCAGCGCGGTTTTGCCCGCAACTATCCGACCGGTGCGGCGGTCGGCCATCTGATCGGCTATGTCGGCGCCCCGAACGCCGAGGAATATCAGAAGGTCAAGGATCCGCTCTACATCACGCCGGGGTACAAGATCGGCAAGGACGGGCTGGAGAAATATTTCCAGGATATGCTGAAAGGCCAACCCGGCGCCCGCCGGGTCGAGGTCACAGCGCGCGGCAAGGTCGTCCGCGATCTTTCGACGCAGGCCGACGTACAGGGCAAGACGGTCCACCTGACGATCGACGCCGACCTGCAGGAGTTTGTCGCCCGGCGCATGGGGCGCGAGTCCGGCGCGGCGGTCGTGATCGACTGCCACAATGGCGACATCCTGTCCTTCGTCTCGATGCCAAGCTTTGATCCGAACAGTTTTTCGGACGGGATCAGCAGCAGCGAATATGCCTGGTTGCGCGCCGACGATCACCAGCCGCTGATCAACAAGGCGACGCGCGGCCTCTATCCGCCCGGATCGACGCTGAAACCGATGGCCGCGATCGCCGCGATCGAACATGGAATCGATCCGAGCGAACGCCACACCTGCATCGGCGGCTACCGGCTCGGCAGCCGTTTCTTCCGCTGCCTCGGCAGGCATGGCAGCGTCGACATGGCGACCGCGATCATGAAAAGCTGCAACAGCTATTTCTATTGGGTCGCGCACCGGCTCGGCTATGATGCCATCGCTCCCACCGCAAAGCTGATGGGCCTTGGCGAAGAGTTCCAGCTCGCAGGCAGCAACCAGCGTTTCGGCACCATTCCCGACAGCGCGTGGAAGATGAAGAAATACGACCAACCATGGTCGGCGTCGGACTCGCTGAACGCAGTCATCGGCCAGGGCTATGTCAGCGTGAACCCGCTTCAGCTCGCCGTGATGGCGGCGCGCATCGCATCGGGCCGCCGCCTCTATCCACGCCTCGTCAATCGGCACTTCAAGAATGAGGCCCTTCCCTTTTCCGCCGAGGCGCTCGCGACTGCGCGCCATGGTATGGACCTCGTCGTCAACGGGCCGGGCGGCACCGCGGGGCGCAGCAAATTGCCGCTCGACGGCATCGCGATGGCGGGCAAGACGGGCACCGCACAGGTACGCGGACTTAACACCGGCAACGGCAAGGCCGGAACATGGAAATTCCGCGACCACGGCCTGTTCATCGGTTTCGCGCCGGTCGACAATCCGCGCTATGCGACCGCCGTTGTGATCGAGCATGGCATGGGCGGATCGCGCGCCGCGGCGCCCGTGGCCAAGGATTTCATGACTTTCCTCTTCGACCGCGAAAAGGCGATGGAGGCGCTCGAAACCTTCGAGGCCGGCTGGGGCGGCACGATCAAGGAACGCATGGACCGCGATTATGCGGCGTGGAAGGCAGGCGCATCGAAGCCTGATCCGGAGCTCGCGCAATGATCCCCGTCCCACCCGCCATCCAGCGTATCCCGTGGAAACTGATCGGCATCCTTGCCGGCATAACCGGTTTCGGGCTGCTCGTGCTTTATTCGGCCGCGGGCGGTAGCTGGACGCCGTGGGCGCTCAATCAGGGCGTGCGTTTTCTCGTCTTCCTCAGCGTGGCACTGGTGATCGGGCGCTTCCCGATCCGCATCTTCGAGGATTTCGCCTACATCGCCTATATCGGCGTGCTCGTACTGCTGATCGCGGTGGAATTGTTGGGCTTCGTCGGCGGAGGGAGCCAGCGATGGCTCAACCTAGGCTTCATGAACCTCCAGCCGTCCGAATTGATGAAGGTCGCGATCGTCATCGCGCTTGCGCGTTTCTATACGCAGCTTCCGCCCGGCGAGACGCGGACCTTTACGGCTCTATGGCCAGCGCTGGTTATGATTGGCCTCCCCGCCGCGCTTGTCATGCTGCAACCCGACCTTGGCACCGCACTTGCCATCTGCATCGGCGGCGTCGTCGTGATGTTCTGCTCCGGCCTGCCGTTCTGGTGGTTCGGTAGCACGGCGGTCGCGGGTCTCGCGGCGCTACCGGTCCTCTTTTCATTCCTGCACGACTATCAGCAAAAGCGCGTGCTGATCTTCCTAGACCCCGAAAGCGATCCGCTCGGTGCCGGGTATCACATCAGCCAATCGAAGATCGCGATCGGCTCGGGCGGGATCGGCGGCAAGGGCTTCCTCAACGGATCGCAAAGCCATCTCGATTACCTCCCCGAGGGCCACACCGACTTTATCTTCGCCACGATGGCCGAGGAATGGGGCCTGATCGGTGGACTTGCACTGCTGTTCGGATTCTTCCTGCTATTGCGCTGGTCGACCCGCGTGGCACTCAAAGCGCGCACGCGCTTCGGCCAGCTCACCGCCGCGGGTCTCACGATGACGATCTTCTTCTACATCGCGATTAACCTGATGATGGTGATGGGTTTGGCCCCTGTCGTCGGCATCCCGTTGCCGCTCTTCTCCTATGGCGGCTCGTCGATGCTGACGATCATGACCTGCGTCGGAATCATGCTCGCGATCGAAAACGACAGCAAAACGGGCACGCGCCGATTTCATTGAGAAAAAAACTTGGCAAAAAAGCATCGGGGGCATTGCCATCCCCCAAGAGCCATGATAGCGGGCCGCTCGCTTCGCAGCAAAGAGGGCTTCTCTTCACTGCAAAGCGCGCCTGAAAATGGCAGTGGACGCATAGCTCAGTTGGTAGAGCAGCTGACTCTTAATCAGCGGGTCCTAGGTTCGAGCCCTAGTGCGTCCACCATAACTTTTCCGCCAATTTTGACCGATCAAGCGCCACCCCTCGGGAGTTGCTTTCGGGTTCACGTAATCGCCACGTAATCGACCGAGCTAGTTTCGGCCTTCCCCTCACCCGTCGTTTACCTGTCGGCGGTATATCGACGCCATGAGAGGGCGCAGACGCTACCATGAGCCACGACGCTACGCTGCGGCGGCATGGCGCCCGCAAGGGCGATCCTCGCCTGTCGGCGGTTATTTCGCTGCAGCTGGTCTGATCGGGGCAGTAGTGGGTGGCTGCTGGGCAATGACGGATCCTGAGCAGCAATAGGCTTTCATGAGCAACGCGAAGGAAGTCGCAATTGACGTCGGCATGATGCGCGAGCGGGCACCGCAGGCTGGCGATCACTGGCGAGGTTGCGACGACGCTCGCGCCGCTGGCACCGCCCCCATCTATCGCGGGGAGCCCGGCTATCGCGAAAGCATGGACGGCGACAACGACGGGATTGCCTGTGAACCATATCGCTAACCAGCGCGCCTCTCGCAGGACACCGCCAATCCTGCGGCTCTGCATTCCGCTGCTCCTGCTGACGTCCGCCTGCGATTCCGCGATCGTCGACGAGGCTCAGCGTGCTGAAGATGAAGGCGCAGTGGTCAACAACGGCGCGATGGAAGCAATGTACCCGGAGACATTCCGCCCAGGCTCGCCGGCTTATCTTGAACGAGATTTCGAAGCGGGGGCGGACTTCATCTGCGACGAGATCAAAGCCAAGCAAAACGTGACATTTGTTCGGAGCCCGATATTCATTGGCGGTAGCCAAGCGCGGCCTTCACATCGGCATTGGTCGCTCGCCAGTCCAAAGCAGCGACAGTTTCTCAGCAATCGCCTTCCATCTCGCCACGCCAGCGGCGTCACCTTCCGATGCAAGGGCGCCTATGCGCTCCGCAATGTAGATCGCAGCGTTGTCACCCTGCTCTCGCTCGACCAGCAACGCGCACGCCCAAAGCTCTCGCTCAGCGGTGATCACTATTTCGCTCCGACCTAGAAGGGCCCCGCCAAAGAGGAAGCCCTTCCGTCCTCTCGGTATGGCTACGCTAGAGGAATCCTGTCGGCCATCTCGCTTGCGAGGTGGCGCTCATGCAGAGATAATATGATTGGAAAGGCGAGAGTCAAGGTTAGCGTCTTCGCTTGGAACGGCTAGGCCAGGCGGACGTTACCTATTTGTCCCGCCGCACGGCATCCTGACATGCCACGTGGCGGCGGCATCTTGGAAACCCCCTCCTTTAAACTGGCCCCGCTTCGGCGGGGTCTTCCTTGTCCGGGGTCGGAATGACCGAAATGGGGTGGGGAGCGGTCAATGCTGGACCGCTCCAACGCGCCTGTTAAGCTCGGGCAATGGTCGAAACCGAATATATCCACCTTGCTCCCAATCAAAAATTGCCAGACGGACCTGGCCGGCCATTCAAGGCGGTCGTAATTGTTGAGGAACCGTCCACAGCTGAATGGCAGAAACTAGTCAGCGAGTGGCTGGTGGCGAGCGGATGCTTATTCATGCTTGCTTGGGGGCACGAGTGCAGCTCATGGGATGACAGCGTCGACCACGCAAATCTCGATGTGTTCGATTATGGCGACATACCGGACGACAAATTCGTCATGACGACGTGGCACGACAACGAACCACTTTCCGAGGTTTTATGGTTTGCCGCTCACGGAGCCGCGCATTCCGACGTCCCACTTGACCTGCTAATCCTCGTTCACATCGCCCGTAATGCTGATGAAGCTGGGAACATGAAAGCTTTTGCTGACGCTGTATCGGGTTGAACCAAAGTCCGCTCCCGGTCGTTTCCGGCCGCTCAGACATCACAATTAACGGCCTGTCGCAGAAGCCCTGTTGCGCAGATGGCGCGACCCAAAGTAGCAAATCACGAAAATCAAACCGGAAAGCATGCCTGCGCCGCCCGCGGTTCCGACTTCCCAAACATAGTGACAAACGTAGAATGCAAGCGATGCACCCAAAGCGATTTTTCCTAGGTTTTCAAGGCGCTCAACCAAACCCATAGCGATGCTCCTCCAGCCTCGATCATAAGGCTTTCGGTGGCGTCCGCAATCAGTCGTTAGCCGCCATCGCCTGCTTCATCGATCAGCCGCTGCACCGCGGCGATCGGCGTGTGATCTTCGAGCTTGATCGTCTCGCCGCATCCCTGACATTCGATCGTGCGGCCCAAATAGCGGACCTGTTCGGCGCCAGAGCCGACCGCGGGTATAATGTGGCCGAAGAAGTCTATCCCGGCTATCCCGGTATTGTCGTCCGCGAACATGAAGGCGCCCGCGTCGTTCAATCCATGACCTGGGGTTTCCCGGTGCGCCTCAAGGGCATGAAGCCCACCAGCAAGCCGAAGCCAGTCAACAACGCACGCGACGACAAGCTGCTGTCGCCGTTCTGGAAGTATTGGTTCTCGACGCCTACACACCGCTGCCTCATCCCGTTCACCGCCTTCGCGGAGGCTGAGGGACCGAAGGGCAAGATGACGCGGACGTGGATCAGCGTGGAGGACCAACCGACTGCGGCTTGGGCGGGACTGTGGCGCCCGTCGGATGAATGGGGCAATTGCTACACCGGCGTCATGGTCGACGCGACTGAGGAACTGTTCGACATCCACGACCGGATGCCGGTCAACCTGCATCCCGACGAGCACGACGCCTGGCTCGACTGTCCAGCGGAAGATGCAATCGCATTGGTGCGCAAATATCCGGCGAGCAGGCTTGTCGTCGATCGCACTGACGAACGCTGGTTCAAGCCCCGGTCGAAACAACCAGAGGGGCCGACGCTTCTCTGAGCCATGCGGTAGAAGTGCCCCGTTTCGAGGCACTTTAGCGTTTTGGTGATTTGTCCATGCTACCAGAGACGCATGGAGATTCCGCGCGACGCCATATATTTTGAGCAACTTGCCCGTGTCGCACGGGTAAAGGCCGCCCAATGCGCGGATCCAGTTCTCGCCGTCCGGCTTCGGGAGCAGGCCATCAAGCATGAACGGACAGCGCGAAGACTTCGAAGGGCGGAAACTCCTTCATAGCCGCCGAACTGGTTTGCGATGCCAAAAAGGCCGCGCCAGTGGAACGCGGCCTTCTCGTTCTCCCGCTAGTGGGTCGTGCAGGAAAAGCCCCCTCCGCCCTAGGAGGTCGCCTTGGGCGTCAGAGCTGAGAGGCTACGCCGAAGTGAATCTGAGTCAACGATCAGATTGTTCGCATTCGAACCATATTGAGACAGGTCAACTGCGGCGCACGGGGAGTCGCCTGATGACAGATGCGAAGTCAACGGCATCCACGTCGCACGCCAATTCAGTGGCAAACCATACAATTGCCATCTTGGATTTGATTGTCGTTGCTCAACAATTTCACGTCATTAAAGCTCCCAACTCCTAATGGGGAGAGGGGCAACATGAAGTACATGACAATGGTCGCGACTGCGGCCGCAATTCTCGCTGCGCCCGCAGGTCACGCGCAAGAGGCTGTCGTAGCGCCAGCCGCAGCCGCTATCTTGCAAGCTCCAACGAACAACGCCATGCTTCGCGCTGGTACGCCGGTGGTGTTGCGGATGATGGAAGAGATCACCACGCAGAAAAAAGCGGCACGCGTCGGACAGCGCTTCATGATGGAAGTCGCCGAGCCGGTGGTGGTCAACAACGTCACCGTTGTGCCGAGCGGGACGCCGGCATGGGGCGAGATAACGAACGTCCGCAACAAGGGCATGTGGGGAAAGTCGGGCAAGCTCGACGCCCGCGTCCTCTATATGCGTATCAACGGGCGTCAGATCCGCCTGACCGGTACGTTCGATGACAAGGGCGTCACTGGAACTGCGGGGGTTGTCGGCGCCGTCGTCCTGGTACCGGTCGTCGGCTTCTTCGTGACGGGCACCAGCGCGGTACTTCCGAAGGGCGGCACGGTTGGTGGGTTCATTGACGAAGACGTTGAGCTTTCGTTCGCAAATGCCGCGCCAGCGCCGCTGCAAGTTCCAGCGCCGTCGCCAGCTATGGCGGTACCGGTGGCTGCACCCGCGCCTGCTGCTGTGCAGGCTGAACCCGTTGCGGCATCGGTCACGCCTGGCAGCTAAATGTGCCGAGCGGTGTGGGTGTCCGATCTGCCCCGCTCAGGACATTGGCGAATGGGATAATCAGCAATGAAGTCCTTGCAACTTCTGCCATGCAGCACTCGCCGTTGACTCGCGGTTTATCCAGGCGGCGTTTTTATATCCTCGACTCTCGCGCGGATAAGCCTAGGCTCTGTCGGCAAAGGCTCTCTACGGCGACCCTCGTGAGAGCCAATGGGGCTTCCTTTGGTCACGACCGCAGAGGATAGAGGAGGCCCTGTCGGAGGATGGGGCCTTTTCTGCGCGCCTAACCTAATCTTCACCACCGCTAGCTATCCCGATCCAGCTTTCGGCGACCCGAGAGTCGAACCCCGTCACGCGGCCCTCGTGTGGCGGGGTTTTTGCTGGGTGCTGGTGAAAATCACGGCCAAGTACGGACGAGCGCGCAAGGCGGCTATTTGACGACGTGATCGCAAAACCCACGTCCAAAATTGTGCAATAAATGATAAATTTCGCTCATTCTGGTTTTTCGTATGTAGTTTTACCCAAATTGTTCGACGATCGAATGAATGGTACAAAATATTCGAATCGCAATATTATCGCGATGGGGAAATTCAAAATATTACTCGGTGGAGAGGCGGGTCTATGAGACTTTCGGCGCTCGCTATTGTTGCCTGTTTGATTGCCTGCTCGAACCAATCGGATTCGGGCACTTCGGTGGTTGTGCCAGGCACTGACATGACCCCCTGATTTTCCTCCAACATTGATTAGAGTCCGGCCTTGAAGGAAGGACGGACAGATGAAGCGTACGAGGTTTTCGGAAGAGCAGATCATCGGCGTGCTGAAGGAAGCGGAAGCTGGCGCTAAGACCGGTGACCTTGCCCGGCGGCATGGGGTATCTGAAGCGACGATATACAACTGGAAGTCGAAGTATGGCGGGCTGGAGGTATCCGATGCCCGGCGACTGAAGGAACTCGAGAGCGAGAACGCGAAGCTCAAGCGGCTGTTGGCCGATGCGATGCTCGACCAGGCTGCGTTGAAGGATCTCCTGACAAAAAAGTTCTGACGCCCGCTGCCAAGCGGGAAGCTGTGGCTCATCTCCAGGCTTGCCACGGGATGAGCGAACGGCGGGCGTGCCGTGTCATCGATGCCGATCGCAGAAGCGTGCGTTACCGTTCCACACGGGACGACGATGCCGAGCTTCGCGAGAAGCTGCGCGAGCTGGCGAACCAGCGGCGCCGCTTCGGCTACCGTCGTCTTCATATCCTGCTGCGCCGGGATGGCGTGATGATCAACCGCAAGAAAACCCAGCGGCTCTATCGTGAGGAAGGGCTGGCGGTCAGGCGGCGACGGAGCCGCAAGCGAGCCGTCGGCACGAGGGCACCTGCTCCGGTTCTGGCGCTGCCGAACCAGCGCTGGAGCCTCGAGTAGGGCGCGCTGCGCTTGCCCCTATACGCTACGCTCCGAGTCCGTCCATGATCAGATGGCGTCGGGCAGGCGATTCCGCGTGCTCAACGTGGTCGATGACGTGACCCGGGAGTGCCTGGCAGCGGTGCCCGACACCTCGATCTCGGGGCGCCGTGTCGTGCGCGAGCTGACCGAGCTGATCGCCCGGCGTGGCAAGCCCGGCATGATCGTCAGCGACAACGGAACCGAGCTCACCAGTAATGCTGTGCTGGCATGGTGCGGGGAGATCGGCGTGGAGTGGCACTACATCGCTCCGGGAAGACCAATGCAGAACGGCTACGTCGAGAGCTTCAACGGAAGGATGCGCGATGAACTGCTCAACGAGACGCCGTTCATGAGCCTCGCCCATGCCAGGGGCGAGATCGCTGCTTGGGTGGATGATTACAACCGGGAGAGACCACACTCATCCCTTGGCTACGCAACCCCGGCGGCGTTCGCCGCCGAACTGGATCAGCAATGGCCTGCTTCGCTCCGCCCTACGGGCTCCGCTACGCAGGCCATTGCTTCAACCGCGCTCATGCGCAACAAAGCCGCTGGGCTCTAATCCCGGCTGGTGGAAACCAGGGGGTCACGTCAAAGAACGCGCGTTCCTCTTTAAGTTCATGTCGAATTTATGCGATTACCGCTGCACGCGATAGGTATAATAGCTCTTCGGCAGGCCCAGCATCGTTTCCGTTTTCAATGTTCCGTCAGGGAAATATGAATTCAGATCTGTTTTCTTGATTACCACAGTCCCCAAAATCATGAGATTCCAGTCGGGAAGTATTTTTTCCCATCTCCTATGCAGCATATCTTTTACGCGCTTTGGAATCCACCACCAGAACGGAATTCCCGTATGGGCTTCCAACGGAAACCATATGGATGGCGTCTGCACCCAATATGATGGCGCCAATCGGCGTACTTCCTGCGCGAAAAGCTTCTCATTTTCCGGTCCGCCGACGTGCTCGATAACGCTGTTGCTGAATGCGATATCAAAGTGATTGTCCGCGAAATCGGGAAGATTGGTCGCGCTTCCTTCGATGAAGGTAAAATTATGATGGCTATCCGTCTCTTCGCGCATATTTGAGTCGGGCAAATTCACAATCGTGATGTCCATCGGGGTGTCGACGAATTCCCAAATGTGCGGTGTCCCTCCCAGGTCGATGATGCGGGTTCCTGACGATGGCTGCAGCAATCGTTCGAAATCTTGCATCCGACCGCGCCGGGCATGAGGAGCGACAAGCCCTTTCAGGAAATAGAACAGCTTTATACGAGCGTATCGAAGCATGTTAATCCCTCGCTCCGCCGACGTCCGGGGACATCAGCAGCGATTGACGATCGGGTGCCGCATTCTGAACAGCCATATATCGTGGGCGTTCCGCGGTCCATTGGCACTTTGAACTGCCTATTTTTGATTGTGCAAATTACCCGATATTTGGCGGAATTTCTTTCGGTCGATACCGTCGCGGGAGGTCTATCCTTGTGCGGCCCGTTTTTCGGTCGTCAGAATGAGACGAATCCTCTTGGAGTTCCTGCAATTCCCTTTGGTTTTTTCGGGATATCGGAGCCCGCCGGCTTGTGTCACCTTTTTCGTGGGAAGAATAGCCGGGCGGGCGCGTTAGCACTCCGCAACGCCATTTGCCTTCCCGGGATCAGGGGCTTGAGCGAAGCATGGGCTTTCCAGCTTTCGTACAAAATGTGATGATAAAGCGCAGGCTGGCGCGGGACCAAACGCCCGCCCGGTCCCACCATGTTGCCTGGCTATGGCGTCACTCAGCAGAAATCGCCAGCGGACATTCCCCGGGCGCTTTCATCAAGCGCGCCCGCTTTCTGTACCTTGGCTGGAAGCATCAGGATCTTCTGGAACGATTTCTCGGCGACCGGCGCACGCCATTGTTTGAACGACTGGTCACGGAACGCCCGGACGTTCTCAATGTACTGGTCGCCCCCTATCAGTCGACCAACTGGGACGTCCGCACGCGCCTCAACAAGCTCCATGCCCATTACAGGACGATGGAGGAACTGGACTGGGTGTTCGACCCGCTTGTCGAGCGCGAGGTCGAGTTCTGCAAACTTCTTGCCGCACATCCCGATTTGCGCCTCGTCCTGGACGACGCGATTTGGTTTCAAGACGAGGGGCCTCTCGTCTTCAATCTGTTTCTGGACGATACCCGGATATTCTCCCTCGCATTCGCATTGCGCTTCGAACAGGGCAACCTGATCGCGCATGTGGGTGCCGTGCAGGGACGGAACGATGTCGACCTGCCGGATGTGAAGGACATTTATCGCGAATTGACGCGCACGGCCTTTGGCATGCGCCCCCGCGACCTGCTTATCGAAACCTTTCAACTCGTTTGCCAGCATATCGGTGTGGAACGGATCTTTCTTGTTTCCAGCGAACATCAGCAGCGGCGGGATGCGTTTTTCACGGTGGCGCGGCACAAGGTGCACGCGAACTATGACACGATATGGATTGAGCGTGGGGCATGGCGATTGGACGAATCGACGTTCGAACTGCCGCTCCGGGCCAAGCGTCGCGACGCGGCCGACATCCCGCAACGTAAACGCCGGCAATATGAGCGCCGCTATGCGATGCTCGCTGCCGCGTCGGAACATATCGCCATGACACTTGGCGCACGGCGGGACGGCGGCATAGCTGCTTCCCACGCGAAGGGGCAGGACCTTGCTGACTAGTCTGCGCAACCGCAATCTGACGGCGCGCGTTCGCCAGCCCGTCGACGAGCTTTGGGATCGCTATCTCGGTGTGCGCACCTTCGGCCACCATCCAGGCAGCGGCGCGCCCGGCGATCGCGAATGGTATATGCATTATATTCCGTCGTCCTACCGCGACGTATTCGCCGTTCTCGATCGGGCCGGACTAGGCCCTGACGATGTCGTGACCGATCTGGGGTGCGGACTCGGCCGTGTGGCATTCGCGGCCAGTCACCGCGGCGCCGCGCGGGTGGAAGGCGTGGATCTTATCCCGTCATTGATCGAAACGGCCAACGCCAACCTGGCGCGCAGCCGATTGAAGAGTCGCAATATCCGCTTCCATGCACGCAACGCGCTCGATCACGACCTCGGCGATACAAGCCTGCTCTATCTTTTCCATCCGTTCGGCCCCGAGATATTGGGCGAAGTGATAGAAAAAGCGCGAAAAGACCGCCGAGTTGCGGGCATTCGGCGACCGCTGCGCATAGCCTATGTCAATCCGATCGGAGAAGCCGTGCTGAATGAGGCGGGATGGCTGCGCCCCACCGGCGACACGCATCCCCAGCCCGAGCGATTTTCGAACGCGCTGCACTATCGCACCGCCTTCTGGGAATCCACGGACGCCTGAGACGAGTATTCGCGAGTTTCGGTTTCCCATCAAACACCGTTCAGAAACTTAGCGCCGGTTGGGATCACCCCAAAATGGGCCTGTTCATATCAACGGATTTGTCGTCGCGGCCGACTCGCTGAGCGGCTGCGACTCCTGCCTCACACACCCAAGAAACGAATCACTCCGCAACCTTTTTGGTCGGATCGCGACATATCTGGTTGCGGGACTCCACGCTCCGGGCCAGCTTAACCATTATTTCTGCTCCCAGATTGAAACAATCTGTGGGCAAGGAAAACTTATCCACCGCTAAATGTAGCCCCGATTTAGCCTGTTACAGCTTGCCTCGAGCCGCCCCACGAGGCCGGGCGAGCTAGCGAATCACCCGAATTTCGTATTTTCACAGAGTCAACATGAGATTCGGAAAATTTACCAATAACATTAAGATCCGCTCTCAAGCGATCGAAAACGCCCACAGCCGCCAAAATTTTTTTCGTGACTCCCTCCCCCTGATTAAGACATTCTGTTTCAGCGAGGGCAAAATTAACTTCTTTTTTATCACCAGAGGGAGGGACCCATGTCCAAATATACGGAAGGAATCAGACTTACAGATCGCGAATATGAGGTGCTTCGTCTCGTAGCCCTTGGACTTTCCGCCAAAGAAGCGGCCTTGGAACTGGACATCGCACCGTGCACGGTTGAACGTCATGTCGAAAACGTTCGTCTCAAGACAAGAACGCGAAACCGCGCACATCTGATCGCTCATGTGATCAGGGAAGGGCTGCTACCCCAAGAACGGTATACAACCGACATTGGCGCAGCAGCTGCTCACTAACCAGATGCGCTGGGAGAGCGCAAATGGGATTACAGGCTTGTACGACGAGACCAAGCCATAATCGGGTCGCCCAATTCTAGGGCGCCGGTGCGGTAACGGCCTCCACCGAACTGCACCGTCGTCACTTGGTCTTCAGATACGCATTCCACATCTTTCAACGGAATGCTCAAGCCACGTCCGCAAGCCTTCACGCAGGCCTCTTTGCGGACCCATATCTCTAAAAACTCCTTGGAGTAGCAGGCATCCGGCGAACTCGTTCGCATGGCCACGGATTGCTCTGCCTCGGTAAAATGCAGATCCATCAGTTCGGCCGCATCTTCGACGGTCCGAAGAACCTCGATATCGACGCCGACGGGCTCGCTCTCATTTATGCCCAGCATCGCAAAGCCACCACTATAGCTCAGACTATAGTTTATCTGTGGGAACCGAATCAGATGCGGCTTTCCAAAGCTGTCCTTGCCGATGTCCCAAGCGTCGGCCGGGACGCCGTAGCGATCCCGCAACAGCATATGTAACGCTCCGTGGGCGGCGATATAACGGTGACGCAACGCGCGAAAGCGGAAGCGATTTGCCGTTTCCATCTCTTCGCTCGACAGCAGATGCTCGAAGGCTTCGACATTGCTTTGCTCGGTATCGACAAGCCACATCGGAAAGCCGCTGGCCGTTGACGGCAAACGTCGCGCGTCGAGCCCCTGCCCGCATAGCGCGGCGTCAAATTCCAGCACAGTTTTCGCGACCATCGGACGGTGACGATCAGCGACGCCGAGGCAGAAAAGCCGCGTGACGAATAAAATCCTGGAACAGATAGGGCGGGTCTGGCTCGGCCACTTTTCTGACGAGCTGCTTGAAACGCGCAAGGACATGCGCGACGATCCAACTGAAATCAGCCAGAATGCCGTAAACGCGTCCGTGATTTTTGAGGAAGTAGCGCCGGCGGGAATGAAACCAATAGGCCGGAAGGCGGCGCAACCTGATCTGCTTGCCGGTGATGCCTGTACTCTGGCCCGCGATGTGCAACACCACCGCATCGGGGACGTACCAGCATTCCCATCCCCTGCGCGTCGCGTGGAGGCAGAAATCGGTTTCCTCATAATAGAGGAAATATTCCTCGTCGAACCGCATGTCGTCTTCGAGCAACTCGCGGCGGATGATGAAACTGGCGCCAGAAACCCAATCGACTTTCTCGCTGCGCGATCCCATCCGGCGTAGCGTGGCGCTCCCGCGCAGCAGCCGGGATACCAGATTCAGGCGGGATCCCCGCTCGATTTCGCCGAGCAGGCTGGGAAAACGAAAGGCATAGGGCCAGGGCTGGCCGTCGGCGTCGAGTAACGCGCTACCGGCGATTCCCGCCTTGGGATGAGCGGCCATGAAGCGCGCCAATGCGCTCGCGGCGCCGGGCATCACCCGCGTATCGGGATTGAGAAGCCAGACGAGATCGGCTGGATCGGGTCGATCCAGCGCCCAGGCGATGCCCAGATTGCTGCCTGCACCGAAACCCCGGTTTTCGGGGGATCGCATCAGCGTGACCCAATCCCAGTTGCGCGCCCGGATTACTTCCTCGATCAGGTCGGCCGAGCCATCGTTCGATGCATTGTCGATGACGATCACGCGCAGGCCCGGGCAATCTTCCCGATCCGCCTCGAGGCTTTCGAGGCATTGCGTTACGAGCGTGCCGGTGCGGTAGTTGACGACAATGACATCGACCGTCGCTTGGGGGTTTCGATTGTTCGTGCTCATTCTGCCGCCACCATATCTCGCCCGCCGTTCGGGTCCTGTTGATCACCGGGATTGCTCCGGTCGGCCCGCTCCGCCGCGCCGTCGAGGGCATATTGGAAATGACGGGCCAATATGCCGACATGCGGTTCCTGCAAGGCGCTGCTGTGTCCGCCCGGGACCTGAACGAGCGTGACCGGTTCGGCCACCCGTTTCCCCCAGCCTAGCGCAACGTCGCTGTAGATTTCCTGATAGGGCATGTCGTCAACTTCCCCATTTCCGCCGCTCGCCTTAAAGATCACGACGCTGCCGTCCGCAAAAAGGCCCTCTGGCCGATGAAGCGTGTGCGCCACCTCATAAAGTTTCAAGAACGGGATTGCCGGTTCGCTGTCCGTCCGTTCGCTGACAGATGACTGCGCGGCATTGACCGCGCCCAATTGCCTTACGGCGCGCCGGTCGCGCGCCTTTGCCGCGCGCGATTCGACTTCCCACCGGACGGCGTTGACCGTCTTGCGTGCCAGTGCCGGGACCAGCCTTGCGGCGCCTTCGTCCTGCATCAGCGCCTGCACCCGGCCAAATCGTGCCCGGGTGATGTAGAAGCGCCGTTTCGCCGCCGCCACGTCGGCCGCGTCGATGATCCCAACAAAGGCGACCCGCTCACCCGCATCCTGCAACTGGCGGGCGATTTCGAACGCTATGACGCCGCCGGCGCATAGCCCCGCGAGATAATAGGGGCCGTGCGACTGGACCATTCGGATACGCTCGACATAGTTCGTCGCCATCTCGCGAATATGCGTGTGGGCGTAGCCGCCCGCAGAGTTTCTGAGTGGCTCGATGCCATAGATCGGCCGGTCCGGATCGAGCCGAAGAGCAAGCCCCCGATAGAGCAATGTTTCGCCCAAACCGTCGTGGACGAAGAAGATCGGCGTGCCGCTGCCACCGCTCCGGATGTTCACGACCTCACGCGTGGTGGCCTTGCCGACATCGGCTGCCTCATCGCAATCGGGTGTGGAGGCCGCACCATCCGGGTCGAGTTCGGCAGCGAGCGACGCCACCGTCGGCATATCGAGCAAGGATGCGAGCGGCAGCATCTTGCCGGTCTTTTTGCGGAGCCGGTTGGTGAATTGCACCGCAAGCAATGAATGGCCGCCAAGGTCGAAGAAATTGTCATTGCGGCCTATCGGCTGCACGCCCAGCAAGTCGGACCATAGATCGGCGATCACCTGTTCCATCGCCGTCACGGGCAGATCGACGGAAGCCTCGCCGTCCGCCGAGATATCGCGCCGCACCGCTCGCACGGGTGCGCGTAGCTGTGTAAGCGCGGCATCGATATCCGAAGGCGATATGATCACCTGCGGACGCGCATGCCCATGAAGCAGTGCTTCGATAACCTTGATGCCTTCCTCGGGCAGGATGGCATTGACGCGCTCTGCCAGAGCACCAGTCGCCTCTCGGCTCGACGACGCCGCACCATTGCCGCCTTGTGGCAACAGGCCCGTGTCACGCACGCGCATCATGGTGAATTCAGCGATTTCAGCCAGCACCCGGCCATTCTGGTCGGCAATCGTCACATCGAACACGGCCATGACATTGGCGTGTGCTCCGGACCGATGCCGGATATGGCTGACGACCGATGGAGTCAGCGGCGCGTGCATCACTAGCCGCCGATAGGCGAATGGCGCGAAGAAATCCTGGCCGGGCCGATAATCAGGAATCAGCGCCTGCGCGCCCGCGGTGGCGAAGTCGAGCAAGGCGGGATGCAGGTGCACCCGAGCGAACTCCTCATGGAATGCAGGGTCCATCTCCAGGTGCAACACCGCCTCATTTTCGGCGTAGGCAGTACGCTGGACGGTCGACCAGCGCGGACCGAACTGGAGCGCCACGCTGGAGGCCTCCTTGCCGTCGATCACGCGCGGACAACGCCGTTCAAGCCCTTCGATGTCCATAGGATCCGGAACCGCCAGCAAATTTGGTGCAGACACCTGACCGCTGGCGTGCTCGATCCAATTCGACGCGGCATCCGCCGGTCGGCCCAGAATCGTGAAGCCCCAATCTTCGCCGACGCGGCGTTTCAGATGGACCCGCACGGCGCGGGCCTGACCGTCCTCGACCGCGAATGGCGTCAGGAACCGGACGTCCGACAGCACAACCATTCCCGAATGAACGAGACTGTAAGAGGCGCGCGCAAGTTCGAGAAAGCCCGTGCCCGGAATAACGGCGCCCGCCCCGGCGATCCGATGTTCGTCGAGCAGCCAATGCCGGTCCGGCGACAGCATCGCCGAAACGACGAACTCGTCGGGCGAAATGATATGCAGGCTGTCGAGGAACGGGTGGTCGACGGCCTTGCCCTCAGGCAATTGATCGGCGAGCCCGTCGTCCGGGCGGCTATCCAGCGCCGCTGCCATTCCGACCTCGCGCCACGGGCTCCAGTCAACAGCCAGGACGCGCGTACCGCCCACCCCGTGGCGCGACTGTGCATAGGCATCGAGAAACGCATTGGCGGCCGCATAGTCCGCCTGGCCCGGCAAGCCGGCAAACGCACTGATCGAGGAGAACAGCATGATGAATTCGGGCTTCTGCCCCGCCAATGCGTCTTCCAGCGCCAATGTGCCGGCCACCTTTGGACGTAGGACGGCCGCCATCGCCGCATGCGATTTGGTTTCGATGAGGCCATCGTCCAGCGCACCGGCAGCGTGGAAAACGCCCGTCACCGGCCCGAGTTTTGCCGTGATCCGGCGTATGGCATCACGCATCGCGCGCGCATTGCCGACGTCGGCGGCGACAACTTCCACGGTTGCGCCGGACGCTTCCAGCCCCATCACCTTACGAATGCGGTCCTGCATTGCAGGATCGGCGGTTCCGTCGGCCAGAATATCCGGCCAATTGTCTCGCGGCGGCAATGCCGACCGGCCCAGCAACGCGATGCGGACATCGCCGCGGTCGGCAATATGCCGCGCGATCGTGAGCCCGAGTCCGCCGAGTCCACCGGTCACGAGATAGGTAGCGCCTGGGCGAAGCGCGGCTGCAGGCGACGTCAATCCAGCCTGCGCCGGTGGGATCTGGCTGAATTTCTGAACCCAGCGCTCGCCGCCACGATAGGCGACCACCCGGTCGCGCCACTCCGCTGCCAGTTCGCTCACCACGGCTTCGGCGGTCACCGAAACCGAATCTGGTGTCGGCAAAGCCACATCGACGCACCGAATGCGAAGATGGGGATATTCGGCCGGAACCACGCTTGCGGCGCCCACGACCGTCGCCTTGGCAGGCATCAGATTGCCGTCGCCGCCGATCCGCTGCACGCGATCGGTCAGGATCGCGATATCGACCGGCTCATCGCCGGTCTGGTGCGCTAGCTCGCGGGACAAGGCAATCAGGCTGAAAAAGCCGAGGTCCTGCAATCTGCGGACATCGGGCTGCTTGCGGCCGGTCCCTGTGACCAGCCAGCAATGATAGATTTGCGTCGGCAGGCGGCCTTCGGCGCCCAGCAAATCGAAAAGCCGTCCATAATCGCCCTGGCTGGCAGGATTGACCGAAAACAGCCCCTCGCCCAGCCGTCCGAAGCGATCGCCGGCACGAACGACAACGACCTCCCGTCCCGCTTCGCGCAGACGACGGGCAATCTCGCGCCCCAGCCCTCGCATATCCTCCATGACCAGCGCCACGCCTTCCGGCATCGCGGAGGCATCGAGATAGGAACGCGTCCAGACGGGCTCATATTGCCATTCGGCGGGATCGTCAGATCGGTCCGCTGCGTCCCCTGCCCCGTCGGACATGGCGAGCTGCGCACCTGCGTCATACCAGTGACGCTGACGCTCGAACCGATAGGTCGGCAAGGGAATGCGCAGGCGCTGTTCGTCCTGCCAGAACGCGTCCCAGTCGATCTCGACACCCGCCGCCCAAAGCTGTCCCAACGCGTCGAGCCAGGCCGCATCGTCATCGATGCGCTGGTCGGGGTGCCGCATCGAACTGATGACCGGCTGCTCGCGCGCGCGGTCGGGATGTTGCCGCGCCAGGCTGGCCATCCCGCGGCCGGGACCGACTTCGAGAAGCGCCCTCTCCTGATCGTCGAGCAGGCGGTGCAGCCCGTCGGTGAAGCGTACGGTCTCGCGCAGATGCCGCACCCAATATTCGGGATTGGTGACGTCCGCCGCCGTCGCCCAGTCACCCGTCAGGTTCGAAGCGAAGGGGATCGTCGGCGCGCGAAGATCGATCGTCCGCATCAGCGCGCGGAACTCAGGCAGGATCGGGTCGAGCATCGGCGAATGTGCCGCGACCGAAATACGGACGACCTGCGCTTCGATCTCGCGCGCGGCAAGCAGGTCGTTGAAACCCGCAATGGCGGCAGCCGGGCCGGACACGACGCAAAGCCCGGGCGCATTGATCGCGGCGATCGACAGTTCCGGCGGCAACAACGGCAGCAGTTCGGCCTCCGAAAGCGGCACGCTCAGCATACCGCCATCGCGAACCGTCTCGAACAGCCGGCCGCGCGTCGACACGATCCGCAGCCCCGCTTCCATGTCGATCACGCCTGCGAGATGTGCGGCGGCATATTCGCCGGAGCTGTGACCGATCATCGCCGACGGCTGGACGCCGACCGACATCCACAGTCGCGCGAGCGCAGTCTGGATGATGAACAATGCGGGAAGCGCGATCGATGGGCGCTCCAATTCGGCGGCCGCCTGCGCGCGGTCCAAGTCGTTCGGCAACAACCAGCGCCGTACGTTCGCCACGCCGATCCGGTCGAGAATGGCGAGACCGTCATCGACAGCCTGTCGGAACAGCGGTTCGGTATCATAGAGTCCGCGCGCCATGTCGGCGTGTTGCGGTCCGGCACCGCAGAAGAGGAACGCCACCGAGCGCTCGGCGACCGGCTTCGGTTGCGAAACCTCCTGCCCCGCGATCTCACGAAGCCGGGCGGCCGCCTCCTCGCTGCACGCCGCCACGGCGAAGCGGCGTTGCGGCAGGTGCTGGCGTCCGATCGACAGCGTGAACGCCGTATCGGGCAGACCTGCTTGCGGGCGAGTCTCGATAAAGTCGGCGAGCGCGGCCGCATTCGCCTGCAAGGCGGCAGACGATTTGGCGGTGCAAAGAAGCAGCTGGCGACGCCGGCTCGGTCCGCTGGCCGGGCGCGGCGGCGCTTCTTCGAGCACGACATGTGCGTTCGTGCCCCCCACGCCGAGCGAACTGACTCCCGCCCGACGGGGTGCCCCGCCGGGCGACGTCGTCCAGGGCGAGCGCTCGGCCTGGATGCGGAACGGGCTGCCTTCCAAGCCCAGCGCCGGATTGGGCGCATCGAAATTGAGCGAAGCCGGCAGCTCTCCATTGTGCAGCGCCAGCGCGACCTTGATCAGCCCGGCAGCGCCGGCCGCCGTGTCGGTATGCCCGATATTGCCCTTTACCGACCCGATGGCGCAATGACCGACGCTGTCGGTGGACTGACGAAAGGCCTCGGTCAGCGCAGCGAGCTCGATCGGATCACCGACCGGCGTGCCGGTACCGTGCGCCTCGACATAGCTGATCGAGCCGGCATCAATGTCGGCGATCGCCAGTGCTTCGGCAATCACCTTGGCCTGCCCGTCGACGCTGGGAGCCAGATATCCGACCTTGCCGGCGCCGTCATTGTTGATCGCCGACCCGCGCAGCACGGCATAGATATGATCGCCCGCCGCCACCGCATCCTCGAGCCGCCGCAACGCCAACACCGCGACCCCGCTGCCGAATACTGTACCCTGCGATGCCGCATCAAAGGGACGGCAATGGCCGTCGGGCGACAGGATTTCGCCCTCCTCGTAAATATAGCCCTGCCGGTGCGGCAGTTCGATCGACGAACCGCCGGCGATTGCCATGTCGCACTCGCCGTTGAGCAGGCTCTGCGCCGCCATATGGATCGAAACAAGCGAGGTCGAGCACGCGGTCTGCACGTTGATGCTCGGCCCCTTGAGATCGAACAGATAGGAGACGCGTGTGGTCAGGAAGTCCTTGTCGTTGCTTGTATGCCGCAACAAGAACAGGCCGACGTCGCGGACCAGTTTGGAATTGGTCAGCAGGTTATACGGCATATAGGCGTTGTGGCCCGAACCGGCGAAGACGCCGACCACGCCATCGAAACGCTGCGGCGTGTAGCCGGCATTTTCGAGCGCTTCCCACGTGCATTCCAGGAAATGGCGGTGCTGCGGGTCCATGATTGCCGCATCGCGCGGGCTCATTCCGAACAGCGTCGCGTCGAAACATTCCATATCTTCGAGCGGAGCGCCGCGGCGGACATAGTTGCGATTGCGCAGCGACGCCGGACTGACCCCTGCTGCGAGCAGCTCCTCGTCCGAATAGGTACGGATCGCCTCGCGGCCACCCTGAAGCAGATCCCAATAGTCGTCGATTCCCCGCGCGTCGGCGAACCGGCACGACATGCCCACGATCGCGATTGCCGCCTCGGGTAGATCCGCTTCGCTGGTGGGACCGAAGGAGCTGTGATTCTGTTCCATCGATCAGCTCCTCGCGAGCGCACGTGCAGCGCCGCGGCGCTGAAGCGCGGCCCGCCGGTTGTTCGCGCGATCCTGTCCCTCGCGCGCGGCCGCGACCTGCGGCTGCGACACCGACAGATGCGCCGCGAGCGTGGCAACGGTTGGGAACCGGAAGATGTCGGTCAGCGATACCGGCTTTTCCGATACCCCCGAAAGGCGGCGGTGGAGTTGCACTGCAAGCAGCGAGTGGCCGCCGATATCGAAGAAATTGTCGCGCAAACCGACATTGGACAGGTTGAGGAGGTCGCACCAGATCTTGTGAATCTGTGCTTCCATGCCGCTGGCCGGCTCGACCACCTCGTTCGCCGGCACCTCGATCGCGACGCGCGCGGGGTCGGGCAACACCTTACGATCAATCTTGCCATTCGGTGTCCGCGGCAATGCGTCGACCTGAATGAAGGCCGACGGCACCATGAATTCGGGCAAGCTTGCCCGCAGATGATCGCGTAGCACGTCGTTCGACGCCACGCCGGTCGCCGCCAGATAGGCGATCAGGCGCGAGTCTGCGGCTCCCTCCGCGCGATGCGCGACGACCACCACCTCGACAACATCGGGATGATCGGCCAGCCGCGCCTCGATCTCGCCCAGCTCGATGCGATAGCCGCGAACCTTGACCTGATGATCGAGCCGGCCGAGGAATTCGAGCGTTCCGTCGGAACGCTGCCGCACGAGGTCGCCCGTGCGATATGCCCGGCCCCCGAATGCGACCGGATCCGCGATGAAGCGCTCTGCGGTAAGTTCGGGGCGATCGAGATAACCCCGCACCACGCCGTCGCCGGCGATGATCAGTTCGCCGGGCGTACCCGGGCGGACCGGCTGCATCCGCCGGTCGAGAACATAGACCTGCTGGTTGAGCAAGGGACGGCCAAGCGGCGGTACGTCGTCATCGGCCTGCAAGACATGGGTCGCCGACCAGATCGTCGTCTCGGTCGGGCCGTACATGTTCATGACGGCACCATCGACAAGCGAGAACATGTCGCGGGCGAGGTGCGGCGGGAAAGCCTCTCCACCGACCATCAGGCGCTTGAGTTCGGACAGGTGCGGACGCGCCGCCCCATCGCTCGCCAGCACATTGAGCAGCGACGGCGTGCATTGAAGATGCGTGACGCCGTGCTGCACCATCAGTTCCGGCAGGCTGTTCTCGGCGCCCTCCGCCTCTGCCGCGGCAAGGCAGCGTAGACGGTTGAGCGCAGGCAGGCTTTCAAGCACCGTATCGGTGGCGATGCCGAAGTCGATCAGGCAGCCAATCTCGTCCACCCCGATCGCCTGAAGGCGCCGAATCAACGGCAAACAATCCTCGGGCGTCCCGAAAAGGCCGCTGGTCTCGAAATAGCGATCGAAGGCATGATCGAGCAGCGCGTCGGTTTCCTCGTCGCTGAGCCCCGACAATTCGATTTCCTTGCCCGCCTCGGCGCCAACCGGCTGCCTGAAGGTCGGGAACGACCAGGCATATTGTTTGAGGAGGTTGGTCGAAGTACGCAGATATTCGGTCAGCGGCCCGTGCACGATCGACCGCACCTCGTCGGCGTTTTCGCCGACAAAGCTGTGCAGCATCAACGTGACAAGCCCCTCGCCCTGATGGCCGGCGGCTGCCCGGGCACGGCGATAGGCGGCGATCTTCGCGGCCACTTCCTCGACATTCTGCCCCAGCAGGTGCGTCAGCACATTGGCGCCCGACCGCCCTGCTTCCTCGAATGTCTGCACATTGCCGGCCGATGTGATCCACACCGGAAGTTCCGGCTGCACCGGACGCGGGTAGGTCATCAGTTCGACATCGCCGAGCGGTCCCGGGAAGCTGCGCGCCTCGCCCCGCCACAGCGCACGGACATCGTCCATGTTGCGCTTCAGCGCACCGTTGCGATCGGCGAAATTGTCGGGAGCAAACACGAAGTCGTTCGGCTGCCATCCGGAGGCGAAAGCGATACCGACGCGGCCGCCCGACAGATTGTCGACCAACGCCCATTCCTCGGCAATCCGCGCCGGATGGTGCAATGTCGCGACCACGCTCCCCGCGCGAATCTTGAGCCGCGAAGTCGACGCCGCAAGCGCGGCGGAAATCACGGCCGGATTGGGATAAGGTCCGCCAAAGGCGTGAAAATGGCGTTCCGGCGTCCAAACCGCCTCGAAACCATTGGCGTCGGCAAAGCGCGCGCCCTCCATCAACAGCCGATAGTGGTCGGCGGCGCTAGCGCCATCCGCGCTCGCAAAATAGAAGAGGCTGAATTCCGGTGCCTTGCCTCCATCGCGCGATACGACATCGCCGCGCACCTCACGCTCTGTAGCGACCACCACATGATAGCCACGCGTGAGCGGCCAGCAGATTTCGAGAACCGAGATATCGAAGCTGAGGCTCGTCACCGCCAACCAGACCCCGTCGGGTTCGAGCTGCCGGTCCATCCCTGCGAAGAAATTGACGAGTTGCCGGTGCTCGATCATCACGCCTTTCGGCAGGCCGGTCGAACCGGAGGTGTAGATGACATAGACGAGATCCTCGCCAGTCGCACCGCCGTCGAAAGCTTCATCGGACAGCATGGCGAGCTCGCCATCAAGCTGGTCGATGCACACAAGATGCGCCCCGGCGGCGGGCAGGTCGCCGACCAACGACGACTGGGTGACGATTACCGGCATCCCCGAATCCGCGATCATGTGCGCAAGGCGGTCGCGCGGATAGGCGGGGTCGAGCGGAACATAGGCTCCGCCCGCCTTGTGGATCGCCAGCACGCATATAGCGAGCTCGACGGATCGTTCGACATTGAGGCCGACCATGACGTTGGGCCGGACACCCAGACCATGCAGATAACGGGCGAGCCGATTCGCGCGTGCGTCGAGTTCGGCATAGGTCATGCTGCGACCACGCGCGGTAACTGCGACCTTGTCGGGAGTCCGGCGCGCCTGGTCCGCGATCATGTGATGGACGCCCGACGCGGTCGAGGTTTCGCCCGCTTCGGCATTCCATACCCGGATCACCTGGTGATATTCGGCCTCATCGAGTAACGAAAGGCGGCCGACCGGTGTCTCGGGCGCGGCATCGGCCGCCGCCAGCATCCTTTCGAACCCGACCCACAAATCCGCGAGCGCGGCATGGTCGATCCGGGCCGGATCATGGATCAACCGGCAGCCGCTGCCATCGCCGGCAATGGCCAGATGGAGTACCGTCCCCTGCGCGGAGACGGCCTGATCGAGCCGATCGACCAACTGCACGGAGACGGGAAAGCCGAAGCCGTCCGATCCGCGCAGGTCCGGCATCCGTGCGATCAGATCGCGTGCGATCGCGATCCGCTTGTGCATGGCGCCGACCTCGTTCGCCAATCGGTCGGCAAAGACGCCGAGCGGTTGCCCCCAGTCGATCGCAACATGCAGCGGCATTTGATCGGCGAACCACGGCGCGACATCCTCGAGCCGGGACAGATAAACCTGATCAACATATCCGATATCCACGGTATCGCGGTCCGCGACGCGACCCAGATAGGCAACCCATGCCGCGAGCAGGTCCGACGGGACCCGTCCGGCGGGAGCCTTGCGGTCCGACACGATGGGCGCCTCGTACCGATCACCGCTTTTCGCCTGAAACTGCGGGAGCAACAGCGCATCGCGACCGGCAAGCCGGCGATGCCACCAGCCTTCGTAGTGCGCCGAGGCGCTGTCCAGCGTACCAAGCGTGTCCAAGCGGTCGCCGCCGATCGATTCGAAGCGTTGGCCCGCGGACAAAGGCGCGAACGCCAGAGGTCCGCCGTCGGCATCGGTCAGCCGATCCAGTCGGATATCGCCGCTGCCCGTGGCGACAATTGGGGACTCGCCGCCATCAATGATGGTCCCCGGTGCTGCACCGCTGGCCCGGTCCAGCGCAGTTGCAGCATGTACCAGGATCAACCGATCGCCCAACAATGTCTTCGCAACGCCAAGGGGGTTGCGATGGGCACCGAAATCGAGCGCGGAAACCCGGCGAGCAATTTCGTGCGCAGGCGCGTCCCAGTCGATCGTCGCGGCGGCGACGGGGCGTGCTTCCTTGCCGTAGAAGCGTTCCGGCGGGCTCGATACGGGCTGGCGGCGCTCGACCGCAGCCGTCAAATCTTCAGCCAATGCTGCAAAAGTCCGCAGTCCCGCTTCGAAGCATTTGGTGTTCAACGACAGCGCCGTTTCGCCGTCTTCGATCGCAAGGGTTTCGCTAGCCAGAATGTCGCCGCAATCGACCGCGTCGGTCATCAGATGCCATGTTACGCCATGTTCGGATTCGCCCTCCAGCAACGCCCAGCTCGGCGTGTTGAGCCCGGCATAGGCCGGAAGCGGGCCATCGTGGAAATTGATCGCGGCGCGTGACGCCAGTGCAAGCACATCCGGCGACAAGACGGTCAGATTGGTGATGCTGAACAGATAGTCGATCGGACCGAGGTCGGCCTCGAGCAAATCTTTCGAACGTCCAAAGAGGGGCACGCCGGCGCGGCGCGCCCAGGCGGCAGCCGGCCCTTCGGGTGCGACGACCGCGACAATCTCGTGCTGCTGCTCGAGCAGCAGCCCGCCACATGCCCCAAGCAAGGTTTCGCGTCCGATGAGGATGCTGCGCTGCTTACCCTGATGCACGCTGGATTCGCTGGACGGAGCCGGTCCCGCCATGATGTTCTCCTTTGAGCACATCGTAGGGCGGAAGCGGGGGCGCAACTACTTCAACAACTCCGTAGGCAAATCATGTGGTAAAAATGGGGAATGACGAAATCACACCCCCGGTCATTTATACTCGATCAGCCTGCGACGCCTGCGCCAATAGTCGATCTGGCCCTGCAGGTGCGGGAGCTTGCCCAGCGTGATGAAGCTGGCCTGCAAAGCTCCGCCGCTGAAATAGACACGTAGCCACAGCAGCGGCCACAGCGGCCAGAAGATTGGGAGCGCCCACAAGAGGTTACTCGCGACCTGGTGACCCAGTCGCGGATTATATTCGCCCCGGCGGCTATAGGCTTCCGCGGTCGCATAGCCGCTGCGCCGGCTGCGTTGCCACCATTGCCGAAACTCGGTCATCGCGGCGTCGTGGATCGTCATGTCATGACCGATCCGGCGGATCCGCCAGTGGTTCAGCCGGATACGATGACAAAGATCGGGCTCTTCACCCGCGATCAGATCCTCCGAAAAACCGCCGACCTCGACGAAGGGTTTGACGCGAAACAGCGCATCGCCGCCACAGGTTTCGGCGATACCGACGGGCGTGTTCCATTCCTGATCGCATAGTTGATTATAGGGGCTGGCATCCGGCGAACGTTCGCGCCGACGGCCGCACACCGACGCCAGATCGGGCTCGGCCCGCATCGCGTCCATCGCCTTGTCCAGCCAGCCCGCGACCAGTTCGCAATCGCCGTCGATAAAATGGAGATATTCCAGATCGGGATAATGCTCGATCATCCACTTGGCCCCGGCGTTGCGCGCCCGCGCAGCGGTAAAGGGCAAGGCCCGGTCCAGGTCGACGACCGGCAGACCGCGACCGCGGGCAAAGTCGCAGCTCCCGTCATGCGAACCGGAATCGACATAGATCGCGAGCGACGTCTCCCTCAGCACGCTGTCGACGCAGGTCACCAGCCGACTGCCCTCGTTGCGACCGATAATGACGAAACCGACTTCGCCCGTTCGCGTGGCGGCGGCATTCGTGTTGGTCATGATTCGCGCTCCGTGCGTATCCATTGCTTTTCGCGGCGGACAAGAAACTGTGCCGCGATCGGCAGCTTCCAGAGCATGTAGGCCGGAATTTGCGCCACAGTTCGCAACGGCAATATGTCGCGGCCTTCTGCCCGCCAGGCTCGCGCAAGCCCCAGACAGAGCAAGGCCAATGCGAGTGCAAGAAGCAGAACCGAAAGACTCGCGCCCTGCACCGCAACTCCGACCGCAAGCAGGAGCAGCGAGACGACGAGCAGCATGACGGTGGGGGGGACCATCAGGTCGAAAGCCACGAGAGCGAGCCGCCAGCGCCCGCCGATCGCACGCCCCAGCAGCGCGGGAACATAGCGCCCCATGGAGTGCAGCATGCCATGTTCCCAGCGCCGTCGCTGACCGGCCGTGCCCTTTTCGGAACTCGCGGCGCTGACGAACAGCGCGTCTTCCTCAAATGTGACGCGTTCCCCGGCCAGCAGAAGATCGAGCCCCATATCGAGATCCTCGACGAGCGACGCCGCCCGCCACTCGATCGCATCAAAAATCCGGCGCGGAAAGGCCATGCCCGATCCCTGAAGCAGTGCCGAGCCGCCCAAGCGTTGCAAGGCACGCTGGCGAACGAGGTTCTTGATCAGGAAAGCGAAGCAGGAAATGCGTACCCGGGCCGACGCGTTGATGGGCGGAGCCATAAGATAGGCGCCTTGCACAACCGCATCGTCCATGGCGGCGGCAGAAGCGAGTTTCGCGAGCGCGGCCGGCTCCGCAAGGCAATCCGCATCGACAATGATCACGATATCGCTCGGCTGGTCGCGGAGAAAGGCGCGACCGAACTCGAGCGCATGTCCCTTGCCCCTCAAAGACGAATCGAAGCGTTCGATGACGTCGGCGCCCAATCTTCGGGCGATAGGCGCCGTATCGTCGCTGCAATTGTCGGCGACGACCAGCAACCTGTCGCCCTCGCCCAGTTGATCCAATATCGACTGGACGGCGGCGGCGATTCCTCCCGCCTCGTCATGGGCGGGCATCAGTACCGTGAAATGCGGCCGCCCTTCCCGTTCTGGGAGCAATGTGGACTTCTGCGCGCCCGATCCCAGCAAGCATTGAAGCGCAAGAAAAGCCACCAACACCGCGGCGCAGATACAGAGCGAAGCGATTATCATCGCCCTGCCCCTCCGAAGCGTCCCCCCCTCCGCATGGCGTTATCCGTTCTTTCGCCGTTGCAGCGCCGGAGGCAACCAGTCGGCCTTGAGATGGTGGAACAGGACTCGCCAATCGCGCTTGTCAGCGCTGCCCGGCCGTTGCCGGAAATCCGTCGTGCGTTCGATCAGGCCATCGTCCTGTTCAAGGCCGGCCGTGTAATAATAGGTTGCGATCGAACGTCGCGATCGGTCTTCCGGGCACGACAACGGATCGGGATGACCATGAAAAGTGTCGCGATCCGTGGAAAAGATTACCGCACGGCCGAAGAGCGGCATGATCCGCTGCGTGGCCGCCCGCATCCGTTTGTCCCACAACTCCAGCGCGCCGCCAAATTCGTCGCGCCAATCGTCGTTCAGATAGATGAGCAGGTTGAGCCGGCGCGTCACGCCCATTTCCTTGTGCCGAGGAAAATCGGCATGGATGCTGAGATGACCGCCACGCTTGGTTTCATGAAGCCCGGCGCCTGCGTGATAGGGGTCGGGGATCAGCCCCTGGATGCCCGTGAGCCCGGAAAGGAACGACATAAACGCCCGCGAATTCAGCTCGGCGAACAACATTCGCGTCAGCGGCCCTTCGCATTGGTCAGGTCGAAACTGGAATTTCAGCCGCTCTTGCTCGCGCATGAAGCAGTCCTGTTCCCCATTGTCCGGGAACTCCTCAGCCACGCCGCGCAAAAAATCGCGATCGAGAAAATCATCGAGAACGATGTGAGGAAACGGCTGGTTCGCTTGATACGTCTCCGCCCACAACACGCCCGCAGCATGGCACTGCTCAGCATCGAAGCACCGGTATCCCCCCAGGTCTTTTAAACGGAGTACATGCATTCCTATCTCGTCCGAACGTCGACAAGACCCCGGGACGGAAGGGGCCGGTCTTTCTTACCATTATCAAACACGCTCGGCGGGGCCGGAGCAAGCCGGGGAAATCACCTTGGGAGTTCTTATAATCGACAGAAAATAGTGCCGGGGCTAAAACAGCAGATGGAAACTCCCGGAGAAAACACCAGTGCATGTAGCACTTTACTCTCCTCATTGGCCGCCTGCGGGGGCAGCGAACGGAATCGTCAGCTATGTCTCTACGGTAAGGGAATACCTTATCGCCCAGGGGCACAGGGTCACGATATTGTCCGAAGGGCGACGCTATCCGAGTGATGGCGTCGACATGCCGCTGCTCGCGCCAATCGAGACACTCGGCGGATTCGGTCGGCTGCAACGGCGGATTTCCCGCCGCATAGACACTTATCACGGCGGCTTGCCACGCCTGGGTCAGCAACTGGCTGCGCAGGTCAGTGCAGCCCATCGCGCCGACCCCATCGACATCCTCGAAATGGAAGAAAGCTTCGGCTGGTCGCACACGGTGCAGCGCCTCACCGGAATTCCGGTCGTGACGCGTTTGCATGGCCCTCACTTTCTGAAGCCTCCCAAGCCGCGAACGGCTCGCGACAAGCTGAACGACCTGCAGCGTTGCCATACCGAAGGACGCGCGGTGCGGACTTCACATACGTTGACCGCACCAACCCGCGCGATGATGAAGGTCACCTGCGAGAATTACCGGCGCCCGGTTCGGGAACGCGACGCCGTCATCCCGAACCCCATTCGCCTGCCTGCCCAAAGCGAACGCTGGAACCTTGCAACGTGTGATCGCAATCGTATCCTGATGATCGGACGCTTCGATTATTGGAAGGGCGCCGACACCATGCTGCTGGCTTTCGAGCAGCTACTGCGTGAACATCCCGATGCCAGGTTGACGCTGGTCGGGCCGGTGATCGGCATTGAGACGGGCCCGGGGCAGCTCGCCGATTTCGAGGCATATGCGCGTGCGAACCTCTCACCGGAAACAGCACGACGCGTCGAATTGACCGGGACGCTGAAGCCTTCCGAAATCGCCGTGCTCCGTCGGCAGGCCTTCGTCACTGTCCTCGCCTCGCGGGTGGAGAATTTTCCTTATGCCCTGCTTGAGGGGCTTGCCTCGGCCAGCCCGATGATCTCGACCGATTGGCCTGGGTGCGACGAGATCATCCAGCACGGGGAATCAGGCTTCCTGACGCCGATCGGCGATCCTGAAGCGCTTGCGCAGCGGCTTGTCTGGATGTTCGACTATCCGGAAGCGGCCGCACGGGCGGCTGAGAACGGTGGACATCATTGCGCCAGCCATTTTTCCGTCGAAACGGTCGGAGCCAAGCTCGTCGAATGCTATGAGGCCACGCTCCGGAACAGCGCGGAGTGACCTCAGTGCCCGTGTCCGCGCTGGTCGATGCCCCGCCGCCAGGGCCCTCCTCGCGCATCCACCGGTTTCGGGACATTGCACTCCGCGACACCAACGTCGTCGTCGTTTCCGTGGTTCTCGGCAATCTGCTCCGCGCCTTCAGCAGCGTCGTCCTTACGCGCCTGCTGGTGCCGGAAGTGTTCGGCATTTCAGGTGTCATCGCCTCGATCGTCTTTGCGTTCGGCATGATATCCGACCTTGGCTTCCAGGCCTTTGTTGTCCGTCACCCAGACGGCGAAAAACCGCGCTTTCTCGATACGATCTGGACGATGGCGGTGCTCAGATCGATCGTCCTGACAAGTGTCGTGTTCGTGCTTTCACCGACAATTGCAGGTGTCTTTGGCAAGCATGAGTTGGCACCGCTGATCGCCGCGGCATCGCTGACTTTCGTGCTCGAAGGGGTCGCCTCGCTTACCCTTTTGACGGCATTGCGACATCGGATGGTCCTGCGGCTGTCGCTGCTCGAACTCTCCGTCATGGTTCTCCAGATATTGCTGTCGTTCGTCCTCGCTTATTATTGGCGAAACTATTGGGCGATATTGGCCAGTATGCTGACGGGAAGCGCCTTCAAATCGGTGCTCAGCTATCTGCTTTTTCCGAACTCGCTGCGTAAACCAGCTTTCGATCGGCAATATATAAAAGAGCTCTGGGGCTTTGCGCGCTTCGTTACCGGCTCCAGCATCATCACCCTGTTGCTTCTGCAAAGTGACAAGTTCGCGCTAGGGCGATTGATGTCGCTCGACCATTTCGGATTCTACATTCTGGCCAGCAACCTCGCCACCGCCCCGCTCGCCTTTGCCACAGCATACGCCAGCCGCGTCCTTTTCCCAGCCTACTCACAGGCATGGCGTGACGGCGAAGAGAATCTGCGCGCGCTATTTTATGCTAAGCGCCGCCTGCCGTCGCTCCTTTACTGTTTCGCAGCGGGCGGCCTGATCGGTTCCGCTCCGCTGGTGATCGAAATATTGTACGACCCTCGCTATTCGACGTCCGCAATCTATCTACAGATACTGGCGATCGCACCGCTCTTCGCGCTCGCGTCGAACAGCGGCAACGAAACATTGACCGCGACGGGGCACATCAAGGTGACCTTTCAAGCCAGCGTCGCAAAGCTGATGTGGTTTTGTATCGCGGGGCCCGCGGGCTATGCGCTTGGCGGTGTCCTAGGGCTGGTCATCGCGATCGGCCTGATGGAAATTCCGGCCGTCCTTCTCAAATGGGTTCAGATGCATCGCCTGCAATATCTTGACCTTCGCCAGGAGCTGCTTTTCCTTGGGGCAGGCGGTGCCGGCATCATCGTCGGAGCCGTAGGCGACTGGCTAATCCGCCCGCTTCTCTGAGAACCCGCATCGACGAAGAGCCGGAAGAACCGAGGGCGGCCCACGCAATTTCGTCGCCTGTTCTCGGACGGCTCCCCTTACCCGGGAAGGACAGGCGCGCGGCGCCTCATGTCCTGTAGAAAAGCAGAAGCTCCGGTTTATCATCAGCCTCGGCCGGGCTTGTTACCACCTTGGATTCGCGCTGCAGACGCAGAAACGCTGCGGCGAAGCCGAACAGGGCGAACAGATAGAAGGCTGGTCGTGTTCCGAAGGAGGTAAAGAACAGCATCTCCATCATCATCAGAAGACAACCAAAGACGAATGCTCCGGCACCCACGTCGCGCTTCGACGCGCCCTGGAACCGCCCCTTGCGCACGATACCGGTCAAGAAAAGAACGAACGGCGCGACAAAAACGATAAGGCCGAACAGACCCGCAATCAGCATGATCCACATATAGGTATTGACGAAGTCGATGATGCCTTCCCCCTGCACCAGATCGGGCAGCAAGTGGTGCAGTTCAGCCGTCGAATAGCCCATTATCGGGCGATTGGCGAACACCTCGAACCCGCGGCTCAATAGCTGACGCCGATAATCCGACGAAGCGCTCGACCCGCCGGACAGCCCTAGAGTCTCCGACAAATAGGGGTGAAACTGCGCGGCAAGAAACAGCAGGGAGACAGCGCCGGCCGCCACAAAAAACTTCTGCCCCAGCAGGGCATAGCGGCCGCGGAGCGCATCTGCCGCGACGATCGCGATGAACAAGCCGACCCACGCGCCACGTGACTGCGGCGCCACCAGCCCGGCCACCGCGACTGCCATCAACAACAGATAATAGCGGCGGCCACGGATGAAATCGCGCGACAGATGGAGAGCCATGATGCAAATCGCCAACACCATCGCTACCGAGGTCGGTTCGACAAACGGCCCGCCAGCGCGGATCAAGCCCGCCCGCACCTTTACCAGCATCAGCGTCGGCAATTCGAAGAGCCGATAGAGTTCCTGATATACCGGCCATGCCTTCCAGACCTCGAAGATCAGAAGCGCCGCGATCACGACCCCGCCCGCGCCCAGCCACAGCATCGCCGACTTCAACTCATCGCTGGTACGCACACCGCGGCTCACGATGTAGTAAGGTAGCGCAAGTTCCAGCGAAACTTCGGTCAGCGCACGCAAGTGGTGAGAGACGCTCGTCTCGCGCGCCACGGCCATCGCAATTGTAAACACAACCAGCAGGACGGCAAAATCCCATTCGATACGGCACCGCCCCTTGGCGGGGTTCACGAAGATGGCCAATGCCGCACCAATTGCCAGAGCATCGTGCACGCCGAATTCGACGAGCTTGAGTGAGCCAAGCTCGAGCGTGTAGTCAAGGCCCGGCAAAAGCAGCAGGCTGAACAGATATACCGGCGCGATCAGATTGAAGCGCCGCGCGGCGACCGGCACCCAAAGACACATGATCACGAACAACAGGCCAAGGCTTGGAACAGACCATGCGAGCACCGGCATCGTCACCGCGATCGCCAGCATGCGCGTCTCGATCGGCTTGCGGACGTCGTGCTTCAAACTGAATAGAAACAGCAGGATGGCCGCGGCGCTCACCGTCCCAACGAAAAAACTCGGCTTCACGATAAGATAGTCACCCGCCGCGAGGCGAAATGTGAGCGCAAGACCGGCAACTAGGATTAGGATGGCAGGCATTAGCGCGCTCCCGCTTGAAATTGCCGGACGGCGCGCAATTTCGGCGCCTGGTCGACTGGTTGCCCCGCATATTCCATCAGTCCCCACGAACCATAATCCGCGATCGGCGCGGTCGACGCGTAGAGCATCAGCGTACTTCGAATTCGCCTGTCCCACTCGGCCAGATAGCGTCGATACACCTCAGCCATGCGCGGATCGCGCTGCAGGGCGCGGGCCAGCGCAAGGTCGGAAGTCACGAGATGTTGTCCCCCTTCGTAAGCGATGAACCGCTTACCATGTTTCGACGCAATAGCCCGGTTCTCATCGGCGAATTTCATCGTATGCTCGATCGCCTTTGGCATCCCGGCAAATATACGGTCGAGATCGCCGCTGCCGAAGCCGTTCAAGTCGAACCATATGTATGGCGCCGTTGCCAAGGCATCGACCCAGCGCGCCGTATCGGCATCGTCGAGAATGATGTTCGCAAGGTCAGACCAGGCATGCTGACTGGCGGCGATACGAACGAGATGTTCGGGCCGGTCGGCATAGACCTCGGTCCAGATCTTCATTGCCGCGCGCGTTTTCTGGGCATAGCGGATCATCTGCGCACGCTTTGCGTCCCCGCCGCCGAGCTTCATCATCATGCCTTCACGCTGCGCCTGCTGGGCCGCGTCGAACATGTCGTTCCACACTTCGTTGCCCAGCTCGACATAGACGGTCCGGTCGGGATTCAGCTTTGCGCGAACCAGCCGGGCAAACTCGCGAATATAAGTTTCGTCGGCCTTGTACGGCATGAGAAACCAGGGATCCGCACCGGTTTCGTTGGCTACCGCGATCATATCCTCGATCGAAGCACCTGCGGCCGTCACCTGACTCGAATAGGACTGCCGGGCGCGCGTCTCCCAACTCACATCTATATTGTCATTTGTCTTCTGCCAGTCGAGGAAACGCACGACCTTGAAATCCTTCACGAACTTCAGAAAATCGGGATGAAAGCGCGCATCGCGGGGAAAGGCGGGGTCGCGGCAGTCGATATCGCGGACGGGGTTCGCTGGATCGGTGCTGATGAGCTCGATCCATGCCCCCTCGTCCGCCGCACCGGTTGGGGACAGTTCAAGTGTCAGCCAGCCCTCACCGCGATCCTTGACGCGTGCGACGCCACCCGACGAAATTTCGCCGCGACCATGATATTCGCAGCGCACGTCCACCGTACGAAACGGCGCGGGAGGGAGCATAAGGGGGCGCGGCGCGGTCTGCCCCGGCTGGAGGCTGCGTACCCAACCGTTCCGATCGAGCTGCGCCGCCGGCATGAGCTTCCAGCCCTGCCCCTGCGACGAGAACCATTCGCTTTGTGTTATCAGGTTCAGATAGACCTGGTGTCGATTGAAATTGGCTAGTCCGAACAGATTGATACCCAGTTCGGTTCGCGCATCCGGTGGCGGAGGTGCGGCCGGCGCTATCTGATCGGCAGAATCCGCCTGGCCGGTCGCCGCAAAGATGGTGATGGCAGCGGCGACGACAGCGAAAAATAGCAGACCGACCTTCAACAACCTGCTGTCCCGCGGCAAAAGCGAGCGGCGCCTGGCTTCAGGATGCGACATGTCTTGACCTCTGACGTTCGTCGAGCCGACAGGCATCGCGGCCGCAGCATCTTTGGCGGCCGACGCCAAGAAGGAACCGGTGGCATCGATCATGCTGTCTCTCCGCGCCGGAAGGGATTGTCCGCGCCGTCTCCACGCAGGATCTTTGGCCAAGCCCGCGAGAAACGCGCCCATTTATAATAGGCTCGCAATCGCCCATCGTCCTGCCGCCACTTCGTATCCCTGACGTAAGCTAGATATATTCCTGCGAACTCGTCCGCGAGATATCGGGGGCAATCGATCGCTACTTTCGCCTGCTGCTGGCGCCAACGGCCCATAAAATCCCGCGCGAACTGTTGGAGCGCCCGCGCCTGTTCCGGATCGAGATCGTCCGCGACCCAAGGGTCGGAAGGCAGGCTGCCGTACAGCGCGATATGGCTTATCAGCGCGATGTAGTAATTGCCGAGGTGTGTCAGGTGCACATCGTCCGCGAACAGCCGTTCCATCGTCACGCGGGTCGTCGCGGCGCTCAAGCCGCTCACCCCCGTTTCGGAAGCCGCCTGCTCGACCAGCGCGGCAAGCGCCTGAGCAGCTGGGATTAATCGTACCGGCCGCGTCCGTCCCTTTTCGACCAATTTATCGTTGATCGTCGTTGTCGTGCATTGCCAAGCCCGCGTTGCCGCCTTTTCATACGCAACCCATCCCGCGGGATCGTCTAGGTCGTCGACATTGAGCCACGCCGCATAGAGATAGGTCTGGCCGTTGGGATTGGAGGCGAAGAAGCGCGCTTCATAATCGACCGCATTGCCAATCGTGTCGTTCCAGATCAGGCTTTCCAGAAGCGTGTGCACTTCGTTGAGCACAAGCGTGTCATACGCGTGCCCTGCGGGCGCGGGCGCCAGTTCTTTCAGCACGTTAATCGGCCGGCCATCCCGATCGGTCCCCGCGCGATAGCCGCTCCCCGACGCAGAACCGTCCCCTTGCGTCCGCGCGCGCAGCGACGATCCTGCGAGATGCTGCATATTCCATTCGAGCGTGTTGCCCGTGCCGTCGGCGATCGCGGCCAGATAGTCCGGCAAAGGCCTGTCAGTCAGGCTGTGGCCTGAAATGAACAGCCTCTTCGGCGCATCGGACTGAGAGCCGAAAGCGGCGGAGAAAGTGGCCGTGGGCGAGGATGGTTTCTCTTCAGTCATACATCCGGTCAGGCCGATGAGCGACAATGCCAAGAGCACGCGAGCGGCAATTCCATTGCGTGAGCCGCGCCACATCACGGCCGCGCATCGCGTTTCCAGTCGCGCGCGATCTGGAAGATGCCCGGGCCGTCATATAGATATCTGCGCCACATGCGGGCCGGATCCGACAACAGCCGGTGGAGCCACTCGATTGCCAGGACACGCATGAACCGCGGCGCGCGCTTTTGGACGCCGGTCAGGAAATCGAGGCTTGCGCCGACGCAAAAACCGATGCCGCACGCGCCGCCTGCTTGCTTCACCCGATAAGCCAATATTTCCTGCTGCGGCGATCCGACAGCCAGGAAACAATAGCGCGCGCGCGTTTCGACGACGAACCTGACGGCCTGAGCCACTTCCGCGGGATCCTTGATGAACCCCATCGGCGGATCATAGTGATGGACATTCTGCAGCCCATAGCGGTCGGCGATACCCGCTACGAGTTCGGCGTTGCCGCCGATGATCGCAACCTTGTCCGCAGGCCTGATCGCCTGCTCGAAAATCTGCTGGGTCAGGTCGCTGCCCGGAATCACCGGCAACACGACCCCCATCCCGCGGGCAAGGATCGCAAGGATCTTGCTGTCGCACAACGTCGCCCACGCCGACCGGTAAACCGGCCACAAGTCCGACCGGACACGCTGCAAGCGGACAACATGATCGACATTGGGCGTCACCACATAGGCGAACGGGGCATCCTCTTGCCGCTCGACCAGCATTTTCAGCACGGAAGCCATCGTCTTGCGCGTGAAAGCGATGTCCATGAAGACACCAGCATCAAGGTCCACAAGCTCGGACGAGGGTGACGAGGCGGGCAACGTTGCCAAAGCGGCGAACCTTCTTGCGAAACGGAATCGGGAACGCCGGTAGGATGCCTGCGAGCCGCCCCGCATTATGCAGATATGATCGTTCAATTCTGCTAGGCGAAATCCCTTCCGAATATACCCAATGATCTATGCGCCGAGCGACGCTCCCCAGCGTAAAAAGGCATCTGAAATATCCCACCCCCATAGGAAGGACCGCAATCAGCGAATTTCGGCTCGCGGCGCGGAGAACTAGGATGCTGTCCACTTAGTTGTTCGGGGAGTCGAAATCGTGTTCTCAACACGCCGCCAAATATCAGGAAGCCGTTGCGGCGCCCTTGCAGGAAAGGGCTTTGGCGCAATTGCATGTGCTGCGCTGGTCCTCCAGACCCCGGCAGTCGCCCAGCAGGAGGCAGCGGCCAGTATCACCGCCGATGCTACGGCTAACAGCCAGTATAAGGTAAACACGGGCGACGAGCTCGACGTGTTCGTCTGGGGCGAAGAACGGATGCAGCGCGCCGTGCGCGTGCAGCCGGATGGCACTTTTTCCTTTCCGCTCGCCGGCACCGTGCAGGCCACAGGCCGCAACGTGTCCGACATCGCCGCTGAAATCCGCGAACGCATTTCGGTCAACTATCGCACATCGGTCCCCGATGTAACGGTATCGGTCCGCGAAGCGACCGGCATGCGCTTTTATGTAGTCGGCAAGGTTCGGACGCCCGGAAGCTTCACGAGCGGCACACCCGTCAACATTCTTCAGGCGCTCAGCGTCGCGGGCGGCACAGCCGAGTTCGCAGACATCAAGAACGCCGTGATCCTGCGCCAGACGCCGAATGGCCAAGTCGTGGAACCGGTCAAGCTCTCTACTATTCTCAAGGGCGGCCGCGCGATGAACGCCGGCGTATTGAGCAGCCCGCTACCCATGCTTCTGAGCGGCGATGTTCTCGTTATCCCTTGAACATGTCTCCGGAAGCCTGCGCCTGTTTGCGATCGGATTATTTGCCGTAGCGATGGCATTTGTCCTTGCAGCCAGGAGCGAAGCGAAACCGACTGTAACCTTGGAGGTTGATACGTCCGTGCTGGTGTCAGACAATCCTTTCCTGACGACAGAAAAAAAGAAGGCGACGGGTGCCGTCGAACTCGTCGCGCGCCCTCGCGTCGAGTGGCAGATCGACCCGCGGACCGATGTCGACTTCACGGGGGAAGTGGGTCTCCGCCAATATTCGCGGCGTTATGGCAATTTCGTCACCGGGCGGTCGGACCTGCAAATCCGTCATCGCCGCAACGAATATCTGACCGTCGCCGGCCGGGCGTCGTACCGGCGCGATCTTGTATCGGACGCACTGACCGACAGCATCGACTTCGCGATCGATCCCCGCAGCATACGCGAGAGCGTCGAGGGGCGAGGATCGGTGGCTTGGAGCCCGAACGCCACGACGACGATCACCGGCGAGGGCGGATGGCAACGGCTGCGATATCCCGACTCCGATCTGCTCGAGACGACGAAAGCCTATGACTTCGGCGTAGGCGTCAATAAGCGTCTCAGCGAAAAGCTGACGGTTGGCGTTCAAGGCAATCATACTTCGAGCCGGATCGTCAACGGCGACAACACATCGGTAAACTCGCTGAACCTCACCGCGACCCGCCGGTTCGCAACTTTCTGGTACGGCGGAGCGCAGGTTGGTGTCGAATGGACTAGGCTGCGAGACCCCGTCACCCTGTCCCGTGAAAGCCGCGCCCGTTTCAACGGCAGCGCCAATCTTTGCTATGAACCCGACGGCACATCAGTCTGCCTCAGAAGCGCACTTCAAAGCGAAGTCAGCGGCCTGGGCGGCCTTCAGCGCGAATTTTCGGTCGGCACCGCAATCCGGCACAGAATCTCCGAATTCGGAACCATCCGTTCGGAAGTCGACTATCGCCGCGCCCGCCTTCCCGGCGATGGCACGCCGGCACGCGTTTTCCGCAGTGCGGTTGGCTATGAGCACCGGATCGGGCGTAATCTCTATCTGACACCCAACCTAGCCTATTTGCAGCGCAACCGGCGGGCAAACGAGAAGGCCGACGCATTTGTTTTTTCGATCGGCCTATCATTACGAGGAGCAGGCGAATGAGCGCTGACCACGACAGCGAAGGTCTGGGCATTTATCCGCGCGAGATCGCGGCCGCCCTCTATCGCAAGCGCAAATGGATCATCTTGCCAGTCCTTCTTGGGCTGCTGATCGCCACGACCGCTATCCTGCTTCAAAAGCCACAGTATCGCTCGACCGCGACGCTGTTGATCGATTCGCAGCAGATTCCGACAACCGTGGTTGCCGCGCCGCTCGCACATGTCGCGAACGAACGGATCGCCAAGATTCGTCAGCAGATACTGAGCCGCGAGCGCCTCTCGCAGTTGGTCCAGGAAAACAACCTGTTCCCCGACGAACGCAAGGATATGCCGATCGACGACGTGCTGGAGGTTGTCCGTAAGGCGATCGCCGTCGAACTGGTCGGCGCGAACGAGGGCCAGCCTGGCGGCGGCGGCTCGACCATCGCATTCTCCCTGTCCTTCACCTACTTCGATCCGGTGAAAGCCCAGGCCGTAACGCGTCAGTTGACTGACACCTTCCTTGTCGAAGACAAGCGCTTCCGCACCGAGCAGGCTACCGGCACGGCAGCATTTCTGGCGCGGCGCGCCGATGAATTGCGACGCCAGTTGGGAAGTCTCGAAGAGAAGCGGCGCGAAGTCGAAGCGCGTTACGCCGGCGCTTTACCCGACCATGTCGCGATGAGCGCGCAATCGAACTCCGCGCTGCGCGCAGAGGTGTCGCGGATCGACGCTGAATCACAGGGTCTTTCGCAACAGGCGAGCCTTCTCGCGGCCCAAGCCGACGAAAATGCGCGTACCCCACCGGGCGTGGAAGCGTTGCGCCGCGCCGAAGAACGGTTGGCCCAGTTGAGTGCGGTCTACGCCGACAACTATCCGGAAGTGATCTCCGCCCGCGCAGCGGTAAGCCAGCAACGCGCCGCTTTGCGCGATTCACAGGCATCGCAGGGCAGCAGCGTCGTCCAACGCGAAATCAGCGCCAGCCATGCCCGCACGCGCATGCTTGCGGCGCGCCGCGCCGAACTTGTGGGATCCATCGCCGAGATGGAACGCCGCGCAGCGCAGGCGCCGCAGGCCGCCTATGAATTGAACATGATCGAGCGCGAATATGAAAATATCCGCCGGCAATATGAGGCTTTGCGTGAGAAGCAGCTAGACGCTCAGGTGTCGGTGACGCTTCAGTCCGAAGACAAGGGCGAGCGCTTCTCCGTCGTCGATGAATCGAGCATGCCGCACCACGCGCTCGGAGCGCATCCGATCACCATCCTCTTCGCTGGGCTGATCGCCGGGCTTGTGGTCGGGATCGGTACCATCCTGGGTTACGAGCTTGTCGCCGGGAAAATACATGGTGCGGAAACGCTCACCCGATTGCTCAACTCCCCGCCGCTAACGGTTATTCCCGAAGCGAACCGTCCGCAGCCTCTGACGCGTCTAACGGCTGTTTTCGACCAGCTGAAGTCGCATGCCTATGCGGGTCAGATGTCCAATTATATCCAAAAGCGAGGTAGCCATGCGAGCAGAAGCTGAAACGGGCAAAATCGTATCGATCGCTCCTCCCGTTAGCGGGGATACGCCAACAGCCGACCAAATGCTGGATCCCGAACTGCTGCGACGCAATCTTATCGTCGGCTTCGAGTCCACCGACAGCGAGAATGTCCACCCATTTTCCGTCCTGCGTTCGCAGTTGCTGAAGCACGTCCGCGCGACAGGTTCCCGCGTTTTTGCGGTGATGTCCGTCCAGCCGGGCAACGGCAAGACCCACGTTGCCGTCAATCTCGCGGCGGCTCTCAGCCGCATTCATCCTACCACGCTCGTCGAACTGGACCTGCGCCGACCGTCGATTGGTCAGACCCTTGGCCTTTCGCCCATTCGGCCTGGCATCGACGACGCCCTCGGCGAGTTGGCTACGCTGCAGGACACCGGAATGCGTATCGACGGGACCAAATTGACCGTCCATCGCGTGCGCACGCCAAAGGCCAATCCGGAGGGGCTTCTTTCCCTGGACAAGCTGACGGCGTTGACCAACGCTATCCGCAATTCCGACGATCAGCCAATCTGTATCATCGATACACCGCCAGCCGTGATCCATGACGACATTATGTTGATTGCGCCGGCGGTCGACGGGGTCATCATCGTCGTTCAAGAAGCGCGGACTTCCAAGCGCGCGCTGGTCAATATGATCAAATCGCTGAGCCCGACGCCCGTCATCGGCGCAGTGCTGAACCGTTCCTTGTCGAGTCCGCTCCAAATGAACGAATATGAATATTACTACAATGCCATGTCGGAGCCCCAATCACCCTAGCTAGATCCGCCGGTCGTTGAACCGTGTCTCTTTTGCCCGATCCCCACATCGGTTTTCTGCCCGCGCCACGTCGGTCATCTGTTGGCTTGTGAGAAGGGTTCGCGATGCTCAGTCAAATCATTGAACAACGCCGACGGTGGCTCAGGGGCATGCCTGCCCGCATGGCCCTGAAACTCTTCAACCGGCCAGGTGTGCGTATCCTGCTTGGTCGTAAGTACAGCGATGCAATTCGTATCCACCAGCCGATCCTGCCCCGACTTTCCGAAATCGACGCAAAAATTGTCGATGCCTTGGAAAGGGACGGTGTGTACATCACGACGGTCGATGCCCTGGGACTGGCGGACGCAAATGCCGTGATCGAAGAGGCCCGGACACTGAGCGAAGCGTTTGCGGACGAAGCGCGAGCGCGGGTGGCGAATGGTGAGGTCTTCGTGATCGTGCCCCCGGATCGAATTATCGATCACCCTTCAATCTATCTCTTTGGCCTTCAGGACAGGTTACTGGATATCGCCGAAAGCTATATCGGGCTGCCGCCAGCCTATGACGGCGTGACGATCAATTACACAGTCGCCGACGGCCGCGAGGTTTCCACCCGCAAATGGCACCGCGATTGGGAAGATCGGAGGATGCTCAAGGTCGCGATATATCTGGACGACGTGGACGAGGATGGCGGCCCGTTCCAGATGATCAGGCGGCATGATATGCTGCAAAGCGACGAGGCCGGGTTCAACTATGAACTGGTGGATGACGCGGCCCTGACGGAAACGCTCGGCGCCACATATGCCGATGACATCGTCAGTTGTTGCGGCCCGGCCGGAACGGTGATCTTCACCGATACGGCTCGCTTCTTCCACCGCGGCAAGCCGGCCACCGCGCGCGATCGGATGGCCGTATTCTACAGTTATTTTGCCCAGAGGCCGCGCCATCCGTTCCTGTGTGAGCGGACCGGGATGCAGCGCAGCGATATCTCGCGGCTGGCCAAACCCCTGCCGCCACGACAGCAGCGCGCTGCACTTTGGCGACAATATCTTTCGATAGCGCTGCGGATCATTCCTCCCGCATCGCTCTGATATCGGCGCTAAAGACAGGCATCCAAAAGCGCCGCGAGTTCGCGCGCATTGATGTCCGGATGATGCGCCGCAAGCACGCGCGCCCTGCCCGTTCTCCCCATCGCCTCAAGCTGGTCTCGCGGCGCGTCGAGAACCGCCTTCATCGCCTCGGCCAGCTCATCGACGGATCCCGCGGGGATCAGCCAACCATTTTCGTTGTCCACAAGTTCGGGAATTCCCGCAATCGCCGTCGACACCACCGGCCGGCCAAGCGCAAGCGCTTCCATCAGAACAACGGGCAAACCCTCAGCAAAGCTGGGCAGAACCAGCGCGCGCGAGGCAGCCAGCAATTTGCGAACATCCTCGGAAGAACGCCATCCCAGCAACCGGATCCGGTGCGTCAGATTCAGGCGCTCGATCTGCTCTTCCAGCACTGCCCGCCCGTCGCCGTCACCGATGATATCGATCGTGAAATCATGCGATCCGGCGATCCGCGCCGCCGCGGCGACCAGTAGCGGCAACCCCTTTTGTGCACTCAGCCTCGCGACACAAGTGAGCGTTCGGCTTTCAAGCCCGGCGGGATCGGTTGCCTCCTCCTGCAGGAAATGCGGCGCAACCGCACAGCGCACCACCTGAATCCGGTCCCAATGTGCTGGGTCGGACCATCGCATAAGCTGGCTCCTGCCGAAGCTTGACACTCCGGCGACAAAAGCCGCGTCGGCAATCTTCCCAGGCAGATCAAGAAGCAGCGGGGCATCGAATTCGTCCGGACCGTGCGCCGTGAAGCTATAGCTGATCGCCGAAAGCCGAGCGGCCAATCGCGCGACGGCCACCGGGTTGGTACCGAAGTGAACATGAACATGCCGGATGTTCCGGCGCTCCATCTGCTCAGCCAGCATCGTCGCCTCCGCAAAATAGGCGATGGCGCGCACGCGGCTTTCGGTCTTTCTGAGCGATCGAACCAGCGCGGAACATGTTTTGCCCGGACGTTTCAAAAAACTGCGCAGGACGGCGCCCGCCAGCAGCCACCAATTCCCGTCGAGAAGCGCCGTCGTTCGCGCCGCTTCGGCCCGATCTTCGGCATCGCTGAAGCTCTCGGGCGTCCGGCGGATCGTAAAGCGGGAAACGTCGATGCCCAGTCGTTCCAGCGCCATGATTTCGGTGCGGATAAAGCTATGGCTGACCTTGGGATAAACATTCACCAGATAAGCGACTTTGCGCGATGTCGGCGAGATGCCGTCGCTTTCGTCGGCTCTCGCGGACACGGCGATGCTTGGCCTCTTCATGCCGCTTGTCGTCGCCTGCCCTGTTGTCTGAAACCCGGTCAGCATCTTGTCCCCATCCTGCCCGGCACGCTTATGGAGCAAAGCGGATGTCAGGGGCATTCCCCCTTCATCCAACCAGTTTCGTGTTCTGCTTTCCCCTTATGATTATTCCCTAGCCGAAACTCATGACGCAAATCCCAGCCTAGTTTTTGACGATAGGAATGACGCGCCGTCTGGCGCAGGCTTTGAGCAGTATCGGAGCCATCAATGACCTGCACTTCTTGCTTTGGACCAATGCAAGCCAAGTTTGACCAGCCGGAGTGAATGCGGGTCATGGCTAGTATTGCGCCTCCCGATCCATCAGCCGGCGGTTCGCTCGACATTGTCGCTGCGATCTCCCGATGGCTATCCGCGCTGCTGACGGTCCGAACGACGGTTATCGTTCTGCTGGCATGCATCGGCCTCGTCCTCATATTCGCCGACCAGGGCACAGGAAAACCGGAGGATCACTCTAAGTCCGCATCGTCCGGTCAGTCCGCCTCCGGAATAGCGGCGCCCCTCCTCCCACCGGGAGTACAACCGGCCGCGACGACTGGGCCCGAGGCCGAAATGGCGCGGCTCATCAACGACAGCATAGCGATCGTGCCGGCTGGACGTGTTGCGGCCAAGCCCTTCTTTTGGGCCGGGAACATGGCGGACCGCGAGCGGGCGACCGATTGCCTTGCCGCCACAGGCTATTATGAAGCCGGCACGCGTGCGGCGGATCAGCGCGCGGTGATGCAGGTTGTGCTCAACAGAGTCCGGCATCCCGCCTTCCCGCACTCGATTTGCGGCGTCGTCTTCCAGGGCGCGGAACGCAAGACCGGCTGCCAGTTCACCTTTGCGTGCGATGGTTCGATGGCGCGCCGTCAACCATCGGCCGCTATCTGGCGCCAGGCGCGCATCACTGCGTCGGAAATGCTCACCGGACAGATCGAACCGGCCGTTGGCAATGCCACCCATTACCACACCGATTGGGTTCATCCGGCGTGGAGCAGCCAGATGAACAAGATCGCCGCTATCGACACGCATCTGTTTTTCCGCTGGCGCGGCAACATCGGGGAACCTCAGTCGTTCACCACGCGCTATTCGGGATCGGAGCCGCTGATCGCCAGGCTGGCTGGTCTGTCGATCGCGCATCGCGAAGGTCTGTTGACGGCCGACGCGCCTCTGCCGGTCGTGCCTTTTGGAGCCGCCGCCCTGCCGTCCATGCGGCCGGAAAATGCGCTGACGGCCGCACGCGAAATATTGCCAGATCAAGCGCGCGCGCCGGACGCCGACGTTTTCCTCGTAACGCTCGACAAAGCGGGTGCCGACGGCTTTGCCCGCCAGGCCGAACTGGCATGTGCCGGCAAAACGACCTGCCGTTTCCTCGGGTGGACGAACCCCGCTTACAAAGCCAGCCAGTTCCCGGTTTCGGGCCGGGCGATCGACACGCTGTCGTTCAGTTACGTCAGGCAGGGGGCAAGCGACGCCGGCAAAGCACGCTGGAACTGTAACGAATTTCCGCGCGGCGACCGCGCCCAATGCCTCCGGCGCGGAGGGTGACATGAACACGATCGCGCATGATTTTCGCAATTCCGTCGTCGTTCATTTCCAGAGCAAGCCGTCCAAAGAGATGGTCCGCTTGCGCTTGATCGCGCTTCTTGTGATTCTCGATATCCTGTCGATCCAGCTTGTATTCGTTGCCGTGAACCAGATGTTCATCGGAACCACCATGTTACGTGGGCTGGGCTTTGCGGTGGGTTCGGTCATTCCGATCTTCCTGATCAGCGCGTTCATGGTGCGCGCCTACTCGGGGCCTGGTATCTTACGGCCAAGCGCCTCGATCGGCGGTGTCCTGTTGGCCTTGATGATCAGCGCAACCGTGCTCGGGCTGATGATTTTCTCCCTGGGCGCCGGACCGCATATATCCCGCCCCGGGGTTGCGACGACATTCGCGCTTGCGGCGGTGATGATGTCGGCGGTCCACTATTACCATGCCAGATACGCGAACAAGATTCTCGACGGCTCGCTCTATTCGGTCATCGAACTTTATGATGGCCCGCTTCCTCGGACCGACGACGATATCGAGGTCGACTCCAACTTCTTCTTTGATCCCGTCAATCCCTCGCCCGCGAGCTTTGACCGGCTGTCGCACATAATCGGCCGCGTCGATCGCGTGATCGTACATTGCTCCACCCAGCGTCGCGCGGCATGGGCGGACGTGCTTCAAGGAATGAATGTCCACGCCGAGTTCATAGCAAAGGAATGGACCGATATACGGCCCCTGGGCATTGGAGAGCATAATGGCAGCCGCACCGTCGTCGTCGCGCGGGGCCCGCTCAATCTGCACGATCGCATCATCAAGCGCAGCTTCGATATCGCTTTTTCTGTCGCTGCACTGATTCTGCTCACACCAGTGATGCTGGTCGCCGCCATCGCCATCAGGCTGGACAGTCCCGGACCCGTGTTTTTCGTTCAGCCGCGGATCGGGCGCCAGAATCAGCTCTTCAGCCTGATCAAGTTCCGCAGCATGCGCCAGGACTGCTGTGACAAGGCCGGTTCCCAGTCAACCAGCAGGCAGGATCAGCGCGTAACGCGGATCGGCAATTTCATTCGACGGACAAGCATCGACGAACTGCCACAGTTCATCAACATATTGAAAGGCGACATGAGCGTTGTCGGGCCGCGTCCGCACGCCGTCAGCTCGACGGCCGAAGACCGGCTCTTCTGGGATATCGACAACCGATATTGGCACCGACACGCCTGCCGCCCTGGCCTGACCGGTCTTGCCCAGATTCAGGGGCTGCGCGGGGCGACCGCCTGTGTAAAGGATCTCGTCGACCGCGTCGAAGCCGACCTGCAATATCTGCAGTCCTGGTCTTTCTGGAACGACATCAGGATCGTGTTTCAAACGTTCAAGGTCATCGTGCACGTCAATACTTTCTGACGGCGGACGTAAGCCATAATCGGGCCCCCCGCTTCGAACCGCAGGCTAGCGGACCGCCCTCTCGATCGCATCGAGCAGGCCCTCGGGATCGACCGGCTTGGTCAGGAAAGCGACCGCGCCGGCCTTCTCTGCCTGTCCCCGGACGATCTCGGTCGGATAGGCGGTCATGATGATTATCGGGACGCTCCAGCCGCGACGGCCGGCTTCGGCTTGAAGTTCCAGCCCGGTCATTCCGGGCATATGCAGGTCGGTGACGATGCAGGCGAGATCATCCTCGATCCCCGCTGCCAACATCTCCTCGGCACTGGCAAAACAGCGCGGGTTCATCATCGCCGAGCGAAGAAGGCTGTCGATGCTGCCCCGGACGTCGGGGTCATCGTCGACGATCGCGATAGTGGGCACGATGGCGCGGGAAACAGACACGAACCCAATCACTCCGGCAAAATCATGGCGCGACGCGCCATCCCATCGCCCCCGTCTGAAGCATCGCGTCCGGTTCCGCTATCATACTCAGATGTTAAAGCGGTGGATGCTCTCGTCGCGAATGCCGAGCTGTTCGGCCATTCGGACAAGGTCGGCGAGCGACTGGGCTTCCATCTTCTTCATCACGTTACCGCGGTGGATCTTCACAGTGATTTCCGACAGGCTGAGCCGCGCGGCGACCTGCTTGTTCATCAGGCCGGTGACGACAAGGCTCATCACTTCGGCCTCGCGCGGGGTCAGCTTGGCATAGCCCTGCCTCAACCTGGCGGTCTCGGCACCCGCTTCGCGCCGCTCCCTACTTTTTTCTATCCCGTTCGCGACCGCGCGAAGCAGTTGCTCATCGCTGAAGGGCTTGGGCAGAAAATCGATCGCGCCCGCCTTCATGCCGCGCACGGTCATCGGAATGTCGCCGTGCCCGGTGACGAGGATCACCGGAATCTCGCGCCGTTCAGCCGCAAGCCAATCCTGAAAGTCGAGGCCGTTTTCACCTCGCAGACGGATGTCGAGTATCAGGCAGGACGGCGCATCAACGACGGCCGCCGCCCGAAACGCATCGGTCGAGGCGTGAAGCGCGACCTCGAAACCCGCGGAACGCAGCAAGCTGCCCAGTGCACCGCGCATCCCGGCATCGTCGTCGATCACATGAACCAGTGCAGCACCCGTCATGCCCCCATCTCCTTCGCACCCGCGATCGGCAGGCTGAACCGAAAGGTCGCGCCGCGATCGTCATTGTTGGCGGCCGACAGCGATCCGCCATGCTGCTCGATAATCGACCGGCAAATCGAAAGCCCCATGCCGAGACCGGTCGATTTGGTCGTAAAGAAGGGTGCGAACAGGCTTTCGGGGTCGACCAGGATACCGGTGCCGCAATCGCGCACGGCAATCATTACCTCATGGTCGCCCCGCATCGCATCGACGCACAGTTCGCGCTGGTCGAGCGGCGTGTCCGCCATCGCCTGTTCGGCATTGAGCATCAGGTTCATCAGCACCTGTTGAATTTGGACGCGATCGCCCGCGACGGGTGGCAATCCTTCCGGGATCGAGACCCGGATTGCAACGCCGTGCGTCTGCAGGTCGCGCCGCAACAAAGCGACGGTCTCATCGATCAACGGCACCAGTTCGATCACTCCCCGTTCGGGATCGGCCTTGCGCGCCATATCGCGGATCCGCGCGATCACGTCGGCGGCGCGCGTGCCGTTGGCCGCGATCTGATCGAGGCATTCGGACACTTCGGGCGCATCGGGAGCCTCGCGCGCAAGCCAGCGCTTGCCGGACTTCGCATAGGTCACGACCGCCGACAGCGGCTGATTGACTTCATGCGCGATCGACGCCGCAAGTTGCCCCAATGTCGTCACCCGCGACACATGCGTCAGTTCGGCCTGCGACTGGGCGAGCCGCGCCTGCGCCCGGTTCCGTTCGGTCACATCGAGCGCCATCACCAGCACGCGTTTCCAGCCACCGTCACCCGGCGGCAAGGTGACGTGAAGCACCACATCGACAACGTCGCCGGACGCCGAAAGAAATTGCGTTTCCTGCTCGATCAGCGTGTCGCCCCTCCCCAGCGCGGCAACGATCACCCCCAACGTCGCCTGCGCCGCCGGGGTGTGGTGGTCGACGATCGTGCCGCCGATCAGCGCGCTTCGATCGGACAGGCCAAACAACCGTGCGGCGGCATCATTGGCGTCGAGGATGGTCGCCGCCCGCGCGATCCGGTCGACCGCATCTGGATCGAGCGTAGCGCCGCTGCGGACTGCGGCATGGGCTTCCGACCAGTCGCCCTCCCAGATCGGCAGTCCCGCCGCGTTGAAAATGGTGCGGTAGCGCTCGTCGGACCGGCGGCGTTCCTCGATCGCGACCTGATGACGGACACACAGCAAGGTCGTGATGCCGATCGCCACAAGGCTGACTCCGAGGCGCATCGTCGCCGAGCCGGGCGGGTCGCCCCAATGGCTGAGATAATAGCCGCCAATCGCAAGGAGCGCCGAAACGATACCGGCAAGCATCATCGAACCACGATGATGCGCGCGCGCCATGATGAGTACGACGACGGTATAGAGCACCGCGACAGCGCCTTGCAGCGGCGTCAGGACATCGAGCGCGAAGATCGCGAGCGCGAACAGCAGCGCCGCGACGCCGTGCAGGCGCTTCGACAGCTGCTGACCCTCGGCATCCTCGCGCATCATTACAGCCCGAAAACGCCCTAATGCGAAATGCCCGGGCGACGGCAGGCTGGACGAGGCGGAAGGAGAGCGCAACAGCGATGGCATATGCGGACTCACGCCCTGAAGATGCGGCGCACTTGCGGGGTGCCGTCTGCGGCAATGGCTGCGGGCTGCACAAAGGTCATCGGGCATTCTTTCCGGTTGGCAGCGAGACTGTCCTCCGGTGATCTCCGATCGCGCGGCGCAGCGCCATCATACGCAAGTTTAATCCGATGGGTGCGATCCGAAACCTGCGTATAATGGCGCCGCTGGACGGTAACGGCGATGCTCCAGTCGTCGGACGGGTATCCAGCCCGGTTCCTCTGCAACGGAGAATGCTCATGGCTTTTGTCACCACCTCGGACGGCAACGAAATCTTCTATAAGGACTGGGGTCCCAAGGATGCCCAACCGATCATGTTCCATCACGGCTGGCCGCTGTCCTCCGACGATTGGGACACGCAAATGCTCTTCTTTCTCGCCAACGGTTATCGCGTCGTCGCGCACGACCGCCGGGGGCATGGCCGTTCGTCGCAGACCGACATAGGCCATGACATGGACCATTATGCCGCCGACGCCTCGGCGGTCGTCGAACATCTCGACCTCCAGAACGCAGTGCATATCGGCCATTCAACCGGCGGCGGACAGGTCGCACGCTATGTCGCCAAATATGGCCAGCCGCAGGGCCGCGTCGCGAAGGCGGTGCTGGTCAGCGCGGTCCCGCCGCTCATGGTCCGGACCGAAAGCAACCCCGGCGGCACGCCGATCGAGGTGTTCGACGATTTCCGCAGGGCGCTCGCCGCCGATCGCGCGGGCTTTTTCCTCGATGTGGCCTCGGGCCCCTTCTATGGCTTCAACCGCCCAGGTGCGAAGGTATCGGAAGCCATCGTCCGCAACTGGTGGCGCCAAGGCATGATGGGCAGCGCACTCGCCCACCATGAAGGCATCAAGGCCTTTTCCGAAACCGACCAGACCGGCGATCTGAAGGCTATCACCGTTCCGACGCTGGTGCTGCAGGGCGACGACGATCAGGTCGTACCGTACAAGAACGCCGCCCTGCTACAGGCCGAACTGCTGCAGAATGCGACACTGAAAATCTATCCCGGCTTTCCGCACGGCATGCTGACCACCCATGCCGACGTCATCAACCCCGACTTGCTCGCGTTCATCCGGAGCTGACGGTCACGGCGGCGACGGGCGTGTGTCCGCCGCCGCCACGAACGGTGAAGAGCCGGAATTTGACCCGCTTGCCAAACAGTTCGAAATTGTTCCCGCAGCCTGCTAGGGAGGCAGGCTGAAGGGATCAACGTGTTCGACTTCTTCGCGTTTCTTGCCATCGTCATCCTGTTCATCATGCTGATGGACACGCGCGGCCGGTTGAAACGGGCCGAGGCGACCCTGCTCGAAGCGGCAAAGCGGATCGGCGCGCTACAACGCGGGGCTGGCAGATCGCTGAACGAAATCGAGCGCCCCGGGGAGGTCGCACCGGACGTCCCCGACGCTCCCCCTGTTGCACCGGCCAGAACTAAAGCCGTCGCGGCTCCCGCGGCTCCCCCATCCGCAATATCCGCGCTCCAACCCGCCGAGGCGCCCGAGCCAGCCGAGGCGCGCGAACCCGCACCTGCTCCCCTTCACGCCGCCGCGCCGGTTCCAAAACCGGCGGCGAAGCCCGCCGCATCGGAACCCCAACTCAGTCTCGCCTCACGCTTCGAAAACCTGTTCGGCAAGACGCTGCCGATCTGGGCCGGTGGGCTGACGCTTGCCATCGCCGGCGTACTGATCGTTCGCTATGCGATCGATGCCGGCTTCTTTGCGCGCATCTTCACCCCCGGGGTGCAGATCATTGCCGGACTGATCTTCGGCCTTGGGCTGATCGGCGGCGCCGAATATGCTTGGCGCAACGAGGAAAAATTGCGCGATGTGCGCGTGCCGCAGGCGCTCTCGGGCGCGGGCATAGCGACGCTCTATGCGGCCATCATGGTCGCCGCCAACGTCTATCAGTTGATCGGACCGCTGTTCGCCTTCGTCGCTCTCGCGCTCGTCACGGCCGCGGCGCTCGGCCTCTCGCTCCGTTTTGGCCCACCGAGCGCGTTGCTCGGGCTCGCAGGCGGGCTAGCTGCGCCCGCCATGGTCGGCGCCGTCGAGCCCAATGTACCGCTGCTCGCCGTCTATCTGGCGCTGACCATCGCCGGGCTCGCCGGCGTCGCGCGCGCCAGGCGATGGCCGTGGCTGGCGCTAGCGGCGCTGATCGGCGGGATCGGCTGGGGAATTTGGATGGTCGTCGCGAGCGCTGCACTCGACGTGGTCGCGTCGCTCTCGATCGGCGGCTTCGTACTTCTTCTCGCCATCGCGCTGCCGATGATGGCGTTCGAGGGGCCGCGCTCGACCGCGCTGCGCACCGCCTCTGCCGTGGTTGGTGCGCTTCAGTTGGCTTTGCTTGTCGGCTATGGCGGCTTTACGCCGCTCCATTGGGGCCTGTTCGCGCTGATCGCGGGCGCCGGCCAATGGCTGGCGTGGCGCGAGCGCAATTTCGCGATCGTCCCCACGATCAGCCTATTGTTGTCGCTCGCGCTGCTGGTCGCCTGGCCCGATCCCACGCCCTTCTGGTTCGCGCTGATCGGGCTGTCGCTCCTCGTTATCCATGCCGCTCCGCTCCTCGTTCGGATGTGGGCGATCCCCAAAAAGCTGCGCCCGACGCTCGAGTTCTGCGTCATCGCGATCGCGGGCGTCCCGCTCACCAAATGGCATTTTTGGGGCATCGCCGACGGATCGCTCGCACTGGTGGCGCTGGGCGGCGCGCTGTTGGCCGCAGCCGTTATCGCGCGCGGCTGGAGCGTAGAGGGACGCACAGATGACAGTCGCGTCGCATGGCTGGCCGCGACAGCGGGCGGGTTGTTCGCGCTCGCTCTATTGCTTGTCCTGCCCGCCTGGCTGGCACCGCTCGTTATCGCGGCGGTCACAACGCTACTCTTCTTCTTTGGGAAAGCCGCACATGATCGGCGTATCGAACGCGTCGCGGCGGGATTCGTCGGCGCCGCGCTCGTCGCGCTGGTCGCACCGCCACGAGCCCTTGCCGAACTGCCGCGGCTGGTCGAGGGCGCGGACAGCCCCGATGGATTGGCGATCCTGCGCTGGGCAGGTCTCGCGGCCGCCGCGCTGCTTTTCGCGGTTCGCGGCGAAGGCGCCGTCATGCGCCGGCTCGGCCAGGTCGCCGCAGCCGTGCTCGCATATGGGGCCTTTGCGCAGATCATATCGGCCGGCGCGTTGATGCTTGTCCCGGCACTAGGCGGAGCGGCGACGCTTCTTGCCACAAGGCGCGTTCCATTCGGCCGAATAGACGCAGCCGCAGCAACCCTTGCGGCGGCCAGCCTCGCGTGGGCCGCGCTTCCACTTTTCATATGGTCGACGAAAGCCCTGCTGTCGCTTGTCGCCATTCCGATGCAGTTCGATGCAGCACCGATCATGGCCGAACCGCTGCTGCTACGCCTGCTGCTTCCCGCGGTACTTTTCGGCGTGCCGACGTGGCTGATCCGCGACACGCTGCCCCGCTGGCTATGGATCGCTGCGATCACCCTCGCCGCGCTGATCGCCGGCATCGCTATCCATTCGCTCTATCGTCTCGGTTTCGCCGCAACGGCGGGCACGGACTTCGCCGCGACGGGCATTCTTCAGCGGCTGATCTGGGAGACGCTATTGATCGGCGCGGGATGGTCCGCCATGACCCGTGGAATGATCGCCGCGGCGCGTCCGCTGATCGTTGCCGGTACGGCGCATGCCCTGTTCTATGGCCTGATACTCCACAATCCCTTGTGGTCGGCGCAGGCAGTGGGCAGTTGGCCGCTTATCAATCTGCTCGTCCCGCTGTACCTGTTGCCATGGCTGGGGCTGACACGCCTTCCCATGCTGTTCGGCAAGACGTCCGCTCCGATCGAGCGCGCGGTCCAGATCGGGTCGATGCTCCTCATCGCGGGCTTCGCCTGGGCAACGCTTCGCCAGCTTTTCCACGGGTCGCTCCTCGCCCAGCCGGGCGTCACCGAGGCCGAGAATATCCTGCGCTCGATCCTCATCCTTGCGCTTGCACTCGGTTTCCTTCTGTGGGGTATCCGGACCAGGCGCCACGACTGGCGCATCGCTTCGCTGGTGCTGATGATCGGTGCCGCGGGCAAGGTCTTCCTCTTCGACGCATCGGGGCTCGAGGGGCTTGCGCGGATCGGTTCGTTCGTCGCGCTCGGTTTCAGCCTGATCGGGATCGGCTGGCTCTATAGTCGCCAGCTTGCCCCCGACCGCGACAATTCCGCCCCCGCTTCGACCTGAAGCGCGCGAATAATCATAGAATGAGAAATAATGCTGCGTAGCATTCCCCCCGTCCCGGCCTGGTCGTCGGCGCTCATCGCCGCACTCGTGGGCTTCGGCGGGACAATCGCGCTCGTCGTCCAGGCCATGCGCAACCTCGGGGCTTCGGCCGGCCAGACGGGATCGGCGGTGACGGCGCTATGCCTTGGCATCGCGCTCGCCGGCGCGGCGCTTTCCTGGCGGCTGCGTATGCCCGTCGTGCTCGCCTGGTCGACTCCGGGCGCGGCGCTGCTCGCCGCCACGGCATCGGGCCTGTCGTGGCCGGTCGCGATCGGCATCTTCCTGTCAGCCGCGTTGATGATGATCCTGCTCGGCATAGTACCGGCGCTCGGGAGGCTTGCCGAGCGCATCCCGCCCTCGATCGCCTCGGCGATGCTCGCCGGCGTCCTCCTGCCCTTTTGCCTCAAGCTTTTCGCCCTTGGCGCCGCCGACCCGCTGCTCGTTGCGCTGCTCGTCGCGATCTTTGTCGCGGCGCGGGCGCGCTTTCCGCTCTACGCCCTGCTCCTTGCGCTTGCGGCGGGCATGGCGCTTACACTGCTGCGCGGCGACATCGGCCCGCTGGCGCCTGGCGCGACGTTCGGTACGCTCGTGCCCGTCGCACCAGCTTTCGACGTCCGCGCGATTCTCAGCGTCGGCGTGCCGCTGTTCCTCGTTACGCTGGTGTCGCAGAACCTGCCCGGCCTCGTCGTGCTGCGCAGCGCCGGCTACGCACCGCCGCCGCGCCCATTGATCATCGGCAGCGGTGTCGCATGGCTCGCCGCGGCGCCTTTTGGGGCCCACGGCCTGAATCTCGCGGCGATCACGGCGGCGATCTGCACGGCCGAGGAAGCGCATCCCGATCGTGCGAAAAGGTGGATCGTCGGCATGCTCTATGCTGGCTTCTATCTGCTGCTGGCGATCTTCTCGCCGCTGCTCGTCCGTGTCTTTCTGGCCCTGCCGCCCACGGTCATCGCGGCGCTGGCCGGCGTGGCGCTAATCCCGGCGCTACTCGGCGCGATGGAGGCGATGTTCGTTGCAAAGGCGGACCGCGATCCGGCCATCCTGACATTTCTGGCGACCGGATCTGGGCTGACCCTGTTTGGGCTGGGTTCGGCTTTCTGGGGTCTCGTTGTCGGATTTCTGGCGCTAGCCGCGGGCAGATGGCTGGCCGCGCGCGCCTGAAGATTTGCCGGTTATCAGTTGGTGCCCCTGGCCGGACTCGAACCAGCACTCCTTGCGGAACTCGATTTTGAGTCGAGCGCGTCTACCAATTTCACCACAGGGGCCCCGAAAACACGGGCGCGCAAAAGCGCGGCGCATCCCCTAGGGCGAAGCGCCGCATCTTGCCAAGCTATTTCTTGAGCTCTTTCGCAAGTGTCTTTGCCGTCGCCTTACCATAGGGCGGCTTGAACCCCGCAAGACCCGCAACGTCGAGCTTGGGCTGGCGATAGACGGCGCGCGCATGGCTGAAGGTGCGGAAACCGTAGACCCCATGATAATTGCCCATCCCCGACGGCCCAACGCCGCCAAAGGGCAAATCCTCCATCGCATTGTGGAAGAGAACGTCGTTGACCGTGACACCCCCCGAAATGGTGCGCGTCAGCACACGATCCTCCTCGCTCTTGTCCTGTCCGAAATAATAAAGGCCGAGCGGGCGATCGTTCGCGTTCACATAGTCGATCGCGTCGTCGATCGTCTTGTAGGTCTTGACCGGCAGGATCGGGCCAAAAATCTCTTCCTGCATCACTTTCATGTCGTCGGTCGGGTTGCGCACAATATGGAGCGGCATCTTGTGCCCGTTCGAGCTGGCGAAATCCTCGCCGCCGGGATTGACCTCGATCACCTCGGCGCCCTTCTCGCGCGCATCGGCGAGGTAGCTCTGCAAACGATCATAATTGCGCGTGTTAACAACCGACGTGTAGTCGTCGTTGGCGAGCAAGGTCGGATAGAGCGCGGTCGCGCCCTTCGTGACGCTGTCGATCACTTCGCCTTCCTGATCCTCGGCGACGAGCAGATAGTCGGGAGCAAGGCATATCTGCCCGGCGTTCATCATCTTGCCGAGCGCGACGCGCTGGCCGACGAGATCCTTGTTCGCGCTGCGCCCGATAAAGGTCGGCGATTTGCCGCCGAGTTCCAGCGTCACCGGGACCAGATTGTCTGCCGCGGCGCGCATGATGTGACGCCCGACGCTCGTCGCGCCCGTGAAGATCATATGGTCGAAGGCAAGCTTCGAGAAGGCAACCCCCACGTCGGAATCGCCGGTGAACACCGCCATCTCGCTTTCGTCGAAATAGTCGGGCACCAACCGCGCCATCAGCGCCGAGACATTTTCGGTGAATTCCGACGGCTTGATCATCGCGCGGTTGCCCGCCGCCAGCACGCCCGCCATCGGCACGAAGACCATGCCGACCGGGAAATTCCACGGCGCGACGATGCCGACGACACCCTTCGGCTGATAGACGACTTCGGCCTTGGCGCCCAGAAGCCCGAGCGGAAAGGTCGGTTTGCGCTTCTCGCCCCTGGACCAGCTCGCCATATGCTTTTTCGCGTGTTTGAGCGCGCTGACCGAGGGCATGATGTCGGTCATCAGCGTCTGTTCGCGGCTGCGGTGGCCGAAATCTTCGCTAACCGCCTTCGCGAATTCTTCCGCATTGTCGACGAGCAGCGCGATCGCCCGATCGATGCGGTCGGTGCGAACGCTCAGGCTTTCGGGCATGGCGGCGGTAAAGCTCGCCTTTTGCGCTGCGAGCACCTCTTGCATCCGTGCCGTTTCGCCGGCGATGTCCTGCTTGATTGCGGTGGCCATGACCCGTCTCCCCTATATCTGTTCGGCCGTCGTTTGATCATGCCGCGCGGCGGGTTGCAAGATGAAACCGGCCGCCCATCTAGGCCGTACCTCTTTCGCAAGTGCAGCAAAGGCGCTAAGCGACCCGCCGACGTATCTTTCCCCTACGGAGTCTCTCGATATGACCGCAACTGATCCCGTCGTTTTCCTTTCCTACGCGCGCACCCCGATGGGCAGCATGCAGGGCAGCCTTTCGGACGCCAGCGCGACCGATCTCGGCGCGACCGCGGTCAAGGCGGCGGTTGAGCGCGCGGGCGTGTCGGGCGACGATATCGAGCGCATCTATATGGGCTGCGTGCTTCCCGCGGGGCTTGGCCAGGCACCGGCACGTCAGGCCGCGATCAAGGCTGGCCTGCCCAAGTCGGTTCAGGCAACGACCGTGAACAAGGTGTGCGGTTCGGGCATGCAGACCGTGATCATGGGCGCCGAGGCGCTCGCCGCTGGCAGCATCGACCTCGTCGTCGCGGGCGGCATGGAATCAATGACCAACGCCCCCTATCTGCTCAAGAAGCATCGCGGCGGCGCGCGCATCGGCCACGACACCGCCTATGACCATATGTTCCTCGACGGACTGGAAGACGCTTATGAAGCGGGCCGCGCGATGGGCACCTTCGCGCAGGACACCGCCGACGCATACCAGCTCTCGCGGCAGGCGCAGGACGACTATTCGATCGAATCGCTGAGCCGCGCCAAGGCCGCGATCGCCGACGGTGCTTTCGCCAATGAAATCGCACCCGTCACCATCTCGGGTCGCAAGGGCGACGTGATCGTCGACACCGACGAAGCGCCCGGCAAGGGCATGCCAGACAAGATTCCGACGCTGAAGCCCGCCTTTGCCAAGGATGGCACGATCACCGCAGCGACCAGCTCATCGATTTCGGACGGCGCCGCAGCCGTCGTGCTGACGCGCCAGTCGGTTGCCGAAGCCAAGGGAGCGAAGCCGGTCGCAAAGCTCGTTGCGCACGCCGCGCATGCACAGGAGCCCAAGGATTTCACCGTCGCGCCCGTCGGCGCGATCAACAAGGTGCTGGCAAAGGCCGGCTGGACGATCGGCGATGTCGACCTGTTCGAAGTCAATGAAGCCTTCGCTTGCGTCGCGATGTTCGCGATGCACGACCTCGGCATCCCGCATGAAAAGATCAACGTCCATGGCGGCGCAACCGCGCTCGGTCATCCAATCGGTGCCAGCGGCACGCGCATCATCACGACGCTGATCGCGGCGCTCCAGCGTCACGGGAAGACGCGCGGCATCGCGAGCCTCTGCATCGGCGGCGGCGAAGCGACCGCGGTGGCGATCGAACTCGTCTGAACCTATCACTCCTCGTCATTGCGAGGAGCGCAGCGACGCGGCAATCCAGTGCGGTGACCACACCGCCCTGGATTGCTTCGCTCCGCTCGCAATGACGAAATTGAAGCGTTCCCGGCATCAAACCCGCAAGTACGACGCCCGATCGCATTCCGGCGACAATTTGCGACACTAATGACCTGAAAATAAACGCGGCATTCCGGTTCGGTTCAAACCGACTCGCCTAAACCATTCCTGTCATCGGGCGAAATCCCCTCCCCCCTGACGATGCAAAGGAATGGCACAATGAAGAAGATGAAATTTCTCACCGCCGGCCTGATCGCCGCGATGATGGTTCCGGCTGTCGCGCAGGCGCAGAATCGCGAAATCCGTAATGATCGCAAGGAATTGCGCGAAGAACAGCGCGACCTGCGTAACGCTCAGCGTTACGGCGACCACCGCGACGTCCGCGATGCCCGCCATGACGTCCGCGACGCGCGGAAGGACCTGCGCGAAAGCCAGCGCGACTGGCGCCGCGACACGCGCTACCAGAATTATCGCGCGCCGTTCAAATATCAGTCGTTCCGTGTCGGTTCGACCCTGCGTTCGAACTATTACGCGCCCAGCTATCGCCCGACCTGGGACAGCCGCTGGGGTGTGCCGCGCGCCGGTCGCAACCTGACTTACGTGCGCCACTACAACGACCTGCTGCTCGTCAACGAGCGGAATGGCCGGGTGGTCAAGGTTTACCGGAACCACTTCAACTGGCGCCGCTAAACGATAATATCCTTTCGTTTCAAAGAGGGTCGATGGGCAACCATCGGCCCTTTTTGCGGTCGGCGATTGTCGTTGCGACTTGGCCGCGAAGGGCATAGCCTGCGGCCGTTCTTGTGGGGAGAAATCGACATGAAAAAACTGGTTCTGCTAGCCACGCTCGCGACGCTGTCGGCCTGTTCGCAAAAAACCGAGAAGTCGAAAGAACCCGCAGCGACCCCGACTGAAACCGCAGCGCCTGCACCCGCAGCCAATCCGGGAACCGCTCCGGGCAGCTATGACGTCAAAATGGCCGACGGCACGACGGCTTCGACGGTCATCAACGCCGACGGAACCTATGTCGACACCGACGCGGCCGGAAAAACCGTCAAAAAGGGCAAGTTCGCGCACAAGGACGGCAAGGATTGTTTTGATCCCGACGGCGATGAGGCTGAGGCATGCTGGGCGCTCTCGCCCGTTGCTGCCGACGGCAGCTTCACCGCTACGGCACCCGACGGAACCGCTGTAACGGTTACACCAAAGAAGAGCTAAACAATCGTCAGGAAGCGGTATTCGCCGAATATCCGGGAGCGATCAGTCGCCCCAGATATGGTCGGTCTGGATCCAGCCCTTGCGGCCCTTCACGTCGAACAGGCACCAGCCGTTCTTGCAGTCGGTAATCCGACCGACCACGCCGGGCTCGGCGCGATAGGCGACCGCCGCCGACGCACTCGCGTCTTCGCGCATCGGACGGACTTCACCGATCACTATCGCGGTGCGTGTCCGGCTTAGGAGCCGCGCTGCCATCCAGCCTTGCGTCCCGTCGGGATCCTCGATCTTGCGCCATGTTTCGAATCGCGCGACGACCTTTACGGGCAAATCTTTCCGGCGATACTCCCAGATTACCGGCACATCGGGTGATGGTCCCTTGCGCATCCGCGCTTCGTCGACGTTGATCGACGCCCAATAGGGCAATTCGACGTCGGATTGGGCTGTGGCCGGTCCCACGGTGGCCATCAGCACGGCGGCGATCAAGATATGGCGGCAGGTCATCGCTCTGCCTTGTCAAACTCATACCCGCATTTCAACCGTTCGCCGTGCAAAAGGCTGCGTTCGTCCCCAGCCTTTTTCATCTCGGACGCTCTTGACCGCCATGGCGCGGCGCGCTCTATCGGCGCCATGCCCGATTCATCACGTCCCAAACGCCCGCGCGTCATCGTCACCCGCCAACTGATGCCGCACGTCGAAGGCCGCATGGCCGAATTGTTCGACGTGTCGCTGTCGGCGCGCGATGAGGCTTTCACGCGCGACCAGTTGAAGGCGGCCGTCGCCGACTGCGACGTCTTCGTACCTACGGTGACCGACGAGATCGACGCGGATATCATCAATTCCGCGGGCGACCGGCTGAAGCTGATCGCCAATTTCGGCGCGGGAGTCGATCATATCGACCTCGCCGCCGCGCGGGCAAAGGGCATCATGGTGTCGAATACGCCCGGCGTCTTCACCGAAGATACCGCCGATATGACGATGGCGCTGATCCTCAGCGTCCCGCGCCGGCTCGCCGAAGGTGAGAAACTGATGCGTTCGGGCCAATGGGCCGGCTGGGCGCCGAGCGCGATGCTCGGGCACCGCGTCGGCGGCAAATTGCTCGGCATCATTGGCATGGGCCGTATCGGCCTGGCGGTCGCACGCCGTGCCCGCGCGTTCGGCCTGTCGATCCATTATCACAACCGTCGCCGCCTGCCCGAAGCGATCGAAGAAGAACTCGGCGCAAGCTATCATGCGAGCGTCGACACGCTGCTCAGGATCAGCGACGTGGTCACGATCCACTGCCCGCACACCAGCGAGACGCACGAGATGGTCAATGCGGCGCGGATCGGCGCAATGAAGCCGACCGCTTATCTGATCAACACGGCGCGCGGCGAAATCGTCGATGAAAAGGCGCTGGTCGCGGCGCTCCAGACCGGCCGCATCGCCGGCGCGGGGCTCGATGTCTATACGCATGAGCCCGCGGTCGACCCGGCCTTGCTCGCGCTCGACAATGTCGTGCTGCTCCCGCACCTCGGTTCGGCGACGATCGAGGGTCGGGAGGCGTCGGGCGAAAAGGTTATCGCCAACATCCGCGCCTGGTGCGACGGCCACCGTCCGCCCGATCAGGTGCTGGAGGGTTGGGCCTGAGCCCCACCCCTCCCAAATCCATCAATCGCCCGTCAAAATCCGATCGACGAGTTGCTTCACCGTCGGCGTGAAGTTGTTCGAATAAAAGGGATCGGTCTTGAAATTGAATGCGGCATGGCCCGCAAACATCAAATTCTGCTCGGTATCGCCATCGTGCGCGATGTCCTGCAGCGTCTTCTGAATGCAGAAGCTGCGGGGGTCGGCGAGATAGCCGGTGGTGTAATCGTCATGGTCCTTCCATGACGAAAAACCGCAATGCGAGAGGCAGCCCATGCAATCGGTCTGATCCTTGCGGATCATCGCCTTGTCCACCTCGGTCACGAAGACTACCGTGTTGTCGGGGGTCTTAAGCGCTTCGGTGTAGCCCTCGGCGAACCAGTCGCGCGCGCGGGCGCGGTCGTGCGGGGTGACCCAGAAATTCTTGCCCTTCACTCCGACGTCAAGTTGGACGATGTGATCGCCCGCTTCCTGCTTCGAATAGGGAATCTGCCGCTCCGACCGCGCTTCGAGATCGCGGAGGAACGGGTTGCGCACCGCGCTCGAGTAGAAACCCGTCGGCGAGAAGCGGTGCAGCAGCACGTCACCGTCGTCGAGCGTGCGCAAGCGATCCTTCCACTGTTGCGGAATCGGGCTTTCCTCGGTCAGCAGCGGCCGCGTGCCGTATTGGAACGCGATTTGACCGAGTTCAGGATTGTCGATCCAGTTTTCCCAGTCGCGCAAATACCAGACGCCGCCCGCCATCACGATCGGCACATCGTCCGCAATCCCCTCGGCACGCATCGTTTCGCGCACCGCGGCGACGCGCGGATAGGGGTCCTGTGGCACCAGCGGATCTTCGGCGTTCGACAGGCCGTTATGCCCGCCAGCAAGCCAGGGATCTTCGTACACCACCGCGCCAAGCAAATGCGGAACCTTGCTGTACGCGCGCTTCCACAGCGCGCGAAAGGCGCGCGCCGAGCTGATGATCGGCAGATACAGCACATTGTGCCGCGCGGCGATTTCGCTCAGCTTGTACGGCATGCCTGCGCCGCAGGTGACGCCTGCGACAAGACCTTTGGTCCGTTCCAGCACCCCTTCGAGAATCTGCTGCGCGCCGCCCATTTCCCAGAGCACGTTGATGTTGATCGCACCCTTGCCACCCGACACGTCATACGCGCGCTTGACCTGTGCGACGGCACCTTCGATCCCGTACTGGATCAGCTCCTCGTGACGCTCCTTGCGCGTCAGCGCGCGATAGATTTGCGGAATGATCTTGCCTTCGGCGTCATAGCTGTCGGCGTTCACCGCCGACACGGTGCCAATCCCGCCCGCCGCGGCCCAGGCGCCGCTGGACATATGGTTGGTCGCCGACACGCCCTTGCCGCCTTCGACCAGCGGCCAGACTTCACGCCCGCCATAAAGGATGGGCTTCAAACCTTTGAACACTCTAGACCTTCTCTCTCTCCGCCGATCCGCGCCTGCGAACCGGCCCCCGTTGCCGCTTGCGTAAGCGGAAATTCGGCTCTTTTGTCAATCGAAGCCGACCCATCCGCCGCTGAACGGCCCATAACCTTCAAGCGCGCGAGCATAGAGCTTTTCATAAGCGTCGACCATAATAGATTCGTCGAACCGTTCCGCCGCCACCCGCCGGTTCGCGGCGCCGACATCGGCACGATGCGCGGCACTTTCTACAACTTCCGCGAGCGCCACACGAAAAGCGCCCTCGTCGCCAGCGATATATGGCCGGTTCGCATCCGACACCATCGTCGCAACATCACCAACCACAGGACTCACGACAGGCAGCCCCGCGGCCATCGCCTCGATCACCGCGATCGGCGCCTGTTCACTCAGCGATGATAGCACGAGCAAGTCGAAATGCCCGATCCAGCGCGCAGGCTCCGCCATGAAGCCGGGCATGACCAGCCGATCCGCCATGCCCGACGCCCTTGCCTGGGCTTCGATTGCCGCGCGCTCCGGACCTTCTCCGACGATTACCAGCCGGACATGCGGCGGCAAGGTCGCTACGGCGCGCACCAGCCTCGGCAAATCCTTGACCTTGCGCAACCCCGCCACCGTGCCGATCACGACCTCCCCGTCGCGACGTTGGAAACCGGGGATCCGCGTCGAAGGCCCCGTCGCGTAAGCCGCGACGTCTATGCCGTTGCGGATCAGGTGGGTGCGGGGTCCGACGCCCCATTCATCGGCGGCGATCCGCTGCAAAATTGTCGAGGGCACCGCGACGCCGAGCGTGTGTTTCAGCGCCGCGCGGCGGAACAGGTTGCGTTTCCAGTTGCGCCGGACGCTTTCGTCCTCGTTGAACCCGTCCTCATGATGGATAAGGCTGGGCGGCATATGGTCCCACAGTCGGTTCCAATGGAGGCGATGCGCCATCACCCCATCCATCGCCCCCCAATTATAGCTCAGCACCAGCTCGAAATTCAGCATGTAATGCGCGAGGTCGCGGTATCGGCCGAGCGAGGGCTTGCCGTGAAGGGGCGGCGCATCCTTCGGAAAATCGACCACAATTCGAGGATCGATCGCCTCTCGCGCGCCGAGCGCTTCGGGCATTGCCGAGAGGATCGTGTGATGCGCGCGGTCCCCCATCAGGTTCATCAACCGGACGGCACGCGCCTCCTTTCCGCCAAGCGAAAAACTCGAATGGAGGTGCAAAATGCGGATCGGCCAGGGTGGCGCAGGCTCGTCCGCGCTCACGCCTGCGGAAGCTCCGCGGCCCACGCGTCGATCGCCGCACGCGCCTCGGGTTCGTCCATGGTCGGCGCATGACCGACGCCCGGCACTTCGATCAGCCGTGCGCGCGGCAATTCGGCTGCCATTTTCTCTCCCGCCGGGCGCGCCAATATGTCCGAAAGCGCGCCGCGCAGGATCAGCAGCGGAACGTCGCCGAGCGCGCGATATGCGGGCCACAGATCGACCCCGGCATCGCCACCGTTCGGCACGCGCAGCGGCGCCGCGATCTGCTTGTCATAATCGGTGACGATCCTGCCCTCGGGCGTAAGTCTGTGCGTGCGCTTGGTCAGCCGCAGCCAGTCGTGGATGCCATAGCCCGGGTAGACCGAACCGTTAAGTTCGGCGAACGCCCGGGCAGCATGCATCCACGTCGGCTGGCTGCCGCCGGCGCCGATATAATCGCGGATGCGCTCGAGCCCGGCCGCTTGGAGTTCGGGACCGACGTCGTTCAGTACCACGCCGACAAGACGCCCCGGCAGCGTCGCGGCCATCAGCATCGCGACCAGTCCGCCGAGCGACGTGCCGATCGCCGCGAAACGCACGATCTTGAGTTCGTCGAGCAGCGCGACCACGTCCTGCACATAGGTCAGCGGGACATAGGTCATCGGATCCTTGGCATAGGCGCTCTCGCCCCGCCCGCGAAACTCGATGACGATTACCTTGCGATATTGTGCGACATGCGGGGCCAGCGCCTCGAAATCGCGCGCGTTGCGTGCCAGCCCGGGCATGCACAGCACCGGCGGAGCAGTTTCGCTGCCGTCGGGGCCTGCATAGACGCGCGCGTGCAGCCGGACGCCGTCGTGCGACCACCAATATTGGTCCGACCAGTCGCGGCGCCCATCCTGCTTTGCATCCTGCTGGGCCAATATGGCACGTCCCCTTGCTTCGTCTCAAATGCCCCGACGCGGGACTCGCCCCCGTCTATCGCCAACCGCGCCGCGCGGCGCAAGCAATCCGTGGCGCCGACGCGGCGCAGGTTGCCCCTGCCCGCTTTCACCGATAAGACGCGGACGACCATGAGCGAGCCCTTGATTTCCTTCGAACCCGCAACCGGCGAAGAGCTCTGGCGCGGGCCGGTCAGCGACATCGATACCGAGGTCGAAATTGCCCGTCGCGCCTGGCCTGAATGGGCGGCGAAACCCGTCACCTTCCGTACCGAAACACTCCGCCGCTTCGTCGACCGCGTAAAGGCCGAGGGTGAAGCATTTGCAGATCTGATCGCCCGCGAAACCGGCAAGCCGCTTTGGGAAGCGCGAACCGAAGTCGAATCGGTCGCGAACAAGGTCGATATTTCGGTCAAAGCCTATGCCGAACGCACTTCCAACCGGCGGATCGAGGGCGCGATGGGGCTCCGCAACGCGGTGCGGCACAAGCCGCACGGCGCGCTTGCAGTGCTCGGCCCCTATAATTTCCCTGCACACCTGCCCAACGGCCATATCGTCCCCGCGCTGATCGCCGGAAATTCGGTGCTGTTCAAACCGTCGGAGAAGACGCCCGCTGTCGGCGCGAAGCTGGTCGAACTGTTTCACAGCGCCGGCGTCCCGCCGGAGGTGCTTCGCCTCGTCATCGGCGGCCCCGAAACGGGCAAGGCGCTCGCGGGCCATGAAGGCATCGACGGGCTGCTCTTCACCGGATCGGCGCGCACCGGACTTGCGCTCAATCGTCAGTTTGCGGGCAAGCCGGGCAAGATGCTCGCGCTCGAAATGGGGGGTAATAACCCGATCGTCGTGTGGGACACCGCCGACATCCGCACCGCCGCGATCATCGTCGTCCAGTCGGCGTTTCTCAGCGCCGGGCAGCGCTGCAGCAATGCGCGCCGGCTGATCGTCAGGGACAGTCTCGCCGATGCGCTGGTCGACGAGGTTTGCCAGATCGCGAACCGGTTGATCGTCGACCATCCGCACGCCGATCCATCACCCTATATGGGGCCGGTGATCGACAATGAGGCGGCCGACGGTCTGACCGAAAGCTTCCTGATCCTGATGTCGAACGGCGGCAAGGTGATCCGCCATATGACGCGGCCGATCGCCGGGCGCCCCTTCCTGACGCCCGGTATCATTGACGTCACCGCCATGCGCGAACGTCCCGATATCGAGCTGTTCGGTCCGCTTTTGCAGGTTGTTCGCGTCGACAGCTTCGAGGCGGCAATCGCCGAGGCGAACAACACTGCCTTTGGCCTGTCGGCATCGCTGATCGGCGGCACACCGCAACTTTACGACCAGTTCTGGGCCAATGCGCGTGCGGGCGTCATCAACTGGAACCGACCGACCAACGGCGCCTCGTCGGCGGCTCCGTTCGGCGGCATCGGACTGTCGGGCAATCATCGGCCCAGCGCCTTCTATGCAGCCGACTATTGCGCCTATCCGGTGGCATCGGCCGAAAGCGATTCGATCCGCGCGTCGATTGGTGTCGGCCTGCGCGATCCCGAAGGGTCACAGCTGGTGACGAAGAAATATCTATAGCCCACTCGTCATTGCGAGGAGCCGAAGGCGACGCGGTAATCAGAGCGTGCGCGGATTGCTCGGGATTGTTTCGCTCCGCTCGCAATGACGAAGTGATGTTGGCCACCCAATTTTACCTTCACCAGCGTCAATAAAGCCTGCTTTGCCAATCGCGACCGCCGCGATCATCTATCCTGCATGGCAAAGACTCTTCCTCCTGCGGGCAAGCTCTGGCTCGTCGGCGCCGGCCCCGGCGACCCCGACCTGTTGACGCTGCGCGCCGCGCGATTGCTGGAAAGCGCCGACCTCGTCGTGCACGATGGGCTGGTCGGCGAAGGCGTGCTGGCGCTGATCCCGCCCAATGTCGAACGGATCAGCGTCGCCAAGCAGCGCAGTCGCCACACGATGAAGCAGAAACTCATCAACGAATTGATCGTCCGCGAAACGCTGGCCGGCAAGCAGGTCGTGCGCCTGAAGGGTGGCGATCCCTTCATCTTCGGCCGCGGCGGCGAAGAACTCGACGCAGCACGCGAAGCCGGCGCTGCGGTCGAGGTCGTCCCCGGCATCACCGCTGCGGCGGGCTGCGCCGCGCAGGCGGGCCTCCCCCTGACCCACCGCGAAGATGCAAGCGCGGTCAGCTTCGTCGCGGGGCAGTGCAAGGATCTGACCGATCAGGATTGGTCGGGGCTCGCAGGCCATGGCCGGACGCTGGTTATCTATATGGGCCTCGCGACGGCCAACGCCATCGCCGACAAGCTCATCGCCGACGGCGTGTCGCCCGATCTGCCGGTTGCCATCGTCGAACGCGGGACCACCGCCGACGCGCGGGTGCTGCGTACGCTTCTGACCGATCTCGGCGACCTCGTTGCGCGCGAGAAGGTCGCCAGTCCGGCGCTGATCATCGTCGGCAAGGTTGCAGCGCGCGCCGATGCGCTCGACTGCCTCGGCACGCCAGGCGTCGCTGAAAACATCGAAAACATAAGGGACTTCACATGAAACTGCTCACGGGCAACGACCTGAAAACAGGATTTGTCACCTGGTGGACCGGCGCCGACTGGTCGCTGCACATCGAAGACGCAGCCGACGTCGGCGAGCATGGCGAAGCGATCCTCGCCGCCGAGGAAGGCGCGCGCCGCGTCAACGCCCCCTATATCATCGCAGGCGAAGCAACCGCCGAAGGCCCGCGACCCGCGCACATCAAGGACCGCATCCGCGCCTTGGGTCCGACCGTGCGCCCCGACCTGACACTGAAACCCGCCGATCCCGCGGCCGGCGACTGGGTGATCTGACATGTATAAATATGACGAATATGACCAGCAGATGGTCGACGCCCGCGTTGCCGAATTCAGCGACCAGGTGCGCCGCCGCCTCGCCGGGGAAATCACAGAGGACCAGTTCAAGCCGCTGCGACTGATGAACGGCCTCTATCTCCAGCTTCACGCATATATGCTGCGTGTGGCGGTGCCTTACGGCACGCTCGACAGCCGTCAAATGAGGATGCTCGCGCATATCGCACGCAAATATGACCGCGACTACGGCCATTTCACCACCCGCCAGAACCTTCAGTATAACTGGATCAAGCTGGAGGACGCGCCCGCGATTCTCGCCGATCTGGCATCGGTCGAGATGCACGCGATCCAGACGAGCGGCAATTGCATCCGCAACATCAGCTCCGATCAGTGGGCCGGGGCGGCCGCCGACGAGATTACCGATCCGCGTCCATGGGCCGAACTGCTCCGCCAATGGTCGAGCTTCCACCCGGAATTCAGCTATCTGCCGCGCAAGTTCAAGATCGCGGTGATCGCCGCCGACGAGGATCGCGCCGCAATGCGCCTCCACGATATCGGCATCCAGATCGTCGAGCGCGATGGCGTCCATGGCGCCGCTTTCTACGTCGGTGGCGGCATGGGCCGGACCCCGATGATCGCGCCGCTGATCAAGGATTTCGTACCGCTCGAAGATATGCTGAGCTATGCCGAGGCATGCCTTCGGGTCTATAATCGCCATGGCCGCCGCGACAATATCTACAAGGCGCGCATCAAGATCCTGATCCACGAACTCGGCGCCGACGAATATCGCCGCCAGGTCGAGGAAGAATATGCGCATGTAAAATCGCTCGGCATCGACCCGCCGAAGGCCGAGTTCGACCGCATCGCGGCGCAATTTGCTCCGCCCGCGCTCGACGCCTCGGCGCCCGATGACATCGACCGCAGCGACCCCGACTTCGCGGTCTGGGTCGACCAGAATGTCGCCGCGCACAAGGTGCCGGGCCATGCGATCGTCAACATCAGCCTGAAGCCTGTCGGTGGGATCCCCGGCGACGCCAGCTCGGCGCAGATCGACCTGATGGCCGATCTTGCCGAGACATACAGCCATGACGAACTGCGCGTCACCCACGCCCAGAACATTGTGCTTCCGCACGTCCGCAAGGCCGATCTCTATGCGATCTGGCAGGCGCTCGACGCCGCGGAACTCGCGACGCCGAACCTCGATCTTATCAGCGACATCATCGCCTGCCCCGGGCTCGATTATTGCAGCCTCGCGAATGCGCGCTCGATCCCGGTCGCCCAAAAGATCGCGACGCGCTTCTCGGACCTCGGCCGCCAGAAGGAACTGGGCGAGCTGAAACTCAAGGTTTCGGGCTGCATCAACGCCTGCGGGCACCACCATGCCGGACATATCGGCATCCTCGGCGTCGACCGAAAAGGTACCGAAAACTACCAGCTTTTGCTCGGCGGGTCGGGCGCGGAGGACGTCAGCCTGGGCACGATCACCGGCCCCGGTTTCGACGAGGATGGCATCGTCGACGCGATCGAGCGCGTGACCGACAAATATCTCGCCGAGCGCACCGAGGGCGAGCGTTTCGTCGATACTTTCCGCCGCGTCGGCATGGCCCCCTTCAAGGAGGCGATCTATGGTTGAGCATCTGCACAGCGACGGCGAGGAACCCTGCGTTACGCTCGACGCCTTCCTCCAGCAATCGAACGCGACTGCGGTGCGGCTCGAACCCGATGAGGATGCGCGCGCGCTGATCCCGCATCTCGACCGGCTCGCGCTGATCGAAGTCGCCTTCCCAAAGTTTCGCGACGGCCGTGGTTATTCGTCGGCGCGCATCCTGCGCGAGGCGGGTTACACGGGCGAACTGCGCGCGCAGGGCGACGTTCTGGTAGACCAGATCGCTTATATGAAGCGCTGCGGCTTCGACACGTTCGCGCCCGAAAAGGAGCTCAATCCTGCCGATGTAGAGGCGGCGCTGACGCGTTGGCCTGAACATTATCAAGGCGCCGCCGACGGCGCGGTGCCGATATGGAAATTAAGGCATGGCTGACGTGAAAGCCTCTCCCTCTCAAGCTGGTGATCGCACCCGCGACCGGATCGACGTGGCGCCGCGCTTTACGCAGGCCGACGTCATCCGCCTCAACAACCTTTTCCGCGGCCAGGATGCCGCCGAGGTGGTCGCGAGCGTGATCGGTGCGGGGCTGCTCGGCGAAACTGCAATCGTCTCGAGCTTCGGCGCCGAAAGCGCGGTTCTGCTGCACCTCGTGAGCCGTGCCGCACCCGACATGCCTGTGCTGTTTCTCGATACCGGCAAGCATTTTCCCGAAACGCTCGCCTATCGCGACGAACTGGCGGCGAAGCTCGGTCTCAATATCGTCAACCTGACGCCCGATGCAGATGAACTGGCCGCGAAGGACGCGACTGAGCTGCGCTGGTCGTACGATCCCGACGGCTGCTGTGAAATCCGCAAGGTCAAGCCGCTCGAAAAGGCGCTGACCGATTTCGACACCTCGGTCACGGGCCGCAAGGGTTTCCAGTCTTCGACACGCCAGGGCCTCGCGCGCTTCGAACTCGACGGCAATACCGGCCGCCTCAAATTCAACCCGCTCGCCAATTGGACGCGCGAGGAACTGGACGCCTATTTCGAGGCTCACGACCTGCCGCGCCACCCGCTGGAGGCCGAGGGCTATCCCTCGATCGGATGCTCGCCCTGCACATCGAAGGTCAAGCCGGGCGAAGACCCGCGCTCGGGTCGCTGGCGCGGCTGGGACAAGACCGAATGCGGCATCCACACCGCGGTCACGCCGATCGACGACGATCCGGCGAACGACCCCGCTTTCTAAAGCGCCTTATTCATAATCCTCGAACGCCATGCTGTCGTCGGCGAGGTCGCTGAACTTCGTCGTCTTCGCCTCGAAGTGCATGCGGATCTTGCCGGTCGAGCCGTGGCGTGATTTTGCGACGATCACTTCGGCCAAACCAAAGACGCGCTCCATTTCGGCCGCCCATTCCTCATGTTGCGCGTGGATCTTGACATCGTCGCCCTCGACCGGCCGCTTGGGCTCTTTCGCCGCGACATAATAATCTTCGCGAAACACGAATAGCACCATGTCGGCGTCCTGCTCGATCGAGCCCGATTCGCGAAGGTCGGAGAGCTGCGGACGCTTGTCCTCGCGGCTTTCGACCTGACGGCTAAGCTGCGACAGCGCCATCACCGGCACATGAAGCTCCTTGGCCAGCGTCTTCAAACCGCGCGAAATTTCCGAAATTTCCTGCACGCGATTGTCGCCGCTTTTCGACGAGCCCTGCAAGAGCTGGAGATAGTCGACGATGATGAAGCCGATGCCGTGGCGCCGCTGCAACCGCCGCGCGCGGGTGCGCAGACCCGCGATCGTCAGGCCCGGCGTATCGTCGATGAACAAAGGCAAGGTCTGGAGCTGCTGCGCAGCGCGGCTCAATTGCTGGAACTGTTCCTTGCTGATCTTGCCCATGCGCAGCGCTTCGCCGGACACCCCCGATTGTTCGGCGAGCACACGCGTCGCGAGCTGGTCGGCCGACATTTCAAGGCTGAAGAACGCGACCTTCGCACCCATGTTTTTTTCGGGCGGGATGCCGTCATCTTCGTCGCGGCGGAAACGCTCGGCTGCGTTATATGCGATATTCGTCGCCAGCGAGGTCTTGCCCATGCCCGGACGTCCGGCAAGGATCATCAAGTCCGAATTGTGCATGCCGCCGATCTTGGCATTCATGCTCGCAATGCCGGTCGTGATACCCGACAGATGACCGCCCGAGTTGAGCGCGCGCTCGGCCGCCTGCAGCGCGACAAGGCTCGCCTGGCTGAAATTCTTGACCGACCCCATCTCGGCCTCACCGCCGGCGACGCGATAGAGCGCGGTTTCGGCCTCCTCGATCTGTGCCTGCGGGTCGACGCGTTCGCTCGTGTCGAGCGCATTGTCGACGAGCGTCCGCCCGACACCCGCCAGTTCGCGGAGCAGCGCGAGATCGAAAATCTGTCGCGCGAAGTCGCGCGCGCCGATCAGCCCTGCACCGCTGCCGGTGAGCTGCGCAAGATAGCCGACGCCGCCGACCGCCTTCATCGCCTCGTCGGCCTCGAAATAGGGCTTGAGCGTCACCGGCGTCGCGATGCTGTTCCGTTCGATCAGCGCCATTGTCTGCTGGAAGATCCGGCCGTGCAGCGGTTCGAAGAAATGGTCGGGGCTGAGCGCCACGGGCAAATCTTCGACGACTCGGTTGTCGATCAGGATCGCGCCGAGAAACGCGGCCTCGGCCTCGATATTGCGCGGCATTTGGCGCTCGTCGCCACTGGCGACGGCGGTCGGGATAAGGGCTAGTTCGGGCATCGCTGTCTTCATGCGGCCGCGACCCCATCGGTGCAACCGGCTATGTCGTCCGGCATATCATAACTGTGGAATGCTGTGAATAAGTCGGCTTGCCCTTCGCCCCCGGCCAAGTAGAAGCACGAACAGCATGGCCGACGCAGACCCTTCGAAACAACGGATCATTTCGATCGAACTCGACGAGGGTTCGATCGTCTGGCGCAATCCCGATGTCGAGCAGGAACGTCGCGTCGCGATCTTCGACCTGATCGAGGAGAATAAATTCGTACCGCAGCGCGGGCATGAGGATGGCTATGCCGGCCCATACCGCCTCATGTTGCGCGTCGAGGATGGCCGGTTGATATTTGAAATCAGCCGCGAAGATGGCTCGCCGCTCGAAGCCATCATTCTGGGCCTCGGCCGTTTCCGTCGTCCGATCCGGGATTATTTCGCGATCTGCGACAGCTATTATCAGGCGATCAAGACCTCGACCGCGCAGCAAATCGAAACCGTCGACATGGCGCGTCGCGGATTGCACAACGAAGCGGCCGAAATGCTGATGGATCGGCTCGACGGCAAGATCGCCGTCGATTTCGCGACTGCACGAAGGCTGTTCACGCTGATCTGCGTGCTGCACATCAAGGGCTGATGATGGCGACGGGGGCAATCAGAAGCAAACGACCGGGGAAAGCCGGCGGCGATTGGCGCGCCGCGATTGCGCGTACGCTGCGCAAGATCGGCGCCGCCCTCGTATTGCTACTGCTCGCGGCGGGCCTCGCATTATGGTGGGCCGCGCGCTGGATCCCCGACCGCGCCCTCTATCCGACGCAGGGTGTTACGATCGACGCGCGCAATGGCGATGTCCATTGGGGTTCGATCAAAGCGGCGGGCGCCGATTTCGCTTATATCATGGGCACCGACGGCTCTTCGGCGGTCGACCCGAAATTCGCACGCAATATGACCGCCGCACGTGAAGCTGGCGTACAGGCGGGCGCCATCCACCGCTACAGCCTCTGCCAGCTTGCGACCGATCAGGCCGCCAATTTCATCCGCCATGTGCCGCGCCGCGCCGACGCGCTGCCCGCCGTCGTCTGGCTCGACTATGACGATCGCTGCCCCGACCGCCCGACGCGCGCGCTTCTGCTTTCCGAACTCGCGACATTTCTCGCGCAGATCGAGGCGCATATGGGTAAGCAGAGCGTGATCGCACCGGGGCCGGCGTTCGAGAGCGATTACAGGGTGACACAGGGGATCGCGCGCACCACCTGGCTGCGCCGCGACTTTTTCGAACCCGATTATGGCGCACATCCCTGGGCGATGTGGCAGGCGAATGATTATGTCCGCCTGTCGGGTGCCGAGGGCACCGTCGGCTGGAACGCGCTGCGCCCGAAAGGAGATATGCGATGACCGACACTCGAGATGCCCTGATCGACGCCGCGCGCGATGCCGCGAGCCGCGCCTATGCACCCTATTCGGGCTTTCACGTCGGCGCGGCGTTGCTGCTTAAGAACGGCGATGTCGTCACCGGCGCCAATGTCGAGAATGCAAGCTATGGCCTTACCCTCTGCGCCGAGACCGCAGCGCTGGCCAAGATTGCGAACGAGGGCTGGATCGGAGAGCTTGTCGAGGTCGCGATCGTCGGCGGACGCCCCGACGGCGATGCCTTGCTCGGCACCGAGCCCGTCAATCCCTGCGGACGCTGCCGCCAGATCCTCAATGAAGCGGCCGAGCGGTCGCGGACCGACATCCTCGTCCATTGCGCCTCCGGCGACGGCAGCGCGGTGCGGACCTACAAGCTCAGCGAACTGCTCCCCGCGGCTTTCGGGCCCAAGGACCTCGGCCTCATCGACTGACCGCTTGCGCAACCCCCGCAGGACCGACAAGAGACACGCATGAGCATTCTTTCCGATCGCTGGATTCGCGAAGCCGCCCAGACGCAGGGTATGATCGAACCGTTCGTCGAGGCGCAGCGCCGCGATGGCTGCATCAGCTATGGCCTCTCGTCCTACGGCTATGACGCGCGCGTCGCCCCGGAGTTCAAAATCTTCACCAACGTCGATTCGACGATCGTCGATCCCAAGGATTTCGACCCGAAGAATTTCGTCGATCGCGAAACCGACGTCTGCATCATTCCGCCGAACAGCTTCGCATTGGCGCGGACAGTCGAATATTTTCGCATCCCTCGCGACGTGCTGGTGATCTGCCTCGGCAAGTCCACCTATGCGCGCTGCGGCATCATTGTAAACGTCACCCCACTCGAACCCGGCTGGGAAGGCCATGTGACGCTCGAATTTTCGAACACGACCCCCCTGCCCGCCAAAATCTATGCAAATGAAGGCGCGTGCCAGTTCCTCTTCTTGCAGGGCAATGAGCCGTGCGAGACCAGCTACGCCGACCGCGCGGGCAAATATATGGGGCAAAAGGGCGTCACGCTGCCCAAGCTCTAAGCCGCTCGTCCTCGACGTCGAAAAGTCGAGGCTATGCGCGGGGACCGTGCCAGCAGCTTTGGCCGCGACCGACCGTTACACTTATATGACATCAAATGTCACAAACGCGTCACACAACTCCCTCATTGGCGGCTCAGCGAGTCGCCGCGGGGGTGGCGGCTTGGTTCGGTAACGACCCCCGACAGGATTACCCCATGCTGCAGAAATTCGCCCTTATCGCTGGCGCCGCCACTTGCGCGCTGGCGCTTTCCGCGTGTCAGGATCAGGCGTCTTCGGGCGGCGGGGCGCGCGATTATATCAGCGCGGTCGGTTCGTCCACAGTGTATCCCTTTGCGACCGCGGTCGGCGAGAAGTTCGCCGAAGCGACCGGCAACAAGACCCCCAAGATCGACAGCACGGGCACCGGCGGCGGTTTCGAGCGCTTCTGCGCAGGCGTCGGCGGCGACACCCCCGACATCGCGAACGCGTCGCGCCGTATCAAGAAGAAGGAATTCGACACTTGCGCCAAGAATGGCGTGAAAGACATCGTCGAAATCCAGGTCGGCATCGACGGCATCGCACTTGGCGAAGCGCAGCGCGGCCCCGGCTTCAAGCTGTCGGAAGAAGATGTCTATAAGGCACTTGCGGCGAACCCCTATGGCAAGCCCAACACCGCAAAGACGTGGAAAGACGTGAACCCCGCCCTCCCAGCGGTCGCGATTTCGGTATTCGGCCCGCCGTCGACCAGCGGCACCTATGACGCGTTCAAGGAACTGATCCTCGGCAAGGGCTGCGACGCCAATGCAGAGATGAAGGCGCTGAAGGACAGCGACAAAGAAAAGCATGAGGCGACCTGCACCACGCTGCGCGGCGCGCCCTATTATGTCGAGCAGGGCGAGAATGATAACCTGATCATCTCGAAGCTCGACAAGAATCCGACCAGCCTCGGCATCTTCGGCTTCAGCTATCTCGATGCGAACAAGGACAAGATCAAGGCAGTCCCGGTTCAGGGCGTCGCCCCGACCTATGCCGCGATCGCCGACGGCAGCTATCCCGGTTCGCGTCCGCTGTTCATCTATGTGAAGAAGGCGCATGTCGGCGTCGTCCCCGGCCTCGCCGAATATGTCGCCGAGTTTCTGAAGGGCGCGGGCGAAGGCGGTTATCTGAACGTCAAGGGCCTGATCGTGTCGCCGAAGGACATCGCGGCGACGGCGGCAGCGAATGGCAAGGGCATGACCGCGCTGAACGGCGCCGAGCTCAAGTAAGTTTCCTCCCGCTGGTGGCCGGGCGGGTTTTCCCTACCGGCCACCGTCTTTTCTTGATCGTCATTGCGAGCGAAGCGAAGCAATCCAGAGCGGTATACGCAAACTCTGGATTGCCGCGTCGCTTCGCTCCTCGCAATGACGGGAATGATTTAATGAGGACTGCGTGACCTTCAACGCCGCCGCCCTTTTGCTTTTGATCGCGGGTCTCGCGCTGATCGGCTGGCTGGCCGGCCGCGCGCGGTCGAACCTGCTGGCCGGCCGCGCCGGCGAAAAGCTCCATTCGCGCCCGCAATATCATGGCTGGTATGTCGCGCTGTGGCTGTTTGCCCCTGCCGCGCTTTTCCTTGCCGTCTGGTCGTCGGTCTCACCCGCACTGATCACCAACCAGGTGCTCGCGACCGAGGCGGCGCAATCGCTGCCGTCGTTCGGGTTCGAGCGCGGTGCAATCCTGTCCGACGCGCGCAGCGTTGCCGAGGGCAAGCAGGCCGCGGTGCGGTTGCCCTCCGCCGCGCCGCTGGTGAAGCCCTACGCCGACGCGAGCCACAAATATGCGTGGATCGGCATAGCCGCGATGCTGGCGCTGGCGCTGGCGGGCGGACTTTACGCCTTCACGCGGATCAAACCCGATTTCCGGGCACGCACCCGCGTCGAAAAGATCGTGATGCTGTTCCTGCTGCTCGCGTCGCTGGTCGCGATCCTCACGACCTTTGGCATCGTGCTGTCGCTGCTGTTCGAATCGATCCGCTTTTTCCGCCTCGTCTCGCCCGCCGAATTGCTGTTCGGCACCGAATGGGCGCCGACGAGCGGCGCGCCGCAGCCCGACACATTCGGCGGCATTCCGCTGTTCTGGGGTACGATCCTGATCGGCGCAATCATCGCGATGATCGTCGCCATTCCGATCGGCATGATGACCGCAGTCTACCTTACCCAATATGCCGCGCCGACGGTGCGCAAATGGGTGAAGCCGCTGCTCGAGATTCTCGCCGGCGTGCCGACGGTGGTTTACGGCTATTTCGCCGCGCTGACCGTCGCCCCGGCCCTGCGCGAATTTGCGGTGATGCTCGGCATTCCCAACGCAAGCACCGAAAGCGCACTTGCGGCGGGTATCGTGATGGGTGTGATGATCATCCCCTTCGTCTCCTCGATGGCCGACGACAGCATCAACGCGGTACCGCAGGCGATGCGCGACGGATCGCTGGCTCTCGGTGCAACGCCGAACGAGACGATCCGCCAGGTGCTGATCCCCGCCGCGCTTCCGGGCGTGATGGGCGGCATCCTGCTCGCGGTCAGCCGCGCGATCGGCGAGACGATGATCGTCGTGATGGCCGCAGGGCTGTCGGCCAACATGACCGCCAACCCCTTTGCCAGCGTCACCACGGTGACCGCACAGATCGTCAAGCTGCTCACCGGCGACCAGGAGTTCGACAGCGCGAAAACGCTTGCCGCCTTCGCGCTCGGCCTCGTCCTCTTCATCGTTACGCTGCTCCTCAACATCGTCGCGCTGCGCATCGTCAAAAAGTATCGTGAAGCTTATGAATAGGCAGACCGCCCCCACCGACTGGAAAGGCTCCGTGATGCAGACCCGCATCGCGAAGCGCTACGCCGCCGAACGCCGCTTCAAGCTGATGGGGCTGGGCGCGGTGCTGCTCTCGGGCGCTTTCCTCGCCTTCCTGCTCTTCGTGATGGTCGGCAACGGCGCGCGTGGATTCATGTATACGCATGTCGCGGTGCCCGTCGATTTCAAGGCGATGCCGTTGACGATCGATACCTCGCGCCTCGGCGATGCCGACGCCGATCAGGTGATCGCGAATGCAGGGCTCGCCGACATCGTCGCCTTTGCCGCCGACGAGGCGCTGGGGACCGACGGATCGAAGCTGATTTCCGAAAATGCGTGGAAGGAAGTGCGCAGCGCGATCAAGGACGATCCCGAACTGCTTAACGCCAAGACGGTGTTCGAGCTGCCCGCTTCGTCCGAAGTCGACATCGCCGCCAAGGAAGGCGCGAAGGGCGCACTCGGCGCGAAGGTCGATGCGTTGGAGAAGGACGGCAAGCTGTCGACCGGCATCCACTGGCCCTTCTTCAAGAACGCCGACGCCACCGACCCCGCGGTTGCGGGCATCTGGGGCGCGCTCAAGGGTTCGGTGCTGACGATCTTCATCGCCTTCCTCATCGCCTTCCCGACCGGCGTGCTCGCGGCGCTCTATCTTGAAGAATATGCGCCGAAGAACCGCTGGACCGACCTTATCGAAGTGTCGATCAACAACCTTGCCGCGGTGCCCTCGATCATCTTTGGCCTGCTCGCGCTCGCGGTGTTCATCAACTGGTTCGGGCTGTGTCAGGCAAGCCCGCTCGTCGGCGGCCTGACGCTCGCGCTGATGACGATGCCGGTGATCGTGATCGCCAGCCGCAACGCGATTAAATCGGTGCCACCGTCGATCCGCGACGCGGCGCTCGGCGTCGGCGCCAGCCCGGTACAGGTCGTGTTCCACCATGTCCTGCCGCTCGCCCTCCCCGGCATCCTCACCGGCACGATCATCGGCATGGCGCGCGCGCTGGGCGAGACCGCACCTCTGCTCCTCGTCGGAATGCGTGCCTTTATCGGCGACGTTCCGGGCGGTATCTGCTCGCCCTCGACCGTGTTGCCGATGCAGATTTTCCTCTGGTCGGACGAAGTCGACCGGGGCTTTGTCGAGAAAACCTCCGCCGCGATCATCGTGCTGCTTATCGTGCTGCTGTCGATGAACGCCTTTGCGATCTATCTTCGCAACAAATTCGAAAAACGCTGGTGACCTTCATGACCCAAGACGATCTTACCATCGCCGACCCCAAGATGAAGGCGCACGGCGTCAACGTCTTCTATGGCGAAAAACAGGCGATCAACGACGTGTCTATCGACGTTGGCACCGACCTGGTCACCGCCTTCATCGGCCCCTCGGGCTGCGGCAAGTCGACCTTCCTGCGCTCGCTGAATCGCATGAACGACACCGTCGCCAGCGCGCGCGTTACGGGGCAGATCGAACTCGACGGCGAGGACATTTATGCGCCCTCGATGGACGTCGTGCAGCTCCGCGCTCGCGTCGGCATGGTGTTCCAGAAACCCAACCCCTTCCCCAAGTCGATCTATGACAATGTCGGCTATGGCCCGCGCATCCACGGCCTCGCGCCGAACAAGGCCGACCTCGATGTAATCGTCGAGCGTGCGCTGGTGCGTGCGGGCCTGTGGGACGAGGTCAAGGACCGCCTTCAGGAAAGCGGCACCGCCTTGTCGGGCGGCCAGCAGCAGCGTCTGTGCATCGCCCGCGCGATCGCGGTCGACCCCGAAGTCATCCTGATGGACGAGCCCTGCTCGGCGCTCGACCCGATCGCGACCGCGAAGATCGAGGAACTGATCCACGAACTGCGCGGTAAATATGCTATCGTGATCGTCACGCATAACATGCAGCAGGCGGCCCGCGTGTCGCAGCGCACCGCCTTTTTCCACCTCGGAACGTTGGTAGAGTACGGCAAGACGACCGACATCTTCACCAACCCGAAGCAGGAACGCACCAAGGATTATATCACCGGCCGCTACGGTTAAGCCGCAGCGCAAAAGGACAAGAACGATGGCAGTAGTCAACGATCATACCGTCAAGGCTTTCGACGAGGATCTGAACCGCCTGCGCGGACTGATCAGCGAAATGGGCGGGCGCGCCGAACAGGCGCTGCTCCAGGCGATGACCGCGCTCAATATGGGTGACCTCGAACTCGCGGCGCAGGTCGTGCGCGACGACAAGAAGATCGACGCGCTCGAAAGCGAAGTCGAACAACTCGCGGTCCAGACGATCGCGCTCCGCGCCCCAATGGCCGACGACCTCCGCGAAATGATTGCGGCGCTGAAGATCGTGTCGGTGGTCGAACGCATCGGCGATTATGCGAAGAACATCGCCAAGCGCGTCGCACTGATGGACCAGACGCGCTCGATCGAGGCGATCCCGCTGCTGATGTCGATGTCGAACATCGTCGTCGAGTTGATCCATGACGCGCTCGACAGCTTCGCGGCGCGCGACGCCGAACTCGCGGTGCGCGTCACCGTCCGCGACAAGAATGTCGACGATTTCTACAACAGCATCTTCCGCACGCTCGTCACCTTCATGATGGAAAATCCGAAATATATCTCGGAAAGCGCGCATCTGCTGTTCGTCGCCAAGAACCTCGAGCGCATGGGCGACCATGCGACGAACATCGCCGAGATGGTCTATTATGTCGTCACCGGCGACCATATGGAGGAACGCGAACGCGGCGAGACTCCGGAAGGCGCCGCGTCAGCGGAGCAGGAGCAAGGCTGATGCCACAGCCCGATTTGCTGCTGATCGAAGATGACGAGGCGATTGCCGAGCTCATCGTCTGGCATTTCGCCCGCGAAGGCTTTTCGGTCCGCCAGACTCCCGATGGCGAGCAGGCGCTCGTCCTGGTCGAGGAACGCGTGCCCGACATCGTCCTGCTCGACTGGATGATCGAGAGCCTGCCGGGCATCGAGGTTTGCCGGCGCCTGCGCCGCAACCCGAAATCGGCGAACGTCCCGATCATCATGCTCACCGCGCGCGGCGAGGAAGAGGACCGTATCCGCGGCCTCGAAACGGGCGCCGACGATTATGTCACCAAGCCGTTCAGCCCGCGCGAACTGGTCGCGCGCGTATCGGCGGTGCTCCGCCGCCTGCGCCCCGCGCTCGCCGGCGAGATGCTGACCTATGCCGACATCGAACTGGACTCGGTGGCGCACAAGGTCGTGCGCAACAGCCAGATCGTTGCGATGGGGCCGACCGAATTCCGCCTGCTCCGCCATTTCATGGAGCATCCGGGCCGCGTCTTCTCACGCGGGCAGTTGCTCGACAGCGTCTGGGGCCAGGACAGCGATATCGAACTGCGCACCGTCGACGTCCATATCCGCCGCCTGCGCAAGGCGATCAACCTGCCCGGTACGAGCGATATCATCCGGACGGTGCGGTCGGCGGGCTATGCACTGGATGCAGGCAAGAGCATCTGATCCAGACGACGGGGCAAGCGGCCTATCTTTCATCGTCACCCGGACTTGATCTGGGGTCCCGCTCGATGTCGACGTCAGTAAATGCGTCAAAAAGCGGGATCCCGGGTCAAGCCCGGGATGACTAAAAAGGGAGCCAGTCCCCTACCCCAAAACGAACGCCGCGATCAGAAATCCATCTGCGTGCGCAGCCCGAACGTATCGGCGGTATAACTGCGATCACCCGCCGCGGTCGGAATACGCGCGTCGTCGATCCACAATTTACCGTAATTGGCGGTGATCCGGATATAGTCGATCGGCGCCCAGACGATGCCGATCAACGCCGCCCTTTGCTGACCGCCAACGATTCCGGCGTCGTTGAGATCTAGATGGTCGTAGCGCGCGTTGATCTCGATCGCACCGATGCCGCCGTCGGTGATGGATTTCGACGGCTTTAGCCTGTCGAAGGCGCCATCCCTGTAACTGCGGCTATCCCCAGGGGTCAGCACCATGCCGACCTCTGCATAACCGCCAAAGAAGGTCGGGTCGGTGACGCCGGGGCGCTTCATCGTCTGCCAAAAACCTTCACCCGATGCATGGAACGGCCCCGATACCACCGCAGCCTCCAGCCCATAACCACGCTCACCCGTGGCATCGATGTTGCCGGTGTCGATCAGACGTACGTCGGTCGTGTGAACATAGGGCCGAGCGCGATAGCGTGCAGTGGGCGACTGGTCGTTGAAATCGCGAATATGGGCCGACCCGCCCAGATGCAGTTGGGTTTTGCCGAATTTGGGCATCCACACTAACCGCCCGTCGGCGCTGATGCTGTTGTTCGCATCGTTCAGAAGATCGTTTGCATTGTCGCCGAACACGCCCGCCTGCGCGAGGATCTGCTTCCCTTTATATTGTACTCCCAATCCGACGCGGCGTTCAAAGCCAAAGGCCGGTACAAAGGCCGCACGCTCGGTAAAGCTGGTGAACAAGTCGCTGGTTACATCTTCCAGCGAGGTGAAATGTCTTATGTGCCCCACCGTGACCGACAGCGGCCCTTGGCCATAAGTCAGATAGACGTCGGTCAGTTCAGCCGAGCCACCGGCGAAGTCGGCTTCGACCCGGTACGAAAAACCGCCCGGAATCTTGCCATCTACCCCCAAGAATACGCGTCGGATTTCCGTCGTCAAACCGCCGTGCGTTCCCATCACGCCCGCGGGCGCATCGATGCTGGCCACGTCGAACTGCATCCGCCCGCGCGGCTTGAAGCTCCAGCCATCGGCTGTCTTGATCTCGGGGGCGCCCTTCCAGCTAATTTCGGTCGCCGGCTTCGCGGTCACCGATGGCGGCGCGGGTGTCGGGACCGGCGCGGGTGCCGGCTGCTGGGCGGTCGCGGCATCGAGCCGCGTTTCGAGCACCTGCACCTGCGCCTTCAGCGCAGCAAGTTCGGCGCGAAGCTGCGCTGCCTCTTCGGCAGTCATCGCCTGGGCGCGGGCCGCCGTCGGCAGGCTGAACATCGACGTCGCCAGCAGAGCGATGGTGAAGGCATGGCGCATGATGGATTTGCTCCGTTGCGAAAGGTGACAAGCTCGAGGCGCTGCTATGACGCTTACGTGACATATGCACGTCATTTGCGTGACATTTATGTTTCAATCGTCATTTTTTCACCCTCTTGCCAGCAAGGCGCGAACGGCTAAGGACGGTCCAGTTTTTTCGGGCAACCTATCTTTCGGGGCAGCCCCTTTCGGGAGACCATCATGACGATCAAATTTGACGGCCGCGTTGCTATCGTTACCGGCGCCGGCGGCGGGCTTGGCCGCGCCTATGCGCTCGAACTCGCGCGGCGCGGGGCAAAGGTCGTGGTCAACGACCTCGGCGGATCGCGCGATGGCACCGGCCATTCCGACGCCGCACTTCAGGTCGTCGAGGAAATCCGCGCTGCGGGCGGCACCGCCATCTCGAACGGAGGCAGCGTCACCGAATATGAGCAGATGGTCGAAATGGTGGCGAAAGCGAAGGAAGAATGGGGCGGCGTCCACGTCCTGATCAACAATGCCGGAATCCTGCGCGACAAGAGCTTCGCCAAGATGGAGCCCGCCGATTTCGATCTGGTGCTGAAGGTGCACGTCAGCGGCAGCGCCAATGTGACAAAGGCATGCTGGGACCTGATGCGCGAACAGGCCTATGGCCGCATCCTGATGACGGCGTCGTCGACCGGCCTTTACGGCAATTTCGGCCAGGCCAATTATGGCGCGGCAAAGTTGGGCCTCGCGGGCCTTACCAAGACGCTTCACCTTGAAGGCGCGAAATATAACATCCGCTGCAACACGATCGCACCGGTCGCGGGCACGCGCATGACCGAAGACATCTTCCCCGCCGAACTGTTCGAGAAGTTCACCCCCGAAAATGTCGTTCCGGCCGCACTCTATCTGGTCAGCGAGGACGCTCCGACCAACATGATCGTCGGCGCGGGCGCGGGTGCATTCCACGCCGCCTATGTCACGATGACGCCTGGCGTTGCCCTTCCCGAAGGTGAGCGCACTCCCGAGGGGGTCGCCGCGGCATGGGAGAAGATCATCGACCGCAACGGCGAAACCGTGCCCCAGTCGGGCAGCGAGCAGTCGATGAACGTCATGAAAGCATTGATGGCACTGGGCTGAGCCTGATACACTTCCCCACGGGTGCGCCGGGGCGGCGTCCCCGTGGGGGAATGATATGGCGATCATGGGGCTTGCCGAGGGGATCGAACGGCTGGCGCAGCGCGCAAAGCTCTTGAAATTCCTGCTGATCGTGGGGCTCGCCGTGATTGCGGCAAGTCTCGTCGGCCAGATCGCCGAGCTTCGCGGTACAATTTCACTCGAAGAGAGCGCCCCGCTTACCGGGGCAGCGGCGGCTTACATCGCGGCCGGACTGGCAGACCTGTTGCTGACACTCGTCACGGTCGTTTTTTTCAGCATGTGGATTTACCGTGCCGCGGCGAACATTGTCGCCGCGGGGACGATCGGCTTCGACTATACGCCGGGCTGGGCAGTCGGGTGGTTTTTCGTCCCCATCGCCAACCTTTTCAAACCCTATGCCGCGATGCGGCAGATTTGGAACGCCAGTCACGGCGGACAGGGAGACGAGCTTGAGCGTCCGGAAGGCCTTCTCGCCATCTGGTGGGGGACGTGGGTTCTCGCAAACATCGCATCGAACATCGCGCTGCGGTTGACGATCAACCCCGCCTCGCCCGCCGAACTCGAGACCGGGCAACAGATCGGTATCTTTGCTTCGCTCGTCAGCCTTGCGCTTTATCCAGCGGCGTACCGCCTAGTCGACCGGATCACTGCCGCGCAGCGCGAGCGGCTGACCTCCGCCCACATCTTCTCCTGACTTATTGTGTTGCATCACTAATACAGCGCTGCTACAACCGCTTCGGGGCAAGGGGATCGGACAGAAGGACGACCCCGATGTACAGTGAAAGCGACCTGCAAGCCGCGGTCGATGCAAAGATACTCACGCCGGAGGCCGCATTGGCTTTCCGGTCGCATATCGCATCGGTGCGCGCCACCCCCGGAGCGGATGAGGAATCATTTCGCCTCATCACGGGTTTCAACGATATTTTCGTGAGCATCGCGGCGGTCATCCTGCTCGTCGCGGTCGGCTGGATCGGCGCCTCGATCCATCCCGCGCTCGGCGGCGCTTTCGTCGCCGCGTCGGCGTGGTTCCTCGCCGAATATTTCACGCGGAAACGCCGCATGGCGCTGCCCAGCATCGTCCTTGTTCTCGCCTTTTCGGGCGGTGTCTTTGCGACGATGGTCGGCGTTCTCGTCAAGCATGGCGAGTCCATCTTCGGCAACGACCCGGGCGAAACGACCGGCGCAATCCTGATCGGATCGATGGCGCTCGTCACGGCTGCAGCGACATGGGCGCATTGGAAGCGTTTCATGGTGCCCATCACCGTTGCCGCCGGCACCGCCGCACTCGCTGCGACCGCGGTCGCGCTCGTGCTCGCCATCACCGGAATGCCCAGCCCCGACGGCACGCTGCCGATGGCGCTGGTGCTGATTGCCGGGCTCGGCGTCTTCACCCTCGCGATGTGGTGGGACCGCAGCGACCGCGTGCGTCAGACGCGCCGCAGCGACGTCGCCTTCTGGCTCCACCTGCTCGCCGCGCCGATGATCGCGCACCCGATCTTCCATCTGCTCGGCGTTACGCGCGGTGACGACATCGGCAGCGCCGCGGCGGTCATGGTGATCGGCGTCTATGTCCTGTTCGGCCTGATTGCGCTCGCGATCGACCGCCGCGCCCTGCTCGTCTCCGCCCTCGCCTATGTGCTGTTCGCGATGACGCAGCTATTCAACACCTTTGGCGCGGTCGAGCTCAATGTCGCGCTGACGGCGTTCGTGATCGGCTCGGCGCTGCTGCTGCTGTCTGCCTTCTGGCAGAATGCACGGGCGGTGGTGGTCGGCTTCCTGCCTGACAATCTCGCGAACCAACTGCCCGCGACGACCCGTACGGTCAGTCTCCAACCAACTTCATAAGCTTGCGTTCGACGGGGGCGAGCACGTTGGAAAGCTCGTCTCCGCGCTTCAAAATCGCCCCGGCTTCGGAGACAAGGGCCCACATGCCCTGCCTGCTCCGCAAGGCGGGGCGTTTTTCTATGCGATATTCGGGCCGCTCGGCGGCGCGGCGGAAGGCCGAAAAAATGGCCGCGTCGCGGTGGAAATCCATCGCATAGTCGCGCCAGTGTCCCGCCGCGACCATCCGGCCATAGAGGTCGAGGATACGCATAAGTTCGGGGCGCTCGAAACCGGTCTGCTGCGATACCGTACGGCCTGCGAACGGCAAGGGCGTCACGGTTCCCATCAGGCGCTGGTCCGGCTCCCTTTGCGCCGCGGCGCCTGTTCCTCGGCGACATCACGTTCGTCGAGCAATGCCTTCAACTGCTTCTGCATCTGGTCGAGCTGGCATTGCAGCAGTTCGATCTTCTGCGTCGCGGGGTCGAAGGTTTCGCTGCACGGCGTGCCATAAGGCACAAACTCGCGCGCATATTCGTTCGCGTCGAGCAGGGTCGAGCGCGCCGGGATACCGACCATCACGGCACCCTCGGGCACGTCCTTCGTCACGACGGCGTTCGCGCCCACGCGCGCGCGCGCATTGACGGTGACCGGGCCGAGGATCTGCGCGCCCGATCCCACGATCACGTCATTGGCAAGCGTCGGGTGGCGCTTGCCGCCGATACCGTTTGCCGGATCGGTCCCGCCGAGCGTCACACCCTGATAGATTGAGACATTGTCGCCGATCTCGGCGGTTTCGCCAATCACGACACCAAAACCATGGTCGATGAACAGATGCTCGCCGATCTGCGCGCCCGGATGAATGTCGATCGCGGTCAGGAAGCGCGAGAGATGATTGACGAAGCGCGCAAGAAAGAACAGCCGCGCCTCGAACAGCCAATGTGCGATGCGGTGCATGCCGACCGCCAGCAGACCCGGATAAAGCAGAATTTCCCAACGCGACCGCGGCGCAGGGTCGCGCGCCTTGATCGAATCGAGATAGGCGACCAGCCCATTGAACATCGCATTATCCCCTGCGACCCCGTTTGTTCTGGTGAAGATAGTTGTTTGGAAGGGGTATTTCCACCCCCGACGCGCTTTTAGTCGTCAGCGGCCGAAAAGGCCGAGGCGCAACAGCAGCAGACCCTCACCGCGCAGGTGCCTCTCGCCGTCATGACCTGCAATCGCGGCGGCCCAGCGATCGAGCATCAGAAGCGATCGGTTTCCGGCGAAAAGCCGGCGCGGTGACGGCGCAAGACTCTTTGCATGACCCAGAAGGTCCCGCGCCTCGCGCTCATTATCCTCGACGCCCGCGCCCCATAGAAGGCCCCAGCGTTTTCCACCCGCTTCGTCGCCGCCGGACAGCCCGAAAAGATGCCCGCCAAAGCTCTCGGATGCGGCGCGCCGTTCGGCATCGCTTTCCGCAAGCAGCATCGCCTCGGCCGCATCGACGAGCGCGTCGAGACCGGTCCTTCCGGCCCACGTTGCCTGAAGTTCGGCGAGCAGCGGCTCGCCCTTCGGCAACGCCCCGGGATCCTTTTCGATCATCGCCGCCATGTCGCGCCACCAGGCAAGCTTGATCTGGCCGATCAACGGCTCGCGCGCATCGATCAGCAATTTGGTCAGCCGCGCCGCCAATCCCCACAGCGCCGACATCGCGGCACGCCGCGCGTGCGGCACCGAGACCATCACGCGCGGATCGCGCAGGTCGGGATAGAAGCTGGTTTCGAGATCGGCCTCAGTGGTCATATGCAGGCGGCTAGCATCACCATGCCGTCATTGCGAGCGGAGCGAAGCAATCCAGAGCGGCTTTACACAGCCCTGGATTGCTTCGTCGCATCGCTCCTCGCAATGACGAGGTGAAAGAGATCAAGCCCGATTGCGAACCGCCTTCACGGCTGCGACAACGCGCGGCGTGTCGACCAGCGCGGCCTTTTCCAGATTATGCGCATAGGGCAGCGGCACATCTTCGTTGCACACGCGCATGACGGGGGCGTCGAGATCGTCGAAGCCATGCTCCATCGCGACCATCGCAAGTTCGCTGGCGATCGAACAGGTCGGCCAGCCTTCCTCGACGATGACCAGATGATTGGTCTTCTTGAGGCTCGCGAGAACCGTCGCGGTATCGAGCGGACGCAGCGTGCGCAGATCGATCACCTCGGCGTCGATCCCCTCCCCCGCCAGTTGGTCGGCGGCTTCGAGCGCGAGCCCGACGCCGATCGAATAGCTGACGATCGTGACGTCGCTGCCCTGCCGCATGATCCGCGCCTTGCCGATCGGCAGGACGAAATCCTCAACCTCTGGCACGTCGAAGCTGCGGCCATAGAGCAGCTCGTTTTCGAGGAAGACGACAGGGTCTTCGGTACGGATCGCGGCCTTCATCAGCCCCTTGGCATCGGCGGCGTCATAGGGCGCGATCACTATCAGGCCGGGGACGCTGGCATACCAGGGCGCATAATTCTGGCTGTGCTGCGCACCGACGCGCGCCGCGGCGCCGTTCGGTCCGCGGAAAACGATCGGACAACGCATCTGGCCGCCCGACATATAGTTGGTCTTGGCAGCCGAGTTGATGATGTGGTCGATCGCCTGCATCGCGAAGTTGAAGGTCATGAATTCGATGATCGGCTTCAACCCGCCCATCGCCGCGCCCGCACCCAGGCCGGCAAAGCCATATTCGGTGATCGGCGTGTCGACGACGCGCTGCGCGCCGAATTCCTGGAGCAGGCCCTGCGTGACCTTGTACGCGCCCTGATATTCGGCGACTTCCTCGCCCATCACAAAGACGCGGTCGTCCTTGCGCATTTCCTCGGCCATCGCGTCGCGCAGCGCTTCGCGGACCGTCAGGCGGACCATCGCGGTGCCTTCGGGGATTGCGGGATCCGAAGCGCGCTCGGCCGCCGCGGGGGCTGCAGCCGGAGCAGCAGCGGGCGCCGGAGCCGGTGCTTCGGCCTTCGGTTCGGGAGCAGCAACCGGTGCGGCTGCAGGCGCCGGAGCGGCAGCTTCCTCGCCATCGCCCGTGATCGTCGCAATCACGGTGCCGACCTTCACATTGTCGGTGCCCTCGGCAACCAGGATCTGGCCGATCGTACCTTCGTCGATCGCTTCGAATTCCATCGTCGCCTTGTCGGTTTCGATCTCGGCAAGAATGTCGCCCGACTTCACCGTGTCGCCTTCCTTGACGAGCCACTTGGCGAGCGTGCCCTCTTCCATCGTCGGCGACAGTGCCGGCATTTTCAATTCGATGGCCATCTCAATATTGCTCCACCAGCACGTCGGTATAAAGTTCATGAAGTTCGGGTTCGGGCGCGCTTTCTGCAAAGTCGGCTGACTCGGCCACGATCTGGCGGATTTCCTTGTCGATATCCTTGAACTTGTCCTCGCCGATGCCGGCGTCGGTCATCAGCTTTTTCAGATGTTCGATCGCGTCGCTCTTGTCGCGCACCGCCTGCACTTCCTCGCGGCTGCGATATTTGGCGGGGTCGGACATCGAGTGGCCGCGATAGCGATAGGTTTTGAGCTCCATCAGCACGGGGCCCTTGCCCGCGCGCACCCATTCGAGCGCAGCTTCGGCCGCACCGCGCACCGCGAGAACGTCCATGCCGTCGACCTGCATGCCGGGGATGCGGAAGCTTTCGCCGCGGCGATAGAGCTGATCCTCGGCCGACGCACGGTTGACCGACGTGCCCATCGCATATTGGTTGTTCTCGATCACGAAGATGATCGGCAGCTTCCACAGCTCGGCCATGTTGAAGCTTTCATAGACCTGACCCTGGTTCGCGGCGCCGTCGCCGAAATAGGCCATCGCCACGCCGCCGTCGCCGCGATATTTGTGCGCGAAGGCCAGCCCGGTGCCAAGCGACACCTGTGCGCCGACGATACCGTGGCCGCCATAGAATTTATGCTCGACGCTGAACATGTGCATCGAGCCGCCCTTACCCTTCGAGATGCCGGCCTGGCGTCCCGTCAGTTCGGCCATGATGACCTTCGGATCGATGCCGTAAGCGAGCATGTGGCCATGGTCGCGATAGCCGGTGATCACGCTGTCCTTGTCGCCGTCGAGCGCCGACTGCAGCCCGACCGCAACGGCTTCCTGGCCGATGTAGAGGTGGCAGAAACCGCCGATCAGGCCGAGGCCGTAAAGCTGCCCCGCCTTCTCTTCGAAGCGGCGGATGAGCAGCATCTCGCGATAGAATTTTTCCAGCTCTTCGGGCGTCGCGTCATAGGGGACGGGGTCGCGCGGTTGCTCGCGATTGGTCGCGGCGGCCGGGGTGGATGCAGTCTTTTTGGGCGCGGGGGAGGTTCGCGCAGGTGCTTTGGCCAAGACGGGTTCCTTTGCATTTAGCCGTTACGGCAAGCCGCCATATAGGAGAGCCGCGACGTACTTGGCAACGCCCACCATGGGCGGGCGTTATGCCAACTTACGTATGCAGCATGGGCGCAGCGACGCTGCGGCGAAAGCTCAGGGCTTCGCGTCGGGTTCCATCGGAATGATCACCTCGTCGGGGTGATAGGCGCCAAGCTTCTCGCGCACATATTCTTCGGCAAGATCGGGATCGACGCGGCGCCGATCGAGCAGGTTGACGCGGTTCTGCAATTCGGTCTGCTTCTTGGTGAGTTCGCTCAGGATAACGCGCTGCTTCTCGACCGACTGGCCATAGTCGCCCCAGGCATACAGGCCGGTCGGGCCGAAAATGATATAGCCGATCATCGCCAGCACCACCATCACCGCGATGGCGGGGCCGGCGGCCCGGTGCATCGATTTGCGGAATTTGTGGCGCTGCGTCATTCCGGCCCTTGAATCAGAGTTGATTCGCGGCGTCAAGGCGTCAGGCTCCGGTTTTCAACAGTTCACCGCATCACAATGGATGCCAACTCACGTCTCCATCGCCGGGTTCAACCTTTGCGACAACCCCGTCGCGATTGTTTTCGGCCGTCAGCAGGACCTCCCTGCCGGTCGCTTTGGATAACCCAACCATGAACCGTGCCACCTCATTTGCGGCTCTTGCATCCTCGACCTCTGCTGGATCGACATCAAACTCCACCTCTTCCTTTACAAAAAAGTGGCAGTTCAATGTGACGCCGCCGAGCAGGCACGACAATGTCGCAGTGTCCCCGCGGTCACGGGCGACGAATATCTGCTCCGCATGGCTTGGCAACGGAACCGGTTCGCCGCCAACTCGCAGCGTCAAGCTCGCCCGCCGCCCCAGCAGAAACGCCCATGTCTTTTCCCACTCGGCAAGCGAGGTGTCCAAGATATAGATATCCCGGAGCGAACCGTCCTTCTCAAAGGCAGAAGATATTCGGGACCAATCGGTCACCCGAAGATCGACGATCCCGGATAGCGCGCCATATCGCCCAGCTCTTCCTCGATGCGGATCAGCTGGTTGTACTTGGCGAGCCGGTCCGAACGCGCGAGGCTGCCGGTCTTGATCTGGCCGCAGTTGGTCGCGACCGCCAGGTCGGCGATCGTCGAATCCTCGGTCTCGCCCGAACGGTGCGACATGACGGCGGTGTAGCGTGCGCGGTGCGCCATATCGACGGCGTCGAGCGTTTCCGACAGCGTGCCGATCTGGTTGACCTTGACGAGCAGCGAGTTGGCGAGGCCGTCCTTGATCCCCTGCTCCAGACGCAGCGGGTTGGTGACGAACAAATCGTCGCCGACGAGCTGGCACTTGTCGCCGACCAGGTCGGTGAGCGCCTTCCAGCCCACGAAATCATCCTCACTCATCCCATCCTCGATCGACTTGATGGGATAGTCGTTCACCAGCGCGGCAAGATATTCGGCCATTTGTTCAGGGCTCAGCGAAAGCCCCTCGCCGCTGATTTCATATTTGCCATTTTTGAAGAATTCTGTCGCCGCGCAATCGAGCGCGAGGACGACGTCGGTGCCGAGCTTGAAGCCCGCCTGATCGACCGACGCGGCGATGAAGTCGAGCGCAGCGCGCGTCGAGGCCAGGTTCGGCGCAAAGCCGCCCTCGTCACCGACCGCGGTCGCGAGCCCCTTGGCCGACAGGCCCTTCTTCAGCGTGTGGAAGATTTCGCTGCCCCAACGGACTGCTTCGGCAATGCTGCCGGCGCCGACGGGCATGATCATGAATTCCTGCACGTCGATCGGATTGTCGGCATGCTCGCCGCCGTTGATGATGTTCATCATCGGCACCGGCAGCGTGCGCGCCGAGACGCCGCCGACATAGCGATAAAGCGGCAGGCCACGCGCGTCCGCCGCGGCCTTGGCGGCGGCCAGGCTGACGCCGAGGATCGCGTTGGCGCCGAGGCGGCTCTTGTTCGGCGTGCCGTCGAGGTCGATCATCGCAGAATCGAGTTCGCGCTGATCCTCTGCATCGAGGCCGATCAGCGCTTCGGCGATGTCGCCGTTGACCGCAGCAACCGCCTTGATCACACCCTTGCCGAGATAACGGCTCTTGTCGCCGTCGCGCAGTTCGACCGCTTCATGTGCGCCGGTCGAGGCACCCGAGGGCACGGCCGCACGGCCGAAGCTGCCATCTTCCAGAAGCACATCGACTTCGACGGTCGGGTTGCCGCGGCTGTCGAGGATTTCGCGGCCGTGAATGTCGATGATGGCGGTCATGGATAATGTCCTGCTGGCGGCCGCAAATTGGCCGATGGAGAAAGGCGCCCGCCTGTTATCGGGAGGGTGACGTTAGTGCAACCGCTGCATAGGAATTTTGCGGAGGGATGGAACCATTCGGCTCGCCTTGCTATATATTCTGACAGGACCAAGAGAGGCCGCCCGCTCGCGCGGCGCCCGACACGACAGAAGAGGACTAAATGATGGCCAAAGCCGCTACTCCCGCGACGAAGAAAGCCGCAGCTCCCCGTCCCAAGGCCCCCGCGAAGGCCGCAGCCACCAAGGCCGCGCCCGCCCGCAAGCCCGCCACCGTGAAGGCCGCCGCCAAGGATCATCCGATCCGCGACCAGATCGCCGCGACGCGCGACACCATCAAATCCGAAGCGTCCAAAAAGGCTGCGTCGCTGAAACAGGAAGCGACGACGCTCAAGAATCAAGCCTCGACCAAGGCGCGCGACGCCGCGAACAAGGGCAAGGACAAGGCCGCCGAAGCCGTCGGCAGCCTCGCCAAGCTGCTTGAGGACAGCGCCGGCACCGTCGACAGCAAGTTCGGCAAACAATATGGCGACTATGCCCGCTCGGCCGCGACCACCGTTGCCGGCCTGGCCACGACGCTCGACAAGAAAGATCTCGACGAGCTTGCTGCCTCGACGCGCGACATGGTCAAAAAGAACCCCGCGATCGCCGTTGGTGCCGCCACGGTGATCGGCTTCGTCCTTGCCCGGATGCTCAAGGGCAACTCGAACGATTGACAGGGCCTTGCCACCTTCCGATCCGAAGATCCCGCCAGCGTCCGACGCGCGCAGCTTTGACGGCATAAGTCACGGTTACGCTCCCGACGGACGTCCGCTTGCCCCGCCTCCCGTTCCGCTCGAAAAGATCGTCGGCGATGTCGTCGACAATCTTTCGGCGACGGCCAAGGCGGAGCTTGCGCTGCTTGAAGCCCGTACCGAACTCGCCCTGCACGGCGTGTCCTGGACGGCGGGCTGGGGCGCCGTTGCCGCCTCGGCTTTGGGCATCGCAATGCTTGCGCTGGCGTTCGGGGCGATCCTGGCGCTCGCGCCGCATGTCGGCCCGTTTGTCGCAACCCTGATTGTCGTCGCCGTTCTGCTCATCATCGCCGCCTTTGCCGGGTGGCGCGCGCAGCGCAGCTATGGCGACATTCGCACCGCGCTGCGGCGCGACCTTACGAACGAAGGGATCGACGATGCCGCGGACGCGTAATCGCCTGATCGTCGCTGCGCGCCGCTCGATGCTCCAGCGCGCCGAACTGTACCGCCGGCTCGACGTCGCGCGCGCTGCATTCAAACCCGGCGCGCTCGTTGATCGCGGCAAATACCGGATTGGCGAGGTCGTCGACGATACTGCGCATGCCGTACAGGAACAGTTTCGCAGCAACCGCCTTCCGATCGCGATCGCCGCTGCGGCGGGCGTCGCCTGGTTGCTGCGCGAACCGATCAAGGAACATGCCCCGCGTCTGGTGCAAAAGATTCAGGACCTGGCGGCAGACGTCGCCGATCATTTTCGGTCCACCGACGATCCGGCGGACGAAGATGAGATCGAAACTCTGGAGGAAGAAGATAATGAAGCCGTTCGGTGAAACCGCCCGCGATACGCGTGCAAAAGCGAGTGAACTTGCGGAGAAAACCGCCGAAAATGCCCGGTTGACCGCCGAAGCGGCAAAGGCGCGCATTCAGGACGGCTATGGTCGCGCCCGCGCCGCGACCGAAGATCTCGCGGCGAAGGCCAGCGAGCAAGCCGGCGTCGCCCGCGAAGCGGCTGGCGAGGTTTATGAAAAGGGCAAGGCGCAGGCCAAACGCGCGAACAGCAAACTCAAAGACGTTGCCGAAAAGCAGCCGCTGGCGCTCGTCGCGGGCGCGGTCGCAATCGGCGCGCTGCTCGGATCGCTGCTGCCGAAGGGCCGCAAGGAAGAAGACTGAGCCGCACTTGCCGTAGGGGCTAAGCGCTGGTAGGGGCCGCGGCTTCTCCCCTCCCCCGCGCTAACCCGCAAGGAAAGCAACCATGAGCAAATTGCATCTCGTGTTCGGCGGACGCGTCGCCGACCCGCAGGGTCTCGATTTCGTCGACCTCCACAACCTCGACGTCGTGGGCCTCTATCCCGACTATAAGTCGGCGGAAAAGGCATGGCGCAGCGCCGCGCAGCGCACGGTCGACGACGCCGAAATGAAATATGTCGTCGTCCACCTGCACAAATTGCTGCAGCCCGACAGCGAATAATCGAGAAGGATCGTCGGCCCTCCGCGAAGATGTGGGGCCGCTATCGACGTAGCGCGAGATTGCCAGCGTCCCCCGCCTTCGCGGGGGCGACGCTTTACCGGAAATTGTCGGCGTAAGCCTGGATCTTGAGCGTCCGCACCGGCGTCGCGGTCACTTCGACTTCGATGCCGTTACGCTCGGCATAAGCAATGGCCTCTTCCTGGCTCGCGAAGCCAAGGCGGAGCTGGCGCTGCGTGTCGCCGCTGCCGGCCCAACCCATTAGCGGATCGGCCTTGCGCGCTTCGACCGGCGCATATTCAAGCACCCAACGCTGCGTCCCGGCACGCCCCGACTGCATGGCATTTTTGGGCTTCTGGAAAATACGCGCTTTCATCGGGGTCGTCCTGTTTAACCGGGGCCTGAGCCGCCGCCTTAGCGCCAAGCGGCGCCTGCGAAAAGGGGCCTATTGCGCATCGCGGCGCGCCTGTGCCGCTTTGGTCATCAGGCTCGGCCGCGCATTTGCCGGATCGTCGGGCCAATTATGCTTGGGATAGCGCCCGCGCATCTCGCGCGCCACATCATGCCAGCTACCGCTCCAGAAGGATACGAGGTCGCGCGTCGTCTGAATCGGTCGATGCGCGGGAGAGGTCAGGGCGAGCACCAGCGGCACCGGCGGATCGCCGATCGTCGGATGGCGGGCCAGCCCGAACAATTCCTGCACGCGAAGGCTGACCGTCGGCCCACCGTCGGCGCCATAGTCGATCGGATGCCGGCCGCCGACCGGTGTCGCATAGTCGGCGGGCGCGTGCTTTTCGAGCAACTGCCGCGCCGGCCAGTCGAGGGTCGCCATCAACGCATCGGTCAGCTTGCGATCGCCGATATCGCGAAGGCCCCGGCATCCCGAAAGCAACGGCTCCAGCCAGAGTTCGAGACTATCGGCGAGCGCGCCGGTCGAGAGCGCGTCGATCCCCGCATAGGAAGCGCGCTGGCGCAGCGCCTGCGACGCCGGTCCCCAACCGATCAGTCCCAGTCCCTTGCTGCGCACCGCAGCCATGCGTACCGCGATATCGTCCTCCGAATTTTCGCTGCGCCCGGCCTGCCCGCTCGTCAGTGCGATCGCACCAAGCCGCCGTTCGCGGCGATGATCGACGCGGTCGTTAGCGCCGTCATAACTGCTTGCCGAACGCTGGACGATGCGGTCGGCGAAGAGTGCCTCGACCTCGGCCTGTTCGATTGGCGCCGCGGCCAGGATGCGCACCCCCGCGGCATGGCCCTGCGCGTCAGCGATCGCGAGCCATTCGCTGCCCGCGAGCGGATCGACCGGGTCGATGCGATAGGCGCGTCCGCCGACGCTGAGATACTCGCCGCGCTGCCCTGCTCGCTGCCGCGCAACGCGGTCGGGCCACGCGGTCGCAATCCAACCGCCGATCGAGCGCGTTGGAACGCTATCGGTCTCTGCCGCCAGCTTCTCGCCGATGGTCGCGAGCCGCCGCGCGAGACGCCAGGCGCCGTCGGAGCGTTCGTTGCGTTGCCCACGCCAACGCGACAGCCGCGCTTCGACATCGACGCCGCGCCCGCCAAGTCCCGGCTCGGTCAACAGCACGGCAAGCCGCCCCGCCATCTCCGCCTCCCCCGCGCGCGCCGCGTCGAGCAGCATGTGCGCGAGCGGAACGGGAAGCGGGATCGCGGCGAGAGCCTTGCCGTGTGCGGTGATGCGGCCATCGTCGGCCAGCGCCCCAATCGCCTGAAGCCGGCTTTTCGCTTCCGAAATGGCGGCGGGCGATGGGGGGTCGAGCCAGCCCAGTTGGCGCGGGTCGATGATGCCCCAACTCGCACAATCGAGGACGACGGGCATCAGATCATTTTCGTGGATTTCAGGGGGATCGAACGGCGGCATGCCTGCGGTCGCCGCGGCTTCCCACAATCGATAGGCAACGCCCGGCCCTTGCCGCGCGGCGCGGCCCGCGCGCTGCGTCGCCGACGCCTGGCTCGCGCGCTCGGTGACGAGGCGCGCGATGCCCGCCGCCTTGTCAAAGCGCGGACGCCGCGACAGGCCGGCGTCGATCACGATACGCACGCCGTCGATCGTCAGGCTGGTTTCCGCGATGCTCGTCGCGAGGATCAACTTGCGCCGTCCATCAGCATCGCGGACGAGCGCCTTGCGCTGTAGCGCCGGATCGATCTGGCCGTGGAGGCGATGGACGACGAGCGGCAAGCGCGCCTCTTCGACTGCGGCTGCAGTGCGCTCGATGTCGGCGGCGCCGGGCAGGAAAGCAAGCATGTCGCCCGCAACCTCGTCGACCAGCGCCTGCCGCACCGCCGCGAGCATCGAAGCCTCCAGCCGGTCCTCGGCGCGGCGACCGATATGGCGCAGTTCGAGCGGCCAGATCTTGCCCTCGCTCTTCACCGCCGGCGCATTGCCAAGGAGGGCGGCAAAGCGCACGCCGTCAAGCGTCGCCGACATCGCAACGAGGCGAAGATCGTCGCGAAGACCCTGCTGCGCATCGATCGCCAATGCGAGCGCAAAGTCGCCGTCGAGGCTGCGTTCATGGACTTCGTCGAAGAGGACTGCCGACACGCCCCGAAGCTCGGGATCCGCGAGGATGCGGTTGCGGAACAGGCCGGGAGTCATCACCAGCAGCCGCGTCGCCGCCGACTGCTTGCTGTCGAGCCGCGTGGCATAGCCAACCTTGCCGCCAACCGCTTCGCCCATTTCCTCGGCGATGCGCTCGGCCGCGCCACGTGCGGCAAGGCGGCGGGGCGAGAGCAACCACACCGCGCCCTTGCACCGCGGTTGGTCGAGTATCGCGGGCGCCACGCGCGTCGTCTTGCCAGCCCCCGGCGGTGCCACGACGACGGCGTTGGGCTTTAGCACCAGGGCCGCCATGATATCGGGCAGCACGACATCGATCGGAAGCGATTGCATCAGGTGCGCGCCGCAGGGTTGCCCAGTTGGGCGTTCAGGCGAAAAGCCTCGGCGGCGAGCGCCGCGACCGTTTCGGCCGAGACCTCGGTGCTTTCGGTCATCACCAGATTGCCGAGTTCATATTTGCCACTCGCCTTGATCCGCGGCTCCAGCTCGCGCAGCCTTTTGCCGCGCCAGAAACCGAGCAGCACCCGATGCTCCTCGGCGCGGATCAGGATGCACGGACCATTCGTCATGAAGACAAGGTTGGTCCATTTGATCGTCTCTTCAAAGGGTGCCGCGGCCATGATTGTCGCGCGCATCATTTCGCAGCGTTCGCGCTGCCAGCCTGACAGCGCGGCGATATAGGCGCCGGGGCTTTCCGCCGCTGGGCCCATCATCGCCATGTCCGCCTCAATAGGCGCGCGCGACCGCGAACGCGACCGCTTCGGTCAGCGCCGACTTCGCCTGACTGGCACTGAAACCCCCGATCGCATCGACGGCGCGCTGACCATAGTGGCGCGCGCGGGCAAGCGTGTCGGTGATCGTGTCATGTTTGTGGAGCAGCGACGTGGCGTAGGCGAGATCCTCATCCGACGTACGATGTCCGACGATGGCCTGCTTCCAGAAATCGCGTTCCTCCGCGCTGCCGCGCGCATAAGCGAGGATGACGGGCAGCGTAACCTTGCCGTCGCGGAAATCGTCGCCGACACCCTTGCCCATCGTTTCGGCGTCCGAAACATAGTCGATCGCATCGTCGACGAGCTGGAACGCAATGCCGAGGTTGCGGCCATAGGCGTCGAGCGCAGCTTCGGTCGCCTCGTCACGCTCGGCAACGACCGCTGCGATCTTGCACGCGGCGGCGAAGAGTTCGGCGGTCTTGGCATTGATGATCGCGAGATACTGGTCCTCGCTCGTCTCGATCCGGCGCTGCGCCGAGAGCTGATTGACCTCACCCTCCGCAATCACCGCCGAGGCGCGCGACAGGATCTTGAGCACCTTCAGCGATCCGTCCTCGACCATGACTTCGAACGCGCGGCTGAACAGGAAATCGCCGACGAGCACCGAGGCGCTGTTGCCCCAGATGATGTTCGCGGTCTTGCGGCCGCGGCGCAGGTCCGACTTGTCGACGACATCGTCGTGGAGCAGCGTCGCGGTGTGAATGAACTCGACCGCGGCGGCGAGCTTGCAGTGGCGGCGGCCCGGATAGTCGAGCAGCTTGCCGCACGCGAGCGTCAGCATCGGGCGCATCCGTTTGCCGCCGCCCGCGATCAGATGCCCCGCGAGTTCGGGGATCAGCGGAACTTCGGACTGCATACGGTCGAGAATGACCGAATTCACCTCGTTCATATCGGCGGCGACGAGCGCCATCATCGGGTCGAGCGAGGGCGGCCGGTCGCCGTGGAGCTGATGGATTTCCGCAGTCATAACGCGGCGAGCCTTGGCGCCGCGGTCGCGATTTTGCAACGACTTTCGGCTTGCTTTGAAGCCCCGCCCGGTGCCAAGCGTGCCGGAGAAGAGAGGAATCGCGCACCCATGGACGACCAACTGAGCCGCTACCGCCAGAGCATCGACAATATCGACGCGGCGCTCGTCTATATGCTCGCCGAACGGTTCAAGGTGACCAAGGCGGTCGGCGAACTCAAGGCCCGCGAAGGCCTGCCCCCCGCCGACCCCGGCCGCGAGGAACGCCAGATCGGACGGCTGCGCGAACTCGCGCGCGACGCCGATCTCGATCCCGATTTCACCGAGAAATTCCTCCGCTTCATCATCGACGAAGTAATCCGCCACCACCAGCAAGCCAAGCGGGAGCAGGACGCATGAGCACGGCCCATCCGATCTTCGCGCGCTGGCCGGCAAAGCACCCCGACCGGATACAGCTTTTCTCTGCGCCGACGCCGAACGGGGTCAAGGCGGGGATCATGCTGGAGGAAACGGGTCTCGCGTACGAACCGCACCGGATCGACATCATGGCGAACGAAAGTCATGACCCGGCGTTCCTCGCGCTCAACCCCAATGGCAAGATCCCCGCGATCTACGACCCGCAGGGCCCCGGCGGAAAGCCGCTCGCGCTGTTCGAATCGGGCGCCATCCTGATTTATCTGGCCGACAAGAGCGGGCAGTTTCTTTCGGCCGATCCGGCGGAGCGGTACGAGACGATCCAGTGGGTCATGTGGCAGATGGGCGGCGTCGGCCCGATGTTCGGCCAGCTCGGTTTCTTCCACAAATTCGCCGGCCGCGAATATGAGGACAAGCGCCCGCGGGATCGTTACGCGGCGGAATCGGCGCGTCTGCTCGGCGTGCTCGACGAAAGGCTGGCGACGCGCGAGTGGGTCATGGGCGCCGACTACAGCATCGCCGATATCTCGCTGCTCGGCTGGGTACGCAATCTGATCGGCTTTTACGACGCGCGCGAGATCGTCGGCTTCGACCGGTTCAGTCATGTCCAGCGCTGGCTCGATGCCGGCTTGGCACGTCCCGGCGTACAGCGTGGCCTGGAAGTAACGGCGGCTTAAGGCAAGCGACGGCTTTCGGCCGGAAGCTGCCCTTTCTTGCATCGTCACCCCGGACTTTATCCGGGGTCCCGCTTGAAGTCGAAGTCCGTGAGCACGTCGAAAAAGCGGGATCCCGGGTCAAGCCCAGGATGACGGAAGGTCGGTATCGACCGAAAGCCCCCCATCCTTCTTCGTCATCCCGGACTTGATCCGGGATCCATAACCGCACCATCGTCATGGACCCCGGATCAAGTCCGGGGTGACGAGGGTGGGGATCGAGCGACAGCTCACCACCCTAAAACAGACATCGCCTTCAAATAGGTCTTTCCTACATTATCCGGCTGTGTCAGCCTTCATCCGGCTCTTTCATTCGGTGAACAAAAAAGGTGGTCGCTGCCTGGCTTACGGGTACGACCACGATCGGACGTGCCGCGCACATCCAGCGCTCCGCGACTTGCAAATCGGGGCGCGCATAGGGCTGAACTTTCCTGAACTTTGAAATATTGCGCGGCCCTTGCGCCGTTCCGATCCCAGAGCCAGCCGGGCGATGTTCAAAGAGGGCAACGACAGCTCAGACCCCAAAGCCGCATTCACCCCTAACCCGCCGGCAATCTCAACCGCACCATCACGCCGCCGAGATCCTCGCTCTCCTCCAGCGTGACACTACCGCCGTAGATTTCGGCGACGTCGCGTACGATAGCAAGGCCAAGTCCGGTTCCCGGCTTGCCGCTGTCCAGCCGCACTCCGCGATCGATCACACGGACCCGGTCGTCGGGCGAGATGCCGGGACCGTCGTCCTCGACCAGTATTTCGGCCATATTTCCATCGCGCTGGACGGTGACGAAGACACTGCCGCCGCCATATTTGGCCGCATTTTCGAGAAGGTTGCCAACAAGCTCATCAAGGTCTTGCCGCTCGACGCGCACGATCAGCGTCTTGTCGCCCTCGGCGTCGAGGCGCGCATCGGGATAGAGCGCGGCGACGGCCCGCGACACGCTGTTGACGCTGTCCCAGACGACCGCCCTCGCCTGCGCCGCGCCGCGGCGCCCGACGGCGCGCGCGCGCGCGAGGTGGTGGTCGACCTGCCGTTGCATCGTCGCCGCCTCGCGCCGCACCGTTTCGGCAAGCTCCGACGTCGAACTCGTCGCGCTGTTGACGAGCACGGTGAGCGGGGTTTTCAGCGCATGCGCGAGATTGCCCGCGTGAAGCCGCGCCTCTTCGGCCTGCTTCTCGTTATGCGCGAGCAGCGCGTTCAGCTCGTCGACCATCGGCTGCACTTCGAGCGGCAGGGGCGCATCGACCCTGCGATTCTGGCCGCCGCGCATCGCCGCGATCGCGCGACGAATATGTCGGAGCGGCCAAAGCCCGTAAAAGGTCTGGAGCGCCGCGAGGATGATCAGCCCGAGCCCAAGCAGCGCAAGGCTGGGGATCAACGTGGCGCGCACCGCACGATTTTGGGTGTCGAGCGCTTCGCGCGACTGGGCGATCTGGAACCGCCAGTTGGTCTTGCTGCCCGGCAGGATGACGTTGCGTTCGAGTACGCGCAGTTCCTCCTCGGGAAACTGATTGCTGTCATAGGTGTGGATCTGGTTGTCGATATGCGGCACCGGCGCCTTCAGCGTGCGCTCCCACAGAGAACGCGAGCGATAGGGTTCCTGATTGCCGCCGCTGATCTGCCAGTAAAGGCCGCTATAGGGTTCGAGGAAACGCTGATCGCCTAGCGGTTCGACCAGCCGCACCTCTCCGTCGGGGCCGATCTCCGACGAGCGGATCATCGCAATCAGCACATATTCGAGGCTCGAATCGAAGTTGCGCGTGATAGCGCCGGTCAGCACCCGGTCGAGCGCGAAGCCGCCGCCGATCAGCAGCACTGAAATCCACAGCGCCGCGATCGCGATCATGCGGCGCGCAAGCGAGCCGGTGATACGGCTGGTCAGCGCCTGCGGCTTGTCCGCGTCGGTATCCGCGACGACGGCCGGGGCGTCGGCCTCCGCCACGGATCAACCCTGCGGATCGTCGAGCTGGTAGCCGAGCCCGCGGATCGTCGTGATGATATCGGCGCCGAGCTTTTTGCGGATGCGGGTTACGAAAACCTCGATCGTGTTCGAATCGCGGTCGAAATCCTGATCATAGATATGCTCGATCAACTCGGTTCGCGACACGACCTTGCCCTTGTGGTGGAGCAGATACGACAGCAGTTTATATTCCTGCGCGGTCAGCTTCACCGGCGCACCGTCGAGCGTGACACGGCCCGAGCGCGTATCGAGCCGAACCGGGCCCGCGATGAGTTCGCTCGACGCATTGCCCGCGGCGCGGCGGATCAGCGCGCGCAACCGGGCGATAAGCTCTTCGGTCTGAAAGGGTTTGGCCAGATAGTCGTCCGCGCCGGCATCGAGCCCCGCCACCTTGTCCGACCAGCTATCGCGCGCGGTGAGAACGAGCACGGGAAAATTGCGCTTTTCGCGGCGCCAGCGGTCGAGCACCGTCAGCCCGTCGATTTCGGGCAGGCCGAGATCGAGGATCGCCGCGTCGTAATTTTCAGTGGAGCCTAGAAAATGGCCGTCCTCACCATCGGTCGCAAGGTCGACGGCATAGCCAGCGCCTTCCAGCGTCGCCTTTAGCTGCGGGCCCAGCGTGGGTTCGTCTTCGACAATCAAAATCCGCATTCAGGCGCCTTTCCTTTGCGCGCCGCACGATGTCGGCCGCATGTATCGACTGTGTATCAAGTCCGAACGATCATCGCAAAATGTCGTTGCGGGCAAAATGTCAGGGTTTCCGCCCCACGATCCGGCCGGTGCGGGCGTCGACATAGACAACGACCACCTGGCTGCCGTCCATGAATTTCAGGGCATAGATCATCCGTCCTGCATCGAACTGCGGGCCGCCAAGATAGGTCATCTCGTTATAGGGCGCGCGCGAACGGACATCGGCGATCAGCCGGTTGAGCGGAATGACCTGTCCCTGCGCCGCCGCTTCGCGCAGATTGTCCTGGTCACGATCGCCGCGCGCGAAGGCGGGCGCGCCTGCCGATATCAGCAGCGCGGAAACGAGGGAAAGGGTCAAGGTACGGATCATGGCCGCTTCTCTAACGCGAAGGCATTGAATAGGCGATGAATGGCCGGGTCAGCCCCGGTTTCGGTTTCCGCCATGGCCGGGAAGCCATGGTGGGCGCGACAGGGATTGAACCTGTGACCCCACCCGTGTGAAGGGTGTGCTCTACCGCTGAGCTACGCGCCCGTCCGGTGCATGCCGGGAGCCCGGCGTCCGAAAGTCGGACGTCCATAGCCGCTGCGACGGTGATTGCAACGGACATTTGTTCAATCTTCACGCACAATCCATCCGGCGGATACAAATCGGGCCGCAGCTTACGCCACGGCCCGAAATGTATTCACCAGAAGGTGCCTGTCAACTTAGTTGACGGCGTCCTTAAGGGCCTTACCGGCCTTGAACTTCGGCTGGTTCGACGCCGCGATGGTCATCGTTTCGCCGGTGCGCGGGTTGCGACCGGTCGATGCCTTGCGCTTGCTGACCGCGAAGGTGCCGAAGCCAACGAGACGGACTTCGCCGCCCTTCTTCAGCGAACCGGTGATTGCGTCGAACACGGCCTCAACGGCCTTGCTCGCGTCACCCTTGGTCAGGCCGCTCGAGTCAGCGACGGCGGCGATCAGGTCTTGTTTGTTCATGCCTAAGGAACCCCTGCATTATGGTTGGTTAAATGATTCTCATGGCCCGAAGCCATGGCGCGTCACTAACGATGTTTGACCCCGCCTTGTCAAAGCAAAAAAGGACGAAAAACGCCCCAAAACGTCGATTTTGCGACGAATTTGGGGCGAATTACCGTGAAGCGGTGCCGACTCAGTGACGAATCGTCGTTTCGGGGTCGTTTCCAGACGCGATCGGCGGGGATGCCGCCAGTTCGTCGGCCTCGGTCCATTCGATCGGCACAACGGGTGAGACCAACGCCTCGGCAAGGACCTGATCGACATGGCTGACCGGAATGATCTTGAGCCCGCTCGTGATATTCGCCGGAATTTCAACGAGGTCCTTCTCATTCTCTTCCGGGATCAGCACCGTTTTGATGCCGCCGCGCAGCGCTGCGAGCAGCTTTTCCTTGAGCCCGCCGATCGCAAGCACGCGGCCACGCAGCGTGACTTCACCGGTCATCGCAACGTCGCGGCGCACCGCAATGCCGGTCAGCGTTGAAATCATTGCGGTGACCATACCAACGCCGGCCGACGGGCCATCCTTTGGCACCGCACCCTCGGGCAAGTGGATATGGATGTCCTTGCGCGCGAACAGGCTGGGCTTGATGCCGTATGCCGGCGCGCGCGCCTTCACGAACGACAGCGCGGCCTGTACCGACTCGGTCATCACTTCACCAAGCTTGCCGGTGGTGCGCACCTGCCCCTTGCCCGACGCGGTCACGGCTTCGATCGTCAGCAATTCGCCGCCGACCTCGGTCCATGCAAGCCCTGTCACGGCGCCGACCTGATCTTCCAGGTCGCCCATGCCGTGGCGGAATTTGCGCACGCCCGCGAATTCGGAGAGATTCTCCGGCGTCACGGTGACGGTTTCGGCCTTGCCTTCGAGAATGCGGCGCAGCGCCTTGCGCGCGAGACGCGCGATCTCGCGTTCGAGCGTGCGGACGCCGGCTTCGCGGGTGTAATAGCGGATGAGGTCGCGCAGCCCTTCTTCGGTCAGCTCGAATTCGCCCGCTTTCAGGCCATGCGCCTCGACCTGCTTGGCGATCAGATGCAACTTCGCGATCTCGACCTTCTCATCCTCGGTATAGCCTTCGAGCCGGATGATCTCCATGCGGTCGAGCAACGGCTGCGGCAGGTTCAGCGAGTTGGCGGTCGTGACGAACATCACGTCCGACAGGTCGACATCGACCTCCAGATAATGGTCCTGGAATTTGCCATTCTGTTCGGGGTCGAGCACTTCGAGCAGCGCCGATGCCGGATCGCCGCGGAAATCCTGGCCCAGCTTGTCGATCTCGTCGAGCAGGAACAGCGGGTTCATCGTGCCGGCCTTTTTGAGGTTCGTCACGATCTTGCCCGGCAGCGAGCCGATATAGGTGCGGCGATGGCCGCGAATCTCGGCCTCGTCGCGCACGCCGCCAAGCGACTGGCGCACGAACTCGCGGCCCGTCGCCTTCGCAATCGACCGGCCGAGCGAGGTTTTGCCGACGCCCGGAGGGCCGACGAGGCACAGGATCGGCCCCTTCAGCTTGTTCGTACGCGCCTGAACCGCCAGATATTCGACGATCCGGTCCTTGACCTTTTCGAGCGCATAATGGTCGTCGTCGAGGACGGCTTGCGCCTTCGCGATATCCTTCTTGAGCTTCGACTTCTTGCCCCACGGCAGGCCGATCAGCGTGTCGAGATAGTTGCGGACAACGGTCGCTTCGGCCGACATCGGCGCCATCGCGCGCAACTTCTTGAGTTCGGCGTTCGCCTTGGCCTTGGCTTCCTTCGACATTTTGAGGCTGTCGATCTTGAGCTGCAGCTCGGCCAGATCGTCGCCGCCCTCGCCATTATCGTTGCCGAGCTCGCGCTGGATCGCCTTCAACTGTTCGTTGAGATAATATTCGCGCTGGCTCTTTTCCATCTGGCGCTTCACGCGGCCGCGGATCTTCTTTTCGACCTGCAGAACGCCAAGCTCGCCCTCCATGAACGCGAAGACCATCTCGAGCCGCTTCGACGGCGCATCCTCGACGAGCAGTGCCTGCTTGTCGGACACCTTGATGTTGAGATTGCCTGCAACGGAGTCGGCAAGACGCGAGGCATCCTCAATCTGCGACAATTGCACCGCGGTTTCGGCGGGCATCTTCTTGTTGAGCTTGGCGTAATTTTCGAACTGGTCGACGACCGAGCGCATCAGTGCGGCGGTGTCGACGCTGTCGTCAACCGTGTCGCCGATCGGCTTGACGCTTGCCATCACGGCCTTGTCTTCGTTGGCGAGGCCGAGCAGTTTCGCACGCTCCTTGCCTTCGACGAGTACGCGGACGGTGCCGTCGGGCAGCTTCAAAAGCTGGAGCACGGTGGCGATCACGCCGACATCATAAAGATCGTCGCGCTGCGGATCGTCTTCGCCCGGATCGAGCTGCGCCACGAGAAAGATTTCCTTGTCGGATTCCATCGCGGCTTCAAGCGCGGCGACCGAACGGTCGCGTCCAACAAAGAGCGGCACAATCATGTGCGGGAAAACGACGATGTCACGCAGCGGAAGAAGGGGATAAGATTGCGTCATTACGGCTCCTGGACGGGCCCCGCGACCGGGCGCACCGCCCTTCTTATAGGTGGTTCATCGCTAATATGGCGTAACTTCGCACGCATTCAATGTCACTGCGCTGAACAGCGCGGGCCCAGAGGGATTCGGGGGCCGGCTCAAAACGGCAGCTTGAAGCCCGGGGGGAGCGGCAAGCCGCTCGTCATCTTGCCCATTTCCTCGTTGCTCGCCGCATCGGCCTTTTCGCGCGCGTCATTGAACGCGGCGGCAAGTAGGTCTTCAAGCATCTGCTTGTCCGAGGGAACCATGAGACTATCGTCGATGTGGATCGCCTTGATGCGGCCTTTCGCAGTCGCGGTGATTTTCACAAGACCGCCGCCCGAAACGCCTTCGACCTCGACGCTGTCGAGCTTCGCCTGCGCCTCCTGCATCTGCGCTTGCACGGTGGCTGCGGCTTCCTGCGCCGCCTTCATCATTTCTTCGATCGATTTCATGGGTTCGACCTATGCCGATTGTCGTCGTCCTCGACAAGCCTTGCGTCGGGAAAAGCCGCCAAAGCGGCCTTTACGACAGGCAATTCGCGAATTCGCGCGTCATTGTCGGCCAGTTTCGCGGTGCGCACGTCGCCAAGGCTCGGCCGCCCTTCCCCTTCGCCTGCGCGAACCTGCCAACGGCTGCCCGTCGCCGCAAGCAACGCCTCACCCAGATCGCGCGCGAACGCCGCGCCGAGCGCCGCGACGGGGGCAAAAATGAGGCTTCCGGGTTCGAGGCTGATGATTCGCATATGATCATAGACATCGACCGCAAGACGATGATTTCCGGTGCTTTCGAGGAGCTGGTGAATCTGCGCGACGGTCAGTGCCGAGGCGGGCACCTGGGCCGTGTCGGCCGTCGGCATGGGGGCCGCAGCGACGGGTTCGGCCGCCATGTTTTCCTGCGACGCTGGTGCCGCCGGCGCGGCGAGCGGCATCGTCGGCACCCCGCCCTTTTCGAGCAATTTTGCAAGCTCGCCGGGATCGGGCATCGCAGCGGCGTAGATCACGCGCAGCAACAGCATTTCGAGATGTTCGAGCGGATTATTCGCGCGGAGCACTTCGTCATGCCCCTTGAGCAGCAATTGCCACAGCCGGTTGAGCGGCGCGAAACCTAGTTTTTTCGCCCAGTCGCCAATGCGTTCGCGGTCGGCCTCGGCAAGCGCTGGATCGTCGTGGCGTGAGACTTTGGCGAGAGTGATCGCATGGGTCAGGTCCATCAGTCCCCGCACCATCGCAACCGGCTCGATCCCCAGCGCATATTGTGCACGCGCCAGATCGATCGCGCCGCCCGCATCGCCTTCCAATATCGTTGCCATCAACTGCGCGATCGACGTGCGATCGGACAGTCCGAGCATCACGCGCACCTGCGCCGCGCCGATCATCCCGCCGCCATCGAGGTCCGCGTGGGCAATCGCCTGATCCAGGATCGACAGCCCGTCGCGTACCGAGCCCTCCGCGGCGTTCGCGATCAGCCAGATCGCAGGCGCCTCTGCCTCGACGCCCTCTTTCTGCAGAATCGCGCTGAAATGCGCGAACAGCATGTCGGGGGTAATGCGGCGTAGGTCGAAGCGCTGACAGCGCGACAACACCGTCACTGGCACCTTGTTGACTTCGGTCGTCGCGAACAGGAATTTGACGTGCGGCGGCGGCTCTTCGAGCGTTTTCAGAAGCGCATTGAACGCGTTACGCGACAACATATGCACTTCGTCGATGATGTAGATCTTGTAGCGCGCCGAGACCGCCGCATAGCGCACCGCCTCGATAATCTCGCGCACGTCATCCACGCCGGTGTTCGATGCGGCGTCCATTTCGATCACGTCGATATGGCGCCCCTCGGTAATCGCGCGGCACGGCTCGCACACGCCGCACGGGTCAATTGTCGGACCACCCTGCCCGTCCGGACCGATGCAGTTCAATGCCTTGGCGATCAAGCGCGCGGTCGATGTCTTGCCGACCCCACGCACCCCGGTCATCAGAAATGCGTGGGCCAGCCGGTCGCGCGCGATCGCGTTGCCAAGCGTGCGCACCATCGCATCCTGCCCGATCAGTTCGGCAAAGGTTTGCGGGCGATATTTGCGGGCAAGAACGCGGTATGGCCCACTCGACGGCTGCGGCGCCGTCTCGGGCAGGTCCATTCCCAGCATCGGGGTTTCGTCGTCGGCGGAATCGCTCATGCTGTCCGTATTAGGAGGCACCAGCGCGCTTGTCGAAGGGGAATACAAAAGCTTCCAATATCGCGTCACCCCGGACTTGATCCGGGTCCCGCTCAGCGAAGTCGGAAAAGCGCGACCCCGGATAAAGTCCAGGGTGACGATGCGAATTAACGCGATGATATGGTTAGGGTGGGAGCCGGAACGACCCGCAGCGAATTCGTTGCGGCTGCTTCCTTCCGGACCTGACCGGGTTGGCGAAGACTGCGTCCGCCCGACTCCCGCGGCGCATATGGCGGCGGATGCCGTGAAATGCAAGCGGCCTGCTCAGTTGGGCAGATCGGCCGCAACGATGCGCGTCGCCTCGGCGATGACCGCACTGGCGACATCGCCCTCGACCGCCGGACGATCGAGATAGATGGCAATGACATATTTTCGCCCGCCGGGCGTCTCGACAAAGGCGACGTCATTGTAAGCGGTGCCGCATGTGCCCGTTTTGTCACCGGCGATCCAGCCCTGCGGCAATCCTGCACGAATGCGCTTCAACCCGGTCGCGCTCTCGATCATCCATCCGCGCAATTGCGTGCGATGGTCGGGTTTCAGCCGGCTGCCGTAGATATAGGCCGCAGCGCTCGTCGCCATCGCGATCGGGCTGGTCGTGTCACGCTCGTCGCCCGGCGCATTTTCATTGAGATCGGGCTCGATCCGGTCGAGCCGCGTCACCGCGTCACCTGAACGGCGCAGCGCCGCCGTGAAAGCGGCGGGACCGCCGATCTGCTCCAGGATCAGGTTCGCTGCCATATTGTCGCTGAGAACCACGGCATCGCGCGCAGCAAAGCCGAGCCGTTGCTCCCCCTTCCCGTCCGGCCCGATCAGCTTTTCGGTTCCCGGCGAATAGGAAACAAGCTCGCCGCGCTCAAAGGGCAGCGGTGTGCGCAACGATACGCCCTCGGCCGCACGCTCGAACACTTGCCCCGCCAGCAGCAGCTTGAACGTCGAACACATGGCGAAGCGTTCGTGTCCGCGATCCGCCGAAACAAGCTTTCCGCGAGCATCGACGACCGCGATCCCGAGCCGACCGCCGCTCCGCCGTTCGACATCGCGGATCGCCTTGGCGGCGATCACGGAATCGCCCAGTGGTTCGCCGGGCACCGTGGCGCAGCCGGATAAGCCGAGCAGCGCAATTGCCGCGAGCGTCATCCGCATCATCGGGGTCCCTGCATATTGCGGCTTTCGGGGGGAATGTGCACGGTGAGGCCGTCGAGGTCGGCGGTCAGCAATATCTGGCACGACAGGCGGCTCGTGCGCCGCACGCCGGCGGCGAGGTCGAGCATATCTTCTTCCATCTCGCTTGCGGGCGGTAGGCGGTCGAAATCCTCCTTGGCGACGATGACATGACAGGTGGAGCAGGCCATCTGACCCTCGCAGGTCCCCTCAAGCGGCATCATATGCGCCTGCGCGACGTCGAGCAGGATTGAACCGGGCTCGGCCTCGGCTTCCGTGCGCGCCTTGCCGTCGGCGTGGATGAAGGTGACGCGCATCAGTTCACACCCTGCAGCCGTGCGGCTTCCCGGATCGCGGTGAGACCATCGCGCAATTCCTGTTCGCTCGTATAACGCCCCCAGCCGAGACGGATCGAGGCGCGGGCATCGGCTTCACTGATCCCCATCGCGCGCAGCACATGGCTCACCTTGCCCGACCCGCTGCCGCATGCGCTGCCAAGCGAGAAGGCGATTTCGCGCGCATCGGACATAAGGCGCAGGCCGTTCACGCCTTTGCGCCGGACGTTGAGATTGCCGTGATAACGGCGGGTCGCATCGCCGTTGATCGTCCATTCGGGGAGCATGTCGAGTGCAAGCGACCAGAGTCGCTCAACATGCGCCGCATCGGCATCGAAGCGTTCGGCCGCAAGCGCCGCGGCTGCGCCGAAACCGGCGCACAGAGCGGGCGACACGGTTCCCGATCGCATCCCCTGCTCCTGCGCTCCCCCGAACATCAGCGGCGGCAGGTCGACGCCATCCTTGATCCACAGCGCGCCGATCCCCTTCGGCCCGTGGATCTTGTGCGCCGAGATGGCGATCAGGTCGGCATCTTCGGGAATCGCGACGCGGCCATAACCCTGCACCGCGTCGCAGAGCAGCAGGCTGTTCTTTGCATGCGCGGCAGCGGCGAAGTCGTCGACCGGCTGGATCGTCCCGACCTCGTTATTCACGAGCATCGTTGCGACGATGCCGCCCTCGGGGATCAACGCGTCATCGGGCGGCAGCGCCAGCCCAGCGCCATCGACGGGCAGGATGGTGGCGTTCAGCCGTTCAAGACATTGCAGCGAGGCGGCATGTTCGATGCTGAGACCCGCGACACCGCCCGGCATCGCATCCGCCCCGCGCAGTAGCGCCCAGTTAAGCGCTTCGGTCGCACCCGAAGTGAAGAAAACGCGGCCTCCTTTGGGTAATAGCGCCGCAACCTGATCGCGTGCGACCTCGACCGCGGCGGCCGCGGCGCGGCCAGCCTTGTGCGTACTTGATGGGTTGGCGAACCCCTCTCCCTCACCCGGCTCCTCCAGCCAGCGCAGCATCGCCTCGCGTGCCTCGGGAGCGAGCGGCGTCGTGGCCTGATAATCGAGATAAATCATCCGCCGCATCTGCCCGCTAAAGCCGCGGATGTCGAGCGGCGCTCGACATCATCGTCACCCCGGATCAAGCTCAGGGTGACGATTGAGAGGGAGGGATTGAACGCCTTATTGCGAATCATTCGCAAAAGTTGCATATTGCGACCTTTTATCTGTATAGGCGCCAACTTCGCTCCGCCACCCCGCCCTTCGGCGAATCGGTGGCAAGCCTCAAAACATAAAGGTGCGCCCATGCCCGACGTCATTTTCCCCGGCCCCGAAGGCCGCATCGAAGGCCGATTCTCGCCGCCGCCGCGTCCGCGCGCGCCAGTTGCGCTGATCCTTCACCCGCATCCGCAGGGCGGCGGCACGATGAACGACCGCATCACGCAGGCGATGTACAAGAGCTTCGTCGCGCGCGGTTTTGCGGTGCTTCGCTTCAATTTCCGCGGCGTCGGCCGCAGCCAGGGCACGTTCGACAACGGCATCGGTGAACTGAGCGATGCCGCATCGGCGCTCGACTGGGTCCAGTCGATCCATCCCGAAGCGCAGACAACGTGGATCGCGGGCTTCAGCTTCGGCGCGTGGATCGGCATGCAGCTTTTGATGCGCCGCCCCGAAATCCGCGGCTTCCTGTCGGTCGCGCCGCCGGCGAACATGTATGACTTCAGCTTCCTCGCGCCCTGCCCCTCGTCGGGCATCATCGTCGCGGGCGGGCAGGATGAGATCGTGCCGCCCAGCGCGGTGCAGAAGCTGGTCGACAAGCTGCGCACGCAAAAGGGCATCACGATCCATCACGACGAGATTCCGCGCGCCAATCACTTTTTCGAGCATGAGCTCGACCAGTTGATGAAGTCGCTCGATAACTATCTGGATATGCGGCTCGCGCCCGACTCGCCGATCCGCTGAGACAAACCCGTCGTCCCCGCCTTCGCGGGGGCGGCGGGCATTGCTATTTTACCGGCACCAGCCAGATCGCGACATTCGCGAACATCACCAACGCCGCGACGAGCATCAGCAGCGCGCGGCGACGGTCGCCCTTGCGAAAAACGATGACAGCGCCGCCGGTCAAAAGCACGCCGGTCAGCATCAGGATGGAGATGATCGTGTCGGACATAGCCGGCCTTTATCGGCGCAGTCACAAATTTGCCACCTCGCTTATGGCCAATCCGTGCGGCTTCGCCTAAAGGGCCGACATCGATTCCCTTAGACCCCGCGGGAGCCGCACCATGCGCATCGCCATCGCCTCCGACCACGCCGCTTACGAGCTGAAAGCAGTGCTTGCCGACTGGCTGCGCGAAAAGGGGCATGAGGTCGAAGATCTCGGTACCAACGGCCCCGAAAGCGTGGATTATCCCGATTATGGCTACAAGCTCGGTGAAGCGATCGCCGACGGCCGCGCGGAACGCGGCGTCGCGCTTTGCGGATCGGGTATCGGCATCTCGATCTCGGTCAACCGCAACCCAGCCGCACGCTGCGCGCTCGTGTCGGAGCCGCTGTCGGCAAAATTGTCGCGCGAGCATAATGACGCGAACGTCATCGCGATGGGCGCGCGCCTGACCGGCATCGACATGGCCAAGGCCTGCCTCGACGCCTTCCTTACCACCGAATTCGCCGACGACCGCCATGCGCGCCGCGTCGACAAACTTTCCAACCCGCCGCAACTGGAGACCAGCCGATGACCACCGAAACGCTCGACAAGCCCATCAAATCGGCCGGTTATTTCACCGACGGCGTCGGCACTGTCGACCCCGCAGTCGCTGCGGCGATGAAGCATGAACTCGAACGCGAGCAATATCAGATCGAACTAATCGCGTCGGAGAATATCGTTTCCAAGGCGGTGCTTGAGGCGCAGGGCAGCGTTTTCACCAACAAATATGCCGAAGGCTATCCCGGCCGCCGCTATTATCAGGGCTGCGCGCCGTCGGACGAGGTCGAAACCCTCGCGATCGACCGCGCAAAGCAGCTCTTCGACTGCGGCTATGCCAATGTTCAGCCGCACTCGGGCGCGCAGGCGAACGGCGCGGTCATGCTGGCGCTGACCAAGCCCGGCGCGACGATCATGGGCATGAGCCTGGACGCCGGCGGCCACCTGACCCATGGCGCGCCGCCCGCCATGTCGGGCAAATGGTATAATGCCGTGCAATATGGCGTGCGCGCCGACGACCATCTCGTCGATTTCGACCAGGTCGAAGCGCTGGCGAAAGAACATCGCCCGACGCTGATCATCGCAGGCGGCTCCGCCTATCCGCGCACGCTGGATTTTGCACGTTTCCGCGCGATTGCCGACGATGTCGGTGCGCTGTTGATGGTCGACATGGCCCATTTTGCCGGCCTCGTCGCTGGCGGGGCGCATCCCTCGCCGATGGAGCATGCGCATGTCGTTACCACGACGACGCACAAGACGCTGCGCGGTCCGCGCGGCGGCATGATCCTGACCAATGACGAAGCGATCGCGAAGCGCATCAATTCGGCGGTCTTCCCTGGCCTGCAGGGCGGTCCGCTGATGCACGTCATCGCGGCAAAGGCAGTCGCGTTCGGCGAAGCGCTGCGCCCGGAGTTCAAGGACTATGCCAAGGCGACGATCGCCAACGCGCAGGCGCTCGCAAACCGGCTCAAGGCGCGCGGCGCCGATGTCGTCGCCGGCGGCACCGACACGCACCTCGCGCTGATCGACCTGCGCCCGCTGGGCGTCACCGGCCGCGACGCCGACGAGGCGCTCGAACGCAGCGCGATCACCTGCAACAAGAACGGCATCCCCTTCGATCCGCTGCCGCCGGTTAAGACCAGCGGCATTCGCGTCGGTTCGCCCGCCGGCACGACGCGCGGTTTCGGCATCGCCGAATTCGAAGCAATCGGCGACATGGTCGCCGACGTGCTCGAAGCGCTGCGCGACAAGGGCGAACATGGCGACGCCGATGTCGAGGCGAATGTCCGCGGCCGCGTTCGCGCACTTTGCGAACGCTTCCCCATTTATCAGGGATAGGGCGATGGCGCGGCAGCACCCCGAGGAACCGACGCTGGTCGAACTTTCGATCGAAGAGATCAAGGCGATGGGCAAGCAAGGCATGGCCCATCCCTCGACGCGTCCGGTGCTGATCGGCGGTGCGGTCGGCGCGGCAATCGGCTTGCTGCTCGACGCGCTCAGTTGGCCCGTCGGCCTGTTCGGCGGCGCGCTCATCGCATTGCTGATGCGGGTGAAACGCTAACTTATGCGCTGCCCCTATTGCGGACATGAAGACAGTCAGGTGAAGGACAGCCGTCCGACCGAGGACGGCGCAGCGATTCGCCGGCGGCGCCAGTGCGAGGATTGCGGCGCGCGCTTTACGACGTTCGAGCGCATCCAACTGCGCGAAGTTGCGGTGCTGAAAGCCGACGGCGGGCGCGAGCCCTTCGACCGCGAGAAACTGATGCGCAGCGTCCAGATCGCGTGCCGCAAGCGTCCGATCGACGGCGCGCGCATCGAACGACTGGTGTCGGGCATCCAGCGCCAGCTCGAAACATCGGGCGAGAGCGAAGTGCACGCGCAGCAGATCGGCGCGATGGTGATGGAGGCCCTCAAAGGCTTCGACAATGTGGCCTATATCCGCTTTGCCAGTGTCTATCGGGACTTTACCGAAGCCAAGGATTTCGAGGATTTTGCAAGTCAGGTCGGCGATCTCGGTAACGGTTAAGCGGGGGCGCCCGACATAGGAACGCTATTTCCTGCGGATTGGCCGATTTCATCACGCCTCATATTGCGTTAAACGGCGTCCCATCAGGATTGGGCCTCATCTTTTTTGCATTCGCTTTCGAGCGCGGGAATTTTTCATGATCATATATTTTCTGGCGCTGATGACGGCGGCCACCACCCCAGCCGCCGCGCCGACCGAAGCGGGCGAGACGCCGCCTGCAAAAGAGGAAAAGCTGATCTGCACCAAATCTGTCGTGACGGGCTCACCCGCCCGCTCGAAGCGTGTGTGCCGGACCCGCGCGCAATGGGAGGCGGAGAAAGAGGAAGCGCGCAAAGATTATGAACGGACACGCGCACCGCAAACGCGCAATTCGCACTGACAGGCCGACGGCTGTCCTGAGTCCCGCCATGCAAAAACCCCTGATTGTCCTCGTTCGCCCGCAATTGGGTGAGAATATCGGCAAAGCAGCGCGCGCGATGCTCAATTTCGGGCTGACCGAACTGCGCCTCGTCGCCCCGCGCGACGGCTGGCCCAATCCCGATGCGGGGCCGGCAGCGTCGGGCGCCGATGTCGTACTGGCCGAGGCGCAGGTTTTCGACACCCTCGCCGACGCGGTCGCCGACTGCACGACCATCTATGCGACCACAGTGCGCAAGCGCGGCGTGACCAAGCCGGTGCTGACCCCCGAAGCCGCCGCGCGCGAGGTGCACGCCAGCGCGGGGCGCTCCGCCTATATCTTCGGCCCCGAACGCTCGGGGCTCGAAACCGACGATGTTACCTTGGCGCACAAGATCGTGACCGTGCCGATCAATCCCGAATTCGCCTCGCTCAACCTCGCACAAGCGGTGATCCTGCTCGCCTATGAATGGTCGAAGGGCGTCGCGCTTGCCAGCCCGCCCGAAGTGCCGCTCGACCCGCCCGCGCCGCACGCCGAAATGGAAGAACTGATCGGGCATCTGGTGCGCGACCTCGACAAGAGCGGCTATTTTTTCCCGCCCGAGCGCAAGGAAATGACGCTCCGCACATTGCGCACCGCGCTCACCAAGACCGGCTGGTCGTATAACGACATCCGGATGATGCACGGGATCATTACATCGCTGGGCCGCACGCCAAGGGCGCGATAACAGCCTCTTGGCCGCGCCCCAAAATGCGCATAGAAAGTCGCATCCTTTAAGGAGCGAATAACCCTATGTTCTCCATATTAATTTCGCTGGCGATGGCATCGGCCTCAGCGAACGGAACCGACAAACCCCCTGCCAAGCCCGCAAAGCCCAGAAAGGTCTGCGAGCAGGTGGAAGGCGGCATAGGCAGTCGCCTCTCGCAGCGTGTATGCCGTGTCGTCGAACCGGCGAAGCCGAAAGAAGAGGCTGTAGAGGCAAGCAGCGAAAAGCCGGCGGCAAGCAACACCGACTAAGCTGGACAGATCAGCTATCGGCGCGAAGCTGTTCCCAACGGACCGCCTCATAGGCGATCGACTGTTCGACCAGTTCGTTCCACACCGCGCGGAGCCGCTCGGGCTCCAGCCCTGCAATCTCGGCCGCGCGCGCGACATTGTCGAGCACCTCGGCCTTGCGCACTTCGTCGCGGACGGCGCTGCGATCGGGCTTGATGCGCGCTGCGGCATCCATATAGCCAAAGCGGCGGACGAGCAGCGCGACGAGCGCGCGGTCGACCTCGTCGACGCCGGCGCGGACATCGATCATCGTTTCGCATTGTTCGGGAAGTTTGGCGGACGTCATGCGCGCTGCCTTTAGCGGCTTTTTCGCCGCTGTCGAGCGGGCCGCTCGATGCTTGACTTTACGCCCCTGCCCGTCTAACCGCGCGCCTTCGCAATGGACCCCGCACCCCGGTGAAGCGGCGGTCGCATATGGAAATCTCCATATGGTGCGACCCGGGAACAAGCCGAAATCCTTCGGCACACAGCATATTGGAGACGACATATGTCGAAGCGCCAGAGCGCCAAGTATAAACTCGACCGCCGGATGGGTGAAAACATCTGGGGTCGCCCCAAGAGCCCCGTCAACCGCCGCGAATACGGCCCCGGCCAGCATGGTCAGCGCCGCAAGGGCAAGATGTCGGACTTCGGCATCCAGCTCCGCGCGAAGCAGAAGCTGAAGGGCTATTACGGCGACATCACCGAAAAGCAGTTCAAGAAGAACTATTTCGAAGCATCGCGCATGAAGGGCGACACCGGCCAGAACCTGATCGGCCTGCTCGAGCGCCGCCTCGACGCCGTCGTCTATCGCTCGAAGTTCACCCCGACGATCTTCTCGGCGCGTCAGCTCGTCAGCCACGGCCACGTCTATGTGAATGGCGTGAAGTGCAACGTCGCCAGCCGCCTCGTGAAGCCGGGCGATGAAATCACCCTCGGCAAGAAGGCACAGGAAATGGCGCTGGTCGCCGAAGCCCAGAGCCTGCCCGAGCGCGACCTGCCCGAATATCTGGCCGTCGACGGCACCAAGTCAACCTATGTCCGCGTCCCGACGCTCGACGAAGTGCCCTATCCGGTGAAGATGGAACCGAACCTGGTCGTCGAATTCTATTCGCGCTGATCGAGTTCGCTATCGAATTCAAAAGGGGGCGGTCCGGCAACGGGCCGCCCCCTTTTCTTTGCGCGTCAGTGCGGCAGGAACTGCGTAATCCGTGCCAGCATAGCGGTGCGTGCCTCGCTGTCGTTCAGGCTGGTTGCCAGTCCAGGATATTCGATCAGTTCGACCGACTTACCCGCGTCGGCAAGCGCACGGCGCATGATCCGCGCTTGCTCGATATTGGCGCGCTGGTCGAAAGTGCCGTGGAACATCAACACGGGCGCCTTGATGTTAGCAGCATTCTGCGCCGGCGACCCTTCGCGGATATGCGGCCCCGAACCGACAAAATCGCGAAGAACGGCGCCTGATGCAAATTTCATCGCCCGGCTCTTAAACTGCGCAAGATCGGTAATCGGCGCGATCGCCACGATCGAGCGGAACAGGCCGGGCTCGGTCGCTCCCGACTGCAGCGCGGCATAGCCGCCATAGTGCCAGCCGACGATCGACAGCTTCGCAGGGTCCGCCCCCTCGGTCAGCAACCAGCGCCCCGCGTCGTTCACGTCGCCTATAGCCGTTCGCCACGACTGGAAGCCATTATCCATATACCATTGATCGCCATAACCCGCCGCCCCCCGATAGTTGGGCTGGACCACGGCGAAGCCGCGCCGGGCGAAATACTGAGCAAGCCAATCGAATCCCCATTCGTCGCGCGCAGCTAGTCCGCCATGCGGCATGACGATTGCTGGCAGCCCCTTGGCATCGACCTTACCAAGCGGCAGCGTCAGATAGCCGGGGATCATCGTGCCGTCCGATGCGGGATACCGGATAGGCTTCACCGGCGACAGGGCTTGGTCCGCGAGCAAAGGCCGCTCGTCAAGCAGCGGACGAAGCTGCTTCGACGATGGGGTATAACGATAATATCTGCCTGGATCGATGTCGGAGCCGACCCAAACCAACCAATGCGCCTCATCAGCCGAGGCATCGATGAAATATACGTCCTTTCCGCCAAGAGCACCAGACAACGACTTCGCCATTGCCGCCACTTTCGGGTCGGTGATTTCCATGTGGCGCCGCTCGGTGACATAAGTCGCCCCGACAACGCGTTGATCGCGGCCGACGCGAACCAGTTCGTCGACATCCACTTCGGAATGGCGGAACAGTGCCTCGGTCTTTCCGGTTCCATCCAGACTTAGCGCAACGATGGCTCTACGTCCGTCGACGTTCGCGAATCCAATCGCACGATCCGTGGTGATATCAACAGCATAGGGATAAAAGCCCTTCCTTGACAGGGTGTCGTACGAGGACAATTGTTCCCAATCCCGGCTATTTTTACGCCTGAACATGTGGCGCACCAGCGGGTCTGCATAGCCGCGATATGTGGTCGGGCTATTGAGGCCCATGATCCGAACCTGCCCCTTCCCGTCCGATACATATTCTATCGCATCCCGGCGCGGTTTTTCGACCGTTTTGGCCGATCCGTCGGTAGCCTTCACCAGATCGACGCCGAGTCCCTCGCCGTCTTTCCGGATCACCGTGGAGCCGGCTTCCGGAACGTAGCTGCGCGTTATAAGCAAATCCCCTTCAGCGCTCGGCTGCCAGTCGATCACCTCGCCGCCCCGGAAATCATATCCGATCGCGTTCGCCCCGCGTCGCGCGCTGAGCGTTTTCACATTGCCGCCGGACGCGTCGACACCCAGCAGCGACGTAAAGCCCATGATGTCGCCGCCGACATTTTCCCGGCCACCGATTTCGCAGACCAGACGCGCGGTGGTCGCCCATTTGCACCAGAACAGGATTTCGGGATCGCCGCTCGAACGCAAAATGCGCCGGGGCACCGCCCCCTCGCCGATGTCGACGATATACAGGTCGTTCCCCTGGCCCTTGCTGGGCGCTAGAAATGCCAGCTTCTCGCCATCGGGCGACAGGCTGACCTGCGTCGCGCCCGCCAATGTCCCGAACCGCCGCGCGACGTCGTCATTCTGCGCATGCGCAACCGGTGCGGTCACGCAAGCGCCAATAAGCAGTAACAATCGCCCCTTCATCCCGTCCCCCCGTATTATTGCCTGGTTTCAATAGCTAAATTGCGCTTTTTCTGTTGCCAAGCGAAATTGGTTTCAGTTGCAACGCGATACTTGCCGTAGGCCCGGCGGACTGGCACAAACCCGTCCGTCGAATTCCCATATCCAAGGACATTCCATGCTTCGTTTCCCCCGCTCGACCGCAGCCCTTGCGGTCCTCCTGACCGTTGCGGCATGCAACAGCTCCGACAAGGCGGCGACTTCTCCGGTCGCCATCCCCGACGTCCAGATTCCCGAACTGTCGCTCGCGACGCTGCAGGAGGTGACGAAGGAACTGTCGTCGGACGCCTTCGAGGGCCGCGCGCCCGGTACGGCAGGCGAGGAAAAGACCATCGCCTATATCATCAAGAAATATGAGGAAGCGGGGCTGAAGCCCGGCAACAACGGCAAGTGGACGCAGGACGTGCCGCTGGTCGAGATCACCGCGAAGAACGCGACGCCGATCAGCTTCACCGGCGGCAAGGCCCCGGTAACCGCGCAATATGCGAAGGACTATGTCGCGTTCAGCTGGCGCGTCCAGCCGAAGACCGAGGTGAAGGACAGCGACGTCGTTTTCGTCGGTTACGGCATCAATGCCCCCGAAAAGGGCTGGAACGATTATGCCGGGCTCGATGTGAAGGGGAAGACCGTCGTCGTCCTCGTCAACGACCCCGACTGGCAGACGAAGGAAGCCAAGGGCGAATTCAACGGCCGCGCGATGACCTATTATGGCCGCTGGTCGTATAAATATGAGGAAGCCGCGCGGCAGGGCGCAGCGGCAGTGCTGATCGTCCACGATACCAAACCCGCCGCCTATGGCTGGAACGTCGTTGAAAGCAGCAACACCGGCACGCAATATCTGGCCGAAAGCAAGAATGGCGGCGCCGACCAGACCGTCGCGAACGGCTGGATCCAACTCCCCAAGGCAAAGGAACTCTTCGCCAGCGCCGGACAGGATTTCGACAAGCTGCGCGCCGCTGCGGGCAAGAAGGGTTTCAAGCCTGTCGCGCTCACCGGCGTGAAGGCGAACTTCGGCTTCGATAACGAGATTGCGAAGAAGATGTCGCGTAACGTCGTCGGCATTCTGCCGGGCGCCAAGCGTCCCGACGAATATGTGCTCTACACCGGCCACTGGGATCACCTCGGCCGCTGCACGCCCGTCGCGGGCGACGACATCTGCAACGGCGCGGTCGACAATGCGAGCGGCATCGCGGGCCTCGTGACGCTGGCGCAGGCGTTCCACAAAGCGGGCGCGCCGGATCGCAGCATCGTGTTCCTTGCCGTCACCGCCGAGGAATCGGGCTTGCTCGGTTCGAAATATTACGCCGAAAACCCGATCTTCCCGCTCGCGCAGACCGTTGGCGGCGTGAACATGGACGCACTCAACGCGATCGGCCCGACGAAGGACATCGTGGTCGTTGGCCGCGGCAAGTCCGAACTCGATGCCTATGTCGCCAAGCTCGCGCAGATGGACAAGCGCGTGATCAAGGACGAGCCGACGCCCGAAAAGGGCTTCTATTATCGTTCGGATCACTTCAGCTTCGCCAAGCTCGGCGTGCCGATGTTCAACTTCGGCAGTGGCGACGATCTGGTCGAGGGTGGCGTCGAAGCCGGCAAGAAGGCGTCGGAAGACTATGAAAAGAACCGCTACCACGCGCCGGGCGACGAATATGAGGCGATCACCAACTGGGGCGGCATGATGTCCGACCTTCGCCTCTATTACGCTGCGGGCCGCATGCTTGCGATGACCGACGCATGGCCGAACTGGGTCGAGGGCGACGAATTCCGCGCCGCCCGCGACAAGTCGCGCGCTGCGGCCAAATAAGGTTTCGTCATTGCGAGCGAAGCGAAGCAATCCAGAGCGGTTCTGAGCCGCTCTGGATTGCCGCGTCCCCCGGCTTTCGCCGGGGTCCTCGCAATGACGAGAGAAAGGACAAGCGCCGTGAGCCTACGCATGCCTGCCGAATGGGCGCCGCACGATGCCGTCTGGATCGGGTTCCCCCACCTCGCCGAGGAATGGGCGGGCGCGATCGAAGAAGGGCGGCGCGACGTCGCCGCCTTTGCCAACGCCGTCCATGACGGCGGCCGCGGCGAAGAGGTGCGGCTGGTCGTCAACAACGCACGGCAGGCGGACATCGCCGCCGCGCTCGTCGATCCGGGCGTCCGCATCCTGATCCAGCCTTTGGGCGATATCTGGCTGCGTGATACCGGGCCGATCATCGCCGGGACGGGCACAGCACGCCGCGCACGCAATTTCGAATTCAACTGGTGGGGCGAAAAATTCGTGATGCCGGGCGATCAGGAGGTTGGCGCGGCGCTGGCGGCCGGATCGGGCCTGCCGGTCGACGATCAGGACTGGGTGCTCGAAGGCGGCGGCATCGACGTCGACGGAACCGGCCTCTGCGTCACCACCGAGGAATGCCTGCTCAACACCAACCGCAACCCGACGCTGACGCGCGAGGATATCGCGGTGCGGCTGCACCAGTCGCTCGGCATCGACCGGCTGCTGTGGCTCGGCAACGGGCTTGTCGGTGACCACACAGATGGTCATGTCGACAATCTCGCGCGCTTTGTCGGCGAGGGTCGCCTCGCGCTGCCTGTCGCGGCGGGAGCGGACGACCCCAACGTGCATATCTATGCCGATGCGCGCGCGCGGACCGCGGCGTTCGGCGGGGTAGAAATCGTCGACCTGCCCTCGCCCGGTCGCGTCGAAGTGGACGGCGAGATCGCGGCGGCAAGCTATATGAATTTCTATATCGGCAACAGCGTCGTGGTCGTGCCCACCTATGGCGTTTCGAGCGACCAAACCGCGGTCGATACGCTCGCGGCACTCTTTCCCGACCGCCGCGCTGTCGGTGTGCCGGCGCGCGGGATCATCGTCGGCGGCGGCAGCTTCCATTGCTCGAGCCAGCAGCTTCCAAGCTGATATCATTCTCATCGTCATCCCGGCGAAGGCCGGGATGACGGGAGAAGGTGGCGCCCGAACGCAGCTTTTGCTCTGGCAAGATGCGCAGGCTCGCTTATATCCGCCCCATGACCCGCACCATCACCGTCGCCGCGTTGCAGCTTCCCCTGCCCGGCCCCGTCGAGCCCAATATCGAGGCCGTCACCGCGCTCGTCGAGGAAGCGGCCGCGAAGGGCGCACAAGTCATCCTGCCGCCCGAACTCTTTGAAGGCCCCTATTTCTGTCAGGTCGAGGAAGAAGAGCTGTTCGCCAACGCCCGACCGACCGCCGAGCACCCCAGCGTCCTCGCGATGCAGGCGCTTGCGGCAAAGCTGAAGGTCGCGATCCCGACGAGCTATTTCGAAAAGGACGGGCCGCATTATTACAATACGCTCGCGATGATCGGCCCCGACGGGGCGATCATGGGGACGTATCGCAAAAGCCACATCCCCGACGGTCCGGGCTATGAGGAAAAATATTATTTCCGCCCCGGCAATACCGGCTTCAAGGTGTGGGACGTTTTCGGGACGCGCATCGGCATCGGCGTCTGCTGGGATCAATGGTATCCAGAATGCGCGCGCGCGATGGCGCTGATGGGCGCCGAATTGCTGTTCTATCCGACCGCAATCGGAAGCGAGCCCTATGACGCGGACCTCGACACCAGCCGCATGTGGCGCCGCGCGATGCAGGGGCATAGCGTGTCGAACTGCATGCCGGTGATTGCTGCAAACCGCATCGGGCCAGAGGGTGACGCCAATTTCTATGGCCACAGCTTCATCACCGACGAATGGGGCGACATGACGCAAGCGTTCGGTGCGGCCGAAACCGGAGTCCTGACCCAGACGATCGACCTCGACCGCGCAGCGAAGCATCGCGCAGGCATGGGCTTTTTCCGCGACCGCCGACCACAGCTCTACGGCCGGCTGGTCGAGGACATCTGACCCGCGGCGTCAGGCGGCGCTCGCGGCCTCGACGATCAGCCTCATGATCGCCTCAGGCTGCGAAATCATCGACAGGTGGCTCGCCTTGAGTTCGATCGTCTTCGCACCCATCCGTTTCGCCATGAAGCGTTCGAGATCGGGATTGATCGTGCGGTCCTCGCTCGACACGGCATAGAAGCTGGGTTTCGACCGCCAAGCCGCCTGCGTGACTTGCCCGCTCAGCAACGCCCGCTGAAAAGGCTGCTGCACCGCATAGAGCAGCCGCGCTTTCGCTTCCGGCAGATCGCCGGCAAAATCGCGCAGGAATGCCGCTTCACTCAACCGCCCTTCGTCACCGTCATAGACGATGCCTGCCGTCGCCGGCGGCGTCGGATATTCCTTCGCCAGCGCGGCATAATTCTCGTTCGCGTCAGGCGCCCGCGCCGCGACATAGACCAGCGAAGCGACATTCGGATGCACGCCGGCCTGCGTCACGAGCATGCCGCCGAAACTATGGCCAACGAGGACCGTGGGCCCGTCCTGCCGCGCCAGAACGCGTTCGGCGGCAGCGACCGACTCGTCGAGCGTCGTCAGCGGATTTTGCACCGAGGTCGTGTTGAAGCCCAGCGCCTGCAGCCGCGATATCACGTCGGTCCAGCAGGAGCCGTCGGCAAAGAGCCCATGAACGAACACGATATTGAGTGCCTTGACCCCGGGCGGCGTGGCCCCTCGCGTGGCCCCCATCAGGAGCGGGGCAGCCGCACCGGCGATGACGGCAGCGGAAAAATCACGGCGGTTCATCATGGCCTCTCTCCCGACGCACGATCGATATGGACGGGATAGACGGCGGCACCTTTCCTGCGAACCCACACCTTGGTTTGGTTTGCTTTAGCCGCCGACGCGGGCAATAGCGGATGGAGACAAGAGCGGGGAAACAACATGGATATTCCGGAAGACATCTTCACCGAGCCCGAGGACGTCGATCCCGAGACGCTGGCAAATCTCGGTCCGCTCGCGCGGCTTGCGGGAATCTGGGAAGGCGAGCGCGGCGTCGATATCAATCCCAAGGCGGACGGTCCGGAGACGCGGAAATATTACGAACGGATCGAAATGCAGCCGATCGACCCGCAGGCGAACGGGCCCCAGCTATTCTATGGCCTGCGCTACCATCAACACGTCAACACGCGCGAAGAAGACATCAGCTTCCACGACCAGGTCGGCTATTGGCTCTATGAAGCATCGACGGGGCTGATCTTGCAGACGCTGGCGATCCCGCGCGGCCAGATCGCGATTGCGTCGGGACATGCCGAGCCCGACGCGAAGCGGCTCGTCGTCAAGGCGGAGCGCGGCCAGACCGAATATGGCATCTGCTCGACGAGTTTCCTCGACCTCGCCTTTCGCACCGACGCCTATCAGCTGATGATCGATTTCCACGACGACGGATCGTGGAGCTATGTGTCGGATACGACATTGATGGTGAAGGGCCGCGACGAGCCTTTCCTGCATCGCGACCGCAATATGCTGGTGAAGGTCGCCGAGCCCGATCTCAATCCCTGGGCGAAGATCGTCCGGGGCGCCGCCTGAGGCATCAGCCGTCGAAGCGGTGGATACTTTCCAAGTCGGAGCGGTCGAGTGGCTGCGTCAGCCACAATCCACCGCGCCCGGCGCGTGACCAGCGGACGATCGCACGGCGCTTGACCCCGCCGGCGAGCACCAGGTCGAACTCCTTGCCGACCTCCAGATGGCCGTCGTGGATGAAGCCCGCACCATTTTGCGAGAGATCGACGAGTTCGATCTGGCTCGTGCCCTCGTCGTTGATCGCCTGCGCTCTTGTGCTGACCGGCAGACGCGGCTGGCGATAGCCGGACCCGCGCTGTTCGGCCGCCAATTGCTTCAGCACGTCGGCGACATCGACTTCCTTGTCGAACGCAACGCCGCAGCGGCCGGCATCGGACCAGACGACTTCGCCGCGTATCACGACCGTATCCGACAGCGATATCTCAAGCTTTTCGCCGATATTGATCGGAACGTCGGCGGCGAGCATCATGCCCTTGTCGGAAATATTCCGCACCCGCCACAATCCTGCATCGCCGTTGCGCACCACTTTGGCGATCCGCCAGACGGTACGATAACGATCGCCGCCACGACGATCGCCGTCCGCCTCGCTCTGCTGCTCCTCAATCGGATCGGAGAAGCGACGTTGGTTCATGTCATATACCTTATCGAAGCAGCACCGAACGGAAGCAAAACTTCCTATCTATACTGCGAAATACACAATCCCCACCACGCCGCATTACTTGAATTAGACTTATAATTCAATGATAGCGCGGATCATAGTTAACCCCACCTCGGTCAGAAAAATACGAAAGCATCCGCGGTCCCGGTGGTCGTTAGACAGCGAAGTTTTCGTATTTACACAATTTACGGTGCGATCCCGCCCGGATTAAGTGCCAAAATGACGTCTTTCAGATGGTGGGATCGAGGCCCTTCACCCCCATCGCGACAGGCCGGTCGAACCGAGCGGCGCTTTTCGCCATGAAAGCGAAACTACGCTTGACGCCAACAACTCTACCGATCAAGTTGAGTTGCCGGCTCTGATCCCGACCGGCAGCGCATTTTTCCCGGGATCCGCGGCTTTTGACCGGGAAGCAGCTTGCTCCGCGTTACCAACGGCTAAAGCGCGCGATGCTCAGGCGACAGCGCCAGGTATCGTGTTCCCCTCATTCGATGAGGCGATACGATGCAATATTTCCAGCCGCGATAGCGACCGCGAGCCGACAAAGGCGCGCCACTCTCGCCCTGAGCGCTCGCCATAGCCCAGCCTTCTCCCGGCATCGCCGCCGCGCGACCGCCGCCCCTTTCGCGCGCCCCGCCGGCGCCATCCCGCAACGAGGATAAATCCATGACAGTCCAGACGCTTGAGCATGACACCGCCACCACCCTCTTCGACATCACTCCGCTGCAGCCGAGCCTGGGCGCGCAAATCAGCGGAATCGACCTCACAGAGCTACTCGACCGCCCGACCTATGACGCGCTGCGCGCCGCGCTCCTCCAGTATAAGGTGCTCTTTTTCCGCGATCAGAATCTGACGCGCGAACAGCATATCGCGCTCGGCGCGGCCTTTGGCGACCTTGAGGAACATCCGGTCTTTTCGCTGCCCGACTATCCGCAAATCCTGCCGCTGATCTCGCAGGAACTGAAGGGCAAGTACCGCCAGTCGACCGACAGCAATTGGCACGCCGACACGACCTTCCGCACCGAACCCTCGGCGGCGTCGATCCTGATCCAGCGCGTCTCTCCCTCGCTCGGCGGCGATACGGTGTTTGCCAATGCCGTCGCGGCTTACGAGACGCTCGATGAGGAGACGAAGGCACGGATCGACGGCCTCACCGCGATCCATGATCCAAGCGTCTTCATCCAGTTTCTCGATACCGAGGAGAAAAAGGACGCCCTGCGCAACAGCTTCCCGCCGGTCGAACACCCCGTCGTGCGCATCCATCCCGAAACGGGCGAGAAGGTGCTCTACGTCAATTCGGTGTTCACCCGCTACATCGTCGGACTGCCCGAGGATGAGAGCAAGGCTCTGCTGACGCGCCTGTTCGACCAGGTCAAGCGTCCCGAATTCCAGGTGCGGTGGAGCTGGCGGCCCGGATCGATCGCCTTCTGGGACAATCGCGCAACGCAGCACTATGCCGTCCCCGACTATAGCGAAGCGCGCCACATGGAGCGTGTGACGATCGTCGGCGACCGCCCGGTCGGCCCGAGTGCGGCCTGATCCGGCGCCCCAGATGAAACTCTCCCTCACCCCCTTTCGCACGCTAGTCGCGGGCGCCTTCCTGTCGCTCGCGGCCTGCGGCGGCGCGCCCGATGGCGGCACGACGATCAAGATCGGCGACCAGCTCCACGCGCTCAAATCCTCGCTCGACGTTTCGGGCGAAGGCCAGCCGACCGATTACAAGATCGAATGGGCCAATTTCGTCGGCGGCCCGCCGATCATCGCGGCGCAGACGGGCGGATCGCTCGATGTGGGCTGGATGGCCGAAACCCCGCTGATCTTTGCGCAGGCCGCGGGCAGCCCGGTAAAGGTCGTCGCGGTCAGCAAGACCGTCGACGGCGGCGGATCGCCATATGCTTTGGTGGTAAAACCGGACTCGCCGATCCGCAGCATCGCCGACCTCAAAGGCAAGTCGGTGTCGTTCATGAAGGGCACGGTGCTGCATTATTTCGTCGCGCGGCTGCTCGATAAACAAGGCCTGTCGCTGAAAGACATCAAGCCAGTGCAGGCGACCGGCTTCGGCACCGGGCTGCTCGACAAGGGTTCGGCCGACGCCATCACGATCGGCGAGCCCTATCTGACGCAGGCGCTCGACGCCGGTAAGGTGCGCGTGCTCGCCAGCGGCGCGCCGCCCAACACGCCGGGGTTCTTCTACCTCGTTGCATCCGACGCAGCGCTCGCCGATCCGGTGAAGGCAAAGGCGATCGGCGACCTTGTCGCACGCGCCGCGCGCGCGACCCGCTGGCAGCGTGAGAATCCCGTCAAGGCGGCGCCCGCCCTCGCCAAACGCTACAATGTCGACGCAAAGATCGCGGAAAAGATCATCACGCGCGCCCCCGCCAGCTATGCGCCGATCAGCGACGCGATCATCGCGGCGCATCAGGACGAGGCCGATCTGTTCTTCAAGGAAGGGCTGATCCGCAAGAAGCTCGACGCCTCGCAAATCTTCGACAAGCGCTACGACGATATTGTCATAGCGCAGGAGGCGGCGAAGTGAACGCGCCCACGCCCATCGCCCTCGCCGGCGATCCCGGCAGGCTGGTACAGCCGGTTGTCCGCAAGGCCGGAACCCGCTCGGAACGCTTCTCCTTCGCGCGCCGCGCAACGGGCCCGCTAATCATCGTCGCGCTGTGGGCAGTCTCGACCAGCGCAGGGTGGATCGATCCGTCGATCCTCCCCTCACCCGCCGGGCTCGTGGCGGGGTGGCAGCAATTGTGGACCGAACAAGCGCTTGCCTCACAGATTGCGACGTCGCTCACCCGCGCGCTCGTCGGCGGCGCGGTCGGCATCATCTTCGGGCTCATCCTCGGGACGATCGCCGGCCTGTCGAAGCTCGGCGAGGAACTGTTCGACGCGCTGCTCCAGATGCTACGCACCATCCCCTTTCTCGCGCTCGTCCCGCTGTTCATCGTCTGGTTCGGGATCGGCGAGGCGCCCAAGCTGCTCCTCATCGCGCTCGCGACGATGTTCCCGATGTATCTCAACACCTATGCCGGAGTGCGCAACGTCGACCGCAAGGTGATCGAGGCGATGCGCAGCTTCGGTCTCGGGGGCGGCCGCCTGATCTTCGAAGTCGTGCTGCCGCTCGCGCTGCCGCAGATTTTCACCGGGCTGCGCTTTGCGCTCGGGGTCTCGGTGCTCGTTCTGATCGCCGCCGAACAGATCAATGCCTCGGCCGGCCTCGGCTACCTGCTCAACAGTGCGCAAATGTACCAGCAGGTCGACGTCATCCTGATCTGCATCGCCATCTACGCAGTGCTCGGCCTCAGCGCCGACCTGATCGTCCGCTCGCTCGAACGGCTGTTCATGCCGTGGCGCGCGGGTGTCGCAATCCGATAGGAGACTTATCGATGTCCGCCGTTCTCTCGATCGATTTCGCCGCCGCCGAGCGTGTCGCCGCTCCCGACTTTTCGCACCGCCCGGTTGCGGTCGAGGTCAGCGACGTCAGCCGCAATTTCACCGGTGCCAACGTCCTAGATAGCCTGAACCTGACGATCCACAGCGGCGAATTCGTCGCGCTGCTCGGTGCATCGGGCAGCGGCAAGACGACCTTGCTGCGCATTCTCGCCGGGCTCGATGCCCCCGACGGCGGCGAAGCCTGGGTTCCCGAGGCGCGCACCGTCGTGTTCCAGGAACCGCGCCTCGTCCAGTCGAAGAGCGTGTGGAGGAATGTCGTGATCGGCCTGTCGGGCAACGACGCGTCGCGCGAACGCGCCGAATCCGCGCTCGCCGAGGTCGGGCTCGACCATCGCACCGATGCCTGGCCCGCGACGCTGTCGGGCGGCGAGGCGCAGCGTGCCGCGCTGGCGCGGGCCCTGGTGCGCGAACCGCGTCTGCTGCTGCTCGACGAGCCCTTTGCGGCGCTCGATGCGCTGACGCGGCTCAAGATGCAGCGGCTGATTGGCGAACTATGTCAGGCGCACGGCCCCGCGACGCTGCTCGTCACGCACGATGTCGAGGAAGCCATCCTGCTCGCCGACCGCATCCTCGTGCTAAAGGAAGGGCAGATCGGCTTTGACACGCGCGTCCGCCTGCCGCATCCGCGCCGCGCGGGCGGCGACGAGTTCGATGCGCTGCGCGATACTTTGCTCGCCGAACTGGGCGTGCCGCAGGCGCACTGACGCTCGGCTACCGAACACAGCAAAGGCTTTGACCGCCCCAGCATGCATCGGCATGCTGGGGTCAGGGGGATTTCGACTCATGGTAATTTCGCGCGCGCGGGCCTGGGCCACGCGCATGCCCGGATCGGGCTGGATGATCGTCGCGCTCGTCGCGGGTTTCACGATCGGCACCTTCGTTGCGACATCTTCGCCGGTGGTAGAGGCGGCGCAACTGGTCGGCGGCATCTGGCTCGACGGGCTGCGCATGACGATCGTCCCGCTGATCTTCGCGCTCGTCGCGACCGGCGTCGCCAGCCTTGGCATGGGCGACCATCATAAAGCCGCACGGCTCGGGCGCCGCCTGCCGCTGGTGCTGATCGGCCTGCTGATCGTCTCGGCGGTCATCGGCGCCCTGATGGTCCCGCCGCTGCTCGGCGCCGTCGCGATCGCACCCGCCGATATCGCCGCGCTTCGCACCCTCTTCCCGGCGCCGCCCGCGCCAGCGGTTCCCGGAGCGGCCGAGACGGTACGCGCAATGATCCCGACCAATGTCGTGGCGTCGGCGGCCGAAGGCGCGGTCCTGCCGCTCGTCATTTTCGCGCTCGTGCTGGGCCTTGCGGTCGGCAAGATCGACCGCGACCGCGCCGAGGCGGTCATCCAGCCGCTCCGCGGTCTTGCCGATGCGATGATCGTCGTCGTCGGCTGGGTGCTCCGCGTCGCGCCCATCGGCATCTTCGCGCTCGCACTGGCGATCGGCGCGACCGTCGGCACCGCGGTGCTCGCGATCCTCGCCCAATATCTCGCCATCTCGATATCGGTGACGCTGGTGCTGATCGTCCTCGGCTATGCTATCGCCCGCTTCGCCGGAGGCATTCCACTCGGCCGCTTTGCGCGCGCCATGGCCCCGGCGCAGGCGATTGCCGCGAGCACCCAATCCTCGATCGCGACACTGCCCGCGATGATGGTCAGCGCCGATCGCGTCGGCATCGAGGAGCGCAACGCCGCGGCGATCCTGCCGATGGCGGTCGCGACGTTCAAGATTACGGCTCCGTCGAACACGGTGATGATGGCGCTGGCGCTCGCGTGGATGGCGGGCGTCGAAGTCTCGCCGCTGCAACTCGCGGTCGCCTTGCCGCTCGCTGTGCTGTCGTCGCTGGCGATCCTCGGCATGCCGGGCCAGATCAGCTTCTATGCGTCGGTCGCACCGACTGCCATCGCAATTGGCGCGCCGATCGAACTGCTACCGATTTTGCTCGCGATCGACGTCATCCCCGACATGTTCCGCACGGTCGCCAATGTGACGCATGATGTCGCCGCCGCGGCAACCATTGCGCCGCCCGTCGCGGCGGATCAATAGCGGCCGGACAGCAGCGCCCCGGCGCCCGGAACCTGTGTCGACAGCCCCAGCCGTGTGAGCATCTGGTGCGCGGTGCAGATCGCCGCGGAGACGACGGGCAAGCCGATTGCATCCTCGATCTTCTGCACCGACGGCAGCGAGGGCATTTGGACGCACGCCGACAGCACCAGCGCGTCGATACCGGTCAGGTCCAGCCTTTTGTAATGATCGAGCAGGTTGGCCGGATCCTGCGCCGCGACTTCCAGATTGTCAGGAATTTCCAGCGCAAGCCAGTCGCTTACCTCGACACCCTCATCCTGAATGTAGGAAATGACCATTTGCGTCAGCGGCTTCATATAGGGCGCGACGAGCGCGATGCGCTTCGCCTTCAGTGCCGCCAGCCCCTCGATCAATGCGCCGGCGCTGGTGACGACGGGCGCGGCGCGGCCATTATCGACCGTGCGTTGGTGCAGCCGCGCTTCCGATACGCGATGATACCCCTTTCCCATGCTCATGATCGCGACCAGGCAGGCATAGCCGAGCACGTCGACCGCGGCGTCGGACAGTTCGAGCGCGCAGCGATCGGAATCGGCGTCCATCGCCGCAAGTTCTTCCTTCGTTACCTTTTTCATCCGCATGCGCGACGAGTGGAACGTGAAGCGTTCGGTCGCGATGGTTTCGCGGGCGCGGAGCAGCGCTGGAATCTCGGTTTCCATCGTGACGTTCGAACTGGGCACGATCTGCCCGATGCGGATGGGTCGTGTCATATCGCGCGCCTCAGACCGCGATGATCGGGTTGCGCAGGGTGCCGATGCCCTCGACGGTGCATTCGACGACATCGCCCGGCCACATGAACTCTTGCGGCTCACGCCCCGCACCAACGCCCGCCGGAGTGCCCGTCGCAATGATATCGCCCGGCTCAAGCGTCATCACGCTCGAAATGTCGGCGATCAGTTGGGGCACGTTGAACAGCATGAAGCGCGTGTTGCTGTTCTGCTTTTCGACGCCATTCACATGCGTCAGGATGTTGAGGTTGTGCGGATCGCCGATTTCGTCGGGTGTCACGATGCACGGCCCCATGGGGGCGAAGCTATCCTGCCCCTTCGACACGATCCACTGCCCCGCGCGGCGGCAATCGCGCGCCGACACGTCGTTGATCACGGTATAGCCGAACACATGGTTCAGCGCGTCACCCTCGGCGACGCGGCGCGCGGTGCTGCCGATGACCACCGCCAGTTCGGTTTCCCAGTCAAGCTGCTGCGTCACCTTCGCATTGTGACGGATCGGGTCGTTCCACGCGACGACGGCGGTAGGCGGCTTGGAGAAGATCACCGGCTGCTGCGGCAGATCGTTAGACGTATCGAGCGAGCGCGCCGATTCAGCGATATGCTCGGTATAGTTGAGACCGATTCCAAAGATATTTTTGCGCGGGCGCGGGATCGGCGCGAGCAAGCTGACATTGCCCACAGGCAGCGAGGTGCCGATCAGGTCGGCGGTGGTCGCCGCTGCTACCGCTTCCTTCAGGAAGCGAAGCGCGATCGGGCCCAGGTCGATGAAATCGAGCATCGTCGAAGGCAGATCATTGCCGATCGCATCGCCGAAATATTCGACGTCGATCACCATCCCGTCGTGGAGAAGGCCGAGCCGCGATTCGGTCTCGAGCGTGCGATAAGTCACGAAGCGCATAGATAATCCTGTCTGTTCAGGCGGGCTGGTGACCGCCATTTTCGGAATAGGGCTCCTCGATCCGGACGCCGAGCGCCTCCATCACGGGGAAATCGTTGAACGAGAAAAGGAAGGCCTCCTCCGACGCGTCGAGATTGACATGTTCGTGCCAAACCCACGCGGGCACGCAGAAAATGTCGTGCGTGCCCCAGTCGAAGCGCTCGCCGCCGATGATCGAATAGCCGCGTCCGCCCGCGACATTATAGACGACATTGCCCGTGTGGCGGTGCGCCTTGCCTCGGAACCCGGGCTTCAGCATCTGCATATGCGCGCCCATCGTCTGGAGTGCCCAGCCGCCGGTCAGCGGGTTCGAGTAACGCACCATATGCCCGTCGAACGGGGTACCGTCGGACACTTTCGCGAGGTTCCACAGCGCGTCGCGCGTCGCTTGCCAGCGATAGACCATCACTGGCGAATAGGGCTTCTCCCACGCCGGCACGCCCTCGGGCCGCAGCCCCGCGCCGCCATAGCTCAGCGGCAGGTCGTCGGCGGGAAAGGCGGCGGTCTGGGCAGGCTGGTCATAGACCGCGTAGAAATTGGTCTCGAGGCTGTTCATCAGCGGGATGTCGAGCCCGTCCTGCCAGATCGACACTTCGCCCTCGGCCATGACGCCATGGTCGTGCCAGGCGCCGTTCGGGGTCAGCACATAGTCGTTGGCGCCCAAGGTGATGTGGTGCCCATCGACGACGGTATAGGCGCCCTTCCCCTCCATGATGAAGCGATGCGCCGACGCGGTATGACGGTGCGCGGGGGTGATTTCGCCCGGCCGCATCGCCTGCATCCCGCTGAACAGCCAGCCGCACACCGCGACATTCTCGCGCCCTGCATCGCTGTCGTTGAGCAGGGTCACGACGCGGCGCCCGGCCTCCTCGGGTTTCACCAGGTCGAGCGCGCGCAGGCACATGTCGCGCATCTCGGCATAGCGCCACAGCGTCGGGCGATAGCGCGTCTCGGGCTCCCACGGCTCGATCGCATTGGCACGCTTCCAGAAGGCGCCTGCATTATGTCCCGCAAGCTCCTGATAAAAAGCTTCTAGTTCGGGCGTGTCGGTGACGCGTGCTCGCCCAAGAACATCGTCGCGCGGGTCGATGATCGTGCTGTTTACTGTCATCATGACGTCTCCTCGTCGGGATCGACGGGCCGCGGCTCGTCGACGAACAGGGCCGACGCGCGCGTGGTCCGGTCGACCGTCAGGTTGAAGATGTCGAAGCGGTTATAGCCGCCGATGATGTCGTGCATCAGCTTGGGCCGGATGCACTCGCCAAGATCGATATCGGCATAAACAATGCCCTCGTCGTCGATCAGCGCCTCGCCGACCAGATTGCCGTGCGGGTCGATGATGCCCGAAAAGGCGCTGTTCGGCCGCGACAGCAGGTCACGGTTCTGCGGCCGGTCGGCGCTCATCGCGTCGATGATTTCGGCGCTCACCGCCGAACAGGCGACGATCGTGAAAACCTTGCCCTCAAAACTGTGCGCGGTCGCGCGGATCTTGATTGCCTCGGCCATATTGTATGACGCGGGCGCGACGGGCAGCGCGATATAATTGGCAACATGCACCAGCTCGCCCTGCGAGAGCAGCGCAAAGCGCGCGAGCGTGTTGGTGTTCTCGCCGCACGCCAGCGTCCCGAGCGGCCCGACCGGCGTGTCATAGACGCGGATCGAGCTGCCGTCGCCGCCCGCCCAGGTCAGCTTCTCCGCCCAGGTCGGCACCAGCTTGCGGTGGCGCCCCAGCAGGCTGCCGTCGGCGCCGATGATGAGGTTGGTGTTATAGAGCGTCCCGACGCTCACCGAATCGCGCTCGTTGATCCCGATAACGACGGTGCAGCTATGATCCCGCGCCGCAGCGCACAGCGCGGCGACCTCGGGCCCCTCGACAAGCACCGAAGTGCGATACAAGCGCTCATGCCATTCGGCGCCCTCGATCGGCGTCATCAGCCAGTTCCAATAGGGATAGGCCGACACGAACACCTCAGGGAACGCCACAAGCTGCGCGCCATTCCCCGCCGCCTCGGCGATCAGCGCGCACGCCTTGTCGACCGTGCGCGCGGTGTCGAGGAAGACCGGCGCGGCCTGCACCGCGGCCACCCTCGATTTGGGCAGGAAAGGTGCCGACACGTCGCTCATGTCACCGCCGCCCGCTGATGATATTGCGGCTTGTCCCACGCCCGCGTCGTACAGACCTTTTCCAGCCGCCGGACGGTTTCGACAATGTCCTGATACCGCAGGTAAAGCGGCGTCAGCCCAAAGCGCAGGATATCGGGCGCGCGGAAGTCGGCGATCACGTCATATTCCTTTAGCGCCTGCACGATCTGATAGCCTTGGCGGTGCGCATAAGCGACCTGGCTGCCGCGCTCCGCATGCCCCTGCGTGCTGACCAGTTCAAAGCCATAGGCGTCGCAAAGCGGCTGCATCCGCTCGATCAAAAGATCGCCCAGCGCGAGCGACTTGCGGCGGATTTCGGCCATGTCGGCTTCGAGCATCAGGTCGACGCCGACTTCCAATGCCGACAGCCCGAGCACCGGCGGCGTACCGCACTGAAAGCGTTCGATCCCGGCGGCGGGGTCATAATCTTCCTCGAAAGCGAACGGCCGCGCGTGCCCGAACCAGCCCGACAGCACCGGCGTCGCCGCATGATGCCGCGCCGCCGCGAACAGATAGGCGGGCGCACCGGGGCCGCCGTTCAAAAACTTATATCCGCACCCGATCGCGAAATCCGCATTCGTGCCATTGAGGTCGACCGGGATCGCGCCCGCGCTGTGGCTCAAATCCCAGACGACGAGCGCGCCCGCATCATGCGCAGCGCGCGTGATCGCCGCCATGTCGCGCACGCGCCCCGACTTATAGTGGACCTGCGTGAGCAGCAGCACCGCGACATCCGCGTTCAGCGCCTCGACGATATCGTCGGGCGCGACGGTCACCGCCTTCACGCGCCCGCCCGAAAAGGCCTCGATGCCCTGCATCATATAGACGTCGGTCGGGAAGTTCGTGGCTTCGGACAGGATCACCGTCCGTTCACGCCGCAACGAAAGAGCGGCCGTCAATGCCTTGAAGATATTCACCGAAGTCGAATCGGTCGCGACGATCTCACCCGGCTTCGCGCCGATCAGTCGCCCGATCTTGTCCCCGATGCGCCGCGGCGCTGTCGACCATTCGGCCCCGAGCCACGAGGTGATCAGCCCCTCGCCCCATTCGCTGCCGACAACCTCGGCCAGCCGGTCGCCCGTCGCCTTGGGCAATGCACCCAGCGAATTGCCGTCGAGATAGATCAACCCTTCGCGCAAATGGAAGCGCTCACGGAACGGCGCAAGCGGATCGGCCGCGTCGAGCGCCGATACATCGGCGGCAAACATCGTGTCGGTCATGCGATTTCCCTCAGGATGGCGCGCACCGGACTGGCGTCGGCGCCGACGATGCGGAGCGGCAGCGCGACGAGCTCGTACCGGCCGGGCGGCACGTCATCGAGCACCAGTCCTTCCAATATCCGCATGTCGGCCGCCTTCACCGCCTGATGCGCATCGAGCGTCTTCGACTGTTCGGGGTCGAGCGAGGCGGCGTCGGTGCCGATCAGCCGCACCCCCATCGAACCCAGCCGCGCAATCACGTCGCTGGCGATGGCGGTGAAATCCGAATCCCAATGGTCGTGCGGGAATTGCTCATAGGTCCGCAGCAACACGCGCTCGGCGCCGTCGATCGCGCTCCAGTTCACGTCGGCAATCTCGACCCGTCCGCGCGCATGACGCATGTCGAGCAGCACGCATGGGCCGATATAGGCATCAAGATCGCAATCGGCCGACGAAGCGCCGTCATTGGCATAATGCAGCGGCGCATCGCCGTGCGTCCCGGCGTGCAGCGGCGTGAACATGCCGCCGACATTGACCGGACAGCCGTCGCCGATCACCGCATGACTGTGGAGCGCAAAGGCCGGCTCGCCCGGCCACACCGGCACCGCGTCGTGCAGCGGCTGTGAAATATCCCAGATCCGGCTCATGCGCCCTTCCCTTCGGCATAATCACCGCCCTCACGCGGCGCGGCCATCTCCGTTCGCATCGACCAGAGCTCGGGAAAGAAGCTGAGGCTCAGCGCCTTGACGAGATAATTAACTCCCGATGAGCCACCCGTCCCCGGCTTGTGCCCGATCACACGCGCGACGGTCTTCATGTGCTTGAAGCGCCATTCCTGGAAATAATATTCGAGCGCCGTGATCTTCTCGGCGAGCGTGTAGAGATCCCAATGTCGCTCGGGATCGGTATAGATCGCAAGCCACGCCTTCTCGACCGCATCAGAGGCTTCGTAGGGCTTGGTCCAGTCGCGCTCCAGATGATCGGCGGGAATGGCAAACCCGCGCCGCGCGAGCAGCTTCAGCAACTCGTCATAGAGCGACGGCGCCTCGAATGCGGCGCGCAACCGCGCGGTCGCTTGCGGATCGTCCTTGTGGACGATCATCATATCCTCGCGCTTGTTGCCGAGCAGATATTCAAGCTCGCGATATTGCTGCGACTGGAACCCGGAGGCGCGGCGCAGGAAACCGCGAAAGGTCAGGAAATCGTGCGGGGTCAACGTCGCGAGCACTTCCCAGCTATGGATCATATGCCGCTTGATCGTCGCGATCCGGTCGAGCCCCTTGCCCGCAATCTCCAGCCGGTCGGCCTTGATCGCATCATAAACCAGCCGCCCCTCGTGCAGTACCAGCTTCAGCCACAGCTCCATCGTCTGGTGCATGATGATGAACAGCATCTCGTCGGGCTTGTCCGACACCGGCACTTGCGCCGACAGCAATTGCGCGGTCTGCAGGTGCCGCGCATAGGTCAGGCCATTGTCCCACTGGATCGTCTCGCCGTCGATCTCGGTTTCGAAAATATCGGTGCCGCCGTCGCTCGTCTGCCTGATCATAGGGATGCCTCTCCGCTTGCCGGCGCGGCCGGCCGATCCCCTTCATAGGCGACATCGCTGCGCCAGGCATCCCCAGGGTCAAGCGCCGGTTCGCCGGCAATTTTCCGATAGATGCCGGCGAAGTCGGTTTCCTCGGTCGCGCGCAGCAACGCCTCGAAACCCTCGACGACGAAATAGGTCTGCTGGAATTCATCGAAATTGTACCGCGTACGCATCACGCGTTCGATATCCAGCCAGATGCGTTGCGGTTCGGGCGACGTCAGCGCCGACACCGTCTCGGCAAGGCTCGACATCAGGCCGCCGCCAAAAGCACGGAGCTCGCCGTCTTCGACGACCAGGCCGAACTCGACCGTATAGAGCCACAAGCGCCCAAGATAATCCGCCGCCCCCAGCTTCTCGGCACGTAGCCCCGCTTGGCCATAAGCGACCAGAAAATCTGAAAACGCCGGATCGGTCAGCATTGGAATATGCCCGAATATGTCATGAAACATATCGGGTTCTTCGCTGTACGCGATCTGCTCGGGCGGGCGGACGAAATTGGCGGCGGGAAAGCGTTTGTTGGCAAGATGCTCGAAAAAGGGTTCGTTCGGGATCCAGCCCGGCACCGCGACCACCTCCCATCCCGATGCCGGTTTCAGCAACGCGTTGAGTTCGGCGAAATCGGGAACTCCCGGCTTCAGCTCGCGCAGAATCTCAAGGCCTTCGAGGAACGACCGACATGCATAGCCATCCAGCGCCGCCGACTGTTGGTCGAACAGGGTCCGCCAGGTTTCATGCTGCCCGGCGGTAAAGCCACGCCAGTTTTGCGGCATCGTCCAATCGGCCGCGACACCTTCGGGCGGTGCATCGAAAATATGTGTCGCGGCCATCGGTCTCTCTCCAAACCTTCGGATCGAAGAGATAGCGCGGCGCCGCGCGAACATTGTGCGGATTTCACGCGAAGAGATCACGGAAAATTGGCAATCGTTCTTCAAAATATAAAAATGTCAGGAAATTGTTCTTAACATGAGGATGGTCTATCCTGATTATCGTCAAAAACCGATTCAGGGCGGAACGCATGGACAAGCTGGACTGGAAGATCATTGCTGAACTCGAACGCGACGGTCGGCAATCCTACGCCGACCTGGGCGAGCAGATCGGCCTGTCAAAATCGCCCTGCTGGTCGCGGGTCAAGAATCTCGAAGAGAGCGGCGTGATCGAGGGCTATGCCGCGCGGGTCGATCCGATCGCGATCGGACTCGCGGTTCAAAGTTTCGTCGAGGTACAGATCCGCTTCGACGCGCACATCGAGTTCGAAGCGGCGGTACTCGCGCACCCTGCCGTCGTCGAATGCCACACGACTGCGGGCGAGAGCGACTATCTGCTCAAGATATTCGCGCGCTCGGCGGACCATCTCGACGAATTGCTGCGTCACAATCTGTCGAAGCTTCCCGGTGTCCAGCGGTTAAAGACGGTCGTCTGCCTCAAGACGATCAAACGGCATGGGCACCTTGCCGAGTGGGCGCGAACGACCGAGAAGCGTGCCCCCCTGTCCTCCTGACGCCGGAGCGGCGTCAGTGTTTCAGATACTGGCTCGGCGGCACGCCAAAGGCGCGGCGGAACATCGCGGCGAACCCGCTGGGGCTGTCATAGCCGACGTCATAGGTGACCTGCGTGATCGACGCGCCCGCGGCGAGCATCGACAAGGCCTCCATCAGGCGGACCTGCTGCCGCCAGACGGCAAGCCCCATTCCCGTTTCCTGCTTGAAACTGCGCGTGAAAGTGCGCCGCCCCATCGCCGCGAGCGCGGCCCAATCGTCGATGTCGCGCGGGTCCGACGGGTCGGCGATGATCGCGTTGCAAACGCGAAGAAGGCGCGGGTTCGACGGCATCGAAACCTGATAGGGCGCGTTCGGCATGCGGCCGATTTCGTCGAGCAGCAGGCCGATAATCCGCCCCTCGCGCCCATCGACGTCATAGAGTGCGGGGAAATCGACAACCTCGAGGATCAACGACTTCACCAGGTTGGACACTTCAAAGACGCGGCACTCGTGCCCGGTCTCGCCGCTGCACGGCAGGTAAAGCGTGCGAAGCGACACCGGGCCGCGGCACGCGACTTCGTGCCTTGTTCCCGCGGGCAGCCATACCGCGCGCTGCGGCGGGATCACAAAGCTGGTTTCGGGCGTACGGACCGACATGACTCCGGCCGAGGCATAGAGGATCTGAATATGGTCGTGGCTGTGCATTGGATCGACGAAGCCCGCAGGATATTCATCCTGCAGCGCAATGACCGGACGGTCGTTCGTCAGAACATCGACACTATGCTTCATGGCCCAATTCTCGCAAGCCTTAGTCAAATGTACAATATAGGCCGCGCGTGCCCCTGACCAGCGGCGATGCGTCCACTGGCCTGTCCGGCGCGGTGATTGGCCCGAACGTGCGATAGATGCGTGTGCGTAGCAGCTATCAGGCGATCAAGGATCGTTTCGAGAAGGATTTGCGAAATATGTCAAAGGGCCTGGATGCCATGCAGAACGACATGGCCGACCCCGATATCCGGCGCTTTGTCGACGCGATCAACGCCGCTTATGCAGAGCATGGCGCGCCCGAAGGCGCGAGCATGGCCGCGCGGCGCGCCGTCGCCGAACGCGTCCGCAAACCATGGCGTGAGGGTGGCCCGATAATGGCGGAGCGTCGCGAAATCGACATGGGCGGCGTCCGCCTGCGGCTTCACCGGCCGGTCGCCGACGTGAAGTTGCCCGTCATGCTTTATATTCATGGCGGCGGCTGGACATTGTTCAGCATCGACACGCACGACCGGCTGATGCGCGAATATGCCGCGCGCGCGGGCATCGCGGTGCTCGGCATCGATTACAGCCTGTCGCCCGAGAGCAAGTTCCCGGTCGCGCTCGAAGAATGCGCGGCGGCGCTCGACTGGATCGCGGCCCAGGCGGACGCGCTGAACCTCGATGCCGGGCGCGTCCTGATCGGCGGCGACTCCGCCGGCGCCAACCTGTCGGCCGCGACCTGCCTTTTGCAGCGCCAGCGCGGGCGCCCGCTCCCGATCGCCATGCTGCTCAACTATGGCGCCTTCGCCCCCGAACATACCCCCAGCTACGCGCGCTTCGGCGCAGGGGACTATTCGTTGGAAGCCGACGAGATGGACATATTCTGGGCCAACTACATCGACACGCCCGACCAGCTCGCCGATCCGCTCGTCGCCCCGCTGCGCGCCGATCTGTCGGGCATGCCTCCGTCCTTCCTCGCCATTGCCGACTGCGACATCCTCGCCGACTGCAACGACGCCTTCGCAAGCAAACTTGAAGCCGCCGGCGTGCCGACGCGCGCCGTCACCTATCGCGGCGCCACGCACAGCTTTCTGGAAGCCGCATCGATCGCCCCGCTCGCGGGCCGCGCGCTCGACGAGCAGGCCGCCTGGATCCGTGATATCGTCGGGGCATGACAAGCCTCTACTCCCCGCGCGGCGCTGCCGACATCGCGCAGTTGGTCGCCGACTACCCGCTCGCCTGGCTCGTCTCGCGCGATTTCCACGCGAGCCCGCTGCCGCTGATCGCCGAGACTGACGACAGCGGCGCGGTCGTCGCGCTCTTCGGCCATTGCGCGCGCCGCAATCCGCTCGTCGCCGATTTTACCGCCGATCCGCGCGGGCTGATCCTCTTCAACGGGCCCGCCGGCTACGTGCCGACGAATTTGCTGTCGAAACCCGACTGGGCGCCGACCTGGAATTATGCGGTGCTGCGCTTCACCGTCGACATCGAGTTCGTCGAGGGCGAAACGAGCACTGCAATCGAGCGGCTCGTCGAAAAGCTGGAGGATGGCGCCTGGTCGACAGCGAGCCTTGGCGGACGCTATGAGACGATGCTCGACCAGATCATCGCCTTTCGCGCTCACGTCCGTTCGGCGGAGCACAGCTTCAAGCTGGGTCAGGATGAAAGCCCGCAGGGCTTTGGTGAAATCGTCGCAGGTCACGCCGACCGGACGCTGGTGGAATGGATGGAAGGACAGGCCCGGACGTGAAGCTTTTCTTCGATGATCGTCAGACCGCCCACGCACCGCTGCGCGAACTGCACAACGGCGACTGGGTGCCCTATGCCGAGAATGTCGAACGGCCGCGCTCGATCGTCGAACAATTCGCCGACTGGAACCCTGTTCGCGATTTCGGCATGGCACCGCTGCTTGCGGTGCATGACGCCGATTATCTCGCCTTCCTCGAACGCGCGCATCGCGACTGGCTCGCCGCCGGACGCAATGGCGACGCCATCGGCTACACCTTCCCGATCCGGCGCCGGCGTCCACTGGGCTTCGGGCGCATCGACGCCGATCTCGGCGCCTACAGCTATGACGCCGGAACGCCGATTGCGGCGGGCACGTGGGAATCGGCCTATTGGTCGGCGCAGGGCGCGCTCACCGCGCTCGATCATCTCGCGACCAGCGGCGATGCTCATGCCTTTGCGCTGTGCCGTCCGCCGGGCCATCATGCCGGGCGCGACTATATGGGCGGCTATTGCTACCTCAACAACGCGGCGATCGCCGCGCGCGAGGCGCATAATCGGGGGCTGGGGCCGGTCGCGATCCTCGACATCGACTATCATCACGGCAATGGCACGCAGGACATCTTCTACGAAGATCCCAGCATCTTCTTCGCCTCGATCCACGCCGACCCGCGCACCGACTATCCCTTCTATTGGGGCCACGCCGACGAAATAGGCGACAACGAAGGCCATGGCACCACCCAAAACCACCCCCTCCCCCGCGGCACCGACGGGCACAGCTATGCTCCCGCACTCGACACCGCGCTGGCGGCGATTTCGAATTGGGGGGCGAAGTTCCTCGTCCTGTCGTTCGGAGCCGATACGCACAGCAGCGACCCGATTTCGAGTTTCGCGCTCGAGCGTGAGGATTATGTCGGGCTGGCGGGGCGTATCTCAGCCCTTGGTATTCCGACGCTGATCGTGATGGAAGGCGGCTATGCCGTCGGCGATCTCGGCAAGAACGTCGCCGCTTTCCTCTCAGGTTTCTGAAGACAAAAAAGGCCGCCCCGCTCGACCGAGCAGGGCGGCCCTTTCTCATTCTCAGTTCAGGCTAAACCTTACGCTCGCACCGATCGTGCGCGGACGGGCGACCGATCCCGCGAACGAGAAAGGCGCGTTCAAGATGCCATACTGGTTAAACAGATTTTTCGCGAACAGGCCGAGTTCTATCCGGTCGCTCACCGTCACCGAGGCATTGAGGTCGATGACGTGGAAATCGCCCTTTTCCAGCGTCGCGCCGAACGCCACCGGGGCGCTCGACATATAACGGTGCGACAGGCCGATCCGCGGCTTCAGCGGCGAATCGGGGAGGGTCAGATCGACCGAGTTCGACAGAATCCATTCAGATGCACCGGGCAACCGCGATCCCTTGGCATAACCGCCGCCGGGCGCGAAGCTGTCGGGCAACAGCGACGACAGCCGCGCATCATTGTACGAGACGTTCGAAGTGAAGGTCAGGCCGCGCGTCGGGCGCATCGTCAGGCTCAGTTCGACCCCGTCGATGTTCGCCCCGGCGCCATTCACGGTATAGGCGCGGATATCGGGCGTGAAGAGGCGTGCCTGGATATTGCCCCAATCGATGTGATAGGCGGTGAGATCGACCGACAGCGTGCCGTCGATCAGGTCGAAGCGCGTGCCGACTTCATAGTTTTTGGTCGTGTCGCTGCCGAACGACTGCGGCAGGTCGGGATAGGGCAATGCGAAGACATTGAGCCCGCCGATACGGAAGCCCTCCGAATAGAGCGCATAGACCATGAAGTCGTCGTTCGGCTTGTAAGTCAGCGACGCCTTGGGAATGAAGTCGGACTGCTTGTCCGCCGCCGGCGCATAGTCGAACGCCGGGACAAGATCGATATTCGGCGCCAGAGTCGCCTCCGCCCGTGTGCGATATTCGAACAGGCGGCCACCGAGGGTCAGCGTCAGCTGGTCGATGATGTCATAGCTGATTTCACCGAAAATCGCCTTTTCGGTAACATGGTTGCGATAGGTCGAGCGGCTGGTGAAATCTTCGGGCGTGATCACGCTGCTCGGCTGGCCGCCGAACTCGCCGGGGTTCGCATCGACATAATCGGCGATGCCTTCCAACCGCAGCCGATCGTTGCCATAGCCCTTCAGGCGCGTGTAATTGGCGCCAAGGAGCCAGCGGAAACGGCCGCCATCGGGCGAGGCGAGACGGACCTCGGCATAGCGAGTGTTCGAATTGCCGAAGCCGATGCCAACAAGCGGCGTCCCGGTACGCGGATCAAAGGCGCCGAGACCATAATCGAACAGCGAGCTAGCCTTTTTCTTCGTGTAGCTGCCGACCGCGGTCAGCGTCGCAAACCCCAGATCCTGCTCGACGCGCAGGCTGTGCATCTGGAAATCGCTGTCCTGATACTCGCGCTCGGTATTCGGCCGCGTATAGTTGCGGGTGCCCGGGATGATGAAGACATAGGTCTGATCGTCGAGATCATATTCCTGATACATGCTGAGCGCTGAAATGCGCGTCGTCTCGGTCGGAGTGAAGACGATCGACCCGCGCAGGCCTCGAACCCGCAAATCGTTGCTGCCCTTGTCGCCGATGCCGGGGCTGTTCAGATAGCCGGCGTCGACGCGCTGGAGCGCGACGAGGCGCACCGCGAGCTTGTCCGTCACCAGCGGGGCATTGACCATTCCCTTCACCGCATAGCTCGCCTCGCCCGCGCGCTTGGTGGTCGACACCATGCCTTCGAAACCTGCGTCGAATTTCGACGGGTCGGCCTCATTCACGACATAATTGATCGCGCCGCCGAGCGACGAGGATCCGAACAATGTACCCTGCGGTCCGCGCAGCACCTCGACGCGGCTGATGTCGAATGCGTCGATGTCGGGAATGACGAGCGGGAAGCCCGGTTCGCCGAGCGGCAGTTCGTTGAGATAATAGCCCGTCGTCGCCTGGTTCGCTTCATGATAGGTGGTCGAGGCGATGCCGCGGATCACGACTTCGGAATTGCCCGGCTGATAGTCGTTGAACACGACGCCCGGGACGCGGGTGATATAGTCGGAGAGGCTTTGGGCGTTGAGCTTTTGCAGCGTCGCTTCGCTGACCGCCGACACCGAACCGCTGACATCGCGAACCGACTGTTCGCGCTTCGCCGCGGTGACGACGATTTCATTGTCGTCGACCTCCTGCGCCAACGCGCCCGATGCCTGACCCAACGCCAGGATCGAGATGCCACATGCGGCGACCCGCCTGATCGATGCAAAGCCCATTTTTGCCTCCCTATTTTGATATTGCCTATTGGTAGGAAAATCCGATGCTCAAGCTATCATGCGAAGCTGGCGTGTCGGCGATGGTCGGGCCATATTCCAGTTGGATCGGGCCAGCGCGTTCGCGCAAGAAACCGCCGTTTAGCGGGAAGCTGAGACCAAATTGCCCGATCGGTGGATTGGGCGGCCTGATCGGCGCAGTAAGCCAATCGCCGCGACATACACTGGACGCGACATCCCCACCGGGCGAGAGAGGGTCGCATGCAAGACATCGAGAACAAGAGCCGGAGAATGTTCATGAGCAGCGTCGCGCTCGCGGCACTCCTGCTTGGAAATCGCGCGAGTTGGGCGACAGATAACGGGACTACCCCACGCTGGCCAAAGATAGCGCCACCGCGATCGCCGCGTATCTCGCATGTGATCGAGCAACTCGGCCGCACGCGCGACGACGCCTATAGCTGGATGAAATTCATTCCCGCTGCGGGAGAGCGCACGCGTGCAAATCTGCCCGAAGCGGTCGGCACGATGTTGAAGGCCGAGAACGACTATGCCGATGCGATCCTTGCGCCGCTAACCGGCGAACGCGCAAAACTGCTCGACGCGATGCTCGCACGCGCGTCGGGTGACATGGCGGCCCCGGCGCTCGAACGCGACGGCTGGGATTATGGATCGGTGCGCCCCGCCGGGGCGGCCCATGCGATCTACACGCGCAGCCGGAAGGGCGGAAAACCGGAGCAACTGATCGACGAGGCAGCGCGCGCGGAAGGCCAACCCTATTTCCGCAGTACGGGGCACCAGCCGAGCCCCGACCATCGCTATTTCGCCTGGGCCGAAGATGTCATCGGCAACGACCGCCACCGTATCTGTATCCGCGACAATCTGACCGGCGAGGTGCGCACGATCGTCGACAAGGATGCCTATGGCTATGGCGGGCTCGCCTTCGCGCCCTCTTCGCTTTGGCTGTTCTGGATATGGCGCGACGCGCGTAACCGTCCAACGCGCCTCTACCGCACTTCGGTCGACGGCAAGGTGACCGACCTTGTCTATGAGGAAAAGGATCCTGCGATCTTCATGCAGGTGAAGCGCACGGCGGCCGACGGCTTCGTCGCGTTGACCCTCGCCGGTCCCGAGACCGCCGAAGTCCGGCTGGTATCCGCCACCGACGAAACCGCCGCTCCGATCATAGTCTGGCCCCGCAAGGCCGGGGTTCTCTATGACATCGAAGAGTGGAACGGCGGTCTGATCGCGCTGACCGACATCGACGGCGCATTCGACATGACGCTGGTGCGATTGGACCCGAGCGATTTCCACACCGCGGCGACGCTCGTGCCACACCGCGCGGGAACACCGATTCTGCAAATCCAGCCTTTCAAGCGCGCGCTGGTGCGGCTCGAACGTGTCGACGGCCTCCACCGGCTTGTGATCCTTCGCCCCGACGGCTCCGAACAGGCGATCGGCTTCGACGATCCCGCCTATGCGATCGAGCTCCCGCCCGAGCAAAGCTATGCCGCCTCATCAGTGATGATCGTCCACCAATCACCCAAATCGCCGCGGCGCTGGATTCGCGTCGACCTTGCGAGCGGCAAACAGACCATCCTGCAGCAACAGAAGGTGACAAACTTCGACCCCGGCGATTATGAGGTCGAGCGCCTGTTCGCCCCTGCCCCCGATGGCGAAATGGTGCCGATCACGCTGCTTTCGCGCCGCGGCGCACCAAAGGACGGCAAGGCACCGCTGCTGCAATATGGCTATGGCTCCTATGGCGTGCCGAGCGATCCCGAATTTTCGATTCCCGCACTCGCGCTTGTCGATCGCGGCTGGCGCTATGCGATCGCGCATGTGCGCGGTGGATCCGAAAAAGGGCGCCAATGGTTTCTCGGCGGGCGAAAGTTCACTAAGCGCAACAGCTTCACCGACTTCATCGCCTGCGCCGAATATCTTGCCGCCGAGAACTATACCGCAAAGGGCAAAGTCGTCGCCTATGGCCTGTCGGCGGGCGGGCTGCTTGTTGGCGCCAGCATGAATATCGCGCCGACCCTGTGGGGCGGCGTGATCGCACAAGTGCCGTTCGTCGACATGCTCAACACGATGAGCGATGGCGCGCATCCGCTCGTGCCGCTGTTCCGTCCCGACTGGGGCGACCCGCTCGCCGACCCAAAGGCCTATGACTATATCGCCTCGATCTCACCCTATGAGAATGTCCAGGCGGCCGCCTATCCGCCGCTGCTCTGCACCGCGGGCCTGAAGGACGATCGCGTCGCCTATTGGGAGCCCGCCAAGTTGGTCGCCGAGGTCCGGCGACGTTCGACGAGCGGAAATCCTGCGCTGCTTCACACCGATATGGATAGCGGGCATCAGGGCAGCGCCGACCTTGCCAGCGAATATGGACAGAAGGCGCTGTTCTGGGCCTTCGCCATACGCTGCGTCTAAAAGCCCCGAAAAGACGGCACCGGCGCAAACATCAATGCGATAAAGCCATAGGCGCTTGCGAGCAGCAGTAGCACGCCCGCGCCGCCGACCAGCCAGTCGGCGCGCAGCCGGCGAACGAGCCAAGCGCCAATCGGCGCGGCAATCACGCCCCCGATTAGCAGGCCGATCGCCGCCGTGCTGAAGCTTTGCCAGCCCATCGTACCGATGAAGCCGGCTGCGATCGTGACAGTGACGAAAAATTCAGATGCGTTGACCGTGCCGATCACGGTTCGCGGCTCGGCGCCCTGCGCGAGCAAGTTCGCGCTGACGATCGGGCCCCAGCCGCCTCCGCCCGACCCGTCAGCAATCCCGCCGACAAGCCCGAGCGGCCCCACAAGTTTCAAGCTGCGATAGGTTTGCGGTCGCCGCGCCCCGCGCCAGAGCAAATAGATACCGACGGCGCCGAGATAGGCGAGCACGACCGGTCGCGCGATGCTGTTGTCGATATTGGTCAATATCCACACGCCGATCAGCCCGCCAACGATGCCCGGGACCACGAGCCGGCGGAACAGCCGCCAGTCGACATTGCGCTGCATCGCATGCGCGAGCCCCGACACGCCGCCGGTAAAGCTTTCGGCAACATGCACCGCTGCCGACGCGGATACCGGCGGCAATCCGAGCACGAGCAGCAACGCAGTCCCGATGACGCCGAACGCCATGCCAAGAGCGCTGTCGATCAGTTGCGCGGCAAAGCCGATCAGGATGAACGGCAGTAACGCCCAGAGCGTCAGCCCGTCGAATATCGTCATTGCGCGGCTTTCCGTGCGTGGGTCGGTCTGGGCTTGCGGCGCGTCAGCAGGAACACGGCGGGGAAGCCCAGAGCAATCAGCGACAATGCGCCCGCAAAAATCGGCTCTCCTCCAGCCAGCCAGGGCAACACCGCCGCCCAGATCGACACGCCAAGCACGGTCAGCAGCGTCTGTTCCTGATCGATATCGGTGTCGACGCCGAGCGGCACGCCCCGCGCGTCGGCGCGCAGCGCTTCAAGGCGCCGCGCGACGGGGCTGTGCGGCGCGGCACGGCTCCCCGGCGTCAACGAAGAGATGACCGACCCGAGCCCTGCCCCGACCAACCGCACACCCACCGCACGAGCGAAGGCGCGCGGCTCCTCAAGCCGGTCGCCGATCGACCGCAGGCTGAGCCGGCCGCCGAAAACGAGGTCGATCAGGGCGTCGCCCGTCAATGCTTTGATCGGGCGTGCTTCGACAGCGTGGCTCGCCTCGATCCAGTCGAAGATCGCGTTTGGAACATCGATGCTGCACGCGCGCTCCAGGCCTTGGAAACCAGGCGCGCTATTCGCTTCACAGATCCGGTAACCTTCTTCGTCGAACAATATGTCGATCCCGGCAACTTCCAGCCCCAGCGTATCAGCGGCGCGCGCCGCCAGATCCGCCATCTCGCCGGTCGGCGTATACGCGATACCGACACCGCCAAGCGACACGTTCGATTTAAAATGGCCCGCGGGGGAGCGCCGCTCCATCGCGGCGATCACGCGACCACCGATCACGAGCACGCGAACATCACGCCCGTGGCTGGACCGCACATAGTGCTGGAACAGGAAATCCGCCTTGGCATCCGCGCTTTCGAGCAGCCCGGCGAGATCCTCGAACTGGCTGCGATCCTCGCATTTGAGTACGCCGGTGCCGCGCGTCCCGCGCAGCGTCTTGACGATCAGCGGAAAGCCCAGCTCCTCCTCGACGACATCGACCCCGATCGGGAATTTACCCAGAATGGTCGCGGGAATCGGCAGCCCGGCACGCGCAAGCCGCTGCATCGTGTGGAGCTTGTCGGCAACAAGGTCGATCGCCTCGGGACCGTTGATCAGGCGCACGCCACGACGCTCAAAATGGCGGAGCACCGCGAGCGTAAAATAATCGGTCTCGGCACCCGTCCTGCACAGGATGAAATCGGGCCGCTCGAGCGAATGGCCTTCATAATGCACCGACCAACCCTCGACCGGAGCCGCGACGATATCGAAATTATGCGGTTTCAGGACGTGCAGTTCGACCCCGCGCGCGGCCGCAGCTTCCTGAAAGCGCAGGATTTCGGGGACCTCCGGCAAAGCGGGATCGAGATCGCGCGCGAAGAAAATCCAGCCCAGCAAAGGTTGCTCCTCGATATTGGCTCTGCTCAGTGCCAGAAAATGTGCCGCTCGCGCAATCGTTCCTGCGCGCCCGCACGTTAAGCCGCTGTTTTGACACGTCGATTGCGTCCCGCTTTAACAGACGGCAACAATTCGACCCGAAAATCCTGCCGCGGCAAGGTGAATCGGCCTTAAACCTGCACTATTTCGCTCGTTAAAGCTCGCATGACCACTAAAGCGACAGCATCGAACGAGCCGGTAGGACGGCTCCTGGGTTGGCTGGGGCTCCGCAATGCACGCGGCGACACCCCCGACGGAGGCCAGGCGCCACCCGGCGGCGGCGCCCGCGATCTTGCGCGCGAGGCGCGTTACGAACTCGCGGCTTCGATCACTTCGTTCCTCGTCGACAATGATCTCGATGTCTCGCCGGCGAACCTGCTGCTTGCCCATGCTGCCTTTTCGGGTCGCAACCCGCGACTGGCACGGCAGATCGTCGCGCAGGCACAGACGCCCGATGGGATCAGCCAGAAATGGCTCAACGAACTCGACGAACAGGAAAGCAGCCAGCCCGATCGCGTCGAGCTCGACCAGTTGATGACCCGGCTCGAAAATAATATCGAGGCGTTCCAGGCGAATACGAAGGAAGCCCGAAGCGCCACCACCGACTATGGCACCGAGCTCGAACAGCATGTCGTCGATCTCGAACAACTCCAGAAGACGGGCCGCATTGTCTCGAGCCTCGCCGACCTTGCCAAGGTCATGCTCGAACGCACGCGCAAGGCCGAGGACGACATGCGCAAGAGCGAGGACGAAGCAAAGGCGCTGCGCCGCAGCCTCGACCGCGCCAAGCGCGACGCCGAACTCGACTATCTGACCGGCCTGCCCAACCGCCGCGCATTCGAAGCGTTGCTCGACCGGCATTACAAGGAAGCGCGCGCAGCGGTCGAACCGCTGAGCATCGCCTTTTGCGACATCGACGAGTTCAAGAAGGTCAATGATATCCACGGCCACGAGGCCGGCGACCGCGTCATCAAGGCGATTGCCGACACGCTGGCGCGGATTTCAAACGATCATTGCCACGTCGCCCGCCATGGTGGCGAGGAATTCGTCATGCTGTTCCGCGGCCTGACGCCGACACAGGCGGCCGAAAAGCTCGACGACGCGCGCGAAGCTCTCGCCGACCGGCGTCTGATCAACCGCAAGACCGACGAGCCATTTGGCCAGATCACCTTCTCCGGTGGCGTGGCGGATGTCTTTGGCTATGGCGACACACGCGCCGCGCTCAAGGCCGCCGATGCGGCGCTCTATCAAGCGAAGGCCAACGGACGAAACCGGATCGAAGTCGCCGGTTCGGCCTGAATTCCTATTCCCGCGGGGGGCGGGAGGTCGCGGGCGATCGCGCACCAGAGCGCGATCGCCCGCGGTTTCATAGTCAGGCCACAGGGCGACGCGCATAGACGCCGAAACCCGCGATAACCGCATAACAGAGCGCCGGCAGCAGCAGCGCCGTCGCGAGGCTGCCCGTAACGTCGGCCAGCGCGCCGGTCGCGAGCGGCACGACCGCGCCGCCGAAGATCGCGACATTGATGATCCCCGACCCGTCGGCCGCGCGGCTGCCGAGCTTTTCGGACGCGAGGCTGAAGATCGTTGGGAACATGATCGCGTTCATCAGGCCGATCGCGAGCAGGCTATAGCCCGAGACGACGCCATTCGTGTTGGTCGAGATCAGGATCAGCGCAATCGCGCCAACCGCGACGCACGCCAGAAGCTTGCCAGGACTGACCACGCGCATCAGGCCCGAACCGATGAAGCGGCCGATCATCGCGCCGCCCCAATACAGGCCGATCAGCTTGCCCGCAGCTTGTTCGGCGAGTCCCATGACGCCCGGCTGCATCAGATAGTTGACGATCAGCGAACCGATCGACACTTCGGCGCCGACATAGAGGAAGATGCACAGCGCGCCGAAACCAAAGCGCGGACGCTTCAGCAGGTCGAACCCGGCGAGGCCAGCACTCGCCTCATGTTTTTCACCCTGCAGCCGGTTGCGGAACATCCACACCGCGCCAGCAACCACCAGCAGCGCAACCGCGATGCCGAGATAGCCGTGGACGATCGCCTGGCTCTCGGCGGTGCGATAGGCGTCGAGCTCGGCGCCCGACAGATCTTCGGCCTTCATCGTCGCAAGGCTGCCGAGGATCAGGACCGAACCCGCGATCGGAAAGATCGTCGTGCCGAGCGAGTTGAACGCCTGTGCGAAAGTCAGCCGGCTGTGCGCAGTCTCGGGTTTTCCGAGCAGCGAAATCAGCGGATTGGCAACGACCTGCACGATCACCACCCCGCTCGCGAGGACGAACAGTGCAAACAGGAATAGGCCGTAAACGGCATTTTGCGACGCCGGAATGAACAGCAGGCAGCCGACCATCATCGTCAGCAAGCCCGCCACCGCGCCGCGCATATAACCGATCTTCTTGACCAGCTTCGCGCCCGGAATACCGATCACCAAATAGGCGGTGAAGAAGCAGAACTGCACCAGCATCGCCTGCGTGTAATTGAGCGTGAACAGTTCCTTGAGTTTGGGAATGATCACATCGTTCAGGCTGGTGATGCCACCGAAAATGAAGAACAGCCCCATGACGAACAGCCGTAGTTCGGGCGCATCGACATGCGCGCCCTGCCCATCGCCGGCGCGCGTATCACCGCCCGGCGTTAAATCTGGCGCTAGTGCCATTTCTCTCTCCCCGACCTTATCTCAGGCTAACCCAGCTACAGGTCTTGTCACTTTACCGCTGGCGGGCAAGGCAGATTCTCGCCAACCGCCTCGACATTCGTATTCAGCAGCGTCGCGGCGAAGCCCTTGTCGCTCTGGATCGACACGGCATAATCGACTTGCCGCAGATTGGCGCCCGCATCGGCGAAACAGCGGAGCGGCACCTTGATCGTCGACACCTGCCCCTTGGGCGCTGCCTTGACCAGGGCCGAAATGTCGAACGCCTTGCCACCCAGCGCGAGACTTACCGGCGCACTGCCGATTGCATCGACCCGCCATTCGACGCGCAGCGCGAAGCTGTTGTTGAGCTGGCGCGACAGGTCGGCATAGGGGCCGCTGAGATGCAGTGCGGCAGGGCCGGTCCAGACGAAGGATTTGCCATCCTCTTGCGCGCGAACGTCAACCGAACGCGCGGCGATCAGGCCGCCGGGGCTAGAAACCGGCCCGGACTCGACCGGCCGAGCGCCGCCCGCGTCGGTGACCGTCAACACCCAAGGCGCGCGCGCTCGGCCGCCGGAGAAGAAATTCTCGACGTTAAGCGCCGCGGTGATGTCGACTCCCAACTCTTCGGATAGCTGCGGAACCGTCGTGTTTGCGCCATATTTCAGACCATAACCAACGGCGAACTGCGGCTTTTCGACGGGCGATCGCGCATCGGCGGGCCAGGCAAAGGGCAGCGTTCCGGTGAAGGCGCGCGGCGTCTTGCCGTCCTTGCCCGCGACGAGCACGTCGGCGACGCCCGCGCCCTGCGATCCCGGTAACCAACCTGCGACGAACGCATCGGCGGCGTTGATTTCCGGGTTGGTGAACATCGGGCGTCCCGACAGGAACAGCGCGACCACTGGAATGCCCGCCGCCTTCAGCTTCTTGAGCGTCGCGAGATCGGTCGCTTCCGACGGCTGATAGTCGAGCGTCGCCACATCGCCCTGGAATTCGGCATAGGGCGCCTCGCCAAACACGACGATCGCGACGTCGGGCTTTTCCTTGTACACGCCACCTTCGGACAATGTCGCGACACCGCCCGCATCACGAACCGACTTGTTCAGCGCTTCCCAGATCGTCTGACCATTGGGGAAGTCGGCGTGGGTGACATCGGTCCCCTGCCAACTGATGGTCCAGCCGCCGGACTGGATGGCCATGCTGTCCGCCGCGGGACCAGTGACGAGCACGCGCGCGCCCGGCTTGATCGGCAGCACGCTACCATTATTCTTTAGCAAAACGAGGGATTTGGCGACCGCTTCGCGCGCGACCGCCAGATGCTCCGGCGTGCCGACAGCTTTCACTACGCTGCGATCGACATGGCCTTCGGGGAACAGCCCAAGCTTATATTTGACGCGCAGGATGCGGCGCACCGCATCGTCGAGCCGCGCCGCCGATATCGTGCCATCCTTCGCATGTTTCAGCGTGCTTTCGTACAGCCCCTTCCAACTGTCCGGCGCCATGAACATGTCGAGCCCGGCGTTGATCGACTGCGCGCAATCGGTGACACTGCACCCGGCCACCTGCCCATGCCCGTTCCAGTCGCCGACGACGAAACCGGCAAAGCCCATCTTGTCCTTTAGCGCGTCAGTGAGCAGCCCCTTGTTGCCGTGGTGCTTGACACCCTGCCAGCTTGAGAAGCTGGCCATCACGGTCAGCGCGCCAGCATCGATCGCGGCAGGATAACCCATCGCATGTTTCGCGATCAGTTCCTTTTCGTCGACCTTGGCGTCGCCCTGATCCTTGCCCTCGAACGTCCCGCCGTCGGCGAGGAAATGTTTGGCGGTCGCGGCAACATGTTGCGGACCGACCGTCCTGCCCGCGACCAGTGGTCCTTGCAGACCAATCACCATCGCCTTCGCATATTCGGCGATCAGCTTCGGGTCGGAGGCATAGCCTTCATAGCTGCGGCCCCAGCGCAGATCCTGCGGCACGGCAAGCGTCGGAGCAAAGGTCCATTCGATACCGCTGCCCGCAATTTCGGCGGCGGTGACCGCGCCGATACGCTGGATCAGTTCGGGATCGCGCGCGGCGCCGAGGCCGATATTGTGCGGAAACAGCGTCGCGCCGGGGACATTGTTGTGCCCGTGCACCGCATCCACGCCAAAGATGATCGGAATCGCGACGCCATTCGCCTGCGGGCGCATCGACACCGCGCGAAAATCGCCGACCAGCTTCGCCCAGTCAGCCGCGGTCGAACGTTCATTGCCATTAGGACCGCTGTTACCGCCAGCAAGGATGGAGCCCAGGGGATAAGTTTCAAGATCCTTGGGTGTGATCGTGCTGATATCGGCCTGCACCAATTGGCCGACCTTCTGCTCGACCGTCATCTTTTTGATCAGTGCGTCGATCCGCGCTTCCGTCTTGGCGTCGGAGATCGCGGCAGGGCTTTTCGCGGCGGGCCATAGTTCGGGATGGACCTTGGCCGCTTCCTTGTCCGTGGTTTGTGCGGTTGCGGCTGCCGTTCCTGCCAGAAGCAGCGCGGTCGCCATGACCATTGCCTGTCGGCGCATCGTCTCTCCCATTCTTCGTATGTGAACGTTATCAACGTTCACTTCGCATAGTGGATGAACGAAAGCAAGAGCTCTGTTTTCGGAGTTGTCAGCGCAGACGCGGCATCGTCGCGAGCAGCAGCACCGCGATCGCGGAGAGCGCCGCAAGCAACAGGAACAGCGCGTCGAAACCAAAACCGGGGACGAGCGAGATCGTCAGCCAGGGCATGATCAGCGACGGTACTGTGTTGGTCAGATTGAAGATGCCAAGGTCGCGGCCGCGCCGGTCAGAACGCGGCAGGATACGCAGCGTCTGGCTGCTATGGAGCGACAGGAACACCGTCGTAGCGATGCCGAAGACAAGATAGCTCGCCTTTGCCGCGTCGAGCCCCGTCGCCAGCGCCATACCGACCATGCCAAGGCTCGACACCGCTGCGGCAACGACCAGCGGCACGAACGGCCGATCATTACGGTCCGCCCATCGGCCGCTCGCCAAGGCGATCGGAATCGCGATCGTCAGCGCCATGCCGAACAGCCGCGCCTTTTCATTGTCGTGCATGCCGGGATCGATCGAACGGAACCAGAAATAAAGATAGGCGAACAGCGCCGCCTCGGCGATCTGGACGAGCAAGCGCGCAAGCCACATCCGCACCGCGGGGCCATTCAGTCGCCGCCGCTTCTCGCGCGCAACGCGTACCGGCGGCGCGACAAGATCGGGGAAGGAACGCGGACGACCGAGCAGCAGCACCGGCAGGACAGCGGCTGCCACCAGCAACGCAATGACCATGAGCCGCTGTTCCGCCGACACCAGTCCCGGCCAGGTGACGAGCCATCCCGACCAACCGCCCAGCGCCGGCGAAAAGGCGAGCAGCCCGCCGAGCAGGCCCTTCTGTTCGTCGGGAACACAGTCGCCTGCCCACGCTGCAAGCGGCCCGAGCATCATGTTGAGCGTCAGTTGCCAGGCAATGATCATCGCCACCAGCGACCAGATATCGTGCGACAGTGGAACGGCCAGCAGCAGGGCGATCGTCAGCACCAGCCCGGTCAAAATCCAGCCGCGCCGATTGCCCGTCCGGTCACTGAGCCAGCCAAAACCGATACCACCCACACTCGCCGCGATCGCGCCAGAAAAGGTGACATATCCAAGCATCTGGACATCGGCCGCCCCGGCCAATTGCGTCATGCGCCCCGGCAGCCAGATGGTCAGAAAGGGAACATAGGCTATCGCGCCCCCCGCCGACGCGAGCGCATAAAGCAGAAGGAAAACGAGAGACTGGCGGCGCGGGGTCCCGGCGTCAGCCATGGACGACGACAGGCGGCGCTGCGGTGGACCCGCGCTGGACAAGCCCGCCTTGCACGCGCGTCGGTTCGGTGGGGCGCGGAGCGCCTCGCTGCGCCGCGATAATCAGCTCGACCGCGCGCGACGCGGTTTCGGCGACCGGCTGGTCTACCGCGGTCAGCGCGGGCTGGGTAAAGCGCACGACCGGCGTATTGTCGAAACTGACGATCGACAATTGTCCGGGAACATCGAACCCCAGATCACGCGCCACCTCCAGCGTCGCAAGTGCCATCTGGTCACTGCTCGCGATGATTGCCGTCGGCGGATTTGCCGCGCCAAGCAATTGCCGCGCTGCAACGCTTCCCGACGCAAAGGTGAAGTCGCCCTCGACGAGCAGGCCGTCGGTAGCAAGGCCGGCGGCCGCCATTTCGCCCTGCCAGCCGTCGATGCGCCAGCGGCTGAGGCTATATTCGGACGACCCAGCGATAAAGCCGATCCGTTCATGACCAAGATCGATCAGATGCCGCGTCGCGCGTCGTGCTGACCCTTCATCGTCCATCGTCAGCGCGATCCCCGCCACGCCGCCGCGCGATCCGATGCGCGCGAACGGGATTTTCTGCTGGTCGAGCAGGCCGACGATCAGCGGATTGTCCGAATGCGGCGGGGTCAGGATCACTCCATCGGGCTGCAGCGCAGCGATTGCCGCGCGCAATTCGCGTTCGACATGATCATTGTGCGTGTCGACGAGCTCGAAGATCATGCGGTAGCCATATTCGGCGCATTTCAGCATCCCGCCGAGCAGCATTTGGTCGACCCAGTCGACCCCCTGCCGCCCCTGCCAGTCGGCGATCGTGCGTTCACGATCGTTGATCGCAAGGATCAGATAAGACCGCGACCCGCTCATCCGCTGCGCCGCGATCGACGGGACGTAACCAAGCTTGTCGATCGACGCCTGAACGCGTTCCTTCATCTCGGGCCGGACGTTGGGCTCGTTGTTGATAACACGGCTCACCGTCTGCAGCGACACCCCTGCATCGGCTGCAACATGCTTGATCGTAACCGACTGCCGCCGACGCCCCATTATATTTCCCGGCCCCCTATCGTGTCGCAACCGCTAACCGCATCGTCATCACAATGCCAGCCGCGAAGCCATTCTGCTTCCATAATTTGCCGATATTCCCGGCGAGCGACGTTCATGCCGCCTTCGGTTCCTCGGCGCCGCAATAGCGCGCGACATAGGCGTGATGCTCGGGCAGCGTCGCCACCGTCTGGGCGATATTGTCGCGTATCGACTGGAACAGGCGTTCGACCTCATCGTCACGCAGCTTATCGGCGATCGGGTGATAGCTTTGCGGTTCGATCCCCTGCCCCATCATCACCTGCACCCAGCTATTCTCCGCGAACAATTCCTCATATTTTCGGAAGACGCGGCCGGTTTCACGGAACAGCTCGATCTTTTGCTGCAGCGAATCCGGGATCGGCATATTCGCGACGTGGCGCCAGAAAGGGCTGTCGCGACGGTTGGTCGCCTTATAGTGCAGCACGACGAAGTCGCGGATCTGCTCGATATCGAGCCGCTGCTGATCGTTGAACTCCTGCGCGTCGCGCTCGCTGACGCGCCCGTTCGGCATCAAGCGGATAAAGCGCAGCACCGCGCGCTGGATCAGATGCACCGTCGTCGCCTCCAGCGGTTCGACAAAGCCACCCGCGAGCCCGACGGCGACGCAGTTGCGGAACCATTGCTTGCGCCGCACGCCGCCCTTGAACTTGATATCGAACGGTTCGATCAACGGCTCGCCGACGCTGCCCATCAGCCGGTCATAGGCTTCGTCACGCGACAGATAGCCGCTCGAATAAACGATGCCCGCGCCCATGCGATGCTGCAGCGGAATGCGCCATTGCCAACCGGCGTCGTGCGCGATCGCCTGCGTATAGGGCTGCGGCGGGCCGAGATGCTTCGACTGCACGGCGATCGCGCTGTCATTCGGCAGCCAGTGGCTCCAATCCTCGAACCCCGCATGCAGCGCGCCGTCGATCAGCAGCCCGCGAAAGCCGGTGCAATCGACGAACATGTCGCCTTCGATGCGCCGGTCGCCGTCAAGATGCAGCGCCGCGATATCACCGCTCTCGCCGTCGAGTTCGACGCGCGCGATCTTGCCCTCGACGCGCTTGCAACCGTCGGTCTCGGCCAACTTGCGCAGGAAGCGGCCGTAAAGCGTCGCGTCGACATGATAGGCATAGTTCATCCGCTCTTCGGGCAGATGTGCGAACTTGCCTTCCATCCCTGCGACGAGTTCGAGGCAATAATCGCTGTAGGGCTGTTCATGCCCGCGCTCGCGCGCGTTGAGCCAGAAATGCTGGAAGCCCGCCGACCAATGATCCTTTCCCGACAGACCAAAGCTGTGAAAATAACTATCGCCGTCATGCTTCCAATTGTCGAACAATATGCCCAGTTTGAAGGTCGCCTGCGTCGCGCGCATGAATTCGGTTTCGGGAATGCCAAGGATGCGGTTGAAATTGACGAGCGGCGGGATGGTGGACTCGCCCACGCCGATCGTCCCGATCTGTTCGGATTCTACGAGCGTCAGGTCGACCGTTTGTCCCATCGTGCGCGCGATCGCGGCCGCCATCATCCAGCCGGCGGTGCCGCCGCCAGCGATGACGACGCGGACAGGTTTCTTGTCGCTCATTTACTCAAAGCCCTCAGCAAAAAGGCGCGCAGCCGGCCCGCCGTCTCGGACGTGAGCGGGGCTAGGATGCTGCGCGCGGTTTCGGGAATATGGTCGGTGACGCTGGCGTCATTGTCGAAGACATAATGGTTGAACTGTTCGCGCCAGATCGCCTTGTCCTCTGGCGGCAAGTCGCGGATCGCGAGGATCGCGTGATTGAGCGCGGCCTGCGGTTGACCGAGCCAGGCCGGCGTACGCCGCCACCAATAATTGACCAGGATGTTGAAGTCCGCGAGCCCCTCGACATGGTGCCACCACATCGATGGAATGAAGATCGCATCGCCGGGTTCCAGTTCGACGGTCTGCGCTTCGGCCATCGCATCGACGAAGCGCGGGTGCGCGGCCAGGTCCGGGGCGTCGAAATCGACCATGCTGACGACGCGGCCCGCAGGCGTATTGTCGATGGGACCCAGATAAAGGTTGCGAAAGGCGCTCGGCGGGAACAGCGTAAAGCGGCGGCGGCCCACCGCGCAGCAGGCAAGATTGTCAGGAAAATCATTGTGCGCGGCGATCTTGGTGCGCGTGCCGATCCAGATGCTCTTCAGCGGGTCACGCGTACCCAGATCGACCGAATTCGCTTCATCGAGCCCGTCGAAATGCGAGAGTATGTCGATGGACGCGAGATAGACTGTGCGGTTTTCGCCACGCTCTTCGGCCGTATCGATTCCGCCGAAGATGTCGGCAAGCTTGCCCGTCCCGATCCGGAAATTCATCTCCATCCCAGCGTCGTAGAACAGCCGCCCGTCGTGCCCCGGTGCGCCGATCGACACCTTGAACGGACGGTCGCGCGCGTGCTCCAGCAAATAGCGCCGGGCATCGCGACCGGACCTTTTGCCTGCTTCGACCAGCGGCCAGTCGACCGCCAGCCCGCGAAGGACAAAGGGCTCGCGCGCGCCTTCCAGCAACGCGTCGAGCCCCGCCCCCTTATTCCATTCGCGCTCGGGCACGGGCGCGAGGCGGTCGTAAATGGCGCGGTCGCGCTCAGCCACCGGCCAGCCTGCGGTTCTTGCGTCCGACGAGCTCCGAAAGCTGCGACAGCGACGCGAGCGCCATGAACATCGGCATCAGGTGCCCCGCCTCATGGAGCTTGCCGAGCGCCTCGCCATCGAGCGCGCGCAGCTTTGCCTCGTCGATGATGTGGAAGCCGACGAGCGAATGGATCGATCCGTCGTCGAGGGTCACCTCAAGGCTGAAGGGTTCGAGCAGGTCATACGCCAGCAGCGCGTCATAGAAGGCGCCACTCTCGCGATAGCCTTCGTCGAGGTCGCCGAGCCGCTCGACGACCTCGTCGAGATAGGGCGTCGCGTTGCCATCGACGTCGAACAGCCGAACCCCCTCGCTCGCCGCAGCGATACGCGGGTGGCCCATGTCTATATGCACCTGTGCCGGACCGTCGCCGTTGGCTGGACGCCCGATGAGAAAGGGCTGGATTGCGACCGACAGCGGGCGATAACGCGCATCCCACCCTTTGCCGTCGAGGAACAGATTTTCGCCATTCTGGAAGCCGAACATCGCCAGCGCCGAGAAATCCTCGCGCCCGGTTTCACGGCGAAACAGGATCGGGAAATGCGCCTGCACGCGCCGGAATTCGCTCGGCACCGTCAGCGTCGCCATGATGTCGTCGCCCAGTTCCGCCCCCGCATCGGTCCGGATGCGCAGGTCGCGGTGGGTCTTGTTGTCGAGGACGGCGTGGCGGGTCATCAAATTCCTTTCCTATCGCACGGCGGCATTATGTGCGCTCGTCGCGAGGGCATCGAGATAATCGCGATTGGCGGGCAACGCCGCGACGAGCGCGCGCGCGCGCTGCCGATTTTCGGCAAGCAAGGCGACCGCCCGCTCACTCATGGGCACACCGGGCGGCACCGGATAGCCCATGCCGTAGAGAATATATTGGTGACTTTCGGCCGAGAAAATCTCGTCAACGCGCGGAAAATCCCATAGCGACGGTGGCTGGTCGCGCCACAGCTCCAGCATCGCGGAAAGGCTCGGCGGCATATGGGCCGGGTCGCGCTGCGCGAGCCAATAGGGTTCTTCGCGCCGGCTCAGCGCATAATGAAGCTTGAGGAATTCAACGATGCGATCCCAGCGATAGCAGAATAATTCATTGAAGCGTTCGGCGTGAATCGGCATGGCGCCGCGGCGTACCGGGAAATTGTCGATCAGCGCGTTCAGCGACAATTCGATCATCACGATCGCGGATGCCTCGAGCGGTTCGATAAAGCCCGCCGACAGGCCGACGGCAATGCAATTTCCCTCCCAGAACCGCGCCCGATGCCCGGTCGGAAAGCTTAGCCTCCGCGCCGGCACCGCAGGCGCATCCGGCAGGACGCGGGCGATATAGGCGCGCAACGTCGCCTCCGCCGCATCGTCAGTCATAAAGCGACTGGAATAGACGCAGCCTACGCCGCGGCGTCCCGGCAGACCGATGTCCCAGATCCAACCTGCAGCATGGGCGGTCGAAACCGTCTGCGACGCGATCGGACTGCCGGCGGCCACCGGGACCTGCGCCGCGAGCGCGCGATCGTTGAACAATGTGTCGCCGCGGTCGATCCACTCGACGCCCAGATGCCCCCCGATCAGCAGCGCAGCATGCCCGCTGCAATCGATAAACAGGTCGCCAGCGATATCGCCGTTCTGACGCGTCGCGACCGAAGCGATGCCGCCATCATCGTCGCGCGCCACATCGACGACATGGTCCGATATGTGCCGCACGCCAAGCCGCTGCACCGCATGCGCCGCGAGCAGCGCCGCAAATTTTCCGGCATCGAGATGATAGGCGTAATTCGCCGCGCCCTGATAGTCGGGCATCGCGCGCTGACGCGGCGCGAGGTGCAGGTCGCACACATGCGCCTGCGCCGTCATTGCCGCCGCGAACGGCAGGTCCGGCGCGCCTGCCTGCCACGCCGCGAGCAATTCGGCAACAGGCGCGGCGGGCGGGGATGTGAACGGGTGCAGATAGCTATCGCCCTCGGCCCCGGTAACCCAGCGGTCGAACCGCGATCCCTGCTTGAACGATCCGTCGCAGGCGGCGAGAAACTCGGCCTCGCCGATTCCGATCGCCGACAGCGTCGCGCGCATCGTCGGCCAGGTCCCCTCCCCAACGCCGATCGTCGGAATGTCGGGCGCCTCGATCAGTGTGACTTCGATCTTTGCGGAACGTCGCGCACTGGCGAGGCGGCAAGCCGCGAGCCAGCCGGCGGTGCCGCCGCCCACGATGACAACCCTCTCGATCGCGCTATTCATTACCGTCGATCCTAAGCCAGCTTGCCGTCGCCGTCACGCAAAAGAGCCGCACCCCGAAAGGCGCGACCCTCTTGCCTGCGACCCGGCGGAAATGGCCCACCCGCCTTAGAAGCTGAACCTGACCCCTGCCGCATAGCGGGCGAAGCCGGGCGATACGAAGGTGACGTTATTTTCATGCCTCAGGTGCTTACGCTGCCCTTCGCCGGTCAAGTTGATCGCCTCGACAAACGCTGTGAGCCCGGGGATGAATTCATAGCTCGCACTTGCATCGATCTGCCAATACGCCTCGGTATAGGTCGGATTGGGGCCCGTTCCCGAAAGGAACTTGTCGCGCCAGTTCCACGCCACGCGCGCCTGGATCGGTCCCTTGTCGTAGAAGGCAACGGCGTTGGCCGTATCGCTAAGACCCACCAGCGCGAACTGCGCCACCGTAGAGGGCTGCGTATTGTCGTAAGTCGCATCGCCGTTGACGATGGTATAGTTCAGGATCACACCAAAACCGGTTTCCCAGAAGCTGTGTTGGAGCGCGAACTCCCATCCGTTGAGCGAGGCGGTCTGATCGCTGTTGACCGGCGTGGTGATTTCGAAATTGACCAGCGGATCGCCCGGCGCGGCGTTGATGATATTGCCCGTCACCGTGCTGGGGAAGTTGGTGATGATATATTGGCGGATTTGCGCCACAGTCGCATTCGCACCCAATGCTGCCAAAGCGGCGTTCCATCGCGGTCCTTCCACCGGCGTGGTCAATCCGAACGCACTGCTGTCGATGCGGGTCGAGGATATGAAGTTGCTCACATCCTTGTGGAAATAGCCCGCCGAAATATAGCTGTCGGGCGCATAATACCATTCGGCAGACAGGTCGATATTCTTCGACTTGTACGGGATCAGCCCTGGATTACCCTGCGCGCCGCCACCGCCGCCAACGCGGAACAAAGTGTCGATCGTGCGCCCGCCCTGCATCAGGTCATAGCTGGGGCGTGCAATGGTGTGACTGTACGACGCACGCAGTTTGACATCTTCCATAGGCGAGATGTCGAAGTCGACTGCGGGCAGCCAATTATCATAGGATCCCTTGAAGCGGGTGAAATCGCTGTCGCCCGAAAATACGACGTTGAACTCATTGTCGCCCACCCAGGTGGTGGTGACGGGAACCGGCACCAGCGCTGACGAGGAAATATCCGTCGTTTCGTAACGAATGCCTGCAACGAGGTGCGCCGGATTCTCGAAAAGGTCGAATACCGTTGCGACCTGCAGATAGGGCGCCAGCGTCCTTTCGGAAATGCGCCGATCGGTGTTGAAGTTCGCCAGACATGTGCCCGGCTGCGCCGAACCCGTCGCGGGGTTGCTGCACGTCTGGAAATTCTGCTCGACGAGATCGGCCATCCGCTCGAAATCGAAAGTATAGAAACTTCCGATCATCCCCGGCTGAGCAAGCCCAGGGAATTTGTCCGGCAGCGTCACCAGGGAGAAAATATCGTCCGGAATGCTCGATGCCGGACCTGCGCCTCCCCAAGTGTCGTCGTTCTGGATTGTACCAAATGCCGAACGCACTTTGCTGTCCACATAGGACACGCCGAAATCGATGCTGTCGAGGAAGCCGCCGTCATGATCATATTTGCCGCGCAACTGCACCTGGTTGATGCGGTTGCGGAAAATGGCATTGCGGAAGGCATTGCCTGTCGGCGTAATCAGCGAGGCATTCAGCGGATCGATGCCCGGGTACATCCCGTAAGAAATAACCGGCAGGTCGTTCTCAAAATTGATCGTCTGATTCTGGACGCCGAATACCGCATTGCCCAGCGACATGCTCGACCCGAAGCGATTGACCGGATTGACGGCCGCCGTCGAATGGTGGCCGTCGAGTTCGAAGGTAACGCCGCCGGGCCCGTTCCATTCCAGGTTCACGCCGAGCGACTTATTTTCCGCCCGATTCTCGGTCAGCGCTCCGCTGTACGACAGATCCTTGCCGCCATAGAGCGCGTTCGGTCCGGGAACGCCGGTCGGCGCGGCGAACCGCTCGGTGTAGAAGAGCGGGCCAGCCACGGGTCCATCGGTCCATGCACTCGACGTATCTTCGTGGTTGAACCAGACGCCAACATTGCTGTTTCGCGTTTCCACGGTGTTGCGTGCATAGGTATAATCGATCGTCGCGGTAAATGCGTCGCTGGGTCGGAATTGCAGAACTGCCTGTCCGTTGATGCGCTCGCGATTGACGTCGTTGAGGTCGTAGGACGCGTTCTGCGGGACCTGGTAAACATCGGTCGGATCGGGCCGATTTGTAATATTCGCCGCACGCGGCGTACCCGGCTGCGCCAGCGAACCCCAATTATTCTCGCTGCCCAGATAGCCGTCACGCCAGCCGACATTGGCGTTATTCTCGCTCGATTTGCGCTTCTGGTACGAACCGGTGATCAGAATGCCGATCGTGTCGTTCGCAAAGGTGGTGCTGAGAATGCCCGAAACTTCGGGCGTGATCGGATTGCCTTGGTTGCGCGACGAATCATACACACCCTTGACCGCCAGGCTACCGCGCAGCCCCGGCCTGTCGAGCGGACGCGGCGTCCGGAGATTGATGACCGAACCGATCCCGCCCGATTCCATCGTGACGCGACCGCTCTTATAGACTTCGACTCCCGCGATGCCTTCGGACGCAATATTGTCGAAGTCGAACGAGCGCGACGACGGCGCGCTGCCGCCATCGCCGATCAGCGCGGTCGGCATCTGGCGACCGTTCAGGGTAACCAGGTTGAATTCGGGACCGAAGCCGCGGACGGTCACGAGCGAGCCTTCGCCGTTCGAACGGTCGATCGACACGCCGGTAATACGCTGCAGCGATTCAGCAAGGTTGGTGTCAGGGAATTTGCCGATGTCTTCGGCCGAAATCGCATCGACGACGCCCTGCGCCTCGCGCTTGATATCGGCCGATGCGGCAAGGCTGGCGCGAATGCCGGTCACGACGATCTCGTCGCCATTCACCTCACCCTCGGCTGGCGCTTCCTGTGCGACCGCCGCTTGCGCAACGCCCATCAAGGACAGTGCCGACGTACCGACCAGAAATTTCGCAAGCCATTGCTTTTGAGACGCCCGCATCCCCATTCCTCCCAGATCAACCGCTCTTTTTATGGCGGCATTCGCTTAATGTGAACGTTATCTAAATGGGAACGTTATCATTGTCAACGCGCCGACCGTTGCATTTGGGTCACAATATTGCGGTATTTTGCGCAGCAAACGTATGCAGCAAAAGCCTGAAAAGCAGTCTTAGCGGCTCCAGCGCGCGAAAATCGCGGTGGGTAGCAGCAATCCCCTCGTCTCTTCGCGCACGGCAAGCTCTCCGCATTCGACGGTGCCGGGCAGGTCGGCGAAAAGTTGTGCGAGCAATTCCCCGATCGCGAGCGCCGACATGCGCACGGCGTAGACCGTGAGAAACAACGCGCGACTTTCCTCGTCGAGCAATTGGCGGCAATCGGTGAGCAATGGCGCAAGCCCCTCCTCAAGCTGCCAGCGCTCGCCTGTCGGGCCCCGACCGAATTTGGGCGGATCGAGGAGGATCGCGTCATAACGCTTTTCGCGGCGGACTTCGCGCGCGGTAAATTTGCCCGCATCGTCCAGGATCCAGCGCACCGGCTTGTCGGCCATTCCGGCAAGCGCGGCATTTTCACGCGCCTGCCCTACCGATTTCTTCGACGCATCGACATGGGTCACGGATGCGCCCACCGCGGCGAGCGCCTGGCTGCCGACGCCGGTATAGCCGAACAGGTTCAGAAAGGCGGGGTCGGGCTTGTCGGCAACGCGGTCGCGCAGCCAATCCCACACCGGTGCCATGTCGGGGAAAAAGCCTAGGTGACGAAAGGGTGTGCACGACGCGGTGAAGCGCGTTTCGCGCCAGGCGAGCGGCCAGCCTTCGGCAGGTACAGGCTTATTATAGTACCAGCGTCCACCACCATCGTCGTCAGACGCGGGGATGAATTCGCCATCGGCCTTATCCCACTCGCTGGCGGGCAGCGCCGGCGCCCACATCGCCTGCGGCTCGGGACGGATGAAGCGATATTTGCCATAGCGTTCGAGCTTGCGCCCGCCCCCGCTATCGATCAGCCCATAATCGTCCCACGCCTCACCCACGAGCGTGACGAGGGGCAAAAGCTCAGCCACGCGCCGCTTCCGCGAGCACGAAGGCCTTTACCGCGTCATAGTCGCCGGGCAGGCGCGTATATCGTTCCTCGCGATCGAAGAGATTGCCGAGCCGCGCGGGCAGCGGCGGGCGCACGCCGGTCGCGCGCTCGACGGCTTCGCGGAACTTAGCCGGATGCGCGGTCGCCAGCGTGACGACGGGAATATCGGCATCGATCTCAAGCGCGCGTGCGGCGGCAAGGCCGACGGCACTGTGCGGATCTATGATCTGCCCGCCATGCTCCTGCGCCCAGCGGAGGGCCAGCGCCATCGCATCGCCATCGATGCTGGCGCTCGAGAAGAGGCCGCGCGCGCCCGCAAGCATATCTGCGGGAATCGTCATCGCGCGATTCTTGTCGAACTCGCCCATCATTCCGGTGATTGCCGCGCCGTCGCGGCCGGCAAGGTCGAACAGCAGCCGTTCGAAATTGCTGCTGACCTGAATATCCATGCTTGGCGTTGCGGTCGGCGTCACCGTGCCCGCGCTGTAATCGCCGCTGGTCAACGCGCGGTGGAGGATGTCGTTGACGTTCGTCGCGACGACAAGCTTCGCGATCGGCAGCCCCATCTGCGCCGCGACATAGCCTGCGAACACATCGCCGAAATTGCCCGTGGGTACGCTGAACGCCACCGGACGGTCAGGACCGCCGAGCCGGACGGCCGCGTAGAAATAATAGACGACCTGCGCCATCAGCCGCGCCCAATTGATGCTGTTCACCGCCGACAGCGTCACCCGGGCGCGCGCCTCTTCGTCGCCGAACAACCGCTTCACCATCGCCTGCGCGTCATCGAAACTGCCGTCGATCGCGATGTTGTGGACGTTGGGGGCGAGCACCGTCGTCATCTGACGCCGCTGGACGTCGCTGACGCGGCCTTCGGGGTGCAGCATGAATATCTGAATATGCTCGCGGCCTGCGACAGCTTCGATCGCTGCCGACCCGGTATCGCCGGAGGTCGCGCCGACGATCGTGATGTCGGTGTCGCCACCCGCGAGGAACTTCTCGAACAATTGGCCGAGCAATTGCAGCGCGACATCCTTGAACGCGAGCGTCGGGCCGTGGAACAGTTCGAGCAGCCAATGGCGATGATCGAGCTGGACAAGCGGCGTCACCGCATCATGGCTGAAGCGCCCGTAAGCGGCACGGCAAAGTTCGCGCAGTTCGTCCTCGGTGAGCACGCCCTCAATAAAAGGCCGCATGACGCGCACTGCGGTCTCGGCATAATCAAGACCTGCAAGCGCGCGAATATCCTCGACCGACATCTGCGGCCATTTCGCCGGCACATAAAGGCCGCCGTCGCTGGCAAGGCCGGCAAGCGTCGCGGCACGAAAGTCGAGGGTCGGCGCAGAGCCGCGGGTGCTGATATATTCCATGACGCAAATGCGCCTAGCGGTGGAGGCTCAAGGCCGCAAGCGGCGACGAACGGCCAATATATAGATGATGAGCGCCGCGGCCGCAAACAGGAACCATTGCCCTGCATAGGCAAGATGATTGTTCGGCGTGTCGTCGGCCGACGGCACTGCGCTGGCACGCAATCCGGCCACGGGCGCATCCGCGATCAGCATCGCTCGCGCGGGCGTGGCCTTGCCCATCGCGCGCTCCATCACCGTCGGCTGCTCGGGGCCCGGAACGATCGTTCCCTGCACCGTTCCACCGGTCCATTTGGGTGGCGCAAAATCATCGCCGATGCCGACGTCGACAAGCACGCCCGGCCCTTCGGCGCCGGTCCGGCAGTCGGCGATCATTCGGATGCCCGACTTGCCCCTGCGGTCGGTACCGCTGCGCGGATCCCAACGCACCGGTTCGAGGCATACGACGCTGCTCTTGCGATACAGCAACTCGTCGGGAACAGGCGGCAACTCCGGATAGGCGACCATCGACGACATCGCCGTGTTGCGCTGGTAAAGCGCGATCAGCGCTTCCTTCTCGCTCTTACGCTGAAGTTGCCATACGCCGAGCGCGATCATTACCGCGACCGCGACGAGCACGAGGATCGTGGGAATCACAGGCCAGCGCTGCGTTGGCTGTTCGACAGGTTCAGTCATTCTTGTCCACCTTGCGGCCTTCGGCTGCCTGACGCTGGTGCTCGCTCGCCAGCAATGCGCCCTTGCCGACGCGCAGGCCATAAACGACTGCCGCGGCCGTGACCGGCACCCATAGGATGACATGCACCCATAAGGGCGGCCGCACCATGGCATCGAGCGTCAACGCAATCGCGATCAGCAGCGCGCCGATGATCAAGGTCAGGAAGGCCGCAGGACCATCGCCGACATTATAGCGGCCATAGTCGAGCCCGCAGCTCGCGCATTTCGCGCGAAACCTCACCGGCCCGTCGAACAGCGTCTTCGCGCCGCAATCGGGGCAGAGACCAAAAAGGGCAGCGCGCCAGACCGGCGGCTGCCCCTTTTGAATGTTGTCGCCAGCCGGCAATTTAGTGCGCGGCGATCGGCGCGCCCCAGCCGCCCCAGACATAGACGATGATGAAGAGGAACAGCCACACGACGTCGACGAAGTGCCAGTACCAGGCCGCCGCTTCGAAACCGAAATGCTGCGTCGGGGTGAAGTGACCCTTGTAGGTACGGACAAGGCAAACGATCAGGAAGATCGTGCCCACGAGGACGTGGAAACCGTGAAAGCCGGTCGCCATGTAGAAAGCCGAGCTATAGTTGCTCTGACCGAAGCCCCACGGCGCGTGCATATATTCATAGGCCTGGATGGTCGAGAAGACCGCACCAAGGATGATCGTCAGCCACAGGCCCTTTTTCAGACCTTCGCGATCGCCGTGGATAAGCGCATGGTGCGCCCAGGTGATCGTCGTGCCCGAGCAGAGCAGGATCAGCGTGTTGAGAAGCGGCAGCGAAAAGGGATCGATGACTTCGATGCCCTTCGGCGGCCACATGGTGATCGCCGCGGCGCCATCCTGGCCGAACAGCGAGGTTACCGCGCCTTCGGCATATTCGATCGGAACCGGGAAGAGCGAGAAGTCGAACCAAGCCCAGAACCAGCCGACGAAGAACATGACTTCCGACGCGATGAACAGGATCATGCCGTAACGCAGGTGCAATTGGACGACCGGAGTATGGTCGCCGGCATGCGCTTCGTTGATGACGTCCGACCACCAGCTAAAGAAGGTGGCGATCACGCCCATGAAACCGAGGCCGAGGACCCACTTGCCGATGCCGCCGAAATGGTCGGCGTGCATCGCCATCACCAGACCGAAGAACATCACGAGCGCAGCGACCGAGCCGATGAGCGGCCAGACGCTGGGGTTTACGAGGTGGTAGTCATGATGTTTCGCACCGGACATGGCGTGTTTCCCGTTTTTAGCAGCCCCAGCATGATGATTCCCCATCATCTGCCGGTCTTGTTAGACTCTTGTTCGCGGCCTTAGCTCGCCTTTTTACCCTCGTCTACAGGGTGGAAGGTGTAGCTCAAGGTGATTTCCTGCACGTCGCGCGCATCGGGGTCGTCCATGATCTTCGGATCGACGAAGAACAACACCGGCATGCGCATCTGCTGCCCCGGCTCCAACCGTTGTTGGGTGAAGCAGAAACATTGGATCTTGGTGAAATATTTGCCCGCCTGATCCGGCGTGACGTTGAAGCTGGCGGTCCCCACGACGGGATGGGTCGAATTATTCTCGGCGATGAAGATCGCCATGTCGCGTGCGCCGATGCTCACCGTATCGGTCGGATGCTCGGGATAGAATTTCCAAGGCAGATTCGGCGAAACATTGGCGTCGAAACGAACCGAGATCGTGTTCGACAGAATCTCCGGCTCGGCTGCCGCCGCGACCGGATCGTAACGCTGGGTCGTTCCGCCAAAACCGGTGACGCGGCAGAAAAGATCATAGAGCGGCACGGCCGCGAACCCGAGAGCGGTCATCGCGAGCGCCATCAAGGCGGCGAGGCTCGCGGTCTTCGCGTTCGGGGACATGCGCCGGATCATGAGAAAATCTGCATCTTGGCGATGGTGATGAAGAAGAACAGGACCGCGAGACCACCGAGCATCCAGGCCATCAGGTTCGCGCGGCTGCGCTGACGACGGCGATATTCGGCCTCGTCAAAGGGTTCCTGCGTCGGTTCGTCGGTCATAGCGGCCACCAATGGTCGGCGACAACCGCGCCGAACAGAATGAAAAGATAGGCGATTGAATAAGCGAACAGGCGTTTTTCGGGACGCATCGTATCGCCCTCACCCGTCGAGCGCGTGCCGACCTGAACCGAAAACAGCACAAAGATCGCCGACAGCACTGCCGCCGTCCAGCCGTAGAGCGCGCCGGTGTAACCGAGCGGCCAGGGCGCAATGGCGCCAACCGCCATGATGATGGCATAAAACAGAATCTGGCGCCGCGTCGATTTCTCGCCAGCAACGACGGGCATCATCGGGATGCCCGCGGCGGCATAGTCCGAACGGACGAACAGCGCGAGCGCCCAGAAATGCGGCGGCGTCCACAGGAAAATCAGCAGGAACAGCAGCACCGGCAGCGGCGCGACCGAACCCGTCGCGGCGACCCAGCCGATCAGCGGCGGAAAGGCGCCCGCAGCACCGCCAATGACGATATTCTGGGGCGTCCGCGGCTTCAGCCACATCGTATAGACGAAGACGTAGAACAGGATCGAGACGGCGAGCAGCAAAGTCGCCTGCCAGTTCGACGCGAACAGCATCAGGAACAAGGAGAAGGCGGCAAGCCCCACCCCGAACTGCAACGCGGTCTGCGGATCGAGGCGCCCGGCCGGAAGCGGCCGTCCCGCCGTCCGCTTCATCTTGGCGTCGAGCCCGGCTTCATACCATTGATTGAGCGCGCCCGAAGCCCCTGCCCCCAACGCAATCGCGAGGATGGAAGAGAAAGCGAGCACCGGCGGCACGTCGACCGGCGCCGCGAGCAGACCGCACAGCGCGGTGAACACGACCAGCGACATCACGCGCGGCTTCGTCAGCGCGAACAGGTCGCGCCAATCGGCGGGAAGCGCCGTTTCGCCATGGGTCAGGCTCTGCGCCATATTTACTCCAGCCGGAAAGGCTACGCCCCCTGCCGAATGTCAGCAGGGGGCGAAACCGATCAGGCGATAACGTTACGCGATCCGGGGCAGTTCGTTGAACTGGTGGAACGGCGGCGGGCTCGACAACGTCCATTCGAGCGTCGTTGCGCCTTCGCCCCACGGATTGTCGGCGGCCTTCTTGCCGGCGAACAGCGAGTAAAGAATGTTCGCGAAGAAGAAGAGCATGCCGACGCCCATGATCACATAGCCGTACGACGAGATCAGGTGCCAATGCGCATAGGCTTCCGCATAGTCGGGGTAACGGCGCGGCATGCCCTGCTGACCCAGGAAGTGCTGGGGGAAGAACATGACGTTCACGCCGATGAAGAAGACCCAGAAGTGCAGCTGGCCAAGCGCTTCGCTGTACATCCGGCCCGACATCTTCGGGAACCAGTAATAGAAGCCGGCGAAGAGCGAGAAGACCGCGCCCAGCGACAGCACATAGTGGAAGTGCGCGACGACATAATAAGTGTCGTGCAGGTTGGTGTCGACGCCGCCATTGGCGAGCACGACGCCGGTCACGCCGCCAACGGTGAACATGAAGATGAAGCCGAGCGACCACATCATCGGCGTCTTGAACGTCATCGAGCCGCCCCACATGGTGGCGATCCAGCTGAAGATCTTGATGCCCGTCGGGACCGCGATGACCATCGTCGCAGCGGTGAAGTACATCTTGAGGTTCACGCTCATGCCGACCGTGAACATGTGGTGCGCCCACACGATGAAGCCGACGACGCCGATCGCGACCATCGCGTAAGCCATGCCCAGGTAACCGAACACCGGCTTCTTGCTGAAGGTCGAGATGATCTGGCTGACGATGCCGAAGCCCGGCAGAATCATGATGTACACTTCGGGGTGACCAAAGAACCAGAAGAGATGCTGATAGAGGACGGGGTCGCCGCCGCCTGCCGCATCATAGAAGGTGGTGCCGAAGTTGCGATCGGTCAGCAGCATCGTGATCGCCGCGGCAAGAACCGGCAGCGCGAGCAGCAGCAGGAAGGCGGTAACGAGCACCGACCACACGAACAGCGGCATCTTGTGCAGGGTCATGCCCGGCGCGCGCATGTTGAAGATGGTGGTGATGAAGTTGATCGCACCGAGGATCGATGCCGCGCCCGCAAGGTGGAGCGAGAAGATCGCCATATCGACGGCCGGTCCAACCGAACCGCTGGTCGACAGCGGCGCATAGACCGTCCAACCGGTGCCGGCGCCATTGCCGCTACCGCCCGGAACGAACATCGATCCAACGAGCATCACGAAAGCAACGGCGGTGAGCCAGAAGCTGACGTTGTTCATGCGCGGGAACGCCATGTCAGGCGCGCCGATCATCAGCGGAACGAACCAGTTGCCGAAGCCGCCGATCATGGCGGGCATGACCATGAAGAACACCATGATCAGGCCGTGCGCGGTGATCATCACGTTCCAGAAATGCTTCGCGGCCGTCAGGTCCTGCGCGCCGCCGAGCGCCTGTGCCCAGGTACCGAGATACTGGATACCGGGATGCGCGAGTTCGAGGCGCATCATGCCCGAAAGCGCGCCGCCCACGATTCCCGCGATAATCGCGAAGATCAGATAGAGCGTGCCGATGTCCTTGTGGTTCGTCGACATGAACCAGCGGACAAAAAAGCTGGGCGTGTCGTGATCGTGGTCGTCATGCGCATGGTCGTGGCCGTGCGCGGGTGCAGTCGCTGCGATATCGGTCATCTGTCGGACCCCTTGTTAATTCTTTGCGGCCGGCGCGGCGGCGGGCGCCGCTGCCGGTGCAGCTTCGGTCGTGGCGGCAGCAGGGGCCGCGGCAGGCGCAGCAGCCGGAGCGGCGGCGGGTGCCGGAGCAGCAGCGGCAGGCGCGGCGGCTTCAGGGCCCTTGGGATTGCCGCCCTTCGAGCGGACCCAGGCTTCCCACTTGTCGACCGGAAGCACCTCGACAGCGATCGGCATATAGCCATGATCGACGCCGCACAGTTCCGAACACTGACCGTAGTAAACGCCGACCTTGTTCGCGGTGAACGTCGTTTCGTTGGCGCGGCCGGGGACCGCATCCATCTTGGTCCAGAAGGCCGGGACCGCGAAGCTGTGGATCACATCGGCGCCCGTGATGATCAGCTTCACCTGACGACCGACGGGGACGACCATACGGTTGTCGACGGCGAGGTGATAGGGCTCGCCGCGCGCGACGGCATCCTTCTCGGGCAGGATCTTCGAGACATATTCGCCAATACCCTGGTCGGGATAGGCATAGCCCCAATACCATTGGTAACCCGTGACCTTGATCGTCAGCGCGTCCTTCTTCGGCGGCTCATATTGCTGGGCCAGCAGCCGGATCGACGGCACCGCGATCACCGCGAGGATCAGCACCGGAATTGCGGTCCAGATGATTTCGATGAAGGTGTTGTGCGTCGTCTTCGACGGCACCGGGTTCGCCTTGGCGCGAAAGCGGAACATCACCCAGAGCAGAAGCCCGAGGACGATCAGCGTGATCACCGTGATGACGGGCAGCAGGATGACATGGTTGAACCAGTAAGCCTGTTCGCCGACCGGGCTGACCTGCGGCTGGAAATCGATGCCCGCGTCGACCGGTTGACCAACCCCGGGGGTCGGCTTCATCGGGACATAAGTCGCATCGCCAGCCGGTGCCGCGGCGGTCGTCGCGACCGGCGTCGCTGCCGGAGCAGCCGCATCGGCGGTGGCCGGAGCCGGATTCGCCGGAGCCGTCGCGGCGGGTGCTTCGGCCGGAGCCGCAGCAGGTGCCTGCGCATGACCGGCGCCCACCGCGCCGAGCGACAAAGCCGCCGCAATTACAAGGGTTTTCAAGCTCTTCATAAGGATAGTGCCGCCCGTTGCCTGTTGTTCTTATTGATGCCCCAGCCGGCCTTTCCCCACTGCTGGACACAGGTCCACGCAGCCATCGGACAGGCTGAATCTCGCGGGCGCTATAGACCCGCTTGCCGCTTGCCTCAAGCATCTCTAACACTATTTTGCGGCTGGATAATCTTCGCCGCTCAAACCCGCTCGCCCATCATGGGCGAAGCACAGGACAAAAGAATAAATCTCCCATGACCGATGACGAAATCCTGGCCGAGTTCCGCGCTGCCGACGCCCTGCTGCAGGGCCATTTCCTGCTCTCCTCAGGCCGTCACAGCGAATATTATCTGCAGTGCGCGCGGGTGCTGATGGACACAGAGCGCGCCGGCCGGCTCGCCGTGGCGCTCGCTGCCAAACTGCCGCGCGACCTGAAACAGGCGATCGACATCGTTGTGTCGCCGGCCATGGGCGGCGTCATCATCGGCCATGAAATGGGCCGCGCGCTCGGCAAGCCGGCAATTTTCGTCGAGCGCCCGACCGGCACCTTCGAACTGCGCCGCGGCTTTACGATCGAGCCCGGCGCGAAAGTGCTGATGGTCGAGGATGTCGTGACCACCGGCTTGTCATCGCGCGAAGCGATGGATGCGGTGCGCGCCGCGGGCGGCGATGTAATCGCGGAGGCCGCGCTCGTCGACCGCTCGGCGGGCAATGTCGAACTCGGCGTGCCCTTCTATCCGCTCGTGGCGATCAACTTCCCGACCTATGCCGATAATGAACTGCCGCCCGAACTCGCCGCGACCGAAGCAGTGAAGCCCGGCAGCCGGAGCAAAGCGGCTTGACCGGTCCGACGTCTTCCCTCCCCTTGGCTTCGCGCCTGCGGCTCGGCGTCAACATCGACCATGTCGCGACGATCCGCAACGCTCGTGGAGGCGAGCATCCCGACCCGGTGCGCGCGGCCGAAATCGTCGCCGCGGTCGGCGGCGACGGCATCACCGCACATCTGCGTGAAGACCGGCGTCATATCCGCGACGACGACCTGGCGCGCATCCAGGCCGCGACCGACCTGCCGCTCAATCTGGAAATGGCGGCGACCGACGAGATGCTTGAGATCGCGCTGCGGCACAAACCGCACGCCGCGTGCATCGTTCCCGAAAAGCGCGAAGAGCGCACGACTGAAGGCGGCCTCGATGCCGCGGGACAGCATAATCACCTCGCGCCCATCGTCGCGCGGCTGAACGATGCTGGTATCCGCGTCAGCCTGTTCATCGAACCCGACGCGCGGCAGATCGAGGCGGCAATGCGCCTTCGCGCGCCCGTCGTCGAATTCCACACCGGGCGTTATGCGCATGTCGAGGGTGAGGAACGCGCCGCGGAACTCCGCCGCCTCGCCGACGCAGCGGCGCTCGCGTGGAAGAACGGGATCGAACCCCACGCCGGTCACGGCCTCACCTATGACAATGTCGTTCCGGTGGCAGCGATTCCGCAACTCGCCGAACTGAACATCGGCCATTACCTGATCGGCGAGGCGATTTTCACCGGGCTCGACCCGGCGGTGCGCCGGATGCGCGCGCTGATGGACGAGGCGCGAGGCGCGCTGTGATCATCGGGCTCGGCTCCGACCTTTGTAACATAGAGCGCATCCAGGCATCGCTCGACCGCTTCGGCGAGCGCTTCGAAAATCGCGTCTTTACCGATGTCGAAAAGGCCAAGGCGGCACGGCGGCCGTTCACCCGCGCCGGCACCTACGCGAAACGCTTCGCCGCCAAGGAGGCCTTCTCCAAAGCCGTCGGCACCGGTTTCAAGCGCGGCGTCTTCATGAAAGACATCGGCGTCGTCAACGCGCCCTCGGGCGCCCCGACGCTCGCCCTCACCGGAGGGGCGGCCGAACGGCTCGCGCAGATGATCCCGCCCGGCCATACCGCGCATATCCATCTGACGCTGACCGACGACCACCCCTGGGCGCAGGCTTTCGTCATCATCGAAGCAATCAAGGACTGACAAAAACATGCCGAAGGACAGGACGAAGGGTGACGAAGGCTGGGGTAAGCTGATCCGCGATATCGTGGTCATCCTGCTGCTTGTGCTCGGTATCCATAGCTGCGTCGCCAAGCCATTCTATATCCCGTCCGATTCGATGATGCCGGTGCTGCGCAACGGCGATCGGCTGATCGTCAGCAAATATCCTTATGGCTGGTCCTATTCGTCAGTGAGCTTCCACCTCGCACCCAAGGTCGCAGGCCGGCTGTTCGGCAAGCTTCCCGAACGCGGCGATATCGTCGTGCTCGAGCATCCGGTGACGCGCATCGACTATATCAAGCGCGTGATCGGCCTGCCCGGCGACACGATCCAGCTCACCAATGGCGAACTCAGCATCAACGGCAAGCCGGTGAAGCGCGAAGTCCAGCCGATGCTGTCGATCCCCGTCGATCCCAACCTGCCCGGCCCTGACAGCAGCCTGTTCCGTTTCGTGAACCGCGATGCAAAGGGCAAGGAAGTGCTCGAACTGCCGATCGTTCGCGAAACGCTGCCTGGCGGCGCGACCTTCGACACGATCGATATGGGCCCGGGCTACACGACGGACGATTACGGCCCTGTCACCGTACCCGCCGATCATGTCTTCCTGATGGGCGACAATCGCGACGGCAGCGCCGACAGCCGCGTCGACACCAGCCAGAAAGGCCTCGGCGGCCCCGTTCCATTCGACGCGATTGCAGGGCGAGCAGAGATCATCAGCTTTTCGACTGATGGAACTGCCGAGTGGTATAACCCATTGAGCTGGTTTAACGCTCTGCGGTCCGGGCGCGCGGGAACCGACCTGCGACCGCAGCGTCAGGGCAACTAGTAGAACAGGAAACAAATATGGCGGCGACACGAAAACCGGCAGCAACGCGAACCGCTGCCTCCGCCGCCGCCAAGGCCGAGGCGCACAAGGAAGCCCCCGGGCCGACCGAGATTCGCAGCCAGCTTGTCCGCACCGAACTGCTGAAGGCCGGTGTCTGGATCGGCCTCGCGCTGCTCATCGGCGTATGCATTGTCCTGATCCAGCCGATCCTGCTGATCTTCGCAGGGATTGTCATGGCGTCGATGCTCGATGGCGGAACGCGCCTGCTCGGCCGCGTGCTTCCGATCGCGCGCGGCTGGCGGCTTTTGATCGTCTGCCTGTCGCTCCTCGCCTTTCTGATTTGGACCATCATGTTCGCGGGTTCGCAGATCGCCGACCAGGCCGCGACCTTGCAGACCGTCGTGATGGCGCAGATCGAACGCATCGCCGAGTGGGCGAGCGATCATGGCATGGGCAATTTCCAGCTCGATACCAAGACGATCACCGATAATATCGCTGGTACCGTGGGCCGCGTCACCGCTGCCGTCGGCACAGTGCTCGGCGGCCTCACCAGCCTCGTCATGATTCTCGTCCTCGGTATCTTCATCGCGATCGAGCCGCGCCTGTATGAACGCGGCGTCGCATGGATGCTGCCGATGAAGAGCCGCGAAAATTTCTACATCACGACCGCGCGCATGGGCTTCACGCTGCGCCGCCTGATGGCGGGACGTTTGCTCGGCATGCTCGTCGAAGGGATTGGCACCTGGCTCGCCTGCCTTGCCGTCGGCATTCCGATGGCGGCGCTGATGGGCCTGCTCACCGGCCTGCTCGCCTTCATTCCCAACATTGGCGCGATCGTGTCGGGCGTACTGCTCGTCCTCGTCGGCTTTTCGGCGGGGACAGATACCGGGCTCTGGGCGATCGCCATCTATTTCATCGTGCAGACGGTCGACGGCTATCTGATCGTTCCGATGGTCGCCAAAAAGACCGTCGACCTCGCCCCCGCCCTTGTCCTCGGCGCGCAAATCCTCTTCGGCGCGCTCCTGGGCCTGATGGGCCTGTTCCTCGCCGACCCGATCGTCGCGATGATCAAGGTCGCGCTGGAACGCGAGGCCGAGCGCAACGCCGGCGCCGCCAATACGAAAACGGCGGCGGGCACCTAAGCCCGCCGCCGCTTCTGTCTCGTCGGCTTGCCGGCCTTACGGCTGCGGCGCACCGGGCGGAGGACCGGCCGGGCCGCCGGGAGCGCCACCCTGCATCTGTTGCTGCTGCATCATCTGTTGTTGTTGCTGCATCTGCTGCTGCATCGCGCGAACTTCGGCTTCCGAGCGGAAGTCGAGCAGCGTGACGGCGAAGTGGAGCGTGCTGCCGGCGGGGATCGGCCCGACGGCGCGGTCGCCATAGCCGAGCTGCGCGGGAATGGTGATCTTGTACTCGCCGCCCTTCTTCATGCGGGTCAGCGCTTCCGAAAAGCCCGGAACGACCTGCGCGACCTGCATCGGCGCCTGTTCATTGGCGTCGAAGACAGTGCCGTCGTCCAGCTTGCCCTCATATTTCACGAGCACGACATCGGCCTTGGTCGGGCTCGGCCCGGTGCCTTCCTTGACGACCTCGAACCCGATGCGCGGGGTCATATGCCAGGCAAAGGCCGCCCCGGCGACCAGCAATGCGGCAAGGCCGAACCACATCAGCCACAGCCCGCCCTTGCTCACCGGACGCAATGGAACCGTCGTTACGCTCATCTTGGCTAATCCTTCCGCTGCCCCGGCCGGGGCGAAAATGCTGGCGAGGCCTATAGGCGGAGCGGCGCGGAGCGGTCCAGAGGCAATATGCACGCCGACGCTTATCTGCCGAGTCCGCTTTGGGTTGGGGAGCGGACATCCCGTCCCCAACTTCCGTCATCCCGGGCTTGACCCGGGATCCCGCTTTTTGAAGGCACTCACCGGATTCGACTTCAAGCGGGACCCCGGATCAAGTCCGGGGTGACGATGAAACGCAGGGCAGTTTCCGGTCGAAAGCGCCCGCCCCGTTCCACACAGACGAAAAAGGGCGCCGCGTTGCCGCGGCGCCCTTTTCTCGATCAGGATCCCGAACGGGAGACGGTCTTACTTGATACCGTCACGCTCCATCCGCTTGCGCTCCATCTTGCGGGCGCGGCGGACAGCGGCAGCATGCTCGCGCGCACGCTTTTCGCTGGGCTTCTCGTAGTGACGGCGCAGCTTCATTTCGCGATACACGCCCTCACGCTGCAGCTTCTTCTTGAGCGCGCGAAGGGCCTGGTCGACATTATTGTCGCGAACGATGATCTGCATACGCCGTGTCGTCTCCTGTTCGTCAAAACGATTTGGGGCCACCGGGCAACCCGGTTTGCCGTAAATCGCCGATATTCGGGCAATAAAAAGAGCGCCGCGATCACGCGACGTTCCGATGAAGCGCCAACTAGAGAGATTCGCGCCGAAATGCAAGCCCCAACGCGGCGAACCGCGCCCGCCACGCCGCGAGACCGCCCTGCCCTCTGCCGGGATTGTGCCGCGCCCTATCCTTATGGCATAGGTAGCAGGACGAAACTAACATCATAATGAGGGACAGGCCATGGCGACCCAGCTCAAGCGCAACAGCAAATATAGTGAAGCCGAATGGACAGCGCGGCAGGAGCTCGCCGCATGCTACCGCATCTTCGCAATGATGGGCTGGGACGAGATGATCTTCAACCACATCACGGTGAAGGTCCCCGACGAGGAAGGCAGCTACCTCATCAACCCCTATGGCATGCATTTCAGCGAGGTGACCGCCTCTACCCTCATCAAGATCGACATCGACGGCAACAAGGTCGACGAAGACAATCCCTGGCACGTCAACAAGGCGGGTTTCGTCCAGCACAGCCTGTTCCACCGCGTCCTCCCTGACGCGCATGCGATCATCCACACGCATACCACCGCGACGGTCGCGGTCTGCGCGCTCGAGGGCGGCCTGCAGCCGGTGAACTTCTATGCCTGCAACTTCGCCGGCCAGCTCGCCTATCATGATTTCGAAGGTGTGACGGTGCGCGAGGAGGAAGGCGAACGCCTCGTCCAGAACCTCGGCGACAAGCGTATCCTGATGCTCAAGAACCACGGCCCCGTCGTGATGGGCAAGACGCTGACCGAAGCCTTCATCAAATATTGGGCGCTTCAGCGCGCATGCGAAATCCAGATGGCGACGATGAGCATGGGCAAGCCGATCACCGTCCCGCAGGAAGTGATCGCCGTTCATCAGCGCGACCTTTTCATGGCTTCGATCCCCGGCCAGGCGGGCAAGGCCGAATTCGACGCGATGGTGCGCAAGGTCGACAAGATCGACACGAGCTGGCGTGACTAATCCGGCCGTTGCGCTAACAGGAACCGCATGACGCGATTCTCGGTCAACGACCGCCCGGTCGAATATCGCATGGAACCCGAAACGCCCCTGCTGTGGGCGCTTCGCGACGCGTCGAACCTGACGGGCACCAAATATGGCTGCGGCACCGGCGAGTGCGGCGCGTGCACCGTCGATATCGATGGCGAGGCGATTCGCAGTTGCATGGTCACGATCGCCGAATGCGAGGGCCGCTTCGTTACGACGATCGAGGGCCTGGCGCGTGACCGCAGCCATGCGGTTCAGCAGGCGTGGGTCGCCGAGCAGGTACCGCAATGCGGTTTCTGCCAGTCGGGGATGATCATGGCCGCCGCCGCGCTCCTCCGATCGAACAGCAACCCAAGCGATGCCGAAATCGACGCGGCGATGACCAATATCTGCCGCTGCGGCACCTACCCCCGCATCCGGACCGCGATCCGCCTCGCCGGGCGCGTGATCCGCGGCGAGGAACGCATCGCGGCCGCGCCGCCGCCCGGTATCCGTCCCGAGGACGCGGCACAGGCCGTCCCGGCGCTACGTCTGCCGCCGGGAAGCTGAACGGGGCCGTTCATCTAGCTGAACCGCAGGCAACAGCGCGGTCAGCCATCGATCATCTTGCCACTGGTAAGAATCGATTCATCATCCCGGCTGGCGTCTCCAGCACACGGGACATGAGTTGGAGAATGGCGAGATGAAAAAGATGTTCGGAGGGTTGCTGATCGCTGCGACGATCCTGACACCCATCGCCCCGGCCGCCGCACAGGCGTCAGGTGAACGGGTGCAGATCGCACAGCGCGGCGACCGTGGAGACCGCGGGCCACGCGGACCCGAAGTGCGCCGCGGTGGTGGTAACGGCGATGGCCAGGCACGACCTGAACGCCAGCAGCGCGGCGAAATGCGCCAGCAGCAGTGGCAGCAACGCGGCAATGATCAGCAACGACAGGCCCAGCGCGAGCAGTGGCGCCAGCAGCGTGGCAACGACGCGCAGCGTCAGCAATGGCAGCAGCAGCGCGGCAACGATCAGCAGCGGCAGGCGCAGCGCCAGCAATGGCAGCAGCGGCAGGCCGAACAGCGTCAGCGCGGCGGCACCTATGACCGCAACCGCGACGGTCGCACCGACCGCCAGTGGGACCGCAATCGTGACGGTCAGGTCGATCGCCAGTGGGACCGCAACCGCAACGGCCAGGTTGATCGCCGCTACGACCGCAATCGCAACGGTGATCTCGACCGCCGCTGGGACCGGAACGACAACAACCGCGTCGACCGTCGCTGGGACAATAATCGCAACGGCTATGTCGATCGCCGCTATCGCGACGGCCGAAACGACCGCTGGGACCGGGGCGACCGTAACAACCGGTGGAACCGCGATTGGCGCAGCGACCGCCGTTACGACTGGCGCAGCTATCGTGAGCGGAACCGCAGCCATTACCGGATGCCCCGCTATTACAACCCGTATCGCGGCTATGGCTACACGCGCTTCAGCATCGGTTTCTCGCTGAACTCGCTGTTCTACAGCTCGCGCTACTGGATAAACGATCCGGGCTACTACCGCCTGCCACCGGCTTACGGAGGCACGCGCTGGATCCGCTACTACAACGATGCGCTTCTGGTCGACACCTACTCGGGTGAAGTGATCGACGTGATCTACGATTTCTTCTGGTAATATTCCTTTCGGTTATCAGATGACAAACTGAGGGGCCGGTTCGCCGGCCCCCTTTTTTTGTGCGGGGGCAGGAGTCGACCGGGAGCGGACCTCTCCATCATCGTCACCCCGGACTTGATCCGGGGTCCCGCTATTTCGTGAAGCGTGCCGGTGCCTTCAAAAAGCGGGATCCCGGATCAAGTCCGGGATGACGAAGGAAAATCGGGCAACGTCCGCTCACCACCCCAAAACAGACATCACCCGATTAGCAAAATACCGCTGTCCTACATCATCGCACCGTGCCAGCCTCGCGTTCGCTCTTTGAAATCGTCGGCTTCGCAAAACCGGTCTTAAAGCGACAAAGGAGACATTTTCGACGCGTATGTCCGCAACTTTTGTCGCCTTAAGCATGACCGAATCGAACAACGGCCTCTTGCTACGCCACTCGCCACTTGCCCTCCCCCGCCCGCCGCGCCACGGTGGCTGAAACAAACAGGGGAGACTTCATGCGTAAATTGGGAATGGTCGCAGCCGCGACGCTCGCGCTGCTCGGTACGACGGCATATGCGAAAACCACCGTTATCTATGCCGGCCGCGTCATCACCGACGCCGGCCAGCCCGCGCAAGGCCCCTCGACGGTCACCATCACCGACGATCGCATCACCTCGATCACGCCCGGCCGCACCGCAGCTCCGACTGGCGCCGAAGTCGTCGACCTCGGCGACAAGACGTTGCTCCCCGGCCTTGTCGACCTTCACGTCCATCTGACCGGCGACCCCGGCGACGATTATCGCGCCGCGGCGGTCGATCCCGACGAATGGGGCGTCGTCGTCGGCGCTAAAAATGCCGCAATCACGCTGCGCGCGGGCTTCACCACGGTGCGCGAGGCGGGGTCCGCGCAATATACCGCTTTTTCTCTCCGCCGCGGTACCGCGAACGGCTTCATCGAAGGCCCGCGCATCGTCGCCGCCGGCCCGGCGCTGTCGATCATCGGCGGGCATGGCGACGTCACGGGCTTTCGCGAGGACATTCATGCCGTTCTCGATGAAGGCTATACCTGCACCGGTGCGGTCGAGTGCGCCGAGAAGGTCCGCAAGGCCTCTCGCGCCGGCGCCGACGTCATCAAGATCACTGCGACCGGCGGCGTACTGTCGCAGCAGGCGCGCGGGCTCGAGGGGCATTTCACTAGCCCCGAACTGCAGAGCATCGCGGACACCGCCCATTCGCTGGGGCTCAAGGTGATGGCGCATGCGCACGGCGCGGGCGGGATCAAATCCTCGGCCGTGGCCGGCATCGACAGCATCGAACATGGCACCTTCGCCGACGACGCAACGCTCCAGGTCATGAAGGCCAAGGGCACCTATCTCGTCCCGACGTTGATGGCGTTTGAGGGTATTCGCGAACGGCTCGGCAAGGGCATCTACACGCCGACGGTCGAAAACAAGGTGCGCATGACGCTGAACGACGTCGGCAAGGCGGTAACCCGCGCCAAGGCGCTGGGCGTGCCGATCGCCTTCGGCACCGATGCCGGCGTGTTCGAACATGGCCGCAACGGCGGCGAGTTCGCGCTGCTCGTCAAATATGGGCTGACCCCGCGCGAGGCGCTGGCGAGCGCGACGACGGTCGCCGCAAAGCTGCTGTCGCTCGAAAACGAGATTGGACGGATCGCGCCCGGGATGTCGGCCGACATGATCGCGGTCAGCGGCGACCCGCTGACCGACGTCACAGTGTTGGAAAAGGTCGACTGGGTGATGGCACGCGGCCGCATCGCCGATTGAACGGCGTCGTCACGCGGCGCGGCGGACCCGTCCCCGCGCCGGCGTGGCGGCCTTTGGACCGATCAACGCTTCGACTTCAATCGCTTCGGCAAATTTGACTCCGACACGGTTGCCCGCCGACCAACGCGCTTCGGCGTCGAGTATCTGGTCGGAACCGAATTCGAGCCTCAGCAGGGTGCCCGGCGGGACATTCCACAACCCCTCGATCAGCGCCCCGCGCGACGACATGTTGCGGATGATCGCCTCATATCGATGGTCGCCGCTGCCGATCTGGATCGTACGGAAGGTCGTAAGCCGCGGTTCGCGAACGCTCTTGTATCCCTTGGCCTCAGCGCGTCCGCCGCCTTCGCGAAGCAATGCCAGCACTTCGACCAGATCCATCGGCTTGCCATAGATATAGCCCTGCACATGGCTGCATCCGAGTCCGCGGATCAGCGCAAGGTCGTCGTGCGTTTCAACGCCCTCGGCGGTCGTTTCCATGTCGAGCGCGCTCGCTAGGCCGACGATCGACGAGATGATCGCCGCATTCATGCTGCTGGGATCGGCGGCGCCGAGGACGAAACTCTGATCTATCTTGATCTTGTCGAACGGCGCTTTTTTCAGATAGCCCAGTGCCGAATAGCCAGTACCGAAATCGTCGAGTGCCAGCCGCACGCCAGTCCGCTTCAACTTCTGGAACATCGCGAGAGTCTCGGGACTCTCGTCGAGGAATACGCCTTCGGTGATCTCTAGTTCGAGCTGCTCGGGGCGGATACCCGCCGCCGAAACCGCACTCAAGACCGTCGCAGGCAGCTTTTCGTTCGCGAACTGGCGCGGCGACACATTGACCGCGACGCGGTATCCTGGGCCGAGGCGCGCGATCGCCGCGCAGGCCGACCGGATGATCCACTCGCCGATCGGAACGATCAGGTTCGACTCTTCGGCCACGGGGATGAATTTCGAGGGGCTGATCAACCCACGGGTCGCATGATGCCAGCGGATCAGCGCTTCGAACCCGGTGATCCGTTCGCTCGCCACATCGACGATCGGCTGATAGAGAAGCTTGAGTTCGTCCCTCGCCAGCGCGTCGCGCAGCGCATCTTCGATCGCCTTGCGCTCGCTCGCCTGATTGTGCATCGCATCGGCATAGAAGCGATAGACGCCGCGCCCGGCATCCTTCGCCGCGTAAAGCGCAAGATCGGCATTGCGGACGAGCGCGGATGCGGTTGCACCCTCTCCGTCAGAAACGGCAATACCGATCGACGATCCGATGCGGACCTGTTCGCCCTCGATCGCAAAGGGCTTGGCAAGGCTGAGGATGATCGCATTGGCAATACCCGCCAGCTTTTCGGGCTGACTCATCTGCGGCACGACGATCTGGAATTCGTCGCCGCCAAGCCGCCCGACCTGTCCTTTGTCGCCGACGATCTGCGTCAATCGTCCTGCGACCTGCTGCAACAATTGGTCGCCCACCGGATGGCCGAGCGTGTCGTTGACCGCTTTGAAGCGGTCGAGGTCCATCAGCAGCAAGGCACATGGTTGCGGCTGGCCGCCATGGCTCTTGAGCGCGCGCTCGAGCAGGTCGGTGATATGGCGCCGGTTCGCAAGCCCCGTCAGCGTGTCGTATCGCGCAAGCTGGTTGATCTCACGCTCCGACCTCTTTTTGTCGGTCAGGTCGGTACCGCTGCCGCGAAATCCCTGAAAATTGCCTAGTTCGTTGCTAATCGGCTGGCCCGAAATCGACCACCAGCGCTCCTCGCCCGGAACCGAGGCCTGTACCGTCAGCTCCTTGAACGGCGTACGCGACGAGAGGCTGAAACCGAGCGTACGCTCCTCGCTCTCGTCCTTGCCGATCCGCTTGCGGATGATGTCGGTAAAGGGATGACCGAGCAGATCCGACAGCGGCCGTTCGAGCCGCGCCGCCACGGTCGGCGAAATATAGACGAGATGGCCATCGCGATCGGTTTCCCAGAACCAGCCGCGCCCCGCACGCTCGAAATCGCGCATCAGGTTCAGTGCACGCTGCTGTTCGCTGACGCCGAGCCGCGCCGCACGCGTCGCACGCCGCTGGTGGCGGACATCCTCGCGCATCATCACGATCAACAGGCCAAGAAAGACGAGGCCGGCAACAGCAAAAGGCCAAGACGCCGCACCGATAGCACCGCCCAGCGCGGTCGCACCGGCGAAGGCGAAAAAGGCGGGACGAACGACCGCGACCGCCGCCGCCGCGACGAGAAGCGAGCCAATATGAATCGCGGTAAAGGCATCGAAGTGGCGGCTGCCGTCAGGGATTGCGATGGCATTGAACATCGCTGCCGCGTTGAGCAATGTGCCAAGCACGATCAGCGCCATACACAGCATCGCCATAAGCCGCACTTGACTGTTCCCGATCAGGCGCGGTTTGCGCATCGCCTGCCCGATCACCGTCAGTGCGACGTCGCATGGCAAGCCTACCGCCATGACCAGCCAGAGCGAGGGTTGATCGAGAAAGCCTGCAACTCCAGGCAAGAAAACGAAGGTCAGAAATGCAAGGACGCGGCCGATCAGAACATAGTGCCACAGCTTCGCCACGCGCATCAGATGCGTGACGAATTCCGGCGAATCGAACAGCGATTCGCCTGCGGAAAGATCGCCGCCTCCCGGTCGGATGATGTTACGCCGAACCCCCAATTTCCTGAACTTCCCGCTCTTCTGATCGCCGTCGTCACTGGCCGTGAAAGAGTTACCAAATCCTTACCGCAAGCGCGTGATTTCCGCCGACATTGTGCCAAAACGGAAGGGGTTACGTTTCGGTTCGCAACTTGTTATATTGCACCAATGCCCGCCGTCCGCCTGTTCCCGCCCGACCGCTTTTTCGACCGCGCCGAATGGTCGGCGATCACTCGCGCGTCGTCCTGGCGCGGCATCTGGCTGGTTGCCCATGCATGGATCATCAGCATCGCACTCGTCGGCATCGCCGCCTGGTCGCAGAACCCGCTCGCATGGCTGCTCGCGATCATCTTTGTCGGCGGCCGCCAACTCGGGCTTGCGATCCTGATGCACGACGCCGCGCACGGCGCGCTCCACCCCAACCGGAAAATCAACAATTTCCTCGGCCAATGGCTGACCGGCGCCGCAGTCGGGTCGGACCTCATCGCCTATCGCACCTATCATCTTCAGCACCACAAGTTCACGCAGCAGCCCGAAGACCCAGACCTGTCGTTGTCGAAACCCTTTCCCACCACCCGCGCCAGCCTGGGACGCAAGGTGCTGCGCGATATGACCGGGCAGACCTTCTTCAAGCAGCGCATGGCACAATTCGGCTTTGCCTTTGTCGGCCTGAGAGCGATGTTGCGCGGCGAACAAGGTCAGAAAAGTGGCGCTAGCACCAAGGCCGGGACGCCGTTCAACAAGCAGTCCGACGACGGCATGACGTCACCGACGATCGACATCGCCGGGGCAATGACCGTGGCGCGCGCCGTCGGGCGCTTCCTCGTCGTCCAGGCGGTGCTCCTCGCCGCCTCGCTGACGCTCTATGGCTGGACGCCCTACCTGCTCTGGCTCGCGGGTCTGGCCACGACTTTCCAGCTATATCTGCGCATCCGCAACATCGCCGAACATGCATGCACGACGACGGGCAGCGACGATCCCTTTACCCATGCCCGGACAACCCACGCCGGCTGGCTCGCCCGCGCGACGGTTGCTCCATATTGGGTGAATTATCACGCCGAGCATCATCTGTTCATGGGCGTGCCCTGCTATCGCCTGCCCGCGGTTCATGCTGCCCTGGGACGCGCGGGTCGGCACGAGTCGATGACGATCGCGCCGAACTATGCCGCCGTGCTGCGGCAGGTCACCGCGGCGGGCTGATCAGCCTTCCTGAACGAAACGCGCGCCGGCGCGGTCCTTGACCGTCTTTTCGGGGTCGAAGATCATCCCGTTCATCGCGACATAGACCCCGGGCGGCAGCGTCTGCACCGCCGCCAGCGCAAAGCCGACGTTGAATTCGGCATCGCTCGCGCGCACCGACGCAGGCTGCATCGCGCCCGTCATCACGATCGTCTTGCCCGCAACGCCCGCCAGCACGCGCCCGGTAACGACCATCGTGTCGGTCCCGTGCGTGACGAGAATGCGCGGCGCATCGCTCGCGGCGACCGCAGCGCGGATCGTCTCGCGATCGGCGTCGTCGAGTTCCAGGCTATCCTTGCGCATCAGTTGCGTGACGCGGTGCGGGACATGGACGTTATTCTCGCGCAGCATGTCGGGGATCGCCGCTGGGCCGATCTGGAATTCCGAAAGCGCATCGAAATAGACTTTGTCGATGGTCCCGCCGGTGGTGAAAATGTCGATCATGTCTGTCACGCGCATTCGTCCTGAACCGGCGACGCGGGAGTCCCGTCGGGAGCCGCGAAGGGGCTTTTGAAAGTGAAGGCCTCGGCCGTCGGCCCGCTCGCCTCGATCATCGCGATCCGCGCCATGCCCTCGGCGACCGTCGGACGATGGCCCGCCGGCACCCACCACAACGCCTGATAGAGCGCCATATGCTCGAACCACTCCTTGCGCCGCTTCATGATCGTCAGATGATCGGGCGTGCGATAGACATAAGCGGCGAGCGCATCGATATCGCGCCACACCGACATGTTCGCGATCAGGTGCGGATCGTCGGTCACCGGCACGTCGGTCGCATTATTGCCCTCGCCCGTCAGCCGCCAGACAAAGCCGTCGGCTGCCTCTGCCACCGCATTCACATGGTCGAGCGCGTCCATGAAGTCGCGATTGGCGACATGGTCGGGCGGCAGGCGAAAGCGCCCGATGTTGATCTGCGCCAGCTCATAGTCCGCCATATGCGCCTCCTCAGGCAAGTGCCTCGGCAATCAGCCGCCGCGTATTGTCGATCCCGAACAGCGCGATAAAGCTGCCCATGCGCGGGCCGGCGCTCGATCCGAGCAGCGTCTCGTACAGCGCCTTGAACCAATCGCGCAGGTTTTCAAAGCCATAGGCCTCGTTCTTGCCGATCTCGTAGACGATATTCTGGATATCGTCGGCCGAGGCGTCGGCGGGGAGCGCGGCGAGCTTGTCGTCGAGTTCCTTCAGCGCCGCGCCCTCACCCCCTTGCGGCTTGCGGCGATTGAGCGTGGGCGCGACATAATCGCGGTTATACGCCATCGCATTGTCGATCAGCCGGTCGAGCTCGGGATAGTTTTCCGCATTCGCGCCATCGACATATTGGCCAAGGTAGCGCCAGATCTGGTCCTTCGAGGCATCGGCGCCCATCACCCCGACAAGGTTCAGTAGCAACCCGAAGGTCACCGGCAGTTCGGCACTCGGCATATCCTCGCCGCGCGCCACATGGACGTGGTGCACCGGATTACCGAGCTTCTTGTCGGGCTCCTGCGCCGCATAATTGCCGCGCATCTGCAGATATTCGTCGACCGCCTTCGGGATCACGCCGATATGAAGCTGCTTCGCCGCCTTGGGCTCGCGGTACGCGAAAAAAGCCAGACTTTCCTCGCTGCCATAGTCGAGCCACTGCTCGAGGCTCAGCCCGTTGCCCTTCGACTTCGAAATCTTCTCGCCCTTTTCGTCGAGGAACATTTCGTAGATCAGCCCCTCGGGCTTGCGCCCGCCCAACGCCTTGGCGATCTTGCCCGACTGGATACCGCTGTCGGTCAGATCCTTGCCGTACATTTCATAGTCGACACCCAGCGCAACCCAGCGCATCGCCCAGTCGACCTTCCATTGCAGCTTTGCGCCGCCGCCGAGGACCGAGTGAGTAATCGTCTCGCCTTCGTCTTCGAACGAAACAAGGCCCTTGTCGGCATCGACCACCGTCACCGGCACCTGCAGCACGATCCCCGACTTCGGGCTGACCGGCAGGATCGGCGAATAGGTCGCGGCGCGCTCGGCACGCAGCGTCGGCAGCATGATGTCAAGAATGTCCTGATTGTGGCGCAGGACATTCTTCAAGGCATCGTCGAACGCGCCCGACCTGTAGCGCTCGGTCGAACTGACGAATTCATATTCGAAACCGAAACGGTCGAGAAACTCGCGCAGCATCGCATTGTTATGATGCGCAAAACTCTCATATTTTTCGAACGGATCGGGGATCGCAGTCAGCGGCTTGCCCAGATATTCGCGTAACATGTCGCCGTTCGGCACATTGTCGGGAACCTTGCGGAGCCCATCCATGTCGTCACTGAACGCAACGAGCCGCGTAGCCGCGCCGCCGGTCAGCGCCTCATAGGCGCGGCGGACCATCGTCGTGCGCAGCACTTCGTTGAACGTGCCGATATGCGGCAGGCCCGACGGACCATAGCCCGTCTCGAACAGCACGGCCTCACCGCCGGGCTTTCCGTCCGGATAACGTTTCACCAGCTTGCGCGCTTCCTCGAACGGCCAGGCCTTGGAGGTTTGCGCGGGTTCGCGCAGCGAAGGGTGAAGGTGCAAGTCAGTCATAGCTGCGCCCCATAGCGGCAAGAGGCGCCGATGGAAAGAAACCCGGAAAACTGCGCAACTTCACTCGCAAATCACGAATAGCGCTTCGGCCCTCCGCGCTTAAAGCGACAAAGGACACGGACACGCGCATCCATTTTGTGTCCTTTGTCGCTTTAGCGAGAGGGGCGGCGGTCGATCGCATCGGACATCATCAAGCATGCCGGTGCAATGTAGGAAAGCCCATATATCGGCAGGCTCCTGCCGTTCCCGCCCCCTCTCTGTTCAACCGCGCGGCTGCGTCGCGGGCATGAAGCTGCTTCGGCGCAGCAGCGCCGCCGACACGATCGATACCAGCAGCGCGACCGGCAATATCTCGGTCAGCGTAAGCGCCATGCGAAAGAGCGGATTTTTATATTGCTCAGCCAGCGCGCCCATCTCTGACGAGAATTTCGCGATCTCGGCCGCCGGCTTGCCGGCCGCGCGCATGTCCGCGACGCTGTTGGCGATATATTCGGCCATGAAGGTCCCGCCGGTGCGCCACATATAGAGCTCCCAGCCGAATATATAAAAAAGCGATGCGACAAGGCCGATGCAGAGGCCGACCCCGACCGCTTTCCAGAAGCCTATCACCCCGCCGAGATTGACGTCGCGATAGCGTTTGACACCGACGAAGACGAAGATCAGCGCGACCAGCATCGACAGATAGCCGGCGACCATCCCCATCGCGCCATGATCGGCGACAAAGCTGATATTGATGAACATGCCGATGACGACGATGACGCCCGCGATGGCGCCGTAGACTGCAATGATCCTGCCCATATCCTGTCTCCCCAAATGGTGAATGCCATGCGGGATGGGCAGAAACAACGGCCGGAATCCATCGCCCAAACGGGTGATTTGGCGGTTTTAGAACATGATCTTTCTTGTTTGAATCGTCATCCCGGCGACGGCCGGGGTCTCAACCTTGCAACATGGAGCACGGATGAGATCCCGGCCTTCGCCGGGATGACGAAGCGGGAACAGGGCAGCTTCATCCAAAAACGATCACGCTCTAGAGTCTGATAACCTTGGATTGACCCACTTCGCCATTGCGAGCGGAGCGAAGCAATCCAGGGCGGTTTGCGCACGCTCTGGATTGCCGCGCGGCTTCGCCGCTCGCAATGACGAGTTCATTCGACGTCATCACGCTCAAGCCCGATCTTACGGCAGGATGTCGAGCGTCCGCGCTTTCTGCACCGCCTGCGTCCGGCTGGCGACAGCCAGCTTTTCATACACGCGCGCGATATGCGTCTTCACCGTGTTGGGGGAGATTTCGAGCCGGCGCGCGATGACCTTGTTGGCATGCCCCGCCGCCAGCATTTCCAGAACCTCGCACTCGCGCCCACTGAGCCCCAGAGCCGCAATCGCGGCGTCGTTGCGCACGAAGGGCTGGCGCGGTTTCGCAGTAAGCCGGTTGCCGACCCAGATGCCGAGCGCAACGCAAACAAGTGCAATACAGATGATGTAGAACTCGCCCGACCAGCGATGCACGGCATGTTTATAATTAAGCCACTCGAGGAGAAAAGCCGCAGCCGCAAGCGCGATACCATAAAGGAAGACCGAGCGGGCCATGATCCATGATAGATCATTATCGGCGACCGCTTGCAACATTGTCCCAAGGCGATCCAATATCGTTACCGGAAAATTTACCATGCGGGCGTAGCGTCCCCGCCATGGACAATTTTCGCACCCCCACCGCCCGCGGCCACAAACGTACTCCGGTATCGATCGACGTCACCGTCAACGGCGTCCTGAACTTTGTCGACGGGCGCATCACCGACCTGTCGGAAGGCGGCGCGCGGATCGACGGGGCGAGCATGCCGGCGCGCTCGCGCTGTGAAATCCATTATGGCGGACAGGTGACCTATGCCGTCGTGATGTGGTCCGAGTTCGACCGCATGGGCGTTCGATTCCCCTATGAATTGACGCACGGGCCGCTCTTCAATGCGTTGAAGCTCGCCCAGAATGCATCGATGGTCGAGCCCGCGCAGATTTTCCTGAAGAATCGCGCGCCAAGCTTCGGGCGTCGCGGCCTGAGCTGATCTTCAGAACGGCGCGATGGCCACACCCTCGCGCTCATTGTCCCAGATCATCGCCATGATCCGCCAGCCAAGGTCCGGGTCTTTGAATAGCTGAATCGAATTGACCCCGCGCCGCTCGGGCACGGCGTCGCCCAGCGAACTGCGCGCTTCATAGGCGCTCCAGACATGCGCGATATTCCCCATCACATCGATCCGCCGCCCGATCTCGATCTCGAAAAAATCATTCGCGGCAAAGAAGGGCGTGGTGTCGCGCGCATAATCGTCGAGCGCCATGCTCCGGAAGGTCGCGCGTCCGTCTTCGCCGATCCATGTGCGAATCTGCCGCGCGCCGGGATGAAAACAATTGGCCTGCCGCGACCAGTCGCGCGGGCCCTTCGGCCCGGAAATCATCGCATACATCTCATCGATCACGCTGCCGATCGAGTGCTCTTCGCTCATCCGGATTTTCCTTTCGCATCATGGAGGGAACTTTGCCCCCTCCGTTCGCCCTGAGCTTGGGACAAGAATTCGGCTTTGGCAAAAGGGAAGAACGGTCCCCTTCAACTGCCTTGCAGGCGTTCGGGACAGGCTTCGACAAGCTCAGGACGAACGGATGAGGGGTAGATTTAGGGCGATCATCCGCCCTTCGCTCCAATCGATCGAACCATCCCCGATTTCCGTAGTATCGCGAGAGGAAAGCAAAACGGCCGCCATCAACCTTGCCGCGTTCGCCTTTTGTCCCTAGTTTGCCGTCATGGCTCCCGACCCGCTTTCCCTGCCCGCGATCCATGCGAGCCATATCGGCATCTGGATCGCCGACACGCACGGCCGCGTACAACGTGTCGGGCGTGGAGAGGCGATTGCCGCCGTCGCGGCCACTCCGCATCTGCTGCTCAACGCAACGCTGACCGGCGATCGGCTGGGATACCCCGAGTTGTCGGGACTCGACCTGCTCGAACTCTTTGCCTTTCTCTATCCGGCCCGTTTCGCGGTGCCGACGCCGGCCGGCATCGCGGCCGCCATCGGCCTGATCCCGCCGAAAGGCGAAGAGGATATCGCCGCCTTTTTGCCCAAGGCGGCGGCAGCGATGCTCGCCAGCCTCGACGATCCCCTTTGGCCCGAACGCGAAGGCGCGTGGCATGGCGTCCAAGCCTTGTCGCGCCAGCGTTGGTCATGGTCGCCGCTCGTCCAGCCGCGGCTGTCGCAGCCCGATGCGAACGAACGCTGGCTGTTCGCGCGGCTGCCCGAGTGGGAGGAACAGCCGCCGCGCGGTGCGCCGCGTCAGGTGTCCATCAACGAGGACGACGTGTCGGCGCGGCTCGACCGCCTGACCGGCGACGGCGCCGAACGCCGCCCGGGACAGCAGGATTATGCGCGCGCAACCGCGGCGATCTTTGCCCCGCGCGATCGCAAGGACGCTCCGCAGATGCTGGTGGCGGAGGCCGGAACGGGCATCGGCAAGACCCTGGGCTATCTTGCCCCGGCCAAGCAGTGGATCGACCAGTCGGCGGGAAGCATCTGCATCTCGACCTACACCAAGGCGCTGCAGCGCCAGCTCTCACGCGAGACCGAGAAGCTTTACCCCGACGCCGCGACCCACCGCGAAAAGGTCGTCGTGCGTAAGGGGCGCGAAAATTATCTCTGCCTCCTCAACCTCGAAGACGCGCTGCAGGGCGGATTTTCGGGGCGCGCGGCGATCCTTGCGCAGCTCGTTGCGCGCTGGGCTGCCTATACGCGCGACGGCGACATGATCGGCGGCGACCTGCCCGGCTGGCTCCCCGCGCTCTTCCGCCGCAACGGCACAACCGCGCTGACCGACCGCCGCGGCGAATGCATCTATGCGGGCTGTCCGCATTTCAGGAAATGCTTCATCGAACATTCGGCGCGCGCTGCGACGCAGGCCGATATCGTCATCGCCAATCACGCGCTGACGATGGTTCAGGCCGCACGCCCGCGCGATAGCGGAGCCCCCGCGACGCGGCTGATCTTTGACGAGGGTCATCATCTGTGGGACGCGGCCGACAGCATGTTCGCGGCCGCGCTGACCGGACAGGAAGCCGTCGAGATTCGCCGCTGGGTGCTCGGCCCCGAAGGCAAGTCGCGCGGGCGCCGCCGCGGGCTCGCCGCGCGCCTCGCCGATGTCGCAAGCTATGACGAGGCGGGCGATCGCGCGATCCAGGCCGCGATCACCGCGGCCGCCGAACTGCCCGGCGACGGCTGGCTCGGCCGCCTGTCCGAAAACGACCCATGGGGGGCGATCGAGCGGCTGCTCGTCGCGGTGCGCGCCATGGTCTATGCGCGCAGCATCGACACGCGCACCGCCGATGCAGGCTATGGTCTCGAAACCGAACTTGCCGATCCCGAGCACGCACTCGTCACGGCGGCGGCCGGGGCAAGCGACGCGGTCGAGGCGCTGCTGCGCCCGCTGATGGCGCTCGGCAAACGGCTTGAAGCCTTGATCGACGACCCGCCCGACTGGCTCGACGGCCAGGCCCGCGCACGCGTCGACGGCGCGCGCCACAGTCTGGGCACGCGCATCGATACGCTCGGCGGCTGGCTGTCCTTGCTCGGCCGCGTGGGCGGTCCCGCCGATCCCGATTTCGTCGACTGGCTCCCGGTCGACCGCTATGACGGGCGCGAGTTCGACACCGGATTGCATCGCCACTGGCTCGACCCGGCAAAACCGATCGCCGAGGTCGTCTATCGCCCCGCGCAGGGCGTGCTCGTCACGTCCGCGACCCTGCGCAACGGCGGCCATGGCAGCGGCGGCTGGACCGATGCCGATATCCGCACGGGCGCGCGGCACATGGACAGCGGCGTCCAGCATTTCGCGGTGCCGAGCCCCTTCGACTATGCGCGCCAGTCGGAAGTGCTGATCGTTACCGATATCGCGCGCGGCGACCTCCCTGCCCTTGCCGGCGCCTATAGCCGGCTGATCGAAGCGTCGGGCGGCGGCGCGCTGGGGCTGTTCAGCGCGATCCGGCGGCTTCGCATCGTCCATTCGCGCATCGCCGACCGGCTGGCGCGCGCAGGGCTGCCGCTGTTCGCGCAGCATGTCGATCCGCTCGACACCGGAACGCTCGTCGACATCTTTCGCGCCGACCCGCACGCTTCGCTGCTCGGTACCGATGCGCTGCGCGACGGGGTCGACGTTCCGGGCGATTCGCTGCGGCTCGTGGTGATGGAGGGCGTGCCCTGGCCGCGCCCGACGATCCTGCACGCGGCGCGGCGCGCGGCGCAGGGCGGCAGCGCCTATGACGATATGGTCATCCGCGGCCGCATCGGGCAGGCCTTCGGCCGCCTTATCCGGCGTGCCGACGATTTCGGCCAGTTCGTGATGCTCTCGCCGAGTTTCCCCTCGCGCCTGCTCAGCGCTTTCCCCCAGGGCACCCCGATCCGCCGCCTGCCGCTCGACGAAGCGGTCAATCACGTGGCCGCGGCGAATGTCGAACGCAGAAAAACCGCCTTTCCAGCCTTTTCACCGTCATAAGTTTCCGGCACAAGGCCTGCGAAATTGAGGGATAGCGCAGCGGCGCGGGGAGAAATTTTGAAGACTTTGACCATCCTGCGCCATGCCAAATCGGGTTGGGACGTTCAGGTCGAGCGCGATTTCGACCGCCCGATCAACAAGCGCGGCGCACGCGGTGCCGAACTGATCGGCCAGTGGCTGAAACGGCAGAAGCTGCCGGTCGACCGCATAATCGCCTCGCCCGCGGTTCGCGTGACCGAAACGCTCGACATCTTTCAGCCCGCCGCCGACCTCGACGCGCTCGAACCCCATTGGGACCGGCGTATCTATCTCGCCTCTGCCGCGACGCTGATCGATGTCATCCGCGACACCGGCAAGAATTCCGAACATCTGCTGATTTCGGGACATAATCCGGGGCTGGAAGACCTGATCCTGATGCTCGTCCCCGAATCGGCAGGCGACGAATTGCGGGCGAAGGTCGAGGAAAAGCTGCCGACCTCGGCGCTGGCCCGGCTGGAACTCGACATCACCGACTGGCACGACCTCGATACGAACAGCGCGCGCTTCAGGGACTTCATCCGTCCGCGCGACCTCGACCCGGCACTCGCGCCGGCGATGGACAACGACTGAAACCCTAAACCTGTCTTAGCCGATCGCGGCTGCGAGCCGCTGGCGAAGCGCAACCAGCGCCTCGACCGGAATGCCGCCCCTTCGCGCCGGAGCGCTGCTGACGGGCGTCTCGCGGACCACCGGCGGCCGCGCCGCTGTCGGCACCGCGGCGCCCCGCTGGGACAGCGCCTTGCGCGCGCCCTCGACCGTAAAGCCCTGGACATGCAGCAGATCGTGGATGCGTTCGGCGAGCGCGACATCCTCGGCGCGGTAATAACGGCGACGCCCCGACCGCTGGAGCGGCTTCAACTGCGGGAAACGCGTTTCCCAATAGCGCAGGACATGTGTCGGAACGCCGATGCGTTCCGCCAGTTCGCCGATGGCGAGCATGGCGCCCGACGCCTTGCCGCCATCGTCGGTCATGTCAAAACCCGACATGAGTCAGGTCCGGCCTATTTGCCGGCAACGCGGGCTCGCATTGTTTGGCTGGCGCGAAAGGTCATCACGCGTCGCGGCAGGATCGGCACCTCGATGCCGGTCTTTGGGTTGCGACCGATCCGCTGCGCCTTGTCGCGCAGCACGAAGGTGCCAAAGCCGGAGATTTTCACATTCTGCCCGACCGCCAGTGCGTCCGACATATGATCGAGAATCGATTCGACGATTGCGGCCGATTCGTTGCGCGACAGGCCGATCTGCTGGTTGATCCGCGTCGCGATGTCGGCCCGGGTGAGTGTCCCTGCTGCCATGATGATCCCTTCCCCCTCACTGAAGCGAAATATAGACAATTGAGTCCCTGACAGCCCCCACCGTCACGAGTCCCGTTGCCATATGTAACAAATGCTAATTAATCCGCCAAACTGAAACGGATGGAGCGAGAAGTTGACGCGCCGGAGCGAAACGTCAGACGCGCAGAACGGCAGCGCCCCAGGTGAAACCGCCACCCATCGCCTCCAGCACGACAAGGTCGCCGCGCTTGATCCGACCGTCGCGCACCGCAAGGTCCAGCGCCAGCGGCACCGAGGCGGCCGACGTATTGGCGTGTTGGTCGACCGTCAGCACGACGCGTTCGGCCGGCAAACCAAGCTTTTTCGCGGTTGCGTCGATGATCCGCTTGTTCGCCTGATGCGGCACGACCCAGTCGATCGACTCGGCCGACAGCCCGACATCTTCCATCACTTCGGCAAGCACCGATGCGAGGTTGGTGACCGCGTGGCGAAAGACTTCGCGGCCCTGCATCCGGACGTGGCCGACGGTCCCCGTCGTCGACGGCCCGCCGTCGACATACAGCATGCCTGCGTATTTTCCCTCGGCATGCAGGCGCGTCGCCAGGATGCCCTGATCGTCGTCGACATCCTGCGCCGACAGCACGATGGCGCCCGCGCCGTCACCGAACAGGACGCAGGTCGTGCGATCTTCCCAGTCGAGAATGCGGCTGAAGGTTTCCGAACCGATCACCAGCGCATGTTTGGCGGCACCGGTGCGCAGCATCGAATCGGCGACCGACACCGCGTAAAGGAAGCCGGAGCAGACCGCCGCAACGTCGAATGCGATGCAATCGGGGACGTCGAGCAGCGCCTGTACCTTGGTGGCGCTTGCCGGGAACGTATTGTCGGGCGTCGCCGTGGCGACGATGATCAGGCCGATGTCGGCAGGCTCAAGCCCGGCCGCCGCCAATGCCTGTTTTGCGGCGTCGGCGCCCAGCGTCGCGGTCGTCTCGTCGGGTTCGGCGATATGGCGAAACCGGATGCCCGTGCGCTCGACGATCCACTCGTCGCTGGTGTCGACACGCTCGGCGAGTTCGGCGTTCGATACGCGCGTACGCGGCAAGGCCGAACCGGTGCCGGCCAATATGGCACGAAGCGTCATGCTGCGGCGCCGCTGCGGAAATTCGCGAGATCTTCGGTCACCTGACGCGTGATATCCTTCTCGATCAGCTCGGCGCAAAGATGGACGCAGTTCGCGACCCCCTTCGCATCGGCGCTGCCATGACTTTTGAGTACCACCCCGTTCAGGCCGAGGAACACCGCGCCATTGTGATTATTGGGGTCGAGGTGATGCTTGAGCAATTCGGTCGCGGGGCGCGAGATCAGGAAGCCGATCTTTGAGCGAACCGACGACGTAAAGGCGCGGCGCAAGAGGTCGGTGACGAAACGCGCCGTCCCTTCGATCGTCTTCAGCGCGATATTGCCCGAAAAACCGTCGTGCACGATCACATCGACATTGCCGCGCGACAATTTGTCGCCCTCGATAAAGCCCGTGAATTCCATCGGCAGGCCTTGCACTTCACGCAGGCGCGCCGCGGCATCGCGAATCTCGTCGGTGCCCTTCAGTTCCTCGGTACCGATGTTGAGCAGCGCAACGCGGGGTTTTTCGAGCCCCATCGCCGTACGCGCATAGGCCGCACCCATCACGGCGAACTGGATCAGGTTGTTGGCGTCGCAATCGGTGTTGGCGCCAAGGTCGAGCATCACGACGTCATTATCGCCGAGCGTCGGCAACAGCGCCGCAAGCGCGGGGCGGTCGATTCCCGGCATCGTACGCAGCGCGAGCTTGGCCATCGCCATCAGCGCACCGGTGTTTCCCGCCGACACGGCGCCGCCGGCATCGCCGCGCTTCACCGCGTCGATCGCAAGCCCCATCGAGGTGCTCTTTGCCTTGCGCAGCGCCTGGCTCGGCTTGTCCTCACCCGACACCACGCCATCGGTGTGGAGAATATCCGACGCCGCGCGCAGATTCGGGTGATTTTCGAGCGCAGCCTTGATCTGCACCTCGTCGCCGACGAGGATGAAGCGGAGGCCGTCGTGCTTGTGGCGCGCCATCGCGGCGCCGGCGAGCATCATGCGCACGCCGACGTCACCGCCCATCGCATCAATTGCGATTCGCGGTGTCAGTGCCATCGTGACGCCCTCCGGCTAATGCTTATGCGCCGACCGACACCACTTCACGGCCATTATAGTGGCCGCAGGCGTTGCAAAGGTTGTGCGGGCGCTTCAGCTCGCCGCAGTTCGGGCATTCCTGAAAGGCTTCAACCTTCAGGCTGTCGTGGCTGCGACGCATGCCGCGCTTCGAGGGCGAGGTTTTTCGCTTGGGAACGGCCATGATATTTCCTGCATTCTAAATAGTGTGTCACGAATCGGCTACCCGGATTTGTCATTCCCGTTGCCGGAAATAACTGGCCCGCCCGCCAAGCCGAAGGCTGTTCCCGGCCAAAAAAGGCCAGGAAAATCTTCCGCCGGAGGGTGCCTCAACGCCAGATGGTGTCGGGTGCCGGATCGGGCGCGGCTATAGCGTTTTTGCCCGTAAAGGCAAGCCCATTGCGCCCATCGTCGCGCAGACTTGCCGCCCCGGTCGGGGGATGCCACAGCTACACCAGTCCGATCATGACAATGAGGCGGCAAACGAGGGGGACACAAAATGATAATCTTGCCGATCAGCCTGACGATCGCCGCGGGGGCGGCGCTGCTCAATCTGTGGCTCTCAATCCGTGTTGGCCGCGTCCGCACGAAGGAAAAGGTCTTTATCGGCGACGGCGGCAACGACCTGCTGACGCGCCGTATGCGCGCGCATAGCAATTTCGTCGAGAATACCGCCTTCGTCCTGATCCTGCTCGCACTCGTCGAACTCGGCCTCGGCTCCTCGCTCTGGCTGTGGGGTGTCGGCGCGCTCTATCTCGTCGGGCGCATCCTGCACGCGATGGGAATGGACGGGATGATGTGGGGCCGCATGGTCGGCACGATCATCACCATGCTCACTCAGCTCGGCCTGGCGATCGGCGCACTCGCGGTCGTCTATCTGACGCCGACCAGCTTCACCACGACCGAGGTCGTCGAAACCGAAGCAGCGGCGCCACGATAGGCCTCCTTCTTCCGTCATTGCGAGCGAAGCGAAGCAATCCAGAGTGTGACAAGCCGCTCTGGATTGCTTCGCTTTGCTCGCAATGACGATCTAAACCTAGTCCGCAGTTCCAAGCGCCATATCGCTCACGAACGGGTTCGTACGCCGTTCGTGGGCAAAATTGCTGTGTGCCCCGTGCCCGGGCAGGAAGGTCGTGTCGCCGCCGAGCGGCCACAGTTTCTGCGTGATAGAATCAAGAAGCTGCTGATGATTTCCGCGCGGAAAGTCTGTGCGCCCGATCGAACCCTGGAAGATCACGTCGCCGACGATCGCGAGCTTCGACGGTCCATGATGAAAGACGACATGCCCCGGCGTGTGGCCCGGACAATGGATGACGTCGATCTCGAGATTACCGACGGTGACCTTGTCGCCGTCGACGAGCCAGCGATCGGGCTCGAACGCTTCGCCCACCATGCCGAAGCGCGCGCCATCCTCGGCGAAAGCCTCGATCCAGAAGCGGTCGTCCTCGTGCGGCCCCTCGATCGGCACGCCAAGTTCCTTCGCGAGCATTCCCGCCTGTCCGCAGTGATCCATATGGCCATGGGTGACGAGGATCTTCTCGACCTCGACTCCCGTCTGTTTCACCGCTTCCTTCAGCTTGGGCAGGTCACCGCCGGGATCGACGAAAGCCGCCTTGTTGGTCGCGGTGCACCACAGCAAGGTGCAATTCTGCTGAAAGGCGGTAACCGGCACGATCGCCGCGCGCATCGGAGGATTGGGAGCGTTCATGGTGGCCGATGTGGGGAAATGTGGCGGGAATGGCAAGTGTGGGCTGTGGGTCGCGGCTGGACGCGGCCCTATGCTTCGTCATCCGGGGCTTGACCCGGGATCCCGCTTTTTTGACGCACTCGCCGGTTTCAAGAGCAAGCGGGACCCAGGATCAAGTCCGGGGTGACGGACGGAAGGAAACGACCACAACAAACAGCAGGGCGTCGCCCCCGTAGAGGCGCACAAGCCTCAGCGTAGCGTCATCGTATCGCCTTCGACATTCACCGCCGCGAGCTTCGACAGGAAGCTCTGCCCGAGCAGCGAGATGCCCATGTCGGAGTCGATTACGGCCGCCTGAACATCCCGTATCTTGATCCCTTCAACCTCGACACTGTCGAGTGTGATCATCCGCATCGGCACGTCGCCGCCCGCGGTGCTTGCGGTCCCGCCGACCGGAAGATCGTCGACGTTGATCCCGATCGCCTCGGCATCGCTGCGGGTCAGCGCGACAACCGACGCGCCGCTGTCGACGAGCATACGAACGTTCCGCCCGTCGATCCTGGTGTCGGCATAGAAATGCGAATCGCGCGAACGAGCGAGCAACACTTCACTCGGGCGGCCCGAGTCGCCACGGGCTTCGGCCGCAGCCAAAGACCGCTCCTTGCGTAGCTTGTGCGTCGTCCAATTGTCGTGATTGCCCGAAACGACGGGAGGCGTTTCGACAACCTCGTTGGAAGAAGATCGGCTGGCGATACCCGCCAAGCCGACCGAACCCACCACGATCACCACCGCCAAACCAAGAAAGCGCCCCAACATGAACCGCTTTTTTGCAGAAGAAAGTTGGAGATTGGTTAAGCGGGCGCGCCCTGATCGATGAATGCGCGCCAAGTCGGCGTCCCGCCGCGAATGCTATAGGCGATCCGGGCGCAGGCATAGCGCAGGCCCGGCCGATTGTCGGCCTCGATCGCCGTCGTCGGCCAAGGCCCCGTCCCGTCACCTCCCGCTGACCAACAGACAAGCGCCTCGGCCTCTTGGCCTCCCTCGACCGCAGCGCGTTCTTCGGCGCTGAGCGAGGCTGGCGCAGTCCAGCCGAAGATTGCACGATGGGTAAAGGCCTTTGAAAAGAGCGCAGGCAGAAACGGGCTGTCCCGATCAACGAGCAAATTGCCGACCCGTTCGCGGTCCGCGGCGGATAGCCATTGCCCGCCGAGCAGCGGCGCCCACTGCCCCTCGTCGCGCGAGCGGAGCGCCCGCGCCAACTCGTCCGCTGCCGCCGCAAAGCGCGGCGCCCACGCCGAGTTGGCGTCCAGCGGCGCGAGTTCCGAAGCAGGCACCGCCACCTCGGGTTCGATGGGCAGCAACGATGTCGGCATCGCAAATGCGGGAGCCGACACGGCGAGGACGGCGACAAGCGCCGACGAAATCAGCATAGCGCGCATGGCCGACAATCTAGCAGCAAAGGCTGCACCTGTCATGAACCGGCGGCGAGCCCCTCGCGCAGCCACGCGGGCGCGGTGGCGGCGTCGACATTCTCGGTCCGCCGATGCTCGACCGACCAGCCGAGGTCGGGATAGCCGACGACCTGCCGCTTTTCGTCAGCTTCGGCAATCGGCACCACGACCAGCCGCCGATTGACCTTTTGCCGCCAGTTCATCCGCGCGGTATTTTCCTGCCCGACATAACAGCCCTTGGTGAAGCTGACGCCGTTCAGCTCGGCCGCATTGCATTCGAGCCATAGCGTCGTTCCGTCGCCGAGTTCGGCGCGCCCCTCGGTAACGCCGAGCGCCAGCCGGTGCGCCTGCCACCGTGCATCGGCCCCATCGCCTGGGTCAGCCGGCGCAAGCCAGCGCTGGCCAAGTTCGGGCAGTCGCGGATCGACGACGCCAAGGTCGCCTTCCGGCGCCCAGTGGACACAAAGTTCCTCCTCGCGGTCGATGGTGATCGCGCGGCGCAGGCGATAGAGCGTCAGCCGCTTGGCAAGGTCGCCCGCCACTTCGCGTTCGCAGTCGATCAGCACATCATCGCCATCGCCCCAGATCAGGAAGTCGAACAGCGCCTTGCCCTGCGCCGTCAAAAGCGCCGCCCATACCGGAAGACTGCCCGATGTATCGTTTGTGACAAGGCCTTGCAGGAAGCCGCGGACATCCTCCCCCGACAGACGGATGAGGGCGCGATTGATCAGGGTGGTATTGGCCATGACGATAATCTAGGGACGCGGCAGCCAAAACCAACCCGCAAGTTGATGAGTCCCTGCATGACCGACCGCCTGACGATCCGCCGCCCCGACGACTGGCACGTCCATCTGCGCGACGGCGCGATGCTGCAACATGTCGCACCCTATACCGCGCGTCAGTTCGCGCGCGCGATCATCATGCCGAACCTGTCGCCGCCGGTAACAACGGCCGAAGAAGGCCGGGCATACCGCGACCGCATCGACGCAGCGGTGCCCGCCGGGGTCGATTTCACCCCGCTGATCGTCGCCTATCTCACCGACCACAGCAGCGCCGACGAGATGGCGCGCGGCCATGAAGAGGGCGTGTTCACCGCCGCAAAGCTATACCCCGCACACGCGACCACGGGCAGCGCGCATGGCGTTACCGATATCGCGAAGATCATGCCCGTGCTCGAACGGATGGCCGACATCGGCATGCCGCTTCTGATCCATGGCGAGGTCACCGACCATGACGTCGACATCTTCGACCGCGAGGCGGTGTTCATCGAACGCACGCTCGAACCGCTGGTCCGCGCCCTGCCCGGCCTCAAGATCGTCTTCGAACATATCACGACGGCCGAAGCCGCACAGTTCGTCGCCGACGCGCCTGCCAACATCGCCGCGACGGTCACGCCGCAGCATCTCCACATCAACCGCAATGCGATGCTCGTCGGCGGCATTCGCCCGCACGCCTATTGCCTGCCCGTCGCGAAGCGTGAGCACCACCGGCTCGCGGTGCGCAAGGCCGCGACCTCGGGTTCGCCGAAATTCTTCCTCGGCACCGACAGCGCACCGCATGCGGTGCATACCAAGGAAGCATCGTGCGGCTGTGCGGGCATCTTCAACGCACCCTATGCGCTTGAAAGCTACGCGACCGCGTTCGACGAGGATGGCGCGCTGGACAATTTCGAAGGCTTCGCCAGCGAACATGGCCCACGCTTCTATGGCCTGCCGCTCAACGAGGGCACGGTCACACTCGAACGCGGCGAAACCGTCGTGCCCGACAAGATCGGCGATGTCGTCCCGTTCCACGCGGGTGAAACGCTAAGTTGGAAGCTGGCCTGATATCCTTTCGTCACCCTGGACTTGATCCGGGGTCCCACGACTGCACCGTTGGAAAGCGGGATGCCGGATCAAGTCCGGCATGACGAATGGGGCGATCAAGCGATCCCGATCAACCGCTCGGCGCGCATCTTGCGCCACATGTCGAAACTGAACACCGCGATGCTGACCCATATCAACAGGAAGCAAGCCAGCTGGACGGGTTTCAGCGGCTCGCCGAACACGAACAGCCCGAGCAGGAACTGCACCGTCGGCGCGAGATACTGGACAAAGCCGAGCGCGGCGTAGCTCATGCGCCGCGCAGCGGTCGCGAATAAGAGCAACGGGACGGCCGTCACGATCCCGCCGGCCATCAGCAGCAGGCTGATCGACCCGTCCGACCCGAAACCGCGCCCGTCGCCGACCCAAAGGTAAAAGGCCGCGACCGCCAGCGACGGTATCAGCAGCACCGTCGTCTCGATCGCCAACCCCGGCAGCGAGCCCACTGGCACGATCTTGCGGAGCAGGCCGTAAATGCCAAAGGAAAAGGCGAGCGTCAGGCTGATCCATAGCGTATCGAGAGCGCCCGCGAGCAGGATCGCGACGCCGACGCCCGCAATCACGACCGCCACGAGTTGCAACCGCGAGAGCCTTTCGCCGAGGAAGATCATTCCCAGCATCACGTTGACGAGCGGGTTCAGATAATATCCCAGGCTGGCCGCAAGCACATGGTCGGTAAAGATCGAGAAGATATAGACGAGCCAATTGACCGCGATCAGCACCGCGCTGGCGATCAGCAACCGCAGCGTCCGCCAATCCTTCAACGCCACCAGATATTCGCCGATCTGCTTGCGGAACAGCATGATCACGAAGCAGAGCGGCAGCGACCAGATGATCCGCTGCGCCAGCACCTCGACGGGTGGTACGCTGCTCAGCAGTTTGAAGAAAAGCGGAACGAAGCCCCAGATGCCATACGCAGCAAGCGCATAAGGCAAGCCGCCCTGATTGCTCCCCGCGGGGGCCGCTGACTGGTTCATGATCGGGAGCCCGGCCGGATCAGATGATGCCGCCGCCGAGCATCAGGCGAATGACCCCGATGACGATGACGACGATATTGAGGTTTCGCCCGCTTGTCTTGTCCGACATCGCGCCGAGCGCCAAGCCGACAACCGCAAAAGGCACGATCACCCAATTTGCCCACCCAAGCAGCGGGATGAACGCAAAAACGGCCAGAACCAAGGCGATAGCGCCGATGACGAGCGATCCGATATTGAGCATGGCCGAATTGTCGCACGGCTCCAGCAATGCGGCAAGAGGCTTTCGGTTCATCGACAGAAGCACTCACTTCGTCTTGTTGCCTAGCGTTAATGCAACGGGTTCTGGACCCGGCTCGTTTTCACCTTCGAAGCGCCCGGTCTCGCAAAGCGGGATGAGGCGTTGAAGCCAGGAAAGGATTTGACATGCGTAATTTCTCGAAGGGTTTGATGGGCGCTTTTGCTGCCGCCAGCGTCGCCCTGACCGCGCCTGCCTATGCGGGTATCGCGGCTCCGGCGAAGGCCGATGGTTTCCATCAGCTCGACCAGTCGTCGAACTTCTATCGCAAGAAGGATCGCCGTTATTATGCCCGCGATGAGCGGATCAACCGCAATACCCGCGTGTGGCGCGGCGACGATGGCCGTTATCGCTGTAAAAAGGATAATGGCACCACCGGCCTGCTGATCGGCGGCGCGGTCGGCGGCCTTGCCGGCCACGAGATCGCAGGCGGCGGCGACAAGCTGCTCGGCACGATCATCGGTGCGGGTGCCGGCGCGCTGATCGGCCGCGAGGTCGACCGCGACAAATATCGCTGCCGCTAAGGCTTTACCGCAACCGTCTCGAGTATGGGTTCGAGACCCCTCCAGCCCATACACGCTGATGGCGAGGGCACCGGTTAACGCCGGTGCCCTCAAGCGTATCCGCTTGCCGAATACGCCCTCTTGCCGCAGAAGCATCGGCCAATTGCTGCGGGAGAATGAATATGTTGAACGGCCCCCTGCTCGTCACCGAGCGGCTGATCCTGCGTCCGCCAGCGACCGAGGATTTCGACGACTTCGCCGAAATGTGCACCGAGGAAGAAACGATGCGCTTCATCGGCGGCACCAGCCCGCGCTCGGCCGCATGGCGCCAATGGTGCACACTCGCGGGCGCGTGGCATATTCGCGGCTTTTCCATGTTTTCGGTCATTGAGCGCGCGACCGGGGAATGGGTCGGACGGCTCGGCCCGTGGGAGCCTGACGGCTGGCCTGCCCCCGAGGTCGGTTATGGCGTGCGCGCGAAATTCGCCGGCAAGGGCTATGCCTTCGAAGGCAGCATGGCCGCCTGCGATTTCGCGGTCGAGTTTCTGAAATGGCCCGAGTTGATGCACAGCATCGACCCCTCCAACATCCGCTCGCAGGCATTGGCGAAGCGCCTCGGCGCGACGAACAGCGGCCCGACCCGCCTCCCCGCGCCGTTCGAGGACGCGCCCGTCGATGCCTGGACGCAAAGCGCCGACGCATGGCGCGTGAAGCGCAAGGAATTCCTGCCGTGAGCGATCGTCACATCGACCCCGAACGCGCGCAATTCGACGCGTTCAAGGCGCTGCCGCGTGATACCGTGATCCACATGCTCAACCTCGTCCGCTTCAAGGACAAGGCGACCTATCCGGGCGATCACCCGCTCGCGGGCAAGACGCTGAACGGCGCCGAGGCCTATCGCCACTATGGCGCCGATAGCGGGCCGATCTTCCAGCGCGTCGGCGGCCGCGTTATCTGGACCGGAACGATGGAAGCGATGGTCATCGGTCCCGATGACGAACATTGGGATGCGGTGTTCATCGCCGAATATCCGAACAGCGGCGCCTTCATGGAAATGGTCACCGACCCGGTTTACCGCGAAGCCGTCATCCATCGCCAGGCCGCGGTCGAAACCTCGCGCCTGATCCGCTGCGCGCCAAAAGCGTCTCGCTCCGAGACAGTTTTCGGCTAATAAACCCCTGCCCGTTAACGCATTTTTTTTGGGCCTTTTTGACCAGGATCGGGCATTCCCCCTCAAGGATAAGGGAGTGTTAGCGATGATGTTGCGGGGAAAATGGCTGGTTACCGGTCTGCTGATGGCGGCGGCGCCGCTTGCCGGCTGCCGGGATAATCCCGACGCCAAGGCCGAACTCTCGCCGCTCGACGACGGGCTGACCAACGCCGACCCGGCGATCAAGGGTTCGCTCGAAGACAAGATCATGGTCGACCCCAAGCTTGCGGGCCAGGCGAACAAGAATGCCGTGGGTCCGGGCAACAAGCCCGTCGATGGCGGCGTTCCCGGCGTTGCGGGCGGCAAGGCCGCGACCGTCGCCGAAGCCAGCGCGGCGCTTGCGGCGGGCAAATTGCTCACCGCACCGAAGGCCCTGCCGTTCGAGGCCGGATGCGACGGCTGCGAAGCGCAAAAGCGCCCCGTGACGATCGGCGCACTCGCGCGCGATCAGCAAAAGGGCGGCTGCGATGCCAAGCTGACCTACAGCAATGCCTGGGCCGATCGCCTGCCGGCCGCGTTCAAAGTCTATCCGCGCGCGACGCTGCGCGAGGCGGCCGGAATCGCCGGCGGCAAGTGCAATATCCGCGTCGTCAATTTCCAGACCGCGGCGTCGATGCAGGCGGTGCTCGATTATTATCACACGATGGCGATCCGCGCCGGTTACACCAGCGACCACCGCGTCAACGGCAACGAACATATGCTTGGCGGCACCAAGGGCGACCTCGCCTATGTGCTGATGATGCGCCGCGACGGCGGCATGACCGACGTCGATCTGGTCGCCTCCGGCGGCAAATAAGTAACGTCGCGCTACGCAATGAAAAGGCCCCGGGGAGAGGGAACCCCGGGGCCTTTCTCATTGCTTGCGTGACGAGCAAGCGGTCAGATCTTGTCGCCTAGCGCGCCTTGGACCTTGCCCTTCAGATTCTGGGCTTCGCCCTTGCGCTCCTGCGCTTCGCCTTCGGCGCGAAGACGTTCGTTGTCGGTCGCCTTGCCGGCCGCCTGCTTCACATTGCCGGCAGCTTCATTTGCAAGGCCTTTTGCCTTTTCGGTCAGTTCACCCACGGGGTTTCTCCTTGGCATATCGAGGCGGGAGGGGCTCGCCTCGTGCAGGAGAAACGGGTGACGGCAGCGCATGTTCCCGGGCGCGAGGTAAAGCGTTGCCCACGAGAGATATTCGACACCGATCCTATTTCATGCGGACCTATCGCGTTGTAGGTTGTGATGTAGGAAATCAAATGTTCTCATTTTGTTCGAAGGGCGCAGTTAGCGCCTTTCTGGAAAATTGGAGAACAATAGATGCCAGCAGTAGAAATCAGTACGGGTCCGACCGTAGATTATGATCGCGTCATGACCGACGGCGAACTAGGCTATGATACCGAAATTGAAAGTCTCCGGATCGGCGACGGGCTATCTACGGGTGGAACCGCCCTCAATCGCTTCATCCCGTCGGGGGCGGGCGCCGTGGAAACCAACATTCCCGATCAGTTGAAGCAAACGGTGTTTGTGCATAACTATCGCGACAACAGCGATCCGGATGACACGAACGCTTTCACCCGCGCGCTGGCGGCAGCCAAATGCGTCCGAGTGGTCGTCGGGAAAGGCTCTGCACCAGATGGAGCTTATGTGGTGGACCAGATCGTCGTGTCCTCGGACCGCACGGTTCACACCGACGGCCTTGCCACGATAATCCGGCAGACAGACGTGGGTCACTACGACAAGCCCGTCGTCCTGGTCCAGGGTTCGCGTGTCACGCTCGGTGCGTTGACGATCGAGGGCAACATCGATCTGGATACCGGCGAGTGGAATCATGCTGTCGGTGTCTACGGCGGAACCCATATGCGCGACGTCCGCTTAGGCGACATTCACGGCCGCAATATCCGGGGCGACATATTGTACGTGGGCGGAACACCGCAGGCCTTGGTCGAAAGACTAACTGTTGGGCGCGTAACCGGCGAAAACATTCTTCGCTCCGGCGCTTCCATTGTCGGGGGAACCGTCATCCATATCGAAGCCGTCGATACGGGCCACTGCGGCTATACGACGCTGGACATCGAGCCCAACGGAACTGACAACCAGATCTGCGACGACATTCGCATCGGCACGGTACGCGGTGGCAAGGTCCAGCTCGCCGGCAACGGAGGGAATATTATCGGCAAGGTCCAAATCGACCTACTTCATCTCGATTCAGCGCTTCAGACCGAACCTGTGCCGCCCTATTTGCAAGGCAACGGCAACAGTTATTTCGACAAGGACTTCGGGGTAGCTGCGCACAATTTTCATACGCTGGAAATTGGGAATTTCGAATGCCGAGACAAATTATGGAGCGCGATCTGGTCGATCGAAAACCCGGCCGATGCCGGCAGTATCGCAATTCGCCAATATACGGGTCGCCAGAATGGCCTGAACAATCTTGGCGTCGGCGAGCTGAATATTCCCGGTTGCAATCACTTGCGCATCGATCGCGTCGACACCCTCCTGCCGCACAAGGACAAATATTTTGTTGTCGGCGCGGGGACGGAGACCAGCATCTACATTGGAGAAGGCAGTCGCATCGCAGGCGGACGAGTGGCAGCCGGCGTCGGTCAATCGCATATCGCGGCAACCGTCGAAGCGCCGGATGACGCCGAACTGCTTTTCGCTGGCGTCAGTCGCAGCACGATCGCAATAAAGCAAACGGGGCTAACGGATCCTGGTTCGGGGATTTTCTATCAATGCGAGAAGAATGTCCTTTTCCACTGCGAACTGGACGCGGCAAAGATGATCCACACCGGGAATGACGAGCATGTCATGTTGATGACCACCTTCGGTGGCACATTTTACCCGTTTGGCTTTACGTCCAGCGATTTCCGCAGCGGCAATTTGTCAGCTGGGCTTGGGGGAAATGCCGAGCGGATCTGGTGGGATCGCCACCATCGCCTGCGTACCGTGACCGGCCCCTATCCGACGCCGAGCGACCTCGATGGGACCGTCGTCGGTCTTCAATCCTAAATCCGAACGATCTGCTGGCTCCTCCGGGGGCCAGCAGATACGTCCTGAAAAACGAACGTGCGTTAAATCAGCCCCGCCAGCGGGCTCGACGGATCGGCATATTTGCGCAGGCCCATACGCCCGGCCAGATAGGCATCGCGCCCCGCCTCGACCGCCAGTTTCATCGCGCGCGCCATGCGCACGGGGTCCTTCGCTTCGGCGATCGCCGTGTTCATCAGCACCCCGTCGCAGCCGAGTTCCATCGCCACCGCAGCATCGCTTGCCGTGCCAACGCCGGCATCGACGAGCACCGGCACCGAAGCGCCCTCGACGATCAGCCGGATCGTGACGCGGTTCTGAATGCCCAGCCCCGATCCGATCGGCGCGCCCAGTGGCATGATCGCAACCGCGCCCGCATCTTCGAGCTGCTTCGCGGCGATCGGATCGTCGACGCAATAGACCATCGGCAGGAAGCCCTCTTTCGCGAGCACTTCGGTCGCCTCCAGCGTCTCGCGCATGTTCGGATAGAGCGTCTTTGCTTCGCCGAGCACTTCGAGCTTCACAAGATCCCAGCCGCCCGCCTCGCGCGCGAGGCGCAAGGTGCGGATCGCGTCGTCAGCGTTGAAGCAGCCCGCGGTGTTGGGAAGATAGGTGATCTTCTTCGGGTCGATATAGTCCGTCAGCATCGGCGCGGACGGGTCCGACACATTGACGCGGCGCACCGCCACGGTGACGATTTGTGCCCCCGACGCTTCGACCGCCGCGGCATTCTGTTCGAAATCCCTATATTTGCCCGTGCCGACGATCAGCCGCGACGTGAACGTCCGGCCGGCGACACTCCACTGATCCGCTGACAACTCAACCGCCTCCTACGAAATGAACGATTTCCAGTGCGTCGCCCTCTGCGAGCGCCACGTCGGCCAGCGTCGAGCGCGGCACGATCTCGCGGTTACGCTCGACCGCGACCTTCTTGACGTCGAGGCCAAGCGACGCGACGAGGTCGGCGATGCTGCCTTCGCGCACCTGCCGGGGTTCGCCATTGAGAATGACCGCGATCACCTGAAATCCGCCTCGCTTTGCCTTTTGCCGAGCAGCCCATATAGGGGGAGCATCCTCCGCCGCAACCGAAAGCCCGCCCCTTGCCCGATCTGCAAACCGTTTATGTCCTCAGCGGCCCGAACCTTAACCTGCTCGGCACGCGCGAGCCGGAAATCTATGGCCACGATACGCTCAATGACATCCACGCTCGGCTCGAAGCGCAGGCGGCCGATCTTGGCTTGCGCGTCGAATGTCGCCAAACGAACCATGAGGGCGTGCTGATCGACTGGCTGCACGAAGCATATGTTTCGGGGGCCAAGGCCGTATTGCTCAACGCTGGCGGCTATACGCACACCTCGATCGCGATCCACGACGCGATCAAGTCGATCAGGGTGCCGGTGATCGAGGTCCATCTGTCGGACCCGATGAAGCGTGAAGAATTCCGGCATTTAAGCTATGTAGGTATGGCGGCCGCGGCGCATTTTGCGGGACATGGCGCGAACAGCTATACGCTGGCGCTGGACGCCGCCGCCCGTCTCTGACAATAGGGCGCATCAAAAACGGGGTCTGAGCGTCCTTCTGAATGGACGTCGCAACAAACAGGAAAAACACTCATGGGTGACCATAAAGACAATGGCATCAACATCGATCCGGCATTCGTCCGCGCACTGGCGGAATTGCTCGACGATACGCAGCTTTCGGAAATCGAGGTCGAGGATGGCGACCGCAAGGTTCGCGTCGCCCGCACGCTGACCGCCGCCGCGGCGCCCATCGCGTATGCACCCGCCCCCGTAGCGGCGCCCGCTGCTGCGGCACCTGCTGCTGCACCCGCAGCGGCCGCCCCTGCCGCGGACAATTTCGCCGACGCGGTGAAGTCGCCGATGGTCGGCACCGTCTATCTCGCACCCGAACCCAGCGCACCGAACTTTGCCGCCGTCGGTTCGGCGGTGAATGCCGGCGACACGATCCTGATCATCGAAGCGATGAAGGTCATGAACCCGATCACGGCAACCACGTCGGGCACGCTCAAGGCGGTGCATGTAGAGAACAGCCAGCCGGTCGAATTCGACCAGCCGCTGTTCACCATCGGGTAAATCCAACCCATGGGCATTGAAAAGCTTCTGATCGCCAACCGCGGCGAGATTGCGCTGCGCATCCACCGCGCGTGCCATGAAATGGGCATCAAGACCGTCGCGGTCCACTCGACCGCCGACACCGACGCGATGCACGTCCGCCTTGCCGACGAAGCCGTGTGCATCGGCCCGCCCGCGGCGAAGGACAGCTATCTCAATATTCCGGCGATCATCTCGGCGGCCGAAATCACCGGCGCCGACGCGATCCACCCCGGCTATGGCTTCCTCTCCGAAAACGAGCGCTTTGCCGAAATCATCGAAGCGCACGACATGATCTTTGTCGGCCCCAAGCCCGAGCATATCCGCACGATGGGCGACAAGGTCGAGGCAAAGCGCACCGCGGTGGCGCTCGGCCTGCCGGTCGTTCCGGGTTCGCCCGGCGCGGTAACCTTCGGCGAAGAAACGAAACGGCTGGCGAAGGAAATCGGCTATCCGGTGCTGATCAAGGCCGCTTCGGGCGGCGGCGGGCGCGGCATGAAGGTCGTTCCCGACAAAGACAGCCTCGAAAGCCTGATGGGTCAGGCGTCGAGCGAGGCGGCGGCAGCCTTCGGCGATCCGACCGTCTATATTGAAAAATATCTCGGCAACCCGCGCCACATCGAATTTCAGGTGTTCGGCGACGGCCGGGGCACAGCGATCCATTTGGGCGAGCGCGACTGCTCGCTACAGCGCCGGCACCAGAAAGTGCTCGAAGAAGCGCCCTCGCCGATCATCTCGGCCGAGGAGCGCGCGCGCATGGGCGGCATCTGCGCCGATGCGATGGCGAAAATGGGCTATCGCGGCGCCGGAACGATCGAGTTCCTGTGGGAAAATGGCGAGTTCTTCTTTATCGAGATGAACACGCGCATCCAGGTCGAGCATCCGGTGACCGAAATGATCACCGGCTTCGACCTCGTCCGCGAACAGATCCGCATCGCCGGCGGCGCGGGGTTGTCGGTCAAACAGGAAGACCTCGAATTCCGCGGCCATTCGATGGAATGCCGCATCAATGCCGAGGATCCGCGCACCTTCCTGCCCTCGCCGGGCAAGGTCACGAACTATCACGCCGCGGGCGGCATGCATGTTCGCGTCGATAGCGGGCTCTACGCCGGCTATTCGATCCCGCCCTATTACGACAGCATGATCGGCAAGCTGATCGTCTATGGCCGCACGCGCGAAAGCTGCATGATGCGGATGCGCCGTGCGCTCGAGGAGATGGTGATCGGCGGCGTCAAGACGAACATCCCGCTTCATCAGGCGCTGCTCGCCGACCCCGACGTCATCCATGGGGACTATACGATCAAGTGGCTCGAGGAATGGCTCGCGCGGCAGAATGAAGAGGCGAAGGCCTGAGCCTTCGCCTCCTGTTTTCGTCATGCCGGTGACGAGGTTGCAGATGAGACGGGCTGTGCCGCAGCTCACTTTAACTGTTGGCCGTTTTTGGCTATGGCCTTTGACTATGGCCAAAAACGCTCCCTTTTCCGTGCGTCACACCGCGACGCTTCTCCTCCCGCTGAGCCTGCTCGCGGCTCCTGTTCTCGCGCAGGAGGTCAAGGAGGATTCGGTGATCCTCCAGCCCGACAAGGTCAAGGATGACGCCCCCGTCGTCGCGGTCCAGATCGAGATGCCCAACTGGTCGGAGGAAAATGCGACCGCGCTCCTCAGCTTTATCGAGAAGGTCGGCGACGAAGGTCTGTTCGCAAAGGATTACAACCCCGACGGTCTTGCCGCCGCGATCCTCGGCAACGATCAGGCAAAGCTCGACAAGACCGCGACCGACAGCTTCCTGCTGCTTGCGACGCATCTGCGCGACGGACGCACGCCCAATGCGGCGCGCAAGCAGTGGTTCATGGTCGACAGCGACGGCGACAGCGAGCCCCTGCTCTCGCTGCTGACCGCGGCGCTCGGTGCTGGGACGGTGAAAGAGACGCTCGCGACGCTCGACCCCGTGCATCCCGATTTCGCGGTGCTCAAGACGTCGCTTAAAAAGGCAAAGACAACCGCGGAAGCCAATGCGATCCGCGTCAACATGGAGCGCTGGCGCTGGATGCCGCGCGCGCTCGGCGAACGCTATGTCGTCAGCAACGTCCCCGAATATCTGACCCGCGTCGTCCACGGCGGCACGATCATCGCGACGCACAAGGCCGTGGTCGGCAAGTCGGCGACCCCGACGCCGCAGCTCAATCCGATGGCGACCGGCATCATCGTCAACCCGACCTGGACGCTGCCGCGCAGCATCATCAACGAAGGCATCGGCGCGACGATCGCGCGCAATCCCGGCTCGGCGCGTGCACAGGGTTATACCTGGACGGGCAGCGGCAAGACGCTGTCGGTCGTCCAGCAGCCCGGCGCGAACAATGCGCTGGGGGTGATGAAGATGGAGATGCTCAATCCACATGCCATCTATCTTCACGACACGCCTTCGAAGGGCGCCTTCGCCGCCGCCGCGCGCGCGTTCAGCCACGGCTGCATCCGCACCGAGCGCGCGCTGCACTTCTCGGGCCTGATGGCGGTGATGTTTGCGGGCAAGAGCCCCGAGGAATTCGGCGAGGCGATCGCGAGCGGCAAGACGACGCGCTTCGGCTTCGACAACCCCTTCCCCGTCTATGTCGCATATTGGACCGTCATCCCCGACGGCAAAGGCGGCGTGAAGAAACTCGCCGACATCTATGGCCGCGACGCGCCCGTGGTCGCGAGCTTCGCCCAGGCCGGCCGCCCGACCGCCACGATCATCGCGCCCAAGCCGCCCGAGGTCGTGCCAACGGTCACGACCGCGCGCGCGACGACGCCGGGGACAAGCGGGATTTATTGAATGATATCCGGTTTCGACCGGGAGCCGCCCGATCTTTCGACGTCACCCCGGACTTGATCCGGGGTCCCGCTTGAGGTCGAAGCCAGTGGGTGCGTCAAAAAAGCGGGATCCCGGGTCAAGCCCGGGATGACGGAAGGTGGGTGACGGAACATCCGCTCCCCACCCCAAGCCGTCTTTTGCCGCTTAGTCCGCCGTCTTCGGCAACGGCCCGTTGACCGAGCTCGCGCGGCGCAAATTCTCCATGCCCGGCAGCGGATCGGCCGGCGGCAGTTCGAACGGCTTCGGCATCGGCGGCGGCTCGCTCAGCCGGTCGGCGAACAGCAACCGTCCTGGCCCAAGCTTGTAGAGGATCATCGGCAACAGCTCTTCGCCGAACACGAAACAGCCTTCGCTGCGCCCAAGCTTGCCCTGCGTCGCGATCAGCGCCGGATCGGCATACCAGGCACCATGGACGACAATCGCGCGCTGGTCGGCGGTATAATTGTCGGGTTCCAGCCCCGCCAGCCGCATCGACGATCCATTGGCACCCCAATAATAGTCGCTCGTGCGATAAGCGCCGCGCGAGGTCGCAAGGCTGCCCATGCGGTTCGAGAAATTCTTGAGCCAGCCATCGTGCTGCGGGTCCGAGCCGCGACCATGCGTCACCGGGAACATCTCGACCTTGCCCGCGACCATGTCGACCAGCGCAAAGCGCGGCCGCGATGACGGCAGGCCGAAATCGACGACGCCGACGCGATCCGATTGCGGAATATTGCGCCCCTGCATCGCCAACTGCTTCTTTGCGACGGCGACATAATCGACCGGCGGCGGCAAAGGCGCCACCGGCTGCTGAATCCAGTTGGGCAATTGGGCACGCGCAGAGGTAGCGGCCAGCGCCCCCGCTCCAGCGATCCCGGCCAGCAACGCCCTTCGATCGATCAATTCATTCACTTGAGCAACAACCCCGCATCGGCCGCCCTTTGACGGTCCCTACGATCCTGCATGTCGTATTCGGGCCGCGAAAGGCAAGCTGGTGGTTCCCCTTCATGCGGGAAGATGTGCCATATATGCCATGAATAGCGGGTTTACGCTGCTGTAAGCTCTCGTTAGGGCGGGATCATGAACGCGACCATCTGGCACAACCCCGCTTGCGGCACTTCGCGCAAGACGCTGGCGATCCTTCAGGAAACCCCCGGCGTCGAACTGACCATTATCGAATATCTCAAGAATCCGTACAGCGCCGACAAGCTGCGCCAGCTCTTCGCGGATGCCGGCATCACGGCGCGCGACGCGCTCCGCCTGCGCGGCACGGACGCCGAAGAACGCGGCCTCAAGGATGCGAGCGGGGACGAAATCGTCGCCGCGATGGCCACTAACCCCGCCTATGTCGAACGCCCGATCGTCGAAACCGACAAAGGCGTAAGGCTTTGCCGTCCGCAGGACCGGGTGCACGAGATTCTCTGACGCCGACGCCACGCCCTCGACGGGCTCTCTATCGAAAATCTCCTCGCGGCGTGCGGCGACGATTAGTCGAGCCGTCCGACGCGGCGCTCTGCTCGATGCCCTCGCCAAAAGCGAACAAGTTCTAGCTTAGCCGAATCTCAAGCGATGGCGCCCTAAGCGCTGCCGCCGCTCCACAAATGTGCTTTGGGTTAAGCAGGACGTTTGCAGCACAGCCTGAGAGCGAGGCCAGCAAACGCGTCGCAAGCAGCCCCTGGCTGCGTTCGCGTCGCGTTAGAAAAGACATTTTCTATTTCAAACATGTGAATGGCCGCGCGCGACGTGCGTCTTACCCTTTGGGCGATTTTTGTGCGGGCGTTTGTCCGCCTCCCAAATTGCGCCCGGCAAATAAAAAAAGGGGACTTCGTAGTGAAGCAAATTCAACGTTCGAAATTAACTCTGAGCGCTGCACCGCTGGTGCTGGGGATCGCTCTCGTCTCGGCGCCTGCCTTCGCGCAGGATGCGGCCGAGGAAGGCGCGTCGGCAGAACAGTCCGACATCGTCGTCACCGGCTCGCGCATCGCGCGCCCTGACCTTGAAGTCACCAGCCCGGTCACGGTGGTGGGCGCCGAAGAGATCACCGCGCGTCAGCCGAACGCTGCCGAAGACCTGCTGCGCGACCTGCCGGCGGTTCGGCCTGCACTTGGCCCGGGCGTGAACAACGGTGGGGACGGTTCGGCCAGCGTCAACCTGCGCGGTCTCGGCGACAACCGTACGCTCGTCATCCTCGACGGCCGCCGCATCGTTCCTTTCGGTCTCGACGGCAGCGTCGACCTTAACGTGATCCCGACCGGCCTGGTCGAACGCGTCGACATCGTGACCGGCGGTGCTTCATCGGTGTACGGCGCGGACGCCGTCGCGGGCATCGTGAACTTCATCACGCGCCGCAATTTCTCGGGCGTCGATCTCAGCGCCAACTATCGCATTTCCGAACGCGGCGATGCCACCCAGTATCGCGCGGACCTGTTGATCGGCGGCAATTTAGAGGACGGCCGCGGCAACGTGGTGCTTGGCCTTGGCTACAGCAACCGCAACCCGCTCCTCGCGACGAGCCGCAAGATCGCCAAAGTCCCGATCAGCTCGGCGAACGGGCTGTACAATGGTTCGACCGGCGCTGTCCCCGCGATCTTCCAATCAGGGCTTCAGTCGGCAACCAACCCGAATGGACTGCCGACGGCGGGCTTTGGTGCGGTAATCGATCCGACGACCGGCTCGTTCCGCGCTGCGACGCAGAACGATCTGTTCAACACCAACCTCGGCACCTATTTCATGACCCCGCTGGAACGGTTCAACGTTTATGCTGCGGGTCGGTATGAGGTCACCGACAATATCGAGGTCTATTCATCCGCAATGTTCACGCGGAACAAGGCGACGCTGGCGCTGGCCTCTTCGGGCACGTTCGGGAACCCCTTTAACCTGCCGCTCAACAACCCCTACCTGCCCGCCGGCGCACGCGCGCAGCTATGCGCTGCCAACGGCATCTCGGTCGCGGACTGCGGTACCGCCGCTGCGATGACGACCGGCACGGCACAGACGGTCCGTGTCGTGCCGTCGCGTCGCCTTGCCGAATACGGCCCACGCGCCAATCCGATCGAATCGAACATGTTCCAGGTGCAGACCGGGCTTCGCGGCGACATCACCGACAGCATCAAATTCGATGTTTCGGCACAATATGGCGAAACCAGCCAGAACCAGCAGCGTCTCAACTGGGGTTCGTCGAGCAAGGTCCAGCAGGCATTGCTTGCCTATGACAGCAACGGCACCGCTCCTGGTGGTCTCGTTTGCTCGAACACGGCGAACGGGTGCGTTCCGCTGAACCTGTTCGGTCCCGACGGCTCGATCACGGCAGATCAGATCGCGTTTATCGATCTCGACGCGCAGATCCGCCGCCTGGTCCAGCAGGGCGTCGTTACCGCCAGCATCTCGGGCGATCTGTTCGGCCTGACCAGCCCGTTCGCCTCGTCGCCGATCGCATTCTCGATCGGTGCCGAATATCGCAAGCTGAAGGCCAAGGCGACTCCCGACGCGCCGTCGCGGATCCAGGGCGAAGTGCTCGGCACCGGCGCACGTACGCCGCCCGACATCGGCCAATATGATGTAAAGGAAATCTTCGGCGAAATCATCATTCCGCTGATCGAAGACAGCTTCATTCACAAGGCGACGATCGAAGCGGGTATCCGCTATTCGGATTATTCGACCACCGGCACCAGCACGACCTGGAAGGCCGGCGGCACGATCGAGCCGATCGAAGGCATCAAGTTCCGCGGCATGTATCAGGTGGCGGTGCGCTCGCCCAACATCCTGGAATTGTATCAGTCGCCGGTACAGGGCCTGAGCAATCTCACGAGCGATGTGTGCGCAGGCGCGGCACCGACTGCTCCGCGCAATCTCTGCGAAGCGACAGGAGCTCCGACGGGAACCTATGGCGGCATTTCTCAGCCGTCGTCGGGTCAGATCAACGTCACGACTTCGGGCAACCCGAACCTCGACGTCGAACGCGCCAAGACCTATACGCTGGGTCTCGTATTCCAGCCGACGTTCGTGCCGCGCTTCTCGATCACGCTTGATTATTTCAACATCAAGATCAACGATCTGATCAGCGCGCCGTCGCAGAACGACATTCTGGACGGTTGCTACTCGACGGCGCTTAACCCGGCGCGGACTCCCAACGCATTCTGCGCGCTTATCTCGCGCAACCCGCTGACGGGCAGCCTGAACGGGGCGGGCGAAACCCCGGGCGTGAAGCTGGCAAGCTCGAACCTCGGTAAACTGACAACCGCCGGCGTCGACCTGGGCATGAACTATACCCTGCCGCTCGACGAGGTGTTCGGATCGGGCAATGGCAAGCTCCGGTTCGGGTTCAACGCAACCTGGCTCGACTATTATCGCAGCCAGGCGACGCCGAACTCGATCAATCGTGAATGCGCGGGCTATTACAGCACGAGTTGCACCAACCCACGTCCCGAGTGGAAATGGAACAGCCGCATCGGCTATAGCGACGGACCGATCGACGTGTCGCTGATGTGGAACCATGTCAGTTCGGTTCAGCTTGAGCGGGAGCGTCCGGCGGGTACGCCGCTCAACACTCCAGCACCGGGCGGTTTGAAACCGTTCTGCACTATCCGCAACGCGATGGGCATTTGCCAGGATGGCATCCTGCCCGCCTTCCGCCAGATCGATGCCTATGACTATTTCGATCTGTCGGTGCGTTTCGACGTCAACGACAATTTCGAACTGGGCTTCCTCGTTGAAAATCTGTTCGACAAAAAGCCGCCGCTCGTCGGTGCCGGCGTCGCAGGTACGGCATTCAACAATGGGAACACCATGCCGACCACCTATGACGTGATCGGCAGGTCTTACACCGTTTCGGCCAAACTCGCCTTCTGATCGAAAGCGAACCGAACAAGTTGGGGGGCGGGCGAAAGCTCGCCCCTCTTCTTTTGCTCCAAGCTCCAGTTAGGTTTCACCGCGTTGGCGTGCGCCGGTGCGGTATTTGATACTGGCGAACCTCAGTTCACGTAAGCGGTATCGCGAGCGTACTGCCCGCCTTTACCCGGTCGAGCGCGACCAGCGTCCGGAAATTGCCGACCAGGTCGCTTTCGGAGAATATCCGGCGGGTCAGCGCTTCATATTCGCGCATGTCGCGGCAGATGATGACCAGAACGAAGCTCACGCCGCCGGTGGCATAATAGACCTGCTGCACGCCCGGCTCGCCCGCGAATAGCGCTTTGGCCTTGTCGACGGTCGCGGCTCGCTCGTCGCGCAAATGCACTTCGACGATCGCGGTGATTGCCAGCGAAAGCGCATCGGGCGAAACCACCGCCACATTGCACTCAATCACGCCCGCCGCTTCCATCGCCGCGATCCGGCGCTGCACCGCCGCGGCTGACAGATTCACGGCCTCGGCGATCCGGCGCTGCGGTGTCTTGTTGTCGTGCTGGATGATGCGAAGAATCGCACGATCGAAATCATCGATTCCCCGACCCGCACGAGTGGATGATCCGGCCACCGCTATCTCTCCGAGCCATTGTTGCAATTGGGCGCCCGATATTGCGCGCACGCCCCGCCTAAACGAGATTATTCATCGTCGCCATGATGGATATGCGATCGACCTCGACCCAACAAGCCGCCGTGACCGGCGTTGCTGCGGCCCTCCTGTCCCAGATTTCGATGAATGTCGGGGCCGGCTTCGCCAAGCAACTATTCCCCCTCATCGGCGCCTATGGCGTGACATCGCTTCGCATCAGCCTCGCGGCGGCGATGCTCCTCCTGCTGTATCGCCCCTGGCGCAAACCGATCGCGCGCGGCGCAATCCCCGCGCTGATCGTCTATGGGTCGATGCTGGGCATCATGAACTTGTCCTATTATCAGGCGCTGGCCCGGATTCCGATCGGGATCGCCACCGGTATCGAGGTGATGGGGCCGCTCGCGGTCGTGCTTCTCGCGTCGCGCCGTCCGCAGGATTTCCTGTGGCTCGCGCTAGCCGTTCTGGGGCTCGTCCTGCTGCTGCCGCTTCGCCACAATGACGGGCTGGATCCCGTCGGGATCGCCTTCGCCTTTGGCGCCGCTGCCTGCTGGGCCTTTTACATCGTCTTCGGAAAGCGCGTTTCCGGCACGCTGGGCAGCAACGCCGCGCCGTGGGGCATGCTCGTCGCGGCGATGCTGAGCTTGCCGATCGGGCTTGCCACGACGGGCGCCGCGCTATTCTCTCCGGGCTTCCTGCTGATCGGTGCGGGTATCGCCCTCTTGTCGAGCGCCATCCCCTATTCGTTGGAGATGGAAGCGATGCGCCGGCTGCCCGCGCATGTGTTCGGCATGCTGCTTGGCGCCTCGCCCGCAGTCGGAGCGCTCGTCGGTTATGTCATCCTCGACGAGCTTTTGACGCCGCTTCAATGGCTCGCCATCTGCTGCATCATCGTGTCGTCGGTCGGCAGCTCGCTCGCGGCGTCGCGGCCGCCCGCCGCGACCGAAGCCTGAACGGCCCGGGTATCAGCCCGCAGCGATGCGCCCGCCCGCAATCCGGAACCGCGTGACCGGCCCCGGCATGTCGTCGAACAGCGCCGCCTCGGTTCCCGTCAGCCAGGCCTGCCCGCCCTGCCCCGCAAGCCGCTCATAAAGCGCGCCGCGCCGCAGCGGGTCGAGGTGCGCCGCCACTTCGTCGAGAAGCAGCACCGGACGCTGTCCGCGCAACCGCGCGACGCAGTCGCTGTGCGCGAGGACGAGCGAGAGCAGCATGGCTTTCTGCTCACCGGTCGAACAGCGCGCCGCCGCGCGGCCCGTCACCGCATGGACAGCCGACAGATCGTCGCGGTGCGGCCCCGCGGTCGCGCGTCCCGCCGCGGCGTCGATCCGTCGCCGGGATGCGAACAGCGCCTTCAGCGCCTCGACTTCGTGCGGGCCCTCGCGCACCGCCCCGTCGCTGTCGACCAGCGTCAACAATGGCCGAGCGAACGGCGCATCGGGCTGCTCCGCCAGTTCCGCCGCCAGCCCGGCCAACATATGCTGACGAGCCCTATCCATCGCCGCGCCATGCTCGGCAAGCTGGGCCTCCAGGCTCGTCAGCCATTGCTGATCGGCGCTACCAAGGTCGGCGAGCAGTTTCCCGCGTGCGCGCAGCGCCGCATCATAACGATTGCTGTGCTGCGCGTGCCGTGGGTCGAGCGCGAGCACGAGGCGATCGAGGAAGCGCCGCCGGTTGCCCGCGGTCTCGACAAATAATCGGTCCATCGCGGGGGTCAGCCACAATACCGCCAGCCAGTCGCTGAGCGCGGTCGCCGCGGCGGTCGCGCCGTTGATGCGCACGATCCGCCGGCCGGGCTGCGCTGCCTCGATCCCCGTTCCCAGCGCCACCGGCGCCAGGTCGGCCCCGGCCTGAACTTCCGCGAAAACCGCAAAGCCGCCACTCGCGCCGTCGCGCACCATGTCCGACAAGGCCGCACGGCGCAGCCCACGCCCGGGCGCGAGCAGCGAGATCGCCTCCAATATATTGGTTTTGCCCGCGCCATTGTCGCCGTGCAGCGCGACGAGCCCCGCAGCCGCCGCGATGTCCGCGCCGGCATGATTGCGAAAATCGGTCAGCGAAAGGCGGGTCAGCGTCATCTGCCTGTCCGCCTACCCCAGCCCCTCGCGCGATTCCAGCCCAACACCAACATGGGTTCCATTGAATATTTTCCGACTATCGGTGATTTTCCCCATCTTAGCGCATTTTTCGCGACGAAATAATCTGTCGCAATCCAAAAAACCGCAGTTAACTGCCGATGAATGAAATTGGCACGGTCCCTGCAATAGTGTCGGCATCCACCGGATGGCCCGGATGGAAGGTTCAAGGAAGGATAAAATCATGGCCCATTTCAATATCGACTCGTTCAAGAGCTACGCAGTTGCCGCCGTTGCATCGCTTTACTGCTCGATGATGTTCCTCGCCGCTGTTGGCCCGAATGCTGCACATTTCGGTGGGCTGGTCGCCTGACCAGCCCCCACAGCCAACCAATAACGCCGGCCTGATCGCCGGGATGGAAAGGAAAGAAATGAAACAGGGTTTTCGCAAGAATCGTCGCGACGGGATGATCTTCGGCGTGTGCGCCGGAATGTCGGACCAGTTCGGCATCGACGTCTTGTGGACGCGCGTCGGCTTTGTCGCCCTGACGCTTCTGGGCTTCGGCCTGCCTCTGCTGCTGTACTTGGCCGTCGCGATCCTCGCGCCTTAAGGACAGCTAAGGGCCGGCCGCTTTCGAAGCGCAGTCGCACCGGCCCGCACATTCCCAGGACCAAGGGCTCACCGGCCGGACCGGTGGGCCCTTTTCTATTTGGGCCGCACCGAGAAACGATAGGGGATATAGAGGAACACCTCGGTCGCGCTCGCCTGAGCCCAGATAAGCTGTTCGTTCAGCCCCCCGACCTCGACACCATAGTCGGCTCCAAACGCCCCCGCGGTCTTGAGCGCTTCCGCGGCTACCAGCTTGATGATTTCGGGACGATATTGGTCGGGGTTGATGATTGTCAGCGTGATGCCGCCGCGCCGTTCCATCAACGCCCGTCCCTCGGCAGGCACCGCCTTGATGAAATTGTCGATCCGCGACTGCGCGCTACCGACCGACCCCGCAAGCTTCGCCTTCACGAACACCGATATCTCGCTGGTGTCGGGGCGGCCGCCGCCCGAAAAAACGAGGTCCCGATAATTGGCGGCGGTCACCTTTGTCAGCTCGAACTCACCGGTGACCAGTTCGACCCCCGCAGCATCGGCGCGGCGGATTGCAGCTTCGATCATCGCGTGAATCTCGCGCTTGCGGACCGCTTCGTCGCGCGAATCCGAGGTGAATTTCACCGGCTGGATCGCGCTATCGGCGGGGCGGCGCAACCCGACCACGGTCTGCTCGTCGGACAGATAGTCGGCCGAGGCGCGCTGCCCCGTCACGACCACCTCGCCTTGGATATTGCTGTTGTCCTGCGCCCCGGCCGGCAGCACGCCGGCCAGCAGCGCCGCGCCGAACAAATAGACTCGCATCGCCCGTCTCCCTCCCGTTGAAGCAAACAGGCTATCAGCTTGTCGCCAAAGAAAAAGCCCCGCCGGATCGCTCCGGCGGGGCTTATCTGTTCAGGCTGTTACCCGAGTTCGGGAGGGGCTTACGCCTCTTCGTCCTTGATCAGATAATCGCCGGCATCGGCATCGCTGCCGTGGGTTTCGCCTTCGACGGCGCCCAGCGGATCGTCACCGATCGCCGCTTCGGGGCCCTGCGCCAGTTCGGCGGCATGCTCTTCGGCAGCGGTCTTCGGAGCGATCAGATGCTCCTGGTTCGCGGCGCGCATGGAGGCGCGCAGGGCGGCATCCTTGCTCGACGCGGTGACGCGGACACGGTTCATGGCAGCGCCGGTACCCGCCGGGATGAGGCGGCCGACGATGACATTTTCCTTGAGGCCCTGCAGCGAGTCGATCTTGCCCTGCACCGAAGCCTCGGTAAGGACGCGGGTCGTCTCCTGGAACGATGCCGCCGAAACGAAGCTGCGGGTCTGCAGCGACGCCTTGGTGATGCCGAGGAGGACCGGACGGCCTTCCGCAGGGACGCCGTTCTTCGGCAGCTTGGCGTTATACTCCATCATCTCCAGATAATCGAGTTGCTCGCCCGGCAGCAACGTGGTGTCGCCGCCAGCCGTGATCTCGACCTTCTGCAGCATCTGGCGAACGATCACCTCGATGTGCTTGTCGTTGATCTTCACGCCCTGCAGTCGATAGACTTCCTGGATTTCCGCGACCAGATATTCGGCCAGCGCTTCCACGCCCATGACGTCGAGGATGTCGTGCGGGTTCGGCGAGCCCGAAATCAGCGCGTCGCCGCGCTTGACCTGGTCGCCTTCCTGCACTTCGAGGACCTTCGACTTGGGAATGAGATACTCGATCGGATCGCCTTCTTCCGGAACGATCGCGATCTTGCGCTTCGCCTTATAGTCCTTCACGAATTCGATGCGACCGCTGATCTTGGCGATCACCGCATTGTCCTTCGGGATACGCGCTTCGAACAGCTCGGCAACACGCGGCAGACCGCCGGTGATGTCGCGCGTCTTCGACGCTTCGCGGCTGACACGTGCCAGAACGTCGCCCGCCTGCACTTCCTGACCGTCCTCGACCGACAGCATCGTGCCGACCGCGAGCAGATAGCGTGCCGCTTCACCCGACTGATCGTCGAGCAAGGTCAGGCGCGGCTGAAGGTCTTCCTTCTTGGCGCGGCCTGCCGAGCGATATTCGATCACGACGCGCTGGGCGATACCCGTCGCTTCGTCGACCTGTTCGATCAGGGTCTTGGTGTCTTCCAGATCCTGATACTTCACGACGCCCTGCTTTTCGGTGATCAGCGGCATGGTGAACGGATCCCATTCGGCAATCCGGTCGCCCTTCTTCACCTTCTCGCCGTCCTTGTGCATGATCTGCGCACCATAGGGCAGCTTGTGCGTCGCGCGTTCGCGGCCTTCGCTGTCGATGATCGCGATTTCGCCCGAACGCGACAGCGCCAGACGGCGGCCACGCTGGTCGACGATCGTCGCCATGTCGCGATATTCGATCGTACCGTCCGAAATCGCTTCGGCGTTCGACTGTTCGTTGACCTGCGCCGCGCCACCGATGTGGAACGTACGCATCGTCAACTGCGTGCCGGGCTCACCGATCGACTGTGCGGCGATAACGCCGACAGCTTCACCGATGTTGACCGGCGTACCGCGCGCAAGGTCACGGCCATAGCATTTGCCGCAAACGCCCAGCGTCGCTTCGCAGACCAGCGGCGAACGGATCTTGACCGACTGAACCTCGGCATCCTCGATCCGCTGCGTCGTCGCTTCGTCAAGCAGCGTGCCGACGGGCGCGATGATGTTACCGTCCTTGTCGGCCACATCTTCGAGCGTCGTACGGCCAAGGATACGCTCGCCGAGCGAAGCGATCGTCGAACCGCCCTGCACGATCGCGCGCATTTCCATACCGCGTTCGGTGCCGCAATCTTCCTCGATCACGACGCAGTCCTGCGACACGTCGACCAGACGGCGGGTCAGGTAACCCGAGTTCGCCGTCTTGAGCGCCGTATCGGCCAGACCCTTACGCGCACCGTGCGTCGAGTTGAAATACTCGAGAACGGTCAGGCCTTCCTTGAAGTTCGAGATGATCGGCGTTTCGATGATCTCGCCCGAAGGCTTGGCCATCAGGCCGCGCATGCCGGCAAGCTGCTTCATCTGTGCCTGCGAACCACGAGCACCCGAGTGCGCCATCATATAGATGGAGTTGATCGGGGCCAGACGGCCTGTTTTCGGATCCTTCGGCTCGGCACGGATTTCGTCCATCATCGCGTTCGCGACCTTGTCGCCGCACTGCGACCAGGCGTCGATCGCCTTGTTGTACTTTTCCTGCTGCGTGATCAGGCCGTCCTGATACTGCTGCTCGAAATCCTTAACCAGGGCGCGAGTTTCGTTGACCATGCCTTCCTTTGACTCGGGGATGATCATGTCATCCTTGCCGAAGGAAATGCCGGCCTTGAACGCGTTGCGGAAGCCCAGCGCCATGATGGCGTCGGCGAACAGCACGGTCTCTTTCTGGCCGGTGTGACGATAGACCTGATCGATCACGTCGCCGATTTCCTTCTTGGTGAGAAGGCGGTTGACGACGTCGAAGGGCACGGTGTGCGACTTCGGCAGGCATTCGCCGATCAGCATGCGGCCCGGAGTGGTCTCAAAACGCTTGAGATACTCATTGCCCTGCTCGTCGGTCTGCGGGACGCGGCTCACCACCTTGGTGTGCAGCGTGACCGCGCCGGTGAACAGCGCCTGATGCACTTCGGCCATGTCGGCGAGCAACATGCCCTCGCCCGGCTCGCCTTCGCGCTCCATCGAGAGATAATAGAGACCGAGAACCATGTCCTGCGACGGAACGATGATCGGCTTGCCGTTCGCGGGGCTGAGGATGTTGTTGGTCGACATCATCAGCACGCGCGCTTCCAACTGCGCCTCAAGGCTCAGCGGAACGTGAACGGCCATCTGGTCACCGTCGAAGTCGGCGTTGAACGCAGCGCAGACCAGCGGATGAAGCTGGATTGCCTTGCCTTCGATCAGCACGGGTTCGAACGCCTGGATGCCAAGACGGTGAAGCGTCGGAGCGCGGTTCAGCAGGACCGGGTGCTCGCGAATGACTTCGTCGAGGATGTCCCAGACTTCCTTGCGTTCCTTTTCGACCCACTTCTTCGCCTGCTTCAGGGTCATCGACAGACCCTTGGCGTCGAGGCGCGCGTAGATGAACGGCTTGAACAGTTCGAGCGCCATCTTCTTCGGCAGGCCGCACTGATGCAGCTTGAGTTCCGGACCGGTCACGATGACCGAACGGCCCGAATAGTCGACGCGCTTGCCGAGCAGGTTCTGACGGAAGCGGCCCTGCTTGCCCTTCAGCATGTCGGAGAGCGACTTCAGGGGACGCTTGTTGGCGCCCGTGATCGTACGGCCGCGACGGCCGTTGTCGAACAATGCGTCGACGGCTTCCTGAAGCATGCGCTTTTCGTTGCGGACGATGATGTCCGGCGCGCGCAGTTCCATCAGCCTCTTGAGACGATTGTTACGGTTGATCACGCGGCGATACAGATCGTTCAAATCCGACGTCGCGAAGCGGCCGCCGTCGAGCGGCACCAGCGGGCGCAGTTCGGGCGGAATGACCGGCACGACTTCCAGGATCATCCATTCGGGACGGTTGCCCGATTCGATGAAGGATTCCACGACCTTAAGGCGCTTGATGATCTTCTTGGGCTTCAGCTCCGACTTGGTCGTCGCCAGATCTTCCATCAGATCGATGCGTTCCTGCTCCAGGTCGAGATTTTCGAGGAGCACGCGGATCGCCTCGGCGCCGATGCCGGCCGAGAAAGCGTCTTCGCCATATTCGTCCTGCGCATCGAGCAGTTCGTCTTCGGTCAGAAGCTGGAACTTCTCGAGCGGGGTCAGGCCGGGCTCAAGAACGATATAGGCTTCGAAATAGAGGACGCGCTCAAGCTGCTTGAGCTGCATGTCGAGCAACAGGCCGATGCGCGACGGCAGCGACTTCAGGAACCAGATGTGCGCGACCGGCGCGGCCAGCTCGATGTGGCCCATGCGCTCGCGGCGGACCTTGGTCACCGTGACTTCGACACCGCATTTTTCGCAGACGATGCCCTTGTATTTCATGCGCTTATATTTGCCGCAAAGGCATTCATAATCCTTGATCGGGCCAAAGATGCGCGCGCAGAACAGGCCGTCACGTTCGGGCTTGAACGTGCGGTAGTTGATGGTTTCCGGCTTCTTGATCTCGCCGAACGACCACGAGCGGATACGTTCCGGGCTCGCGATGCCGATCTTGATCATGTCGAAGGTTTCGGGCTTCGCGACCGGATTCATGAAGTTGGTAAGCTGGTTCATATTCTAAGCTCCACTCTTCCCCCCTCGCCGCGGGCGAAGGGGGTGAGGAAAATCATTATTCGGCGGCTTCCGGAAGGGCTTCCGGACCTTCGTCGGGGTCTTCTTCCGCATAGGAAGAAAGTTCGACGTTGAGGCCCAGCGAGCGCATTTCCTTGACGAGCACGTTAAAGCTTTCGGGAATGCCGGCCTCGAAGGTGTCGTCACCCTTGACGATCGCTTCGTAAACCTTGGTGCGGCCGATCACGTCATCGGACTTCACCGTCAGCATTTCCTGCAGCGTGTACGCCGCGCCATAGGCCTGGAGTGCCCAGACCTCCATTTCACCGAAGCGCTGGCCACCGAACTGCGCCTTACCGCCCAGCGGCTGCTGGGTAACAAGCGAGTACGGCCCGATCGAACGCGCGTGGATCTTGTCGTCGACCAAGTGGTGCAGCTTCAGGATATACATATATCCCACCGTCACCTTGCGGTCGAAACGGTCGCCGGTGCGGCCGTCGTAAAGATCGACCTGACCCGAGCGGTCGAGACCGGCGCGCTCCAGCATCGCCGACACGTCGCCTTCGCGCGCGCCGTCGAACACCGGGGTCGCGAACGGCACGCCCACCGACAGATTTCCGGCGAGTTCGACGACTTCATCAGCGCTGCGCGCCTTGATTTCGTCGGCATATTCATCGCCATAGGCCTGAAGCAGCGCTTCGCGAACCGCCTCGGGCGGGGCTCCCGCTTCGGGGTCGGGATTCGCCACGCGCCAATCCTCGAGCGCTGCGGTGATCTGACGGCCGAAACCGCGCGATGCCCAACCGAGGTGCGTTTCGAGAATCTGCCCGACGTTCATGCGCGACGGCACGCCCAGCGGGTTCAGCACGAAATCGACATGCGTGCCGTCTTCGAGGAACGGCATGTCCTCGATCGGCAGGATGCGACTGATGATGCCCTTGTTGCCGTGACGGCCGGCCATCTTGTCGCCCGACTGAAGCTTGCGCTTCACGGCAACGAAGACCTTGACCATCTTGAGCACGCCCGGTGCCAGTTCGTCGCCGCGCTGCAGCTTTTCGACGCGATCTTCATACTTCGCGCTGATCCGCTTGATCGCTTCGTCATACTGCGCCTTGATCGCTTCCAGGGCGGCCTGGGCATTGTCTTCGACAACGGCCAGCTTCCACCAGTCGGCGCGGTCGAGTTCGACGAGCATCTCTTCGGTGACGACGTCGCCCTTCTTCAGGCCCTTCGGCACTGCGCTGGTCGCCTGACCGATGAGCAGTTCCTTGAGGCTGGAGAAGGTCGCACGATTAAGGATCGCGCGTTCGTCGTCGGCGTCCTGCTTCAGACGTTCGATCTCTTCGCGTTCGATCGCGATCGCGCGTTCGTCCTTGTCGATACCGTGACGGTTAAAGACGCGGACTTCGACGACCGTGCCCGACACACCCGGCGGCAGGCGGAGCGAGGTGTCGCGCACGTCGCTGGCCTTTTCACCGAAGATCGCGCGCAGCAGCTTTTCTTCCGGCGTCATCGGCGATTCACCCTTGGGGGTGATCTTGCCGGCCAGAATGTCGCCCGGGCCGACTTCGGCACCGATATAGACAATGCCCGCTTCGTCGAGGTTGCGAAGCGCTTCCTCGCCGACGTTCGGGATGTCGCGCGTGATGTCTTCAGGCCCAAGGCGCGTGTCGCGTGCGGTGACTTCGAATTCCTCGATGTGGATCGAGGTGAAGACGTCGTCCTTCACGATGCGTTCGCTGATGAGGATACTATCCTCATAGTTATAGCCGTTCCACGGCATGAACGCGACGAGCACATTCTTGCCGAGCGCCAGTTCGCCGAGTTCGGTCGACGGACCGTCGGCGATGATATCACCAGCGCGGACGATCTCGCCCACCTTCACCAGCGGACGCTGGTTGATGCAGGTGTTCTGGTTCGAACGCTGGAACTTCTGGAGGCGATAGATATCGACGCCCGACTTGCCGGGTTCGACCATATCGGTCGCACGGATAACGATACGCGTCGCATCGACCTGGTCGATCACGCCGCCGCGGCGCGCCGCGATGGCTGCGCCCGAATCGCGCGCAACGGTTTCTTCCATGCCGGTGCCGACGACCGGAGCCTCGGCCCGGATCAGCGGCACAGCCTGACGCTGCATGTTCGAACCCATGAGCGCGCGGTTGGCGTCATCGTTTTCCAGGAACGGAATCAGCGATGCCGCGACCGAAACGAGCTGCTTAGGCGACACGTCCATCAACGTGATCTGATCGCGCGGGGCCATCAGGAATTCGCCCGCTTCGCGTGCCGAGATCAGCTCGTCGATGAAGCTGCCATCGTCGTTCAGATCGGCGTTCGCCTGCGCAACCGTGTGCTTCTGCTCTTCCATCGCCGACAGATAGACGACCTCATTGGTCACCTTGCCGTCGATGATGCGGCGGTACGGCGTCTCGATGAAGCCGTATTTGTTGACGCGCGCAAAGGTCGCGAGGCTGTTGATCAGACCGATGTTCGGGCCTTCCGGCGTTTCGATCGGGCAGATACGGCCATAGTGCGTCGGGTGAACGTCGCGGACTTCGAAGCCCGCGCGTTCGCGCGTCAGACCGCCCGGCCCGAGCGCCGAAACGCGGCGCTTGTGCGTCACTTCCGACAGCGGGTTGGTCTGGTCCATGAACTGCGAGAGCTGCGACGAGCCGAAGAATTCGCGAACCGCGGCGACGGCCGGCTTCGCGTTGATCAGGTCGTTCGGCATCACGGTCGACACGTCGACCGAGCTCATGCGCTCCTTCACGGCGCGCTCCATGCGGAGCAGGCCGACGCGATACTGGTTTTCCAGCAACTCGCCGACCGAACGGACACGGCGGTTACCGAGGTTGTCGATATCGTCGATTTCGCCCTTGCCGTCCTTCAGGTTCACCAGTTCCTTGACGACGGCGAGGATGTCCTCGCTGCGCAGCGTGGTGACCGTGTCCTCGGCATCGAGGCCAAGGCGCATGTTGAGCTTGACGCGGCCGACGGCCGACAGGTCGTAACGCTCGGGATCGAAGAACAGGCCGCCGAACAGTGCTTCCGCGGTTTCACGCGTCGGCGGTTCGCCGGGGCGCATGACGCGATAGATATCCGAAAGCGCCTGGTCGCGGTCTTCGGCCTTGTCGGCCTTCAGCGTGTTGCGGATCCAGGGACCCGTGTTGTTGTGGTCGATGTCGAGCAGGACGAGCTTGTCGAGACCGGCACCGTCGATCTTTTCCAGATTGTCGGCACTCACTTCGTCGCCGGCTTCGATGTAGATCTCGCCGGTCGCTTCGTTGATTAGGTCATAGGCCGAGTAACGGCCGAAGATTTCCTCGGTCGGGATCAGCAGCGTGTCGAGACCGTCCTTCGCCGCCTTGTTGGCAAGGCGCGGGCTGATCTTGTGGCCGGCGGCGAAGACGACTTCGCCCGTCTTGGCGTCGACGACATCGAACGCGGGCTTCGCGCCGCGCCAGTTTTCAACGACGAACGGTACTTTCCAGCCGTTTTCCGCGCGCTCAAAGACAAGGCGGTCGTAGAAGGTGTTGAGGATTTCCTCACCCGACATGCCCAGCGCGTACAGCAGGCTGGTGACCGGCAGCTTGCGCTTGCGGTCGATACGGACGTTGACGATGTCCTTGGCGTCGAATTCGAAGTCGAGCCACGAACCGCGGTACGGAATGACGCGGGCGGCGAACAGGAACTTGCCCGACGAGTGGGTCTTGCCGCGGTCATGGTCGAAGAGCACACCCGGCGAACGGTGCATCTGCGACACGATAACGCGCTCGGTACCATTGACGAAGAAGGTGCCGTTCTCGGTCATGAGCGGCATGTCGCCCATGTAAACGTCCTGCTCCTTGATATCGAGGACCGAACGGGTGTCGGTTTCGCTGTCGACTTCAAAGACGATCAGGCGCAGCGTGACCTTCATCGGCGCCGCATAGGTGATGCCGCGCTGACGGCATTCCTCGACGTCATACTTGGGCGCTTCAAGTTCGTAGTGAACGAAGTCGAGTTCGGCGGTGCCGGCGAAATCGCGGATCGGAAAAACGCTGCGCAGCGTCTTTTCGAGGCCCGAAACATAGCCGACCGAGGGGTCGGACCGCAGGAATTGTTCGTAGGATTCGCGCTGCACCTCGATCAGGTTGGGCATCTCCACCGCTTCGTGGATATTGCCGAACAGCTTACGGATCCGCTTACTTGCGGTTGCTTCGAGGGCCTTGCCCACCGACTTCGCCTTGGTCGCCATAAGTGATTGTCTCGCCTTGATAAATTAAGTCGCGAACGCGATAGAGACGCAAAAAGGCCGCAAGCAACCGTTGCCGGTTTACCGCAGCTTATTGACGCATCTCGAAATCCCCGCCGACCTATCCGTACAGCCTGCCGCGCAAAGTCAGGCTCTATCTCGGACGATGGGGTGTGACGGCAATATAGGATTTGGGGTGCACAGTGTCAACGGCAGCGCGGCGAAGCGATGGGGGGACCGACGGCACTAAGATAAAGAGCGCACGTTCACTCACCCACTTTCGTCACCCCGGGCCTGACCCGGGGCCCCGCCCTTTGAACCCTCCGGCGCGCTTCGATCTCAATCGGGACCCTGGATCAAGCCCGCGGTGACGATAAGGAGGTGGATGCCTCTGCTCGCCCTCGCCTTAAAAAACACCCTTGAGCAGCGCCGCCGGGTTCCGGCGGAGCGACGCCTCCTCGCCCGCCATATAATGAAAGATGCCCTTCAGCGCCTGCTCGGTCACCGATCGCGTCAGCCCGTCGCGCGTAAGCCCCGCGGAGGCGAACAGCTGATTGCCATTCGAAAGCTGATCGAGTTGGCGATAGGCGCCGACATTCTCGAGCGCCGATCCAATCAGCGGCGACACTTTGGTGAACAGCACATCGCCGGCACTCGTCTGCAGATAGCGCGTCGCGCCGTCATTCTTCGTCACCAGCGCGGGCGCATCGGTCCAGCGCAGATTGTCGATCGCGGCGCGAAACACGGGCTTCGCCTCGCCCGCCGCCTTGCCGCCGGCATCGTTCAGGCTTTTGGTCAAATTGGTCGTGAGCCCTAGCTTGTCGCCCATGCCGAACAGCTTAGAGGCCAACTTGCCGCTCGCTCCAGGCAGCAGGATGCGCACCGCAGTATCGCGATAAAAGGCGCCAGGCTGCGCAAGCTTGTCGAGCGCACCGTCGGACGCGCCCGCGATCAGTCCCTTCACCCCGCTTTTCGGCAGCTTCGCCAAGGCCCAGGGAGCCTGCCCGAGCGCTGCGATTCCGGCGATGCCCGCAAGCAGCATCCGCCGCGCCATCATTGCCTCATCCGCTCCCATGACGTTCCTCCGCTACCCTGCGATCCAGGGCCAAAGCCTAACAGGAAAATGGTCACGGACAAAGCGACTGCCCTATCGTTCGCCTTGCCCCGATGCGGCATCGACCCCTTCCGCGCCCTGCACGGCAATTCCGGCGCGGGCCAGCGCGTCTTCGATCCGTTTCAACCCGACAAGTATCTGCTCCTGCTCCTCATGGGTGAATGCATCGCGATCCTGGTTCATGCGGTCGATCAACCGGACGACAATCAACGGAGCGACCCCAAAGATCGACAGGTGCATCAATCCAAAGGCGAGCGCCCGTCCGCCGACCGTCTGGGGAATGACGTCGCCATAGCCGGTCGACGTCGCGGTCGTACCCGCCCAATACAGGCTGTCTATAAAGGTTCGCCCTTCCAACCCCGCATATAATGCTGCGCTGATCAACAGCATCGCCGAATATATGACGGCCAGTTCCTTCAACGTATCGGTCGCAGCGTGAAGCTTGATCATGTCCCTACCCCCTGATGACGTGCGGGATGAACCGCGCGCGGTTACCGGTGATCAACCCGTCCTCCCTGATCCCCATGCCCGCGGCCTGGCCGTCGACGATCCAGCAGCCAAGCACGGGATAACCGCGGCCGAAATCGCGGAGCGGGTAAAGTTCCTGATACAGCGTCGCACCATCGCTATATGCGCCCATGGTCTTTGCCAGCGTTGCCCCGCGCGCGACGACCTCGATGTTCGAACCTTCGCGCGCCAGAAACGGCTTGGCGACGAAGTCCGGGCCGATATCCTCGCGCCGGACCGACGCCGCCAGCAGATTGGGATGCCCCGGAAACATCGTCCATAATATCTGCAGGATTGCCTTGTTGCTCCAGATCATCTTCCAGATCGGTTCGATCCAGATCGTGTCGGGCAGGTGGCGAACGATGTCGGGGCCATAGGCCTCGTTGACGATCCACTCCCAGGGATAAAGCTTGAAAATCGCGCTGATCAGGCGATCCTCGCGATCGACCACGCGCCCCTGCGCATCGACACCGATATCGTCGATCACCACGGCATGCGTTTCCAGCCCGGCCTGCGCGGCAAGGTCGCGCATATAGGTGGTGGTGATCGTGTCTTCATGCGCGATATCGGCCGTGTGCGTGAACCAGACGCGTTTGCCCGGCAGACGGCCGCCGATCGCGGCCCAGCGGTCGATCAGCTTTTCGTGCAGGCCGTTGAACTGGTCGAGTTCGGGGAAACGGTCTTCCTTCCATTCCCACTGGATGACCGCGGCCTCCAGCATCGAAGTCGGCGTATCGCAGTTGAACTCGAAAAGCTTGGGCTCACCCTTGCCATGATAGCCGAGGTCGAACCGGCCATAGTTCAGCGCCGGGGGTTCGTTTCGCCACGCGTCCCGGATCGCGCGATGGCAATAGGCGGGGATACCGAACAGGTTGAGCAGATCGGGGTCGCCCGCAATCTTTTCGCCCGCCGCAAGGAACAGCCGATAAAGTTCTTCGGCCGCGTCCTCGATCCGCTCGATCTCCTCCAGCGGAAAGCTGTAATAACCGCTCTCGTCCCAATAGGACTGGCCGTCCTCGCTATGCCAGAGCAGGCCCTGGGATTCGACAATGGCGGGCCATCCGTGGCGCGGCGCAATCGCATGCCGATCCACTGTGGCTCAGGACCTTCCGCTTCCGAACGAGCGCGAACTCGATCCCAATCCTCCGCGCGAAACCGCCTGCGATCGTGTCATCCGCGTATCGCTCGGGCTCGGATAATAGGTCGCGCCAGCCTGGGGCGCAAAAGAGCCCTTGTACCGCGCGTCGTCGATCGTATCGCCGTAAAAGGGAATCGCCGATCCCCGCCCGATATAATAATAGCGGACAAAGCTGCCGCCATAGCTGCGATAGCGGCGGTCGTCGCACTGGTCGTCATCGACACGCTGGCCATTCTGGTCGACACAAACCGCGGTATCGCGGTCGGCATAGGCATAGCCGTCGTCCCAGTCGTTGGTCGACGAACAGCCGGACAGGCCCGTCAACGCGGCCGCCATGGCCGTCGTCATGCTCAATTGCTTTTTCATCGCCGCACGCTCCTTTAAGGAACCATGCAGGCGGCCTGAAGCACGCCGAAGCCAAGCCCCATGCCACCGACAAAAATTCCCGACGCGACGCAGGCCTCGGTGATCTTTTGGGAGATCGCCTTGAACAGCAAGCGCGAGATGACGAAGAAAACCGCGAGTTGGACCAGTGCCGCGACCGCGCCCCAGAGCAACATGTCGGGGATACTGACCGAATGGCCGATGACGACCGCCACCGGCACCGCAAATCCCAGGAAAGTTCCGGTAAGCTGCACCGCGGCGGCACTGTTACCTTCGCGAATAAGCGCAAATTCGCGGTGCGGTGTGATCAATACATATAAAGTCAGGAAAGCTACCGCCAGAAGCGCGGCTGCGCCGAAATAGGCCAGAAAATGCGGAACCGTTTCCACGAAATATGAAAACATCGAACTCCCCCTTATTATTCCGGATATACCGGAAATCAGTCATTTGGCAAAAACACCCGCCAACGACGAATGGTCGCAGGCACAGTTATTGGCCGGGTCGCGCAAGTGACTTCACCGAAACTTCAGATTGGCGCGTTGCCGCGTGCCCCTACCCCTGAAATCCCTCTCGCGACTTCCGGCCATGCTTCTGCCGGTCTTTCGGGAACTCCGCAATAGACTTTCAGAAACCTCGGCGGCCGCACAAAACGATCCCTGCAGAAACGGATTAGCCTCGAATTCGATGCTCCCCAGGCTCCCGCCCCTAGGCCGCGCTGCGCAGCCGGTTCCGCCCTTCGCGCTTCGCGACATAAAGCGCCTTGTCCGCACGGTGCAGCAACTCTTCGACGTCGGCCTCGCCATCATAGACCGCCAGCCCGACGCTGATCGTTGCATCCGGCAGGTCGTCTTCGGCGGCGGTTCCGGTCTCGACAGCCTTGCGGACGCGCTCGGCGACGATTTCGGCGGACTGTGCGCTCGATCGCTGGAGGATGCAGACGAATTCCTCGCCGCCGATGCGGCCGACCATATCCTCGTCGCGTAGCGCTGCCCTCGCGCGCTGCGCGACGCGGCGGATCACCTGATCGCCCGTCGCATGGCCATGCGTGTCGTTGATGCGCTTGAAATGGTCGATGTCGAAAATCGCGACCGCAAGCGGCGCACCATGTTCGCGCGCGCCCGCAAGCGCCCTTTCGAGGAATGCCAGCGTGTGGCGGCGATTGGGCAGGCCGGTCAGCATATCCGTATTGGCCACGCGCTCCGCCGCGCTGCGCGCCGCCTCGAGGATCCGGGCATTCTCAACCGTCTCGGTCACGTCCTGGACGGTGCCAAAGATGCCGACCGCCTTGCCGCCGCGGCCGATCTCGATCGACCCGTGCGATTTGACATGCCGGATTTCGCCGTCGGTCCGCAATATCCGCCCTTGAAACTCAAAGGGCTCGCCGGTGCGGACTGCGTCGGCCAGGATTTTCCGGACTGCGCGCCGGTCCTCGGCCACATATTGCCTCACGCTATAATCGACATCGACCGGCGCCCCCGGCTCCAGCCCGTGGACGCGATAGGATTGGTCCGACCAGGTGATCGTCCAGGTAACCAGGTCGACGCGCCAATGCCCGACAAGCGCCGCCGCCTCCGCCTGCAAAAGCCATCGATTGCTCTGTTCGACCCGCTTCGCCAGCCGCTGGCGCCCGATCAGCAGCGACGCGAGGGGCAGCGTCGTGAACAACAGCGTAAGCAGATAGAATTGCAGGAACAGCACGCGGGTCTTCTGCACGCCCTCGATCGCCGCGATCGGCCCATAGCCCTGCCCCGTCAGCAGCGACGCGATGATCGTCACGATCAGCATCCCCGCCGCCGCGCCAAAAGGACCGAGCCGGTACGCTGCGGCGATGACCGCGATGCACGGCAGGAAGGTGATGGGAAATTGCGCCTGCGAAAAGGACAGGATGGTCACCAGCCCCGTGACGGTCAGGATCGCGGCGGCTTCGGCCTTCATCCGCATCGTTGCGTTGGCCATTGCGCTTGTGCCGACCATCCGCGCCAGCATCACAACCGGTGGGGTCACGATCAACATGCCAAGCAGCACCGTCGTCAGCCACGACAGGAAAAAGTCCGTGCCCCTGCCCGTCAGCGCCCACGCAATGGCGGCGCTGACGATGCTGGCGGTCAACGCCGCTATGCAAAAGCTGACGACCGACCGCGGCACCATGAACGACAGTTCGTCCGGTTCGCGGCGGCGCAATATCCACAGCGCGAGCGCCGCCTCGCAGCCGTTGGAAAATGTGAAGGCCAGGCAGGAGGCGAGCGGTGCGCCGCCATAAAGATTGGCGCCCAGGCTTGCCGTCGCCATCCCTGCAAAAGCCGATATCCGCGCCGACGCCGGCATCAGGATCAGCAGCGCCAGAAAATAGCCGCTGGGCGGCCATACTGCGGCGATATTGTCGGCGCCCTTCGTGGCGTGCAGCGACAGGCTCGCAAGCAGGAAATATCCCGTTACGGTCAGCAGGAACCAAAAGACCGCTTCGACTCTGGGGGTCAGCGACTGGGTCATGCGATCAGTTAACCGAAAAGGGAAAAATAAACCGCTAATTTTAATACCCACCCGCGCGGGCGGTCGCGGCCGCGGTCGTCAGCCAACCCCGCCAAAGGTCAGGCCGACAACTTCGGTGACCTTCGCCTCATCCCATTCGATGCGCCGATCGAGGATCAGCATCGCCAGACCGTGGACCAGCGCCCAGGCGTGCAGCGCCGCAGTATCCGGGTCTTCGACGCCGGGAAGCGCCTCGCCTACTCCGGCGCGGAGCAGATTATAGGCGACCTCGCCGCCGTCGTTGCTGCCATCGGGGCAGCGTTCGGGCATCTGGCGCGTGAAGCTCAGGCGGAACAGCGCCGGCTCGTCATGGGCAAAGCGGACATAGGCGATGCCCGTCGCCTTAAAGCCCCCGATCCCACCGCCTGCCTTCAGCCAGGCCTGCGCCTGAAGCGCGCCCAGCCGCCGCAGCCCCTCGTCGGCAAGCGCGTCGAGCAGCGCCTCCTTGTCGGGGAAGTGCCGGTATAGCGCAGTCGCGCTGACCCCGACATCGCGGGCGAGCGCGCGCAGTCCCAGTTCGGCGCTGTCGCCCTCGCCCAGCCGCTTGAGCCCCGCCGCGATCACCGCCGCGCGCAGGTCGCCATGATGATAGGCGCCGGCCACCTTGGCGCCGTCGCTTTTTATGTTGACACTGTTATCTTTGCTTGCCATAATGTTGTCACTGTAAACATTTCGAGTCGTCCGCACAAGCCCTACGCTACGCGACACTTTCGCCAACTTCCGTAAGGAGCAATATCATGGCAAGCAACGTCGAAACCCTGATCCGCGGCGCGGTTGTCAAAGGCATCGGCAAGGTCGCCGACTTCAACCGCAAGCGCCTCCCCCGCCCCACCGACGCGCACCCGTTCCTCACCGGCATCCACAAACCGATGACCGAAGAGGTTACGCTGGAAGGGCTGCGCGTCGAGGGCGAAATTCCCGTTAGCCTGACCGGCCGTTATCTTCGCAACGGGCCGAACCCCGCTGCGGCGCCCGATCCAGCCAGCTATCACTGGTTCACCGGCGTCGGCATGGTCCACGGCATCCGCATCGAGGGCGGCAAGGCCGACTGGTATCGCAACCGCTGGGTCCGCGGCAGCGAAGCCTGCGCCGTGCTCGGCGAAGAACTCCCCCCGGGGCCGCGCGCCGACGGCAACGATGCCCCGAACACCAATGTCGTCGGCCTCGCCGGCCGCACCTTTGCGATCGTCGAAGCGGGCGGCAAACCTGTCGAACTCGGCTATGAGCTGAACACGATTGCACACAACCCGTTCGACGGCACGCTCGCCGGCTCTTACACCGCGCACCCGCATCACGACCCGGTGACCGACGAGATGCACGCGATCACCTATCGCGGCGACGAGCAGAACAAGGTCTGGCACGTCGTTCTCGACAGCCACGCGCAGGTGATCCGCGAGGAAGCGATTGCCGTGAGCGACGGCCCGTCCATTCACGACTGCGCGATCACCGAAAATTATGTGCTCGTCTTCGACCTGCCCGTCACCTTCTCGATGAAGATGCTGCTGTCCGGATATCGCTTCCCCTATGCGTGGAACGACGCGCATCAGGCCCGCGTTGGCCTCCTCCCCAGGAAAGGCAGCGGCGACGACATCATCTGGGTGCCGGTCGAGCCTTGCTATGTCTTCCACCCGGCCAACGCCTATGAAACGGCCGACGGCAAGGTGATCGTCGACGTCGTCGCGCACGAGACGATGTTCGCAAGTTCGAAGCGCGGCCCCGACAGCGAAAAGTCGCGGATGGAGCGCTGGACCATCGATCCGGCAGCCGGCACCACGCGCCGCGCCGTCATCCACGACCACGCGCAGGAATTCCCCCGCTACGACGAACGGTTGACGACAAAGCCCTACCGCTACACATACACCATCGCAATTCCCGACGGAGTGTCAGCCGAGTGGGCGCTGGCAGACACTCGGTTGTTCAAGCATGACCTGGAGAATGGCACGACAGCCATCCACGATTTCGGCCCCGGCCGCCATCCGGGCGAGTTCGTTTTCGTCCCGCGGAGCGAAATCGGCGCTGAAGATGACGGCTGGCTGATCGGGCTGGTCGTGAACATGAACGACGAGACGACCGCGCTCGTGATCCTCAACGCCGATGATTTTAGCGGGTCACCGCAAGCTGTCGTGCATCTGCCGCACCGCGTTCCTCCCGGCTTTCACGGGAACTGGGTCGCGGATTGACGATATCGGGGCGCTTCATCAGCGCCTCGGTCACCCGCAGCGACCTTTCATTGTCGACATCGATCGCCGTCGCCCCGTTGCTCACCAGCAGCGGGGCGATTTCGACGTCCAGACGGCGCGAAATACGCTGAAAGATGTGATGGATCGGACCAAGGCCGAACCTGAAACGAAGCAGGTTGATAAGGCCGAACGCCCGCATCACCCGAAAGGGCTTCTTAACGAACTGTCCGCCACCGCGAAACGCCTCTGCCGCACGCTGTGCATTCGGATGCCCAAGCCAATAGGCGTTGCAGTTCGACACCGCGACGTCCGAAAATTCATAAAAGCGCCGCTGGCCTTCGGGATGAACCGCCAGCACATCCTCACGCCGCGCCAACGCGACCCCGGCATCGGCACCCAGCCGTTCCGCCTCGGATTCGATCTCGGCAATCGTTGCAGGGGTGAGCAGGCAATTGTCGGCCGTCGTGATCAACAGCGGGAAGCGCGCCACCCCGGCGACTGCGAGAACCGAATCCGCCAGATTGTCAGCGGAGGGAACGACGATCAGACGGTCGCCGAGAAGATCGACGACCGGATCGTCCAACTCGGCGAGCAACATCGCGTGATGCGTCGAAACGAACACCTGCCGGGCACTGCTGTCGGCGGCGCTTTCCAGAACATGGGCAATCATGGGCCGCCCCGCGACAGGGACAAGGCATTTGTCGGCGACGCCATGCGCGGTTGCCAGCGCATCGACCGTTCCTGGGCGGCGTCCCGCGAGGATCAGGATCGAACCGCTCACGCGGCACTCCGCTGGGCCGCTGCCGGCGCGATCTGGCGGAGCATGCTTTCGGCTACGATCGTTTCGATCAGCGACGCGTGAGTGAAACCCGCCGCGACGGCGGAGCGCGAGAACAGCTTTTCGGACCAGAGATTGCAGTTGAGATTGACTTCGAGCAGCCGGACATCGCCGGTCGTGTGATCGACGCGGAATTCGAACCGGCCATAGTCGAACGGCCGAAAGACATCGGCCATCCGCTTTGTATATTCGACAATCTGCAAAGCGATCGCCGGGTCGTCGAACCGCTTGATGCTGTATCCGACGTTGCCGACCAGGTCGCGCTTTTCCTGATAGGTGCGAAGCTGGGTTGGATCGGCCTGTTCGAAAATCATCATCGGCAGCATCGCCGGCTCGCCGTCCAAAGTGATCACCGGCACCTCGATGTCGCTGCCGTCGATAAAGGGTTCGACGAGCGCATCATGGTCGAGCGCGTGGATTTCGGCGACCGCCTGCGCAAGTTGCCCCCGGTCATGCGCGTCGCGCACACCCCAGGATGCGGAGCTGTTGTTCGGCTTGATTACCCAGCGCCGCGCCGGCGGGCAGCGCGAAACATCGACTGGAGCGCCGCGGCGAAATAACGCCCAAGGCGCGGTAGGCACGCCGCGCGCCGCCGCCTCCAGCTTGGTCAGATGCTTATCGTCGGACAGGCCGCGCACGATCGGGGAGGCGCCGAGATATGGCAGGCCATGCTGGTTGCAAAGCAGCGGCAGCAGCATTTCGGAATTGAAGAAGCCACCGCGGTTGAGCAACGGAAAGACGAAATCGGCTGCCGGCCGGTCGAACAGCGCGGCATAGCTGTCGGCGACCAGCAAAGCGATGCCAAGCCCTTCCAGCGTCTCGCGCATCTCGCGGTGATAGATCGCGTGATTGCCATCATCGGCGTGCAGTCCGCCGGTCCAGCGCGCATGCTTGGCAATGAAAAGCATCCGCCGAGTTTCGCGCAGATGCGACGGCAGCCGGGTCGGGACGAGATCGGTCGTTTTCATGCGCGGCGTTGACCACGCGAAGGTTGCTCGGGAATGACGTTTTAGTGACCCCACCGACACCAAAGCGCAAAATCCCTGTCACTATTCGCCCAAAGATCACAGAAAGTCGGACCTCTCCAACCATGGAGGAAGCCCTCCCTGCCGCCGTAGGACCGATCGCAAAACCGGTGCCCGACAGCGACGAATGGCATCGGAATCTTCGCTGCGCCGTTCGGCAGAAACGTTTCATCGTGGAAATCGGCATCATCAGGCAGCAAATTTTGCGGGCGGTTCGTTCGACCTTCACTATGATGAAAAATATCGCCCTCTCCCGCCCCGCCACGAGCGCGATTGCCGCGTTCCTGGCCCTCTCCACCCCCGCCGCATTTGCGCAGGAAACGCCGGCCGCGCCGACGGTCACGATGACGCCTCCCGTGGCTGCACCGACCCCGCAGACGCCGCCCACCGTCGCCGAACCGAGCACCACTGCTCCGGTCGCCGCGCCGCAGACTGCACAGCCGCCGGCGCCGAAGCCTGTCATCCGGGTTCCGCTGGACATTGCCCCCGCGGAGACCGCACCAGCGCCGAAGGCCGCCGAACGCGCCGCCGCTCCGCCCCGGGCCGAACGCGCGACGCCGCGGGCCGAACGCGCGACGCCGCGGGCTCGTGCCGCTACGGCCGCACCGGCCTCAGTACCTGTAGAGGCTACACCGGTCGCCGACGTCGCACCGGCCGAAGATTTCGCACCGATTGCCGCACCGATGACGACGGCACCCGAACCAGTTGCCGAGGCCGCGCCGCTGCCCGCAGAAAAGGCTGCTCCGGCCGGCAATGATTTCCCTTGGGAACTCGCTGGCGGTGCTGCTGCCCTGCTGATCGTCGGCGGCATGGGCTTGGCTTTCGCCCGCCGCCGCCGCGTCGAACGCGAATATGTCGAAGACGACTATGCGCCAATTGCGGCCGAACCGGTCGTTGCAGCGCCCGCCATGGCCGCCCGAACTGATGCAGGCGAGACCCAACAGTGGGTCACCCCGGCCTATGCGCCCCGCGAGCGGGTCGAAACGCCCGCTAGCGTCCCCGCCTTTGCCGCTGCACCCAGCGGCAGCATGGGGCGTCACGAAGCGATGGCAATGGCGGGTCCGACCGAGGACAATCCCTTCGCCACGCTCAGCAAGCGTCTGAAGCGCGCACGCTTCCTCGATCGCCAGGAACGTGTGGCCTATGACGACACGCTCGCCGCGCAGAAGGATATGACCCGCAAGCCGGTCAGCGCCTGGGAAATCGCCCAGCGCCCTGCGCCGACGATGCAGGAGCAGGAGGTACGCCGCCCGGAGCCCGCGCGTGTCCGCACCTCCACCAGCTTCCGTCCGGGCTATTCCAAGAGCTAAGCCCGACAAACCGCGGTGGTCCCCTCACCGCACAGCAAAAAGGGCGGTGCCTTGCGGCACCGCCCTTTTTCTTTTCGCTGGAACCCGGCCGGACAGGCCGGCCGGAACCCACCGAACCGAATTACTTCAGTTCGACGGTCGCGCCGGCGGCGAGCAGCTTCGCCTTCAGCTCTTCAGCTTCAGCCTTGCTGGCGCCTTCCTTGACGGCCTTCGGTGCGCCTTCGACGAGCGCCTTGGCTTCGCCCAGGCCCAGGCCGGTGATCGCACGGACTTCCTTAATCACGTTGATCTTGTTGCCGCCGTCACCGGTCAGGATGACGTCGAATTCGGTCTGCTCTTCAGCAGCCGGGCCAGCAGCGGCAGCGGCCGGAGCGGCAGCAACAGCAGCGGCAGCCGAAACGCCCCACTTTTCTTCGAGCAGCTTCGAAAGTTCAGCAGCTTCCAGAACGGTCAGCGCCGACAGGTCTTCAACGATCTTTGCGAGATCAGCCATGTTCATTCTCCATCAGAACCGGGAAATCCCGGCAGTAAGTTTCAAGGTTAGTTCGAAATCACGCTGCTTCTTTGGCGGCATATGCGCCAAAAACCCGCGCCAACTGGCCCGCCGGGGCTGCGGCAATCTGCGCAACCTTGGTGGCCGGAGCCTGCACCAGACCGATGATCTTGGCGCGGAGCTCGTCGAGCGAGGGAAGCGAAGCAAGCGCTTTGACGCCATCTACGTCGAGGACCACGTCGCCCATGCCGCCACCAACGATTTCAAGCTTGTCGTTGGTCTTGGCAAATTCCACGGCGATCTTCGCAGCCGAGACCGGATCGGTCGAGGTCGCGAGGGCCGTGGGACCGGTCAGCAGTTCGCCGATACCGGTGTAGGACGTGCCATCGAGCGCGATTTTGGCAAGACGGTTCTTCGTGACGCGAAAGTCGGCCCCTGCATCGCGCATTTGCTGGCGCAGCACCGTCGACTGAGCGACGGTCATGCCGAGGTTGCGGACGACCACAACCGAGGCAGCTGATGCCAGCGTAGCGTTCAGCGAGGATACGGCTTCGGCCTTTTCCGTACGATCCATGCCTATACTCCACTCATCTGCCCGGATGCGTGAGGCGCCGAAACGCACACGCCGCCGGGCGGCTAACACACGCAAATGCCGACGCGAGCCAAGGCTCACCTGCATTTGCGCAACGATGTCCGATGGGGTCGGTCAAGACGCGTCGCCTGAAAACAGGCGGGCGACCGAAAAAGACTGTTCCCCGTCTCGGCTGGAAATTAAGAAGGGCAAATCCCCTTCACCAACTGTCTCGGACGGAATTGCCAAGGCCGAGGCCCGGACAACACGGGGGCGCTAATAGCGTCGACAGGCGCGGAGTCAAGGCCGATCCACGATTTCCGTCGTGTTTCCCCGCTTGGCGCAGCCGCTTATGATCGACTAAAGGCCCCGTCCATGATCCGTATCCGACAATCGACACCCGCCGATGGCGAACGCGCCGTTCAGATCTGGTGCGACGCCGTTGATGCGACGCACGACTTTCTGACTGTCGGCGATCGCGCCGCGATAGAAACCGAAGTCCGCTCCTTCCTGCCCGCAGCCCCGCTCTGGCTAGCGGTGGACACCGACGACCAGCCGGTGGGCTTCATGCTGCTCGACGGATCGAGCATGGAAGCGCTGTTCATCGATCCGGCCCATCGCGGCACCGGGGTCGGGCGGGCGCTGGTCGCGCATGCGCTGGAGCGCCACTCGGTGCTCACGACCGAAGTGAATGAGCAGAATGGCCAGGCCGTCGGCTTTTACGAGCGATTGGGCTTCGTGCCCGTCGGCCGATCGGAACTCGACGGCCAGGGCCGTGCCTATCCCCTGATCCACCTGCGCTTCGGTTCGCAAATCTGACCAAAAGCGCAGGCGCGCGGCGGAAGTTGTAGAAAGTGCCGCGCAACGCGACATCGGCCTCTTGCAAACTTCGCTATACGATATATCTTAGACGCATCTAGAATCACTCTAAGGAATGAAATGATGATTTTTCACGTAAGAATGGATGGCCGCGGTTGCGGCGGACGGCACGCGATGCATCGCGGTGGTCGCGGGTTCGGACATGGCTTTGGCCACGGTTTCGGCGGTGGCCGTCGCGGCGGCGGCGGCCGAGGCGAGCGCGGTGAACGCCGGCGGATGTTCGACGGCGGCGAGCTGCGGCTCGTACTGCTCAAGCTGATCGCCGACGAACCACGCCACGGCTACGACCTGATCCGCCACATAGAGGAATTGACCAGCGGCAGCTATGCGCCGAGCCCCGGGGTTATCTATCCGACCCTGACGATGCTCGACGACATGGGCCTGATCGAAGCGCAGCAGAGCGACAGCGCGAAAAAGCTGTTCGCGATCACCGCCGCCGGCCGTACCGAACTCGAATCCAATAGCGAGATCGTCGAGGCCGCTCTCGCCCGCCTGACCGCGGTAGGCGAAGAAACGCAGCGCACGGACTCGGCGTCGGTCCGCCGCGCGATGGGCAATCTGCGGCAGGTTCTGATGAACCGGCTAGGCGACCGCGATCTCGATGGTGACACACTGCACGATATCGTCGCGCTGATCGACGAGGCCGCGCAAAAGATCGAGCGCCTGTGATGGTGAGCGTGATCGCAAATACGCCCACGGCGCACGCGAGCAAATATCTCCAGCAGCTCTGCAAACACTGGCAGCATAACCTCGCCGTCGAGTTCACCCCCGAACATGGCACCGTGACCTTCCCCAAGGATGCGCGTGGCGCCACCTGGGCAGGCGACGCGCTCGTGACATTCGACGCGGGCACCGACGCATTGTCGGTCCGCATCGACGCCAGCAGCGACGAGCATGTCGAGGCGATGAAGGGCGTCGTCGCACGACACCTCGACCGCTTCGCCTTTCGCGAAGCGCCGTTGGCATTCGATTGGCAGGCGGCCTGAGGCCCCCTCCCATCGTCATGGCGGCGATGCGCTGTCGGCCAGCTCACGGCCAAATATCGTTTTTCGATAATATCGATTGACGATAAGCTTCGGACGCCATATATCGTTTTTCGATAATCAATCTATCGGAGAACGATATGCCTACCAATCATTCGACCTTGCTGGGCGTAACCCGCGGCCTGCTCTGGCTGATGCTGGCGCTGGTCGCGGTCGCCCTTTTGGTCATCGTCGCGTCAAGCGGCGCGCTGGTCGTGATGTGGCCCGACATCGCGGCAGAGGCGAAGAACAACAGCGTCTTCATCGACGTCGACACGATGCGCCCGCAACTCTTTGCGCTATTCGGAATCCTCGCAGCCATACTTGCGGCCGCCGTCTACATTCTGCGTCAACTACAGGCACTCGTTACGAGCGCGGCGGGCGACCCCTTCATTCCTACCAACGCCCTCCGCCTTCGCCGCATCGGCTGGGCGCTCGTCGCAACGCAGCTTCTCGCCTTCCCGCTCGGCTGGGTGGCCAGCAACATCGCGGTATCGACCAGCACGTTCGCCAACATGGGCGGCCTCGACCTGCAGGGCCTCCTCGCGATCCTGCTCGCCTTCGTCCTTGCAGCGGTCTTTGAACGCGGCGCGGCGATGCGCGACGAGTTGGAAGGGACCGTCTGATGGCGATCGTCGTAAAGCTGGACGACCTGCTTCACGCAAAGCGGATGACGCTGACCGACCTCTCCGACCGCATCGGCATCACGCTCGCCAATCTGTCGATCCTCAAGACCGGCAAGGCAAAGGCGATCCGTTTCTCGACGCTCGAGGCGATCTGCACCGAGCTGGAATGCCAGCCCGGCGACTTGCTGGCCTTCGAAGCCGATAGCTGAAAACAGCGCGGCGTAAAACTCGGCCCCGCTCCGCCTCCCCGGTCGGAGCGAGGCCTTTTTTTCGTTGCGCGGCCGGTCAGCCGACGACGGCGTTCCGGCGGGCGTAGAGGAAATAGACGCCGAGCCCGCCAACGTTCCAGACCAGGAACCAGAGCTGGGTCTGCATCGGCAGGCTGAAGAAAAGATAGATGCAGCCGAGCACCGCGATCCCACCGACCACCCACGGCAAGGGCGTGCGGAAAGTGCGCGGCGCATCGGGTGCGCGGCGACGCATGATCAGCATGCAGATCGACACCGCCGTGAACGCCGCCAGCGTTCCGGCGTTGGCAAGCGCCGCGAGTTCGCCGAGTGGGATGAAGCCCGCAAGCACCGCGACGACCAGCGCGGTAAAGATGGTGATCCGCACCGGCGTCCCGCGCGATGACAGCTTGGCAAGGCTCGCGGGCAACAACCCGTCACGCGCCATGGTGAAGAAGATGCGGCTCTGGCCATAGAAGAATGCGAGGATCACCGTCGGCAGCGCGATGATCGCCGATACAGCAAGATATTGCGCCGCAAGCGGGCTGCCGAGTTCGCGCAGGATCAGCGCCAGCGGCTCGGGGCTGTTGGCGAAGCGGGTGTAAGCGACCGCCCCGACCGCCGCGACGGCAACCCCGATATAGATAACGACGCACGCGAACATCGACCCGACAATCCCGATCTTCAGGTCGCGGTCGGGGTTCTTCGCCTCCTCGGCCGCGGTCGCAATCGCATCGAAGCCATAAAAGGCGAAAAAGATGATCGCCGCTGCCGCCATCACGCCGCGCTCGACGCCGTCGGGCCCGATATGCTTGGGGAAGCCATAGGGGCTGAAGGGTTCGAGATTGGCGGCGTTGAAAGCGGGAAGCGCAACCGCGACGAACACGACCAGCGCAACGATCTTCACCAGCACAAGGACCGCATTGAGCGTGGCACTTTCACGCGTACCGACGAGCAACAGGCCCGCGACGACGGCGATGATGGCGATCGCCGGAAGGTTGACGATGCCGCCCAGTTCCGGCCCCTGCATCAATGCCATCGGGAAGCCCGCCCAGGCTTCCAGCAAGGGCGCGGCGTAGCCAGACCAGCCGACCGCGACCGCGCTGACCACCAGCGAATATTCGAGGATCAGGCTCCACCCGACGATCCACGCGAGCAACTCGCCGATCACGACATAGCTATAGGTATAGGCGCTGCCCGAGGCTGGGATCATCGTCGCCATTTCGGCATAGGCGAGTGCGGCGCAGGCGCAGATCAGGCCCGCAATGCCGAAGGAGAGGATGACCGCGGGGCCCGCCTTGTCGGCGCCGACACCGATCAGCGTGAGGATGCCGGTTCCGACGATCGCCCCGACGCCAAGCGCAATCAGGTGCGGCCAGCCGAGCGTCCGCGCGAGTGCCTGCTCACCCTCCCGCCGTTCCGGAACGATCGGTTTGCGGCGAAACAGGCTGTCGGTCATGCGGTGAGGCTCCCTAGGATATTATGCTGTGCTTGCCGCTGCTTGTAAGGTCGCGGCTCGGCAGCGCAAGTCGCGCAGTCGGAGAAATGGACGGCCAGTTTGGGGTGGGGAGCTGTCGTTGCCCTCTTTGGACATCGCCCGGCTGGATCCGGGATCGGATCGGCGCAAGGGTCGCGCAATATTTCAAAGTTCAGGGAAGTTCAGTCCTATGAGCGCCCCGATTTGCAAGTCGCGGGGTGCTGGATGTGCGCGGCACGTCCGATAGTGGTCGTACCCGCAATTAGGGCAGCGACTGCTTTTTTGTTCACCGAATGAAAGAGCCGGGTGAAGGCTGGCACGGCCGGATAATGTAGGAAAGACATATTTGAAGGCGATGTCTGTTTTGGGGTGGTGAGCGGACGTTTGCTACTATGTTGCACCCCGGCGAAGGCCGGGGCCCACGGCTTTAGAAAGCCGAGCTGTGCGGATTGCCGCCCTGGACCCCGGCCTTCGCCGGGGCACATATTACCGTCGTGAGTTTCCGGTCGTTTCTTCGCTCTCGTCATCCCGGGCTTGACCCGGGATCCCGCTTTTCTTGCGCATCGACCGGCCACCGCATCAAGCGGGACCTCGGATCAAGTCCGGGGTGACGATATGGAGAGGGTCGCAATCGGTCGACGGCCGTCCTTGCCAGCGTTCAGACCAGCGCCTCGATCGCCTCGGCGAGTTTCGCGTCGCGCTCCGACAATCCGTCGGCATCGTGCGTCGTCAGCAAAATATCGACGCGATTATAGACGTTCGACCATTCGGGATGATGGTCCATCTTTTCGGCGATGATCGCCACGCTCGCCATAAAGCCGAACGCCTGCGCGAAATCATCGAATTTGAACTGGCGGGTGATCGCGTCGCGCACCGGTTCGTGGGCCCATTCGGGAAAACGGGCGAGCAGCGCGGTGCGGGCGTCTTCGTCGAGTTTCTGGACCATGTCTTATCTCCCGCTGGTCAATGTGTCGCGCTCGCCATAAGGAAGGGCGCGATGAGCGACAAGCCTGCCCTTCCCGATTTGCCCGCCGGCTGGACCGGCGGCCCGCCCGACGCCGATGCGCTGTTCGCAATGGCCGAGGCAGCGCTGGCAACGATGCCGGCGGTCTTTGCGCCACATATCGAGGATGTGGTGATTTCGATCGAGGAATTTGCCGACGACGAGATGCTGGCCTCGCTCGATATCGAGCATCCCTATGACCTCACCGGCCTGTACGAGGGCCGCCCGCTGACCGAGCGCAGCATCGGCGAAAGCGGCGGCATGCCCGATCGCGTCACCCTCTATCGCATCCCGATCCTCGTCGAATGGATCGAGACCGGCGAGCGGCTCGACACGCTGGTGCGCCATGTGCTGATCCACGAGATCGGGCATCATTTCGGCTATTCGGACGACGATATGCACGCGCTGGAAGATATGGCGTGACCGAATTGCTGCGGCTGGACAGCGTGGCGTGCATTCGCGGCGACCGGCTGCTGTTCGAGAATTTGTCGCTGGTGCTGAAGCGCGGCGACGCGCTGTGGCTGCGCGGCCCCAATGGCGCGGGCAAGTCGAGCCTGATCCGCCTTGCCGCCGGACTGCTGCGCCCAGCGGCGGGGACCGTCCTGCGCCGCGAACGCGTCGCGCTGATCGACGAGGCGGCGGCGCTCGACGCCGAACTGCCGCTCCGCCGCGCACTCGATTTCTGGGCGCGGGTCGATACCGTAGACGGCCATAGCGTCGACCGCGCGATGGACGAAATGGCGCTGGTGCCGCTCGCCGAGGTACCGGTTGCAATGCTGTCGACCGGTCAGCGCAAGCGCGCCGCAATGGTACGCGTCATCGCCAGCGGCGCACCGATCTGGCTGCTCGACGAACCCGCGAACGGCATGGATGACGCGGCGCAGGCCCGGCTTGTCGCGGCGCTAGCAAAACACCGCGCGAATGGCGGCGCCGTTCTCCTCGCGTCGCATTTCGCGCTCGGGGTACCGGACCTCATCGAACTCGATATGGGGGCGCTCGCATGACCGCGCTTATTGCCCTTTTCTGGCGCGACCTCAGGCGCGCTTGGGGCAGCGGGGCGCTGTGGTTGCCAGTACTCTTCTTCCTGCTCGTCGCGACCGCCTTCCCGTTCGCCGTGGGTCCCGACGCACCGTTGCTGCGCCGCGCCGGTGGCGGGATGGTGTGGGTCGCCGCGCTGCTCGCGGCGCTCCTGCCGATCGACCGGCTGATCCGCCCTGACAAGGATATGGGCGTCCTCGACCAGCTTGCGGTGCGCGGTTTTGCCGACGAGGTGATCGCAGCCGTGAAAATTGTCGCGCACGCGATCGGTTTCGGCTTGCCGCTCATGATCGCCCTCTTCCCTGCCTCGGCTCTGCTGGCGCAAGACGCGTCGCGTGTCGCACTGCTTGCGACGGGGATCGCAATCGCCATTCCGGCGCTCGCGTCGCTTGCCGTCCTGAGCGCCTCGTTGACCGCGAACCACAAGGGCGGCAGCGCGATCGGCGGCCTGCTGGTCCTTCCCCTCGCGGTGCCGATGCTGATTTTCGGCGCCGGCATGCTGGACCCGTCGGGGCGCGGTGCGGTGAAGCTGCTGGCGGCGACGAGCCTGCTGCTGACGGTCATCGGGCCGTTTGCCGCGGGAGCGGCGCTGCGGGGTCTTCGCGAATGATACGCCAGTCGGCGGCGCATATTTGATCGAGTTTCGCAAATTGGAATGACAGCTTCCGGCCGGAAGCGGACCTCCCCATCATCGTCACCCCGGACTTGATCCGGGGTCCCGCTTGAGGTCGAAGTCAGTGAGCGCGTCAAAAAAGCGGGATCCCGGGTCAAGCCCGGGATGACGGAAGTGGGGGCCGAAGGGCAACTCCTCACCCCATAACCGCTCATAAGAAAAGGGCCGGAGTTTCCCCCGGCCCTTCCCTAATTCAGTGCGTGCCTATCAGGCGCCGGTGACGTCGGCCGTATCGACCTTCACACCCGGACCCATCGACGACGACAGCGCGATCTTGCGGACATATTTGCCCTTCGCGCCGGCCGGCTTGGCCTTGACGATCGCATCGACGAAAGCGTCGAAGTTCTGGCGAAGCTTTTCCTCGCCGAACGACAGCTTGCCGAGGCCAGCGTGGATGATACCGACCTTTTCGACGCGGAATTCGATCTGACCGCCCTTGGCGGCCTTCACGGCTTCGGCGACGTTCGGGGTCACGGTGCCCAGCTTCGGGTTCGGCATCAGGCCCTTCGGACCCAGCGTCTTACCGAGGCGGCCGACGATGCCCATCATGTCCGGCGTCGCGATGACGCGGCCATAGTCGAGGTTACCCGCGAGCATGTCTTCCATCAGGTCTTCGGCACCGACCTTGTCGGCGCCAGCAGCCAGCGCCTTGTCGGCGTTGTCGCCGCGTGCGAACACGGCAACCTTGACGTCCTTGCCGGTACCGGCGGGCAGCGTCACGACGCCGCGGACCATCTGGTCGGCGTGGCGCGGATCGACGCCGAGGTTCATCGCGATTTCGAGCGTTTCGTCGAACTTGGCCGAGGCCAGTTCGCGAACGGTCTTCAGCGCTTCGTCGACGGTGTGCAGCTTCAGCGCATCAACCTTGCCCTCGAGGGCCTTCTGCTTCTTGGTCAGCTTTGCCATCGGTTCAGCCCTCCGTCACTTCGAGGCCCATCGAGCGGGCGCTGCCCTCGATGATCTTCGTTGCCTGTTCGATGTCGTTCGCGTTGAGATCCTTCATCTTGATCTCGGCGATTTCGGCGAGCTTCGAACGTGCGATCTTACCACCGCTGATCTTGCCCGGCTCCTTCGAACCCGACTTGAGGTTCGCGGCCTTCTTGATCAGATAGGTTGCCGGCGGCGTTTTCGTGACGAACGAAAAGCTCTTGTCGGCGAACACGGTGATGATGGTCGGGGTAGGCGTACCCTTTTCCATGCCGTCGGTCGCGGCGTTGAACGCCTTGCAGAATTCCATGATGTTCACGCCGCGCTGACCCAGTGCCGGCCCGAGCGGCGGCGAGGGGTTGGCGGTGCCGGCGGGCACCTGCAGCTTGATGTAGCCGCTAATCTTCTTAGCCATGATGGCCTCCTATCTTTCTGTCGGCCCGCCGTTTCCGGCAGACCTCAAAATTAGCGGTCAAACAGAAGGGCATCACCCCTTCCTCCCGCGCGGAATCACGCCCGTATCTGACGCGAAGTGGCGCCCCTACCTCCGCATGGAGAAAAAAGCAAGGGCAGCAGCGGGGCGAGTCGAGAAATTCGCAGAAAACTGCCTAACTTCACTCGCAAATCACGATCGCGGTCCGATTGTGCCACCGTCATCGAAGCACAGCGGCGCAAAATAGGACCGCGGCTATTCCGCCGACGGGTCGTAGCGGATCAGCCCTTCCTGCACCGCCGAGGCGATCAGCGTGCCGTCGCGGCGATAGATGCGGCCGCGGTTGATCCCGCGTCCGCCGCCGCTCCAGTCGCTGTCCATGACATATACGAACCATTCGTCGACGCGGATGTCGTCGTGGAACCACATCGCATGGTCGAGGCTGGTCGAGAACAGGCCGGGCGTGTCCCAGGTCATCCCGTGCGGCAGCAGCGTCGTCGAGAGCAGCCCCATGTCCGATGCATAGGCAAGCAGCGCGCGGTGGATCAGCGGGTCGTCGCCGACGGGCGAGGAGATGCGGAACCATTCATATTGCATCGTCGCCTTTTCGGACGGCGGCGGGCGGACCGCACGAACCTCGAACGGATGCATGCGCGCCATATGCTCGATGCGCCGGTCGCTGATCTTGGGATCGACCGCGATGAAGTCGGCAAAGTCCCAGCATTCCTCGGGCGGCAGGATGCCCGTCATCGGGATCTGATGCGACAGGCCCTTTTCAGGCGCCTGGAACGAGGCGGTGAGGTTGAAGATCACCTTGCCGTCCTGTCGCACGACGACGCGCCGGTTCGCAAAGCTGCGGCCGTCGAAGTCGCGATGGACGCGGAAATGCAGCGGCTTTGCCTCGTCGCCGCCACGCAGGAAATAGGCGTGAAGCGAATGGACGCTCTTGCCGAGATCGACGGTGCGCGCTGCGGCGACCATCGCCTGCGCGATCACCTGTCCGCCGAAAATGCGCTGGCGACGCGGCTTGGTGAAAGCGGGATAGGTAAATTCGTCGGGCTCGTCCGCCGCTTCGAGATCGAAGAGATGGACGATATGCCGGACGAGCCGCTCGCGATCGACGCTGGCGTAGATTTCGCGCGCATGGGCGGCACGAGCCTGCATCTCTTCGGGAGTGAGGCTCATGACGCGTTCCATTCAGTGGATTTCGCTGGCGCCATCGGAGGCGCCCCGCGATATTATTTGAAGCGTTCGACCTGTTCGAAGTCGAGCTCGACCGGGGTGGCGCGACCGAAGATCGACACCGACACCTTGACGCGCGCCTTTTCGAAATCGAGTTCCTCGACCAGCCCGTTGAAGCTGGCGAAGGGACCGTCGAGCACCTTGACCTGATCGCCGATTTCGTAGTCGACGCGGATTTCCTGCTTCGGACGGGCCGCAGCCTCTTCCTTGCTGTTCAGGATGCGCGCGGCTTCGGCTTCGCTGATCGCCTGCGGCTTGCCCATCGAGCCGAGGAAGCCGGTGACCTTCGGCGTGTTCTTCACGAGGTGATAGACATCGTCGGTCATCGTCAGCTTGGCGAGAACATAGCCCGGGAAGAATTTGCGCTCGGCCTGGACCTTCTTGCCGCGCTTCACCTCGGTGACGGTTTCGACCGGCACTTCGACCGCTTCGACGAAATCGGTGAGGCCCATGCGCTCGGCTTCGGAAAGCACCGAATCGCGAACCTTGTTCTCGAAACCCGAATAGGCGTGAATGATGTACCAGCGCGCCATGTGTGTCCGTATCCTGTCCCTGTAACCGCGGGCGTTAGCGCGCGAGCGACGTCAGCCAGCTGACGATCGCGTTGAAAACCGTGTCGACGCCAAAGAAGAACAGCGAGAGGATCGTCGTCATGATGAGCACCATGATCGTCGTCTGCACCGTTTCGCGGCTCGTCGGCCACACGATCTTGCGGGCTTCGGTACGCACCTGATTGATGAACTCAGCCGGGCTGGTCTTCGCCATGTCGATCGTCCTGTCTCTTTACGTCAATGATCCGGGCCAGATGGGTTGCCGCCCCCTGCGCGTCAAGCGCGCTTCGGGCAATAGTCCGCCCACCCTCCCCGAGCGTGTCGGCGAAAGGCGGAAGGAAAACGGCGCATCTGTCCGAATGAAAGCGGCCTTTACTTGGGCCGTGCGGCGATTGCAAGTGCGGGCTCTGGCGCACGGGCGAGTTCGCGCTGCATGAGAATAAGCAGGCCTACCATGACGATCCAGCTCGCCGTCGGCTGCAGCGCGAAGATCAAGTGCAGTTCGCGCGCAGCCGCCGCTCCATTCTTGGGATCGAAGCCGACGACGTCGAGCAGAAGATAGCTGACCGCAATCGCGGCGGCGACCCCGAACTTCTGCATCAGATTGAGCAGCGCAAAGAGGAAAGCCGACCGATTGCGACCGCAGCGCCCGGCATCTTGCGGGATCAGGTCGGCAAGCATCGAGTAAGTAAAGAGCAGCCCGACAAAGCCCGTCCCGAGCATCAGCGAAAAGCCGACGGCCTGCGCCAGCCCGCGCGGTTCCTGCGCAAGGGTCGTGACGAGCAGGCCCGAAATCAGCAGCCCCATGGCCATCATCATCGGCGGCTTGCCGAAGCGGCGCGCAAGCAGCGTCCAGATCGGCGAGGCCAGCGCCCCACCAATGAAGCTTGCGAAGAGCAGCACCGCACTCTGTCCATCGAGATCGAGCACCGCAGCGGCGAAGAAGACGAACAGCGAGGTCAGCGACCCAAAGGCAAAGCTGTTGAGGAACTGCACCCCGAACAACAGCATCAGCGGCGGGAAGGACAGCGACGCGCGAATCTCGTGCCGCCAGCCGATGCCAGGCTCGGCCACCACCGCACGCGCCGGAACGCGGCGGATCGCAAAAAGCGCGATCGGCACCATCAGCAGGAACAGGCTGGCGTAGGCCATGATCCGCCCCTGCAAGCTGATCCCTGGGACCAGAAGCTGTGCCGCAGCGGGCGCGGCAAAGGCAAGGATCAGCGCGATCTTCGCGAACCAGTCGCGCATTCCATAAAGGAGCGCGCTGTCCGCCGGAGATCGCACAAGCGCCGAACCCCAAGAAAGCTGCGCGACTTCGTAGAGGCTGTAGCTCGAATAAAAGAAGATCATCATCAGGAAAAGCGCCGCGAACGGAAGCCGGTCGCCGACGGTCACCAGCGCCAAGAGCAGCAGCGCCAGGGGTATGAGCGCGATCAGCATCCAGCGCCGGTGCGCGCCAAGTCCGGTGCGGACGCGGTCGACCATCGTTCCGATCAGCGGATCGACGACGCCGTCCCAGATGGTCGTCAGCGAGAAGAGCAGCCCGACGAGGGCCACCGAAATGACACCGCCCTCGGCGATATAGGGCGGCAGATAGACACTGAACGGCAGGCCGAGGATTACGGTCGGCCCGGCTGTCGCGGCATAAGCGGCAACGGTACGCGAGCGCAGCCCCGGCTTTTCGTCGGCATCCGCGGCCGAAGGCAGGGCAGTACTGGCCAAAGCGCGATGCTCCCGAAACAGGAAGTCCCACGCTTTCAGTTATTGACAATCATGTCAACAGGCGCACTCCGGAGCGGCCGCGCTTATCGGACCTTGAAGTGAGAAATAAAGGGCTGGAGGCGCCAGTCGATCTGGTCGTGATCGAGCCAGGTCTCTTCGATCCCCATCAAAGTGTTCAGCATGGAATCGCCGACGACGATATCGAAGAACAGCCGCGCGGCGGCTTCGGGATCATCGAATTCCGCCCTGCCCGTCGCCGCCCACTCGGCGAACAACGCGGTCAATTCATCGAGCGCTGGCACATGGAGGTCGCGGTAAATCTGAAGCGCAAACGCGCGGTCGCGCAAGCTTTCGGAGATCAGCATCCGCATCAGCGCGACGGCGCGCGGCGATTCCATCAATTCGCTCTGGCGATGCGCATAGGCTTTCAGCGTCTCGACGCTCGACAAGGTCCGCGTCGCCTCGTCGTCGAGCGACCGAAGCATCGCTTCGTCGCACCAACGCGTCGCGATGGCATGGAGCAGCCCCTGCTTGTTGCCGAAAAGTTCGTAAAGCGTCGCGAGCGACCCACCCGAGAGCTTGACGATTTCGGCAAGGCTGGTGCGTTCATAACCCTGTTCGAGGAACAGCGACTCCGCCGCGTCCAGAATGGCGCTTTGCCGCCGTTCGCGCGGCGACGGCCTATCTATCTGACATAAATCCGATTCCGGCGTGCTCAATTTGCAGTTCCTCTCACTTGCTCTTTTCTGTAATTTAAATTACACGGCGCCTGAGCGCAAGCTTTTGCGTATAACCAACTCCCGCACAACTGCGATTTTTCAGGGGTCCTTATGAGTCGCTTTCGTCCTCTTGGCAGCGCCGCCGGCGCTGCGCTGGCATTGTTGCTGGCTTCCTGCTCGTCGGAAGCGCCGCCCGCGCCGCCGCCGCCCGAGGTCAATATCGTGACCATCCGTACGCAGGCAGTACCGAATGTGATCGAATTGCCTGGCCGCGTGCAGGCGTATCGCACGTCGGAAGTGCGCGCGCGCGTCAACGGCATCGTCGAACGGCGGCTATTCAACGAAGGCAGCTATGTCCGCGCCGGGACCCCGCTGTTCCGGATCGACCCGCGCGAGTTGACCGCGACCGCCAATGCGGCGCGCGCGCAGCTTGCCCGGGCGCAGGCGACCGCCGCCAATGCGCGGCAGGTCGTCGGCCGCTATCAGCCGCTGCTGGCCGACCAGGCGATCGGCAAGCAGGAATATGACGCAGCGGTCGCCGCTCAGCGCACCGCCGAGGCCGATGTACAACAGGCGCAGGCCAATCTGGAATCGGCGCGCCTGAACCTTGGCTATGCGTCGGTTACCGCGCCGATTTCGGGCCGCGCGCGCCGTGCCGAGGTTACCGAAGGCGCGCTCGTCAGCGCGGGTCAAGGCACGCTGCTGACGACGATCGAACAGATCGACCGCGTCTATGTCAATTTCGGACAGTCGAGTTCGGACCTGCTTTCCAACCGCCGCGACATGGGATCGGGCAAGGTGACCGCACCCCAGTTCGACCGTGTCGAAGTGCAGTTGATCCTTGAGGATGGCACCGCCTTTCCGGTTGTCGGCCACCTCGACTTCCTCGACCTCTCGATCGACGAGGCGACGGGCACCGCAGCGCTGCGAGCGGAGTTCCCGAACCCGAACTCGGCGCTGCTCCCCGGCCAGTTCGTTCGTGCCCGCATCTTCGCCGGCAACCGTTCGGACGGCGTGCTGATCCCTCAGCGCGCGGTCAAGCTGGCCGCCGATGCTGCGAGCGTGATGGTGCTCGACGCCAAGAATATCGCGACGCCGCGCCCGGTGAAACTGGGCACGATGGTCGCAGGCCAGTGGGCAATCCTCGATGGGCTGAAACCCGGCGACCGGGTGATCGTCGACGGGCTGCAAAAGGTGCAGCCGGGCCAGCCGGTGCGCGTCGCACAGCCAAAGGGAACCGCCTCGACCCCCGCGGCAAAGCGCTGATCTGACATGACCCCCCGCTTCTTCATCGACCGGCCCATCTTCTCCTGGGTCATCGCCATCGGCATCCTCTTGTCGGGCATCATCGCGCTGCGCAGCCTGCCGGTTGAGCAATATCCGTCGGTCGCGCCGCCGTCGCTGACGATCGGCGTCACCTATCCGGGGGCCGACGCGAGCACGCTCGAACAGAATGTCACGCAGGTCATCGAGCAGGAACTGAACGGGGTCGAGGGCTTCCTCTATATGGCCTCGACCAGCGAATCGAACGGCACGGCATCGATCACCCTGACCTTCGAGGCAGGAACCGACATCGACAATGCGCAGATGGAGGTCCAGAACCGCCTGCGCCGTGTCGAGCAGCGCCTGCCCGAAGATGTGCGCCGTCAGGGCATTTCGGTCACCGAGGCGAATTCAGGCTTCCTGCTGATCGTCGCGATCACGTCGAAAAGCGGCAACACCGACCCGATGGAGGTCAACAACTTCGCCAACACACGCGTGCTCGACGAATTGCGGCGTGTGAACGGCGTCGGCAATGTTCAGGCGTTCGCGCCCGAATATGCGATGCGCATCTGGCTCGACCCGCAAAAGCTGGCCTCGCACAATCTGTCGCCGGCCGAAGCGCTCGGCGCGGTGCAGGAACAGAATAGCCAGACGCCGGGCGGGCAGCTCGGCGACCAGCCGCTCGCCAAGGGCGCGCAGCTCAACGCCGTCATCACGACGCAGGGCCGCTTTACCAAGCCCGAGCAGTTCGAGAGCATCATCCTGCGCGCCAACCCCGACGGGTCGGCGGTCACGCTGGGCGATGTCGGACGTGTCGAACTGGGCGCCGCGAGCTATCTCTTCTCGTCCGAACTCAACGGCAAACCGATGGCGGGCCTCGCGGTCCAGTTGACCCCGGGCGCCAATGCGCTGTCGACCGCCGACGGCATTCGCGCGCGGATGGACGAGCTGTCAAAGGGCTTCCCGCCCGACATCACATGGTCGATCCCCTACGACACGACGCCCTTCATCAGCCTGTCGATCGAAGAGGTGGTCAAGACGCTGGGCGAAGCGATGCTGCTCGTCTTCCTGGTCATGTTCCTGTTCCTCCAGAACTGGCGGGCGACCGTGATCCCGACCGTCGTCGTGCCGATCGCTCTTGCCGGCGCGTGTCTCGGCCTCTGGATGGCGGGCTTCTCGATCAACGTGCTGACCCTGTTCGGCATGGTTCTCGCGATCGGCATCCTCGTCGACGACGCGATCGTCGTGATCGAGAATGTCGAGCGCATCATGAATGAAGAGCATCTGTCGCCCTATGAAGCGACGGTGAAGGCGATGGGGCAGATCACCTCGGCGATCATCGGCATCACGCTGGTGCTGATCGCGGTATTCATCCCGATGGCGTTTTTCCCCGGTTCGACCGGCGGCATCTATCGCCAATTCTCGATGACGCTCGCGATCTCGATCGCCTTCTCGGCGTTGCTTGCACTTACGCTGACGCCCGCGCTCTGTGCGACGCTGCTGAAGCCGCATGACCATAGCGAGCGCAAGGGACGCATCGGTGCCTTCTTCGACCGCTTCTTTGGGCGGTTCAACGAATGGTTCGGCCGCACGACCGACCGCTATCAGGGCGGCGTCGGCAAGATGCTCGGCGCCCCGCTCCGCTGGCTCGGCGTGTTCGTGGCGATGGTCGCGATCACCGCGCTCCTGTTCACCCGCCTGCCGGGTTCGTTCCTGCCGCAGGAAGACCAGGGTTATCTCGTAACCGTGATCCAGGCGCCCCCGGGCGCGACGACGCAGCGCACCAACGAGGCGACGAAACAGGTAAAGGCCTTTTTCGCCGAACAGCCGCAGGTCGCGAATGTCGTGTCGGTCAACGGATTCAGCTTCTTCGGCCAGGGACAGGCGAATGCCATCATGTTCACGCCGCTGAAGCCGTGGGACGAGCGCAAGGGCGACGGCGACAGCGCCGACGCGATCGCGGGCAAGGCGATGGGCGCCTATGCGAACATCAAGGAAGCCTTTGCCTTCTCGCTTAGCCCGCCGTCGATCCCCGAACTCGGTACGTCGAGCGGTTTCACCTTCAAGCTGCAGGACCGCGGCGGCAACGGGCGCGATGCGCTGATCGCCGCGCGCAACCAGATGCTGGGCGGCGCGATGCAGAGCAAGCTGCTCGCCAACGTCCGCCCCGAGGGGCAGGAGGATGCGCCGGTGCTGAAGGTCGATATCGACCGGATTCAGGCGCGTGCGCTCGGCCTGTCGATCGGCGACGTCAATGCGACGCTCGCGATCAGCTTCGGCAGTGCCTATGCCAACGACTTCACCCGCGAGGGCCGCGTGCTGCGCGTGCTGCTTCAGGCCGATGCCGCGAGCCGGATGACGCCGCAGGACGTGCTGGAACTGCGCGTGCGCAGCGCGAATGGCGACATGGTTCCCTTCGGATCGTTCAGCAAGGCCGAATGGTCGGCCGAAGCCCCGCAGCTCCAGCGCTACAACGGCTATCCCGCGATGACGATTTCGGGTGAACCCGCGCCAGGCCAGTCGACCGGTGAGGCGATGGCCGAGATGGAGCGGCTCGCGCAGCAGCTTCCAGCCGGTTTCGCATATGAATGGACCGGCATCTCCTACGAGGAAAAGCAGTCGGCCGGCCAGATCGGCATGCTGCTCGGCCTGTCGCTCGTCGTCGTCTTCCTGCTGCTCGCGGCGCTCTATGAAAGCTGGTCGGTGCCTGTCGCGGTGCTTCTGGTCGTGCCCTTGGGCGTGCTGGGCGCGGTGCTCTTCTCGATGTTCCGCGGCCTGTCGGCGGACATTTACTTCAACGTCGGCCTGATCACGATCATCGGTCTTGCGGCGAAGAATGCGATCCTGATCGTCGAGTTCGCGATCGAACAGGAAGCCGAAGGCAAGTCGACGTTCGACGCGGTGATGGAAGCGGTAAAGCTGCGCCTGCGTCCGATCATCATGACCAGCCTGGCCTTCATCCTCGGCATGGTGCCGTTGGTGATTGCAAGCGGGGCCGGCGCCGCCAGCCGCATCGCGGTCGGCTCTGGCGTGATGGGCGGAATGATCGCGGCCACGTTGCTCGGCATCTTCTTCATTCCGCTCTTTTACCTGTCGGTGCGCAAATGGCTCAGCCGCAAGCGGCCCCCTGCCCCTGCCGAGAAAGGCCATCATGAGGAACCCGGCCATGCGTAACCTGATCGCGCTGCTCGCGGCGACGACGCTCGCCGGATGCGTCAACATGGCGCCAAAGCACGAGCGTCCGCCGCTCTCGACCGCCGCCGACTATCCGGCCGAATTCGCGGGCGACGTCACGCTCGGGCAGCGGGCAACCGATGTCGCCTGGCGCGACTTCTTCGCCGACCCGCAGCTCGAAGTGCTGATCGCGCAGGCGATCGAGCGCAACCGCGACCTCGCCGTCGCGATCGCGCAGATCGAGGAGGCGCGCGGCCTCTATCGCATTCAGGATGCCGATCGCCTGCCGACCGTGGGTGCGAGCGCGGATGCGACACGAACGCGCGGCCCGTCACTGACGGGGCCGGGAACCGACACGACCAACCGCTATTCGGTCGGCGTCGGCGTGACCTCGTTCGAGCTCGATTTCTGGGGCCGCGTCAAGAATCTGTCCGAGGCGGCGCGCAGCCAATATCTCGCGACCGAACAGGCCGAACGCGCCTTCCGCCTCGCGCTCGTTCGCGACGTCGCCTCCACCTATTTCGCATCGCGCGGTGCCGACGAACAGATCGCGCTCGCTGAAGCGACGGTGACGAGCCGCAAGGAGGGGTTGCGCATCGCGAAGCGGCGCCTCGACGCGGGGGTGACCTCGGCGCTTGACTATCGCCAGTCCGAAACGCTGCTGACGCAGGCCGAGACGCAGCTGGCGAGCCTGAAGCTTGCGAAGGCGCAAGCCGACAATTTCCTCGCCGTGCTGACCGGCGGCCCCGTTGCCGGCCCGCTGCCTGCGCCGCTGCCGCTCGTCCAGCAGGGACAATCGCCGACGCTGACCGCCGGCCTGCCGTCGGACCTGCTCGTCGCGCGTCCCGACGTGCTCGCGGCCGAAGAACGGCTTCGCGCCGCGCGCGCCAATATCGGCGCCGCGCGTGCTGCCTTCTTCCCCTCGATCTCGCTGACCGGCAACCTTGGCTTCGCCTCGGGCTCGCTCGACAATCTGTTCAGCAACGATGGGTTCGGCTGGAGCTTCGGCCCGTCGATCAGCTTGCCGATCTTTGATTTCGGGCGGAACAAGGGCAATCTGACCGTCGCCGAGGCGCGCGAGAATATCGCCGTCGCGACCTATGAGCGCACGGTACAGGGGGCCTTCCGCGAAGTCGCCGACGCACTCGCCGGACGCCGTTACCTCGCCGATCAGGTCGAGGCACAGGAACGCGGCACGCTGGCACAGCGTCGCATCGCCGATCTCGCGCGCAAGCGATACCGCGAGGGTGTGTCGACCTATCTCGAAGTGCTCGACGCCGAACGCAACCTGTTCGCTTCGGAACAGACGCTCATCGAGCTTCGTCGTGCACAGGTCGACAATCTGGTCACTCTCTATGTCGCGCTCGGCGGCGGATTGGTCGAGCGTCGCTAAGGCGCCCGGCGAAACCGCGATGACGGGCGAAGCCGCGTCCCCTGCCCTGCTCAAGGATATTCTGGGGCCTCCGGCGCTGGAAACGATCGCCGACGCGGGGGAGGCCGCGTCGCCGCGCTTTGATCGCGCGGCCTTTATGCGCGCGGCTGCGGATGGGCTCGACGCCCTGTCGATCATGGAACGCGTGCGTCATATTGCGAGCGCGCTCCATACCGCCTTGCCGCAAAACTATCCCGACGCGCTCCATATCGTCCGCGCGATGGGGCCGCGCCTGACCCACGGGTTTCAGGCGATGGCGGTCACCGAATATGTCGCACGCTATGGGCTCGACGATTTCGATCGGTCGATGGACGCCCTTGCCGACCTGACGCGGTTCGGTTCGGCCGAATTTGCGATCCGCCCTTTCCTAGCGGCGGATACGCCCCGCGCACTCGCGACGATGATGCGCTGGACGGGCAGCGCGGACGAACATGTGCGCCGCCTCGCGAGCGAGGGCGCCCGGCCGCGCCTGCCCTGGGCGGCGCGCGTTCCCGCGCTGAAGGCGGACCCGACACTCGCGGCGTCGATCCTGGAGACGCTGAAAGCCGACTCCAGCCTCTATGTCCGGAAATCCGTCGCGAACCATTTGAACGACATCGCGAAGGATCGGCCCGACTGGCTGCTGGATCGCCTCGCGGACTGGCCACAGGATGATCCGCGCACGATCTGGATCGTCCGCCATGCGCTGCGCACGCTGATCAAGCAGGGCGAGCCACGCGCGCTCGCGCTGATCGGCGTCGGCCATGGTGCCGCGGTAAATGTGCGGAGCTTTGCGATCGCGCCTGAAACCGTGCGCCTTGGCGACCGGATCTCGATCGCGGTCGAGCTCGCATCGGACTCGCGCGAACGCCAGCCGCTGGTCGTCGACTATCGCATCCACTACGCCCGCGCCGGCGGAAAGACCGCACCCAAGGTCTTCAAGTTCAAGACATTCGACCTCGCCGCCGGGGAAGTGATCGCGCTGGCGATCTCGCAGACCATCCGCGATTTCAGCACCCGGCGCCATCATCCCGGCCGACACCGCATCGAGCTGATCGTCAACGGGCAGACAATGGCCGAAGCCGCCTTCGACCTCTTACCCGGCTGACGCGACCTGTCAGGTTCCCGGCGGTGGCTGCGGCTGCGGCGCGGGCACGGCGGGCTCTGGCGTGCGATCCTGGATCGGCAGGCGCAGGTCGATCGGGCTGCCATTGATTTCGGTCGAGATCACCGCATCGCCGCGCTCGATCCCGATCCGCGTGCCCTCTCCGATCGGGATCGCGCCGACGTCGGGGACATCGAGCGGCTCGACCGGGCCGGTCGGATCGACAATCTTCTTGGGCTGCGACGCCGCTTTCTTGCCTGACGCCCCGGTCATGAAGTCACGCCAGATGCGCGCCGGCAAACCGCCGCCCGAAATGCCCTGCAGCGGCGTATTGTCATCGTTGCCGATCCACACCCCGACGACAAGGCCGTTCGCGTAGCCAACGAACAGCGCATCGCGATTGTCCTGACTGGTGCCTGTCTTGCCGAAATTGGCCTGTGGCAGCCGCGCGGCGCGGCCGGTCCCGCGATTGACCGCGGCGCGCAGCATTTGCTCGATATCCTCGTGCTCGCTCGACCCGAAGCGCGACGGGCCCGAGATCAGATTCTCGAACCAACCCTTTTCGTCGGCCTCGAACGCGTGCGGTTCGACCGGATAGCTGTTCGCCGCAACCGCGGCATAGGCGGCGGTGAGTTCGAGCAGCGTCATGCTCGACGTGCCGAGCGCAAGGCTGGGATCGCCCTTCGCCATCGGTGCGGTGACACCAAGGTCGCGCGCCATGTCGATCACCTTGTCGTCGCCGATTTCGCGGAGCAGTCGGACCGCCGCGACATTGCTCGACGACGCAAAGGCGTCTTCGAGGCTGATCTGCTTCGAATAGGCGCCGCCTGAATTCTTGGGACGATAGGAACCGGTCTCGATCGGACTGTTGTCGATCATATCGCCCGGATCCCAACCGGCGCGAAGCGCGGCGAGATAGACGAAGAGCTTGAAGGTCGACCCCGGCTGGCGCCGCGCCTGCGTCGCGCGGTTAAAGGGCGATGCGGCATAATCCTTGCCGCCGATCATCGCGACAACCTCGCCATTCGGGCGCATCGCGACAAGCGCGACCTGCGCCTTGCCCAGCCCCGCGCGGCTCGTCACACGGCGCGCGATCCCCTGCAACCGCGCATCCAGGGTGGTCGCGATCGTCTGGCGCGAATAACCGACATCGCTCAACTTGCGCGCCTCGGGCAGCGCCCAGTCGGCGAAATAGGTGCCGGTCGGCAAGGTGTTGCGCGTGCGCACGTCGATGCGCGGGGTGCGGAGCGCCTTTCGCTCCTGTTCGGTGAGATAGCCCGTCGTGACCATCGCATCCAGCACCAGCTTCATACGCTTTTCGGCCAGATCGGGGTTTTTGGTGGGGGCGAGCCGAGACGGCGCCTGCACCAGCCCCGCGAGCATCGCCGCCTGCGCGGGGGTCAGCTTTTCGGGCTGGCGATAGAAATAATGGAGCGAGGCGGCGCGAAGGCCATAGGTGTTGTCGCCGAAATAGGCGTTGGACAGATAACGTTCGAGAATCTCGTCCTTGGTCAGCCATGCTTCGAGCCAAAAGGCGATCAGCGCCTCGCGCGCCTTGCGCCCGAGCGTGCGCTTCGGCGTCAGGAAAGTGAATTTCGCGAGCTGCTGAGTGATCGTGCTGCCCCCCTGCGTCCGCCCGCCGGTGACATTGCTCCAGACGGCGCGTGCTATGCTGCGCGGATCGACGCCCCAGTGGTTGTAAAAGCGGCGATCCTCGATCGCCAGGAAGGCGCCGGTCACATGCTTGGGCAGATCCGCACTCTTCACCGGCGTGTCGACGATCGCGCCGATGCGCGCGATCGGGGTGCCGTCGGACGCGAGCAAGGTGATCTGCGGCGGAGCGATCGGTTCGAGCGATTTCGACAGCGGCGCGGTCAGCGCGAGCCAGCCGACGAGCAGTATGAAGATCACGCAAAAGATCGCGAAGCCGCGCGAGATGCGGCGCATCCATTTGCGCCCGCGCGTCTCGGGAACGATGGGCGGCGGCGGCGCTGCCATGTCGGCGAACGGGCCACCCGGCGTCGCGGCTAGGGTGGGGTCGGGGCCTTCGGGTTTACGGAACCATTTCATGCGCAGCGCCCGTATTACAGCCCCAACACAGCATAAGCAATTGCGTTATATGGTGCGTTGGATGGGCTCCATTCATCAAGAAGGACAGCGACTTGATCGGCGTGTCGCGATAAGAAAAGAAGAAGCCCCGTCCATCCGGAGAGCGACGACATGAGCCAAACAGCCACCCGCTATTGCGACCTGGTGATGAAGGGCGGCATCACGAGCGGCATCGTCTATCCCAACGCCGTTCTGGCGCTCGCGCGCGACTTCCGGTTCAAGAATATCGGTGGAACCTCGGCGGGCGCGATCGCGGCGGCAGCCACCGCCGCCGCCGCGTTGGGCGACCGCAAACATGTCGCATCGGGGTCGGCCGCCCCCTGCCCCTCGACGCTTGGCTTCGCCGGTCTCGAACGCGTCGCGGCACAGCTTTCGTCGCGGGGCTTCATCTTCGGCCTGTTTCAGCCCGCGCGCGGCGGGCGAAGCGCCTATCGCCTGATCGTCACGCTCACCGGAAACGCGAGCGCGCTCCGCAAGGCCTGCACGGCAGCGATCGCAGTCGTCGCCATCGCCCCGCTTGAAGCGTTGCTCCTTTTCGGCCTGTTCCTTGCGCTTGGTTATGCGATTGCGGGGCCATCCGGGGCGGCAGCCGTACTGCTGCCCTCGGCGGTTTGCGCCTATCTTGGCGCAGCAATCGCCGCGGCTTTACGTGTCGCGCGCGTCACGCGGCGCAATCTGCTGGGCCTCTGCTCGGGTTTGAGCAGCGGTAAGGATGCGGCAGAACCGGCGCTGACCGATTGGCTTCACGGGGTTCTGCAATCCTTGTCGGGCAAGGATATCGCCGAACCGCTGCTGTTCGACGACCTGTGGGACGCGCCCCGTTATCCCGGCGAACCGCGGACCGAAACAGCAATCTCGCTTCAGATGATCACCACCGGCGTTTCGCATCGTGAACCGCGAACGCTGCCCTTCACCGATGCGTCCTTCTGGTTCCTGCGCGAGGAATTCGATCTGCTGTTCCCGCAAACCGTCGTCGACGCGATGGTGGCGATGGCGGGTGCGCCCGACCGCGTCGACGGAAAGGATTATTATCGCCTTCCCGGCAAGGGCCGGATGCCGGTGCTCGTGGCGATGCGGATGAGCCTCAGCTTTCCATTGCTGATCAGCGCTGTGCCGCTGCACGAGCCGGCGGCGAGGCGCACGCTTCGCGGCGAGACCGAAGGCGAGACGTCGGGGGAAAGCGAAGATCGCAAGGAAACGACGCTCAGCCAGAGCACCGACAGCTTGGCCACCGGCGGCGAGGCTCCGCTTTCGCTGATCGAGGGTTTTCGTATCTGCTGGTTCTCGGACGGCGGGGTTTCAAGCAATTTCCCGCTCCATTTGTTCGACGCGCCGCTGCCGCGCTGGCCGACCTTTGCGATCAACCTCGTCTATCCCCAAAGCGACGACAGCCCGCCGGTCGACAACCCTGAACCCCAATGTGCGCAGGACCGGGCCGAAGCCGCGGTGTGGTTGCCGCTGCATAATAATCGCGGATGGCAACGCAGCTACAACTCGATCGCCCGGCCCCTTGCGCTGGCGGAGGTTTCCGCTTTCATATTCGGTATCATCAGCACGATGCAGAATTGGCGCGATCTGTTGCAATCGCGCGCGCCGGGGCAACGCGACCGGATCGTCCACGTCGCGCTCGACAAGGTCGAGGGCGGGATGAACCTCGACATGTCGCAGGACATATTGGACAGCATTTCGCTGAAAGGCACGGTCGCTGGCGAGCGCCTGTATCAATTCTCGTTCGACAATCATTATTGGGTACGCTGGCGGAACGTCGCATCGGGCCTTCAGCGCTACACCATCCGGATTGCGGCCAGCGCGAAAGTCGTGCCGCCGATTCCCGCTTATGAGGCAGCCTTTGCGACAGTGCGCACAGGAGTGCCGCCGGCAGTTTCATACAAATTCCGGTCGACCGAAGCGCAAAGCGCCGCGCAAGCGCTGTTCGCCGACCTGGTGGCACGCGGCGAGGAATGGGCCGACCTTGGCCCCGACCTCAGCGACGGTACGCCGCGGCCGTTGCCCCAGATGCAAATCACGCCGATCTACTAGGGTCAGCCCCCCTAGTTCGCGGGATCGTCGCGGTCCTGTTGCGGCGAGGCATGATCGTCCTTTTTGATGAAACTCATCTTGCCCTGCGGTTCCAGGATCGCCCATGCGACCTCCGACATCTGCCCGATCCCGGCCAGCCGCATTTCGGAGAGTATCTCGTCGCGCGTCAGCCGGTCGCGCCGCAGATTTTCGATCAATATCTCGCCATCGCGCACGATCACCCGCGGCGCGCCTTCGAGCAGGTTCTTGGCACGCGGGAACAGATATGCCGTCCAGCTTAGTACCAGCGCCCAGAAAGCGAAGGTACAGATGGCGAGCGTCGCCCCGGTCAGGCTGAAATCATTGTGCGTCACCCCCTGCTGGATGAGGTCGCCGAGCACGACGAGCACGACGAATTCGAAGGGCGTCATCTGGCCTAGCTCGCGCTTGCCGAGCAGCCGGATCAGCAGGAACAGGATGAAGAACATCACAGTGGCGCGAAGCACGATATCCATCAGGGCAGCACCTTGATGCGAAGCGGCATTTCACCAATGCGCCGCTTGCCGTCGAAGACTGCGATTTCGCCGCTGGTGCCCGCGAACAGCGGCGGGTTGATCTGGCCGTCGACCTTGATGTGCACGCTGTCGCCCGCGCGCAGCGGGCCGTAGGAAAAATGAAAACGGCCGTCCTCGAACCACTCTTCGGCGGGCGCCGGGATCATCGTGTTGACGGTCATGTCTTGCCAGAGCGCGGGCGATACGGCGACCACCGCATCATCGAGCGGAGCTTTTGCGGTCAGGGTAATATCGGTCTCGAAAAACTCGCCGTTGCGAATGACGGTCGGCGTTTTTACCGTCAGGCGCGCGTCGCCTAGATCGGCCGTGCGGGGCGGGCTCGGTTGTCCGCCGGTGAAACCGAGGGCTGCGGCCAACAAGAGGCCGCCGAGAAGGAGGATCGAGATCGGGCTGGCGTGCCGATCCCAGAGGCGTTGGTGCGTTGGCTTGGCATCGAGTCCTTCCAGCGCCTGCATCCGATCCTCCGGCCTGATTGCAACGCTCTCAGGCCACATAAAAGGCCAGGAGCGCTCGCCCGCTTTGGCCGCGGGCGAGCGCTTAATTGACGCTTGGCGCGCCCGTTCGTTCCGCCGCCTCAGCGGTCGGCGGCGGCATTCTCGATCAGTTCGGCGACTTCGACCGGATGCGAGACCATCAGTGCGTGCGAGCCGCTTGCGACCGCGACGGTCTTGCGGGCATGTGCGCGCTCGGCCATGAATTTCATCGTCGCCGCCGGAATGTTGCGGTCCTCGCCGCCATAGATGACATAGCTCGGCAGGGTCTTCCACGTCGCCGCCTGCGAGGCATCGGTCAGCGCCCCCTGCGTCACCGGACGCTGCGTCGCGGCCATCAGCGTCGCCTGCGCTTCGGGCACGTCGGCCGCGAATTGCGCATGGAATTTGGCGGGCTGGATATAAAGGTCGGTGCCGCCGCCCGGCAGACTGACCGGCGACAGCGCGTCACCCAGCGTGCTGCCGGGGAATTTGGCCGAAAGCGTCAGCGCCGATTCCCCCGTGTCGGGCAGGAATCCGGCGACGAAGACCAATGCCTTCACATTGGGATTGTCCTTCGCCGCTTCGGTGATGACGACACCGCCATAGCTGTGGCCGACAAGGATGACACGGCCCGGGATCGACCGGACGACCGCCGCGACGCTGGCGGCATCGCCCGCAACGCTGCGCAACGGGTTCGCGGCTGCGATTACCGGATAGCCGTCCTTCTCGAGCCGGGCGATCACGTCGTTCCAGCCCGAGGAATCGGCGAAGGCGCCATGGACCAGCACGACGGTCGGCTTGGCGGCCATATCCTCGGCCTGCGCGCCGACGGTGCCGGAGAAAAGCAGTGCGGCAAGCGCCGCCGAACGAATTGAACGATACATGTCATCATCCTCTTGGCTGTTGAATAGGCAAGAGATGCACCCGCGGGCCCGCGGCGCATATCACATCAAAGTATCTGTTCCCGTCCTGCGATCATATCACTCCCCACACCAAAGGATAGGGCGGCCACGCGGGTTCGACAGCCGCGAACCTGCTTCGGCACGATAGCTCGTCCGGTGGCCGCGCTGGCACATGCTTTGAGCGAGGCGGGGGGCATTCCCGTCCGGAACCGAAAGGATCGACATGACGAAGAATATCGCACCCTCCCCGCTCGAACCCGCAACCGGCGCATTTGTCGGCGGTCTGCCCGACGGCCCGCCGATCTATACGCTGACGCCAACCGACGCCCGCGGCGTCCTGTCCGCCGTCCAGCAGTCGGTCACCGTTCCGCTTCTGGCAGTCGACAGCGAGGACAGCACGCTTCCCGTCGGCCCGTCGGGCAAGACGAACATTCGTGTCGTGCGCCCCGCCGGCGCGACCGGTACGCTTCCCGCGATCATCTATATCCATGGCGGCGGCTGGGTGCTCGGCGACAAGCAGACGCACGACCGGCTGGTTCGCGAACTCGCGGTGGGCGCCAACGCCGTGCTCGTCTTCGTCGACTATGACCGCTCGCCCGAAAGCCAATATCCTGGCGCTATCGAACAGGCCTATGCCGTCGCGCGCCATGTCGCCGACAATGCCGGCGCGTTCGGCGCCGATCCGAAGCGCATCGTGATCGTGGGCGACAGTGTCGGCGGTAATATGGCTGCGGCGGTGACGCTGATGGCAAAGGAACGCGGCGGCCCCGATTTTCGTGCGCAGCTCCTCTTTTACCCGGTCACCGACGCATCGATGTCGAGCGAATCCTATAAACAGTTCGCCGACGGTCCGTGGCTCACCGCAAAGGCCATGGCCTGGTACTGGGACCAATATTTGCCCGACGCTGCGCGTCGCAATGAGATCCTCGCATCGCCTGTCAACGCGTCGGCCGAGCAGCTTGCCGGCCTGCCGCAGACCTTGATCATCGTCGATGAGAATGACGTGCTGCGCGACGAAGGAGAAACCTATGCCCGCAAGCTCGCCGAAGCCGGCGTGCCGGTCGTCGCGGTGCGCTATAACGGGACGATCCATGATTTCATGATGCTCAACCCGATCACCGAAACCCCGGCCGCGCGCGGCGCGATCGGGCAGGCGATCGGCTATTTGCGCAAGGTCCTTGCGGCGGGTGCGTGATGCGAGGCGGGAGGCGGCGATGCGCCGCCTCCCGCAAATCGTCAGGGTGTCTCGACCGGAATCTCGAAGCGGAATTGCGCGCCGCCGTCCGGATGATTGGATGCGGCAATAACCCCGCCATGTTCGGAAATGATCGATTGGCAGATGGCGAGCCCGATCCCCATCCCTGCCTCCTTCGTTGTGAAGAAGCCCTCGAAAATTCGGTCGAGATCGTCGGGCGAAATCCCGGGCCCCGTATCGCGAAGCGTAAAGGCGAGCGCACCGCTTTCGGTCAAAGACGTGCCAATATAAATCTCACGCGTTCCCGTGCCCTGTGCCTCGACCGCCTGGACGCTGTTGATCAGCAGGTTCACGACCACCTGCTGCAACTGAATGCGGTCCGCCATGGTGTTCGGAAGCGCGCGTGCGAGGTCGGTCGTAATACCGATCGATTGGGATTCGATTTCGTGACGGATGAAGATCAGCGATTCCTGCACAATCTCGTTGAGATCGGTCGCGACGCGTTCAGGCTGGCGTTTTGACGCCATGCCGCGGATATGCTGCACGATATCGCTAGCACGCCGTCCGCTCGCGGCGATGCGCGCGGTCAGCGCCTTCACCTTCTCGACATTGGGGTCGTCGCGCGACAGCCAGCGCAGGCTGGTCTCGGCATTGGTGACGATGGCAGCGAGCGGCTGGTTGATCTCATGCGCTATCGAGGTCGTGAGTTCGCCCAGCGTCGAGATTCGCGCCGCGTGGGTGAAGTCGGCTTGAAGCTGCCGGATCTCGGCCTCCATGCTCATACGGTCGGTTACATCCTCGAAACTGAAGATCGTGACGTCGAGCTCGGCGAGCACCTTCGGGTAGGTCACCGACATGCGCACGTCGAGCACCCGGCCGTCGAAGGTCTCGATCTTCGTGATCTCTTCGTGGCTTGTCTGCCCGTTGAAACGTCCGATCATCACGTTGCGAAGCGAGCTGCGATTGACCGTAAACAGATATCCGACCGGCCGCATCAAATCGAGCGCGCTGGAGCCGCCGAGCAGCTGAACCGCGGCGCGATTGACGTCGGTGATCTGAACCGTCGTCGCGGCGAGTTCTACCAACTCGGGATGCTCGTCGAGATAAGCGCCAAAGTCGGTGACGCCCGTCGCGCGGATATCGTTGTAGATGCGCCCCATATGGCTGGCGTCGACCTGCCACAGCGCGATCGGCATATGATGGACGAGTTTGCGGTATCGCGCCTCACTCGCCCGAAGATAGACATAGGAACGGTCGTCATCGACCGCCCCGTTGACCGCGGCATAAATCCGGCCCGGCGTTTCGGCCCGCCAAACTGTGACCAGTGGATCGCGCAGGATGCCATCCGACGGGAGTTGCCGCCGGTAGGTCGCATCCTCGGTTTTTCCGGTCATCGCATCAACGATCAATTCGCCCAGCGTTGCGCGGCTCTCGAGCGGCCAGAAACCGGCGACCGGCTGGCCGATCATAAGGTCACGTCCACGATTGCCGCCGACGAGACGCATTGTCCGTTCGTTGACGTTGATGATCCGTGCCGCCTTCACCAACTCATTATGGCGTGCGTTCAACTGCGCTTCGGCGTCGGCTTCGCCGCGCAGCCGCGCGATCTCGGCGATCAACGCTTCGGACGCCGAAACGTCGATTTCCCAGCTCGCCGCCATCAACCGGTCGGGAATGTGCCAGTCCGCCCCCGGTACGGCGCCGTCGCTGAGCGACTGCCGGCCATATTCGATGACGTCGCGCGGGGTTCCGTCCTGCGCGAAGCGGACATATTGGCGGATATCGACGGCGATATGGATACCCGACGGGGTGCGCCGGCTGACCACGCCCTGCCACGTTCCTTCCTGAAGCAGCATGCGCCAATGCTCGCGTTCGTTCTCGCTGCGCGTCGACAGATGGCCGATACCACGACCGACCATCGTGAGCGAGGGCCAGCCATAGAGCGCTTCCGACGCCGGATTCCAGTAATGGACCGCACCTTCGATATCGAAAATGACCACACTTTCGGATGCGAAGTCCGCGATATCCGGTTCGGACACCTGCGTCGTCACTTGAAGCGGTCCGGCGTTCACTGCTCCGGCCCGTCGGGCCAATCCTCCGCCCCGATCGCCGCCTTCAGCTGATCGAGAAGCGCATCGTCCGCAACCGGCTTGGTCAGCCAGGCCTGCGCGCCGAGGTCGAGCGCCCGCGCCCGGACGCTGGAATCGATGACCGACGTCAGCACGATGACGGGCAGGTCCGACCCGCCGGCCCGCATCCGTTCGAGCAGGTCGATCCCGCTCATCCCGGGCATTCGCACATCGGTAATCAGGCAATCGAAATGATTTTGCACGTTATCGAGGAACGCCGGGGCACTATCGAAGGTGCTGCACTCCAGTCCGGTAACCATCAACAGATCGCACAATGCTTCGCGGATGGCTTCGTCATCATCCACAACTGCGACAAGAGGCGTTTTGGGCAAGCGATTTGGCCCTTTTTCTCACGACCGGGACGGCCAATAACGCCATAGTCGCGCAGCTTGTAAAGCTTTGTAACCATACCAAAGTCTAGGCTCCCCCGGTTTCACGCAATTGTGCGGGCAATTTCTCCCACGCGCGGATCAATTCGCCGACGGTCGCCGCCTGCATCTTCTTCATCACATTGCTGCGGTGAAGCTTGACGGTAATTTCCGAAATACCGAGGTCATAGGCGATTTGCTTGTTGAGCCGTCCGCGGGCGACCTCGCGCATCACCTGACTCTCGCGCGGGGTGAGCGTCGCGAAACGTTCGACCTGTTGCCGGACGATCCGGGCGTTCGCGCGATCCGCAACATCGCGTTCGACACCCGCGACGACGGCGTCGAGCAACGTCTGGTCGCGCACCGGCTTGGTCAGAAAATCGACGGCGCCAGATTTCATCGCCTGCACCGACATCGGGATGTCGCCGTGTCCGGTCAGAAAGACGATCGGCTTCGCGATGCCGGCGGCGGCCAGATGCTGCTGAAGGTCTAGCCCGCTCGATCCCGGCATGCGCACATCGAGGACGAGGCAGCCGGCGCGTTCGAGCAGCGGCGATTCGAGCAATTCGCGCGTCGAGCCATAGCAGTTCGCTTCCATCCCGACCGACAGCATCAATTCGCTGATCGCCGTGCGCACCTCTTCGTCGTCGTCGACGATCAGGACAAGCGGCGGTTCATAATCGGCGGTCGTGGTCATTACCCCTCCCCGGTAAGCGGTGTCGTCGCGAACGGCCATCTTCCCGCGGACATCCTGCGACCGAAAGGCAAGAGATCGTCCCGGTCATGTCGGCAGGCGCGCAAAGTCTATGTGCCCGCGGGTTTCGGAGCAAGGGCTTTCCTTGCTCCGAAACCCGTACGACAGCGCGCCGTTTCGATCGAAGAGCCGCAAGTCGTCAAAGCAGCGCCATGCCGCCATCGACGCGCAGATTGATGCCCGTAACAAAGCTGCTTGCATCAGAGGCGAGGAAGAGTGCGGCGCTTGCCAATTCACTAGGCTGGCCGAGCCGGCCAAGCGGAATTGCGCCCGCCATCATTTCGACGAACGCGTCATGATCTTCAGGCGCCACGCCCAGTTTCTCAAGGATCGCCGTCTCGGTCGGCCCGGGGCTCAGCATGTTGACGCGGATGCCGCGTGCCTTGAACTCGAGCGCCCATGCGCGGGCGAAGGCGTTGATCGCGGCCTTCGTCCCCGCATAGACCGCGTGCCCTTCGAGCACCTTGTCGCTGGCAAGTGAGCCGACAAGGATGATCGAGCCGCCGTCCCGCATGATGGGCGCGATCTTCTGCACCCCGAAAAAGGTCCCGCGCGCGTTGATCGCGAACTGCGCATCATATTCGGCCTCGGTCACGTCGTGCGACGGGCTGATCGTGTTGACCCCCGCATTCGCCATATAGATGTCCGCATGGCCGAAGCGCTCGCGGACGATCTCCGCGACCTCGCGATGATGATCGGGATCGGCGACATCGCCCTGGATCCCGAAACCCGCCGATCCGATTTCGCGTACGGCGTCGTCGACGACCTGCTGGCGGCGGCCGGTAATGACGACCTGCGCGCCCTCGGCGGCGAAGAGTTTGGCTGCGGCGAGGCCGATGCCGCTGTTGCCGCCGGTGATTACCGCGACCTTTCCGTTCAAGCTTGTCATAAATTGCCTTCTTTCCTGGGAGAGTTTGTCATGCGCTGCGAAAGCCGATCCGGCGGTGGCTTTCGTCGCAAAAGGGTTTGTTCTTCGATGCGCCGCAGCGGCAGAGCCGCGCCGTTTCGACGGCGGCGACGGTCCGCCCCGTCCCGCTGAGAATTTCAAGATTGCCGCGTATCTGCAGCGGTCCGTCGAGTTGGGGCTCGACGGTCAGCGGGCCATTGCGAACCGCGAGCTTCGGCCCATCCTTCGTCGGCGGCTCACCGGTCGCCTCGAAGCCGATATATTTATGCGACTTGTCACAGAAGGGCTTTCGCTTTGAAGCACCGCAACGACAGAGCGTCGCGCGAAAACCCACCTTCTCGCCATCGAGCGCGAGATCGGCGCGCACTGCATAAGGACCGTTCTCGCGCAGCGTGATCAGATTGACCGGCGGCACCGGTTCGGCCTGGCCGTCGCGGCGCTCATAAGTCAGCGCGCCCGACGGGCATTGGCGGATCGTACCGCAGAGATATTCGACATCGGTCGCGTCGGGGATGATCCATGGGCCGTCGACATTGGCGAGGAATGTCGCCGGGTCCTGCGTGACGCAGAAGCGCGCATGGATGCAGCGTTTGCCGTCGAACATCACGGCGATGTCCTTGCCCTCGGCCCGGTCGACACCGTCGGCCGAGGTCGTTGGCGACGCTGAGGGCGCTGCGGGCGGCGGCGCTGCGTCGGGGGTGCTTGCTGGCGCAGCCTCGCCAATTGGTGCGTCGCGCAGCCGCGCAGCCTGCTTCTGCAAAATCCGCGCGGCACGGACGCAGCGAGGGTCGGCAGTGTCCATCGCTTCGGCGACGGCGCTCAGTTCCTCCATACGCTCAAGATAAACGTGCCTGGCGCTTGCACCCGCGGGCAGCGATGCAGCCTCGCGCAGCGCGGTGAACGATATACCGGCGTTGCAGCCCGGGTTCGATGGGCCGGCGGGAAGGCGTGCCGCGCGCTCCGCCACTGCGGTGAGCGCGTGCATCAACCCGATAGCCGAACCGATATAGAGCGCCTTGTCGGGGTTCGGGCGAGGTATCGCATAGCCGGCGGCGAGCAGGCGAAGCGCAAGTACATAGATGGCATTGGCGAGGTCGACCGTCGCCACGGCGTCGGCGTCTTCAAGCCAGATGCGCCCCTCGGGCGACGGCGGCTTGCGAAGCACGGGGTTGGTCGCCGCGGGATGCGCGGGGGCGAAGTCGGGGTTCGCGGCGGCGAGGCTCTGCATCTCGTCGCGGACCGCAACGAAGCGGCGGAAATGCGAATCGTCGCTGTCGGTCGGCGCGCCCTCCCCCTCGACGATGATCTCAGCGAGCGCGGCGAGCGCGCTGTCGAGGCTGGTGACGGGCCGCGCGCCCTTGAAGCCGACTTCCTCGGGCGTCAGTTGCAGCGCGGGATCGCCGCAGAAAAGTGCCGCCTCGCCGATCGCGCCAGCCAGCGCGCGCAAATCGGTCTCGATCACCTGATAGAAGGCGCCGATCGTCGCATAATCATATCCGGTCGGGGTCAGGCGGAACGTCCGCGGCGTCCGCGGCGCGGCCTTGTCCGCCGCGAAGCCCGCCCCGTCGCCTTCAGCCGAGGTTTCAGGGCGCTCGAGATAGAGGAAATGCTGGATCGCAGCCTCGCCGAAGGGCGCGAGCTTTACCGCGATGCCTGCCGGAAGCCGGCCGGGCTCGATCGGAAAGTTGGTGCGTCCGAAACGCGGCGCGCCACCTAGAGCCACGGTGATGTTCCACACCGCAACAAGGTGGCTCATCTCGTCGATCGCGACGTCGAGGATCGCGCGGCGCCAGCGCGCAACCGCTTCGGCCTCGGCGCCGCTCAACCCCTCGCCTTCGCCATCCTTCAAGCTGAAAGCGGCATAGAGATAGGTGCACATCAGATTATGCTCGAGTTCCGCGGCTTCATAGAGCGCGTGCAATATCTTCTCGCGGCTCACGGCGGTTTTGCCGTCCATCTTCATAACCCTCCTGCGACCGCCGCCGGGCGGCGGGTGAAGCGGACAGGATAGTCTGCGCTGCCATCAGGGGCAGGCACGAGAGTTGACAAGCCGCCTGTACCAAACCGCTCGCCCGCGGGATTGAAATGCGGGGTGATTGTCATCCGGCCTAACCGGCAAGGCAGCCCATCCTGTACCTTCGCATAGGTCGCCCCCGTCTCGACAGACCCGGCGCAAGGGGCATAGCCTCTGGTCCATCGACAGCGTTTTAACAGTACCATGAGGTGACGAGATGAATGCATCATGGGACGCCGGACGGCTCTCCTTCCAGATCGATCGCTCGCATTCGACACCGATTACCGCCCAGATCGCCGCGACAATCCGCACCGCGATCATGGACGGCCGGCTTCGACCCGGAACGCGACTGCCATCGTGGCTCGACATGGCTTCGCAGCTTGGCGTCGCGCGCGGGACGGTGAAGGCCGCCTATGAAGCGCTGGCCGACGAGCTGCTGGTCTTTTCGGCAGGGGCCGCCGGCACGCGCGTCGCCGAACGGGCCGCGCCGAAGCCGGTCGAGACGAAACGGGTCGACATTCCGCGGCCGCTGCAAAATCTCGAACGCGGCTTCTCGCTTCGCCCCTTGCCCTTTCAGATGGGGGTGCCGGCGCAGGATGCCTTTCCCGCGAAATTATGGGCGCGGCTGCGTACCCGCGCGGTGCGCGCGAATGCCATGGCCCCGGTCGGCCCGCCCGATCCGCGCGGCGAGCCCGAACTGCGCGCGCAGATCGCGGCACAGCTCGCGATCACGCGCGGCATCTGTTGCCACCCTGACCAGATCATCCTGACCACCGGCTACAAGAACGGCCTCTGCCTGACCCTGATGGCGCTCGGCGTGCAGGGACGCACCGCGTGGGTCGAAGATCCCTGCTACCCGATATCGCGCATAGGGCTGGAAATTGCCGGGCTGAAACCCGTCCCGATCGCGGTCGACGCCAAGGGCATCCGCGTCGACATGGGCGTGCGCGCCGCGCCCGACGCCGCGCTGGCCATCGTCACGCCGGGGCAGCAGGCGCCGACGGGCGTCACGCTGTCGCCCGAGCGCCGCGCCGCGCTGCTCGCCTGGGCGGAACGCGAAGGCGCGTGGATCATCGAGGATGATTATCTCAGCGAACTCCAGCTCGGCGGCCGTGCCGCGCCAGCGATGGCGGCGCAGGACCCCGCCGGCCGCGTGATCCATATCGGCACCTTCGGCAAGACAATCAGCCCGGCGCTGGGTCTGGGCTTTGTCGTCGCCCCGCTCGCGCTCGCCGCGCGATTTGGCGAGGTTGCGGGCTGTCTCAACCCCGCGCCCAATGTGACGACGCAGCTCGCGCTTACCGACTTCCTGGCCGACGGCCATTTCCTGCGCCACCTGCGCCACATGAAAGGCCTGTATCGCGAACGGCGCGACGCGCTCCACGCACGGCTCGATCCGGATATCGCGGTCGATGCCTTCGCCGGGCTGGCGGTGATCGTTCATCTGCCGCGCGGTTATGACGATGTCGCGCTGGCAAGGCGCGCGCCCGAACTGGGCATCGCGCCGGCGCCGCTGTCGATCTGGTACGCGAACCCCGCCGCGGCGCAGCCCGGTTTGGTGCTGTGCGTCACCAACCTGCGCGAACAAATTCTGGGCAAGGCGTGCGACACGCTGGCGACATTGATCGACGAAGGCGTCGCCGCGCCGGTTTCGGCGCAGGCGGCGTAAAGGAGACGAAGATGAAACTGCTGCATGTCGATGCGAGCCCCAAAGGCGCAAATTCCGGCTCGCGCGCTCTATCGCGCTTTTTCGTCGATCGGCTGCGCGCGCAAGTCCCGACGCTGTCGGTCGACTATCTCGATCTTGCGGTGGAGATCTTGCCCCCGATCACCGAGTTGTTCGCAAGCGCGACCTACACGCGCGCCGATGAACGCACGGCAGAGATGAAGGAGGCGCTGATGGTGTCCGATGCTCTGTGCGCGCGCCTGCTCGGCGCCGACGCCTTGCTCTTTGCGATGCCGATGCACAATTGGACGATGCCCGCGGCGTTCAAGGCGTTCGTCGATACGATCGTGCGCGGTGGCCTGACTTACGTGGTAACCGACGAAGGACAGTACGTCGGCACGCTCGGCGGCAAGAAGACGCTGTTCCTGACGACGCGCGGCGTCGACCTGCGCCCCGGCACGCCCTTTGCGGCGATGGACGCGCTGACGCCGGCGCTTCGTGCGGCCTTTGGCTTCATCGGTGTCGATGACCCCGTTTTCGTGGATGCGCAGCCTATGCAGTTCGCGCACGAGGTCGAGCGGGCCGCCGCGATGCGGCGCGCCAGGACCGAACTTTCCGCGCTCGCCGAGGCATGGGGGGTGATCGAGCCGCGCGCCGCGCTGTCGCGGGCGGGCTAGCCCTTACGGTACAATCATATCTCCAGCCCTTGGGTCTGTTGCGGTCGTGCCGCTGGCGTAGGCTGTTCGCGTCTCTCTCAAAGGAAAGGTGAGCTGCCATGGACGCCGAAGTTGTCGACAATGTCGAAAAGCGCTGTTTCGAACTCGACCTGCCCGACGGTTCGACCGCGGCCGCCTTTTACCGGGTCGACGAAGAGGGGCGACTGGTCCTGATTCACACCGAGGTTCCGTCGGAATTCTGGGGCATGGGCATCGCATCGCAACTCGCAGAGGGCGCTTTCCACCTGATGCGGCAGACGGGGCGCAAGGCGGTTTTGCGCTGCCAGTTCATGGTCAACTTTTTCGGCCGCCATCCCGAATTCGCCGACGTCGTCGCCGGCTAGCGAGGCCATCATGATCGACGAATATCATCTCGAACGCTTCGTTGCCGCGCAGGCCGAAGCCTATGACGACGCGATCGACATTCTGCGCCGCGGCGCGATGTGCACGCCCTACATGGATTTCATCTTCCCGCGCCTGGGTATCGAAGACAACGATGGAAACGTCTATGCGCTCTCGTCGCTCGACGAAGCGCGCGCCTATCTGGATTTCGCTCCGCTCGGCGGCCGTTACCGCGAGTGCGTCGAAACACTCTTTCGGCTGGTCCAGACAAGCGCGCGCGAAGTGTTCGGCGAAGTCGATGCCGCAAAGCTCCACGCCTCGCTCACCCTGTTCGCCGAGGCGTCGAACGAAGTACTGCTGCGTTCGGTGCTCATCACCTGGTTCGACAATATGGTCGACGAGGCGACGATCGTCCGCATCGACAACGACCGCTGACCCTCAGGCAAAAGCGATCCATTCGCGTAGCCAGTCGTCGAACCGTGTCGGTGCGAGGCGCGGACGATTGCAGGTGAGCGGTTCGCCATCGAACCGCGCGCCGAAATACAGCGCGTCCGGGTCGACCGAGATCCAGCGCATATCCTCATTGGCGGTGAGGATTTCGGTCGCGAGTTCGGCAAGACCGAATGTGTCGGGTCCGGCAATCTCGACGATATCATTCACCGGCGCTTCGGTGACGAGGCGGGCCAGCGCCGCGACGACGTCGTCGGCGGCCACCGGCTGCATCGTGACGGGCGCAAGCGGCATCCGGTCGCCATCGCCGCTCGCGTCGACGATCTTGTAGACGAACTCGAAAAAGGGTGTCGATCGGACGATCGTGAACGGGACGCCGACGCCCAGAATCCGCTCCTCCTGATCGCGCTTGGCGAGAAAATAGCCGCCGTTCAGCGTGTCCGCGCCGACAGCGGAAAGCGCGATGACGTGCCCGACCGACGCAGCGCGGGCAGCGGCGAGTATATTATCGCTCGAAGCGGCAAAGAAACGCCGCATATCGGCGGCGTCGCCATAACCCGAGTTCGATGCATCGACGACCACGTCGGCGCCTTCGAGTGCTTGAACCAGCCCCTCGCCGCTGACCGTGTCGACGCCGGTCGACCGGGCTGCCACGACGACCTCATGCCCATCTTCGCGCAGTCGCGCGGCTAGGCGGCGACCGATCTGGCCCGTTCCTCCGATGACAGTGATTTTCATGGCGCTTCACTCCGCGATGCATTTCGTCCCCACAGCCTAAGCCGATGGAGCGAAGCACGGCAGAACCGAGACGCGACAATCGCCCTGCACTAAGCGGGCGTCTGGTCTCCGGTCGGGCCGGCATCGGCCCATCCCGCTTCGGTCGCCTCGAAGCGCGATCCGGTTTCGAGCGTGCGATGCACGGGGCAGCGGTCGGCGACGCCAAGCAGTTCGGCATGCTGCGCATCGTCGATCGCGCCCGTGATCTCGACACGGCGGCTGAAGATATCGGGTTTATCGAAACCCTTGTCCTTGCGGTGCGTCACGCCGGTACGGATGCGGTCGACCGGCCACCCCTTGCGATCCGCATAGAGGCGGAGCGTCATCGTCGTGCAGGCAGCGAGCGCGGCGGATAGCAGGTTGAAGGGCGTCGGGCCCGAACCCAGACCGCCCGCACTCTCGGGCTCGTCGGCGATGAAGGCGGCCTTCCCTGCCCGCATGGCGAGCTGGAATTTGCCGAGGCGCGTTTCCTCCGCTTCCGCGTCGAACTGGCTGGCGGCAGTCGGCGGCATCGCGGGCAGATAGCGGCCGGCCCACGCCGAAATCATGTCGGCGGCGAAATCGGCGTCGCGCGCATCGGTCAAAAGATGGTCGGCGCCGTCGAGCGAGACGAAACTCTTGGGATGCTTTGCCGCGAGATAGAGGCTGGTCACATTCTCGATCCCGACGACCTGATCGATCGGCGAGTGAAGCAGCAGCAAGGGCCGCTTAAGTGACGCCACGCGCGCGCCCTGATCCTGCTCGCGCAGACTTTTGACGAACTCCTTGCGGACGGTAAAGGGCCGGCTGCCGATCGCCACGACGCCGCGACCTTCGCGCTCGATCGTCTCCAATCCCTCGGGATCGAACTGGTGGAGCGCATGTTCGACGTCGAACGGCGCCGCGATCGTCGCGATGGCGTGGACTCCGGGCAGCGACCCCGCGGCGGCCAGCACGGCCGCTCCGCCGAGGCTATGCCCGACGAGCAGCATCGGCGGCATGCCCGCCGCGGTCATCGCGTCGGCCGCGGCGACCAGGTCCTTGACATTGTGGCTGAAACCCGCCGATCCAAAATCGCCTTCGCTGGCACCAAGGCCCGTGAAGTCGAACCGCAGCACGCCGATGCCCGCACCAGCAAGGCGCCGCGAAATCCGGACCGCAGCCTTATTATCCTTTCCGCAGGTAAAGCAGTGCGCGAACAGCGCCCACGCCTTGGTCGATCCGACCGGGAGCTCAAGCCTACCCGACAGGCGTTCGCCATCGCCATTGGGAAAATCGAAGGGGCGCGTCGGCATCTCTATCTCCGGTCGCTGTTAACAAGGCTCGTCGGGCGTAGCATAAAATGCCCGAAGGCAAGAGGCGCATGACACGATCGTCAGGCGAGCCCCTCTGCCTTCAGCGTCGCCTGGACCGCGGGACGCGCTTTCAGCCGTTCGTGGAGCGCGGCAATCGCGGGCGGAACGTCGACGCCAAAGCGGCCAGCCCATGTCGTCGTCACGAACAGATAGAAATCCGCGACGGTCGGGCGGTCCCCGAACAGATAGTCGCCCTTGATCGTGTCGCCAAGGTAACGCATCCGCGCAGTGATATAGGCACTGGCGACGGCCTTTTGCTCGTCGGTGCCGTTGTGCCAGAAGGGCTTGTAGCTTTTGTGTATCTCGGTCGAAATATAGGCGAGCGCCTCGACCAGCCGTGTTCGGCCAAGCGGACCTTCGACCCCCAACTGCGGATAGACGCCCGCCAGATAGTCGAGGACAGCGATATTTTCAGTGACGATCTCGCCATTGTCGAGTTCAAGCGCCGGGACATAGCCCTTGCGCGTTACATTGTTGAAATCGGTGCCGCTCGCTGTGATCTTCGTCTTGATGTCGACGCTCTCATTCTCGAACGGCGCGCCAGCTTCGTGGAGCGCAATATGGGCGGCAAGGCTGCACGCCCATGGGCAATAATAGAGTTTCATCGATCGTCTCCTGAACGGGAAGCCGCCGGGACATCGGAGGGAGATGTCCCGGCGGCCGGGATCGGCGCTGGACGGCCGGGTCGGTAGGTCCAGCGCCCGGGGGCTCGTTACGCCGCGGCCGCCTGTTCGACCGGGTGGACGGCGCGAAGGCTGATCTGGACCGTGTTCCAGAAATTGATCGCGGCGACTGCGACCGTCAGATAGGCGATCTGCTTGTCGTCGAAATGCGCCTTCAGCAGCTCGTAATCCTCGTCGGGGGCGCCCGTTTCGGCAATGCCGGTCAACGATTCCGTCCAGTTCAGCGCGGCGCGTTCGCGGTCGGTGTAGAGCGGCGATTCCCGCCAGGCGTCCAGCAGATGGATGCGCATGTGGCTTTCGCCATGCTTCACCGCATCGGTCACATGCATGTGGATACAAAAGGCGCAGCCGTTGATCTGCGATGCGCGCAGCTTCACCAATTCGATCAGGCTGTGGTCGAGGCCCGAGGTTTCGAACGTGGCTTCGACGGCCAGCATGGCCTTCATCGCATCGGGGGCGGCCTGGAAGATATTCATACGGGGAGTCATTGCTTTTCTCCTTATTTTTCGTGGAAAATCAGAGGGCGCCAGCGGTGCTTGACCGCTCTTTTCGCGCGTCGGCGATGGCCCAGAGGCTGAGCAATCCCGTGAGGATCGCGGGCAAAGTAACCGCCGGAAAATCGCGAGCGATCGCGTCCGGACCGCATATGCCGACCGCAACTTCCCAGAAATGGAAGAACGCATGGCCCCAGAGCCACAGCGTCGCGGTCGTCCACAGCAGCACGCGATATTGAGGACGGAAGGCGCCCATGAGGAGCGACGTTCCCACGAAAAGGAAGATCAGCCCGATGTCGCGAATGAAATGCTGGTTGAAGGGCCCGGTTGTCGTGACGCCCGGAACCGCGAGATACCAGTCGCCGGGCGACCAGAGCATGAAAAGCCCGTTCGCTTCGGCGCCGATGCCGAGGATGACGGCGGTCCAGATACAAATCGTCTTGAGCATGATGATCTCCCCTTGGGTCGCGGATGATTATTTTTTCGGCGGCGGCGGGACGTTTTCGAGCCACCAGTCGAAGCGCGTCGAACCAAGCTTCGCACCGGGGCCAGGGATCAGCGAATCATCCTCGAGCCGCAGCCCGAAATAGCGTGCTTCGGGATCGACCACGATCGGGCGCGTGTCGTCGTCGAACGCCATCACCTTGCCGATGATCTCGTCGAGGTGGAATTTCTCGGGCCCGCCGATCTCGACGATGGTGTTCGCGGGCGCGGCGACCGCAACGGCCGTCACTGCGTCGGCGACATCCTCGGCGGCCATCGGCTGGATATAGGCGTGCGACAGATGAACCTCGTCGCCGACGACCGCCGATTGGCCGATACCGCGAAGAAATTCCATGAACTGCGTCGCGTGGATGATAGTGTAGGGAATGCCGCTATCGCGGATCAGCTTTTCCTGTGCCTGTTTGGCGAGGAAATAAGGGCTGACCCCCATTTTTTCAGTGCCGACGACCGACAGCGCGATATGATGGCCAACGCCCGCAGCTTTCTCGGCCTCGGCAACATTCTGGCCCGCAGTCTTGAAGAAATCGATCGCGGCCTCGTCAAAGGTCGGCGAGTTGGCGAGGTCGACGACGACCTCTGCACCCGCCAGCGCTTCGGCAAGTCCTTCGCCGGTCAGCGTGTTGACGCCGGTATTGGGCGCCGCGGCGACAGCCTGATGCCCCAGAGCATTGAGTTTGCTGACGACTTTCGAGCCGATAAGCCCGGTTCCGCCAATCACGACGATCTTCATGCCACTGCCTTTCCCTGCGACGACGCACCTTGCGTCCGTTGCCATTGGAATAGGCGTGTCACCCGCGCCGATGCAGACCTGAGAGGTGCGAAAGCCAGTGTACCATCGAGTGTTTCAGACCCGTTGGTACAATCGGGCGTTCAAATCTCGAACCTTCCGCGCACCGGCGGGCGCTGTTCTAATCCACCCATCGAGACGGTTTGCGCTCCCTACCCCTCCCCGCGCAGCCCGTCTCGACCGCATCGGCTGATGCTTCGGAACTTCGTGGAGCCGTGTTAATCGGACGTGACAGAGATGATGAACGCAGGGGTTTTTCCGGTTTCTCCCTGCGGCCAACGAATTGGCAGGCGAGCATCCTACCTGTCCGGCTCCCTTTTTTCCCGAACGACCTATGGCCGGTTCGCGAGCGTGTCGCGCGCGACGCGTTGCAGCGCCGCCGCCTGCGCGTCCGAGAGCCCGAGTTCGTCGGCGCCCTTTTCCTTTGCACCAAGCGTCGTCGGATCGATGCCGGTGATCGCGCCAAAGGTGACGAGCGCCGAGAGATAATAGCCCGCGACGCTCGCGTGATAATGGTCGTACGCCCACAGATCGAGCTGGCCATAGCCGATGCCGTCATAGGGATTGGGGTCGGCGACACCTTCGGTCATCGCGCGGTTCCAGGCCTGGCCGACCGGCACGATCCCCGCCACGGACGGATTGGCGGCGCGTGCGCGGTCGGCCGCGGCGCGGAGGTCATCGGCCATCGCCGTCACCGGCTTTCCGTACCAATGCCCCCCGGATTGATAAGTCTGGTCCGCGCGCGTCCAGGTCGCGGCGAGACGGATGTCGACGGCGGGATTGCGCGCCTTGAACAGCGCGGCCAGCCGGTCGACATTGCGCAAATAATCGGCGGGATCGCCGGGCTTTGCGCGGTCGAGCGTGCTGAATTCCTGAAGCACGACGATATCCCACGACCGGTCGAAAAGCTGGCGCCGCTCGTCATAATGGAAGCCGAGTGACTTGCCGCCCTGCGTCTCGAGACTGACGGCATAGTCGAGCCCAGCCTGCTCGGCGAACAGCTTGAACAGCGCGGGCACGCCGCCATAGCCCGCATTGTTGAGATCCGTCACCGTGCCGGCGCGCCAGTTTCGCGCCGCAGAATGCGCCCCCTGCGTAAAGCTGTTGCCGATGAAGAGGATCGTCTTCGGTGCGGCTTTTTGCGGTGCGGAGGGGGCCGCGCCGGCGGCGGCGGTCGGCGCGGGCGCGCGTTCCTTTGCCGTTGCCGCCGGCGCGACCGCGAGCGCGGCAGCGCCGATCGATAACCAGATGCCGTGCCCGTATTTCATATCAGAACTCCGTGGTGACCGAGGTGTACCAGTAGCGGCCGTAGGGGTTGTAGAGCGACCCCAGATAGCCCTCGGACGACAGCGGCGGCTTCTCGTTCGTGATATTGCGCACGCCGACACGCCAGCGCATGTCGCCGCCCAGACCGCCTGCGTCCTTGATACGCACCTGCGCATAAAGATTGCCGGTAACCTGCGACTTGACGCGCCACGGGTTGCCCTCGCTATCCACGAACGCGGTTTCGTCGACCGCGCCGGTATAACGCGCGAAGGCCCCGATCTGGAACTGGCCGAGCGACCATGTCAGCGACGCCGTCCCGCGCCATTTCGGGCGGCCATTCGCCTCGATCAGATTCTGGGTCTCGGGCAAGGGAGTCGCGGCGTTGATGTCGCCGGCCGCGCGGGCCGCAACGAGCATGTCGACCGCATCGCCAGGCGCGCGCGAGAATTTGAGCAGCCGTGTCGCGTTGACGGAGAAATCGAACTTGCCGATGTCGGTCTTGGGCGATTGCCAATAGAATGCGAAATCGAGCCCGCGGACGGTTTGCGGCTGCAGGTTGATGAACTGGTCGCGCACCGTCGTGATGCGGCCGACCGGCGTGATGCCCGTACCCGCGAACGCCGCGAGATCGTCGGCATTGGCGGCATCGCGAATGACGTTCGGGTTCGACGATCCCTGGAGGCGGAGCAGATAGTCGAGCGCCACGGCGGTATCGTTGCCGAGAATGCCGACGATGCCCTTCTGTTTGATCGACCAATAGTCGACGGTGAAGGTCATACGGCCGAGATCGGCCGGAATGAACGTCGGCTCGAACACCGCGCCGAGATTATAGTTGGTGCTCTTTTCGGGCTTCAAGTCGGGGTTGCCCGAGACGCGGCGCGAATAGCCGACATTGTTTCCGCACGCGTTGAAGTTGGCGATCCGGCCGGCGCGCAGGTCAACCTCGCAGCGCAGGAAATCCTGGCTGGTCGCAAGGCGCGCATATTCGACCGCATTGACCTGTTCGAGGTTCGGCGCGCGGAAACCCTGCGAAAAGGAACCGCGAAAGCGGATACCGTCGACGACGTCCCATGCCGCAGCGACTTTCGGCCGCACGACGCTGCCGAAGTCGCTATAATGTTCAAAACGACCGGCAAGTTGCACATCGAAGCGCCGGACGAGCGGGATGTTCATCTCTTCCGAAACCAGCGGGACGGCGAGTTCGGCATAGCCGGCGGCGACGGTACGCTTGCCGTACGTATCCGGATTGTCGCTGACCGCTGCGGCATCGCTGATCGTCACCGCGCCCGTCACGGCGTCGATGAAGGGGCTCGATCCGTCGACCGCGGAATCGCGATCGTCGCGCTGCGTTTCACGCCGCACTTCGAGGCCGAAGGCAACGCCGACGTCGCCGCCGGGCAGTGTCAGGAGATCGGCGCGCGAGGCGCGGAAATCGCCCATCGTCAGCGTCGTCTTCGACCGGCGCCGCAACTGGAACGTGATCGCGTCGATAGCGGCCTGCGAGCTGGGGGTACAATCGCCCGAACTCAGGCTGTCGATGCAGCCGCCGTTGAACGGATTATAGGCATCTGGCGTCGCAAGCGCGAGGCTCTGCTGAAGCGCCGAGCTGCGTACCGCGAGGCTGCTGTCGACTGCGGAAGCCTCGGAATAAACGAAGGCGCTGTCCCATTTGAAACCCGCAACCTCGCCGCGAACCCCGATCAGACCGCGCAGTTGCTCGCCGCTCACCTTCACCGCCTGCGGCCCGGTATCGACGAAGCGATAGGTGGTGAGCAGCACCGGCAGGCCTGCTGCGGGCACGTTGACGAGTCCCGGGATGCGATTGGGGTTGGGCTGACCATTGATCGTCGTCGCGCCGAACGGATTGTAATAGTTCGAGGCCGGGATCCATATCTGGTTGAGGTTGATCACCGGCGGCTGAATACGCGTCGTGTTGGAACGATAATATCCGAACTCGCCGAACAAAGTCAGATCGTCGGTCAGGTCGTAGTGGCCGTTGATGAAGGCATTGTAGCGCTTGACGCTCGGCATCACGGTCGTGCCGACCGCTGTGTCGAAACGCAGGTCACGGAACGCATTGTTCGTCGCGAGCGCGGTGTTCACAAGGCAGAGATCGGCGGTCAGCGCCTGCGTGCATCCGCCGAGACGCGTCGGGCGAACGGTGAACGCGCCCGCCGCCGTGGTGAGGTTCGTCGCGCCGCGGCGCGGCCGGCCACCTGTTACCGGGACCTGAAGCGCGGGCCAGGCGCCGCGCGTCGCGCGCGCGTCGGGCGTCGTTGAATCCGCGAAGTCCGGATAGTCGGCGAACAGCGGGCGGAGGTTCGCCGAAGCGGTGAAATCCTGGTCTTCCGCACGCAGCGCCGACCGATCGGTATATTCGAACGACAGCGTGACATTGCCGCGATCGAAGCTCTTGCCGGCGAGGATATTGCCCTGGAACTCACGCAGATGCGTTCCCTCGGCACCGCCATACTGCGCCTGCATCCGAAGGCCGTCGTAATTGTCCTTGAGCACCGTGTTGACGACGCCCGCGACGGCATCGGAGCCATAGAGCGCGGCGGCGCCGTCGAGCAGGACTTCGAGCCGCTGGAGCCCCGTCGTCGGGATCGCGTTCGAGTTATAGCTCAGGACCGGCACGGTGCCCGTGTCCGACAACCCCTGGCTCGCCGGGTGGGTGACGATACGGCGACCGTTCAGCAACACCAGCGTGTTGCCGACTCCGAGCGAGCGGAGGTTGACCGAACCGACGTCGCCGCGCGCGGCGTTGCTGGTCTGGGCATTGTTGCCGGGGTTGAAGCTGACGTCGCCCATCTGCGGGATGTTGCGGATCAACTCGTCACCGCTGACTGCGCCGATCGCGTCGAGCTTGTCCTGATTGACAACGACCACGGGAAGCGCCTCGGTAACGCGCGCGCCTTCGATGCGGGTGCCGACGACGACGATATCGCCGGCGGTTTCCCCATCGGGCTGCGGCTCGTTCGCGTCGGCCGCTTCGGTAGTCGCTTCGGCTTCGGCCGTCTGGGCCTGCGCGGGTGCGCCCGCGAGAAGGCAGATCGCCGTGCTCGCCAGAAGCATTGTTCCAACTGTGCGCCTCATTTTCACTCTCCCCAATTTTATTGTTTAAATTTCCGGGCCTTGCCGGCCTCAATCGCTGTCGGTCTCTACCGGTGCCGCCGCGAGCGGCGCGGGCTCTCCGCTGAGCGCGCGGTTCAGCGCATCGCGGTCGAGCGCGTTTTCCCACATCGCGACGACGATCGCGGCGAGCGCATTGCCGATGAAGTTGGTGAGCGCGCGGCACTCGCTCATGAAACGGTCGATGCCAAGGATCAGTGCGAGCCCCGCGACGGGTACGGTCGGAACCGCGGTCAACGTCGCTGCGAGCGTGATGAAGCCTGCGCCGGTGACGCCCGCCGCCCCCTTCGAGCTCACCATCGCCACGAGCAGCAGCGCGACCTGATCGCCAAGGCTGAGGTCGACGCCCGTCGCCTGCGCAACGAATAGCGCCGCGAGCGTCATATAGATGTTCGTGCCGTCGAGGTTGAAGCTGTAGCCGGTCGGCACGACCATGCCGACCACGGGCTTGGCACAGCCCGCCTTTTCGAGCTTGTCCATCAGACTGGGCAGCGCGGCTTCGGACGACGAGGTGCCCAGCACGAGCAGAAGCTCTGCCTTGAGATATGCGATCAGGCGGAAGATCGAGAAGCCGCAGAGCCGCGCCATGCCGCCGAGGACGACCACCACGAACAGGATCGAGGTCAGGTAAAAGGTCGCGATCAACGCGCCGAGATTGACGAGCGATTCGACGCCATATTCGCCGATCGTGAAAGCCATTGCGCCGAACGCGCCGATCGGCGCAAAACGCATCAACATTCCAACGAGATAGAAGAAGACGCTCGAAAGCTTTTCGAGCATGCCAAGCACCTGCGCCCCCGCGGCGCCGGTGTGCGACAGCGCGATGCCGAACAGGATCGCCGCGAACAGCGCCTGCAGGATCGAGCCCGAAGTCAGCGCCGAAACGAAAGTCGTCGGGATGATCGCGAGCAGGAAGCCGACGAGCGACGTGTCATGCGCCTTGGCATCATATTCAGCGATCTTGGCGACCGCGTTCGGATCGAGCGTGCGGGGATCGATATTCATCCCTGCGCCCGGTTGCACCACATTGGCGACGATCAGCCCGATGATCAGCGCGAGCGTCGAGAAGAAGAGGAAATAGGCGAAGGTCTTGGCCGTCAGGCGCCCGAGCGTCTTGCCGCTGCCGACCGAAGCGATGCCGGTCGATACGGTAAGGAAGATCACCGGTGCGATGATCATCTTGACGAGGTCGATGAAACCCTTGCCGAGCGGCTGCAGCTTGACGCCGACTTCGGGCCAGAAATGGCCAAGCAGGATGCCGCCGGCAATCGCCGCAAGCACCTGCACATAGAGATGCGACCACCACGGACCGGTCTTCGCCGGCAGGTGCGTCGCATTCATGTCGATCGTGGCTGCCACCAGCCTCTCCCCATCTTTTGCGTCCGGCTCGACGCAGCCCGGGGTGTTTCCCGGCCTTTGGCTAAAAATAGGGGCGCGATGGAATCATCGTCAAACGACATAGAAAACTCATTCAAACTGTTGTTTTAATTATAATATTGTGGAACGGGCCTGCCCCACATCATCCAAATCGTGCAAAATACCGCATACGATCCCATGCATTTGTGCAATAATCCGCACATGCTCTCGCAAAGCGATTCGCCTCTGATCGGCCCCAACACCAGCCGCGAACGCCTGTTCGTCGCGGTTGCGGTGGGGCTGGCGATCCTGCTCGTCGCGGGGTTCGGCCTGGCGCAATGGGCCGCAGGTCGCGCTGCCGCGCAGGCCGAGGTCGAGGCGCGACAGAATGCACGCGCGCACGCAAGCCTGCTCGAAAGCGAACTGCAGAAATTCCGCCTGCTGCCGCGCGTGCTCACCGAATTCCCCGACGTCCGCGCCGCGCTCGCCGACAAGAGCGACGCTGCCTCGCGTCGGCTCGACCGCGAACTCGAACAACTCGCGGCGCGCACCGACGCCACGGTGATCTACGTCATCGACGCCAGCGGGATGACGATCGCGGCAAGCAACTGGCGCTCCCCAACGAGTTTTGTGGGCGAAAATTATCGCTTTCGCCCCTATTTCCAGGGCGCGATGAGACGCGGCGACGCGGAGTTGTTCGCATTGGGCACAGTCAGCGGACGCCCGGGCCTCTACCTCGCGCGCCGTGTCGATGTCGGCGGTCGCCAACTCGGCGTCATCGTGCTCAAGGTCGAGTTCGACAAGCTCGAAACCCGCTGGGCCGATTCCGCCGCGGCGACGCTCGTCACAGACGCTGCCGGGATCGTCGTGATGAGCAGTGAGCCGCGCTGGCGCTTCCGTTCCTTCGCTCCCATTTCAGCCGAGACACAGCAAAGACTTCGGGCGACGCGCAGCTATGGCGAGGCGCGGCTCGACCCGTTGCCGGTCAGCCGCGCCGGGGACGGTATCCGCATCGGCGCGGACCTGTTCCGCGAGGCCGACGAGCGCGTATCCTTTCCCGGCGGCACCCTCCGCCTCCTCCAGCCCGCCGAGCCAGCTCGAGCCAGCGCCAATGCAACCGCGCGCGTTGCCTTCCTGGTACTGCTGATCCTTGTCGGAGCTGCGATCATCACGCTGTTGCGTGTCGTCGAACGGCAGACGCTGCGTCAGGCGGCGCACGAGGCGCTCGAACGCGAGGTGGCGGCACGCACGCGCGACTTGCGGAACGCGAACGATGAACTGCGTCTAGCGTCCGAACGGCAGACCGAAACTGACCGCCGCTATCGCGCCGCGCGCGAGGAACTGGCGCAGGCCAGCCGCCTGGGATCGATCGGACAGATCACGGCGGGCGTGGCGCACGAGATCAACCAGCCCATCGCGGCGATCCGGACCTTCGCCGAAAACAGCCTCCGCTATCTGGAGCGCGCGCAGCCCGACAAGGCGCGCGGCAACCTCGACACCATCGTCGAACTGACGGCGCGCGTCGGCGCCATCACCAACGAGCTGCGAAATTTTGCGCGCCGCAAGCCGACACCGCTGGGCCCCGTCGCAGTACAATCGGCGGTCGACGGCACGCTGCTCCTGATCGGCGACCGGCTGCGCGCGCAAGGCATCGCGCTCGATGTCGGAATTGAAAATCCAGCCGCGACGGTGCACGCCGACCGCGTCCGGCTCGAACAGGTGCTCGTCAACCTTCTGCAGAATGCGGTCGATGCGGTGCAAGGCGTGAAGAATGCGCGCGTCGCGCTCCATGCGCATGGCAGCGATCCTGTCCATATCGATGTCTGCGATAATGGCCCCGGCGTTCCGGCCGAACTGTTGCCGCAGCTCTTCACACCCTTCGTCACCGGACGGCCCGACGGGCTCGGGCTCGGGCTTGCGATCGCGAGCGATATCATGGCCGAATTCGGCGGCACGCTGACCTTGATTCCCTCCCCGCTGGGTGGCGCGGGTTTCCGCCTGACGCTGAGGCCGGCATGAGCTTTTTTACCGACGAGCAGGCGATCTTCTTCGTCGACGACGATGCGGCGCTGCGCGAAGCGAATGTTCAGACGCTCGATCTGGCGGGGCTTGCCGTCGAGGCCTTTCCCGACGCGCAGAGCGTCTTACCGCGTATCGGGGCTGGCTTTCCCGGTATTGTCGTCACCGACATCCGCATGCCGGGGATGGACGGGCTCGAACTGCGCGCTGCGATCCATGCGATCGATCCCGACATCCCCGTCATCCTGATCACCGGCCACGCTGATGTCGCGATGGCGGTGCGCGCGCTGCACGACGGCGCGTTCGATTTCCTTGCCAAGCCCTTTGCCGCCGATCATCTCGTTGGCGTCGCGCGGCGGGCGTTGGCGCACCGCGCGCTGATCCTCGACAACCGGCGACTGACCGCGGCGGCGGCAGCAATCGACAGTCCGTTGATCGGCGAGAGCCCGGCGATGATGCGGCTGCGCGAGACGATCGCACAGCTCGCGCAGGCCGATATCGACGTGCTCGTCGAGGGGGAGACGGGGACGGGCAAGGAACTCGTCGCGCACATGCTCCATCGCCAGAGCCGGCGGAGCGGGGCATCCCTGGTCGCGGTGAATTGCGCCGCCTTGCCGCAGGAACTGGCCGAGGCCGAGCTGTTCGGCAGCGACCTGATCGACCGGAGCAGCGGCAAGCTCGGTCAGGCGGGACGAATCCGGAGCGCGCACCGCGGCACGCTGTTCCTCGATGAGATCGATACGATGCACCCGGCGGTGCAGGCAAAATTGCTGCGCGTAATCGAGGAGCGCGAGGTGCAGCCGATCGGCGCCAGCGCGCCCGAGCCCGTCGATCTGCGCGTCGTCGCGGCGACCAAGACCGACCTTATGGATGCGGTGCGCGGCGGCGATTTCCGCGAGGATCTCTATTATCGGCTGCACGTCGTCAAACTGCGCATTCCGCCGTTGCGCGAACGCCGCTCGGATATTCCGCAAACCTTCGCCTTCTTCCTCGACGAAGCCGCGGCGAAGATGGGCATGACCGGGTTCCAGATCGACGACGGCATCCGCCGTCACCTCGTCGAGCACGACTGGCCCGGCAATGTCCGCGAGCTCAAGAATTTCGCCTATAGCGTCGTGCTCGATCTGCCGTCGGACCCCGGCCTGTCGGCAATGCCGGCCGACGCACCGCTTGCCGAGCGCGTGCGCCGGTTCGAGGCGACGATCATTCACGACACGATGGCGCAGACGCGCGGCAATATCGCCGAGACGATGGCGCGGCTGGGTCTTCCGCGAAAGACGCTCTACGACAAGATGCAGAAGCTGGGGATCGACCCCAAGAGCTTCCGCGCCTAACGCGCCGCCGGTTTCCCCTGCGCCGCGAGCACGCGCAGGATATTTCCGCTCCACATCTTTTCGATGTCGGCATCCGAATAACCCGCGGCCTTCAGCCGTTCGGTGACCTTGGGCAACGCTGAAATATCCTCGATGCCCGGCAGACCGCCGCCGCCGTCCCAGTCCGCACCGAAGCAGATATGGTCGACGCCGCCGACCTCGATCGCGCGCAGCACCATCTTCATATAGGCGTCGAAATCGGCTGCCCACAGCTTCTCGGTCTTATCGAGTTCGCGCCACTTGCGATTGAGATCGGCTTGCTCGGCGGGCGTAATCTGGCCGATATGCTCATATTTTCCGAACAATTCGGCGCGCGCGGGCGACATGTTCATCGGCGACATGAAGATCGTCGAGATGCACATCGCCCCGCCCTTCGCGGCGAGGGCTTTCAAGCGCCCCTCGTCGAGGTTGCGCGGATGGTCGAAAGCCGAGCGCAGGCTGGAGTGCGACAGCAGGATCGGATATTTCGACAACGCCAATATCTGATCGAATGCGGCGTCCGACGAATGGCTCGCATCAATGACGATGCCAAGGCGGTTCATCTCGACGACCCATTGCTTGCCGAGCGGGCTCAGCCCCTTCCAGCGCCCCTCGCCCGTTGCGCTATCGGCGAACTGATTGTCCTTCGAATGCACGGGACCGGCAAGACGGAGTCCCTTGTTGTAGAACTCCTGCAGCAGCGACAGGTCTTCGCCGAGCGGATAGCTGTTCTCCATCGACTTGAAGGCGATCAGCTTGCCTTCCTTGTTCAGCCGCAGCGCGTCGTCCGCGGTCAAAGCGGGCGCGATCACGGCCGAATTAGCGGCGATCGTCTTGTCGATCAGGTCTGACCGCTTGCGCGCGAACGCCAGTGCATCCGCATAGCCCTTCGGCGTCAGCGGCCCCTGATCGGTATAGATGGCAAAGAAGCCACCATCGAGATTGCCGTCCTTCATCCGCGGAATGTCGAGTTGCGCCATGTCGTCGGCAAGCGCGTGGCGGTCGGCAAAACTCCAGCCCGCGCGCTCGAAATGAAGCGGCGTGTCAAGATGCGTGTCGAGCACGAGCATCCGGCTGTGCAGCGGCGCTTCGGCCGCTTTGGGCTTGTCTCCGCCCGGCGAACAGGCGGTGAGCGCGGTCGCGGTCAGCAGGATGGCGAAACGCTTCACTTCTTGTCCTCCACAGGCTTCAGGTCGAGATCGTGATAGTCCCAGCTGAAGTCGGCGATCTTGCTTACCGCCTTCAGCGTCACGCCGGTGATCTTGCCCTCGGCATCGAGCGCGAAGGTTACATAGGCGGGCTCGATCGCCGGATCGTCGAAATCGGTGACGAAGCTGTCATACTGCCAATGCTTGAGCCGCCCCGCCATCCGCGGGGTCGAGGTGAAATCGATCGTCAGGCCGGTCGATGCCTGCCCGATCACGATGTCACCATACCAGGGATCGCGGTAGCGGCCCGCATAGCGCGCCAACTCAAGCGAGGGACCGCTCTGCGCCGGCGACGCCTTTGCCTGCTTCAGATACTCGACGCCGCCTGCGAGCCGCGACTGATACCAATCCTCCCATTTCGCGATCCAGCCATAGTCGGGCTGATCGAGATAATGGTCGAGCAGGTCGTAGGTGAGGCCGAGCAGCATGCCGCTGTCCTCGCTGTTCATCATGATTGCGAAGCCGACATTCTTGTCCGGGATCATCACGACGCGCGTGATCGAACCGAAGACCCCGCCGCCATGCTGAATGATGCGGTGGCCGCGATAATCCTGCACCTGCCAGCCGAGCGCATAGGCCTGCTGCGTCGGTTGCGCGGGCTTGAGCTGATCGGGAAGCGGCGAAATCGGCATCGGGGTGACGGGCGCCCACATTTCAGCCGCCTGCTTCTCGCTGAACAGGCGTTTTCCGTCCGGCAGCGCGCCGTGCGCAAGCTGGATCTTGAGCCACGCCGCCATGTCGTCGGCGCTGAGGGCAAGGCCGCCCGCAGGCGCACCGTTGCGGCCAAGTTCGTCGCGCTCGTTGAGCGCCGCCTGCGGGCCGAGGCCGCGCAGGGGGCCCGACAGCCGCGCATGCGGCCACGACCGATTGGGAATGCGGAAACGGTCTTCGCTGTCGCTCGTCGCATTCTTCATGCCCCCCGCACGCAGGACGCGCGCGCGGATGAAGTCTTCCCAGGTCTGCCCTGTGACTTCCTCGATCAACTGGCCGGCGACGGCATAGAGGATATTGTCATAGGCATAGGCCGAGCGAAAACTCGTCTGGGGTTTCAGAAACGCGACGCGTTCGGCGGTCTGCTTGCGCGTAAGGTGCGTGCGCGGCACGAACATCAGGTCGCCCTGCCCGAGCCCCAGCCCACTGCGGTGGACGAGCAGGTCGCGGATCGTGATCTCGCGCGTGACCCACGCGTCATACATGCGGAACCACGGCATATGCTTGATGACGGGATCGTCCCACGCGATCTTGCCTTCATCGACGAGGATCGCGAGCGCCGCGGCGGTCATCGCCTTGCCGGTCGATCCGGTCTGAAAGATCGTCTGTCCATCGACCGGCGCACGTTCGCCGATCTTGCGGACACCCCAGCCGCGCGACAGCGTCGTCTTGCCATCCTCGACGATCGCGATCGACACGCCCGCCGCGCCGACTTTCTTGCGCAGCGCCTCGACGCTTTCGCCGATATCGGCGGGCGGTTCGGCCCATGCGGGCGCGGCGACCGACAACATCAGCGACAGGGCAAGCAGGCGTTTCATGGCAAAGCCTCCATATGGGGAGCGGTAGACGGGCGCAGCAGGCGCCAGGTTCCGATGGTGATGAGCGGCAGGACGAACACGCCGAGGAAAAGCCAGGCGAGGAAGCGGTATCCGCTCGCGATCAGGTCGACGAGGCCGATCTCGCCCGCGACGAACATGCAGCCGGTCAGGATCACCGCGCCAATGATTGCGCGCGCTCCGGTCGAGAGCGGCGGCCGCCCGCGGCTCTCGATCGCGCCCGAAATGCGCTCGTTGATCGCATGGACCGATCCCGCGCCGCTTTCGAGCAGGGCGGCAAAGATCATCACCTGAAACAGCACATGGAACCCCGGCACCGTCATCTGGCGGAGCAGGAAGTCCGACGGCAGGGTCTCGTCGCCGATCGCGGGATAAAAGGCCATCATCGCGACGAAGAAGAGGATCGCCGGCAGCATCGACAGCGGCCCCGCGATCAACCCGGCGACGACGGCATCGCGCTGATGCCTCAGATGCCGCAGCACGGGCAGGATCACCACCGCGCCGACGATATTATAGCTGGCATAGGTCAGCCCGCCCGCCATCCAATTGCCCGAAGGCGGCGGCGCGTTCGCGAACCCCTGACCGATCAGCCCGCCGAAACTCGCGAGCGCGAGGACCAGGAACAGTCCATAGACCGCGTAGAGCAGGATCGAGACATATTTGAACATCTGCTCGACCGCTCCGGTGCCCCAGGCGGTGACCGCGACGATCGACACCGCAAGCAACACCACGCCCATGAGTTCGGGCCAGCCGAAGGTCGCCGCACCGATCGCCCCCGCCGCGGCGCCGAACACCGCGAGAATCAGGACGACGAAGATGATGTAGGCGACCTCGAACGCGACCCAGGCAGGTCCGAGCAGTCCTTTGAAAAAGCTGCGATAATCATAGGCGCCAAGCCTGAGCGCCAACGCAAAGGTCAGCGCGGCGACGACACTCCAGATCAAAGTCGCGAGCAGCATCGCGGACAGCCCGCCCCACGGCCCCGACGGCACGAAATATTCGGCCAGTTCGCGCCCCGTCGCATAGCCGCCGCCGATGATGACGGCCTTCAGCGCAAAACCGGGCAGCAGGTAGCGCTGAAACCAGCTCGACCCGCTGCCCGTCTCGCCCACACTCACGCGAGAATGCTTTCGACGAGCGCATCGAACGCCGCGCCACCGCGGATCGGATCGGCGACGGGAAGTCCCAGCCGCTGCCGTTCGTCCGCCATCAGCGCTTCGGCCGCGTCGGCGTCATAGCTTGACGTATTAAAGCTGACGCCGCCGCAACGGATCGCGGGATTGGTTCGGCTGCCAAGGCGGATCGTCATGTCGATTACCTCCTCCACCGAAGGCAGGGCAAAGCTTTCCATGCCCAGGATCACGCTACGCGTCGGGTCGTGACAGACGACGAACACGTCGGGCTGGCTGCCGTGAAGCAGGCCGAGCGACACGGGCGCATAGGCGGGGTTGAAGATCGACCCCTGCCCCTCGATCACATCCCAGTGCGTGTCCGGCGCATCGGGGCTGAGCATCTCGGCCGCCCCTGCCTCGAAATCCGAAACCACCGCGTCCATCGGCATACCGCCGCCCGCGATCATTATGCCCGTCTGGCCGGTCGCGCGAAAATCGGCATCGACGCCGCGCGCGACGAAGGCCCGGTGCAATGCAAGCGCGGTATATTTCTTGCCGAGCGCGCAATCGGTTCCGACGGTGAGCAACCGCTTACCAGTGCGTTTGCGCCCCGTTCCTACCGGGATCGCGGGCGGCGGAGTACGGATGTCGATAAGGCGCTGCCCTGTGCGCGCAGCCGCCTCGACAAGCGCGGGAACGCTCGTCAGCTTGGTGTGGAGCCCGCTGACGATGTCGAGCCCCACCTCCATCGCCTCGACGAGCACCGCGACCCACGCCGCGCCGATGATGCCGCCCTGATTGGCGACACCGATCACCAGCGAGCGAGCGCCCGCTGCCCGCGCTTCGGCGGGCGACAGGCGCGGCAGGCCGGTCGAAACGGTACAGCCGTCGATCGCCCATTCGCCCGTGCAGCGATCGCCCGCCCAGTCGGCAAGGCCAAAGGCGGTCTTGGCATAGGCCGCATTCGTTGTGTCGCCGAGGAACAGCAGATAGGGCTGCGGCAGGGTCAGGCTGCCCTCCAGCCTGCCGATAGGCACGTTCATCTTGTCCAACTCCAATCCGCCGCTCAAAAGGCCATGTCGAGCGCGACGCCGATCGTCCGCGGTTGCAGCGGAATGTTCGTCTGATAAGCCTGCGTGCCGAACGCGTCGAGGGTATAGGATCGCTGCGTCGACGCCCGTTCATTGGTCAGGTTGCGGGCGTAGACGCGGACGGTCCAATGATCGTCGAAAGTGACGGCCGCGTTGGCGTCGAGCGCCGTATAGGCGTCCGACCACAAATTATCCGGGCTGCTGGATGGCAATGACGCCAGCTTCGACGAATGCCGTACGCCCACACCGACCTTGCCCGTCGCGTCGCCGCCGATCGCAAAGCTGTAATCGGCCTGCACCGATCCGGTAAATTTGGGAACGCTGGGCAGACGCGCGCCATCGACGCCGGAGATTTCGGGGGCGTCCGCCGTCAGCTTGGCATCGGCATAAGACGCGCTGGCAACCAGTGACAGCCCCGGCGCCGGGCGCCAGGTCATCGTGCCTTCGACGCCCTTGCTGACAGCGGACGGACCATTCGCCTGCCCCGTCACACCGCCAAAAGGCTGAACGACCTGGATGTCGGTCCAATCCATATAGAAACCGGCCAGTTCGACCGACAACGCGCGGCCCAGATTGCCCTTGAAACCGACTTCGTAATTGACCAGCGTATCGGCCTTCACCTGCGGCGGGACGCCGGGGAACACAACGTTCGGACCGCCGGGACGATAACCGTTGGCGACGCGGGCATAGAGCATCGCGTCCTTGCTGATGTGGAACTGCGGGCTGACGCTATAGATGAACACATCCTCGTCCGACTTCCCGGTGAAATTCGCAACGCCGATGAACGGCCCGCTGCTGATCTGCTGGAAGTTTTGCTTGTTCTTCGCGTAACGGACGCCCCCGGACAAGGCGAACATGTCGCCGAAATAGGCGGTCGCATTGGCGAATACCGCCATTTCCTTGAAGGTCGACGGCAGGGAAACGACGGCGCCGGGGTCAAGCGCGTTCGGCGCGCCGGAGAAGTCGAATGTGCGAACCAACTGATGGTTCTCGCTCTCTTCCTTCGTATAGAAGGCACCGATCAGCCATTCGAAGCGATCGTTGCTGGGCGAGGCCAGACGGATTTCCTGCGTGAACTTCTCCAGGTCGAGCGCGACGCTGAATGGCGCGAGGCCCGCGGGCACGGCCCCGCCGGTCAGCGCCGGGAAAGCGATCCCGAAGACCAACGACGCATCCTGCACGCTGACCGTGCTCGTCTCGCTATACGTGCTGACCGATGTCAGCGTCGCGAAGCCAAGATCATAATCGAGCACCGCCGAATAATAATCGATGCTCTTGCGGAAGGGTTCGGGCAGGAATGAATTGTAGGACCAGCCATCGCCGAGCGGGACCCCCGCGGCGGTCGAGATGACGGCGTTGGTCGCATTCGCGTCGATCGTCTGCCAGATGCCGCCCAGGCGCACCGTGAAATCCTCTGTCACATTCCAGAGCAGGCTCACTCGGCCGCCTCGCTGTTCGACGTCGTTCGCGTCGTTCAGCGCGGGATTGTTGACCGAACTGACATAGCCGGGCGTTTTGCGCCACGAGAAGCTGCCGGTGATGCCAAGCTTGTCCTGAATGATCGGGGCATTGACCATCACCTGTGCGGCCCAGCCCGGATTGCCGGCCTCGTCGATCGTGAAGAGTTCACCGCCGGCCTTCACGCTGAAATCCGTCGTGCTCGGCGCGACCGTGCGATACTTCAGCAATCCACCGATCGAGCTTGCACCGTACAGCGTCCCCTGCGGTCCGCGAAGAATTTCCAGCCCCGCGATATCGTACGGCATCAAATCGAGCGAATAGGTCGCGCTGCGGGCATAAAGGCTGCTCGATCCTACCGGTGCATCATCAAGATAGATGCCGACTGCCTGAGCCGATCCGACCGGCGCGATACCGCGCAGCGAAATGATCGATGTGCCCGGCTGCGAACTGATCACCGTCATCCCGGGAACATAACCGGCATAATCGACCAGCGAACCGGCGCCCTGCTCGCGCAGCCCCTCGCCATTGACGACGGTGATCGAGATCGGAACGTCCTGGAGCGCTTCGACACGTTTTTGCGCAGTGACGACGATGACCTCGCCCTCTGCCTCGACGGCCGCTGCTTCCTGCGCCTGTGCCGGCATCGCCGCCATCAATGCGACCATGCTTCCTGCGATAAAAAGTCCCTGTTTCATCGTCTTATCCCCAGACTTGGGCCAGCAGGCGGCGGAAATTGCCACCGAGCACGGCCGGGATGTTTTCGTTGGAATAACCGCGGCGGATTAGCTCTTCGGTCAGGTCGAAAGTTTTGAGCGGATGGTCGAAACCGTCGATGTCGATCTTGTCGCGAAAGGCATAGCTGCCCTTGTAGCTACCCTTGAGCGCGGCATATTCGTCGGGCTTCATATCGTCATAGCCGTGCAGGTCGGCGTCGGATCCGATGCCGACATGGTCGATACCGACAAGCTTCGCGACATGGTCGATATGGTCGGCCATATGCCCGACATTGGTCGGGTCGGTCGTGCGCACGAACATCCGCACCCCGGTGATCCCCATCACTCCACCCTTCGCCGCGAGAGCCTTGATCGCGGCGTCGGTCTTGACGCGCGGATGATCGACCAGCGCGCGGGCGTTGCTGTGGGTGATCGCGATCGGCCCCTTCGCTATTTCGATCGCATCAAGCGTCGTCTTGTCGCCGCAGTGCGAGACGTCGACGAGCATGCGTTGTTTTTCCATTTCGGCGATGATCGCCGCGCCATAGTCGCTGACGCCGCCATCGACGCGTTCGGTGCTACCCGATCCGATGCGGTTCTGGCTGTTATAGGTAAGCTGCGCGCAGCGCAGGCCCAGGCGGCGGAACAGCGCGACGTCGGCGATCCGCTCGAAATGTTCAGCATTCTGGATGCCCATGATGACTGCGCATTTCTTGTCGGCCTTGGCGCGATCGAGGTCGGCGACGGTGTCGACGAGAGTGAAGACATGGCTATTGCGCCCGGCAAAGCCCTGCCAGCCCGCGAGGAACTCCATCGCCTGCGCCTTCGCGTCCGGACCGCCAAGGCCGTAGGCGTTGTGAAAGCCGGTGATGCCGCTCGCACGGAACTCGGCCGCTTCGGCGTCAGTCAGCCGGTGCGCGACATAATTCTCGTCCAATGTGATCTTGAGCGGCGCGAGCATGTCGATGACGAGGGACGAAGCGACCAGATCGACGGCGCGGCGCGAATAGCTTTTTCCCGGAGCCGCAGCAAAGGCATAGCTGCCCCTGGCGATCATCGGCGCGGACAATGCGGTACCGATCGCGCCCGCCAGTGCGGCACGGCGCGTCATCGGGAATGACGCCGTCATCCCATCCTCCCTTTATTAGTTTCAGTTTCGACTATTGTCCCAATCAGAAAATTGTCAACCGGTTTAGGACATAAATTTGTCATCATCCCCAAATTTCGGCGGGGCAATGGATCATTCCATCGCGATAGCTGACACCCGGATCGCGATCGCGCGCTAGGAAGGTCGGCCCGTCGAGATCGACGATGTCGCAAAGCTGGCCCACCAGATAGGATGGCGCCATCGACAGGCTGGTGCCCATCATATTGCCGACCATGACGTCGAGGCCCAGCTTCTTCGCCTGCCGTGCGATCGCCAGGCCTTCGGTCAATCCCCCGCATTTATCGAGCTTGATGTTCACGACATCGAACCGCCCGACAAGCGAGGTTGTGTCGGCGAGCGACAGCGCGCTTTCGTCGGCGACGAACGGCAGCGGGCGCTTGAGGCCGTCAAGATCGGCCTCGCGCCCGCGTTTCAGCGGCTGTTCAAGCTGTGCGACGCGCATCGAGACGAGTACTGGGAGCAATTCGGCGAGCGTTTCGATATCATAGCCCTGATTGGCATCGACCCCGATCCACGCGTGTGGCCGCGCGGTGCGGATCGCGACGACACGCGCGATATCGTCGGCCAGGTCGCCGGTAAGCTTGACCTTGACCGGTGCCTCCGGATCGATCGCAAGCGCGGCCTTAGCCATCGTCTCCGCGCGATCGGCACCGAGAGTCAGCGTCGAACGCAGCGCTCTCGGCGGGCTCAGCCCGGCAAGCTCCCAGACAGGGCGCCCCGACTGCTTGGCCTCGAGATCCCAGAATGCGCAATCGAGCGCATTACGCGCGCCGCCCGGCGGAAGAATATGTTGCAGGTCGTCGCGCGTCGCGCCGCGCTCGATCGCATCGCGGACGCGTGTCGCCTCGGCCAGCATATGCTCGATATCATCGCCGAGATAATAAACCCCCGCCCCCTCACCGCGCCCGACATGCGTGCCGTCCGAAAGTTCGGCGACCAGCAGCGCGGTTTCGGTGAAGACATGCCCCGAAATGCGGAAGGGCTGGTGATAGGGAAAACGCTCGACCCGAAGGTCGAGCGTTAATTCCCTTATGCTCTGCGTCGCCATCAATAGACCATCCCGAAGCCGTAGAGGTGGAAGACCAAAGTCACCCAAACGAGCACCAGGGCGGCGAGGATCAGCAACACCGCACCCAGCTTCATCGTCCAGCAGCGCTTGTCCTTGATGCTGAGCCACAGATGCCAACCGGCCGTGATCAGCAGGCCAAAGGCGGCAAGCGGCGTGATGACGCGCAGCAACTGGATCAGCCAGTCGAGCGGGCCACCGATGCTGCCGATATCGGCCGAGAAGGCCGCGATCAGCCCGAACCAGCCGGCGAGCGCCGCGATTGCCAGCCAGGCGAAGACGCGCGACAGGCGATAGGCGCGCAATGCCTTGCCCTGCACCGCGAACTCGGCCTTGAAATTACGCCGCACCAGCGCACGCACCGGCCAGGCAAAGGCCGTGAGAAGGATGATCGCGAAGGCAAAGATCAGCGCCGGATTGAGCAGCGCCGCATTGACGCTTGCCGGAGCGGGTTCGAAGACCATGAAGGGCGAACCGCCATCGACGCTCCAGCGCACGACACGGCCGTCCTTGACCTCGGCAGCGAGGCGCTCGTTCGTTCCGGTGTCGCGCCAGACGAACGGCTCGACCTCGACCCAATCGCGCGCACCGGCGCCAAGCCCGTCGAGCGCCGGGAGCGTGATCTTGCCATCTTCGGTCAACGAGATCGTCGTCTGCCCGAGCAGGCCGAACAGGCTCATGAAGTTGGTGAACGATCCGCGGCTGCTGATGTAGTTTCCGACCATCATCTGTGCATGTTCGGTCGCCGTCTTGGCATCGACCTGGCCAGGCTTTTCGGTACCGGGCAGATAGCGGTCGGCGAATTTGTGGAACAATGCGCTGCGCACGGCGCCCGCGTCGCCCTGTTTGCCCGCGCTGTTCATCGAGATGAAGACGCCGATGTCGGCGTCCGGGAACAGCCACAGATAACTATGGAACCAGACGGTGTCGCCGCCATGCGCGATCGCGCGGTGACCATTGACCCACTGTTCGTAGAAACCGAGCGCCATGCTGTTGAGCGGGCCGACCCCGGGCGCCTTGAAATCGTGCATCTGCTTCGCGGTCTCGGGCTTGAGCAGCCCGGCGCCGTCATTGAGATGCGCGATCATGAACTTGCCCATGTCCGCACCGCTGGCCGACAGGCTGCCTGCGGGAGCGGGAATGACCAGTTCGAACGGCTGCGCCTTTTGCGTGATGTCGGGATAACCCTTCGACATATGCGGCGCGAGATTGGCGGGGAGCGGCTGGCGGAACGACGAATGCGCCATACCCAGCGGATTAAAGATATGCTTTTCGATATAGTCGTCAAAGGGCTCGCCGCTGACACGCTCGACGATATAACCCGCGAGTGCGGTGGCATAGTTTGAATAAGCCGGCGTCGTTCCCGGCGCGAAGACGCGATCGGGCAGGGCCAGCGGCATCTGCTTCTTCAGCGTCATCACCGCCTTGGGATCGCTGCTGATCAGATAGCGCACCGATTCCTGAAAGCCCGCAGTATGCGTCATGATGTTGCGCATCGTGATCGGCTTGCCCTGATAGGCCGGAATCTTGAAATCGAGATAGGCGTTGACGTCCTTGTCGAGGTCGATCTTGCCCGCCTCGACCTGCTGCATCACCGCAGTCCAGGTAAAAAGCTTCGAGACCGATCCGGGGCGGAACAGCGTAGTCTCGGGCAGGACCGGCGCGCGTTTGGCGACGTCGGAGAAACCATAGCCCTTTTCCAGCACGACCTGATTGCCGCGTACGACGACGACGACCGCACCCGGAATGCGCCCGCGTTCGAGCGCATAAGGAAGATAGCCGTCAAGCCAGGCCTCAAGGTCTTTCGCGTCCAGCGCGACGGGCGCAGTAGCGGTCTTTGCGGCCGGAACGGCCGCGGCTTCGACTTTCTTTACGGCCGGTGCAGGCACAGGCCCCTGCGCCGCCAGCGGCAGCGCGGCAAAAGCCGCCAGCCCGATCATCGCCTTTCGGATGAAACGCATCGCTTTCCCCTTTTCATTTTCGCGGCCTGTCACATCTTGCAGCAAGCCGCGCGACCCCTTACCAAGGGACCAACATCTATTGGCCCGATACGGACATAATGATCCTGATTAGAAAATTGTCAAATATGGAATGGAAAAATTGATGGCGGATGGGGCAACCCCGCCGACGCTAGGCGCGGTGATGAAGGGTATAAGGGGCCGGAACGGCTGGACGCTCAAGGAAATGAGCGCGAAATCGGGGATCCCGGTATCGACGCTGTCGAAGGTCGAACATGACCGGCTGACGTTGAGCTATGACAAATTGCAGCAGCTAAGCCAGCGGCTGAACCTCCGCATGTCCGACCTGTTCGCCGAGGACGAAGAGGACATGACGCCGCGCGTGACGGGGCGCCGAAGCATCGGGACGATCGAGCGCGCGGCGCGCGTGACGACCGACAATTACGATTATCATTATCTCTGCACCGATTTGCGACAAAAGCGGATGATCCCGATCATCACGCGCATCCGCGCCCACAGCGCGCGCGAATTCGGCGAACTCGTCCATCATCAGGGCGAAGAGTTCATCTACGTCCTCGAAGGCCGGATCGAGGTGCACAGCGAATTCTACGACCCCGTCACGCTGGAGGTCGGCCAGGGCATCTACATCGATTCGTCGATGGGCCACGCCTATGTCGTCGCAGAGGGATTTGAGGAGGCGTTGGTGCTCGGCGTCTGTTCGAGCGCCGACGACGGGCTGATGGACAGCTTGATGAGCCTGCACGGCTGAAACCACATTCGCGGAGAAACAGATGGCATTGCGTCGGTCGTTCGCCCCTTCCCTGATGCTGCTGTGCAGTTCGATGCTGCTCTCTGCATCGGTCGCCGCGAAAACCGCGGCGCCCGCGTATGATCTGATTATCCGCGGCGGAACGATTTACGACGGATCGGGCAAGGCGCCGGTCGTCGGCGATGTCGCGATCAAGAACGACCGTATCGTCGCGGTCGGCAAAGTCGATGGAACGGCAAAGACCGAAGTCGCGGCAAAGGGCATGGCGGTCGCGCCGGGCTTCATCAACATGCTGAGCTGGGCGACCGAGTCGCTGATTGCGGACCCGAAGAGCCAGAGCGACATCCGCCAGGGCGTGACGCTGGAGGTCATGGGCGAAGGCTGGTCGATGGGTCCGGTGAACGCGACGATGAAACGCCAAGAGACCGAGCGGCAGGGCGACATCAAATTTCCGATCGAGTGGACGACGCTCGGCGAATATCTGACCTACCTCGAAAAGCGCGGCGTTTCGACCAATGTCGCGAGCTTCATCGGCGCCGCGACGGTGCGCGTCCACGAACTGGGCGAAGGCGATGTCGACCCTAATCCCGACCAACTGGCGCGAATGCGTGCGCTCGTGAAGCAGGCGATGAACGAAGGCGCGATGGGGGTCGGCAGCTCGATCATCTATGCCCCAGGCTCCTACGCCGAAACCGACGAGCTTGTCGCGCTGACGAGCGAAGCCGCGAAATGCGGCGGCATGTATATCAGCCATATGCGTTCGGAAGGCGACCGGATCGAGGAGGCCGTCGACGAGTTGATCGAAATATCGCGCCGATCGGGCGCTCCCGCCGAAATCTATCACCTCAAAATGGCCGGACGCAGCAATTGGGGCAAGCTCGACACGATCGTGAAGAAGATCGAGGACGCGCGCGCCCAAGGGCTGAAGATCACGACCGACATGTACACCTATACTGCGGGCGCGACTGGGCTCGACGCCGCGATGCCAACCTGGGTGCAGGCGGGCGGGCTGGAAGAATGGATCAAGCGGCTCAAGGACCCCGCCATCCGCGCGCGCGTTGCCGCCGAGATGAAGCAGCCGGGCAGCGACTGGGAAAATCTCTATTTCGGTGCGGGCGCCGACAAGATGATCCTGTCGGGCTTCAAGAGCGACGCGCTCAAGCCGCTGACCGGCAAGACGCTTGCCGAAGTCGCGGCAATGCGCGGAAAGCCGGCCGAGGAAGTCGCCATGGACCTCGTCGTCGAGGATGGCTCGCGCGTCGGCACCGTCTATTTCCTGATGTCCGAGGATAATGTCCGCAAGCAGATCCAGCTTCCCTGGATGAGCTTTGGATCGGACGCCGCGTCGCAGTCGACCGAGGGCGTATTCCTGAAATCGGGCGCGCACCCGCGCACCTACGGCAATTTCTCGCGCTTGCTCGGTCGCTATGTTCGTGACGAGAAGCTGATTTCGCTCGAACAGGCAGTCTACCGGCTCACCACGCTTCCCGCGACCAATCTCGGCATCAAGGATCGCGGCGCGCTCAAGCCCGGCTACTACGCCGATGTCGTCGTCTTTGACCCCGCGACGATCGGCGACCGTTCGACCTTCGAGAAGCCGCACCAATATTCGGTCGGGATGCGCGATGTGTTCGTCAATGGCGTCGCGGTTCTGAAAGATGGCGAGCATAGCGGCGCGACGCCGGGCCGTGCGGTGCGCGGTGCGGGCTGGAACCGCTGCTCCTAGACCGCCGCCAACAGGCGCTTTTGCTCGGCGGCTGATTTGAACAGAAAGTCATGCGGCAGGCCCATCCGCACGCTTGCTTTGCAATGCGGCGCTTTGCGATCGACATGGCGGTCGGCCAGCCGTCCGGCAAGCCGCAGCGCATAGCGGTCGAACCGCGTTAGATCGAACTTCGACCCCAGGTCGAGCCGCGCCCTTATATGGCCGGGCAACAGCGAAACCGACGCGCGCGCAATCGCGCGATGCAGGAAGCGCGGAACGCCCGGCGCAGCGCGGCCCGACTGGATGATATCGAGAAATTCGAAGATGATCGGATGCGGTTCGAAGCGCGGTTCCAGATCGTCCATCATCGCCATGAACGCGCCCACGGTAGGCGGCGTATGCCGTGTGCCAAACTCGCGCCCGATCGCATCGCCATCGCGCATGAAGCGGTCCTTGTCGGCATCGCTGATCCGATGGACGAAGCGATCATAGGCCATCAGAAAACCATAAGAGGCGGTCGCCGCAACCCAGTCGAGCAGCACGGGGTCGAGCGCACGATATTTGTCGCCCGCGGGCGTTTCGCCCTTCACCTTGCCGTGCAGGCGGTTGACCTGCCCAATCACCGCCTTGGCGTTGCTTGCGGGACCGTAGCAGGCGAGCATCGCGACGAGCCCGGTCCGCCGCGAGCGGCCGATCGGGTCGACCTTGTACGTCGAATGATCCCAAACCCCCGACCGGATGCGCGGCTCGGCAAATTCGAGCAGCACCGCCGCGATCCCCCCGATGCCGAGCGCAATCGGGTTTTTATAGACGCGCCACTGGACGCTATCGGGGGCGAGCAACGCGGGCTCGCCGATGGGGGCGGCGAAATCAATCGCCGTCCCCAGATATTCATCCTGCATCGGCGGACGCACCACGCTTATCGCCTCCTTCAGAAATCATAACCCAGCGTCAGGCCATAGGTTCGCGGCTGATTGGCGAAACGCACGACGACATTGGCGTTGCTGGCGACCGCCGACCAATAATATTTGTCGAACAGATTTTTCGCCCACAGCGACACGGACCAGCCGCTTTCGTCTTTTAGGCCAAGGCTGGCATTGACGGTGCCATACGCATCGACCTTGTAGAGATCGATATCCTCGAAGATGGTGTTCGACTTGCTCTGATAACGCGCGCTGACGGCTCCGGTGAGATTCAGCGTATCGCTCACCGGCGTATCATAAGCGAGCGTCAGACTGCCCTGGAACTTCGGGCTGTAAATAAACTCGGCGCCGTCGAAATTCTCGGGCTGGCCCGCCGCATTGGTGCCGTTGTAATCATTGATCCGCGTCTTGAGATACAGCGCATTGGCGGCGAGCGTCAGCCCGGTCGCCGGACGGATCGTCAATTCGCCCTCGACGCCATAAGCCTTGGAATCGGGAACATTGTCGAGCCGCGAGAGCGCGGTGTAGATCGGATCGGCGAAATAGGTGCTGATCTGTTTGTCGCCATAATCATAATAAAAGGCCGAGAGATTGGCCTGCACCAGGCGATCGGCGAGCGTCGCCTTCACGCCCACTTCATAGGCGGTCAGCTTTTCCTGCTTCACCGGCGCATTCTGGCGCGCGAGGTTCGCGGCGTTAATCGGCGTGGTGCCCGATTTATACCCGCGCGAGACCGATGCGTAGAGCAAGGTGTCGTCGTTCGGCGACCAGTCGAGCGCGACACGCCAAGCGACATTATTTTCCTTGAGCAGCGACCGCACCTCGCCAAAGGTTCCCGTCGCGGGATCGAAGGTGTTGCACTGTCCCTGCGCGATCTGCGGCGCGAGCACGCCATAAGTTTGCAGATAGAGCGCGCGGTTCACGACATTGACGTTCGGCAGCATATTGCCGTTGAAGTCGCGCGAGCAGCCATTGTAGCGCTGCTTGTCCTCGGTATAGCGCACGCCGACGGTCAGCTTCAGCTGTTCGGTCAATTCGGCATCGGCATTGGCAAAGAGGCTCCATGTCGTGGTGCGGATCCGGCCGATATCCTCATAGGTGCGGAAGGCCTGACTGAGTTGCAGCGGCGTGTATCCGGCCGAGTTGAACAGCGGGCTGGCGAGCAGCGGTGCCCCCGCAGCGCGGATCAGTCCGACATTGGCATTTTGACCAAGCAAGGTGCGGTTTGAATCGAGGATGCGGTCGTTCGCATAATAGCCCCCGACGAGCCAGTTCACGGCGCCCGTCTCGCCTTCGACATGCAATTCCTGCGCGAAGCTCTTGATCCGTCCGACGGTGTTCTGAAGCAATATCTCGAACGGGGCGCCGCTCCAATCCGACAAAGCGTTGCGCTTGAAGTCATTGTAACTGGTGAGCGAAACCAGCTTCATCTTGTCGCCAAGATCTTGATCCCAGCGCAGCTTCAGACCCCAGAAGCGGTTGTTTTCGGCGAGCGGGCCATCGAGGCCGAGCCCGGTCCCGATATCGGCCGAGCGCCCCGCTTCGGGCGCCCAGTCGGCCTGGCTCGCCTTCGTCGGGAAATTATTCGCCAGATATGTGGCGAGCCCCGGCGCATTGAAAAAGCGCGAGTTGCTCGTGCCCGTCGTCGGGTTAGTCGCGGGGGTAAAGCCGATCCCCTGCCCCGCGACGGTGTCCGACTTGTTGCGCCAATAAGTAACCGACAAATCGAAATGCGCGCCGGGCGCGGGATCGATCGCGAGCGCGCCGCGGACGCCATATTTCTCGACCTCGCCGAGCCGTTCGCCGCGGCTGTTGCTGACCTGCCAGCCCTTGTCGCTATTCTCGCTGCGGAACGCGATGCGCGCCGATATGCCTTCACCGAGCGGGCCCGAGACGAAGCCGTCGACATTATAGGTCTGGTAATTACCGAGGTCGGCCTTGATGCTGCCTTCGAAACTGTCGGTTGGCTTGGCGGTGATGAAGTTGATCAGGCCCGCGGTCGTGTTGCGGCCATAGAGCGTTCCTTGCGGGCCTTTGAGCACCTCGACGCGTTCGAGATCCATCACCGGGCCGGTGTTCATGATCGGATAGGCGTAGGCGACTTCGTCGACATATGTCCCGACGGTCGATGTCGCCGACAGGTTGATCGTGTTGAAGCCGATCCCGCGCAACGTATAGGTCGGCACGCCCTGATAGCTTTGCGAAACGGTGAAGCTCGGCGCCACCGTCGTCAGGTCGCGCATGTCGGTGACGCGCAGATTCTCCAGCGTTTTGCCGTCGACGGCCTGGATCGCCATGCCGACGTCATTCATCGATTCGGCGCGGCGCTGTGCGGTGACGATGATGTCGCCTTCGGCGGCAACCGTATCGGCAGGCGCTTCCTCGGCGGCGAACGCGGGCACCGCCAGCACGAAGCCCATCGCCGAACCTGCGGCCAGGAAAATACGCATTGCCTTCATCACTCATCCTCCCTCAAACGGCTTGCCGCCGGGCTCGTCTTTGTGCGAGCGTCATGCGAAACCGGACCGTGACAGAACAAAGGATTGCGGCCGGGCGGACAAGCTGACACCTGTGTCAGGATAACGGAGGGACGAGCGCGTGACCGATCAGAAGGCCGAATGCTGGGCGGAAATGCCCGCGCTGGTCACGGCGGTGCAGGCCGCCGGCGACGCAGTCGGCCTCCCCTATGTCGCGGCGCAGGCCGACCTCGGCGATCCCGAACCGATGAGCGACAGCGAAGGCCATCCCTACGCCGAAACCACCTTCCACTGGATCGACCCGAGCTATGCCTATTGGCGCGATCGAAAGCTGGCGCTGCAACTCGCTTTCCTGACTGCGGCCCGCCTCGTCGCCGAGCCCTTCTATTATAGCGACGGCCGCCTCGGCACTTGGCGCCCGACGCATCTGCTCGACGAGGTCGACTGCTCGCAGGCGCGCAACACCCCCAATTTCGGCGAAGCGATCATCGCGCCGGTGCATCTGCCGCGCGGGCTGGTCGGCGCCGTTTTCTGGTGCTCGCGCGAACCCGTCGGGGTCGAAACCATCTTCGCGGAACAAGCGGGGCATTTGCACAATCTGGCGGTCAGATTGGTGGCAACACATAACGAGGCGCGCGGGCGTCCTCGCAATGCTACGGTGCCGCAGACGTTGACGCGGCGTGAGGTGCAATGCCTGCGCTGGGCGGCGGCGGGAAAGACCGACGGCGAGATCGGGATCATCCTTTCGCTTTCGGTATCTACGGTGCGTTTTCACCTGCGCAACGCGGCCGGAAAGCTTGGCGCGACGGGACGCGCGCAGTCGATCCAGATAGCGGCGGGGCTCGGCTTCGTCGGCGCACGCGCGGCCTGATGCAGGTGCCAGCTTGGCCGGGCGTCGCACGAGGCCCTAAACCGGGCGCATGGACATGCTGAACGATCCGGCGCTGGCGGCTTTTCGCGAAGAGCTTCGTACCTTTCTCGCGGCACATCTGCCCGACGACATTCGCCGTGCCGCGGCGCGTGCTACGAGCGTCTTTATCGACCCCGACATCTCGCTGCCATGGCAACGCATCCTCCATGCGCGCGGTTGGGCGGCGCCCGACTGGCCGGCCGAGTTCGGTGGTCCGGGATGGAGCGAGATCGAACGCTATATTTTCGCCGCCGAATGTGCCGGGGCCGGGGCGCCTAACCTTGCGCCGATGGGGCTCAAGATGGTCGCGCCGGTGATCATGCATTACGGCAGCCCCGAACAGCGCGCGCATTATCTGCCGCGCATCCTTTCGGGCGAGGACTATTGGTGCCAGGGCTTCTCGGAACCCGGCGCTGGGTCAGACCTCGCAGCGCTGCAACTGCGCGCAACACGCGATGGCGATGACTATATTCTGAGCGGCTCCAAAATCTGGACCACCCACGCGCATTTCGCGAACCGCATGTTCGCACTGGTGCGCACGTCGAACGAGGGTAAGCCGCAGGCGGGGATCAGCTTCCTGCTACTCGACATGGGTTTGCCCGGCATCACCGTCGAGCCGATCCGCACGCTAGCCGGCGACCACGAATTTAATCAGGTCTTTTTCGACAAAGTCCGCGTGCCGCAGGCGAACCGGCTCGGCGGCGAAAATGAGGGTTGGTCGGTCGCGAAGCATCTGCTCACCTTCGAACGCGGCGGCAAATATGCGCCGGGATTGATCGGGCGGCTCGAACGCCTGCGCGCGCGCGACGACATCGACCCGGTGCTGCGCGCGCAGCTCGACCGCGAGTCGGTAACGCTGAAGGCGCTACAGGCGCTTGAGATGAAGGCAATGCGCGGCGTCGACGGCAGCGCCGCGCTTTACGCATCGGCGCTGAAAATTCTCGGCACCGAGACCGCGCAGCGTATCGACACGCTGGCATGCGAGGTTGCGGGCCATGCCGCATGGGCCGACGCCGACGGGCAGACGCCGGCAGAGCTGGCGGTCGCGGTGCCGCGTTATCTCAACGACCGCGCGGCAACCATCTATGCCGGGTCGAACGAAATTCAGCGCGACCTGATCGCGCGTCAGTTGCTCGGCTAAGCCGCCGCCCCAGCCAAGCGCTCGAAGTGACCGGCACGCGGGCCGAATGCCGCCGCGATTGCAAGCGCGCGCTTGAAATGGCCGCCGAGGCTCAGTTCCTCGGTCAGCCCCATTGCGCCGTGGATCTGGACTGCGCTCTCGCCCACGATGCGGACCGCGTCGCCGACCTCGATGCACGCCGCGCTGACCGCCTGCGCGCGGTCGGAGCGATCCCGATCGACAGCAAGGATCGCTTCCTCGGTCAGCGCCGCAGCCTTCATCGCCGCGAGTTGCATATCGGCGGCGCGGTGGCGTAGCGACTGGAATCGGCCAATCGCAGTGCCGAACTGCTTGCGCTGGCCGAGATAGTCTATGCTGTCCGCGATCATCCGCTGCATCAGCCCAACGGCCTCAGCGCAGCGGCCGGCGAGGATCAGGTCGTTCGCATAGTCGGCCCACGCGCGCGCGCCCTCACCACTCGCCAGCAGCCTGACGTCGCCCGGCTTGAGCGTGAAGGCGAGGTCGGCGGAGACACTGCCGTCGTGCATGATGCGATGTCGCTGCTCAACCTTGTTACCATCCGCGGAAATGAGCAGCAGCGCCTCGTCGCTTGCGAGGAGGAGAAAGTCGGCTTCGGCCGCGCCCGCAACCAGTGCCGCGCTGCCACGGACCAGCTCGCCATCGACGACCGGCATCGCCGCTGTCGAGGCTGTGCAGACGACCGCGATCCGGCGGCTACCCGCCGCGAGTTCAACCAGTGCCGGATGGTCGGGTACGACGCCCGCCAGCAGCACGGTTGCCGCGACGTGCGAAAGCCAGTCGGCGCCCGCAAGCGCCGGCCCCAATTCGGCCATCACGACAGCAATATCGATCGGGCCCCCGCCAAATCCTCCAACGCTTTCTGGCAGAGCGATACCGGCAAGGCCAAGCGATTCACAGAGTTCGCGCCAGCCGGGACGGGAATGATCGGCTAGGAAACGCTGGACGCTGCCCCGCAGCATCCGCTGCTCGTCCGAAAGCGGCAGGTCGAGTTCGGCCATGTCAGATCGCCGGCCCAGCGGTGTATATATGCGTCATTTGCTCTCCCACATCTTTCCTGCAACCTACCGTTCCGCAGGTCTAGCTGATTGGCGTAACAGGTTGGCCGGGGCGATCGGAGCGCGCCATATACTTAGCAATAAAACTATTGCATGGGGCGGCATGAATAGCGCGGGACGAGTCGAGAGAAACAGACAGACCGGGAGGATCGGATGAATCCGATCTGGCTTCCTGCCGCGCTGTTTGGCGGCCTTTTCCAGGCGTGGCGCACCGCGTTGCAGCAGCGCCTGCGCGCCGAACTCAGCATTAGCGGCGCTGGGCTGGTGCGCTATCTTTATGGCCTGCCCTTTGCCTTCATTTTCGCTGCCGTCTGGCTGACGATCCGGAGTGAAGCGGTTCCGGCGCTCGGGACCGCCTTCGCCGGTTTCGCGGTCGCCGGGGCGATCACACAAATGGCGGGCACGATCCTGCTCATCATGGCGTTCGGGCATCGCGGTTTCGTTGTCGGCACCGCCTTTTCAAAGACCGAAGCCGTACAGGCCGCGCTCGTCACCGCGCTATTTCTAGGCGAGCGGCTACCGCTGCTCGCATGGATCGGGATCGTCGCTGGAGTCGCTGGAGTGCTGGTGCTCGCGCTCGCCGGGCGCGGGGTTTCCGGGCGCGAAATATGGCGTGCGCTGGGTCAACCCGCTGCGCTCTGTGGCCTCGGTGCCGGGTCGATGTTCGCGCTTGCCGCAATCGCGGTGAAGCTTGCGACCGCCGAACTCAGCGGCGTCGACCTGATCGGCTCGGCGCTCGTCACGCTCGTCGTCGTGATGGCGATCCAGACCGGACTTCACATGTTCTGGGTTGTACTGCGTGACCGCGACACGCTGCGTGCCGTATTCCGGACCTGGCACAATTCGAGCCAGGTCGGGCTACTGTCGGCGCTCGGTTCGGCCTGCTGGTACATCGGCTTTGCCGCAGCGCCCGCGGCGCTGGTGCGGATTGTCGGGCAGGTCGAGGTCGTTTTCACGATCGGCTTTGCACATTTCTATCTGCGCGAGCCGGTGCGGTGGCATGAAATTGTCGGATTGCTGCTCGTTGTCGGCGGCGTGGTTATGGCGCTGCTGGCAACATTTTAGAATGCCGGCGCCTTGCTAACCATCGCCGGAAGTGGGCGGCCCATAACACCCGTCAACCAGCCGGCGGCCTCGACAACTTGTGGCAGCGCGATGCCCGTTTCGATTCCGCTCTTTTCGAGCATATAGATCACATCCTCTGTCGCTACATTACCCGCGGCGCCAGGCGCGAAGGGGCAACCGCCGAGTCCGCCGAGCGACGCATCGACCGTTGCCGCCCCTTCCTCCACCGCTGCCCACACATTCGCAATGCCGGTCCCGCGCGTATTGTGGAAATGGACCCGCACGGGCAGATCGCCTATCGCTTCGCCGACGCGGCCCACCATCTCCGACACTTGCGCCGGAATGCCGACGCCGATCGTATCGGCAAGTGCAATTTCGCGCGGATCCGCATCAGCGGCGCGCTTCGCCATTTCGACGACACGGTCGATCGCCACCCTACCCTCGAACGGACAGCCAAAGGCCGTGGCGATGGTGATCTGCGCGTTGCGCCCGCTCTCTTTCGCCAGCCCGACGATTTCCATTGCGGCGTTCAGCGATTCATCCGAGCTTTGGCCCTGATTGCGAATGCCGAAGCTGTCGCTCGTCACGCACACCGCCCCCAGTTCGTCGATGCGCCCGGTCGCAAGCGCACGCTCGGCACCGCGGCGATTGAGGACTAGGCCGATGTAGGTCACATCGTCGCGCTCTGGCAGCATCGTCACCAGTTCCTCGGCATCGGCGAGCTGCGGAACCTTCTTGGGATTGACGAAGCTTGTCACTTCGATCCGCCGCACGCCATAATCGATCGCGCGGCGGATCAGCACCAGCTTGTCGGCGGTCGATACGATCGTCGATTCATTCTGCAATCCGTCGCGCGGACCCACCTCGACCAATTCTACGGCATTGTTTTTCAACATCTTGCGTCCCGATTATCCCGAGTCATTTAGCAGGTTGAAAATTACATAGCATTCTAAGTATACAATGGCCATGGGCGAAGCAGGTCGTCTTACCAGAGTCGGCCGCGAAAGGAATGATTATGAGCGAGACAGGCAGCGGGGGAGCGCTGGAAGGCATTAGGGTGGTCGAGATGGGGCAGCTGATCGCGGGCCCCTTTTGCGGCCAGCTCCTCGGCGACATGGGCGCCGAAATCGTCAAGCTCGAACCGCCGGTGACCGGCGACCAGATGCGCAACTGGGGCCAGGGCGACAAACCGAGTTGGTGGCGCGTGATCGCGCGGAATAAATATTCGGTCGCGGTCGATCTGCGCTCGGAAGAAGGTCAGGCGCTCGCGCGCGAGCTGATCGCGAAGGCCGACATCCTCATCGAGAATTTCCGCCCCGGCACGCTCGAGAAATGGAATCTCGACCCCGCCGAGCTGCGCAAGACCAACCCCGGGCTGATCGTCGTGCGCGTGTCGGGTTACGGCCAGACGGGCCCTTACTCTGCTCGCGCGGGCTTCGGCGGCATTGGTGAAGCGATGGGAGGATGGCGCGGTATCGTTGGCTATCCCGACCTGCCGCCAGCGCGCATGGGCGTCTCGATCGGCGACACGCTCGCAGCCACTTACGGGTGCATGGGGGCGCTCGCCGCACTCCACCACCGCAGCAAGACGGGCGAGGGCCAGATTGTCGACTCTGCGCTGTACGAAGCTGTGCTGCAGGTGATGGAATCGACCGTGTCCGACTATTCGACCAGTGGTACCAAGCGCCGCCGTACCGGGTCGACGCTTCCGGCTATCGCGCCGTCGAACGTCTATCCGTGCAAGGATGGCGAATATCTGATCGGTGCCAACCAGGATGGCGTCTTTGCACGCCTCGCCGCCGCAATGGGGCGCCCCGAACTCGCCAGCGACGAGCGTTATGCGACGCACCGCGCGCGCGGCGCGCGGCAGGAGGAACTCGACGCTCTGATCGGCGAGTGGACCGCGACGCTAACGATCGAAGAACTCGAAGCGAAGATGGTCGACGCCGGCGTGCCCGCAGGCCGCGTCTATGACTCCGAGGACATGCTTGCCGATCCGCATTTCGCGGCGCGGGAGGCGCTGGTGACAGTCGCCGACGAAGAGTTGGGCGAAGTGACGATGCAGGGCGTCTTCCCCAAATTGTCGGCAACTCCGGGCAGCGTCCGTCGCCCTGCTCCTCTGACGGTCGGACAGGATGGCACAGATGTTCTGAAACGCTGGCTGGGACGGGAGGTTTGACGCGATGATCACCCTCTATGGCGGCCCGACCCCCAATGCGCGCAAAATCGCGATCGCGCTGCTCGAAATGGGCCTCGAATGGCGGCTCGAATATATCGACATCCTCGCGGGCGATCAGCTCACGCCGGAATTTCTCGCGCTCAACCCGAACAACAAGACTCCTGTGATCGTCGACGAGCATGGCCCAAATGGCGTGCCTTTTACGCTCTGGGAAACAGGCGCGATCCTTCTCTATCTCGCGGAAAAGACCGGGTGCTTCATGCCTACCGATCCGGTGAAGCGTGCGATCTGCTGGCAATGGCTGATGTTCCAGGTGTCGGGCGTCGGCCCTATGTTCGGACAGGAAGCGCATTTTACCCATTATGCCAAGGATCGGCACGAATATGCGATCGGGCGATACAGCCGCGAGGTCGACCGGCTGATGATGGTAATCGACAAGCGCCTCGGCGAAACCGAGTGGCTGGCGGGCGAAGATTACACGATCGCCGATATGGCAACCCTGCCCTATCTTCGCCGCCAGCTCATCGAAAAGGCCGGGCGTTTCCCCAATGTCGACCGCTGGGGGGCGGCGATGCTTGCACGCCCCGCGGTTGCTGAGGGGATGAAAGCAGGCGTCGCGCGCGCCGAGACAATCGAAGGCGGATTGACGGGCTTCACCGACGAACATCGCGCGATCCTGTGGGGCGACCGCCAGCACGCGAAGCGCTAAGACCGGCGGCAAGGTGGGCTGTCGTTGCCCTCTTTGGACATCCCCGGCTGGATCCGGGATCGGAACGGCGCAAGGACCGCGCAATATTTCAAAGTTCAGGAAAGTTCAGTCCGATGAGCGCGCCGATTTGAAAGTCGCGGGGTGCTGGATGTGCGCGGCACGTCCGATCGTGGTCGTACCCGTAAGCCAGGCAGCGACCACCTTTTTGTTCACCGAATGAAAGAGCCGGATGAAGGCTGGCACAGCCGGATAATGTAGGAAAGACCTAATTTGAAGGCGATGTCTGTTTTGGGGTGGTGAGCGGACGTTGCCCGATTTTCCTTCGTCATCCCGGACTTGATCCGGGATCCCGCTTTTTGACGGCACCGGCACGCTTCACGAAATAGCGGGACCCCGGATCAAGTCCGGGGTGACGATGATGGAGAGGGCAGCAATCGGTCGAAAGCTGCCAGAACCTCGCACGACAAAAACCGCCTTCCTACTAAATCCAGCGATGATCTACCCTTATGGAGACCGCATCGATCGTCCCGCAGAGCGCCCCTCCGCCGTCCACCACCTGTTAAGGCCGTTTCCCGCCTTTCGTCATCTCGGGCTTGGCCTCAATCGCCCCTCACCGCTGCGTGGTTCGCGTTGCCGAACATGTTCGACCATTCCTTGTCGTCCAGCTTTTGGTGTCGCCCGACATATTTGGCCGGGGCCTTCAGATCCTCGCGCGCCATGGCGCGAGCAACTGCCGGGCGTTCGCGGATCCGTTCGAACCAGCCATGCATAGCAGGCCATTCGTCGAGCCCCATGCCCATCACGAATGCCGACGCGCGGCCGGGCCAGATCGCCATGTCGGCGATGCTATAATCGTCGCCCGCAACATAGGCGCTCTTCTCAAGCCGCTTTTCCAGCACGGTGAGCAGGCGCGTGAGCTCTTTCGTATAGCGCTCGACAGCATAATCCTGCCCGGCCGGCGCATAGCGGAGGAAATGGCTCGCCTGGCCGCCCATCGGCCCCAGCCCCGCAACCTGCCAGGTCAGCCACGACAGGGTAGCGGCGCGCGCGGCACCCGACGTGTGCAGAAAACGCCCGCTCTTTTCGGCCAGATATTGAAGAATGGCGCCGGACTCGAAGACGGCGACCGGGACTCCGCCCTCCATCGGCGCATCGTCAACGATGGCTGGCAGCTTGTGGTTCGGGTTGATGCGTCCGAACTCCGCCGTCAACTGGTCACCCTCGAAGATGTCATAAGCGATGACGCGATAGGGCTCGCCAATTTCCTCGAGCATGATTGCGATCTTTTGCCCGTTCGGAGTCGCGGAATAATGGAGATCGATCATCTCAAAGCACCTCATGGATGACATGGCGGACGCCAAAATCAGTGCGCTCGCCCACCCCGACCGCGAGCACACCGTTGAGCCAGCCATATTTCGCGCTCGCGGTTTCGAACACCGGTGCGATTCGCAGATAATAGCGCGACGGATCAGCGTCGGGGACGGCGGGATCGACGAAGGTCGCGCGCACCTCGTCGGGAATGATGTTGCGACCGGTGTAGCTCAGATAGATGAGGTCGCCGTCGTCGGCCTGCCACACCGCGCGGGCGTCGAAGGTACCGACCGATGCGCTGTCGCCGAGCCGCCCGCTGCGCGACCAGTTCCCGCCACCGGGCAGCACTATACCGTTGATACGTGGGCCGAAAAATCTCCCCCCGCTGATGTAGCCGAGTCGCTGGTCGCCGAAAGGCGACGCGCCGATCCCGATGATCCCGCCCCCGACCTCGAACTCGACAGTGCACAGATAACGCGTCGCCAGCGACACCGGCGCGCTTTGCGGATTTTCTTCGTTCATGATGCGAATCCTCTTCCAGCCTATGGACAAGCATAAAACCATTAGTATACTAAGGGTCAATCAGATTGACGGATCGGAAGCCATTCCGGGACCGCAACAACAAGCTCTATGGGAGGGTGAAGATGAAGGCGCATAACCAGTTCCTGCTGTCCGGCGTTGCCGCGATCGCGATGCTTGCCAATGCCGCACCGGCAATGGCGCAGGCCGCCCCAGCCGACACGGCGGGTGTCGACGACAGCAATAGCAACGAAATCATCGTCACTGCCCAAAAGCGCGAGCAGAATCTGCAGAATGTGCCGATTTCGATGGAAGTCGTCAGCGGCGCCAAGCTCGCCGAATTCAACACCAGCGATATCAAGGCGGTGATGAATTACACGCCGAACGTCTTCGTCCAGTCGACTGCGGGCAACGACGTTATCTATATCCGTGGTTTCGGTTCGCCGCCGGCGAACTTCGCGTTCGACCAGTCGGTCTCGCTCTATGTCGACGGCATCTATGCCGGCCGCAACCGTCAGGCGCAGGCGCCCTTTTTCGACCTCGCACGCGTCGAAGTGCTGCGCGGACCGCAGGGCGCGCTCTTCGGCAAGAACACCGCGGCGGGTGCGGTCAGCGTCGTGTCGGCGGGGCCGACGAAGGAGTTCGAAGGCGCGATCACCGGCCTTTACAACTTCGACCATAAGGGCACCGATTTCTCGGGCTATCTGTCGGGACCGATCACCGACACGCTGGGCGCGCGCTTTGCGTACAAGATCGTCAATCAGGACGGCTATATCTATAACCGCGCCACCGATCACGACGATCCCGAAATCAAGTCGCAGTTGCTGCGCCTCACTGTGAAGTGGGAACCGTCGGCCAATTTCGATTACACCGCGAAGGTCGAGTACGGAAATCGTGAAGTCATCGGCGGCATAACCGTGTCGAGCCCGCTGACCAGCGGTCAGGACCCGCAGACCACGCGTTATCTCGAGCGCTCGGCGCTCGGCGACGAAGGCAACGACAACAAGTCGGTGATGATCTCGGGCGTCGGCAACCTCGCGCTCGGCGACTTCACGCTGACGTCGGTCACCGGATATAGCTGGTTCAAGTCGAAGATCGTCAACGGGTTTGACCAGACGATCCCGAACAGCGGCGGCGCGTTCGTTCCGAACTCGGTATATAACGCCTTCCCCGAACGCTTTGACCAGATTTCGCAGGAAATTCGCATCCTGTCGCCCACGGGCAAGACCTTCGAGTTCATCGCGGGCGCCTATTATGACAAGTCGGATTACACACTGGAGCAGTTTCAGGGCTTCAACATCGCCAGCCTGAACTATTTCGGCCGCATCGACAGTCTGTTCCGGCAGAAGGCCGAATCCTGGTCGGTGTTCGGCCAGGCGACGTTCAACATCAGCGATGCGTTCCGCGCCATCGGCAGCCTGCGTTACAGTCACACCAAGAAGGACGGCGATTTCGCGTCGCGACTGGTCTATGGCCCCTTTGCACTTCGTCCGATTTCGAGCGCGACGGGCTCGATCAGCGAAGGCAATGTCGATCCCTCGGTGACGCTGCAATATGATATCGCGCCGCGCATCATGGTCTATGCGACGTGGGGTCGCGGTTCGAAGTCGGGTGGCTTCGTCTCAAACACGCTCGGTACGACAAGCGCGACATTCACCTTTGAGCCCGAACGGTCGGAGAACTTCGAGGCCGGCATCAAGTCGACGCTGTTCGACGGCAAAGTCGTCGCGAACCTCTCAGCCTATCACACGAAGTTCAAGGACCTACAGGTTTCCGTGTATCAGCCCGCAATCTCGAGCTATCTGACCGGGAATGCCGCCGCAGCAACGTCGAAGGGTCTCGAAGGGTCGCTCAGCATCTTCCCGATCCCCAATTTCGATATCAGCGCGTCGGCCGCCTATTCGGATATCAAATATGACAATTATCCCGGCGCCGCCTGCCTCGCCAGCCAGCCGTTGTCGGTTTGCAATCCCGCACAGACCGATCGGACGCAACCGAACCACGTCGCGAACAATAATCTGGCTGGTTATCCCGTCGCTTACTCGTCGAAATACACCGGCAGCGTCACGGCGCACGCTCGGTTCGACCTGTCGAGCGATCTGAAATTCGACATCACCGGTGTCGCATCGGCGCGGTCGAAATATTTCAACTCGGACAATCAGAGCCCGATCTTCGGCGTCCAGCGCGGCTATGCGAAGCTCGACCTTCGCGTCCAGCTTGCTGACCAGGATGACAGCTGGCACGTCGCGCTCGTCGGCAAGAATCTGACGAACGAAAAGACGATCGGCAGCGCCTTCAACCTGCCTTCGCCGATCACCGCGACACCGCGCGCGATCCTTTACCTCGAACCCACGCGCAACATTTCGGTCGAGGCCGGGATCAAGTTCTAGGTTCGAACCCGATGTCCCAGGGATCGGCCGCGGTTGACGCTCTCCTCGACAGGGAAGCGGCAGCCGCGGCCGTGACCCGTTATACGACGGCGCTCGATGCGCGCGACTGGCATGCCTATCGCGCGCTGTTCACCGACGAAATCGCGATCGACTATGGCTCGATCGGCTCACTCGTCGCGACCGTCGCGGCCGACGATTGGACGAACCGTTGCCGGGCGCTCGAAGGCTTCGACGCGACCGCGCATCAACTCCACAACATCATTGCGACGATCGAAGGCGACCGTGCGACTGTGACGAGCATCGTCGATGCCGTCCATGTCGTCGGCGTCGAGGACCGGGCGCTGCTCGGCGACCTCATCGGCCGCTACACGCACCAACTGGTCCGGCAAGGCGGGTGGAAAATTGCGGGGGTAACGCTCACCGTCGTCGCCTATCCAGCCGGGAAAGAGGCATTCGAAGCCGCGTTCGCCGCCGCGCGCGCCATTTTCGCCGAAGGAAATTCCGCATGATCGACGTCTATTTCACGCCGACGCCGAACGGCCACAAGGTTTCGATCATGCTCGAAGAGGTCGGGCTGCCGCACCAACTCATCGCAATGAACATGCTCGAGGGCGACCATCTGACCCCCGAATATCGCCGGATCAACCCGAACGGCCGCCTGCCAGCGATCGTCGACCATGACCCCATGGGCGGCGGCGCCCCACTGCCAGTGTTCGAGAGCGGCGCGATCCTTCTGTATCTGGCCGAGAAGAGCGGACAATTGCTGCCCGAAAACCCGCGCAGGCGCAGTCAGGCTCAGCAATGGCTGATGTGGCAGATGGCAAGTTTCGGCCCGATGCAGGGCCAGGCGCATCACTTCATCCGTTACGCTCCCGAAGGCCAGACCTATCCGGTCGAACGCTATCGCAACGAGACGCTCCGCCTGCTCCATGTGCTCAACGGGCGGCTGAGCGAAGCTGAATATCTGGCCGAGGAATATTCGATAGCCGACATTGCGGCGTGGCCGTGGACGCGCGCGATCCGTGCGATCGGGCTGACGCTCGACGACTATCCCGCAGTCGCGGACTGGTTCGCGCGGATCGGCGAGCGACCCGCGGTGACAGCAGGGACCGACGTCAAGAATGCAGCAAATCTCTCGAGTGCGCGCCCAGTGCTAACCGAGGAACAATGGTCGAATTTGTTCGGGAAGAACATGCTTCAGGCGCCGGCGCGCTGACCTCCCCCCTCTCGATCGTCGCAGCGGTTCACACCGTATCGGCGCGCCCCCACTGATATTCGATCTTGCCGTCCAGCCGCCGCACAGCGACCCAGTCGCCGCCCGCCAGATTGTCATCCTCGATCAGCGTCACCACGCCACGCGCAATATCTTCGGGCTTGCACGCCTCATTGTTCGCCAGCACGGTCTTCATCCATTCGGACTTGCCGCCAGCACCCGTCGTGTCGAGGATCGGCGTGTCGACCAGCCCCGGCAACATCCCCGCGACGCGGACATTGCACTCATCCTTCAGCGGCGCGCAGCAGCGCGTGAACATCATCACTGCGGCCTTCGTCGTCGCATACATGGCGTCATAGAATCCGGTGCCCAGCGCGACCGTCGACACCGTGTTGACGATCACCCCGCCCCCGCGTTTCTTCATAGCTTGCACGGCAATCTGCGTCGCCGTCACGAGCGAGGTAATATTGACGTCGATGATCCAGCGGATGCGCGCGGCATCGACATCGGGAAATTGCGGCAATCCCGACACAACGCCCGCGTTGTTGTGAAGAATGTCGACGTCGCCATGCGCGCTGAACCAGGCTTCGGTCGCAGCAATGTCGGAGAGGTCGAGCGGGTGGAAGCTCGCCTTTGCGCCCTGGGCTTCGACCAGCCGCGCCGTCTCTGCAAGCCCCGCTTCATTGACGTCGACGAGCGCGATCTCTGCCGCACCGCGCGCCGCGAGCATCGCCGCGGTTGCGCGGCCGATGCCGCCCGCCGAACCCGTCACAATGGCGCGTTTGCCGTTGATATCCATCTCTTCTCTCCCGCTTCTTATCGGGCTACCGTAAAGCACATTGACAGATAAACTTAAATACCTAAGTATTTTTGGCCGGGAAGACTCGCGCATATCTGGGGAGAGTTATGACAGACGCCACCGCCCTCAATGGAGGCGCCGCCGCGTCCGACAGCGGCCTCGCGCTGCGTCGCAACGTCGCGCTCGCGATGCTGTTCGTGGTCGGCACGATCAACTTCGTCGACCGCCAGCTCTTGTCGGTACTCGTCGAGCCGATCCGTGCCGACATGGATTTCAGCGACACGCAGTTTGGGCTTCTCACCGGGCTGGCCTTCGCGCTTTTCTATGCCGCGATGGGCGTGCCCGTCGCTATGATCGCCGACCGCTGGAATCGCGTGAAGCTGATCGGCATCGCCTGTATCGTTTGGAGCGGCTTTACCGCGGCGTGCGGCATGGCGTCGAACTTCTGGCAGCTCGCGCTGATGCGCTTTGGCGTGGGTGCGGGCGAAGCGGGCGGTACCGCGCCGTCGCTGTCGGTGATTGCCGACTATTACCCCCCCGCGCGGCGCCCGCTGGCAATCGGACTGTTCACGCTCAACGGCCCGTTCGGGGTTTTCGTCGGCGCGACCTTCGGCGCGTGGGCGGCCGCCAATATCGGTTGGCGCAATGCTTTCATAATGATCGGTGTCGTCGGCGTCATCGTCGCCCCAATCCTTATCTGGCTGGTCCGCGAGCCCGCGCGCGGGCAGATGGATGCCCAAAAGGCGGCCGACGAAGCCCTGCCCTTCAGCCAGAGCCTCGCGATGTTCTGGCGCCGCCCGTCGCTGCGCATGGTGATGATCGGCAGCGGTCTTGCCGCCTTCACCAGCTATGGCATGCTCAACTGGATTCCGGCGTTCCTGATGCGGACGCAAAAGATGCCGCTCGACGCCATGGCGACCTATTTCGGTCCCGCCGCAGGCATCACCTTTGGCATCGGCATTCTCGGGGGCGGCTGGCTTGTCAGCCACCGTGCGAAAGTATCGGCGCGCGCTTATGGCACCATCCCGGCGCTCGCGACCGCTGTGCTGATCCCGACCTTCATCGCCGCATTGCTTGTCGACACATGGCAGCTCTCGCTCGCGCTGATGCTGATCCCGATGGCGGCATGCACCGCCTATGTCGCGCCCGCGCTCGCGCTGGTGCAGAATTTGACGCCGCCACGAAGCCGCGCGACCGCCGCGGCGGTGCTGATGCTGATGTTCAACATCATCGGCCTCGGCCTCGGCCCGCTGTTCGCCGGGATCGTCAGCGACAGCCTGAAGCCCGAATATGGCGACGGCAGCCTTCGGTGGGCGCTGATGGCGCTGATGCCCTTCGCCGCTGCCGCGGGCATCGCCCAGTTCCGAATGACGCGCTATCTCGAAAAGGATTTCGCTGAATGACCGACGTCGCGGGCAAGACCGCTTTCATCACTGGCGGCGCGAGCGGGCTCGGGCTCGCCACCGCCCGGGCACTCGCCGCCAAGGGGGCATCGGTGATCCTTGCCGATATCGACGCGGCGGGTGCCGAAAATGCGGCTGCGTCGCTGCGCAGCGAGGGCGCGAACGCGCTCGGCCTGCAGCTCGATGTGACAAGTGAGGAGAGCTGGGCCGAGGCTGGCGCGAAAGCACAGGCATTCGGCCCAGTCCGTATCCTGTTCAGCAACGCCGGCGTCGGCGGCGGATCAGGGCCGTTCGAGCAATATGACACCGACGTCTGGCGCTGGAATTATGCGGTTAACGCACATGCGCATCTCTATGCCTGCCGCACCTTTCTGGGTGACATGAAAGCGAGTGGCGAGCCGGGCCACCTCGTCCTTACCAGCTCGATGGTGGCGATCGTGCCGCCACCGATTTCGGTCGCTTATATCAGCTCCAAATATGCAACGCTCGGCATCGCGATGGCGCTGCGCAACGAACTCGCTGAAAGCTGTGTCGACATCTCGGTGCTGATGCCCGGCATGTCGGCGACGCGGATAGTCGAGACGACGCGCGACTTACGCCCCGTCGAGGTCGAGGTCGGCAAGGCAGCGGCGACTAGCCAGGCGATGCAGGGTGTGCTCGCGGGCGGCATGTCGCCCGACAAGATCGGCGCGCGTGTCGTTCAGGCGATTGAGGCCGGCGAATATTGGATTTTCACGCACCCCGAATGGAAGGCCATGGCCGAGTTGGTGACGCAGGACATGCTGTCCTCCTTCGGCTCCTCGGCCGATCCTGCATACAAAGGCGACGATATCGACGGGCTGATCGCCGCCAATGGCGGTCGCATGTTCGGCGCGAAGAAATAGGAGAAAGACATGGCAGAGCAGGATGACATTCGCGCGATGGCGCAGCGCTTCTTCGACGCGATCGAGGCAGGTGACATCGAAACGATGCAGAACAGCTTCACGCCCGACGCCGAGATCTGGCACAACACCGACGAGCTGATCGTCACCCCCGCGCAGACCGCACAGACGCTGACCGGCATGGTCGCGCGGATCAAGGACCGCGAATATGCCGACCGCCGGCTGACCACTTTCCCCGGCGGCTTTGTGCAGCAGCATGTGTTGAAGGGCGTGCGCGTCCACGACGACGGCCCCGTCCGCCTGCCCTGCGCGATCGTGTGCAAGGTGGAAAATGGCAAGATCACGCGGCTCGATGAGTATTTCGATAGCGCGCACGTCGCCGAATTCCGCAAATTTGCGAACGCCTGAGGAGTAAATCATGCCCGTCCTGCGTCAGGTTCCCCGCTCGGAAGTCACCGACGAGACCGTCCTAGCCTATTACAACCGCCTGTTCGGCGAGCGCGATCCCGTCGCCGAGCCCGGCACTGCAACCGGTACGCCCGGCGATTGGTGGACGGTGTTCGCGCTGTCCCCCGACATCTTCGAACATGCGGTCAAGGGTTTCGCTGTCTATCGCAACCCCGCGCGCACCATCGATCCGGTTCTGCGTGAGCTCGGCCAAACGCGCGCCGGCTGGGTCAAGGGCAGCCAGTTCGTCTTTTCACAGCATTGCAAGTCGCTTCGCGGCCTTGGTGTCAGCGAGGAGAAGATTGCCGCGATCGCTCACTGGCAAGTCGCGGACTGCTATAACGAACAGGAACGCACCGTCCTCGCTTATGCCGACTGCCTCGCGCAGGCCGGCGGGCGCGTCCCGCTCGAAGTGTTCGACAAGCTCAAGACCTTCTGGAACGACGAGCAGATTTTCGAATTCACCTACATCACCTGCCTCTATGACATGCATGCGGTGATCACCCGCGCGCTGCGTATGGAATATGACGCCCGCGAAGACCCGATCGTCGAGGTGGCAGCGCCCGAAGGCTTCAGCGCCGCCGACTTCCTCAGCGCGCCACGTCCGGCGCAGGGCTGAGCGAGGGACGGATGAGCGGTTACGGCGCCCCCGAAGCCGTCGCGACGGGGTTGCGCTTTCCCGAAGGCCCGGTGCCGATGCCCGACGGCTCGGTGCTGCTCGTCGAGATTGCGCGCGGCACGCTGACACGCGTCGCGCCCGACGGCAGCCTCTCGGTCGTCGCCGAACTCGGCGGAGGACCGAATGGGCTGGCGATCGGCCCGGACGGCGCCGCCTATGTCTGCAACAATGGCGGGTTCCAGTGGACCGAGGCGGGCGGCCTGCTCTTTCCCGGTCATGCCGCGCATGCCGAGCCTTGCGGGTCGATCCAGCGCGTCGACCTCGCGACCGGCTCGGCGACGACGCTCTATGACGGCTTCGAGGGCGAGCGGCTCAAAGGACCGAACGACATCGTCTTCGACGCCGCCGGCGGCTTCTGGTTCACCGATCACGGACAGGTACGCGACGCCGGCCGCGACCATGGTGCGATATATTATGCGGCCGCCGACGGCTCGAAAATCAGCCTCCAGCGGGCCGGCATGATGGGACCGAACGGCATCGGCCTCTCGCCCAGCGGCAAGACGCTCTATGTCAGCGAGACAATGACCGCCCGCATCTGGGCGATGGATGTCGTCGCGCCCGGCGAACTGGCGCCGCCGGCACCATGGGCACCCGGCCGCTTCGTCGGCACCCCGCCCGCCTTTCGCCTGCTCGACAGCATGGCAATCGAGGACAGTGGCCGGATCTGCGTCGGCACGATGGTCGAGGGCGGGATCACGATTTTCGAGCCCGATGGCGGCGGTTCTGAGTTTGTGCCGCTTCCCGACATTGGCATCACCAACATCGCTTTTGGCGGTGCCGACCGACGCGACGCCTGGATCACCGCTTCGACCACCGGCACGCTCTATCGTATGCGTTGGCCGCGTTCCGGGCTCCGCCTACAGCAACCGTCAACTTAATTGACGGTTGTGCCGTAAAATGATAAGACTCGTGGGAGAGGATAGGATGAAATTCTATAATAGCGTCGGTCCGAACCCGCGCGTCGTGAAGCTTTTCATGGCCGAAAAGGGTATTGAAATCCCCGAGGTCAGCATCGACCTTCGCGGCGGCGAGAACCGCCGTGCGCCGTATAATGTCGATGTGAATCCGGCCGGACAAACGCCGGCGCTCGAACTCGACGACGGCCATTTCGTCTGCGAAGTGACCGCGATCTGCGAATATCTCGACGAGCGGTTTCCCGAGCCGACGCTGATCGGCTCGACACCCGAAGAGCGCGCGACGACGCGCATGTGGACGCGCCGCGTCGACCTCAAAATTTGCGAACCGCTGACCAACGGCTTCCGCTTTGCCGAAGGGCTGCCGCTGTTCGAGCCGCGGCTGCGCTGCCTGCCCGAAGCCGCCGCCGGGCTGAAAGCCACCGCGCAGGACGGGGTCAAATGGCTGGACGGACAAATTGCGGGGCGCGAGTTCATCGCAGGCGACGCATTCAGTCTCGCGGACATCATGCTGTTCGCCTTTCTCGATTTCGGCGCGTCGGTCGGTCAGCCGATCGACCCCGCCTGCACCAATGTTGTGCGTTGGTACGAGCGGATGAAAAGTCGCCCCAGCGTAAGTTCGAACTGAAGACATAAGGAGACGGATGATGGCTGCAGCAAATAACGAATTCGAATTCTGCGGGGTCAACCACCTCGCGCTGGTGTGCAAGGATATGGCGCGGACGGTCGAATTCTACCGCGACAAGCTGGGCATGCCGCTGACCAAGACGATCGACCTGCCCGGCGGTCGCGGCCAGCATTTCTTTTTCGACATCGGCAATGGCGATAGCCTCGCCTTTTTCTGGTTCCCGAACGCGCCCGAAGCGGTCCCCGGCATCTCGGCCCCCGCCGCGCTGCCGACGCAGGGCAGCTTTGTCTCGGCACACGGCTCGATGAACCATATCGCGATCAACGTCCGCGCCGACAAGTTCGATGAATATTACAACCGCCTGATCGAGAAGGGCATCGAGGTAACCCCGGTGCTGAACCATGACGACAGCCCGATGCAGGCCTCGGCCGAATTGCATCCCGGCGTCTTCGTCCGCTCGGTCTATTTCTTCGACCCCGACGGTGTCTGCCTCGAATTCGCGGCGTGGACGAAGGAGTTCGACGAAAGCGACGTGGCGCACGATCCGGTCCAGGCCGACGGCACGAAGCGCGAAGGCTTCATCGTCGGCCGCACGCCGGTGCCCGCCGAATAGACATTCCCAATCAATTACCCATTGGGAACTCCTCCTGGACCCGGCTTTTGGCCGGGTTCTTTTTTGGGTGAGAGTCGGGATGTCGATTATCGGCGTTAAGGCGACAAAAGATACGGACGTACGCGTCCGAAATGTCTCCTTTGTCGTTTTGAGATGGCAGTCGCGGGATGTTGGAGGGGCGCTCTGCGAAGCAAACGATGCGGTCATCCACGAGGGTAGATCATCGCCCGATATATTAGGAAAGCCGTTTTTTGTCCGGCGAGGTTCTGGCCGGAATCGACCGATTGCGGACCTCCCCACCCTCGTCACCCCGGACTTGATCCGGGGTCCCGCTTGAGACGGATCCGGAGCGCGCGCAAAAAAGCGGGATCCCGGGTCAAGCCCAGGATGACGAGAGCGAAGAACGACCGGAAACTAACGACGGTAATGTGTGCCCCGGCGAAGGCCGGGGTCCAGAGCGCGACGAGCAGAGGTCGGCTCTCTGAAGCCCTGGGCCCCGGCCTTCGCCGGGGTGCGCAAATGGGAAACGACCGGTTGCCGACCAATCCTTTTTCGTCACCCCGGGCTTGACCCGGGGTCCCGCTTGAGGTCGAAGCCAGTGAGTGCGTCAAAAAGCGGGATCCCGGGTCAAGCCCGGGATGACGGACGTGGGGGACGGGATGTCAGCTCACCACCCCAAAGCAGAAACACCCTATCCCACAGCGCGGTCGCGTCCTTCCCAATAGGGTGCGCGCAATTCACGGCGGAGGACCTTGCCCGACGGGTTGCGCGGTAGCGCGTCGATGAATTCGATGCTTTTCGGGACCTTGTACGCCGCGATCCGCTCGCGTGCCCAGGCCACGACATCAGCGGGATCGAGTGTTGCGCCCGCGGCGGGCACGATCAGCGCCTTGACGCCCTCGCCCCATTTGTCGTCGGGCACGCCGATCACCGCGACGTCGGCGACGCCCGGACAGCCCATGATCGCACTCTCGACCTCAGCCGGATAGACATTCTCGCCGCCCGACACGATCATGTCCTTGATGCGGTCGTGGACATAGTAGAAGCCGTCGGCGTCACGATAGCCGACGTCGCCCGTGTGGAGCCAGCCGCCCGCCAGCGTCTCTTCGGTCGCCTTTGCGCGGTTCCAATATCCCTTCATCACGATGCCGCCACGGATCGCGATCTCTCCGATCTCGCCTTCGCCCAGTTCGCGGCCCTCGCCGTCGAGGATCGCCATTGCGGCACCGGGCCAAGGTTTGCCGCACGACGTAAGCTTGCCCGGCATGTCATGCGCGCTTGGCGAGAGATATGAGCCGCCCCCGGCGGATTCGGTCATGCCGTAGAATTGCACGAAATCGCAGCCGAAGGTCGCACGCGCGCGGCGCAATACATCTTCGGCGATCGGCGACGCGCCGTAGGCGATCGACTTGAGGTGCGGATAGGCACCGTCGTTCGCTGTCGGCTGAAGCAGCATCATCTGGATCATCGCAGGCGCCAGGAAAGCGTGCGCAACATTCTCATCGCGCATCATGCGTACCGCATCGGCGGCGGTGAAATCCTTGACGAGGACAAGACGTCCGCCTTGCGCAAGACCCGAGAAGCTGACGTTCGTGCCGGCAACGTGGAACAAGGGCATGACGATCATCACCGTCTCATCCTCGCCATAGGCAAAGCCGTCGACCTCGGTCGCAGCTTCGAGGAAGGTGCGGTAATTGGCGTTGGTGAGCACCACCCCTTTGGGCAAACCCGTCGTGCCGCTGGTATAAAGCTGGAGCACGTCGTCGGTGAGCTGCGGCGGATCGGCCAGCGGCGCATCGGACGCCGCGCCCAGCCAGGCGCCGAGCGGCTCGAACGCCGGATGCTCGCCATAAAGCGCGATCAGGCGCGGCGGTGTGGCCAGATCGGCGATCGCCGCGAGCGCGCAGTCGAAGAAATCCTCGCCGACGAAAAGCAGTTTCGGCCCGGCATCACTCAGGATGAAGCCGATTTCGGCAGGCGCGAGGCGGCAGTTGATCGGTGCGAAACAGGCGCGCGCGCGCGCGGAACCGAAGAAGAGCGGATACCAGCTATCGTGGTTCTTGGTCAGCGCCGAGACGCGGTCGCCCGGCGCCAAGCCCGATGCGATCAACGCGCGCGCAATACGATTCGACCGCGCATCGAGTTCGGCGAAACTCGTCTCGCGTTCCCCGAATTTCACCGCGGTCGCCTGTCCCCGCACGCGTGCCTGCGCCGCGGGAATGTCCGCCAACGTCCGGATGGCCTCCAGATCGATCATTTTGCTCTCCCAATCGTCGTTTCGACTTGAATTAGATAGAATACTAAGCAAATGCTTGGCCAGCTAAAAATTCGAGAGGACCGGCCTTGTTCGACCACCCCATCCTGCCGACAACTATCGTCGGAAGCTACCCCCAGCCTGACTGGCTGATCGACCGCGAGCGGCTGAAGGCCAGCCTGCCTCCGCGCGTGCGCGCCGAGACGCTGTGGCGCATCCCCGAACCCTGGCTCGCCGACGCGCAGGAAGCGGCGACCCTGATGGCTATTCGCGATCAGGAAGAGCTGGGCATCGACATCGTCGGCGACGGCGAAATGCGCCGCGAAAGCTATTCGAACCGGCTCGCGACCGCGCTGTCGGGGATCGACCGGGATAAGCATGGGACGGCGATCGACCGTACCGGCAACGCGAATCCCGTGCCGCTCGTTTCGGGTCCGATCCGCCGCGTCGCGCCGATCGAAGCACAGGATGCCGCTTTCCTCCGCCGCCACTCGGCCAAGCCCGTAAAGCTTACCCTGCCCGGCCCCTTCACAATGACTCAGCAGGCCGAGAACGGCTATTATCCCGATCTGCGGTCGCTGGCGATGGACTATGCCGATGCGGTCAATGCCGAGGTGAAGGATCTGTTCGCGGCGGGCGTCGACGTGGTCCAGCTCGACGAGCCTTATCTGCAGGCGCGTGCCGCCGAGGCGAACAGCTATGCGATCGAGGCGATCAATCGCGCGCTCGATGGCGTCGGCGGCACGACCGCGCTGCACATCTGCTTCGGCTATGCGATGGTGCATCATGGCGCGGGTGCGACGGGGCCGAAGCCCAAGGCTTATGACTTCCTCGCCGAACTGGAAGCGTCGGCGATCGACGTCATTTCGATCGAAGCGGCGCAGCCGGGGCTCGACCCCGCGATCCTCGCCGAACTGCCGACCAAGACGATCATGTACGGCGTGCTCGACCTGTCGATTCCCGAGGTTGAAACACCCGAAGTCGTCGCCGGACGTATCCGCGAGGCGCTGCGCTATGTCGACGCCGAACGACTTTGGATCGCGCCCGATTGCGGGATGAAATACCACAGCCGGGAGCATAGCCAGGCGAAGCTGAAGGCGATGGTCGATGGGACGGCGATGGTGCGTGCGGAGTTGAAATAAATCTTACCCGACAATTTGAGCATTTAGTTCGTCATTGCGAGCGAAGCGAAGCAATCCAGAGTGGCGTTGACCGCCCTGGATTGCTTCGCTTCGCTCGCAATGACGGCGGTTAGGCGTCGAAAAACCGGCTTAGCAACTCAGCCACCACCTCGGGCACCTCGACCGTGGGCAAATGCCCCACGCCCGGTACGACCTCCAGCCGCGCGCCCGGGATTGCGTCCAAGATTTCGTCATGATGCGCGCGGCTGGTGATGCCATCCTTCTCGCCCCAGATCAGCAGCGTCGGCACGGCAATCTCACCCAGCCGCGGGCGGCTGTCGATGCGCGCCATGATCGCGCGCTGCTGCGCAAGGAAAGTGTCGGCGCCGGTATCGGCGGCCATCGTCCGCGCGATGGTCAGGAATCGTTCGTCGTGCCGCCTTTCTTCTGGAAACAGGATCGGAATCCGTTCCTCGACGACCTGATCGAATTGACCGTTTGTCACGAGGTCGATGTAGCCCTGCCGCCGCGCGGTCTGCGCCGGACCATCCGCCGACGCGAGCGTCGAGATCAGCGCGAGCTTCGCCACACGCTCCGGCGCGCGGCGCATCACTTCGAACGCGACGAAGCCGCCCATCGCGTGACCGACCAGCACAAATTTCGGCGGTGCGTTGTCGAGCAGGCGCTGCGCAAAGCCTTCGATCGTGTCGTCGCGGCTATTGTCGGCGACGATCACGTCGCGGCCCGGCCATTGGTCCAGCAACGGCTGCCACACGGCATCAGTCAGAAGCTGACCCGTAATCAAAACGATAGGAAGCGACATTCAGACCACCTGATGAAGTAGCGCTTCGCCTGCGGCGAGGCGGCGGCAATTTTCATGCGCCACGGAAAGGCTGCGCACCAGCGTTTCGGGGGTGAGCCAGGCGATATGCGGTGCCAGCACTGCATTCGGCAGACTCAGCAGCGGATTACCCCGCGGCAACGGCTCCTCGCCGAACACATCGAGCCCTGCGCCGAGCAAATACCCCGTCGTCAGCGCTTCGATCAACCGCGCTTCGTCGACCAGTTCGCCGCGCGCCGTGTTCACCAATATCGCGCCCTTCTTCATCGCGAACGGGTCGATCGATCCGCGTGTGTCGTCGGTCAGCGGGATGTGCAGCGAGACGATGTCGCTTGTCGCGAGCAGGCGATCGAGCGGCATAAATTCATACGCCACGTCACGCGGGCTGCGCGCGGTATAGACGACCTTCGCGCCCAGCGCTTCGAGGACGGGCGCCAGCCGCTGCGCCGAATTGCCGAACCCGACCAGTCCCACCGTTCGCCCCGCGACTTCGCCGACGCTGTCGAGTTCGGAAGGGTCGGCGGTCCACCCCTCCCCCAGCCGCGTCCGCGCATCGAAAAAACAGGTCCGCCGCAGCACCGCCATCATCAGCGACAAGGCCATTTCGGCGACCGCCTGGCTGTTCGTCCCCGGCATGTTGCACACCGCGACGCCATGTTCACGGGCGGCATCGAGCGCGATGGTGTTCACGCCGACACCGAGCTTCTGGATCAGTTTCAGCTTCGGTGCCGAAGCGATGAAATCGCCCGTCACCGGCGTCAGCACATGGAGCAGCGCGGTAATCTCTTCCGCCACTTCGTCGAGCGATGCGGCCTCGTCGACATGCGTCACCACGCCGGCGCCAAAGATCCTGTCGACCGCCTCGCGAAACCCCGGGCTCGGGCGTGCGTGCAGGACGATCATGCCGCCACGGCCCCGATCGATCCGGCGAAGGCCGAGAAGCCGGCGAACACCGCGTCGCCGCCCATCGCTTCCTCGATCCGCAGCATCTCGTTCCACTTCGCCATGCGTTCGGACCGGGTGAAGCTGCCGACCTTGAGCTGCCCCGCGTTCCAACCCGTCGCAAGATGCGCGATGGTGACATCCTCGCTTTCACCCGACCGCGCCGAGACGATTGCGCCCCAACCGAGAGCGACCGCGGCATCGAGCGCCGCCTTCGCCTCGGTCACCGTTCCCACCTGATTGACCTTGATCAATGCCGCGTTGCACACCGCCGCCTCGCCCGCGCGTTCGACGCGCGCGGCGTTGGTGACGAGTACGTCGTCGCCGATGATCTGGACGCGATCGCCGATGGCCGCAGTGACCGCCGCCATCGTCGTCCAGTCGTCCTGCCCCGCCGGATCCTCTATCGACAGGATCGGATAGCGCCCCGCCCATTCGACGATGCGCGCCGCCATCTCCTGTCCCGAGAGGCGCCCGTCGTCGAGCGCGAGGTTATAGCCGTCGGCATCGCCAAGCTCGTTCGCCGCGATGTCGAGCGAGATGAACACCTCATCGCCGGCGCGATGCCCACTCGCCTCGATCGCCTTGGTCAGCGTGTCGAGAGCATCCTCGTTCGACGCGAAGTTCGGCCACCAGCCGCCCTCGTCCGCGACGCCCGAGAGCGGACCTTTCGCCTCCATCAGCTTGCCCGCGGCGCGATACACATCGTCCGTGATTTCAAGCGCGCGGCGAAAGCTTCCGGCCTTTGGGCACATGATCATGAAATCCTGCACATCGGTGCGCCGCCCGGCGTGAGCGCCGCCCCCGAATATCTGGATTTCGGGGAGAGGGATGCGCACCTTGGCGTCGCCCGCGAGATAGCGCCACAAAGGCAACCGCGCATCGGCAGCGGCAGCGTGGAGGACCGCCATCGACACGGCGACGACGGCGTTGGCGCCAAGCCGCGCCTTGTTGGGGGTGTTGTCGAGCGCGCAGAGCGCCGCGTCGACCGAAGCCTGTTCCCGCGCGTCCATGCCGGCGATCGCGCTTGCGATTTCCGAACCGATCCCGGCGACCGCGCGATTGACGCCGAAGCCGCCAAACGCATCGCCACCATCGCGCAGGTCTATTGCCTCATGCGCACCGCGCGAGGCGCCCGCCGGGGCGATCGCCCGGCCCACCGCGCCCGATTCCAGCACCACCTCGGCCTCGACGGTGGGGCGGCCGCGCGAGTCCCAGAGCTGGCGGCCGGTGACGGAGGCGATACGCGAAGTCATGCAAGATTCCTTTTCCAGTTGGCGAGGAGCGCGTCGATCGATTGCGGCGCGAGGACGAGCGCCCGCGCCTGATCGCGCACGATGCGCCGATGTTCGGGGTCGGTCAGATATTGTGCGGGCGACTTGCCCTCCACGCGCGCGAGCAACAGCGCGGCGGTGAGCCCCCCGGCGCGTTTCAGCAAGCCGTCCGCGTCTTCCCAATCGATCCCCGCCCGATACGCATCGACGAGCAGGCCGGCCGCCTGCTCCAGCCGAAGATCGTCGAGCCATACCGCCTTGAGCAACAGGTGCGTCGCACAGAAAGCGAGATCGAACGCCGGATCGCTGTAGACAGCGCATTCGGCGTCGAGGAAGACCGGCCCATCGGGACTGACGAGGATATTCTTGGGGCTCACGTCGCCATGCACCAGCGCAACCTTGCGCGCGACGAGATCGTCGGCGAGCGCGTTCAGCGCGGGCGCCAATTCGGTGTCCTTGCGTGCGACATGTAGCAGGAAGGGATCAACGCGCAGCGCGCGGAACATCTCGTCGTTCGGAAAGGCGTCGCGGTCGGCCGCGTTGTTCGCCGTCGCGGCATGCACGGCCACGATCCCGCGCCCCACCGCGGCGGCAAAATCGCCATCGATGCGGCCCGCGACCAGTTCGTCTTTCCACACCGGGCAATCAGGCAAAAAGCGCATCGCGAAGGCATGACCCGTGGGAAGCTCGGCGAGCACTTCGGGTGCGATCCACGGGTCGACATCCCGCGCGCGCTTCAGCCAGCGCACCTCGGCCTGACCGCGTTCGATCGGCGCATGCCATTCGGCGGCGACGCGAAGCTGCGGCAGCGGGCGCTTGACAACAATCGGGCCCGAGGGCGTCTCGACCTTCCATACGTCGCAGGACACGCCGCCGGTCAGCGGTTCGAGAACGACATCGCCCTCGCCCGCCAGTCCGGCGCCGCGCAATTCACGGACGATGTCGACGTCGGCCGTCACGTCACAGCTTCTCCCTAATCCAGGCGCCAACAAGATCGGCCGCATTCTGGCGTTCGGCGATCGAATCCTCGAAATAATGCGCGCCGGGTATCAGTTCGAGTTTCTTGTCGGTCGATCCAAGGAAGTCGAAAATCTTGCGCGCGTCGCTTGGAAAGACGCCGGTGTCGGCGAGGCCCTGCACGACCAGCGCGGGCGTGTCGTGCTTGGCGAGGTGCGGCTGCCCCTGGCACGGCGAGGTTTCGAGGCTCCACATGTTAAGCCAGGTCTTCAGCGTATTGGCGCGCCCGATGCTCGGCGTGCGGTTCGCGACTGCAGGGTCGCCGCGATAGCACCAATTGGGTTTGCGGTCCGACGGGTCGATGGCCGGATCGACGCAGCGGATATCGCCCCAGCAGCGGAACATGGGGAAGATGCGATCGGGGATGCCGGCGGCATTCAGCCGCGCGAGTTCAGCCTTTGCCCAATCCGTGATGCGCTGGTTGCGCGCGCGCTGGCCGGCACGATATTTTGCGATGAACGCGTCCGAATAGGGTGGGCCGTTATCGGGATTGAACGGGTCGAGTTCGGGATCGGTCAGTGTCGGGTCAGTCTCGTCGATCACCGACGCGTCCATCCAATCGGTGAGCACCTCGGGGCGGCCCTGATGCGCGTTGAAGCTGATGTAGAGATCGCCCTTGATAAGGCTTGCGAGCGCATCCTGCCCTGCCGACGGCAGCCGGTCCGTCAGCGTCGGCGCGATCGCTTCGGCCTGATAGGCGCCCATCAGCGACCCGCCGCCCGAATTGCCGAGGATGACGATCTGCTCGACCCCAGCCTCCTCCTTCAACCATTTCATGCCGACGCCGATGTCGAGAACGGCGTGCTCGAGCAAAAACTGATCCTCGAACCCGCGATAACGAGTGTTCCAGCCCAGGAAGCCGAAGCCCTGTCGCGCAAAATAGGGAGCGATATAATGCTCGGCGAAATCGACATTATAGTGCGTCGCGATGATCGCGACCTTCGGGCGCTTCCCCGCCTCGGTCCAGTAAATGCCCTGGCACGGGTGTCCGCCCGCCTGAATCCTCGGCGCCGTCGGCGACACCAGCCCGACAAATCGCGCGTCCAGTCCCTCGATCCCGTTCGGGTCCATCATCATCTCTCCTGATTATAGATATTGTTCAGCGGGTCACTTCGAAGGGCAGCGTGTAACCGTCCAGCCCCGCGCGGATCGCCTTCTTGTCCATCTTTCCTGTCGGCCCAAGCGGGATCTCCTCGACGAACAGCACATCGTCGGGCATCCACCAGCGCGCGATCTTGCCGTCGAGATACGCCTTGAGATCGTCGGCGCAGGCATCGGCGCCGTCCTTCAGTTGACAGAGCAGGATCGGCCGCTCGTCCCATTTCGGATGCGCGACGCCGACGACCGCGGCATTGGCGACGGCATCGTGCCCCATCGCGATATTCTCGATCTCGATCGAACTGATCCACTCGCCCCCCGACTTCACGACGTCCTTCGCGCGATCGGTGATCTGCATATAGCCTTCGCCGTCGATCGTACTGACGTCGCCGGTGTCGAAGAATCCCTCGGCATCGAGCACATCGCCGCCCTCGCCGCCATAATAGGCGCCCGCGATCGTCGGCCCTTTGACCATCAGTCGCCCGGGCGTCTTGCCGTCGTGCGGCAGGCGATTGCCGGCATCGTCGACAAGCTTCATCTCAAGCCCGCAGAGCAGCCTGCCCTGCTTCAGCTTATATGCCATCTGCTCGCCCTCGGGCTTCGCAGCGACCGCGGCATTGGGCACCGATACCGTACCGAGCGGCGAGGTTTCGGTCATGCCCCAGCCTTGGATGACATCGACGCCATAATCGTCGCGGAAGGTGCGGATAATCGACTCGGGGCATGCCGAACCGCCGATCGTCACCCGCTCCAGTGTGGTGAAGCGCTTTCCATTTTCCTGCATATATTGCAGCAGCATCTGCCACACTGTTGGCACGGCGGCCGAATAGGTCACGCCCTCTTGCTCGATCAGATTATAGATAGATTCGCCGTCCATTCGCTGCCCCGGCAGCACCAGTTTGGCGCCGACCGCGGGCGCCGAATAGACGACGCCCCATGCATTGGCATGATACATCGGGACGACGAGCAGCACCGTGTCGCGCGCCGAGAGCGCGAGCGCGTCGCGCTGCAACGTCATCAGCGCGTGGATATAGTTGGAGCGGTGCGAATAGAGCACGCCCTTGGGATTGCCCGTCGTGCCGCTGGTATAGCAAAGCCCGCACGCCGCATTCTCATCGAACCCGCCCCATATATATTCGCACGGCTGACCGGCGATCCAGTCGTCGAAGGCGGTCGCGGCAAAGCTGGTTTGCGGCATCGACGCGGCGTCGCAGAAAAAGACCACCTTCTCGATCGACGGCACCTGGGGAAGCAATTGCTCGACCAGCTCGGCGGTAGCGGGGTCGGCGATGAGCAGCCGGTCGCCGGCGTGGTTTGCGATATAGGCGATCTGTTCAAGGAACAGCCGCGGATTGAGCGTGTGAAGCACCACTCCCATCCCCGCCGCACCATACCAGGCCGCCAGATGACGCGCGCCATTCCACGCCATCGTCGCGACGCGGTCGCCGCGCTTGATTCCCTCGGCCGCCAGCGCATTCGACACGCGCTTTGCGTCGGCATGAACATCGGCCCAGGTCGATCGGGTTACGTGCCCCTCCGCATCGCGCGACACGATCTCGCGCGCGCCGTGCCAGTTCGCTGCATGGTCGATGATCCGGTCGACCGTCAGCGGCACATTCTGCATCAACCCGTCCATGCGATCCTCTCTCCCTTATCGCTTTAATAGATAGTATGCTAAGTATTTCCCGATTGCAACGCCGCTCTGCCTTGCTTCGGCCTTCCCGCTCTTCTAGCGTGGCGCCGTCGGCATCCCGCCGGCAACGGGGCCAACATAGCGTCATATGCGCACCAACCAGCTTATCATCGCGCTTTTTCAACGCTTCTGCTGGCTTGACGAGGGACTTCAGGCGCGGCTGCACGATCACGGCTGGCCCGACGTCAACCGCCCGCAATCGATGGTCATGACCAATATCGTCAGCGGCATCGTGCGCCCGTCGGACATTGCGCGCAACCTCGGCGTATCGCGGCAGGCGATCCACAGCACGATCGGCCAGATGGTAAAGCTGGGCATCGTCCAACTTGAGGTCGATCCCGAGGACCGCCGCCATATGATCGTTTCGTTGACCGGCCTCGGCGCGCGCATGCGCAAGGATGCGCAGCGCTCGATGGACGCGCTCACCGCACAGATCGCCGCGCGGCTGGGGCAGGACAGGTTCGATGCGCTCCTCGCCGCGCTCGAGGCCGACTGGGGCGACAATATCGAACCTGCCCCCGTCTCCCGGACTACGCACAAAGCCTAGGCAGCGAGCGCTTTCGCCACCGCCACCAGACGCCCGGCAGTCATGTCGACAAGCGATGCGGGAAGCGCTTCTTTCAAGCTGCCGTCCTCGGCAAAGGCGGCGTGGGCGTTGGGTACCACCACCTGTTCGGGAATCACGAGCATCTGGATCGTCGACAGGATCTGGCGCAGGTGCATCAAGCCGCGCAGCCCCCCGAACGGACTGATCGAGGCCGACATAATCGCCGCCGCCTTGCCGCGATAGGCAGACAGCGCGACAAGCCCCTCGTCGCCGGTTGGGCGCGATGCCCAGTCGATGGCATTCTTTAGCAGCGGCGATAGCGAGCCGTTATATTCGGGAGAGACGAAGAGCAGCCCGTCCTGCGCCGCGAACAGCTCTTTGAGCCTCAGCGCGTCGGGCGGAAAGGCATTGGCCTCAAGCGCGGCGGAATAGAGCGGCAGATCGAACGCCGCCAGATCGACCCGCGTCACGTTCGCGCCTTGAGATTCGAGACTGACTGCGGCGAGGTCGCCCAAGGCGCGGTTGAATGATCCTTCGCGGACGCTTCCCGCGATGACGGCAATGCTGGTCATTTTCCCTCCCGAGCAATATAGTTAGAATACTAACCTATTGTCGCTTCGCGAGGCAAGTTGCAAGCCGTCAGGCCTTGATATCCGACAGTACCGAAAGTTTCTGCGTCTCTTCGGCCAGATTGCCGATCACACGGCGCATCAGACCTTGCAGCACTTCGACCTCCTCGTCGGTCATCCCCTTGGTCGCGATCTCGTGAATCTCGGCGTTCATCGGGGCGAGAATCAGTTCGAGCTTTTTGGCGTGCGGAGTCAGGTGGATGAAGGTCTTGCGGCGATCGTCGGTCGTCTTCTTGCGCGTGATCAACCCGGCCTTCTCCAGCCCCTTCAGCGCGACGACCGTCGTCGGTTCACGCATGCCCACGCGCTCGCTGAGCTCGCGCTGCGTAATCCCGTCCTCGCGCCACAGCTGGCGCAGGAAACGCCACTGCCCCGCCGACACGTCGTGCGTCAGCGTGCGCCGTTCGAGGAGCCGCGAAAAGGAACGAAAGACGACGCGCGCCAGATATCCGATGCTGTTCTCAGGATCGGTATAATATTCGGCCGGATGCCGATAATCCTGTGTTTTCTTTACCAAAATCCTGCTCCCCTGTCGCGAGCTCCGACACCGGGCGCCAGCCCGCGCAAGAGGGAACCTTAGGACGCGAAGATTCGCGCGGCAACCATCTTCATCGCCATCTTGGATCGTATCCCCCTTCCAACCCCGCGATAATGTTGGACAAGATCGAGCGACTCATTTACTTAGAATACTAAGTGAATGGAGTTAGCGTGCAGGAATTTATCCGGATACGAGCTGGTGCGGCGCCCTTGCCGCTTGCCAATGTCGACACCGACATGATCATCCCGGCGCAATATATGAAGGCGCTGACCCGTTCCGGCCTTGGCAAGCACCTCTTTCAGGAGTTGCGGTTTGATCGGAACGGCGCGGAGCGGGACGACTTCATCCTAAATCAGCCGCAGGGCCGAAAGGCGCAAATCATCGTCGCCGATCGCAATTTTGGCTGTGGCTCCTCGCGCGAACATGCTGTGTGGGCGCTCACGGACTTTGGCTTTCGCTGTGTCATAGCGCCGAGTTTCGGCGACATCTTCGCCGGCAATGCGCGCAAGAATGGCCTGTTGCTGATCCGCTTGCCCGACGAAGCATGTACGCGCCTGCGGGAAGAAATCGCGCTTGCGCAATATGCGCCGATCGAGGTCGATCTGGCGGCGCAGCAGATCCGCCTTGCATCGGGCGAAACGATCGCGTTCGACATCGATCCCGACGACCGCCGCATCCTGATGGAGGGGCTTGACGATATCGAACGTAGCCTGCGCCACGCCGATGCGATCGCGCGGTTCGAAGCGGCGATCTAGCCGAGCATTTCGGGCGACGCGATATGGCCCGCAATCGCGCTTGCGGCGGCGAGCGCGGGGCTCATCAAATGCGTGCGTCCACCGCGTCCCTGACGGTTCTCGAAATTGCGGTTCGAGGTTGCTGCGCAGCGCTCGCCCGGCTGCAGCCGGTCGGCGTTCATGCCGACACACATGGAGCACCCCGGTTCGCGCCAGTCGAAGCCCGCGTCGCGTAGAGTGTCGGCGATGCCCTCCGCCTCAGCCTGCCGCTTGACCAGCCCCGACCCCGGCACGACCATCGCGCGGATATGTGGCGCGACACGGCGGCCGCGAACAACTTCGGAGACGATGCGCAAATCCTCGATCCGACTGTTGGTACAACTGCCGATGAAGACCCGGTCGAGCCGTTGACCCGCGACCCGGGTACCCGGCGCAAGCCCCATATAGACAAGGGCCCGCTCGGCCGATGCCCGCGCATCGGAGTCGGCTAGTGTTGCAGGATCGGGCACATGGCCGTCGATCGCGACGACCTGTGACGGATTCGTCCCCCAGCTTACCATCGCCCGAACGTCGCGTGCATCGATGGCAAGCTCGCGGTCGAAAAGCGCATCGTCGTCGCTGGTGAGAGCGCTCCACCGGGCCATTGCGGCATCCCAGCTATCGCTGCGGGGAGCGGCCGCGCGGCCCGCGAGATATGCAAAGGTCGTCGCATCTGGCGCGACGAGCCCTGCGCGCGCGCCCATTTCGATGCTGAGGTTGCAGAGCGTCATCCGCCCCTCCATCGACAGCGCACGGATCGCCGTCCCGCAATATTCGATCACATGCCCGCCGGCACCGTCGACCCCGATCAGGCCGAGCAGGTGGAGCGCCAGATCCTTGGCATGGACATTCCGCGCAAGCGTGCCATCGACGATCACGCGCATGTTGCGCGACCGGCGCTGGCGGATCGTCTGCGTCGCCAGTACATGCTCGACCTCCGACGTCCCGATCCCAAAGGCGAGCGCGCCGAAAGCGCCGTGCGTCGAGGTATGGCTGTCGCCGCAAACGATCGTCATTCCCGGCTGCGAGCGCCCCTGTTCGGGTCCGACGACATGGACGATCCCGCCGCGCGGATCGCCCATCGGGAAATTCTCGATCCCGAACCGCCGCGTATTGTCGACCAACGCTTCGAGTTGGGCCCGCGCCTTCGCATCGGTCACGCCGGCCAGTCCTGCCGTCTGGCCGGCCGTCGGCACATTATGATCGGACAGCGCCAGCGCCCGTTCCGGCCGCCGCACCGTTCGGCCCGCAGCCGCCAGCCCGGCAAAGGCCTGCGGCGAAGTCACTTCATGGAGCAGGTGCAGATCGATGTAGAGCAGGGTTTCCCCGTCGTCGTCGGCGACGGCATGCGCGTCCCAAATCTTGTCATAGAGGGTGCGCGGGGGCGGCATTGTCATTCTGTGCAAAACCCTGCCCTCAAAGTCCGATCGTCGAATTCCGTCACCACTTACCCCCGAACATCGCCCGCATATATACTTAGATATCTAAGTTATTATCGCGAGACGAAGAGCGGAGCAAGAATTTTCGGGGTTTCCGGCGCGGCCTTGCGGGTCGAACACCCGGACGCTGCGCCTTCCCTTTCTGTAACCTCGACGCTTCTGGCGGCGAACACTGACCGAGCTTGCGAAGACCGCGACTGCGACAAACCCCAGAAGGACAGCATCATGATCCGACATATTCCCGCCGTGCTTGCCGCCGCACTCATGCTGGCCGGTCCCGCTGCCGCGGCTGCCCCGGCACCGCAGGGCACCACCCGAACAGATCTCCAGCGTCACGATCTGTCGATACCGGGCCGCGAAACGGTCCAGGCGCGCATCGATATCGCGCCCGGCGCAGTAGCGCCCTGGCATCGCCACCCCGGCGAAGAGGTGATCTATATCCTTGAAGGCACGCTCGAATATCAGCTTGAGGGCGAGGCGCCCGTCACGCTGAAAGCCGGTGACGTGCTGTTCGTCCCGACCGGCGTCGCACATATGGCACGCAATCGTACCGCGAATAATGGCGCCGAACTCGCGACCTATATCGTCGAAAAAGGCAAGCCGCTTCTTGTTCCGGCCAAGGATATCCAAATACCCTGACCCCGGCGACCGGCCAATAATGCAATATTTAGAATTGAAAGGCACAAGAACGACGGGGACCAGGGAGAGAATGCATGTTCAGCGTCCTCGAATGCGTGGTCCATCAGCATGATCTGCGTTTTGTCCTGATCGCCGCGCTGGTCTGCATCCTCGGGAATATCAGCCTTTTCGTCGTTCTGAACCGCTCAACGCACTGCGTCGACGCCCGCCGGCGCCACTGGCTTTTTGTCGCCGCGGTAGCCGAAGGCATGGGGGTATGGGCGACGCATTTCGTCGCGATGCTCGCCTATCGCGGATCGATGCCGATTCGCTTCGACGTCGGCCTGACCATCCTGTCGGTCGCCATCGCGATCGCCTTTTTCTGGTGCAGTTTCCGCTGGCTGGGCAAGGCGCCGGACGCGCGTCGCTGCGCGCTCGCGGCGGTGGGGGCGGCAATCGGCGTCGCGGCGATGCACTTTATCGGCATGGCGTCGATCATCGCCCCCGCGCGCGTCGCCTACGACTGGGCACCGATCCTCATCTCGGTGCCGCTGTCGGGATTTTGCTTTTTCGCCGCGTTTCTTGCCTTCGCGCGGGCGAAGGGCTGGAAGAAGATTGCACTGCCTGCAGCTTTCGCCGTGCTCGCCATCGTCGTCCTGCATTTTACCGCGATGTCGGCGACCACACTCGTCCCCGATCCGACACGTGGCAGCATTCCCGGGGCAACGAGCAGCCGCGACTGGCTGGTTCCCGCGATCGTCATCGCCAATGTCGCGCTGGTAGCCCTCGCGCTCACCGGATCGCTCGTCGACCGCTGGCTTACCGACGCACATGGCCTTGCCGACGCGACGCTCGAGGCGCTTGCGATCACATATGACGGACGGATCATCGAGGTGAACGCGCGGCTTTGCACGCTCCTTGGCGTCAGCAGCGGCGCAATCGCCGGCAGCACGCCGTCCGACTGGTTCGTCGCCAGCAACGGCGCAGCCTTCGAACCGCCGAACGGCCATTCCGCCGAAGCGCGCCTGCGCACCAGCATCGACGAAGATCATATCCTCGAAATTGCGACGCAGACGATCGAATATCGTGGACGAAGCTGCCAGGTTCTTGCGATCCGCGACCTGTCCGATCGAAAGCGCGCGCAGCGGGCGATCGAGCATCTGGCGTCGCACGACGCCCTCACCGACCTGTCGAACCGGGCTCACTTCGGCCGGGCGCTCGACGCGGCAATCAGTGCGAAGAAACCTTTCGCACTGCTCGCGCTCGACCTCGACCGGTTCAAGGCGGTGAACGACATATTCGGCCACGGAGCCGGGGATGAAATCCTGTGCCGCATCGCCGACATCCTCCGATCCGCCGTGCGTGCGGACGACGTTGTCGCGCGTATCGGGGGCGATGAGTTCCTTGTGATCCAGACCGGTGCTTCAAGCCCTGACGATGCCCGCAAGCTTTCGGCCCGCATTCTCGATACACTCGCGATCGAAATGGACGTCGCGCGCGATCCGATGGCGGTCGGGGTAAGCATCGGCGTCGCGCTCTTTCCGCAAGACGGAACCGATGCCGAGATACTGCAGCGCAATGCCGATACCGCTCTCTATCGCGCAAAGAACAACGGCAAGGGCAACGCCGCCTTTTTCGATCAGGAGATGGACGCGCTCGCACGCGAACGCCGGGCGCTAGAGCATGACCTGCGGCACGCAATCGCCCGCGACGAGCTTCGCATCGTCTATCAGCCGCTCGTCGCGACCGCTTTCGCTTCGGTCGTCGGATATGAAGCGCTGCTTCGCTGGGAGCATCCCGAACGCGGCGACGTCCCGCCCGACTATTTCATCCCGGTCGCGGAAGAAATCGGCGCCATCGTACCGATCGGCGAGTGGGTGCTGCGCGAAGCCTGCCGGGCCGCGGCAAACTGGCCGAAGAATGTCTCGATCGCCGTCAACGTGTCGACCATCCAGTTTCAGGTACCAAACCTGCCTGCCGTCGTCCGCGACGCTTTGTCGCAATCGGGCCTTGAGGCGCACCGGCTCGAACTCGAAATCACCGAGACCGCTTTTGTGCGCAACAAACACAGCGCATTGAAAGCGCTCCACGAAATCCGTGCTCTCGGCGTCCGGATCGCGATGGACGATTTCGGCACCGGTTACTCGTCGCTGAGCAATCTCAAGGCCTTTCCGTTCGACAAGATCAAGATCGACAAGAGCTTCGTTGCCTCGATCCCCGATGACGAGGCGGCGCGGTCGATCGTGCGGGCGATCATCGGGCTCGGCCGAAGCTTCAACATGCCGATCGTGGCTGAAGGGGTCGAGACCGGCGAGCAGCGACAGATGTTGCTCGACGAGGGGTGCCCACAGGCGCAGGGATATTATTTCGGCCGTCCGGCGCCCGATCCCTTCCAGTCCGAAACATGGCCACTCGCCGCGCCCGACATCGAAATCCGCGACGCCGAAGGCTAAGCCTTCGAAAGTCGGCGATGGCCTTCGTGCCGCGAATGAGGCACAAACCATCGCGATGGCAGGATGCGGGGGATCAGTTTGGCCGGTGACGGACCGTCAGTCCGCCGAAGGACCGGAACGCCCTCCATATCCGTGCAGGCACATCTGACCTATGGCGGGCGCTACCGACGCGGATATCATCGCCGCTGCTGCCGCGGGCGACCGCGACGCATTCGAAGCGTTGCTCCGCGACCATTATGATCGCATCCACGGCCTTGCCTGGCAGTTGACCGGATCGCGTGCAGATGCCGACGATATCGCGCAGGATGTGTGCTGCATTCTCGCCGAGAAACTTTCCGCCTTTCGCGGCGATGCGAAGTTCACGACCTGGCTGTGCAGCATCGTCTATAACGCCTGCCGCGATTTTCACCGACGTCGATCGGCCTTCACGCGTTTCGCCGGCCGGTTGAGTGTCATGACCGGATTGGCGCGCGGCCCCGACGGCCGCGACCTTTACGATGCCATCTGGATCGAAAGCGCGATCGCGCGTTTGAAACCCGACCTTCGCGACACCGCGATCCTGATCGCCGGACAGCAGCTTTCGCACGCCGAAGCCGCACAGATATTGGGCGTCGCAGAAGCAACCATATCGTGGCGAATGCACGAGATTCGGCGCCAGATCGCCCCGAAGGCCGACCCCGACGACTGATCGCGCCGGGCGTTTCGAATTATTTTTCAGAGGCCGCCAAGGATTTCCCGCGCCCCGGCGTCACAGGGACATGCGGGCGATTGTGCGCCGCTGTTGCCAAGGGAGACATGTCATGTCCCGTTTCCGTCTGATGCTCACCGCGGGCCTGTCGATGACGTTAATCACCGCCTGCTCGCAATCGAACGAACCCGATATCGCCTCGCCGTCGTCCGACACTTCGGCGCCGACACCGAAAGCCGAACTGGAAGAAGACGCTTCGGCAATCGTCGTGACGGGCCGGCAGATCGCGTCGCCCGTCATGGACGCTCCGATGCCGATATCGGTGATCAGTTCGGAAAGCCGCAGAGCGCCGCCCCCGGCGTCGACGCAGAATATTGTCGTGACGGGGACCGCCCTGCGCGCGGCGCACCCCGACCGGATCAGACCCTATTATCAGGATGTCGGCCGGGACAAATTCACCTCTACTTCGGAAAATCCGTTCAAGATCGCGCGCGACGAGCCCGTGTCGACCTTTTCGATCGACGTCGACACCGCATCCTATTCCTTTGTCCGCGCCTCGCTGAACAACAATGCGCTGCCCCAGCCGGCCGCAGTACGAAGCGAAGAGTTGATCAACTATTTCCCCTATGACTATGCCGCACCGCGCAGCGCACAGCAGCCCTTTTCCTCGAACGTCGCAGTCTTCCCCAGCCCGTTTACGGTGGGCCGCAAGCTCGTCCGCATCGGCATCAAAGGTTATGAAATCGAGCGTGCGACGCGGCCGCGCGCGAACCTCGTCTTCCTGATCGACACGTCGGGGTCGATGGACGCGCCGAACAAGCTGCCACTCGTCAAGAAATCGCTCGGACTGCTGCTCGACCAACTCGATCGCAACGACCGCGTGTCGATCGTGACCTATGCCGGCAGCGCGGGCACTGCGCTCGAGCCGACCCCGGCGAGCCAGAAAGACAGGATATTGGCGGTGATCGACCAGCTCGGCGCGGGCGGCAGCACGGCGGGCGCCGAGGGCATCCGCCAAGCCTATGCGTTGGCCGAACGCAACCGCGATCCGAACGGCGTCAACCGCGTTATCCTGGCCACCGACGGCGACTTCAACGTTGGCATCACCGACCAGAATGAGCTGAAAGGCTATATCGAGCGCGAGCGCGGCAAGGGCATTTTCCTCTCGGTTCTCGGTTTTGGCATGGGCAATTACAACGATGCGCTGATGCAGACGCTGGCCCAGAACGGCAATGGCGCCGCGGCTTATATCGACACGCTTGGTGAAGCGCGCAAAACGCTGGTCGACGAAGCCACTTCGACGCTCTTCCCGATCGCAAAGGACGTGAAGATTCAGGTCGAGTTCAACCCGGCGACGGTCGCCGAATATCGGCTCATCGGCTATGAAACGCGGATGCTGAACCGCGACGATTTCGACAATGACAAGGTCGATGCGGGCGATGTCGGTTCGGGACAGACGGTGACGGCGCTTTACGAGATTGTTCCCGTCGGCGGACCGCGGACGGTGGGCGATCTGCGCTACAGCAAGCCTGCTCCACGAACCGTTGCTGCGGCGTCCAACGAATATGGCTTTGTGAAGATCCGTTACAAATTGCCCAAATCGGACCGCAGCCAGTTGATCTCTACGCCGATCGACCGCCGCATCGAATTCGCCCGTTTTGCGGACGCACCGCAGGATGCGCGCTTCGCGACGGGGGTCGCGGCCTTTGCCGAGTTGCTCCGCGGCGGAAAATACAGCGGCTCGATGACCTATGACGATGTGCTGCAGATCGTCGGCGCGGCGCGCGGCACCGACGATTTCGGATATCGCATGGAACTGGTCCAGATGGTCCGCGCCGCCAGGACGGCCGGATCGATGGCAAAGCTGGAACGCTAACATGGAGCGGCGGCGGTTCAACGAGGCCGCCGCCGCATCCGCCCTGCGCGTTTTGATCGGGCAATCGGTATATTCGACCGCTGCGATATTGTGCGTATAAGGTCCGACGATGTTCATGCCCCTTTCCTTGCGCCTGCCGTTTCGACATCGCTCGACAGCGCGCCGGGCCGCGTCGGGGACATCGCGGCCATGACGGGCGATGACGATCTGAAAGCCTTCCTGCCCGATCCGCCGCCACCTGCGCCGAAACGGCGCGAAGCTGCGATTTCCGAGGCGCTTGCCCGCTTCGACGGTGCGCCTGCGCCGACCGTTGCGACCCGGCCCGGAAGAGCATCCTGGTGGGCCAATCTGGCGCGTCCGCAGGCCGGCATATTTGCGGCCGCCGCGCTCGTCGCCGCGATCAGCCTGCCCTTTGCATGGACGACGCTTGAACACAGCTCTCCGGCCGCCGACGAACGGGTTCTGCGGGATGTTCCGGCAAAGACGCCCGTCGTCGCGCGTGACACCGTCGAAGTTCCCGCCCCGGTAGCCATCGCGCCCTCCCCGTCGCCCGCGAAAGTGCCCGAGAGTGGGAACATCGCCCCACCCGCGATCCAGCCCGCCCTTGCGCCTCCGGCCGCGGAACCCGTCGAAATTGCGCGGGCGGAGGCCGCTGCGCCGGCCGCCAAAGTCGAAGAACGCAGTGCGATCACCGTCACGGCCCAGCGCGCCGCGCGCCCGGTACAGGACGCGCCGAGCGCCATTACGGTAATTTCCGGCGATGTCGCTGAAGATACGGTCGTCGTCACAGGAACGCGCATAGCGGCGCGCGGTGCCCCGAGGCGCGGCGACTGGAACGCCTGCACGGTGAACGACCCCAGCCGAACGCTGTCACGGTGCAAAAGGCTGGCGAACAAGGGCGCGAAGGCGGTCCGCGCGCAAGCCGACGCGCATCTGTCCGACGGGCTGGCACAGGCGTGGGAGGGCGATCTGGATGGCGCGATCTCGGCGTTCGATCAGGCGATTGCCGTCGCGCCCGATTTGTCGGTGGCCTATCTCAATCGCGGCCTTGCCTATGATCGTCAGGGGGAAAGCGCGCGCGCGATCGCCGACCTCGACCGGGCGGTCCAGCACGCGCCCCAATCCGCGCGTGCCTATTACAACCGCAGCCTTCTGCTACGAAAGCGGGGCGACACGAAGCGCGCCAACATGGACGAACGGCGCGCGATCAATCTCGACCCCCGATATGATTCGATACGCCAGCTGCGGGAGCGGGACTAAGCGAGGCCGACCAAGCTTCATTCCTGTACGGATGGTCGTCATCGTCGCCGGCAACTCCTAGCCGATGATAGTCCTGCACAATCTGCGACAGCGTCGACAGCGCGAGTGTGGCCGGATCGCGCGTCGCCGGGATCAGCCCGACCGACGTGCGAAGCTTGCGGCGAAGCTCCTCGGGCACACCCGCGTCGCGCAAGGCGCTTTGCCGGACGTCCTGCGTCCGCTGGCTACCGATCGCTCCGACATAAAAGGAAGGTAGGTCGAGCGCGCGTGGCAGCAACTCCTCTTCCCAGTCGCGGTCGTGAAAGACCGAAATGATCGCGGTCCACCGATCGGTAAAGAGGGACGGCAAGTCCGTCCGCGTGGTTAGTCGGACGGTGTCGAAACCCTCGGCATCGAGGTCCGCCAGCGCCCGTTGGTCTGGTGAAAGCACGCTGACTTCCGCGCCAAAGGCCGCCGCGAGACGCGCCAGCGCGGTAAGCTCTTCGCCTTGCCCCATCGCGACGATGCGGAGCGGCGGCGCATAACCGACACGAAAGCTTCCGCGGTCCCAGCCGGCGATCGCATGCGCGACGGCCGAACTATCCGAACACACGCCATCTTCGGCCAGCCGCAGAACGGCCATTTCACGGCGGCCATGCCGCGACAGCGCTTCGGCGATCGCTTTCCGATCTGGCCGCGGATTGAACAGGAGATCAATACCGCCGCCGCAAGGGAGGCGGATGTCCAGATAGGGCGACCCCGCGCCGAACCGTACGAGGCGGGCGCGTCCGTCGGCAAGCGTCCCGATCGCCTCTGCAACGACCGCCGCCTCGATGCAGCCGCCTGAAAAGGACCCGACATACCGGCCGTCCTCCGCGACCGCCATCTGGGCGCCGATCGCGCGCGGAGAGGAGCCCTCGATTGCAGTCAGGGTCACGAGGATCGTCGCAACCTCTTCCTCGGCCCGCTGCAGGATAAAGCGCAATATGTCCGTCGGCGTTGTTGCTATCATGCGTATTTTGCTTTGAAGTCTCCGGATGCACCAGAGGCGCCGAACGGGAGGTGATTTGTGAGCGACGCAAGCGACATCGCCGCCATCCTGCTTGCCGCAGGGGCATCGCGAAGGTTCGGGACAGCCGACAAATTGCTTGCGACGTTTGAGGGCGAGCCGCTGGCGCTGCACGCGGCGCGGCGGATCGTCGAACTAACGCCAGGACGGCGCATCGCCGTCTGCCCGGATGACCACGGAATGCTCGCAGAATTGCTTGCGTCGCGGGGTTTCGAGATTGTCGTCAATCCGTATCCTGAACGCGGGTTGTCACACTCGCTGTCATGCGGGATTGCCGAAGCTGCGCGAGGACCGGAAACAGCCGCGCTGGTCTGCCTCGCCGACATGCCCTTCGTCAGCACGGGCCATTTGCGTGATGTCGTCGCGCGTTTCGATCCGTCAGCAGCTCCGGTGGTGGCATCGACCGACGGCGAAGCGACGATGCCGCCTGCGCTGTTCGCCCGTGCGCTGTTCGACCGGTTATGCGCTGGCGAAGGCGACCGCGGCGGAAAAGCCCTGCTGGCCGAGGCCGCACTCGTCCATGCCCGCGCCGACGAACTGCTCGATATCGACCGGCCGGACGATCTGCCCGGCCACTGATCGCACCACATCGCGATCACGTCATCTCCGGCAGTCTGTCGATGATTTTGTCGAGGGTGATAGGATAGTTGCGTACTCGCGCACCCGTGGCGTTATAAACCGCGTTCGCGACCGCCGCGGCGACACCGCAGATGCCGAGTTCGCCGACGCCCTTCGCCTTCATCGGCGACGTCGTCGGATCGGCTTCGTCGAGGAAAATCACTTCCTGATGCGGAATGTCGGCATGGACGGGGACTTCATAGCCGGCGAGATCGTGATTTACGAAGAAGCCGAAGCGTTTGTCGACCGCGAGTTCCTCCATCAACGCCGCACCGGCGCCCATCGTCATCGCGCCGATCACCTGGCTCCGTGCCGCCTTGGGGTTGAGGATACGACCGGCGGCGCAGACCGCCAGCATCCGGCGGACGCGGATTTCCCCGGTCATCGCATCGACGCCCACCTCGACGAAATGCGCGCCAAAAGTCGATTGCTGAAATTTCTCGGCGAGGTCGCCATATTCCATATTGTCCTCGGCGACGAGTTCGCCGCCGGCCGCCGCATCGCCGAGCGCAATGCTCCGCCGTCCGGCTTTGACCTTGCCATCGGCGAAGACCGCGTCGGATGACAGGCCGAGCTTCTGAATCACGGCTTCGCGCAGTTTCACGCAGGCGGCGTAGACGCCGGCGGTCGAACTGTTCGCACCCCACTGTCCCCCCGAACCGGCCGACACGGGAAAGGCGGAATCGCCGAGCTTCACGACGACCTTTTCGAGCGGCACGCCCATCATTTCGGCGGCGGTCTGCGCAATGATCGTATAGCTGCCCGTACCGATATCGGTCATGTCGGTCTCGACCGTAACGATCCCCGATTTGGCGAGGCGGACGCGCGCCGCCGATGGTCCGTTGAGGTTGTTACGGAACGCCGCCGCGACCCCCATGCCGACCAGCCACCGGCCGTCGCGCGTGGCACCGGGCTTGCCGCGCTTGCTCCAGCCGAACTTTTCGGCGCCGGTCTCCAGGCATTTATTGAGCTGGCGCTGTGAAAAAGGGCGGCTCGGCTTTTCGGGGTCGACCTGCGTGTCGTTCAGAACGCGCAACGCGATTGGATCCATGCCCAGCTTTTCGGCCAATTCATCGACCGCGATTTCGAGCGCCATCAGTCCCGGCGCTTCGCCCGGCGCGCGCATCGCATTGCCTTCGGGCAGATCAAGCACCGCCAGACGCATCGCGGTCATGCGATTTTCGCCGGCATAAAGCAGGCGTGTCTGCGCTACCGCAGTTTCCGGGCCGCCACCGGGCAGATCGCCCGACCAGCTTTCGTGCCCGATCGCGGTCATCTTGCCATCCGCCGTCGCGCCGAGCCGAACGCGCTGGATCGTCGCTGGGCGGTGCGTCGTGTTGTTGATCATCAGCGGCCGCGGAAGCGCGACCTTCACAGGCCTTTTTGCTATTTTGGCACCCAGCGCGGCGAGCAGCACGTCGGCGCGATTGAACAATTTCCCACCGAAACCGCCGCCGATATAGGGCGAGTCGAAGCGGATATTCTCTTTCGGCATGCCAAGCGTCTTCGCCATGTCGCCGACCGACCAGGCGATCATCTGGTTTGACGTCCACACGGTCAGCTTCTCACCTTCCCACGCAGCGATCGTCGCGTGGGGCTCCATCATCGCATGGCTGTGATCGGGGGTCGTATAGCGCGCATCGAGCTGAACGGGCGCCGAGGCAAAAGCCGAGGCAAAATCGCCTACGGCGCTGTCGGGCTCGGTTCCGAAGGATGCTTTAGGCTTGATCGCGGTATCGATTGCGGCGGCGAGATCGAAAGCGCCCTTTTCACGCGCATATTCGACGCGAACCAGCGAAGCGGCGGCCCGCGCCTGTTCGAAGCTGTTGGCGACCACCAGCGCGATCGCCTGATGATAATGATCGACCGCGGGTCCACCGAGCAATTTGGCGGTGTTGAAATCGCCCTTCGTCAGCTTGCCCGCATTGTCCGCGGTAACGATCGCGACGACGCCCGGCGCCGCTTTGGCTTCATCGAGGTTCATCGACGCAATCCGCCCCTTGGCGATCGCCGATCCGACGACATAGCCATAGGCCTGGTTCGCCGCGACATCGTGGCGCTCATACGCATAGGGCGCGGTGCCGGTCGTCTTGAGCGGGCCCTCGATGCGGTTGGTGGGTTTGCCGACGATCTTCATCTGATCGATCGGGTTGGTCGTTGCGGGCGTGTCGAATTTCATGGCTCAGCCCTTCGCTTGCGCCAGCACCCCGGCGAGCGTCCGCTCGACGAGGGGCAGCTTATAGGCGTTTTCGTGCGTCGTCTTGGCGCCCGCGAGCAGTCCGCCCGCAACCGGCTTCGCGCCGCGCGGTAGCGCCGCCTCGGCCGCTTCGACGCGCCACGGCTTGTAACCGACCCCACCGAGAGCGACGCGCCCGGTGCCGTCGGGCTGAACGATCACTCCGACCGAAATCAGCGCAAAGGCATAGGACGCGCGGTCACGAACCTTGTGATAGATATGCGTGCCGCCGACAGGCTTCGGCAGCGTGACCGCAGTGATCAGCTCACCCGGCGCCAAAACCGTCTCCAGATGCGGCGTTTTGCCCGGCGCACGATAGAAATCGGCGATGGGGATCGCGCGCGCCTTGCCCGCCGCGTCGACCGTCTCGATCGCAGCATCGAGCGCGCGCATTGCCACGGCCATGTCGCTGGGGTGCGTCGCAATACAAGCGTCGCTGGCGCCGACAACCGCATGCAGCCGGTTGAAGCCGCCGATCGCGGCACAGCCACTGCCAGGCTTGCGCTTGTTGCACGGCTGATTGGTGTCGTAAAAATAGGGGCAGCGAGTCCGTTGGAGCAGATTACCCGCGGTCGTCGCCTTGTTGCGCAATTGCCCCGACGCGCCTGCGACCAGCGCGCGCGTCAGCAGACCATAATCACGTCGCACGAGGGCGTCGCTCGCGAGATCGGTGTTGCGCACCATCGCACCAATGCGGATGCCGCCTTCGGCCGTCGCCTCGATCTTGTCGAGCGCGACGCGGCTGACGTCGATCAGGTGCTGCGGTGCTTCGATCTCGAGCTTCATCAGGTCGAGCAGGTTGGTTCCGCCAGCGATGAAACGCGCCCCCGGCGTCCGGGCAAAGGCGGCTGTTGCAGCAGCCGCGCTATCGACGCGTTCGTAGGTAAAGCTTTTCATGCTTTCACTCCCGCCACGTCGGTGATCGCATCGATAATATTCGAATAGGCGCCGCAGCGGCAGATATTGCCGCTCATCCGCTCGCGCAGTTCGACCTTCGTCACCGTCGGTGCGGCGCCCAGGTCCGCCGTGACATGGCTCGGAATGCCCGCCTTGATCTCGTCGAGCACCGCGACCGCCGAACAGATTTGGCCCGGGGTGCAATAGCCGCATTGATAGCCGTCGTGCGTCACGAATGCGTCCTGCATAGCGTGCATCTTATCCGGCGTACCGAGACCTTCGATCGTCGTAATCTTGTCGCCCTCGTGCATTACAGCGAGCGTCAGGCAGCTATTGATCCGCCGCCCATCGACGATCACGGTACATGCGCCGCACTGGCCGTGATCGCATCCCTTCTTCGTCCCCGTCAGTTGCAGATGCTCGCGCAGCGCATCGAGCAACGATGTCCGCGTGTCCAGATCGAGCTCGCGCGCCGTGCCGTTGACCTCAAAGGCGACTTTGGCAGTCGGCGGAGCCTTGGTCGCCGGTCCGGCCGCGGTCGCCGTTCCAATAGGGACGAATGTCACCGTGGCGACCGATGCCGCACCGCCCACCAGCACGCCACGCCGGGACAGCTCATATTCTTCTGGAGTTTGCATCATGGTCCTCCGTTTCTGTTTCTGTTTGCCGATGGGCGCGGGCGCCCACGGGGGAGATCAGGCAGTCATGCCGCACGACTTATGGCCGCGTCGGCTCAGAAAATTTCGGATTCGAATGCCACCGGTATCATATTAATGCACGGCTTAACAGGCGTCCGCCGAGACCTTTGGCCTGTCAGAACCAACGCAAGCGCGGGGCGCATGCCGAAAAATCGCGGCCCTCCGATATTGCAAATGCGAGTTAATCTCACTAGTGGCGCATCACCGACGCGGCCCAGCCGCCAACAAAGGGGAAAAAGATGCGCCGTTCCATTCGTTTTCTGCTGACCGGATCGGCATTTCTGTGCACCTCGACATTTGCCCTCGCGCAGCAAGACACGTCGCCCCTGCCGACCGACGACGAGACCAGCGATACCATCGTCGTGACTGGCTATGGCCGCACCGATCAGCCCACCGCCGCGACGGGGCTTCCGCTCTCGCCGCTTGAAACGCCACAAACGATCAGCGTCATCACGCAGCAACAGATGAAGGATCAGGCGTTCAACACGATCAACGACGCGCTCGACTTTACCGTCGGCATTTCCAAGAAGGACGTTGATCGTGGACGCAGCGCAATCACCGCCCGCGGTTTCGAAGTCCAGAATTTCCAGCTCGACGGCGCACCGTTCGCCAACGGCAATGTCGGCTTTGGCGAGACCAGCACGGCACAATATGAGCGCGTGGACCTGGTGCGCGGCGCCGCCGGCCTGATGCAGGGGGCTGGCGATCCGTCGGCGGTCGTCAACCTGATCCGCAAACATGCCACCGAACAGGAATTTGCGGGCAATATCAGCCTCGAGGCCGGATCGTGGGACCGCTTCGCCGCTACCCTCGACATCCAATCGCCCCTCAATGCGGCGGGGACGGTGCGCGCGCGCGCGGTTGCTCAGGCCTATACGCAGGACAGTTTCGTCGATCTGGAAAAGAAGAAGGGCCTCCTTCTCTATGGCGTGATCGACGCCGATCTTGGCGACCGTACGACCCTGTCCATCGGCGCAAGCTATCAGCGCGACGAGCGCGACGGGATCATGTGGGCGCAATTACCCTATTGGTACAGCGACGGCACGCGCACCGACTGGCCGCGCTCTAAGACCACGGGCACCGACTGGGGGCTCTGGAATACTACCGAGATTTCGGCCTTTGCCACGCTGAAGCATAAATTGAGCGGCGACTGGGAAATCCGCGGCGACATCGCCTATCACAAGGGAATCGAAAATTCGAAGCTGCTGTGGCTCGACGGCCTACCGGACCGCATTACCGGTGCAGGCGTCGGCACGTCGGGTTACTGGTACAAGACCAGCCCCGAACAATGGCACACCAGCATCCAGGCCAATGGCAGCTTCGCGCTGCTGGGCGGCCAGCACGACCTCGCGTTCGGCGCGATGGCGAGCCGGGTCGATGACGGCTGGACGAACCGCGATCCGATCGCGATCGACCCGATCGACGACTTCAACAGCTTCGATGGCCGGCTCGCCGAGCCAGAATGGGGCGAGCGCTACGACATGTCCGGATTCGGCAACACGACGCAGGCAGCGGTTTATGCCTCGACGCGGATCAGCCTGATCGGCGGGCTGAAGCTCATCGGCGGTGGGCGGCTGAGCTATTACAAGCGCAACGAGCATGAGAGCAAATTTGGTTCGCCCTATAGCCTGTCGTACAAGGGCCAGATCACGCCTTATGTCGGGCTGGTCTATAACGTCACGGACAATCTGTCCGCTTATGCAAGCTACACCAATATCTTCAAGCCGCAGGGCAATCTGCGCGACCGCAACAACCGCCTGATCGATCCGCTTGAGGGCAGCAACTATGAAGCCGGACTGAAGGCGCTGCTGCTCGATGGCCAGCTCCTTGCGACGGTTTCGGTCTATCGTATCGAACAGGACAATCTTGCGGTCGCCGACGGACTGATCCCCGGCACTCCCCTCACGGCCTATCGCGGCATGAAGGGAACCGTCGCAAAAGGCTATGAGCTGGAAATCGTCGGCAAGATCACACCGCAATGGGACGTCAGCGCCGGTTGGAGCGACTATAGCGCAAAGGACGCCGATGGCGCGCAGGTACTTGCGCATCAACCGCGCCGCGCGTTCAACTTCGCAACCAGATATGATTTTACCGGAACGCTCGACGGCCTGAGCGTCGGCGGCGCGGTAAAATGGGAAAGCCGCCCGCCGGTGACCGCCGTCAATCCCGGCACGAATGTCGAGGAGCGGATCGGTCAGCCAGCTTATGCCATCGCCAATATCATGGCGCGCTATGACCTTACCGAGGCACTGTCGCTACAGGCCAATGTCGACAATCTTTTCGACAAGCGCTTTTTCAGTGGCAACGTCTGGTTCCCTGGCTTCGTCTATGGCGAGCCGAGAAATGCGCGAGTGACCCTGAGATACGCATTCTGAGAAAAGGGCGACGAAGATCGCTTTTCGCCGATTGCGGATGCCCGGCGATTGCGGACATGAAATGAGGACGCTAGCGACGAGCGCATGACATCGGTCCGCTCACGCTCGCCGGCGCTCGTCGCTGCCTTTCAGTCGCTTGGCCTTGCCGCTTCGCTGGTTGCGGCGACGCCTTCGGCGGCGGCCGAACAGATCATTTATGCCAATGCGACGGTAATTGATGGCACCGGTGGTCCGGCCCGCCGCGATCAGGATATCCTGATCGACGGCGAACGGATCGTGGCAATCGGCGCGCATGGCGCGCTGGCGTCGCAGGCGAGCGGCGCCCGCCGCGTCGACCTGTCAGGCCGCTTTGTGATTCCCGGGCTGATCGACAGCCACGTCCATCTCGCGACCCCGCCCAACCGCGGGCGCGCCGAAGCGATCCTGCGCCGCCAGCTCTATGGCGGGGTGACCGCAGTGCGCGACATGGCTGATGACCTGCGCGCGGTGGGCGAGCTTTCGCGCGCGTCGCTGGTCGGCGAAATACCCGCTCCCGACATCTATTATGCCGCGTTGATGGCCGGGCCATCTTTTTTTGAGGATCCCCGGGTTCTTGCGGTCAGCCGTGGTTTCACGCCGGGCACCGCACCCTGGATGCAGGCGATCGACAAAAAGACCGACCTGCGCGCGGCGGTCACCTTGGCGCGCGGCACGTCGGCGAGCGCGATCAAGATCTACGCCAACCTGCCCGCCGAGCGCGTCAGGGCGATCACTACCGAGGCACATCGCCAGAAGCTGATGATCTGGGCGCACAGCGCGGTCTTCCCTGCCCGCCCCGCCGACGTCATCGCGGCGGGCGCCGATTCGATCAGCCATGTCTGTTACCTCGGTTACGAAGCGCAGCCTGAAATGCTCGCCGCCTATCAGGACCGCACCCCTGTCGACGAGGCGCGCCTCGCGGCGATCGGCGACGATCCGGTCGTCGCCCGCCTTTTCGACGCGATGCTGAGGCGAGGCACGATCCTCGACGCGACCGGCAGCCTGTTCGTGAAATTCGAAGCCGCGCGCAAGGCCGATCCGAAAGCGAAACCGCTCCGCTGCAGCGGCGCGCAGACGATCCGCCTGACCCAGCAGGCGTGGCGGGCGGGCCTGCCGATTTCCACCGGCACCGATTTCGTCGATCCCGCCAGCAATCCCTGGCCCGAAGTCCATGCCGAGCTTCGTTATCTGGCGCACGACGTCGGCATGCCGCCGATCGCGGTCATTCATTCGGCGACGCTCGTCGGCGCGCGCGCGGCGGGCCGGGACAAGGATATGGGATCGATCGAGCCCGGAAAGCTCGCGAATTTCGTCGTGCTCGCGGCCGATCCGCTCGCGGATATCAACAATATCGAACAAATCGAAATGACGGTGAAGCGCGGCCGCGAATATCGGCGCGCCGACTATGTCGCACCGACGGCGAAGGAGCTTGGAAATGACGATTGACCGGCGCGCAATATTGGCAGGTGCGGCGGGCCTCGCCGCGACATCGTTGCTGCCTGCTGCTGCGGCGCGCGCCGCCGCGGCACCGGACAGCCGCAAATGGGTGATCGTCAATGCGCTCGGCGGGCTTGCCGATCCCAATATACGCGATGCCCCCGACCCCTTTTCGCCGCGAGTATTGGCCGAGGGGCATGCCTCTGGGATCACCGCGATCAACTGCACGCTCGGCTATGTCGCGGGTCCGGCTGATCCGTTCGAAAAGAGCGTCGCCGACGTCGCCGAGATGGACATGCTGCTGCGCCGCTATCCGCGTGACCTGATCAAGATATTGAGCGCCGCCGACATCCGCCGCGCCAAGGCCGAAAAGAAAATCGGGATCATATATGGCTTCCAGAATGGTGCGATGATGGGCAAGGATGCGGGCCGCGTCGACATCTTTGCCAACATGGGCGTGCGCATCTTCCAGCTCACCTATAATCCCGCGAACCAGCTCGGCGACGGATCGATGGCGCCGGACAATCGCGGCCTGACGCCCTTTGGGCGCGAGGTGATCGAACGTCTCAATGCGCAAAAGATGATCGTCGACCTGTCGCACAGCGGCGAGAAGACCTGCCTCGAGGCCGCGCGCGCGTCAAAGGCACCGATCTCGATCAATCACACCGGCTGCCGCGCCGTCACCGACCTGCCGCGTAACAAGACCGATGCCGAACTGCGGCTGGTTGCCGAAAAGGGTGGGTTCGTCGGCATCTATTTCATGCCATTCCTCAACATTTCGGGCCATGCCCGCGCCGAGGACGTCGTCCGCCATATCGACCATGCCGTGAACATCTGCGGCGAGGATCATGTGGGCATCGGCACCGATGGCCACATCGGCCAGATCGACGATCTTCAGGCATATGAAGCGGTACTCGCCAAGGAGATCGCCGAGCGCCGTGCGGCGGGGATCAGCGCGGTCGGCGAGCGGCCCGATACCTATCCCTTCGTCGTCGACCTGCGCGGGCCCGACCAGTTCCGGAAACTGATCGGTCTGCTCGCCGCGCGCGGATATTCGAGCAGCCGGATCGAGAAGATCATGGGGCTCAATTTCGTGCGCCACGCCGAAGGCGTGTGGGGTGGCTGAGGCAATCCGTTTCATCGACGCGGCCGAGGTCCACCGGCGGCTCGACCATGCGACATGCATCGAGCTGATGAAGGGTGCGATGATCGCGCTGGCCGAGGGACGAAGTCGGCAATTGCTGCGCGGCATCATCGACCTCGACGGCGGCGACCTGTTCGGCGTCATGCCCGGCGCACTCGACGGCGCAGGCTTCGGTGCAAAGATCATCAGCATTTTTCCCGCCGCCGCCGCTCATGGCAGCTCGCATCAGGGCGTCATCATCCTGTTCGACCGCACGAGCGGCGCGCCCGTTTGCGTGATCGACGCCAGCGAAGTCACCGCGATCCGGACCGCCGCCGCGTCGGCCGCAGCGACCGACGCACTCGCGCGCGCCGACGCCCGTCGCCTCGCGATATTGGGAACCGGCGAGCAGGCTTGGCATCACGTCGCGGCGATCCGCCATGTCCGCCCGCTGGATGACGTACGAATATGGGGCCGTTCGCCCGCAAAGGCGGCAGACCTTGTCGATCGGGTCGTCCGCGACCTGGGCCTCCCAGCGCATGTCGCAGCCTCGGTCGCCGATGCTGCGAGCGGCGCGGACGTCATCTGCACGCTGACAGGCGCCGCCGAACCAGTGCTGTTCGACGCGCAAATCGCGGATGGAACGCACATCAATGCCGTCGGCTCCAGCCGGGCCGGCCCCTCCGAAGTCGACGAAGCGCTTGTCGCGCGGGCGCGTTTCGTGCCCGACCATCGCGAAGGCGTTCTGGCACAGGGAGCCGAATATCTGCGCGCCAGCGAATCCGGACTGATCAACGAAGCGCATGTCCTGCCCGAGATCGGAAATATATTCTCGGGCACCGTGCCGGGCCGCCGCGCGGCTTCGGACGTCACCATCTATAAATCGCTGGGCTCGATCGTTCAGGACCTCGCTTGCGCGGCATGGCTCTGGAAAACGCACGGCGATTGAAAATCCGTAAGATCGCCCTGGCGCTATGCCCGCGTCGCGGAGCGCCTATTCCACCGAATAGGCTGCACGCGCCCCGGTGATGCGGTAAGGACAATCATGACGATCGAACCGACTCGCTCCGATCATGGCGCGTCCATAACCGCGAAGCCGGCCTGACCCCGCCATGGCGGACTATGTCTTCAAACCGCACGAGCGACCCACGCTTCCGGGGTCGCCCGCCAATCCCGATCATCCGACCCCACGCATGGTGCGTCATTTCCTGATCGGCTGCCTGATCGGGATCACCGGCGGGCTCGGCAATGCGCTGGTGACCGTCAACCTCAATTTCGCGCAAGGCACGCTGGGGCTCAACAGCGACGAGGCAGCATGGCTGACCGCCGCCTATTTCATGACCAATGTCACGGCGAACCTCCTGCTCGTCAAATATCGCCAGCAATTCGGGCTCCAGCCGTTCATCCGCTACACGCTCGTCGCCTATGCGGTGACGACATTGATGCACCTGTTCATCCACGATTTCTGGACCTCGGTCGCGGTGCGCGCGATGAGCGGGATCGCGGCAAGCGGCCTCTCAACGCTGACCATCCTCTATTTTTTTCAGGCGCTTCCGGCGTCGAAGCGGCTCGCCGCGGTGATGATCGGCATATGCATACCGCAGATCGCGACGCCGCTCGCGCGCGTGCTTTCGCCGGGGCTGCTCATCTGGGGCGACTGGCACAATCTCTACTGGTTCGAATTCGGGATGGCGCTGGCGACGCTCGCTGCGGTGATCGCGCAGCCCCTGCCCCCCAGCGAGCGCGAAAAAGTGTTCGAACCGCTCGACTTCCTGACCTTTGGACTGCTCGCGCCGGGATTGTGGCTATTGGTCGCGGTGCTTTCGCAGGGACGGATCCAATGGTGGACCGAACGCGCGTGGATGGGCTGGTCGCTAGCCGCCAGCGTGGCGCTGATCGCCGCGGCCATACTCGTTGAACATCATCGCAAAAACCCGCTGCTCAACACGCGTTGGCTCGGCACGCGCGAGATGCTGCGGCTCTTTGCCGTGGCATCGTCGATCCGCATTCTGCTTTCCGAACAGGCGTTCGGATCGATCGGCTTTCTTAGCACAGTGGGCCTGATCAACGACCAGCTGGTCACGCTGAACGTAATCGTCGTGTTCGCATCGATCGCCGGCCTCGCGACGGCGGTGCTGACGTTCCGCCCCGACAATCTGTCGAGGCCGATTATCATCGCGGTCGTGTTGATCGTGATCGGGTCTTTCTTGGACGCGCAGGCCAATAATCTGACGCGGCCCAGCCAATTCTATGTGAGCCAGGCCCTGATCGGCTTCGCTTCGCTGCTCTTCCTTGCGCAGGCGATGGTGATCGGCATCGCGCGGACCCTGCTCGCGGGCGGCAAGAATTTCATCAGCTTCGTCGTGCTGTTCAGCATGAGCCAAAGCATCGGCGGCCTTGCCGGTGGCACCTTGCTCGGAACGTTCCAGACCGTGCGCGAAAAATATCATTCGCACGAACTGGTCCAGAATATCGTCGCGAGCGACCCGCTCGTCGCTGCGCGGCTGGGCGCAGGCAGCCGTGTCGTTGCAGGCACAATCGGCGATCCGGCTCTACGCAGCGCAGAGGGCGCTGCACTGCTGAGCCAACAAGTCACGCGTGAGGCGCATATTCTTGCGTATAATGACGTATTCCTGCTGGTCGGGGTACTTGCGATCTTGACGACGATATGGGGCTTCTTGATCAGCCGGTCTATCCGGCGGCGAAACGAGCCATCACCGGTGATATTATTGGTGCAGCGCCTGCAGGCGCAGGCACAAGCTCAACAGGGGCAATAGGATGAGCGACGAGCCCAAGGCCAAAACGCCGAAACCGGAATCCGAAACGGCAGTCCCGCCGCCCGCCACGCCCGAAGCGGCGCCTCCCTCCGATCCGCAGGTCGACGCACAGCCGTCGGCCTGGCGGCCGCCGGACAAGACGCGCACGACCGTCATTGTCATCATCGTCGCCGCCGTGCTCGCGATCCTAGCCATCCTCTACGCGTGGGACCTGCCGCCCTTCGCCGGCAGAGCGGAGCGCACCGACAACGCCTATGTCCGCGGGCGCGTGACGATCATCAGCCCGCAGGTCAGCGGCTATGTCACGCGTGTGCCGGTTCAGGATTTCGCCGAGGTCAAAGCGGGGCAGATTCTCGCGACGATCGACGATCGCATCTATCGTGCACGTGTCGCGCAGGCTGAGGCGAACGTGGCAGCGCAGCAGGCCGCGCTCGCCAATTCGGCGCAGGCGCAGCGCTCTCGCGAGGTTGCAACCGACAGCCAGAATGCCGGTATCGCCAACGCGCAAGCGCAACTCGCCAAGGCCGACGCCGACATGCGCCGCGCGCGCGCGCTCGTCGCCGACGGATCGATTTCGACCCGCGAATTCGATCAGACGCGTGCGGCGCTGCTCGCGGCGCAAGCGGCGTTGCAGCAGGCGCGCGCGAGCCGCGCAATCGGAACACAGGACGTCCGCACCGTCGTCGTCGGACGCGCCGGGCTGGAAGCCGCTGTCGAATCGGCGAAAGCACAGCTTCGCCTCGCGCAGATCGATCTCGACAACACGATCATCCGCGCCCCCGCCGACGGCCAGCTCTCCGAAGTCGGGGTGCGTGTCGGTGCCTATGTCACCGCCGGCACGCAATTGCTGTCGGTCGTCCCGCATCATGTCTGGGTCATCGCGAACTTCAAGGAAGCGCAGACGGGCGGCATGGCGATCGGCCAGCGGGCGCGGTTCAGCGTCGACGCGTTGGGCGGTGCCGAGATGACCGGGCGGATCGAGAATCTGTCGCCGGCGGCCGGCTCTGAATTCGCCGTCCTCAAGGCCGACAATGCCACCGGCAATTTCGTCAAGGTCGCGCAGCGTATCGCGGTAAGAATCAAGATCGACGACAAGCAACCGCTTGCAAGGCGGCTGCGGCCCGGCATGTCGGTCGAGGTTCGTATCGACACGCGCGGCGGATCGAAGCGATGAAGCGCGCCCGGCTCACGCTGGCAGCGGCGATTATGGCGGGGCTCACCGCCTGCGCCGGACCGAACGTCGCGACAACCAGCGTGGCGCCGGTCGACCCGCCGGTAACCTGGCGAACCGACGCCAATCCCGCTGCTCCGCTGCAACGCGACTGGTGGCAGTCGTTCGGCGATGCGACGCTCACTGCGCTGGTCGACAAGGCGCTATCCAACAACAGCGACATCGGCGTCGCGGCAGCGCGCGTGCGCGAAGCACGCGCCAATTTCGCGCTCGCTCGGGCGCAAACTCTGCCCACGATCGACGCGGCGATCAGCGGCGGACGCTCACGCTCGGTCAACCCGTTCGGCCAGCCCGCAGAACAGAATTTCGCGCAGCCGCAAATCCAGGTGGCCTATGAAGTCGATCTGTTCGGCCGCCTCGCCGATCAGAAGTCGGCCGCACGCGATTCATGGTTTGCGAGCGAAGCCGCCCATGATGCCGTGCAGTTGTCGATCGCCGCCGCGGTGGCTAGCAACTATGTCACGCTGCGCGGCCTCGATGCGCGGCTGGAGGTTGCGCGCGAAACGGTGCGCGCGCGATCGGAATCGCTGCGGATTGCCAAATCTCGCGTCGGGCGCGGCTATTCGCCCAAGCTTGAACTTCAGCAGGCGCAGGCCGAATATGATGCGACGGCCCAGATCGTGCCGCAAATCGAACTCGCCATTGCACGGACCGAGGATGGTTTGAGCGTGCTGGTCGGCGACACGCCTCGGGCAATTGATCGGGGCACGTCTCTCGACCGTCTCACCGTCCCGGCAGTCCCCGAAGGCCTGCCATCCGAATTGCTGCGTCGCCGTCCCGACGTCGCGCAAGCAGAGTATCAGCTCGCAGCTTCGGACAAGAACCTCGCCGCGGCACGCAAGCGCTTCCTGCCCCAAGTCCGCCTGACCTCGGCAGCCGGTGCAGCCTTTTCGACGCTGATCGGCGACCCGATTTCGATCTGGTCGGTTGGCGGCAGCATCCTTGCCCCGATCTTTCAGGGCGGCAGGTTGACAGCGCAGGCCGAAGTCGCGGGTGCGCAGCGCGACCAGGCGGCCTTCGCCTATCGCCGTACGGCGCTGACCGCATTTCGCGAGGTCGAGGATGCACTCGCTGCCGTCACGCTGATCGACGCGCAGATCGCGCTCGCCCGTTCGCAACGCGACGCGCTGGCCGAGGGATTGCGGCTCGCGACCAATCGGTATCGCGAAGGCTATTCGCCCTATCTCGAACAGCTCGACGCCCAGCGCGGACTGCTTGGCGCCGAGCTATCGTTGATCCAGCTTCGCGCCGATGCGCTCTCGGCGCGTGTTCAGCTTTTTCAGGCGATGGGTGGCGGCTGGACGACCTGCGAAGTTCCTGAAGCATGCGCCTCCGTCCCTTGACGCTCCGGTAGAGTCGAACCCCAAACCCCGTTAGCCGCGACTTGCCCGTTCCGGCAGCGCTGTGGAGCCACGCCTCAGACCACAGTCGGACCCTTTGCGGGCCGATGAAGCTGGCGGCTAAGCGAAATTCCGATTTGAAACATGGTTTTTTGGGTAAAATCTCCCTAAATCATGGGGATATCGAGCCGAATCGCGGTGCACTCGATCGAATAATTTTCCATAATTGAAAATTATGTCTTGATCGGGGTTGATTTTTCAAAAAAATCCGACTTTATAGAAAATCGCAAACCCGAGGACCGCAGGCGCCTCAGGGTAAAACATAAGCGAACACCGGACCGCTTAACTGCCGTCCGCAGGCGAAGGGGATAATTATGAAATTCGTTCGATCCGGCTGGTATGCGGGCACCGCACTGTCGATGATGGTCAGTTTGAACCCGGCATATGCGCAGTCAAATGACGCGGCGACCGACGTCGTTTCGAACGAGGAAATCGTGGTCAGCGGCTCCCGCATTCAGCGCGAGGGCTTTGACGCCCCGACCCCGACGACGGTGATCGGCGAAGCCGAACTGGCCCTCGGCAACCGTCCCAGCATTGCGCAGGTATTGAACGACGCCCCCCAGTTTCGCGCCACTTCGACACCCTCGACGACGCCCGGCAACACCAGCAGCGGCGTCTCGACCGCCGACATGCGCGGCCTTGGATCGGTACGCACCCTCACCCTGCTCAACGGCCACCGCTTTGCCGGCGCCAACGACCTCAACATCGTGCCGCAAAGTCTGGTCAAGCGCATCGACGTCGTCACCGGCGGCGCATCGGCCGCCTGGGGCTCCGGCGCGGTTGCTGGCGTCGTCAACATCATCCTCGACGATGACTTCAACGGCTGGCGGATGGGCGTGCAGTCCGGCATCTCGTCGCGCGGCGACGCCGCACGCTATGGCGCCGACATCGCATGGGGCACGGATTTCGCGGGCGGTCGCGGTCACTTCATGGTGGCGGGCGAATATATGAACGAGCGCGGCGCGCTCAGCCGCGACGATCGGCCCAATCTTGAGGCCGGCCTGTTCCAGCGCGCCGACAACAAGCTCGAACTGGTACGCGACCCGAATTCGACGCAGCTTTACAATGGCGGCTCGATCCTCACCCTCACCGGCGCTCCGCGCAATCTGGTGTTCAACCCCGATGGCAATATCAGCGCCTTCCCGCTCGGCAGCGTCACAAACGGCGTCACGACCATCGGCGGCGGCGGCCAGAACATCTTTGACTATGTGGCAGTCAGCACCCCCTACGAACGCGTCAATGCTTTCGCCCGCGCCAGCTATGACATCACCGACACGCTGAAAATCTGGGCGAACTTCAGCTATCACCGTATGTCGGCGAACTATAGCTTCTTCCCCGAGACCCCAGCGGTCGTCATCATGCCCGACAATGCGTTCCTGACGCAGGCGAACCGTAATCAGCTCGCCGCTGCGGGGGTCGCCGGTCCGTTCCTGCTGGGGCGCGTCATGGACGACGTCGGCGCCGACGGGGTGATGAAGTTCAAGTACAGCCGCCGCAATCTGGAAGGTGCGATCGGGCTCGATGGCAGCTTCGGCGACGGCTGGAAATATGACGCCTATTACAACCATGGCGAAATCCGGCTCGATCAGCAGCTCAACAACCAGCGGATCAAATCGCGCTTCACCAATGGCGTCGATGCCGTCCTTGTGAATGGCACGCCGACGTGCCGCATCAACGCCGATGCCTCGACAACCAACAACGACCCCAATTGCGTCCCGATCAACCTGTTCGGCAATGGCAGCATTTCGGACGCCGCAGCCGCCTGGGCGTTTGGCGGTTCGCAGCTTATCTACACGATCAAGCTCGACGCTGCGGGCGCCAGCGTTTCGGGTCAGCCCTTCTCGACCTGGGCCGGCCCCGTCGACATCGCTTTCGGTACCGACTTCCGCTGGGAAAAGCAGGTCACCAACTATGTCGACCCGCTGTCGCTCGCCAACGCGCTCGGCACGCTCAACTCGTCGGCGACGAACGGCAGCTTCAACGTCAAGGAAGCCTTCGCCGAAGTGAACGTCCCGCTGCTCGACATCACCGACACGCTGAAGCTCGAAGTCAACGGCGCTGCCCGCTATTCGGATTACAGCACCAGCGGCGGGATCTGGTCGTGGAAGACAGGCGGCACGCTGCGCGTCGCAAACGACCTTCTGCTGCGCGCCGTATATTCGCGCGATATCCGTTCGCCCAGCATCACCGAATATTTCCTCAACCGCTCGACCAACATCGGTACGGTCTTCGACCCGTTCCAGGGTCAGAACGGCACGGTGCAGAATAATGTGGTCGTCTATGGCGGCGGCAACAAACTCCTGACACCCGAGATTTCGCATACGCTGACGCTCGGCGGATCCTATTCGCCATCCTTCGCTCGCGGCCTGCGCCTGTCGGTGGATTATTATGACATCGACATCGACAATGTGATCACGACCGTCACGGCGAACGACCTGCTCAAACAATGCTTCGTCGCTGCGCCGAACGACCCCACCTGCGGCGGCATCATCGTCCGCGAAGCAAATGGGACGATCGGATCGATCACGAACGGCTATCGCAATCTGGCCAATTACCGCACGCAGGGCCTGGATATCGAGGCGTCGTACCGCGTGCCGCTGGGCGATGGGACCCTGTCGTTCCGCGCACTGGCCAACCATGTCTTCAACCTGAAGATCAACGGCGCGGACGTGTCGGGCTATGTCGGCGGCGACACCGCCTTCTCCACCCCCAAATGGCGCGGCACGGGCACGATCGCCTTTGATAACGACAGCTTCGGCGCGAACCTGCGCGTCCGCTATGTCGACGGCGGGCTCGACCGCCCGCTGACTGTCGTGAACGGTGTTCCGGTGGAGATCGTGAACAACAAGGTAGGCAGCCGCACCTATGTCGATCTGGGCGTCCAGTTCAAGGCCGGCCCCTTCACCCTGTTCGGCAACGTCAACAATCTGTTCGACCGCGATCCGCCGATCACGCCCTATACCAGTCCCAACTTCGACGTGATCGGCCGCTATATTTCGGGCGGCGTGAAGCTGAACTTCTAAACCTCATACCCAGATAGTCCCGGGGGCAGCGGTATCGACGATACCGCTGCCTTTTTTTTGCGGCGATGGGGTGAAGCCGTTAAAGCGACAAAAGCACCGCATACACGCATCGGTTTTGTGTCCTTTGTGGCTTTAAGGCCAACTTTTGCCATCCCGAGCCGGCTGGATCCGGGATCGGGTCAGCGCAAGGGCCGCGCAATATTCCAAAGTTCAGGAAAGTTCAGCCCTATGAGCGCCCCGATTTGGAAGTCGCGGAGTGCTGAATATGCGCAGCACTTCCGATCATGGTCTCACCCGCAAGCAGGCAGCGACCGCTTTTTGTTCACTGAATGAAAGAGCCAGATGAGGGCTGGCACAGCCGGATAATGTAGGAAAGACCTTTTTGGAGGCGATGTTTGTTTTGGGGTGCACATCCCTATCGCCAACTCCCGCTCGTTACCCACCTTCCGTCATCCCGGGCTTGACCCGGGATCCCGCTTTTCTTGCGCATCGACCGGCTTGGACCTCAAGCGGGACCCCGGATCAAGTCCGGGGTGACGAAGTGTAGTATCCTCCCTGTCGCGCAGCGATGGGGAGGTGGCAGCGCGCAGCGCTGACGGAGGGGCTTCTAGCGCGATGTCGCGGCCCCTCTACCACCGCTTCGCGGCGGTCCCCCTCCCCACGGCTGCGCCGCAGGGAGGCACTTAAGGTCAGCTACCGGTCGCTTTGAGCTCCGCCCTTTCTCCGTTCGTGTCGAGCGAAGTCGAGACGCCCATCGACGAAACGCCCAGCCCGATGGGCATCTCGACTTCGCTCGATGCGAACGGTTTAGATTGGGTGGAGTGTCCGCTCCCGGTCGATAGCAGCCTACCGTCATCACGGCTCGGGCCATACCAGCGCGACGGTTGCATTATGGATCGCGTGCGACGTGACGCGGACAAAAAACCTCCCCGTCGCGCGGCGACGGGGAGGTGACAGGGTGGAGCGCCGATGGAGAGGCTCGGCCGGGCCTACCCCCCATTCAAGCTATGCCGTCAGTAATTCACGGTCATCGAGATCAGGCCAAAGGTCCATGCGACATAGAGCGGCATGATTGCCGCGAAGAGCAGTAAAAGCGCCCAAAGGGTGCGGAACCAGCCGCGCTTTTCCTGGCGGACGAGGCGGAGGTTCCACGCCGCGAGAAGCGTGCCGCCGACGAGGACGACCAAGCCCGCGATCTGGAGGAACCACAGCCACGGGTCATAGGATGGCAGCGCCTTTAGCTTCGACATGCTGATCACCCACGCGGCGACCAGCGCGAGCACCAGTCCCGAAGCCACGCGGACGCCGCGATAGATACGCAGCGAACGGCGTTCGAGCGTCAGCGGCGCCTTGTAATGACGGCGGATCAACGCCGAGACCGGCCATTGAAGCAGGGTGAGGAGCAGGATGCCGAGGCTGACGTACATCGCGGGCATGATCCATGCCGCCGATTTCGACGCTGGCGCGCGGTCGAACACCATGAAGGGCGAGATGCCGTCAATGCTCCAGCGCACGGCCTTGCCATCGACGACCTGCGCAGCGAGCCGGCCGTGCCCGTCGACATTGTGCCAGACGAACGGCGCGGTCTCGACCCACTTCGCGGGCTTGCCGTTGAGGTCGCGCCCGGCGGGGACAATGAGTTCGCCCTTGGGACCGACGCTGATCTTCACCTGTCCTAGGAGCGAGGCGATCGCATAGAAATTCGTCTCCGCGCGGCGGCTGTTCAGCCAGTTTCCGGCGAGCATCCTCGCATGTTCGGCCGAGGTTTTCGCATCGATCCGCGTGGCAGGCATTTCGTTGCCGGGAAGATAGCGATCGGCGAAATCCTCGAACAAAGCGCGGCGCACGGGGCCGACCGACGCTTGCTCGCCCGTCGCGTTGAACGACATATAGATGCCGACATTTTCGTTCGTGAACAGGTGGAGCGCGGTGTGGAACAACTGCGTGTCGCCCAGATGCGCGATCACCTGGCGCCCGTTGATGTTGGTTTCGAAAAAGCCGAGTTCCATCCGATTGAGCGGCGGCAGGATCGTCAGCGGCGTGTCGTGCATCATCCGCGCGGTTTCAGGCTTCATCAGCCCCGCGCCCTGGTTCAGATGCGCGATCATGAATTTCGCCATGTCGGCGCCGGTCGAAGAGAGGCCGCCCGCAGGTGACGGTCCGACGATCTCGAACTTCGAGGGGCCAGCGGAAAGCTGACGATATCCCGTCGCCATCCACGGCGCGAACGCCTTGGGTAAGGGCTGACGAAAGGTCGACTGCGCCATGCCGAGCGGCTGGAAGATGCGCTGCTCGACATAATCGTCGAACGACATCTTGGTCACGCGCTCGACAATATAGCCGGCGAGCGCGGTGCCATAGTTCGAATAGGAAGGCGTCGTGCCCGGCGTATAGATGCGGTTCGGAATGCCGCCCTTCACATAGTCACCGAGCGAGATCTGGAACTTCTTGTCCTCGAACATGGTGAGCTTGCCATGTTCCTCGAACCCTGCGGTGTGCGTCATCAACTGGCGCATCGTCGCGGGCTTGCCATCCTTCAGGGGAATCTTGAAATCAAGGTAGGTGTTGACGTCCTTGTCGAGGTCGATCTTGCCGGCCTCCACCTGCTGCATCACCGCGGTCCAGGTGAACAGCTTCGACACCGAACCGGGGCGAAACAGGGTGCGCGCGGGATCGACCGGGGTGCGCTTGGCCGCGTCGGCATAGCCGAACCCGCGCTGCGTCAGCACTTGCCCGTCCTTGACCACGACGATCACCGCGCCTGCAAGATCACCGCGCTTGAGCGCGAAGGGGACGAAGCCGTCGAGCCAGCTATCGACATCCTGTTTCGTCAGTGTTGCCGATGGCGCGAGCGGAGTCTGGGCTGGCGGCGCAAGCTTCTGCGCCTCGGCCGCCGGTTTGGGCGCGATTGCGGGCGCTAGCGGCGTTGCGGGCTTCGAAGCCGCCGTGCCGAGCATCATGACGAGCGGAAGCAGCGCGAATAATTTGACCGAGCGCATCGTCACTCTCCCGCCGCCCGAACGACCGCACCACGCGCCATGACGAAGCCCATGGTTTCAAGGCTGCGCACGTCGGTCAGCGGATCGCCCTTCACCGCGACGATGTCGGCTGACTTGCCGGCGGCAAGCGTACCGATTTCGGCTTCGAGCCCGGCATGCGTTGCCGCCCAGACGGTCGCGGATTTGATCGTCTCCAGCGGGGTCAGCCCAGCCTTCACCATCAGCGCGAATTCACGGGCATTCTCGCCGTGCTTCGACACCGCGCTGTCGGTTCCGAACGCGATGCGGACGCCGCCCTGATGCGCGCGGCGCAGCGCGTCGACCATCAGCGGGCCGACGGTGCGCGCCTTGGCCCGGACCGCTGCCGGCATCCATTCGGCTTCCTCGGCCTGCCGCGCAACGGTGTCGCCGGCCAGCAGGGTGGGAACAAGATAGCTTCCCTTCGCCTTGAACAGCCGGATCGATTCCGCGTCGAGATAGGTACCATGTTCGACCGAATCGACGCCGGCGCGCAGAGCGGCGTTAACGCCGTCGGTGCCGTGGGCATGCGCCGCGACCTTGCGGCCCAGACGATGCGCGGTGTCGACGATCGCGATCAGTTCGGCGTCGCTCATCTGCTGGCCGAGCCCGGCCGCGGTGTTCGACATCACGCCGCCGGTCGAGGCGGTCTTGATGACATCGGCGCCCTGCTGCACCGCAAGCCGCACCGCGCGCGCGCAGTCGTCGGCGCCCGAACAGAGTGTCGGCGAGCGGAACAGGTCGATGATTTCCTGACGATAGCCGTGAACGTCGCCGTGTCCGCCGTGCGCCGCGACGCCGCCCGCGGCGATGATGCGCGGCCCGACGACCTTGCCCGTGGCGGTCGCATCGCGCAGCGCGTTGATCGCCTGCGGATCGGCGCCGAGGTCGACGACGGTCGTGAACCCGGCGCGCACGGTCCGTTTGGCAAAGACGACGCCGTCGAATGCCTGATCGACCGTCGATTTGGTCACCGCGTCGAGGCGGCTCGTCGCGCTCGATTCAAAGGTCAGGTGGACGTGGCTGTCGATGAAGCCCGGCATGACAAATTGGTCGCGAAGGTCGACGACCTTGCCCTCGCCGACGAAGCCGTCGCGGATTGCAGCGATCTTGCCGCCTTCGACGACGATCGTCTTGTTCGTTTCGACCCGGCCGCTCGCCGGGTCGGCAAGCAGGCGGCCGGCATGGATGTAAGTCGCGGTCGATTCTTGCGCTACGGCCGGCTGGATCAGCGCGACCAATGCCAAACCGGCAAATATTGTCTTTTTCATTGTGCCTCTCCCTGTCCCTTTATCATTCAGCCGACTTCGCGGCCCCAGATCGCCTCGCCGCACCATGCGTTGCCGTCCACATATTCGATCGAGGGCTTGCGATCGTCCGCAAGGAAGATGGGCCCATCGAGATCGACGATGTCGCAGAGCTGTCCGACGATGAACGCAGGCGCCATCGCAAGGCTGGACCCGACCATATTGCCGACCATCACGCCCAGCCCGAGTTCGCGGGCGCGTTTGGCGATGGCGAGGCCCTCGGTCAGTCCGCCGCATTTATCTAGCTTGATATTCACGACGTCGAAGCGGCCGACCAGCCCGTCGATATCGCCAAGCGTCAGCGCGCTCTCGTCCGCCGCGATCGGGATTGGGCACTGATAGCCGGTAAGGTCGGCTTCGCGTCCGCGCGCCAGCGGCTGTTCGAGCAGTTTGACGTCGGCGGCGACCAGCGCCGCGACGAGCGCGTCGAGATCGCCGATCGCGAATCCTTGGTTGGCATCGACCCCGATCCAGCATTCGGGGCGCGCCGCACGCACCGCCTGTACGCGGGCGATATCAACGTCGAGATCGCCGGTGAGCTTGAGCTTTAGCGCGCGCGCCTGTGCATAATGGCGCGCACCCGCAGCCATCACCTCGGGATCGTCGGCGCCGAGCGTGAAGGTCGTGCGGAGCGGGCGCGGTTCGGTGAGGCCGGCGAGTTCCCAGACGGGAACGCCGTTGCGCCGGGCTTCCAATTCCCATAGCGCGCAGTCGAGGGCATTGCGGGCGCCGCCGGCGGGAAGCAGCGCCTGCAACTGCTCGCGCGTCACACCGGCCTCGACCGCGCCGCGCACGCTTTCGATGGCGGCCGTCATCGCGGGCACGTCGTCGCCGAGATAATAGACCCCCGACGCCTCGCCGCGCCCGCTATGTTCGCCGTCCGAAAGCGTGACGAGCACGACCGGCGTGTCGGTGAAGACATGCCCCGAGATACGGAACGGCTTGGCGAGCGGGAGCGATTCAATCGCGAGATCGAGCGAGAGGGGAGCGTTGGTCGTCATCGAAATTGTCCTTCAGTCGTTCAAGGCGCAGGAGCAGCGGGCGCGAGTGCCGCCGCGATCTGCGACAAATATTTATTCCAGTCGAATGCCTGCCCCTCGGGCGTCCAGCCGAGGCGGACGATCACGGCATCTTGCGACGGGATCGCGGCGACGATCTGGAAACTATGGCCGCGCGCCATGACGGTGTCTTCGGGCAGGTCCGGGTAGAGCTTCCGGTGTTCGCCGTCAGCTTCGGCATGATTCAGCCAAAGCTGCGCGCCATAGACGGGGCGCGGCGCGGCTTTGGTCGGCGCGACCGCGAAATCGAGCCATTCCCTGGAGAGCAGTTGCTTGCCCCCGGCCCGGCCCATGTTGAGATGCAGCAGCCCATAGCGCGCCCAGTCGCGCGCGGTGGCATAGGCGTAGGAGCTGCCGACCTGCACGCCGGCTTCGTCGGGTTCGATCAGCGCACTGGTCATGCCAGTCGGCTCGAACAGTCGCTTCTGCGCAAAGCGCGTCATGCCCTCCAGCGTCCCGCCGGTCGCCTGAAACACGATGCGCGACAAGATGTTGGTCGTGCCCGACGAATAGCTCCAGTTCGTGCCGGGCTCATGCTGCAACGGCTTCGCCGCCGCCATCGCGCCCATGTCCCCTGCCTCGAACAGCATTTTGATCGAGTCATTGCCGGGGACATAGCTTTCGGAAAAGGTCAGGCCGCTCGACATCGTCAGCAACTGGCGCAGCGTGATCTTCGCCCGCGGATCGCCCTCGCCTTGCCATTCGGGGACGGGTGCGGGTTCGTCGAGCTTGAGCACGCCGTCATCGACCAACATGCCGACCAGCGTTCCCATGATGCTCTTCGACGCCGACCAGCCGAGCAGTTCAGTGTTCCGGTCGAACCCCGGCGCATAGCGTTCGGCGACGATCGCCCCGCCCTGCACGACGACGATCGCGCGCGTGTCGGGATAGCCGCCCTTATTCTGTTCGTCGAAGGCGGCGCTCACCGCCTTGTCGAGCGCGACGCGGTTGAGTTTCGCCTCGGCCGCGGCTTGAAGCTTGGCCACCGGAGCATCGCCGATCGGCCAAGGCTTCGCGGCGTTCCCGCGTGTCGGCTTAAGCTTCGCCGCCTGCGCGTCTAGCGTCGCCGCCGAAACATCGCCCGTCAGCAGCGTGCAACCGGCAACGGGCCGGAACAGCGCGGTGCGCGTCGCTGCGCCCGGCGCCGATGCGGTAACGGTCCGCGCGTTGCGGTCGACCGTCAGCGTCACCGCCGTCATGAACGGCGCGAACGCATGGATGTCGTCGCGCAGAACATCGGCCTCCGCGCGCTCGGCGACGAAGATGCTGGCGCACGCAATTTGTGCCGACACAGCGGTGCCAAGGTCTTCGGGCTTCGAAATCGCCGGGGCGCCGGCAAGGGCCGGCGCCGCGACGACCAGTCCCAGACCGGTGAGGCAGAGGCTCGAAATTTTCCGGGGCATATGCTCAGACGCCGCAGCTATGCCGCAGCACTGAGCCCGCCTTGGCCCCGGTATGCTTGCCGTTCGCGATCGTGACGACGCCGTTGACGATCACCGTTTCGATCCCCGTCGGCGATGCCGTGGGCTTTTCCCAGCTTGCAACGTCATCCAGTTTGTCTAGGTCGAACACGACGATATCGGCGCGCATTCCGTCGCGGATCAGCCCGCGATCGGTCAGCCCCATGCGCTGCGCCGGCCAGCCGGTCATCTTGCGCACCGCATCCTCCAGCGACAGGATCGGGCGGCGCTTCACATATTCGGCGATGGTGCGCGGGAAAGTGCCATAGGCGCGCGGGTGCGGCAGGCCGAGCGCGTCCATCTCGCCCGCCTTTTCGGAAGCCGCCGCATCGCTGCCGATGCTCACCCACGGCTGCTTGATCGCGGTTTCGATGTCCTGCTCGCTCATCATGAAATAGAGCGCGACCGAGCGGTTCGGCAGACCTTCGAGCAGGATATCCCACGCTACGTCGGCCGGGTCGCGGTTCAGCGCCTTGCCGATCTCGGCGAGGCTCTTGCCGTGATAGGGCCGGTATTTGTCGCTGAAACCGTTGGCGAGGCGCACATTGGCGAAGCCACCCGAAGCGTGGACGAGGTTCGACCAGCCGGGCATCGAGCCCGCGGCGACTTCCTTCTTCATCCGCTCGCGCACCTTGGGATCGCGCAGCCGCTCGATCCCCTTCTGCACCCCGTCGGCCCACACCCAGCTCGGCGCGATGATCTCGAGCCCCGTGCCGCCCGCCGTATAGGGATAAAGATCCGCCGCGACATCGACGCCGCGCGCGCGCGCCGCGTTGATCGTCGCCACCGCCTGCGGCATCAGCTTGCCCCAGCCGGGAGCATAGGCAGCTTTCAGGTGGAAGATTTCGACCTTCACCCCGCCCTTTTCGCCGATCTCGATCGCTTCCTCGATCGCCTTGACGAGGCCTTCGCTCTCGTCGCGCATGTGGGTCGCGTAGAAGCCGTCGCACTGGGCCGCCACCTTCGCGAGGGTGACGAGGTCCGACGTCGTCTGGAAGCTGCTCGGCGGATAGATGAGCGCGCTGGTGATGCCGAACGCACCATTTTGCATCGCGATCTTGACCTCGCGGCCCATCGCCTCAAGCTGCGCGGGAGTCGGCGATCCGGCGCCGTCGCCCATCACCTTCACACGCGCCTGCGTCGCCGAATAATAGGTGCCGTAGTTGACCGAAATGCCCTGCTTTTCGAGCTGGCTGAAATGCGCCGGAATCTCCGCCGCCTCGGCGGGCGGACCGCCTTCGCCGGCGATTACCGTGGTCACGCCCATCAGCAGCTTGTTCTCAGCCGCGCCGTTCTTGACAAGAACACGCCCCGACTGGTCCATCATATCGATGAAGCCGGGCGAGACATAGCGGCCCTTTGCGTCGATTTCCTTGGTACCGCGTCCCGTAACGCGGCCGATCCTCACAACGCGGCCGTCCTTGACCGCGACATCGGCGCTGACCCAGGGGCTCCCCGCGCCGTCGAGCACGCGGCCGCCACGGATCACGATGTCATATTCGGGCGCCGGCGTGTTCGCAGCGAGCAGCAACGGCAGCATCGACATGGCACCTAAGAGGATCTTACGCTTCATCTTCATTCTCCCTGCCGGCAGCCGTGGGGGCTGACGGTTTTTGCTTTCATTTCTTGACGGCGGCCTGCGCATCAGCGCGCACTTCGTCCACGACCTCTCGGACCGCGGCGATCACGACTTCGGGGCGATCGACCTGGATATAGTGGGTCGCGTCGGGCACGATCTGCTGGCGGCCGCGGGTCGAAAATGCCGCCTGCTCGGTATGGAGCGTCTTCCATTCCTGCTTGAAGCGTCCGCCCTCTTCAGCCTTCAGTCCCAGGCCTTTAAGCTGATCGGGCTTCATCGGCGCCATCGCCGTGAGCACGATCAACGGCCGGTTTCCGAAACTGTGAACCTTGCGCGCCTGATCCATCGTGCGATCGAAGCCATCGAGTTCGGAGGCCGAACCCCGTATCGAAGTACTGGCATAGGCAGCCGATTTGGTCAGCGCGTCGCCGAGTCTCTTGGTTTCGGCCTCTGTCCGCATCTTGGGCTTTTCGCCGCGCGCAATGACGAAGCGGACGATGCCGGTCCACGCCAATGCCTTCGCCGTGTGGATCAGCGTCGATGCGCGCTTGGGATGAACGTCGATGCTCACGACTTTCCCGAGCCGCGCGATCTGGTCGGGGTGCGACGGATCGACCATCACCAGCCCGGCGACCTGTTCGCCATATTTGCCCACATATGTCCGCGTGTAGGGGCCGCCGATCGAGTGCCCGACGAGCACCAGCGGATCGGATATTCCGGCGCCCTTGAGCAGCTTGTGCAGATCCTCGGTCACCGCCGCGGCGTCCTGCGGCGTGTCCTTGGGATCGCTCCACATGATGCCCGCGCGGTCATAGGCGCAGGTGCGCGTGAAGCTGGCTATCTCGTCGTGAACCAGAGTCCAGTCGGTCGTCCCGCCGGTGCCGAGGCCCGATTCCAGGATGACCGTCGGCGATCCGGTGCCGCGGCAATCGATGTGCATCTTGCGCCCGCCGATGTCGACGAGCTTTCCGGGCGGCGGATAGTTCGCCGCGGCATTCTTGCGCCCCAGCGCCTCATAGATCGAACCCACGACAATGAGCAGGATCAACAAAGTGAGCAGGCCCAGCAAGATGCGCTTCATCCAGCGCCGAAACCGCGCCCAGCCGGTCACTTTTGTCACGTCACATTCCCCTGCACGGCGGGTTGAAGTTCTTGTTTCTGGCTGCGAACCAGCCGGTACAGGCCGACCGTCAGCAACGGTGCGACATAGACGGCGAGGAATATCCAGGACAGAAAGCGGTAGCCGCTGGCGATCAGCGTCACGAGCCCGAAGCGATCGGCAAGGAACATGCAGCCGATCAGCAGCGCTGCGGCGATGCCCGCCCGCGCGCGCTTGCCAAGCGGTGCGCCTCCGCGCGAACGGCGTGCTGCGTCGACACGCTCGTTGATCGCATGCACCGAGCCCGCACCGCTCTCGAGCAAAGCGGCAAAAATCATGAACTGGAACAGCAGGTGGAACAGCGGCATTTCGAGTTGCCGCAGCATGAAATCCGACGGCAAGGTCTCATCCATAATGCCCGGATAGAAAGCGATCATGGCAACGAAGAAGAGGATGGCGGGCGCCATCGCGAGCGGACCCGCGATCAGGCCCGAGACCACCGCATCGCGCTGGCTGGTCAGATGGCGGATCACCGGCAGGATCACCACCGCGCCGATGACGTTATATCCGGTATAGGTCAGCCCGCCGAGGATCCAGCCGTCCGACGGTGCCGGAATGGCAAAACGCGCCGAGATCGCATCGCCGAAACTGCTCAGCGCAAAGACCATGAACAGCGCGTAGACGCCGTAGAGCAGGAAGGAGACATATTTGAACAGCCCCTCGACCGACGCGTTGCCGAAGGTCACGAACAGCGCGATCGATCCAGCGAGAAATGCCGTCCCCGCAAGCGGCGGCCAGCCGAAGATCGACGCGCCAATCTCGCCCGCCGCGGCGCCGAACACCGCAAGCACGAGCGTCACCAGGAGGACATAGCCGACCTCGAACAGGATCCAGCCGCGACCCAGAAGCCCTTCAAAAAAGCTGCGGTAGTCGAACGCCCCCATCACCCGCGCGAGCGAGAAGGTCGCGGCGCAGATGACGCTCCAGAGCAGCATGGCGAGCAGCATGGCGGCCAATCCGCCCCACGGCCCGCTCGGCAGGAAAAACTCCGCAAGCTCGCGCCCGGTGGCGTATCCACCACCGATGACGACCGCCTTGAACGCGAAACCCGGCAACAGGAAGCGCTGGAACCAAGAGGATCCCGCCGCCGCTGCCGGGGTAGCCGCTGCGCTCATGCGAGGCAGCTATCCACCAGACGGGCGAAGGCTTCACCGCCGCGGATCGGGTCGGCGACCGGCAATCCCAGCCGCTCGCTTTCGGCCGCCATCAATGCGACGGCCTCTTCCTCGCCCAGGTGCGAGGTGTTGTACGAAACACCCGCACAGCGGATCGCGGGGTTGGTCCGTGCACCCAGCCGCAGGTTGAGATCGATCGTCTCCTCGACACTCGGCAAGCGGTAGCCCGGAGAACCCAATATCTCTTCGCGGCCGGGTTCGTGACATACGATGATGACGTCGGGCTGGCTGCCATGCAGCAGGCCCAGCGATACCGCCGCATAGGCAGGGTGAAACAGTGATCCCTGCCCTTCGACGACATCCCAGTGATCGTCCGCCGCGTCGGGGCTCACAGTCTCCGCCGCACCGGCCTCGAAATCCGAAACCACCGCGTCCATCGGCACGCCGCCGCCGGCGATCATGATGCCCGTCTGCCCGGTCGCGCGAAAATCGGCGTCGACGCCGCGCTCGGCGAAAGCGCGCGCAAGCGCCAGGGCCGTATATTTCTTGCCCAGCGCGCAGTCGGTTCCGACCGTGAGCAATCGCTTGCCGCTCCGCTTGCGGCCGGTGCCGACCGGGAGATTCTTGGGCGGATGGCGTACGTCGATCAGTTGGCGACCGAGACGCTCTGCCCGCGCGGCGAGTTCGGGCATATCGGCCAGCCGCATGTGCATGCCGCTGACGATATCGAGCCCCGCCTCAAGCGCTTCGAAAAGAGCCGGCATCCAGCTTTCGGGAATTACGCCGCCGCTGTTCGCGACGCCGATGAGCAGCGAGCGTGCGCCGCGTGCTTTCGCGTCAGCCGGTGCAAGTTGCTCCAGCCCTGCGCTGACCGTCGCACCCGGCAAGGCATATTCGCCGACGCATTTCTCGGGCGCCCAGTCACGAAGACCGAAAGCGGTCTTCGCATAACCGCGGATCGTCGTGTCGCCGAGGAACAGCAGATAGGGCTGCGGAAGCTGCAAGGCACCGCCAGCGACATCGAGGGAAGTTTGAATGTTCACGTCTCTCACCAAATTCCGGAGTGGCGCTGAATCGGCCGCCTTCGCGACATTGATCCTGCGATAACTCCTGTTGACCTGTTTGGGACATTATTTTCAAATTTTGATAATTGCAATATGATTGGAGAACTTTTCTTTGCCGGCAGGCGGGACCGCTATGCCGGTCGCCCCCGCTGCCCCGGTCAGAAGTGGGTTCCAAAGCCGATCAGGTGGAAGCCTGCGCCAATCCACAGGAGCACGACGGCGCTAATCAACAGGAGCAGGCTCCAGAATTTGGCGAACCGACCGCGCTTGCCCGTCCAGACGTGCCGGACATTCCAGAGCGCGCTCACAAGGAGGCCGAGGAATATGATCGGCGTCACGACCTGGAGCGTGATCAGTGCCCAGTCCAACTCGCCGCTGAGCGACGAAAAGTCCCTGAGCAGCGTGGAAACGAACAGGATCCACGCAACCATTACCGTCACGGCCAGCGCCGCGAAGCCGCGGGTCAGCCGGTAGCTTTTGAGCGCGGCAGACGGCAGATCGGCTTTCACGCCATAATAGCGACGGGCGAGCGCCGAGACAGGCCAGGCTATCGCAGTGAGCAGCAGCACGCCGAGGCTGGCGAGCATCGCCGGCGTGAGCCAGGCGGCCGACAGATACCAGGGCACCCGATCGAACGCGATGTAGGGCGACGCCGAATCGACGCTGAAGCGAACGACGCGGCCATTTTCGACCTTGGCGGCGAGGCGCATCCTGCCGCCGGCCTCGCGCCACACGAACGGCGCGATTTCGACCCATTTGCGCGGTTGACCACCGATACCCGGCACCGCGTTAAGCCGGATGCCGCCGTCGCGATCGAGCGAGACCTTCGTCTGCCCGGCCAGCTCCATCGCCTTTAGGAAGCTCGTTTCCAGTCGACGGGTCTTGTTGTAAGTGCCCACCATCATGCGCGCATGTTCGCGCGCGGTCGCGGCATCGACCCGGCCGTCGCGCTGTTCGAACGGGAAATAGCGATCGGCGAACGCCTCGAACAAATAGCTGCGGATAGGGCCCGACACATTCTGCGTGCCCGCGGCATTCATCGACATATAGATGCCGACATTTTCCTCGGGGAAAATCCAGAGCTGGCTGTGGAAATTGGGGCTGTCGCCAGCGTGCGACAACGCCCTGCGACCGTTGATATTCTGCTCATAGAAACCGAGCGCCATGCCGTTGAGCGGCGGGATCAGCCGCAGGATCGTATCGTGCATTTGTGCCGCGGTTGCCGGTTTCATGAGCGGTCCGCCCTTGCCCAGATGCGCGATCATGAAGCGCCCCATGTCGGCGCCCGATGCGGTCATCGCGCCCGATGGCGCGAGGCTGCTGAGCTCGAACGGCCCCGGCTTGCCCGATCCCAGCATATAGCCGCTCGCCATCAAGGGCTGCAGTCGCCCGGGAAGCGGCTGGCGGAAAGTCGATCGCGTCATGCCCGTGGGCGCAAAAATGTGGCGCTCGACATAATCATTATAGGGGAGCCCCGACACCCGCTCAACGATATAGCCCGCCAGCGAGGTGCCGTAGTTCGAATAGGCCGGCGTCGTTCCGGGCGCGTAAATGCGGTACGGCACCTGGCGCTTGAGTGCATCGCCGAGCGACGGAATCTTCTTCGGATCATAGCTGTTGAGCCCGCGCTGCACCTCGTCGAAGCCCCCGGTGTGCGTCATCAGGTTGCGCATCGTGACCGGCTTGCCGCCGAAGGGCGGAATCCTGAAATCGAGATAGGTGTTGATGTCGCGGTCGAGATCGATCTTGCCCTGCTCGACGAGCTGCATCACCGCGGTCCATGTGATCAGCTTCGACACCGAGGCCTGGCGGAAGAGCGTGGTTTCGGGATCGACGCGCCGCCGCGTGCCGACGTCGGCATAGCCGAAGCCCCGCTGCGTCAGCACCTTGCCGTCCTTGACGACCACCACGACCGCGCCGGCCGCGTCGCCACGCAACAGGGCATAGGGCATATAGCCGTCGAGCCAGGCGTCGACGTCGCTCTTGACCATCGCGGGGACGGGCAACGGACCTGGGCCGCGCAGCTTCGTCTGCGGTTTCGTGGCCGTTTGTGCTGCGGACGGGCTCACGGCTGGCGCCATCACCCCAACCAGCATCGCCGCAACCAGCATCGCGCAAGACCGTATCAACCGCATTCGTCCTCCCCTTTCGACTAGGCCACTCGCCAGGCCCTGACATCGAAGTTTCACTTTTTGAAATATTTTCAATTCTTGATATAGGCATCCTGAACGGAAATTTGTCAATGGCAGACGCGACCGCGCAGCCGCGGCACTGCTGCGCGAACAAATTTCAGAACGACGGATTTTTTCAGAAGCGGCGGTGCGAACCGATTACCGGGCGCGCGGCGCTAGGCGATCATTCGGTTTCGACCGGATGAAGTACCGACTTCAGATCGGCATCGGTTGCCGAACAGACCGACAGGATACGGCACGGCCCCTCCCCCACAGCGACATAACCATGCCCCATCGACGCGTCGAAATAGGCCGAATCACCCGTCTTCAGGCGCGACGGTGCGTACATGTCGGTGTGAAACTCGCATTCGCCTTCGAGCACGAGGACATATTCCTCACCCGAGTGGCGCATCAGATCGCCGAAATCGTCGATCGACCGCACCTTGATGTCGATGATCATCGGATTGAGCGTCTTGTTGAGCAGATCCGCCGATGGATAAGTATAGTTATACGTCGCCGTCTTGATCGAGGGCCCCTCTCCGGCGGGTGTGATGCTGCGTCGACCGGTGGCGGTATGCGTGGCGGCCGGGACCGACGTCGCGGCGGCAAAAAGCTGCGTGATATCGATTTCGAGACCTTGGCTCAGACGAAGCAGCTTTTCATAGCTGAGCGACATCTTCCCGGTTTCAATCTTTGACAAAGTTGAAACCGGGATGCGCGTGCGTTCACTCACCTCGGCAAGCGTCCAGCCCTTTTCGATCCGCAGTTCGCGAAGGAATACGCCCGGATTGCCGTCGACGGCGGTCCGCCGATCGCCGGTGGTCGGAATGGGCTGGCGCATTGCCGGCATCTGTGTCCCTTCGATCTTTTTTCTCATCTAGCATATATTTGCGCATTTTTCGCATCGATCAAGCCGGACTGCACAATCTGTTGGAACAATCGGCAAAGAAAATTTGCGTATCGGATAGGGCCGGGACGATTGCACATAGGATATCGCGTCGCCACTGATGCCGCGATTCGCTGGGATGACAGGATGACCAACAAGCTATCCATTCGCATTTCTCCGGAGTTTACGAGCTTCGTCGGCCGCGGCCCCTGCGATGCCGCGTTCCTGCCGCCGGACGCCCTCATCTTCGGCTTTGGCGACATTGGCGAGCCCGCGGTTTCGATGCTTCTACCCGCCGACGTCTCGGGACCCGCCGACGATCATCTGGTCGTGCTCGCGATCAGCCGCGCGGCGTGCGACCGCCTGTTCGCGCTCCGTCCCAAGGCGGATGGGCGCTGGTATCTTCCCGCCAGTCTTCGCGGTCTCGGCCGTGCGGTGGTCGCCGTCGAAGGCGATAGCGAAGTCGACGACATGTTGCGGAGCGCGCGCAGCCAGGAATTGCTCTGCCAGCTTTTCGCCGAACTTGCCGCCGACCGCATGGTCGAGGTGGGCGGCCGCACGTCGCTGAGCGAACTCGACATCACCCGCGTCGCGGCCGCGCATCAGTTGGTCAACGAAAAATGGCAGGAAAAGCTGACCGTCGGCAATGTCGCGCGGCGTTGTGGGCTCAGCAAGGCGAAGCTGACGCGGGGTTTTCGCGAACTTTACCAATGCAGCGTCGCCGAGGCGGTGAGCGAGCGGAGGCTGCAACGCGCGCGCCAGTTGCTCGCGCAGAGCGATCTTCCGATATCGAGCATCGGGTATAATTGCGGCTATATGAGCAACGCGAGCTTCACGCGCGCCTTTGCCCGCCGCTTCGGCATGGCGCCGACCAAGATGCGCGGGCGCGAAGCAACGGCCTGAACCTGACGAACGCCCTCTGCCGCGGATTGCATCCCCGCAGCGGTTGTTCCGCCAAGGCCCAATTCGGAAAGCGATCGCAAACTTTGGAACGAAGGCTTCGTCGCCCGCGATAATGGGCAGTCACGGACGATTGGCCAGCCGTTACCGGATATGTTAAACTGCGCCCAACGCTGCGTAACAACCACGAGGTTGATTATGACGGACGATTGGCGAGTGGATGACCTGGCGCTGTGCATCAGCCGGCACGAGCGCTACCCGCCCGAGGTGCGCCCGGGCGCCGTTTTCACAGTGCGGACCGTGTGGACGGATATGCCCGACCTTGTCGGCGGACAATCGGGAACCGCGTTGAAGTTCCGAGATGTCCCCGACCTCGGCCCCCGCGCCGCCTATTGCGCGCGCCGCTTTCGCAAGATCACGCCGGGCGCACCCGACGATTTCGATGCCGAAGTGATCGACCTGCTCGCAGGAGCCGGGGGCATCGGCCGTTAATCGCAGTTTTGCGTGAAAGCGGCGTGTTGATCGATTTACCCGATAAGTGTGCCCGGAAAATTGGGGTTGAGTGCGTGCGCCAGTCCGCATAGCTGGCGCCCTGCAAATCATTTTGCAGTGCAGCAATCAAAGGAAACACTCTCCCATGGGTATCATCGGAAGCTCGATCAAGCCGTTCAACGCCACTTCGTACCATCAGGGCAAGTTCGTCCCCGTGACGGACGCCGATACCGCGGGCAAGTGGGCGGTCTTCTTCTTCTATCCGGCCGACTTCACCTTCGTCTGCCCGACCGAGCTCGAAGACCTCGCCGACCAATATGCGACGCTTCAGGGCCTCGGCGTCGAAGTCTATTCGGTGTCGACCGACACCCATTTCAGCCACAAGGCATGGCACGACAGCTCGCCGGCAATCGGCAAGATCAACTATCACATGCTGGGCGACCAGAACCACGTTCTCGCCAATAATTTCGGCGTGCTGCGTGAAGATTCGGGCCTCGCCGACCGCGCGACCTTCGTCGTCGATCCCGACGGCGTGATCCAGGTGATGGAAATCACCAGCGAAGGCGTCGGCCGCAACGCCGAGGAACTCGTCCGCAAGATCAAGGCGGCGGTCTATGTCCGCGCCAACCCCGGCCAGGTCTGCCCGGCGAAGTGGGAAGAAGGCGCCGAAACGCTCGCTCCCTCGATCGAACTCGTCGGCAAGATCTAAGCCGACCGATTTGCAGGACCGGGCGGGCGGCGCTCGCCCGGTCTTCGCATTCTAAAAAAACAAGATTCTGACGCCGCCCCCCCACGGCGAACCCTTGCTCCTGTCCGAAAGGCTCTCCCCATGCCGATGCTCGACGCCAACACGACCGCCCAGCTCAAAACCTATCTCGGCAACCTTCGCCGTCCGATCGAGTTGGTCGCGAGCCTCGATGCCTCGCCCAAATCGGCAGAGATGCGCGCGCTTGTCGAAGAGGTCGCGGCGCAGTCGGACCTCGTCACCGCGCGTTTCGATGGCGACGACGCGCGGAGGCCCTCCTTCGCGATCCGTGCCGATGAGGGCCGCGCCGAAGCCGTGTTCGCGGGACTGCCGATGGGGCATGAATTCACCTCGCTGATCCTCGCGCTGCTTCACGTCGGAGGTCACCCGCCGAAGGAAGAGGCCGAACTGCTTGACGCCGTGCGTGCGCTGGAAGGCGATTTCGTCTTCGAAACCTTCTTCTCGCTGTCATGCCAGAATTGCCCCGACGTCGTGCAGGCGCTCAACATCATGGCCGCGCTGAACCCGAACATCCGCCACACCGCGATCGACGGCGCGCTGTTTCAGGACGAGGTCGAGCGCCGCAAGGTCATGGCGGTTCCGGCGGTGTTCCTGAACGGCGAACCCTTCGGGCAAGGCCGCATGGACCTCGCACAGATCGTCGCCAAGCTCGACACCGGCGCCGTCGCGCGCGCCGCCGAGAAGATCGCCGCAAAGGAGCCGTTCGACGTGCTCGTCGTCGGCGGTGGGCCCGGCGGCGCCGCAGCCGCCATCTATGCCGCACGCAAAGGCATCCGCACCGGCATCGTCGCCGAACGCTTCGGCGGACAAGTGCTCGACACGCTGGGAATCGAGAATTTCATTTCGGTCCAGCACACCGAGGGTCCGAAGCTCGCCGCGCAACTGGAAGCACATGTGAAGGATTATGACGTCGACGTCATGAATGTTCAGGAAGCCGCAGAGTTGATCCCCGGCGGTGCGAACGGCCTGCACGAAGTGAAGCTGAAGAGCGGCGCGAGCGTGAAGGGCAAGACCGTGATCCTGTCGACCGGCGCGCGCTGGCGCCAGATGGGCGTCCCGGGCGAAGCCGAATATCGCAACAAGGGCGTGGCCTATTGCCCGCATTGCGACGGTCCGCTGTTCAAGGGTAAGCGCGTCGCGGTGATCGGCGGCGGAAATTCGGGTGTCGAGGCGGCGATCGATCTGGCCGGACTCGTCGCGCATGTGACGTTGATCGAGTTCGACGGCCAACTTCGCGCCGACGCGGTGCTCCAGACGAAGCTCCGCAGCCTGCCGAACGTCACGATCATTACGTCGGCGCTCACCACCGAGGTGCTCGGCAATGGCGAAAAGGTCGTCGGCCTGCGCTATCGCGACCGCAACAAGGATGAGGAGCACCTCGTCGAACTCGACGGCATCTTCGTCCAGATCGGCCTCATTCCGAACACCGAATGGCTGGGCAGCGCCGTGGCGCTCAGCGACCGTGGCGAGATCGAGGTCGACGCGCGCGGCGCGACGAGCCAGCCCGGCATCTTCGCCGCCGGCGACGTGACGACCGTGCCCTATAAGCAGATCGTCATAGCGATGGGCGAAGGATCGAAGGCCGGACTTTCGGCGTTCGACCACCTTATCCGGGCCTGAGCAACGTCGGCCGGGCATCCGATGCCCGGCCGCCTGCCTCATCTCACCGCATTCGCAACCATTTGTTAACCCTCGTGGCGCAGGTTTTGCGCGGGGGGCACACAAAGCGGCGCCAGCCGCGCGAATGGAGAGTTCGCGGTGCTCGAATATCATGGAAGGCCGTCCTCGGTCATGGGGCCGCTGGGGCCATTGACGATCGACGACTTGCCGTCGTCCGCCACGACCTATTGGGTCAGCCGCCGCAAGGCCGAAGTGCTGGCTGCGATCGATGGCGGATTGCTGAGTCTGCAGGACGCCCGCGAAAGATACCGGCTGAGCTCCGAGGAAATCGCCGACTGGCGGCGATCGCTCGATCGTGCCGGACTTCCCGGCCTTCGCGTCACCAAACTCAAACGGTATCGGAGCCAGACGATCGGTTGATCGATCAATAACCGAGTAGCGCCCCGGATCGGGCCCACCCGGACGCGAAGCCGGAGCAGAGGATTTACCGGCGGGTCGGCCATCACCTGCCTTCGGACCGCTTCCGCACCGCGTCGAAGTCGTGGCGGACGAGTAGTTCGCCATTCCGCCATACCGGCACCAGCAGATCTTCGCCCACCGCGACGCTGTCGAGCCGCGCTGCGGCCATCCGGCCGTCCTTCAGCACGACGGCCTGCCGTCCGGCCTTGCTCGCCTTGCCCGGATCGGTACTCGGCATCTTGAAGACATCGTGCCACACGCCGTCGCTGCCCAGCATCGCATTCGCCTTCATCGCGAAGCGCAGCGTGTCGCGGTTGACGTGCTGCAGCATCCCGCCGCCCATGCCGAAAGCGATATTGTCGATCGCGAAACCTTCCTCGATCATCCGCTGAACAAGCCGGCCGATGCTGTCGACGGTCATTCCGTCGCCCTGGATCACGCGGACATGCGGATCGAGGACGCGATAGCCCTTGCCGTTCACATGGCCGCCAAACTTTTCCCACAGCGTTTTCACCGTGCGCAGCGGCGTTTCGATCGGATCGCCGCTGTCGGGCCGTACGACCAGCGTGCCCGCGCGCCCCAGCACCTTCTCGCGCAAGCTGCCGCCCCAGATGTCGGTGACCGCCGTATCGAGATCATAGCTGTCGGAGACGACCGCGACGATGCGTCCCTCGCCTTCGAACCGGTCGAGCATGTTGCGATAGGCATCCTCTTCACGGTCGCGGCCCCAGCTCGTCATTGTACTGTGCTCGGCGGCGGGAATAGAAAAGCCCGCCATGTCGGCGCCATAGTAGCGCCGCGCCGCGACCAGCGCCTCCATCGTGTCGGTGCCCTGGAAATTGACGAGATGTGCGAGCCCACCCAGACCCGCACTTTCGGCGGAAGAAACCCCGCGCGCGCCGAAATCGTGGAGCTTGAAGGGAAGCTGGCCCTCCACATCGTCGGACGTCTTTTCGAGCCCCGCGCGGATCACCTGTTTGCACTTCCAGCTCAGCGTCGCGACCGTCGTCGGATACCAGATCGCACGCAGCATTGCCGTCTCTATGAAGGTCGTCAGCCAGGGCATGCGCGGGTCGGTATTTTCGAGCTGTACCAGCGGCACGCCCGCGGGCACGATCGCGCCTTCGGGCAGCGCCTTGATCTCCAGCGGCAGATAACCGCCATGATCGGCGACGATCGCCTCCCACCCCGCACGGTTGAACGGAACGCCGTGCGCGATGCAGATCGCCTCGGCCTCGTCGATATCCGCCGCGTTGATCGGCTGGCTGAAATAGTCGACCAGCAGCGGCTGGAGACCCAGAAAGACAATCTCTTCGGAAAAGGGGTTTGGCCGCGCCTCGACATAGGCGCTGATTACGCGCGCCTCGGGCGGATATTGCAGAAAGTGGCTCTGCTTGTAGCTGTCGGTCGCCAGGATCAGGTTTTTCATGATGTGAACTCCTCACATTCGCTTGGGTTCGGCAGGACTCCCCTGCCGCGGATTACAGGTCGGCCATTTCTTCGATGATCGACCAATGGTCTTCGAAAAACATCTCGGGGCTGAGATCGCCGAGCCGGTACCAGCGCGCATGCGCTGCATCGTCGCCGCCCTTCACAGCGAACAGTTTGCGACGCTCCGGCAGGCGGAACAGATAGGCGTGGGTGATCACCCGGCCGCGCAAGGACCGGTTCGGCGCATCGAACACGCGTGTGCGATGATCCTCGATGAAGCTGCCCAGCATTGCGGGCGGGATCTGCCCCTTGCCGTCGCTTATCCCCGTCTCCTCGCGCAGTTCGCGGATCGCGGCGTCGCGGATGCGCTCGCCCGCATCGACGAAGCCGCCAGGCAGCGCGAGCAGCCCCTTGCCAGGCAGTCGTCCGCGTTCGACGAGCAATATATGCCCCGACTGCACGACCACCGCGTCGGCGGTGACGAACGGCCCTTTGCCCCATTGCGCGGGATATGCCGCAAGATATTCGCTCTCTTCGAGCAGCGTGCGGAACGTCTCGCCGAGCTTGAACGCATCGAGCCAGGCCGCGACGTCGGCCGTCAGGATCGATGCCGGCACTTCGGGGATGCGCTGGAAATAGCGCCGCCGCACGTCGGTCGAGCTGAAGGTGCCATATTGGCTGTCGATCTGGATATTGTCCCACTCGGGAAACAGGCGGAGATAATAGGAAGAGGCGTCCTTGCCATAGCCCGTCAGCGCAACCTTAAAGTCGGAAAGCCCGTGACTGCCAAAGCCGTGGCCGTTCCCGACGTCGAGGATGATGCGGTTCACGCGGCGCTGCACCTCGGTCACCCAGGCGGTGTCCGAATAGAGATGATCGTCGAGCGGTTCGACGATCAGCCGTTCCTCGGCCATTTCGTGACGAAAGGCGGCGCGCAGCATCGCGGCCCGCTCGTCGAAGGTGAAGGGATTGCGTGGGTCGCGCGCGACGTTCGCCGAACCGACGAGGATGATCAGCCGGCCGACCTGTTCCAACGCCTGCCGGATGACATGCTCATGCCCGATATGCAGCGGCTGAAAGCGTCCGATGAAGACACCGAAATCTGCCTTTTCCATCACGCGAGACTCCCTCGACCTGAATTTCATGTGCCGGACTCCCCGGCACGACTCACTTATATGCATTTGACATATATCTAGTCAAGATATAAGTTTGCGCCATGTCCGAAACCTATGATCCTGCGGCTTTCCCGCCTCTCGCGGTTACCGTCGACCTTGTCCTGATGACGGTCGCGAACGGCGATTTGAGGGTTTTGCTGCAACGACGCGGTGAAGCACCGCACAAAGGCGTTCACGCGCTTCCAGGCGGTTTCGTCGGGGTGGCGGAAAGCCTCGACGACGCGGCAAAGCGCATCCTTGCCGACAAGGCGGGCCTTTCGGATGCCTGGCTGGAACAGCTTTACAGCTTTGGCGATCCGGCCCGCGACCCCCGGATGCGGATCGTCACCATCGCTTATTTTGCTCTGCTTCCCGCCGACGAACTCGCGGCTGCCTTGCCGGGCCGGGACGATCTGATGCTGGCGCCCATCGACGCCATCCCGAAACTTGCCTTCGACCATGATGCGATCGTCGATCATGCCGTAACGCGCCTGCGCGGCAAGCTGGACTATTCCCCAATTGCCTTTGCGCTCCTTCCGCAGCGCTTCACGCTTCGCGCCCTGCAGGACGTTCACGAGGCGATCCTCGGCATTCAGCTCAACAAGCCGGCCTTCCGTCGCCGCATGCTCGACAAGGGCTGGATCGAAGGCACGGGCGAGCGCGAAGCAGGCGGCGCCTTTCGCCCCGCGGAACTGTTCCGGGTCAAGTCCTGAGGCGTCAGCGCGGCGACGAATTCTGCCCCGAACGGTGCGAAAGCATCGCCATCGTCAGCACCGCGCCTATGCTCGACAGGCCCAGCCATTCCAGCGTTCCGACTGCCCATCCGAAACGATATCCGGCGAGCAGATATGCGAGGGCCAGGATCGCGACACCGCACCAGCGTGCAAAATCCGTCGTCCGTTCGGAAAGCTTGCGGCCGATCAGATCGCGTTGATGCCGCGCGCGCGAAACGCACAGAAGCGCGAAGCCCAGGGTCGCAAGGAACAGGAGCAGCAAATGGGTCATGCGGCTTCGGTCACCGGCGACCCGGCCGTGCGCTTGCGCACGCCCGCCTTCGGGCTTGTCGCGCGGCGTTTCGCCTTCGCGGCTGCCCAGCCAAAGCCGGCCGCGACCAACAGCATCGACAGGTCGAAACCGGCAAAGACCATGTCGCCGTTGGCCAAGCTGGCGATCAGCGAGCGATCGGTCGTGAGCGCGCTGACGACCGGCACCAATGCGAATGCAGCGGCGGTCACCGCGAGAACCTCGATCCACGCGCGCGCCGATGGACGGACCGCCGCCCAGACGAATACGCCGCCCCATGCGATGAAAAGTGCGGCGATCTCACGATCGCTTCGCCCTGCCCCCTCGACGGGCAAAAGGCGGTTGGCGAGGAAATAGATGGCCATCCCGAGGGGCAGTCCGCCAATCGCGCCGATGTTGAGTTTTTCGACAAGGCGAAATCCGAAATGCGGCCGATCGGGATCGGGCAGCTTTGCGCGCCGCTTGACCGTCCACAGGATCAGGCCCGAGGCGACCATGACGCAGCCCGCAACGCCCGATAGGAAATAGAGGGTGCGCAGCACCCCGCTGGCGAAGCGGCCAGCGTGCAGGCCGATCATAGTGCCTTCGGTCGCCGTCGCGGCGCCCGACGGATTGTGCGCGGAAATCAGCTTCCCGGTCACGCCGTCGAACGTCATGGACCGCGGCCGGACCGACATGCTCGCGTCGGGGGCGGTCGACACGATGACTTGTGCCGTCCGGTCGCCTGGATTGAGGATGCGCACGCTTCCGGCGCCGGCGCCCCATGTGCGCTCGGCGTGCTCGACCAGCGGCGCGACAGCGATCAGCGGCGCTGGCCCTACCTTTTCGGCGGGAGCCGGCCAAGGAAAGGTCGCCTCGAAGAATTTCTCTTCGTTCGCATAGTTGGCGGCGATCCCCCACGGCATATAGTGCGTCGCAAGGCTTACCAGGCCGGTATAGGTGATCATCAGGATGAACGGCAGGAACAGCACGCTCGACGCGTTATGGGCATCGAGCCAACTCCGCTGGCCCTTGCCTAGACGAAGCAGGAAGAAGTCGGCGATGATCTTCTTGTGCGTGACGATGCCAGAGAAGATCGCAACGAGCATCGCCATCGCAGCGATCCCAACGATCCAACGGGCCCAGTACCAGTTGATATAATGAAGGTTGTAGTGGAAGCGGTAGAGGAAATCCCCGCCTGCTGTTTCGCGTGCGTCCGCCTTACGTCCGGCCCCGTCGAGGCGTGCATCTGTCGGCGCATCCGCCGGTGCATCGGGGCCGTTGACCCAATAGAGTTGCAGGCCCGCGGCGCGCTTGCCCGCTGAATACACCGACCATTCGCTGGCCCCCGGTACTTCGCGTTCGAGCCAACGCGTCGCCGCGGCGAAGCGTGTCGGGCCGTCCGCTGGAACGCTGCGGATCTCGGGCGTCATCCACGCGGTAATCTCTTCCTGAAAATAGGAGGAGGTACCCGTGACGAAGATCGCAAAAAGCAGCCAGCCGAGCAACAACCCGGTCCAGGTGTGAAGCCACGCCATCGATTGCCGAAAGCCGTTCTTCACAGGCGGCCTCCCCAGGCAATGAGGCACCAGTCAGCCAGCGCCGCAATCACGCCAGTCGCGATCAACCCGACCCACAGCCGCGAAACCGAGCGTACGGCAAATGCGGTCATCGCAAGGCCGGCGAAGATAAGGAAGGACATCAGCGTCGCACCTACCGACGCCTGCTGGGCGCCGCCGGGCAAAAGCCGCGCGATCAGCATGGTCAGCGCACTGGTCACCGCATAGTTGAGCGGCACCGCAGCCAGCACACGTGCCGCAATATCGGTCCACCTTCCGCCGTGTAAAATATCAACCGCCCTGCTCATGGCGTCCCTATCGCAACATTGCGAGTGACTCGCAATAGCCCGCACTCAGAAGCGATAGCCGATCGTGCCCATCACGTTGCGCGGTGCGCCGATGAAGCAATCGCCGCGCGCGAGGCAGGACGCGAAAAATTCATTGTTGAGCAGGTTCGTCGCGTTGACCGCGAAGCGCCAGTTGTTCCAGTTGATCTCGGCCAGCGCGTCGACCGTCGTGCGCGACGGGGTGACGATCGACCAGACATCGCTCGTCGAGATGCTCTTGCCGCTATAGACGACGCCGACGCCCAGACGCAGCTGCGCTTCGTCCGCAAGGCCGAATGTCTTGGTCGACCAAATCGACGCCGTGTGGCGCGGCATATAATCGAGGCTGGTGTTGGTTTCCGATTTGAGTTTCGAATAGCCGTAATTGGCCAGCAGTTCGAAATTGCCCGGGAGGCTATGGCTGGCTTCGATCTCGAAACCCTTGGTGTTCAGTTCGCCCGATTGGGTGGTGCCACCCGCGGCAAGATAGAGGACGCGATTGCGTTCCTTGATCTTGAACGCGGTCGCGGTGACGAGGGTATTCGGCGTGGGCTGCCACTTGATACCCGCTTCATATTGCGTGCCGGTCTGCGGCCGATAGGGATCGCCAAAGGTGCCGTCGCCATTGTCGATCCGGCCGGCGACCGGCAGGAAGCTTTCGGTGTAGCTGAAGAATGGCGAGATGCCCGCACCGATCTCGCCGATGATGCCGGCGCGGAAGGTCGTGGCATTGTCCTTCTGGCCCGACGAGCCGGTAACGCGGTCGCGGCGCGCGCCGAGCACAACCGAGACGCGGTCGAAGAAGCGGATTTGGTCCTGGACATAAACGCCCAGTTGCTTCTGGCTTTCCTTGGTGAAGGGACCGCTGGGATCATAGGTCAGCAGCGCGTCATAATCGATGTCATAGAGGTCGACGAGCTCGGTGCCGCCAGCATAGCGTTTCTGAACCTTGTTCCAGCTATAATCGATGCCGACGAGCAGCTTATGCTCGACATTGGCGCCGGTAGTGAAATCGAACTGCAGATTATTGTCGGTCGAAAACACATTCATCCGCGCGTCGCTGGCGTCGGCGGTAAGCCCGATCATGCGACCGTTGGTGCCGTAAACCGAATAGGGATCCTCCGGGTTCGTATAGCTGTCGGCATAGTGGGTATTATATTCAAGGTCGCTATCGATATAGCGCGCCTTCAGGCTGAGCTTCACATTATCTGAGAAGCGGTGCGTCACCGATCCGCCGCCCTGAAGCAAACGGCCGGCGTAGCGATCCCAGCCGGCCTTGCCGACGAAGGTGTAACGATCGAGCTGCTTGCCAGCGACCGTGTTGGGCCGGAAGGTCCCGACGATCGGCAGGAATTGCGAGGTCGAACCAGTATCATCCTCCTGATACAGGCCGGTCAATATGACGTCGGTATCGGGGGTCGGCTGCCAGCGGATCGACGGCGCGAACATCACGCGGTCGTCGGGTACGTGGTCGATATAGGTGCCCGCGTCGCGGGCGCGGCCAACGAAGCGGACAGCGAGGTCGTCAGCGAGCGCGACATTGACGTCGCCAAGCACTTCCTTGCGGTCATAGCTGCCGTAAACGAGACTGATTTCGCCGCGCGTCGTAAAATCCGGCGTCTTGCTGACGAGATTGATGAGGCCGCCGATTGACCCTTGGCCGAACAGCACGGAGGCCGGGCCGCGAACGATCTCGACCCGCGAGAAATTATACGGGTCCGAGGCGATCGACGCATAATAGGAGAAGACGTCGCGCATGCCGTCGCGGAACTGCAACGCGTCGAGCCCGCGGACGTTGAAGCCGTCGACGCGCGTGTCGCGGCCATAGGGGTTGGCGGCAACGCCCGCGGCATATTTTATCGTGTCGCTGATGCTGATCGCGCCCTGCGCCTCATATTGTTCGGCGGTGATGACCTTGATAGGCTGCGGCAGTTCCGCCAGCGCGGTATCGGTCTTGGTCCCGGTGTATCCGGTGACGACAATAGGGTCCTCGGCGGCGGACGCATCGGCGTCGGCGGCGCTCCCGCCAGCCGACCCGGCATCTTCGGCACTATCGGCCGCCCAAGCCGGATTGGTGGCGAAAGCGAGCGCGGCTGCGCTGCAAAGCGCGATCATTCGGACGGTCATGGCGTTTCCCTTTTTGCATCTTTGTTGCAATCGGGAGCGGCCGCTATAGCGAATGCTTCGCAATAGCAAGCTAGTAATAATCGTTTGCAATAACCGACCCCGGCCGCCACACAGCGCTTGCGCCGGAGTGCTCTGCGACCCGGCATCACCTTTCAGCTCCATCCGGAAAGAGGGATGTCCCTAATGAAAAAGACTTTTGCAGCTCTGATGGTCCTCGGCTTTCTTGCCGCACCCGCCACCGCGCACGAAGTGTGGATCGAGCGCGACGGCAATGCGCCCGCTCGCATCTATCTCGGCGAGCCGGCCGAGGCCGTTCCTGAAAGCGGCGACCCCGAATTCCCCAAGCTGAAGACGCCGACGCTCTTCGCCGAAAGCCGCGACCGCCCCGCGTCGCTCGTCCGCCGCGCCAATCATATCGAGGCTGCGGTTAGCGGGACCGGCGACCTCCGGCTCGTCGACGAGAATGTTTTCGAGCCCTGGGCCGGCGAAGACGGCAAGCTGCAGGGCGTGGTTTATCACGCGCGCGCTGGACGATCCGAAACGCGCCATGCGCTCGACCTTGAAATCGTCCCGGTCACGGCGAACGGGAACAGCTTCGCGGTCCTGTGGCAGGGCAAGCCCCTGCCCGGCGCCAAGCTGACGGTGATCGATCCCGATCGCTGGACCAAAGCCTATGTGGCCGACGACAAGGGCGTCATCGCCGCACCCGCACGCGGCAAAGGCCGCTATCTGCTGTCGACGAGCAACGAGGTCGCAGGCGAGCGCACGCTGGGCGGCAAGACCGTCGCGAGCACGGTGCATGTCTCCACGCTGACCTTCGTCGCACCCTGAGGTTGGGCAGGCCCCGCAGCGTGCGGGCGGAAAGATACATGGTCGGGGCGGCGCAGCGATCCTGCGCCGCCCCGATTTTTTGATCGGCACCCGTATCACAAGCTCAAGCGCATATTGCGCGGCCCTCAACATGGATGAAGCCGCCGCCCGATTTCCTGAAACGCTCTTGACATCACCGTCCGCAAATTATTATCCACTTGGATAAATATAAAGGGAGGATGTCGATGAAGAGCATTATCGTGGCGTTGATGGGGTCGACGCTGCTCGCAAGCGGGGCTTATGCGCAAGAAAGCGCTCCGCTGCCCGATCCGGCGGCCGAAGCTGCCGGCGGCGACGAGATCGTCGTGACCGCGCAAAAGCGCGAACAGTCATTGCAGGACGTTCCGCTATCGGTTGCCGTTTTGAGCGGGGAGCAGCTTAGCGACCGCAACATCACCGAAATTTCGCAGCTTCAGACGACCACCCCGAACTTCTCGTTCCAGGGCAGCAACAACCCGCGCGGCGCGGGGATTGCGATCCGGGGAATCGGCACGAACAATTTCTCCTCGGCGATCGAGGGTTCGGTCGGGATCGTCATCGACGGCGTACCAATCGGGCGACAGGGCGCGGGCATGACCGACCTGTTCGATATCCAACGCGTTGAAGTGCTGCGCGGCCCGCAAGGCACTTTGTTCGGCAAGAATGCGGCGGCGGGCGTACTCAATATCGTCACCACCGATCCCAGTTATACCTGGGGCGGGCGGGTGCAGGCGACCTATGGTGAGTTCGACGAGTTCGTGCTGCGCGGGACGGTCACCGGCGGGATCACCCAGAATCTCGCCTTCCGCGCGTCGGCCTATCTGACCAAGCGCGACGGCTATATCCGCAACGTCTTCGATGACAGCAAGCTCAACGATCGCGACGAATGGGGCGGTCGCGCCAAGCTGCTCTGGGAGCCCGCCGACAATATCCGCGTCCTTGTCGCAGGCGACTATTCGTCGCGCGATGCTGCGTGCTGCATGTGGACGATCCGCAGCTTCGGCAACAATGCGCGGGTCCGGACCCAGGTGACCGCCGCGGGCATCGTCCCCGGCCCGAACAATCGCGAGGTTGCGCTCGACGGCGACACCTTCATCCGGCAGGAAACCTATGGCGGATCGGTGCAGGTCGATGTCGAAAGCGCAAGCGGGATCACGCTGACGTCGATCACCGGCCTGCGCTGGTGGGATGCCGTCGACAATAATGACGCCGACCAGCGCCCGACGCCGGCGCTCAACATCAACAATGGCGACAGCCATCAGCGTCAGTTCACGCAGGAACTGCGCCTGACCTCTCCCTCGGGCCAGCCGCTCGAATGGGTCGGCGGGCTGTTCCTGTTCAATCAGGACTATGAACTGGGCAATTCGCAGCAGGGGACTTTCGATCAGACCCTGCCTCCCGGCGTCCAATTGTCGCGCGCTATCTTGGTCGAGAACTATACGCAGAATTTCGCGGCCTTCGCCGATGCAACCTATCACCTCAGCGACCGGTTCAACGTCTTTGGCGGACTGCGATACACCGTCGAGCGGCTGAACACGCATTTCCGTCGCTTCCCCAATCCGGGCACGGTCTTGCTGGGGCCACGCGTCGACCAGAAGTCGAAGCGCGTCGACGGCGCGTGGACCTGGCGCCTCGGCGCTCAGTTCCGCCCCACCGAAGAGGTTACGCTCTACGGCAGCGTCGCGCGCGGATTCAAGGGCGGCGGCTTCAACGCGCTGCAGGACTCAACCGTGTTGCGCACGGTCGAACCCGAAATCCCGACCTCCTATGAAATCGGCGCCAAGACCGAATTGTTCGATCGCCGCGTCCGCTTCAACATCGCCTTCTTCAGCACCGATTTCGACGATTTCCAGGCGCAGGCGATCGGGGTTTCGGACACCGGAACGTTGGTGTTCGACGTCATCAACGCAGGTTCGCTGCGCACGCGCGGTGTCGAGGCCGACATCAACATCAAAGCAGGGGGCGGGTTCACGCTGATGGGCGGCGCGGCCTACACCAAAGCCGAATATACCGACTTTGCAGGCGCGCCCTGCTATTTCGGCCAGACGGTGGCGCAGGGCTGCATCGTTTCGGGCGGCCAGGCGCGGCAGAATCTGACCGGCAAGGAACTCGCAAACGCGCCCAAGGTCACAGCGAACGCCACGGCCCGCTACGAAACCCAAGTCTCCGCAGCGGGCGCGAGCGTGTTCGGCCAGCTGTCCTACGCCTATCGCGGCAAGACCTTTACCGCGCTCGACCTTGATCCGAAATCGGTGCAAAAGGCCTATGGGTTGCTCGATGCGCAGCTGGGCTTCGCGCTGCCCGGCGACCGGATGCGGGCGTGGATCTGGGGCAAGAATCTGACCGACAAGAGCTTCGTCGAGCTGATCTATGACACGCCGCTCGACACCGGCGGCCAGTCGCAATTCTTCCCGTCAACCGCCGCGCGCCAGTTCGGCGCCACCGTGGAGTATCGGTTCTGATGAACATGCTCGATCGCCGCAGCCTGATGGCCGCACTGGCGCTGGCGGGCGCGGGGGGTGTTTCGACCCTCGCGCTCGCGAAGTCGAAAGCCCCGGCGGCGCGTAAGCGCCCGCCGAACTTCATCGTCGTCCTCGCCGACGACCTTGGATATGGTGACATCGGCGCCAATGGCTCGCGCGCGATCCGCACGCCGAACATCGACCGGCTTGCCGCCGACGGGTTGCTGATGACCGATGCCTATGCGTCGGCCAATATCTGCACCCCGTCGCGCGCCGGCCTGCTCACCGGCCGCTATCCGATCCGCACCGGTCTTGCCTGGCAGGTAATCCAGGCGAACGACACCAACGGCCTGCCGCCCGAGGAGGTGACGATCCCCGAAGTGCTTGGACGTGACTATGTCTCGGCGCTGATCGGCAAATGGCACCTCGGCCACACGCCGCCCTATTGGCCGCCGACGGTGCAGGGTTTCGACCTGTTCTTCGGACTCCCTTACAGCCACGACATGAAGCCGCTGTCGCTCTACACCGCGGGCAAGGGCGTCGAATTCACACAGGAAGACGTCGACATGGTAGCGCTGACGCGGCGCTTCTTCGCGCGCGCGGGTGACTTCGTCGAAACGAACCAGAGCCGCCCCTTCTTCCTGATGCTGGCGCTGACCGCGCCGCATATTCCGCTTCATCCGAGCAAGGAACATGCCGGTCATTCGCCCGCGGGCGATTATGGCGACGTCGTCGAGGAGGTCGATTCCGAGCTCGGTCGCCTGCGCGAGCAGCTCGAGCGGCTGAACCTTCAGAACGACACCTACGTCATCGTCACCTCAGACAACGGCCCTTGGTTCGAAGGATCAGCGGGCGCGCTGCGCGATCGCAAGGGCGGCGCGGGATGGGACGGCGGATACCGCGTTCCCTTCGTCGCATGGGCGCCCGGCCGCATTCCCGCAGGCAGTCGCAGCAATGCGATCACGATGAATTTCGACCTGCTGCCAACCTTCGCAGCACTTGCCGGCAAGCCGCTTCCCAAGGGGCTGATCGTCGACGGCAAGGACATCAGCGCAGTGTGGCAGAAGGGCGCGGCCAGCCCCCATGACGCGCTGATCCTGTTCGACAATGAAAAGGTCGCGGCGATCCGCACCGACCGCTGGAAATTCGTCGCGCGCAGTTACTACCGCGAATATGACCTGCCGCTCGCGCGCATCGGCGCTAACCTCCTCTTCGACGTGCGCAGCGACCCCAGCGAGGATTATAATCTGGCGACGCGCCATCCCGATGTCGTGAAGGATATGCGCGCACGCTTCGACCAATATCGTCAGACGTACGAACCGCTGGGGCGCAAGAAGGAGCCCGACCGGCTTCCCGGCGGGAAGACCCTGCCCTGATCCATCCGTCATTGCCTGTGCCGGCCCGTCGCTGGTATTGGTATCCAGTTGATTCAAATCCGGGGCAAACAGATTGCAGTCGAAAACGGGACCGAAAAGAAAAGCCCAGGACCGCGGTGTCGCGACGCGGCAGAAAATTGTCGAAGAAGCGCTGCAACTATTCTCACGCCACGGTTTCGACGGCGTCGGGATACGTGAAATTGCCGAGAGCGTCGGCGTCCAGCACGGGCTGATCAAATATCATTTCGGCACGAAGGATGAGCTGTGGCGCGAGGCCGTCCGGCTGCTGTTCACCCGGATGAGCGAGATTTTGCGCGCCGAGCCCGGCGAGGCCGATCTGCCGCCATATAAGGCGTTCGAAATCTCGCTTCGACGCTATGTCCGCTATTGCGCCGAGCATCCCGAACATGCGCGGCTGATGGTCCAGGAATCCTTTCGCGACAACGAACGGCTGGCCTGGGCGTCGGAGAGCTTCATTCGCCCCAGCCACGACCGGATATTCGCGCGATGGAATGCGCTGATGGACGACGGGACGATGCCGCGGGTGGATCCCACGTTGATGGTCTATGCGATGACAGGTGCCGCCCAGTCGATCTTCAATCTCGCCGCCGAAGCCAAGCTGACGCACGGGATCGACGCGCTGTCGAACGAGACGATAGAGGCCTATTCCGACGCCATTGTCTCGCTGTTCATGCCCGGCCTGAAGGCGATCGAAAAGTCCGCTCAAAAATAATTATCCATCTGGATAAAAATTAGAGACAGGCGAATTTCGTTGCGATAAGCTCCCGAAAAAAGAGGGAGAGACAATCATGGCCGATGTCAGCGGCGGGACGGTAAGACCGCCCGCTTCCATGGAACAGCCGCGCCTATCGACCGGAGAGGTCGTGGCCTATGGTTCGGGCGACCTTGCCTTCAATCTCTACTTCACCTTCTGCTCGCTGTTCCTGCTCTATTTCTACACCGACGTGCTCGGGCTCTCGGCCTCGGTCGCCGGTTTGATCATCATGGCGGCGCTCGTCTGGGAAGGTATCACCGACCCCGCGATGGGCGTGATAGCCAGTCGCACGCGCAGCCGCTTCGGCAGCTATCGCCCCTATCTGTTGTTCGGCGCACCGCTGCTCGCATTTGCGTTTATAGCGATGTTCCTGCCGCTGGGACTGTCGGGCAACGCCCTCGCCGCCTTCTGCCTCGCGACGCATATCCTGTTCCGCACAGTCTACACCGTCGTGAACATCCCCTTTGTGGCACTGTCAGCCCGGATGAGCGCTGACTCGCTCGCGCGGTCGCGTCTTGCCGGCGCGCGCATGTTGTTCGCGATCCTGACAGGACTGTTCCTCGCCGCCGCGACGTTGCCGCTCGTCGCCCGCTTCGGCGGGGGACGCGAAGGGTTTCTGTGGGTCGCTGCGCTTTACGCGGCCATCGCGACACTGGTCCTGCTCAACTGCTTCAGGAAAACCCGCGAAGCGATCGGCGAGGCGCCCGACGCACATCCGACCTTTGGCGCGATGCTCGGCGCGGTGCGGTCGAACCGCGTGTTCCTGTTGCTGCTCGGCGCGACGCTGGTGGGTTCGATCGGTTATGCGATGGGCGGCAAGGCGCTCCTCTATTACATGAAATATTATGCCGGATCGGAGGAGACGATCACGATCGGCCTGACGGTTTCATTGGCGGCCGCCGCGCTGTCGATGCTGTTGTGGGTCAAGCTGACGCAGCGCATCGGAAAACGCGCGGTGTGGCTCAGCGGGATCGCGATCAGCGCGACCGCGAATATCCTGATCTTCGCCCTCGCGCCCAAGGCGGGACCACTACTTTATGGCCTGCTCGGACTCACTGGGGTCGGCAACGCCGCCTTCGTCCTGACCTTCTGGTCAATGCTACCCGACACGGTCGAGGTTGGCGAATGGCAAACTGGCCTGCGGGCAGAGGGTGCTCTCGTCGGTTTCCTCGCCTTTACCCAGAAGGTGGCGCTGGGTGTCGGTACCGGCCTGATCGGCATCCTGCTCGACATCATCGGCTATGTTCCCAACGCACCGCAAACTCCCGAGGCGCTGACCAGCATCCGTGGTTTCGCCACGATCGTTCCGGCGATGATGGCCATCGGCGCCGGGCTGTTCATCTATTTCTATCCCCTCGACACGCGTACCCACGCGCGCCTCGTCCGTGCGATCGGATGGCGCAATGCACGCCGCCGCGGGGGCCCCTCCACGACAAATATGGACAAATGACATGAGCGATCAGCAATTTGATTTCGCGCCCCGCCGCGGCGCTTCGGACGAATGGATCGTCGACACGATCGATGCGATCATGGCGCAGGCGACGCTCGCCGAAAAAGTAGGCATGCTGTCAGGCCGTGGCTTTTTCCAGGAATTCATGGCCGACGACCGGCTGTGGGGCGCACGCCCCTATCGCGCAGGCAGCGGGATCGAGCGTCTAGGCGTCCCGCCCCTGTGGTTCACCGACGGCCCGCGCGGCGTTGCGCGCGGCCAGAGCACCTGTTTCCCTTGCACGATGGCGCGCGGCGCGACCTTCGACACCGACCTTGAAATGCGGATCGGCGAGGCGATGGGCAAGGAAATCCGTGCGCAGGACTGCGACCTTTCGGGCGCCGTCTGCATCAATATCCTGCGCCATCCCGCGTGGGGCCGCGCGCAGGAAACCTATGGCGAAGACCCGCATCATCTGGGCGCGATGGGCGCAGCACTGGGCGTCGGCATCCAGACGCAAAATGTGATCGCCACGGTCAAGCATTTCGCACTGAATTCGATGGAGAATGCGCGCTTCAAGGTCGATGTGCAGGTGAGCGAGCGTGCGCTCCACGAAGTCTATCTGCCGCATTTCAAGACCGCGCTCGATGCGGGCGTCGCCACCGTTATGAGCGCGTACAACAAGTTTAACGGCGAATATTGCGGTCAGCACCACGGCCTGCTGACCGACATATTGCGCGGCGAATGGGGCTTTTCGGGCTTTGTCCATTCGGACTGGGTGATGGGGCTCTACAAACCCTATGCCGTCGCCGCCGGACTCGACATCGAGAATCCCGAACCGCAAATCCTGGGCGACAAGCTGATCGCAGCGGTCGAGGCAGGCCATGTCGCCCCCTTCGTGATCGACCGCGCGTGCCGCAACATCCTGCGCACGCAATATCGCTTCGCCTGCGCCGCCGATCCGCTGACCGAATATCCCGCCGAGTTGGTCGCATCGCCCGAGCATGTCGCGCTCGCGCGCGAAGCCGCACAAAAGTCGATCGTCCTGCTCGAAAATGACGGTGTGCTGCCACTCGACCGTAGCAAACTGCACCGGATCGCCGTTCTCGGCCGGCTGGCCGAGCTTCCCAATACCGGCGACATGGGATCGAGCCGCGTGCGTCCGCCCTATGTCGTCACCCCGCTCGATGCGCTCCGCGCCAGGCTCGGCCCCGATGCCATCCAAACGGGTAACGAGGACGACATCGACGCCGCGGTGGCCGCAGCGCGCACCGCCGATGTCGCGCTGATCGTCGCCGGCTATACCGCGCGCGAGGAAGGCGAATATATCCCGGGCGACATCACGCTGGGACAGGAAGACGACGGCCGCGGCGGGCGTCCGGCGATCGGTGGCGACCGCCTCTCGCTCGAACTGCCCGCCGAACAGGTCGCCCTGATCGAAGCCGTCGCGGCGACGGGAACGCCCGTCGTCGTTGCTATTGTCGCGGGCTCCGCCGTGCTCGTCGAGGGCTGGCGCGCGCAAGCGTCGGCGATCCTCCAGACATTCTACGCAGGCATGGAAGGCGGCAATGCGCTGGCCGACATATTGTTCGGCGACGTCAGCCCCTCCGGCCGCCTCCCCTTCACCGTGGCGCGCGATGCCGGCGATTATCCCCATTTCGATCGCGACGCCAACGCGATCACCTATGACTATTGGCACGGCTATGCAAAGCTGGCGCGCGACGGCACCGAGCCGCGCTACCCCTTCGGTCATGGCCTCAGCTACACGCGCTTCGCCCGTCGCGCATTGCAGGCTTCGGTTTCCGGCGAGAGCGTGGGGATTTCGGTCGCGGTAGCCAATGTCGGAGAACGCTCCGGCGACGAGACTGTCCTCTGTTACATCAAATATCCCGGCGCGATCGAGCGCTGGCCGCTGGCGCTGAAAGCCTTTTCCCGCGTTTCGCTCGCCCCCGGCGAGACGCGAACGATCGCGATGCAAATCAAAATCGCCGACCTTCGCTATCGTGACGAACATGATCACGAATGGAAAATCGAGCCCGGGGAATATCAAATTCACATATCCGGCGGCATCGAAGCCGACCTTAAGGCATCGGTGCGGCTCTAGCGGTTTGCCGTTCTTGCCAATTCAGCCACTCGCCCGGTTTCAGGACCGTCACATAGGATCCGCCGTGCCGGCTAGCGTCCTGTAAAGCGCCAAGAGGATCGGGCATCTCCGAGTATCCGTCGGCGCCAACAACGCCGTAATGGATCGGCACGATCCTTTCTGCGCCGAGGATTGTGGCTGCCGCCACAGCCTGTTTTGGTGTGAGCACGGCAGGTTCGTCCGTCGCCGGCTTGCGCCACGAAAAGGTAGCGCCGTTGATGGGCAGGAACGCAGCGTCGAAAGAACCGAACTGTCGGCCCACCCGCCACCAGCCACCGTGCATCATCGTGTCGCCGCCATGGAATATTCTGCGTCCACCGCCCGATACGACCCATGAAACCTGAAGATCGCCATAGCCATCGGATGCAGGAACGGGAGTCGCCGTAAAGTCCCCGAAGATTTGCGGCTCCCAAAGGGGGCACGGCCGCTGGCGCACATTGGCGGGCAGCCCGCCGAAAGGGGGCGTGCCGGCGGCATATGCCAACGTCCCTCCGCTTTTCAGCGCTGCTGCAATGGCGATGGCGTCGCCATGATCCGAATGCCTATGGGTGATCAGGACGACACTCTCGCCCACCGGATCATCCACCGCAATCAGCTTGTCGGAAAGGGCGGCTCCCCAGACGGTCGGATCGATCAGCGGGTCGATGAACAACGTCGCGGCAGGCAGTTGAAGGCGCAGGCCTGCCCAGGCCAGACGTTGAACGCGCAACTGCGGCGGCGGCGGTGCCGCCGCGCGCGCTGCAGTGCGCCCTAACGATGCGACGCTCGCTGCCGCAGCAATCACGCCGCAGATCATTTGCCGACGGCTTGAGCTTTCACCGATATGGAATGACGAGGACAAGGTCACAGGAGATTGAACCCGATAAGCCGCACGCCCGTTTCCGTCCGCGGCTGGTGCTGGCTGTCGGGATCGAAATGAAGATAAGTACCGACACCGAACCGCTGGTCGCCCTCAATGACTTCCCCATCCAGAATGAAGACGTCCTCACCGCCATCGCCATGATGGTCGACGTGAGGCCACTCGCTGCCGGGCGCCATTTCGACAATCCATGTGCGGACGCCGGGACGCGAGGGCAGATCGCGACGGGTGCACCCCGGGCCGATAAGGATCGCTTCGCAACTGTCGAATGATACGGGCCTGAGCCCTTTTGGCTGGAACATCAATTTCTCCTCCGATCGCCGCCATTTTATGTATCGTGCGATCATCGAGATAGTTTATCGGACGATATGCTTCTGTGCATGAAACTCACCGCTTATCATCGGGCTGAGGAGTAGAAGTTGTTGAATATCCCAACCTCGGAGGCGTTGATCGCTGCGATAGAGGCCGCTCGAACAGGTTCGATGACAGCTGCGGCGGAACTGCTGGGAATAACGCATGGCGCCGTCAGTCGCCGGATACTCTCACTTGAACAGTGGCTTGGAACGCCTGTATTCGAGCGGCTCGGCCGCGGCGTTCGACCAACGCCTCAGGGCATTATCTTCCTGCGCCGCGCCGAACGATCGCTAAACGCGATCGAAGCACTTCGATCCGAACTTGGTAGCCGGCGCGATCCCGGCGCCATCCGCATCTCCGCGCTTCCATCGATGGTCAGGCTATGGCTGATGCCGCGGCTGCGCCGCCTCGAAGCGATCGCGCCCGGACGCGCGATAGAAATCATTCCCGAACATCGTATGGCGCAAGTCCAGAACCGCGATATGGACATCGCTGTGCGGTATGGCACCGGATCGTGGCCCGGTGTCGATACTCATCCCCTTTTTCCCGACATCGCGATTCCCGCCGCTGCACCCGAACTCTCGGCGCGGTTGGTCGGGATTTCAGCGCAGGACCTGATGAAAGAGACGTTGCTAATCGACGGCGACAGCTCAGATTGGCAGGAATGGGGTCGTCGTGCGGGGGTACAAAGAGCCTTATTGGGATCGAAGCGCCAATTCCTTGATCACGATGTCGCGATCGAAGCCGCCCGTCAGGAACTTGGCGTGATCTTGCTGCGCGCGCCGATGGCGGCATCGGCACTTTATGACAAAAGCCTGCAGGCGCTGCCTTTTCCGGCCATATCCAGCACGCGGGGACATTATCTCGCCGTCCGCGCGGGCGAACGCCGTCCGGACATACTCGCGCTGGTCGACGAATTGAGGTCCATCGGCGCCGAAGCCACGGCGCATTTCAATGGGGCCTTTCCCGAAATCGCCGCTCAAATTTTCAAAGCGCAGGTCAAGTAGCTGTGCGCGCCCCGACGGACAGCCAAAAACCGCTGGATGGCAGAGAGTGGTATTGGCCGATTGCGTGCAATCTGCCTTTGATCGCATGGCGCCAAGAGCGGACCTAGCATCATAGCCGTGACCGATGGAGGCGGGTTGCTTCTGCGACGCTTGGAAAACAGCCGAACATTTGCACGAAATCGAGGCGAGGTCGCGGCTTCAGCACATTCATTTTCAGGTACGAGGCGCCGGCAGCAGAAACGCATTGTCGAGAGCCGCATGATCGAGGCCACCGCCGGGCAAGGGAAATTTTCGATAGAAGCCCTCGATGCTGTCCGCGTCGGCAAGCACGCGGGCCTTAAACCGATGCGCGAGCGAAAGCCGGACCGGCAAGCCGCCGGTAATTTTGATCCAGCTGTTCCAACTTATGCCGACCCGCGTCATGATCTCGCACTGCCCGCCGACAAGTGGGCCGATTTCGTCCACCAGGTCGGGATTGATCACGCACATACGCTGCTTGCTCTCAGTCACTGCAAATTCTCCTCCAGTCCATGTCCGGGCTATTGCCCGGCACCGTGTGGTCGGGACCCAATGCGCAGCCCTTCTCTTGCAGACGCGCGCCGTCACACCATCCAAATTTTATCGCTCCAACTTCCATATTTTCCGCATAATCTCTGAAATTAACCGCATAAGATCGATGATATTTCTATCCCGAATCAAAAATTCTCAGGAGAATCTTCGATGCTTACCGAAGCAGACCATCGCATCCTCAAGGTCATTCAGGCGGAAGGCCGGATTACCAATCAGGAGCTGGCAAATCGCTGTGGCCTTTCGCCTTCCGCCTGCTTCGACCGCCTGAAGCGCTTGCGCGAGCAGGAATATATCCTCGGCTTTCACGCCCTGCTCGATCCGAACAAGCTCGACCGATCTTTGCTGATCTTCATCGAGGTGCTCATGGACCGAACCACGGGCGACGTTTTCAAGGAGTTTGCAGCCTCTGTGTCGGCCATGCCGGAGATCCTGGAATGCCACATGGTCGCGGGCGGGTTCGACTATCTGATCAAGGTCCGCGTCCGCGATATGGCGGCCTATCGAACCTTTCTTGCCGATACGCTGGTGCATATGCCGGGGATCCGGGAGACGCGGACCTATGCGGTCCTCGACGAAGTCAAGAATGTGACCAGCCTGCCGTTGTAACATCAGCCAGTCACTTTGAATCGCCCGCCGTGGCCAATCGGCTCTTACGCGCGCCATAAGCCAGATAGACGGCGAGCCCGATCAGATTCCAGAGCAGGAAACGGCTCTGTGTGATCGCCGGAAGGCTGATAAACAGATAGATGCAGCCGAATATCGCCACGAGCCCGACGACCCACGGCATCGGCGCACGAAACACCCGCGGCATGTCCGGTCGACGTACGCGAAGGATGATCAGGCAAAAGCCGACAGCGACGAATGCCGCAAGCGTTCCTGCATTCGCCAGCTCTGCAATTTCGGAAAGCGGGAAAAAGCCCGCGATCGCGGACACAACGATCGCGGTGCCGATCGTAACCGCGACGGGCGTGCCGCGTCGATTCAGCCGGCCGAGGCGTTCGGGCAGCATCCTGTCGCGCGCCATGACAAAGAAGATGCGGCTTTGCCCGAACATGAAGGCCAGGATCACCGTGGGTAAGGCAATGACCGCAACCGCGCCGATCAGCGTCGCGACCCCGGGGTGGCCCAGCGTGCGCAAGACGTGCGCGAGCGGTTCGCCCGACTGCGAGAATTGAAGGAATGGCATCGCGCCCACAGCCGCCGCGGCGACCAATATATAGACGATCGTGCACACAATCATCGACCCCACGATTCCGATGATGAGGTCGCGCCCGGGATTTCTCGCTTCTTCTGCCGCCGTCGACACGGCATCGAAGCCGTAGAATGCAAAAAAGATGATCGCCGCCGCTGCCATTACACCGCGCACCTGTCCGTCCACCTCATGTGCAGCGAAGCCATAGGGCATGAAGGGTTTGAAGTTCCCCGCATCGAATGCCGGCAGGGCGAGCAGGATGAAGGCGGCGAGCGCGCCAAGCTTCAGCACGACAAGGAAGGCATTCACCGAAGCACTTTCGCGGGTCCCGACCAGCAGCATGCCCGCCACACCCGCCACGATAAGGACGGCCGGCAGATTGATGACACCCCCGGCATGGGGTCCCGCCGCCAGCGCGAGCGGGACGTCTATTCCTGCGGCTTGCAGGAAGCCGACGGCGTAGCCCGACCATCCGACAGCCACAGCGGCGCACACGACCGAATATTCGAGGACAAGGCTCCAGCCGATAACCCAGGCGACGCCTTCGCCGATCACGGCGTAGCTATAGGTATAGGCGCTACCCGAAACAGGCATCAGCGTTGCGAGTTCCGCATAAGCCAGAGCGGCGCACACGCATACCAGCCCGGCAACGATGAAAGCGAGAAGAACGGCCGGACCCGCGCGTTCGGCGCCCACGCCGATCAACGTATATATCCCCGTGCCCACGATCGCCCCGACGCCCAGTGCAACGAGGTGCCCCCACCCCAGTGTCCGGTGCAGGCGTTGCGCTTCGTTCACGGCCGCGACCGTTTCGATCGATTTTCGTCTGGTAAAGAAAGACATGAAGGTCCCCTGCCCGATCAGCCATGGTCGGGGGTCAATATCGGTGACCGGCGCCGTGCCCGCCGAAATCGGTCAGGCAGGCGCCGGTATTTTGGAGAAAAGCCGTCTACTGGCCCAGCTTGGTCTTTTCGCTTTCGACCATCGCCGCGACGTCACCGAGCAATTGCTTTGCGTCGTAGACAATCCCGTCCTTGATGGTGAACTTCACCCCGCCGACGACCTCCTGCTTGTTCGTTTCGGAATTCAGGCGCTGGAACCCTGTCCCGTAAAGCGTCTTCAGATTTTGCAGCGGATTTTCCGGGACGATCACGAGATCGGCGAGCATACCCGCCTTCACTGCACCGATCGGCGGGGTTTCGCCACGCGGTTCGTACAGCGTCTTCGCGCCCATCATCGTCGCGGCACGGACAACTTCAAGCGGCGAGAAACCGGCTTCGCGCAGCAATTCCAGTTCTTCGACATAGGCGAAGCCATAGACCTTCCAGATGAAGCCCGAATCGGTGCCGACCGTAACCCGGCCACCCATATTCTTGTAATCGTTCATCAAACGCATGAAAAGGCCGTAGAATTTCTTCCACGCGAATTCATTCTCGGTAGTCCAGTCGAAGAAATAGGAGCCGTGATTATCGCGGGTCGACTGAAAATAATTCCAGAGCTGCGGGGTCGTGTAGCGGGCGTGCCAGTCGGCATTGCGCGCACGCATCAGATCACGCGATGCGGCGTAGATATTGAATGTCGGATCGAATGTGACGTGGTTCGCCTTTTGCGCCTCCAGATATTCCTGCCATTGTTTCGTGCCGGGACCATAAACCTGATCCCAGATTTCGGCGACTTCGCCGAAGCGATCCTGCTCGTTGTTATAGTCGTAATGCGACGGGAAATCCTGAATCGCCCGGTCCTTCAGAAGGGATTCCATATGCCCGTAATAATGCGTGATCGTATTGAGCCCCGCGTCGCCCGCTTGGCGTCCATTGAAATTGGCCACGCCGATCTGGCTGAGGTGGGCGGTCGTCCCAAGGCCCAGCTTCTTGGCTTCATCGAGAGCAGCCGAGAAAACATCGGGTGTCTCATTCTCGCGGTTGAAGAATTTAATGCCGTCGATGTTGTTCTTGGCAGCCCAGCGCACCCACTCACGCGCCTTGAGCGGGGTGTCGACGACGCCACCTGTCCAGCCCGCACCCAATGTCTGGTAATTGAAAATTCGCGGCGCCACGATCTCGTTGCGTGCCGAGCGATCCTTCTCGCGGCTGGCAACCGCAGGCGCGCCCAGCGGAACGCCGCGGACCGTCGTCACACCGTGCGCGAGCCACAGCTTGTAGGCATAGCTGGCATCGGGTGCCTTGTCGGCGCCGGGCAGGTGGACATGCATGTCGGTGAACCCGGGAAGCACGTACATGCCGGTCGCATCGATTTCATAATCGGCATCGTTCGGCGCGCGGTTGGCCGCAGAAGGCAACCCCGGCCAGCCCGCCTGCTTGATCGAGGAAATCCGGTTGCCTTCGACGACGATGTCGAAGCGACCGCGCGGCGGCGCGCCGGTCCCGTCGATGATCGTGGCATTGCGGATCACCATCTTGCGGAACGGTCCGGCCCCTTCACCCGGCTTGCGCGCCGGTGCGCCGGCGCTGACCGGGAAGACCTCGGCGGTAGCGGCCGCCTTTTTGTCGCCGGCCTGATGCGCGGTCGCCGGCACGGCGAGCAACGCCGCCGCCAGCGCGATTTTGGTTATCTTCAACTTCATTGGACCCGTTTCCCCGTTTCGATTGATCGTTTTTGCACTCATTGCGGTTCGCTAACAGGAGCGGCGTTTGCGCCGCCGCTCCGGCTATCGTGTCAGGGCAGCGGAACGCCCTCTTCGGGAAGCCCCATCCGCCGCTTTTCGGACTTCACCATTTCGGCAACGTCGGCGAGCAGCTTTTTCGCGTCATAGACGATACCGTCCTTGATCGTGTAGCTGACCCCTCCGACACGCTCGAGCCGCTGCGTCTGCTCGTTGAGGCGCAGCGCCCCGGTGCCGTAAAGCGTCTTGAAGTTCTGGAGCGGATTTTCCTTCACCAGCACCATATCGGCAAGCTTGCCGACGCGCACCGTGCCGATCGGCGGCGCTACATTTCCCTTAGGTTCGTACAGCGTGAGCGCGCCGTTCAGCGTCGCGGCCTGTACAACCTGCGTCGGATTGAATCCGGCCTCCTGAAGCAGTTCGAGTTCCTCGACATAGCCGAAACCATAGGTTTTGAAGATGAAACCCGAGTCCGAACCGGCGGTCACGCGTCCACCGATATTTTTGTAGTCGTTAATCAGATGCATGAATTTCTTGTAGAAATTCCGCCAGCGCACTTCCTTCTCGGTCGTCCAGTCGAAAAAGTAGGAACCGTGATTTTCGCGCGACGACTGAAAGAAATTCCACAGCTGCGGCATCGTATATTTGCCGTGCCAATCGGCATTGCGCGCGTGCATCAGGTCGCGCGACGCCGCATAGATCGTCATCGTCGGATCGAAGGTGACACCGTTCTTCTTCTGGCTTTCGAGATAGTCCCTCCACTCATCCGTGCCGGGTTCGAAGCTTTCGCGATACAGGTTGGCGACGTTGCTGAAGCGATCCTGCTCGTCCATGTAATTATAGCTGGGATCCCAGTTCTGGACCGGGCCTTCCTTCAGCAGCGATTCCATATGCCCGTAGAAATGAGTGACGGTTCCAAGCCCCGCGTCGCCGGCATGCTTGGCATCCATCCGCGCGACACCGATCTGCGAGAGGTGCGCGACGGTTCCGATCTGCTGCTTCTTCGCTTCGTCATAGATCGCTTCCAGCACTTCGGGCGGCTGGTTTGGATCGGCGGTGACCTTGATGCCGTCGATCCCGGCCTTGGCGGCCCAGCGCACCCATTCGCGCGCTTTTTCGGGAGTGTTTGTCGCCCCTCCGGTCCAGCCGCGCCCCGTTCCGGGACGATGATAGGAAAAGATGCGTGGCGCCGCGATCTCGTTTCGTGCCGAACGCGCGCGTTCGCTGAGCGAGATTTCGAACGGCGCCAGGTCGACGCCGCGTACCGAGGTGACGCCATGCGCCAGCCACAGCTTGTAGGAATAGCTGAGGTCGGGCGCCTTGTCGTCGCTCGACCCGTGAACGTGCATGTCAATGAAACCCGGGAGCATGAACATGCCCGTCGCGTCGAGTTCATAGTCCGCGTCGCGCGGCGCGCGACCCGATACCAGGGGCAGCCCAGGCGTACCTGCCGCCTCGATCGACGTGATGACATTATTTTCGACCACGACGTCGACCGGCCCGCGGGGCGGCGCGCCGCTGCCGTCGATCAGCGTAACGCCACGGATGACCATTTTACGAAACGGGCCTGCGCCTTCGCCGGGTTGACGTGCTGGCGCCGCGACGGCTCCCGCCCGCGGTTTCACCGGTTCGGCGGCGGGCGCGGCATTCTGCGTCTGCCCCGACACGGTCGGAATGGAACATAACAGGCCGGCGGTCCCAACCATCAGCGTCCGCCACGCAGCCAAGCGCAATCTTTCCATTGTAAGCTCTCCCCTGAAAACCCCTAAATCGAAAATCGGCATAAAAGGTGGGGCGCGGCGGATGCCCGCCGCCCCCCACCTGTCATCAACGGAATCGTTTGATGAGGTTGAGCCCGATGGTCCGCGGCGGCGTTCCGTGGGTGACCGTCAGGCCGCCGGTATTGGCGCTGGTCGATTTCGTCGTGATCGCAAGCGCATCGAACAGATTGTTCACATAGAGCTGCGCGCTCCAGTTGCCGTCGGGTGCCTGGACGCCGATACGCGCATTGATGACGCCATAATCGTCGACCTTGCGGCGGAATACGTCGGTGGCGGCAAGCGTCGAATAGGATGAGCCGACATAGCTGCCGTCGATCCGTACCGAACCCTCAAGCGTATCGCTGAGACCCCAGATATATTCGGCCGATGCACTGACGTTCCACTTGGGCACGAAGGGCAGCCTGTCACCCTTGCGGCCGGCAGCGACGACGATGCTGCTGACCTGATCCTCTGACAGCTTTGCGTCGGTGTAGCCAACGTTGGCGATCAACGAGAGGCCTTGGATCGGCGTGGCATTCAGTTCCGCCTCGACGCCCCTGATGCGCGCGGCACCAACGTTCGAGATCAGGCCGAACACCGACCCCGTCCCGGCCGTACGTGCCGATACCTGCATGTTGCTCCAGTCGATCTGATAGCCGGTCAGATTCAGATACACGCCCTGGATCGGTTGGCTTTTGACGCCGACTTCATAATTCCAGAGGCTGTCGGCGCTATATCCGGTCAAGGCGACCGGCAGTCCGATGGCCTGATTGACCCCACCCGGGCGGAAGCCTTCGGCCGCCTGCGCATAGATCATCAGGTCGCGGCTGAATTCATATGACAGGTTGAACTTATGCACGAAGCCGTTTTCAGTGGTTTGCGCCTCGGTGTATGCCGACGGCACGGAGGCGTAGTGAATCTGCCCCTGCTGGACGATACCGCCGACAGTTTTGTCATATTCATACCAGCGGCTGCCGACGGTAGCGGTCAACTTGTCGAAGAATTTATAGGACAGCTCCGCAAACAAAGCCTTTTGCTTTAGATGGTCGTTGATGGTGCGGTCATAATAGATGTTCGCAGGAACGAACGGGTTGAGTTCACCCGAAAGGGGGCTGGCGCTTAGCAGCGTCGAGCGCACCTTCGACTTGCGATCCTCGAGGAAGCCGCCAAAGGTCCAGTTGAACGGGCCGCTGCCGGTCGATGAGAGGCGCACCTCGTTCGACCAGTTTTTCACGCTTTGCGGCTGATAAAGGCTGGAGAACAGGATGGAGTTAGTCAGGTCGAGATAGGAACTGAGCTGACCGGGTGTGCAAACCCCTGCCGTATTGCCGAGCAGATAGCGTGCGCAACCGGCCGCGTTGTTCCGGCCATTAAAATTGTCACTCACGTCGCCGACGACGATGCGGTCACGATCGAAATAGGTTGAAACGGCAGTCAGCGCTACAGATCCGAAGTCATAGCGAAGCGTACCGCTGTAAATCCGGTTTTCGTCATAATTGCCCGATTCCGAACGCGCGTTGGTCGTATGACGCTCGCCTGTTTCGAAAAACCAGCGAGACGCATCGGTCGACACCTTCGTGTAGTAGGCGCCGAGATCGATCGTCAGATCATCGGTCGGGGTGAAACGCAGCAACGCGCGGCCGCTATAGCTGTATCCGTCGTTGATATCCTTCGTGCCATAATAGCTGTTGTCGATATAGCCCGCGAACTGCTGGTAGCTACCAACGACGCGCAGCGCCAACTTATCGGAAACGATCGGCAAGTTGATCATGGCGTCGACGCTCGCGCCGGGGCTTCCGCCCTTTACGGCCGAAAGATTGACGCTGGCGGCCCCTTCCAGAAGATCCGTCTTCGGCTTTTCATAAATGATGCGAACCGTGCCGCCCATCGAACCCGAACCGTAAAGGGTGCCCTGCGGCCCCCGCAACACCTCTGCCCGTTCGACATCGAAAACGCGGAAATCGGGCGTGCTGCTTGCCGCGTCGCTGGTGGTCCCAACCGATCCAGCAACCGGAGACTCGTCATAATAGACGCCCACGGTTGGTTCGCCGGCGCCGACGACACCACGCAGGATGACGCGGCGGTTGCCCGGCCCGTTGTCGACAATCCGCAGGCTCGGGGTGTTTTGCGTCAACTCGGTAAAGCTGGTCGTCCCGGCCCGCTCAAGCGAGTCCCCCGTCACCGCAGAAATGGCCAACGGCGTATCCTGCAAGCGCGTGTTTCGCTTCAGCGCGGTCACGACGATTTCGCCGCCCGAAGTATGGGTCGTATCCTCGGCCTGATGTGCACCCTCTGCGTCTTCGGTGCTCTGCCCCTCCTGCGCCATGGCCGGCGAGGCGGCCAATAGGCTGATGCCCGACATAAGAAGCGCAGTGCGCGCCGCCCAAGCGCGCTTACGAACATTTATTCCAAGCTTACGCATTCAATCTTCCCCTTTTTTTTAGCCTTGGACCCCTTTTTGCAATTTTTGGATGCTAACATCCGCCCCCCCGAAGGTGCGTGGTTTTTCCGCCCCAATATCGAAGGTTATTCGAGTTTTTGCGTATTATTCGTCATATCTTCGACAGGGGGCATCGGGCTTACAGCATTGTAAGCGGCCATCCCACGGCGACGCTCCCGGAGACGATGGAAGAATCAGATATATCCACATGAAAATAATCGAGAATATGGCGATTCGACATCAGGGACATAGCCCCATCAAAGAGAGGAAATGCCATAGCCTGAGAAGGACAATAATAGCCTATGATAAAATGATCCGATTATCGCATGTGGAATGAATAATCTTCGGATCGCACCGCTGCACAGACGGGCCCGTCGCACGCGAAGATGAAGCGACCAAAAATGAGGCCCGACCGCAAACGCCCGCTTCATCTTGGACATAAAGTCCCGAAAGCAGCACCGATCAATTCATAGAATACTAAGCTTCACGGCCGAGCGTCATCACGCCCGCTATGAGGCATGGCGACTTGCGCCACGACAAAAGCCCCGGCCGTCCGCAAATGTGAACCCAATATGCTCGCGATAATTCTCGCGTTTACCGCGATCAAACAAGTCCTAACGCTTCCCAATTTTAATCAAGGGCCGCGAGATAAGGGCTATAGTTCGCAGCAACTGCCCCATCGACAACGATATGGGAAAGAACCGGGGATTTTAGCCAAATCGCCTTCAGGCATATTTTCGGCCGAGCGGCCTTGCTTCAAGATTTCCGTGGATCGGTTATCGAGCGTAGTTTTTCCGGCGATCCGGATTACAGCCCCACCGAATTATCGACGGGGACCCAGCAGCTTGAAACGGATCGCAACTCCGCCCCCGGGCGCCATGTCCAGATCGAGATCGTCGGTGCTCGTCACGTTGCGCTTGCGGATCGTCAGCGCCGACGGATTGGTGCGATAGTCAGCGCCCGGAGCGTCGGCATAGATTTGCGCTTCATACTGTTTGCCCGGTGCAAGGAAATCGAGCCGCTGCGTGATCTTGCGTGCTTCCTCGTCAGTGATCGCGCCCATGTACCAGTCGCCCCCGCCGCGCGGCTGGCGCGCAACGACCACATAATCGCCGATTACGCTTTGCAACGTTTTCGATTGCTCCCAGTCGGCGGGCACGTCGCGGATGAACTGGAAGGCGCCCGGCTGCGCTTCATAGTTTTCCGGGAGGTCGGCCGCCATCTGGATCGGCGAATAGAGGACGACATATTCGGCGAGTTGGGTCGCCAGCGTCGACTGCACCCGCCGCGTCAACTCCTTGCCGCTCCGCGCTATGTCGAAGATGCCCGGCGTGAAATCCATCGGTCCCGCCAGCATCCGCGTGAAGGGCAATATCGTCATATGCTCGGGCGGGTTCGTCGGATTGCCCCACGCGTTGAATTCCTGCCCGCGTGCGCCCTCGCGGCTCACCCAGTTCGGCCAGGTCCGGCGCAGTCCCGTATCCTTCACCGGCTCATGCGTGTTGATTGCGATATGCAGTTTCGCGGCGCGCTTCACGACCTCGAGATGGTGACGCACCGCATATTGGCCCGCGAACCATTGCTGCTCGCCCTCGCCGTCGACGATCGTCCCGCTGTGACGGACATAGCCGGTCTTGATCAGCGACACGCCATTATCGGCATAGAGCTTCAATCCCGCATCAAGCTGGCGCGCGTAATTTTCGATCGCTCCACCGGTCTCGTGATGGCCGATCAGTTTCACGCCCTTCGCCTTGCCGTAGCGCGTGATCTCGGGAAGGTCGAAATCGGGATAGGCTTCGGTGAAGCTGAACTTGTCGCCATTTGCGATCCAGTCGCCGTCCCAGCCCTTGTTCCATCCCTCGACGAGCACGCCGTCGAAGCCGTATTTGGCAGCAAAATCGATATAGCGCTTCACGTTGGCGGTGTTCGCCCCGTGCGCCGGCCCGCTGCCCCAGGTCGACTTCTCAAGGTGCATTTCCCACCAGATGCCGACATATTTTCCGGGTTTGAACCATTTGCCGATGTCGGGAAGCTGGCTCGGTTCATTGAGGTTGAGCGTGATGCGGCTGTCCGCGAGCGCGCCGGGTGTTTCGCCGATGAGCACGGTGCGCCAAGGCGTCGCGAACGGCCCAGTCTTCTTCGCCAGCACCCCATCGGGCCAGGGCATCAACCAAGCGCCATAGGTGCCGGCACCATTGCCCTCGAGCAGCATCGAGGGAAAATCGACGAGCGCCGCCTCGTGGAAGCTCAGATACAAGCCGTTGTCGCCTTTCAGGGTCAGCGGCGTTTCGGCGAGAGTAATTCGGCGCGCGTCGGTCTGGGTATAGAGATATTCGTCGCGTTCCTGGCCGAGCCCCTGATACCACCAAGCCTGATAGGCGCCGACGGTGCGGAATTGCGTATCGTCGGCAGTGATCGATACCGCCTTTCCGTTCGGAATAGCCGCATAGTCGTATCGGAAGCCGAATCCGTCGTCGAACAGGCGGAAGATGACGCCCACCGCCTTGTTCAGCGCCGTGTCTCCTGCCAGCGTCACCGACAGCTCGTTGTGATTGTCGCGGATCAGCCTTTGCTCGCCCCATGGCTGTTCCCACGTCGTATCGACCGACAACCGCTTCGCATTCCCAACCGCTGTAAAGCGCGGATCGGCCTCACCCGCAAAGCGCAGTCCTAGTCGCGACGGCGCGATCACAGTCACATCGCCACGTTTGACTTCATAAAGCGCCTCGCCGTTCACGACCGAAACGCACAGTTCGAGCCGCTTGTCCGGTGATTTCGTACATTCGCGCGCTGCGGCGGGCGATGCGATCGCCAGCATCGACAGGCCGAACAATAGGGACGTTTTAGGAATCATCGCATTCTTCTCTTTTGCTGGGGAGGCCTGGACTATTTCTGGAAAGCCGAAATCAATTGCCGGCGCAGCACCGCGCGTTCGTCGCGGCTCATCGTCCCGAGCGCCCCGCGGATGGCCGTAGGGATATGTCCCGATGCGGCGTCGGGATCGCCGAACACATGCGCGTCGAACATCGCCTGCCAATAGGTGCGTTCGCCCGGCGGGAGATCCCTGAGCGCGAGTAGCGCCGCGAGGAAGATGTTGTTGGGCCTTTCGATCCCCCGGACCGTGTCGCCCCACCAATAATTGACCATCGCATTATAGGGATCGAGCGACGCGACATGGTGCCACCAATATTTTGGGATGAAGATCGCATCGCCGGGTTCGAGCCACGCCGCGCGCGCCGAAGCCATCGCCTCGCGAAAACGCGGAAAGCGATCAAAATCGGGATTTTCAGGATCGACGAGCGACAGCGGTGGCGGATTGTCGAGCGGACCGACATAAAGATTGGCCACTTGCTCGGGCGGGAACAGCGTGAAGCGCCGCCGTCCCGCGATCACGCATGCCAGATTATGGTCACGGTCATTGTGCGTCTGCGTCTTCACCGCGCCGCCGAGCCATAGCTTCGGACCAACCTCTGCGGGGAGCAACGGCAGGGGGTTCTGATGCACGAATTCGGGCAGCGTATCGGCGAGCGGCAGCATCTGGATCGCGACGGTCGGCGCATTCTCCTGCCCGATCAGCCCCTCGATCCGCGCCAGCGTATCGCGGAGCGGCGCTTGGCGCTTGGTGAAGGTGAATTCGCGCATGTCTGCGCGATAGGCGAAGCGTCCGCCGGCACGCGCGGGCGCTTCCATTACCGGTACGGCTACGCCGCAGTCCATGCCAGCAAGATAGGCGTTGAGGCGGCCGGGCGAATGCCGCCCGGCCGCCAGCGCGACCCAGTCGTCGAAAAGCCCTTTGATGACGACGGGTGTTTCGGTCGCCACGAGCGCGGCAAAATCGGCGGGCGCCGGCGCGCCCCGCGCTGCTACGTGCGGCAGCGCGTCGAGCGGCGATCGCCGGGCGGCTGCGGCACCGAGACGCGCGGCCTCAACCATGCGCGCGTTGCATGATGCGTGCGAGATAGGCGTCGTGCGTCGGCTGACGCAGCACCTGTTCGCGCACAAAGCCCAGCATCTTGCGGAAGTGGACATTCACCTCATGCGGCGGCACCCGGTCGACCGCCGGACGCCAGCTTTCGGGGGCAATGCCATGTCCGATGAACAGCGCGCGCCAGCTGTCCGGTGGCAGGCTTTCGTCTTCTTGCGGCGCCAGTTCGCCACGCGCGCGAAAGAAATCGATCATATGCGCCAGCTCGGCCGAAATCGGCAGCGTACGCGCCGTATCCCAGAAAGGACCGGCATAATCCTGCAACGTAAGGTGCGCCGCCTGGAAATCGGCGACGCGAGCGAAGTGCGAGCGCATGACACGGTTATACTCGGCGCGCCGTGCCGCATAGCTGTAGCCTTCGGCCGGATAGACGCCAAGCAGGTGCACTACACTCAGTTGCAGCCCGTGCAACGCCAGTCCGTGACTGGGGTCGAACGAACAGGCCGCCTCGCCAAGACCGATGACATTGCCCGCCCATGGTTCGCGCGCCATACCGGACGTGAACGTGCGGAAGGTCACCGCATCCAAGGTCAGCCCGCTCGTCGTCGCTGCGGCTTGCAGCGCCGCATCGTCGCTTGTCGCAGCGCCCGAAAAGACATGCGCGACATGCATGTGGGTCAGGCTCGGGAACAGGCCGGTCCAACCGTCCACGCCCGCGCGAATCTCGGCATAGACTGGCAGCGCAGCAAAGCGCGGGGCTAGCGCGGTCAGCATCCGGTCGCCGGGCATAGTCCAAGCTTCGAACGCGCTGCCAGTTGCCTCCCGCAGCAGGCCCTCGCGCGTCAGATCAGCGAACAAGGCGCTTTCAACCCGGCCGCCATCATCGAGCAATAGCGCAACGATCCCGTCGTCGCCGCGCTCGACCATGACGCCGGTTGTCTCGAATATCTCGACGCCCAAGTGCCGCGCGATCGCCTTCAGGCTTTTCGCATAAGCCGCAGCCGGCAGGTGATAACCATAGTCGCTACGCCCATAGATCTCGCTGACCTCGTCGGGGAGGAACAGGCGGCCATTGTGCGCCGCGGTCGCCGTCAGAGAAAAATCGTCGAGCCCGACGCCCAGCCCATGTCGGCGCGCTTTCACCCAGTGCGGAAAAAAATCGCCGCCGTTGATACCGGTGCCGAACGCGCCATAGCTGTGGAGAAAGGGCGCCCGCCCCGCCCCACTCGCATCGACGAAATTCTGGCCGAGCGTGAAGGCGCCGCGTACTCCGCGCAGCAGCGCCGCCTCGTCGATTCCGATCTGGTTGTGGAGCGCTTCGATCGCGGGGAGAGTCGCGTAGAGATCGGCCGGGCCGTTTTCATCGGGGAGCGCCACCGCTCTGACCTTTACCCCCGCCGGCGCCAGCGCGCGCCGCAACGCTGCCGCCGCGAGCCACAGCGGCGCATCGCGGCCGAGCAAGGTGATATCGCGCACCGCGCTCATGCCGCATTCGCCGGGATACCGGGCCGCGCCTTGGCCTCCGACGCGCAATAGGTTGCAAGAAATTCGGCGTGCGGCGTCATGTCGGCCGCGTTGACCGCGATCCGTTCGGCCAGATCGTCGAGCCGTGCCTGCAAATCTGCCGCCGACAGACGATGGGTTAGCGGATTTGCCGCCGACGGCAGAACGCCCTGCCCCTCGAGCACCGACAGCCAGCTATCGCGCGAGAAAAGGCCAAGCCGATATTCGGGCGCCGCTGCGCTTTCGCGAAACAGCGCCATCTTGTGCGCGAGGCTGTCGGGCAGCGGCATGTTGCGCACATGATCCCACAGGGGTTCGCCGACGCGTTCATTGGCGGTGTAGTGGAGGACGAGGAAATCGCGCGTCCGGTCATAGTGGACAGCGAATAGCCGGTTGAATTCGCGCACCATGCGCGGATCGATCTTTTCGCCACGCCGCGGTATCAAGCCGGCAAGGTCGATCGTCGCCGCCTGGATAAGGAAGATGCTGGTCGACTCCAGCGGCTCGAGGAATCCGCTCGCCAACCCGACGGCGATGCAATTGCCCGCCCAGCCCACCTGCCGGCGCCCCGCCTGAAAGCGGAGCAGGCGCGGCTCGTCGAGCGCATCCCCGTCGATGGCGCCGAGCACGGTTTGCCGGGCTTCCTCCTCGCTGCAAAAGCGGCTTGAAAAGACATAGCCGTTGCCGATCCGGTGCTGGAGCGGGATGCGCCAGGTCCAACCCGCGCGCTGCGCGGTCGCGCGCGTATAGGGCGTGAGCGGTTCGACGCCGGTGCAGGGCACCGCGAACGCACGGTCGCACGGCAGCCATTCGCTCCAATCGATCCACGGCACGCCCATCGTCTGCCCCAGCAGCAACGAACGAAAGCCCGAACAGTCGACGAATAGATCGCCCGAAATCTCCGCGCCCGAGGCGAGGGTCAGGCTCGCGACATCGCCGCTTTCGGCGTCGCGGACGACGTCGACGACCTTGCCCTCCATCCTTCGAATCCCGCGCGCGGTCGCCCATTTGCGCAGATAAGCGGCGTACAGCCCGGCATCGAAATGATAGGCATAGCTGTAGGTCGAGCGGATCGATTTCGGATCGCCGTTCGGGTGCTCGAAACCGTTGGCAAGCGCCGCCGCGACCGCGAAGCTGTAATCCTGCAACGACCGGCTGTCGGTTCCCGCAAGCCGCGCGCGGGCCCAGTGATGCTGGAAGTCAGCGTTGGTCCAGCGATCGCCGAAGGTACCGAACGGGTGAATATAGCGCACCCCGGGGCGCAACCAGTCGACGAATTCGATGCCCAACTTGATGGTGCCGGCCGTCTCGCGCATGAATTCGGCTTCGTCGATGCCGATCATGTCGTTGAAGGTCTTGATATGCGGCAGCGTCGCTTCGCCCACGCCGACTGTCGCGATCTCGTCGCTCTCGATCAGCGTGATGTCATAATCGGCCGCCGCAAGCAGGCCCGACAGCCCCGATGCGCACATCCAGCCCGCGGTGCCGCCGCCCAAAATGACGATACGATAGGGTGCGTGCGCGGCCATGACCGGTTCCTTACTCCCTTTGGAAACGAAGACGCGGCCGCCGCAAGGGAACGGCCGCGTCCCAGTGGAGGATCAGAACTTCACGCGCGCACCGAACTGGAAGCGGCGGTCGACGCGGCTCCACGCCGAGTCGAAATATTTCGCCGCCGCCCCCGGCGTCTGCGGGGAGTCGCCGAACACCTGCTGTTCATAGACTGTCGTCGTGTTGAGCAGGTTCGTGCCGTCAACCGAAAGCTCCAACCATTTCGTCGGCGAGAAGCGCAGCGAAGCGTCGAGGAAGCCAGCCGCCTTTTGGAACACCGGCAAGCCGATGCAGCAGTCGAGGTTCTGTGTCAGGTAACGCGACCGCCAGTTGTAGGCGACACGCAGCCCGACCGGCCCCTTTTCATATAGTCCGACGAGGTTGAACGTGTGCTTCGATATTCCTGCGAGCTTGTGCGAGTCGAGGACGTACCCGGTACCGCCCAGCGACTGCTGGCCCGCGCCGAACGCGCCCACGTCGCCGCTCGACGAAGCCGTGAACAGGTTCGAGTTGTTGATCCCAGACTGATGCACATAGGTATAGTTGGCCTGCATGCCGAGCCCACTGAGCAGGCCAGGCAGGAAGTCGAAGAAGGTCTGATAGGCCACTTCGCCGCCCCAGATCTCGCCGCCTTTCCGGACATTGCTCGGCCCACTGATCTGCACCGTCTGGGTCGATGTCCCGTTAGAGACGTCGCGGCCGAACTGGCCAAAGGAGATCGCGTTCGTCAGCTTCTTGTAGAAGACCCCGGCCGTGATCGAACTGTTCGAACCCATATAGCGCTCGAAGGTCAGGTCGAACTGGTCCGCGCGCAGCGGCTTCAGCGCCGCATTGCCCGAATTGGCCAGGAACACGAAATTATAGCCCGTGACATTTGCCGGCGTGTGCGCTGCGGTCGGCGAATTATACACGACATAGGGTGAATCTGCGGTCGTATTGATAACCGGCGCATTAATCGCCAGCGTGTTGCGCAGGAAACCCATTTGCGGCCGCGAGATCGCCCGCGAATAAGCGAAGCGGACAAAGGTCTTGTCATCGAAACCGAAACGCAGGTTCAGGCTCGGCAGCCAGTCTGTGCGCGTCGTCTTATAGCGATCTTCCGCCGCGGCGCCGTTGGCGAAGGCGATGATCTCCGGCGTCAGATAGCAGCGCGGATTGACGACATTGTTGCCGGTCAGCGGCGTGTTGCATGGCACCAGATTGTCGAAGATGTTTGCGGCGGGGAACGCAACGCTACCGGTGCTTGTGATCTTCGTGCGCACCACGCGCAGGCCGACATTGCCCTGCAGATTGACGCTGCCGAGCATCAGCTTGTCGCCGCCGCCGAATTTGATCATGGCATAGGCGGCTTCGGTCTGTTCGCGAACGCGCAGCTTTTCACCGGGGGTGAAACATTCGTCGACGGTCGCCTCCGGGCGATCGCAGATCGCGGTATAGCCCGTGCCGAGCGGCGACCCGGTGGTTGCACCGCTCAGCGACTGGATCAGGCGCGGGAAATCCCGAAGCGTATCGCGATTAAGGAAGACGAGCGGCCCATTGGGGTAAGCGCTGCCGTTATAGAAGTCGCCGAGGCTCTGCGATTCCCAGATGCCCGCTCCGTAGCCCTGGAACGGAGCATGACCGGCATTGCCGCCGCAATTGCCTGTTCCGGTCGGATAAGCGCCGCCCGTCGTATTGTCGGCGTTGAAGCCCGGTCCATTGCAGTTCCAGCTGGCCGCGATCGGCGTCCAGTTGAAGGTCGAATAACGCACCGTCTGCTTGCGGTCGGCGTAGCGCACGCCGACCTTCAGGGAATCTAGCCAGTCGCTGTCGGGAAAATCATATTCGGCATCACCGCGCAGCGCGAGTTCGTTGGCGTCATTGTCCTCGACATGGCCCTGGATGAACGGGATCCAGTAATTATGCGCATTGGCGAGGCCGCCTTGCGCATAATTGACGTTCGACCCGGGGAGCAACGTCACCTGCGGGGTGCCGTCGCCGTTCACGCTATAATCGTAATCGGCCATCGATCCGGTCGCGACCAATATGTCGTTATTATAGGTCGATGCGTCGATATATTGCGCGTCGAGATCGAAGTGCAGCCGGTCGCTCGCGTCCCAGCTGATATTTGCCGACAGATCGCGCGTCCCTTCGCGATGGTCGAAGTTGCGCGCCTCGTTCTGGAAATACAGCCCGTCGCGCTGCGTCGCGCAATTGCCGCCCGGACCCGGTCCGCAATAATTGACGAACGGCTGGCCCGTCACCGCCGAACCCGCGTTGATCGCCGCCTGCACGCTCTCTGTCGTACCGCTGAAACTGCCGTGCGGCTGGGTCAGGATTCCTCCGGTCAGCATGCCGTCGGGGCCGAAAGTCAGCCCGCTGCTTCCCGCGAGTAACGATCCGGTGCGCGGGTTGTATGCGCGCGTGCCGAAATAGTTGCCGTCGAGAATGGCGTGGCTGGCGCGCTCAAGCCAAGCATTGGTGTAATGCGAGTCGATATATTGGATCGTCGCGCGCAGGCTGCCAGAGTTGTTTTCATATTGCAGCGCGCCGGCGATGCCGCGCCGTTTGCGGTCATAGTCAACCTGCGAATAGCGGATGCCGTCGGGCGCATAGGCCCAGCCCGTTCCGCCGAACGGATTGGCGGTACAAGGAAGGCTGCCATCCGCACCGGGTGTGGCGCGGACGACGCCATCGGGGCCAGCGGCACCAAAGCCCGCTGAACAATAGGTATCGATCTTGTCCATGATCACGCTCTCGGTTCGCGTGACGACATGGCTTTGCGCATAGCTGGCGAGGATGCCGAAGCGACCAATCGCGGTATCCCAAGTGTTGCTGATCAATCCCGAGAATTCGGGCGTCCAGCGCCCCGAGCGATCGCCGTAATTGATCCGGACGGTTCCCGTGACGACGAGCCCCTTCTGGTCGAACGGCACGCGCGTGCGCAGATCGACCGAGCCTGCGATCCCGCCCTCGATCATGTCGGCAGTCTGGTTCTTGTAAACGTCGATGCCGGCGAGCAGCTCGGGCGCGATATCGTTGAACTGCAGCCCGCGCGCGGCGTCGGCCGAGAAGCTGTCACGGCCGTTGATTTCGGTGCGGACGTTGGTCAGGCCGCGGATGAGTACGTCAGTTGGCTCTCCCGACGGGTGCGTCGAGTCATCGGCCGATTGCAGGCGGTTGACCGTGATGCCCGGAATACGCTGCAGCGCCTCGGCCGCCGACTTGTCGGGAAAGGCACCGATGTCGGTCGCTGTCACCGAATCGACGACGGTCAGCGCGTCGCGCTTGCGGCCCGCGGCATCCTCCAGCGCGGCACGCACGCCGGTGACCACAATCTCGTCGTTGCCCGAAGCGCCCTCGGGCGTGTCCTGCGCCATCGCCGGCGACGTCATCAACAGGCCGACAGCCAGTACCGACAGCGAGGCACCGCTCGACAGCACGCGCCCACGACAATTCGCGAATCCCTTGAGCCTCATCGCTCTCCCCTTCCCACGGACACCCCTTTTGCGGGGCTTTTCCTTTTAGCGGTGCAAAGCGGAAACGCCCGCCGACCATTTGCATGGTTTTGCGTATTGTTGCACAAATGGCAAGACTCTTTTCGAGGACCAAAAATTCTCGATAAAATGACTATATATCAGAATTTTAAATCGCGTATCCAGTGCAATGGGCCTGGATGCGCGTGCCATCCGCATACGTTTGCATCGCAATTACTTTATGCAAATATTTGCACAAATGACTTCAGGAAATTCGTCTTTTCGTTGGCTGCGCCCGATATCGTCAGGATTCCGGGTGCGGAATAAGCAGCGCAGCGAGCGCGGCCAACGCAAGGAAAAGTGCCGCCAGTGCCAAGGCCAGCACCGGCTCGCCTCCAAACAGATGGCGCACGATGGGACCGAGGCAAATCGCGGCAACCAGCTGCGGAATGACGAGGAATATATTGTGGATGCCGAGATAGACGCCGACCTTGCCCGGCGGCACGGCGTTGACGATGATGGCATAAGGCAGTGACAGGATGGCGGCCCAGGCGACGCCGATACCGGCCGCGGCGATCCACAGCCATTCCGGCCCTGGCGCCAGGACAAATCCCGCCATGCCCGTCGCACCACCGAGCAGGCACAGAGCATAGGTCGCGCGCTCGCCGATCCGCGCCGATATTGCCGGGAGCGCGAGCGCGCCGATCGCGGCGACACCATTATAGGTCGCGAACAGGATGCCCACCCAATCGGCGGCGACGGCATAGGGTGCCGACGCCGGATCGGTGGCTCCGAAATGCCGTTGCGCAACGGCAGGCGCCGCATAGATCCACATGGCGAACAAGCCGAACCAGGTAAAGAATTGCACCCCCGCCAACCGCCGCAGCGCGGCCGGCATGCGCTGGAAATCCTCGCCGATCTGAAGCAGTCCGAGCGAGCGGTCGCCGCGGGCGCGTCGACGGCCGACCGCGAGTTGGGCGACGCCTCCCAGCAGCGCGGCCGATGCGAGCACGATTACCTCCCATTGCCAGCGCAGCAAAAGCGCAAGCAGTAACAGCGCCGCGCCGGCCAGCGCCGGCGTCCGGCCGCCGAGGCTGAAGCGAACGATCGGCCCGGGCGGGGGCGCCGGCCGATCTTCCGCAGCAACCGCCCCGGTTGCGGACTGCTCACGCGTCGACAGGGCGGTCCAGACCACCGACAGCAAAAGGCAGGCGCTGCCGATATAATAGGCATAGCGCACCGACGGTGGCAGCCCGCCGCCGTCCGCGGTGCCCGCAACCCCGAACCAGTTCACCAACATCCACGGCAGCGACGAAGCAAAAACCGCACCCGTGCCGATGAAAAATACCTGCACGGCATAGCCTTTGGCGCGCTGGGCGTGCGGCAGATTGTCCGCCACCAGCGCGCGCGCGGGGTCCATCGCGATGTTGATCGACGCGGTGAGCAACCACAGCGCCGCGATAGCCGCCCATAATGTCGCCGCATTGGGCATGACGAACAGCGCGATTGCGGTGAGCATCCCCCCGATAATCAGAAACGGACGTCTGCGGCCGAAGCGCGAGCGCGAATGGTCGCTGAGATGGCCGACGATCGGCTGGACGATCAGCCCGGTGATCGGTCCCGCAATCCACAACACGGGAAGCGCCGCGACATCGGCGCCCAGCGTCTGGAAGATGCGCGTCGTGTTCGCATTCTGCAGCGCCCAGACGATCTGGATGCCAAACAATGCAAAACACATATTCCAGATGTGCAAATTCGTCGCAGCAAAGCCGCGCGACGCAGCCCCATCCCCGCTCTTTGGCGGGACGTCGGCATGCAAATCTTGCATTACCTCCCCCTTCCTGTGCTATCGCATCCCGACGTCAGGCACGGATGGCATCATTATGAGCACCAACAATACGAGATTGGAAGACTTGGCAAGGATGGCCGGTGTGTCGATCTCGACCGTATCGCGCGCACTAAACGACCATCCGCTGATCAGCCTGAATACCAAGAAGAAAGTCTGGGCGCTCGCCCGCGAGCATAATTATCCGTTCCGCAGCTACATGCCCGCGGCGCCGGTGGGATCCGAAGGGTCGATCGTCGTCGTCACGCCGCATATGCACGGCCGCCCGCTGCCACTCTCGCACCCCTTCTTCCTCGAACTGCTCGCCAGTATCGGCGAGGCGGCGCGCGCGCGCGACTGCGATTTCACTGTCAGCCACACGGCACCGCGCGACGTCGACGACCTGATGGCGGTGATGACCACCAGTCGCGCCAACGGCGTAATCTTCCTCGGCCAGAGCATGCTCCACGACGGCTTCAACCAGCTTGCGGACACGAATAGCAACTTTGTCGTATGGGGCGCGCACCTGCCGGGGCAGAAATATCGCTCGGTCGGGTCGGACAATGTGCTCGGTGGCCGCCGCGCGACGCTTCACCTCGCGCGACTGGGCCGTAAAGCCATCGCCTTCCTCGGCAGCAGCGACCCAGAGGCGATGCAGCGCCGCCAGGGCTATCTCGAAGCGCTGGAAGCAAACGGGCTGGAAGCCGATCCCGCGCTCGATATTCGTGTCGATTTCGGCTTCGAGTCCGCCGAACGCGCGCTCAGCCAGCTACTCGCGCGCGGGCGCAAGTTCGACGGCATAATTGCGTCAAGCGACCTCATCGCGCTCGGCGCCATTCGCGCATTGCGCAAGGCCAACCTCTCGGTCCCCAAGGACGTCTCGGTCGTCGGCTATGACGACATGCTGCTCGCGCGGCTGAGCACCCCGGCACTGACGACGATCCAGCAAGACACGCTGGAGGCGGGCCGACGGCTGGTATCACAGGTGATGGACGCACATTCCGAACAGTTTCTCGACTATCTGCCGACTCACCTGATCGTCCGCGAGTCCTGCGGCGCGTGACCAGCCGCCTCTGTCTAGGTTTGAGCGACGACCACAAGATCAAGTTCCAAATTCACGCGAATTTCCCGATTCCCACCATCGGGGAATCGCGGTTTCACGTAAATATTTGAAGATGCATCATTTTCTTTGAAGCCTTGAAATCTAGGCAGAAAAATCCGCTGTAAAACCCGACTTCTTGGACAAGTTCGCACTCAACACATTTTTGAGCTGCGCCAACAAAGCGATAAAAATTGATTTTTGGTAGCGGAGGAGGGACTCGAACCCCCGACACGCGGATTATGATTCCGCTGCTCTAACCGGCTGAGCTACTCCGCCCCGAAGGGTCGCCGCGACGGGCGAGCAGCGCCTATAGGCAGGGCGCCGCCCTTGGTCAATATCATGTGCGCGCTCCGCGAAAATTCCGTGTGAAGGCCGGTTGCCACGGGCCGCCGAGATAATGATGGGCGGCGAGTCCCGCTATGGTCAGCGCCCGCGGCCGGAAATCAGCGGCCAGTTCCAGCATCAGTGCCCTCGCCGCGGCCGCCGGCACCTTGTTCTGGACTGTGATGTGGAGCCGCGGCGTTCCCCGATCCTGCATCGTCAGCGCCCCGACGAAATGATCGGCGATGCGCTCACGGATCGCCATCAGGTCCGGGCTGTCGATGCGAAAGGCGACACCGCCGCCAAGCGAATAGATTTCGCGCAAACTCGCTGTCGGAGGCGGCGTGTCGGCGGCGATGCGATGAATCAGCCGGTCGAGCTCGTTGAGGCACGATGGCGGTAGCTGATGGAACAACGTGATATGTGCCGCGAGATGATTGCGCTCGGGAGGAAAATGCGCGGCGCGCAGATTGTCGAAAAGACGCTGGTCCGCCGCACCCATCGTCGCAGTCACGATGATGGGCACGGCGCCAGCGGTCCGGTAGGGAGGGGGGAAGCCCGGGCCGGCTGATACGAGAAGGGATGGACGAGGCAGTTTCGGGGGAGATTTGCCGTCGTCCATGGGACGCCCTTTCTCGTTGCCACAACCAATGCCCGAAACGCTCGGCGCGCTCCAATCGATTAATCGGCTTAGAATGATTGCCCAAAGCGATTAACCGGCAAATTCCTAAAGCCCATCCCAGAACGCCCGAAGCGCCGCGGCGACTTCGGCGGGCCGTTCGGCGATCGCCCAATGCCCTGCCCCTTCGATGACCGTCAGCGCGGTGCCCGTGTTCGTCGCGAAACGCTGCGCCACCGCCAGTTCGACATAGGGATCGCCCTCGCCCCAGACCAGCGCACCGTTTGCGGGGAGCTTATCGATGTCGCGCGCCCAGTCATGCTCGAAACTCAGTCCATTGGCCGAACGATAGAGTTTCAGGATCGCGCGGCGCTTGTCCTTGTTCCTCCACTGCTCAGCCTCTTCGCGCGCGATGTCCGCGGGCATGCCCTGCGCCGCCAGCCCCTCGGCGAGTTTGTCGGCCTTGCTGAGCGCCATGAAGATTTCGCCGAGCACGGGCGTGTTCCAGATGCGCGCGATCCGATGGCCGCGGTAATCGGGATCGATCACCGCGTTCGATACCGCCCAGCTACGGATCAGGTCGGGACGCAGCATCGCGACGCGCTGCGCGATCAGCGCGCCCCAGTCGTGGCCGACGATATCGATCGGGCCGTGTACGGCCACCAGCGCCTCCGCCTCACCCACCGCCCAGTCCGCATAGGCTTCCTTCGTCGCGGCAAAACCGGCCGGCAAGGGACCCGTGAAACCCGGGAGGGCAGGAACGGCAACCGGCGTATCGCCGAGGTCGAGCGCCGCCAGCAACGGCCGCCAGATGAGCGGGCTGTCGGGAACGCCATGGAGGAACAGCTTGGCGGTCGGCATGATGTCAGCCCTTCGACAAATGGATGATCCAGCTCTGGTCGGTCGGCTCGATCCGCCCCTCGCGATAGCCACCCGCGAGCAGCGCGGTGTGCGCGTCGGCGCGGACCAGCGTCATATAATTCCACTGCCCGCCAAGATCATAATCGAGCCGCGTGCCGGTGCCGCCGTCGACGTCGAAAATCTCTGGCGCGCTGTCGCCTGCCGCGACGAGGACACGGTTATCGGGAAGCAGCAACAGGCCGTCGGCGATCTTGAAGCGCGGATCGGCCAGATTGCCGGCGGCGACAAAGCGTTCGGTGGCGAGATCGAAGCGCTCGACCGAGCGAAGCTTGCCGCCATAGTCGCGCTCGTCCGAGCCGCCGAGCACAAGGACGTCGCCATTCGCCAATCGAACCGCGCCATGTTTGTATCGGCCCTGCGCCATCGCGCCGGCAGGGAGGAAGCGCTGCGTATCGGGATCGAACAGCTCGGCGCTCGCCAGCGCGCGCCGCGGTTCGCGATCGGGGCGCCCGCCGCCGGTCACGAGAACCCGGCCGTCGGCGAGCAGGGTCGCCGTCGCGCCGCTCCGCGCGGTTCCGAGTGAACCGGTGGCCGTCATGCGTCCCGAGACAGGGTCGAAGATTTCGGCATCGGCGCGCACATCCGCACCATCATAGCCGCCCGCGATGAGGATCCGGCCGTCGGCGAGCCTGATCACCGCGGGGGCATTGCGCGCGCTCGCCATGGTCGGCCCGGCGGTCGACTTGCCGGTCACGGGGTCGAAAATTTCGGTCGTCGCCGAAACGCGGCCCCCGACCCATCCCCCGAGCACGAGAACGCGCCCATCCGGCAGCGCCGCCGCCGAAGGCTGGATACGCCCGGCGAGCAGGTGGCCGGTACCGGAAACCGTCATGGTCGAAGCATCGATTATATCGATGGTGGCGCTCGCCGGCCCCGCTTCGCAGCCTGCGCGCACGCAGCCGCCGATCGCGAGCAATTGGCCCTTTCCGGTCGAAACCAACTGATGCGTCGCGCGTGGTGCGCCCAGCCGGGGACCGCTCTCGATATGGACGCCGCCGGCTTGTTCGGCCGCGCTGCCGCCATTCGCCATGCAGGCGGTCATCGCCAGCGAAAGCAGCACATAGAACGGAAGATTTCGCATCGCCCTCTCCCATGAACCGCCAGCGGGCGGCTATTCCATCTCCCCGCGCTCGCGGCGGAGCGCATACCATTTCTGCACATTGGCATTATGCTCGGCGAGCGTGCGCGCGAAGATGTGCCCGCCGTCACCCTTGGCAACGAAGAACAGATAATCGTTTGCCTCGGGATCGAGCACCGCGGCGATCGAAGCCTTGCCCGGGTTGGCGATCGGGCCCTGCGGCAAGCCGATCATGCTGTAGGTATTATAGCCGTTCACCGCCTGGATCTCGGAGCGGAGGATACGCCGCCCCAGCGGCTTACCCTTGGTGATCGGATAGATGATCGTCGGGTCGGCTTGCAGCCGCATGCCGACGGCGAGGCGGTTGGTATAGACGCCCGCGACGGTGCGGCGCTCGGCGGCAACGCCGGTTTCCTTTTCAACGATCGAGGCGAGCGTCATCGCCTGGTTGCGGTCCTTGACCGCGGTGCGCGACGTGCGCTTCGCCCAGAGTTCGTTGAACGCCTTGTCCATCGCGGCCTGCATCCGCTTCACCACCGCGGCGCGGCTTTCGCCGGTGGTGAAGGCATAGCTGTTCGGCAGAATGCTGCCCTCTGCCGGCACGGGGATTTCGCCCTTCAACCGCTTTTCGGCCATCAGCCGTTCCCAGACCATGATCGAGGGCATGCCCTCTGGAATCATGACCATGCGCTGGATTGTCTTGCCCGACTGGAACAGTTCGAGAATGTCGCCTGCGTCCATCCCCTTTTCGATCTTATATTCGCCGGGTTTAATCGGATCGTCCGAGCCGAAGAAGCGCGCTTCATTGCGAAAGCTGGACGCCGAGACGAGGCCGGCGTCTTCGAGAATCTCGCCCGCCTTTGCTATGCTCGCGCCTGGCGGGACGACGATTTCGGCATCCTTGGGCGCGCCGCCCGAGCAAGCGGCGAGCAGCAGGGCCAAGATCGCGATCGTTAGCCAGCGGAACGGATGCACGCTTTTCTCCTATTCGGCTCCTAAAGGAGACAAAAGATACGGACGCGCGCGCCCGGAATGCCTCCTTTGTCGCTTTAGGCGGGCCCTGCGACAAGGTGATAGAGCATGGCTGCGCGATGTAGGAAAGAGGCTTTTACAGCGCCCTTTTACCTCGTCATTCCCGTGAAAGCGGATACCCGGTTGCAAGCTTTGCTCACTGGGTTCCCGCTTTCGCGGGAATGACGAAGTTGCTTTTTGGCTCAGTCGATCGCCTTGACGATGACGCTGGCGTTGGTGCCGCCGAAGCCGAAGCTGTTGTTAAGCGCGGCCTTCACTTCGCGCTTCTTCGCCTTGTGCGGGACCAGGTCGACGCCCTCGGTACCCTCGTCGGGATTGTCGAGGTTCAGCGTCGGCGGAACGATCTGGTCGCGGATCGCGAGGATGCAAAAGATCGTCTCGACCGCGCCGGCGCCGCCGAGGAGATGGCCGATCGCCGACTTGGTCGAACTCATCGACACATTGGCGATTTCGTTGCCGAACAGGCGCTTGACCGCGCCGAGCTCGATCGTGTCGGCCATCGTCGAGGTGCCGTGCGCATTGATATAATCGATGTCCGAGGGTGTCATGCCCGCCTTTTTCAGCGCCATTTCCATCGAGCGGAACGCGCCCGAGCCCTCAGGGTGCGGCGCCGTCACATGATAGGCATCGCCCGACAGGCCATAACCGACGACTTCCGCATAGATTTTCGCGCCGCGCGCCTTGGCATGCTCATATTCCTCAAGCACGACGACACCCGCGCCCTCGCCCATCACGAAGCCGTCGCGGTCCTTGTCATAGGGGCGGCTGGCCTGTTCGGGGCGGTCGTTATAGCTCATGTTCAATGCACGCGCCTGCGCGAAGCCCGCGATACCGATCGGGCAGATCGTCGCTTCGGCGCCGCCCGCAAGCATGATGTCGGCATCGTCGTCGCGGATCATGCGCGCAGCGTCGCCGATCGAATGCGCGCCGGTCGAACAGGCGGTGACGACGGCGTGGTTGGGGCCTTGCAGGCCATATTTGATGCTGACCTGGCCCGAGATCAGATTGATCAGGCGGCCATGGACGAAGTGCGGCGAAACGCGGCCCGGCCCCTTTTCGGCGAGCAACAGGCTTTCGCTTTCGATGCCCGGCAGGCCGCCGATGCCCGAGCCGATCGAGCAGCCCGCGCGCAGCTTCATTTCGTCGGACATATCTTCGAGGTCCGCGTCCTCGATCGCCTGTCCCGCGGCGTCGATGCCATAGATGATGAAGGGATCGACCTGGCGCTGCACCTTATGGTCGACGCGCTTTCCGGGATCGAAGCCATATTCATGGTCAGGACCCTTCACCTCGCACGCGATCGTGCATTTCTGGTCTGACGCGTCGAAATGGGTGATCGTGCCAGCGCCCGATTTGCTCGCGAGCAGATTCGCCCATGTGGTTTCCACATCGGCGCCCAGCGGCGTCACCAAACCCAAACCCGTCACCACAACCCGGCGCATAGTCATTCCTTTCATCGGCCCCTGCCCCCGCAGGGCGCCGCGTCATTTGAGAAGACGCATATCCATAAAAAAAGCTTCCCGGCCACTGCGCGCGAACGCTCGGGACCGGGAAGCCGGAAACGCGTGGGCGGCGTCGCCGCCGCGTCCGGCCAGGCCGGACAGAGCCAAATCAGCCCTTGTTCGCTTCGATATAGTCGATCGCGTCCTTGACGGTGGCGATCTTTTCCGCCGCATCGTCGGGGATTTCGACGCCAAATTCTTCTTCGAACGCCATCACCAGTTCGACGATGTCGAGGCTGTCAGCGCCCAGATCGTCGATGAAGCTTGCTTCTTCGGTGACCTTGTCGGCTTCGACGCCCAGATGTTCGACGACGATCTTTTTAACCTTTTCGGCCGAATCGCTCATGCACAGTTCCTTTTTTCTGACTATGTCGTGAATGTTGAAAATTGCCCTAGTGCGCGTGGGCGGGACTGGCAAGAGGGCTGGCATCGGCCGTGCGGCGAAGCGCCGTATCGACCAAGACTTCCTCCGCAGCGCTGTAAGCCGATCGTGTCCCTTTCTGCCCCTCCGGCACCTGCGTGACGAAATAGGCAATGCCATCGCCGGCTTCAAGGTCGAACCACAAACCCGAACGCAATCCATAGGCATCGCCCGAATGACCGAGGCGCAGGCGGCCGTCGCGGAACAGGCCGTCGCGGCAGGCAGGATCGCGCAGCGCCGGGCCGCCCGTGCTGTGCATAGCTATGCCATATTCGCAGAAGAAGCCGCCCGTCCCCTCTCCGCTCGTCGGGTGAACCGGCGCCATCGCCTCGAGCCGGGCGAGGCTTTCGGGTTTCAGGAACCCGTCGCCGCGGCGCAGCAGCATGATGCCGATGCGCGCGAGGCCGTTCGCTGAGATACGCAGCCCTCCCTGCGGACTGAACCCCGCGCCGTGGCGTGCGAGGCGATAGGTGCCAAGGTCGCAGCCGCCGTCCGCCGCCGGCACGACCGGGCAGGCCGGCCGCGTTCCCTTCAGATCGTCACGCACCACATTGCCGGCGGCATCGTAGAGTATGACAGCGCGTGCGACCGCCGCGTCGCTGCAAGTCGGCCAGTTGAAACAGGCGTCGAGACCGAGCGGGCGAAACACGAGCCGCGTCATCGCGGTGTCGAAACGCTCGCCGGTCGCCCCCTCGATCGCCGCCGCGACGACGGGGTAATTGAAATTGGCATATGCGAAATCGCCGCCGGGAGGACGTGCCTTGTCCCACGCCGCCGGGTCGGCGAGCGCAGTCTCCAGGTCGGCGTCCAGCGGCAGCGCGTAATTGGTCGCGTCGTTTAGGCCGGACCGATGCCCCAGCAACTGCGCAAGGCTGATCGGGCGGTCGGGCCAGGCGGGGTGGCGGAGCCGCCAGCCCAGATAATCCGACACGTCGCGGTCGAGATCGAGCTTACCTGCCTCGACCAGCCGCAACACGCCGAGCGCCACGACGAGTTTCGAAACCGACGCCACGCGGACGGGATCCTCGGGTGTGACTGCGCGGCCGCTAGCCCGGTCGGCGAGCCCTTCGGCGACGCGCGCCTCGACCTTTCCCTCGCGGTCAAAATGCACCGCCACCGCGGCGGGGGCCGGCGATGCGGCCGAGGTCAGCAGGGCTAGAAGCGAAAGCATAGCGGCACTTTGCGCAGCGCCCGGCGCAGCGTCAAGGCGCCGCCGGCGCGGGAACCACGCCCGATTCGCGAAGCGCCATCGCGGCACGCTGGATCACGACCGGGGTGATGATGAACCGGCCCAGCACCTGTTCGGGCGTCGCACTGGCGGGCTGGCGTGTATAGGCGAGCAGGCGCTGCCACTGAGCACGCGCTTCCGCCACCTGTCCCTGCCGTGCCTGCACGATCGCCCGCACCATCATATATTGCGGCTCCATATTGCTCGGCGACGGCATATGATCGAGGATCTGGCGCGCCTCCTCCTGTTCGCCGCGCTGCGACAGGGTGAAGGCGAGCGTGACCGCGGGAACGCCGGGATAGGAGGAATCGAGCTGCAGCGACCGGCGGAGCAGCGCCTCGCCCTCGGTTCCCATCCCGCACGTCATCTTGAACAACCCAAGAAACCCGGACATGTCGGCATCATAGGGATTGAGCCCGATCGCAGCGTCACCCATCGCGTTGCCGCCAGCACAGTTGCCCGCATAGAAGTTGGCGCGCGCCATTGCGAACAGGCCCGCGGACGAATTGGGGCTGTTTTCATAGGAACGCTGCGCCAGTGCCCGGGCTTCCGCAAAGGCTTCACGCCCCGCGGGCGTCGTGCGTTGCGGCTGCCAGTCTCCAAAACGCACGAGCGACAATGCCGTGAGTGCGACCGGATCGCGCGGGTTGGCCTTGACCGTCGCGCGGAGACACGCGTCGACGGGTTTCGCGTTCGCCACATTGCGCATCTGGCGCATCCGGTTGAACTGCGCGAGGCACGGAAAGCCAGGTGAGAAATTGTCGGGCTGACGTTGAACCTGATCGCGCACGATGACCCCATAGTCCCCAGCAAGCTGCGCGATGAGCGGCTCGATGGCGACGAATTCGGGCGTTTCATCCGGCGTCAGGCGCAATTGTTGCGACCAGATGGCGCGCTGATCCGCGACGCGGTTGAGCACAAGCGTGACGTCGGTATTGCCCTCGACCGTGCGGACGATCGACGTATCTAGCCGGTAATCGCTTTTGCCGACGGCCGCGCTGCCCGGCGCCTTCGCACTCAAAAGGTCGACGAGGTCGAAACGACGCAACCCATCGCGCAATTTTCCGTCGAGTGCCCGCGCCAAAGCGCGAGATTCCGGCAGGTTTCCTGCGACGGGCGCGCTGACTTCGATCAAGGGGACCGGTACCGGATCGCCGACGAACAACCGGTCGGCCTCGCCGCGGAGCGTCCAGAGCGTGAAAAGCGCGAGCGCGAGAAGGATGAGGACGACAATCCAGCGGCCGAAGCGAGCACCGCGGTCCGGCGCGCGCCGGGCGCCGCCGGGAACCGCCGCGCGGCCCGCGCCTCCGGCGACGGCGCCTGCGGTCTTGACGTCATCGTCGGCCGATGGTTCTTCCGCCGATCGCGCTGCCGGCGGCGCTGAGCGATACTGGACGACGACTTCATAGCTGCCCTGGGGAACGCGAAGGCGGTGAACCCACGGCGTATCGGCATAATAGCGATCGAGCAGGCTGCGCAGCCGCCCCACCATGACCCGGGGATAGCTGTCGACGGCCGGATCGAAATCTTCGCTGCGGCCCAGCGCCTCGGTCGCGATCGCATAAGCCTTGGGCGAGCTGCGTCCGCCGCGCAGGCGGTGCTCGACCAGGAACTGCAGCAGACGCGACAGCACGGGCGAGCGGGTAAACATCGGAGAATCGAGCAGGCTCTCCAGCTCCGCCGCGATGATCCGGTCGACCTCGGCGGGGTCCTGTATCTCGTTCGTTTTCGCCTGGTCCATGCTACCCTCAAATACCCCTCGCGGGCGGTGCGGTAGATACGCCAATCAACTGGCGCGGCCACCCATTGTTACTTCGACGTAACGGTAACAAGGCGCCTGAACGCCATATCAGAAGAAAAGCACCGCGCCAATCTGCGAGGAAAAACGCGAAAGCCGGTTAAGAATTGGTTATCAAATGGCAACATCGTGGCATGTGACCCCTTGTAACTGCCGCAGCTTCGAAACTGTGGCATTCTTTCCTCCATCGCGTCATTCCTACGATGATGCGGTGTGAGGCCAAAAGGCGAAAGGTGCGAGCTGGTCCCTGGCACCCTTCGATCCCCCTCAGGTCTCATTTTTAGACTTCGCCGGGCGACCCGACAGCCCCACCTGTTCTGTCGCCCGGCAAGTCGATACGCTTCACCGCTCATCGCATGACACGCCGTCCGGGCCAGAGCCGCAGCGCGAGCGCGGCGACCATGACGCTGCCAAAGACAATGCCGACGACACGCTTTTCCGGATCGGCGCCAAAGGCACGCCCAGCATAGCTCGCGGTGAAGATGAACCATATATAATAGACGCCAAAACGGTGCAGATGCCTCCACCATTTGCCGAGCCGCCTCTGCCAGGCGTCGGTCGAGGTCAGCGCCATCAGATAGATGATGACATAGGCCAGCCCGCCGCCGATCAGCGATTGCCAGGTCCGCCCCGGCGCATAGACGATGACGTTGATGCCGAGCGCGACGAGGTGAATCGTGTGCGCCAGCGCGAAGCCCAACCCCCATTGCCGTCGCCGGCGCAGTAGCGCGCGCGTCGCTGGTCCAGGCCAGCGACGCATGAGCGTCGATGCAAGGAAGGCGACAAGAAACAGCGGCAGTCCCGCCCGCGCGGTCCATCGTGCCGCCAGCCCCGCGCGTTCGGCAGCGTCCGCTCCGGCGAGCAATCCGGCGGCTACCGCAAGCAGCCCGGCAGCAAGGCCGAGCAGCAACGGAGTGGCACGACGATCGAGCCAAGCGGTCAAGTTCAGGCAGCACCGATATGCAACGCGCGATGCCCGTTACCGTCGAAGGCGGCCCTCATAATAATATAGCAGAGCATGGTTGCGACCCCCCTCTAGGTGCAACCTATATGAAAGGAGCGCCGGTTTCCACCGGCGCTCCAAAATTTTTCCTAAAAGGCGCGCCGACTTACGTCGTGGTCGGCGTTTTGCAGGGACCAGTGTGGGTGCTGGTCATCTGCATGACCATTTCCATATCGCCGCCGGTCGGGACCTTGCCCTTGGTCGTGATGGTGACGTCGGTCTTCTTGGCTGCCATCGTGCCGACCATCGCCATGTCGACGGTCTGGCCGTTGGCCGTGCAGGTGCCCGCGACGTCGATCTTGCCGCCGGCGACGTCCTTCTTCGACCATTTGCACTCGCCGCCGTTGCCCGGACCCTTGGCGAGTTCCGCCGCGACATCTTCCTTGTCGACCTGTTCCTGCGTGAAGCACTGGTCCATGCCGCTAGCGCCTTCCATCATCTTCGCCATGCCGTCCTTCATTTCGGCGGGCATGCCGGGGACTTCGAACTTCACCAGCTTGACGTCGGTCTTCCAGTTACCCGCTTCGCGCTTCACCGGACCGCTCGCATTTTCGCTCTTGCCGCTGCAACCGGCCACTGCGACCAGCGCGCCAATGGCGGCTACCGTCAGAAATTTCTTCATACCCTGTCTCCTGTGACTATTCATTCGGGGGTTCTGTTTTGATTCATTGCGATTGTGGACCCGCCCCATCGATACCATATTGGCAGCAATGGCAATTCAGATTCGTACATCGCTCGATGAAATCGATACGGCCGAGGGTTATGTCCCGCACCGTCCGGCACGCCCCGACAAGGTCGAAGGCGGCAAACGATTCGAGTTAGTTAGCGACTATGAGCCCGCCGGCGACCAACCGACGGCGATCAAGGAACTGGTATCGACGGCGCTCGATGGCGAGCGCGATCAGGTACTGCTCGGCGTCACCGGTTCGGGCAAGACCTTCACCATGGCGAAAGTCATCGACGAGTTGCAGCGCCCGGCGCTGATCCTCGCGCCGAACAAGATCCTAGCGGCGCAGCTCTATGGTGAGTTCAAGAGCTTCTTTCCGAACAATGCGGTCGAATATTTCGTCAGCTATTACGACTATTACCAGCCAGAGGCCTATGTGCCGCGGTCCGACACCTATATCGAGAAGGAGTCGAGCGTAAACGAGGCGATCGACCGCATGCGCCACTCGGCGACGCGTGCGTTGCTCGAACGCGACGACGTCATCATCGTCGCCTCGGTATCGTGCCTATACGGAATCGGCTCGGTCGAAACCTATTCGGCAATGATCTTCGATTTGAAGAAGGGTCAGGTCGCCGATAACCGCGAAATCATTCGCAAGCTTGTCGCGCTGCAATATAAACGCAACGATCAGGCATTCGCGCGCGGCAATTTTCGCGTGCGCGGCGACAGCCTCGAAATCTTCCCCTCGCACTATGAGGACATGGCGTGGCGCGTCAGTTTCTTCGGCGACGAGATCGAGGAAATCACCGAATTCGACCCGCTGACGGGCAAGAAGATCGCAAATCTCAACTATGTCCGCGTTTATGCGAACAGCCACTATGTAACCCCCGGCCCGACGCTGAAGCAGGCTTCGGAGGCGATCCGCCACGAGCTTGCTGAGCGGCTGAAGGAACTTGAAGCCGAAGGACGCCTGCTCGAAGCCCAAAGGCTTGAACAGCGCACCAATTTCGACCTGGAGATGATTGCCGCGACCGGTAGCTGCGCGGGGATCGAGAATTACAGCCGTTTCCTGACCGGCCGCCTGCCCGGCGAGCCGCCGCCGACCCTGTTCGAATATCTGCCCGACAACGCCCTGCTCTTCGTCGACGAGAGCCACCAGACGATCCCACAGATTGGCGCGATGTCGAAGGGCGACCATCGCCGCAAGATCACCCTCGCCGAATATGGCTTCCGCCTGCCGAGCTGCATCGACAATCGTCCGCTGCGCTTTGCCGAATGGGACATGATGCGGCCGCAGACAGTGAGCGTATCGGCGACGCCCGGGACGTGGGAGATGGATCGTACGCAGGGCGTCTTCGCCGAACAGGTGATCCGCCCCACCGGCCTGATCGACCCGCCAGTGTTTATCAAGCCGGTCGAGGAGCAGGTTGACGACCTGATCGCCGAGGCAAAGGCGACCGCGGCGGCGGGATACCGCACGCTCGTCACGACACTGACGAAGCGCATGGCCGAGGATCTTACCGAGTTCCTTCACGAAGCGGGGCTCAAGGTCCGCTACATGCACTCGGACGTCGAGACGCTCGAGCGTATCGAGATCATCCGCGACCTGCGGCTCGGGGTGTTCGACGTGCTGGTCGGGATCAACCTCCTGCGCGAGGGCCTCGACATTCCCGAATGCGGGCTCGTGGCGATCCTCGACGCCGACAAGGAAGGCTTTTTGCGCAGCGAAACCTCGCTCGTCCAGACGATCGGCCGCGCGGCGCGCAATGTCGACGGCCGCGTCATCCTCTACGCCGACCGCATCACCGGCAGCATGGAACGCGCGATGCGCGAGACCGACCGGCGCCGCGAAAAGCAGGAAGCGTATAACGCCGAGCACGGCATCACCCCGACGACGATCAAGCGCAACATCGGCGACATCATCGCGCATGTCGCGTCGAAGGACCAGGTGACGATCGACATCGGCGACGACAAGCCCGCGCACATGGTCGGCCATAATCTGCGCGCGTACATCCAGGAGCTCGAAAAGAAGATGCGCGACGCCGCCGCCGACCTGGAATTCGAGGAAGCCGGCCGACTGCGCGACGAAATCCGCAAACTCGAAGCCGATGAACTCGGCCTGCCCGCGGACGAACAAGTCGCGCCGCGCGTCGGGCGCTCGAACGAGGGCAAGCCGGGGACACGCAAGGGGCGTTTTGGGAAGCAGAGCAAGACGAAATGGGGGCGTTGAGCTGCTCCGGTTTGGATTAATCCCTGGCCCCAACTCCTAGCGTCAAAGCCAAGGCGCTGGCAAAGGAAGCAAATGATGGCACGGGAAACACTCCCTTTGACCCGGCGAACTATCTCGAAACCGCTGAGGACATACGCTATTATTTAGAGGCGGCGATGGAGGGAAATGATGCAAAGCACATCGCCAGCGCGCTAGGGGATGTTGCGCGATCGAAGGGAATGACCGAAATCGCACGGCAAACCGGACTCGGAAGACAAGCGCTCTACAACGCGCTTTCCAAGAACGGAAATCCCACGCTGGAGACGCTGACGGCAGTTCTTGACGCGCTTGGCCTGCAATTATCGGTACAACCCAAGGCTGCCTGATCCCATGCTTCGACAAAACGTATACGTTTTCCGATAAGCGTCCTTGCCCCCGCCGTTTCGGCTGCCTAGGGTCCGCCCCGCAACGGGGAGAACCATCAATGAAAACAGGTCTGTCGCTTATCGCCCTGGCGCTTGCCGCCGCCGCGCCCGCCGTCCTTTACGCGCAGGACAAGCCTGCCGACGAGAAGGCCAAGGCCGAAAAGCCCACCGATTATGAACCGCAGGTTCGCACCACCAAGCTGTCGGGGACATTCGGCGGACAGCGGATCAACTATGCCGCAACGATCGGCGAGACGATCATCAAGAATAAGGACGGCGTCCCCGAAGTCGCGGTCGTCACCACTTCCTACGTCAAGGAACCGCGGGACCCGAGCCGGCCAATTACCTTCCTGTTCAACGGCGGCCCGGGGTCGGGCACCGTCTGGTTGATGATGGGGGCGTTCGGGCCAAAGCGCGTGGCGATCCCCGGCAATGGCACCGACGACGGCGCTCCGCCCTATCCGATCGTCGACAATCCCGACGCGCTGCTCGATGTCACCGACGTCGTGTTCATCGACCCGCCGGGTACCGGCTTCTCGCACCTGATCGGCAAGGCGGACCCCAAGGATTATTACGGCGTCACGCAGGACGCAAAGCTGGTTGCCGAGGTGATCCGCCGCTGGCTCAACGACAATGGCCGCTGGAACAGCCCCAAATATCTTGGCGGCGAAAGCTATGGCACGACGCGTTCGGCCGCGGTCGCCAACCAGTTGATGAACGAGACATATAATGATGTCGCGCTGAACGGGATCATCCTGATCTCCACCGTGCTCGATTTTGCCGCGGGCGCCGATACGCCGGGCAATGAATTGTCGCCGATCACCAATCTGCCCTCGATGGCCGTGACCGCGCTCTATCACGGCAAGGCGACGGCTTCGTCGCCCGAAGCCTTTGCCGAGGAAGCACGGCAATGGGCGATCGGCCCCTATGCCACCGCACTGCTCAAGGGCCAGAAATTGCAGGGAGAGGAACGCGCCGCGATCCGCCGCGAATTGTCGCGCTTTACCGGCCTGTCCGAAACCTTCCTCGAAAATGCCGACCTGCGCGTCACGCCGAGCCGCTTCTACAAGGAATTGCTGCGCGACCGCGGGCTGACCGTCGGCCGGCTCGACAGCCGCTACACGGGCAAGGATTATGACAGCGCGGGCGAAAGCCCCGACAATGATCCAAGCTTCTATGGCATCGACGCAAGCTATACCGCCGCGATCAATAGCTGGAGCCGCGACGGGCTGGGGTTCAAGACCGACCGCGAATATCAATCGATCGGCCGGATCGGGGGTCAATGGGACTGGCGGATCGGCGACCGCGACAGCAACTCCTATCTGAATGTCGCGCCCTATATCGGGCAGGCGCTACGCGAGAATTCGGGGCTGAAGGTGCTGGTCGCACAGGGCTATTATGATTTCGCGACGCCCTTTTTCGCCGCCGAATATGCGCTGTCGCGCACCGGCATCCCCCAGGACCGCATCCAATATACCTATTATGGGGCGGGTCACATGATGTATATCCGCGACGAGGACCGCCATAAATTGTCGGCGGATATCCGCGCCTTCATTCGGGCGCGCTAAGGATCAAAAGGGGGCGTCGCCGAACGCCCCCTTTTTTTGTTTCAGCGCAGGATGCCCGCCGCAGCCTGGCGCCGCGCATAGACATAGAGCGCGATCAGGATCGCCCAGATGATCGCGGTGAAAATCATCGGAAAAGTGCCGAACATGCGCATCAGGTCGGCATAATGCATGCCGAACTGATAGATGCAGCTGATCGCAAGCCCCACCAGCGAAAGCAGGAAGGCCGTCACCGCGTGGCGGCTGCGCACAAGAAGCAGCACCGATCCGAGCACCGATCCCCAGACGCCGAGCGCCCAGCCGATATTTGCCCAGATGGGATAGCTGGCGAACCAGGCCTGCTGCTCGGGAGTGAATCCTGCGAGATATTCGGCGTTGCCCATCTTCGTCATTGTATAGTCGAGCGCGCCGAAAGCGTTCCACACCAGCGACACTCCGCCGACGACCCACAGGTGCCACGGCGTTTTGCGAACTTCCGTCATAACAGTCTCCCCCCTCCAGAAAGATCAGGCGAAGCTATCATCCTTTGCCGTCGCCATCAACGATGTGATATAGTCGCGTAATACAGCAATGTTACGATCGAAATAACCGATGTCGCGGTATGTGCGCGCCTGCATCACCGCACCCTCCATCACCGTCAGCACGAATTCGCCGAGCGCCTTGCGGTCGGCGTCCTTCGGCAGCCGGCCTGCCGCAGCGTCGAAGCAGCCGGCAATCGCGGTGGACCAGTTGGTGAAATTGGCCGCCATCAGGTCGCGCACCACCGGGTCGGGCTCGTGAATCTCGAGAGCGAGGCTGCCGATCGGACAGCCATAGGTGCAGTCGGTGACGATCAGATGCGTGCGATAGCCGGCGAGCAGCGCAAAAATGCGCTCTATCGGATCGTCCACACCCTCCCAGTTCGGCGCCAGCAGCATCTCGTCGATCCCGTCGCGATAAAGTTCGAGTACGCCGACGAGGACGTCCTGCTTGCCCGGGAAGAAATGATAGAGGCTGCCCGAATGGACCTGGCTGCGCGACAATATGTCGGAGACCGAGGTCGAGAGATAGCCCTTCTCCCAGAACAGCTCCATCGCGGTCATCAGGATGCGGTGACGCGTGTCGGCGGCGTTCATGATGCCCCTTCCTATCCGGCGCGATCATAGGCGGCGCGGAGCCAGGCTGCTACCCGGTCATCTGCCTCGTCGGCGGCGATACGGACGCGATGCGAGACCATCGCGTTCCAGCTCCCCGCAAGTTCGAGCTTTCCTGTCGGTGCCTCGCCCTTCAGCGCGAGGCCAATGTCGAAGCGATCCTTGGTCGACGGCTGGAGCAGCGCGAACTGTTTTTTGCGGCGCAGGCTGACATAGCCCTTCTTTGGCGCCAACTCGACATCATCGCCGAAACCCTGAACGAGCGCGATCAGCCGGTCATATAGCGGACGCCAATGCGCCCTCGCGCCGTCGAACGCAGCTTCGACCAACGCGTCGCCGTCCTGCGACAGCGATGACGACGCGTTCGCGGCGTGGACGATCATATTGGCGTAGCCGTGCCCGAGGCCATGTTCGGATTTGAGATGATTCACCAGTGCCATATGGCCGGAAATGCCGGTCGCGCGGGCCGCGGCGACCCATTCGCCCAGCCCCTTGCCAGTCTTGCCACGGAGGCTTTCGCCCATCTTCTCGAATTCGTCGGCCATCGGCGTCCTCCCTCGTCAAGATGAGTTGATTGAACATTCAACCAAGCATTTTGTCAAGAGACTTGGCAAGAGGATGGCGAGCCACGATATGCGCGCAATGTGTGTCGTCGCCCTCGCCCACCAAGCCCATCCCGACTGGCCCCTTATTCTCATCGGCAATCGCGACGAGTTCCACGCGCGCCCCGCCGCGCCGCTCGCGGAATGGGGCGACGGCAGCGGGATCATCGCTGGCCGCGACCTTCAGGCCGGCGGCACCTGGCTTGGCGTCCACCGCCCCAGCGGCCGCGTCGTTGTCGTGACCAATGTGCGGGGCGCCATGCCCGATCCCGACAAGGAGTCGCGCGGCGCGCTGGTGGTCGACCTGCTGCGCGGCGAAGGGCGCTTCGCCGACCCTGCGGCCGACGACCTGCCGCGCTTCAACGCGTTCAACCTGTTCACGGTGGACGGAGGCGCGCGGCTGCTGACCAATCGCCCCGTCCCGTTGATCATGCCGCTGGAGTCCGGCGTCCACGCGCTCGCCAACGAGCCGGTCGACGCCCCCTGCCCGCGCGCCGATCGTCTGCGCCTCGCGCTGGAGGCCGTGGTCGCAGCGGGCGCCGAGCCGGAGAGCCTGCTTGAAACGCTGAAGAAAGAAGACGACCCCGCACTGTTCCTGCGCGGCGACGTCTATGGCACGCGCGCTTCGACGCTCGTCGCGGTTTCGGCGGGCGGCGACGTCCGGATGATCGAGCGGCGATACGAAAAGGGCGGCCGTCCCGCTGGAACGACCGCCCTCGAATTTCGTATCGGCTGAGCCAGCGCTTATTTCGGCGCGATCACCATCAGCATCTGACGGCCTTCGGTACGCGGGTGCGCTTCGACCTTCGCGATCTCGGCGGTCAGTTCGGCAACGCGCTGAAGCACGTTGAGGCCAAGCTGCGTGTGGCTCATTTCGCGGCCGCGGAAGCGCATGGTCATCTTGACCTTGTCGCCTTCCTCGAGGAAGTCGAAGACCTTCTTCATCTTCACATCGAAATCATGATCGTCGATGTTCGGACGCATCTTAATCTCTTTGATTTCCTGCGTCTTCTGGCTCTTGCGTGCGAGGTTCGCCTTCTTCTGCGCCTCATATTTGAACTTGCCGACGTCAAGGAATTTGCACACCGGCGGATCGGCGTTCGGAGAGACCTCCACCAGGTCGAGACCCACCTCGGCCGCCTGCTCGATCGCTTCGGCCGTCAGCATTACGCCCAGATTTTCACCTTCCTCGTCGATCACACGAACTTTCGGAGAGGAGATGAATTCATTGTAACGCGGGCCGTTTTTCGGCGGCATCGGTGCCATTGGGCGACGGGTCATGGGCGGTGGTATAGCTGTATCTCCTGGGTCGTTTAAAATAGGCGTGCAGCATCGACGCAAAAACACGCGTGGTGGTCATATAGTGATCAAAGCGCAGTCGTAAAGGGCGCGCCGCTCACCTTATAACGCTTTTCGGGCCGACTGTGGCTGCTCTGCCACTACCATTTTGTCGGCGCGGGATCGACGACGCGGAAGCCGCCTGCGCCGATCTCGCTAACCTCGAGCGCACGCTCGGCGATCCCGCGATTGCTGAAGCGGAAAATGCCGTCGATACCGCCGAAACCGTCGGCAGCGAGCAAGCGGTTCGCCGGGAAATTGGTACCCGGTTTCCAATCGCGCGCGATGCGTACCGTCAACAGTACCGAGTCGTAGCCGAGACTCGCGAGCCGATACGGCGCCTTTCCGAAGCGCGTGCGATATTTGGTTGCGAGTTGGCCGTAGAGGCCGTCCGAGACGCTGGCGAACCACGACCCGCGCATCACCGCGCTGCTGCCGAGCGCCGCGTCGGTGTTCCAGAGTTCCGTGCCGAGGATTTGCTTGTTCCCCGTCGTCTTGATCACGGGAACGGCGCGGATCGCATTGCCGCCGCTGTCGGCAATCAGCACCGCGTCCATCGCGCCGGCGTTGGCGATCCGCCGCGCCGCGCCCGTCAGCGCGGTCGCGCTGCGGTCATAGCTTTCCACCGCGACGAGCGTGCCGCCCGCCTGCGCCACCGCAGCGCGGAACGCCGCGGCCGAGCGATCGCCATAGACATTCTTGGGAACGAGAGCGCCGAAACGCTGATGTCCCTTGGCGCGCGAAAAGGCGACGACGCGTTCAACCGACTGGCCGGGAACGAAGCCCATGATAAAAACGCCGTTGCCCGCAACGCTGCTGTCGTTCGAGAAGCTTAGCACCGGCACCTTCGCTTCTCGTGCGACCGGCGCGACTGCGGTGACGTCTTCGCTGAGCAAGGGGCCGAGGATCAGCTTATTGCCGTCGGCGACCGCTTGCCGCGCCGCCGCGGCGGCGCCGAGCGCGGTGTCATAAGTGGTGATGCGCACGCGTTCGGTGCGCGAGTCGAGCAGCGCCAGCGTCGTCGCATTGGCGATCGCCGTACCCACGTCAGCATTCGGGCCCGTTTGCGGGACGAGTAGCGCAACGCGATGGCGATCGGTGTCAGTGGGAAGGCCGGGGCCGACATTGTCGTCCGGGTTTGTCGGCGGCGGCGGGGTCGCCGGGCCGTTCGACTTGGGCACGACCTGACACGCTGCGAGCAGACCCGCCATCGCCGCCACACCCAGCCCGCGCAACATTTGGCGGCGGGCCGGTGCATTATTTTGGCGCTGGGCGACAGTTTCTGCCATTTTCAGCGTCATGCCAGATTCGAACATCTCAGATTCTCCCTTGCCCGGTCTCTATATCGTCGCGACGCCCATCGGCAACCTTGGCGACATCACCCCGCGTGCCGCCAAAACGCTCGCCTCCGCTGGCGTGATCGCCGCAGAGGATACGCGCGTGACCGCGAAACTGCTGTCGCATCTGGGTTTGCGTGTTCCGATGACCCCCTATCATGATCATAGCGACGAACGCACCCGCGCCGCGCTGGTTGCGCGAATGGAGCAAGAAGTTGTCGTTTTGGTGTCGGACGCCGGCACCCCGTTGATTTCGGACCCCGGCTACAAGCTCGTCCGGGATGCGCGTGCAGCGGGACGGCATGTCACCACCCTGCCCGGCCCCTGCGCCGCGATTGCCGCTATCACGCTGTCGGGCCTGCCGAGCGACCGTTTCCTGTTCGCGGGCTTCCTGCCCAACAAGGCAAAGGCGCGCGCCGACACTCTCGCCGAATTCGCGGCGCTGCGCGCCACTCTGGTCTTTTACGAAAGCGGTCCACGGCTGTCGGCGTCGCTTTCCGCGATGGCCGAAGGGCTCGGCGATCGCGAGGCGGCGGTCGCGCGCGAGATCAGCAAGATGTTCGAGGAATGCGTCACGGGCACGCTGACCGAACTCTCTGCGCGCTACGCCGATGCGCCGCCCAAGGGCGAGATCGTCGTGATCGTCGGCCCGCCGGGCGAGATTGTGGCCGAGGCGGCCGATGATGCGACCCTCGATGCAGCGCTCCGCGAAGCCATGGCCGACAAACCCGTCGCGCAGGCGGCAAAGGCGGTGGCGAAGCGCTTCGGGCTCGACCGCCATGACGTCTATGCACGCGCGCTGACACTGAAAGAGCAGGCTTGAACCGCGCCGCCGCCGAAGCACGTGGGCGCAAGGCCGAGCGCCGCGCCGCATGGTGGCTGCGCCTTCACGGGTGGCGCATTTTGGGCGAGCGGCTCCGCGTGCCCGTCGGCGAAGTCGACCTTGTTGCGCGACGTGGGCGGACCGTCGCCTTTATCGAAGTCAAATGGCGCGATCGCGCCACCGATCTCGACCTTGCCATCGACCAATATCGCCTGCGCCGCGTCGCTGCAGCCGCCGAAATGCTGAGCCCGCGCTTCGCGGGACCACGCGACGATATCCGCATCGACGTGATGCTTCTTGCGCCAGGGCGCCTGCCACGCCATCTGGTCCACGTCTGGCAACCCTGAGGAAGAAATAATGACCCTGCGCGCCGCGGTACAAATGGACCCGATGGATGGTATCAATATCGGGGGCGACAGCAGTTTCCACCTGATCCTGAAGGCGCTCGAACGCGGTTACGAGCTTTATCATTATGACGTGCGCGGATTGACGTGGGAGGCCGGGCGGTTGACGACGAAAGCGCACCGCATCATCGAGGCGCAACGTGAGGCAGGCGCGCACTACAAGTTCGGCGATGAAGTGCTGCTCGACCTAGGCCGCGATATCGACGTCGTCCTGATGCGACAGGATCCGCCCTTCGACCTCGGTTACCTCACCGGCACCTGGCTGCTAGAACGCATCGCGGGCGAGACGCTGGTGGTGAACGACCCGGTCTCGGTCCGCAACGCGCCGGAAAAAGTGTTCGTGCTCGATTTCCCTGAGTTCATGCCGCCGACGATGGTGACGCGCGAGCTGGACGCGGTGAAGGATTTTCAGGCCCGCCACGGCGCCGTGGTGATCAAGCCGCTGCACGGCAATGGCGGCAAGGCGGTATTCAAGATCGACGCCGACGGCGGCAACCTCGGCGCGCTTGTCGAACTGTTCGGACAGGTGTGGCCCGAACCGTTTATGGTGCAGCAGTTCCTGCCGAGTGTCAGCAAGGGCGACAAGCGCATCGTGCTCGTCGACGGCGAGGTCGCGGGCGCGATCAACCGCAAACCCGGCGAAGGCGAATTCCGTTCGAACCTGGCAGTCGGCGGCTATGCCGAGGCGGCCGAACTCACTCCGCGCGAGCAGGAAATCTGCGACGTGCTCGGCCCGCAACTGCGCGAACGCGGGCTGGTCTTCGTCGGTATCGACGTCATCGGCGGCGAATGGCTGACCGAAATCAACGTCACGTCGCCCACCGGGATCGTTGCGATCGACCGTTTCAACAACAGCGATACGGCGGGAATGATCTGGGACGCGATTAAGCGGCGGATCGGCTGACGCGCCCGCGCGTTCCCTAATCATGACCGACTTCATCCTGAACCTGATACAGAGTTGGGGCTATGTGGGGATTTTCATCCTCATGTTCCTCGAAAATGTGTTCCCGCCGATCCCGTCCGAGGTGATCATGGGGCTTGGCGGCATCGCGGTCGCGAAGGGTCATTTCGATTTCTGGACGCTCGTCGCGGTCGCCGTTGCGGGAACGACCGCGGGCAACTGGATCTGGTACGGCATCGGCCGCTGGATCGGTTATGAACGGCTCAAACCCTTCATCGACCGCCACGGCCGCTGGCTGACGCTCGACTGGGCGGAGGTCGAGCGACTGCACGCTTTCTTCCTGAAATATGGACCCGCGATCGTCTTCATCGCGCGCTTCATGCCCGTCGCGCGGACAATGGTGTCGCTGCCCGCAGGTATGGTAAAGATGAACCAGGCAAAATTCTTGGTTTGGACCGCCGCCGGATCGACGGTCTGGATCGCCGCGCTCGCGGGCGCGGGCAATTGGTTCGGTGGAAAGTTCGCGAACCTCGACGCCTTTGTCGGCCCCGTCGCGCTCGTCGCGATCGGATCGCTTGTGGTGATCTATATCTACCGCGTCATCACCTGGAAGCCCAAGCAGGCGAACTAGGCGCGCGGGTGCGCGCTCCGGTAGATATCGAGCAGATGAGCGGCATCGACCGCGGTATAAATCTGCGTCGAGGCAAGGCTCGCATGACCGAGCAATTCCTGAAGGCTGCGCAGATCGGCACCCCCGGCAAGCAAATGCGTCGCGAAACTGTGGCGTAGGGCGTGCGGCGTCGTGCGTTCGGGAAGCCCCAGCGCGCGGCGAGCCGAGCGGACGCTGGCGCGGACGACGCCGGGCTGAAGCGGCCCTCCGCGTGCGCCGAGGAAGACCGGCGTATCCTTGGCGATCGGCCAGGGACAAGCCTCGACATAGCGCGACACCGCGCTCGCGACGGCGGGCAGGATCGGCACGATGCGCGTCCTGTTCCGCTTGCCCGTCACGCGCAATGTCTCGCCGAGCGGCAACGCCGCGCCCGTGAGCGACAGCGCCTCGCCGATGCGCAGCCCGGCGCCATAGAGCAGCAACAGCAGCGCAAAATCGCGCGCACCGACCCAACCCTCGCGCGCATTGTCCTCTACATCCTGCGCAAGTTGCAACGCCTCGGCGGGCGAGACAGGGCGCGGCAGCCCCTTTTTCACCCGAGGCCCGCGCATCTGCGGCACGCTGGCATTCGACCCGCCGACAAAACGCAGGAAAGTGCGCAGGGCCGAAAGCTCGCGAGCCGCCGACGCATTGCCAAGCCCCTCGGCCCGGCGGTCGGCGAGATAGGCGCGCAGGTCGTTCGGGGTCAGTGCCTTCAGCATGCGCGCATCTACCGCACCCCCGCGATGCCGCGACAGGAAGTCGCAGAAACGCTCGGCGGTCGCTATATAGGCGCGGCGCGTATGCTCCGACCGGCGCTTCTCGTGCGCCAGATGGGCATCCCAGTCGCGGATCAAATGCTGCGGCAAACCATATCCCCATTCCCGTTCGCATCGAGCGAAGTCGAGATGCCCATCGGCGGCGCGCTAGGTCGAGGGGTGTCTCGACTTCGCTCGACACGAACGGGTCGAGAGTAAGCTAGTGGGTTTTGACAACCTCGGAAAGGATGCTGTCGAGAAGCAGGATCCCGTCGTCGCTCACCGCCAGCCGATCGCCGTTTTGCCACATCAACCCCTGCGCGGTCAGCCGTGCCACCGCGTCGGCATCCACGAACGCCTCACGTAGCAGCCCGCTCCGCGCCTCGATCCGCGCCAGGTCGATCCCTTCGGTCAGTCGCAGCCCCATCAGCATCGCCTCGGTCGCGCGCTCATGCGCCGGCAGGTCGGTTTCGACTTTCAGGCCGTGGCCGTTGCGCTCCACCGCCGCGATGAAATTCTCGGGCTTCTTGTGCCGCTCGGTTGCCTGACCCAGCCGTCGCCCATGCGCCCCGGGTCCGACGCCCGCATAATCAGCGTAGCGCCAATATGCCAGATTGTGCCGGCTCTCCTGCCCGACGCGCGCATGGTTCGACACCTCGTACCGCGGCAAGCCGGCCGCGCGCGTCATCGCCTGTGTCGCGTCGAACAGATCGGCGGCGGTATCACCGTCTGGGATAATAAGATCGCCCTTCGCCGCGAGCGTCGCAAAGCGCGTGCCGGGCTCGATGGTGAGCTGATAGAGCGAGAGATGGTCGGTGCCGAAGGCGAGCGCTCCCGCCAGTTCGGCTTCCCATGCGGCCATCGACTGGCCGGGCCGCGCATAGATCAGGTCGAAGCTTACGCGCGCGAAATGCTCCTGCGCGGTCGCGATGGCACGGCGCGCCTCGTCCTCGCTGTGCGCGCGGCCAAGAAATTCAAGCACTTCGGAATCGAAGCTCTGCACGCCTATCGAAACGCGGTTGACCCCGGCCGCAGCAAGGTCGGCGAAATTCGCGACCTCGACCGAATTGGGGTTGGCCTCAAGCGTGATCTCGACGTCATCGGCGAGGCCCCACGCGTCGCCCGCCGCCGCGATCACAGCCGCAACAGTCGCAGGCGGCATCAGGCTGGGCGTACCGCCGCCGAAGAAGATCGACCCGACCGTCCGCCCCGGCAGCAACGCCGCCTCATGCCGCAGGTCGGCGAGCAACGCCTCGCGCCACACCGCCTGATCGACGCTTTCGCGGACATGGCTGTTGAAGTCGCAATAGGGGCATTTGCTGACGCAAAACGGCCAATGGACATAAAGGGCAAGCGGTTCGGGCATGTGGGGCGATATAGGGCATCGTCCCGGAAAGTCAGCCCGCCTCGCCGCGCACCCAGCGCAATATGGCTTCTGCTGCCTCTGCCGCTGATAACGCGGTAATATCGAGGTCGAACCGTCTGTCGCAATGATCGAGCAAGACAGGTCTGTCAGCGCCGTCAGCAAGGACCGCCGCATCGGTCAGCTTTCGCGTTCCCGCGCGGCCGGGATCGGCGATCCGCCGCGCAAGCTCGGCGGGGGCACAGCGCAGATGCACTCCATATAGTGGAACACCGCGCGCATCGGCGAGCCGGCGGATCGCGTCCTGCCACTCCTCGCCCCAGTTGCGATCACGCCCCGGTGCGATGGTCAGCAAGATCGGCGTACTGCCCGGCAGATGTGTCGCACGATCAAAAACGATGGCGCGCACGGCTCTGACCGTCTTGCGAAATTCTTCGGATCCGAAATCGGTGGTCGCAAACGCGGGATCGTAAATCGTGTGATTGTCGATCAGCCGCGCGTCGAGAGACTGCGCGACTATCCGGCCAATGGTCAGTTTGCCTACCCCCGCAAGACCATTAAGTTCGACGATCATGGCTGGAGCATGGCGCGAGTTCGCCCTTCCCGCAACCTCAATCGATTTGCTGAAAAGCCCCCGCCACCAGCTTCGCAAACGCATCGGCGCGGTGGCTGATCGCATGCTTTTCCGCCGGATCGATTTCCGCATAAGTCAGTGCGTTACCGGTCGGCACGAACACCGGATCATAACCGAAGCCCAGCAGCCCGCGCGGCGGCCACGTCAGGCTGCCCTGCGCCCGCCCCTCGAACACTTCGGCATGGCCGTCGGGCCAGGCAAGCGCGAGGGTGCAGACGAAGCAGGCGCTGCGGTCGACGTCCGGCCCCTGCTCGGCCAGCAGCCCTTCGACCTTGCCCATCGCCATATACCAGTCACGGCCGGGCTCGCCCTCGAACACCTGCCGTTCGGCCCAGTCTGCGGTATAGACGCCAGGGCGCCCGCCGAGCGCCGCGACCTCGAGCCCGCTGTCGTCGGCGAGCGCGGGCAAGCCCGACGCCGACGCGCTTGCGTGCGCTTTCAGCAGCGCATTCTCGCGAAAGGTCGTCCCGGTCTCCTCGGGCTCGGGAAGCCCGAGGTCGCCCGCCGACACGGGCTCGATCCCGAACGGGTCGAGCAGCGCGCGAATTTCGCGCACCTTGCCTGCATTGTGGCTGGCGATGACCAGCTTGCCGGGGGCGAGCCTGCGCGTCATGTCAGCGCCCCGTCGCCTTGTCCTGAGCCGCGAAGATTTCGCCGCAGCCGATGCGCGCGAGGCGGAGCAGACGGAGCAGGCCTTCCTCGTCATAGGTCGCGCCCTCGGCGCTCGCCTGCACTTCGACGATCTGGCCTTTCGCGGTGAGCACGAAATTGCCGTCGGCCTCGGCGACCGAATCCTCATCATAGTCGAGGTCGAGCACCGGCGTGCCATTATAGATGCCACACGAGATCGCGCCGACCTTGTCCGTGATTGGATCTTCGGCGATCGTCTTCGCCGCGAGCAGCTTGTCGACCGCAAGGCGCAGCGCGACCCACGCGCCCGAAATCGACGCCGTGCGCGTGCCGCCGTCGGCCTGGATCACGTCGCAATCAATGATGATCTGGCGCTCGCCGAGCTTCTTCATGTCGACGACGGCGCGCAAGCTACGCCCGATAAGTCGCTGGATTTCCTGCGTCCGGCCCGACTGCTTGCCCTTCGCCGCTTCGCGGCTGCCGCGCGTGTGCGTGGCGCGGGGCAGCATGCCATATTCGGCGGTGACCCAGCCCGCGCCCTTGCCGCGCATCCACGACGGCACCTTCTCGTCGACGCTGGCGGTCACAAGCACCTTCGTATTGCCGAAGCTGACGAGGACGCTACCCTCCGCATGGATGGTGAATTCGGTTTCAATTCCGATGGGGCGCATCTGATCGGGCGCGCGGCCTGAGGGGCGCATAGACTATCCTTTCGATTGGTGATTGCGGTGGCCCTTAGGCCGCCGGCCTCATTCGCTCAACCGCATCTTGAAGAAATCGAGGATTTCGTCGCGCGCCTGCGCCGTCGGCTGGCCCGCCTCGTCGATCAGATGGATGGTCACGACGCTATGCGGGTTCTTCATCGGGCTGTCGGGGTTCGCCGCGCTGTCGGGCAGCACCTTGCCGATAAACCGATCGCCGAGTGCATCCTCATAGGCGGCAAAGCGCGCCGCCTTGCAATATTTGTCACCCTCGAAGCGATATGCGAGCACCGTCAGATCCTCGGCATCCATCCGGGCCTTCACCACTGCAAGCTCATCCGGCGCAATGTGCATTCCGGCCGGGTCGCTCAGCGGCAGCGACGGCTGCGCAAGCACGGGTGCGAGCACCGATGGTTCGAGCATCATCGACAGCGCGAAATTGCCGGTGAAGCACATACCGATCGCGCCGACGCCCTTGCCGCCGCATTCGTTGTGCGCCTGCGCCGCCAATGCGCGCAGCCACTGTGTCGCGGGTGAGCTTTCGTTGGCCTGAAAGGCGCGAAACTGGCGGCTGATGCACCCCCCGATCATCGTGAACAACATGCGAGGCGCCCGGGGCACCGCCCCATCCTTGCCGAAAATATGTGGCATATAGACGGTAAAGCCCGCATCGCGGACCCAGCGCGCGAACCGCGCGACATGCGGGCTGATGCCGGGCATTTCGGTCATCACGATCACCGCGGGGCCGCTGCCCATTGTGTAGACGCGATGCTTGCGACCGAGCAGGACGATGTCGCGGTGGTCGAAGTCGCTCAGCGGATCGTCGCGGTCGAGTGGCGGTGTCGTCATGAATTTTCTCCCCGGCGGAGGCTAACGCGACTTGCGCGCACAGGCCAGCAAAGCTTGCCCCAACCCCTCCCCATCCCTAAATCCCTCTTATGACCACCCCGCCGATCACCGAACTCACCACGCGCGCCCGCGACGTGTTCCGGCTGGTCGTCGATGCCTATCTTGAAACCGGCCAACCGGTCGGATCGCGCACCTTGTCGAAGCTCGCGGCGCTCAACCTTTCGCCCGCGTCGATCCGCAACGTGATGCAGGATCTGGAGGAGTTCGGCCTGCTCGCCAGCCCGCACACCAGCGCCGGGCGCCTGCCGACCGAACAGGGGCTGCGTCTTTTCGTCGACGGGATGATGCAGGTTGCCGAGCCCTCGGCCGAGGATCGCGCACAGATCGAGGCGAGCCTGTCGGACGCCGGCCCGATCGAAAGCGCGCTCGCGCAGGCGACGTCGGCCCTGTCGGGACTGTCGGCGTGCGCGGGCCTCGTGCTCGTTCCCAAGCATGAACGCGTGCTCAAACAGCTCGCCTTCGTGCCTTTGTCGGCGAGCCAGTCGCTTGTGGTGCTCGTCGCGGGTGACGGAACGGTCGAGAACCGCGTCATCGACATTCCGGTGGGGCTCAACCCGTCGGCGCTGGTCGAGGCGGGAAATTATATCAGCGCGACGCTGTCGGGTCTGACGCTGACTGAAGCGATGGCGCGCGTTCGCCATGAGATTGAGGCCGAGCGTATCGCGATCGACCGCGCCGCGCAGGATCTGGTCAGCCGCGGCCTGGCCATATGGTCGTCCGACGGGGCCGACCGCCCGGTGCTGATCGTCCGCGGGCAGGCCAACTTGCTCGACGAAAATGCGGTCGGCGACCTCGACCGCGTACGCCAGTTGCTCGACGAGCTCGAAACCAAGCAGGACATCGCGCAATTGCTCGACAGCGCGCGCGAGGGCGCCGCGACACGAATTTTCATCGGGTCGGAGAATAAATTATTCTCGCTTTCGGGCTCGTCCGTGATAGCGGCGCCCTATCGCGGATCGGACGGGCGTGTCGTCGGCGTGGTCGGGGTCATCGGCCCGACGCGCTTGAACTATGCCCGGATCGTTCCCATGGTGGATTTTACCGCACAATCGCTCTCCAGACTGATACGATAGGTTTATGACGAACATTGAAAATGACACGCCGGTCGACGACGGCGCGAACCCCGAAGTTGAAACCGCCGACGCGGCGAACCCCGCACAGGGCGAGAATGAAGAGCTGGCACAGCTTGCCGAACAGGTCGCCGCGCTCCAGCAGGACTTGCTCTATGCGCGCGCCGAGACGCAGAATGTCACGCGCCGCAAGGACAAGGAAATCGCCGACGCGCACGCCTATGCCGCGACCAAATTCGCGCGCGACATCCTGTCGGTTGCCGACAATCTCGGCCGCGCGCTCGCCGCGCTCAGCGACGAACAGCGCGCCGCCGAGGCGATCAAGCCGCTGATCACGGGCCTCGAAGCGACCGAGCGCGAATTGCTCAGCGTCTTCGAACGCAACGGCATCACCCGCATCGCGGCGATTGGCCTGCCGCTCGACCCGAACCAGCATCAGGCGATGCTCGAAATCCCGAGCGATCAGACGCCCGGCACAATCGTGCAGGAAATGCAGGCAGGCTATATGCTGAAGGATCGGCTGCTGCGCCCCGCGATGGTCGCGGTGGCAAAGGCGGGGTAAACCCGACCGAGATTGCAGACAAAAAGAAACCCCGGTGGAAGCCGGGGTTTCTTTTTGTCGGTTATGCGCCGGTCACGCCGCCTTGCGGAGCTTCGCCAGCTTCTTCAGCACCATCTCGCGCTTCAGCCGCGACAGATGATCGATGAACAGGATGCCCTCCAGATGGTCGTGCTCATGCTGAATGCACGTCGCCATCAATCCGGTCATGCGTTCCTGGTGATGCTTGCCGTCTTCGTCCTGCCAGTCGACGGTGACCTCGGCGGGACGCGTCACGTCGGCATATTGCTCGGGGACCGACAGGCAGCCCTCCTGATAAATGCTATGCTCCTCGCTCTCGTCAGAGAAGACGGGATTGATGAAGACGCGCGGCTCGCGGATGACCTTCTTACCCTCGGGGTCTTCGGGATCGGCTTCCTGCAGGTCGATGACGAGGATGCGCTTCGCCACCCCGACCTGGATCGCGGCCAGCCCGATACCGGGGGCGTCGTACATCGTTTCGAACATGTCGGCGACCAGCGTCTTCAGCTCGGCATCGAATGTCTCGACGGGCTTCGAAATGACGCGCAGCCGGGGATCCGGGGTCTCTATGATAGGGAGTAAGGCCATGGCGTGCAGGTATGGTCGGGAAGGCGCCGGGTCAAGAGGTAGCGCATTCACACGGCGCTCATCGCGCGGCCGTAACAGTCGGACCGCAATCGCCGACTTTGGAGATGTGATGAGACTTTTGCTTCTGGCGATTCCGATCCTTGTCGGGGCCTGGTCCGCGGATCGCGCCGACGCCCGCGACATGGCGCCAGCTGCCGCCAAACTCGATGTCGAAATGGCGCGCCGGATGCCTTCAATCGTGAAAGATGAGAAGATCGGCGGAATCGGCATCGCGGTCATCCGCGACGGCCGCATCATCTGGTCGGGCCATTATGGAGAACAGAGCCCGGGGATGCCGATAACCGCCCGGACCGCCTTCAACACAGCGTCCATCGCCAAAACGGTAACCGCTGAAACCCTGCTCGCGCTGGCGGCCGACGGCCGGATTGACCTGGACGAACCGATCGCCCGAACGGTCAAATCCGCCGACATCGACCGCGACCCGCGCTATGCCTTGCTTACCACGCGCATTTTGTTGGCGCACCGATCCGGATTGCGCAATTGGCCCGACGATTACGCCGACGGCAAACTCGCCTTCGATTGGACGCCGGGCAGGCGCTATCGCTATTCGGGCGCGGGGATCGAACTTGCGGCGCGTTATGCCGAAGCAAAGACGGGAAAATCGTTACGCCTCCTTGCCGCCGAAACCCTGTTTCGCCCTTGGCATATCGACCGAATGGCGGTTGGCGAACTCCCCGGCTGGACAGAGGGACAACTGGCACTGCCATTCGATGCAAAGGGTGCCACGCTCGATCTGGCTTCAACTTATCCGGGTTTGCGCGAAGGGACGGGTATCGGCGCAGCCTATGACCTGATCGCGACCCCCGACGCCTATGCCGCCTTCCTGAAACGGCTCATCGACGCATCGGCGAAACGTTCGAAAACACGGCAGATACGAGAAACGATTCTGACCTCGCTTGCGGATGACGATCGTTACGGCTGCGAAAAGCCCTTCGTGCGGCGTTGCCCCGATCGATATGGCTACACATTTGGCTGGCAGGCCCATTATTATGGGAAACATTTGATCCTGCAGCACACGGGGAATGACGAGGGGCAGACCGACCTTGTCTATTTCTCCCCCGACCGCCGGACGGGCGCCGCCATCTTCGTCAACGGCGCCAACGGCTGGGTGCCGATCGCCCGTGCGCTGGAGATCATCGGCGACGAACCCGAACTTGCTGCCTATTATCGTGGATTGATCGAAAAGCTGATGGGACGGAAGTTGGAAGCGTTGACGCCGCAGCCTTGAGTCACCCTACCGGCCGACGGGCCCTCAGCGCCTGCGCCAGCGTTCCCTCGTCAAGATAATCGAGTTCGCCGCCCACCGGCAGGCCATGCGCGAGCTGGGTCAGGCGCACCGGATAGCCCTCCAGCCGCTCGGCGAGATAATGCGCCGTCGTCTGCCCTTCCAAGGTTGCGTTCATCGCCAGCACGACCTCGTCGATGCCGCCCGCCGCAACGCGTGCGACGAGCGCATCGATGCTGAGGTCCTGCGGCCGCACGCCCTCCAGCGCCGACAATCGTCCGCCGAGGACGTGATATTTTCCCGGAAACAGCCGCGACTTGTCGAGAGCCCACAGGTCCGACACTTCCTCGACGACGCACAGCGACCGCGCATCGCGGCGCGGGTCGGCGCAGATGGCGCAGGGGTCCTGCGTATCGACATTGCCGCAAATCCCGCAGGTGACGAGCCGTTCGGATACCGTCTGCAGCGCGGCGAGCAGCGGCGCAAAACTGCTCTCGCGCTTCTTCATCAGATGCAGCACCGCGCGCCGCGCCGAACGCGGGCCGAGGCCCGGCAGGCGGGCGAGTTGCTGGACGAGCGCTTCGATTTCGGTGGAGGCCATGTTACGTTGGTAGTGAGTGTGCAATCGGTGCACAATATCCCTCCCTCGTCACCCCGGACTTGATCCGGGGCCCCGCTCCGCGACGGTGGGAAGCGTGACCCCGGATCAAGTCCGGGGTGACGGATGTGAGGAGCGTTGGCCTTGCGCCGCGCCGCATCCTCCGCCAAAGGCGCAGCCCATGCGCATCGCCTTCATGGGAACGCCGCCCTTCGCGGTACCGACGCTCGCCGCGCTCGACGCGGCGGGGCACGACATCGTGGCCGTCTATACCCAGCCACCACGGCCGGCGCAGCGCGGCAAGAAACTGCAGAAGAGCCCGGTGCAGGTCTGGGCCGAGGAACATGGCCTGCCCGTCCGCACGCCAAAGAGCCTCAAGACCGAAGAGGCGCAGGCCGAATTCGCCGCGCTCGACCTCGATGTCGCGGTGGTCGCAGCCTATGGACTGATCCTGCCGCAGCCGATCCTGGACGCTCCGCGTGAGGGCTGCCTCAACGTCCATGGCTCGGTCCTGCCCCGCTGGCGTGGAGCAGCGCCGGTGCAGCGCGCGATCCTCGCGGGCGATACTCAGACCGGCGTGACGATCATGCAGATGGACATCGGGCTCGACACCGGCGCGATGCGGTTGATCGAGACGACGCCGATGGGGCGCAAGAACGCGGGCATCCTGACCCATGAACTCGCCGAAATGGGTGCACTGATGATGCGGCGCGTGCTGAGCGATCTCCACGCCTTCCCGCCCGAGCCCCAGCCCGAAGAGGGGGTCACCTATGCGGCGAAGATCGACAAGAGCGAGGCGCGGCTCGATTTTCTGACGAGCGCTGTGCAGGTCGAACGGCAAATCCGCGCATTCAATCCGATGCCCGGCGCCTTTTTCGAATTTGAGGGCGAGCGCTACAAGATTTTGGCGGCCGAAGCCGTGCATCCTTCCGACAGTGTTGCGGGCGCCGCGCCCGGGGTCACGCTCGACGACAATCTCACCATCGCCTGCAACCCCGGCGCAATCCGCGCGACGCGCGTGCAGCGCGCCGGAAAGCCCGCGATGGACGCAGCCGAACTGCTCCGCGGGCGGCCGGTCCCCGCAGGCACGCGCCTCGCATGACACGTTTCGCGCTCACGATCGAATATGACGGCCGCCCCTATATGGGCTGGCAGCGGCAGGCGCATGGCCCCAGCGTCCAGCAGGTGATCGAGGAAGCGATCCACCGCTTCACCGCCGAAACGGTACAGGTGCTCAGCGCCGGGCGCACAGACGCGGGTGTCCATGCGATCGCGATGCGCGCGCATGTCGATATCGAAAAGCCGTTGACCCCGTTCAAGCTGACCGAGGCGCTGAATGCGCAGCTTCGCCCGGCGCCGGTCGCGATCGTCGGCTGCGAGATCGTCCCCGACGATTGGCATGCACGTTTTGCCTGCACCGGCCGGTCGTACGAATATCGTATCGTCAATCGCCGCGCGCCGTTGACGTGGGACAAGGGATTGTCGTGGCAGGTCGCCCGACCGCTCGATTCCGATGCGATGCACGCGGCGGCGCAGCAACTCATCGGGCTTCATGACTTCACCACCTTCCGCTCGGCGCATTGCCAGTCGCAAAGTCCGGTGAAGACGCTGGATCGGCTGACCGTCAGCCGTCATGGCGAAGAGATCATCGTCGAGGCGGCGGCGCGTAGTTTCCTGCACCACCAGGTGCGCTCGATGGTGGGCTGTCTAGCGCTCGTCGGTTACGGCAAGTGGACTGCGCGCGACCTGAAAGCGGCACTCGATGCCGCCGACCGCAACGCACTCGGCCTCAACGCGCCGCCCGACGGGTTATATTTCGTCAGCGCCACTTACCCGTAGGATATTCCAACCCTTCGTCGTCCATGCATGACGCGAAAAAGGGTTCTGAAACGAAAAAGGGCGGCCCTACCAGACCGCCCTTTCCTTCATCGCTGTGGACGCGATTACACTTTTTCGGCGTAATAGAGCGGCGCATGCTCGTTGAGGATCTGGAGGATCTTCGCCTGCGCCGTCTTTTCGTCGCTTTCTTCCATCGCGCCGAGTTCGCGCGCGAGGCGGCTCGATGCCGCTTCAAAGATCTGACGTTCCGAATAGCTCTGCTCGGGCTGATCGTCGGCGCGGAAAAGGTCGCGGGTCACTTCGGCGATCGACACGAGGTCGCCCGAATTGATCTTCGCTTCATATTCCTGCGCGCGGCGCGACCACATGGTGCGCTTCACCTTCGGCTTGGTGGTCAGGACCTGCAGCGCTTCTTTCAGCGTCTTATCCGACGACAGCTTGCGCATGCCGACGCCTTCAGCCTTGTTGGTCGGAACGCGAAGCGTCATCTTTTCCTTTTCGAAGCGGAGGACATAGAGTTCGAGCTGCATTCCGGCGATTTCGGACTTTTGCAACTCGATGACGCGCCCCACGCCATGTTTGGGATAAACGACATAGTCACCGACTTCGAAGACGGGCGTGCTTGCGGACATTCAAGTTCCTTTCATTGGCCTTGTCGGGGGACAGGAAAGCGCGTGAACAGCGGTATATCCGGCCCTCTGCGGGAGGGGGATTGGGCTGGTAGGGCGGCGCTAGCCAGTCAGATTGACAAGGGATGTGGCTCCATCGGAAACGCCAAGGATACCTCAGCCCGGCGGCGGGAAGAGGCACAGTGTCGGCGTGTTGAATTCATTATAACAGATTCGCAACAAAATTACCAGCCCCGCACGGAAATGCGTCGGTTGGCACCTTGACGGCCATCCACACCCGTTTCAGGTTGAAACGAAATCATAGATAGGGAGCCGGTATGCAGGATCAAGTTTGGTGGATCACGGGAGCGTCGTCAGGCATCGGTGCGGCGCTGGCGCGTGCGCTGGGCGCACGCGGCGCGAAGCTGATCCTGTCGGGACGGAATGTCTCGGCTCTGGAAGCGGTGGCCGCCGACTGCGCCACCGAAACGCTCATCCTGCCGTTCGAGGCGACGGACTATGCCGCCCTGCCCGCCATTGCCGATCAGGCGTGGGACTGGCTGGGTCGCATCGACGGGCTGGTCAACAACGCGGGCATATCGCAGCGCAGCCTTGCGATCGAGACCGACTTTGCGGTCTATCAACAGATCATCGGGGTCGACCTGCTCGCCCCGATCGCGCTGACCCAGCAGTTGCTGCCGCGGATGGTCGGCGCCGGCGGAGGACAGATCATCGCGATATCAAGCGTCGCGGGCATCGCGGGCGTGCCGCTGCGCAGCGCCTATTCGGCGGCGAAGCATGGCATTATCGGTTACCATGATGCCGTGCGCGCCGAGAATGAACATCTGGGGCTGAAGATACTGGTCGTCGCGCCCGGATCGGTCCGCACCAACGTCAGCCGCAATGCGCTGAACGCAGACGGCAGCGTCCGAGGAGAGAGCGACGCCGCGATCGAAAATGGCCTGTCGCCCGACGATGCGGCGGCGCAGATGCTGGCGGCAGTCGATGCGGGGACGCGCGAGTTGATCGTTGCAGAAGGCGCGGAAGCAGCGATCGCAGCCCTGCGTCGCGGCGATCCCGACGCGCTGTTCGACCGGATGAGCACCATGGTGCAGGCGGGCTATGCGCAGCAGATGAAGGCGACATCCCCGACCTGAGCGACGGCGTTCGGCCGGTTGCGGACCTCTCTGTTATCGTCACCCCGGACGTGATCCGGGGTCCCGCTTGAGGCGGATCGGGAACGCGCGCAAAAAGCGGGATCCCGGGTCAAGCCCCGGATGAGGGAAGTGCGCCACCTCAAAGCCGCAAAAGAATAGCCCCGCCGGATCGCTCCGGCGGGGCTCTTTCTTTCTCTAAAGGCGACGCAGCTTAGGCCGCGCCGTGCGCCAGCGCCGCGAGGAGCAGGATCGCCACGATGTTGGTGATCTTGATCATCGGGTTGACTGCCGGGCCCGCGGTATCCTTGTACGGATCGCCCACGGTGTCGCCGGTCACCGCGGCTTTGTGAGCCTCGCTGCCCTTGCCGCCATGGTTGCCGTCCTCGATATACTTCTTGGCGTTATCCCACGCGCCGCCGCCCGAGGTCATCGAGATGGCGACGAACAGGCCGCCGACGATCACGCCGAGCAGAAGCGCGCCGAGCGCCTCGAGCGCTGCGGCCGGACCGGCCACCGCACGGATCGCGAAATACACCACGATCGGTGCCAGCACCGGCAGCAGCGACGGGATGATCATTTCCTTGATCGCCGCCTTGGTGACCAGGTCGACCGTGCGCGCATAGTCGGGCTTCGATTCATAGGTCATGATGCCCGGGCTATTCTTGAACTGGTCACGGACGTCCTTGACCACTTCACCCGCCGCACGGCCGACCGCGGTCATGCCCATCGCACCGAACAGATACGGGAGGAGCGCGCCGAGCAGCAGCCCGACGATGACATAGGGCGACGACAGCGAGAAGGTCAGCGGTTCGGTCAGCCCGAGCTTGGCCGAATATTCGGTGATGTCCGCGGTATAGGTACCGAACAGCACCAGCGCCGCGAGACCCGCCGAGCCAATGGCATAGCCCTTGGTCACCGCCTTGGTCGTGTTGCCCACGGCGTCGAGCAGGTCGGTCTTTTCACGAACCGAGTCGTCGAGGCCCGCCATTTCGGCAATGCCGCCGGCGTTGTCGGTAACCGGACCATAAGCGTCGAGCGCGACGACCATGCCGGCGAGCGCCAGCATTGCGGTTGCCGCAAAGGCGATGCCGACGATGCCTGCCGTCTGGAAGGCGACGATGATACCGACGCAGATTACGAGCGTCGGCAGGGCAGTCGATTCAAGGCTGATGGCAAGCCCCTGGATCACGTTCGTACCATGGCCCGTTTCCGACGCCTTGGCGATTGAGCGCACCGGGCGATAGTTGGTGCCGGTGTAATATTCGGTGATCCAGATGATCAGGCCGGTGATGACGAGCCCGAGCAGCGAGCAATAGAAAAGATCGCTGCCGTTGAACGTCGTCCCCGTGATGTCGGTCGCCATGTCACCCTTGAGGACATAGCTGGTCGAGAACCAGATCGCCGGGATCGAGAGGACCGCGGTGACAAGGAAGCCCTTGTACATCGCGCCCATGACATTCTTCCCGCTGCCGAGGCGAACGAAATAGGTGCCGATAATCGAGGTGATGATACACACGCCGCCCATCAGGAGCGGCAGCGTCATCAGCGGAAGCAGCATGTCGCCCGCGCCCTTCAGAAGCAGCGCGATCAGCACCATGGTGGCGCCGACCGTGACGACATAGGTTTCGAAAAGGTCGGCTGCCATGCCGGCGCAGTCGCCGACATTGTCGCCGACGTTATCGGCGATCACGGCCGGGTTGCGCGGATCATCTTCGGGAATTCCGGCCTCGACCTTGCCGACAAGGTCGGCGCCGACGTCAGCGGCCTTGGTGAAGATGCCGCCGCCGAGACGCGCGAAGATCGAGATCAGCGAGGCGCCGAAGGCAAGCGCGACGAGCGCGTCGACGACGGTGCGGTCATCGCCGCCGACGGTGTAGCCGCCGGGACCGATCAGATACCAGAAGAAGACCGAGATCGCGAGGAGGGCAAGCCCCGCCACGAGCAGCCCGGTGATCGCGCCGGCGCGGAACGCCATGGTGAGGCCCGCCTGCAGCCCGGTCTGCGCCGCCGCCGCGGTGCGGACGTTGGCTTTGACCGAGATGTTCATGCCGACGAAGCCGGCGACGCCCGACAGCACGGCGCCGATGACGAAGCCGGTGGCCGAAATCGGGCCAAGAAACAGCCCGACCAGAATGGCGACGACGACGCCGACGATAGCGATGGTGCGATATTGGCGGCCGAGATAGGCCTTGGCGCCTTCCTGAATGGCGGCGGCGATTTCTTGCATTTTTTCATTACCGGCGGAGGCGCTGAGCACCTGCCGCGAGGTAATGAATCCATAGAGCACAGCCAAAAGGCCGCACGCTATCGCGATCAAAACCGGATTCATGCGTGACTATTCCTTCCCCATGAGAAGGGCGACGCAGAAGATAGCAGTCGAGCACGTCCGACTTATTGATGCCGGTTCGCTCTCTCCCCTGATGCGACCGCCCCAAATTTGGACGTCGAGTTATGGGAAGAAAGAAAGCCCCGCGCAACCCCGCTTATTCGGCAGTTTACCGTGACTTCCGCGCCGCCAAGCCAACCCGCCTACGCGGGTTCGCCGCGCGCCGCCGCCAGCGCCTTGCGCGCGTCGGCGGCAGATTCGGTTTCGGGATCGAGCTTCAGCGCCCGCTCAAGTAGTTCGATCGCACGCGCATTGTTACGCTCGATCCCCTTGCCGGTCTGATAGGCCCGCCCAAGCGTGAAGCAGCTTTCGGCCTCGCCCAGTCCGCACGCCTTGTCGAACAGTTCGAGCGCACGCTGGCGATTACGCCGGACGCCGCGACCGTCGTTCACCAGCATCGCCAGATTGCCGCAGGCCGACGCGTCGTCGGCGCGGCAGCTTTGCTCGAACAGCGCAAAGGCCTGCTTGTAGTCGCGCGGCATGCCGAGCCCGTCGCGATGGAGAACGCCAAGATTATAACAGGCGTGCTGGTCGTCGGCCTTGCACGCGCGTTTGAAGAGCCGTGCCGCCTGGCGCTGGTTCGGCGCGACGCCCTTGCCCAGCGAATAAGAAGCGCCAAGGTTCGCGCAGCCCGATACGCTTCCCAGATCGCAAGCTTGTCGGAACAGCTTTATCGCGCGCTGCGGATCTTTGGGAACGCCATCCCCGCCGACGTAGGAGAGGCCAAGGTTCGAACAGGCCGTCGCCTCTTCGCCGTAACAGGCGAACGCATAATAGGTCGCGGCCCGCTCGTGCGAGCGTTCCACGCCCCATCCCTCGCTATGGGCATAGCCCGCCATCGTGCAGCCCGTCATGTCGCCAAGATCGCAAGCGCGAGCGAAAAGCGGGGTCGCGCGTGCGTCGTCACGGGGAACGCCGTCGCCTTCGTGATGGTGATAGGCGAGCCGCGTGCACGCCTCTGCATCGCCCCCTTCGCAGTCGCGCGCGAGTGCCGCGACCGGGTCCGGCGACGCTTCGACCGATGGCGGATCAGGGTCGGCCGCAACCGTGGGAACGAGGATGACATCGACCGGGTCGGGCAAAGCGGCCGCCGGTGCGGGGTAGCAGAAACAGGAGAAACAGAACGCCAGCACCGCTTTGGCCAAACCGCAGCGTCTGTTCTTTCCGTCGATCATATCCGCCCTTCAGATTCGTCGCATCTGTCGGCGGGACGCATCCCGCCGAAACGCGCTCGCTTTGCCATCAAACGGATTTCAAAGCAAAATATCCCGCGACGGTCACCCCGGAGCGGGCCTAGTGCGTAAAGCCGAGACGGTCGGGCAGCGCGATGCGCTGCGCCCGGTGGGTGAGCATGAGCCCCTCGCCGACACCGGCATGGCCGAGCGGCGTCACCGCGACATCGAGCGACGCGGCGATCTCGCGAATGGCGCCCGCCGCTTCGGGGCCCGCGGTAAACAGCAGTTGATAATCGTCCCCCGCGCTCGCCGCGGCGAGCCGGGTGTCGAGCACATCGGGCCGCACCGCGAGCAGCGCGGCCGAAAGCGGCACGGTTTCGAGCATGATGCCAAGTTGGCACCCACTGGCCTCGCCCATCCGTTGTGCGTCGATCAGCAGGCCGTCGGACACATCCATCATCGCGTGGACGTGCGGCGCCACCGCTTGCCCAAAGGCCAACTGCGGATGCGGTCGACCATAAGCGGCGAGGCAGGTCTCGTTCGGTTCAACCTGGCCCAGCCGCATCGCGAGACCCAGCCCCGCGTTGCCGATCGTCCCGGTGACCCATATCTGGTCGCCAGGCTTTGCGCCGCTCCGCGCAGGCGCGCCGGTCGCGGGCGCCTTGCCGATCGCGGTCAGCCCGAATGTCCGCGGCGCGCCTTCGGGAATGCCCACCGTATCGCCGCCCAGCAGCGGCACTTCGTATCGGCGCAGCACCTCTCCAAGCCCCCGGACGAAAGCGGCATCCCAAAATTCGTCACCGGTCAGACTATAGCCCACGAGCACGCCGAGCGGCGCCGCGCCCTTCGCGGCAAGGTCGGAGAGATTCACCGCGACAAGCTTCCACGCGACATCCTGAGGCCGCTCGTCGGGAAGGAAATGGATGCCCTCGACGATCATGTCGTGGGTGAGGACAAGGTCGCCCAGCACTGCGGCGTCGTCGGCAAGCCCGCGCGCGGCAGGATCGGTCGCGATGGCGCGCAGACGGGCGATGAAATCGGCTTCGCTCATATGACCCTCTCGTCCGATGAGGGGTGACTTCCGTTCGTGTCGAGCGAAGTCGAGACACCCATCGAGATGGCGCCAAGCCGAGAGCATCTCGACTTCGCTCGATGCGAACGGATAAGTTAAGCGCCGGTTCCGCGCACATCCTTGCCGATCGCGTCGAGCAGCCCGTTCGCAAAGCCCGCCTCGCGCGTATCGAAAAACGCCTTCGCGACGTCGACATATTCGCTGACCACTGCACCGACGGGCACGTCGCCGCGCGCCATCAGTTCATAGGAGCCCGCGCGCAGGATCGCCTTCATCGTGCGGTCGAGCCGGTCCATCGACCAGCCGCTCGCAAGCCGCGCTACGATCGCCGCGTCGATCTCTTCCGCGCGCGCCAGCGTACCCTTCACGATGTCGTCGAAGAAGGCGGTGTCGGCGTTGGCATATTCCTCGTCCTCGATCGTCGCGCCGATGCGATGCTGATGGAATTCGTGGATCAGCTTGGCGACCGGCGTGCCCTCCATCTCATGCTGATAGAGCGCCTGGACGGCGGCAAGGCGGGCGGCGGAGCGGGACTGGGTGCGTTTGTTCATGGCTTTTCTACTTTAGACGATTCTGGACGCTGAGCGCGTGGGCGGGAAGCCCCTCGGCGCCCGCGAGCGCGACCGCAGCCGGGCCGATCGCGGCGAGGCTTGCTTCGTCGAGCGCGAGGAAGCTGGTGCGCTTCATGAAATCGGTAACCGAAAGCCCGCTCGAAAAACGTGCGCGACGGCCGGTCGGGAGGACATGGTTCGGGCCCGCGACATAATCGCCGATCGCCTCGGGAGTCTGGCGGCCCAGAAAGACCGAACCGGCGTGACGCACCCTGCCGAAAAGCGCATCAGCCTCGGCCGGGTCGACCGCAAGTTCCAGATGCTCGGGCGCCAGCCGGTCGCAGAGCGGAATGGCATCGGCCAGGGTCGGCACAATGATCGCGGCGCCATTGTCTGCCCAGCTTGCCTGCATCGTCGCTGCCGTCGACAGCGTCGGAATGATGTACGCGACCGCGGCCGCGACGGCATCGGCGAAATCGCCATCATCCGTGAACAGGATCGACTGGCTCGTCGGATCATGCTCGGCCTGGCTGAGCAGGTCGGCGGCGATGATATGCGGTTCGTTCTTCGCGTCGGCGACGACGACGATCTCGCTGGGCCCCGCGACCATATCGATTCCGACAACGCCGTAGAGCTGGCGCTTCGCCTCGGCCACCCACGCATTGCCCGGACCTGTGACGACATCGACCGGACCGATCTTATCCGTACCATAGGCCAACGCCGCGATCGCCTGCGCCCCGCCGATACGCCAGATTTCGTCCACCCCGCCGATATGCGCAGCGGCCATCACGACCGGATTGATCTCTCCATCCGGGGCCGGGGTCATCATCACGATGCGTTCGACCCCTGCGACCTTGGCGGGGATGATGTTCATCAGCACCGACGAGGGGTAAGCGGCGCGCCCGCCCGGCACATAGACGCCCGCGGCATCGACGCCGCGCCAGCGCGCGCCAAGCCGGGCGCCGGCGGCATCGCGATAATCGCGATCTTCCGGAAGCTGCGCGGCATGATAGGCGCGAATGCGGTCGGCGGCGAGGTTCAGCGCGTCGCGTAGCTCGGGCGCCAGCGCATCATATGCCGCGGCGCATTCTTCCTTCGAAATGCTCCACCCGCGCGCGCCCAAATCGAAGCGGTCGAACTTTGCGGTATAGTCGGCGAGCGCCGCGTCGCCCTCGGCCTTCACGCGTGCGATGATTGCCGCCACGTCGGCCGACACATCGGACGCGCTCTCGCGCCGATCGTTGACCAGCGCGTCGAACTCGGCCGCGAAGCCCGGCGCGGAGGCGTCAAGCCGCCGCATTGCCCTGCCCCACCGCCTGACGGAATTTTTCGACGAGCGCCGGCACTTCGGCCGAACGCAGCTTGAACGCCGCGCGGTTGACGATCAGCCGCGCCGATACTTCGCTGATGATCGTCTGCTCGGCGAGCGCATTTTCGACGAGCGTCCGTCCGGTCGAAACCAGATCGACGATGTGCGAGGCAAGTCCCAGCTTCGGCGCGATTTCCATCGCGCCGTTCAGCTTGATGCATTCGGCCTGAATGCCCTGCGCCTCGAACCAGCGGCGCGTCGTTCCGGGATATTTGGTCGCGACGCGGATGTGGCTTTCACCGAGTCCCGGCGGCGCGCTCCCCTCGGGCCCGGCAAGCGACAGCCGGCAATGGCCGATGCCCAGGTCAACGGGGGCGTAAAGCTCGCTATAATCGAACTCGTCGACGACGTCCGATCCGACGATGCCGAGCTGCGCCGCGCCATGCGCGACGAAGGTCGCGACATCGAACGCACGCACGCGGATCAGCGAGACATGCGGCTGATTTGTCCCAAAAACTAACGCTCTGCTTTTCTTGTCGAAAAACTCGTCCGACGGCTCTATCCCGACGCGCGCAAGCAGGGGCAGCGCCTCGTCGAGGATACGCCCTTTCGGGATGGCAAAGATGATCGGTTCGGGCATAAGCTTGCGCGCCCATAAGCGGCGAGAGGGAAAAGGGCAATGAGCGAGCGATACCAGTTCATCGACATGGCCGAAATCGGCCCGAAAGCCGTCCGCACCGCCTTTGCCAATCAGGTCGCCTATTGCCGCGCCAACGACGCGCGCGTCACCGCACGCGTCGTTGCGGCGCTGGCCAAGCTGCTCGACAAGCCGGCGAGCGAATTCGCGCGCCGGATCGCTGGATGGCAAGGCCCGCCGCTCGCCGACGCATTGCCGCTGCGCGCCGCCGGCGGCATCCACGCGCTCCACCTGTCGGGAACCGCGCACGAACTCGCCCCCATCTATGCCGATTCCGAAGACATCAACGACGATGCAATCGTCGCCGGTGTCGTCGCGCGGCACGAGGCGGTGCTGCTCCCCTGGCTCGACGGCCCGCCGCAGACCAATGAGGCGGGACGCTCGTCAAACTTCATCGCGGCGATGCTCTGGCTCGCCGACCGGGGATTGCCGCCGCGCTTCGACTGCCTCGAAATCGGATCGAGCGCGGGAATCAACCTGATGATCGACCGCTATCATTATAACCTCGGCGGCGTGCATGTCGGACCGCAGCCCGGTGTGATGAGTTTCAGCCCTGACTGGCGCGGCGATCATCCGCCACAGCATGAAATCGAATTCGCCGGCCTCAAGGGCTGCGACGTCGCGCCCGTCGACCTGACCGACCCCGCGCAGGCGCTACGGCTGAAGGCCTATATCTGGCCGGAGCATCATATCCGCTTCGCGCGCATCGAGGCCGCGATTGCAACGGCAACCGAAGAACCGCCGCAACTGATCCACGCCAATGCCGCCGATTTCGTCGAGGCCGAACTTGCGCGCCCGCAGGCCCCAGGCACGACGCGCGTGCTGATGCATTCGATCGTGTGGCAATATGTGCCCGCCGACCAACAGGCGCGGATCACCGCCGCGATGGAGTCGGCCGGCGCGCGCGCGGCGCCCGAACGCCCGCTCGCATGGATCGCGCTAGAGGCCAATCGTACGGTGCATCATCATGAACTGGTCGTGCGCTACTGGCCGGCCGGCGGCGAACCGCAGAAGCTGGCGCATGCCCATGCCCATGGCGCATGGGTGGAGTGGCTGGGTTAGAGTCGGCGCGTAGAAGGCGGCTTTGGGGTGGTGAGCTGTCGCTCGATCCCCACCCTCGTCACCCCGGACTTGATCCGGGGTCCATGACGATGGTGCGGCTATGGATCCCGGATCAAGTCCGGGATGACGAAGAAAGATAGGGGGGCTTCCGGTAGATACCCACCTTCCGTCATCCCGGGCTTGACCCGGGATCCCGCTTTTTGAAGGCACCGGCACGCTTCACGAAATAGCGGGACCCCGGGTCAAGCCCGGGGTGACGGTTAGAGAGATGCCAGGCTCGGTCGGACGAAGCCATTCCTCCCACGAAAGTCTTGTCAAAGCCGCGCTTCGAGCCGCGCGAGAAGTTGCTGCACGGGCGCCACCGCGGGTGCTTCCCACCCGGCTTCGAGCATCGCGACACGCTCGAACAGCCGCTCGCTCGCCGCGATGATCCGACCGGTCGACGCCTCGAAGCCCGCGCAAACGTCCCAGTCGGCGCGCACCGGATCGCCGATCCGTGCGGCGCTGTCGTGCGGCCCTGCCCCCGGATCGCCCGCGAACATCGCGCGGCGATGGAGCAGCCAGGCGATGATGTGCATCAGCCGTGTCGTCGTCTTCAGCGATTCGCACGCTAGGCCGATCTGCGCCGCCGCATTGCCCTGCGCAGCGCCAAGGTCGCGCTGCACGGCAAAGGCCGCATGCGCCTCATCGGCGAGCAACATCGCCTCGACATAGAGATTTTCGACCTGTGCCCGCTGCACCGGCACATCGATTGCCATCATATTCATTCGCCCGCCGACTATCGAAACGGAGATGCCACGTCCCCCGCCTCCTCGGCAATGACGGTAACCATTAAAGTTGGCGGACAAATCGTCCCGTTTTGATTCAAGCCGTTAGGCGATGATATCGGGAAGCAGTTGATCCTCGCACCAGCTAATCTCGTCACGCAGCCTGAGCTTGCGCTTCTTCAGCCGCGCGAGTTGTAACTGGTCTGGCACCGCCGCCTCGCCAAGCGCAATGATCGCAGCGTCGAGATCGCGATGCTCGACGCGAAGCAGTTCCAGGCGCTGGGTAATTTCCTCTGGGTTCACACGGCCTCCCTGCCACGTTCACCACTGGTCCGCAACGGGGACCGGCTGACCGAATCGTCACGACATGCCGGCCGATTCATGTTTTACTCCGCCCTGCCCATCGAGTCGAAAAGGAGAATGCCAATGAGCACGTCGCACCTTTCCACCCTGAAGTCCCGACATGCGGACCTCGATGTGAAAATTGCGAATGAAGAGCGCCGTCCCGCCCCCGATACCGGTGTGCTTGCGCAGCTCAAGAAGCAGAAACTGAAACTCAAGGAAGAGATGCTCGCGATCGCCTGATCGCCAGCGCTATCGCCCCGCTGATGCTACCCTGTTCAAGGACGCATCAGCGTCGGCGATAGAGGGGGCCCGTTTCGAGCCCCGTTCGCCGAAGATGCGGCGGCAGATCGGATTGCGAAACCACTTGGCGGCGCACCGCCTGCGGATCGACGGGACGGTCGAACGCGATACCGAACTTACCTTCGCCCACCCAGATCACCCGGCCCACGACCGGACCGACGTTACGCAGGTCGACCTCAACGACGGCCCCTTGCGCAACCTTGACCTTTGCCTCCGCCAGCATGCCGCCCGGCGACAGGTTGCGCACACGGACGGTGACGGGATCGGCACAACCGGGGATGATCAGGCCGGCCTGCAGGAACAGGCTGTCGCGATCGGCGCTGCGCGACAGCGCCGCGACTTCCTCGTCCACCGATGTCGGTCGTTGTGAATCCATTGCTGCGCCCCATAACTCGAATGTCGAGGGACGGAATCTAGAACCCAGCCATTGCGGAATCGTAAATGGGATCGGACTCCCTTACGACTAATCTTCGCGTGAAATCCGTTCGTTGCGCTCATGGCGCTCCTGCGCCTCCAGCGTCATCGTCGCGATCGGGCGAGCCTGCAAACGCGCGAGCGAGATCGGCTCGCCGGTCACCGCGCAATAGCCATATTCGCCTTCGTCGATGCGGCGGATCGCCGAATCGATCTTCGCGATCAGCTTGCGCTGGCGGTCGCGGGTGCGCAGTTCGATCGCCCAGTCGGTCTCGCTCGAAGCGCGATCGGCAAGGTCGGGTTCGCGCAACGGACCATCCTGAAGATGTGCAAGCGTCGATTCGGATTCGGACAGGATCGACTTTTTCCAAGCGAGGAGCAGGCCGCGGAAATAATCCTGCTGCCGCTCATTCATAAACTCTTCGTCGTCGCTGGGGACATAGTCCGAATCGAGATTGGATTTGGCTTCGCGAAGCGCGTCTGCGCCAACGTCGGCAATCTTGGTCGGCATGAGGGGCTCTCGCGTCCTTTCCTGTCACCCCGCGGGCCGCCAAGCGGTGCAGGGAGTGGCGCGCCTATAACCAGCCGCTGGCGACGATACAAGCGCCTTAGCTGCGGATAGCGGCAACCCGTGAAGCGGCGATGAACCAACAGCATAGCGATCGCGATTCTATATGGCTGATCGACGCCCGAAAGGCGGCCCACGCCAGGGCGATTTAGGTCCGAAGGTTAACCAATTGCATAGAATTGCTGCATTTTACGTACTGTTTTGGGACAGTTAACGCGATTTCTGTTGATTCCGCGTCGCAATTCCCGCTCTCGGACAGGCAAACGCGGTTAACACAATTGCCGCGTTCACAAAGCTTTGTCCTTTTGCGGTATAGCGAAAGTGAACGGGGGGTGCCGGGTCGATTGGCGCGTCGCACCTGCAACGGGAAAGAAAGAGAAGTCTATGTCTGTCCGAATGGCCCTTGCCAAGCTTTGCGCCTGCACTTGCGGCGGGGCAATCATCGGTAGCGGGGCAATGCAGATTGCGGACGTTCCAAAGGCACGCGCCCAGACGGTCCAGTCCTGCTCGCCCTGCGCTGGCAAAAAGGTCGTCCGCAAGCGTCATGCAGCGCGCAAGCCGGTGAAGCGCGTACGCCGCGTCGTCACGACCAAGCGCATCATCCGCACCGCGACCCCGCAAACGCAGGTCGTGACGCAGACGATCCCGCTGCCCCCGATCCCCTATGCCCCCTTCCCGCGCGGCGGCTTCGAAGGCGGCAGCAGCGGCGGCGGCGTGACCGTCATCGGTGGCGGCTTTGGCGGCGGTTTCGGCGGCGGCTTCTTCGGCGGTTTCTTCGGCGGCAGCAGCGGCGGTGGCAGCAGCGGCAGCATCGTCGTCACCTCGACGACGACCGGCGGCGTCTCGACCTCGTCCAGCACCTCGTCGGGCGTCTCGACCTCCACCGGTGGCGTGTCGACGTCCACCGGCGGCGTGAGCACGTCGACGGGCGGCGTGTCGACCTCGACGGGCGGGGTCAGCACCTCGACCGGCGGCGTTTCGACATCGACCTCGACGGGCGGTGTCTCGACCTCGACCGGCAGCGTCAGCACCTCGACCTCGTCGGGCAATGTCTCGACCTCATCGGGTAACGTCAGCACCTCCTCATCGAGCAGCAGCTCGTCATCCAGCTCGTCATCGTCCTCTTCGTCGTCGAGCTCATCCTCGTCGGGCGGCAGCTCGTCGAAGGGCAGTTCGGGTTGGGGCAGTTCGTCAAAGGGCGGATCGTCGCACGGCAGTTCGGGCTGGGGCAGCTCGTCGCGCGGCGGCAGCTCGAGCAGCAGCTCGTCCTCGAGTTCCTCCTCCTCTTCGTCTTCCAGCAGCACGTCGAGCGGCGCGACCTCGTCGGGCGCGACCGGCGGCAGCAGCAGCTTCGGTTCGACCGGCAGCACCAGCTCGTCGTCATCCTCTTCGTCGTCGAGCAGCAGCTCGTCGTCCAGCTCGGGCGGCAGCAGCAGCCATGGCGGGTCGTCGGGCGATCCGACCCCTGTTCCTGCGCCGCCGATGATGCTATTGTTCGGTGCTGCAGCCGCTGCGCTTGTCGCACGGCGCCGCGCGGCGAACCGCAACAGCGAAGACGCCAACGCGGCTTAAGAGATCCACTGGCGGTTTGGGGGGCTAACCCTGACCACCGAACTAAGGGCCGCCCTTCGGGACGGCCCTTTTTTCTGGTCCGCACGAATCAGTTTGCCATATAGGAAACTATCTATATAGTTCTCCATATGGTGAACCAACAAGCCTCGCTCGATTCGCTGTTCCATGCGCTCGCCGACCCGACGCGCCGCGCGGTCGTCAGCCGCCTTCTCAAAGGCGCCGCGCCGGTGAAGCAGCTATCCGAACCGTTCGAAATGGGCCTCCCCGCCTTCCTCAAACATCTGACGGTGCTCGAAACGTCGGGGCTGATCCACACCGAAAAGCACGGCCGCGTCCGCACCTGCCGCGTCGATGCCGAACGGCTCGCGGCGGCGGAGGATTGGCTCTCGCGCCAACGCGCCATCTGGCAGGGCCGCACCGATCGCCTTGCCGCCTTCGTCGAATCGCAAACACCCCCGGAGCAAGCATGATGACCCACGACACGACCCTCACCATCTCCCGCCTGATCGCCGCGCCGCCGTCGGCGGTCTGGGACGCGTGGAGCGTGCCGGAAAATCTCGCGAAATGGTGGATCCCCGCGCCGATCGAATGCCAGGTCGTCAAACTCGACCTCCGGCCCGGCGGCGGGTTCGTGACGCGGATGCGCGAGGCTGCCGGCACCGATTTCCAGCCGCATGTCGATGGCTGCTTCCTCGAAGCGGTCCCGAACGAGCGCCTCGTCTTCACCACCGTCCTGACCGAAGGCTGGCAACCGACCGAGCCATGGCTCGCGCTGACCGCGATCCTGACCTTCGAAGCGAAGGACGGCGGCACCCTCTATTCGGCGCGCGTCCTCCACAAGACGCCCGAGGACAGCGCCAAGCATGACGAGATGGGTTTCTACGAAGGCTGGGGCACCGCGATCGGCCAGCTCGCCAAGTTAGTGGAACGCTAAGACGGGCTTGCGCCGCGCGGGCGGCAACGCCATAGCGCGGCGCATGCACGATATCCGCCTGATCCGGGAAAATCCCGAAGCGTTCGACGCCGGCCTCGCGCGCCGCGGCCTCGAACCCCTGTCCGCTCAGATCGTGGCGGCCGATGCGTCGCTGCGCGCGTTGCAGACCGAAATTCAGGGCTCGCTCGCGCGCCGCAACGAAGCGTCGAAGCTGATCGGCCAGGCGATGGCACAGGGCGACAAGGACAAGGCCGAGGCGCTGAAGGCCGAAGTCGCCGACCTCAAGACCGCACTCCCCGCCAAGGAAGACGCCGAGCGCGAGCAGCTTGCCGCGCTGCAGGACATCCTCGCCGCGCTCCCGAACCTCCCTGCCGACGGCGTCCCCGATGGCGAGGATGAAGACGGCAATGTCGAGATCGCCCGCTGGGGCACGCCGCGCAGCTTCGACTTCACCCCGCAGGAACATGCCGATTTCGCGCCCGCGCTCGGTCTCGACTTCGAAACCGCAGGCAAGATGTCGGGCGCGCGCTTCGCCTTTCTGAAAGGGCAGATGGCGCGGCTCGAACGCGCGCTTGGCCAGTTCATGATCGACAAGCAGACGATCGAGGCCGGCTACACCGAATGCGCGACCCCGCTGATGGTCCGCGACGAAGCCGCCTATGGCACGACGCAGCTTCCCAAGTTTCGCGAGGATCTGTTCCAGACCACCGATGGACGCTGGCTTATCTCGACGTCGGAGATGAGCCTGACCAATGCGGTGCGCGAGGAAATCCTGCCCGAGGCCGATCTGCCGATCCGCATGACCGCGCTGACCCCCTGCTTCCGTTCCGAGGCAGGGTCGGCCGGGCGCGACACGCGCGGCTATATTCGCCAGCACCAGTTCTGGAAGGTCGAGCTTGTCTCGATCGTCCGGCCCGAGGATTCGGACGCCGAGCTTGAACGCAAGACGCGCGCGGCAGAGGTGATTCTCGAAGCGCTCGACCTGCCCTATCGCAAGATGCTGCTGTGCAGCGGCGACATGGGCTTTTCGGCACGCAAGACCTATGATCTCGAAGTCTGGCTGCCCGGCCAGAACGCCTATCGCGAGATTTCGAGCTGTTCGACCTGCGGCGATTTTCAGGCGCGCCGCATGAACGCGCGCTTCCGCCGAGAGGGCGCGAAGAACAACGAGTTCGTCCACACGCTGAACGGTTCGGGCCTCGCCGTGGGCCGCACGCTGGTCGCGGTGTTGGAAAATTACCAGCAGGCCGACGGCAGCGTCACTGTTCCGGCGGCATTGCTACCTTATATGGGCGGAATCACCCGCCTGACGCCGGCCACCTAAACCATCGTCACCCAGGACTAAATCCGGGGTCCCGCTTCTCAACGTCGCAGAGCGGGACCCCGGATCAAGTCCGGGGTGACGAAAAGAGAAAGACCAGAAACGTGCGCATCCTCCTCACCAACGACGACGGCTATCACGCCCCCGGCATGGCGGTTCTGGAAGCGATCGCACGCGAGCTTAGCGACGATATCTGGGTCTGCGCCCCCGCCGAGGAACAGTCGGGCGCCGGCCACTCGCTCACCCTTTCGCGCCCCGTCCGCATCCGCCAGCACGAAGAGCGCCGCTGGTCGTGCAGCGGTACCCCGACCGATTCGGTGATGATGGCGATCGGCAAGCTGATGCCCGAAAAGCCCGACCTGATCCTGTCCGGGGTCAACCGCGGCGCCAACCTTGGCGACGACATCACTTACTCGGGGACGGTCTCGGCGGCGATCGAAGGCGCGCTCGCGGGCATCCCCTCGATCGCGCTCAGCCAGGTTTATGCCAAGGAAGGCATGGGCGACAGCGTGCCCTTCGAAGCCGCCGCGGCATGGGGCTCCAAGGTCCTTCGCCCGTTGCTCGATATGCAGATGGCGCCACGCACGCTGATCAATATCAACTTCCCCGCGATCCCGGCCGAAGAGGTGCAGGGCATCCGCGTCACCCGCCAGGGCTTCCACGACTATGGCCGCGGCTCGATCGTCGAGGGCACCGACCCGCGCGGCTATCTTTATTATTGGTTCGGCCTCCATGGGATTGAGCACAGCCTCGGCCACGACAGCGACCTGGAGGCGATCGACGACAATTATATCTCGGTCACCCCGCTCCAGCTCGACCTGACGCATGACGCGTCGCTGGCGGCATTGCGCGGCGCCTACGGCGGCTGACGGCTCCGGCCCAACAGACCGGAAATTCCGTCCCACAGTGATACAGAAGTCTAGCCACCGCGCTCTCGCTTTGGCAAAGGCAGGCTATGGGGGAATTCCGATATCATATCGCCGTGATGCTCTGCGCCGCATCGCTCGCCGGATGTATTCCGGCGGCACCGACACCGCCATCATGGCCCGCTCAGCCGCCCGCAACACCGGACGTCGAACGCCGCCCGCTCGGCGAAGCCTCGGGCGTCTATGAACGCCCGACCTGGACGCTGAAATCCGTCACGACCGATGCCGTGCGCGTGAACGCCGGCGTCTATTCGGTCCGCCCCGGCGACACGCTCCGCGCGGTCGGTGAGAAAACGGGCGTGGGGTCGGAGGCGCTTGCGATCGAGAACGACCTCGCGCCGCCCTACACGCTCCGCTTCGGTCAGGAACTCCGCGTTCCCGCCGGCCTCTATCACCGCGTCGGCGCGGGCGAGACAGGCATCGGCATCGCCGCGGCCTATGGCGTCGATTGGGGCGAGATCATCACAATCAACGCGCTTTCCGAACCCTATATCCTGCGCATCGGTCAGCGACTCCGCCTCCCCTCCGACGCGCGTGCCCTTCCGCGCGATACGGTCGATGTCGGTGCCCGCGCCGCCGCTTTCCGCCTCGACATCGACGACATCCTGACCGGCAGCCAGCCCGCACTCGCCGAAGCGGCCCGACCGACCGCAGGCAGCGCCGCGCCGCGCCAGCCGGTCACCACCGCGATCGCCGAACCCGCCTATTTCGCCGGCCGCTTCGAATGGCCGCTCAACGGACCGATATTGACGCGCTTCGGCCCCACCGCATCCGGCGGAGGCAGCGACGGAATCAACATCGCCGCCGCGGTCGGAACCCCGATCCGCGCGACCGCGGGCGGCGTCGTCGCTTATGCCGGCGACCAGATCGGCGTCTATGGCGGGCTCATCCTGATCAACCATGGCAGCGGCTGGGTCAGCGCTTATGGCCATGCGGGGCGGATCGACGTGAAACGCGGCCAGAGCGTCCGCATGGGCGACGTCATCGGGCGCGCAGGGGCGACGGGTCAGGTCCGGACGTCGCAACTCCATTTCCAGCTCCGCAAAAATCGCATACCAGTCGATCCGATGAAGCAGTTGCCGCCCCGATGAGCCGTCGGCCGTCCGACAAGCTGAAAATGCCGCATATATTTCGCCCGCTGAAGCGCGCGAGTAATTGGCCGATCTGGGCCGACGTCATCACGCGGCTCGGCGTGGCTTTCTTCTTGATCGCGATCGTCGTGCTCGTCCACTGGATCGACCGCGCCGGGCTGAAGGACAGCCACGACGGGCAGATCAGCTTCCTCGACGTCGTCTATTTCACGATGATTTCGGTCACGACGACGGGCTTTGGCGACATCGCACCGGTGTCCGACCGTTCGCGGCTGATCGAGGCGGTGATCGTCACCCCGATCCGCATCATGGTGCTCTTCATTTTCGTCGGCACCGCCTATAATTTCGTCCTCAAACGCACATGGGAAAAATGGCGCATGGCTCGCATCCAGGCAAAGCTCACCGACCATTATGTCGTGCTCGGTTACGGCACCAGCGGAGCGGAGGCGGTTCGCGAACTCATCGCGCGCGGCACCGATCCCGCCTGCATCGTCGTCATCGACCAGTCGGGCCCGCGTATCCAGGCGGCCGAGGCCGTCGGTTGCAACGTGCTGCAGGGCGACGCTTCGAACGACGACACGCTAATCGACGTCCAGATCGCCGAGGCGCACACCGTCCTCGTCTCGGCGGGACGCGACGACAGTTCGATCCTCATCGTGCTGACCGTCCGCCATCTTGCCCCGCATGTCCCGATCAGCGTCGTCATCCGCGCGCAGGACAATGAACTGCTCGCGCGGCAGGCGGGGGCGACGAACGTCATCAATCCCGTCAGCTTCACCGGGCTGCTCCTCGCGGGATCGGCGCAGGGCGAGCATGTCGCCGACTATATGGCCGATCTCGCCGCAATCGGGGGCAAGGTGCAACTGCGCGAGCGTCCAGTCAGCGGCGAGGAAATCGGCGGCAGCCTAGACCGGCTCGCGAGCGGCGGGCGCGGCCTGCGCATCTATCGCGGCGGCAAGCCCTATGGCTTTTGGGAAGAGGAAACGAACATGCTGCAGGCGGGCGACATGATCGTCGAGGTCGTCAACTGCGAGACGTGCGAAGCCGATTAATTCCGCCAGTAAAGCCAGCCGGCCCAAAGCCAGCCGGCAATCAGCAAGGTCCCACCGATCGGCGTCACCGCGCCCAGCCAACGCGGCCCGCCAAGCGCCATGACATAGAGGGTGACGGCGAACAGCGCCGCCCCGACGAGCAACATGATTGCCGGCCCGCGCGCGATGCCCATGATCGCGATCGCCGCGACCGCGTGGATCAACTGGTACAGCCCGCCGGTGCGCAGCCATTCGGCTTCCTGTGGTCCCGATGCGCCATGCGCGCCGAATGCGCCCGCCGCCACCGCAATCGCTGCCGAAATCGCCGCAAATACGCCAATCATGCTCCACCACCCTTGCAATGCCATGCCGATGCGTCGCGCTATAGGGCGACAAGAGGGAGAAGGCGATGCCTCGCGATCCTGCATCAAATCAGGGGCGATGAAGAAGGATGTGGGCCGTGCCAAGCACAGCCATGGTGACAAACGCCAAAAAATCCCCTATGCGCCCCGCCAATCATGACAGTCAAAACCCTCCCCACCCAGCCGAAGGTCGGCATGGTTTCGCTCGGCTGCCCCAAGGCATTGGTCGACAGCGAGCGGATTCTGACCAAGCTGCGCGCCGACGGCTACGGCCTGTCGCCCGACTATGCGGGCGCCGACGTCGTGCTCGTCAACACCTGCGGCTTCCTCGACTCGGCGAAGGAAGAGAGCCTCGAGGCGATCGGTGAAGCAATGGCGGAGAATGGCCGCGTCATCGTTACCGGCTGTATGGGGAACGAGGCCGAGGTTATTCGCGCGCGCTTCCCCAATGTGCTCGCGGTTACCGGCGCGCATCAATATGAGCAGGTCGTCGACGCTGTCCACGACGCCGCGCCGCCGACGCAAGGCCCCTTCATCGACCTCGTCCCAGAGGGCGGGCTGAAGCTCACGCCGCGCCACTACAGCTATCTCAAGATTTCCGAAGGCTGCAACCATAGCTGCTCCTTCTGCATCATCCCCGATCTGCGCGGCAAACTCGTCAGCCGCCGCATCGACGCGGTGCTGCGCGAGGCCGAAAAGCTTGTCGCCGCGGGGACCAAGGAACTGCTGGTCATCAGCCAGGACACATCGGCCTATGGCGTCGACATTCGTCACGACCCGCGCCAGTGGCACGGCCGCGAAGTCCGCGCGCATATGACCGACCTCGCGCGCGAACTGGGACAGCTCAAGACCAGCGAAGGCCATGCCCCATGGGTCCGCCTCCATTACGTCTACCCCTATCCGCACGTCGACGCAGTAATCCCGCTGATGGCCGAAGGGCTGCTGACTCCCTATCTGGACATCCCTTTCCAGCATGCGAGCCCGAGCGTCCTCAAGCGCATGAAGCGCCCCGCGAACGAAGCGAAGGTGCTCGAACGGCTGAAAAGCTGGCGCCAGATCGCCCCCGACATCTCGATCCGATCGAGCTTCGTCGTCGGCTTCCCGGGCGAGACCGAGGCCGATTTCCAATATCTTCTCGACTGGCTCGACGAAGCGCAGCTCGACCGCGTCGGCGCCTTCCGCTTCGAACCCGTCGCGGGAGCGCAAGCGAATGCGCTCGACGATCAGGTGCCCGAAGAGGTCAAGGAAGAGCGTTACCAGCGCATCATGGCAAAGACCGCCGCGATCAGCGCCGCCAAGCTCGAAGCCAAGATCGGCCGTACCCTGCCCGTCATCATCGACGAAGTCGGTGAAGCCGACGAAGAGGGCAGCATCGGCGCCACAGGCCGCTCACAGGCCGATGCGCCCGAAATCGACGGCCATGTCTATCTTCGCGACGTCGCGGCGAGCCTCAAGGCCGGCGATATCGTCGACGTCGCGATCGAAGACGCCGATGAGCATGACCTGTTCGGGGTCGTCGTCTAACCAGCGTTTGCGAAAATCGCTGTCCTACATTGTGCGGGCCGCATAGCCTTGCACGATGACGCCTGCCCGCCCCTCCGAACAGCGAATTGCGAGTGAAGTTTCGCAGTTTTCTGCGGTTTCAAAAGTTGCCTCCATTTCTTTTCTTCGTCATCCCGGACTTGATCCGGGATCCCGCTTTTCAAGCACGGCCAGCGCGCGCCTGGATCGAGTCTCGGGTGACGAAGATGGGTGACGGCTTGCCTATGAAACGCCGTTTCCGAGTGAAGTTGCGGAGATTTTCGCCATTTCCCTTACCCGCGCCAGCGCAAGGAACGGCTTAACATCTCCGCTGTTATAAGGGGCAGATACCGCATCAGGGGCACCATATGCGTCTTGTTCGACTGACGACCGCGACATTGCTGCTGGCCGCCGCCTTATCCGCCTGCGACCGTCAGACCGAGGTCACGGCGCCACCGCGCGCCACCGACAAGGCGCCCTCTCCGACGCAAAAGTCGCTGATCGCGGTGCCGATCAACGCCAACACGGCATCGCTCAAGCAGGCGCTCGAACGCGCGGTCCCGAGGACGCTGTGGACGATCGACCAGCGCGAGCGCGCTTGCATCCAGCCCCAACGGGTCAAAGTCTTTGGCAAGAAGGTCAAGGTCACGCCGCCGATCGCCTGCACGATCGTCGGCCAAGTGACGCGCGGCCCGCTGCGACTGCGCGGCGAAGGGAGCGAGATCGTCGTCGACGTTCCGCTTCGGGCCACGATCGCGGCACGCGACGTCGGCGGCGTGCTCAAGGGCGAGACGGCAACCGGTGCCGCGATGGCGCACGCCCGCATCCGTATCGAGCTTACTCCCGACTGGCGCACCCGGGGCAAGGCGCGCATTACCTATGGCTGGACCAAGGCCCCCGGGATCGATTTTCTGGGCCGCCGCATCACCTTCACCGATCAGGCCGACGCGAAGCTGAAGCCCGTCGTCGCGGACGTCGAGCGCGAGGTAAACCGCGAGATCGCAAAGATCGATATCCGTAAACAGGCCGCCGACGTATGGCGACAGAGCTTCAAGTCGCTTGAACTCAACCGCGAAAATCCGCCGGTGTGGATGCGCGTGACACCGCAGCGTATCCTTTATGGCGGCTACCGGGTGGATGGGCAGCGGATCAATCTGAATCTCGGGCTGGAAGCGGTAACCGAGACCTTCGTGTCGAACCGACCGGCCGACCCCACCCCCACGCCGCTACCCCGGCTGGTTCGTGAGATTCCGAAACCGCATCTCGACGTGCGCGTGCCCGTCATCGCGGATTACGCACAGCTTCAGCCCGTCGTCGACCGTGCGCTCGCCAAACGATCACTGCGGCCTTTCGAATTGCCAAAGGTCGGCCCGATGATGGTGAAGTTCGGCAAATCGACGATCTATGGCGCCGAAGGCGGTCGGATCGCGGTCGGCGTCGACGTCGAAGCAAAGCTGGAGATCCGCTCGGGCGAACCGACGCGCGGCCGCATCTGGATGACTGCGATCCCGGCGAACAAGCCGGGCTCGGCCGAGGTGCATTTCACCGATCTCGTCATCAACGGCGACACCGATGGTGTCGGCGGCGACCTCCTGATTCTCCTCGGCCGCAGCGAGGGTTTCGCGCCCTTGATCGCCGAGGCGCTGACGCAGAATTTCACCCGCGATCTTGGCGAGCTACAGGGAAAGATCAAACGCGCCGTCGATCAGCGGCGCGAGGGCGCCTTCGTCATCCGTACCCGCGTCGACAGCTTCGAGACGGGCGAGATAAAGGCCTATGGCAATGGACTCTACCTGCCGGTGCGGATGGTCGGCGGCGCAAGCGTCGATTATCGTCCGCGCTGAGGCTATGCGCGCGTGAAATCCATAGTCCAGTTCACTTCCCAGCTTTCGCCGCCGTCCGCGGACATTGCCTGCTCCCAGCGCGGCGTGGAAGTGTCTGTACGGCTCCAGATGAAGCGCAGTCGGATCGGCTGGCCATCGAGCGTGTCGTCGGCATAGAAATGGCCGACGCCATCCTCGAACCGGCCGATGACGGGCACGTCGAGCGCATGCGGGCTGCGCGCATCGAGCCACCAGATCGCCCAACTATCTTGCGCCGGATCATAGGATCGCAGCGCGATCGCGCGATAGGTTCCGCCGGGGATGTGGAGGAGATTGTCCTCGACATTGCCATTGCCGCCGAGGATCGGACGCATGTCCGAGGTGCCGTCGAACTCTTCCCATTCGGTGCAGTTCGCAAGCCGCTCTTTCAGGCGGCGGTGCCGCACCTGCCAGCTGCCAATCTGGAAATCGAAATCGCCGGCCATTGCACGCACTCCCCATCATCGTAGAGGAATGTTCTTATTACGTTCCAATTCAAACGCAACCCTGCCCGGTTCAGAAAAGCCGGGTAATCCCATAGAAAGCCGCGGCGACGAGAGCGCTCGCCGGAATGGTAATGAACCATGCCGCGACGACATTGCCCGCGACACCCCAGCGCACTGCGCTGGCGCGACGCGCTACGCCGGCGCCGATGATGCTGCCGGTGATCGTGTGCGTCGTCGACACCGGAATGCCTAGCAGGCTGGCGGTGAACACCATGATCGATCCGCCCGTCGACGCGGCGAAACCCTGATGGTGCGACAGCTTGGTGATGCGGCCGCCCATGGTCTCGATAATCTTCCACCCACCCGACAATGTGCCGAGCGCGATCGCGATGTAGCAGCTGAACGCGACCCAGTGCGGGACATGGAATTCCCCGCCGAGATAGCCGGTCGAATAGAGAAGGACGGTAATGATCCCCATCGTCTTTTGCGCGTCGTTCAGGCCGTGGCTGATCGAATAGGCGGCCGACGACAGGAGGTGGAGATGGCGGAAGGTCTTTTCCGCGAAGCTCGCGGTCGCGCGGCGCAGCGCCCAACTGCTGATCAGCATCACCAGCATCGCTAGCATCATGCCCAACAGCGGCGACAGGAAGATTGCGATGACCGTCTTGTTGAGCCCGGTCCACTCGATCCCCTCGAACCCCGCATGTGCCACGCCTGCGCCAACGATACCGCCAACAAGCGCATGGCTCGACGACGACGGAATGCCCTTGAGCCAAGTGACGACGTTCCAGAACATCGCACCGACCAGCGCACCGAACACGACCGCGGGGGTCACCAGATCCTTGTCGATGATCCCCTTGCCGATCGTCTCGGCAACCTTGTGCAGTTCGGGAAAGATGACCGAGAGGAAATAAGCGGCAAAGTTGAAGAAGGCAGCGAAGAGCACCGCCTGCACCGGCCGCAGCAGCCGCGTGGCGACGACGGTCGCGATGCTGTTGGCGGCATCGTGCAGACCGTTGAGGAAATCGAACGCCAGCGCCAGGATGACGAGGCCGACGAGGAGCGGAAAAGCGAGTTCGTGCATGGTAGACGCCCCCGCTTATGCGTGGTCGATGACGAGACCGTCGATTTCGTTCGCAACATCCTCGAAACTGTCGGTGACGCGTTCCAGATGGCGGAAGAGTTCGCGTGCGATCAGGAAGCGCGTCGGGTTCGCCTCGCCATGCTCACGGAACAGGCGCTTGAGGCCGGCGGCATGGATTTCGTCGGCATGGCCTTCCATGCGCACCAACCGTTCGGTCAGTTCGTGGAGGCGCGGACCGTTGGCGCCGATATTGCGGAGCAGCGGCAGCGCCTCCGCCGTCAAACGCGCCGCATCGACAATAATGCCCCCAATGTCGCGCATCTCGGGCTCGAATTCGGTGACGTCGTACAGGTCGACGGCGCCTGCGGTCTTCTGCATCTCGTCGATCGCATCGTCCATCGAGGCGATCAGGTCGGTGATCGCGCTGCGGTCGAAAGGCGTCAGGAAGGTGCGGCGGACGGTCTGGAGCACTTCACGGGTGATCGCGTCGGCGTCATGCTCACGCTCGATGATTTCCTGAACATGGTCGGCCATGCCCTCGCCACCCTGAAGCATGCGCGACAGGGCATTGGCACCGGCGACGAGCGTCGCAGCGTGGCTTTCGAACAATTCAAAGAAATTTCCCTGTCGCGGCAGCAAACGCTGAAACCATGCGAACATCCAGCTAACCCCTGTCTTGTCTGCTACATTGTGGGCGACGCTCCGCGGTTGGGCGACGGCACGAAAACCGCCATCGCCGAACGATCGGATCAGCGCCTGCAAATCGGGCTCTTCCACGGCCGACGCGGCGTCGCGGAACGAAAACCATTTGCGGTCGCGTTCGTCCATTTCTTTCCAGTCGTCGAGTTCGTTCGTCACGGCGAGCGGGAAGACTTCGACATTATACATGATCGACGCGCCATTGGCCCGGCGCTTGCGATATTCATAGCTGCCGATCGGCGTCGGGCAGACAGCACCGATCACCCCCGCCTCCTCCTCCGCTTCGATCGCGGCGGCGGCGTGACGCGTGATGCCCGTCAGCGGATTGCCCTTCGGCACCACCCAACGCTTCGTCTCGCGCGAGGTGATCAGCAGGATTTCGGTCGGACCATCCTGCGCAGGACCGCCGAATCGATAGGGAAGAACCGCGATCTGGCGCATGAAGATCAATCCTTTCCTATAGTTGATGCGACATCATGGCTGAATGGTGACAATTGGGTTTCGCCCCTATGACAATAATGTGACAGCGACAAGGGACGCGGCCCTCCGCACCCATACTTTCATCGCTGTCAATTCGATTGCAAAATGCAACGCGGTGCGTAAGCTGGCGCCAAAGACAATCGGGAGACGAAACTATGGCAGGCACGGCGACGACGGAACGCCCCGCAGACGCGAAGGCTGCACCGGTCGATCAGGATGTGCTGATCGTCGGCGCGGGAATTTCGGGCATCGGCATGGCGGTGCATTTGCAGATGAACTCGCCCGACCGCAGCTTTGCCCTCGTCGAGCGTCGCGAACAGCTTGGCGGTACCTGGGACCTCTTCCGCTATCCCGGTATCCGATCTGACAGCGACATGCACACGCTCGGTTTCGTCTTCGAACCATGGAAGCACGAAAAGTCGATCGCCGACGGCCCGTCGATCCTCGAATATCTCAACCGCATCGTCGACGAACGCCATATTCGCGAGCGCATTCGTTTCGACAGCAAGGTCGTCGGTGCCGACTGGGACAGCGCCGCCGCGCGCTGGACGGTGACGATGGAGGACAGCAAGGGCGCGACGTCGACCACAACCGCGCGCTGGCTTTATCTCGGGTCGGGCTATTACGACTATGACGAGCCCTTCGATGCGCAATTCGCGGGCCGCGAGGATTTCAAGGGTCAGATCATCCATCCGCAGTTCTGGCCGAAAGATCTCGACTATAAGGACAAAAAGGTCGTCGTGATCGGATCGGGCGCAACCGCGGTGACGATCGTCCCTTCGATGAAGGAAGCCGCCCACGTCACGATGCTTCAGCGCACTCCGACCTGGTATTTTATCCGGCCGGCGAAGGACGGCTTCGCGAACTTCCTCCGCAAATTCCTGCCCGAGGGGCTCGCGTACAAGATCACGCGGTTCAAGAACGTCCGCCTTCAAGATATCGCGTTCCGTCGCGCGCGCGAGAAGCCCGAGAAGGTCAAGGAATTCCTGACCAAGAAACTGCAGGCAAGCCTTGGCGACCGATATGACGCCAAAGCTTTCACCCCGCCCTACAACCCTTGGGACCAGCGCCTCTGCCTCGTTCCCGATGCCGATTTCTTCGAAGCGATGAAGGCAGACCGGGCATCGGTCGTGACCGATCATATCGAGAAATTCGATGCGACCGGTATCCAGCTCAAATCCGGCAAACATCTCGATGCCGACATCATCGTGACCGCCACTGGGCTGAAGCTCGCCGTCGCCGGCAAGATACCCGTGCGGGTCGATGGCGCCCCGGTCGATTGGCACGATCATTTCTATTACAAGGCGTGCATGTTCTCGAACGTGCCGAACTTCTCGGCCGTGTTCGGCTATCTCAACGCAAGCTGGACACTGCGCGCCGACATCGTGTCGGAATATGTCTGCCGCGTGCTCAACCATATGCGCGACACGCGCACCACCGTCGCGACGCCCGCCCTCGCCGACCCGTCGAGCCTTGAGGAAGAAAATGTCTTCGACTTCTCGTCGGGCTATATCCAGCGCTCGCTGCACATCATGCCGAAGAGCACGGTCGCGCTGCCCTGGCGGCTCAGCCAGAATTATGTGCAGGACCGCATCGACATGCGCACCGGCGCGATTGCCGACGGCGTGCTGACGTTCAGCAATGCGCGTGCGGCGGCCGCGACCGCGCCCGCCGAACTCGAAGCCGCGGAATAGCCGTCAGGCGGCGCGTTTTGCGCGCCGCCGCCGCACCAGCCAGAAGACAAGCCCGCCAATCGCGAGCAGCACGATCGGACCTCCGATCCGCAGCGCCCGTACCCCGGCCTCATATTGCTCGATGAATTGGAGCGCGGGCGGTTTGGTCGCGCTGCCCAGCACATTCCACTCGGTGATCTGCATCGGCGCATCATTCTGCGCATAGAAGCGCAGCGATACGGTCGTCCATTTCCCCTTGCCCGTTGCGACAATCACCGCCTCTTCCTGCTGCTCCTTCAGGCCGGGGGTGACGTTGGTCTTCCAATTATAGGTAGCGAGTTGCCAGGTGGCTTTGCCTTCGGGGCATTCGCGCGGCAGCGCCGGCACCGCAGCTTCGACCGAGGTTGCGATTTCGGGGTGCAACTGGCTCTTCATGCTGACGGGATCAGTGCAGAAGCGTTCGCCGATCGCGACAAGCTCCTTCTGCCGCTCGGGCGAAACCATCTTGTCCAGTGCCGTCTGAAAACTGCATCCGCCGAGTGCGGCCAGCAACGCCGCAGCCGAAACGATCCGATAAAATCGACGCATCCACCCTCTCCCCTACTGCCCGGGAGAGGATGGCGGATTCAGCGGCGACAATCCAGTTTTATGGGCCAACACCGTCCGAGGCCCCTAGCGCGTTTTTGCCGCGCGCTCATCCTCAGTTGACTGGAAGAAAATCGCGGGCGAACTCCTCCTTCACGACCTTGACCAGAGCGCCGGTGACCGGGACGTTGATCTTGTAGCTGCCCTCGGAATTACGGTGACAGTTTACTTAACCCCTAAATCTGTATCGCCATCCACTTTAGCCGATTTGCTCGTTTCGTTCTTCTCAGCATCCCGCGTCATGTAAAAAATTTTTGACCAAATCCGAACGGCGATTTGGGGGTTAAGTAAACTGTCACCGTAATTCTAGGGTTGAAATACAATATGATGCAGGAAAGAGACCTACTAGATTTGTTGTCCACGAAACAATTAATGGAAAGTCATCTCTACCTCAGCCGATAAGAAATGCACCCACAGGACAATGATTATGAGTGACCAAGAAAAATTTGAGGAATTAACACAATCCATTGGCCAAAAACTTTGGTCGATAATGCCCGAAGGCGCGGATGAGATTTATTTCGAAGCCGCTCTCTATGAAATGCATTCTCAACGAGGTGCGCATTGGCGCAATCGCGACGGCAGCCCTGGACATTTCGACTGGGGTAAAGCGCCAGGCGATATGGACGAAATGATCGCCAACGATCTCTTGAAAATGAAATCGCTCGATATCTTTGAGCGCGAGCCTTGGGACCACGTGACCGTCACATTGACGGAGGCGGGGAAAATCAGTTTCCAATATGCTTATGTTCCTGATGAAGACTTTTGGAGCGGCGTTATTATGCGCGGTGTCAGCGATTTAAATGACGAAGAACTCGAACAAGCATATGTCCCGATGGATATAAGGGAATACAAAATCGAGAAGGCGATACCCCGCAAAGAACAGGACGCGTTGAAGGCTGAACATATCGGAAATCTTGACCGCGCTTCCAAACTACGCACCGAGGCCGAATCGTTGCGAACGCGCCTCGCCGCATATCGAGCCAGCTTAAGCTAGGCCAAATTACGTAATTATGGTAGCGTTTCACTTAATCCCTAAACCTGAATCGCCATCAATTTTAGCCGATTTTCTCGTTTCATTCTTCTCAGCATCCCTCGTCATGTAAAAAATTATTGACCAAATCCGAACGGCGATTTGGGGATTAGGTAAACTGTCACCGTAATTCAAGATGGTCGATCCGATGAAGATTGAACGCGGGAAATTGGTGCCAGATCCCCCGAAACCGCCAAAACCTCCTAGAACGCTAAGGTGATTCCATAATTATGGCATATGGCAAAGGCCCAAAGCAGTTTCTTGACGCATCAGCGAGGCAGTCATTTTTGAATAGCGACTTATCCGGATTGCTAAGAATAATAGAACAAGGCCCAGTATATGTAGACGAAATGGAAAAAATGGCGTGGAATTTTGCGCGATCTGCATATAATAAGATTTCCGAATCCTATGTAGTCGGAGCAGATTTAAATATTCACCATGATGCAAATTCAATTGTTGTAGGTTGGGCAAAAACGAGTCTGGAACGCGAACAATGGCTTCCTTATGATAAGCCATTGACCGAAAAGCAGCTTCGTCGACAATATTACAAGGATGTTGGCAAGGTGTTCTCTCGACATTTCGAGATCCGCCCCGAAGCATGGCTCGGCGCCAATTTCGTGCTGATGCATGACGCGTGGTTCAGGACAGGCAAAGTGGATCAGGCCAAGGTAAGGGACATATTGTCCAAACCGATGGACGATGTTCCCATTCTTCACGGTATTTGGGATGCGATATCCTTGCTGTCCCTTTCGGCGTGGGATTCGATTCCTGAATTGCTGGAAACAACGACGCCAAGTGATGAGAACCGCAAAGGCGCATCCATCAATATCGGCCTGATGCTGGCCGATGATCCGGCGCAATTGCATGATCGCAAGTCCCCTGCCCGTGTGCGAGCGCGAGGGCATATGCGGCGCAATATGGAACGATGGATTGGCACCGGCTTGGCGACGACCGCGCTTGAATGGCTCCGCACCTTTGAATGGCGTGAGGGGGAAAGCGGGTTAAGTCCAGAGGAAGTGATGCTGCGCGCTTATGCCTATATGCCGGACGTGGTGATACCAGACAACATCCGCAGTAGAGTTGAAGAGCTAAGGAAAATTCCAATTTAGTATCGCGCAGCAATTACGAATTACACGAATGACGGTGACATTTTAATTGACCCCTAAACCTGTATCGTCGCCAACCTTAGAAGATGCTGAAATTTGCCGCGCGCTCATCCTCAGTTGACTGGAAGAAAATCGCGCGCGAACTCCTCCTTCACGACTTTGACCAGAGCGCCGGTGACCGGGACGTTGATCTTGTAGCTGCCCTCGGCATAGGGGCCGATTTCATAAGGCGCGATGGCGATCGTCATGCGGTCGAGGTAACGCCCATCCGACGAGCCGAGCCACACCGTCTGCGCCGACGCGGGCGGGCATTTGGCGAAGACGCTGTCGGGCGCCTCGTCGGCCACTATCCCTTTCGCGGCCTTCGCGCGCTTGATCGCCGCACAGAACGGCTCGCGGATCGCCGCGTCGAACGCTTCGCCGCTCTGGAACAGGTCGAGCGGCTTCATCTGCTTGCGCCGGTTGCGGTCCCAGATCAGCGTATCGAAGCCCTGCATACCGTGGGCGCCCCCGGCATAGGTCTCGATCTCTGCCGAAAGGCTGAGGAAGCGCGGCGTGCTGGTCACGCGCTGCCAAATCTGGCGATGGCTGTGCGCGCGATAGGGGAATCCGCCCTTCTCTGCCGCCGCCCTGTCGCGCTCCGCCGCTGCAACCAACGCCTGGCGCTTTACCGACCGGTCGCCATCCAGCGCCTTTGCGAGTTCGGGGATTTGAGCGGCTTCCCTGGGATAGGCATAACCGAAATCGATCAGGTCGGTCTTTTCGGCAACGTTCGACGCGGGCGCGCCCTTCACCGCTTCGTCGGCCGCCCCCTGTGGCGGCGCGCCGGTCACCGACGCCGCGGCCACCTTGTCCGCCTTCGTCGGCTTGTCATCGGAACACCCGGCCAGCAACAGCGCGCCGGCAAGAACGGAAGTGGCATTTCGCCAGAATATTTCAGTCGTCATTCCGACATAACGCCGGGAATCGACAAAATATCCCGAGCGGCCTAGCACCGCGTGCATGACCGACTATTCCGATCTGATCCAGCCCGACAAGGGACAGGACGCGCGCCCGATCCACCTTGTCGACAAAAAGGGCTATGACGAATGGCTGAAAGGCCGCAGCGCACGCGAACGCGCACACCTTGCGGCGGTCGGTTTCAAACCCGACGTATTCGTCCATGCCATTCTGCCGGGCGACGATCCCGACAAATGGGCTGTCCTCACGACGGTTGCGAACACTCAGAAACTGTCGGCCTGGTGCCTTGCCAAGCTGGGACAGATCCTTCCCGAAGGCCGTTATCGCGTCGAAGGCCAGCAACCCGGCAAGGCGCTGTTCGGCTGGATGAGCTCGCAATATCGCTTCGACGACTATAAATCGAACCCGCCCACCAAGGGGCCGCGCGTGCTGCTGACCAGCGACGTGGGCGCCATCGCACCCTTGGTCGCCGAGATGCGTGCGACCGCGCTCGTCCGCGACCTCGTCAACACGCCCGCCGCCGACATGGGGCCTGCGGCGATCGAAAAGGCCGCCGAACGCATTGCGAAGGCGCATGGCGGCAAGTTCAGCGTGACCAAGGGTGAGGCGCTGGAGCAGGGATATCCGATGATCCATGCGGTCGGACGCGCCGCGGCGAAGCATCACGCGCCGCGCCTGATCGAGATCGAATGGGGCAAGGAGGATCATCCGCGCGTCGCACTGGTCGGCAAGGGGATCAGCTTCGACAGCGGCGGACTCGACATCAAGCCCGCGGCAGGCATGCGGTTGATGAAGAAGGATATGGGCGGCGCGGCGCATGTGCTCGCGCTTGCCGAACTGGTGATGGCTAGCGGCCTGCCGGTGCGATTGCACTGCCTTGTCGCCGCTGCCGAGAATGCGATTTCATCGGATGCCTTCCGCCCTGGCGACGTGCTGAAGAGCCGCAAGGGTCTGACGGTCGAAATCGGCAACACCGATGCCGAGGGCCGGCTCGTGCTCGGCGACGCGCTGGCAAAGGCCGGTGAAGCCAAACCCGAATTGATCGTCGATTTCGCGACATTGACCGGCGCGGCGCGCGTCGCGCTTGGTCCCGACCTTCCGCCGCTGTTCGCCAACGACGATGCGCTCGCCGATGCGATGCTCGCGGCGGGGACGGACCGCGACGACCCGCTTTGGCGGATGCCGCTGTGGGACGGCTATGCCGACCTGCTCGAAACCGACATCGCCGATCTCGGCAATGCGGGCAGTTCGCCCTTCGCCGGGTCGATCACTGCCGCGCTGTTTCTCAAACGCTTCATCCCCGACGGCGTGGCATGGGCGCATCTCGACACCTTCGCCTGGCGCCCGTCGGCAAAGCCCGGACGTCCGAAAGGCGGCGCCGCGCTGGGGCTCCGCGCCACCTGGGCAATGCTGCAGGCACGCTACGACCGCCGCGGAAAAACCTGAACATTCTTGATAAAGAGGGGTCGGCTGGTCTAATGGCGCGCGATTGTCCGCCCCGCGCGGAACCCAGCTTTTTACAGGACGGCAAGTGACAGCAGAAAGTGGCGATAATTCAGCGGCAAACCGCGTGCGGATGGGGCGTCCCGGCGCCGCCGGCGCGGGCCGCGATCGCTTTGGCCTGACCGGCACGTCGCAAAGCTTCGATCCGCGCGTCGTCGCGATCCGTCCCGACCTTGCCGATATCGCCGTCGCCGGAACCCATTTCGCGCCGCATTATGCCGCACCGATGATGCGCAGCGGCGTGCTGCCCGCGGCTTCCCTGCGTGCGTCGCCTTCGGTCGATGCCGACCAGACGAGCGAGTTGCTGTTCGGCGAAGGCTTCGCCTTGCTCGACCTGACCGGTGGCTGGGCGTGGGGATATTGCCTTGCGGACCATTATGTCGGCTATCTCGCCGCCGAAGCGCTCGCCGCGCCGATCGCACCGACACACCGTGTCGCGATGATCGAGGCCATGCTGCACAGCGCGCCCGATGCGGCGAGCGGCGGTCCCGGGGTATTGCCGCGCGGCGCCCTAGTGATGGGCGAGCCCGAGGGCGAATGGCTCGCGACCTCGCACGGTTATCTGCCCCTCGCGTCGCTTGTCGAGGTCGGCACCGAGAACGGTGATCCGGCCGAACTCGCCGAGCAGATGATCGGTACACCCTATGTCTGGGGCGGCCGTACCACCAAGGGGATCGATTGCTCGGGTCTCGTCCAGCTTGTTTGGGCGGCCGCGGGCGTACAACTGCCACGCGACAGCGACTTGCAGCTTGCGTCGCTGGGAGCCGACAAGGATGTCGATCCGGCGGCGCTCGCACGCGGCGATCTCGTCTTCTTCCCGGGGCATGTCGGCATCATGGCCGACAGCCAGACCATCATCCATGCCAGCCGACGATGGATGTCGGTGAACAGCGAACCGCTGGCCGACGTAATCGAGCGTTCGGCGGCGAAAGGGAATGATGTGCCGGTTTCCGGCTATAAACGACTGCGGTAAAAATCATGACACAGACGGTCTTCATCGACGGCGCGGCGGGAACGACGGGCCTGGAAATTGCCGAGCGGCTTGCCGGTCGGAGCGAATTTGCACTGATCACCCTGCCCGACGCGGAACGCAAGGACGCCAATCGCCGGGCCGAGGCGCTTAACAGCGCCGATTTCGTAATCCTCTGCCTGCCCGACGCCGCGGCGATCGAGGCGGTCGCGATGATCCGCAACGAAAGCACAATGGTCATCGACGCCTCGACCGCGCACCGCGTCGCCCCGAGTTGGGCCTATGGCTTTCCCGAACTGAGTGCGGGGCAGCGCGAGGCGATCGCCGCCTCGACACGCGTGAGCAATCCGGGCTGCTATCCGACGGGTTTCCTCGCTCTCGTCGCGCCACTGGTCGCAGCGGGTATCCTCCCGGCCGACGCGCGGCTCAGCGTCAATGCGGTGTCGGGTTATTCCGGCGGCGGCAAGGAGCTGATCGCACGGTTCGAAGCCGAACCCGATATCGGGTTTCGCAGCTATGGCCTGTCATTGAACCACAAGCATGTGCCCGAAATGCAGCGGGGCGCAGGCCTGACGCATCCGCCATTGTTCGCTCCGGCAGTCGTCCCCGTGTATCGTGGGATGCTGGTCGAGGTGCCGCTGAGTTTCGACGCGCCGACCGCCGATGCCGCATTCAATGCCATTGCCGCCCATTTCGAGGGATCGGCGCTGGTCAGCGTTCGGCGCGGTGACGAGAGCGAATTGCTGCTCAGTCAGAAGGACGAAGCGACCGACCGGATGGAGTTGACGCTCTTTTCCGACTCTTTCGGCCGTCAGCTACGTCTCGTTGCGCGGCTCGACAATCTGGGCAAGGGCGCGAGCGGTGCATGCGTCCAGAATCTGAACATCATGGCTGGGCTGCCTGAGACTGCGGGCTTGCGAGTTTAAACCTTAGTGCACTGTGTCGAGAATATCCTCGACCGACAAATAGGTGATCAGCCGCTCGATCTGGCGCCAGCGCGCAAAATGGACGTGGTTGCCGAGGACGCGATATTGCTCTGCCCGTGTTGCGGCGGCGAAGCCTGCTTCTTCTCCGTGCATGCTGATCAGCGCATGAGCATCCTCGACCGCGTCGCGATCGGTGAGAAAGGGGGCAGGCAGGTGCATCTTGTTCCTGGTCCGTTACGTCGTGCCCCGATCCCTAACGCCCGCCCATCACCGCACCGTTCCTAACCGTGATGAACGATCGGGTAAGGTTAATTGCCAGGCTTCTTCGGTTAACCTTCGCCCTCCGATGCAACCCCTTTGACGCCGCGCTTCGCCCGTGTAGACAGGCGTCATGCGCAAGATCCTGAAATATGCCGCCCTCGCCCTGTTGCTGCTGCTGATCATCGGCGGCATCACGCTGTACATCATGTCGCGACCCGACGTTGCGCGCTTCTCGACCGCTGAACTCAGCGGGCGAGTGCCAGTGATGGCATCGCAAAAGACCGAGACTTTCCCGACGGTGAATGTGCCCGAAGCGACGAGTTGGCCCGCCGGGCAAGCGCCGCGCGTTGCGCAGGGGCTTGCGGTCGCACGTTTCGCCGAAGGGCTCGATCACCCGCGAACCATGCTGGTACTTCCGAACGGTGACGTGCTCGTCGCGGAATCGCAGAGCCCGCCGCGCAAGGATGGCGGCGTGCAAGGCGCGGTGATGAAGACTCTGATGGGCAAAGGCGGCGCGGGCCGCAAGCCATCGGCGAACCGGATCACCCTGCTCCGCGACGCCGACGGCGACGGCAAGGCCGAAGTGAAGGCCGCCTATATCACCGGATTGAATTCGCCCTACGGCATGGCACTCGTCGGCAGCACGCTGTACGTCGCCAACACCGACGCGCTGCTCGCCTTCCCTTATGTGGCCGGCGAGACGAAGATGAGCGGCAAGCCGACCAAGCTCGTCGACCTGCCCGCCAAGGGGACCAACCGCCATTGGACCAAGAGCCTTGCGGTCGCCCCCAATGGCTGGCTCTACATCGGCGTCGGCGCAGACTCCAATATTGGCGAAGCGGGATTGAACCGCGAGTTCCGCCGAGCCAGCGTGCTCGAAGTGCGGCCCGAGAATAAATATATGCGCACGTTCGCCGCCGGCATCCGCAATCCCGTCGGCCTCAATTTCTATCCCGGCAGCGACCGGCTGTGGACCGTGGTAAACGAGCGCGACATGCTCGGCAGCGACCTGGTGCCCGACTATCTGACCGACGTGACCGAAGGCGATTTCTATGGCTGGCCCTGGTATTATTGGGGCGGTTTCGTCGATCCGCGGGTCGAGCCCGAGGCCGAGGATCGCCGGCAATATGTCAAGCGTCCCGAATATGGCCTTGGCGCCCACACCGCGCCGCTGGGCTTCACTTTCACGCAGGGCCTCGACCTTGGCGACCGCTGGGCGAATGGCGCGCTGATCGCCCGCCACGGGTCGTGGAACCGCGAGCCCGTCACCGGCTATGACGTCGTGTTCGTCAAATTCGGTGCCAACGGCAAGCCGGTCGACGCGCTGCCGGTCACCTTGCTCGACCAGTTCCTCGGCAAGGATGGCAAGACCACTCGCGGCCGCCCGGCCGACGTCAAGGTCGCAAAGGATGGCAGCGCGCTGGTGGCCGACGATACCGGCGGCGTAATCTGGCGGGTCGCGAAGGCGGGATAAGAAAAGGCCCCGCAATCGCGGGGCCTTTTTCGTTTAGGGGCTTTATCGGGTCGTCAGACCCGCATCGGCATCAGCACGTAGAGCGCCGGGCTCTTTTCGCTTTCGCGGATCAGCGTCGGAGCGTTCGCGTCGGCGAGGTGGAGTTCGACGGTATCGCCGTCGACCTGGCCAAGGATATCGCTGAGGTAACGGGCGTTGAAGCCGATTTCCATCGTGTCGCTGTCATAGACCGCGGCAACCTCTTCGGCAGCCGTGCCGTTTTCGGGGCTGGTCACGCTGAGCGTGATGCGGTCCTTGTCGAGCCCGACCTTGACCGCACGGGTCTTTTCGCTGGCGATCGTCGAGACGCGGTCGACGCCCTGATACAGGCTCTTCGGATCAACCTTGAGCAGCTTGTCATTCGCGGTCGGAATGACGCGGCTGTAATCTGGAAAGGTCCCGTCGATCAGCTTCGAGGTCAGGATCGCATTGCCAAGCTGGAAGCGGACCTTGCTGGCCGACAGGCTGATTTCGACATTGCCTTCGGCCTCGTCGAGCAGCTTGCGGATCTCGGTGACGCATTTGCGCGGCACGATGACGTCGGGCATCGACGAGGCACCGTCGGGACGCGTCACGGTGTAGCGCGCGAGGCGGTGGCCGTCGGTCGCCGCGGCCTTCAGCACCGGGCCCGACGCATCCTCGGCGACGTGCAGAAAGATACCGTTGAGGTAATAACGCGTTTCCTCGGTCGAGATCGCGAAGCGCGTCTTGTCGATGATCTGGATCAATTCGGCGACGGGCAGCTCGAAATTGGTCGGCAGGTCACCCTCGGCGATCACCGGGAAATCGTCGCGCGGCAGCGTCGGCAGGTTGAAGTTCGAGCGGCCGGCCTTGACCTGCATCTTGCCCTCGGCGGCGGCAAGGCTGACTTCCGATCCTTCGGGCAGCTTGCGCGCGATTTCGAAGAGGGTGTGCGCCGACACAGTGGTCGTCCCGGGCGTTTCGACCTTTGCCGCGATCGTCTCCACCACCTGAAGATCGAGGTCGGTCGCCATCAGTTTGAGCTGACCCGATGCATCGGCTTCGATCAGGACGTTAGAGAGGATAGGGATCGTATTGCGCCGTTCGACCACCGACTGAACGTGGCCGAGGCTCTTCAACAACACTGCGCGTTCGATCGTCGCTTTCATTCTTAATCCGCCATCCCTGTGTTCCGCGGGAAAAGTCCCTTAGGGACAGACCATCGGAGGCGATTCGTGCCCCGATTCTGGCCCCTGAAAATGTTCACCTTCCTTAACGTACAGGGCGGCGCGTGCAAGCCATGCTTGCAAAGCATCCCCAATCGCGCGAACGAGGCGCGATGCGGCGCTGGGCCTCCCTTTTCCTGATAGCAGCGGCGATGCCTGCCCTGGCGATTGCCGCCAGTCCGACCGCGCTTGGTGTTTTCGATGGCTGGGGCGCGTTTCGCGACCCTGCGACGCCGCGCTGCTACGCCCTCGCCGCGCCTGCCGCCACGATCGGCAGACCCCAGGTGAAAGCCTATGCCAGCGTCGGCTATTGGCCGAAATCGCGCATACGCGGGCAATTTTATGTCCGCTTGTCGAAAGCGCGCGCGCCGGGTCGCGAACTCCGCCTGACGATCGGCAGCCGTCGCTTCATCCTGACCGGCAACGGAGCGCATGGGTGGGCGAGCGATACGCGGATGGACGCCGCGATTATCGCGGCGATGCGGTCGGCACCGAGCATGAGCGTCGAAAGCGGAACGCCGACCGGCGGCGCGATCGCCGACACTTACCGGCTGCGCGGCGCCGCGACCGCAATCGACGCTGCTGCCCTGGGGTGCGCGAAACTGCGTTGAGGCCTTTTGGGGAAGTGGCTGATTTCTGCGCAACTTCACTCGCGATCCGCCTTTCCCCTCCCCCTTCGTTATCCCGAACTCGATCCGGAATCCCTGCGGCACATCGACGTAAGCTGGCCCCCGGATCACGTCCAGGGTGACGAAAGAAGGAAAGGCGACGCATTTTCGAAACGGCGGAAAACTGCGCAACTTCACTCGCAAATCGATCTGCATGACGCGCACCGAGGACCCTGGAACGGCGTCAATCATGGTCGGGAGGATCGACGGCTCGTTCGTCATCGCCGAGACGCTAGATCGGCCAAATAATGTAGGACAGCGATTTCCCCGCCGCGAACGATCAGCCCCCAACGGCTCCCGCTAGCCGTTACTTCGCGCAAGCTTCGTCAGGCCGGCGGCGAGGAAGTCGAGAACCAGGCGCACGCGGGGCACGTGGCGCAACCTTTCGTGGGTCAGCAGCCACAGGCCCGTCGTATCCTCGCTCTTGGGCGGGATGCAGCGGATCAGGTCGGGTTCGCGCTCCGCGATGAAGGCGGGCAATATGGTGAGGCCCATGCCCGCGCGTACGCCGGCGAGGAGTCCTGACCCGGTATCATATCGCATCACCACCGAATCCTCGAGCCGATATTGGCGGAGCCACGCCTGATAGGGTTCCCAAACCGCACCGCCCCCGCCGATGAAAGGGTGTGCGGCCAGTTCTTCGCGGGTGTGCGGGATGCCGTGACGGTCGGCATAATCGCGGCTGCTGTAGAGAGTCCACGGATTGTCGGCGATGCGCCGCCCGACGAGGCCCGCGCCGGTCGGCTGCTTGCTGCTGCGAATTGCGATGTCCGCGGCACCGGTGGCGAGATCGCGCGGCTCGTCCGACGTGTCGAGATGGATATGGATCGCCGGATGCGCGGCGCGGAGGTCGCGCAGGATCGGCGGCAGGATCGTCACCGCGAAAATTTCCATCACCGTCACGCTGACAGTGCCGCCCGCATCGCGCGACCGCGCTCCCGCAGCGTCGCTGAACCGGTCGGCCGCGTCGCGAACGGCAATCGCGCTCGCCAGCATCGCTTCGCCTACCGGGGTCAGCGCATAGCCCGCCTGTCGCCGCTCGAACAGGTTGAGGCCGGTCGCTTCCTCGAGCGCCGCGATGCGCCGGGCGACGGTCGTCTGGCTGACACGCATCGATTGCGCCGCAGACAGCGTGCTGCCGGTTTCGGCAACGGCCAGAAAGGCCTTGAGGTCGTTCCAATCATACATGACGCCTTGTGCGACATAATGTGGGCGGCCTCATTCTGCAATTTTGCAGAATAGCCCGGCAACATCGTTGCTCCTTTCGCGCCTGGCCATGGATTATCTGCTTCTCCACCGGCTTCCTCCCCTCCTCAGCCGGACGATGGAGAAACAAGATGCAAAAGCTTCTGATCCTCGCCGCCCTCGCTGCCGTATCGATCGGCCAGCCTGCTTCGGCGCAAACCGCCCCTGCGAACCCGAGCGTCGCAGTGGCGCACAAAGATCTCGACCTCCGCACCGAAGCCGGCACCAAAGCGCTCGACCGCCGTATCTGGCGCGCCGTCGTCGAAGTGTGCGGAACTGCCCCCGATTTCGACATCGCGGGCAAGAATGACGTGCGGCAATGCCGCCGCGACACAAAGCGCGTCGCCTCGGCACAGGCCGATGTGGTGGTTGCCAGCGCATCGCGCGACCAACTGATCCAGGTCAGCTCGATCCGCAACTGATCGGCGGACCCAAGTTGCAGGGCCCGTCAAAGCCGGGACCATGATTCGGGCACGATCATGGTCCCGGCTTGCTATTCCGATAATGTAATTTCGCCATGCCGGGCTTGAAACGGGATCCCGCTCTTTTTCGTATATCGGCAGCTCTCGCCTGCAAGCGGGACCCCGGATCAAGTCCGGGGTGACGATGAAAGAGAGCCTATTCCCGGTCGCTCCAAATCGCCCCGGATCACCCCGGATCACCCCGCTCGTCGAACGCCACCGGGGCACTGGCTTTTCAAGCTGCCCTCAGGAAACTCGCGAGGTCCAGATGAGGCAGACTAACTGAATGTGTCTGTCAGCTGGTCATCGGGTAGCCAGTGCTTTTCATACCGACGCTTGCGCTCCCAAAAGACGACGGCAGCACCAACGCCATATATAATTCCCGCGAAGAGAAAGCTTCCGCTGTTGAAGCCATATAGCAGCGTCGCGATCGTCCAGGCCGTGAGTACGGTTGCAACCGCGCGCGGGACCGGCTCGAATTTTTTGAAAGCAACGAAGCTTACAAGCCAAGACAAGATCAACATCCCCAAGATGCCGCCGACTATTACTGCCACCAATATCGTCAATGTCATTCAATTTTCCAAACTACTATGAACTGCGGAACGACATACATTGTTATTTGATTTTATCAATATCATCGAGACCGCAATCTGCCACAGCGTCAACCCACATTTTTCGAAACATTACGTTCGCTCGTCGAACGCCATCCGGGCCCGTGCCACCTTTTCCAGATTGGCCTCCGCCCAGACCCATACGCCGCAAAAGGCTTCGCCCAGACTGTGGCCTAGGTCGGTCAGGCAATATTCGACCTTGGGCGGGACGACCGGGTGAACCGTCCGCACCAACAATCCGTCGCGCTCCATCTGGCGCAGCGTCTGCGTCAGCATCTTTTGGCTGATGCCCGGGACGCGTCGCGACAGTTCGGTGAAGCGGCAGGTCCCGTGATCCTCCAGCTCCTCAAGAACGAGTAGGGTCCATTTGTCGGCGACTCGGCCGATCAGTTCGTTGACGAGCGTTTCGACGCGCGGGTCGACCGGCGCATTGGGGTCGTAAGAGATTTTTTCGGGCGTGGGCATGACGGAAAATCCAAATCTCTCTTTTTGGTAACTATGGCACTTTTGGGTGCCTACTTTCTTTTGGAGAGTATAGGGATATCTAGTCCTTCTCACCACCCCCAAAGGAGGCAAATATGAAAACCACAGGCAACACCATCCTCGTCACCGGCGGGGGTTCGGGCATTGGGTTGGCGCTCGCGCAGCGTTGGCACGATGCGGGCAACACGGTCATCGTCACCGGGCGCAATGCCGCAAAGCTGGAGGCGACGATCGCGGGCCGGCCGAATATGACGGCGGTGTCGCTCGACGTCACCGATGCCGATGCGATCGCGGCCTTCGCGAAAGAGATCGTCGCGAAATTTCCGAGCCTCAACGTGCTGGTGAACAATGCCGGTATCATGAATGCCGAGGACGTAAGCGCGAAGCGCGACCTGACGCAGGCCGAAGCGACGGTCGTGACCAACATCCTCGGCCCGATCCGGCTGATCGATGCGCTGGTCGATCATCTGGCGGCGCAGGCGGACAGCGCGATTGTCAATGTGACATCAGGGCTCGCCTTTGTGCCCTTCCCCAAGGCGCCGACCTATTCGGCGACCAAGGCCGCGGTCCACAGCTATTCGGTCGCGCTGCGTATCCAGTTGGAAGGCAAGGTCGAAGTGATCGAACTGGCGCCGCCCGCCGTCCGCACCGACCTGACGCCGGGACAATCGACGCGCGAGGGTTATATGCCGCTCGATGAGTTCGCCGACGAGGTGATGGCGCTGTTTGCCGTAGAGCCGACGCCCGCGGAAATCCTGGTGCAGAATGTCCTGCCGCTGCGTAATGCCGAGGCGAGCGGGACGGTGCCGCAGGTGCTGGAACGGCTGAAGGCGTTGTAAGCTCAGACAATCCTCCCCGTGGCGAAGCCATGGGGAGGTGGCAGCGCGAAGCGCTGACGGAGGGGCTATAACGCGGCGTCGCGGCCCCTCCACCACGCCCTACGGGCGCGGTCCCCCTCCCCATCGCTGCGCGACAGGGAGGATCGATGCCGGAAGATTGCTCTTTTGCCCCTTCCCCACTATATGGCCGCGCATCATGCAGATTCCTGGCCATATCGACCCCGTCACGACGGGCACCGTTCCCTTGCGCGGCGGCAACCGCATCGACCTGGTCGGACTGACGCGCGACGCGATCGGCGGAGTGCTGGTCGAAGCGGGTCTGGACGCAAAGGCCGCGAAGCTGCGCGCCAAGCAGATATGGCACTGGATCTATCACCGCGGCGTCACCGATTTCGAGGCGATGACCGATATCGCCAAGGCAATGCGGCCCTGGCTCACCGACCGCTTCATCATCGGCCGCCCGACGGTGCGCGAGGCGCAGGTATCGAACGACGGTACGCGCAAATGGCTGCTCGCTGCCGCCGACGGCCAGGAATATGAGATGGTTTTCATCCCCGACGCCGATCGGGGAACGCTGTGCGTGTCGAGCCAGGTCGGCTGCACGCTCAACTGCCGTTTCTGCCACACCGGGACGATGCGTCTCGTCCGCAACCTCGGCGCCGGCGAGATCGTCGGGCAGGTTCTGCTCGCGCGCGACGCGCTCGGCGAATGGCCCAAGGGAACGATGGCGGGCTTCGGCCCCGATCCCGAGGACGACGATGCCGACGACGAGGCTGGTCATTATACCGCCGACGGACGAATGCTTACCAACATCGTGATGATGGGCATGGGCGAGCCGCTCTATAATTTCGACGAGGTGAAGGGCGCGCTCAAGATCGTGATGGACGGCGACGGCTTGGCGCTGTCGAAGCGGCGTATCACGCTGTCGACCAGCGGCGTGGTGCCGATGATGGCGCGCGCGGGCGAAGAGATCGGCGTCAATCTAGCGGTGTCGCTCCACGCGGTGTCGAAGGAAATCCGCGACGAGATCGTCCCGCTCAATCGCAAATATGGCATCGAGGAATTGTTGCAGGCGTGCGCCGATTATCCCGGCGCGAACAACGCGCGGCGCATCACCTTCGAATATGTGATGCTCAAGGACAAGAATGACAGCGACGAGGATGCGCGCGAGCTCGTCCGGCTGATCAAGCAGTATAAGCTGCCCGCAAAGGTCAACCTGATCCCCTTCAACCCATGGCCCGGCGCCCCTTATGAATGTTCGACGCCCGAACGCGTGCGCGCGTTCAGCAGCCTGATTTTCAAGGCGGGGATTTCGGCACCGGTGCGCACCCCGCGCGGACGCGACATCATGGCCGCGTGCGGCCAGTTGAAGAGCGCGGCGACCAAGCCGACTCGTGCCGAGCTCGACCGGATAGCCGAAGAGAAGCAGGCCGCGCTGGGCTAGGCTGCCGGCAAAAGGCGCCTCCGCGCCGCCCTTCACCATAATAGCTGCGTTCAAAATGCACGGTTTTCCGGGCTATGCGGTCGCATACCTATTCTATACTGTGTGGTAAAAATAACACAGGTAAGAAAATTGTCACATTCTGAACGATCCGTTCATTGCAGCGACAGCCGCGAGCCCCATTTACGGGGTCGGTCGCGACCCAAAGGGCGTGACCCGATTAAAAGCAGAAGGAAAAAAACATGAAGAAATTCGCAGTTGCAGCCGCTCTCCTGACGGCCATCGTTGCAACCCCCGCACTCGCAGCACCCGGCGGCGAAGGCCGCGTGGAAGTCCGCGGCGGTCTGATCACCGGCAATGGCCAGGACGAAGCCACCCTCGGCGCCGCCGCCGGTTATGACTTCGACCTCGGCAGCTCGACCTTCCTCGGTGCCGAAATCGCGGGTGACAAGGTCCTCGTCGACGGCGCGAAGGTCCAGTTCTCGGCCGGCGGCCGCGCGGGCGCCAAGATCGGTGCGAACGGCAAGCTTTACGCCACCGGCGGCTACACCTTCGGCGACGTCGATGATCCGTACGTCGGCGCCGGCTACCAGCACAAGCTGGGCCAGAACCTCTATGCCAAGGGTGAATATCGTCACCAGTTCATCAACAACTTCGGCGACTTCGACACCTTCGTCGTCGGCGTCGGCTTCGCTTTCTGATCCTTTCGGAACAGCGAATGACAAAGAAGGGGCGGCCTGCGGGTCGCCCCTTTTCTTTTGGATTGCGGGTTTCGACCGGGAGCCGCCCTATCTTTCGTCGTCACTCCGGACTTGATCCGGGGTCCCGCTTGAGGTCGAAACCAGTGAGCGCCTTCAAAAAGCGGGATCCCGGGTCAAGCCCGGGATGACGGAAGTGAGTGACTGAACGTCCGCTGCCCATCCCAGAGCGGACAATTGCGCGGCGTCGACAATCATCTTCTTCCATTTCGGTCGCGCGCGCGCCACGGTGGGGCGATGACTGCCTTTGCCTATATCGGGGCCGCGCTGGCCGAAATCGCGGGTTGCTTCGCCTTCTGGGCTTGGCTCCGGCTCGGCAAGTCCATCTGGTGGATCGCGCCCGGCATGGCGGCGCTCGCGCTGTTCGCCTATCTGCTGACACTGGTCGATGCCGAGCATGCGGGGCGCACCTACGCGGCCTATGGCGGCGTCTATATCGTCTCGGCGCTCATGTGGCTGTGGGCGGTCGAAGGTGCGAAGCCCGACCGCTGGGACCTGATCGGCGCCGCCGTGTGCCTGGGCGGCGCGGCGATCATATTGTTCGGGCCGCGGGGGAGTTAGCCCGCGTTCGGCAGCGCCTGTTCGACCAGCGGCGCCAGTCCCTCGGCCACCACCGTCACCCCCTTGGCATTGGGATGCATATTGTCGCCGAGCATCAGCGCCTTGTCGGTGACGACATTGTCGAGGATGAAGGGATAGAAGCTTGCCGCATATTTCGACGCGAGTTCGGGGTAGATGGGGTTGAACTTCTTCGCATAGTCGCTGCCGAGATTCGGCGCGGCCAACATGCCGGTGAGCAACACCGGAATATCACGCTTCTTTAGCTCGGCGAGCATCGCGTCGAGATTGGCGCGCGTCTGGTCGGGACCGATGCCGCGCAGCATGTCGTTCCCGCCGAGGCCGAGCACGACGAGCGAGGGCTTTGTCTTTGCATTGTCGAGCACATAGGTCAGGCGCTGGCGCCCCGCGGCGGTCGTGTCGCCCGAGACACCCGCATTCTGCACGCGCGCGACGACGCCGTCGTCCGCAAGCGCGGCCTGCAATTGCGGCGCGAGGCCTTCCTTTGGGCCAAGCTGGTATCCCGCGTAGAGGCTGTCGCCGAACGCGATCACAAGCGGTGCGTCGGCGGGGATCACCGGCGCCGTTTTCGCCGCGACCTTGTCATTGGTCGAAGCCGACGGGTTTTCCGCCGATCCGCACGCGGCGAGCGGTTGGCAAAGCGCAATTGCGCAACCATATATCAACAAAGAGCGCCATCCGGCCGTTCTCATTTCAAAGGGTCCCTTCTTGACCGACGCGCCTCGACCTTCGCCAGACCTGGCGATCGCCGCCCATAATGTGACGCTGACGCTCGGAAGCGACAAGGCCCCTGTCGAAATTTTGCGCGGCGTCGATCTGGAAGTTCCCGCAGGCACCTCGGTCGCGCTGCTCGGACCGTCAGGGTCGGGCAAAAGCTCGCTGATGGCGGTGCTCGCGGGGCTCGAACGCGCCAACGGCGGCAGCATCAACGTCGCGGGGCTCGATTTCGCGACGATGGACGAGGATGATCTGGCGCGCGCGCGGCGCGGCCGCATAGGCATCGTGCTGCAGGCCTTTCACCTGCTCCCGACCATGACCGCTTTGGAAAATGTCGCCGTGCCGCTCGAACTCGCCGGGATTGCCGATCCGTTCGGCCGCGCCGCCGCCGAACTCGAAGCCGTCGGCCTGGGCCACCGCCTCACACATTATCCCGCGCAATTGTCGGGCGGCGAACAGCAGCGCGTTGCCATCGCGCGCGCAATGGCAAGTTCGCCCGCCATCATCTTTGCCGACGAGCCGACGGGCAATCTCGACACCGCGACGGGCCAGTCGATCATCGAACTGATCTTTGCGCGCCGCGCCGCGCTGGGCGCGACTTTGCTCATCATCACCCACGACCCCGAACTCGCCGAACATTGCGACCGCGTGGTCGTGATGCACGACGGGAAAATCGAAGAGCGGGCGGCGTGAGTTCTCCCCAGCGCCGTTCGCATCGAGCCCTTCGACTGCCCGCGGTACGCGCGCTCAGGGCTCGATGCGAACGGGTCTTGGAGGTTTTGCCCTGATGCTCCCGCTCGCTACACTCTGGCGGATCGCGCGCCGCGACCTTGCGACGCGTATCCGCGGCCTGCGCCTCCTCGCCGTCTGCCTGTTCCTTGGCGTCGCGACGCTCGCGGCGATCGGCAGCCTGACGCGCGGCATCACCTCCGAACTCGAAGTGCGCGGGCAGACGATCCTTGGCGGCGATGTCGAATTCAGCCTGCCGCAGCGCGAGGCCACTCCTCAAGAAATGGCCGGCTTTCGCCGCGTCGGCACGCCCTCGGCAACCGTGCGGCTGCGCGCGATGGCGAACGATCCCGACGGCGAGGCGCTGCTTTCCGAACTGAAAGCAGTCGACGGCGCCTATCCGCTCTATGGCACGATGCGGCTGGAAAGCGGCGCACGTAAGGGCCCACCACCGGCGGGCGGCATCTGGATCGGCAAGGACCTTGCCTCTCGCCTCGACCTTCAAGTCGGGGGTGACGTGAAGTTCGGCGAAAAGACATTCCGGATCGACGGCATCATCGCCGAAGAACCCGACCGCCTGGGCGAAGGCTTCACGCTTGGTCCCGTCGCGATGATCGGCCTTTCCGACCTGCCCGCGACGCAATTGATCCAGCCGGGCAGCCTTTACGAAAGCAAATATCGCGTCCGCCTGCCCGATAGCGCGAACCCCGAAGCGGTCGGCAAGGCGCTGACCGCCGAATTCCCCGATGCGGGATGGGACATCACTGACAGCAGCAACGGTGCGCCCGGCACGCGGCGCTTTATCGAGCGCATGGGCCAGTTTCTGTCGCTCGTCGGTCTCGCCGCACTGGTGATTGCCGGGATCGGCGTCGGCAATGGCGTCGCGAGCTATCTTGCGGGCAAGCGCCCCGGCCTTGCGACGCTGAAGGTGCTGGGCGCCGACAGCGGCACGGTGGCGCGCATTTACGGACTGCAGATTCTCGCGGTCGCGGCGGTGTCGATCATCGCCGGGCTGGTCGTCGGCGCACTTGCGCCCGCGATCATCGGCGCGATTGCGGGCGATGTGCTGCCGGTCAAGCCGGGCGTTGCCATCTATCCGCTGCCGCTTGCCGTCAGCGCCGCCTATGGCCTGCTGATCGCGATCGCCTTTGCCCTGCCCCCGCTTGCGGCGACGCGGCACGTTCCCGCCGCCGGGCTTTACCGCGCGACGGTGAGCGGCGCGGCGCGGATCGATCGGCAGACGGTCGTTGCCGTCGCGGCAGCGCTCGCGGCGATCATCGCGCTGGCGGTCGGCACCGCGCGCGAGCCGTTGTTCGCGCTCGGTTTCATCGGGGCGGCGATCGGACTGCTGCTCATTCTCGTCGGGCTTGGCTGGCTGGTGCGGCGCACCGCGAGCCGCCTGCCGCGGCCGAAACGCCCGCTGTTCCGCCTGGCGCTCGCGAACCTGCACCGCCCCGGCGCTGCGACCGGCGCGCTCGTCGTGGCGCTGGGGCTGGGGCTCACGCTCTTCGTGACGCTCGCGGCGATTCAGACGAGCATCACCGCCGAAATCCGGTCGACCGTGCCGCAGCGCGCGCCGAGCTTTTTCGTACTCGACGTGCCGCGTACCGAGACCGCGCGCTTTCGGACGATGGTGACGGGGGCCGACCCCAAGGCGGAGATCAACATGATTCCGGCGCTGCGCGGCAGCGTCACCGAATTTGCGGGCCAGCGCGTCGACGAGCTTGCCGAACTGCCGGAGGGCGCGTGGGTGCTGCGCGGCGACCGCGGGCTGACCTATAGCCCCGTGCTTCCGAACGGCAGCGAACTGGTCGGCGGCCAATGGTGGGCGGCCGATTACAAGGGCCCGCCGCTGGTCAGCGTCGAGCAGGAGGTGGCCACCTCGCTCGGGCTGAAACTGGGCGATACGCTGTCGGTCAATGTGCTTGGGGTCGAAGTGCAAGCGAAGGTCGCATCCTTCCGCACCGTCAATTGGGACAATTTCGGGCTGAACTATGTGCTCGTCTTCTCGCCCGGCACTTTCGACGCGGCGCCGCATAATATGGTCGCGACCGTGGCCGTTGGGCCCGAAGCCGAAACCGCCCTTTCGCGCAGCATCCCGCGCGCTTTCCCGTCGGCCTCACTGATCGCGGTGCGCGATGTCGTGTCGCAGGTGACGACGCTGCTGACGCAGATGAGCCAGGCGATCGCCGCGGCAGCGAGCATCGCGATCCTGGCCGGGATCGCGGTGCTGATCGGCGCGATTGCGGCGAGCCGCGAGCGGCGCGTTTACGATAGCGTGATCCTGAAGCTGCTGGGCGCGACGCGGGGTCAGATACTCGGCGCGCAGGGCATGGAATATGCGGTGCTCGCGGGCATTCTTGCGGTGCTGGCGCTGGGGCTGGGCCTTGCGGGCGCGTGGTATGTCGTGACGCAATTGTTCGATTTCGACTTCGCGCCCGACCCGCTGATCGTCGGCCTGACCCTGCTCGGCGGCGCAGGGCTGTCCTTTCTGATCGGGATTGCGGGAAGCTGGCCGCTCTTGTCGGCGAAACCCGCGCAGGCGCTGCGCAGCCTCTAGTTCAGCAGGCGGAGCAGCGCCGACAGGCCGGCGATACCGAGGACTACTGCAACGATGCCGCGCCACACCGGCACGGGCACGCGGCCGAACAGCCGCGTTCCGACATGGTCGCCGAGCGCCATCGGGACAAAGAGCAACAGCGACAGGATGAAGAGCTTCATCGTGGCGAGGCCGAGCCAGAGCGAGGCGAGCGTCCCGGCGATCGCGGTGGCGAAAAAGACGAGCATCATCGAGGCGCGCGCGACATCGGGCGTGATCCGCTGGCGCAGGTAAAAGGGCACGACCGGCGGCCCCGGCATTGCGGCAAAGCCCGTGAGAATGCCCGAGGCGATGCCGGTCAGGCCGATCGACATCCGCCCCGGCTTATGGCCATCGGGATGCTGCGGCATCAGGATCAGCAGGAAGGCGGCGATAGCGATGATCGCGATCAGCAAGCGGGCGATGTCAGGCGTCACGGCCTTCAGCGCAAGCATGCCTAGCGGCGTCGCGAGCATCGCGAGCACGCCGATCGGGAATGCGGTGCGGCGGTCGGCACCGGCGGCGATGCGCTGAAAACCGACCGGGCCGATCAGCAATTGCAGCAGGATGCCCAGCACCACCGCCTCGCCCGGCGGCATGATCAGCCCGAGCAAGGGCACGAGGATGATCGCCATGCCGAAACCGGTGAGGCCGCGCACGAAGGCGGCGCCGAACGTCATCGCTGCGGCGCCGGCGAAGGTCCATGGGGCGAGTCCGGCGAGATGCGCAAGATCGGTCACTTCGCGGCGGCCTTGGGCCCCAGCGTGACGAGCCAAGCGTCCGGCGGGGTGTTGAAACGGAGCGGCAACAGGCTGGTGCCAAGTCCGGCGCCGACGAAGACGCGCTGGCCCTTGTCGTCGATATCGCCGCACGCGAAGCGGTCGCCGTAGCGCGAAACATAGGTCAAGGCGCCGATGAAGGGGAAGCGAATCTGGCCGCAGTGCGTGTGGCCCGCGAAGACCGCGGCGACGGGGCGTGGCAGGTCGGGAACGATGTCAGGACTGTGCGTCAGCAGCAGCGGCACGCCGGCGCCGAGCCGGTCCATCGCCGCGAAGGTGGCGGGTACATCGTCATGCCCCGAATAATCATCGTCGACTCCGCCGACGACCAGCGGTCCGATCTTGACGGCTTCATTCTGTAGCACGCGAATGCCGAGCTTTTCGAGTTCGCCGCGCAGCGCGTCGGGCTTGAACCAATGATCGTGATTGCCCGGCGCGACGACGACGCCCAATGGCGCGCGAAGGCCGCCAAGCGGTGCCACCACCTCGGCAGGCGTGTAAATATGCGTGGCGCCGCGCCTTTCGCTGACGAGGTCGCCCGCGATCAGGACCAGATCTGGCTTCAGCCGGTTGAGTTCGCCGACGATCCGCGCCAGCCGCGCGGGCGGCATGTCGGGGCCGGCGACATGCGTGTCAGAGAGCAACAGGATCCTGACTGGTCCCTGCCCCTTTGGCCAGTCGCCCACTTCGACGCTTGCGCTGCGGATCAGCGGATCGCGCGTCGCGTTCCAATAGCCCTTGGCGAGAAGCGCCGCGCCGACGAACGCCAGCAGCAACAGCCAGCGCAGCCATCGGCGCGGACGACGCTTCTCGGGCGCGATCAACTGCGCAGGTCGGGCGGGGTCGCCTCACCCTTCAGCATCGCGATCGCTTCGGCGAGCGGCATGATGCGCTGGCCGTCCTGACCGAGGGTGCGGATCGCGACGGTGCCTTCCTCCGCTTCGCGATTGCCGACCACCAGCAGATAGGGAACCTTGGCGAGGCTGTGTTCGCGGACCTTATAGTTGATCTTCTCGTTGCGGACGTCGATGTCGGTGCGGATGCCCGCCGCCGTGAGCTGGGCGACCGCGTCCTTGGCATATTCGTCGGCGTCGCTGACGATCGTCGCGACGACGGCCTGCACCGGCGCGAGCCAGGTCGGGAAGCGGCCGGCGAAATGTTCGATCAATATGCCGATGAAACGCTCATAGGTGCCGAGGATCGCGCGGTGGAGCATTACCGGGCGATGGCGCTCGCCATCCTCACCGATATAGCTCGCATCGAGACGCTCGGGCATCACGCGGTCGGACTGGATCGTTCCGCACTGCCAGGTCCGGCCGATCGCGTCGGTCAGGTGGAATTCGAGCTTGGGCGCATAAAAGGCACCCTCGCCCGGCAGTTCTTCCCAGCCATAATCGTCATTCGCCATGCGCGCGCGCGCGACGGCTTCGCGCAGTTCCGCCTCGGCCTTGTCCCACATTTCCTCGGTGCCGAAGCGCTTTTCGGGGCGCAGCGCGAGCTTCACCGCATATTTTTCGAAGCCGAGTTCGCGATAGACGCGGTCAAGGAGTTGGCAGAAGGCGCGCACTTCCTCGACGATCTGATCTTCGCGGCAGAAGATATGGCCGTCGTCCTGCGTGAACTGGCGCACGCGCATGATGCCATGCAGCGCGCCATGCGGCTCGTTGCGGTGGCAGCAGCCCATTTCGGCCATGCGCAGCGGAAGGTCGCGATACGACTTCATCCCCTGACGGAAGATCAGGACGTGCGCGGGGCAGTTCATCGGCTTGAGCGCCATCCATTCGGCGCCGTCGGAGACGATCGGACCTTCGTCCTCGATGTTCGGGACTTCGTCGGGGATGACGAACATATTCTCGCGATATTTGCCCCAGTGGCCCGACTGCTCCCACTGCTTGGCGTCCATCACCTGCGGGGTCTTGACCTCCTGATAGCCCGAGCCGTCGATCGCGCGGCGCATGTAGGCCTCAAGCTCGCGATAGATGCGATAGCCCTTGGGGTGCCAGAAGACGCTGCCATGCGCCTCTTCCTGCAGGTGGAACAGGTCCATCTCGCGGCCGATCTTGCGATGGTCGCGCTTTGCGGCCTCTTCCAGCCGGACGAGATGCTCGGCGAGCTGCTTCTTGTTGAGCCAACCGGTGCCATAGATGCGGCTCAATTGCGCATTCTTCTGATCGCCGCGCCAATAGGCGCCCGACACGCGCGTCAGCTTGAACGCGGCGGGGTCGAGCTTGCCCGTCGAGGCGAGGTGCGGGCCGCGGCACATGTCCATCCAGCCGTCGCCGCTGCGATAAACAGTCAGTTCCTCGCCCTGCGGCAGCTCGGCCGCCCATTCGGCCTTGAAGCTCTCACCCTCGGCGGCCCATTTGGCGATCAGCTTGTCGCGCTCCCAAACCTCGCGCGTCAGCGGCAGGTCGGCGGCGATGATCTTGCGCATCTCCTCCTCGATCAGCGGCAGTTCGTCGTCGCGGAACGGGCCATGCTCGGCGGTCGGCGCGAAGTCATAATAAAAGCCGTCGCCCGTCGACGGGCCGAAGGTGATCTGCGTCCCTGGAAACAGGTTCTGCACCGCCTCGGCCAGCACATGCGCGTAGTCGTGGCGAAAGAGTTCGAGCGCATCGGCCTCGTCGCGGCTCGTCACCAGCGACAGGTTCGTGTCTTCGTCCAGCGGGCGCATGATGTCGCGCAGTTCACCGTCGATTTTCGCGGCGAGCGCGGCCTTGGCAAGGCCGGGGCCGATGTCGGCCGCGATCTGCAGCGCGGTAGTCCCGCGCACGACTTCACGGGCAGAGCCATCGGGAAGGGTGACGCGGATCATGTCGGACATCGAAAAACGGGCCTTTCTTGCGCAAAAGTGCGGGCGCCCCTTTGCCAGTCATGCTGCGCCGCCGCAAGGGGTGCGACGTTCGGGCAAGGTTTGTGTTCGGGGGCGTTGCCCGTCATAAATAGGGCGCCCTTGATGGAGTTGCCAGCATGACCGATCCGACCCACAGCATCGTGGCGATTTTGCCGTGCAGCAATCTCGATGCGAGCACAGCCTTTTACGAAAGACTCGGCCTGTCGGTCGTCAGCGATTACGGCACCTATCGCCTGCTCGACGACGGCAAGGGATGGCAGCTTCACCTGACCAATGAATCGGGACCGACCTGGCCGGAACGCAATCAGAATCCGTTTGGCCTCTACCTTTACACCGACAGCGTTGCCGAGCTTGCGGAGGTCGTCGGCGACGCGATCCTCGGCCCCATAAAAACGCCGACGCACAAGCCGTGGGGAATGTATGAATTCGCGCTTTCCGACCCCGACGAGACGCTGGTGCGCATCGGCTGGCCGAGCCGATTGATCGAGTGATCAGCCGCGCCGGCCTTGCGGGACTCGCCGGCCGCCGCTAGGGCGACGACAGCCGAAAAGGAGCCACCCCCATGTTCAATCGCCTGTTCGTCGACCATCCGAAGAGCGTCGATGAAAATTACATCGAACATTTCGGCGTCGCGTCGAAATTTGGCGTCACGATGATCTATGGCGGCCTCTGCGCGCTCGTCCATGCGGTCGTTCCCGGCTGGTGCATCACGACCGGCAGCGACACGATCCAGCGGCTCAACCATATCATGGTCGAAAAGCGGCGCGCCAAGGGGCAGGCCGTCATGCAGATGAGCACGATCGACTGGGTCATCTGATCCGCGTGCGCCCTACTGGTACGCCTGAATCCCGCTCGCATCGAGCGAAGTCGAGATGCCCCTCGGCCTCGCGCTATCCCGATGGGTGTCTCGACTTCGCTCGACACGAACGGAATTAGAGAATGGGCGACCCTACCGTACCCAGCTATCTCGACCGTTCGGGCCGCCCGCGGCTCGCCTATCGCCATACGCCGGGTGCCGGCCCGACGATCGTCTTCCTGCCCGGCTATATGTCGGACATGGCGGGCGGCAAGGCGACCGCATTGTTCGACTGGGCGGCGGCCGAGGGCCATGCCTGCCTGCTGCTCGATTACGCCGGCTGCGGATTGTCGGACGGCCTTTTCGCCGACCAGACCCTGCTCGACTGGCGCGGCGATGTGCTCGACCTGATCGATGCGAAGGCCGAGGGACCCGTGATCATCGTCGGATCGTCAATGGGCGGGTGGCTGATGCTGCTGACCGCATTGGCGCTTGTTCAGCGCGACGGGCCGGGCCGGGTTGCGGGGCTCGTCGGGATCGCCGCGGCGCCCGACTTTACCGACTGGGGTTTCAGCGATGCCGAGAAGGCGATCATCCTCGCCGAGGGCGCGCTGGTCGAGGAAACGCCGTACAGCGACCAACCCTATGTGACGACGCGCGGCTTTTTCCAGTCGGGCGAGGCGAACCGGCTGCTAGCGGCCGAAATCCCCCTCGCCTGCCCTGTTCGCCTGCTCCACGGCGAAGAGGATGGCGACGTACCACCCGATATCAGCCTGCGCCTGTCGGCGGCGCTTGCGAGCGCGGATGTGCAGGTGACGCTGGTCAAGGGTGGCGACCACCGCCTGTCGCGCGACACCGATATCGCGCTGCTTATCGACACCGTCGCGCGGCTCGCGACCAACTAGAGGATCATCATGGCCCGCAGCGATTTCAAATTCAGCGTCAAAAAGCGTGTCCGCTATGCCGAGATCGACGCGCAGGCCGTGGTTTTCAACAGCCGTTACCTCGAATATTTCGATATCGGCATCACCGAATATTGGCGCGCGGCGGGGGTTTATGATCGCTGGCCCGCAAATGACAGCCCCGAATTCCACGTCGCGCGTGCCGAGGTCGATTATAAGGTGCCGATCCTGCTCGACGAGGAAATCGACATTTGCGTGCGCTGCTCGCGCGTCGGCCGCAGTTCGATGACCTTCCTGTTCGAACTGCACGGCGCCGGAAAGGACGATCTGCGCGCGACGGGGCTGGAAGTCAGCGTCCATGTCGAAGAGGCACAGGGTGCAACCGCCCCGGTGCCCGATGCATTCGTATCCCTGTTCGAAGCGTTTGAAGATCGCCCCCTTCGCGCCTAATATGGGCGGATGACCAAATATCTTCACACGATGATCCGCGTATCGGATCCCGACGCCACGGTCGATTTCTTCAAGCTGATCGGGCTGGAGGAAACGCGCCGTTTCGACAGCGAACAAGGCCGGTTCACGCTAATCTTTCTCGCCGCCCCCGGACAGGGCGACATGGCCGAGGTCGAGCTGACCTATAACTGGCCGCCCGCCGACGGCAGCGCGCCCGAGGAATATTCGGGCGGGCGCAATTTCGGTCATCTCGCGTATCGCGTCGACGATATCTATGCGACCTGCCAGCGGCTGATGGACGCCGGAGTGACGATCAATCGCCCGCCGCGCGACGGCCATATGGCGTTCGTGCGCTCGCCCGACGGCATTTCGGTCGAACTGCTGCAGGAAGGCCATCTGCCGCCGCAGGAACCCTGGGCGTCGATGCCCAACACCGGCGCCTGGTAGGAGCGGCGCGATGCCGGGCCTGTTGATCAATATCGACGTGCCCGACCTCGCCGCTGGCGAGCATTTCTATATAAATGCGCTGGGGCTGACCGCGGCCCGGCGGTTCGACGATGATATCGTCGAACTGACCGGGTGCGAGGTGCCCATCTATCTGATCGCCAAGCCCGCCGGGTCGACGATCGGCCCCCGTGGCGGCGATTTCCGCCGCTACAACCGGCATTGGACGCCGGTGCATCCTGACTTTTCGGTCGCCAGCCTCGACGACGCGGCCCAGCGAGCTCTTGCCGCAGGCGCGGTGCAGGAAGGCGAGACATTGGATCTTCCCTATGGCAGACAGGCGATGTTCGCCGATCCTTTCGGCAACGGATTCTGCCTGATCGAGTTCAACGAGCGGGGATATGACGCCCTTCTGGGCTGAGCAGGCAGACCAAGGCCCCGGCGCCGCCGCTCCGTCTTGAAGGGGCGAGACGCTGGAAAGGAGATATCATGGCTGCGCTGGACATCGTCCGAATTCCCGTCCTCAGCGACAATTATGTCTGGCTGGTCCATGACCCTGAAAGCGGTGCGACGATGGTCGTCGACCCCGCCGTCGCCGAGCCGGTACTTGCGGCAGCGGCGGAACGCGGCTGGACGATTACCGATATCTGGAACACTCACTGGCATCCCGATCACACCGGCGGCAACGCGGCGATCAAGGAAGCGACTGGCTGCACGATCACCGGCCCCGCCGCCGAATATGCCCGCATCCCGACGCTCGACGTGCAGGTAAAGGGCGGCGACAAGGTGCGACTGGGCGAACATGTCGCCGACGTCTGGGATGTACCCGCGCATACCGCCGGCCATATCGCCTATCATTTCACGCACGATGCCGCGATCTTCGTCGGCGACACGATGTTCGCGATGGGCTGTGGCCGCCTGTTCGAGGGCACCGCCGAACAGATGTTCGCCAATATGCAGAAACTCGGCACGCTCGACGATGCGACGCGCGTTTACTGCGCGCACGAATATACGCTGTCGAACGCACGCTTTGCGGTGACGGTCGAGCCCGACAATGTCGCGCTGGCCGAACGGCTCGCCGCGGTCGAGTCCGCGCGCGCCGCCGGCGAGGCCACGGTGCCGACGAGCATCGGCGAGGAGCGCGCGACCAACCCCTTTCTCCGCGCGCCGAGCGCGGCCGAACTCGGCCGTATCCGCGCGCTCAAGGATGCGGCATGATGCCGCTTCAGCACCTATTCATCCGCAAAGGCTATTATGGCCGATCTCAAGGAGCATATTCATGGCGAAGCTGAACCTGATGGCTGCCGCGCTGTTGACTGCGGCAGCGCCGCTGGTCGCAAGCTGCGCGCCCGCCGGTTCGGGCGAGCCCGGTGCCGCCGCGCTGACCCCCAAACAGGCGGAGCGGCTCGACAAGCAGCTCGCGGGCAAGGTTCCGGGGCCGCCCGTCCGCTGCCTTCCCAATTATCGAAGTAATGATACCATTCGCGTGTCGGATAGCATCTTGCTCTATCGTTCCAGCGGTAATCTGGTATACAGGAATGACTTGAAGAGTAGTTGTCCGGGTCTTGCGCGGGACAGCGACATCATGGTGGTACGCCAGTTCGGGTCGTCGACCTGCGAAGGCGATTTCTTCCACCTGGTCGACCGGTCGAGCGGAATCCGCGGCCCTACTTGTGTTTTTGGTGAATTCGTCCCCTATCGCAAACCGGCGGGGGACAAAGGCTGAGCCAAGGTTCAGTCGCAGGCGGGGACCGGTTTGCGCCGAGCTCTTCGGGTCGCAACCCCGCCTGCTTATGTTCTCTTCCCCCTTGATGGGGGAAGGATATGCAGCCTTGTCGCGGAGCGATTAGGCGGAGTTGGATGGGGGTGATGGTGCGTCATCGCTCCGCCGGTTCAGGCCGAGACCGCACCCCTACCGCTGCGACTAGCCAGCACGCTGGCAAGTCTCGCTGCCTCCCTCATCAAGGGGGAGGAGTTAAGCCTTGTATAGCGCCGCGATCCTGTCTTCGTAGACCTGCTTCAGGATATGGCGCCTGATTTTCATCGAGGGCGTCATCTGCTCATTCTCGATCGTAAAGGCTTCGTCGGCGAAGTCGAACTTGCGCACCTTTTCGATCACCGAGAGCTGGCCGTTGACGCGGTCGACCGCGGCGCGGATCGCGCCGCGGAATTTCTCATGCTCGCGTAGCCGCTCGAGATCCTTGGGCAAGCCTTCCGCCTCGGCCCATTCGGCCATCCATTCGGGATCGGGGACAAGAATGGCGACGATATGCGGGCGCTTGTCGCCATAGACCATCGCCTGCAGGATTTCAGGCTGGAGCGTCAGCATGCCCTCGACCCGCTGCGGCGAGACATTGTCGCCCTTGTCGTTGACGATCAGGTCCTTCTTGCGGTCGGTGATGACGATGCGGCCCTTGTCGTCGATATGGCCGATGTCGCCCGTGTGGAGCCAGCCATCGACGAGCACACGCTCGGTCTCGGCCTTGTTGCGCCAATAGCCCTTCATCACCAGCTCGCCGCGCACAAGGATTTCGCCGTCGTCGGCGATGCGCACCTCCGTGTTCATCAGCGGCGGGCCGACAGTATCCATCTTGATCCCGGCGCTCGGGCGATTGCAGCTGATCACCGGCCCCGCCTCGGTCTGCCCATAGCCTTGCAACAGCGTCAGCCCGATCGAGTGGAAGAACACCCCGATTTCGGGGTTCAACGGCGCGCCGCCCGACACCAGCGCCTTCATCCGGCCGCCGAAACGCTTGCCGATCTTGGGCCGGAACAATTTGTCTAGGATAAGGTCGACCGGACGGTCGAGCACGCCCATGCGCCGCTCATAATCCTTTTCGCCGACGCGCAGCGCCTGACGCAGCATCCAGTTCGCAAGTTTGCCCTGTTTCTCAACCGACTTGATCATGCGCGCACGGATCACCTCGAACAGGCGCGGGACAACGACCATGATCGTCGGGCGCGTCTCCTCGATGTTCGAGACGAGCTTTTCCAGCCCTTCGCTATAATAGATTTGCGCGCCGACCATGATCGGCAGGAACTGGCCGCCCGAATGCTCATAGGCGTGGCTGAGCGGCAGGAACGACAGGAACACTTCCTCGTCGCCGATACCAAAGTCGTTGACGAGCACTTCGGCCGCACCCGCTGCATTGTGCAGGATTGCGCCATGATGCTGCATCACCCCGCGCGGCGCGCCTCCGGTGCCGCTGGTGTAGATAAGGCAGGCGGTATCCTCGCGCTTCATTGCGAGCCCACGCGCTTTCGTTTCCTCAAGCCATGCCTCGCCCCCCTGCACGAGCGGTTCCCAATCATAGACCGCAACCTCGCCCTGCTGGCCGACGCGCAGGCTTTCCATGCTGATCACGATATGCGCCTCGGAACGCATCACCGCGGGCATCAGCGTGCGCGCAAGCTTGGCAGTCGAGACGATCACCGCCTTCGCGCCGCTATTGTCGAGGATGTGCTGATGGTCGCGTTCGGTGTTGGTCGTATAGGTGGGCACGGTGATGCAACCCGCCGCCATGATGCCCATGTCGGCGATGCACCATTCGGGCCGGTTCTCGCTGACCAGCACCACCCGGTCGCCTTCCTTGAGGCCAAGTTCGCGCAGGCTGTGCGCAAGCGCGGACACTTGATTGGCGACTTGCCGCCAGCTCAGCGGCTGCCAAGAGCGATCGGCCTTGCGCCACAGGAAAGGATCTTCGCCGCCGCGCCCCGCACGGTCGAAGAACATCGCGACCAGACTCGGAAAATGGTCGAGATGGGGATTTACGAGCTTCATTCTGCCTCTCTCCAGGGAGATTTGGTGTGTTGTTCTGTTATCGTTGGTTCAATTCTGCGCCGGTGCGCCGTCGATCGACGAACTGCCGGGGCCGCGCGGATCGGCCGCGCCGCGCCAGCCGTCGGCGGTGCGTTCGACAGCGTTGAGCTTCGAGCCGAGGCTCGTCGCGGTGAAGCTGTAACCGAAAGGTTTCATCTTCGAGGCGATCGCCTTGCCCGCCTCGTTATTCTCGATCAGCACGCCTTGCTGACCGAAGAACAGGTTCGGAAGCTCCATCGCCTGCTTGGCGTCGAGGCCCCAGTCGAGCACGCCGACCAGCACCTTCGTCACATGCATGATGATGCGCTTGCCGCCCGCCGACCCGACTGCGAGCACGACCTTGCCGTCGGGGCCGTAAACGACGGTCGGCGACATCGAGGACAAGGGACGCTTGCCCGCTTCGACGCGGTTCGCGGTGGGCACCCCGCCCTCGGTCGGGGCGAGGTCGAAGTCGGTGAGTTCGTTATTGAGGAAATAGCCGTTCGCCATCAATTGGCTGCCGAAGATGCTTTCGATCGTCGATGTCATCGAGACGAGGTTGCCGTCCTTGTCGGCGGTGACGAAATGCGTCGTCCCCTGTTCCTGCACCGGCGGCGCGGCGGCGCGCGGCTTCGCGCCCGGCGGCGTGCCGGGTTCATATTTGCCCGCGGCGCCATAAGGCGAAATCAACTGGCGGCGCTCGGCAAGATAGGATTTGTCGAGCAGGCCTTTCACCGGAACATCGACGAAATCACCGTCGCCGAGATAGGCCGAGCGATCGGCGTAGGCGAGCTGCATCGCTTCGGAAAGCAGGTGCCAGCTCATCGGATTATCCTTGCCCATCGTCTTCATATCCCAGCCCTCGATCATGCCGAGAATGCCGAAAACGGTGGTCGCGCCCGACGATGGCGGGCCCATGCCGCAGACTTTGTAGACGCGGTAGGTGGTGCAAACCGCGGGGCGCTCCTTCGCCTTATAGGCGGCGATATCCTTGACCGTGAGCTGCGTCGGGTGGCGCGGCGCATTGGCGACCGCGTCGCTGATCGCCTTGGCATTGGCACCCGAATAAAAGGCCTCAGGACCGCGCGCCGCTATATCGCGGAGCAGCTTGGCATAAGCTGGGTTCCTGATGCGCGTGCCGACAGGGGCGGGCTTGCCGTCGACATAATAGATCGCCTTCGGAGCGGGAAACTCCTTCCACATCGGCTCGAACTGGACGAGCCAGGTGTTGAGCGCGGGGGTGACGATAAAGCCTTCTTCGGCAAGCTTGATCGCGGGCTGGAACAGCGCCTTCCATTCAAGCTTGCCCCATTTCTTGTGCGCCATTTCCATCAGGCGCACATTGCCGGGCACACCCACCGACAGGCCGCCGGGAATGACATCCATATAGCCGCGCGCCTTGCCGTCGGGGCCGAGGAAACGTTCGGGCTTGGCCGCTGCGGGCGCCATTTCGCGCCCGTCGATCGTCGAGATGCTGCCGTCCTTGGCATTGTGGTGGACCATGAAGCCGCCGCCGCCAATACCGCTAGACTGCGGCTCAACCAGCGTCAGCACCGCGACCATCGCGATCGCGGCGTCGGCGGCGGTCCCGCCCTGATGCAGAATCTCGCGCCCTGCCTCGGTCGCACGCGGATCGGCGGACGAGGTGACGCCCTGCGCAAGCGCGGGCGAAGAGACGGTGACGGAAAGAAGGGCGGCGAGAGGGAGGAATCTTTTCAACATGCGCGCGACATTGGCGCGCGCCTCCGGTCAAGGCAACCCCACACCACCTCCTCCCCCTTGATGGGGGAGGCAGCGAGACTTTCGAACTTGTTCGCTAGTCGCAGCGGTAGGGGTGTGCTTTCGGCCTGAAGCCGCCGCGCAATGGCGCACCATCACCCCCATCCAACATAGCCTAGCCGCTCTGCGGCAAGGCTGCGTATCCTTCCCCCATCAAGGGGGAAGGTTCAGGCCGCGCCCGTCCCCACAGCGTCCGACACACGCACAAAACCATCGCGCTCCGCGAACTTCTCCAGTCCATGCACGATCCGCGCCGCGAGGCCTGGGCCCTTGTAGACCATCGCCGAATAAATCTGCACCAGAGTGGCGCCCGCCCGGATCCGGTCCCAAGCCTGCTCGGCCGATGAGATACCGCCCGCGGCGACGAGCGGGAGCTTGCCGCCGCTCGCGGTGCGGAAATCTTTCACCCGTTGCAGCGCCAGTTCGGCGAGCGGAGCACCCGAAAGGCCGCCGGCTTCTTCCGCGTGGCGCGACGCGAGCGCGGGACGCACGATCGTGGTGTTCGAGACGATGACCGCGGCAAGCCCCTTGTCGAACGCAACAGCCACGATGTCGTCGATATCGGCGGGCTCCAGGTCGGGCGCGACCTTGAGGAATATGGGCTTGCCTGCGCCGGCAGGCTGTGCCGCCGCGACGCCGTCCAGCAGCGCCTCCAGCGCGCCCTTGTCCTGCAACGCGCGCAATCCGGGCGTGTTCGGCGAGCTGATATTGACGGTCAGATAGTCGGCGAGCGGGGCCATCGCGGTGGTACCCTTGGCATAGTCGGCGATGCGGTCGGCGCTATCCTTGTTCGCGCCGATATTGATGCCCAGCGGCACGGGCAGGCCATAGCGGCGCAGGCACGCGATGCGTTCGGCCGCCTTCTCCTGCCCGCCATTGTTGAACCCCATACGGTTGATCACCGCGCGATCCTCGACCAGGCGGAACAGCCGCGGCCGCGGGTTGCCGTCCTGCGGCAGCGGGGTCAGCGTGCCGACCTCGACAAAGCCAAAGCCGAAATGCGGCATGACATGCGCGACGCGCGCATCCTTGTCGAAACCCGGCGCAAGGCCGACCGGGTTCGGGAAATGCAGCCCCGCCAGCTCGGTCGCGAGCGCCGGGCTGGTCAGCGCATGGCGCGCGCGCGGCAGCGGCTGGAGCGCGCTGAGCGTAAGGTTATGCGCCGCCTCGCCATCGGTGGCGTGGACGACCGGACGGACGAGCGCATAAGCGCTATCGGTGAGCGAGGCGAAGAGCGACATGGCCCCGCCATTGCGCGCGCGAGGACGCTATGGCAAGCCCCGTCCGCATCGGAAAAACCGGGAGAAATTCGTGTCGCACCTCAAGATTATCGCTCGCCTGTCCACCGGCCTCGTGCTGCTCGCCGTGGCGGGATGTGCCCCGGCCGCGGTGCAGAAAGCGCCGGCACCCGTCGCTGCTGCACCCGAAGCCGCGCCGGCGGGCGCGAACCTTGCGCAATTCTTTGAAAATTATGACGCAGCGCAACTCTCGCTTTCACCCGAAGCCAAGGCGCGGCGCGGGATTCGTGATGGCGACTATGGCAAATGGAACGATGTCTCCGACGAAACCGCGGTCGCGAACCACAAGCTTCAGCAAGCGACGGCGGCCGCGATGCGCGCAAGCTTCGATCCGGCCCGACTGACCGCCGACGAAGCGCTGTCGTTCGAACTGTTCAACACGCAGGCCGCGCGGGCCGACCGCCTGTTTCCGTTCCGCGACCATGGCTATATCTTTGACCAGATGAACGGCGCGCAGAGCCAGATGCCCGCCTTCCTCATCAACATCCACCGCATCGCCAGCGCCGCCGAAGCCGAAGCTTATATCGAGCGCATCCGCGGGCTGGGCCCCATACTCGATGCGCTGTCGGCGCAGTCCGCCGAACGCGCGAAAAAGGGCATCCAGCCGCCGAAGTGGGTCTATGCGTACCTCATCTCCGACATCGGCAATCTGCAGAAGCCCGACAATGCGGTGGTCGAAGACATCGTCGCGAAGGTCGGCAAACTCGATATCGAAGCCGCCGAGAAAGCGCGGCTGGTCGCGGCGGCAAAAACGGCGTGGGCCGAAAGCGCCGGCCCCGCCTATGACCGTCTGCTCGCCGAAATGAAGCGCCAGCAGGCGAGCGCGCCGACGCAAGATGGCGTGTGGCGGCTGCCCGACGGCAAGGCCTATTATGAGGCGCTCCTCGCCAACTACACGACGACCGACATGACGGCGGCGCAGATCCACGACCTCGGCCTCGCCGAAGTCGCGCGCATCCATGGCGAGATGAAGGCGATCATGACGAAGGTCGGATTCAAGGGCACGCTGCAGCAATTCTTCGCGCACCTGCGCACCAGCCCGCAATATTTCTATACGACCCGCGAAGCCTATCTCGCCGACGTCGATGCCAAGGTGAAGGCGATGGAAGCACGCCTGCCCGCCTTCTTCAACACGCTGCCCAAGGCGCATTTGCAGGTGAAGGCGGTCGAGGCATTCCGCGAGAAATCGGCGGGCAAGGCCTTTTACTCCTCACCGTCGCCCGACGGGTCGCGTCCGGGCATCTATTATGTGAATCTTTTCGACCTCAAGGATATGTCGAAGACCGAGCTTGAGGCGCTGGCCTATCATGAGGGCGTTCCCGGACATCATTTGCAGCGCGCGGTACAAACCGAACTCACCGGCCTGCCCGCCTTCCGCCGCTTCGGCGGCTTCACCGCCTACACCGAAGGCTGGGGCCTCTATACCGAGGAACTCGGCAAGGACATGGGCTTCTATACCGATCCCTATAGCGATTTTGGCCGGCTCGGCATGGAGCTGTGGCGCGCGTGCCGGCTCGTCGTCGACACGGGCATCCACGACAAGCGCTGGAGCCGCGAGCAGGCGATCAAATATCTGAAGGACAATACGCCCAACCCCGACGGCGACATCGAAAAGGCGATCGAGCGCTATATCGTCTATCCGGGGCAGGCGACCGCCTATCTGATCGGCAAGCTCAAGATCATGGAACTGCGCGGCCGCGCGCAGGCGGCGCTCGGCGACAAGTTCGACTTCCGTACCTTCCACGACGTCGTGCTGGAATCGGGTCCGGTACCGCTCGATGTCCTCGAACGGCGGGTCGATATGTGGATCGCCGCGCAGAAGGGTTAAGTAAATTGACGATTGGCGCTTGACGCGCGGGGACGAAACGCAAATGATTTGATCCAGAAAAAATAAGGCAACCGGGTCACGGGAGCCAGAGGTCTGGGTCTGATGTCGGATATTTCTTCCTCGCTCGTGGGCGTGGACGGCAGTGCGCCGTTCGAATTGCACTATTTCCCGCCAGATCCCGATCTGGCGGAAATGGTGTCGAGCTTCTATTTCGCGCGGCTGAACCTTCCACGGTTCGACGAATATGAGCGGGCGGACCGCCCGCAGTTCCGTTTCGTGACCAATGCCGACGGCGAATATGTCTTTGAGGACGGCTATCGCGCGACCGTCTGCCGCGCCAACATCATCGGGCCGACAAGTGCGCGCGTCCGCGCGATCAGCAATTGCCCGGCGCAATTGTTCGGATTCGGCATGTTGCCCGGGGGCTGGGCGGCGCTGATGGGCGACGATGCCGACAAGCTGACCGACCGTGCGATGGACGCCGCCGACCTGTTCGGCCCGTGGATCGACGAGGTCGCGGCGGCGCTGGAAAATGCCAAGACGGTCGAGGAAAAGCTCGTCATCGGCAATAATTTCGCGCGCGAAGTGCTGACCCGCAACGAACAGCCGCCGATGTGGTTCATCCGCACCGTCGACGGCTGGCTGACCGCATCGCCCTCGCCGCAGGTTCCCGAACTCGTCGAGGCGACCGGCATGTCGATCCGCTCGGTCGAGCGCATGACGAAGCTTTATTACGGGCTGTCGCCGCGAATGCTCGCGCGCAAATATCGCGCGGTCCGCGCCGCCTCGGCGCTCGCCCGCGGCGAAGGGCTCGACTCCGCGCAGCTCGGCGATGCCTTTTACGACCAGTCGCACCTGATCCGCGAGATAAAGCGCTTTGCCGGCGCGACCCCCGGCCAGCTCGGCAAACCGACCAGCTATACCGAGGCGACGACGAAGGGCCGCAAACAACTCGCGGGCAAGGTCAGCCCGCTCGTCTCCGAGACCTAGGGCCTGGCCCTAGGGCACGCATTAACCATCAAAATTTCGTGCCGCGTCGTTTTGGCGTTTTCATCCAATCGCGAATCAGCGCGGGGGCATAATTCACCCCTGCGACCCAGAAGAGCTCATCCTCTGACGAGGACTTGAGACCTTCATCTTGGCACTCATTTGGCTTTGGCCGGATGGGTGCCTTTTTTTTGGGGCAACTTTTCTATCGCCCCGCATATCCGCGATTGCTTGCGCCGCGGCGATTGCGCGCCTATGTAAGTGGAGTAATTTGCTCCAGTTAAGAATCGTTCGCAACTGCGACGGAAAATAATATGCGCCTGTCCAACCTTGCCGATTATGCCGTGGTGCTGATGAGCGCCGCCGCCCGCCAGTGCGGGTCGGTGCCGATTCACGCGGGCATGCTCGCCGAACAGACGGGCATCCCGGGACCGACCGCGCAGAAGCTGGTGAGCCAGCTCGCGCGCGCCGGCCTGCTCGTCGCGTCGCGCGGCAGCGGCGGCGGCGTGCGGCTCGCGCGGCCCGCGGCCGCGATCAGCGTCGCCGACATCATCGAAGCGGTCGAAGGACCGATCGCCCTCACCTCCTGCGTCGCCGAAGGGCGCCATGATTGTTCGCTAGAGGGCAGTTGCAAGGTGCAACCGCACTGGGGCGTCGTGAATGGCGCCGTGCGCGGCGCGCTGGCGGACATCAGCCTTGCGACGTTGAGCGTCGCCCCGAAACACCCCTCCCCTCCGCCGATCCCGGCACTGGCCGGCGACGAGATCAGATTATGACCGACAACACCGAACTCCCCGTCAAGGATCAGGCCGCGCATGATGCCGCGGCAAAAGTCGCCGATTACGAACATGGCTGGTCCTCGACCATCGAGACCGACTTCGCGCCCAAGGGGCTGACCGAGGATACGGTCCGCTTCATTTCGGCGAAGAAGAAGGAGCCCGAATGGATGCTCGACTGGCGGCTGAAGGCGTTCCGCCACTGGCAGACGATGGAGACGCCCGACTGGGCGAAGCTCAACGTGCCGCCGATCGACTATCAGGACGCCTATTACTACGCGGCGCCCAAAGCGAAGCCGAAGCTCTCCAGCCTCGACGAAGTCGATCCCGAGATCCTTGAGGTCTACAAGAAGCTCGGCATTCCGATCGAGGAGCAGAAGGTTCTCGCCGGTGTCGAGGGCGCGCGCAAGGTCGCGGTCGACGCGGTGTTCGACAGCGTCAGCGTCGCCACGACCTTCCGTGAGGAATTGAAGCGCGCGGGCGTGATCTTCCTGTCGATCAGCGAGGCGATCCGCGAATATCCCGAACTGGTGAAGAAGTGGCTCGGCAAGGTCGTGCCGATGCACGACAATTATTTCGCGACCTTGAACTGCGCGGTCTTCTCGGACGGCACCTTCGTTTACGTGCCCGAGGGTGTGCGCTGCCCGATGGAGCTCAGCACCTATTTCCGCATCAATGCCGAGAATACGGGACAGTTCGAACGCACGCTGATCATCGCCGACAAGGGTGCGTATGTCAGCTACCTCGAAGGCTGCACCGCGCCGATGCGCGACGAGAATCAGCTCCACGCCGCGGTGGTCGAACTCGTCGCGCTCGACGATGCCGAGATCAAATATTCGACAGTGCAAAACTGGTACCCCGGCAATGCCGAGGGCCTTGGCGGCATCTATAATTTCGTGACCAAGCGCGCGCTATGTCAGGGCAAGCGCAGCAAAGTGTCGTGGACGCAGGTCGAAACCGGCAGCGCGATCACGTGGAAATATCCGAGCTGCGTCCTCAACGGCGACGACAGCGTCGGCGAATTCTATTCAGTCGCGGTCACCAACAATTATCAGCAGGCCGACACCGGCACCAAGATGATCCACAATGGCAAGCGCACGCGCTCGACCATCGTTTCGAAGGGGATCAGCGCGGGCAAGTCGAACAACACCTATCGCGGCATCGTGCGCGTCGCGCCGAATGCCGAGGGCGTGCGCAACTTCACCCAGTGCGATTCCTTGCTTTTGGGCAGCACGTGCGGCGCGCACACCGTGCCCTATATCGAGGTCCGCAACCCGACCGCGACGGTCGAGCATGAAGCGACGACGAGCAAGATCAGCGACGACCAGCTTTTCTACGCGATGCAGCGCGGCCTGGGACAGGAAGAAGCGGTGGCGCTGATCGTCAACGGCTTTGCCAAGGAAGTGCTGCAGCAACTGCCGATGGAGTTTGCGGTCGAGGCGCAGAAATTGCTGGGGATTAGCCTTGAGGGGAGCGTCGGATGAGCGACGATTTTGAGTGGAACGCTGAAAACGAAGACGTCGTTCAGCACAGCGTCCAAGGCGTCGCTGCTTACATCAACGCTTATGGAAACATTACCATTCGCCAAGAGCGGAACTGGGATGAAGACCAAGACACAATCGTGGTTCTGACAGTGGATTCAGCACGTGGGCTCGCTGAAAAGCTCAAAGAACTCATCAATTCCTATCAGGCTTAATCATGCTCAAAATTGAAAACCTCCACGCCACCGTCGCCGACAAGCCGATCCTGAAGGGCCTGTCGCTCACCATCAATGCGGGCGAGATCCACGCGATCATGGGCCCCAATGGCGCGGGCAAGTCGACGCTCTCCTATGTCCTCGGCGGGCGCCCCGGTTATGAAGTCACCGAGGGTTCGGCCCAATTCGACGGGCAGGACCTGCTCGACATGGACCCGCATGAGCGCGCCGCGGCTGGCCTGTTCCTCGGCTTCCAATATCCGGTCGAAATCCCCGGCGTGTCGAACGTCCAGTTCCTGCGCGAAAGCCTGAACGCCCAGCGCAAGGCGCGCGGGCTGGAACCGCTGTCGGGCGGCGATTTCCTGAAGCTGGCGCGTGAGAAGGCGGGGCTGCTCAAGCTCGACATGGACATGCTCAAGCGCCCCGTGAACGTCGGCTTTTCGGGCGGCGAGAAGAAGCGCAACGAGATGGTGCAGATGGGCATCCTCGACCCGAAACTCGCGATCCTCGACGAGACGGACTCGGGGCTGGACATCGACGCGCTGCGCGTCGTCGGCGACGGCATCAACGCGATCATGCGCCGTCCCGACAAGGCGGTGCTGCTGATCACCCACTATCAGCGCCTGCTCGACTATGTGCAGCCCGATTTCGTCCACGTCCTCGCCGCCGGCCGGATCGTCAAGTCTGGCGGCCCCGAACTCGCGCTCGAACTCGAACGCGAAGGCTATGCGGAGATCGCGGCGTGATCCTCGCCCTCGCCCTTCTGACAATTGCGCAGGCGCCCGAACCAGTGCCGACCGACGAGGAAATCGTCGTGATCGCACAGAAGCTGGGAAGCCTTGCAGTAATGGTCGGCCGCGACGCCAAAGGGCGTTACCATTGCGACCTCAGCGAAAGCAGCGGCAACGCGCGCCTCGACGCACAGCTCTGCAAGACGAGCGCGGCTTGCGTGAAAAAGGGGGCGTCGAGCCAGGCCGAGGTCAAGGCGTGCATCGACAAGCGCAAATCGACGCTGCTCGCCGATTTTCGCCGCAAATGGGCGGAGCGCCGGCCATGACCGCCCTCCCCACCCGCCGCGACGAAGCGTGGCGCTATAGCGACATCGACGCGGTTACCGCGGCATGGCCGCTACCTGCGCCCGAGAGCATCATCGTGCCTGCCGGCGGCAAGTTTGCGCGCGCGATCGTGCAGGACGCCGGCGAGATCCGGCAGATCGACCTGGTGCTCGGCAAGGGCGCGGCCGCATCGCTGCATGTGCTCAACATCGGCGGCGCTTATGGCCGCATCGAACTCAATGTAATCCTGCACGAGGGCGCCGACTTCCACCTGGGCGCGGCGCAGATCGGCGGCGGTACGCAGAATCTGGAGATCGTCACCACCGTCACCCACGCCGAACCCGGCGCGACGTCGCTGCAGGTCGTGCGGTCGGTGCTCGGCGGGACCGCTACCGGCACCTATCTCGGCAAAGTCGCCGTCGCGCGCGATGCGCAGCAGACCGACAGCGAGCAGGATGTGAAGGCGATGCTGCTCGACCGCAGCGCCACCGCCAACGCCAAGCCCGAACTCGAAATCTTTGCCGACGATGTGAAATGCGCGCACGGCTGCGCGATCGGCGAACTCGACGCCATGGCGCTTTATTACCTCCAGTCGCGCGGGTTGCCGCCCGGCGAGGCGAAGAAGCTGATGCTGCAGGCGTTCGTTGCCGGCGTGTTCGATGGCGCCGAGGATGAAGAACAGCTGCAGGCGCTGGCGCTCGCGAAGCTGGGAGAGTTGGTGTGACCAACCTCCCGTCCCCGTTCGCATCGAGCGAAGTCGCGATGCCCAACGGTAGTGCGCGCATTAGGGGTGTCTCAACGTCGCTCGACACGAACGGGATTAGAGATCAATTCCCCGGCCTGACGCCGGGCTGGCACTATCTCGACACAGCCGCGACCGCGCAGAAGCCACAGGCGGTGATCGACGCCACCGTGAACGCAATGGGCCGCGACTATGCGACCGTTCACCGCGGCGTCTATGCGCGGTCGGCCGACATGACGCTCGCCTATGAAGCGGCGCGACGGCGGATTGCGGCCTTTATCGGCGCGCGAGAGAATGAGATCGCATTCGTGCGCGGCGCGACCGAGGCGATCAATCTGGTCGCTTATTCGCATCCGAAGAAGGGTCGCGTACTGCTGTCGATGCTCGAACATCACAGCAATATCGTGCCCTGGCAGCTTGCAGGCTGGCAGGTTGATGTGTGTCCGCTGACCACGGACGGCTGCATAGACCTCGACGCCGCCGAAAAGCTGCTGACCCCCGAACATAATATGGTCGCCTTCGCGCATGTCTCGAACGTGCTCGGCAGCCCGCTCGACGTCGCACGCGCTGCCGAGATCGCGCACCGCGTCGGCGCCGAATTGCTGATCGACGGCTGTCAGGCGGTGCCGCGGCTGCCGGTCGATGTCGCGGCGCTCGGCTGCGACTATTACGCTTTCTCGGGCCACAAGCTTTACGGCCCTACGGGGATTGGCGTGCTGTGGAGCGACAAGCTCGACACGCTTCCGCCCTGGCAGGGCGGCGGTTCGATGATCGACCGTGTGACGTTCGCCAAGACGACCTACGCCCCCGCCCCCACCCGCTTCGAGGCCGGCACGCCCGCGATCATCGAGGCGATCGGGCTTGCGGCGGCGGTCGATTATGTCGAAGCGATCGGCATCGACGCGATCCACGCGCATGAGGTGTCGCTAGTCGGCACACTGCGCGAAGCACTCGCGCGCAAGAACAGCATCACGCTCTTCGGCCCCGAAAACAGTGCCGGAATCGTGAGTTTTGCGATGGCGGGGGTTCATCCGCACGACATCGGCACTATCTTGGACGAAAGCGGGGTCGCGATCCGCGCCGGGCACCATTGCGCACAGCCGCTGATGGAGCATCTGGGCGTAGCTGCGACCGCGCGTGCGAGCTTCGGTGTGTACAATAATGACGACGATGTGGCGGCGCTGATCGATGGCCTCGCCCGCGTCGAGAGGATTTTCGGATGAGCGAGGATCGGATGATCAAGGTTGAAGAAGTCGCGAGCGTCGAGGCGCCGCCCAAGGCGCGCGTCGAGGATGCAGAGACTGCGCCCGAAAAGCTTGAACGCAAGCGCGACTATCTCGAAGGCTTTCTTGCGGCCAAGCCCGCGGCGGTAGAAACCGGCGCGGTCGGCGGCGACCTGTACGAAGCCGTGATCAACGCGCTGAAGGACATCTTCGACCCGGAAATCCCGGTGAACATCTATGATCTTGGCCTCATCTACAATGTCGAGATCGACGAGGGTCATGTGATGGTCACGATGACGCTGACCACGCCGCACTGCCCGGTCGCTGAATCGATGCCCGCCGAGGTCGAATTGCGCGTCGGTGCGGTTCCGGGCGTCGGCGATGCCGAGGTCAATCTGGTCTGGGATCCGCCGTGGAGCCCACAGAATATGAGCGACGAAGCGCGCCTCGAACTGGGAATGCTGTAATGACCGAGACGAAAACCCGCGCACGCCCCGCCGCCGTCGCCCTCACCGCCGGAGCCGAAGCGCGCATCGCGAAGCTGATGGCGTCGGCGCCCGAGGGCGCGATCGGCGTGCGCCTGTCGACGCCGCGCCGCGGCTGTTCGGGCCTCGCCTATTCGGTCGATTATGTGACCGAAGAGCAGAAGTTCGACGAGAAGATCGAGACCCCAGGCGGCGTCTTCTATATCGACGGCGCGTCGGTGCTTTACCTGATCGGCAGCACGATGGACTGGGTCGAGGACGATTTCGCCGCGGGCTTCGTGTTTGAGAACCCGAACGCCAAGGGCGCGTGCGGTTGCGGCGAGAGCTTTACCGTCTAGGCGCGCATTTCCGCGCGAAATCTGCTATAACGCCTCTGAAATAGCAGGGGCTGTCATGATGCGTGCGCTCTATTTGCTTTATGCCGCAGTGGCTTATGCGATCTTTTTCGCGACCTTTTTGTACCTGATCGCCTTCGTCGGCAATCTTTCGCTTGTGCCGGTGACGGTCGACTTCGCGCGCGTGGCATCGCCCGGTAAAGCCGCGCTGATCGATACGGCGCTGATCGCGTTGTTCGGCATCCAGCACAGCGTGATGGCGCGGCCGGGGTTCAAGGCGGGCTGGACGCGCATCGTCCCCGTGCCGATCGAGCGCAGCACCTATGTGCTGTTCGCCAGCGCGGCGCTGATCGTGCTGATGGCCTTCTGGCATCAGCTAACCGCGCCGGTGTGGACCGTGACCCATGGTGCGGGCGCCGCGATCCTCTGGTTGCTGTTCGCTAGTGGCTGGCTGATCGTGCTGACGAGCACCTTCCTGATCAATCATTTCGAACTGTTCGGACTGCAACAGGCCTGGTTCGCGCTCCGCGAGCGTGCGGCAGCGCCGCCGGTACTTCGCCAACCTTTCTTCTACAGGTTCGTCCGCCATCCGCTCTATTCGGGCTTCTTCATCGCTTTTTGGGCGACGCCGGTGATGACGGTCGGGCATCTGCTGCTCGCGGTCGGCGTGTCGATCTATATGCTGATCGCGATCCGTTACGAGGAACGCGATCTGATCGACATCTTCGGCGAGGCCTATGTCGGCTATCGCAGGCGCGTCGGAATGCTCATCCCGCGTATCGGGCGTTAGCGGCAGACGGTCCAGCCCGCCGTCCGCGCCGCCATGTCGAGATGGAAATGGTCGGCGTGCGCCCGATTATAATCGGGCGACAATATCGTGCTGAACAGGCCGCAGCTTTCGTCGCGGACTTCGTGGAGGAACTCGCTGCGCTTGTCGCCGGGCGCCCAGTCGTTGATCAGCGAGATGCGCGTGCCGTCGGCAAGGACGAAGGCCGAAATGTCGATCGCGTTGGCGGTCGAATGCTGGCTCTGCGCCTGCTCGCCCGCGATCTTGCGGCAATTATAGCTGCCAAGATTTTCGAGTTCGACGACCTTTTGCCCAAAATATTTTTCGGCGAGCGGCTGAATGACGTCGCGATTCCAGAGAATGAGAGCCGCCGTGACCGCGCAGCCGGGCGCGACATTCGCGGGGCGCATCGTCGGCGCGAATTTGTTGCTGGTCAGGATCATTCGCTGGCTCGCGCGACACATGCCAGTGCCGATCGCGGGGCGCCTGAGATAGCCCGCCCCCGCACGGTCGAACGCAGCGAAACAGGCGGTGTCGTCGCTGGCGAGCGTCTCCAGCTTTCGGTGCGTGGCCCAGCCCCATGGATGCGCGAGTTCGAAGCGTGTCCCCGGAACATGCTCGGGATGCGCTCGCACCCACTGCATGCCAAGGATCGCACCGATGGTCACAAGGACCGCGGCGCCGAACCAGATCAGATAGGGGCGCAGAGTCTTCACTCGTCCCGCACAGCATAATTTTCCGCTCGTTGAAAGCGCCGTCCCGCTCGATGACGGCGCTTGTGCCGATTCAGGCGGGTTCGGTGGCCAGCCGTTCTTTGGCGCGGGCGTCATCGGGCCCTTCGGTGCCCAGCGCACCGAGTTCCCCCTGCTCGCGCGCCTTGCGGCCATAGAGCAGTTCGAACAACGGTCCCGCCATCACAGTGGTGACGATCGCCATCAGGACCATGATCGCGAACAAGGTCGGGCCGATGATTCCCTTTTGCAGGCCGATGTTGATGATGATCAATTCCATCAGCCCACGCGCGTTCATCAATGCGCCGATGCCCATCGCCGTCCGATTATCTTCCCCCGCAAGGCGTGCCGCAAGCCAGCAGGCTCCGAATTTCGCCGCGATTGAGACGAACAATATGCCCGCTGCGATCGCCAGCAGCGACAGGCTGTTCACCGTGGTCAATTGTGTGTTGAGGCCCGAATAAGTGAAGAACATCGGCAGCAGAAAAACGACCGTCATCGGCTCGATCTTCTTCTTGATCTCTTCGGTCAACAGCCCGCGCGGCATGCATGCGCCGAGCAGGAATCCGCCGAACACCGCGTGTATGCCGACCGCGTCCATGAAAAACGCCGCCATCGCATAGGCCATCAACACCACCGCCAGCCACCCATCCGTCAACTCGCCCTTCGCCTCGACAGCGCGGCCGAGCGGGATCAGAAGTTTGCGGCCGACGAAGAACATGAAAAGCGCGAAGCCCACCCCGCCGACAATCGCAAGCAGCGCGACGCCCGCGCCGGCGCCGAAGGTCGCAAGCACGATTGCCAGCACGCACCACGACACGGCATCGTCGAAAGCGCCGGCAGTCAGGGTCAACGTGCCTAGCGAGGTGTTCGCAAGGCCGCGTTCGTTGATGATGCGCGCGAGCATCGGGAAGGCGGTGAGTGCGATGCACGCGCCCATGAACAAAGTCGCGCTGCCTTGGCCCAGCCCCTGGGTAAAAAGGCCGGGGATGTCGAGCAGGAAGGGAGTAATCGCCGCAGCAAACAGGAAGGGCGCGACGATGCCCGCCACGGACACGCCGACCGCGCTCTTCGCCTTCGACCGGAAATGATCGAGGCGCAGCGTCGTTCCGACCAGAAACATGTAGAGCCCGACGCCGAACTGCGCTCCGACGTATAGAATATTGCGCGTCTCTTTCGGGAACAGCGCTGCCTGAAATTCGGGAAAGAATAGCCCGAAGAGCGACGGGCCGAGCACGACGCCGGCGATCATCTCGCCGACCACCTGCGGTTGGCCCATGAAGCGGTGCGCGAGCCAGCCGACGACGCGGCACACGAGCAGGATCACCGCGATTTGCAGGAAGAAATGGATGCTGTAATCGCTGGGCGCGTAGCTTTGCGCGGCGTTCACCGCGGGCCCGTGCGCGCCGATAACGTCGCTGACGGCGCGGATCAGTTCATCGACCATATGTGACGCCAATTTGCCCTCCCCACGCCGAGGCCGCTCGGTTTCAACGCGACCCAGTCAATGGCAGCATAGCCGCATGGGAACGCTATCAACAGCGCAATTTTCACGCTCCGGCAGCCATCGGCATCGGCCAGAGGCCCCCTCCGTTTGCGGCGGAGCGCCGGTCGTTTCGCCCTCAGATCACAGCGGAACGAAACTCACGGTCAGCCCGTCCTTCGGCCGCGGGATCGGAAGCACCTGCCATTCGGGCGCATAGCCGTCCGCCACGATGATGCGGTGCGTTGTGATGACATGGTGGAAGAAGATTTTCGCCTGCATATAGGCGAAGTGAAGGCCAAGGCACATATGCGCGCCGCCGCCGAAGGGCACCCACGCATATTTGTGCCGCTCACGCGCGACCTCAGGCGAAAAGCGCATCGGGTCGAACTTTGCCGGCTCGGGCCAATGCTCCTCCATCATATGCGTATAGGCAGGGCTGACGCCGACCGAGGTGCCCGCGGGGATGCGGTAGCCGCCATATTCGAAATCCCTGAGCGCTCGGCGCGGGAAGCTCGGGACCGGGGGGACGAGCCGCAGCGCTTCCTTGAACGCCCATTCGGTCATTTCGAGCTGACCAAGGCTGTTATGCCCGACGCCCTCGCCCGCCGGCGCGACGCTCAGCATTTCCTCGCGCAGCTTGTCCTGCCATTCCGGATTGCGCGCGAGTTCCCAGACGAGCGTCGTGATCGAGCTGGTGATCGTGTCGTGCGCGGCCATCATCAGAAAGTTCATATGGTCGACGATCGCCTCGACCGACATATATTCGCCATTGTCGTCGCGCGTCCGACAAATCTGACTGAACATATCCTCGCCCGTGCCCTCGCGCCGTTCGGGGACCATCTTGCCGAAATATTCCACCAGAAAGGCGCGCCCCTTTGCGCCGCGGCCCATCGCGGTGAAGGGCAAGGGCACGCGGACGACGCCGATCGACGCCTGCACCATGTCGACGAAGGCCTTGTTGACCTTGTCCGCCTCCGGTCCCCACGGGATACCGAGAAAGCTGGTCGCAGCGAGATCGAGGGTCAGTTCCTTGATCGCCGGATAGAATTTGAACGTCTTGCCGCTCCACTGGCCGACACGGTCGCGAATCCCTTCGTTCAGCGAATCGGCATAGTGGCGCATCGGTTCGGGTTTGAACGCGACCGACAATATCTTGCGGTCGGCGCGATGCTTTTCAAAATCCATCAACATCAGACCGCGCGGGAAGAGCAGGTTGAGTACCGGTCCCCAGCCCTGTTCGGACGAGAAGATCTTCTCGCGGTCGAACATCACAAGTTCGTTCGCCTCGGGACCGTGGAGCGCGACGCTGCGCCCGCCAAAGCTGTTGCTTCGATAGACGCGGCCATATTTCGCGACCATCCGGTTCGCAAAGCCTGGATAGTCGCGCAATTGGTCGAGCGTGGTGCCGAGCACGGGCAAACCGTCTTCGCCGGGGATATGGTCGAGCGTCGAGCCCGAGTTGCGCGGCAGCCAATGCTGCGTATCGGGACCGAAACGCTTTTCGGACCATTGGGTGTTCGCGGGCTGGATATTCGTCGGCGCGTTCATCGGTCGATCCTCGTCATCATGTTCCGATACAAGGCGTAACCAACTACTGACATCGATGCAAGTAAGGCGTTGCCGAACACTTGACGGCATTCACCGCAAATTCAACTCGACTCGTACAATTCATGCAACAAGTGGACGGGTCGCAACCGTTGGACCCAAAAGGACAAGCCCATGGCGAAGAGTTTGAAGCGCCCCATCTCCATCGCGTTCGGCGCACTGGCGACTACGATGCTCGGCGGCTGCTATTATGGCGACGTCTATGGTTCGAGCTATGCCTCGGGCGGCGATTGCGCCGCGCGCTATGGTAACGCCTATTATGATAGCGACGGCTATGCCTATGACGATGGCTATGGTTACGACTGCTACGACGCGTCGGACTATGGCGGCGGCTTCGCCCAGATCGGCTTCGGCGGCGGCTGGTACGACGATTATTATTATCCCGGTTATGGGATGTGGATGTTCGACAATTACCGCAACCGCTATCCGCTGCGCGGCCAATATCTGAATTATTGGGGCGGGCGCCGCGCTTGGTGGAAACATCATGGCGGACGTGGCGATTGGAAGCCGGGCCGCCCCGGCGGCTGGAACCGCGGCGACAACGACGGGCGACCGGGCGACGGTCGGCCGGGACGCCCGGGTGGGTGGAATCGCGGCGATCACGACAATGACGGCCCGCGCGGTACGCGCCCCGGGCGCGGCCCCGCCAATCCTGGGACGCCGCCTACCGCCGGCAATCCCGGACGCCCCGACCGCGGCGACGGTCGCCCCGGCCGACCCGGAGGATGGGGCCGCGGTGATGGCAATCCCGACGGCCCGCGTGGCACACGGCCCGGCCGTGGCCCCGGAAGTCCCGCTACGCCGCCTGCCGCGGGCAATCCCGGTCGTCCCGATCGCGGGGAGGGCCGCCCCGGCGGCTGGAACCGCGGCGATGGCAATGGCGGCCGCCCCGACCGCGGCGCGGGCGCCGGGCGGCCGCGCCCGGCTCCGGTCGCGAGTCCGCCGCCCGCAGCGCGACCTGCTCCCGTTGTGCGCGAGGCACCACGCCCGGCACGCCAGGCGCCGGAGCCCAATCGTGAAGGCCGCGTCCGCGATAATTAGGAAGCTTGACCGGCGGGCGGCGGATCTTTCACGCCCGCCGAAACGACCGTCGCGGCGACAAGGTCGCCGACAACGTTAAGCGTCGTGCGGCACATGTCGAGGAAACGGTCGACGCCGAGGATCAGCCCAATCCCTTCCGGCGGCACCCCGACCGACGCGAGGATCAGCGCAATCACGGGGAGCGATCCCGCCGGCACGCCAGCCGTCCCAATGCCGCCCAAAATGCAAACCAGCATCACGACCAACTGCTGGTCGAGCGTCAGGTCGATGCCAAAGAATTGGGCGAGGAAAATCACCGTGACACCCTCGAACATCGCGGTGCCGTTCTGGTTCGCGGTCGCGCCGATGGTGAGCACGAAGCGTGCGACTTTGTCGGGCAGGCGGAGGCGGTCGTGCGCGACGCGGAGTGCGGTCGGAAGCGTCGCGTTCGACGAGGCGGTCGCGAATGCCATGACGGACGCCTCCTGCGTTTCGCGGAAGAAGGCGACGGGCGATTTGCCCGCAAGGGTCTTGAGCAGCAGCGGAAAGACGACGAACATCTGAAGCGCGAGCGCAAGCAGCGCGACGCCGACAAAGGCCGACAGGCGGATGATCAGGTCCCAGCCGAACTGCGCCGCAAGGTTGAACATGAAGCAGAAGACGGCGATCGGCGCGAGCTGGATGACGATGCCGATGAGCTTCATCACCACCTCGAACACGCCCTCGATCGCAGTCTTCAGCGTCTCGGTCCGCGGGGTACGCACGAGCATCAACCCGATGCCGAAGAAAAGCGCGAAGAACATGACCGCAAGCACGTCATTCTCGCCCATCGCGGCGAAGAGATTGTCGGGGACGATCGCGACGACCGCATCCATCCCGGTCTTCGCCTCGCCCGCGCGGTCGGCGATCGCCTGCGCGCCCGCCGCCCCCTCGGCCATCAGCGAACGCGCGAGCGCGGGATCGACCCCCGCGCCCGGCTGGAGCAAATTGACGACGGCAAGGCTGATGACGACCGAAATTGCCGAGACGACGACCGTATAGGCGAGCGTGCGCAAACCGACCGATTTCAGCGCCCGCATCTCGCCCATTTCGGCGACGCCGACGATCAGCGCCGATACGAGCAGCGGGATCACAAGCATGAAAAGCAGGCGCAGGAATATCTGCCCGATCGGTCCCGTCACATAGGTTGTGACGGTTTCGACCCACGCCGCATCCGGCGCGCCATAGTGAACGCCAAGCCCTATAATGAGGCCCGCGAGAAACCCGACCAGCATCCGCCAGCGCAGCCGTCTCGCACGCGCTTCGTCACGGTGCACCCCGTCGATCGCCGCTGCTTCGGCCATGGCTCAGCTCCTTGCTCGCCCCCGGTTGGGCGGCCCGAAGCTCGCGCGTTACGCGTTATCGGCCGCTGGCTTGTTTTCACCCTCTGCTATGTCATCACGAAGATCGAGCCCACGGGTTCCATGGTGCGGTGTGTGCGATGGCGCATGCGGCCGCTCGAGGTCGGCGGGTTCGGGCTCTTCGAGCATGCCTTCCCACTTGGTGATCACACTTGTTGCCACGGCGTTGCCGACGACGTTGGTCGCGGTGCGCCCCATGTCGAGGAACTGGTCGATTGCGAAAATCAGCGCAACGCCCTCGACCGGCAGATCGAACATCGCAAGCGTCGCGGTGATGACGACGAGGCTGGCGCGCGGCACCGCTGCGATCCCCTTCGACGACACCATCAGCGTCAGCAGGATCAGAATCTGCTGCGTGATCGACAGCTCGATACCATAGGCTTGCGCGATGAAGAGCGTCGCGAAGCTCGCATACATCATCGAACCGTCGAGGTTGAAGCTGTAACCCAGCGGCAGCACGAAGCCCGAAATGCGGCGCGGCACGCCGAAGCGGTCGAGCTGTTCGAATAGCTTGGGCATCGCAGCCTCCGACGACGCGGTCGAGAAAGCGATCAGCAGCGGCTGGCGAATATAGCGGATCAGCGAGAATATCCGGCGGCCAAGGAAGATCGCGCCCGCACCGAGCAGGATGACCCACAGCACGACGAGCGAGAGGTAGAATTCGGTGACGAGTTCGGCATAAGTACCGAGGATGCCGAGGCCATATTTCGCGACAACGCCGGCTAGCGCACCGAATACCGCGATCGGCGCGAGGCGCATCACATAGCCGGTAATTTGGAGCATCAATTCGGCGAGCGCCTCGGCGCCGCGAACCAGCGGCTTCCCTTTTTCGCCGATCGCCGTCAGGCCAACGCCCGCAAACAGCGCGAAAACAAGAATCTGGAGGACATTGTTGTCCGCCATCGCCTGGAAGATATTCTTCGGGAAAACATGTTCGATGAATTCAAACAGGTCGAGCTTTTTGACCTCGCCAACCTCTGCAATCGAATGCGCACCGACGGTGAGGTTGAGCCCCGCACCCGGCTCAAAGAAATTGACCATGATCAGGCCCAGGCTGATCGAGATCAGGCTGGCGAGGATGAACCATGCGATTGCGCGCGTCCCAATGCGGCCGAGCGCCGAGCTGTCGCCCATATGCGCGATTCCCGCGACAAGCGTGCCGAGAATCAGCGGCGCAACGACGAGCTTGATCAGGTTGAGGAAGATCGTCGACAGCGTGCTGAAGCTGCGCAGCCAATAGGCAAAGGCTTCGCTGTCGGCGGGCACATATACCCGCACCAGATAGCCGGTGATGACGCCGAGGATCATCCCGATAAGAATGTACAAAGTCAGGCGATGGCCCATAAATTACTCCCTGTTCCGCCCCAGGGACGGATCGTTATGCGAGCGGGGTAACAGGGTGACGCGCCGCGGGCAATCGCTGCCGGGCCTATCGCTCGGTCAGGGTGTCCAGAAGGCAAGCGCGGCGCAGCCGGCGACACCCGTGAGTATATTGAGCGGCACGCCGATGCGCACGAAATCCATGAAGCGATAATCGCCCGCGGCATAGACGAGCGTGTTTGTCTGGTAACCGACCGGTGTCGCAAAACAGGCCGAGGCACCGAGCATCAGCGCGATCAGCAGCGGCTGCGGCGCGACTCCCGTCGCTTCGGCAATGCCAATGACAAGCGGCCCCATCAGCGCCGCGACGGCATTGTTGCTGAGCAATTCGGACAGCAACAATGCCGAGAAATAGACGATCGCGATCACTGCCCATTGCGGCGCGTCGGTCAGCACCGGTTCGAGCGCGCCGACCATCAGCGCAACCGAGCCCGCCTGTTCGAGCGCAGCCCCAACCGCGAGCATCGCGAAGATCAGGATCAATACGTCGCCGTCGATACTGCCCCACGCTTCGGACGCATCGATGCAGCGCGTCAGCAGCACGATCCCCACGCCGATGAAGGCGGCGATGCCGATCGACATGACGCCCGTTGCCGACAACAGCACCGCGCTTGCCATCACGAGGATCGCGATCCATGCCCGGCGGCGGCGGAAGGCGGTGACCGACGCCATTGCGAGGCCGATCAGATTGGGATTGTCGCGCAGCTGCGCGATGTTCGCGTCGTCGGCGTCGATCAGCAGGCGGTCGGCGGCGCGGATGCGGTTTTCCGACAAAGTCGGCCCCGGAAGATGGCGAAAGCGAGTTACGCCGAGGATGCGGACCCGCTGGCGCTGGAGGAAGGGGATTTCGGCAAGCGGCCGGTCGATCGAGCGGTGGCTTGGCGAAACCGTCACCTCGACGACGGTCGATTCGGCATCCGGGTTCTCTCCGATGCCGATCGCAAAGCGCTTCTCGCTGCGAATCGTCATCAGCGCAGCGCCATCGAGCCGGGCGACGATTCGGTTACCGGGCGCGAGCCGGTGATTCTGTGCATCCGCCCCCGTGATCAGGCGCCCGCCGGCAAGCACCCCGACGATCTGCGACGGCGCAATGCCGAGGCTGGCGGCGTCGAGCGACATATCGATGGCCGGATCATCTTCGCCAAGGCCGAGTTCGGTCAGATAAAGCTGTTCCGCCCCGTTCGCCTTTTCGGCGATGCGCGGATAGTCCGACGGTAGGAAGCGCGCCATGATCAGGAGTCCAACGACGCCTGCCGCCGCGACCGCAAGGCCATAAGGCGTAATGCTGAACAGTCCGAAATGGCCGAGCCCTGCCTGTTCGGCGATCCCGGCAACGACGAGATTGGTCGAGGTGCCGATCAGCGTCAGGCAGCCCCCGAGCACCGCAATCACCGACAGCGGCATCAGCAATTTCTTGGGCGACACGCCAAGCGCCTCGGCGAGCCGGAAGCAGACGGGCATCATGACGACGACGAAGGGTGTGCTGTTGATGAAGCCCGACACGAGCAGGCCGCCGCCGAACACCTCGATCACCGCGAGGCGCGGGTTTCGCTTCGCGCGGTCGACGACATAGTTGCCGACCTTGTCGATCACCCCGGTACGGATCAGCGCGCCCGAGAGGATGAACATCGCCCCGACGGTGAGCGGAGCGCTGTTGGAAAAGACGCCGTAAGCACCCTTTTCATCGAGCAGACCCAGCGCGAGCATCATACCCGCACCGGCAACCGCGACGACCGACGGCGAGAAGCGTTCCCAGACGAAAGCCGCGAACATGCCCGCGAGCACGAACAGGCCGATAACCGCCTTTTGCTCCGCGATAAATGCGGCGACGAACTCCACTAGGTCATCAGCCGTTTTGGGCCCTGTGCAGCAATTTATGATCGGCGAGGACAAGCGCCATCATCGCCTCGACAACCGGCGCGCCGCGGATGCCGACGCACGGGTCGTGACGGCCCTTGGTGACGATGTCGGTCGCTTCGCCCGCCTTGTTCACCGTCGGCACGGGGGTCAGGATCGAACTGGTCGGTTTAAACGCGACGCGCACGACAACGGGCTGGCCGGTCGAAATGCCGCCAGCGATACCGCCGGCGTTGTTCGACAGGAAATCGGGACGGTTGCTGCCGTCGGTCGCGGGGCGCATCGGATCGGCATTTTCCTCGCCGCGAAGGCGTGCTGCTTGGAAGCCCGCGCCGATCTCGACGCCCTTCACGGCATTGATCCCCATCATCGCGGCGGCAAGATCGCTGTCGAGTTTGGCATAGATGGGCGCGCCCCAACCGGCAGGAACGCCGCTCGCCGCGCATTCGATCACCGCGCCCAGAGAACTGCCCGACTTGCGCGCGGCGTCCATCAGCCCTTCCCAGCGCTGCGCGGCGGCGGGGTCGGGACAGAAAAAGGGATTGCGGTCGATTTCCTCGAGATCGAAATTCGCGGGATCGATCGCATCACCGCCGATTTCGGCGACCCAAGCATGGATCTGCACTTCGGGGATCACGAGCCGCGCGACACCGCCAGCAGCAACGCGCGCCGCAGTTTCGCGCGCGCTCGATCGGCCGCCGCCGCGATAATCGCGGATGCCATATTTGGCGTCATAGGCGTAATCGGCGTGACCGGGGCGATAGGCCTGCGCGATGTCGCCATAATCCTTCGACCGCTGGTCGACATTCTCGATCATCAGGCTGATCGGCGTGCCCGTCGTCTTGCCCTCGAAGGTTCCCGAGAGGATGCGGACCTGATCGGGTTCCTGCCGCTGCGTCGTATGGCGCGACTGCCCGGGGCGGCGTTTGTCGAGAAAGGGTTGTATGTCGGCTTCGGACAGCGACAGGCGCGGCGGACATCCGTCGACGACGGCGCCGAGCGCTGGGCCGTGGCTTTCCCCCCATGTCGTGAAGCGAAGAACGCGTCCGAAGCTGTTGAAACTCATTGCCCTATCCCATCCGGCCGAATGCGGGTGCATATTCGGCCCGTCCGCCTAGCGGCCAAGCCGCGCCCGAGTCCAGCATCATCGCCATGAAATGCGGTCCGGCAAAGGGCGATGCGAAGCGCGCGGCGAGGCCCGGCGAATAGCCGAAACGCGGGTAATAGCTTTCGTGACCGAGCACGAAGCTTATGCCCACGCCTTGTTCGCGGAGTTTCTCAAGCCCGGCGCGGATCAGCGCGGCGCCGATACCCTGCCCTTGCAATCCTGGCACAACCGATACCGGCGCAAGACCGGCACCTACTAGCGCGGCGCCATCGGCCTCGACCTCCATCCGGCTGAACAACATATGCCCGACGATCGCGCCACCCCGTTCAGCAACGAGCGAGACGAGCGCATCGCCGTCCGCCTCGATCATGCGTACGAGTTCGGCTTCGCCCTGATGGCCGAAGTCCGTTCCCGCAAACGCGGCCCGGATAATCGTGTCGACAGCCTCGGCATCCGTCGCCGTCGCGGCGCGGATGCCGATTTCGTCAGACAAGCGAGATGTCCGGCGCGTCTTCCTGTTTCATCCCGACGGTGTGATAACCCGCATCGACATGATGCGTTTCGCCGGTAACGCCCGAGGAGAGATCGCTGAGCAGATAGAGCGCCGATCCGCCGACATCGTCGATGGTGACGTTGCGGCGCAGCGGGGCGTTATGCTCGTTCCATTTCAGGATCAGGCGGAAATCGCCGATGCCCGATGCAGCGAGCGTCTTGATCGGCCCGGCTGAAATCGCGTTCACGCGCACGCCCTGCGGGCCGTAATCATTGGCGAGATATTTGACGCTGGTTTCCAGCGCCGACTTCGCCACGCCCATGACGTTGTAGTGTGGGATCACCTTTTCGGCGCCATAGTAGCTGAGCGTCAGCAGCGAGCCGCCGCCATTGCCCGTCTCTGGATCATAAGGCGTCATCATCGCCGAGGCGCGCTGTGCGACTGCGGTGAAGCTGTAGACGCTTATGTTCATCGTCATCAGAAAGTCGTCGAGCGTGACGTCGGCATAATGGCCGCGCAGCGCTTCCTTGTTGGTATAGCCGATCGCGTGAACGACGAAGTCGATCGTCGGCCAACGCGACGAGAGCGTCGCGAACGCCGCATCGAGATTGTCCATATCGGACACGTCGCAATCGATCAGGAAATCGCAGCCGAGTTCGTCGGCGAGCGGCTTCACCCGCTTCAGCATCACGTCGCCCTGGTACGAAATCGCGAGTTCGGCACCCGCGCCGTGCAGCGCCTTGGCGATACCCCATGCCAGCGACTTGTCGTTCGCGAGGCCCATAATCAGCCCGCGCTTGCCAGTCATCAGACCCGTCATTTTTTGTCTCCGGTCTTTTCAATAATCACATCGTCGACGCGCCCAATAGCGTCGTGGCCCAAATCCTCAACCTCGACGAGCGCGGCGTTGAGTTCGGCGCCCATCACCATACCCAATCCGACGAGATAGAAAAAGAAGAGCGCGACCATCACACCCGCGAGGCTGCCGTAGGTTGCGTCATAGCTGAGGAGGCTGGCAAGCAACGGCGGCAGAGCGAGCGTGACGCCGACCCACCAAAGCGTCGTGAACAGCGCGCCCGGCCATTTCGGGAATTGCCGCCGCCGGTATTTCGACGGCGTAAGGCTGTAAAAGAGCATATAGATTGCGAGGAACAGGCCAAAGCCCGATACCCCGCGCGAGATCAGCACGATGCCGAAGGATTGATATCGCTCGGGCAGCACACGGGTCACGAACTGTTCGACGCCGACGATCAGCACCTGCATGCTGAAGGATAGCAGCATCAGGACGACCGCGCCGGTAATGATGCCGATCGACAGCAGCCGGTAGTGAAAGAAACCCTTGCTGAAATGCGTGCCATAGGCGCGGCGGAGGATATCGCGCACCGTTTCGATCAGGCTGCCGACGGTCCATAGTGCGACGAGCGCACCAAGCCACAGGAAGATGCCGGTACGTGCCGTCATGACTTCACGGATGGGTCCCGAAAGCGCCTTTGCGACAGTGGGCGGCATCGTCGAGAAAACCGCCTCGATGGCCGCCTCGCCCCCGACGCTGCCGCCGAAGATCGACAGCGCGGCGGCGAGCAGGATGAAGAAGGGGAAGAGCGCGATCAGCGCAAGATAAGCAAGATTGCCCGCATGGATGAAGCCGTCGGTGTAGGTGCCGACGACGACGCGGCGCACGATCCGGTACGCGCGGGTACCGGGCGCCAATTGCTCACGCCCGCGATGGATCAGCCCTTCGGCGCGCGCGCGCAGCTTGACGCGTTTGGCGCGTTCGGCCCGCGCCTCGGGCGAGTGCGGCGAATGGCCCTCGGCCAGAAATTCCTTGCCGACCTCTTCGGCGACCTCGCGCTCAAGCGCGGCGACGATCTTTTTCTCGCCGGCGTCAGCCACGCATCACACACCCAGCTCCGCACGCACGTCGCGCGGATCGTTCCATTCGCTGAGCAGCTTGACCAGCGCCTCGTCGTCGGCGGGCAAATCCACCATCAGCCGGACGAGCTGGTCGCCGCGGCCGCCGCTCTTCTGGCTGAAGCCCTTGCCCTTGAGGCGCATCACCTTGCCCGACGAGGAACCGGCCGGGATCGACAGCATCACCGGGCCGTCGACGGTCGGCACCTTGATCTTCGCGCCCTTGACCGCCTCGTTCAGCTTGACCGGCAGGTCGAGGCGGATGTTGGCGCCCTCGCGCACGTAAAAGGGATGATCCTTGACCGTGATCGTCACGATACCGTCGCCGGTGCCGCCGGGTCCTGGCTGCCCCTTGCCGGCAAGGCGCATCTGGGTGCCGGTCTCGACCCCAGCAGGCAATTTCAGGTCGATCGTCGCGCCGTCGGAAAGCGCGATGCGTTGCGGCGCCTGCGTCGCGGCATCGACGAACGACACCGACAGGCGATAGGCGACGTTGGCGCCCTTTTGCGGCGGTGCGCTGCGTCCGCCGAAACCACCGAACGGCCCGCCGCCGCCGCCGCCGCGACCACCGAACAGACCCTCGAAAATATCGCCGAAATCGGCGCTCTCGTTGCCGAAACCGCTGAAACCGCCCGGACCCGTACGCTGATCGCCGCGGAAACCGCCGCCACCGCCATAACCATAGGGCATCGCGGGATTGCCCTCGCCATCGATTTCGCCGCGGTCATATTGCGCGCGCTTCGTCTTGTCCGACAGCAGGTCATACGCCTTGGTCACGTCTGAGAATTTCTCCGACGCCTTTGGGTTGTCCTTGTTCTTGTCGGGGTGCAATTCCTTGGCGAGCTTGCGGTACGCGGATTTGATTTCCGCTTCGCTTGCACTCTTCGCAACGCCCAGGGTGGAATAGGGATCGGCCATTTTGCTCCTGTAGCCCGATAAGTGACTGGGCGTGAAGCCCGATTGCACGTCGATGTGGTAATGTGCCGCTGCAGGTCAAGTTCCGCGCAAGCAAAGCCCTCCCCTGCGGCGGAGGGCTTATTGCTTGCTCACCGCCAACTGCTCGCATTATGACCGCGCGGATGAGCGACGATCCCTTTGCCCTGTTCGATAGCTGGTTCTCCGAAGCGCGCGCCAGCGAACCCAATGACGCCAATGCGATGGCACTCGCGACGACGACGCCCGACGGACATCCGTCGCTTCGCATGGTCTTGCTGAAGGGGCATGGTCCCGACGGCTTCATATTTTACACCAATCTCGACAGCCGCAAGGGCGGCGAGCTGGCGGCGAACCAGCATGTCGCGCTGCTCTTTCACTGGAAATCGCTGCGCCGGCAGATTCGTATCGAAGGTGCGGTGACGCCCGTCGACGACGCGATCGCCGACGCTTATTTCGCAACGCGCAGCCGCGACAGCCAGCTTGGCGCGTGGGCGAGCGACCAGTCGCGACCGCTGGATAGCCGCGAGACGTTCGAGGCGCGCTTCGAAGAAATGCAGGCGCGGTTCGAGGGGCAGGACGTGCCGCGTCCGCCGCGCTGGTCGGGCTGGCGCGTTAATCCTTCGGCTATCGAGTTCTGGCAGGATCGCGCACACCGCCTGCACGAGCGCACGCAGTTCCGGCGCGCCGGAGAGGGCTGGACGAAAGGATTGCTGTATCCATGAGCGCTGCACGCCGCCTTCCGATCACGCAGGTCGACGCCTTTGCCGACCGTCCCTTTACCGGCAATCCCGCTGCGGTCATGCCGCTCGAGGAATGGCTAGACGATGCGACGCTGCAGGCCATCGCGGCCGAGAACAACCTCGCCGAAACCGCCTTCCTCGTTCCCGACGAGAGCAACGAAGCCGATTATGAACTGCGCTGGTTCACCCCGACAATCGAAGTCGCCCTGTGCGGCCATGCGACGCTCGCGAGCGGGCACGTCCTCTTGTCGGCGGCGCAGTGGCGGAACGACATGCATTTTCGCACGCGCAAGGCCGGCCGCCTGACCGTCGCGCGCAACGGCGACGACGGGGGTTACCGGATGAAACTGCCCGCCTATCGCCCGGAGGCGAAACCGATGCCCGACATCGTGCGCACGATGGGCGGCAATGTGGTCGAAACGCTGTGGCATGACGGCGGCTATGCGCTGATCGTCTATCACAGCGCCGAAGAGGTTCGCGCGCTGACCCCCGATCTTGCGGCGCTGAGCAAGGGCGACATCCTCTATATCGCGACCGCGCCGGGCGGCGGCGATGTGTCGGACGCCGACGTCGTCAGCCGCGCCTTTGCACCTGGCGCGGGCATTCCGGAGGATCCGGTGACGGGATCGGCACACAGCGTGCTGACGCCCTATTGGACGACGCGCCTCGGCCGCGACCATTTCGCCGCCTATCAAGCGAGCGCGCGTGGGGGCCATGTCGGCTGCCGCCTCGACGGCGACATGGTCGAGCTGACGGGCACCTGCGTCACGACGGTGGTTGGCGACTTTTTGCTGTAAGGCAGGTTTCGACCCGAAGCCGTCTATCTGTCATCGTCACCCCGGGGCTTGACCCGGGGTCTCGCTTGATACCGATACCGGTGAATGCTCCAAAAGCGGGATCCCGGGTCAAGCCCGGGATGACGGAAGTGGAGTAAGGCAACCGCAGCTCCCCACCCCGAACCCTCAAAGCGCCGCCGTCAGATCCGCCAGATGCCGACGCAGCGCGGGGAACTGGTCATCGGTCGTGATGCCCAGCCGCACGATGGTCAGCCGCTGCGACGGCGAGACGATGATATATTGCCCCTGATGCCCGATGCACGCGAACAGGTCGTTCGGGCCGCGATCGGGCCATAACGCCGGCGTCACGCCCGCGGGCCGCTTGCGGTTGAGCCAGATATGGCCGCCATAACCCGCATCGTTCGCCGAGGGCGTGAGCATGAATTTTATCCAGGTTTCGGGCAACAGCCGCTGGCCGTCCACGACGCCGCCATTGCGCAGGAATTCGCCGAACCTTGCATAGTCGCGCGCGGTCGCGTGCATGATCGATCCGCCGATCATCGTTCCGCGCGCGTCGAACTCGGGCGTCAGGCTGGTCATGCCGAGCGGCTCGATCAGCCGGCCGCCGATGAAATCGCGCATCGCATCGCGGCGCGCATCGGGGTTCCGCGACGGGGTCAGCGTATCGGCGATTATGTCCGACAGGATGACGCTGGTCGCCGAACTATAGTTGAAGACCTCGTCGGGCTGTGCCGCCGCAGGTTTCGCTTCGGCGAAGCCCGCCATGTCGCCCGCACCGCCGCCGAACAGCATCGCGACGGTGTCGCCCTGCCAAACCGGATCGCCACTTTCGACATGCTCCAACCCCGACGACATATGGAGCAGGTTTCGAAGCGTAATCGCGCCGCGCGGGTCTCCGCTACGTTGCCAGGCCGCGACCGGCGCCGGGCCGTCGAGCGACAATTGCCCATCGGCGACGAGAAAACCGGTAAGCACCGCGGTGATGCTTTTTGCCATCGACCAACTGATCAGCTTCGATTCGGGACCGAAACCCGCGGCGTAACGCTCATAGATCGGCTCCCCGTCGCGGAGTATCAGAAGCGCGCGCGTCTGACCGACGTCGTCGACATCGGCGAACAGCGCATCGGCATGCGCGCGGCTGGCGGCGGGCAGCGCAGGCAGGGCCCGCGGCGTCTCTACCGCCGCCACGCCGTCAAGCGATGCTCCGAACTTCGGTGCAGGCGAGGCGGGCGCCATATTCCCCTGCCCTGCCGCCTGCGTCAGCGACCAGACGCCGAGCATCGCGAGGGCAGCACTTGCCAGCAGCCGTTTTTTCGTGATCATGGATCAAGTGAATAACATCAATCCGACCGGGCCGACAACGGGCGAGACGCCAGCCGCCGTGCCGCCGCCCGTGGCCCCCGCCCCCTCGCCGAAGAAACAGAGCCGCTGGGGCGGCTGTTTGCCGTGGGCGATCGGGCTTGCGGTGCTGCTCGCAATTTTCGCGATCTGGAAATTTCCGTCGTTCAAGGCGCAGGCCGAACTCGGCTCCGCCTATGCCGCGCGGGTCGGTTGTTCGTGCCGCTATGTTCAGGGCCGCAGCCTCGAAAGCTGCCAGAGCGACTTCGAGCCCGGCATGGAAATGATATCGCTGAGCGAGGATCCCGCGACCCGGACCGTAACCGGCAGCGTGCCGCTGCTCGCCTCGCGCAGCGCGCGCTATGCTGGTGCCAGCGGCTGTTTGCTACGCCCCGAGAATTAGCGCGAGAAACGGCGCGCGAGCAGCGCGACCGCTGCCGGCACGCCGAAAACGACCAGCGCGATCCCTGCTTCCTCGGCCCAGCCATAGCCCGCATGGAGCACGCCGACGAGCATATTGCCGATCGCGACGAGCAGCCACAGGACGAGGAACAGGCGCGTCGCGCGCGCGGCATCCCCGATCGTCAGGCGCAGCAGGATCAACAGGCCCAGCCCGGCCAGCAGCATCATCACCGTATGCGACATATTTACGCCTCCCCCTCCGCTTCGACGATATAGGATCGATGCCGGCGGCGCCACTCGCCCGGCGACATGCCAATCTTGCGGCGGAAGATCGCGCAGAGATGCGCATGGCTCGAAAATCCGGTCGCGAAGGCTATTTCGGCGATCGAGAGCGGACGGTTCATCAGGAACCAGCAGGCGTGACGAAGCCGCTGCCGCAGCACATATTGCGCGGGGGTCCGCCCGGTCGCGCGCGCGAAATGGACGATCAGGCTGTTCACCGACATGCCGGCCTCGGCTGCCATATCCTCGACGGTCAACGGCACTTCGAGCTGTGTCTGGATGAAGGCCATCAGATCGTTGATGCGCTGGGCAATCGCGGGCGTCTCGGCACGACCGGCCATATTCTCGACGGTCCTCGCAAGGATCGCGGTCAGCGCATCGCCCGCCAAGGCATCGCCCGCCAACAGCGCGCGGACCAACGCGGCGAGCGCAAGGTCATGATGAGCGGCCAGCGCCCGCGTTTCGGGCGCTATGGTCAGCCGCGAGGTCGGAATTTCGACTTCGACCATACGGACCGCGCCGCCCTTTGCCGACGCGCGATAGGTCTGGCCCGCGGGGATCAACCACATTTCGCCGGGCAGCGGATCGCCGAGCGAGGTCCGCCGATCACCCTGCCAGGTTTCGAGCCAGTGATAGCTCCCTGCCTCATACAGGATCAGCACATGGACATCGCGTACGATCGTCCAGTTCGACGGGCCATCGATCCGGTCAACGATCGCGGCGACCCTGAGTTCTCCCACTTCCATCGCATGAGTATGGCAAGAATGGGAAAATGTGAAAGCCTGCTATATTGCGCAATAATATGGTTAAATCGCCCCACCCAAAGTCCTCGGCCCTAGTCGCAGCCGAGACAAAGAGGTGTGGGTGAGACCATAGACGCGTGCCCCAGACACGCAGACAAAGACCCCCCCGACGGCGGGCGGCGCGATCGCCGCCCGCCACTTTTTTTCGAACGAAACGATGGCCTTGTTTATTTGGCAGCGAGAAATTCATCCATCGCATGGTTGACCGCATCAGGCGCGTCCCATGGCACGAAATGTCCGCAGTCCGGAACTTCGACGATCGTCACATCGGGAACAAGCTCTTCGATGCCGTCAAGATTGCACGGCGGCAGCGCGACATCGTCGAGTGCCCAGATGACGAGTGTGGGAATGTTGAGTTTCGGGAACGGCGCCGCGGGTGGTTCGGCATAAGGTTCATTCATTGCGGGAACGATGGCCGGCGAACCGCGATACCAGTTGATCATCGCGCGGCACGCGTCGCGGTCCTCCCAATCCTTGAGCAGGCGGGCAATCTCGTCAGGGGGCTGAACCCCGCCGCTCGGCACGCGTCCTTCGAAAGCATGGGCCAGGATTCCGGCGATGCCATGGTCCTCGATGATCGCATCGCTCGCGGAATCGCGGAAGGTGCGAATATATTGGCTCGCGGCGCGCTGACCCTCGTTCGTCAGGAGAAGTCGCTGAAATATCCCGGGGTGCGGCGCGTTGGCGATGACCGCGCGCGTGACGCGCCCCGCCCATGCCGGATGCAGCCCGCCCGGCTGGCCGCCCAATGCAACACCCCATGCGATCGCGCCGCCCCAGTCGTGACCGACGACGGTGAAATTATCGACGCCAAGCGCATCAGCGAGCGCGAAAATATCGGCGATCAGCTTGTCGGGGGTGTAGGATTCGACGTCCTGTGGCTTCGACGACCCGCGATAGCCGCGCTGGTCGGGCGCGATGCAGCGAAAGCGGTCCGCGAAGTGCGGCAGTTGGTGGCGCCAGGTGCGATGCGATTCGGGAAAGCCATGGAGAAAGATCAGCGCCGGAGCATCTTTCGGGCCCATATCGACGACGTCGAGTTCGACCCCGGTCGAAAGCATCACCCGCTGCTGCTCGAAATCGCCGATCATCCATTCCGCTCCTTTGGTTTCTTTTCAAAACCAATCTGGCGGGGATTGGGGAGCCTGGCAAGCTGCAACAAAAGGCGGGGCGATTGGGCGAAGGAGACGGGGAAACCCGGCGCGACGGTTTTGGGGTGGGGAGCGGACGTTTGCTACTATGTTGTACCCCGGCGAAGGCCGGGGCCCAGGGCTTTAGAAAGCCGAGCTGTGCGGATTGCCGCCCTGGACCCCGGCCTTTGCCGGGGCACATATTGCCGTCGTTAGTTTCCGGTCGTTTCTTCGCTCTCGTCATCCCGGGCTTGACCCGGGATCCCGCTTTTTGACGCACTCACCGGCTTCGACCTCAAGCGGGACCCCGGATCAAGTCCGGGGTGACGATGATGATGAGGTCTGCAACCGGTCACTTTGAGCTCCGCCCTTTCTCCGTTCGTGTCGAGCGAAGTCGAGACACCCATCGACGAAACGCCCAGCCCGAGGGGCATCTCGACTTCGCTCGATGCGAACGGTTTAGATTGGGTGGAGCGTCCGCTCCCGGTCGTTTTCGGCCGTTCCATCAAGTTCGGCAGCGAATGACCGGATTGGGGTGGTGAGCTGACGTTTGCTACTATGTTGTGCCCCGGCGAAGGCCGGGGCCCAGGGCATTGGAAAGCCTAGCTGTGCGGATTGCCGCTCTGGACCCCGGCCTTCGCCGGGGCACACATTACCGTCGTTAGTTTCCGGTCGTTCTTCGCTCTCGTCATCCCGGGCTTGACCCGGGATCCGGCTTTTTTGCGCGCGCTCCGGATCCGTCTCAAGCGGGACCCCGGATCAAGTCCGGGGTGACGAGGGTGTGGGGGGGGCCGCAATCGGCAGAAAGCGGGCCTCTAAGGATAGCTCACCGTCTTCGGTACTTCGGGGATCGGGATGAATTCCTCGCTGTCGCCAGGGACCAGCGGGAATTTGCGATCCTTCCACTCCGCTTTCGCCTCGTTGATCCGGTCGCGCGACGAGCTGACGAAATTCCACCAGACGTGGCGCGGCGTTTTGAATGCCTCCCCGCCGAGCAGCATCACGCGCGCGTCGGTTTCGGCGCGGAGCGTCATCGCCTGACCGGGCTTGAGGATATAAAGGCTGTAGCGTTCGAGCCGCTCGCCATCGAGGCTCGCGTCGCCGATCGCGACGAGCACGGCGCGTTCGTCGGCCTCCGCATCGATCGGCAGGCTCGCGCCCGCGTTCATCAATATGTCGGCATAGATGGTGGCGCTATGCTGCGTCGTCGGCGCCGTGACGCCCCACAGGCTGCCCATGATGACACGCGCCGACACGCTGCCATCCTCGACCAGCGGCAATTTGTCGGCGGGCACATGTTCGAATGCCGGGTCGATCTCTTCCTTGCCGTCGGGAAGCGCGAGCCAGGTCTGCATACCCGAAATCCCCGAACCGCTCGCGCGTTCGGCCGGCGGCGTCCGCTCCGAATGGACGATGCCGCGCCCGGCAGTCATCAGGTTGCACGCACCCGGACGGATTGTGGCGTAAGTGCCCAGGCTGTCGCGATGATCGATCGCGCCCTCGAACAGATAGGTCAAAGTCGACAGGTTGATATGCGGATGCGGGCGCACGTCCATCCCCTGCCCGATATCGAAATGCGCGGGGCCGAACTGGTCGACGAAAATGAAGGGGCCGACCATCGTCCGCGCCTTGTTCGGCAAGGTACGGCGCACGTCAAAGGCGCCGATATCGTGGGTCGAGGGGGTGATGACGGTAAACATCAGTCGAGCCTTTCCAGCGTCTTTCGGGTCTTTTCGGTATCGACATTGCCGGTGTTGCGCGTCGTGCCGGGTTCGAGCAGGACGACATGACATTCGCCGTCCAGCGCCTCCGGGCAATGTTCGATGCCGTGCGGGACGATGATGAACTCGCCGGGCTCGACGATCACCTCATGGTCGCGAAACGCCATCTTCATCCGGCCGGCGACGACGAGGAAGAGTTCGTCCTCTTGCGTGTGATGGTGCCAGTCGAACTTGCCGTCGAGCTTGACCAGCTTGACCTGAAAATCATTGATGTCGCCGGCGACGCGCGGGTTCCACGCGTCGGGAATTTTCGCAAAGGCATCCGCCAGATTGACCTTGCCCACCATAGTCATTCTCCCGGTGCGGTCGCCCTGATCGCGAGCGCGTGGACGCGCTGGCCCGGCAGGTCGCCGAGCGCCTTGTTCACCGCACGTTGGCGCGCAACGCGGTTTTGCCCCGCGAAGCCCGCCCACTCGATCGTCAGGCTGAAATGCGATTCGCCGCTGCCGTCGTCGCCCATATGGCCGTGATGGCTGGCGCTGTCGTTGCTGAGGATGAAATTTGCGTCGGGAAAGGCTGCGCCAAGCAGGCTTTCCATCTCTTGCTGCACAGGGCCTTTGTTGCTCATGGGGTTGACCATAAGCGCTCCATCGCCAAATTATAAGGCCTCCCAAAGATCAGATCCTCACTCTCGATTCCGAAAGCATATCGTGCCGTCTTCCGCTCGCCCCACCCGTTTTCATGGCCGCGTTCCGCGCCAAGAGCGCTGCGCCGCCCCAGGATGCCGTGAGGCGGGGGAGTTTCGCGCGCCCGTATCGTCGCACCGCTCGCCCGACGGGCCGCCGCCCTATCGCTGGCTGTGCCTCGACCATGTGCGCGAATTCAACGCGGGCTATAATTTCTTCGAAGGCATGAGCGCCGACCAGATCATGGCGGCGCAGTCGCCGACCGCCGGCTGGGAAACCGAAAGCCGCGCCTTTCGCCCCGCCGGCAGCGCCGACCTGCCGCCGCGCTGGGCCGACTTCAAAGACCCGATGGACGCGCTCGGCGCTCGCTTTCGCCAGCGAATGGACGAGGCGCGGCGCGAGGCCCGAAATCCGGGCCTGTCACGCGAAGAACATGACGCGATGCAATTGATGGCCCTGCCCGCCGACGCCGACCGTGCAGCCCTGCGGCGGCGCTATAGCGAGCTTGTCCGCAAATATCATCCCGACCGAAATGGCGGCGATCGCAGTTTCGAAGCGCGGCTGGGTGCGGTAGTCGAAGCCTATCAGTTGCTGAGAAAGAGCAAGGCTTTCGCATAGGAGAGGTACAATGACCGACCTGAACGAAGCACGGATCGAAGTGGTGCGCCGCCATATGGCGCTGGAGATCACGCATGATTGGGACGGCGTCCTCGCGACCTTCGACCATCCACGCTATGAATTAATGGGTCCCGGCACGATCTTCGATGGCGAAGCGGCAGTGCGATCCTATTTCGCTACATCGCGCGAACCCTTCCCCGATCAGGCAAACGAGGTCATCGCGATCGCTGCCGACGAGGGCACGAGCACAGTGCTCGTCGAATTCTGGCTGACCGGCACGCATCTCGGCCCGCTGAAGCTCGGCGTGCGCACGATCGAGCCCACGGGCAAGGCATTCCGCATTCGCATGGCCGCAAGTTTCGAATTCGCCTCCGGCAGCGACAAGATCGTCTGCGAACGTCCCTATTATGACCAGTCGGCGGTGATGAAGGCGCTCGGCCTCCTCTGAAAAGGCGTTGCAAGGCGCAACCCATGACGATACCGCGACGGCGAAGCGCCGCCGCGCGGCGACTCTCCCTGACTTATCGCTGGACAGACAAAATGACCGATATCCCGAACAGCCTTCCCGACCACCATGGCTCGACGCTGCTTGCGGCGCCCGATGTCGAGGTCGATGCACGCGAGGTTTTCGGCGTCGATATCGACATGAAAGTGCCGGCGTTCAGCGAAGCGGACGAGCGCGTTCCGGACCTCGACCCCGCCTATGTCTTTGACGGCGACACGACACTCGCGATCCTTGCGGGCTTCAAATACAACCGCCGCGTGATGGTGCAGGGCTATCACGGAACCGGCAAATCGACGCATATCGAACAGGTGGCAGCGCGCCTCAAATGGCCGTGTATCCGCGTCAACCTCGACGCGCATATCAGCCGCATCGACCTTGTCGGCCGCGACGCGATCGTGCTGCGCGACGGGCAGCAGGTCACCGAATTCCGCGAAGGCCTGCTCCCCTGGGCGCTGCAGACCCCGACCGCGCTGGTGTTCGACGAATATGATGCCGGCCGCCCCGACGTGATGTTCGTGATCCAGCGCGTGCTGGAAACCGAAGGCAAGCTGACCCTGCTCGACCAGAATCGCGTAATCCGTCCGAACCCGCATTTCCGCCTGTTCTCGACCGCGAACACTGTCGGCCTCGGCGACACGAGCGGGCTGTATCATGGCACGCAGCAGATCAACCAGGGCCAGATGGACCGCTGGAACATCGTCGTCACGCTGAACTATCTGCCGGCCGCTACCGAAAGTGCGATCATCCTCGCCAAGGTTCCGAACACCGACGAGACGACCGTCGCCAATATGGTGAAGGTTGCGGATCTGACGCGCCAGGGCTTCATCAACGGCGATATCTCGACCGTCATGTCGCCGCGTACGGTGATCAGCTGGGCGCAGAATACCGCGATCTTCAACAATATCGGCTTCGCCTTCCGCCTGAGCTTCCTCAACAAATGCGATGAGGCCGAGCGGATGATCGTCGCCGAATATTATCAGCGCGTCTTCGGCGAAGACCTGCCCGAAAGCGTCGTCGCCCGCTAAGCGGTCATTTCAATATGGTCGCGGCGTCCACCAGCCGGACGTCGTGCATCATATTGAGATAGGCTTCGAAATAGCCCTTGTGCGATGCGCCGACGATCGCGAGCGTGCGCTCTCCGGGCCGAACCGCCATCGCGGCGCGGATGTTCGCGACCATGCGCAAATTTCGCGTCTCCCACCAGCCGGTGTAACGGCGTCCATATTTCTGGGGACTGGTATCGGCCAGCGCGGCGCCAAAATCGCTATCGAACGCCAGCCGCATCGTCGCAGGGTCGTTATAGTCGCGATAGAGCGCAAGCACGCCGGCGCCGTCCAATTTTGCCGCGACCGCCTTGTCGGCGGCGATCCGCTCCTTCACCGCCGGATTGTCCCAGATCCGCTGGAGCGCCGCGCCATAACCCGGATCCTTGTCGAGCGAGGCAGTGACGGCGTCGGCGCTATGATCGTCGGTCGCATACACGCGTTCGAGCCCCAGCCGCGCCGCGAGCGCGGCGCCGATCAGGAAATTCTCGTTACGCCCGGTGATTGCCTTGTCGAGCACCGCGACAAGCGTGGCGTCGAGGCCGTCGCCGGCGCGCCGTTCGCTCGGCGAAAGCCGCAGCCACTGGACGAGCGCCGATGGCCGCTCGCCCCCCGCGAGAAACAGCGCGGCGAGGCGGCGGCGATCGGCGGGCGTCGGGTTTGGGGGCCAGGCGCCGAGCAACCTGTCGGCCTCGACCGTCGCCGCCACCATATCGAGCCCAACGATCTTTTGCGCCGAGCTCGGGTCCCAGCAATAATCCGCCGCGCCAGGATAGAGCGGCTTGTAGCGGATCAGCAGTTCGCAGTCGGTGCCCGAAAGCCCCTCGATCGTGATGATCGCCGGCTTCCATTCAGCTAGGCGCACCAGCAGCGGATCGAGGCTTTCGGGTTTGAAGCTGTCGGGCAGTTCCGACAGATGCGGCGTGCCGAGCACGAGCAGTTCGCCCGGCGTTCCCGCGACATTATCCCTAAGCTGGCGTGGGTCGAACGGCGGTGTGTAAGCTGCGGGCGCGGCCATCGTCAGCAGCAAGGCGGTGAAAGCCGTCACGAAATCCTCCCCTGTGAACACACCGAACGAACGGCGCTGGACAGGGATAGGCGAAGTGTATTATTCGATCAACACTCTTTGCCGGATCGATTTTCCGACTTCCCATGCCCCCTCCCCTCTGCCAGCGTCGCGCGATGTGTCAGGTTTTTCAAAGATGAAGCCCTCCATGCGATCGAAATCCCTGCTCGCCGCACTCGCGCTTGTCCCGCTCAGCGGATGCAGCATCGCGGCGGTCGATTATGGCAAAATCCGCCACGCGGACTATGTCGCCGACCCGCGCTGCACCGCGCAGCCGGGCGCCGTAGTCGATGGCGAAGCCTTGCCCTATTTCTTCGCGACGAGCCGCCTCCCGGACTGCCGCACACCCGAGATCGAACTGCTCCGCCATCGCGGCGACCATATGCGCTACGGCCGCTTCAACGCCCCGCGCGAAGTGATTGTCGGCAAGAAGAAAAAGCTGCTCGCGCCGCTCGCCTTCCAGACCTCGGCCGAATGGTGGCGCGCGCTGCAGGCGGAGACCGACCGCAAGCAGGGGCGCGTCCTGCTCTATATCCACGGCTACCGCGAAAATTTCTCGACGACGTCCAAGGACGCGGCGCAGATCGCGCGCATGACGGGCTTTGACGGGCCGATCATCGAATATAGCTGGCCGTCGCAGGGCAAGATATTGAGTTACGTCGTCGACGAGACGAACATGTATCACGACGTCCGCAATTTCCGCGATTTCCTGAAGTCGCTCGCCGAACAGACATGGGTGAAGGAGATCGTCGTCGTCTCGCACTCGCTCGGCGCGCGATTGGTGATCCCGGCGATTTCCTATGTGGATCGCACATCGAGCAGCGCCGACAGCAGCAATATTTCGAACATCATCCTCGCCTCGCCCGATATCGACCGCGAGACATTCGAACGCGATATCGAGGAGGAGGTCCTGTCGGCGCGGCGCGTCGCCAATAACCGCCGGATCACCGTCTATACCTCACGCGCCGACAAGGCGCTCGCCGCGTCGCGTGCGATTCACGGCTATCCGCGACTTGGCTCACCCTATTGTTTCGATCCGTTCGAGGCGGCCGAGCTCAAGGCCAAGGGATTGCCCGAGCGCTGCTACCCCGTATCGCGCCCCGGCCTGACCGTAATCGACACGACCGATGTGTCGCGCGGATCGACCGGGCACAGCAATTTTCTGCGCAGCGGAGTGGTGTGCTGGGACTTCATCGACGTCGTCGCAAACAAGCGTACGCGGCCCGAACGGGTCGCGACTCAATGGGCGCATGTGTTCCGCCTGCTTCCCGATCCCGTGATACCCAAGAATGGCGACGACGCGATCTGTCAGCGGACGCCCGAGGTCGAAGAGCCGCAGTGAGGCCCTAAAAGCCGCACATGATGGCGAAGTTGGTCAACCAGACGACCGGCCCCTCGCCCGTCCACAGCCACAAACCGCCCGCCGCGACAGCCAGGAAGAGCGCGAGCGCGATCCAGTCCTGCCGCGCGAGCCTCACGCCGGTTGCAGCCGTTTGACCGGTGCGTCGGCAATCGGCAGGTGGACGATCCCGGCGAAGAGCCCGAGCGCGATCGAAAAGCCCCACGCGATGTTATAGCTGCCGGTGGCGTCGAATATCAGCCCAGCGGTGTACGCGCCGAAGAAGCTGCCGAGTTGGTGGCTGAGGAAGACGATGCCGTAGAGCATCGAGAGATAGCGGATGCCGAAGATGCGCCCAACGATGCCGCTGGTCAGCGGCACGGTGCCGAGCCAGAGGAAACCCATTGCGGCAGCGAAGACGAGCGCGCTCGCATGGCTGAGCGGCAGGAAGAGGAACAGCGCAATAACCGCCGAGCGCGCGGTGTAGAGCGCCGAAAGCACATATTTCTGGCGCAGAAAGTCGCCGGCGCGGCCGAACACATAGGAGCCCAGGATGTTGAACAGGCCGACGAGAGCGAGCACCTGCGCACCGATTTCTATGCCAAGCCCCTTGTCGTCGAGATAGGCGGGCAGATGCGTCGCGATGAAGGCGATATGAAAGCCGCAGACGAAAAAGCCCGCATTCAGCAGCCAGTATCCGCGATGAACGGCCGCCTCGCGCAAAGCCTCGCGGGCGGTCTGTTCTTCCGCCTGCAGCGTCCCGGGCGTATCGGTACGGCCGGAGACACCGATCGCGAGCAAACCACAGAGCGCGACGAGCCCCGCCATGATCCACAAGGTCTGATGATAGCCGATATCGCCAAGCAGCATCGACGCCAGCGGCACGACGAGAAATTGCCCGAGCGATCCGCCCGCGGTGACGATGCCGAACGCGCTGCTGCGCTTTTCGGGGCTGACGACGCGCCCGACCGCGCCGAGCACGACGACGAAGGTCGTCGCCGACTGCGCCATGCCGATCAGCAAGCCGAAACTTATGTGCAGCCCGATCGCGTCGGTCGCAAGCGCCGCGCCGATCAGCCCGAGCGCGTAAAGCAGCGCCCCGCCGAGCACGACGCGGCCCGCGCCATGCTTGTCGGCGAGCGCGCCGACGAAGGGCTGGACGAGACCGAAGAGCAGGTTCTGCAACGCCATCGCGAGCCCGAAGTCGGAGCGGCTGATGCCGATATCGACGCTCATCTGCGGCAGGAAGAGGCCGAACGACTGACGCACGCCCATGGCGAGCGTGACGATGAAGGCCGCGCAGAGGATGACGATCCAGGGCTTTTTCATCGGGGAGAGTGAGGGGGAGGACATGAGGGTGCGGATGCTCTCCCGGCTGCGAGAGGTCAAGCGAGCTTAGCTATGACCGCACTCAATCCGTCTTCCTCGCCCGGATCAAGCCCGGGGTGACGATTCTAATATGCGTGTGCCCATATGCGTGCCCTCATCCTCTTCCTTCCCGCGCCAAAGCTGGTTAGAGCCGACTCGAAATGACTGCCCAATCTCCTCTCGACGATTTCAAGGCCGCGCTGTCGAGTGTCGCCCGTGCAGTGACGCGCGATGCCGAGGTCGAGGTCGGCTTTACCGCCGACGCGCCAGCCCAGATCGGCAAGGCGATCAAGGTGCCGACCCCGTCGCGCACGCTGCCCGCCGATCAGGTCGCCGAAGCGCGCGGCTTTGCCGATTCCTATGCTTTGCGCATGAAGCATCACAGCGAGAAATTGCACGCGTCGGCGCGCCCAGCCGAGCCGCTCGCCGCGGCGGCGTTCGACGCGATGGAGCGCGCGCGGATCGAGGCGCTGGGTGCGCGCCATATGGACGGCATGCGCAGCAACCTGTCCGCAAGCCTCGCGATGCGGATGCGTAGCGATCCGATCAGCCGCGCGCAGAACCGCGAAGATGTCCCGCTATCCAGCGCGCTCGAACTGATGCTGCGCGAGGCCCTGACCGGCGAACAGGCGCCGCAGGGGACCGAAACCGGCCTGTCGCTGGTGCGCGAGTGGATCACCAACGAAGCGGGCGGCGACCTGACCGCGCTGTCGATGCTGCTCGACGATCAGGCCGCTTTTGCCGAGACCGCCAAGCTGGCGCTGCGTCACCTCGACCTGATCCACAGCGACGAGCCGCTCGAAGAAGGCAGCGAGGACGGCGGCGAGCAGGACGAGAGCGAGGCCGAAGAAAGCCAGGAAGAGCAGGAAAGCGAAGACGGCGGCGCCGGCGAAAGCCAGGTCGACGCGCGCGCCGAAATGGCGGGCGATCAAGCCGACGACGGCGACAGCGACCCCGACGCGCAGGAAATGGAAGCCGACGGCGAGCCCGAAATGGGCGGCGAAGGCGACGAGGGCATGCTGCCGGTACGCCCCAACCGCCTGCCGAGCGACATTCCCGATTTCAACTATGTCCGCTTCACCGAAAAGCATGACGAAATCATTGCCGCGACCGAGCTTTGCGACGCCGACGAGCTGACGCGTCTGCGCGCCTATCTGGACCAGCAGATGACACATCTGCAGGGCGCGGTGACCAAGCTCGCGAATCGGCTCCAGCGCCGGCTGATGGCGCAGCAGAACCGCGCGTGGGACTTCGATCAGGAAGAAGGCCAGCTCGACGCGGCGCGGCTGGCGCGCGTGATCGTTTCGCCCGGCCAGTCGCTGTCGTACAAGATCGAGCGCGACACCGACTTCCGCGACACCGTCGTCACATTGCTGATCGACAATTCAGGGTCGATGCGCGGACGACCGATCAGCATCGCGGCGATCAGTGCCGACATCCTCGCGCGCACGCTCGAACGCTGCGGTGTGAAGACCGAAATCCTCGGCTTTACGACGCGGACGTGGAAAGGCGGACAGAGCCGTGAGGATTGGCTCGCCGCAGGCCGCCCGGCGCATCCCGGTCGCCTGAACGATCTGCGCCACATCATCTACAAGCCCGCCGACGAGCCCTATCGCCGCGCGCGCAAGTCGCTTGGGCTGATGATGCGCGAAGGGCTGCTCAAGGAAAATATCGACGGCGAGGCGCTGACATGGGCGCACAGCCGGATCATCGGCCGCCCCGAGGAACGCAAGATCCTGATGGTGATCTCCGACGGTGCGCCGGTCGACGACAGCACGCTATCGGTGAACCATGGGGCCTATCTGGACCAGCATCTGCGCCAGGTCATCGAATGGATCGAAAATCGCTCGCCCGTTGAACTCTGCGCGATCGGCATCGGGCATGATGTGACGCGCTATTACAGCCGCGCGGTGACGATCATGGATGCCGAACAACTCGGCGGCACGATGGTCGAACAGCTCGCGGGGCTGTTCGACATCGATTGAGAGCAATCCGGACGCGGCGCCAACGCGACGCCGCACCCGGATTCAATTGGCATCTATTGCGTCGATCCCCCCGGAATCGCAGCTGGCGTCGCAGCAGGTTCCGCCACCGGCGCGGCAGCTTCGGCGGTCCGCACCGACAGCGCCTTTTCGAAGTCGGCGTAAAAGGCATTATAGGGTTCAGCAAATGCAACCGGCTTGCCGTCGGAATAGGATGAACCCATACGCGCCTTAGCCTCGACCGTTTGCAATTTTATCGACATGCGCGTCAGGGTCGGCGAAATAGGCTCGACGAAAACCGAAGCAAGTTGGGTCAGCTTCTTTTTACCGAAACCCCAAAATATATTGTAGACAAGCTTCGATTTCGCATCGGTCTCTGCCGTGATCGTCCCCGCATCCTTGCTCGCGTTGATATTGACATAACCCATCTCCTGCAAAGCGGAGATGGACGAACGGAAGACTATATCAACTCCCGCCGGAATTTCTCGTTTTTGCAGTGCCGCGAGTTCAACTGCACTCAGTTCAACGGGCTTGGGTTCTTTTTCTTTCGCTGATGCCGAGACAGGCGCGATCATTATCGCTACGCCGAACATCGCTATCGTCAATTTGTGCATTGCGCCCCCTTTGAAATTCAAACTCCCCTGGAACGATTGGATAGGGTCGGTTTTATACTTTGCAATCCTTTCGCAAAACATCGACCGACCGACTTACCGCTGGAAATGGGATTACCGTATCGCCGGATGACAACCCCTTCCCCCCTCGTTACAAACCCTTCCCGGTGCAGCAGGGACTCGCGACCTTACGACGGGAGCCGGTGCATTAATATTATGCTGAGGGGTCGCCGGCATGACTTGGAGCCGCACCATGGGGTGCGCTGCTGAGGGGGCGACTGTAGCATGAAAAAAGCATCCGACCTGTTCATCGAGTGCCTGGAAGAAGAAGGCGTCGAATATATTTTCGGCGTTCCGGGCGAAGAGAATCTCGACTTTCTCGACAGCCTGTCGCGCTCGACCAAGATCAAGCTTATCCTGACGCGGCACGAACAGGGCGCGGGCTTCATGGCCGCCACCTATGGGCGCCACACCGGCAAGACCGGGGTCTGCCTTGCGACCTTGGGGCCCGGCGCGACGAACTTCGTCACCGCTGCGGCTTATGCGCAGCTTGGCGGCATGCCGATGATGATGATCACCGGGCAAAAGCCGATCAAGAAATCAAAGCAGGGCCGTTTCCAGATCCTCGACGTCGTCGCGATGATGGGCCCCATTACCAAATTCACCCACCAGATGGCGTCGTCGGACAATATTCCGAGCCGCGTTCGCGAAGCCTTTCGCCTCGCCGAGGAAGAAAAGCCCGGCGCAGTCCATATCGAGCTGCCCGAAGATATCGCCGACGAGCATACCGACAGCCTGCCGCTAAAGCGCAGCCATGTCCGCCGCCCGACCGCCGATGTGAAGTCGATCCGCGAAGCGGTGAAGGCGCTCGAAAACGCGACCTCGCCCGTCCTCGTCATCGGCGCGGGCGCGAACCGCACGATGACCGGCCGCATGTTGCTGCAGTTCATCGAAAAGACCGGCATCCCCTTCCTGACGACGCAGCTCGGCAAGGGCGTGATCGACGAGCGCCACCCGAAATTCCTCGGCTGCGCTGCACTGTCATCGGGCGACTTTGTCCACCGTGCGGTCGAAGCATCGGATTGCATCGTCAACCTCGGCCATGATGTCATTGAAAAGCCGCCCTTCTTCATGCAGCGCGGCGGCCCAACCGTGATCCATGTGTCGAGCAAGACCGCCGAAGTCGATCCGGTCTATTTCCCCGACATCGAAGTGATCGGCGATATCGCCAATGCGGTATGGCAGATGAAGGAGGACATCGTTCCCAACGGCAGTTGGAAGTTCGACCATCTGCTCGCCTATCGGCAGGGCGAGGTCGATCACACCGCGCCGCTGGCGAAGGACGAGCGCTTCCCGATCTTCCCGCCGCATCTGGTTCAGTCGATCCGCGACGCGATGCCCGACGACGGGATCATCTGCCTCGACAATGGCGTCTATAAAATCTGGTTCGCGCGCGGTTACACCGCCTATCGTCCCAACACCGTGCTGCTCGACAATGCGCTCGCGACAATGGGCGCGGGCCTGCCGTCGGCGATGATGTCGGCGATGATCTATCCGGGGCGCAAGGTCATGGCGATCTGCGGCGACGGCGGGTTCATGATGAACAGCCAGGAGATGGAGACCGCGGTTCGGCTGGGGCTCAACATCACCGTGCTGATCCTCAACGACAACAGCTATGGCATGATCCGCTGGAAACAGGCCAACATGGGCTTCAAGGATTGGGGGCTGACCTATGGCAACCCCGATTTCGTCAAATATGCCGAAAGCTATGGCGCGCACGGACACCGCGTCGAGAGCGCCGCGCACCTCAAGGAACTTCTGGCCCACACGCGCGATACTCCGGGGGTGCATCTGATCGACTGCCCGGTCGATTATTCAGAGAATGACCAGATTTTGAACATCGACATCAAGAAGCTGTCGAAGGAGCTGTAAACTCTGCTTCCTGTTCCCCGGCGAAAGCCGGGGTCCAGAGCGCCATTGCGCCATCGTCGCGCGTTCCAGCCCTGGGCCCCGGCTCGCCGGGGAACGGAGAGGTGAAAAATGAAATTGAAAGACGTCTATCCGCTCTATCTCAACAACAAGGCGGTGCAGCCGAACACCGATCTTGAGGTGATCGACAAATTCACCGGCGAGGTTGCGTTTCGGACCGCGCTCGCGACGCCCGATGTGATCGACGAAGCGATCGCGGGCGCCGTGCGCGCCGCCGAGCCGATGGCGCGGCTCGCGAGTTTCGAGAAGCGTGATGTGCTAACCCACTGCGTCGGACGGTTTCAGGAGCGGTTCGACGAGCTCGCTTATGCCCTGTGCGTCGAGGCGGGCAAGCCGATCGCCGACAGCGAGGGCGAGGTCACGCGCCTGATCGACACCTTCCGCATCGCCGCCGAGGAAGCGACGCGCAACTATGGCGAGGTCCAGCCGCTCGACATTTCGGCGCGCGCCAAGGGCTATATGGGAATGTGGAAGCGCGTGCCGATCGGCCCGTGCAGCTTCATCTCCCCCTTCAACTTCCCGCTGAACCTGGCCGCACACAAGATCGCACCCGCGATCGCGATGGGCTGCCCGTTCGTGATGAAGCCCGCGTCGCTGACGCCTTTGGGCGCGATCATCATGGGCGAGGTGCTCGCCGAGTGCGACATATTGCCTGAGGGCGCGTTCAGCATATTGCCGGCGACCCGCGCGGGCGCCGACCTGTTCACCACCGACGAGCGCCTGAAACTCCTTAGCTTCACCGGATCCCCGGGTGTCGGATGGGATCTGAAGGCCAAGGCGGGCAAAAAGAAGGTCGTGCTCGAACTTGGCGGCAACGCTGCTGTGGTCGTCGACAAGGACGCCGACCTCGACCATGCGCTCGCGCGCATCATCTTCGGCGGCTATTATCAGTCGGGGCAGAGTTGCATCCATGTGCAGCGCGTGATCATCCATGAGGAGATCTACGACACGTTCCGCGACATGCTCACTGCGAAGGTCAAGACGCTGAAATCAGGCGATCCCAAGCTGCGCGACACGTTCATCGGCCCGATGATTTCGGTTAAGGAAGCACAGCGGCTGAAAGGCTGGATCGACGACGCGGTCGCGGCCGGCGCGACCTTGCTCGCGGGCGGTGGCTGCGACGGCAATATGCTTGAAGCGGCACTGCTCGAAAATGTCCCGGCCGACACCGATGTCGTGCGCGAGGAAGCCTTTGGCCCGGTCGTCATCCTGTCGAAATTCAGCCACTGGGAGGCCGCGCTGGTCGAGGTCAACGACAGCAAATTCGGCCTGCAGGCCGGGCTGTTCACGCGTGACATCCACAAGGTGCTCGAAGCATGGGATCATCTCGACGTCGGCGGCATCGTCGTCAACGATGTCTCCTCCTACCGCGTCGACAACATGCCTTATGGCGGCGTGAAGGACAGCGGACTTGGCCGCGAGGGCGTGCGTTTCGCGATGGAAGATATGAGCGAGATCCGGAATTTGGTGATCCGACGAACCTGATTGGATCATGGTTAACCGAATATGTGTCAAATAGGCAACGTCACCGAAGCGCCTTCAAACTTTCTTCAAATTGTCGCTAGTTTGAGTCGAACGTTGTAACAAAACTCCTGTCTAGGCCGTGGGCAGCCCGAGGCTGCCTACGGAGTGTGACATGGCCACGATTTCGACCCTGCCCATCCCCGCGCGTTTTCCCGACCCGTTCACCAGCGACCCGCATATTCCCGAACGCGTGATCGGCGAACGCCGTAGCTATCGCGCGGTATGGGTCAGCGATATCCATCTCGGCACGCGGGGCTGCAACGCGCCGCTGCTGATCGACTTCTTTGACCATGTCGATTGCGAGACGCTGTACCTGGTCGGCGACATCATCGATGGCTGGCGGCTCAAGAAGCGTCACTTTTGGCCGCCCGAGCATAATGACGTCGTATGGCGGGTGCTGAAGCGCGCAAAGCGCGGCACGCGCGTCGTCTATGTCCCCGGCAACCATGACGAGATGGTCAAGCCGTTCGACGGCTTCGATTTCGGCGGCGTCGAGATCCGCCGCGAAGCGATCCACGAAACTGCGACCGGCAAGAAGCTGCTCGTCGTCCATGGCGACGAATTCGACGCGGTGATGCTGGCGCACCGCTGGCTCGCCTTTGTCGGCGACGCCGCATACACCGCGCTGATGAAGTGCAATGTGGTCGTGAACCGCATCCGCAGCGCTTTCGGCCTGCCCTATTGGTCGCTGTCGATGGTCGCCAAGCACAAGGTCAAGAACGCCGTCCAGTTCATCGGCCGCTACGAAGAAGTTGTCGCGCACGCGGCGCGCTCGCGCGGGGTCGATGGGGTGGTCTGCGGCCACATCCACAGCGCCGAGATGCGCGAGATCGAGGGCACCGAATATTATAACGACGGCGACTGGGTCGAAGGCTGCACCGCGCTGGTCGAGCATCATGACGGCACGATGGAGATATTGCACTGGGCCGAAGAGGTCGCGAGCCGGACAGCGCCGACGCCGCTCGAACTGCCCGCCCCGGCGCGCGCTGCATGAGAATCCTCATCGTCACCGACGCGTGGGAGCCGCAGGTCAACGGCGTCGTCCGCACGCTGCAGGCGACGATCGGCGAACTGCGTACCGCAGGACATGAGGTCGGGGTCATCTCGCCCGACCTGTTCCGCTCATTCCCCTGCCCTTCCTATCCCGAAATCCGGCTTGCCCTGGCGGGGCGGCGCAAGGTCGGGCGACGCATCCGCGCCTTTGCACCGCAAGCGATCCATATCTCGACCGAAGGCCCGCTCGGCATGGCGGCGCGGCGCTGGTGCCTCGACAATGGTTTTCCCTTCACCACCGCCTATCACACGCGCTTCCCCGAATATGTAGCGGCGCGGCTGCCGGTATCGCCCGCTTTCGTGTGGCGTTTCATCCGCTGGTTCCACCGTCCCGCGCGGCACATCATGGTCGCAACGCGCAGCCTAGCGCGCGAGCTCGCCGAACAGGGTCTCGTTCAGACGATGATGTGGGAACGCGGGGTCGACCACGCGCTGTTCCGTCCGGATCGCGCTCCGCATCCGGCTTATGCGGGGCTGGCGCGGCCAATCCAGCTTTATGTCGGCCGCGTTGCGGTCGAGAAGAATATCGGGGCGTTCCTCGATTGCGATCGTCCGGGCACCAAGGTCATCGTCGGCGAAGGACCCGCGCTCGCCGAATTGAAGGCGCGGCATCCGGATGCATTGTTCCTCGGCAAACTAAGCGGCGACGCGCTGGCTGCGGCCTATTCGGGCGCCGACGTTTTCGTCTTTCCGAGTCGCACCGACACATTCGGCCTCGTGATTATCGAGGCGATGAGCTGCGGAACCCCGGTGGCAGCCTATCCGGTACCGGGCCCCGCCGATATCGTGCGCGAAGGCGCCGGGGCGCTCGACGAGAATCTCGGCCACGCGATCGATGCCGCACTAGCCTGTGACCGTGCCGACGCCGAAGCGCTGGGCAGACGGTATAGCTGGGCAAGCTGTACCGCACAGTTCGCCAAGGCGCTGACGTTCGTGCCCTCCGAACCGCCGCGCGACGCCATCGCCGGCGCACGGCTCGCCACCTAGAAGGTCTTGCGCCACTCCAGCTCGATATAGCGGCCCAAGGGGTCGATATAGCCCGGCTGGTAGTTCAGCGGCACGCGGCCATTCTGATCGGTGATCTTGCGCTGCGCGTCGAAGATATTGTCGACCGCAAGGCGCAGGCGCGACCCTTTCAGGAACGGCAGCTTCTCGGTCAACTTCGGCTTCTGACCCAGATCGACGAAGAAGCGCAGGTTGAAGGTTGCGAGATCGCCGAACTTCAAATCACCCGCGCTGCCGCCGGTCACCGTGCTGCCGCTGTCATATTTGGCGCTAAGCCGTACGCCCATACCCTTGTTGAACAGCCCGCCGTCGAGTTCGAACAGGTGGCGGTTGCTGCCGCCGCCGCTGCCCGTCGCGGACCCGTTCAGAAGGTCGAGTTCGGGTACACTAGGACGGATCAGCACCGTGTCGGTCAGCTTGATCGTATGATAGAGCGACACCTGCCAACGCCCGCCTTGAGGGCCGCCAAACATTCCGCCGGGGCCGCCCGGACCACGCCCACCCATGCGCGGTCCCCCACCGCCGCCGCGCTGGCGACCCGCTCCGGGGCCACCGCCACCTTCGCGCGCACCCGCACCGTCGGGACGTCCGCCACCGGGACCACCTGCGCCCGGGCCGCGCTGCTGGCCGAAGCTTTTGCCGAAGTTCAGGCCCCAACGAATCTGCGAATTTTCCGACTGGTCGAAATTGACCGGACGCTGGTCGATCGCGAGCAGAACGCCATTGGCATCGCGCGTGACGCGATCAGGGAAGGCCGCTTCGATCTCGGGCGTGAGCAAGGGCAGGCTGTTCGCCGTGTCATAGCTTTTGTTGCGGTTGTAATTGATCGAAAAATTCAGCCCCTCAACCATCGGCGGCGACCAGTTGAGCCCCAGTTTGAGGTCGCGGCGCTGTTCGGCAAGCAGGAAGGGATTGCCGCCGGTGGTCGTCGTAATCTGCACCGTCTGCCCAGTCGAAAAATCATAATAGGTGACTGCGGGCGTCACCAGCGGCGCAGCGCCGAGTTGCTGGATGCCCGGCGCCGCCTCGTCCTGGTTGAAGCTGGCGATCAGCGAGAGATTGCCGGTCACGCCCCAGTTGAGGTTCGCGCCCCAGCTTTTGAGCGCCTCAAAATCACTTGGATTCTGTACCTGACCGCTGAGCGTCAGCGAGACGCGACCGATGTTGCCCACCTCATATTCGGGATCGAGGAGCGGCACGGTCAACGAGCCGAACACACCCGGCAAATCGCGCGAGAGGTCGGTCGTCGTTATTCCGTTCGCATTGTCGGAGCGGCTGTCGAAACGCAGCCCCGAATAGCTGCCCGTCATCGACAGGCGGATCGGCCCCGCCCATCCGTCGGTCACCGTGCCCGACAGATTGGCGTTGCCGCCGAAGGTCTGCTGGCTGCTTTCGAAACGGTCGCGGGTTCCGGTGATGCGATCGGTAAAGGTCAACTGATCGGCATCGGCATAGTTGCCCGAGACCGACCAGCGCCAGTCGCCAAGCATGCCGTTAACGCTGGCGGTCGAGGTCAGATTGCGCGCGCGGCTGTGGCGTTCGAGCGGGTCATCGACGCCGCCGACGCCCGGACCGAGCAGCGACAGGGTATCGGTCTGGTCCCAACGCACGTTGATCGAGGCATCGGTCGTCTTGTTCAGGCTGCGCTGGACCGTTGCGTCGATCGAATATTCGTCCGACGCGCCGAGAAGGCTGCGCGCCGGGGCTTCGGCAGCCTGCGCCGGATCGTCGTAATCGAGGTTCCGCTCGCTTTCGAGCAGCATCGATTTGTGATCCCAGCCCGCGTTGACATTGAGGCGGCCGTTTTCACCGATCGCAAGAAAGCTCGGCTGGATCTCGCTCTGGAAACGTCCGGCCTGCGTCGGGATGCCGCCCTCGCCTTCGATCGCGACCTGGCGGAAATTGGGCTTGAGCACCATGTTTACGACGCGCTCGTCGGCCGAATAGCCATATTGCAGCGCGACTTCCTCCGGGAAAACCTCGACCTTGGCGATCGCTTCCGGGGGCAGGTTGCGCACCTCGCCGAAGCCGCCGATGCGGCGGCCGTTGACGAGGATGATCGGCCGTCCGCCGCCGCGCCCGCGGCCCGAACGCGTCTGCGGCGCAAGCGCATCGAGCAGTTCGGACACGTTCGACACGCCATAGCTCGCGATCGCCGCCTCATCGAGTTCGGCCTCGGCCTTGATGTCGGTATCGAGCTGGCCGGCGAGACGCGGCGCGGTGACGACGATCTCGTCCTCGCTGTAATCGTCATAGGCATCTTCGACCGTTTCGGGCGCCGCGGGCGCGGCTTCCGCCGGCTGTTCGGCGACCGCCGCCGCGATCGGCGGACCGATCGGCGCCTCGGCCATCGCGGGCAGCGCGAACGAGGCACCTGCGGCGAGCAAGGCAGCGCGTGCGGAAATGGTCAGGCGAATGTTATTCATGGGAGAGCCTTTTTGTTTCTTTTCTGTCTTCGTTTTTTTCTTCGCATGAGAGCGCTGAACCCTCGATGACGCCGCGCTTTGTTCGCGGTTCATCTATGTCGCGCAATTGTCGCAACAATGTGTCGAGGCCATCGTCGTTCGATGGGCGCCTCATATCGACCGCTGGACAGCATGCGCCTTCACCCTTATCGGCCACCCATGACGACTCCAGACTCTTCCGCCGCGCCTGAATCGATCCTGATCATCGACTTCGGGTCACAGGTCACCCAGCTCATCGCCCGCCGCGTCCGCGAAGCCGGCGTGTATAGCGAGATCGTCCCGTTCAACGCCGCCGAGGCGGCACTCGAACGGATGCAGCCGAAGGGCGTGATCCTCTCGGGCTCGCCCGCGTCGGTCCCCGCGAGCGGCAGCCCGCGCGCGCCGCAATCGATCTTCGACAGCGGCCTGCCGATCCTCGGCATCTGTTACGGCCAGCAGGTGATGAGCCAGCAGCTCGGCGGGCAGGTCGAGCCCGGCGGCGCCGACGGTGAGCGCGACGGCGAATTCGGGCGCGCCTTCCTGACCGTCACCGAACCCTGCGTGTTGTTCGATGGGCTGTGGGAAGTCGGCGAACGCCATCAGGTGTGGATGAGCCACGGCGACAAGGTCACGCAATTTGCCCCCGGCTTCCGCATCGTCGCAGTCAGCGACGGCGCGCCCTTCGCGCTGATCGCCGACGACGAGCGCCGCTATTATGGCACGCAATTCCATCCCGAGGTCGTCCACACGCCCGATGGCGCGAAGCTGATTGCCAATTTCGTCCGCCACGTCTGCGGGTGCAGCGGCGAATGGACGATGGCCGAATTCCGCGCCACCAAGATCGCCGAAATCCGCGCGCAGGTCGGCGACCAGCGCGTGCTCTGCGGCCTGTCGGGCGGCGTCGACAGCGCGGTCGCGGCGGTGCTGATCCACGAGGCGGTCGGCGAGCAGCTCACCTGTGTCTTCGTCGACCACGGCCTTTTGCGCATGAACGAACGCGAACAGGTCGAGCGCCTGTTCCGCGATCATTACAACATCCCGCTCGTCGTCGTCGACGCCGAGGAACGGTTTATGGCGGGCCTTGCCGGCGTCACCGACCCCGAAAAGAAGCGCAAGTTCATCGGCGCCGAATTCATCAACGTGTTCGAGGAGGAAGCGAAGAAGATCGGCGGCGCCGACTTCCTCGCGCAGGGCACACTTTATCCCGACGTTATTGAATCGGTCAGCTTCACCGGTGGGCCGAGCGTCACGATCAAGAGCCACCACAATGTCGGCGGCCTGCCCGAGCGCATGAACATGAAGCTCGTCGAACCGCTGCGCGAGTTGTTCAAGGACGAAGTGCGCCTGCTCGGCAAGGAACTCGGCCTTCCCGACATCTTCGTCGGCCGCCACCCCTTCCCCGGCCCCGGCCTCGCGATCCGTATCCCGGGCGAGGTCAGCAAGGAGCGTTGCGACATTCTTCGCAAGGCCGACGCCGTTTATCTGGAGGAGATCCGGAATGCCGGCCTTTACGACGCGATCTGGCAGGCGTTCGCGGTACTGCTGCCAGTAAAGACGGTGGGCGTGATGGGCGACGGACGGACCTACGACCATGTCTGCGCTCTCCGCGCGGTCACCTCGACCGACGGCATGACCGCCGACATTTATCCGTTCGACGCAAGCTTCCTGAGCCGCTGCGCAACACGCATCATCAACGAGGTCCAGGGCATCAACCGCGTGGTGTACGACTACACGTCGAAGCCGCCGGGCACGATTGAGTGGGAATGAGGAAAGTAGAAGGTTTTCAGTAAATTCGCTTGGCACTCGCTAGCGCTGGCCAATCGCTTCAGCGTTGCGGCCTGTTAGGATAGGCAATTATGAGGACGAGCGGTACATCGCCCGTCTGGCGAATTCCGACGCTGGCGCCGCTATACAGCCAAGCCGCCATGCCCGAACGCAGTTCCCTCTCCTCTCCGTCCGAATGGACGGTGCCGGTGCCCGACAGCACATAATAGATTTCATCATGGTCGATCGGATGGATCCCGATCGCTGCACCCACGTGAAGCTGACGCTTTCTGAATTCGAAGCTGCGTGGCGACGGAACCGCATCGCTGATCCGCCATGCCGTCGATTGCCCGATCTTGCCGTGCGGGGCCGGCCCTTCCTGCACCGTATCCGCCTCATCGACGACGACCATCGGCGCCGTTTGATTGCCTGCGAGAAGCAGTGCGAAAATAATGCTCATGACGCCCTCTTCCGTATAAACGAGATGATATCCGGTTCGACTTACGCGTTTGCGAGTGTGGCAGCAGGGGCGCGCAATTCGCCATCAATGCGCCGCGAAAGGTGCCACGGATTGCTGTCCTGAAGTGCCGGCGGCAGCATGTCCTCCGGTAGGTTCTGGAAGCACATAGGGCGCAGGAAACGCGCAATCGCCAGTGACCCCACCGATGTCGACCGGCTGTCGGATGTTGCGGGGAACGGCCCGCCATGCACCATGGCATGGGTCACTTCGACGCCGGTCGGCCAGCCGTTGACCAGCAGACGCCCCGCCTTGTCGGAGAGCAGCGGCACGAGCGGCCGCGCCATTTCCATGTCACGCTGGTCCATATGGATCGTCGCGGTAAGCTGGCCTTCCATGCCCGCGACAACCGCTGCAACCTCGGCGATGTCGCGGCAGCGCACCACGATCGCGGCGCTTCCGAACACCTCGTCGCCGATCGACGCATCGCGGGCATAAGCCTCTGCAGTCGTTTCGAACAGCGCCGGTACGCAGCGGTTATGCCCGGCACCGCGCTCTGCGGAGGCGCGCTCAACCGCTGCGTTGCGATCGAGCGCGGCCACGCCGTCGGCATAAGCCGAAGCGATTCCGGCACTAAGCATCGTGGCGGGCTCCACATCGGCCAGGGCCGCGGCGGCCGCGCCGACGAATGCATCAAGGGCCGGACCGTCGACCGCGACGATCGTCCCGGGATTGGTACAAAATTGGCCGGCGCCGAGTGTAAGGGAGGAAGAAAAGGCGCCGGCCAGTTCAATGCCGCGATCAGCAAGTGCCCCCGGGAGGATGATTACCGGGTTTACGCTGCTCATCTCGGCATAGACGGGAATGGGTTCTTTGCGCTTGCGCGCGATTTCGACGAGGTGCAGTCCGCCCCCGCGCGATCCGGTGAAGCCGACCGCCTTGATCCGCGGATCGGCGACCAGCGCCGACCCCAGCGCGTGCGACTTGCCCGGCAGATAGGAGAACACGCCCTCGGGAAGACCGCAGTCGGCAACCGCCTTTTGCACCGCACGCGCGACCAGTTCGCCCGTGCCGGGATGCGCGCTGTGCCCCTTGACCACGACCGGACAGCCGGCGGCAAAGGCCGAAGCCGTGTCACCGCCAGCGACCGAGAAGGCGAGCGGGAAGTTCGACGCGCCAAAGACCGCGACCGGCCCCAACGACAAGTTCATTCGCCGCAGCGCCGGACGCGGCGGGACGCGGTCGGGCAACGCACTGTCGAGCGTCGCGTCGAGCCAATCGCCCTGCCGCACAACCGCAGCGAACAATTGCAATTGGCCGGTCGTCCGGCCGCGCTCCCCCTCCAGGCGGGCACGCGGCAGGCCGGTTTCGGCCATCGCGGTCTCGATCAGCACATCGCCGATATCGGTTATCGCAGCGGCCACGGCATCGAGAAAATCGGCACGGACGGCGGGGGTAAGCGACCCAAAGGGCCCTGCGGCGTCCGCGGCGAGCGCGCAGGCGTCGGCAACGTCCGCCGCGCTTGCGATGCCAAAGGCGGGACCGACGACGGCACCGGTCGCGGGATCATAGGCGTGGAAGCTTTCTTTGCTCCGCCGCGTCGCGCGTCCGATCAATATGCTGCCGTCGATCACCCTCATTCCCTTCCGTTACAGGCTGAAACGCAGGCCGAAGTTGAACTGCCGGCCGCTGTGGGTGAGCACGCTCAGGCGGTTCGTCTCGTCCACATATTGATCATTCTTCTCGTCGGTCAGATTGATCATTTCGAGGCTCAGCTTGAGCCGGTCGTTGATCGCGTAGGAAAGCTGCGCGTCGAAATTCAACGTGCTGTTCGTGCCGTTCCACGCATTGCCTTCGGTGCCCGGAACCGCGGTGAGATATTTCGACCGATAGGAGGCCGACCCACGGACCGAGAATTTCGAATCTTCATAATATAGCGTCGCGTTCGCGGCGTGCTTCGACAGGCCCACCAGGGGCGCACGCACCGATGTGCTGCCATTCGCCGAAGTCAGATATTCGATATTCGAGCTGACATAGGTGTAGTTTGCCAGCACGCCGAAGTTCGACAGGAAACCATCGAAGAAATTGAAGGGCTGCTGCACATTGACTTCGAAACCCTTCAGCTTGCCGCCGCTGGAATTGACCGGCTGGCTGACGATGAAGATGTCGGTCGGCGACGCCGTGGTGCCGGTCAGCAGCGATGCCGGAAGGCCGAGGTCGGCGAAGGGCACCGAGGTGCTGAGCGACTGAACGAAAGTCCCGATATTCTTGTAGAAGCCCGAGACGGCATAGATGGCGCCAGGCGTCGGATACCATTCGACGCTAAGGTCGAGATTGTCGGACTCGGTCGGCTTGAGGTCGGGGTTGCCCGAGCTGAAGGTGCGGTTGCCACCGGACACGTTGAGATTGCCGCCCGGCGTAATCGAGGCGATTCCTGCGCGCGACATCGTCTTCGCCGCCGCGACCCGCACGAGCAGATTATCGGTCACGTCGAAGACGAGGTTGGCCGACGGCAGCCAGCGACCGTAGGATCGGTTCGCTTCGACCAGGTTGATTGCCGCTCCCTGGCTCGCATAGCCGGTCGAGTTTTGCTTGGTGTCGACATAGCGTACGCCAATGTCGCCGCGCAGCGGGAGCCCCGCGCTCTCCAGGTTGAATTCAGCCATGCCCCACGCGCCGAGGTCTTTCTCCTCCACCGTGATGAACGAACCGCGCGCCGTGGCATTTTCGATGCCGCCAGTCGCGTAGGTCGGGTTCGTCGGCGTATTGAGGGCCGCGAGGAACGCGTCGAGGTTGGGGACGACCCAACTGGTGATCGTGCCATCGGGCAGATTGAGCCCGCGGCCGAACCCTGAATAGACGCTCGTCAGCGGCGCGAGCTGTGCAGGGGTAAGCGTCGTAACGACCGTCTCGCCCTGTAAGCGTCGGCGTTCGGTCGAGTCATAGGTGAAGCGGCGCCAGTCGACACCGGCCTTCAGCGTGATGACATCGCTCGCCTCCCACGCCAGCGCACCCTTTGCCGTGGTGAAGCTGTTGTCGACCGTCTGCGGACGGATGCGGACTTCGGACGTGCCGTTGGTGAAGGCGAAGGTCGCGGGGTTGGCGACGTCGACGCCCGGCCTGATCGTCGGGAAACGCGACGAGAAATCATAGAAGAAACCATTGGTGTTCGCCGCGTCGATCGTGACCGTCGTCTGCACCGGGTTGCGGAACGCCGATTTCGAATGACCGACAAGGCCGGTGAACTTCAGCTTGTCGCCGAATTCCTGCTCGAGGTTGGCGGTGAGCTGGTGGAAGTCGGTCTTGAGGACATCGTAGCGCGATTGGGTGCGCAGATCGACATTGTCGAATGTGCCACTGATGATGTTGTTGTTCGCGTCGACGACGCCCGAGCGGATGATCGTCTGCGGCTTTCCGGTGCCCGACCGGCTGAAGCTAATCGCCTGAAACTGGCTTTCAGCGCGGGTGCCGTCGAGACGCGAATAAAGGCCGTCGATCGAGATCAGCGTGCTGTCCGACGGACGGAACTGCACCGATACCGCCGCGCCAAGCCGCTTTTGGTTGATGTCATAGCTGACGAGACCCGGGATGCGCGGATGGAACAGCGCCGTGTCGAGGTTGGTGCCGTTGTTGATCTGCGCCGGCGTGTACCCCTGCAGCGTCGACTGTGGGCTGAAACCGCCGTTGAAACCGCCATAGGTCCAACGCGTGATATTCGCGCCCTCTTCGCGGATCCGGCGCTCTTCATAAGCGAGCGAGACAAGCACGCCGAAGGTTTCGTCGGGGTTCGAGACGGTAACGAGCCCCGAGAAGCGGGGGGTCAGCTTGCGGGCGAGATCATTATAGCTTCCCTGGACCGAAAGCACCGCGGTGGATTTCTTGAAGTCGAACGGGCGCGCGACCTGCAGATCGACGGTGGCGCCGAGCGAGCCCTCTTCGACCTCCGCGCTCGCCGTCTTGCGGACCGCAAGGCTGTTGAACAGGTCCGACGAGAAGATGTTGAAGTCGAAACCGCGGCCGCGATTGACCCCGCCCGAATTGTCGGTGCCTCCACTCGTGCCGATCGCTTCCATGCCGTTGATGCGCACGCGCGTATATTCGGGGCCAAGGCCGCGGACCGAGATGTTGCGGCCTTCGCCGTTCACGCGGCTGATCGCGACGCCCGGAATGCGCTGAAGCGACTCGGCTAGGTTGAGATCGGGAAATTCGGCGATATCCTCGGCCTTGATCGCGTCGATCGAGGCCGTTTCGTTGCGCTTCATATTGAGCGCGCTGGTGAGGCTCTGGCGAAAGCCCGTGACGATGATTTCCTCGCCGGCGCCTTCGGGGGCAGCTTCCGCAGTACCGGCCGATTCGGCCTGCTCGGCAGCGGCCGCATCCTGTGCCTGTGCCACGCCCGGATGGACGAGCGCCAAGGATGCCGCCCCTGCGAAAAGGCCGATCTTGATGTTGCTCATTGCGGAAGTTGCCATCGGTAATCCCCTCTCCTGCTTGCCGTCGTGCGGCAAGTCGTACGGTTTGAATGTCCAACGGCTAACGCCAGTAGCCCCCATAAAGCCAACCTCAATCAAGCATTGATCATTGCCGATCGCGCACCGATTGGCTGCAAAGCGCACTTTGCGGCAATGATCGAGCCATGACTTGGCTGGATCGTTCCAACTTTCAGCTTGGACCGGCGAAGCTGCAGTCGCTAGCGTCACTCCACCGTAAAAGCCGCGAGTGCTTCCGGTCATCAGGGAGAGGATCATGATCCAGGACGCCGAAAAGCCGACGAGAACGCGCTATTGGATCATTGCGCTGATCTTTGTCATCACGACGATCAACTATGCCGATCGCGCAACATTTTCGATCGCGGGCGAAGAGGCTTCGCGCGAACTCGCGCTGAGCCCGATCCAGACCGGCTATATTCTCTCGGCATTCGCATGGGCTTATGCGCTGGCGCAAATTCCGGGCGGCGCACTGCTCGACAAGTTCGGTACGAAGCGCGTTTACGCCTCGGCCATCCTCATCTGGTCGCTATTCACCGCGGCACAGGGGTTCGTCGGCTTTATCCCCGGCCTCGCCGCCGTCACCACGCTCTTCCTGCTGCGCTTCCTCGTCGGCCTTGCCGAAGCACCGTCCTTCCCCGGCAATGCGCGGCTGGTCGCCGCATGGTTCCCCGGCGCCGAACGCGGCACCGCTTCGGCGATCTTCAACAGCGCCCAATATTTCTCGCTCGTCGCCTTTGCGCCGCTGATGGGGTGGCTCGTCCACGAACATGGATGGCGCTCGGTATTCTGGACGATGGGTGCGCTCGGCATTCTGGCGGCGCTGCTTTTCGTCAGCCAGATTCATGGCCCCGAACAGCATCCGCGCGTCAACAAGGCCGAACTCGATCATATCCGCGAGGGCGGCGGACAGGTTTCGATGGAAGATCGCAGCAAGACGGCACCGGCCTTCTCATGGCCCAATTTCCGGCTGCTGCTATCGAACCGGATGATGCTGGGAATCTATCTCGGCCAATATTGCATCAATGTGCTGACCTATTTCTTCGTCACCTGGTTCCCGATCTATCTGGTCAAGGAGCGCGGCCTCAACATTATGGAGGCAGGGTTCGCCGCGGCGTTGCCGGCGGCATGCGGCTTCATCGGCGGGCTCGCAGGCGGGGTAATTTCAGACCGCATCCTCAAGACCAGCGGGAACCTCGACAAGGCGCGCAAGACGCCGCTCGTCATCGGGATGCTGCTCGCCACCGCAATTCTCGCCTGCGTCTGGGCCGAGCAGGAATGGCTGGTCATCACGTTGATGGCGATAGCGTTCTTCGGCAAAGGTGTGGCCTCGCTCGGCTGGGCGGTGATGGCCGATGTCGCGCCCAAACAGCTCGCCGGTCTGTCGGGAGGCGTGTTCAACATGTTCGGTAACATTGCCGGGATCGTGACGCCAATCGTGGTCGGCTATATCGTCGCGGCGACCGGCTCATTCGACCTCGCGCTCGCCTTCGTCGCGATCCACTGCCTGCTGACGATCGTCGCCTATGTCTGGATCGTCGGTCCGATCCGCCGCCTGGAACTGACCGTATGACATTTTCGCGCCGGACGTTCCTTGTAGCGAGCGGCACTCTTCTCGCGGCGCCGAAAGCGCTCGCCAATGGGCCGGCCCGTGCGGTGCGGATTGCGACGCCGATGGCGGCGCCCGGCTGGGCGAGGTTGCAGCGCCGCCTGCTCAAGGCGAATGCCGAGGCATGCGAGGCGTTCTACGCGAAATATGTCGATGCGAACGACGCGCTGAAAATCTTTGCACGCTGGGGCGCCAACGACGGCCCCGACGATGCGGCCGAGGCGACGAACGACTGGATAACGCTCCACGCGCTCGGCGGCTCCGACAAGCTGCTTAGCCTCTCGCAGCGTTTCTGGGACGGGCATATCCGCCAATATACCGCCGCAAAGACCGTCGACGTCGCAATCGCACGCCAGGGCATGTATTATCGCGAATTCCCCGTCCGGATGGACTGGCAGCATAATGCCGAGGGGCTGACGACCTTCAACGTCATGGGCATGAGCGCGCCGCGCGACCGCAAGCTGTTCGACCGCACGCGCCGTTTCGCCGATCTGTACACGGGACGCGACCGCAGCGTCGCCAATTACGACCCGCGCCACCGCGTCATGCGCAGCCTGATGAATGGCAGCCGCGGCCCGGCGCCCGGCGCGGTCACAGCGCTCGACTGGGCGGGCGATCCCTTCGACGCCGAGCGTTTCCACCTGGAACATGGCGAGGATGATTACGCGCAATTCCTGGCGCATTATGCCGAATATGGCGATGTCGCCGGCGACAATCCGCTGAACCTGCAAGCCACGACACTTGGCCTCAATGCCTATGCGCTCGGTGCCGGTGACCGGTTTCGGCGCTGGGCGCTCGACTATCTGACGGCCTGGGCCGAGCGCGCCCGCGCCAATAACGGCATATTGCCGAGCCGCGTTGCCGCCGATGGAAGCGTCGGTGCCGACTGGTGGCAGGGTGTTTATGGTTGGGGTTTCTCGCCCGTCGTTCCGCAAACCGGCGAGCGCGAAAATCGCAACCGTGTGCCGCGGTCGATCACGACATTCTTCAACGCCCTGCTGCTCTCCGGCGATCGCGACTACCTCCGCCTGTGGCGCGAGATGAACGTGCGGATCAACGAACAGAGCAAATTGGTCGATGGCGTGATGTCTGCGCCGACGATGCATAATGCCGACGGCTGGTACGGGTGGAAGCCCGGCCCCTATCGCACCAACGGCTTCGAAATCTGGTACGCGACGCAGGAAGCCGCCGACCGCGAGGCAGCGGGCAGCCATCCGTGGATCGACTTCCTCGAAGGCCGGAACGCGGCCTATCCCGAACAGGCGCTGCAAGCAGATCTCGATCATGTCGCAAAGCGCGTCGCGATCGCCGAAGCCGACAAGACCGCGCCCGACGAGCGGCTCGCGGACTGGACGCTCGGGATTAACCCGGCGGCCGCGAAAGCGCTGATCCAGACGATGACGGGCGGCCTCCATATCGCCCGGCCGCCATGGTCGCCGACGACCGCACCGCAGGGGGGCGTGCCGCTCCATTGTCGCCTGCGCTATTTCGACGCCGACCGGCGGCGTGCCGGCGTTCCCGACGATGTGGCGGCGCTCGTCCACAGCCTCGGCGACACGCAGACAGAGGTGACGTTGATCAACATCGGCGCCGCGCCGCGGAACCTGATCATACAGGGCGGCACCTACGCCGAACATCGCATCGACACGGTGGAATGGGACGGCGGCAAGCGGCATGTCGGCGGTCGCGATTTTGCGTTACGGCTCGAACCGGGATGCGGAACGCAGCTCAAACTTGCGATGGCGCGTTACGCCAATCGGCCCACCCTGGCCTTTCCCTGGGATCGCTGAGGCTTCAGCCGCCCGGCTTGATATAGGGCGCGACCGACAGCAATTCGCGCTCGGCGCGGCGCGGGTCATTCTCGACCCGAACCTCGCGGTCGAAGATCATCGTCGCCCGCGCGTCCAGGTCATAATGCGGCCAGAGGGGCAGCGAGCCGCCATTGGGATCGCCGCTCCGCGCAAGCCGAACGAAGGCATCGGCCATCTGGCCAGCCAGCGTCCGCGCCTGCGGGCTGTTCCCGGTGCGCGCCTCGGCAAGCTGCACATTGTCGAACACCAGCCCGATGTCGAGCGTGTGGAATGCGCCAAGCACGCCGCCCGCCTCGGGCGACGGAAAATCGAGCTGATACATCCACGTCGGCGCGCCAATTCGCGCGCGTTCCTCGGCCTGGATCAGATGCCCCGGCCACGACCGCGCCGCCGTCGATGCCGCGAGCAATATCTGCCCCGGCGTCCGATCGGGATAGAGCGCACGATATCGTTCGGCGAGCCACACCGGGTCGACATCCTTGACGATCTCGCGCTCCAGCCGGGTCGGCAGATTGTCCCAGTCGGTGTCGCCGCGCTTGAGCGTTTCGGCGATCCACAACCCCGTCTCGTCATGGGTATTGCCCACGATAAGGGGGATCGAAGCCGCCTCACGCGGAGCGCCGGGGTAAAAGGGATGGCGCTTCAGGACATGATGGTCGAGCGTTGAGGTGAAGCTTATTTCGCCCTTCCCCTCAAGCGGATCGGCCATCCCCATCGCCTCGATCAGGCGTTCGACGGGCAAGGTACGCAAATCGTCGAACGACGCCGCACCGGCCTTTGCCATCCACGCCTTCGCACGCTCGGTCGCGTGATTGGGACCGGCCGCGGTCACATGCTGACCGCTCATGGTCGCGGCGCTGTGGAACAGTGGTCGCGCCTCTTCCATCGCCATCAGCGTCACGACTTTCGCGCCGCCGCCCGACTGGCCAAAGATCATCACGCGGCCCGGGTCGCCGCCGAAGCCGGCGATATTGTCGCGGATCCATTGCAGCGCGAAAATGATGTCGAGATTGCCGACATTGCCCGACTCCGCCGGCCCGCCGAGCCGGGCCAGATAGGCGTAGCCCAACGCCGCGAGCCGATGGTTGAGCGTCACCACGACGACATCGCCGCGCCGGACGAGATTGCTGCCGTCATAGAGCGGATCCGACCCCGACCCATGTGCGTGCGCTCCGCCGTGCAGATAAACCATCACCGGCCGCCGTGCGCCGTCGAGCGCCGGAGTCCATATGTTGAGGAACAGGCAGTCCTCGCTGATGCGCTCGCTGGCCTTGGTCTGCGGCGCCGCCGCACCATAGACCGTCGCGTCGGCAATGCCCCGCCAAGGCGTCGGTGCGAGTGCGCGTTCGAAACGGCGCGGCGCGGTGTCGGCGCCGTAGCGGACACCGCGAAACGCCAGCACACCCGCCTCGCGAAGGCCCCGCACGCGGCCGTAGCGCGTCATCGCAACCGGGTCGCCGCCTCCCTTGGCCCACGCTGCCGGCGGCAGCAGCATCGCCGCCCCCGCACCCGCCATCAGTTGGCGGCGGGCGATCACGCGGCCATGACCTCCATGCACAGGCGTCGCATCGGTTCGGTCGCCGGATTGGCGTTGTCGCGGCGCCAAGCCATGTAAAGTTCGACCGGCTGCTCAGGCGTTGTGGTCAGCTCGCGGAACTGCACGTCGTCGGGATGCAGCCCCATCGAAGAGCGCGGGACCACCGCAGCGGCCAGCCCCGCGCGTACCAGCCCCAGCATCGAATGGATTTGCGTCACATGCTGGACATAGTGCGGCGACACGCCTGCCTCGTCGAAGATACGCGCCAGCAGGTCATGAAAATAGCCTGCGCCCTGCCGCGAATACATGATCAGCGGCTTGTCATCGAGGTCGGCAGGTTCGAGCACCGATTGCGCCTGCCGCGGATCGCCGAGCGGCAGCGCGACGACGAGCGGTTCGCTGAGCGCGAGGATCGAGTTGAACTCGCCGCGTTCAACGGGCGGGCGGACGAAACCGATGTCGATAAGGCCGGTCAGCAGCGCATCGGTCTGGTCGCTGGTCACCATCTCGCGCAGTTCGAGTTCGATATTGGGCAGAGTGGCGCGCGCCTGCGTCACGATACGCGGAACCAGCGTATAGCCCGACACGGCGGTGAAACCGATACCGACCTTGCCAGCATCGCCCTTCGCGACGCGGCGCGCCGACAGCGAGGCACTTTCTGCCAGGCGCACGATCCGCCGCGCCTCGATCAGAAACACGCGCCCCGCAGGCGTCAACGAGACATTGCGGCTGGTTCTCTCGAGCAATGTCACGTCGAGGATTCGCTCAAGCAGCTGGATCTGCCGGCTGAGTGGCGACTGGGTCATATTGAGCCGCTGTGCCGCGCGGCCGAAGTGGAGTTCCTCGGCAGCGGCGACGAAGCAGCGAAGTTGGCTGAGTTCGAACATGGCCCAGCCTAATCCGGTCAAGCCGCCGCTGAAAGAGCCTTTGGCGAAGCGCGCTCGATCAGCGCGCGCAGCTCCTGCTCTTCGGCGGCGCTGAGGTCGGTAAGTGGCGAGCGCACCGGCCCGGCATCGCGTCCGACGACGCGGCAGCCCGCTTTGACGATCGACACGGCATAGCCGCGGCCACGGTTACGAAGCGCGATATAGGGCAGCACGAACTGCCGAAGCTGATTCATGACCTCGGTCTGATCGCCCGCGCGCACCGACTTGTAAAAGTCGAGCGCCCATTCGGGCATGAAATTGAAGATCGCCGACGAATATGTGGTCACGCCCATGGTGAGGTAGGGCGTCGCAAAGGTCTCGGCGGTCGGAAGTCCGCCAATGTAGGTCAGGCGGTCTCCCATGCGGGCATAGACGCGTGTCATCAGTTCGATATCGCCGACGCCATCCTTGAAACCGACCAGGTTGGGGTTGCGATCGCAAAGGCCCGCCAGCGTCTCATCGTCGAGGATCGCATTGTCGCGGTTATAAACGATGACGCCCAGCCCGGTGGCCTTGCACACCGCCTCGATGTGGGCCGCGAGCCCTTCCTGCTTCGATCCGACCAGATAGGGTGGCAGCAGCAGCAGACCATCGGCCCCCGCCTTTTCAGCGCCGCGTGCGATCTCGACCGCGATAGCCGTACCATAGCCGCAGCCTGAAATGACGGGCACCTTGCCCTTCCCTTCGGCAACGGCGGCACGAACGACGTCCACGACCTCGGTCGGCGTCAGCGAGAAAAACTCGCCGGTACCGCCCGCCGCAAACAGGCCAGCAAGTTCATGATCCAGCATCCAGGCGCAATGTTCGCGATAGGGAGCTTCGTCAAATGCACCGTTTGCATCGAAATGCGTCACGGGAAAGGAAAGCAAACCCTCGCCCAACTTCCGCCCCATTGCCACCGGATCCATCAAGCCTCTCCTTTGCGATTACCGCCAACGGCCGCCAAACGCGACCAGGTTGATGCGATTTCTAGGTGAGGCGCCTGAAAGGGTCCAAACCAAAGGCGCGCTTGATTGATGCGCGGATTAGCTTGTTCAAAACAGATGCTGACCGGTTGGAGACTGTCAGCTTTCGGACGATAATTTCAAGAAGCCGTCATCCGCCAGCCTGAAACATACACAAATAAGAAACCAGCTAGCAGATTTGTGCGCTGCAGCGTAAAGGCGCGATCATGAGGATCGCGATCATCGACACAAGCAAGACGCGCGCCGCCATCATCTCCGACGGCCTGCGCGAGGCTGGCCTCGATGATCTCGTGCTGATCGATCCCGCCGGTCCTCTGGTCGCGCAGATCGAGGCGGCGACCCCCGAGGTCGTCCTGATCAACCTTGAAAATCCAAGTCGCGACCTGCTCGAAGATTTCTTCGCCATGTCGCGCGCGCTTTCGCGGCCGATTGCGATGTTCGTCGATCAAAGCGATACGGAGTCCACATTTGCTGCGATCGACGCGGGAGTTTCCGCTTATGTCGTCGACGGTCTTTCGCAGCAGCGTATCAAGCCCGTGCTCGACCTGGCGGTGCGACGTTTCCAAGCCTTTTCGTCGCTACAACGCGAGCTGGACGATGCCAAGAACGCACTGGCCGAGCGCGCGGTGATCGACAGGGCCAAGGCGATCCTGATGAAGCGGCGCCAGATCGACGAGCCCGAAGCCTATGCGTTGCTCCGCGGCCAGGCGATGCGCACTAACCGTCGCATCTCGGAAATCGCGGAGGCGATCGTGACCAGCGAAGCGCTGATGGGAGACATGGAATGACCATCGAGCGTATCCGTATCGGATTCTTGCCGCTCGTCGATGCCGCGCTGCCGATCCTCGCTCACGAGCTGGGATTTGCGGAAACGGAGGGCCTCAAGCTCGAACTGATTCGCGACATGACATGGGCTACAGTCCGCGACCGTCTGCTCTACGGTCATACCGATGCGGCGCACATGATCGCTCCGCTCGCGATCGCGACGACGCTGGGACGTGACCGTCCGGCGGTCCCGCTCGCGGTACCCTTCGTGCTCGGGCTCAACGGCAATGCGGTCACCTTTTCGGCGAAGCTTGCGTCGGAGGTCGGCCTCGCCGACGGACTTGGCGACCCGATCCTGATCGGCGCGGCCCTGAAGCACGTTGCCGAGGCGCGGATCGCGGCGGGCAAACGGCTGCGCTTCGGCGTCGTACACCGCTATTCGAGTCACAATTATATGCTGCGCTACTGGCTTGCAGGCGTCGGCATCCGCCCCGATCTCGACGTAGAGATCGTTGTCACCAGCCCTCCCTTTGCCGCCGATGCGCTAGCGGCGAGCGAAGTGGACGGCATCTGTGTCGGCGAGCCGTGGAACTCGATCGCGGTCGAACGAGGCGTTGGCCATATCGCCCTCGCGACGGCGCAGATCTGGCGACGCGGTGTCGAGAAGGTGCTCGCGATGCGCGAGACGGTGCTCGACGAACGGCGCGATGCTGTCGAGGCGCTTGTCCGCGCGTTGCACGCTGCAGCGGCGCACTTCATTGAGCCGGGCGCTGCCGAAGAAAGCGCCGACATATTGGCTCGTCCCGAATATCTCGACGCACCGCGCGATGCCATACTCCGCGCTATCACCGACCGCATACGGGTGGTACCGGGTGGCGCGCCGATCCACTATCCAGACTTCATGTTCCAGTACCGCGAGGCAGCGAATTTTCCCTGGCGCAGTCAGGCGGCGTGGCTCTATTCTCAGATGGTCCGTTGGGACGATATGGCATTCGACAACCAGGCCGCCACGGCGGCCAGCAATGTCTTCCGTCCCGATGTTTATCGTGCTGCCCTTGCCGGATCTGGCGCGCCTCTCCCCGGTGCGAGTTCGAAGCTTGAAGGCGGGCTGGATGAACCGATCGGAGCGGGGTCGACCCAAGGCCGGTTGACGCTTGGCAGCGACCGCTTCTTCGACGGACGCGCCTTTGATCCCGATGATATCAACAGCTATATCTCTGATCTTCCTTAGGTTTCGAGATTATGCTGCACGTGCGAAATAACCGGTTGCGCGGATAGAGCGAATCAGGCAGTCTTGACGCACTCGGCAAGGATGCCGGGGCGAGACAAAGCGGCTACGGTTCCAACGGAGGGACCGGTCCGCGCGGCAGGCAGGGAGCCTTTCCCTGCACTCCAACAGGCAATGAAGCCGTCAGGATGCGCCCGCGTGGCCGCCGTCCTGGCGGCTTTTTTATTGCCCGTCGCACAAGGGGACGGACGATGACGACAGCAACCGGAGGCGCCGGGATGGCGCCCAAGTCGAACTTCTGGACCAGCGGCCACTGGCCGACGCTGGTCGCCGCTTTTCTCTATTTCGACCTTGCCTTCATGGTGTGGGTGATCCTCGGGCCGCTCGCTCCGGCAATCTCCGAAGATTTGGGACTGACGCCTGCGCAGAAAGGGCTGATGGTCGCGGTGCCGACGCTCGCCGGCGCGGTGTTGCGCGTCGTCAACGGCCTGCTCGTCGATCGCATCGGGCCGAAGCGCGCGGGTGCCATCAGCCAGATCATCGTGATCGCCGGGCTGTTCACGGCTTGGCTGATGGGCGTTCACAGCTTCGCCGGGACGCTGGCACTCGGTATCATCCTCGGCTTTGCGGGCGCCAGTTTCGCCATCGCCCTGCCGCTTGCCAGCCGCTGGTATCCGCCCGAGCATCAGGGCAAGGCGATGGGGCTCGCGGGCATGGGCAATTCGGGAACCGTACTCGCGGCGCTGTTCGCGCCCGGCCTCGCCAAGCTGTTCGGTTGGAATGCCGTCCTCGGTCTTGCGTGCATCCCGCTGACAATCGTCTTTTTCATCTATCTCGCCATGGCGAAGGACGCGCCGAACGCGCCTGCCCCAAAGAAGCTCGTTCATTATTTCGAGCCGCTGAAGACGGTCGATGCCTGGTGGCTGATGGCCTTTTACGCGGTGACCTTTGGCGGCTTCGTCGGGCTCGCCGCGTCGCTGCCAATCTATTTCACCGACCAGTTCCACCTGACCCCCGTGATGGCGGGATATTGCACCGCGGCGTGCGTCTTCGCGGGGTCGCTGGTGCGGCCGATGGGTGGCGCGCTCGCCGACCGGGTCGGCGGGGTGCGCGCATTGATGGCGGTGTTCGTCGTCGCGGCGCTTGCGCTGGCCGGCGTACCGCAGGCCGACACGCTTCCCGCCGCGCTCGGACTGTTCGTCATCGCGATGCTCGCACTCGGCACCGGCAACGGCTCGGTGTTCCAGCTCGTGCCGCAGCGCTTTTCGGCCGAGATCGGCGTGATGACCGGGCTGGTCGGTATGGCGGGCGGCGTAGGCGGCTTCTATCTCGCCTCCTCGCTCGGCATCGCGAAACAGTGGAGCGGCAGCTTTGCTCCCGGCTTCTACATCTTTGCCGGGCTCGCGCTGCTCGCACTCGTCGGGCTGATGTTCGTCAAAGGCCAATGGCGCGCGACATGGGGTGCCGCCGAAGGCGTGCGGATCTAAACATGGACCGCACCCTCATCCTGCTTCTGGCGCTCGCGCCAGCCGGGGCGGCGCAGGCGCAGGACGTCGCGCTGAAGCCGCTCGGCGAAGCGCGACTGCGTTATGAAAGCGTTGGTCAGGACGGCCTCGCGGCGGACGCCGATGCCCTCACCCTTCGAGTCCGTGCCGGAATCGAAGCGAAGTCCGGTCCGTGGTCGGCGCTGATCGAAGGCCAAGGCAATGTGGCGATCGCCGACGACTATTTCGACGGGCTGCACGGCCCCGCCGCGCGACCGCTGATCGCCGATCCGCAGAATATTGCGCTCTCACGCGCGCAGCTTCGTTTCAGCCAGCCGGCCTTTACACTAACGGCCGGACGCCAACGCCTCGCGTTCGATGATGAGCGCTTCGTCGGCTCGGTCGCCTTCCGCCAGAACGGCCAGAGCTTCGACGCCGTGCGCGCCGAAATAGCGCCGGTGAAAGGGGTGAAGGCCGACCTCGCCTATGCCTGGAGCGTGCGGACGATCTGGGGGATCGACGGCGCAGGCGCGCGGCAACAGGCCGTGTCGGGCGACAATCTCTTCGGCAATCTCAGCGTCGCGACACCCGCGGGCAAACTCGCCGCCTTCGCCTATCTCGTCGACCAGGACGAAGCGGCGATGCAAGGCTATCGCCTGTCGAGCCAGAGCTATGGCCTTCGGTTCGAGGGCAGCCAGCCGGTTGGCAAAGCCAAGCTCGCCTATCAGCTAAGCTATGCGCGCCAGTCGGACTGGCACCGCAATCCCAGCGACTATGCGGCCGACTATTGGCTCGCCGACATTACCGCCGATCTCGGAGGCCCCCGTGTCGGCGCCGGATATGAGATACTCGGTGCTGACGACGGGGCCGCGCTGACCAGCTTTCAGACCCCACTTGCCACCGGCTTCAAATTTCAGGGATGGGCGGACAAGTTTCTGATCACCCCGCCCGACGGCGTGCGCGATCTTTATGCAAGCGCCGGTTGGAGCTGGAAGGCCGTCGGCCCGCTGAACGCCGTGACGCTGCAAGCCGTCTATCACGACTATCGCAGCGACCGGGCGAGCCGTGCCTATGGCGACGAGATCGACCTGCTCGCGAGCGCGAAGCTCGGCAAATGCACCGCGTCGGCGCGCTACGCCAATTACGACGCCGACGGCTTTGCCACCGACACGGAAAAATTCTGGCTTCAACTGGACTGGACGCTCTGATGGAACACCGCCCAATCGACCGTGCCGCCGACGCGCGCGAGCATCTGATCGTCATCGGCAATGGCATGGCCGGGTGCCGCGCGATCGAGGAATTGCTCGCGCGCGATCCTGCCCGCTATCGCGTGACGATTTTCGGCGCCGAACCGCGCGTCAATTACAACCGCATCATGCTGTCCCCCGTCCTCGCGGGCGAGAAATGCTTCGACGATATCGTGATCAACGACGCCGACTGGTATGCGTCGAACGGAATTGCGCTGATCGCAGGCGATCCGGTCGTCGCGATCGACCGCCATGCCAAGACGGTGACGACGCGCGGCGGCACCACCGAACGCTATGACCGGCTGCTGATCGCCACTGGCTCCGATCCCTTCATCATCCCGGTGCCCGGCAAGGATTTGCCCGGTGTGATCGCGTTCCGCGACATGGATGACGTCGACACGATGCTCGCCGCGGCCGATGCCGGAGGCGACGCGGTGGTGATCGGCGGCGGCCTGCTCGGGCTCGAAGCGGCGCATGGGCTGACCCTGCGCGGCATGAAAGTCACCGTCATCCACCTGATGCCGACGCTGATGGAGCGGCAGCTCGACGAAGCCGCGGGCTGGCTGCTCAAACAGGCATTGGAAGGCCGCGGCCAGACGATCCTGACTGGCGCCGACACCGCCGAAATCATCGGCGACGGTAAGGTCGAGGGCGTGAGGCTCAAGGACGGAACGCTGATCCCCGCCAGCCTGGTCGTGATGGCGGTCGGCATCCGCCCTTCGACCGCGCTCGCGCGCGACGCCGGTCTGGCTGTCGGACGCGGCATTCAGGTCGACGACCATATGGTGACGAGCGATCCCGCGGTGCTCGCGGTCGGCGAATGCGTCGAGCATGACGGGCAAGTCTATGGCCTCGTCGCGCCGCTGTGGGACATGTGCCGCAGCCTCGCAGACGGGCTGGTCGAACAGCCGAGCGGCTATCGCGGCTCGGTCACGTCCACCAAGCTCAAGGTGTCGGGGATCGACGTCTTTTCGGCGGGCGACTTTTCAGGCGGTGACGGATGCGAGGATATCGTCCTCCGCGACGCCAGCCGCGGCGTCTACAAGCGCGTGATCGTCCGCGACGACCGCATCGTCGGTGCGGTGCTCTATGGCGACACCGCCGATGGTGGCTGGTACTTCGACCTGCTCAAACGCCAGGAAGACGTGTCCGAGCTTCGCGACATGCTGATCTTCGGTCAGGCCTTCGCCTCGGGAGGAGGCGCTGCGGACCCTAAGGCCGCCGTTGCGGCGCTTTCCGACGATGCGGAAATCTGCGGCTGCAACGGCGTCACCAAGGGTCAGGTCGTGTCATGCATCGCCAAGGGGGCGCATAGCCTCGACGCGGTGCGCGGCACCTGCAAGGCGTCGGCGAGTTGCGGTTCCTGCACCGGCCTCGTCGAAAATCTGCTCGCGCTGACGCTCGGCGACGATGTGCAGAGCGGGCCAAAAACGATGTGCAAATGCACGAGCTTCGGCCACGACGATGTCCGCCGCGAGATTGTCGCGCAGGCCATGCGCTCGATCCCCGAAGTGATGCAGAAGATGCACTGGACCACCCCCGACGGCTGCTCGTCATGCCGGCCAGCGCTCAATTATTATCTGCTCTGCGCGCTCCCCGGCGATTATGTCGACGATCAGCAAAGCCGTTTCGTCAATGAACGGCTGCACGCCAATATTCAGAAGGACGGCACTTATTCGGTCGTGCCGCGCATGTGGGGCGGGCTCACCAATCCGCGCGAGCTCCGCGCGATCGCCGACGTCGTCGAAAAGTTCAACGCGCCGATGGTCAAGGTCACCGGCGGTCAGCGGCTCGACATATTCGGAATCAGGAAAGAGGATCTGCCCGCCGTCTGGGCCGACCTTAATGCCGCAGGAATGGTGTCGGGCCATGCCTATGGCAAGTCGCTGCGGACCGTGAAGACGTGCGTCGGATCCGAATGGTGCCGCTTCGGCACGCAGGATTCGACGGGGCTTGGCGTGAAGGTCGAGCGGATGAGCTGGGGCAGCTGGATGCCGCACAAGTTCAAGATCGCGGTGTCGGGATGCCCGCGCAACTGCGCCGAAGCGACGATCAAGGATTTCGGCATCGTCTGCGTCGACAGCGGATATGAGCTGCACGTCGGCGGCAATGGCGGGATTCACGTCCGCGTTACCGACCTTCTCTGCAAGGTCGCGACCGAGCAGGAGGCGATGGATTATTGCGCGGCCTTCATCCAGCTCTATCGCGAAGAAGCGCGCTATCTGGAACGCACCGCACCTTGGATCGAGCGCGTCGGGGTCGACTATATCAAGGCGCGCATCGTCGATGACGAAGCAGGCCGCGAGGCGCTCCGCGCGCGTTTCCTCTATTCGCAAAGCTTCAGCCAGGACGATCCCTGGGCGCAGCGCGCCGAGGGTGCCGAGGCCGAGCATCATGCACCGATGGCGCGCTTCATCCCGCAGGAACGTGCATTTTTGGAGGAGATGGAGACATGACGACCGCTGAATGGCTCGACATCGGCTGGGTCGACCAGATCCCGGTGCGCGGCAGCCGCACCGTGCAGGTCGAAGGCGGCGACGATATCGCGGTGTTTCGCACCGCCGAGGGCAAGATATTCGCGCTGCTCGACCGCTGTCCGCACAAACATGGGCGCCTCAGCCAGGGCATCGTCCATGGCGGCGCAGTTGCCTGCCCGCTGCACAATTGGCGGATCAGCCTATCGAGCGGCGAAGCGCTTGGCGACGACAAGGGCTGCACGCCGACGGTGCCGGTGAAGATCGACGGCGGCCGTGTCCTCATCTGCCGTGCCAGCACATTGAAGGCCGCAGCCTGATGGACCCGATCCGCACGACCTGCGCCTATTGCGGCGTCGGCTGCGGGATCAGCGCGACGGTGAAGGGCGGACGGACGGTCGAGATCGCGGGCGATCCCGACCATCCCGCCAATCGCGGACGACTATGCTCGAAGGGAACCCATCTCGGCGAAACCGTCGGGCTGGAAGGGCGCTTGCTCCATCCGATGATCGGCAAGAAGCGCGCAAGCTGGGACCGCGCGCTCGACCTTGTCGCGAAGCGCTTCAAGGAGACGATCGCGCGCCACGGCCCGAACAGCGTCGCCTTCTATGTCTCGGGCCAGCTGCTCACTGAAGATTATTATGTCGCGAACAAGCTGATGAAGGGGTTCATCGGCACCGCGAACATCGACACCAATTCGCGCCTCTGCATGTCGAGCGCGGTTGCGGGTCATATGCGCGCGTTTGGCGAGGATATCGTTCCGGCGACCTATAATGATCTCGACGCCGCCGATCTGATCATCCTTGTCGGATCGAACACCGCCTGGTGCCACCCGATCGTCTATCAACGCATCCGCGCGCGCTGCGAAGCGGGTGCGAAGCTTGTCGTCATCGACCCGCGCCGTACCGAAACCGCCGAAGAGGCCGACCTTCACCTTGCGATCCGCCCGGGCAGCGACGTCGCGCTGATGACCGGTCTGCTTCATCATTGCCGCGCAGCGAATATCGTCGACGAAGCCTATCTCGCTGCGCATGTCGCGGTGCCCGCCGACTTCTGGGACCAGCTTGGAGAGGGGAACGACCTGTGGTCGATGGCGCGCACCTGCGACGTGCCCGTCGCCGACCTCAGGCGTTTCTATGAGCTGTTCGCCGCCAATCCGCGCACGGTAACGATGTTCAGCCAGGGGATCAATCAGTCGACCGCCGGGACCGATCAGGTCAACGCGATTCTCAACCTCCATCTCGCAACCGGCCGCATCGGCAAGCCGGGCGCGGCGCCCTTTTCGATCACGGGCCAGCCCAATGCGATGGGCGGGCGCGAAGTCGGCGGGCTCGCCTCGACGCTTGCTGCGCATATGGACTTCGCCCCCGAAAACCGCGCGCGCGTTCAGCGCTTCTGGGCCGCGCCGACGATGGCGGAAAAGCCCGGACTCAAGGCGGTCGACCTGTTCCGCGCCGTCGGCGAGGGACGCATCAAGGCGCTGTGGGTGATGGCGACCAACCCTGCCGTGTCGATGCCCGACGCGAACCGGGTGCGCGAAGCGCTCGCCGCCTGCCCCTTCGTCGTCGTCAGCGACGTGATCGAGCAAACCGATACCGGCGCCTTCGCGCACGTCCGGCTGCCCGCCGCCGCATGGGGCGAGAAGGACGGCACGGTCACCAACAGCGACCGAACGATCAGCCGCCAGCGTGCGCTTTTCCCGCTGCCCGGCGAGGCCATGCCCGACTGGTGGATCGTCAAGGAAGTCGCGCGGCGGATGGGCTGGAAGACCGCCTTTGCTTATGACCGGCCCGCCGATATCTGGCGCGAACATTGCCGCCTCTCGAACTATGATAACGACGGCACCCGGATGTTCGCGCTGCCCGGCGCGGCGCAAGGGGGCAACGCCGCCTATGATGCGATGGAGCCTTTCCGTTGGGGCGGCGAGCACCCCTTCGCCGACGGGCATTTCTCGACCGAGGATGGCCGCGCGCGTCTCGTTCCGGTCGCGCAAAAGCCGCTGCCCGAACCGCTCGCCAAGTGGCCGTTGACGCTCAATAGCGGGCGTTATCGTGATCAATGGCATACGATGACGCGCAGCGGGCTTGCGCCGAAGCTCGCGCGACATCGCGCCGAGCCGCTCGTCGAGGTGCACCCCGACGACGGCGCCCGCCTGGACCTCTCCGACGGCGGCCTCGCGCGGGTGGAAACCCCGCAGGGCGCCGCCCTGTATCGCGTCGCCTTTAGCAGCGGTCAGCGACCGGGCGAACTATTCGTGCCGATCCACTGGACGGACCGCACGTCGAGTGGCGGGCGTACCGGTCTGCTCCCGCGTCCGCTCGTCGATCCGGTATCGGGCCAGCCAGGTTTCAAGCGCACTCCGGCGTCGATCGCCGCCGTCACCTCCAAATGGCGCGGATTCCTGCTCCTGTCGCGCGAACTTTCCGACACCCCACGCTGCCTGTGGGCAACGCGCGTTGCGGTGCCGTCGGGGGTGATGTGGGAAGTTGCGGGAAATGGCGACCTCAAATCCGTCGAAGCCCTGCTTCCAAAAGGTGAACGCATCGAGGCGCAGGACGCCGCGCGCGGCACGCGCCGCATCGCCATCGTCGCGAACGGCCGCCTCGCGGGCGCCCTATTCGTCACCGAGAGTGGCGAACTGCCGCCGCGCGATTGGCTGATCGCACAGCTCTCCGCTCCCGAGGTCGCGCCGACGCTGCTCGCGGGCCGCGCGCCCGGCGTTCAGGCCGACCGCGGCCCGGTGATCTGTGTCTGCTTCGACATCGGACTGAAGACGATCGTCGCGGCGATCCGCGACCAGAATCTCGCCGCAGTTTCGGCGATCGGGGCCGCGATCGGCGCTGGGACCAATTGCGGCTCATGCCGACCGGCGCTCGCGCGCATTCTGACCGAGGAGAAGAGCGATGCAGCGTAACGACTTTGCACCCGGGATGGTGTGGCTGGTCGGCGCCGGTCCAGGCGATCCCGAACTGCTGACGATGAAAGCCGTCAGACTGATCGAGCAGGCCGACGTCGTCTTTTACGATGCGCTGGTCGGCCACGGCGTGCTCGCGCTGATCCCAGCGCAGGTGGAGCGCGTGAGCGTCGGCAAACGCTCGGGCCGCCACTCGAAGGATCAAGCGACCATCGACACACTGCTTGTAACCGCCGCGCGTGCGGGCAAGCGCGTCGTTCGCCTCAAAGGCGGCGACCCGACCCTGTTCGGCCGCGCGACCGAAGAAATATCTGCGCTGCATGAGGCAGGCTTTGAAGTCCGCATCTGTCCCGGCGTCACTGCCGCGAGCGCCGCCGCCGCCTCTGCCGGCATGTCGCTATCGCTCCGCGGCGTGGCGCGCGACGTCCGCTTCGTCACGGCACACAGCAAGCGCGGTGCCGCGCTCGACATCGACTGGGCCTCGCTTGCGCAGGGCGCCTCGACCCTCGCCTTCTATATGGGACGCGAGGCGGCCGGCGAGATCATGCGCGGACTCATGCGGGCGGGAATGCCCGGTGCAATGCCTGTGATGATCGCGTGCCATGTCAGCGCGCCCGAGGAACGGCGACTGGCGACGCGGCTCGATCTGCTTGACCTGGCGGTCAAATCCTTCGCTGCCGATGCTCCGACGCTAATCCTCATCGGCGCGGCCGTTGCCTTGGCGGAACTCACCCCTGCCAGTTTCGAGAATATGGCGCAGACGACGCATGACTAAACTCGGCACCATGACCGCCGCCACCGAATGCGCCGCCTCGATCAGCTATGACATGGCTCTGGCGATTCTGGTCGCCCATGCGGTCCCGCTCGAGGCGATCACCCTATCGCTGGTCGATGCAGGGGGATGCCATCTCGTCGATCCCGTCCATGCCCGCCTCGACTCCCCCCGCTTCGATTGCGCGGCAATGGACGGCTACGCGGTTCGCGCGTGCGATCTCGTCGATGGGGCGTCGACGCTGACGCAAATCGGGATCAGCTATGCAGGCAGCGGCGACGCTGGCGAGATCGGAGCGGGCGAGACAGTCCGCGTCATGACCGGCGCTCCCCTGCCCGGCGGCGCCGACCGCGTCGTCATGATCGAATATTGCCGCGAGGTCGATGCCGTCGTGACGATCGAGGGCCCGCCACGCGGCAAGCCGCACATCCGGCGACACGGCTCGGACTTTGCGCGGGGGCAGTTGCTCCTGCGACCAGGCGCTAAGATCACACCCGCAACCGCGATAGTTGCCGCGGCGGGCGACTATAGTCGGCTCACAGTTACGCGGCGCCCGCGCATCCTGCTTCTCACGACGGGAGACGAGATACTTGCCCCCGGCTCTGCAGCAGACGCGGCCTTTTCGATCCCGGACAGCCTGACCGCCGCGATTGAATTACTATGTCGATCGGCTGGCGCCGACGTGGTTGCGAAGGCCCGACTTGCCGACGATCCTGGGGCTATCGCGCGCGCAAAACATGACACGGCATCCGATATCATCGTCGTCCTCGGCGGCGCATCGCGCGGCGATCGCGACTTTGGCCGCGCCGCCTTCGCTCCGCTCGGCTTCGAAATTGCATTTGCCGATGTCGACATAAAGCCCGGAAAGCCGGTGTGGTACGGAAGGGCCGGAGCGGCCCACATCATTGGACTGCCTGGAAATCCCGCCGCAGCCCTGACGATCGCGCGCCTCTTCCTCGTGCCGCTCATCACGCGGCTCATGGGCGGCGACGTCGCGGACGCGCTGCCCTGGCAGCTTCTGCCCGCCGCCGCACCGATCGAGGCGAATGGCGCGCGCGAGGCTTTCCTTTGCGGGGAGACCTCCTATCGCGGCGTCACCGTCGCGGACCGGCAGGACGCATCGCAACAAGCCCGGCTAGCGCGAAGCAACGCGCTGGTGCGGCGCAGCGCCCACGCCGCACCCGTCCTTCCCGGCATGCTCGTGCCAACGCTGCCTCTATGCTGCTAGCGTTGCTTGCGCGCAGATTTGCGCAACCTCTCGCTCGCACCCCGGCGCCGGCAACCGCCGACCCTGGCCGTTCCGGCACAGCGGAGGCGGCGCTACGCGACATCGCACAGAGGATATCTGCGGGCGGCGCGGACAGGATGAGCAATGCCGACATCCTGATCTGGAACACGGCGGTCGTGGTTAGCTTCATGACCGGAGATCGCAGGATCGCGGTGCCACCCGACGCGAAGGTCCTGAACTGGGGCGCGGCTCGGGCCGGGTTTCGTGAGATGAGGCTGCCGGCTCTTGCCGAATTTGTCCGCCTGTTCGTCATCGAGATGGCCTATCGCGCCGATCTCGATGGGCGCGACCGCGAAGCGAATTCGGCTTCGCTTCTGAGGATCGCGGACCTGAAGCAAAGATTTCGTGCGGTCGAGGCCCAAGTCGACTTCGCTTATGAGTTCGACCGGATGATCGCGCGCCTTCATTGCCGGAGCGGTCGAGGAGCATCCACCACGTGGGACAAATAGCACCCTCGACGACGACATCTCGTCGCTTACCGACGATCACCGATTTTTTAGCAGGCGATCTTAAGCGTGCGGGAAGCGGGCCGCATAATGGATGGACAGGCCGCTAACGAGCCAATTGGAATCATGGCAAAAGTGCCGTTGTGCCATGGCTGCGCTTGGAAAGGGGTTCTCGTGCCACAAGGAGCGTGAACCGCGGGTTTGGGGCGGCGATTTCAGTCCGCTGCGACAGACTTCGAGGCGCGGCCGAGAAAAGGCCAAGCCCGCAGCCGCAGACTTGGCCTTCCCGATACCGGTCAGCGCGATGGCCCGGACTATCTTCAGTGCGCGAGCAAGGTAGCAAGGCGCCCCTGTGCACCGTGAATCTCGACCTCGCCTCCCCTTGATCGGCGACGCTGCCACCATTCGGAAATCAGTTCCGCACAGCTATGATCGACCGACCGAAGGCCTGCGAGGTTCATGCGAACGCGCTGATCGACCGGCAGCGCGTCGAGCGCCGAGGATAGTTTGGGCAACGAGACGAAACTCGCAACGCCGGCGAGCCGGAGTTCGTGACCATGGTCATGTTCCGTCTGATCGACGTCGAGTTTCAACCGCCGCATATTGGGGACGATCTCGATGAGCGACAGCGCCAGACCGACAAGGACGCCGGTCAAAAGGTCGGTCGCGACCACCATGACGAGCGTTGCCGCCCATATCACCGCCGGCAGCGGGCCGTGCGATTTCAGGAGGTGACGTACATGCCGCAGACTGACTAGTTTCCAGCCGGTGACGACAAGGATCCCGCCGAGCGCGGCCATCGGAATCTGGCGCAGCAGCCACGGCATCGCCGCGACCAGTGCAAGAATCCAGATCCCGTGCAGCACCGCTGACATACGCGTCACGGCCCCCGCCTGAACGTTCGCCGAACTGCGGACGATCACGCCGGTCATCGGCAATGCTCCGGCAGCACCGCAAAGGAGGTTGCCCACGCCCTGCGCACGCAATTCCTTGTTATAGTCGGTACGCACGCCGTCGTGCATCCGGTCGACCGCCGCAGCCGAAAGCAATGTTTCAGCGCTGGCGATGAACGCGATCGCGATCGCCGTCACCATCAATGTCGGGGTCAGCATCGCGCTGAGTCCCTCCATCGTCGGCGGCGTAATCGCCGCGGTGATCGATTCGGGTACATTAACGCGTGCTACGTCGAGCCCCGCGAACGAAGCGATCAGCGTGGCAAGAACGACGCCGATCAATGCGCCGGGCAGCAGGCGAAGCGCGGCGGGGCGCATCTTGTCCCACAAGAGGGTACAGCCGATTGCGACCATGCCGATAAACAGCGCCGGAACGGCCGGTCCGTCGAGCCCCAGCACGCGCCCGGGGATCGCCAGCAGGTTTTCGAGCCCGCTGGCAAGCGGCTGGGCATCGAACAGCACGTGGAACTGCCCAACGACGATCAGCACGCCGATGCCGGCCAGCATCCCATGGACGACGGCGGGCGAGATGGCGCGGAACCAGCCGCCTAGTTTCATCACGCCGGCCAGAAACTGAATAAGGCCAGCAACGACGAGGATCGGTCCCAGCGCCGCGAGACCGTGACGCTGGACAATCTCGAAAACGATGACCGCAAGGCCCGCTGCGGGGCCGCTGACCTGCAGCGGCGATCCCGCGAGCAGGCCAACGACGATCCCGCCGATAATGCCGGTGATGAGGCCCTTTTCGGGCGGCACACCCGACGCGATAGCGATGCCCATACAAAGCGGCATCGCGACCAGAAATACGACGACGGACGCGGTCAAATCCCGCGCCATCCAGTTCGAGGGCAAGGGCGAAGCGGTCATCGGGTTCACTCCGCAGCAACCAGCGGCAGCGTGTCGGCGGCGCGGCGCGGTCCGGCGGCGAGCGCTACCGGCAGGGGGCGATCGTCGCGCATCGGCACGAAGCGGCCCGTTTCGCCGTCCAGCCCAAGTACCGCACCGGCATGGATATCGACGAACCAGCCATGCAGCGAGATCTCGCCGCGCGCGATGCCCAACGCCACCGACGGGTGGGTGCGCAGATGCGCGATCTGGGCCACGATATTCTCCATCGCGACGATCCGGACGCGCTGATGGTCTTCAGCCTCCGGATACCCTTCCGCCGCGACGCGCTGGGCGGCATGCGAGTGACGCAACCAGGCAGCGACATTGGGCATGGTGTCCAGGCTTTCGGGATGCACCAGCGCTTTCATGGCGCCGCAATCCGAATGGCCGCAAACGATGATGTCGCGTACGCCGAGCGCGAGCACGGCATATTCCACCGTCGACGAAACGCCGCCATTTGCGGTCGCGAAGGGCGGCACGATATTGCCGGCATTACGGCACACGAACAGATCGCCGGGCTGCGCCTGAATGATATGTTCCGGCACGACGCGGGAATCGGCACAGGAAATCATCAAGGCCTTCGGGCTCTGCCCGTCGGTGGCGAGTTTTGCGTACAGATCGAGATTGCTGGGGAAAACCTGCTTTTCAAAATGGAAGACGCGTCCGATCAGCTCGTTCATTCCGATACTCCTTCGCTGGGGGGCGGCGGGACAAGGTCCCGACCGTTGGACGAAGGCAGATAAGCGGCGTCGATTGCTGCGGCGCAGCATCAATGTAAGGAATTATTGCTGGCGGGGCGCAGGCTTGGCTGATCTGGGATGAGGCAAGGCAATCTCGGCACGCAGGCCGCCTTCGGCCCGATTGGTCAGGGTGAGCGTGCCGGCCTCGCGCTCCACCATCCGCGAAACAATCGCGAGGCCCAGACCAAGCCCCTTGGTATTGCGGCTGCGCGCAGCGTCGAGCCGGACAAAAGGTTCCAGCACGTCCAAAAGCGATTCCTCGGGGATGCCGGGACCGTTGTCTTCGACGTGAAGAACGATCCTGTCCGGCTCGCTCGCCAGGCCCACCCGAACATCTTCGCCATAATGAATGGCATTCTCGATCAGGTTGGTGATCGCCCGCTTGAACCCATTGGGTCGGACCATCGCTATAAGGTGATCCGGTCCCTGATAGCTTATCCGGTGACCATGATCGGTCATGTCGTCCACCAGCGTCGCAACGAGAACGCCCAGATCGACCCGCATCGACGCGTCCGAATCCTCGTCACCGCCAAGATAGGCGAGGACCGAAGCAATCATCCCCTCCATTTCCGCAATATCGCGCTCGGAAGAGAGGCGCAGATCGGTGTCCTCCGATCCGTCGATACGAAGTTGGAGCCGCGCGAGCGGCGTACGCAAATCATGTCCGACGGCCGCGAGCGCCTGTGTGCGATCCGCGATCATACGGCTGATCTGATCCTGCATCTGGTTAAAGGCTCGGATCAAGTGACGAACCTCGTTCGTCCCTTCCTCGCGCACGACGATACGCTCGCCCTGCCCCATACTCTCTATCGCGTGACCCAGCGTCCTAAGCGGGCGCAGCGTTTGCCGAACGAGCAAACCGCCTAAAATGGCAAATGCGATGGCGGGTATCAGCGCCAGCATGATGCGGTTGAACTTCAAGCCCCAGCCGGTCTCGAGCCCGTACATCTTGAAATGAACCCAGCTGCCATCCGCCAGAATGATCTGGCCGGCCACCTTGTCGTTGCTGACGGGCGAGGCCAGTTGCAATTGCAAACCCGCACTCGCTAGTGCCGGCTCCCATTCCACCACTTGGTCACGCATCTGCCGTAACTCGGCGGAAAGCATGTGGCGATCGGGTGCCGATCGTTGCCACTCGACCTTATAACGATCGGTTGAAAGGTAACTCGCAATCGCCGGACGCTCGGTCGGTGGGCGCTCGTCGACAAGGCGCTGCACGATCACCAGATGCTCGGCCAGCCGCCGCGCCTCATCCTCCTTGATCGAAAACTCGCCGGCTCGTTCATACAGCAGGGTGCTGACGACAAACTCCAGCATCACCGTCAGCAGGATGATTCCGACGATGCGACCGATCAGTCCTGGCGATGGGCGCGCGACCATCAGATCCGGTTGACGCTGGCATTCAGCATATAGCCTACGCCGCGCACGGTGATGAACGGCGCCGGCCTCTCATCATCGGTCAGTTTGCGGCGCAGACGACTGACGAGCACGTCGATACTGCGGTCAGAGGAGTCGCCGATGCGGGCGCGTGACAATTCGATCAATCGCTCACGCGCGATCACGCGCAGCGGGTGACTGAGAAAGCTCGCGAGCAGGTCAAACTCCGCGCCGGTAAGAGGAATCATCGCGCCATCGCGCGAAAAAAGCTGACGGCGGGCGAAATCGACCGTCAAACCGTCGAACTCGGCCCGGTTGGACGGCACGGCACGGCGCTCTTCGGTCACTCCCCGGCGGAGCACGGCGCGGATGCGGGCGATGAGTTCGCGCGTTCCAAAGGGCTTGGCCAGATAGTCGTCCGCGCCGAGTTCAAGGCCGACGACGCGGTCGGTTTCGCTCGCCCGGGCGCTGATGAAGATGATCGGAACGCTGCTCCGCTGCCGGATCATTTTGCAAAGGTCGATGCCGCTCGTGCCAGGCAGCATGATGTCCAGCAGGATGAGGTCGATCGGACCAGCCTCGAACGTCGCCCACATCTCGGCGGCCGTTGCGGCGGGCCGAACGACATAGCCATTTTCCTGAAGCGCGCGGGCGGTCAAAGTCCTGAGCGGCGGATCGTCTTCCACCAGGAGGACGGTCGGAGCGGTCGTGGAGGATTGAGGAAGAAAGGAAGGAGTGAGCGAGGGAGAGCAAGAAAGCATGCGCGCCACGTAGGGGGCGATGCGTCAACGTCAATGTCGCCCCCGCAGCTTGTCCCAGAATGGCAACGCCTCATCGTCACAGAAACAAATCGTTACGAACGCTGATGCCAAGCGCCCGCGCTCTTGCCAGAAATATTTCGTAACATTTGCGACAAGCGGCTGCATGGTAGGAGCACTAGCTAAACGCGCATCCGCCCGGAACCGCGACCGTCGTTCCGTACCGGGCCGGCTGATGTCGAGGAGTATATTGGTGCGCCTTTCGCGTTTTTGTTCCGGTGTCGCCGCGATGCTGCTGGCTCCCTCCGCTGCTGCAAACGCCGCCCCGGTGCCGAGCCAACTCGCCAAAATGGACGCCGAAGGCTTCCGCTCTACCACGACGGTCGATGACGACGACCTCGAATTCTCGACCATCATATCCACCCGCGACAGCTTCCGTAAGGAACGCCGCGTCAACGGCTCGACCTGGGCCGACGGCCACGTCGAAGCTCACATCGACAAACGAACTGGCGATATCCGGTTCGAAGTTCATCAATCGCTGCGCTATCGGGGTTCGCAAAGGCAATATGATGTGGTCCATTTCGAGGATCGCGACGGCCGTCTCGTCGCACGCCCGCTCGACCGTGCCCTCCGCGGCGACGACACCATGTGCCCCAACAGCGACTTCACCGGCGACTGCGCACTTACGATGAAGCTAGTGTTCTCGGTCGACGAAGACCTTCTCAAGGCCATCACGGATCGCGGCGAAAGCTGGGACCTCAAGTTCAAGGGCCGGCCGGACGGTCAGGACGATCTGCGCATCAAGATCGTTGCGGCCGAAATCGAAGGCCTATTGCTCGCCGTTGAGGGTTATCGCGCGAACTCGTCGATGTCAGCCAGCAGCTGACACACAAGCGGGCTTCTCGCCCGAGCGACATCCCCCTGATTTGCAGGCTTGAGGCGGCGATTTGCGGCGATCAGGGAACAGAGCGACCTGCGGGAATTGTTGCGGGGATCGATCGAACGCCCGTTCGCTAGCCCTCATCTTCTTCAAAAAAAAAGCGCCCGCCAGAAGAACCGGCGGGCGCCAGATGAAGATTTCTGTCCTCTTGCGAGGAAGAGCTCTCCTGGGTCGCACGCCGCGATTAGCGGGACGTCTCGATTCTCGATTGTATGAAAGCGCCAAAACGTCAGCTTTGGTGCTCGATCAGTTTCAGTCCCAGCGTCGCCGCATTCGCCACCGCTTCTTCCCGGCTGCCCGCCCGCAGTTTGCGCATGATGTTCTTGAGATGCCACTTCACGGTTTCGGGCGCGAGGTGCAACGTCCGCGCGATCTCCTTGTTGGATTCGCCCGCATTGAGCGCGCTCAGAATCTCGATCTCACGCTCGGTAAGGAAAGAGAAGGCCTCGCCCGGGGCGGCGCTGTATCCGCCTTCGAGCGCGGGATTGTGGCGCGACGGTTCGGCCAGTTTCAGTAACCCGAGAAAGCAGTCGGACATGTAAGCTTCGCTGCAGAAATTCTGCACGGCGCGGACACCGGTGACGTCGAGCACATCGACGATCGTCCGCCGGAATCCGGAGCTTGCGGCGTGATTGAGGAAGCGCACGGTTTCGAGTTCGACCATCTTGTCGCAGCGGCCACTCAGTTGCGGTAGGATGTTGAACAGCGTCGCGGTGGCGCGCAGTTCGGCATCGTCGCCGTTCGACGCGAGCCGTAGCAGTCGCTCCGCGACCGAGGTCAACCGCGGACGGTCGCCGCTCGCAATCGCTTCATAAGCGCGCATCTCGGAGAGGATTGCAAAGGCGCGCGCCGACGCCGAGAGCGGGTCGAGCGCCGCCCCTTCCTCGTCGCCGATCGCAACGACCGCTTCGGCATCGATCGTTTGCGGCAGACGAAGCCGCGCTCGCTCAACAATACACAGCGCCTTGAGCGGTGCCCAGTCGCGCGCGAATGCGATCAGTTCGGCGCGGTCGATCAGCGAGGCGGCGGTATCGCCCCGCCCCGCTCCCGCCGCCACGCGAATGGCGACGAGAAAAGCATGGACAAGCGCGTCCTGAAAAGCGCTTCGTTCAAGGTGCGGCAACGCGCCGGCGGCCAGGTCCGCCGCAGCCTCGAAGGCGTCACGCTCGTAGCAGGAGCGTGCAAGCGCTGCGTCGATCAGCGCCGACGCCAGCCCGATATCGTGCAGCCGCGCTCTTGCTTCGCGTAGCAATCGTTCGGCCTCGCCAAGCTGCCCCTGAGCGCGCGAAACACCCGCTTTCGCAACTGCAGCGAGAGCTCCGGGCAGGTCAAGTGTCCGTCCAGCGCCGTGCAGCATCAGCGGCCGCACGGCATCGTGGACCAGTCCGAACAAGCCGCGCCGCAACGCGCCGAGCGCAAGCGTTGCACGGACGATGTTCACGGCAAAATCAGGCAAGCCGGTGGGGTCTGCCAGAGTTCGGTCGCAGGCCTCGATCACCTCGTCGGGCCTATCTCCGCCATGCGCGCGGTGCAGCAGGTGGAGCACCCGCGCCTCTGCGGCGTCCATAGCGTCCTGCTTCGTAAGATCGCCGGCCTGCAGCACCGCCAGCCAGCTTGCAGCGCGCGCCAGCCCCGACGATCCCGCAATCATCTCGGGCGGCAAACGATCGATCCAGTCACGAACCCGGCCGATATCGCCCCGTTCGATCATCGGCATAGCGGCATCGGCAACGAGCGCCGCAGCTTGGGCCAGATCGGAGCAGGCGAACATCTGATCGATCGCTTCGCCGATCATCCCGCGGCTCGCGTAATGGCGTCCGGCGACACGGCACAACTGCGCCACTTCGTCGGTTCCGAAACGCTGCGCCATCGCGGCGCGCGCCGCCGAATGCAGGCGATAGCCTCCGTCCTCCAAGGGCTCCAGAAATACGCCTCGGCTACTCAGCTCGCTCAATGTCACCGCGCCGTCGCCACCCAGCAAGCGGCACAGATCGGCATCAAGGCGGGGCGCCACGGCACAACGTCGCAGCAATTGCGCCGCTGACGCGGGCAATGCGTCGACCGGCGGATCGACGAGCGGCATCAGACAGCGCGCGAGCGCGTCCCACTGCCTTTCCCGAACCATGGCCGCGAGCCGGTCGGGCTGCCGGGCCAGCAACCGCAGCGCGGCGGGCCAGCCCTCGATGAAGCGATTGAGCGCCGCGACCTCGCGCGCATCGAACGGCACGCCCGCCCGGTCGAGAAAGCCTTGTACATGGGCGTCGCACAGGCCGAGCTCGGCGCGACCTATAGCGAGGACCACGCCCCGCGCCGGGGCATCGCCCAGCGCGATGCCGTGCTGTGCCCGGCTCGCCAGAAGCAGCCGCAAATGCGCAGGTGGATGTCGCATCAAGCATTCGACGATAGCATGCGCGCGTGCGTCTATGAGCCGATCGGCATTGTCGAGGACAAGCAGAAACGGCCGGTCGCTCGCGTCGATCCGCATGGCGAGAGCGTCGGCAATTTCCATGGCGGTCGCCGTTTCATCGTGCGCATAGGCAAAAGCCCCGCACAGCAGCCCCGCGGCATCCGCATGGCCGTCGGCATCGATCGTCAACCAGGCCGTACGCCAGCCAGCGGCCTGCGCCTCGGCGAAAAGCGCCGCAGACCAGGCGCTCTTGCCATAGCCCGCAGGGGCCTGCACCGCGCAGGCCTCATGCTCCGCCAGTCGATCGAGCCAGCGTCGCTGCCCGTCGAGGCCGGCCAGGTCGGCCGGAAAGCGCGGCGGCACGAACTGGCGGCCGGGCGGCGGCATGATGCCGTCGCTCGGCACCGCGCGCAAAAGGGCTGTGGGCTCTGTCCTCGATCCCGGCTGGACGGTCATTCGCTGTCCTCCGAATTGTTGCGCCAAGGCTAGTGCCTTGAACTTCCGGGGGCAAGCAGAGCTGCGCATCCCCCCCATCGCTCCCCCCGCCGCCTTGCCTGTCGCCGAACGGACGCGCGCCATAGCGTCCGTTGACGAAGACGCCGCACAGAACGGGGTCGAACGACGGGAGAGAAAGCGTGACCAACAAGGCTTTTCTGGCGACTTGCCTGTCCACCACCATGTTGATCGGATGGCCCGCTGCCGCGTCGGCGCAGGAAGCGCCGCCCGCAGACGGCGGAACCTCTGACAGCGGCGGGATCGCCGAAATCGTCGTAACTGCACAGAAACGAGCGCAGAATCTTCAGGACGTTCCCGCCGCGGTCTCGGCCATCGGCGGCGATGCTTTGGAGGCACGCGGGATCAACGAGACCTCCGACCTGATGGGCGCGGTACCGAGCCTGCAAATCTCGACACCCTATGGCAAGACGCAGCCGAACTTCTCGCTGCGCGGAATTTCGGTCGCCAATGAGTTTTCGGCGTCCACGGCGTCCCCGGTCGGCGTCTATGTCGACGAAGTCTATCAGAGCTTCCGCGCCAGCCATGGTGGGCAGCTCTACGACATCGACCGCGTCGAGGTGCTGCGCGGACCGCAGGGCACGCTCTACGGCCGCAACACGACCGGCGGCGCGATCAGCTTCTTTACCAAAAGGCCGGGACTGTCGGGCGACGAAGGCTATTTCACGCTCGGCTATGCCAATTATAACACCAAGACGATCGAAGGCGGCTTCGACAAGACGCTTATCCCCGACGTGTTGGGTGTGCGCGTGGCCGGAACCGTCGCGAAGGGCGGTGGCTGGCAATATAATCCGGCGCAGGATCGAAAAGTCGCTACCACCGATTCGATCGCGGGCCGCATTTCGCTGCGCTGGAAGCCCAGCGACACGCTCGACATCAACCTCAAGGCCTATGCCGCCAAGGACGATCCGTGGACGGCCAACGCCTATTCGCTCGGCCAGTTCGCGAATGGCGAAGATATTGTGGGCTATTCGCGCTTCAATCCGGCCCAGAACGGTGGCCGCGCGCTAGGGAAGAATGAGGTATCCGCCGATCAGGGCGGCAAGTCGCTCTCCTCATCCAGAGGTGTCGCGCTCAACATCGCGATGGAACTCAACGACTATTTCACGCTGACCTCGATCACCGGATATGACACCGGCAAATACAGCATTTCCCCCAATGATTGCGACGGTTCGCCGCTGGACGTGTGCTCGATCCGATTCAATAGCACGAGCAAGAATTTCAACCAAGATCTGCGCTTGAACTATTCCGACGACAGCATCGATTTCGTCGGGGGGCTCTATTATGGTCGGGACACCATCAAGACCCGGAATCAACCAGACTTCTTTGGGGCGCTCCGGCCGATGCTGCTGGGGCTCGGCGTTCCGGGCGGTTACAATAATGCCGCTATCGGCACCCCAGACTCCATCCGCACCCTGCCTGCCTTCGCGCTCGACCCGACGCTCACCCCGACGTCGCCGGGCTTCTGCGCCCCGGTCGTCGTCAACCCGAACGGCTTTTTTGATGCCCGCACGCTGGTCGCGTACCAGACCGACGCCGCGATCAACAACACGGGCAATTTTCCGGCGGGCGGCGCCTATTATCAAGGATGTCTGGCCGCAGGCGCCGGACCCTTTGGCCCGATCCTGGGCGAACAGAATTTCGACGTCCGCCGCCCATCCAAGGCCATCTATGGTGACCTGACCTGGAAGGCGACCGACAGACTGACCGTCGCCGTCGGTCTCCGCTACACGATGGACAAGGTCCAGTTCCGCAACGGCAGCACATTCATCTATGCGCTCGACGGGGTAACGCCAGCCACCAATCTGATCCCCTATTCGGCCACCTACAACCCCAATTTGCCGAAGATGAACATGCAGGAAAAGGCGAACCGCCTGACCGGTCGCGCGAACATCAGCTATGAGTTCGCCGACGATATCATGGGCTATCTGCAATATAGCCGCGGCTATCGCAGCGGCAGTTACAACGGCCTCGCCTATCAGGGAACCAATCAGGTCTATTATATCAAGCCCGAAAAGGTGAACGCCTATGAAGGCGGCATCAAAACCCAGTTCCTCGATCGCCGCGTCCAGCTCAACCTCGCCGGTTTCTATTATGATTATTCGAACCAGCAGACGACGCAGGTCGTCGGCGCGACGACGTTTACGCGCAGCGCCAACGGCCGCGTCTGGGGCGGCGAGGCCGAGCTGACCGTCGTTCCGATGGATGGGCTGCAGCTCAATGCGGCCTTCGGCTATCTCAACAGCAAATATAAGGGCAATGTCGTCGACCCGAACGATCCGGCGACCCAATTCACGCGCAACGTGAACGGCAACCCGTTCCCCAACGCGCCAAAGGTCACCTTCAACGCCGGGTTCGACTGGGATATTTTCGAGCAAAGCGACAGCAAGCTGACCCTGCGCGGCGACGCGAGCTATATGGGCAAATATTATTTCGACGCCTTTGGCGATTACGGGCTCGATCCCTGCGATCGCCCCGGAGCGCCAGGGGCCGTTCGCCCCGCGGGCGTCGCCTTTACCTGCGGCAATCCGGGATATTGGCTGGTCAACAGTCGGCTGACCTATCAGGCGAACGCAAATCTGTCGGTCAGCGCGTGGGTCAAGAATCTGACCAACAAATATTATTACACCTACGGCCTCAATATCGATGTCTTCGGGCTCGATTATCTGAACCGCGGGACACCGCGCACTTACGGCGTCGAGGCGACGTTCAAGTTCTGATCGCCGACGCCAGGGGACCGGCGGGCGCCCCCTCCCTCAGCCCGCCGTCCCCGATTTGTTGCTGACCCCATAATTTTGGAGCATGTCATGATGCGTTTTACCGGTAAGAGCGTGCTGATCACCGGCGCCGCGCGCGGGATCGGACTGGCAGCCGCGCAGGAGTTCGCTCGCGAAGGCGCGTCTGTAACGATCACCGATATCGATGGCGACGAAGCCGAAGCGGCGGCGACCGCGATCCGCGCCGACGGTCACAAGGCCGAAGCCCGAAAGCAGGATGTCGCCGACGAGACAGGGTGGGCCGCACTGGTCGCGGACGTCATCGCACGCGAGGGCAAGCTCGATATCCTTGTGAACAACGCTGGAATGGGCTTCCTGAAATCGGTCGTCGATACCGATCTCGCCGAATGGCAGCGGCTGATGGCCGTCAATCTGGAGAGTGTCTTCCTCGGCGTTCGCGCCGGCATCGAGGCGATGAAGGATAAGGGCGGCGTGATCGTCAACGTCGCCTCGATCGCCGCGAACGTCGCCGAGCCGCTCTTCCCCGCTTACAACGCCAGCAAGGCCGGCGTCGCGATGCTGACCAAGGCGGTCGCGGTCGATTGCGCGCGCAAGGGCTGGCCGGTGCGGATCAATTCGCTCCACCCCGGCTATTGCGAGACCAAGCTGGTTGCCGACGCGGTCGGCGCGCTCGGCGACGAAGCGGCGGGCTTCGCCGCCGCAACAGCCGCCGCGATCCCGCTCGGCCGCATGGCGACCACGCGCGAGATTGCGCGCCCGCTGCTTTTCCTCGCCAGCGACGACGCCGCCTACATGTGTGGCAGCGAACTGATCGTCGACGGCGGCTACACGGCCGTTTGAGGGCCAATCATTCAGAGGGAATTTGGGAAATGAGCAAGAAACCGGTCATCGTCTATGGCGCCTCGGGCTACACCGGCCGCCTCGTCTGCGAATATCTACGCGAACTCGGCATCCCTTTCATCGCCGCCGGGCGCGATAAGAAACGCGTGCAGGAGGTGATGGACAAGGTCCCCGGCATCGAGACCGCCGATTATGAGGTCGTCGAGGTCGAGCATAGCGTCGCGGCACTGACCAAGCTGTTCAAGGGCGCAAAGGTCGTGTGCAACATGGTCGGGCCCTTCATCAAATATGGTCCCGAGACGGTCGAGGCCTGCCTTGCCGCCGGCGTCCATTATCTCGACACCACCGGCGAGCAGGACTGGATGCTGCTGGCACAGGAAAAATGGGGCGACGCCTTTGCGAAGAAGGGATTGCTCCTCTCTCCCTGCGTTGCGCAAATGTACACGACCGGCGAGATTGCGGCGAATATCGCACTCGAACAGGCGCCCGGGCTCGATACGCTCGACATGCTCGTGCTGTGGAAGGGCTTCCCGACCTATGCCTCGGTCCAGACGATCTTCACGATCCTGAAGGCCGACTGGTATTATCTCGAGAACAACCAATATGTCCAATGGCCGACGCTGACCGCGACCGAATGCCATGTGCCGGGCCAGCACGCCACCGCGCTGACCCTGCCGTGGGGCGGTACCTCGCACCCGATCTGGTTCAAGCAGGATCCGCGCGTTTCGACCGTGAAGGTCTATGGCGGCGTCTTTGCGCGCGAGGTCATGGACAATGTCGTCGCGATGACCAAGATGATCGATACCGACATCAAGCCACTCCCCTTCAAGGAACAGGAAGCGGCGCTCGCGAAGATGGCGGAATCGGTGCAGGGCGACATGCCGCCGCGCGAAAATCCGCGGCTCAACACCAGCATCGATTCGGTCCACGCCTCCGGCCCGCTCGGCCGCGCGCATGTGCTGATCCACGGCAATAGCAATTACAAGCAGACGGGATTGATGCAGGCCTGGTGCGCGATGAACCTGCTCCAGCAGCCGCCACGCCGCGTCGGTTTCGCATCGGCGTGTCAGGCGTTCGGTCACCATGAAATCCTCGGCGTGCTGCGCCAGTTCGGACTGGTGCTCAAGCCGATCGTCACGGTCGACGATTGAGGGAGAGCGTGGCGATGCGGCTGGTTGACTGGCTCGACAAGGGGGCGTCGCTGGGTCCCGATGCCCCCTGCCTGACGATGGACGGCGAAAGCCTGTCCTATGGGCAGGTGCAAGCTCTGACCCACCGCGTCGCGCGCGGATTGCACGCGGCGGGCATCGTGCCCGGCAAGCATGTTGCGATCCTGTCGGGCAACGACCCCGTCGCCTTTGCCTGCGTCTTCGCGATTTCGCGCGCCGCCGCGGTGTGGTGCCCGATCAACCCGCGCAACGAAGCGGCCGAAAACGCCTTCGTGCTCGACAATTTCGACTGCGCGGCGCTGTTCTTTCATTCGAAGTTCGCCGACCTCGTCGATGTGCTGCGAAGGGAGCTGCCGAAACTCGAATTGCTCGTCTGCCTCGACGCCGAACAGCCCTTCGCACCATCGCTCGACCAGTGGCTGGCGGGCGTCGCCGACGTCCCATTCACGGCAGCGCCCGTCAGCGACCTTGCGATGCTTCCCGGCACCGGCGGCACGACCGGGCATCCCAAGGGCGTGATGCTCACCAATCGCAATCTCGAGGCGATGACCGCACTGACGTTGATGGGCTATCCGTTCGAGGGCCGGCCCGTTTATCTGGCGATGGCGCCGCTCACCCATGCGGCCGGGGTGCTCGCTTTCCCGATCATGGCGCATGGCGGCGAGATCGTGATCATGCCATACCCCGATATCGGCGAATTTCTGGCGCTGGCGTCAAGGCACCGCGCGACGCACAGCTTTCTGCCGCCGACGCTCATCTACATGCTGCTCGACCATCCCGCGCTGCCCGCTACCGACCTCTCGGCGATGCAGTGCTTCTGGTACGGCGCCGCTCCGATATCGCCCGCGCGGCTGGAGGAAGCGATCGACAAGCTTGGCCCGGTGATGGCGCAGCTCTTCGGTCAGACCGAAGCCCCGATGATGATTTCGATGATGGCGCCGAAGGATCACCTGAACCCCGACGGATCCGTCGCGCGCCATCGCCTGTCGTCGGCGGGCAAGCCCGGGCCGCTCGTCCGCGTCGCGATCGTCGATGCAGGCGGCAGCGAATTGCCGCAGGGCGAGCGCGGCGAGATCGTCGTCAAGGGCAGCCTGGTGATGGACGGCTATTACCGGAACCCGGAGGCCACCGCAGAGGCGACGCTGAACGGCTGGCACCGCACCGGCGACATCGGCTACCTCGACCCCAACAATTTCCTCTATATCGTCGACCGCGCCAAGGACATGATCATCACCGGCGGCTTCAACGTCTATTCGGCCGAGGTCGAGGCAGCGCTGCTGTCGCATCCGGCGGTTCAGGACGGCGCGGTGTTCGGCCTGCCCGACGACAAATGGGGCGAGCGCGTGTGCGCAGTCGTCCAGCTCCGCACAGGACAAAGCGCTGGTGCGGACGAGATCATCGCGCATGTCAAAACGGCAATCGGCAGCGTCAAGGCGCCGAAGGAACTAGAAATCTGGCCCGACCTGCCGCGATCGAAAGTAGGCAAGGTCCTGAAACGTGAAATTCGGGCGCAGATATTGGGCGATGAAGTCTGATCGATAGGTAGCGGTCGGCCGTTTCAGATGGGCAAGGCGCGATTATATAGATCCACCGGTCCCGGATATTCCCTTCCGTCGTCTCTTCCGACCTCTCGGGCAATTAGCGCATTGACCATGGCATTCAGGCGCAACAGGTTGCGCCGTTGATCCGGACGCGACGCAAGATTGATCAATTCGTTCGGGTCGGCCTGCGTATCATATAGTTCCAGGTCGTTGTTCCCCGACAATTCCTTCCAGTTTCGCGGGTGCTGATGATGCTCGGGCGCAAAATAGCGCGCGAACTTCCAGCGGCCGTCGTGGACGCCGCGGTGCAAACGTCGGCGTGACAGGTCGAAACGGTCAGTGAATGGAGCGGTCGCAGGTTGGCCTGCCTTTGGGGCCCAGCCATAGGCAACCGCATAGTTGAACAGATGTCCCCGGATGTCGCGCTCCGTCCGCGCCTCGGGATCGGCGAGCAGCGGCGTCGCATCGACGCCCGGCAGATCCGGATAATGTTCTTTCCGCCAGCCCGCATCCTTGCCGCCGAGCGCGAGCAGCGTCGGCGCGATATCGATCGCACTCATCAGGCGGCGGGAACGGCGGCCTCCTGGAACGTCGGGGTGGACGATGATCATCGGCACGTTGGTCTCTTCGCGGTAGATGGTGCCGCCCTTTTGCCGCATCCCGTGCGCCCCGGCACGCTCGCCATGGTCGGAGGTGTAGACGATGACCGTGTTCTCAAGCTGGCCGCTCGTCTCGAGCGCCCACAAAAGCTGACCGATCCGGCGGTCGACGTCGCGGATGCAGTTGTAATAATAGTTACGGAAGCGGCGCCATGATGCCTCGTCGTCAATATCCATCGTTCCATAGGTGCGAACATTCGACGCTGCGATAGCCCGGTGCGCCTCGGGCTTTCCGCTCAGATCGTCGCGGTAGAAGCTCGCGGGAAGTTCGAAGCCATTGTCTTCGGCATAGAGCGGGTCGCCCGGTTCGCGGCGAAGTGGGCCCAGAAGATAGGGGTGCGCGCGCGTCTCAGTCTGTTTTCCAGTCGCGTCATAGAACATGATGTCATGCGGATTGAGCAGACCGACCACCATGAACCACGGCTTGCCCCCGGCTTTGCCCTGCCCCTTGAAGTCGAGGATGCTGCGCGAAGCGTCCGCCGCGATATATTGGTCGTGCCGGTATCCGTCCCAGGTCAGACCGACCGCCTCTCCGTCGAAACCGTAATCGTCGAAACCATATTCCTCCATGGCCTTCTCGGTGGCGGGATAGATCATGCCCGACACCTGATTCCAGTTCCGCTTTTCGTTGATGGGCGAGAGGTGCCACTTGCCCTTGTAACTGGTGTAATATCCCGCGGCGCGCATCATATGGCCAAGCGTCGGCAGGTCGGTAGGCAGCACGGGATCGTCGGCGCCGCTCGAATTCAGATAGATTCCGGTGCGCTGTGTGTGATGCCCGGTGAAGATCGTGGAGCGCGACGGGCTGCACGGCGTCGTCTGGACATGATAATTTTCGACGAGCAGCCCGCGCGCCATGAGTTCGCGGTGCCCTGGCAATTTTTCCAGCAATCCGGGCGGAAAGCTAGCGATGCTCTGCTCCTGATCGGTGACGATCATCAGGACGTTGAGCCTGCGTCCGTCCGCCCCGCGCGCGCTCGCCCGCGCGCCTGACGCCGCGAGTGCCCCGACCCCGCCCATGCCGCCAACAAATGTGCGGCGATCAACAGTCCAGACCATCTCGCGACCTTTCCATGTCAAAATCCATATTGGCTAGAAGCGAAGAACCGCCTCGAGATTGACCGTCCGCGGCGGATTGATCATCACGACATGGCTGTTCCCGTTCAGCAGCGGCGTGTTGATCGCCTGGCTGAACGTCACCTCGTTCGTCAGGTTGCGCCCGACCAGCGCAAGTTCCCAGGCGCCGTCTTCCTTGCGGATCGCGAGGCGGGCGTCGAACTTGGTATAACCCGGCTGCGCGTTCAGCGGGTTCATGTCACCCTGCAAATAGGAGGTCGAAGTGTAGTCGGCGGCGCCGCGAGCGCTGACGATCAGGTGATCGCTCACCGGCACGTCGAACTGCACATATCCCGACGCCTTCCATTCGGGCGCGCGCGTCAGGCGCACGCCCGAAAGGTTGTTCGTCGCGGGCGTGCAGGTCGCTGGGGCGTTGTACAGGCAGGGACCGCCTGGATAGTCATTATATTTCGCGTCCAGATACGCCCCTGTCGCGCCGAGGCTGACGACCGAATTCGGACGATAGCGGGCCTCGACCTCGACACCCTGCGCGGTCGCCTTGGCAGCGTTGCCGGTGATGAAGGCGGTGCCGTTATACGACGAGACCTGAAGATTGGCGAAACGCGTGCGGAACAGCGCGATGTCGAGGTCGAGCCGGCGGTCGAACAAGCGCATCTTGGTGCCAAGTTCCCATGCCCGCGCCCGTTCGTCGTCGAAGTCGAACCGGCCGTTGTTGTTGCGGATGTTATACAGCAGCAGGCCGTCGTTCGACAGGAAGCCCCCACCCTTCGTTCCCGTCGCATAGCTGACATAGGTCGAGACCTGCGGGCTGAATTCATAGCGAAGACGCAGCGAATAATCCCAAAGCTTTTCAGTCCGTTTGCCGGTGATGTCGAAGTCGAGATTGTTCGCGGGGATGCGTGGGCCGACGTTGGTGCTGGTCCCGCGCGCTTCCTTTTTTTCGTAGCTGTAGCGCAGGCTGCCGCTGAAGGTCAGCGCATCGGTCAGTTCCGCCTCGACGATTGCAAAGGGCGAAAGCGACCAGGAAGTCTGGGTGAAGCCGCGCTTCCCTTCGGCCTGAGGCAACGTCGTCCCCACCAGATTGCCGTTGTAACTGATGAGTTGCAGGATATCGAGATCGGCATCGGTATAGGTGGCGCCGAACGCGAGATTGATGCCCGCCGCGACGTCGCGCGAGACGCGCAATTCCTGGAAAAACTGGCTGCTCTCCTCGGCCTGCAGCGTATTGAGCAGATTGATCGGCCCCGGAATGGTGTTGAATGTCCGTTCCGAATCCACGGCCTGATAGGCAGTGACCGACCCGATCGTCCAATCGCCCGGCGTCCAGTTGACCGTCATTGCGCCGGTCCGCGATTTGGTTACGTCATATTCCTTAGGAAAGCCGCGGCTGAACCGCCAAAAACCAGGCTTGTCCTGCGCCGCCGCACCGCCGCTGGCGTTTCGAATGACGTTGCACAGGTTGCAGTTGGCGTTGCCGATATTGTTGTAGACCGCGTTCGAACCGTTGATCTCGTTCCGGAAACCCTCAACCTTGAACAGGACCTCCAGATCGTCGCTCGGCTCCCACAAGAGTTGGGCACGCCCCGACCGGTATTTCGAGCCATTGTCGTCGAACCCCGTCAGCCGGTTTTCGATATAGCCATCCGCTTGCCCTGCGCCGCCGCTCAGCCGGACGCTCAGCGTGTCGCTGATCGGGCCCGACAGATAGCCGCTGAAATTCATGCCGCCTTCGGCGAGTTCGGTGCCGGCGCGGAACTCGGCCTCGAAATCCCGGGTCGGCCGGCGCGTCACCATGCTGATCGCGCCGGCATTTGTGTTCTTGCCGAAAAGCGCGCCCTGCGGCCCGCGAACGACTTCGATGCGTTCGACGTCGAGGAACGGCACCTGCAGCGAACGCGCGCGGCTGGAATAGACACCGTCGACGAACAGACCGACCGATTGTTCGAATGCCAGATTGTTTGCGCCCGATCCGAGCCCGCGGATCGTGATCGCGTAATTGCCGTTGGTATTGTCGATCTGAAGATTGGGAACCGACGACTGGAGGTCGGTGAACAGGCGCTGCCCCTGCTGCTCGATCGCGGCACCCGTGACGACGCCGACCGAAATCGGCACTTCCTGCAGCGTTTGCGGACGGCGCGACGCGGTGACGATGATATCTTCGCTGCCCGCCGCGCTGGTCGCATCATTCGCGCCGGTCGCTTCGGCTTCCTGTGCCGCCGCCGGGACGGCGGCAGCCATCATCAGGGCTCCGGTGGCAAGTGCCGTTACGGCTCGATGGTGGCGTTTCATCCCTCTCTCCCTCGTTCGCAGCCACCGGTCGAAAGGCGCATTTTCGCTTCTCGACTCCATGACCGTCTTCATTATGTATCAATTGATATATTTTGAGCCGAGCAAGATCAATAGCATTCTAAGTATTTTTTGAGAACTATCAAAACCACGGAAATCCGGCACAAATCAGAAATTTGCCAAGGGACGGAGATTTGCTTTACCCAAGGGGCGCACAAAATGACGGAGGGTTCGAGGTCGATCATGGCGATGGGAGAATCGGTCGAGGCACCCGTTGCGCAACCCGGAAGGGACGCGGTATCGAACGCTTCGCGCAAAGGCGACCAATCGCGTCAACGCATATTGGAGGCTGCGCTGGTCGAGTTTGGGGCGGCGGGTTTCAAATCCACGACCACGCGCCGCATAGCGGAACGGGCCAATACGACGCTGCCCCCTCTCAGCTATTATTTCGGCAACAAGGAAGGGCTCTATCGGGCCTGCGCCGAGGAGATAGTCGAACGCTACGGGCACGCGACCCGCGATGCCGTCACAAGAGCAAAAGGGGTTATCGAGTCACCATCGGGACCGGAGGAGGCGCGCGAAACGCTCAAATATTTGATGGCGGCATCGGTCGAGCTGATTCTCGGCAGCGACGCCTATATATTGGGTAACGGAATCATTGCCCGCGAGTTGGCGGAGCCGGGCCCGGCATTCGAGATTTTCTATAACCGATTGTGGCTGCCCGGTATCGAGCGGAACTCGCGGCTGATCTCCTTGATCAAGTCCGAAGCCCAAGTTTCAGCCGAGACGCGTATGCAGGCCATCCTGCTGGTGTCGAGCCTTCCCTCGCTTCACACCCGCAGGGTCGTTGCACAAAGGGCGATGGAATGGCCCCGAATTGGCGAGGCAGAATTGCGCCTCATCACCCAGGTCCTGCATCGGCAAATCGACGATCTCTAGACAAGACCCGCCCTAGGGATCTCGCCGCCGACTGAACCAACTGGAGGTTTGATCAGCCTGACGCGAGCATATCGAGCGCGACGTCGACGATCATATCCTCTTGCCCGCCGACCATCTTGCGTCGCCCGAGCTCGACGAGGATCGCCCGCGTGTCGAGCCCGTGATCGGCCGCCGCCTTTTCGGCATGGCGCAGGAAGCTCGAATAGACCCCCGCATATCCCAACGTCAGCGTCTCGCGATCGACGCGAACCGGGCGGTCCTGCAGCGGGCGCACCAGTTCCTCGGCCGCGTCCATCAGCGCGAACAGGTCGCAGCCGTGGTTCCAACCGTAAACGTCCGCCGCGGCAATGAAGACTTCGAGCGGCGCATTGCCTGCCCCCGCCCCCATGCCGGCGAGGCTCGCGTCGACGCGTATCGCGCCATTCTGCACCGCGACGATGCTGTTCGCGACGCCAAGGGAAAGATTGTGGTGCGCGTGCACGCCGCGCTGCGTTTCGGGTTTCAGCACCCGGTCATACGCCTGCAGCCGCGCCGCATATTGATCCATCGTCAGCGCGCCGCCGCTGTCGGTAACATAGACGCAATGCGCGCCATATTCCTCCATCAGCTTCGCCTGATTTGCGAGCGCCTCGGGCTCCGACATATGGCTCATCATCAGAAAACCCGATACGTCCATGCCGATCCCTCGCGCATATTCGATATGCTGCTTCGCGACGTCGGCCTCGGTGCAATGGGTCGCGATACGCACCGAACGCACGCCCATATCATAGGCATGTTTAAGGTCGTGGATCGTCCCGATGCCCGGGAGGAGCAAAGTCGTGAGTATGCTGTGCTCCAGCACTTCGGCAACCGCTCCGATCCAGTCCCAGTCGGTATGGGCGCCGAAGCCATAGTTGAAGCTAGACCCCTGCAGGCCATCGCCGTGCGCGACCTCGATCGCGTCGACCTTCGCACGGTCGAGCGCCTTCGCGATCGCCTTCACATGATCCAGCCCATATTGGTGGCGGATCGCGTGCATGCCGTCGCGGAGCGTCACGTCCTGAATATAGAGCTTGGTCGTCGCGGGATCGAAACTCATGCGGCCATCCTTTCCGCGATCTTCTCGGCGGTCTTCAGCGCGGCAGAGGTCATGATGTCGAGGTTGCCGGCATAGGCGGGCAGATAATGCGCCGCACCCTCGACCTCGAGGAAGACACTGACCTTCAGCCCGGTAAAGCTGCCGTCCATTTCAGGGATGCGTAGCGGCGCATTGCCGCCGATGCTTTCGAACTGCACCGCCTGCTTCAACCGGTATCCGGGGACATAGGCCTGCACCTCCGCCACCATCGCTTCGACGCTCTTCGCGATCGCCGCGCGGTCGCCGTCGTCGCAGAGACAATAGACCGTATCGCGCATGATCAGCGGCGGTTCGGCGGGGTTGAGGACGATGATCGCCTTGCCGCGCGTCGCGCCGCCGACCTCTGCGATCGCCCGGCTCGTCGTCTCGGTAAACTCGTCGATGTTGGCGCGGGTACCCGGGCCCGCGCTCTTCGACGCGATCGAGGCGACGATCTCGCCATAATGCACCTTGGCGACGCAGTTCACCGCGGCAACGATCGGGATCGTCGCCTGGCCGCCGCAGGTCACCATGTTCACATTCGGTGCGTCGAGGTGCGCATCGCCGTTGACCGGCGGTATAACATAGGGACCGATCGCCGCCGGGGTCAGGTCGACGACGCGCTTGCCATGGGTGATCAGCACTTCGCTGTGCCGCTTGTGCGCCCCGGCAGAGGTCGCATCAAAGACGATCCCGATATCGGCGAAGCCGGGCATCGCGACCAAGCCGTCGAGGCCATCGGCGGTGATCGGCACACCAAGGCGCTCGGCACGCTTGAGGCCATCCGACTCGCGATCAATGCCGACGAAGGCGCCCATTTCGAGCACGTCCGACAATCGCATGATCTTGATCATCAGATCGGTGCCGATGTTGCCCGACCCGATGATCGCGACTTTGGTTTTCGCCATCTCGCTACGCCTTGTAGGTAAAACTGCAGGTGCCGATATCGGCGATGTCGGCGACGACATGATCGCCCGGTGTCAGCGCGACCATTGGCCCCAGCGCCCCCGCGAGCAGGACGTCACCCGCCCTCAGTGGTTCACCGCGACCCGCAAGGGTCCGCGCGAGCCAGGCGGCGGCGTTCAGCGGATTTCCGAGCGCCGCGGCGCCTATCCCGGTCGAGGCGGACGCGCCGTTCACGCGCATTTCCATCGCCGCCCCTTCGAGGTCGAGCCCCGCAAGCGGCAATCCTGCGTCAGCCAGCACGAAGAAGGCCGAAGAGCCATTGTCGGCCACAGTATCGGCAAATGTGATCTTCCAGTCGGCGATACGGCTGTCGACAATCTCGATCGCGGCATGGACGCTCACCACCGCCGCTGCGACCTGCTCAACTGTCGTCGCTGTATCGGGCAGGTCGGCGCCGAGCACGAAAGCGATCTCGGCTTCGGCCTTCGGCTGGATCGCCCGTGCGGGATCGAGAATACCGCCGTCGGCGACGCGCATATCGTCAAAGAGCACGCCAAAGTCGGGCTGATCGACGCCAAGCTGCGCCTGCACTGCTTTAGCGGTCAGCCCGGCCTTGCGTCCGACGATGCGGCGCCCCTGCGCCTCCCAGAACCGCGTGTTGATCGTCTGTACCGCATAGGCGCCTGTCGCGTCGGTCGGATCGAGCACATCGCGCAGCGGCGCGACAACTCCGCCGGAATAGGCATCGCGCAGGCGGCGGGCGACGGCTTCGTGGGTCGCGGTCATCAAGCTTTGCCCGGATGAACGGTGCCGCAGTTGTCGCAGGTGCGCAGTTCCTCGCTGGCATAAAAAGCCTCGAACAGCGGCGGCAGGTCGCGCACGATGCTCTGGAGTTGGACCTCGACGCGGTGGACGATGTGGCCGCAATCGTCGCAATACCATTGAAAGGCATCGATCAACCCGTCGGGCCGCTTGCGTTCGATGACCAGCCCGACGCTGCCCGCGACCGGACGCTGGGGCGAATGCGGGACGCGCGGTGGCAGCAGGAAGATGTCGCCCTCACGGATCGGCATGTCCTTCGGCCCCTCGTCGGTCCATAGGCGCAGGTTCATGTCGCCCTCGATCTGATAGAAAAATTCCTCCAGCGGATCGACATGATAGTCCGTGCGCTGGTTGGGGCCGCCGACGACCGTGACGATGAAATCGGCATCCTCCCATATCTGCGTATTGCCGACCGGCGGCTTGAGGACGTCGCGATGCGCCTCGATCCACTCGCGGAAGTTGAAGGGCAGTCCATAGGTCAGCATGGCATCATCCTTTCGGCGCGCGCGGGATGAAGGCGGTCGCCTTGATCTCGATCAGCAAATGCGGGTGCGGAAGCTGGTGCACCGCGACGGTCGTCCGTGCGGGGCCCGCTTCGTCGAAATACTCGGCGTAGACGGCATTATAGCCGCCGAAATCGTTCATGTTGACGAGGAAACTCGTCACATCGACCACGTCGGCGAGCGAACCGCCAGCGTCGGCGAGGATCGCGCCGATATTCTCGATCACTGCGCGCGTCTGTTCCGCGATGTCGAGACTGACGGTGCCGAACGCGTCTGCGGAGGCGCCCGCGAAACTGTTGTCGGCACGGCGCGAGCTGGTGCCGGAGACGAAGACGAAATCGCCGGCGCGTCGATAGTGCGGGAACCGTCCGCGTGGTCGTGCCTTGCCGGGGATTACCCTGCCCCTCCCTTTTTCGGCGCCCTCGCTCATGCCGCGCCTCCCTCAATCGTGAACCCGACACGGCCGAGATGCCCCGCGTCGAGCGACACGGTGCGCGCCTCGCCAATCGCCGCCGCAGCGGTCGCGCCGCCCAGCATCACCGTCCAGCCCGGCTGAAGCACCAGTCCCGCCGCCCCCGCGAGCCGCGCCGCGGCGACGAGCGACCGGAACGGATCGCCGAGGATCGCCGCGCTTGTCCCCGTCTCGGCGACGGCATCGTCGACGCGCATCGTCATCGCAACGTCCGAAACATCGGTGTCGGCGGCAAGCCAGGGTCCGACGACAAAGGCGGAAGACGACGCATTGTCGGCGATCACGTCGCCAAGCGCGAAGCGGAAATTTTCGTAGCGGCTGTCGATGATTTCCAGCGCCGCAGCCACCGCATCGACCGCAGCGAACGCCTCTTCGCGCGTCACCTCGCCCGCCAGCGGCGCCTTCAGCCGCACCGCGACCTCGGGCTCGACGCGCGGATGGATAAAGCGCGCGCGGTCGATCGCCGCGCCATTGGTGACGACCATATCGGAGGTCAGCCGGCCCCATATCTGATCCGTGAGCCCCATCTGGGCCATCTTGGCCTCGCTGGTGAAGCCCATCTTCACGCCAACCAGGGTCGCACCGCGCAAAAGCCGGTGGTCGATCGCGGCGCGCTGAATTTCATAAGCGTCGGCAAGCGGCAGGTCGCCCGCCTCGCCGGTGATCTGCGGGATCGCCCTTGCCTCGCTGGCGGCGGTGTCGAGCCTTGCGGCAATGGCGGCAATGTCTGCCATAGGTTCCTCTTACAGTTTCACGCAAATATTGGTCGGTTCGGAATAGAAGCCCAGCGAATGTTCGCCACCCTCGCGTCCGATGCCCGACAGCTTCATGCCGCCGAACGGTGTGCGCAGGTCGCGCAGGAACCATTCGTTGACCCAGACTATGCCCGTTTCCATCTGCGCCGCGACGCGATGCGCGCGGCCGACGTCGCGCGTCCAGATGGCGGCGGCGAGACCATAGTCTGTATCGTTGGCGAGTTCGACGGCTTCCGCTTCGCTGTCGAAGGGCGCGACGTGGCAGACGGGCCCGAATATCTCTTCGCGCACGCAGCGCGCATCCTGCCCCAGGCCGGTCAGGATCGTTGGCTCGACGAACGCGCCGCTCGCTAGCGTGCCGTTCAGTTCGGGAACGCCGCCGCCGGTTACCACCGTTGCGCCCTCCTCGCGCGCAAGAGCATAATATGAGAGCACTTTCTCGCGGTGACCATGCGAGATCAACGGTCCCATGTCGGCGCCCGACCACGGATCGCCGACGGTCAACGCCTTTGCCCGTTCGGCGAGCGCCTTCACAAAACGGTCGAAAATCGGCCGTTCGACATAGACGCGTTCCGTGCAGAGGCACACCTGCCCGCAGTTCGAGAAGACCGAGCGCACGGTTCCCGCAACCGCCTCGTCGAAGTCGCAGTCGGCGAAGACGAGCGCCGCATTCTTGCCACCTAGTTCGAACGAGACGGGCTTCACGCCGGCGGCAGCGACGCGCATGATCGCGCCGCCGGTCGCGGATTCCCCGGTGAAGGTGATCGCGTCGATATCGGGGTTGGCGGTGAGCCACTCGCCCGTCGACTCCGCGCCGAAACCGTGAACGAGGTTGAATACGCCCGGCGGCACGCCCGCCGCATCCATTACCTCGGCAAGCAGCGTCGCGGTCGAGGGGGTTTCCTCACTGGGTTTGACGACGACGACATTGCCGCACGCAAGCGCGGGCGCCACTTTCCACGTCATCAGCAACAGCGGCAGGTTCCACGGTGACACGATCGCGACGACGCCCAGCGGCCGTGCGATCGCATAATTGATCGCGCTGCGCCCGTCGGGCAGGTCGGTCCGAAAGCTTGGCATCGCGCGCGCTTCGGCGATCGCGGCAAAGGCACGAAAATTGGCGGCACCGCGCGGAATGTCGATCGTGCGCGCCTGATGCAGCGACTTGCCGGTGTCGGCGATCTCGGCGGCAGCGAACTCGTCGAACCGCGCCTCGATCCCTTCGGCGATACGGACGAGAAGCTTGCACCGTTCGGCCTGCGACATCTTGCCCCACGGCCCCTTGAGCGCGGCGCGCCCGGCGGCGACCGCACGGTTAACGAGGTCGCGGCTCGCCTGAGACACCCGACCGGCTACGCTGCCGTCGACGGGGTTCACATTGTCGAACCAGCGCTCGCCCTCGACGAAGGCACCGTCGACATAGTTGAGCACCGGGCGTTCGGCGAAAGGATAGGCTGCGTCCGTCATGCCGCACCTCCGACCGCGACATAACCCGCGGCATTGCTGTGCGCGGCGCCCGCCTTGCCGACATGCCCCGCCATCTGGAGGAGCGACAATATGGTGTCGTTGAATTGCACTGGCGCTTCAAGGAATGCCGAATGGCCCGCGTCGTTGACCTCCACAAGGAAGGAGCCCTGGACCTCCGCCTGTGCGAGCCGTACGGCTTCGATCGGGAAGAGGATATCATCGACGCCCGAAAGGAACAGGGTCGGAAAGCCCTTGCCGCCGAGATCGGCCGCCGGACGCGCATCGAAGCTGCCCGCCAGGCTGTGGCGATCGACGGCGTTGAAGCTTGCGATCTGGCGATAAAGCGCCGCGAGTTCGCGCGGTGCGCCCGCACCGAGCACGCGTTCGACCTGCCCCATCGCCGCGGTCTTCGCGCGCGCATCATCCATGATCGTCTTCACTTCGCTTGATTCCGCGATACCGTGCAGGCTGTCACAGATGGCAAGCGCGGCAACGCGCTCGGCCGCACGATGCGCAAAACCGATGCAGGTTCCCGCCCCCATCGACTGCCCGACGAGTGCGACCTTCGCCTCGCCAAGATGATCGAGCAGCGCGACCAGATCATCGACGAAGGCATCGCGCCCGCGCCCGTCATGGTCCTGCGACAGGCCGAAACCGCGATGGTCGAAAGTGATGACGCGGTTCGAACGCGAAAGCGCGTCGAGCTGGCGATACCAGATCGCATGATTGCCACCGATACCGTGCGCGAGCACGATCGCCGGCCCTGCCCCATGCGCCTGCCAATATATCTCGGCGCCCGCAGTCGCCAGCACACCGCTTTCCATCACGAAACCCCCATCAATTTGCTGAGCCGCACGACATAGTCGCCGAACGCCGGGTCCTCGCGCGTCGTGCTGGGATCGCGCGGGCGCGGCAGGTCGATGCGGACATCCTCGATAATCGTCCCCGGCCGCTCCGACATCACGAGCACCCGGTCGGACAGCAACACCGCCTCCGAAATGCTGTGCGTGACAAGCAGCACCGTCTTGCGGTCGCGCTGCCAGATGCGCAGCAATTCCATGTTGAGCCGGTCGCGCGTCAGCGCGTCGAGAGCGCCGAAGGGCTCGTCCATCAGCAGCACCTGTGGTCCGCGTGCCAGCGCCTGCCCGATCGCGACCCGGTGACGCATCCCGCCCGAAAGCTGGCTGGGATAGCTTGCCTCGAAACCCGTCAGGCCCAGTGTCTCGACGAGCGCCGCGAATGCCGCTTCGTCAGGGCGCTGCGTCTGCGGGTCAAGGTCGACCCCGAGCAGCAGATTGTCGCGCACATTCAGCCAGGGAAGCAGGTTCGAGGTCTGAAAGACGAAGCCCATCTCGGCCGTGGGTTCCTCGACCTCGGCGCCGCCGAAACGGATGCTGCCGTCCTCAAAGGGGACCAGACCCGCGATCAAGCGCAAGAGCGTGCTCTTGCCGCAGCCCGAGGGGCCGAGGATCGAGACGAACTCTGACGCGCCGATCTCGGCGCTGACGCCCTGCAGGACTTGCCGGCCGTCGAAACGCTTGCCTGCGCCGGAAAGGGAGATAACCGATTTCATGCTGCACGCCACCAGATGAAGCGTTCCCAATAGGCCACGCCGTAGAAGAGAAGGAGCGACAGGATCGTCACCGCGATCAGCGCCGCAAAGGTCAGCGTCGTGTGCCCTGATCCCGACGCCGTCAGGATCAGATTGCCCAGTCCGTCGTTCGACCCGACGAACTCGCCGACCACCGCGCCGATCACCGCAAGCGGCATCGCGACCTTGCAACCGTCGAGGAAGCTCGGCAGCGCCGCCGGGACGCGAAGGCGCCAGAAGCTTTGCATCGGGGTCGCCCGCAGCGCGCGAAAATGCTCCTCAAGATGCGCGGGTGTGCTCGCCAGTCCGCCGAGCGTCGCGATGATGATCGGGAAAAAGGCGAAGAGAAACGCCATGATCAGCTTCGACGTCAGGCCATAGCCGCACCATACGACGATCAGCGGCGCAAGCCCGATCTTCGGGATGCTCTGCAGCGCGACGAAGAGCGGATAGACGGTGCGCTTCGCGGTGCGCGAGAAATAGATCAGCGCCGCGATCGGCACGCCAAGCGCGACAGCGATGAGAAATCCCCAGAAAACCTCGGTCAGCGTGACGAGGCTCTGCGCGAGGATCGGTCCGCGCGAAGTCCATAATTCGCCCAGGATCGCGCTCGGTGGCGGCAACAGATACGACTGCACTCCCGACCAGCGAACGCCATACTCCCACAAAAACCCCAGAACGAGAAAAAAGCCCACGCTGATCGCGGTGTCGCGATTGAACAGGCGGCTCACGCGTCACCGTCCTTTTCCAGCAGCGCCTGAATGCGCGCGGGCGGCGGCACGAGAAAGCGATCGAGATGCCAGCGGTCGAAGGTGTCCATATCCTTCCCGTCCCACACCGACGGCGCATAAGGATCATCGGCGGTGATCTGCGTCATGTCGGTGTAGAATTCGACATTGTTACCGTCGGGATCGCGGAAGACGAGGAAGCTGTTCGCCCCCGGGCCGTGCTTGCCGATACCGCGGTCGATCGTGATGCCGCGCGCGACCAGCATCGCGGCGACCTGCTCCATCTCGCCGATCGTTTCGAGACGATAGGAGAAATGCTCGACCGCAGGGTAATGCCCCTCAGGGATTGCCGTGTGCCCCGGCGGAAGTTGGAGCAGCGCCAGGTCGTGATGATCCTCACCCGCGCGTAGAAAGACCATATGATGGTCGATCCAGTCCGACACGGTAAGCCCGACAACCTCCGCATAAAAAGCCAGGCTGCGGTCGATATCGCGCACCTTGAGCACAAGATGGCCAAGCCGCGTCGGACGCGGACGGTAGGAAGCGGGATCGGTCATGGCTGATTCCCCATCGGAATAAAGGCGTTGGTGAAGAGCTGCGGCGCCTGGTCGAAACCCTGAAGCTGGCCGCTCGCCTGCAGATAGGTGACGGTACGCTCGACCTTTTCGGGCTTCAGCCGGTGCGATCCACCCTCGTCCGCCATCAACGCCGCGGTCTCGCGGATCTGGCGTTCGGTCACCGCTTCGTCGAGCAGCGGATAGGATTTGCGGATGATTGCGAGCGCGGCTTTCGGATCGCGCGCCGCGTCGGCGTAGCCGCGATAGGCCGCTTTCAGAAAGGCGCGCACCAGTTCGGGATCTTTCTCGATCAGCCCGTCCTGCGTCGCGAAACCGCTGCCATAGACGTCGAGCCCGAAATCGGCATAGCCGATGCGTCCGATCGTCACGCCCTTTGCCTTGGCTGCCTTGTCAAACAGCGCGAGCGAATTGCCGAGCCAGCATTCGGCGGCGTCGATCCGCCCCTCGACGAGCGACGAGACGACGATCGCGGGGTCGAGCTGGATCTGCTCGACGCGCGCGGGCTCGACGCCATTGTCCTTCAGCCAGGCGGGAAGCAGCGCCTGGATCATCGAACTTTGCCCGGCACCGAACCGCAGTCCCGCAAGATCGGCCGGCTTCTCGATCTTGTGTCGCTCCTTGACGAAGCAAGCACCCGCGGGAAGTCGCATGTTGATGCCGCCGATCATCCGCACCTTGCCGCCCTTCGAGCGGTTCAGCGCGACCGACAGCGGGTCGATATAGGCAAATTCGAACATGCCCTGATCGAGTTCGTTCGCGGTGCGCATGCCGCCAAAGCCGCGCACCGGCTCGACGGCGATTCCCGCGTCCGCGAAATAGCCCTTGTCGATCGCGACGAAGATGCCCGCCATGCTGCCCTGCGGCAGCCACGCCATGTTGAACCGCACGCTGCGCGCATTGTCCGCCTGTGCCGTGCGCGGCGCATTGCCGCCGAAAGCGCTCCACAAGGTAAGTGCGGCGATCGCGGCGACCACGAGTAGCGGCACGACGAGCGAACGGCGATGAAAGGCGACCATCGCTCAGCTCCGCGGCAGGTGCGGCGCGGAAACCGGGTTCACGAGTTCGCCGACCCCGTCGACCCACGCCGACATCGTGTCGCCGTCCTTCAGGAACACCCCGCGTCCCATGCCGACCCCCGCAGGCGTGCCCGACGCGATCAGGTCACCCGCCTTGAGTTCGAGGATCGTCGAGAGATAGGCGATCTGTTCGTAGATGTTGAAAATCATCTCGGACGTGTTGCCGTCCTGCATCGTCTCGCCGTTGACCCTGAGCCCCAAGCGAATGTCGTGTGGATCGCCGAGGCAGTCGCGCGGCACGAAGACCGGTCCCAAAGGCGTGAAGCTGTCGAAGCTCTTCCCCCGGAACCAGTCGTGCGAGAAGGGAAAGTCGGTCCGGCGCGTGCGGTCGCGCGCGGACACGTCGTTGACGATGGTATAGCCGGCGATCAGGTCGCGCGCGTCATCGACCGCGACGTTCTTGCCCGGTTTGCCAAGGACGACGCCCAGTTCGACCTCCCAGTCGGGGCGCGACACCTGTGGCGGCACAACCACGGTGTCGCCGGGCCCGACGACGCTTTCGATCGTCTTGAGGAAAATATAGGGTTCGCTGTCAGCCTTTGCAGCGAGCTTGGTCTGCATTTCCTCGGCATGTTCGATGAAGTTCGACGCGGCGGCGAAGATGCGGCGCGGCTCGAACGGCGCCATGAGCTTTGGCGCGGCGATCGCACCCGATGCGCTACCCAGCCCGCGCGCGAGGGAGAACAGCCCTTCGCGCCGCGCATCCCAGTCGCGAATGATCGCGCTGACGTCGCCGACGACTGCGGTATGGCCAAGCGCCGCGGCGGCGGCGTGCAGGTCGTGGAAGCTGTCTCCCACCTGGATCGTCGGGCGCGGGCCTTCGGGGGTGGCGCGGGTGGCAAGGGCAAACCAGGTCATGCGTCGATCTTTCTTTCCGATGGGACGGGCGAGCGCCGGGGCTGCGCAGCCGAGCGCAATGGCGCCCCCGATCTGCGTGAGCGCGGCGCGGCGATCCAATATGCGTTGCGCATAGGAAGGACCGATTTTCTTATAGGATCGGGGCGCGGTGAGATTGGACACGGCATCTCACCCAAAGGCCCGGATCAGCATCCGCACCGCGACGACGGTGAGGAACAGGCCGAACATCAGGCTGAGCCCCCGCTTGGAAAGCGCATGCGCGATCCGCGCGCCCCACGGCGCGGTTAGATAGGATACCGGCGCGATAATCGCGAAGCCGACCAGGTTGACGTAGCCGAGGCTACCGGGCGGCAGGTCCTCGACATTCCAGCCCGCAATAATGAAGGCGACGGTCGCAGGCGCGCTGATCAGCAAACCGAACAGCGCCGCGGTGCCGACCGCGCGGTGGATCGGAACGTTGAACAGCGTCATCACCGGGACGCTGAGCGTGCCGCCACCGATCCCCATCATGCTGGAAATGCCGCCGATCGCAAAGGGAATGGCCTGCCCTGTCACGCCGCCCGGGATGGCTTCGGCGATATGCTTTCCCTCAAGCGGCAGCAGCATCTTGATCGCGACAATCAACGCGACGATGCCGAATACCGCCGACAGCACGTCCCCCGATACCCGGCTCGCGAGGATCACCCCTGCAATCGCTCCCAGGAAGATCGCGATCCCCCAACGGCGGAGCTGGGCGTGATCGACAGCACCCTTCGCTTCGTGCGCGCGCGAAGATGAGATCGCGGTCGGAATGATCGTCGCGAGCGATGTCGCGACCGTCACATGCATCCGCACGTCGGCGTCGATGCCCAGCGCCGAAAGAACGAGGTCGAGTACCGGCACGATAACAATGCCGCCACCGACCCCGAGCATACCGGCGATCACGCCGCCCGCGGCGCCGGTCAGCAGCATCATCGCAGCAAGCGTCAGCATATCTCCGTTCAGCACGTCCGGCATCGGTTTCCCCCAAGGTTCGGCCTTCCTTGTGGGACGCGCTGCATATGCCGTCAAAGATAGAAACAGGGTATTCCTATAATCAAAAATACATATCGCCATCGAGCACGATATATGATTTTTTAGATATCAAGATCCTCAAACAATATTTTCCTATATATAAAAGACGACCTAGCCCGGCCCCCATGACACAAGTGGGCATCGCCGGTTTCGGCACCATCGGCCGCGTCGTCGCGAGCCATATCGAAGCAAGCGCGCTGCCGCTGACGCTGGCGGCCGTATCTGCAGGCGACCGCGCGCGCGCCGAGACGGCGATGGCGGCGCTGCAACAGCCGGTGCCGATCGTCGAGACCGCCGAACTCGTCGCCCTGTCCGACGTCATCGTCGACAGCGCGCCGACGGCGGCATTCCGCGATATCGCCACCGCAACGCTCAGCGCCGGCAAGACGCTCGTCACGATCAGCGGCGCGGCGCTGATGCAATGGCCAGAGGCCACCGAGATCGCGCGTCGGCATGGCGGACGCATCGTCCTTGCGACTGGCGCGCTGCTCGGGCTCGATGCCGTGCGCGCGGCGGCGATCGGCACGATCCATTCGGTGACGATGGTGACGCGCAAGCCGGTGAAATCGCTGGTTAAGGCTGAACATGTCGTGCGCAATAACATCGACCTCAACGGCCTTACCGAACCGCTGAAGATTTTCGAGGGCAGCGCTCTCGAAGGCGCGATCGCCTTTCCCGCCAATGTAAACGTCGCCGCGGCCCTGGGCATGGCGGGTGTCGGGCCCGAACGGACGCGCCTCGAAATCTGGGCTGACCCAGCACTCGAACGCAACACCCACCGCATCGTCGTCGATTCCGACAGCGCGCGCTTCGAACTCGCGATCGAGAATATTCCGACGCTCGAAAACCCCGGCACCGGCCGGATCACCGCGCAAAGCATCGTCGCGGCGCTGAACGACCTCGTCAGCCCGATCCGCATCGGCACCTAAATTTACTGTAAACAGAAAGGCCCGACCTATGACCACTCGCCTGCGCCATGTGGCGATCGCTTCCGCCGACCCCGACAATTCGGTAGGCTTCTTCACCGATGTGCTCGGCTGGACGGTCGCCGGAAAGATCGATAGCCGCAACGCGCGCGGCTATTATGTCACCGACGGCCACATCAATATCGCGCTGCTCTGCTTCAAGAACCGTCCTGCTGCGGGGATGGAGTTTCCCGAGGGCTATACCGGGCTCCACCACATCGGCTTTCAGTGCGACGACATTGCCGAAGTCGTCGAACGGTTCGAAAATTCGGGCTATGCGCCGCGCCACGACGTCAACCTGGCCCAGGGCCTTGGCAAGAATCCCGCCAAGGACAATGCCGAGTATAAGATGGCCGGGCCCGAGAATGTGATGGTCGACGTGTCCGAACGTGGCTGGGCCGGAACCGACAGCTTCAAGGGCGCGCCGCCGCCGGCGTGATCTTGGCCCGTTTCTGAATTTTCGACCGATTGCTGCCCTCTCTACCCTCGTCACCCCGGACTTGATCCGGGGTCCCGCTTGAGGTCGAAGGCGGTCGATGCGCAAGGAAGCGGGATCCCGGATCAAGTCCGGGATGACGGAAGTTGGTGACTGCGCGCCCGCTCACCACCCCGAACCCGCCATTGCTCAAGACAAAACTGTGCGCGCGGTCACCGACAGCCGCTGGACGTCGCGCTAGCAGGTGATAATCTGGCCGCAACGGGTGGGAGGATCACGATGCGAAGCTTGGGGTTGATCGCCGCGCTTTTAATAGGGAGCACCACGCACGGAGCGCTTGCACGCGAGCCGATGCAACCGATCTCGGACGCGATATTGAACGACTGGCTCGAATTGGGCGAGGAGATCGAAACGCGCGCCGATGGCGACCTGAACGGCGATGGCGATCCTGACACCGTCTATGTTGTTGCGAGCCCCGATACGCGGACACTGCACGTCCTGCTCAGCTATCGCAGCGAGGTCGACCTGGGCCATGAGCCCGCGGGGAGTTTCAAGCTCGAACCCGATCGACTTGGCGCGGCCGCATTGACGATCAGCAAGGGCGTGCTGACGATCCGCGACCTGACAGGCGGCACGACCGCGATGTCCGCGACCTATCGCTACCGCGCCGCGACGACGAAGGGCGGCCCTCGAATGCGGCTGATCGGGCTCGACGCCACGGTGTACAGCCGCACCTATGCCCATGACGGCAATGAAATGAGCTGGAACGTCGCGACCGGCGACACGATAACCAGCCTGCTGAAGCTCGCGACAAGCGGCGACCGGGGGTATGACAAGCAGTATACGCGCAAGTTCAAACGGCCGGTTCGGACCATCTATATGGAGGATACGCCAGGCGCAGAGGAAGAACTCGTCAGTGTGACGAGGGCGAAATAGCCCGCGGCGCGATCAGGGTTGCAACAATACCGGAATAATCCAGATCGCAGACAGGACGATAATCACCGCGATCAGCGAAAAGGCCAGGACATAACGGACATTATGTCCCTTTACCCCGCTGCTCGCCTCGGTCTCGGTCACCTCGACATGGTCATCGACGACTTTCATGGTTCGTCTCCTTTTCTGGTCCGCCTAATACGCGGCCCGTCGCGGCACGGTTCCCGCGCGGCTTTCAGGGAGAGAGTGCCAGAGGGTCTGTAAGCCGGGTTCTGTCCACCCCGTTGCCGGGGATGGGCGATCATTCCTCTAGGCGAACGGTTACCCGAACGCTCAAGCAGTCAACCCGGACGGCTGGGCCGGAATCAGCCCTGAGTTGCCTCGTACCATCCCTATTCGACCTTGCTCCCGGTGGGGTTTGCCATGCCGCGTCCGTTACCGTCCGCGCGGTGCGCTCTTACCGCACCCTTTCACCTTTCGCCGGGCCGAAGCCTTTGGCGGTCTACTCTCTGTGGCACTTTCCCTGAACCTGGCCAAAGCCCGATCCGCCGGACGTTATCCGGCACCGTGATTTCCGTGGAGCCCGGACTTTCCTCCCCTTTCTTGCGAAAGCGGCGATCGCCCGACCCTCTGGCACATCCGTTATAGCATATTGCCGGCCATTTGCGAGCGCGACGAAAGGCCTCGCGCTTTACCCGTCGGCGGTCGTAAGGAACGGCCACCAATCCGGCCATAAGACCGTACAGGAGTGAATAATGACGCGCCCCCACCTCCCCATGATGAACCGCAGATCGTTCCTTGCCGCCGGCGCCGCCATTGCGGCGGCGCACAGCCTCGGCGCGCACGCGGCCAAAGAGCCCAGATTGATGATGGATGGCCTCAGCTTCCTGCCCGAGGACCTCGCCGAGCTCCGGGCAGCGGGCCTCGGCGGAATGATCTGCGACATTTCCGAAATCGAGGAGGTTCGCGACAAGGACAATGTCCCCCGCTATCTTCGGACTTTCGAAAAATGCAGCGCGGCGCTCGATGCGACCACAAAGAAGCTCGCCGATCGGCCGGAGGCATTCGTCGCACTCAAGGGTTCCGACATCGGCTCACGCCCGGGTTGCGCGACCTTTCTGCAATTCCAGTCGTGCGAACCCGTCGGCACCGAGTTGGCGCGCATCGCCGATTTCCATCGCCGCGGCCTCCGCGTCCTCCAATTCACCCATCACAACAACAATCTGTTCGCCGGCGGCGCACTCGAACGTGAATGGAGCGGCCTCACCCCGCTCGGCATCGAGGGGCTGTCAGAGATGAACCGCGTCGGTATCGTTCCCGACGTCTCGCACGGGTCCGAACCGACGATGCTTGAAGCTGCCCAGCGCAGCACGACGCCGATCCTGCTGTCGCACGGTGCGTGCAAAGCGATCGTCGATCATCCCCGTTGCGCGTCCGACACCGTGATCAGGGCGATCGCGGACAAGGGCGGCATGATGGGCATCTTTATGATGAGCTTCTGGTTGACGCGCGACGCGGTTCCGACGGTCGATCACCTGATCGCGCAAATACGCCATGTCGCGAATGTCGCCGGCATCGACGCGGTCGGGATCTCGAACGATTTCCCAATGGCGGGCCAGACCAATCTGGTGGCGCTGAACAATGACAATGCAGAGGGCGTGAAGGAATATTTGCCCTGGTGGCAGGCGATGCGCGAACAGAAGATCGCCGGTTTCGACTGGACTCCCGAGCATGTGGTGATCCCGCAGCTCAACAATATAAACCGCATGGCGACGATCGCCACCACGCTCGACAAGGCGGGCTTTCGTTCGCGCGATGTCGACAAGATCATGGGCGGAAATTGGCGGCGCGTGCTGACCGACATACTCGGCTGAAGCCAAAGAAAAAGGGGCGGCCCGCAAGGAGCCGCCCCTTCTCTTTTCTACAGGTCCCGGCGAACCGGGACCGGACGCCGTTTAGAAACGGAAGTCCACGCCGGCATAGAACAGACGGCCATAAAGGTCGTACGTCGTTGCCGAAGTCTGCGCACCCGGGAAGGTCACAGGGTTCGTGTCACCGAACACCGGCGGCTTCTTGTCGAACACATTGTCGACGCCCAGGTAGAACTCATACTTCTTCTTGTCGTCGAGAGCGAAGCGCAGCTGCGCATCGTGGTACCAATAGGCACCCGTGCTCGTGCGGTCGGGATCGGTCAGATCGTCGACGACCGCCGACAGATAGTTCACGCGCCAGTTAAGCGACACATTGTCCCAGCCGATCGTGGCCGACACATTGACCTTGTCGCGGAAACCGGTGCCCAGACGGCCACAGCTATAGCAATCGAGCTGGCCGACTTCCTTCTGCGTCGGACCGCCCGGATACGACGTCTGCTGCTGCTTGAGCAGATGCGTCCAGAAGGCCGACAGATCGAAACGACCGCTTTCGCCGAAGTTGGTGCTGTACTTGACCTGCGTATCGATACCCGAAACGAGGAACGAACCGGTGTTCAGGTTGAACGCGTCAACCTGCGTGACCCGGCCGGTCGCATCGCGCGTGATATTGTCGCAGAACAGCGCATCGCCGTTGCCGGTCATGCACTCGTCGAGCGACGTCTGCTGACCGATGATGCCGATCGCGTTCTTCACCTTGATCCGGTAATAGTCGACCGTCAGGCTGAGACCGCGAGCGAAGCGCGGCTGGAACACCGCACCGAGCGTCAGGGTCTTTGCCTTTTCTTCGCGAAGGTCCGGGTTACCGCCAAGGAAGCCGTTGATCGTCTGGATCTGCGCCGTCGAATAGACGAAGCCACCATTGTTCGCGGCCGCCGCAATTGCGGGGATCGCGAGACAGGCTGCCGACAGGCTGCCCGCCGGAACCGAGATCGGGGCGCCGTCGCCTTCGCCCTCGCGCTGGTCGCACGGGTCGACAATCGCGGGGAAGGTTTCGCTCTGAGCCGAGAAAAGCTCCGAGATATTCGGTGCGCGGGTCGCTTCCGAATAGATACCGCGGAAACGGATATCCGGGATCGGGGCCCATTCGCCGCCGGCCTTCCAGCTCCACACGCCACCGACCGTCGAATAGTCGGCATAGCGGACGGCGCCTTCGAGGCCGAGATAATGGAAGAACGGACGTTCCGACAGGATCGGCGCGACGACTTCGAGGAAGCCTTCCTTCACATTATACTTGCCGCGCGTGTCGGTCAGCAGGTTGCCGAGCGTCTGGCCGAGGTTGGTCGCCTCGTCGAAATCTTCGCTGCTCGATTCGCGGCGATATTCAAAGCCGGTCGCAAAGCTCAGCGCGCCGCCCGGAAGCTCGAATACTTCGCCCGAGACCGATGCCGAGAAGACGTCCTGCTTCACCTTCGCGCGATATTCCGAAAGCTGACCGCCACGGGTCACATAGTCGGCAGCCGCGGCCGAAACCGTGTTGAAGCCGAAGATGTTGATCGGCACGCACGCCGCGTCATTGTTGTTCGGATCGGCGTCGACGTTGATGCTGCAAACCGGGCCGTTCGGACCCGCAACGGCGTTCAGCGCGTTGACATATTGCGGACCAAAGATCGTCCCCGAACGGGTGTAATCCTTGGTTTCGCCATGACCGTAATAAAGTTCATAGTCGAACTTTTCGGCGAAGCTGCCGCGCAGGCCGGCAACGGCGCGCCAGGTTTCGCGGTCGTTCTTGTTGCTGCGATCGAAAATGTCGTTCGAACGGCGACGGAACGGCAGCGAGGTGACGCCTTCCGCGATCATCGCATCGCGAATTGCCGTCGGAAGGAACGGGTTCGTGATGGGAATGCCCGCATAGGGCGTGCCGTCGGCATTGACGAGGTCGGTATCGGCAACGGCCTGCGGCTCCAGGCTCGAACGCGACTTGCTCTTCGCATAGCTGCCTTCGAAGAACAGCGTTGCGTTGTCCGACAGCTCGTAGCTGGCGAGGCCGGTGACCAGATAACGCTCGACCGGAACACCGAGGTAGCGATCCTGGTTACGGTCGTACCCGTCGATGTTGGCGCCTTCGTACGGCTTCAGGACATTGCCCGGGCCATAGGTGAAGGTGCCGGCGCCCGGAGCAAACGTGCCGCCCGGGCTGAAGAGGCCCTGCGAAGCGAACGAGCTGCGGTTCGGAATGTCATGCGCCGAAAATTCGCGGTTGCGCGAACGCAGGCCGTTGTCGCGGTCATAGCTGCCGTTGACGACGATGTGGCCACGGCCGTCGGCAAATGCCGTACCCGCAGTCAGGCTGGCGAGGTAGCGACCCGAGTCACCCTCGTCGCTGATCGTTCCCTGTCCATGGAAACGGATGCCTTCGAACTTGTCGTCGAGAATGAAGTTGACGACGCCCGCGATCGCTTCCGAACCATAGACCGCCGACGCGCCGCCGGTCACGACCTGGACGTCCTTGATCAGGTCGGTCGGGATGGTGTTGAGGTCGACGATCGACGTACCCGGCAGGCCGGCGACGAAACGGCGGCCATTGACGAGAACCAGCGTACGGACCGAGCCGAGGTTGCGCAGGTTGACGGTCGCGATGCCGTTACCGGTCGTCGAGAAGTTCGACGAGGTACGGCTGATATTCTGACCGACCGACGGCAGTTCCGTCAGCACGTCCTGAATGTTGGCGGCACCGGTCTGCTGGATCTGCTCCTGGCCGATAACCGAAACGGGAACCGACGAGCTGAGATCGGGGCGCGCGATGCGCGAACCGGTCACGACGATCGTATCCGCGCCGGCATCATCGGCAGCGTCGGCATCCTGCGCATAAGCAGGCATCGAAATCATCGCGGCGCCCAGCACGAAGGGGGCGGCGGTCAATTTCAAAAGGGGAAGATAATTTTGTTTCACGGTGCAGTATTCCTCGCTGCTTCATGGCAGAATCGGCAAGGACGGCACTTGGAAGGTTTCAACCTAAGCGTCGCCCTCCCGGTCGCGGCGATGGTCCTTTGACGTGAGTCCGTAAAGGGATTTTGGCCCGGCAGCCGATTTTCGTTCTGTTTTGTGACCTATTTGCAACAGCTTTAAGACAGCCAGATGCAAAGGGCGCATGGCTTTCCGGCTTTTCCCTTAGGGTTTCTGGGATTCACCTTCAGGTTGCGGCAACAGCAGCGCAAGCAGGATCGCGCGGCATTCGCCGTCGATGGTGCCGTCGATCAGTTCTGGCCGGAAACGGCGCTGAAAAGCGACGGTCGCCGCGAATCCATCGGTTACGTCATAGCCGAAGCGTTCGAGCGCGAGCAGGAAGCCCGCATCGGTCCACAAGGGATCGGTGAGCTTCTTGGTCGGACGCGGCAGCGCGAGGCGGCGGCGCGCAAGCTCTTCCCACGGGAACAGTTCGCCCGGGTCTTGCTTGCGCGTCGGCGCGATATCCGAATGTCCGACCACATTGCCGCGCGTGATCGCGTGACGGTCCTTGATCAGATGCACCAGCCGCACGACCGAGGCGACCTGCGCATCGGGAAAGGGCACATAACCCCACTCGTGGCCCGGATTGACGATCTCGATCCCGACGCTCGCCGAATTGATGTCGCTGACCCCACGCCAATGAGACTTGCCCGCGTGCCAGGCGCGCTTGTCCTCGGGGACCATGTGCGTGATCTGGCCGTCTTCCGCCACGACATAATGTGCCGACACTTTTGCCTCGGGATTGGCAAGCCAATCAAGGGCTTCGGCACCACTCTTCATACCGGTATAATGGAGCACGATCATCGAGACAGGCAGCGCGCGTTCGTCGAAATTGGGAGACCAGCGTTCGATAAAATCGCTCATGCGCTCCGGGGACCCGTCCTGTGCTTGCCAATCCGTCGATTGCGCCAGTGGCGCGCAAAAAGCAAGGTCAGGCGGCCAATGAGGATGAGATCGGGGGGCGACGCACCTGCTGGTCGGCGGGCTCGTAAAGACCACGCAAGCGCGGGCTCGCGACGAATTGGTCGGTCTGCCCAAGCACGGTTTCCCCCGCGCCGAGGACGAGGAAGCTCTGCGGCGCCGCCATCGCACGGAGCCGTGCAAAGGCTTTCTGCCGCATCGGCGCCGAAAAATAGAGCAGCAGGTTGCGACAGAAGATGAGGTCGGCCGGGCTCGCCAACGGAGGCCGGTCGGTGAGCATATTCTGTACCGAAAAATCGATCCGGCGGCGCAGGTCTGCCTTGGCGAGCCAGCCGCCTTCGGTCTGGTCGAACCAGCGCACCATGCGCTGCACGGGAAGGCCACGCTGGATCTCGAACTGGCTATAGAGCCCGACGCGCGCGCGCGAAATCGCGTGATAGCTGACGTCGGTGCCGACGATATCGACCTGCCAGCCCGCCCATTTCACGCCCTGCTCGGCGATCAGCATCGCCATCGAATAGGCTTCCTGCCCCGTCGACACGCCGCAATGCCAGATGGTCAGCCGGCGGCGCAGCTTGTTGATCTCGCGGATTTGCTCAAGCGCGGTCGCAGCTATTTCATCGAAGACACTATATTCGCGATAAAAATAGGTTTCGTTGTTCAGCATCGCATCGACCGTATCGTCGAGCAATTGCCGGCTGTTCGACGTGACGAGCGCCGCGACGAGTGCGTCGAGGTCGGCGATACCGTGGCGCTGCATCACCGGCTTCAGCGACATTTCGATCCGCCAGATACGGTTCGGCGACAGCGTCTGTCCGGTGCGCGATTCCAGCACCCCCATCAGGACGCGATACGCCGACTCGCTGGCGCTCGCGCCCATCATGGCTTGCGGCGCCCGGGAAGGAAGCTGCCCAGCATCAGCGCAATCGCGTCGGGGTTGAGCGTCGCGGCGGCAATGCCTGCTTTAGCAACCGCCCCCGGCATCCCCCAGATCACGCAGCTTTCGGGCGCCTGCGCGAAAATCGTCCCGCCAGCGTCCTTCAGCCGCGCCGCGCCGATCACGCCGTCGCGTCCCATGCCGCTGAGGATAACGGCCACTCCGCCCTTGCCATAGACGTCAGCGACCGAATCGAGCATCGGATCGGCCGAGGGGCAGCAGCCATTGTCCATGGCGCGGCGATCGAGCGCGATTTCCACCCTGCCGCCGTTGGCGGCAACGATCAGATGTGCGTCGCCGGGCGCAAGGTAGATGCAATCCCGCTCGACGGTCATTCCTGCCGCGGCGACCCGGACGCGGCGCGTTGTCATCGTCGCGATCTGCTTCGCGTAAAATTCCATGAAGGCATCGGGCAGATGCTGCGTCAGCAGGATCGGCGCGGTGATCCGCGGGTCGAGGTTCGCAAGGAAATTGGCGAAGGCGGGAATACCGCCCGTCGATGCCGCGACCGCGATACATTCAATGGGCTGATCGGTGTCGATCGCAAGTGCGGCCGTCGAAGGCACCGGTCGCTCGGTGATCGGAACCGGCGCCGGGAAGTCGCGCTGATGGCCGAGTGTCATGATCCTCTCGGTCAGAACTTCGGCGAAACGCCCCGAAAAACTGCCCCGTCCCGGCTTGGCCAGCGTATCGCTGGCACCGAGCGCGAGTGCATCGATCGCAGCCGGGCCGCCCTCAACGCAATTCGACGAAAGAATGAGAACGCGGGCCTTTTCGGCGCGCTCCAATATGTGCGGCAGGGCGTCGATGCCGTTCATCCCCGGCATTTCGATATCGAGCACGACGACATCAACAGGCTCGCGCGCCAGATACTCGAGCGCGTCGTGCGCGGAGGCGACCGAGGCGCAGATTTTGAGTCCCGGCCGCTGATCGACGATGCGTTCAAGGATGCTGCGGACGACAAGGCTGTCGTCGACGAGCATCACGCGCACGGTCCGCGCCGTTGGCTCGGGATCCGGTATCAGGGGTTGTGGACGGGCCACCTAAAAAAACCTCAAGCAATGCCGACGAGCTGCAGCTTTCCTTCAAGCGTTTCGCGGTCGAACGGCTTCATGACATATTCGTCCGCACCGGCTTCGATCGCCGCGCGGATATGATCGATGCTGTTTTCGGTGGTACAGAAAACGACACGCGGGCGCTCTTCATGACCATAATCAAGGTCGTTGAACGCCCCCAGAAACTCCATTCCGCTCATCACCGGCATATTCCAGTCGAGCAGGATAACGTCGGGACGGTTGGCGCGACAGAAGGTCAGCGCCTCCTGCCCGTCGGCCGCTTCGTCCACAGCAAAGGCCATGCTCTCAAGAATATGCCGAGCAACCTTCCGAATGACTTTGCTGTCATCGACCACCAGACAAGATTTCGACATTCAATTAACTCCGACCCCCGGGATTTGGGCATGTTTATCGTGAAGGCGTGTGCACCCCGTTAATAAACGGTCGAAATCACGCCGCCTTTAAGGTCGGTAGCGTGATAAAATGCGATGGATCGACAACGAGCAGCGAAGCGCCGTCATGCTCGATCATCGCATCGGCGACGCGCGCCCAGCCGGGCAGCAGTTTTCCGGCGACGCGCGTCTCGGGGGCCTCGATGAAACAGACGTCCTCAATCTCGTCGGCGAGCAGCGCATAGCCATGCTCGGCAACATCGACGACGATCACCCGCTGCCCCGGCACCACAGGCACTGCAGGCAGGCCGACCACGACATGCGGATCGATGAGGGTGAAGACCCGGCTGCGCAGCGCGAAGAGACCCGCAACATGCGGCGGCGCGGCCGGAACTTCGACCGGCGTGCCGACGGTCACGACAGAATTGATCGCACGACTGCGAAGCGCGACGCGCGTGTCGGCGATGCGCGCGATAAGATAGAGTTTCTCCATCATGCGACGTCTCCTCCAACACGGCGTTGCAGCGCATCGAGCAGAGCCTGACGGTCGTAGCGATAGACGGTTTCGTCGTCGGGTCCGGTTGCCGCGACCGACGTGCGCAGACGGATCACCGGCACTTCGCTGTCGGCATCGCTGTCGGCCGCGCTGGTCTCGGTAAGATACAGCAGCACATCGGGCGTCTCACCCGAAGTATCGTCGCTCGAAATCACGCGATAGCCGGCGCTTCGCAAGATCGGCGCAAGGAAATTGTCGCCCCAACCGTCATGGTCGTCAGCAAGACGGCAAAGCGGTTGGCGCAACGCCGATACCGGCGTGCCCGCGGCATATTGTTCCATCAGCCAGAAGGGGTCGATCAGTTCGACCGGATCTCCGCCGACAAGCACGACACCCGCGATCAGGCCCGGCGCCGCCGACGGCTGCACGACATCGGGCAGACGGACGATGTCGATCACCTCGGCGATCGGATAACAGAGCACCGACTGACCGTCGTAAAGGCGCAGGAGTTTCAGCGTCCCCTCGCCGCCCGGCAGCACCGCGGCGTGGACTGGGAAAATATCGTCTCCGATCTGCGCCTGCACCCGGCCGGCGCTTTCGAACAGCGCCGATGCCGGAACTTCCTCGACCCGTTCGATGACAGACAGGCGAACCCCGCGGACACGGTGGTTCATATCGCGGAACAGCAACAGTTGGACAGCGTTGCGCGCCGCCGCGGCCTCGGCTTCGGCCTCGGCCATCCGGTCGTGGCTGCGGCCGGCTTCGCTGGCGTCGATCGCGGCGATGGCCAGCAAACCTTGAACATCGAGCAGCAGGACGGGACGGCCATTGTCGGGCAGCGTCGTGCCTGCATAGAGGCCCGTTGCCATAATCATCGGCGCCGCGGGTTTGATCACCAGTTCTTCATGATCGTGGATCGCCGCAACGCTCAGCGCATAGCTTTGCCCCTGCCCCGGCCGGACGATCACCAACGCGCGATCGTCGCTGTCGTCGGAATCGTCGCGCTCGCGGCCCAATATATTCTCGAGGCGGAGGAGCGGAAACTGTTCGCCGCGGACGGTCGCTAGTTCGCCGCCGCCAAGCTGGTCGATCCGCACCGTATCGCCGCTTTCGAGTAGAATCTCTCGCACGGCTCCGCGCGGAATCGCAAAATACTGCCCTGCGGCGCGGACCATCAGCCCAGATATGATCGTCAGCGTCATCGGCACGCGGAGCAGTATCGTTAGCCCCCGCCCTTCATCGTTGCGCAGTTCAACGACGCCGCCGATCCGTTCGACATTCGCTTTCACGATATCCATGCCGACCCCGCGGCCCGATATCGATGTGACTTTCGCCGCGGTCGAAAAGCCGGGCCGGAAGATCAAATCGAGCTTCTCTTTGGGCCCGAGAGCGCGGGCTTCGGTGGTGGTTAGGATTCTTGAGGCGATGGCCTTTGCTGTGATGGTGTCGGGCGAAAGTCCGCGGCCGTCGTCGCGCACCTCGATTTCGATCTGATTGCCCGACTGGCGCGCCGAGACCGATATCGTCGCGGTTATATCCTTGCCCGCCGCGACCCGATCCTCGAGCGGTTCGACGCCATGGTCGATCGCGTTGCGGACGATGTGGATCAACGGATCGCGGATATTTTCCATCATTTCGCGATCGAGCTCGACTTCGCCGCCGCTCGTCTGAAACGCAATTTTCTTGCCCATCTCCTGCGCGAGGTCGCGGACAATGCGGGGCAGCGGGGCGAACAGCTTGTCGATCCGCTGCATACGCATCTGGCTGACCGACTGACGCATCCCGGCGATCGAATCGGACAGGCGGTCGAACGACGCGATGACCGACAGATCGGCACCCGATTCCCGCAACATCCGGGCAAATTCGTTACGAGCGAGCACGATGTCGGTAACGCCGGTCATGACGCTGTCCAGCAGCGGGAGCGGCACGCGGATCGAACGCCAGCTTTGCATCTCGGCGCCGAAATCATCTTCGCGGCGGAGCGGCACGCCGGCAACCTCGAACGGCGCATCGTCGGACGTCTTATGCTCCGATAGCGCGCCGATCACATCGCGGTCGTCGCCGGTGGGTTCGGCGCCCTTCTGTCCCAGTGCCGTGCAAAGATCGCTCAGGCGATCGATGATGCCCAGCACGCCGGTGACGAGCGCGGCATTCGCCACCCGGTTGCCGCGCCGCACCTGATCGAGCGCGTCTTCGGCAGCATGCGCCAGTGCGGTCACTCGCGGCAGCGCCAGAAAACCCGAGCTTCCCTTTATCGTATGGACCGAGCGGAAAATCGCGTCGAGCTGCGCGCGGTCGGCGGGATCCGCTTCCCACGCAACGATGGCCCCGCCAGCCTCGGCAAGGATTTCCGCCGTTTCGGCAAGAAAGTCATTCAGCAGATCGTCCATCGCGGTACCGGTGCGCCCCAAAAACTGAGGTTCCACCATGGCCGACAATGGTTAAAAGTGGCTTTACCCGCGGCCGCGCAGAACTGCCCCGACCAGCAAGGATGTCGGGGTTTCGCGGGCCAGCATGACCGTCCCATCATTCTGCCGTGCGACCGCCTGGACCAGTACCGCGGGCGCGGTGCGCGAGGTCATCGGGCTTGCGCCTTCACCCTCGGCCAGGATGCGTTCGACATCGGCATCAAGGAAGATGCGCTCGGCCTCGACGTGAAGCGCGATTTCGATCCCTTCGCCTTGCTTTTCACAGCCGACATCGAGCCGGCCGCCGCGCACCAGCGCATCGACGAGGAGGAGCGACAGGTTGAGGATGATCTTCACCGCCGGCTTGGGCAGCGGATCAGTCCCGATCATCCAATTAAGTTCGATCGCGCGGTCGCCGATGATGCCATGGATCGCCGACTTCGCCTCATCCGCCGGGACAAGTTCGCCGAACCCGCCCGCCGAACCGAACGCCAGGCGAAAGAATTTGAGCTTGTTCGCCGACGTCCGCGCGCTCTGTTCGAGCAGTTCGAAGCAACGCTCGCGCATCGCCGGGTCCTTCTCGTCGGCGAGAAGTTCGAGGCCGTTGGCGAAAGCGCCGACGGGGCTCAGCAGATCATGACACAGGCGCGAAGCCAGCATCGAGGCAAAATCGACGCGATCGTCGGACATGGACAAACGGGCTCCCCAGCGCAGAAGCCGGATATTTCCGGCGTGCGCCGCTCCTACGGCACCGAACCCGTCCAGAGCAAGCGCGATAACCCTCCTCAAGCGCCCATCATCCCGGCGAAGGCCGGGATGATGATAATGCGAAGATTGCAGCGGCATCCCTCCCCTTGAATTTCGGCACCCTGAAACCACATTCTGATCAATGTTGGGGGACGACGAAATACTGAGTGTGACGCTGCAGGACAGTGCGGCCGGGCTGCGGCTCGACCGCGCGCTTGCCGAAGCCCTCCCCAATCTATCGCGCGAACGAGTGAAGACGCTGATCAAGGGCGGACGCGTCGTCGACGCCGGCGGCAATATTCTGTGGGATCCGTCGGCCAAGGCGGCCGCGCCCGCGACGATCGAGGTCCGCCTGCCCGTCGCCACGCCCGCACATAATGTCGCGCAGGATATGGATCTGGTCATCGCTTATGAGGATGAACATCTGATCGTCGTCGACAAGCCGGCGGGCATGGTCGTCCACCCGGCCGCGGGCAATCTTGACGGTACGATGGTGAACGCGCTGCTCCATCATTGTGCGGGCCAGCTATCGGGCATCGGCGGGGTTGCGCGCCCCGGGATCGTTCACCGTATCGACAAGGATACGAGCGGGCTGATCGTCGCCGCAAAGCATGACAAGGCGCACGAAGGCCTGGCGAAACAATTTGCCGCGCACAGCATCGACCGCCGCTATCTCGCGATCGCAACCGGACGCCCGATCCCCGCAAACGGCACCGTCGATGCCGCGCTGGGCCGGTCGAGCACGAACCGCAAGAAAATGGCCGTTGTCGCCGAAGGCCGCGGCAAGCATGCGATCACCCATTACCGGACGATCGAGCCGCTGAAGAACGCGACGCTGGTCGAATGCCGACTCGAAACCGGACGCACGCACCAGGTCCGAGTCCATATGGCGCACATCGGCCATCCGCTTGTCGGTGACCCCGTCTATGGTCGCTCACGTAAACCTTTGTCTGATATACTCCGGGCACGGAATTTCGTACGTCAGGCGTTGCACGCCGCCCATTTGGGTTTTATTCATCCGGTGACCGGTAACGACATCGCGCTCGACAGCGAACTCCCAGGCGACATGCGGGAACTGATCGATGAATTGCGCGTTTAGGTTTCGAATGAAAATCTATTTTGACCGCCGGACTCAACCGCGGCATATTTCTCCTCTGAAAATAAGGGAAGTTTCTACCAATGGCTAACAAAAGCAATGTTCCGGCAACAGTGCCCGCACTCGGCGGTGAGGCGAGCCTGAACCGCTATCTGGCCGAAATCCGCAAGTTTCCGCTGCTCACCCCCGAGCAGGAATATATGCTCGCGAAGCGATTCCAGGAGCATGGCGACAATGAAGCTGCGGCGCAGCTCGTCACCTCGCACCTTCGCCTCGTCGCAAAGATCGCGATGGGCTATCGCGGCTATGGCCTGCCCGTCAGCGAGCTGATCAGCGAAGGCAATATCGGCCTGATGCAGGGCGTGAAGAAATTCGACCCCGAACGCGGCTTCCGCCTCGCGACCTATGCGATGTGGTGGATTCGCGCCTCGATCCAGGAATTCATCCTGCGCTCGTGGAGCCTTGTCAAAATGGGCACCACGGCTGCCCAGAAGAAGCTGTTCTTCAACCTCCGCCGGATGAAGAACAACCTCGCGGCGTTCGAGGACGGCGACTTGTCGCCCGAAAATGTCGCCAAGATCGCGACCGATCTCGGCGTCACCGAGGACGAGGTCATCAGCATGAACCGCCGCATGGCGATGGGCGGCGACACGTCGCTGAACGTCCCGATGGGCGAGGATGGCGACAGCCAATGGCAGGACCTGCTGGGCGACGAAGGCCCGTTGCAGGACGAGCGCGTGGCCGAAGCGCAGGAGCGTGACGTGCGTCATTCGCTGCTGAGCGAAGCGCTGGAAACGCTCAACGAGCGCGAGCGCCATATCCTGACCGAACGCCGGTTGACCGACGATCCCAAGACGCTCGAAGACCTGAGCCAGGTCTATGACGTCAGCCGCGAACGCGTCCGCCAGATCGAAGTCCGCGCGTTCGAAAAGCTGCAAAAGGCGATGCTGAAGCTCGCGGGCGACCGGCGACTGGTGGGCGCCTGATCCGCCCTTGGCCTTTGCGTCCGTGATTTGACTCGCGGGCGCAAAGGACTAGCCTTCCCCCGGCTTGGACGAAGGGGGAAATATCATGTGGAAATGGATCCGGGTTCCCAAGGGCATCGCGCTGCTGGCTTTTTTGCTGCCGTGGATGACCGTTAGCTGTTCCAACCAGAAACTTGTCGAAGCGAGCGGCTTCGGCCTCGCCTTTGGCCGCGTTACCGCGATGGGCCAAGCGGCGCAGGCAGGCGACGGTGCCTCGCTGAATATCTGGCTGATTTTGGCGCTGCTCGCGATTGCCGGCGGACTGGCGCTGCTTTTCCTGAAAGGGCGTGAAGCCGCAAAGCTGGTTCTCGGCACGTCGATTGCCGCGCTGGCGCTGATCTTCATCGGCACATATCGATACAGCAAGGATGCGATCCTCGCCGAGGCCGCCAAAAATAGCCAGAATGGCGGCATGGATCAGGCCGCGCTCGCGATGATCCAGGTCGATTGGGAAATCGGATATTGGCTGGCGCTGCTGTCGCTGATCGCGGCGGCGGTGATGGCGTGGCTGGTGTTAAGCGGCAAGGAAGCCGCCGCCGAAGCGAAGATGCGTTCGCTGGCTGCCGATGCGACCGGCGCAGCGAAGGACAAGACGGATGACGAGTTGCCGCAGGGCTGAGGTTGGAAGCGACTGATTGCAGACAGATTCTCTCCTCGTCACCCCGGGCTTGACCCGGGGTCCCGCTTGAGGTCGAAGCCAGTAAGTGCGTCAAAAAGCGGGATCCCGGGTCAAGCCCGGGATGACGGGATGTCCGCTCCCCACCCCAAAACAAACATCGCCTTCAATTAGGTCTTTCCTACATTATTCGGCCGTGCCAGCCTTCATCCGGCTCTTTCATTCGGTGAACAAAAAGCTGGTCGCTGCCTGGCTTGCGGGTACGACCACGATCGGACGTGCCGCGCACATCCAACACGCCGCGACGGGCAAATCGGGGCGCTCATAGGGCTGAACTTTACTGAACTTTGGAATATCTAGCCGGGCGATGTCCAAAGAGGGCAACGTCCGCTCACCACCCCCAAACCGACATCGGCGACAGCTACAAATTCAGGAAGGTTCGCGAATTGCCGCTGAGGATTTTCGCCTTCTGCGCGCCCGACAGCCCGTCATGCTCGCGCACCAACGCGCCGATGTCCTGCTCGCCGAGCGGAAAGGGATGATCCGAACCGAGCAGGATGCGATCCTCGCCCATCACGTCGATCAGCAGGGTCAGCGCACGCGGATCGAACACCGCAGAATCGACGAAGAAGCGATCGACGTAGGTCGACGGCGGATTGGGGCAGTCGACACGAACGATGTCGCGATATTTCCATGCATTCTCGACGCGGCCGAGCAGAAACGCAAAGCTGCCCCCTCCATGACCGAAACAGATGCGCAAATTTTTCGGCAGACGGTCGAACGCCCCCGACAGGATCAGCGAGAGGATCGAAAGCTGCGTCTCCGCCGGCATCGCAACGAGCCAGGGAAGCATATATTTGGGCATGCGCTCGCGCGCCATCATGTCCCACGGGTGGACCAGCACCGCCGCACCAACCTCGGCGCAGTGGGTGAGGAAGGTCAATATTCCTTCGTCGTCGAGATTGCGCAGCCCCATGTGATTGCCGATCTGGACGCCCAAATGGCCGCTTTCCATCGCACGGCTGACCTCGCGACACGACAGGTCGATATCCTGCAGCGGCACCTGCGCGAGCGCCTTCATCCGCTCGGGTGCATGCCCGCAAAATTCGAGCGCCGCGTCGTTGAAGCGCTGCGCGCATTCAAGCGCCTGCTCCGCCGGACGGCTGTAGCCGAACATGATCGGCGTCGCGCAGATGATCTGCAGGTCGATCCCCTGCTCGTCGAGCGCCTCCACGCGCCGCGCGGGGTCCCAGAGAATATCGTCGACGGGGCGAAATTCCTTCGCGCCCTGCATGATGAACCCTCTACCGCCGCCGGCATCGCGCAGCCAAGGTAGCCCCTCCGCCTCTGCGCGCATGCGATAGGCATCATCCATCGCAGGGAAGAAATGGCTGTGCATGTCGATCACGGCCACCTGTTTCGCGCCATTGTCAGTCATGATTTTCGCCGCACCCCTGTCTCGTCACGCGCCCGCCGGTCGCCAATGCGTGCGGGCCATGAGGTTGAGTAACGAGCGTCAGCTATCAACAATAATCCCGAGACTTGCCCTAGCTATTACAAAATGGCTATAACCTCCAAAAATCGGGGCGGAGGATCAGCATGCCTAAGTTTCACGAGAATTTCCTTCTCAGCCGGCTGAAGCTGCGCCAGCTTCGCCTCCTCACGGCGATCGCCGACGAAGGCACGGTGCTAAAGGGCTCGCAGGCGCTGAATATCGCCCAGCCCGCCGCGACGAAGAGCATCAAGGAGCTCGAAGACGCGCTGGGCGTCCAGCTTTTCGAACGCTCGTCGCGCGGAGTGACGCCGACCGATTTCGGAACGGTGATGATCAAACACGCCAAGCTGATCCTCGCGCAGCTTCGCCATGCGGGCGAGGAGTTGCAGTCGCTCGAGGAAGGCCTGTCGGGGCGCGTCCATGTCGGCACGCTGCTTGCGGCGTCGACATCGCTGTTACCGCGTGCGCTCGCCCGGCTGCGCGAACGGCGCCCGGGGATCGCGGTGACGGTCGCCGAGGGGACGATCGACCGGCTGATGCCGGGGCTCCGCACCGGGGACATCGACGTCGTGCTCGGCCGCCTGCCCGAATATCGCGAGCGCGAAGGGTTGAAGCAGGATGTGCTCTATCTCGACACGGTATCGATCATGGTGCGCGAAGGGCATCCGCTGACCGAACGAGGTTCACTCACTCTCGCCGACCTGGTCGAACAAGCGTGGGTGATGCCACCGACGCAAACCTCGCTCCGCCGACAGATCGACCAGGCCTTTCGCCACGAAAATCTGGAGCCGCCGCTCGACGTGATCGAGTCGGTGTCGATCCTCACCAACCATGCGCTGCTGGTAAGCACCGACATGCTCGCCGCGATGCCGCATCAGGTGGGCCTCAGCCAGGCGGGGCTCGTCGCGCTGCCGGTGACGCTCGAAGGCGCGGGTTCGCGCATCGGCGCGACGACGCACGCGAATGTGGAGCTGTCGGCGGCCGCCGCCTATTTCATGAGCGTCGTCCATGAGGTCGCCGCGGAAATCCGCGGCGAACTGGGACAGGATCAGGAAGCGCTGGCCGAACCGCGGGACACGCGACGCCAGACGAAATAGGCAGCCACGATCGCAACCAGCCACGGCCCGCCCGCGAAGACTGCGACCTGCCAGTCGGCGTCGATCGCCATCGTCACCGTGATCGCTCCAAGTAGAACGAGCCCCAATATCTGCGCATAAGGAAAGAAGGGCATCCGCACCGGGAGGTCGGCCGACCGATGTTTGCGGCGGAAGCGCAGATGGCTGACGAGGATCGCGCTCCACACGAGGAGCCCGCCGAACAGCACGATGCCGAAGAGATAGTTATAAGCGAGCGGCGTCAGGATCGACAGCGAGGCGGCGGCCAGAATGCCGATACCGGTAACGATCGTGGCCCGCATCGGCACATGCTGCGCGTTGAGCTCGCCGAGCTTCTTCGGCGCATAGCCACCGCGCGCAAGCGAGAAGAGCATGCGCGAGCCCAAATAGATGCTGGTGTTCATCGCCGACAGCGCCGCCGAGGCGACGACGAAGTTCATAATTCCCGCCGCGTAGGGGATGCCTGCGCTCGCAAACATCTTCACGAACGGGCTTTCGGTGACCACCTTCGCGCCGGACTCGGTCCATGGCAGGAAGGCGACGATGATGAAGAGCGCGAGAATGTAGAAAAGGAACAAGCGCCCCGCCATCGTGCGCAGCGCCGCCGGGATCGCGGTCTTCGGATCCTTGGCTTCGCTTGCCGTGCCGACGACGAACTCCAGCCCCATGAATGAAAAGAGCGCCATCAGCACCGCCAGCCATACGCCCGAGAAGCCGTTCGGCAGGAAACCGCCGGGAAGCCCCGTCACATTGTGGAGCCCGACGGGATCGCCGACGATGCCGAAGATACGGCTCAAACCGACAACGATGAAGGCGACGATCGCAGAGACCTTGATCACGGTCAGCCAATATTCGACCGAGCCAAAATTATGGACCGCCCGCGTGTTCACCCAGACGACAGTCACCGCACTGCCGAGTGCCCACATCCACACCGGCATGTCGGGGAACCACCAGCTCATATAGATGCCGACCGCGACCGCTTCGCTGCCGATCAACAGCATCTGCTGGATCCAATAGGTGTAGCGGACGACAAAACCCATCAGCGGGCCGAGATAGATTTCGGCATAAGTACCGAACGAACCCGCGGTCGGATGGACGACCGCCATTTCGGAGAGGCTGAACACCATGATCACGGCAATCAGCGCTGCGATCAAATAGCTGACGAGCACGCCGGGGCCAGCATAGCCGATCGCGATGCCCGACCCCATGAAGAGGCCGGTGCCGATCGCGCCGCCCAGACCGATCATGATGATCTGCGCCTTGGTCAGCCCGCGTTCGAGCCCCGCTTCGCGGTCGATATAGGCCTGTTCGTCCATGAATCCCCCTTGCCGTCCGTCAGGTGACAGCTTCGCGCGCCTGATATTCAGGCTGTCTCCAGATGTCACCGTCCATGATGTGGACGAGCCGGTCGACCGCATCCCACACGTCGGCATAGCCGACATAGAGCGGCGTGAAGCCGAAGCGCACCGTGTCGGGCGCGCGAAAATCGCCGATCACCCCTGCCGCGATCAGCGCACGCATGATCGGATAGCCCTCGGCATGCGCGAACGACACCTGACTGCCGCGCGCCGCCGCGTCGCGCGGCGAGGCGAGCGTGAAACCGTGCCGGTCGCAGCGCGCCTCGACCAAGCGAATGAAGAGGTCCGTAAGCGCCATCGACTTGGCACGGACCGCCTCCATGTCAGCCGCGCGATGGATGTCGAGCCCGACCTCGACGAGCGCCATAGACAGGATCGGCTGGGTTCCGATGAGGAACTGGCGAATGTCGTGCTGCGGACGATAGTCGGGCTCGAAAGCGAAGGGCGCAGCGTGACCCCACCAACCGGTGACAGGTTGCAAGCCCTGCCCTTGATGGCGTTTGGCCGCGAACAGGAAGGCAGGCGAGCCTGGGCCACCGTTCAGATATTTATAGGTGCAGCCGACCGCAAAATCCGCGCCCGCGCCATTCAGGTCGACCGGCATCGCCCCCGCGCTGTGACACAGGTCCCAGATTGCAAGCGCGCCCGCATCATGTGCACGCGCAGTGATTGCCGCCATGTCGTGGATATGACCGGTCTTGTAATGGACATGGGTGATCGCGACCGCAATCGTGTCTTCGTCGATCGCACCCGCGATCTCGTCCTTCTCGCAGAGCCGGACCTTGACCCGTCCGCCGGTCGCCGCCGCAACGCCTTGCGCGATATAATTGTTCGTCGGAAAATTGCTGCCTTCGAGGATCAGCACACTGCGATCAGGGCGCAGCGCGACCGCCGCCGAAAGCACTTTGAACAGGTTCTGACTCGTCGAATCGCAGATCACGACCTCGCCTGGCGCGGCGCCGATAAGCGGTGCGAGCTTGTCGCCAAGCCGCACCGGCAGATCGAACCAGCCCGCGCTGTTCCAGCTCTTGATGAGGTCGGCGCCCCATTCGCGCGTCACCACATCATGAGCACGCTCGCTCGCCCCTTTCGGCATCGCACCAAGCGAATTGCCGTCGAGATAGATCATCCCGTCAGGCAGATGGAAATGCGCGCGCAACAGCGCGAGCGGGTCGGCGACATCCATCGCCTCGCAGGCGGCACGGTCGAGGTTGGCGGCTTCAAGCGTCATGGAAACATATTACCTTTGTCTGCGACATTTCGCGCGCGGCATAGCGCACGCCCTCGCGGCCCATATTGCCCCGGCCCGCGCCGCCGAACGGCATGGCGTCGAGGCGATAGTCGGTCGAGTCGTTGATCATCACCCCAGCGGCGCGCAGGCGGGCCGCCGCGTAGCGGACCGTGCGGAGCGATTCGGAGAACAGCGCGGCATGGATCGCGTAGTCGGCGCGATTGGCCGCGTCGATCGCCGCATCGAGGTCGGTAAAACGGAACAGGCTGACGACCGGCCCGAATGCCTCATGGCAGGCAATGCTTGCATCGTCCGGGACATTCGCGAGCAATGTCGGCCGCACGAGCGTCCCCGCGCGCTCGCCGCCCGCGAGCAGCGTCGCGCCGCGCGATACCGCCTCGACCGTCCAGGCGATCATGCGCTCGGCCTCGGTAGCGCCGATCATTGGGCCGACGTCGGTTTCGCCGTCCATCGGATCGCCAACGCGCAGCGCCTTAAGCGCCGCCAGGAGCGCAGCCTGAAACGCGTTGAAAACGGTATCGTGGACATAGATGCGCTGAACCCCGATGCAATTCTGCCCCGCCGCGCCAAAGGCGCCGGCGACGCATGCCGAGGCCGCCTTTTCGATATTGGCATCATCCATCACGATCACGGGGCCGTTGCCGCCCAGTTCCATCGCCAGCCGTTTAATCCCCGCCGCGCGGCAGATCGCCTCGCCGACGTGCGCGCCGCCGGTAAAACTGACCATCGCGACGTCGGCATGCCCCGTCAGCGCATCACCAAAATCGCTACCGCGCCCGGTCAGCAGGCAAAGTGCCTCCTCCGGCAGCCCTGCCGCCAGCAGCAGCCGCGCGAGCATGATCGCGACGAGCGGCGCCTGCTCGGCGGGCTTCAGCACCACCGAATTGCCTGCGGCGAAAGCGGGGCCGAGCTTGTGGCAGACGAGGTTGAGCGGGTCGTTGAACGGCGTGATCGCGGCGATCACGCCGACAGGTTCATAGACATAATATCCCGAACGCGCCTCGCCGCCCGGAAAACTGTCGAAGGCGATCGTCTCGCCCGCGAGCCGCACCGCTTCTTCGGCCGAAAGGCGCAGCGTGTTGACCGCGCGTGCAACCTCGCGCCGTGCGGCACGGATCGGCTTGCCGGTCTCTGTGGTGATCGCGGCGGCAAAGCGCTCGTTATCGGCTTCGAGTGCCGCCGCGGCGGCATGAAGAATGCGCGATCGTTCGCCGGTCGACAGCAAGCGCATCGCCGCCGCACCGCGCAGCGCGCTCGCCACCGCGCGTTCGACGTGGCCTGCGTCGGCGCAGGCAACCGCACCGAGCGCCTCGCCCGACCAGGGGTTGGTCACCGGCATCATATCGTCCGCCGCTTCCCAGCGGCCGCCGATCAACAACGACCGGCCCGCCCCCAAAGCGGAATGCATCATGGCTTGTCCTTGCGCAGCACCAACTCGTCATATTCGCGGCTGTCGAGCAGGGCCTCGACGATGACCGGGCCGCCCGCCGCAAAGCCTGCTTCGAGCGCGGCGCGGAACTCGGCCGGATCGCGCGCGACCGTCACCGGCACGCCGAACAGCGACGGCCCGCCGATCGTCCCTTCGGCGCGCACTGGCGTGCCATAGATCGGGTTCTGCTTTCTTTCCTGCTTTATGCGGATCAGTGCGAGGTCGTTGTCGGTGAAGACGACGATCACGATAGGCAATTTCTCGCGCACTGCGGTCGCTAGCTCGCCGACCGTCATCAGGAAGCCACCGTCGCCCAGCACGCAGCACACGGGCGTATCGGGGCGACAGAGTTTCGCGGCGATTGCGGCAGGAAGGCCGAAGCCCATTGCAGACCAACCGTTGGTCATGATCTGCGTGCCCGGCTTCGGCGTCCGCCAATGCTGGCCGATGAGGTGCGTATGCGCGCCGACATCGCACGTCATGATGCCGTCGTCGGGCAGTACGTCGCGCAGTACGTCGAGCGCCGCACAGGGCCCGAAAGGCCCGTCGCGTCCGGCAAGTTTCGCGAACATGGCGGCCTTGCGCTCGGCAAGAGCTTCGAGGTCCCAGCGCTTGGCCGCCGCGGGCAGCGCGAGCAGCGCATCGAGCGCGGGCGCAATCGCGCCGACGACGTCGGCGGCAACTGGATGCTTGTCGCGATCGATGTCGGCAGGCGCGACGTCGATGCTCGCAAGCGTGAGCCCGTCCTTCATCCAGCTTTCGTAATTGAACTCGATCGGGTCATAGCCGACCGCGACGACCAAATCGGCCTCGGCATGCGTCTTGCCGACCATGTCGGACAGCGCGTGGAACAGGACACCAGCATAGTTGGGATGATCCTCGGCCACCATACCCTTCGCCATCGGGGTCAGCAGCACCGGCAAACCGAAGCGCTCCGCGAGCGCAACGATGCGGTCCTGCACCCCAGCATGGACGGCCCCGAGGCCAATCGCGAGCACCGGCTTTTCGGCGGCCGCGAAGGCCGCGACAAGGGCGTCGACATCGGACGCAGCCGGAGCGGGTACAGGATCCGTGACAATTGAGCCTACGGTCGCCTGCTCGACTGCCACCGCGCTCATCCCCTGCGGCAGCCCGACATGCACGGCGCCGGGTCGCCCCGACAGCGCGATACGCGCCGCGTCGGCAAGTGTCGCGACCACACTATCGGCCTCGATCCGCATCGTCGCCTTGGTGAGCGGCGCAAACAGGGCCTGGTGATCGATTGCCATCTGCACCGTGCGGCCGCGCAATGATGCGGGCATTTCGTCGGTCAGCGCAATCATCGGCGAACGGTCGAGCGTCGCACCACCGACCCCGGTCGCAAGGTTGGTAGCGCCGGGGCCGAAGGTGCCGAAGCACACGCCCGGGGCACCGGTCAGCCGCCCGCAGATATCGGCCATGAAACCCGCCCCGCCCTCGTGGCTCGCGAGCACGAAGTCGATGCCGTCGGTGGTGCGGATCGCCTCCATATAGTCGACCCAGCCGCCGCTGGGGACGCCGAAGATGTGACGCACGCCCATGTCGCGGAGCGCCCCCACGACATTGCGGGCAACATTGGTCGATTTCATGCGCGATCCTTCATGCGAGAGCCGTCCTCTGGCCACCGGCCTAAGCGCGCGCGCCATAAACAAATAATACCGAATGACTGCCCTGATATACTCTAAGAGTTATAGGAATCGATCAGACGAAACGGTTTGCGATCGTCCCGACGCCCTCGACGCCGCCCTCGACCAGGTCGCCCCGAACGATCCGGCCGACGCCCGCCGGCGTCCCGGTGTAGATGAGGTCGCCGGCCTTGAGTTCGACATAGGTCGACAGTTCGGCGATGATGTCGGCCACGGGCCAGATCATGTCGGCAATGTCGCCCTCTTGCTGCAAGACACCGTTGACCGACAGCCAGATGCGCGCGTTTGCGGGATGGCCGATCGCGTCGGCGGGGCGGATCGGAGAGATGACCGCGCTATGGTCGAAGCCCTTTGCCATATCCCATGGCCGCCCCGCACCCTTTGCCTCGGCCTGCAGGTCGCGGCGCGTCAAGTCGTTGCCGACGGCATAGCCGAACACTGTCTCGATCGCGGCATCCTGTGCGATGTCGCGGCCGCCGCTGCCGAGCGCGACGACAAGCTCGATCTCGTGATTAAGGTTGGCGGTACGCGGCGGCATGGCAATTTCAGCCGCCGCGCCGATGACCGCATCGGCGGGCTTGGCAAAGAAAAAGGGCGGTTCACGGTCGGGTGCGCCGCCCATCTCTCGCGCATGCTCGGCATAATTCCGTCCCACGCAGAAGATACGGCGAACGGGGAAGCGATCATCGCTCCCCGCGATCTCCACGGTCGGCGCGGCAACGGAAAATTTGGGGCTCATCACTGAATCCTTGGCGTCAGGCTGGCGGATAGAGCGCCGCGCGGCATTTGCTGAGGTCGGTGCCGTCAAGGCCGCCTTCCCTCACCGCATTCCACGGGCTCCCCATCTTGTCTTCGGGGCGATACCAAAAGCCATAGAGCTTGCCGTTCGCCGCGACCAGCGTTGCCGCGCCGATGCTGCCTTCTTCTTTCGAGAACCAGGCCAAGCGCATGATGCGGCCAAAGACCGTCCCGCGCAGCGTGCCGAGCCCGTCGTTGTAGCAACCGAAAATCTCGCTGCCCTGCTGCCGCAGCGCAATTGGACCATATTCATGGGCGTAGATGCCGCTCGCATCGGTGACCGCCGCCGCGCCGCGCTGATCGAGCGTGCCGAGGACCGCGAGGTCCGACAGGCGCGTCTGCCCGCTGCCCGCCCAATTGCTGTCGATGCGCAGCCGCAGCCAGCGGGCCGAAGCTTCCTTGGGCAGCTTTACCACCGTCTGCGCGTCGGCCTTCGCCTCGCCCTCGACGAGCGTTTCGAACGGCCCCTCGGGTCCCTTGGTCGAACCGAGCAGTGCGAAACGCCGCACCGGCGATCCTTCGGCGGTCTGCGACATCGACCCATCCTCGCGCACGACGGGTTCGAAACGGTTGTCGAGCGCGACCGCCGTAACCTTGCCATTGCCCGCGAGCTCGAAGTTCAGCGCGTGCGGCAGCGTGGCGCCCTTGTCCGAAAGCCAGCCATAAGCTGCGCCGCCGTCGACAAGGTTGATCGCCCAGGTCGACCAATGCCGCTTCGCCTCGCCCGCATCGGCCTCTGCAATCCCGCCCCAACTGATGTGCAGGATATTGTCGCCCGCGGGTTCGGGGGGTTTTTGCGCCGCCTTTTCGGCGGGCGAATTCGAGCATCCGGCAAAGAGCAATGCTCCCGCCAGCGCCATATTCCATGCGCGCATAAATCTATCCTCCAGCTATAAAGTCAGCGGCGTTCGGGCCAGATCGTCTTCGGCGCGCCAAGATTGGGCTTGCCGAGCAGCGGGCTCGACAAGGCGTAGACGCCGTTCACCGAAAATGCCCAGATGATGTTGCGGTCATATTCGGTATAGACCGCGAAGGTCGAGTTACCGAACGTATAGCTCGGCAATTCCTTGTCGGTCGGGAAACGCGGGACAAAATAGCCCGCAATCGTCGGCTTCGCCGGATCCTTCACATCAAAGATCTGGATACCGGCGTTATAGAAAGCATAGATGGCGAGCCCCTGCCGTCCGCGCTCAGGCTGACCCAGCCCGCCCGAACGCTTCGGCCCGAAGCTGCCGCGGCGCTGGCAATAGTCGGTGAAGCCAGCGCCGGGCGGCGGCACCGGCCGTGGGAACTTTGCCGCGACCTTCGGATGCGCCGGATCGCGCACATCGATCGAGAAAATATCTTTATAGGGCTCGTAACAGCTCTCGTTCATCGGATAGCCGTTCGAGAAGACGAAGCCGGTGCGGTCATATTGGCTGACGTCGACATTATCGAACTCGGTCCCGGCAAAGCTCGGCGGGACGCTGAGATGGCCGAGCGTTTTCGGCTGCGCCGGATTCTTGAGATCGAAGGTATAGAAGCCGAGCCCTCCCATGCCGCCGAAGCCGATCCGGCCGCCGCCCTCAACCGGCTTGGTCAGCACGATCGGGTTGCGCGATCCCATCCAGCTCGTCCGGTTGCCCGCGCGCGGATTGGCGCGATAGGCGGCCTCGCTCGCTTTGTCGCCAAGCACCTGCCCGGGCACGGTGATCTGCGAAACGAACTTCGGGTTCGCAGGATCGTCCATGTCCCAGACCTGATAGCCCGGCGAATAGAGATAATCGGGATATTCGGTCAGGCCGTAGCTGTCGTCGGGCGCCGCGGAGAGCAGCATATATTTTCCGCCCCACCAGGTCACCGCGTCGAGTGCGCCCGACCCTTGCTGCTCGCCGATGGGCGCTTCGGGATGTTTATAGTCGGTCGTACGCGTCGCGATCAGGTCCCATCTGTCGGGCGTCGGCCCGTTCATCACAAAGACCTTGAACCCTTTGAGCGAGTTATAGCGGCGCTGCGCCGCGACCTTGTCGGGCTGGCGCCGTTTATCCTCGAGCAGCCCGAAGCGCCCGATCTCGTAGGAGGCGATCAGCACGTTGCGCTGTAATTTCTTGTTCCACGCGATGGTGACGCCGCCGAAATAATCAGTGACCGCCGACGCGTCCCAATCCTCGCTCGATCCCTTTGCATCCCATACCCCGCCCTTCGACCAGACGATCTTCGCTTGTCGCGGGTCGGTGACGTCGAGGATGCGCAGATAGTCGCGGTCGTGCGTGTAAAGATAACGACGCCCGCCGAAATCGACGACATTCGCCCAGGCGTGCCACGGCGAGGTTACCGCGGGGTAGAAAGCGACGACCTCGACATTCTTTGCATAGCTGTTCTGATCCCACCCATCGAGCTGGCCGGGAAAGCCCGGAACATCAGTGGTCAGGCGCGTCGAGGCGGGATGGCGGAAGCTGCCGTTGGAGTTCATGCCGTAATCGACCCCGGGCACCGGATCGGCGGGCGGGTTTTCGGGCGTCGCATCCTGCCACGCCTTTAACCATGGATCGCGGACGTCTATCGGGCCGGGCTCATGGCCGCCCGACCAATCGGCGGCAGCCAGGATTGCGGGATAAAGCAATGCCGCCAGCATCGCCGCGCCGCCCGCCCAATATTTGCTACCGCTCTTCATATTGGCCTCCCTGCCGCTCAGAACCGGAATCGCGCCGTCACGCCATAGGTGCGCGGCGGAATGTAAGTGCCGTATATCGTGCCGAACAGTTCGAGCTTGCTCGTATAATTGAGCTCGTTCGTCAGGTTCTTCGCCCACGCGGTCAGTTCCCATTTGTCGTCAACGTCGCGCACGCCGATGCGGGCATTCAGCAGGATTTCGCTGTCGAACTTCAGGATCGGAGTGTTCGGATTGTCGAAGAAATTGGCGCCGGTATATTGAAAATCGCTGCCCGCGACGAGGACAAGGCTCTCGCTGATCGGTTGGTCAAGGTTCGCCGCGATGCCGAATGCATGTTTCGGAGTACGGCGGCAGCTATTGCCGTCGAGGTCGGTGCCGTCGTCATCGATGATCAGTTCGCCGGTGAAGTTGCACTTTGAATAGGCGTAGTTGCCCGACAGGGTGAAGGCGTCGCTGATCCGCGCCTGAATGTCGAGTTCGAGGCCATAGGCGCGCGTGCCGTTCGCCGCGTTGAACACGAAATTGTCGGGCGGCAGGCCCGGCCCGGGCGACAGGAACTGGTTGGTCTGCAGATTGTCATAGAGCGTATAATAGGCCGCGGCGTTGACGAAGAGCCGCCGGTCGGCAAGCGCGAGCTTGGCGCCCAGTTCGAAGCTGTCGGCGGTTTCGGGGTCGAACGATACCAGCGCCTCGGCGGGGGTGTTGGCGTCCTCGCCGGTCCAGCCGCCGGGTTTGTACCCCTTTGCATAGCGGGCATAGAAGGTCGCATTGTCGCTCGGCTCGTAGCGCAGCGTGGCGCTCGGCAGCCAGGCGTCCCAGCTCTGCTTGTCCGAAACGGTGAAATCGACCGGGGCGCCCTCGAACGACACGCCCGACCGATCATTGGTGTAATTCTTGCGGTCGTAGGCGTAGCGAAGCCCCGCCTCGAACGTGAGCTGATCGGTGATGCTGTAGCTGAGTTCGCCGAAGACGCCGATATTGTCGTTCTTCGACGTCGTGACGGTGTGATTGCTGCCCGGGAAAGGCGATGCCGGAGTGCCGCCGAATGCCATCGAAAAGGCGAATTCGGTGATCGACGAGAAATCGGCGAAGAGGAAATTCACGTCCTCGGCGCGGCGGATCTTCTCGCGCATGTAAAAGACCCCGCCTTCGATCTGGAGCGGGCCGCCATTGTTCCAGCGCAGGCGCAGTTCCTGCGAGAATTGGCGCACATCCTCCGCCTTGCCGCTGTCGAAATAGCTGTCCGGAACGGTCGCGAGATAAGTGTCGAGCCCGGCGAGCATTGCCGGCGTGATGTCGGGCGCGCCCGTCGCGGGATCGATCGCGAAGTTGAAAAACATGCCCGATCCGTCCTCGCGCGCCGCGAGCGAGGAATCGCGCCACGCGGTCTGCGACACAATGCTGAGTGCGTCGCTCGCCTGCCATTCGATCGAGCCACTGAGACCGTACATGTCCGAATTCTGGAAGCCGGTGAAATTATGCGCGCCGCGGCGGCGCTCGGCGCTGCGGAACGGTGCGTTGCGGTCGGGCAGGACAAAGCCCGGCAAGCTTGCGATCGGCGGCGCGAAGAAGCTGTTGAAGGTCACTTCCTCGCTGTCGCCGGGGACGATGATATCGACCCAGCGCGCGCCGTCGCGGTGCCGCGTATAATCGGCCGACAGGTTGATATCGAGCGTCGCATCGGGTTGCCAGCGAAGTTGGCCGCGGACCGACTGGACATTCTGGTCCTCCTCGTCACCGCCGCGGGTGTTGGTCGCATAGCCGTCATGCTTGCGCGAGCTGACCGTCAGCCCGAGCCCGAGCGTGTCGGACACCGGACCGCGAACCGAGGCCGCGGCGTCGAGCCTGTTGTAATTGCCATAGGTCGCCTCGAAGCGCCCCTCGAATTCCTTGCCCGGCTTTTTGGTCACATAGTTGATGAGGCCGCCGACAACACTCTTGCCGAAGCGCAGCGACTGCGGCCCCTTCAGCACCTCGACGCGCTCTAGATCGTAAAGATCGAGCAGCGACCCGGTGCCGCGCGACATATAGGCACCGTCGAGGAAGATACCGACCGCACCGTCGGCGCCCGCACCCTGGATGTCAGAGCCGATGCCGCGAATGAAAAGCTCGGTGTCGACAGCGCGTTCGGCGCTGAGCTTCAGCCCGGGAACGCGATAGGCGATTTCCGAAAAGTCCTTGATGCCCGAGCGTTCGAGAGCCGCGCTGCTGAAGGCCTGCACCGAAATCGGCACATCCTGCAGAGTTTCCTCGCGCTTGCGTGCGGTTACGACAATCTCGTCGCCATAGCCTTCGGCGGCGGGCGCCGACTGCGCTTCGGCAGTTCCGGGCAGCGCACATGCTGCGGCGGTTACGAGCAAGGCGCAGCGCCAGTTTCGGTTCATTCGCATTACATAGCCTCCCCAGCGGCCGGACGCACCTTGTCCTCTTGCGGGAAGGTTCCGTATCGGCCTGAACGATTGGACGGCCGAAACCTAGTCATCTCCATATATCTATATAATAGATTATGAGGATATCTCTATTCTGATTTGGCTATAGCAGATTGACGAAGACCGACTGCGCCCGGCTATCCATGAAAGATTATAGCACCCCGGCTATCGAATATTGGATCGCCATGGCCGGCGGGCCGACAAGCAATACCGGATTTCGTTTTGGGAGGCTTGAATGCGGCACAATCTTGTCATGCGCACGGCGTCGGTGGGCGTTCTGGCCCTTCTTTTGACTGGGCTCGCAGCTCCGTCGCTCGCTGACGAACCGGCGGAAGCCGCGGCGAAGCCAGTCCCGCCGCTGACGGCGCAGGAAAGCGACATTCCCGATCCCGACATCCGCGCCTGGTGGAACCTGACCTATAACCGCAAGCCCGAGCCGCCGGTGCCGGGCAAGGATTATGGCATGGACGCGGCGACCGGCCATTTCGTCCACCCCAAGGCGACGCCGCTCGTCCGCACGGCGCCGAACTTCCCCGGCCAACTCGATCATTGGGACCAGAAGAGCTATAAAAAGAATGTCGAGGTCCTGAGCTTCACGGGCTTCATTCCGTCGACCGGACACACGTGGCAGTCGATCGCCGACTTTGGCGGCAAACGCTATATGTACACCTATTACCGGTCGGGCGTCGGCGTGTTCGACATCACCGATCCGCGCAAGGCGAAGCTCGTCTATCGCCGCGGCCAGCGCATCGGCGCCCATGGCAAGCCCGACATCGTCAATCCCTATGGCAAGGGCGAAGGCTTTGGCGCCGCGAATATCTCGTGGCACAAGGGGCTCGGCAAATATGTGATGGTGCAGGCGTTCGAGGTCCCGCGCTATGGCATCATGGACGAAAAATATCGCGAACCCGAAGGCGTAGAGACGCTGAAGCACTGGAAGGGCCTCAAGGGCTTTCGCGTCTATGTGATGGACGGTCCGTTGCCCGACCAGTGGAAGCTCGTTGCCGAGCGGACGAGCGACTATCGCCATCCCGACGCCCCCCTGGGCCAACAGCAGGGATCGGGCGTGCTCGACATCCCGGCATGGAACGGGGGCAAATATATGTTCCTGTCGGCCGCGCCCGACGACCGTTTCATGCTGACGGAATTCGCCGACTATATTTATACCCCGGGCTATCAGGTCTGGGACATGACCGATCCCGCGAACCCGACCTTCGTCAGCCAGTTCGCCGCGCCCGGCCAAATCCTCGGCGATCCGGGCCATGAAGCGGCCTATCTGATGAACCCACGCGCGGGCAATCGCACCTCCTGGTTCGGATCGCGCATGCCCCCGTTCATGACCAAGGCGCCCGACGAGGGCGGCAAGATCGCCTTTGGCGCGATGGCGGGGCTCGGCCTCTATTCGCTCGACATCAGCAATCCCGCCGACATCAGGATCGTCGGGCACGTCAATCAGGTCCCGAAATTCGCGGGAACAGAATTCGATAATGTCGACCTCAGCCAATATGAGCGGACCGGCTATATCTTCACCAACGGCTATCCGATGAACGACGAATGTTATGAGCCGTACAAGGACATACTGGTCGTCGATGCGCGCGACCCGGCGAAGCTGAAAATCGCCGCCAAATTCCCCCGCCCCATCCCGCCCGCCGACGCCGCCTTCACCGATTTCTGCCAACGGCGCGGCAGCTTTGGCCCCAAACGGTCGGGTTACCTCACGCAACCCGGCCGCTTTCGCGACGGCGTGGTCGCCTATGCCTTTTACAACGGCGGGGTTCAGATTTTCGACGTGAAGGATCCGACCAAGCCGTCGATTGCCGGCTATTTCGTCCCGCGCTTCCCGACCGAGGCCGAAACCGGCGGCCAGTCGCAGGGTAATCTGACCTATGGCATCTTCGCCGAATATGACCGCAACATCCTGTGGGCTTTCACCAATCACGGCTTCTACGCGCTGTCGTCGCCGCTGATCGGCACGCCCTCGTTCAAGGCGCCTGCGAAGCCCTGGCCGCCACGCGATTAGGGTGCTGTCCGACTTCGATTGAAGAAACTGCGTGCCCCCCGCGAAGGCAGGGGCACAGGCCTTCCTATTCAGAAAGCGATCGTCACACCCTAATCGCGCGGCGGCAGGTGGCGGTCGACGAGGAGCATCGCGGCGGCCAGCAACATTAGCGCCGCCGCGACCAGCCCGAAATAGAGCAGCAGCCCGTTCGGACGCGCGAGCAGGAAGCCCGCGCCGAACGCGCTGGCAATCGCACCAAGCCGTCCGACGCTGATCGAATAGCCGATGCCCGCGGACCGGCACTCGACCGGAAAGACATGCGCCGACAGGGTGAGCAACAGCACCTGAAGCGACAACACCCCCGCTCCGGCGAGCGCGAGACCGAACAGGATCGCGCCATGCGGAACGCCGGGCGTGTGGAGCAGCACGGCCCACAAAGCCAGCGCGGCAAGACCCGCGCAGATCGTTCCGATCATCGTACGCCGCGACCCGATACGCAGCATCAGCCAGGTGAGCGCGAACGAGGTCGCGACCCCCGACAGGTTGAGGATCATCGCTCCACGGATCGCGCTCGCCATTTCGAACCCCGCCCCCGTCAACAGCACGGGGACCCAGCTAAGCAACGCATAGACGGCCATCAGCGCGGCGAAGAAGGCGATGCTCATCCCGATCGTCGAGCGCCGCAGCGACGGCGAAAGAACATGCCCGCCCTGCGCAACGACGGGCGGCGGCGCGAACGGCCCCGTCGCCGTGCCGCCCGCTTGCGCAACAAGCGCCGCGATCCGTGCATCGGCATCGCCGCGCCGCGCGAGCAATATCGGGGATTCGGGGAGCGCGCCGATCATCAGGATGCCAAGCAGCAGCGGCAATCCCCCGCCCACCAGAAAGGCGGCGGGCCATCCATAGGCGGGGATCAGCCAGGAGGCGAGCCCCGCGCCGACAATGCCGCCGCACGGCACCCCGACCGAAATGATTGTGAGCGCGTAGTTGCGCGCGCGTTCCGGCATCCATTCGGCGACCAGCGCCGTCGCGTTCGGGACCGCCGCGCCAAGGCCGAGGCCGGTGATGAAGCGAAGCACCGAAAAGCTCGTCACATCGCGGCAAAGCGCGGTGAGCATCGCGGTCGCGCCGAACCAGAAGGCCGCGCCGATCAATGCCCTGCGCCGTCCGTAACGGTCGCCGATCCGGCCGCCGACGCTAGTTCCCACCGCCATGCCCAGCAGCGACGCGGCCATGACGGGGGCAAGCGCGGCCGAGCCAATCTGCCAGTCGGCGAGGATTGCGGGCGCGGCGAAGGCGGCAAGCTGGATGTCGAACCCGTCGAGCAGGATGACCCCTGCGACGAGCGCGAGCACGCGCGCATGAAAAGCGCCGAACGCAAGCCGGTCGACAACCGGCTGGATCGGGACGGGACCGCTTTCGTCGATGGTCATACGAACGCCATCGCGTCCGCGCGGCCGCCCACCCGGCATACCGAAGCATGGACGGCGGCGGCCATTTCGCTTCCCGAAACACCGCGTGCGGGTTGGCGGCGACAGATCGACAGGCGCGAGCCGTCATGCCCGCGCGCCTCGACTGCAAGTTCGAGGCAATCGATGGCGGGATCGGAAATGAGCCGTGCGCGGCAGCGGTCGAGGCCGGTCGTGGCCAGCGCGCAGGCGACCATCGCGTTGACATTGTGCGGATAACGCGCCGCAATGTCGCGAACGCTGCCGTCAAACAATATAGTCTCTTGCATTGCCCCCGCCCCTGTCACCCCAAGGCTCGATGGCGGCTTGCGAAAGCTGATCGAGACCTCGTCCCACATGTCGCGCCATTCGACGAGGCTGTCGAGACCCACAAGCGCCCCATGCGGAACGAGCAGCGATCGCCCCGATCGCCCCGCCGCGTCGGTCAGGCGGTCGCACAGCGCCTCGTCGGCGAGCGCGGTCAGCGACAGTGGCATATAGTCGGCAAAGGCCAGGAAAGCCGTGCCATATTGGCAGCTGACTTCCGGCCCCGCCATTTCGACGATCAGGTCGGGGGATCGGTCGGGCGCGGCCGACAGGTCGTCGAGGATCACCTCCTCTGGCAATCCCGCCAGTCGCTCGCGCGAACGCGAGTGGATGAAGACGACCTCGTCCCGCCGGTCGCTAGCGGCGATGCGCCGGTAGAGCTCGGCTCCGATGAAACCGAAACCGATCAGCCCGATACGCATCGCCGCCCGCCCCCGCGCGATCAATATTTCCAGCGAAGCGTCACGCCATAGGTGCGCGGCGGATTGTACGAGACGAGGACCGAGCCGATCACGTCACTCTTTCCCGATTCATAGAGTTCGTTGGTCAGGTTCTTGGCCCAGAGGCGCAATTCCCATTTGTCGTCCTCGGTCGCAATGCCGATCGACCCGTTCAGCACACCGACCGATTTCTGCCGCGTGCGCGGGCTGTTCTCATTGTCGAAGAAGAAATCGTCGGTCCAGTTATAGTCGGCGCGCACGAAAGCGTTGATCCGGCTGCTGACCGGCACCGTCACGTCGCCCCCCACGCTGAACGAGTTTTTGGGCGAACGCCGCAACCGGTTGCCCTTCAAGTTCGTCGGCACCGGCACCGAACAGAAGCAGCTCGGGTCATATTGCAGTTCGGTGCTGATGAGGTCGCCGGTGATCTTTGCATCCATATAGGTATAGTTGGCGAAGAGCGTCACGCCGTCGACCGGAGCGAGCGCGGTTTCGAGTTCGATCCCTTTCACCCGCGCCTTGCCGGCGTTCGAGATGACATTGTCGGCGGGCAAGTTCGGGTCGAAGATCACGAACTGCTGCGTCTGCAGGTCCTTATACTCGGTCCAGAAGCCGGTGACGTTGAAACGCAGCCGGTTGTCGAGCCAGGTCGTCTTGGTCCCGAGCTCGTAATTCCACGCATATTCAGGATCGTAAGCGAGGCGCGCCTCGCCCGGGTTGGTGGCATTCTCGCCGTTCCAGCCGCCCGATTTATAGCCCTTCGAGACGAGGCCATAGACATAGACGTCCTTTGCCGGCTGCCAGTGCAGGTTGACGCTGGGCGTCCATGCGTCCCAGCTCTGCTTGCTCGATGCCGAAAAGGCGCGGGTGAAATTGCCGTTCTCATCCTCGAACTCGGCGCCGAGGAAATCGCCGATCGTCTCGCGATAGACCGAAAAGCGCTTCCGGTCCTTGGTGTAGCGGATGCCCGCAGTCACCCCCAGCGTGTCGGTGATGTCGAACGTGCCTTCGGCGAACGCCGCCCAGGTATCGCTCTTCAGCCGCGTTTCGGCGATCTCTTTGCCCTGCGCATAGAATTCGACGAAGATATAGTCGGCGATCTCGGTGCGATCGACGCTCTCGTGCTGGTAGTAGAGCCCCGCGAGCAGATTGAACGGTCCGTCGAAGTCCGACCGGAAACGCAGATCCTGCGAAAAACTCTTCGCGGTTTCATCCTTGTCGTTGATATAATAATCATCGTTGAACAGCGAATGGTCGATCGCGCCGAAATCGATGCGGCCGTCCGCGCCATAGATCATCTTCGTGAAATCGATGAAGCTGCCCGCATCATTGTTGACCGACGCGAACTTGCCTTCGCGATACGCGGTCACCGACGTGATCGTGCCCGAGCCGGTGTCGTAATTTGCGCTCAAATGGACACCGCCCAGATCGGCATCCTGCTTGCCGTCGATATTGTTCGGGCCGCGCCGCCGTTCGGGGTTCACGAACGGGATATTATGATCCGACGGCGTCTGGATATCGACCCACTTACCACCGCCGCGCCGCCGCGTGAGGTCGCCGGTCAGCAAAATGTCGAGCCGGTCGTCCGGCTGGTAGCGGAGCTGCGCCATCACGCCATAGGCGTCGAGATCCTCGACGTTGTTGCCGGTGAACGTGTTGCGCGCATAGCCGTCATGATGCCGCGCGCTCGCGGCGATGCTGCCCGACAGCCCGTCGCCGAGCCCGCCCGCGACGTTCGCCTTGACCTCGAAGCTGCCATAATTGCCGAAGCCCGCCTCTGCCCCCGCACGAAATTCGTCGGTCGGTTTGCGGGTGATGAAGTTGATCGCGCCGCCGACGACATTCTTGCCATAGAGCGTGCCCTGCGGCCCGCGGACGATCTCGACGCGTTCAAGGTCGAACAATTCGATCGCGGTGCCCTGCGCGCGTGACAGATAGACGTCGTTCAGGAAAAAGCCGATCGCCGGGTTCGACGCGGCGCTTTCGATATCGGTGCCGATGCCGCGCAGGAAGATATTCGGTTCGGACACGTTGTCGGGGTTGAAGGTAAAGCCCGGCACGCGGCTCGCGATTTCCGAAAATTCGTCGATTCCGGCCTTTTCGAGCGTATCACCGCCGATTGCCGCGACCGACAGCGGCGCCGATTGCAAATTCTCTTCGCGTTTCCGCGCGGTGACGACGATCTCTTCGAGCCCGCCACCGGATGTTTCCTTCTCCTGCGCAAGCGCCATATCGGGCACCGTCAGGACGGACATCGCCCCCAGCAACAGAAAAGCCCTATTTCCAGCAGTCGTTTTTTTCATTTTCTCGCCCCTCCCGGACCGGGCCATGCGTCCCGTCACAACCGTTCGGCCTCAAGAGTGCGAAGCTGAGCCCTATAATAAAAATAATATTGCAGGCTCCTTCTATATCGATTCCCTATACCTCCAGCGGCTCCGAACCGCCGCTGGCCAACGTCTTGAGTTAGGCGAGTTTAATTCGGAGCGGCGCAGGACGACGGCGCACATGCGCGCAGCCGCGAGGGTCATTGCCGAAACGGCTGCCTTCGATCGAGGGGCTCGCCCTCAGCGTTCGCCCATGGAATCGCCGAATGTCTTGGATATGGGCTTCAGCAGATATCTGAGCACGGTGTTCCGCCCCGTCTTGATCTCGACAGTGGCGGTCATGCCCGGCTGAATCTCGATCTTTTCACCTGCCCTGGGCCGTAGCGAACGCGCGTCGGCCGTGACATTGACGCGATAGAATATCTGCTCGCCGGTTGGCTTTTGCTCGGTCAGCGTGTCGGGGCTGATGTAGGTGACCCGGCCATTTGCGGAGCCATAAATCGAGGAATCATAGGCATCGAATTTCACTGAAGCGTCCTGACCGACCCGCAGATACGCGATATCGACCGGCGACACCTTGGCCTCGATGATGAGTTTGTCGCCCGTCGGGACGATCTGCAACACCTCGTCGCCTGGACGCAGGACAGCCCCGATCGTCGTGAAGCGCACATTTTTGACTACGCCATCCGTCGGCGCAAAAAGGATCGCCGCATCCAGCGCGGCGATCCGTTGTTTCAGCGTCTGCTCGGCGACAACCAACTCCTCTTCGGTGCGGCTGTATTCGGCCTGTAGATCCTGAAGATATTTGTTCTGCCGGTTCGCAATCTGCCCTTCGATGTCCGCAACCGACCTTTGCAGCCGCATGATCTCGCTGCGGCTGACGTCGCCAAATTCGAGCAGCGGCATATTCATTTCAAGCTCGCGGCGGGCGATCGCCTGCATGTTCCGCAATGTGCCGATGTCCTCGGCCTGCGCGGTGCGCCTGCGACTGTAGAGTTGCCGTTGATTGGTGACGAACTCCGGAAACGACTGAACATCGTCCGTGAAGACCAGCGGACGATTGAACAGTTCGGCCTCGACCCGGCTTTTGATCGTCCGATAGCTCGCGACCTTAGCGCGCGATTCCTCCACCGCCGCCTGAATGCGGACGGGGTCGAGGACGACGAGTTTCTGCCCGCGACGGACGCGATCGCCTTCGCGCACCAGGATTTCACCGATCACGCCGCCGTCGGCGCTCTGGATCACCTGCACCCGGCCCGCGGGAATGACCTGTCCCGTCGCGCGGCTGACCTGATCGATCTCCGCGAACCCCGCCCAGACGAGGAGGCCGGCAAGCGCGATAGCGGTCACATTGATGACCATGCTGGAGCGCCGGAATAAGAATCTGGGAAACCCCATGCCTAGCTCCCGGTCCGAGACTGCTGAACGGCGGAAGCCGCCTTTTCCCCACGGCGCAATTTGTCCAGTACCGAAGCCGTGTCGCCATCCAGCACGACGCGTCCCGCCTGCATCACGAGCAGGCGCGACATAGCGCCAAGGAATTGCAGCTTGTGCGTGACGATGACGACCGACGTCGACGGATCGCTGAGCTTGGAGAGGAAAGCCAGAACGCGTGCCTCATTCTCCTGATCCAGATTGGACGTCGGCTCGTCGAGCAGCAGGAATCGGGGCTTGAGAAGGAAGACGCGGGCCAGGCCGACCATGGTGCGCTGCCCCCCCGACAGTCCGCCGCCGCCTTCGAAAACCGGAAGATCGAGCCCCTTGGGGTGCGTCCGTATCAAGTCGTCGAGCCCTGTCCGCGACGCCGCTTCGAGCAGGTGATCGTCCGAAAGGGTCGGCAGGCCCATCGTGAGATTGTCCCGCAAGGTGCCCGACACGAGCCGATAATCCTGGGGGAAATAGCAGATTTCGCGCCGCAGATTGTCTTCCGCAATCTGGTCGAGCGCGATGCCGCCGAGGAGCATATGCCCCTTCTGAGGCGGAACCAGCCCGGCCAGCAGCCGGAGCAAAGTCGATTTGCCCGCGCCGACCGATCCGATGATTCCAACGCGCTCCCCCGGTCCGATTTCCAGTTTCGGAACGGCGAGGCCGAAGCGCGATTCCCCATGTGAAAAGGCGACATTTTCTGCCTTCAAGACCGAGGAAAGCGTGTCGGGGCGAATCTTCTGCGTATCGAGCGGCTGATCGCTCGGCATCGCCAGCAATTGGTCGAGCGCGCGCAGCGATGCGCGGGCATAGCCCCATTGAACGACAAAGCCGGGCAGCGCGGCGACGAGGGGGCCATTTATCCGGCCGCTGATGATCGTGCACGCGATCAGTCCGCCCATCGTCATGTCGCCCTGATTGACGCGATAGGCGCCCCACACGACGATGCCGACATAGGCGACCTGCTGAAGAAAGGAGAAGGTCTGACTGGCGAACACCGACCAGCGCTGAACCTTCACATCATGCCCATTGACCGCGTCGATCAGGTCGTTCCACGCGGCGAGCATATGCCATCCGCCCCGATTGGCCTTGATCGTTTCCGATGCGTCGAGCGCTTCGACCAAAAGGCCATTCTTGCGATTGCCCGTGACCTGCGTCCTGTCCGCATGTTCGCGGATGCCGCGTGAAAATATGACGGCGAGCAGCAGCGAGAGCGCGAATATCGCCAGCGGCACGATCGCGATAACCCCGCCGATCACGGCCATCACGACCAGAAACAACAGCGCAAACGGCAGATCCGCCATGACGAAGATCGAGGCGGAGGAAAAAATCTGGCGCACCTGTTCCAGCCCGCGCAATTGTGCCGCCATCGTTCCGATCCCCGGCGGCCGCGCGTCGAGGCGGACGGCCTGCATGCGATCGAAGAAATATTCCGACACCTCCGCATCGATGGCCATCGCTTCGCGCCCGACCATTAACGCCCGGATCACGCGCATCACGAAATCGATTAGCAGCGCGAAGCCGATCCCGGCCGTCAAAACCCATAGGGTAGCGAAACCGCCACGAGGGATGACACGATCATAAACCTGCATCGAGTAGAGCGATGTCGCAAGCGCGAGCGTATTGACCACGATGGTGGCGACCACCGTCTCGAACAATATATGCTTGCGGCGCATGATCGCGGACCAGAATATGCTCCGTGCGCGCATGAAATTCGGCCTTTCGGCCATCGCCGGAAAACGCATCTCGATCAGCAGACAATCCTTATCCCACGCGACCTGTTGGGCCCCGCCGATCGCCAGCGCGCGGATGGTCGTCGGCGTGTCCCATTGTTCGGCGAGCGCCCAGCCGGATGGCGTCAGGATCAGCAAGGGGAAGGCGTTTGCTCGCGGTCGTTCGCGAACCTGCCGGGGCTCCGGCCATTTCAGAGCCGCGGCCAGCTTGGTCAGGGCCTCGGGATCGTTCAAATCCAGATCGCCGGGCGCCCCCGCCGCCCAATCCGGCGCCAGGCTGATGCCGCGTCGGCGGGCGAGCGCCTCGATCAGTTCCTGATGGGGCTGGTTCATGGACCGCTCGCCTCCCCGACCGTTTGCCATTGCCCCGTCCGCATCATGAGCCGGGTGAGATAGGCGAGCATGTTCACGCGCGCATCGAGCGCGTCGATCTGCGCCGTCGTGCTCTCACGAACCGCGTTCATTACATCGAGCCAGGTCCGCCGGCCGCTGGTGAACTGGCGCATATAGGATTCGGTAACGCGCTGCGATGCTTCCGCCGAGAAGCGCGTCGTCTCCGCCCGCGCCGTCGCCGCTTCATATTCGACATGATCGATCACCAATATGTCGCGAAGCTCGCGCTCGGCGGTCCCGATCTGTGCCTCGCTTGACAATTGGCGCAGGCGGGCGGCGTCGGCGGCGGCAAAGCGCGAAAGCCCGCCGTCCATCTGCATCCGCACGGCAAGGCCGATCTGATGGCCATTGAATTCGCCATAGCCATATTGCGCGTTAAGTTGCGGCAGCGTCTGCGCTTTCGCGATCCGCGCGTCGGCGTCGGCGACCTCGGCTTCCAGGCGCACGCGGCGCAGCCCGGGATTGAATTCGAGCCCCGCCGCGACCAGCGCTTCGCGGTCGAGATTCGGCAAATCGGCAGCTTCGCGATAGGTTGACGTCACCGTGTAGAAGGGATCGCCGACAAGTTCGCGGAGGCGCTGAATCGCGGATTGCTGCTGCGCCACGGTCAGATTGATTTGCTGCGAGACCTGCGCGGTCCGCGCACGAACAAGTTCCAGATCGGACCGCGGGCTGACCTCCTGTGCAACCCGCCGTTCCATCGACGCGAGCAGACGCTGATGCTGCTCGAGGCTGCTGTCGAGGATCGCGCGACGCTGCGTTGCGCGAAAAAATTCGTAGTAGGACGCCGCCACTTGCAGCGCGATATCGAGGATCGCCTGATCGTAGCTGGCGAGCGCCGCCTGTTCGGCCGCCCGCGCCCGGCCGATCGAGCCCTTTATCCGGCCCCCGGTCCATATCGGCTGCTCGACCGTGACGGTGGCTTGCGCACGGTCGCTGCGCTGGCCGAGGATCAGCCCCTCGACCCCAAAGCTTGGAAAGCGTTGCCAGCGCGAGGCCCTGAGATCGGCGCCCGCAGCGCGGACATTCGCTTTCGCCGCGACGATCGAAGGGTGGTCCGCAACCGCACGGTTCGCCAATTCCTCCAGTTGCGGATCGAACCACGGCAAACCCTCCGCGCGCGCCTCCTCCGCCCCCGGCGGACCATAGACCGGCGGTGTGACAGCCTGAGCGGACGCCGGGTTCGGCGACAAAATCCATAGGCACGACAGCGCCGCCAGTTTTGCAGATGCGAACCGGCCGCGCGCGCTCGCAATGCGCCCTTTCCCCGTGTCACCCCCCGCCGCCGCCACTTCGCCGATCATGCAGGCAACGGAGCCAGGGGGGATACGGAGAGGCTACGCAATGACGTGGACGCCCTGCTCGATCAGGACGGTCGCGCCGTTCAGCATATATTGGTCGTAAATCGTGCCGCCGATGGTCTGGCTTGCGCCCACGACCCACGCGCCGTTCAGATTGACGATATCGTTGCTGTCGCCGGTGACCTGCAAGACGCCCCCGCCGGTTGCGGCCAATATGCCGGCCTCCGAAATATCGAGCACATTGCTGTCGTCGTCATAGCCAAGATCGATGCGCTCGATATTGGAGATATTGCTGGACCCGCCGAGAGCCAGATCGATGCCATCGAGCACCAGCGTGTCGAAATCGGCATTGCCGTTGATCGACAGGAAATTGAGGCCCGACAGCAGGATGATGTCGTTGCCGGCACCGCCGTTAAAGATGTCGGCGCCGTTGCCGTCGATCAATATGTCGTTGCCGACCCCGCCATTGAGCGTGTCATTGCCGGCACCGCCCATCAGAAGATCATTGCCGGTGCCGCCATCGAGCGTGTCGTCGCCTTCATATCCATAGAGCCGTTCGAATATCGACCCGGCCGGCGTCCCCGTAAGAGTGTCGTTGGCCGACGTACCTTCGACGATGTCGGGGCTGCCACCCGCGCCGAGCAGCCCCTGGAGAACATCGGCATTTGCGAGGGTCGAGATCAGGTCGGTATCGATCGCACCGTCAGAATCGGTCGCGGTTACCCTGAAACTTCCGAGCAGGCTGACGTCGAGACTGGCCGGCGGCAAAAGGGCCAGCAGGTTGACGCCCGACTCCAACTGCATCGTCGCCAGCAACTGGTTCACCGCGAAATTGTCGATAACTCGCCCGTCGGCCGAGGTGATCGTCAATGTCGAGGTCGGGCCAACGACCCCCAATATGCCCGCCGTGTTCACGACCGACACGGACAGTCCGAGTTCGGCCGCCAAGGCGTTCGAAACGGTCAGTTCCGCATCAGCCAGATTGAGGCTGACGAGTGCGGCATAGGAAACGACCACCTGTTGCAGATTGTCGTCGGGATCGAATGCCACGATCGCCTGCCGGCTGAGGTCGATGATGTCGAGCGCGCTCAGACCGACAAGTCCGAGGAGGTCGACATCGGTCGCCTGCGCGATCGGCGCGCGGTTGCCCGGCGTGACCGTCGGGGTGCGGCTGTCGAACGATACCGATGTTGACGCGGTGTCCCCGTCATTGTCGGCGATGACGGCCCCGATCGTGGTCAGGCTGTTCGCCTGCGCCGAACTGGTCGCCTGGTCGACCACCAGGTTGCCGCCCGCAAGCAGTCTGCCGATAATCTCCGACTGCGAGGTCAGCCCGCCGACGAGATCGACGCCCGACAACTGGATCTGCTGGTCCGCCAGCGCGGCATTGAAGCCGCCCGCGAAGCCGCCGCTCGAACTGAGCGAGATGATCGTGTTCCCGCCGGCAACGGCGACATGGATATAATTGGCAAGATTGCCCGAAATATTGCCTATCGCCGCTTCGCCCTGGAGAATGCCCGCGAGGTTGATGATGTCACCGCCGGCGCTGGCCGGCGCGCCGTTGAAGTCGGCGATCACGTCTTGCGCGGGCGCGCCGACGGTCCCCTGATCACCCACCTCCCAGATGAAGCGGTCGCTGCCGGTGCCGCCCGTCAGCGTGTCGTTGCCGCGACCGCCGACGATGATGTCGTTGCCCGCACCGCCGTTCAATACATCGTTGCCAAGCCCGCCGCGTAGCAGGTCATTGCCGCCGCCGCCGCTCAGATTATCGGCGCCGGCATAGCCGTAGAGACGTTCATCCTCGGCTGTCCCGGTCAGCGTGTTGGGGGCGGCAGTACCCTCCGTAACGCCCGCAGGATCATTTGCGGGATCGAGCAGGCTCGTTCCCAAGAGGTCCCTGTCGGAATCCGTGGCGGTGGCCCCCGACGTATCGGTCGCCGTTATCGAAATGGTCGGCAGGAGGTTCAGCGCGGCGAGATTTAGGCCGCCGCTTTGCTGAACATAGACCGTCGCAAGAAATTCATTCAGGCGCAAATTGTCGATCGGCTGCCCGTTGGCCGATGTTATCAACAGCGCCGAGAAGGACTGCGTATTGACGCTCACCGCCAGCGGCGGGATGCCGATGGTGAGCGCGAAAATATTGTTGGTCTCGACGACAGTGAGGCCGAACTCGGCCGCCATCGCCGCCGACCAGGCGAGGTGATAGCCCGCATTGGTTCCGAGGCTAAGCCCGGCACCCAACAGCGCTTCCGCACGAATTTGCACTTGTGAAATATTGTTGTTCGCATCGACCGCGGTCAGCATCTGGTCGGTGCCGATGCCGATCAGATCCAGCGCGTCGGCGTTGACCAAGCCAAGCAAGCTCGCCGATGCATTGACGTTAACCACCGGCGCCTGGGCTTGAGAAGCTGCGGTTGCGAGCGCCGCATATTGATATGCGCCGGTCATCATGTCGACGGCAATCGTTTCGCCCGCCGTCGTATTGATCAGGAGCTGGTCGCTCGCAGGGTCGAAGCTCCAACTGGCGACGGTGCCCAGCGTGCCCGCCCCCGTGACGGCGTCTGCGTCGGGGTCGAACGTCAGCGTGTAGGTGCCCACGGTGATGGACTGGACATGGCCGCCATCGGCGCCATAGCCGACGACCAGGTCGCCGGACGCCTGACCGGGCACGCCGACCACAAAATGATCGGCAGGCTGCGCCACCGGCCCATCGTCGCGGACTTCGACCGTGAGCAGGCCATTCGACGAGGCACCGCCATTGTCGGTCGCCGTGACGACGAAGCCCAGCGCCAGCAGATCTTGGCCGGCGGCCTGGTGATCGATCGGGCGCGCGAGATCGAAGCTATATGCGCCCGACGTGCCGAGGGTGAGCACCGCGACGGTGGCGCCGCCGGCCGTTCCGGTGAGCGTATAAACGCCGCCCGCAAAGCTGCCCGCCCAGGCGATCGGCACGCCGTTGGAAGTCAGGCCAGTCGGGCCGGTCACCGCAACGCTCGTGACCGATCCGTCCACATCCGACAGCGTCATCGTCCCCGTCGCTCTTGTCGGCGCCGGGACAGACCCGCCGTCGAGCAGACCGCCGGGAAGGCCCGATTCAGCGACGCCGGCAGCGGCGTTGACCACAATCGGCGCATCATTCACCGGAGCGACGACAACGGCCACGGACGCAGAAGCGGTGCCGCCATGGCCATCGCTTATCGTATAGCTGATCGTATCACTGCCATTGAAATTCGCATTGGGCGTGTAGGTCAGCACACCTGTTACCGGATCGATCGAGACGGTTCCGTTCGTCGCGGTGGCGGCCGTGACCGTAAGCGGGTCACCGTCGGCATCGCTGTCATTGGCCAGAACATTGATCGTCACCGGCGTGTCTTCGGCGGTCGACGCAGTGTCGGCACCCGCCACGGGCGCGTCGTTCACCGCCGTGACGGTCAGCGTCACGGTGCCGGTGTCGGTCAGCGCACCGTCGGTTACGGTGTAAATAAAGCTGTCGGTGCCGTTGAAGTTCGCTGCCGGGGTATAAACGTAACTCCCGTTCGCCGCGATCGTGACGCTGCCACCCTGCGTGGTCGCGAAAGTCCCGGCCACCGCGGACAATATATCGCCGTCGGCATCCGTGTCGTTGGCGATCAGGCTGACCACCGAACTGAAGGGCGTATCCTCCGTCACCGTCGCCACGTCATCCACCGCAACCGGCGCATCCGCGACCGGCGAGACGGTTACCGCGACCGTTCCGCCACTAGTGCCGCCCACGCCATCGCTCACGGTATAAGTGATGGTGTCGCTGCCGCTGAAGTTCGCGTTGGGCGTGTAGGTCAATGCGCCAGTGACGGGATCAATCGCCACCGTCCCGTTCAGCGCCGTGGCAGCCGTGACCGTCAGCGGGGCGCCTTCGGGATCGTTGTCGTTCGCCAGAACGTCGATCACGACGGGCGTATCTTCCGCCGTCGATGCAGTGTCAGCACCTGCCACCGGTGCGTCGTTCACCGCCGTGACCGTCAACGTCACGGTGCCGGTATCGGTCAGCGCACCGTCGGTCACCGTATAAATGAAGCTGTCGGTGCCGTTGAAGTTCGGGGCCGGGGTATAGACATAGCTGCCGTCTGCCGCGATCGTCACGCTACCACCCTGAACGGTCGCGAAGGTCCCGGCGACCGCCGTCAGCGTGTCGCCATCGGCATCCGTGTCGTTGGCGATCAGGCTGACCACCGAACTGAAGGGCGTATCCTCCGTGACCGTCGCCGCATCATCGACCGCCACCGGCGAATCTGCGACCGGCGAGACTATGACCGCGACCGTACTGCTCGTCGTTCCGCCTGCGCCGTCGCTCACGGTATAGGTAATCGTGTCGCTGCCGCTGAAATTCGCATTGGGCGTATAGGTGAGAGCGCCCGTCACCGGATCGATCGAGACGGTTCCGTTCGTCGCGGTGGCGGCCGTGACGGTCAGCGGGTCGCCATCGGCATCGCTGTCGTTCGCCAGAACGTCGATCACGACGGGCACATCTTCGGCCGTGGATGCGGTGTCGGCGCCCGCCGCCGGACTGTCGTTCACTCCCGCCACGGTCAACGTCACCGTGCCCGTGTCGGTCAGAACGCCATCGGTGACGGTATAGATGAAACTGTCGGTGCCACTGAAGTTCGACGCCGGTGTATAGGTATAGCTGCCGTCCGCCGCGATCGTGACACTGCCGCCCTCAGCCGTCGCAAAGGTGCCGGCGACGGCCGTCAAGGCATCGCCGTTGCTGTCCGTGTCATTGGCGATCAGGCTGACGGTTGAAACGAAAGGCGTATCTTCCGTCGCGCTTACGGTATCATCGACGGCGACCGGCGCAGCGGCGCCTGCCGATACGACCACGATCACCGCCCCACCAGCCGTTCCGCCCGCCCCGTCGCTCAAAGTGTAGCTGATCGTATCGGTGCCGCTGAAACCTGTGTCGGGCGTATAGGTGAGCGCACCCGTGAGGGGGTCGATGGTGACGGTCCCGTTGACTGCCGTCGCGACCGTGACGGTGAGCGAGTCGCCGTCGGCGTCGCTGTCATTGGCGAGGACGTCGATTACCACCGGCGTGTCCTCGGCCGTCGCGGCGGTATCGGCCCCGGCGACCGGAACGTCGTTCACCGCAGTGACGGTCAAGGTCACCCTGCCGGTGTCGGTCAGGGCACCATCAGTCACCGTATAGAGGAAGCTGTCGGTGCCGTTGAAGTTAGCCGCCGGGGTGTAGACATAGCTGCCGTCCGCCGCGATCGTCACGCTGCCACCCTCAGCCGTCGCAAAGGTGCCGGCGACGGCGGTCAACGCATTGCCGTCACCGTCAGTATCGTTCGCAATCAGGCTGACGATCGAACTGAACGGCGTGTCTTCGGTGACGGTCGCCACGTCGTCGACGGCGACCGGTGCATCAGCCACAGGCGAAACCGTCACTGCGACGGTGCCGGCGCTCGTTCCCGTGCCATCGCTCACCGTATAGCTGATCGTGTCGCTGCCGTTGAAATTGGGATTGGGCGTATAGGTCAGCGCGCCCGTCACCGGGTCGATCGTAACGGTACCGTTCGTCGCGGTGGCGGCGGTCACCGTCAGCGGATCGCCATCGGCATCGCTGTCGTTCGCCAGAACGTTGATAATGATTGGCGTATCTTCTGCGGTAGACGCGGTATCGGCGCCTGCCACCGGAACGTCATTCACTGAGGTGATCGTCAATGTCACCGTCCCAGTGTCGGTCAACGCCCCGTCAGTCACCGTATAGATGAAGCTGTCGGTGCCGTTGAAGTTCGCCGCCGGCGTATAGACATAACTTCCGTCTGCCGCGATCGTGACGCTGCCACCCTGCGTGGTCGCGAAAGTCCCGGCCACCGCCGTCAACGCATCGCCGTCCCCGTCGGTGTCGTTCGCGATCAGGCTGATTGCCGAGCTGAACGGCGTGTCCTCCACCACCGTCGCCGCGTCGTCGACCGCAACCGGCCCGTCTGCGACCGGCGATACGGTCACCGCGACTGTTCCCGTGCCCGTGCCGCCTGCCCCGTCGCTCACCGTGTAGGTGATCGTGTCGCTGCCGCTGAAGTTCGCATTGGGGGTATAGGTCAGTGCGCCCGTGACCGGATCGATCGCCACCACACCATTTGTCGCGCTGGCCGCGGTCACCGTCAGCGGATCACCATCGGCGTCGCTGTCGTTGGCCAGCACGTCGATGACTACGGTCGTGTCTTCGGCCGTCGACGCGGTATCCGCGCCCGCGGATGGTGTGTCATTCACCGCCGTCACGTTCAGCGTCACGGTGCCGGTGTCGGTCAGTGCGCCGTCGGTCACGGTATAGATGAAGCTATCGGCGCCGTTGAAGTTCGCCGCCGGCGTATAGACATAGCTTCCATCCGCCGCGATCGTGACGCTGCCGCCCTGCGCGGTCGCGAAAGTGCCCGCCACCGCCGTCAACACGTCGCCATCCCCGTCGGTGTCGTTTGCAATCAGGCTGACCACCGAGGTAAATGGCGTGTCCTCCGTCACCGTCACCGCGTCATCGACCGCGACCGGCCCGTCATCGACCGGCGACACCGTCACTGCGACTGTCCCCGTGCCCGTGCCGCCAGTGCCGTCGCTCACCGTGTAGGTGATCGTGTCGCTGCCGCTAAAGTTCGCATTGGGAGTATAGGTAAGCGCCCCCGTGACCGGATCGATCGTCACCGTGCCGTTCGTCGCGGTGGCTGTGGTGACCGTCAGCGGATCACCCTCGGCGTCGCTGTCATTGGCAAGGACGTCGATGACCACCGGTGTGTCTTCGGCCGTCGATGCCGCGTCAGCGCCTGCGGCCGGGACGTCGTTCACGGCCGTGACCGTCAGCGTGACCGTCCCGGTGTCCGTGAACGCGCCGTCGGTCACGGTATAGGTAAAGCTGTCGCTGCCGTTGAAGTTCGCCGCCGGCGTATAGACATAGCTGCCGTCCGCCGCGATGGTTACGCTTCCGCCCTGTGCCGTTGCAAAGGTGCCGGCGACAGCGGTCAAGGTATCGCCATCGCTATCAATGTCATTTGCGATGAGGCTGATCACCGAACTGAACGGCGTGTCTTCCGTCACCGTCGCCACATCATCGATCGCGAGCGGCGCATCCGCGACGGGAGACACTGTTACCGCGACCGTCCCGGTGCTCGCCTCTCCAGTGCCGTCGCTTACCGTATAAGTGATGGTGTCGTTGCCGTTGAAGTTGGGATTCGGCGTGTAGGTCAGCGCGCCGGTTACCGGATCGATCGTCACTGTGCCGTTCGTGGCGGTGGCAGCGGTGACCGTCAGCGGATCACCCTCAGCATCGCTGTCATTGGCGAGGACGTCGATCACGACCGGCGTATCCTCGTCTGTCGACGCCGTATCGGCGCCCGCCACTGGCGCGTCGGCGACCGGCGAAACGGTAACGGTAACAGTACCGGTAGTCGTGCCCCCTGCGCCATCGCCGACCGTGTATGTGATCGTGTCACTACCGTTGAAGTCGGGGTTGGGCGTGTAGGTCAGCGCGCCGGTTACCGGATCGATCGTCACCGTGCCGTTTGTCGCGCTCGCGGCGGTCACCGCCAGGACATTGCCGTCGGCATCGCTGTCATTGGCCAGAATGTCGATCACGACCGGCGTATCTTCGGGCGTCGTCGCGGAGTCCGCGCCCGCTGTGGGCGCATCATTCACTCCAGCGACCGTCAGCGTCACGGTACCCATGTCGCTTCCGCCGCGGCCATCGTTTACGGTGTAGTTGAAGCTGTCCGTGCCGCTGAAATTGGGGGCCGGCGTATAGGTATAGCTGCCGTCGGCATTGATCGTTACGCTGCCGCCCCGCGCCGTCGCAAAGGTTCCGGCAACCACGGTCAGCGTGTCACCGTCGGCATCGGTGTCGTTGGCCACGAGCCGAACTGTCGAACTGAAGGGCGTGTCTTCGGTCGCGCTGGCCGCATCGTCTACCGCAACGGGTGCCCTATTGGCGGTGTTTCCATTTCCGGGACCGTCGCTGCCGCCACCACCGCCACCGCCAGCCGCAACGGCTGCCAGGCCGGCGATCGCGCCCGCTCCGAGAAGGATCGGCACGATCGAATGATTTTCCTCCGCGACCAGCAGGGATTCGATCGATTGCAGCGGAACCAGGCCGTCACCGCCCGCTTCGCTCGGCAACCATTCCCAAAGCGCGCCACTATTGCGATCTTCGAAAACGAGATTGTTGGACAGGGCGCCGTCGTGCGTAAAGAAATGGTCGATGGTTAGCGAATCGCCGTTGTCGAAACGTATTAGGAGGCTATCTCCGTCACGAACAATCTCTTGCACGTCATCGCGTCGTGAAAATAGCTTCACGATCATGGGAGATTTTAAGTCTATTCGATTTCCTGAAGACGATATTTGGCGCCCGGATGCTTTATCGATCAATACATAATCGACTATTTTGCCCTGCGCCATTCTCAAACCTCCCAAGATGAGCTGTTGAAACTGGTCCCGTTTCCTAAGTTATTGTCGCCTACAGTCTAATTAGGGTCCAAAAAAGTTAACAACTCCCCAAAATGAGAACAAAAATCCAACATTATACACCAAAGTGGATTTATTTAGATTACTAAGAAAAATTTTCCCCTATACTCGCCACACGCCCGGAAACGTCTATCTCCGCCATAAGTTGCATGGCCAATATGCTCGATAAGCCGCCAATTTCTGGCTCTCCAACCTATGTTAAGCTGTTCGAGAATGTTCACATTCGAAAAATGGCCGATTCTCGACTGAAGCAAGGGCGGGCTAACAGCAAAGTCCGCGCATGATCGCCATTGCCGGTGAGCACATAGGTCGTTGTTCGAGCACCCCAGCTTTACCGATCGCTCCAATCCGCGTTGGACATGGGAAGCAACAATTGATATCGATATCATAGAAAGGAATATCATGCTCGATCCCGATATCGCGGCCGCTATGGGCCAACCGCAGGACATGCCGCCGCTGAGCCCCGAGATCATTCCGATGATGCGCGCGCATATGGCGATGATGGGGGCAGCAATGCCCGGGACCGACATTGATCATGTCGAGGGCTTTGACGCCGACGGTGTGCCGGTCCGCCTCTATCGCCCCGCATCGGATACCCCGTTGCCGCTGCTTGTCTTCCTGCATGGCGGGGGATGGATGTTCGGCGATCTCGACACGCATGACGCGATGACGCGCCACCTCGCTGCGGCGAGCGGCTGCGCGGTGCTTGGCGTCGGTTATCGGCTGGCGCCCGAGCATAAATTCCCGGCAGGTCTGGACGATGCGATGACCGCGCTCGACTGGGCGCGCCGGTCGGCGGCCGACCTGGGATGCGACCCCCATCGTATCGCGCTCGGCGGCGAAAGCGCGGGCGGCAATCTGACCGCTGCCGTTACGCTGCGCCTGCGCGACGAAGGCAAGCCGCAGCCGCTGTTCCAGTTGTTGATCCATCCCGCGACCGACATGAGCTTCTCGCTGCCGTCGTTCACCGAAATCGCGGCACCCGGCCTGTCGAAAACCTATCTCGATGCATGCCGCGAATATTATCTCGGCGATGTTCCAGAGTCCGATCCGCTCGCTTCGCCGCTCCGCGCCGACAGCCACGCCGGCCTTGCCCCGGCGATCATTCTCACCGCCTCGGAAGATCCGCTGCGCGACGACGGCGAATATTATGCCGCCGCGCTGGTCCGGGCGGGCGTCGAAACGCTGGCCCGCCGCCTGCAGGGCCTGCCGCACGGCTTCCAGTTCCTGCCGATCACAATTCCCGCCGTCGCAGCCGCCAATGACTTGATCGGAGGGCTGGTCCGCCGCTACTTCGCGGCTACATAGGGTTTCGGATTTTCGGGGGACGTTCAATCATGGGCAAGATCGGCAAGGACGAACGCCCGACCATGGAAATGGTCGCGACGCTTGCCGGCGTCTCGAAAATCACCGTGTCGCGCGCGCTACGCGGCAGCAACCTTGTCCGTCCCGAAGTCCGCGAGCGCATCGTGAAGGTCGCGAACGAGGTCGGTTACCGGATGAATGTCGCGGCGCGCAGCCTGCGCACGCGCGAAACCCGGACCATCGCGGTGGTGATCGACCAGATCGACCCAGGCCGCCAGTCGCACACCGACCCGCTCATCCTCTCGATCATCGGCGGCCTGCTCGAAACGCTGACCCCGGCTGGCTATTCGACCTTGCTGACCACCAATGAGCATTTCCTGTCGTCGAGCGCGGTCGGCGCCGATGGCGCCGTCATGCTGGGCCAGGGCGAAGGCGCGCACCGCGTGACGCAGGTCTCTGCAATGAACTTGCCGATCGTCGTCTGGGGCGAGCCCGTCCCCGGCGTCAGCGCAAAGGTCGTCGGCAGCGACAATCGCATGGGAGGCAAACTCGCCGCCGAACATCTTGTCACACGGGGCGCCACGCGCCTGCTGTTCCTTGGCGATATCCAGCACCCCGAAATCGCAGCACGGCTGGAAGGGTTTCGCGAAGCGCTGGCATCCAGCGAGGCGCGGCTGGTCGGCGCCCTGCCCTGCCCCTTCACCGCCGAGGGCGGCGCGGGGGCGGTACGCAGCGCGCTCGACGCCGGAACAGCGTTCGACGCGCTCTTTGCCGCAAGCGATTTCATCGCCGCCGGCGCCTGCGACGCACTGTCGGGACGCGGGCTCTCGGTCCCAGGCGACGTCTCGATCGTCGGTTTTGACGATGCGCCGATCGCGAGCGTGCATCGCCCGTCGATCAGTTCGATCCGTCAGGACGGCGCCGAGGCCGGCCATGCACTGGCCCATGCCGTGATCGCACTGATCGAGGGCAACGCATCCATCACGGCACAGGCGCTTCCCGTCGAGCTTATTGCGCGCGAGACCAGTCGCTAACCAAGGTGTTTGCGGAAGAAACCGGCGATGATCCCGTAAGTTTCGACCGACTCGGGCAAGTCGACGTCCATGTGATGCGCGTGCCAGAGGCCGTCGAACAGGACAAAGCTGGCATCGACGCCCGCCGCGAGCAGGCGGCGATGCATGACCGACACGGCGCTGGCGGCGAAATCGCGCGTCGCCGAGATGAGTAAGCTCGGCGGGAATCCAGCCAGCGTTCCGGGGTGTTCGGCCGACAGCACAAGCGGATCGGCAAGATCCGCGCCCCAAAAATAGGGAAGCTCCTCAACCTTCGGCGCAGCACCCGTCCCAGCCCGCGGGTCGAACAGCGCCTGGGCCAGCGCTGCGTCGCCTGCGAATGGAACCGGCGCGCCATGGAAGATGCCGATTGCGCCCGGCGTAGGCAGTCCGTCATGAAGAAATCGCGCGACCGCCTGCGTCGTCAGTACCGCGCCCGCCGAACAGCCATATATACCGATCTTCACCGGTTCGACCGTTTCGATCAGCGCGCGATACACTGCGACGACATCGTCGACAGCGGCGGGATAGACATGCTCGGGCGCAAGCCGATAGTCGATGGCAAGCACACGCATCCCGGAAACCGCCGCGATCGGGACAGCCTCCAGCAGCGCACCCGGCCCTTCGCCCCACATGAACCCGCCGCCATGAAGGCACAGCAGCACCGGCGCATCCGCCGCGCCGCCGGTCGGAGCGACCTCATAGACCTTCACACCCGCAATCTCGCGCTCGTCGATATCTACGGTGTATTTCGCCTGCGCCTTGTCGAGTAGACGCTGGTTATAGTCGCGGAAAAAGGGCCGCGCATCAGCGAGGTCAGACGGCGTAGCCGATTCCCGAAGGAAAGCGCCGAACCGCGCCTTCGCCGCGTCACTGACCCATGGCCCAAATTGCTCGGCGTCGCTCATCCCATCCACCTGCATCCCGCCTCTCTCATTCGATCCACTTTATGTTATCGATAGCACTTAGAAATCATCCCTAGTGATAGCCTTTCCCGTAGATCGCGCAAGCCCTATTGACATCGATAACATTTTCACGCATTCGCATCATCGACCGGACGAATCCGGCTATCCTTTGGGAGGGAAGTGATGATTTCGATGCGTTCCGCCTTTCTGCTTGCACTCGCGAGCAGCGCGAGCCTGCTGCCCGCCGCCGCCTTTGCGCAGACCGAAACGCCGCCGGCCGACGAAACCGCCACCAGCGACGACAGCGGCCTTGGCGACATCATCGTCACTGCCCGCCGCCGCGAAGAGAATCTGCAAAGCGTGCCGATCGCGGTCACCGCCTTCACCGACGAAGCGCTCGAGCAGAAGGGCGTTACCGACCGCACCTCGCTGGCCGACAATACGCCTTCGCTGTTCACGATCAGCGGCGGCTACCCACGCGAGTTCGCCTATTTCGCGCTTCGCGGCCAGGGGCCGGCGTTCGGATCGACCCCCGGCGTCGTCAATTATTTCGCGGAAGTCCCGAACAGCGTGAACGTCGACGGCCGCGTCGGGACCTATTTCGACATGGCCAATATCCAGGTCCTGGCGGGACCGCAGGGCACATTGTTCGGCAAGAATGCGACGGGCGGCAACATCCTGTTCGAGCCCGTCAAGCCGAAGGACGAGTTCGAAGGCTATGTCCGCGTCCAGCTAGGAAATTATAACGACCGCCGGATCGAGGGTGCGCTCAACACGCCGATCGTTCCAGGCCGCGTGATGCTGCGCGTCGCCGGCGAGGTCGGACGCCGCGACGGCTATACCAAGGATGTCGGCCCCTTTTTCGAGGGCAAGGATTACGACAATCTCTCGTACGAAAGCTTCCGCTTCGGGCTGACGCTGGCGCCGACCGACAATGTCGAACTCTATACGATGCTGCGCTATTATCATTCGGACAATAATGGCGGCGGCACCGTGCTCGGTGCGTATAATCCCGCCGCGGGGTTCGACGCCACAGCATTGGGATTGGGGTTCCTTCCGGTCGCCGCCTTCTACCCAGGTGTGCTCACCGCGGTCGCCGAGCAGCAGGCACGCGGCCCGCGCCGCGTATCCTATGACCTCGACCAGTTTTCGGAGACGAAATATTGGCAGGTGATCAACCAGGCGTCGGTGCAGCTCAGCGACAATATCAAGCTGCGCAACATCATCAGCTATTCCGAACTGCGTACCATTTACGGCTATGATTATGATGCGATGCCGTTCCCGATCGCCGGGCAGACCGGACGCATCCCGACCGTAGCCCCCAATTTCTTCACCGAGGAATTGCAACTACAGGGTAAGCTGTTCGACGATGCGGTCGATTTCTCGGTCGGCGGTTATCTCGACCGGCAGAGCTGGAGCGATCCTGCAGGAATCGAAACATATATCTTCTTCCCGATCGGGACGCTCGTTCCGACAATCTCGGGCTTCTTCACCCAGACGAACAAAAGCGAGGCGATATTCGGGCAGGCGACGGTCGATCTCGGCAAGCTTTCCCCGGCACTCACCGGGCTCAGCGTCACCGGCGGCCTCCGCTACACCTGGGAGCATAGCTTCACGGCGCAGACCATCGGTGGACCGCCCGAAGTCTCGGGTTCGGTCGACAGCGACTATCCAAGCTATACCGCGACGCTCGATTATGATGTGACGCCGGGCGTCCACGTCTATGTCACCGCGCGCGACGCCTATAAGTCTGGCGGCGTCAACGGCCCGGTGCCGGTCGGTTCGCAGTTCCGCACCTACAAGCCCGAACGGCTGTCCGACATCGAGGTCGGGCTGAAGTCGCAATTCTCGCTCGGCAATGTCGATGTTCGCGCCAACGTCGCGGCCTATCGCGGCATCTATGACAATATCCAGCGCACCACGGCAGAGGCGGTCGATACACCGAGCGGGCCGGTGCTGCTCAACGTCACGCGCAGCGCGGCGAAAGGCAAGATCCAGGGCGTCGAGTTCAACCTCGCGGTCGTCCCGGTAAAGGGGCTGACGCTGAACGGCAGCTACTCCTATATCGACGCGCGCTATACCGAGGTTGCCGACGGAAGCGCCGGAGCGATCCTCAACGGCGCGCCCTTCCCCTATACGCCCAAGCACAAGATTTCGGTCGGCGGCTCGTACGAGACGTCGCTGGGCAGCGCGGGCGATCTGGTACTGGCGGTCAACTATGCCCGCCAGAGCCGGGTCTCGACAGCGCAAACCAACAGCAGTTTCTACAACTTCCTGCCTGCTTATGGTGTGCTCAACGGCAGCATTGGGCTCAAGGACATCGGGGGGCGCCCGATCGACCTGACGCTGTTCGCCAACAATATCACCAACGAGGCGAAGCCGGTCGGCGTGCTCGACCAATATGCGCAGTCGTCGGGCATGGTCGGACTGACCTATACCGAACCGCGGATGTACGGGGTGCGGATCGGCTACCGGTTCGGGAACTGACCGGGTGGCGGCCTCTCCCGTTCAGCCGCCTTTCGCGCCGACCGTCAGCGCGGAAGCCCGCGCGGCCATGGAGCCTCTCGTAAAGGCAGGCTCTGCGCCCGAAATGACCGCGACGCTGATGCGCAACGCGATCACGCGTAAGGCGGTGCGTGCGGCGGCCGCCAATCATCTGAAGCCGCTGAACAAGAGCCGCGCGAAGCGGTTCGATGTCGAGGTCGAGAAGGGCAAGGTCGCCGGCGTCCCCGTCAAGTTTGTGCGGCGCCGCGGAAGCGACACCGCTGCCAACCGGCGGCTGCTGATCAACTTTCATGGCGGCGGCTTCATGGTCGATTCGGGGTCGGAGACTGAAACGATTCCGATCGCGGGGCTGACCGGGATTTCGATCATCACCGTCATGTATCGCATGGCGCCCGAACATCCGTTTCCTGCGGCGGTGGACGATGCGCTGGCGGTCTATAGGGATGCGCTGGAGCATCGGCCGGCCGGATCGATCGGCATTTACGGCACCTCGGCAGGCGCCGTTCTGACGGCGCAGCTTCTCGCACGGATCAAGGCCGAGGGACTGCCATTGCCGAGGGCAGCGGGTGTCTTTTCGGGGTCCGCCGATTTCGCGCTCGTCAGCGATTGCGAAGCCTTTCTACCGCCGATCATGGGGTCGCGGTCGGCGCCCGAAACCCTGGCCGATTACAGTGTGGGAACCGACCGCACCGATCCGCTGTTGTCCCCGATCTACGGCGACCTGTCGGGACTGCCGCCGACGATGCTGATGACCAGCACCCGCGACCAGTTGCTGAGCCAGACGGTGCGCTTCCATCTTGCGCTGCGAAAGGCCGGCGTCGAGGCCGACCTGATGGTTTATGAAGGCATGCTTCATGCCTTCTGGGCTTATATGGAGTGCCCCGAGACCGACGACGCGCTCGCGGCGCAAGCTGCCTTTTTCCAACGTCATCTGGCAAGCTGATGGGTGCCGAACCCAGCCCTGCGGACCTTTATGGCCCGCTGCTTGCAAAGGTGCAGGAGCGCGCCATCCTGCCCGACGGCAAGACCTTCGTCGACGCGCTGCCCAAGCGGCCCGTGGCGGAGATCATGCGCGATTTCGCGCAGCTTCCCGCAGGAGACGAGGCGCTGCTCTCGTTCATCGCGGCCAATTTCGACCTGCCCGTCGCGGCGGAGGGCGCACGCCCCGCGGTGCTACCGCTCCGCGACCATATCCGCGCTCTCTGGAAGGATCTCGCCCGCGCGCCCGAACAGGCCGCAAGCGGATCGGCCCTCCCCGTCCAGCACCGGCACGTCGTCCCCGGCGGACGTTTTCGCGAAATCTATTACTGGGACAGCTTCTTCACGATGCTCGGTCTCGTCCGCGATGGCGAACTCGAGCTCGCCAACGGAATCGTCGATGCGCTGACCGACCTGATCGACGCGCACGGGCACATTCCCAACGGATCGCGTACCTATTATCTCGGCCGGTCGCAGCCGCCGCTGTTCCATATGATGGTCGAACTGCTCGGCGACGACCGGCCCCAGGTTGCGGCGCGGCGGCTGTCGGCGATGAAGCGCGAACATGCATGGTGGATGGAGGGCGCCGAAAGCGTTGCGCCCGGCCAACAAAGCGCCCGCGTCGCGCGGCTCTCCGACGGCCATCTGCTCAACCGCTATTGGGACCCGCGTGATACGCCCCGCGACGAAAGCTGGCGCGAGGATGTGGCGACCGCTTCCGACAGCAGCCGTCCCGCCGGCGACGTCTATCGCGACCTTCGCGCCGGCGCCGAAAGCGGCTGGGATTTTTCGTCGCGCTGGCTGGACGGCGAAGCGCTCTCGTCGATCCGCACGACGATGATCGCCCCGATCGATCTCAACGCGTTCCTGTTCGGCCTGGAAACCGCCATCGCCGTGAGCGGCGACGCCGAGGCTACCTATTACGAACGCCTTGCCGCCGACCGGCGCGAGGCGATGAATATCTATCTCTGGAATGCGGCCGATGGCTATTTCGGCGACTACGATATCGGGAACGGAATGCTTCGCAGCCCGCTGACGGCTGCTTCTCTGGCGCCGCTTCTTGTCGGTGCCGCCACGCAGGAACAAGCCGACGCGACGGCAAAAGCGGTCGAGAGCGGCCTGCTTGCTTCCGGTGGGCTCAACACGACGCTGAACCACTCCGGCCAGCAATGGGACCGGCCGAACGGATGGGCGCCGCTGCAATGGATCGCCGTCGCGGGCCTGCAAAACTATGGGCATAATGCCTTGGCGCGGGACATCGCGGCGCGCTGGGTCCATACGGTTGGCGCGACTTTTGCCCGCACCGGCCTGTTGTTCGAGAAATATGACGTCGAGACGTCGGGGGCGGGCGGCGGCGGAGAATATGAAACGCAGACCGGGTTCGGCTGGACAAATGGTGTAACCGCCGATTTTATCGACCGTTACGACCTGTTGCCACCGACGGCGCGATAAGCGCCACGAAAGGAGAGACGATGCTGCCCGGTTTGATGCAGGACGCCCCCCTGCAGATCAGTGCGATACTGACCCACGCCGCGCGCGCACATGGCGCGCGCGAGATCGTCTCCAAGCTCGCGGGCGAGCCGCTATGGCGCTATGACTGGGCGGGCTGCGAGCGGCGCTCACGGCAGGCCGCACAGATGCTCGGAACGCTCGGGATCGATAGCGGCGACCGTGTCTCGTCGCTCGCATGGAACACCCACCGGCATCTCGAACTCTTCTACGGCGTCCCCGGCATCGGCGCGGTTCTGCATACAGCGAACCCGCGGCTCAGCGACGAGCAGATCGCCTTCACCATCAACCATGCGGGCAGCCGCATCCTCTTCTTCGATACCAATCTCGCCGACCTGGTCGAGCGGTTGAAGCCGATGTTGCCCGCGATCGAGCATTATGTGCTGCTCGGCGCACCCTATGAGGCGATGATCGCCGCTGAGGACGGCAATTTCGACTGGCCGCGCTTCGACGAAAATGCTGCGGCCTTCCTCTGCTACACCTCGGGCACCACCGGCGACCCCAAGGGCGTGCTCTACAGTCACCGTTCGATCGTGCTGCACGGGATGGCGGCGGGCCTCAGCAGTGCGTTCGAGTTCAGCGCCTTCGACGCCATCATGCCCTGCTCGTCGATGTATCATGCGACGGCATGGGGCTTGCCGTTCACGGCCGCGATCAACGGCTGCAAGCTCGTCCTGCCGTGCGACAAGATGGACGGCGCCAGCCTTGCCGAACTGATCCTCGATGAAGGCGTCACCTTTTCGGGCGGCGTACCGACGATCTGGACGATGTATCTCGCCTATCTCGAAACCAGCGGGAAAGGCGTTGGCGACCTCAAGCGCCTCGTCATCGGCGGATCGGCGGTCCCGCGTGCGATGGCCGAGACCTTCCGTGAACGCTATGGCGTCACGGTCCTCCAGATATGGGGGATGACCGAGACAAATCCGCTCGGCGTGATCGCGACCCCTACCCCGCTGCTGATGGCAGAGGGCGAAGAATTCGCGACCGAAACGATCCTGACGCGTCAGGGCCGGATGCAGTTCGGGATCGAGCTGCGCATCATCGACGACGAAGGCGCTCCGCTGGCGTGGGATGGCGAACAGGCCGGCAAGCTGCAGGTGCGCGGGCCGTGGGTGGTCGATCGCTATTACCCCGACCTTCCCGCCGCCGATACCGACGGTTGGTTCGATACCGGCGATATCGGGACGATCGACCGCTTCGGCTTCCTGCGCCTTACCGACCGCGCGAAGGACGTCATCAAGTCCGGGGGCGAATGGATCAGTTCGATCGACCTTGAAAATGCCGCGGTCGGCTGCCCCGGCGTCCGCATTGCCGCAGTGATCGGCGTTCATCACCCGAAGTGGGAGGAACGGCCGCTGCTCGTCATCGAAACGCATGACGGCGAGACGGTTGCCGCGGATGCCATCCGCGCACATCTCGAAACCCGCGTCGTGCGCTGGTGGATGCCCGACGACATATTGTTCGACACCGTTCCGCTGACCGCGACAGGCAAGATCGACAAGAAAACGCTTCGCGACCGCTACCGAGACCATCTCGCGAACGGTTGATCCGCCCGGCTATTTCGCAGCAGCGAGCTTTTCCTTGAAGAACCGCGCAATCAGTTCGTTCGCCTGGTCGCTTTCGGGAATGTCCATATAAGCCCAGAAGGCGTGCGGCAGGCCGTCGAACACGACAAGGCGCGCGTCGACGCCTTTTTCGGTCAGCGCGCGGGCAAAGATCGACGTGGGACTGAGCAAAAAGTCGCGCGTGCTGGTTACCAGCAATGTCGGCGGAAAGCCCGAGATGTCGCCATGTATCGGGGACAGGATCGGGTCGGTGAGCGGCGTCTTGCCCGCATAGGTGGCGACCCAGTCGAAACCGGGGCCGGGCATCCACGATTCCGAATCACCTTTCACGCTGGCATCGGCATTGCCGGAGAAATAGCCGAGCGCTGCCGGCATCGGTTTGCCCATGCTGGTCAGCTTCGCGACAAGCTGCCCCGACAGCCCTGCACCGGCCGACGTCCCGAACACGCCGATGCGGCTCGCCTTGCGATCCTTTTCAAGCGCCTGATAGACCGCGAGCGCATCGTCGAGCGCCGCGGGATAGGGATGCTCGGGCGTCAGGCGATAGAGCACGGCAACGACCGGCAGGCCGCTGCGCGCCGCGACCGGGATCGTCTCGGTCAGCGAACCTGAATCGATCGCGAAGCCGCCGCCATGAAGGTTGAGCAGCACCGGACCCGTTCCGAGTTCGCTCACGCCCTTGGGATAGACAATGCGTACCGGGACCCCCGCTATCGTCGAGGTCTCGATCCGCACCTCATAGCGTTTCTCAAGCTGCGCGCCGAAGGTCGCCTGCATCATGTCGGCGAATTTACGGATCTCTTCGACCGGGGGCAGCGGGTCGGGCATCTTTTGCGCCGCCATCTCGGAGGCGACCGCGCGCCCCTTGGGGGTTACCGTTTCGGGAAGCGGCCAGTCCTGCATATTTTGCACCTTTGGTGCCTCCTGCGCGAATGTGGGAGCTACCGGCGCGAGCAGGGCAGCCAAAAACATTATCTTGTGACGCCTCATGATTCGACTCCCGATGCAGACAATCCGTTCGTGTCGATCTCCGCCTCCCGCTCTCCGCGCGGCCAGGCGCAGATCGCACCGAGCAGCGCGAGAACCGACATGGCGAGATAGGCAACGGCCAGACCATAGGACCAGAGCAGGCCCGACCCCGCCGTCGCGACCGCCAGCACCACGCCGAGGAGCACGGCGTTCATCCCCTGCGCGGTGGCGCTGAGATGGGTCGGCACGCGCTGCGCGATCACAAGCATGATGCCTAGGATCGTTCCCGTCGCTGTGATGCCGTTGAGCAATTGCCCGACAACGAGGACTGGAAGCCCAGGAGTGGTCGCCATGATCGCCCAGCGCAACGCTCCGGCCACCGCGCCCGCGACAATCAGCAACCGCGGGTCGCGGTTCCCGAGCAGCTTTGCCCCAAACCAGAAAGCCCCGATCTCGGCCGCAACCGCAAGCGCCTGCAGCAAGCCGATCGTCGTTGTCGATATCCCCTGCGCCGCCCACTGGATCGCACCGAAGCTGGTCAATACGCCATGGCTTCCCATGATCAGCGAGGCGGCGATCATCGCGAGGATCAAGCCGCGATCGCCGATCAGGTCACGCCATCGCCCGCCGGTGGCACCATCCGACGCAGCGAGCCTGCGGTCCGATGGCAACAGAAAGGCAACCATCGCCGGCGCCAGCAACAACGCCGCGACCATCAACGGCAGCATCTTGATCCCAAAGGTGGCGATCGCCCAACCCGCCGCCGCATTCGAAGCGACCACCGCGATCGAGCCCCATACGCGCAGCCGCCCGAAATCGAGCGATCGGCTGCGCACGGCCATTACCGCATAGGCATCGGTCAGCACCGGGATCTGGTCCCAGACGATCGAGAAGAAGATGACGATCGCGATACGGCCTGCGTGCCCCGGCTCGCCAAGCAGGAGGAGGACGATCGCCGCGGACGCGAGCGAGGTATAGGCGATCGCGTCGCGTACCCGGCCGCGCCGGCCGACAAAGGCCGAAAAGGGAGCGACCGTGAGCAACCGCAAGATCAGCGGGATCGCGAGCAGAACGCCAATTTCCTCTGGCGAAGCTCCTGTCGCCTTCAACCACAGCGGCAGGAATGCGAAAAAACCATAGTGGATATAGAGAGCGAGATAGAGGCCCGAAACGCCTAGACCCAGCCTGCCAAAATCGCCCGTAGGCGAACCCAGACCACCGCCTTCGGCCGCAAAATCCCCATGTCTCGTATCCATATCTCTCTCCCGTAGAGACACGCATAGCTGCAATTGTTATCGATGTCATTCAATTTTCGAACATGGCCCATCTGCCGAGAAAGGTCAGCCAGGGCTTTGAAAACAGCTCCGGTCGGGAAACGAAGCGTAACTGCTGAAGCGCGCGGGCCGGCGCCTCAGACACCGGCCGCATGACAGCGGAAGGACCTAGCCCCCAACGCCGGGTTTCGCCAACCGGCTGCGGTGCTGTCCGTATATTGCATAGAGGCCAAGGCCGATCAGATTCCAGATCAGGCACCACAAGAGGGTTTCGACCGGCAGGCTCAGGAACAGATAAAGGCAGCCTCCAACCGTTCCCAATCCGACCAGCCAGGCCGCACGAACGCGAAATGGCCGGGGCATATCGGGTGCGCGGCGGCGAAGAACGAGCAGGCAGATCCCGACCGCCATGAAGGCGATCAGCGTACCGGCGTTGGCGAGCGCCGCCACCTTGCCGATCGGGAGCAGGCCGGCGAGGACCGCGACGATCAGTGCGGTCAGCAGCGTTATACGCGTCGGCGTGCCGCGCCCCGAAATATGCGCGAGGCGCTGCGGCAAGAAGCCGTCGCGCGCCATCGCGAGGAAAATCCGGCTTTGGCCATAGAGGAAGGCGAGCAACACGGTCGGCAGCGCCACCACGGCGGTCGTCGCCACGACCTGGGCAATGCCGCCCTGCCCGATAGAGCGCAGGATCAGCGCCAGCGGCTCGGGGCTGTCGGCGAAGTTTGTAAAGGGCGTCGCGCCGACCGCCGTCGCGGCGACAAGCATATAGATGAGCGTGCAGACCGCCATCGACCCGATAATCGCGATCGGCAGGTCGCGCGCCGGGCGCTTCGTTTCCTCCGCGGCGGTCGAAATCGCATCGAAGCCGTAGAAGGCGAAAAAGATGATCGCAGCCGCCGCCATGACGCCGCGTTGCACCCCGTCGCCGTCGACGTGCGCGACGTAACCATAAGGCATGAAAGGATCGAGATTCGCTGCGTCGAAATAGGGCAAGGTGTAGCCAACGAAGAGCAGCAACGTGACAATCTTCACGACGACGAGGACCGAATTGATCCGGGCGCTCTCGCGCGTCCCCATCAGCAACAGGCCCGCAACGACCGCGATGATCGCGACCGCTGGCAGATTGATCAGCCCGCCGAGTTCGGGACCGCGGGTCAGCGCCTCCGGAAAGCCGATCCCCATCAAAAGCGGCGACGCATAGCCCGACCAGCCCACCGCGACCGTCGACACGACGAGCGAATATTCGAGGATCAGGCTCCAGCCGACGACCCACGCGAAGACCTCGCCCAGACCGGCATATGAATAGCTGTAGGCGCTGCCCGCCGCGGGCATCATCGCCGACAGTTCGGCATAGGCGAGCGCGGCGCAGGCACAGACGGCCCCGGCGATGGCGAAGGAAACCAGCACGGCCGGGCCTGCCCTGTCGACGCCGACGCCGATCAGGGTCAGAATGCCCGTGCCGATGATTGCACCGACGCCCATGGCCATAAGCTGCGGCCAGGACAGGCTGGGCGGCAGCGCATCGGCGCTTCGTTCGCCGGGCGGCAGGACGGGTTTGCGGCGGGTCCAGTTATTCACGATGCGTCTCCCAAGATCCGGCCCGATGGTTCGGGTCCGCCGCTAACCTCAATGCGTCAGTTCGATGGCCCCCTCAGGGCTTTTCGTTCGGGAACAGCAGCAGCCAGTCGGCTTCGGCCTGGATGCGCGCAAAGAAGCTCCAGCTATCGACGTTGATCGAACGCTTCAGCCAGGGCTTCGCCTTCTCGGGCTCGCCGCTCAGTATATAATAGTTGGCGAGGCTGTAGGCGGTCGACGCCGCGACGCCGTCGGCGGTCGCGAAGGCGCGGCCGCCGTCCTTGTCGCTGAAGAAGCTGTCGGCGGCGCGGTTGCCCTTGAACAACTGGATGCCGTCAAAATAGGTATCCGACCCGCCCTTCGGATGAACTTCGAACAGGGTCAGGTCATAGCTGTCGAGCAGCTTCTGTGCCTCGCGGAGCTTCCCGGCGCGTGCGAGCGACAGATATTCCCAATAGGTGTTCGCCGTCCGCGCCTCGATATCGTGCGTAAAGGCAGCCGATTCGGCCGATTTGGCGAACCATTTCGCGGCATTTTCGAAGTCGTGCTTGCCGAAATAAGCCTGCCCGAGGTGGTAATAGAGATAATATTGCACGACGTCGGGGTCGCCCGGGAAATAGTCCGGACCCGGCTTTTCGCGCTCGAGCGGCTGGTTCTCATAGAGCTTCGCGGCCTTCAGCCCCAGTTCGATCGACTTGTCGAACTCGCGCAGGGAGAAAGCGCGGTGCGCGCGGTGGCGCAGCAGCTTGCCCGAATTGGGGAAGCGCTTCAGCGCCTGATCGTAAACCGCCGCCGACTCCTTCGTATAGCCCTGATAGAAGAGGATGCGGCCGTACCAGGTCGCACTGTCGACCGTCATATTGCTCTCGAACGCCGCTTTCGCGTCACGCGCCGCGCGATCCAGCGTCTCGACCGACGCGACGTTCGCATTGCGTGCGGGGGCGGTGACCATCCGCTCGCCGAGCAACGACATGCCCTGAAAGCTGCCTTCCTGCGCAACTGCGGTCGCGGGCGCTGCGATCAGCAACAGGCCGGCCGATACCAGCAATTTCAAATGCCTGCGGTTCATCATAAATCCTCTCCGAAACAAAATTCGTGTCTTCAATCGATATCGAGATCGAACTTCACGCCCTGCGCAAGCGGGAGCGATGTCGAGTAATTCACCGTCGCGGTAACGCGGCGCATATAATTCTTCCAGCTATCGGATCCCGACACGCGGCCGCCGCCCGTCACCTTCTCGCCGCCGAACGCGCCGCCGATCTCGGCCCCGCTGGTCCCGATGTTGACGTTGACGATGCCGCAGTCGCTACCCTGTGCCGACTGGAAACGTTCGGCCTCGCGGACGTCGCTGGTGAAGACGCATGACGACAGGCCCTGCGGCACGCCATTCTGCAACGCGATCGCCTCGGCGAATTCGGTGTAGGACAGGACATAGAGGATCGGCGCGAAGGTTTCTTCGCGAACGATCTCGCTCTGCGTCGGCATCTCGACGATCGCCGGACGGACATAATAGGCATCGGGCGATCCAGCGATCTCGATCCGTTCGCCGCCATGGACGGTTCCGCCTTCGCTGCGCGCGCGATCGAGCGCGCGCTGCATCGCATCGAACGCCGCCTTGTCGATTAGCGGGCCGACATGCGTCGCATCGTCGAGCGGGCTGCCGATGTTGAGGCTGCCGACCGCGGCAATCAGGCGCTTCACGAAATCGGCGCGAATGTCCTTGTGAACGATCAGCCGGCGCAGCGTAGTGCAGCGCTGGCCGCACGTACCGGTCGCGGCGAAGATCGTCCCGCGCAGCGCGAGCCCGATATCGGCGCTGGGCGCGACGATGGCGGCATTGTTCCCGCCGAGTTCGAGCACCGGCCGGCCGAAACGGCGCTGGACGCGTACGCCGACATCCTGTCCCATACGGACGCTGCCGGTCGCGCTGACAATCGAAACCCCCGGATGGTCGGCGATGATGCCGCCGCATTCGGCATCGCCGATCGCAATCTGGACCAGGTGATCGGGCGCAAATTCATAATCGGCCGCGACCTTCTGGAGCAGCTTTGCGAAAGCAAGCGCGGTCAGCGGCGTCTTTTCGGACGGCTTCCAGATCGCGCTGTCGCCGCAGACGAGCGCGACCGTCGTACCCCATGCCCACACCGCGGCGGGAAAGTTGAACGCCGAGATCAGCCCGAGGGGGCCAAGCGGGTGCCAATATTCGGTCAGCCGGTGCTCGGCGCGTTCCGACGCGATGGTCAGCCCGAACAACTGGCGGGAAAGGCCGACGGCATATTCACAAATGTCGATCACTTCCTGCACCTCGCCGCGCGCTTCGGTCAGGATCTTGCCATTCTCGATCGTCAGAATCTGCGACAGCACCTCCTTATGCTCGCGCACGAGTTGGCCGTAGCGCCGGATCAACTCGCCGCGATGCGGCGCGGGCACCTGCTTCCACGCAAGGAAAGCGGTTCCGGCATTTGCGACCATCGCATCCATATCGGCGGCGCGATGCATCTTCAGCGTCGCAAGCGCCGAGCCATCAATCGGCGAAAAGACTGCAAGATCCGATCCGAGATCGTCCGAGAGCGACAGGCCGAGTTCGCCGAACAGGTCGGCAATTGTATCGGCAAAGGCACCGGAAACCGACGAAGAGGAGAGAGACGTATCGATAGCGTTCATTGTGATGTCCGTTGAAAGCGTTGCAAATGATAGAGAACCGGCAGGATCACGGCGCGTCCGTCCGGTCGTGAAGAATGACCCGGCCGTCCTTGATGACGGTGGGGACATGTTCGAGCAGCGTGATGTCGCGATAAGGGTCGCCCGCCACGGCGATCATGTCGGCATATTTTCCGACCTCGATCGTTCCGAGATTGTCCGACTGGCCAATCAGCGCGGCGGCATCCACTGTCGCCGACCGCAGCGCCGCCGCCGGCGTCATCGGGCCCTGTTCGACCATCAGGCGAAACTGCCGGGCATTCTGGCCGTGCGGCGACACGCCGGCATCGGTGCCGAAAGCGAATTTGACCTTATACTGGACTGCTAGCCGGATATTGCGTCCCGCAACGCGGCGCGCTTCGGCCATCTTCGCCTGCACCGCCGGGGTCGCATCGCCATCCTTTCGGCCGTCGAGCAGGCCGAGGGTGGGCACCAGCCAGGTGCCGCGTGTCGCCATCAATTTGGCGATGTCCTCGTCGAGATATGTCCCGTGCTCGATCGAATCGACACCCGCGCGCACCGACGCGGCGACGCCCGCCTCGCCATGCGCATGCGCCGCGACCTTCAGACCGAGGCTGTGCGCAGTGGTGACGATCGAGGTCAGTTCCTCGTCGCTCAAATGCTGCCCCAGCCCGCGTGCCTGCTGCGACATGATGCCCCCGGTCGAGGTGACCTTGATCAGGTCCGCGCCATATTTCGCCGCCTCGCGGACGCGCAGCGCGCATTCGACCGCACCCGTGCACGCGCCGGTATAGTCATAGGGATACAGCGCTTCGGTCGCCTTGCGATTGAGCCCCGACATGTCGCCGTGCCCGCCAACGATCGACAGCGACGTGCCCGACAGAAAGATGCGCGGCCCGACCACTATACCCTCGTTCACCGCATCGCGCAGCGCGTGGATCGAATAGCCGTCCGACCCGACGTCGCGCACCGTCGTAAACCCTGCCTCCAAAGTCTTTTTCGCATTGGAAAAGGCAAAGAGCGCGACGTCCTCGGCGGTATCGATAGCCCCCGACCATAGCTTCGTTTCGGGCGAGAAGCTGAAATGGACATGCGTGTCGATCAGGCCGGGCAGCAACGTCCGGCCCTTAAGGTCGATCGCCTTCGCGCCGGGGCGCTCGACATAGCCCGATTCGATTTCGGCAATACGCCCGCCGCGCACGACGATCGTGCTCGGTCCAAGCGGCTTTTCGCCCGGAATCGCTACAACTGCGCCCGCATGAATGACCAGCGCGTCGGCCAGTTCGACGCCGGCAGGCGCAGCGACAGCCATGCCCGGAAGCGACACGCCGATCGCGAGCGCCGACAATTTTCCAATGCCGCTCAAGCGAAATTCTCCCGCTGGCCCATGCCGCGAGGCCGCCCCTGCAGCACTCCCCTTTTGCATAGGAAGTTTTTGCTAGTTGAGCAAGAATTTTTATGATAGGAAAATTTTAGAAATTATGACACATGACGGAAATCGCCGAATTTCCGGGTGGGGAAACGGGTCCAAAAGGAGGGAAAAATGTCGAAGTTCGTGTCACGCCTGTTGTTGTCGTCAGCGCTCGCATTCGCGATTACGCCGATGGCGCATGCCCAGTCGGCGCCGCCAGAGGATGACGGTGCAGAGACCAGTGAGGGCGGCGGCAGCGACATCGTCGTCATCGGTACGCGCCGCAAGGATCGTTCGATCACCGACAGCTCGGTCGCGATCGACGTCATCGCGCCGGAACAGATCGCGACGACCGGCTATTCGGACGTGAACGATGCGCTGCGCACGCTGGTGCCCGCGTTCAACGCCCAGCGCCTGCAGGGCAATGACGGTTCGTCGTTCGTGCGCCCGGTCACGCTGCGCGGCTCGCCCGCCGACCATGTGCTGCTGCTGATGAACGGCAAGCGTCGCCACCGCGCCTCGATCGTCCAGATCGGCACCGGTCACGCCTCGACCTCGGGCTCGCAGGGCCAGGACTTCAACGTCATTCCGCCGATCGCCCTGTCGAGCGTCGAAGTTCTCCGCGACGGCGCGTCGGCCCAATATGGCTCGGACGCCATCGCCGGCGTGATCAACATGGAGCTGAAGAAGGCACGGAGCGGCGGCTCCATCACGGCCCAGGTCGGCGAATATTATGAAAGCGGCGGCCGCACCTATGACATTCAGGGCCACCTCGCTGTCCCGGTCGGCGACAACGCCTATTTCAACATCGCCGCGCAATATACCGATCAGGCAAAGGCCTATGCGAAGAAGGCCACCCACGCCGGCGCAGAAGCGCTGAGGGCTTTGGGCGTCGCTGGCGTGCCCGAACATCCCGAAGGCAACCTCGATCCGCGCTACATGGCGTTCAAATCGGTATGGAACGCCGGCATCGAACTCAGCGACGAGCTCGAACTCTATAGCTTCGGCAACTATATGACCGGCAAAAGCTCGGTCACCTTCGGCCTCCGCCAGCCCTTCGCAGCAGGAGGCCTCAACGGCCATGGCACCTACGCCAATTCGGCGTTCGACCTGTCGCCCGCGCACCCCCAGCAGTTCAACCTTGCCGCCATCTATCCGGGCGGCTTCACGCCTGAATTCCGCGGCCATCTTGAAGATTTCAGCGCCTTGGTGGGCCTGCGGGATCAAGAGGGACCGCTGACCTGGGACCTGTCGGCACGCTATGGCACCAACACGGTCGATTATTCGATCACCGGCACGATCAACGCCTCGATGGGCGTGAAGTCGCCGACCTCGTTCAAGCCCGGATCGCTCACCCAGCGTGAAATCCAGTTCGATGCCGAAGTCTCCTATGAACTGAGCAAGGACATCCTCATCTTTGCCGGCGCCAGCCACCGCAAGGAAACCTATGTCATCGGCGAAGGCGATGTCGCGAGCTACACGACCGGCCCGCTGCAGGATCTGCCCGCGGGATCGAACGGCTTCCAGGGCTTCTCGCCCGAATTCGCCGGCAGCTTCGATTCGAACAGCTATGCGGTGTTCGGTGAAATCGATGCCGACATCACGCCCTGGTGGAATCTGTCGGCGGCCGCCCGCTATGAAGACTATGACCAGTTCGGCGACAATTTCAGCTACAAGGCGTCGACCCGCTTCGAGCTGAGCGACGCCTTTGCGCTGCGCGGTTCGGTCAGCACCGGATTCCGCGCACCGGCCGCTGGACAGGTCTTCGGCACCAGCCTGACGTCGCAGCTCGACGGCGTCGGCGGCTTCATCCTCGATGCCGTGCTCGTTCCGGGTTCGCCCGCCGCGCAGGTGTTCGGATCAAAGGCGCTGACCCCCGAAACCTCGTTCAACATGTCGGCGGGCGTCGTCTTCACCGGCCTCGACGGTTTCCTGACCACGCTCGATTTCTACCAGATCGACGTCGACGACCGTCTGTTGCTGACGCCTTCGCGGAATACGACCGCTGCGGAGCGCGCCGCGCTCGCTGCGATCAACTTCCCGAACGGTGCGGACATCGAACAGGTGCGCTATTTCCAAAACGAAATGGACACGCGCGTGCGCGGTTTCGACCTTGTCAGCACCTATCGTCATAGCTGGTCGGACAATGCGTCGACCGACTTCAGCCTTGCTGTAAACTATAACGAGCAGCATCTGCGCGGCGCGCCGCCTCCGGGATTCAGCCCTGCCATCGTTACCGAGTTCGAACGCGGCACCCCGCGCTGGCGCGGCAATTTCTCGGCAACGACGAAGGTCGGCGATTTCGGCTTCATGGCGCGCGCAATCCACTATGGCGCATGGCGCCGCCTTGATGGTGCGACGTTCCTGCCACGCAAGGCGGTGACTCTGTTCGATGCCGAGGTGACCTATTCGGGCATCCAGGATGTCGAGCTGAGCGTCGGTGCACGCAACATCTTCAACATCTTCCCGCCGGGCCGCGGCCCCGCTCGCGCCCGCGCTGGTCTGATCTATGACAATCACAGCGTATTCGGCGTCGCAGGCGGCTTCTATTATTTGAATGCCAGGTATAAATTCTGATCTCGTCTGTTCGAGATCGGCCTCTATTTCCGGTGGGCACATACGGAATTGGCATATCGGATATGCCAATTCCGTAGCCTATCGGAAATTTGTGCCCTATAGGTGGCGGCGGCTGATTGGCCGGACTTCTTCCCCCAGCCGTCCCCCATTGGCCGATGCCGTGCGATCTCGAGTAAGTGAAGGATTGGAGTTTTATGCCGCCCAGAAATGGAGACGAGCCGGAAGTTTTGGGTGCCGTTCGTACCGCGAAGCGGCCTCGATCCGAAGGCTTTCATCTGGGTGAGCGGTTGCGCCAATTGCGCAAGGAACGCGGGATGACGCTGGAGGATGCGGGTCGCCTGACCGCGCTTGCGGCGTCGACCCTGTCGAAGATCGAAAACGATCAGATGTCGCCGACGTTCGACGTCGTTCAAAAGCTCGCCACCGGTTTCGGTATCGACATCACCGAACTCTTCGCCAGCAATTCGGGACAGGATGCCGCGGGCCGACGTAGCGTTACGATGGACGGCGCGGGCCGGTTGATGGAAACTGAAGTCTACCGCCACCGACTGATCGCGGCCGAGCTCAAGAACAAGAAGATCCTGCCTTTCGTCACGACGATCAAGGCGCGCAGCCTCGAAGATTTCAAGCGCTGGTCGCAGCACAGCGGCGAGGAATTCCTCTATGTGCTCGAAGGCGAAATCTGCTTCCAGACCGAGCATTATGAACCGGCGATCCTGGGCGTTGGCGACAGCATCTATATCAACAGCAGCATGCAGCACGCCGCCTACTCTACGAGCGAGGAAGACGCCGTCGTGCTGTGGGTCAACACCGGCTAGGCGAAAGCCTGCCCGATCATCGGGCTTGCAATAATTTTCCGATACGCTAATTTCTTTCCAATAGAGAATTGGAGAGGGCGAAGCTATGGACAGACGGAATTTCATCCTGTCGGGGGCGGCCTTGTCGGCCACGATGGCACTGGCACCCGCGGCGGCGGCTTTGGCGAAGACGCGCCCCCTTACCTTCGATGCGATGGGCGAGGTACGCTTCGAATATGATGCGGCGCTGATCGGCCAGATGCGCGCCAGTGGACTCGACGCGATCACGATCACGCTTTGCGATCCGAAGGCTTATGAGGGCCAGGCGTATGAAGAGGCCATTCAGGCCGTCCTCGACCATGACGCGCATATCGCCAAGCATCCCGAACTGTTTCTGAAAGCGACGAAGACCGGCGACATCGACGTCGCGCGTGCGCACGGCCAGCTCGCGCTCTTCTATCTCTTCCAGAACAGCACCCAGTTCGGGCGCGACCTCGACAATGTCGACCTCTTCTACAAGCTCGGCGTCCGCTCGGCCCAGATCACCTATAACGACCAGAATTGGGCGGGCGCGGGGTGCAAGGAACTGGGCTCAAACGGCCTGACGCACTTCGGCCGCGACCTCGTCGGGCGGATGAACGAGCGCCGGATGCTGATCGACCTCTCGCATTCCAACATGCAGACGATGGCGGACACGATCACCGCGTCAAAGGTTCCCGTTATTATTTCGCACACCGCGTGCATGGCGGTGCACAGCAATATCCGCAACACGACCGACGCCAATTTGCGCCTCCTCGCCGACAAGGGCGGAGTCGCCGGCATCTGCCAGATGCGTCCGTTCCTGACGACCAAGCGCGACGACGCGCTGCCCGAATATTTCCGCCATATCGATCATGCCGTCAAAGTGATGGGCGCCGACCATGTCGCGATCGGCAGCGACCGCGACCATCGTGTCGTCGAGATGACCGATGCCTATATCGCCGAACTGAAGGCCGAAGAGGGCGCCAATTTCCACGAACCCGACTGGCCGCTGTTCATCAACGAACTCAACGGCCCGCGCCGCATGGAAGTGGTGTGGGATGGCGTACGCAAGCTCGGCTATCCGGCAAGCACCGTCGAAAAGATCATGGGGACCAATGTCCGCCGCATCTATCAGGAGGTGATCGGATGACCATGCGCTTCATCGCCTCCGTCTCCACCTTCACCCTTGCCTTGCTGCTGACGGCAGCCCCCGCGTCGGCGAACGTCCCTGACGCCGACGCGGGGAATTGCGCGACCAGCCTGATCGGTACGCCGCTGACGATCCCGAAATATTCGGCCGCCACGCAGAAGATGCTGGACGAGGATATCGCGATTGCCGAAGCGGCGCTGCGCATCGCGCCGGGCCGCGAGGACAGCCATATCTGGTACGGTCGCCGGCTCGACTATGCGGGGCGTATCTGCGACGCGGTCGATGCCTTCAGCGCCGGGATCAAGCAATTCCCGGACAGCTATAAGCTCTACCGCTTCCGCGCCCGCGACCTCACGCGCGCGCGCAAGTTCAAGGAGGCGCTTGCCGATTATGAAAAGGCGCTCGAACTGATGGGCGACACGCCCGACAGCTTCGAACCCGACGGCATGCCGAACCCGATCGGCCTGACGATCAGCACCTATCGCGGCAACATCGTCTATTATCACGCGCAGACGAGCTTCGCGACCGGCGACTATCCGACGATGGTGACCGGCATGGCGAAATCGCTCGAACTGTCGGCCGATTTCGCGCGCGACGACATGCGCGTGCCGACAGCCTATTGGACCTATCTCGCGTATCGCAAGATGGGCCAGCACGACAAGGCTCGCGCCGCGATCGACGCGATCGAACCGAACCTGAAGCTGATCGAGAATTTCACTTATTATCAGGCGGTTCAGATCATGCAGGGGCGGCTCGACCCCGCGGGTTTCAAGGACACGCGCGACAGCACGATCAAGTTCGCGATCGCGATGGAACGCCGCTTCGCCGGTGACGAGACGGGCGCGAAGGCGCTGCTGGCAGAGATTGTCCGCGAAAACCCGCAGGGGCATTGGCCTTCGGAAGCCGAACTCGCGAGCCCCGGCCGAAAAGGCTATTGATCGGGCCTGATCGACCCGATCTCGCCGCTACCGACCGTTGGCGGCGCTCGCCACTTCGCGCTCTGCCTGCACAAAGCCATATGCTGGAACGATCGCATCGTCGCGCGCGACCACGCTCGACCATCGATCGGTCAGCTGACGGCCGGCATCGGGATCGCGCCCCAGGAATGCGCCACCCGACAAGGTGATTTCTGCGCTCGCGAAATGCCCCGCGCCCGCGCAGAGGATGGCGCGCGTCGGCGCGGCGTCGCCGACCAGTGCCAGCAGGCCGGGGCTGACAAGCGCCGGATCGAGCGCCGTCAGGCTTTCCTCGGACAGAACCCCGTGTGTCATCTGCGTCGCGGCCGTCGGCGCGAGGCTGTTGACGCGAATGCCGTATTTCTCGCCCTCAATCGCCAGCGTCTGCATCAGCCCGACGAGCGCCATCTTCGCGGCGCCATAATTGGCCTGCCCGAAATTGCCCCAGAGCCCCGACGACGATGTCGTCATCACGATGCGGCCATATTGCTGCTCGCGCATCGTCTCCCACACCGCCTTGCAGCATATTGCCGCTCCCATCAGGTGGACGTCGACCACCAGTCGGAAATCGTCGATGCTCATCTTCGCAAAGCTCTTGTCGCGCAGGATGCCCGCATTGTTGACGAGGATGTCGATCCGTCCCCACGCATCCAGCGTATCGCGGACCATCGCGCCCACCGCGGCCTCGTCGGTCACCGAAGCCGCTATCGCCATCGCCTCCCCGCCGTCGGCGACAATCTCCGACACCACCTGTTCCGCGGCGGACAGCGCGAGGTCGTTCACCACAACGCGCGCGCCCTGCCTTGCGAGGTAGCGCGCATGGGCACGGCCCAATCCGCCGCCTGCCCCGGTGACGATCGCGACCTGCCCATGCAGCGGCAATACATCATGTCCCATATCAATCTCCATTCACTCTCTAGTGAGTTAATATCTTGAACAGGCGCGGGGCGAAAGAGCAATCGTGTCTTTCGCCTAGACCTTCGTGCTGCAGATTTGCCGGAAGCCCGCCGCCATGAACGATGCCATGCGCGCCTTAATGGCTTCGAAGTCCTCGGACTTGCAGACGCCGCCCGACAGCTTGTCGATGCGCCCGGTCCGCGCGAGCGTGACCATCAGCGCGCCGGTGACGAAATGATAGCCCCAGAAGATATCTTCTTCGGCGCAATCGGGCATCGCCATTTTCAGTAGCTCGATCAGGCGCAGCACCACGGGATCGAAATGGCTGTCCATCAGTTCGGCGCCCCATTCGGGGGTATTTGCGACCTGCGCGCCGAGCGCGCCGTAATTTTTCCAGCCGTCGCCGCCATGGATATAGAGATCGAGGTCGGTGTCGAGAAAGGCGTGAAGCGCGCCCTCGATCGTCGGTTTGCCGCCGCTCGCGCGATCATATTCGTCCAGCGCCTGCATCCGCTTGGTGCTCGTCACCACCGCGCGGCGCGCGAAGACGGCGTCGAACAGCTTTTTCTTGTCCTCGAAATAATAGTTGAGCAGCGTGTGATGCACGCCGACGCGCTTCGCGACGTCCTTCAAAGTGACGCCGTGCAGGCCGTGCCGCGAGAACAGTAGCTCGGCCTCGTCGAGGATCTGCTCCATCGTCTCGGCGCGCTGTTCGGCCTTGGTCGATCGCCGACGCGTTTTCGCCTCTTCTGTCACTCGTCCGACTTCCAATATCTGTTCCGTCGCCGCCCCTGCCGCGACGTCCCCATGCCGATCAACCCGCGCCATAGTCGTTCCGCAAGCGAATCTTATCGATTTTTCCGGTCGGCGCCAGCGGCATGGAGGGAAGGCGCACGACCGCGTCGGGAATCCACCAGGGCGCAACCCGGCCGGCCAGCGGCGCAAGCAGGTCGGCATCGCTGATCTTGGCATCCGCTCCAAGCTCGACCAGCAGCACCGGCCGCTCGCCCCATTTGGGGTCCTCGCGGCCGATCACCGCGGCGAGCGACACCTGTGGCAACGCGCCAACGACAGCCTCGATCTCGGCGGGGTTGATCCATTCGCCGCCCGACTTGATCAGATCCTTGGCGCGGCCGGTGATCGACAGATTGCCGCGGGCGTCGATCCGCGCAAGGTCTCCGGTCGCGAACCAGCCGTCATCGTCGGTCGCCGTCTCCTCCTGACCCAGATAGCGTTCGACGACCGCCGATCCGCGAACGCGCAAATGTCCCTCAACCCCGCGCTGTTCGGGAAGGGCGATACCGGCGGCATCGGTGAGCAGCAGGTCGACGCCGATCGCGGGCCGTCCCGATACCGAAGCGCTGCGCAGCGGATCGTCCGGCGGTGCGATCGTGCCGAGCGGCGACAGCTCGGTCATGCCCCAACTGGTCTGGACGCTGACGCCAAGGCGTCGCTCGATCCGCTCCATCAGCGCGGGCGGCATCGGCGCGCCGCCGACGATGATGCGCCTCAGGGATGGCAGTTCGCCGCCCGTTGCCTCCAGATGCTCGACAACGCCGAGCCAGACTGTCGGCACGCCGACGCCGACGGTGACGCCCTCGGCCGCGATCAGGCGCGCGAGGCTCGCCCCGTCAGCCTGACGGCCCGGGAGCACGAGCTTGCCGCCGACCGCGGGAAGCGCAAAGGGCAGCCCCCACGCGTTGGCGTGAAACATCGGCACGACCGCGAGCACGGCATCGCGGTGCGTGAAGGCCATGACATCGGCCTGAAGCGCGCGCAGCGTGTGGAGAAAGCTTGCGCGGTGCGTATAGGTTACGCCCTTCGGCGCACCCGTCGTGCCAGAGGTAAAGCAAAGGCCGGCGGGCGAGCGCTCGTCGAAGCCGCCCCATGTCGCACCGCCCGGCGCGTCGTCGATCAGCGTTTCGAGTTCGCGAAGCGGCGGCGCGGCGGCAGGCCAGTCGCTCGCGGATCCGTCGATCACCAGCACCTGCGCGATCGCAGGCGCGCGCTCGACGATCGACCGTGCGAGCGGCAACAGGTCGGCGCTGACGATGAGCAGCTTCGCGCCCGATTGCACCGCCATTGCCGCAAGCTGCGGCGCGGTCAGCCGCGGATTGAGCGTGTGACAGACGGCGCCGATGCCCATCGTCGCATACCAGGCCTCGACATGCGCCTGGCTGTTCCACGCGAGCGTCGCGACGCGGTCACCCTCCTCTACGCCGAACCCCGCGAGCAGCGATGATATGGCGAGGCTGCGGCCGCGCAGGCGTCCGTATCCGATGCGTGCAACGCTGCCGTCCTCGCATGCAGTGACGACTTCGGCATCACCGTGCCAGCGCGCCGCGTGATCGAGGAATTTGTCGAGGGTAAGCGGATAATCCTGCATCATTCCGTGAATCATGGACAATTCGCGTCCTTCGCGAGCACGGGCGAGACGATCCCCGTGTTCCAGTTCCACGGCTGGTTCCCTGCCGCCCGGCGGCGGCAAACCGCGGTTTCGTGAAGCGCATACATGCCGGGCATCAACCGCACACCGGGGCGCGGAATGTCGGCGAACGCGATAAAGGCCGCATCGCCACCATAAGCCCGCCAGGCCGCCTGCCCCGCCGCCTCGGGCTTCCCCGTCTTGGCGAAGGAGACCCAATAGTCGCCCATTGCGGTCGCAAGGCGGCGTTCGGCAACCGTGTCGGGAATCTTGGGCCAATAGGGCGGCGTATCGCTGGCGGTGCCGAATACAAACGGAATTTCTGCCGCGTGAAAGCCGTGCAAACCCGCCTCGCTCGCCGCCGGATAGCCATGGTCGAAGAGGTAGAGATAGGATGGCTGGCCAAGCGCGGTCTGCTTGATCGCCAGCCGCTCCGACGTCCAGCCATACATGGCGTCGCGCGTCGTCGCGAGGATTGCCTCGCCCAGATCCTTTGCCGGATAGAGTTTCAGCCAGGCATCGGCGAGGTCGCCGTAGCGCTCGCGGATCGCGGCTTCATAAGCCGCCGCATTGGCGGGAACGGGCGGCGCAAGCATGCGTAGCGATCGGATTTCGCCGATATTGAACCCGGCTATGATCGGCACCGGCGCCTGTTCGCCGCGGTCGAAAGTGTCGACGAGCTGACGCGGCAAAATCTTGCCGTCGATCGTTCCCCACGGGAAATAGCCCGCCTTCAGCGCCCCATCCGATAGCGCGGTTGCGTCCATCGCGCGGAGCGTCGTCAGATCGTTTGCGCCAAGCGCAGCCGCGACCCGTAACCCGGTCGCTTCGGCGGCTGTTTCGCCATGGCGATCCCCTTTCAGCGAAGGGGTCGAGATCATATAGGCGCTTTGCGCGATCGCCTTGTGGAACAGCCCCCGCGCCTTTGGCGAGGCCATCAGATACATCACGCTGAGCGCGCCGGCAGACTCGCCCGCGATGGTAACATTGCCCGCATCGCCGCCGAACGCACGGATATTGGCCTTCACCCATTCGAGCGCCGCGATCTGGTCGAGCAGGCCGTAATTGCCCGACACGCCGTCGGGCGATTCCGCGCTCAGCGCCGGGTGGGCCAAATAGCCGAGCACCCCGAGGCGGTAATTGATCGACACCACGATAGCGCCGCGCGCCGCCAGCTTTGCACCGCCGTACATTCCCTCATGGCTGTAACCCGTCGTCAGCGCGCCACCGTGGATCCAGACGATCACCGGCGCATCCTTGGCATCCTCGGGCGCCCAGATATTGAGCGTCAGGCAATCCTCGGAAATCTTCGCGGGCGGATTCGCATAGATATGGACGGCCGCGGGGCGCGGCTGGATGCATGCGGCGCCAAAGCTCTGCGCCTTGCGGACACCGGGCCATCCCGGCAGCGGTTGCGGCGCCTTCCAGCGAAGCGGCCCAACCGGCGGCTGCGCAAAGGGAATACCCTTATACTCGCGAACCTTGCCGACGGTCTTGCCCTCCAGCGTCCCGGCGGGTGCCTCGACGACCGGGTTCGCGGCGATGGCGGGCGCCGCCATCAATAGCCCCGCCGCCGACAAGGCGGTGCGCAACGATTTCATGCCTGTATCTCCTGCCGACCATCCTCTCGGCGCAGCAGCCGCGCGAGCCAGAGGAAAAGTCCGATCGCGATCACGTAAAAGGGCGTCAGCGTGTAAAGCGCCGTTTGCAGCCCGTGCAGGTCGCCCTGCGCCTTGAACCAGTCGCTTGCGAAGCCGACCCATGTCGGGCCCAATCCCAATCCGATGAAGTTCATGATGAGCAGCAGCAAGGCGCCGGCGAGTACGCGCTGATTAGGCTTCACTTCCTCCTGAACCAGCGCGACCGAGGCCGAGAGGTAGAAATAGTTGAAGACCATCACGACGGTGAGCAGCGCCAGCGCGAGCGGCCAGCCCGGCGCCCAGACGAAGGCGAGATAGAAGGGCATGGCGACGGCCAGCGAGATCGCGGGCGCGACCGCATAACCCGCCCGCGACTTGCGAACCATCCGGTCGATCACGCGGCCCGAGACGATCATCCCGCCGCCCATGCCGATCAGCAGAACCAGCGCATACCAGATGGCGACATCGCCAAGCTCCATGCCCTTTTCGCGCATCAGGAACAGCACCGCGAAATTGCCGAGGCCATAGGTAACGAATTGTGTCGCGCCGCTACCCAGCGCCGCGAGCATCAGGACCGGGTGCGACAGGAACATGCGCACCGTCGGCCAGAAGGCGGCCTTGTCGTCGGCGGACGGGATCGAGGGCGTGGCCGCGACATCGGTCGCACCGCGCGTCGGCTCGCGGACCGTCAGCCATACCGCGAGCGCGGTGACGATGCCGATCGCGCCCACCGCGATGAAAGGAATGCGCCAGCCGAAACGCTCGGCGATCGCGGCGCCGAACGCCACCCCGGCCGCGGCGCCGATCGCCGGACCGAGGTTGAAGATGCCGAGCGCGGCGGCGCGTTTGCCCGGCGGATAGGTGTCGGTGATGATCGCATAGGAAGGCGGCACACCGCCCGCTTCGCCAAAGCCGACGACCATGCGCGCGACGACGAGCTGCGTGTAGTTGGCAGCCATGCCGCATGCGACGGTCGCTCCGCTCCAGATCGCGCAAGCGGCCGACAGCACGCCGACACGGCTGGTGCGGTCGGCGAACCAGCCGACGGGGATCGCGATGAAGCAATAGAACATCGCGAAATAGAGCCCGCTGATCAGCCCGAGCTGACCGTCGCTGATCTGCAGCGCATCCTGGATCGGCTTGGCGAGGATCGACAGCAACTGCCGGTCGAGGAAGTTCAGCACATAGACGAAGCAGAGCATCCCCAGAACGAAAGTCGGATTACTCCCCGGCCGCGTGGACGCTGCGACCGGGGAGAGGGAGGCCTCTGCGCCCGCCATCGTCAGAGCCCGTAGCCGAGGCGGATGCCGAACGTCCGCGGACGCATCGTCCCGAAGCGGCTCACGAGGAAGGCTTCAGGGTGGATATAGGTGATCGAATGATCGTCGAAGAGGTTCTCGACATAGAGCTGCGCCGAAATATCACCCTTCTTCAAACCGAAACTGAGGTTGACGTTGCTGTAGGCGTCGGTCTTGCCAAAGGTCGAGAGCGGTACGGTGGGACGGCCCGGCGTATTCGGGAAGCTGCTGTTATACGACCCGATATGCTGCGCATTGACCGCCAGCATCGCATCGACGTCGGTCGCAAGCTTGAAGCTATAGGACATATAGGCCGACCCCTGGATGCGCGGCGCCGATAGGCGGTGGCCCAGCACCGCGCCCGAAATCGCCGCCTCTTCAGGCGACAGTTTGGTGATCTTCGCGTCGTTATACGCACCATTGAAGCCTATCGCCCAACCCGTTGCCGGGACCACGCCGACTTCGAACTCGAAGCCCTTGCTGCGCGCGGCGCCGATGTTGGTGGCGAACTGCACCGAGTCCGACACGCGGTTCGCCTGCGCCTGGATGTTGCTCCAGTCGATCTGGTAGAATGCGACGTTCATGCTGACGCGCCCGCCCAGCCAGCGGCCCTTCGCGCCCACTTCATAGCTTTTGAGGTCGTCCGAGCTCGCCCCGTACGGAATGACAAGGTCGTTCGGATCGACAAGGCTCGGCCGGCCCGCGAAGGCGTTGACGATCGGCGCCCGGAAACCGGTCGAGAAGGTCGCGTAGGTCGTGAGCGCATCGCTCGGCTTGAAGGTCGCGCTCGCCTTCCACGACGGCTTCGACCCCTTGGCCTTCACGCCTTCGACCGCCGCATAGGGCGTGAAGGTCGTGAAATTCGCCGGCAGCCCGAGCAACGCATAGTCGTAATAGTTGAAGCCGAACGCAGTCGCGAGATAGCCGCCCGCCTCGGTAAAGCCCTGCGCCGACGTCTCGCCATAGCGCATGCCGCCGGTGAGCCAGAACTTGTCCGAGAAGCGGTAGGTCAACTCGCCAAAGCCCGCCAGTTCCTTGCTGAGCGAATGCGTATACTGCTTCTGGAAATATTTGTCGGGCAGTCCCGTCATGTTTCGCGCCGCGAGGAAAGCGAGGTTCGAGCGGTAGAAATAATCGACGTCGCGGCGACGATCGAGATAGAAGCCGCCGACGACGAACTGGAATGGACCGTCGAGCGTCGAGGCCAGGCGCGTTTCCTGCACGAACACCTTGTCATAGGCATCGGCATCGAGGCCGAAGGCGATCGGCGCCCCGGGAAACGAGCCGGGCGCAAAGGTCCCGGCAAGATCGACATAGAAACGCTGGTCGAAATCCGAATAGGTCGACGAGCTGGTGAGCTTGGCAAAGTCGAACTCATAGTCGATCGTCGCATTGGCGATGAACTGCTTGCCCGTAAAGCGATCGGGTTCGTCGGAGATGCGCTTGTTGCGACCGAGCGAGGGGCTCGTCAGCGACGAATCCTTGGGATTGCTGTACTCATAGCTGCCGAGCAGCTTGATCGACAAACGATCGGTCGGGCGCCACAGCAGGGTCGCGCGGCCGCCATAGTCGATCAGCGTGTTCGAATTCTTCACGCCCGTCCCGACATTGTCGAGATAGCCTTCTTCGTCACGGTAGAAACCGACGACGCGGAGCGCGAGCTTGTCGTCGACGATCGGAACATTGACCATCGCATTATAGCGCTGGCGAAAGCTGTCCGACCCGGTCAGCCCAAGGTCGACGAGCGCCGACACATCGAAATCGTTGAGATCGGGCGTCTTCTGGAGGATACGCATCGCCCCCGACAGCGAGCCTGATCCAAAGAGCGTCCCCTGCGGCCCGCGCAGAAACTCGACGCGCTCGACATCGAACAGGTTCGGGTCGACGACGGTGGTGTTACCGATCGTCGAGACCGGAAGCTCGTCGATATAGATTGCGACGGAGCTTTGCAGGTTCGCATTATAGCCGTTGGTCGCGATGCCGCGCGCGGTGAAATTGTTGAAGTTCGCGGTGGGCTTGTTGAGCACGACACCCGGCGTCTCGCGGCCGATGCCCTCATATCCGACGATGCCCTTTTCGGTCAGCTCTTCCTGTGAAAAGGCCGAGATGCTGATCGGCACGTCCTGGATGCGCTCGGCGCGGCGCGTCGCGGTGACGATGATGTCGCTGCCATCCGACGCTTCGTCGGCCTGCGGCACGGTTTCGCTCGCGTCCTGCGCGGCGGCGCTCACCGGAATTGCGAAAAGCGCGCCCGCGCATACGGACGCAAACAGCTGAACCCTCATCTTGCCCTCTCCCAAAATGTCGCCGCTCGATCGTCGGCATGGCGCATTCATGGCAGCGGTCCGGAAATGAGTCAATATTCACTCTCACGTGTGTGAATAAAATTCCTACTGCCCAAATATGCCGACGATCAGCCCGTTCCGCCCGATAGCCGGGCCCCTTTCATTTCGCCCCGCGACAAACCCGGTCGACGCTGATATGGGGAGCGCCATGCCGGGTGCGTTGATGCGACTGCTGATGATTGTCGGGGTGCTGCTTTGCAGCATGCATATCGCCGAGCCCGCGTCGGCGCATTCGACGTCGAGCGAAACCGCCTTTCACCTTTCGGCCGGCGACGACGAAGGCGACGATCCGAATCCCGTATCGAACCTGGCGCACGGCGGGCATCATCATTGCCCGGTCGCCCCCGATCCGGGTGGCCCGTCGGCGGGTTCCGAACCGCACCCTGCCCGCGCCCCGCTTTTCGCGGCGCCCGCGACGCAGCTCGCCTCGCGTATTCTCCCGCCGTTACTCGATCCGCCGCTCCTCGCGATCTGAGCACGCTCGCCGCTTTCCGGCGGCGATCTCTCCGATCAATCGAGGATGATCCATTATGTTCAGGTACGTTGCTGCCCTCGCGGCAGCCACATCGTGCGTCGCGATCGCGCACGCACAGCAGGTCGGCACCGAAAGCCGGCAGATATCCGGCCCATTACTGACGCTCGACCAGGCGGTCGCGCTCGCGGGCGGCAGTGCACCCGCAGCCGATGCCGCAGCGGCAGAGGTCGACGCCGCAACGGCGGCGCGCCGCGTCGCGGGGCTCCGCCCCAACCCCGCGCTTGCCGTCGAGGTCGAGAATTTCGTCGGAACCGGGCCCTATAAGGGCGTGAACGGCGCCGACGTGACGGCGAGCGTTGCGATCCCGCTCGAACTCGGCGGCAAAAGACAGGCGCGAATCGCAGTCGCCGACGCGGCGACGCACCGCGCGCGGATTGAGCAGGCGATCGCCCAGGCCGATATCCGCCTGCAGGTGACCGAGCTCTATATCCAGGCCTCGGCTGCCGAAGTGCGGCTCGCAATTGCCGCGGACCAGTTCCGTATCGCCGGGGACACAGCGCGCGCCGCGACGATCCGGGTACAGGCGGGCCGCGCATCGCCGCTTGAGCAGGAGCGCGCTGAAGTCGCACGCCTGACCGCCGAAGCCGGAGTCGAAAAGGCGCGCCGGCTCGTCGATGCCGCGCGCGCCAATCTGGCTCGGCGGATCGGGCGACCGGTCACCGGCGCACTTGATATCGCCGTGCTCGGCGGACCGGCGAGCGCAGCGATGGGCCCGCCGCGGCCGGCCATGGCGACAGGCACGCTCGCGCTGGCTGCGGCCGACGCCAATCTCGGGGCGGCCGATGCAGGCGTAAGGCTGGCACAATCGCAGCGTGTCCCGGACCTCACCGTCGGGCCTGGCATTCGGCGTCTAGAGGCCACGAACGACGTCGCGGCAGTGTTCAGCGTCTCGGTGCCGCTGCCGCTGTTCAACAACGGGCGCGCTGCGGTCGACCAGGCGAATGCCGAACGACGGCGTGCCGATGCACAGCGCCGCGTGACCGCACTCGATGTCGAGCAGCAGATCGGCGACGCCCAGGTCGAGGCCGCCAATGCGGCAGCCGCGGCGCGCGTCGCGAGCGGCCCCGCATTGTCGGCGGCGATGGAAGCCGCGCGGATTGCGCGCATCGGTTACCGCGAGGGCAAATTCGGGCAGCTCGAACTGCTCGATGCCGAACGGACGCTGACCGACATGAGGTCGGCGTCGATCGAAGCCCTCGCCTCCTATCAACTCGCCAAGGCCCGGTTGGAACGCCTCACGGCTCCCGCGCCGCTCGAAGGAAATTGAACCCATGACCATCAATATCAACCGAAAGCTGCTGCTCACCGCGGCGCTGCCGCTCTTCCTCGCGGCGTGCGGTGGCACGGATACCGTCAAACCGGCCGACGAGCATGGCAAGGAGGAAGCCGGCCACGCCGACGAGGGCCAGATCACGCTCACGAACGAACAGATCAAGGTCGCCGGGATCGCGCTCGGCCGTCCGACCATCGGAAGCGTCGGCACGCTGCAACTGCCCGCGACGATCGAGGGCGATCCCCAAGCCACACAAGCGGTGTCGGCTGCGATCAGCGGGCGCATCGTCGCGCTCAATCGCAATCTTGGACAGAGCGTCGGCCGCGGGCAAACGCTCGCGATCGTCGAAAGCCGCGAGGCCGCGCAGCTTCAGGGCGAAGTACAGGCAACGCGCGCGCGGCTCGCGCTCGCCAACTCCAACCTGGCGCGCGAGGAGCGCCTGTTCGCGCAGCGCGTGTCGCCGGAACAGGATGTGATCGCGGCGCGCACGACGGCAACCGAAGCCAAGATCGCTTACCAGCTTGCGCAGCAACAGGTGTCGGCTGCGGGCGGCGGCGGCGGCCAACTCAACCGGATCGCAATCGCCGCACCAATTTCGGGACAGGTAATCGCGCGCAGCGTGATTCTCGGTCAGACGGTGGCTGCGGACGCCGAGCTTTATCGCATCGCCAATCTCTCGAGCGTTTCGCTGTCGTTCAACCTGCGGCCTGCCGACGCCGGGCGCATTCGTCCCGGCGCGATCGTTTCCATCGACGCGCCGGGGCGCCAGGCTACCGGCAAGATCAGTTTCGTCTCGCCCGCGCTCGATCCGGCCACGCGGCTCGTCCCGGCGATCGCGATCCTCGACAATCGCGCCGGGCAATGGCGGGTCGGCGAAGCGGTCACGGCGACCATCGCACTCGCCGGAGACAGCGGAGACACATCGATCAGCGTCCCGTTGAGCGCGGTCCAGACGGTCGAGGGAAAGAGCGTCATATTCGTCCGCACCAAGGGTGGCTTCGCCGCCGTTCCGGTGGTCCTCGGCGACCGTGCCGGTGCCAATGTGATCGTCCGCTCGGGACTCAAGGGCACCGAACAGATCGCCATTACCAACAGCTTCTCGCTCAAGTCGGAAATCGGCAAGGGCGAAGCAGGCCATGAGGACTAAGCCATGATCGCCCATATCGTCACCTGGGCGGTCGACAAGCGTTGGCTTGTCGTCCTGCTCACCGCCCTTGCCGCCGTTATCGGAGCCTTCGCGCTGTCGCGCCTGCCGATCGATGCGGTTCCCGACATCACCAACAACCAGATTCAGATCAACGTCCGCGCACCGGCGCTCTCGCCCGAACTTGTCGAGAAACAGGTCGCCTTCCCGATCGAGACTGCGCTCGCCGGCATTCCCGGCCTCGAATATACACGCTCGCTGAGCCGCAATGGCTTTGCGCAAGTGACCGCCGTCTTTACCGACAAGACCGACATCTACTTCGCACGCCAACAGGTCGGCGAGCGGCTGAACGAGGCGACCGAGACGATGCCGGACGGCGTGCGGCCCGAAATGGGGCCAATCGCGACGGGGCTCGGCGAAGTCTATATGTGGACGGTTCGGCTCGCCCACCGCAAGGACGACGTGCACAAGCCGGGCGAGCCCGGCCTTCAACCCGACGGCAGCTATGTGACACCCGAAGGCGAACGGCTCGTCACCCAAGCCGACAAGGCGACCTACCTGCGCACCGCACAGGATTGGATCGTGACCCCGCTGCTCCGTACCGTTCCGGGGGTCGCCGGCATCGATGCGATCGGCGGCTTTTCAAAGCAATATCTGGTCGTGCCCGACGTCCAGCGCCTTGCCGCGCTTGGCCTTGGCCTGACCGATCTCGCCGAAGCACTCGAACGCAACAACACAGCCGTCGGCGGCGGCGTGGTCGAACGCAACGGCGAAGGACTCGCGGTTCGCTCCGACGCGCTCGTGCGCGATGCTAGCGAGCTTTCGCGTATCGTCGTCGCGACGCGTGCAGGTGTTCCGATCACGCTCGATCAGGTCGCGACGGTTCGCACCGGGCAAGCGGTCCGCATGGGATCGGCGTCCGAAAATGGTACCGAGGTCGTCGTCGGGACCGCCATCATGCGGATCGGCGAAAACAGCCGCACGGTGGCGACCGCGGTTGCCGACCGGCTGCTGAACATCAACGCCTCGCTGCCGCCCGATGTGGTTATCGAGCCGGTGCTCGATCGCACCAAGCTGGTCAATGCGACGATCTGGACGGTCGGCAAGAATCTGACCGAAGGCGCGCTGCTCGTTATCGCCATACTCTTCCTGCTGCTCGGCAATTTCCGTGCCGCGCTCATTGCAGCGCTCGTCATTCCCGTGACCATGCTGCTCACCAGCTTTGGCATGCTGCACGCCGGCGTCTCGGCAAATCTGATGAGCCTCGGGGCGCTCGATTTCGGCCTCATCGTCGACGGCGCCGTGATCATCGTCGAAAATGCGCTGCGGCGCATGGCCGATTTCCAGCACCGGGAGGGACGGACGCTGACAAAGGAGGAAAGGCTGGCAACGGTAGCCGCTGCGGCGCGCGAGATGGTGCGGCCTTCGGTCTACGGGCAGGCGATCATCATCCTTGTCTATGTGCCCTTGCTCACCTTGAGCGGGGTTGAGGGCAAGACCTTCATCCCGATGGCGCTGACCGTGATCATCGCGCTCGCATTCGCCTTCATCCTCTCGCTGACCTTCGTGCCGGCAGCGATCGCCATCTGGCTGTCGAAACGCGTCGACGAAAAGGAGGGCCGCATCATGAGCTGGCTCAAACGGCGCTACGAACCCGGTCTCGACCGGGCCATGAGCAAACCGAAGATCACGATCGGCGCCGGCGTCGGCGGGTTCGTCGTCGCGGTCCTCGCCTTCTTCTCGCTCGGTCAGGTGTTCCTGCCGCAGCTCGATGAGGGCGACCTCTTGATCCAGGCATTCCGCGTTCCCTCGACCTCGGTCGAGCAGAGCCAGGCGATGCAGATCCCGATCGAACGGATGCTTTCAAAGCAGCCCGAGGTCGCGATTGTCTTTTCGAAGACCGGCACGGCGGACCTCGCATCCGATCCGATGCCGCCCAATGCAACCGACAATTTCGTGATCCTCAAACCCCGCAAGCAATGGCCTGATCCAAAGCTGACCAAGGCCGAGCTCGTCGAGCGGCTGGAAAAGGAGCTGAACAAGTTTCCGGGCAATGCCTATGAAATCACCCAGCCGATCCAGATGCGCTTCAACGAGCTGATCGCGGGGGTACGCGGCGATATCGCAATCAAGATCTTTGGCGACGATTTCGATACGATGAATTCCACCGCGCAGCAGATCGCCGCGATCCTGCGGAAGACCGGGGGCGCAAGCGATGTCCGGGTGGAGGAGACCGAGGGGCTGTCGCTGCTCGACATTCGCGTCAACCGCGACGCAATGGCGCGGCTTGGCGTGACCGCGCAGGATGTGCAGGATGTCGTGACCGCGACGATCGGCGGGCGCGAGGCCGGCACGATCTTCGAGGGCGACCGGCGCTTCCCCGTGGTCATCCGGCTGTCGGATGCAGAGCGCGCCGACCTGTCGGTGCTGGAACAGGTGCAGGTCCCGGTTGCGGGCGGCGGCTTCGTGCCGCTCGCGAGCGTTGCCGACATCCGTATCGTCGACGGCCCGAACCAGATCAGCCGCGAGAATGGCAAAAGGCGCGTCGTCGTGCAGGCCAATGTCCGCGACCGTGCGATCTCGGACGTCGTGTCCGACGCAAAGGCAGCCATAGCAAAAGATGTCCGGCTGCCCGCCGGTAGCTATCTCGAATGGGGCGGCCAGTTCGAGAATCTGGCCTCGGCGCGCGACCGGCTCGGGCTCGTCATCCCGGCGTGTTTCGTGCTGATTCTGCTGCTTCTCTACGGCGCGCTTCGGTCGACGCGCGATGCGGCGATCGTGTTTACGGGCGTGCCGTTGGCGCTGATCGGCGGCGTCCTTGCGCTGTTCCTGCGCGGCATGGACTTCTCCATCTCGGCCGCCGTCGGCTTCATCGCGCTATCGGGCATCGCGGTGCTCAACGGCCTTGTGATGGTATCGTCGATCCAGGAACTGATGCGCGCGGGCATGGAAAGAGCCGAAGCCGCACGGCAAGGCGCCCTACTCCGCCTCCGTCCCGTGGTGATGACCGCCCTGGTCGCAAGCCTCGGCTTCGTTCCGATGGCGCTCGCCACCGGCGCCGGCGCCGAGGTGCAGAAGCCGCTGGCAACGGTTGTGATCGGGGGGCTGATTTCGGCGACCTTGCTCACCCTTTTCCTGCTTCCGACCCTCTACGCGCGTTGGGGTGGGCGGATGACGAACAATGAAGGGGGCGGCGATGGCGCACACGCATAGTCGAACGCGCCGGAATCAACGGTGTCCCCGATAAAGCGAGATCGAACCCGTCGGGGTTGAAATCGCGCCGACTTCCTCGACTCCCCGAAATCCCGCTTCGCGCAGGATTTCGGGGACGCAGCCCCGCGCATTCGGCTCCGTAAGTTCGAAACCGTCGATCATCTGGACCTGACGAAAAAGCGTGCGCATCAACAATGTACGCTGCTCGCCATAGTCGGCGATGAAGAACTCGCCGCCCGGTTTCAGCAGCCGCCGCATCTGGCGAACGATCGCATGTTTCACGTCCATCGGACATTGATGGAGGACCAGGCTCGACACGATCTTGTCGCACGCCTGCAGGGGCTCGATGGCATCGAGCGCATCACCCATCGCCTCGAACCATCGCACCGTCACACCCGCATCGCGTGCCTTCTCCTCAGCGATCGCGAGCACCGCTGGATCGGGATCGACGCCCAGAATAATAGCTTCGGGTTCCGCCGCCTTGAGCGCGATCGCAAGCGTGCCGGTCCCGCAGCCGACGTCGACGATCGTTTCGCCCGCGCGCGGTGCAATCAGCCGGACCAGTTCGCCACGCCAACGCTTCTCGCGTGTCATCAGCGCGACGACGGTATCGTAGCTGCCGGTGTTGCCAGCCTTTCCCAGAGCCGGGACGAAGTCTCTTTTTGTTTCTGTCATGCTCCGTTTATAGCCCGCCCGGCGTCGGCGCGATTGAACGAAGCGGCTATCGCTGCGGAAGAATGTCGCTCGCACGAATGCCGAACATGGCCCTTGTCGTCCGCGCGAGATGCGCGGCGTCGGCGAAACCTGCCGCATGGGCCGCCTCCGTGACCGTCGTTCCCTCGATCAAGCTCTCGAATGCTGCAGCCAGGCGACGCCACAGGACAAAGCGCTGAAAGGGCAATCCGATCTCGGCGGCAAACAGATGCCGGAAGCGCCCAACCGAAAGCGTGCCCTCCGCGCAGATGTCGGCGAGGCGTATCGTGCCGGCGGGAAGCAATTGTTCGATTGCAATAATCGCCCGGGAAATGCGCGTATCGATGGCCGGGCGCGCCCTGCGTTCAGTCCAGTCCTTCCAGAATATTCGCGCCCCGGCGCCCGACACGATGCGAACATCTTCTTGGTCGAGGTGCTCGCGCAGGGCATCAGGCGGTCCAAAAGCGGTTGTCGGCTCGACATAACAGATCCGGGCACGGCCGCCCGGGCGCAGAAGATGGCGGGCGTTGGGTTCGATCAACAGGCAGGTTCCACAGATTTCGCACCCCTCATCGTCGATAACCCGCACCGGATCGTCTGAGAAGACCGCCTGCGCGGCGAAATGCCGGTGCAAGGTGGCGTCGCCAACGACGCCCGACCACCAGGCAATCTCTCCTGAAATCTGCAAATGCCCGTTCCAAGGCAAACCAGTCATGCCGGCTCCTGCCAATGATCCGGCCCCGGCGCCACCGCCGGTCGGAGCCGAGAGAAAAAACGAGGTACCAAGGCCTGCATTCCCGATATATTGCGAGCCCTAACAATTGAATGGGAGTGAGGAAAGATGAGCTATCGCCCCGAACGCGTTGAAGCCGAGGCGTCCGGCGGCTGCCAGTGCGGCGCGGTGCGCTGGCATGTGACGGCGGTGCTCGACAGCTCGCACATATGTCATTGCCGCATGTGCCAAAAGGCAGCAGGCAATTTTTTCATCGCGTTGATCGGCGTCCCGCGCGACGCGATCCGTTGGACGCGCGGTTCGCCGACCTGGTTCAAAAGCTCGGACAAGGCGGCGCGGGGCTTTTGTTCCAGTTGCGGGACACCGCTCGCCTATGACTATTTCGAGAGCCAGCATATCAACCTGACCACGGGGTCGTTCGATGATCCGGCGCGCTTCCCGCCGCAGGTCCAGTTCGGAATCGAAGGCCAGCTATCGCTGTTCGAGCATCTGCCCATCAAGGGCGAAGGCACGACCGAGGAAACGATGGCCGACTATGTCGGTGCCATCAAGGCGAGCAATCACCAGCATCCCGATCATGATACCGGCCGCTGGCCCGAATGACCTTCCCGTAGCGGCAGCGCTCCGATCGCCGCACTGGGGGTCAGGCCGAATGTCTGACGAAAGACGCGCGACAGATGCGCGGTGTCGGCGAAACCGGCATCCATCGCGGCGGTGCGGACAAGTGCACCCTCCTTCATCTGCGCCGCCGCATATTGGACCGCCGACCAACGCTTGAATTCGCGGAAGCTCTGTCCCGTCGTCGCGCGGAAATAACGAAGCGCCTGCGTGCGCTCCATGCCGAGCCGCTGCGCCAGTTCCTCCTGCGGCATGCGGCGCATTGGGTCGGCATAGATTGCGCGCACCGCATCGGCGACCGGCGTCGGTGGGCCTGGCCAGGATGCGGTCAGCTGCGCCCGCAGCGCATCGGCCGCTTCGCCCGCGCCGCCCAGCACCGCGTCCGCAAGCATTGCCTGCCTGCAGTCGAGACCGCGCGCCAACGGTACATCGAACGGGAAAGCCAGCCCATCGAGATAAAGAATATCGGCGCCGCGTGCAGGAAGCCCGATGCGGTGGACCACGCCGGGGCGGATCAACAGCATCTCGCCCTCGACCACCTCCCCGCCAAGTTCGAGCCGCAGCGACCCGCCGCGGCCGATCAAAATCCCCGTGACGGGATTCGCATGCGGCGCGAGCGAGCCGACGTCGACGGGCAACAGCGAATTCCGGAAAGGGGAGACCGGGTCGGGCATCGCTTCAGTATCTGCCGCGCCGACGCCACGCGCAAGCGCCGCCGCTAGCGCTCGATCCCGGCGCGCAGGAAAGCCGCATACATCTCACGCCCGTTCGGATAGACATCCTTGCGCGTCACCTCGCCCGCTTCGTTCACGGTGACGACGTCGAGCATCCCGACGCGCGCGGCAAACGGACCGCCGCCGGGTTCGGCAAGCGTCAGCACCATCGTCCATTCGAACACCCAATGATCGTCGCCATAGAGCCGGCGTCCCATTTCCATCGTGAAGTCGAATGTCGCGAACAATTGCCGGCAATGCTCGCGCAGCCGCTCGCGCCCCTTCACGGGCTCGGTGCCGTCGTGGAGGGCGAAGACCGTGTCCTCAGAATGGAGCGAGGCGATCAGGTCGGCGTCCTTCGTTTCCCAGCCGACATGATAGCGGTCGAACAGGTCCGCGACCGAAAGCGGCCGGTCGATCTGCGTGGCGAGGGTCATATCCATTCTCCCTTGATGTCGCCCGCCAGAATAGCGCGTCGTCGCCCAAGCGCGTTGAACAAACGTGCGGCCAATTTTCGCTAGCGCGCCGCCCTCCATCTGATAGCCCTGTCACCGGGCAGGGGAGCGCTTGAATATGGCGACACAATCGATCGAAGGCCGGGCCGACGGAAAACGGGTGACCTGGGTGGTCGCGCTGATCGCGCTGTCGGTGCTCCTGAACTATGTCGATCGCGGCGCAATCGGCGTTGCGGCTCCGCTGATGAAGGAGGAGTTGGGGCTGTCGGCTACCGGCTTCGGCCTTGCCGTCTCGGCCTTCTTCTGGGTCTATGCCCCGGCCTGCCTGTTCGTCGGCTGGCTCTGCGACCGTTTCTGCGTCTATCGGGTCTTTGCGCTTGGCGTCGCGGTCTGGGCGATCAGCACGGCGCTCACCGGTTTCGCCGGCGGGCTGATATCGCTGATCGTCCTGCGGCTGTTCCTCGGGCTTGGCGAGAGTATCGCCTTTCCCGGCAGCAGCAAGATTTTCGCCGCCGAAGTTCCCGTCGAGCGGCGCGGCATCGCGAATGCGTCGGTGTCCGCGGCGATCGCCTTCGGTCCGGCCATCGGGGTGCTCACCGGCGGCGCGATCCTCGGCGAATGGGGGTGGCGGCCGGTCTTCTGGATTTTCGGCGCGGTGACGCTGCTATGGCTTATTCCCTGGCAATTCGCCGCGGCACCGATGCGGGCACGTGCGCAAACAGTGCCGGCGAGCGAACGTGTCTCGATCCGCCGCCTGCTCCGCGTGCCGGCGCTATGGAAGATGAGCGTCGTCCATTTCCTGTCGAACTACGGCTTTTATTTCCTGCTCGCGTGGCTGCCGCTCTATCTCGTCAATACGCGGGGCTATTCGATCGGCGAAATGACGGCGCTGACGACGCTGAGTTTCACGGCGCAGGGGATCGTCGCACTCGTCGGCGGCTGGTTGTCCGACCGGATGGTCGCGAGGGGCGCCAATGAAGGCGAGGTGCGCCGCTGGCTGATGATCGCGGGACAAATCGCCATCGGCACGGCGACCGCCGGCATCGCCGTCGCTGACGGCTTTGCCGCGTTGGCGGCGTGGCTGGCGGTCGCGGGCTTCGGCGCGGGTTTGATCGCCACCAATCTCTTCGCCATCGGCCAGATTTTCGCGGGGCCGCGCGCCGCGGGCAGCTGGATCGGCGTACAGAATGCGCTTGGCAATATCTCGGGCATCGTGGGCCCGATCATCACCGGGCTGATCGTCGATTACCTCGGCGGCTATGGCTACGCCTTTGCGACGGCCGCCGCGCTGTCGCTGCTCGGCGCCCTGCTGTGGTGGAAGCTCATCCCCGAAATCCGCACGCTCGACCTTTAATCGATCCGTTCGAGATCGAGCAGATACGCCTTGGCCTCCAGCCCGCCCGCAAAGCCCGTCAACTTGCCGTTCGATCCGACGACGCGATGGCATGGCGCGATGATCGAAATCGGGTTGCGGCCGTTGGCGGCGCCCACCGCGCGCGAAGCACCCGGATTGCCGAGTTGATCGGCGATCTCGCCATAGCTGCGAGTCTCGCCGAACGGGATGGCGAGCAGCGCCGCCCACACGCGCTTCTGGAAATCGGTCCCTGCAAAGGATAGCGGCACGTCGAACGCGCGGCGTTCGCCGGCAAAATATTCGGCCAATTGCCGTTCGGTTTCGACGAGAACCGGATGGCCCGCCTTTTCCGTGAGCGCGCCGAGCCGGACCCGGTCGGGGCTGTCATTTTCCCACAATATGGCGGCGAGACCGCGATCGTCGGCGACCAGTGTCAATTCGCCAACGGGCGACCAGATTGTTTTGGAATAATAAGTCACGGGATGGTTCCTCTATCTGTCATTCGCTGTCGCACTTTGATGCTGAAATTCATATGGCGGAGCCCACGTAGCGATGCGTCCCGAATCTTGCGCCCAACCTCGATGGAAAGACTGCCATGACCCCCACCGCCACCATTCTTCTGCTCGGTTCGGGCGAACTGGGCCGCGAATTCGTGATTTCGGCGAAGCGGCTCGGTTGCCGCGTGATCGCCTGCGACAGCTATGAAGGGGCGCCCGCTATGCAGGTCGCCGACGGCTTCGAAGTCTTCTCGATGCTCGACGGCGACGCGTTACGCGCGACCATAGAGAAGCATCGGCCCGATCATATCGTCCCCGAGGTCGAGGCGATCCGCACCGAAATCCTCGCCGAAGTCGAAGCCGAGGGCTTCCACGTCGTTCCCTCGGCGCGCGCGGCGCAGCTCACGATGAACCGCGACGCGATCCGCGACCTCGCCGCGAGCGAACTCGGCCTCAGGACATCGACCTTCGAATATGCGACCACCCGCGAAGAGCTGGCTGCGGCGGCCGGACGCATCGGCTTCCCGCTCGTCGTCAAACCGGTGATGTCCTCGTCGGGCAAGGGACAGAGCACGGTGAAGGACGCCGCCGGCATCGACGCCGCGTGGGATTATGCCGCCGCCGGGATGCGCGGCGACCGGCTGCGCGTGATCGCCGAGGCGTTTATCGACTTCGACTATGAAATCACCCTGCTCACCGTTCGTCACAAGGACGGCGTAACTTTCTGCCCGCCAATCGGCCACCGGCAGGAACGCGGCGACTATCGCGAAAGCTGGCAGCCCGCAGCGATGTCGGATGCGGCGCTCGCCGCGGCGCAGGACATGGCGACCAAGGTCGTCGATGCCCTTGGCGGCCACGGCATCTTCGGCGTCGAATATTTCGTGAAGGGCGACGAGGTCATCTTCTCCGAACTCTCGCCGCGCCCGCACGACACGGGAATGGTGACGCTAATCTCGCAATCGCTCTCGGAATTCGACCTGCATGCGCGTGCGATCCTCGGCCTGCCCATCCCGGCGATCACCGTAGCCGACGCCAGCGCAAGCGCCGTGCTGCTCGCCGACCGCGATGCTGCCGATTTCGCGATCACCGGCCTCGCCGACGCACTAACGCCGCCGAACACCGCAACCGCCATCGATGCGCGCATCTTTGGCAAACCCGTGACGCGGCCATACCGCCGCATGGGCGTCGCGCTGGCCAAGGTCGCGGGCGGCACCACCGACGAGGCGCGCGCGGCGGCTGTTGCGGCAGCGTCGAAGCTCATAATCGAGTATCGATAAGCGGCGGAAACTACCGCTAGCGACCGATTGCGGACAGATTCTCTCCTCGTCACCCCGGGCTTGACCCGGGGTCCCGCTTGACGCCGAAGCCAGTGAGTGCGTCAAAAAGCGGGATCCCGGGTCAAGCCCGGGATGACGAGAGCGAAGAAACGACCGGACACTAACGACGGTAATATGTGCCCCGGCGAAGGCCGGGGTCCAGGGCGGCAATCCGCACAGCTCGGCTTTCCAATGCCCTGGGCCCCGGCCTTCGCCGGGGTACAACCTAGTAGCAAACGTCCGCTCCCCACCCCAAAACAGACATCGCCTTCAAATAGGTCTTTCCTACATTATCCGGCCGTGCCAGCCTTCATCCGGCTCTTTCATTCGGTGAACAAAAATGCGGTCGCTGCCCAGCTTGCGGGTACGACCATTATCGGACGTGCCGCGCACATCCAGCACCCCACGACTTGCAGATCGGGGCGCTCAATGGGCTGAACTTTCCTGAACTTTGGAATATTGCGCGGCTCTTGCGCCGATCCGATCCGGATCCAGCCGGGCGATGTCCAAAGAGGGCAACGGCAGCTCCCCCGCCCCAGAACCGACGCCCCCACCCACCCCCGCCCTCAGGGCATCGCGGATCATATTCGCTTCATTCTTCACGAACGCCGGATTACGCCGGGCTATGGTCGATCGCGCCGCCCCGCTGACCCGAACGCTGGCCGTTGCCGCGATACTGGTTTCCGTCGTCCTGATCCCCCTTGCCTTTCGCGATCAGTTCATGGCGGCGAGCGATGCGGTGCTGGCGGCGTCGGACGAACGCCCGTTTGCTGCCGCGGCGCTGATCGTCGGTGCGCTGACCCTCGATGTCTTTTTGCCCGTTCCCAACGGCGTGACCAACACGCTGGCGGGCGCGGCCTTCGGCTTCACAATCGGTACGGTCGTCATATGGCTTGGCCTGATGGGCGCAAGCCTTGCGGGCTATGCGATCGGGCGTTGGGCCGCCCGGCCGCTCGCTGCAAGACTACTGGGCGCCGACGACCTCGACCGCGCGCACCGGCTCGCCGAGCAGGCCGGCCCGATCGCGCTCATCATCTCGCGGCCCGTCCCGATCCTTTGTGAAGTGGTGGCTATCGCGGCGGGCGTGGCCGGAATGGCGTTCTGGCGCTTCGTACTGGCGATGGCGCTCGGCAATCTGGGCGTGGCGGTGGTGTTCGCGGCGATCGGTGCGGCCGCTGTCGAGAGCGCATCGTCCGGACTGCTCATGCTCGGCGCGGTCGGGCTTCCGCTTGCCGCGTGGCTCGCATGGCAAGGCATCGAACGATGGCGCAACGCAAAGAGGAAGAAAGCGGGAACAGCGCCCTAGGCCGCCCGCGCCTCCCCTGCTACATCCGCGCCATGTCGGACAAGAATCATCTCTATCTGGTCGATGGCTCCAGCTACATCTTCCGCGCCTATCACCGCCTGCCGCCGCTGACGAACCCCAAGGGGGTGCCCGTCGGCGCGGTCTATGGCTACACGACGATGCTGTGGAAGCTCGCAAAGGATCTCCACGACGCCGACGGGCCGACGCATCTTGCGGTGATCCTGGACCATAGCAGCCAGTCGTTCCGCAACGAAATCTACGACCAGTATAAGGCGAACCGGCCCGAGCCGCCCGAGGATCTGCGCCCGCAATTCCCGCTGATCCGCGACGCGACGCGTGCCTTTTCGCTGCCTTGCATCGAGATGGAGGGGTTTGAGGCGGACGACCTGATCGCCTCCTATGCCGAAGCCGCCGTGCGCGAAGGCTGGGACGTCACGATCGTTTCGTCCGACAAGGACCTGATGCAGCTGATCCGCGAACCCGCCGAAGGTCCTCAGGTCGACATGCTCGACACGATGAAGAATGTCCGGCTGGGATTGGAAGCGGTGAACGAGAAGTTCGGCGTCACCCCCGATCTGGTCGGCGACGTGCTCGCGCTGATGGGCGACAGTGTCGATAATGTCCCCGGCGTGCGCGGGGTCGGGCCAAAGACCGCGACCAAGCTGATCCAGGAATATGGCAATCTCGCCGCCGCGCTCGACGGCGCCGAGACGATGAAGGCCAGCAAGCTGCGCGACAATCTGATCGAGCATCGCGCGATGGCCGAACTGTCGCGCATCCTGGTCGACCTGAAGCGCGACGTTGCGCTGCCCGACGCGCTCGATACGCTGAAGCTCGGGGCGATCCCGCCTGAACCGCTCAAGCTGTTCCTCGACGAACATGGTTTCCGATCGTTGTCGGCCAAGCTCGATCTTGGCGCCACGCCTGGCGGCCCGCCGACCTTCCCGCGCGCCAACGCCGCGCCGGTTGCCGCTGTCGCAGGGCCATCGACGCCGACGCTGCCCGCCATGCCGCCCATCGACCGGTCGGCTTATGAATGCATCACCACGGTCGAAGCGCTCGATCGCTGGATCGCCGAAGCGCATGCCGCGCATGTCGTCGGGATCGACACCGAAACGGCAAGCCTCGACAGCGTCACCGGCCGTCTCGTCGGGGTCAGCATGGCCACCGCGCCGGGCCGCGCCTGCTATATCCCGCTCGGTCACGGCGGCACCGACATGTTCGCCGAAAAGCCCGAGCAGATCGCGATGGATGTCGCGATCGGGCGCCTGCACGCACTGTTCGCCGACGATGCGGTGCTGAAGGTCGGGCATAATCTGAAATATGACATCGGCGTGCTCGCGCAGCATGGCGTCACCGTCGCGCCCTATGACGACACGCTGGTGATGAGCTTTGCGCTCGATGCTGGCAAGCATCAGCACGGCCTCGACGAACTGGCCAAGCTTCACCTCGATCACACGTGTCTGACCTTCAAGGAAATGTGCGGGACGGGCAAGTCGCAGATCAGCTTTGCAGAGGTGCCGCTCGACCGCGCGACGCAATATGCCGCCGAAGATGCCGACGTCGCGCTGCGCCTGTGGAAGCTGCTGAAGCTGCGCCTGCCCATCGAGGGCGGGACGCGAATCTACGAGATGGTCGACCGCCCGCTGGCGTCGATCGTCGAGGGCATGGAGCGCGCCGGCATCATGGTCGACCGCGAATATCTCGCGCGCCTGTCGGGCGAATTCGCGACCGACATGCTGCGTATCGAGGGCGAAATTCACGGCCTTGCAGGTCAGCCGTTCGCGATCGGCAGCCCGAAGCAACTCGGCGAAATCCTGTTCGACAAACTTGGCCTCAAGGGCGGCCGCAAGGGCAAGTCGGGCGACTGGTCGACCGACCTCAGCGAACTCGAACGGCTCGAGCGCGACGGCGTACCGATCGCCCGCAAAATCTTGGAATGGCGTCAACTTTCGAAGCTGAAGTCGACCTATACCGATGCGCTGCAGCAACAGATTAATGCGACGACCGGGCGTGTCCACACCAGCTACAGCCTCGTCGGCGCGCAGACCGGACGATTGTCGTCGACCGACCCGAACCTTCAGAACATCCCGATCCGCACCGAAACCGGGCGCCAGATCCGCGACGCCTTCATCGCCGCGCCCGGCCATGTCCTGATCGCCGCCGACTATAGCCAGATCGAACTCAGGCTTGCCGCGCATATGGCGGACGTCCCCGAGCTCAAGGAAGCCTTTGCGCGCGGCGACGACATCCATAGCGCGACCGCGATCGAATTGTTCGGCGAGGTCAATCGCGACACGCGCGGCAAGGCGAAGACGGTCAATTTCTCGATCCTCTACGGCATTTCGCGCTGGGGTCTTGCGGGCCGCCTCGAAGTCACGCCCGACGAGGCGCAGGCGCTGATCGCGCGCTATTTCGAGCGGTTTCCTGGGATTTCGGACTATATCACCGACACGCTCGAAAGCGCCCGCGCCAAAGGCTATACCGAGACCTTGTTCGGCCGCAAAACCTGGTTCCCGCGTATCAAGGCCGCGAACCAGAATGAACGCGCGGGCAGCGAGCGCGCCGCGATCAATGCGCCGATCCAGGGCACGAGCGCCGACCTGATCAAGCGCGCGATGGCGCGGATGCCAAAGGCGCTGGAGGACGCCGGACTCTCCGACGTTCGCATGCTGCTCCAGGTCCATGACGAACTCGTCTTCGAAGCGCCCGAAGACAAGGCCGAGGCCGCGGGTGCTGTCATCCGCGGGGTGATGTCGGCAGCAGCTGAGCCCGCGCTCAAACTCTCGGTCCCGCTTGAGGTGGAAGTCGGCATCGGCAAAAGCTGGGGCGAAGCACATTGATCGCTGCCCTGATGTTCGTCGCGGCGCTTACCGCCGATCCCTCCGGTGCGCCTGCTGAAACCGCGCCCGTTTCGGCGCCCGCGCGCCCATCGCCGATTGCCGAAACCGATCTGCGCGAATTCGCTGCGATCGCGGGCCGCAAGGTCGTCGGCCGCCCCGTGGGCGGTCCCTATGCGACGGCCGACAAGGTTCTGCTGATCGCGCGCGACGACAAGGGCTATCCGGTCATCGCCGCAAGCATCGGCTTTCCGGTGCGACAGTCCTTGCCAGCCCCGCCAGCGAGAACATTCGCGGTCATTCGCCTTCACCAGCGCTCCGAAACCATCGTCCCTGGTCCCACCCCCGACGACCTGGCCTTTGTCGCCGCGAACAGGCTGCCACTGTTCGTGATCGGCGAATGGGCCCGCCCGGCGCCGATGTGGGAAGTCGCATGGGTGGACGATGCGGTGCGGTATCGCACGATCGGCGAGGTCGGAGAAATCGGGCCCTGGCAGGACTGATCGTCGCACGCACGCGCCGCACCGACCGCCCTGCCCTTTCGCAAACGCAACTTTGCCTCTATGACGCCGCGATGACATCTGGCCGGCACTTATGTGACAGCCGGCAACAAAGGGTCCTCATGAGCAAGTTCGAACCCGTCGCAAAAGCGCCGGTCCGCATCCAGCAGAACATCCTCGCGCGCAGCGAGCGCCGTCTTCTCAACTGGTTATGCGCGCGCCTTCCGGGCTGGGTCACCCCCGACCAGCTTACCACGCTCGGCTTCGCCGGAGCGGTGCTCGTCGCGGCGGGTTATCTGCTCAGCTGGTTCGACAGCGAATGGCTCGGGCTTTCGCTGGCCGGCTATATCGTCAACTGGTTCGGCGATTCGCTGGACGGCAGCCTGGCGCGCTGGCGCGGGATCGAGCGGCCGAACTATGGTTATTTTGTCGATCACAGCGTCGATGCGCTTGCGACACTGCTGATGATCAGCGCGATCGGGATGAGCCCCTATATGCGGCTCGACGTCGCGCTGATGGCAGTGATCGGCTATTTTCTGCTATCGATACACACGTTCATTGCCGCGAAGATCCTCGGCGAATTCCGCCTGTCCTATATGGCGGGCGGCCCGACCGAGCTGCGGCTGATGCTGATGGCGATGACGATTTCGATGCCGATCATCGGTGGCGGCGATATCGGCGGCACCAATTTTTCAGCCTTCGACCTGTTCGCCCTCGTGGTCGCGAGCATTCTCGTCACGCTGTTCATCGTCCAGACGTCCGCGACCGCGCGGATGCTGCGGCGCCGCGGAAACTGATACGTGGCGTAGGGGCACCAGCACGCTCCCCCACCTGGCCTCCCCAACGATAGTAGCCTATGGGAGGCCGGGTGGGGGAGCGTGCTGGTGCCGCTACTCCTCCTGAGTTTCAGCGCCGCTCGCGCGCCTGCGGATAGGTTCCCAGCAAGCGCAGCGACTTGGTCTGGAAATCGAGCTCCTCGAGCGCGCGGTCAATCCGCTCGTCGCCCGGCGCGCCGACGATATCGCAGTAAAATTGCGTCGCAGCAAAGCTGTCACCGGTCTGATAGCTTTCTAGCTTGGTCATATTGACGCCATTGGTCGCAAAGCCGCCGAGCGCCTTGTAAAGCGCGGCGGGGATATTCTTCACCTCGAACATGAAGGTCGTCATCACCGGGCCGGTGATCGCCGCAACATCGGCCAGCGGTTCGCGCGCTAGTATGACGAAACGCGTCGTATTGTGATCGGCGTCCTCCATCCCGGTACCGTGCAGCGTCAGCCCATAGAGTTCGGCGGCGTGCGGCGGCGCGAGTGCAGCAAGGCCGACCTCGTCGCTGTCGGCGACCCATGCGGCAGCGCCTGCCGTATCGCTGTGCGCGACCGGCGCGATATTGTTGGTGCGCAGCCAGTGACGGCATTGGCCGAGCGCCTGCTCATGGCTCATCGCGCGCGTCACAGGGCCAAGATCGCGGCTCATCAAGCCATAGCGGATCGGCAGAAAATGCTCGCCGACGATCGACAGACCGGATTCGGGTAGCAGGAAGTGAATGTCGGCGACGCGGCCGTGCAGGCTGTTTTCAATCGGAATGATCGCGCGGTCGACGCGGCCATCGCGCACGGCGTCGATCGCGTCCTGAAATGCATAGCAGGGCAGCGGCAGCGAGTTTGCGTCATATTCGCGCGCGGCGAGGTCGCTGTTCGCGCCCGGCGCGCCCTGGAACGCCAGCCCGCGCGCGGGTTCGGCGAGTGCCGCTGCGCGCATTTCGTCGACCAGATGCTGTGCCGAAGCCGAATAACTGCCCATGATTGCCTTCCCAAGCTGGAGCCGCGGCGCATAGCCGCCCTACCGCACCTGCGCAACCGGTGCACGGCCGGTCCCTCGCGCGATTTCATCCCCTTGCGCCGTCGCCGCCGCGCCAGTAAGGGAGCGTCCAAATCAAATATGCGCCCGGTAAGCGGGCGCCCGTAAACGGGGCTGCTAGAGCATGGACAATCGCAACAATACTATTGCCGGCTGGGTGCTTTTTGCTGGCATTTGCGCGCTGGGCCTGACGATCGGGTCGAGCATGTTGTTTGCCAGCCACAATCCCGAAATGCCCGGCTTTCCGATCGAAGACGCCGAAGCTGGCGCGGGTGGCGGCGAATTGGCCGTGCCGCTCGCCAACCTGCTCGCCGCCGCCGATCCGGCGAAAGGCGAAGCGGTATTCGCGAAATGCGCCGCATGCCACACGATCGCTTCGGGCGGCGCCAACGGCATCGGTCCGAATCTGTTCGGTACGATGGGCGAAGAAATCGGCCATGGTAAGCATGGTTTCGCCTTCTCGGCCGCGCTCGCCGGCATGGGTGGCAGCTGGGACTTCGAAAAGATGAACGCGTGGCTGACCAGCCCGCGTAAATTCGCTCCCGGCACCAAAATGTCGTTCGCGGGCCTGTCGAGCCCCGAAGATCGCGCGAATCTGATCGTCTATCTGAACGCACAGGGCTCGAACCTGCCGCTGCCCGCAGCCGAAGCAGCGCCCGCCGCCGCGGCAGAAGGCGCGGCTCCGGCCGAAGGCGCCGCCGCTGCACCGGCAGCCGAAGGTGCTGCAGCCGCTCCGGCCGCAGCCGGCGCCCCTGCCGCAGCAACCCCCGCTCCGGCCGAAGCCAAGAAATAATGCGGCTCCCCCCCCCCCCC